>NZ_QMEL01000010.1 GCF_003390885.1 Pelagibacterium sediminicola
CAGGGGCGGAATAGTCCTGTCGCAATCGTATCGATCCGGGCATGAGCGAATCTCCTTCCCCGCTATCGAATCAGCAACCCGCCAGTTTGGGAATCCCCCGAGAGTCACACGCCAAAGCCGTTGGTATCAGTCAGCGCGGATGATCTGGTCGAGGAATTTACGCAGGCGCGGATCGCGAGGAGCATCGAAGAATTCGTCAGGTTCGGCGCTTTCCCTGATTTGGCCCTGATCCATGAAGATTACCCGGTCGGCCACCTCGCGCGCAAAATTCATTTCATGCGTCACGCACACCATGGTCATGCCGGCATCGGCCAGCTCGACCATTGTTGCCAGAACCTCGTTGATCATCTCCGGGTCGAGGGCTGAGGTGGGCTCGTCGAACAGCATGATTTCGGGGTCCATGCACAAGGCGCGGGCGATGGCGGCGCGCTGTTGTTGTCCCCCGGAGAGTTGGCCGGGATATTTCCGCGCCTGATCGGCGATGCGCACGGTATCGAGGAAATGCATGGCACGCTCTTCGGATTCGCGCCGGGCGCGGCCGAGCACCCAGATCGGTGCAACGGTGCAGTTTTCCAAAACGGACAGATGCGGGAACAGGTTGAATTGCTGGAAGACCATTCCCACCTTCCGGCGGATCTGGCGCATGCGCTGCGGATCATCGGTCAAGTCCATGCCGGCGACGGTGATGCGGCCCTGCTGATGGGTCTCCAGGCGATTGATGCAGCGAATCATGGTCGATTTGCCGGAGCCGGAGGGGCCGCAAACCACCACTTTTTCCCTGCGCCGGACGGTGAGATCGATGTCTTTCAGCGCATGGAACACACCGTACCATTTGTTGACGCCGGCCAGCGTCACAGCGATGTTGGAAGCCGAGTCCCGTCCATTGGTCATGTTATTCTCCCCCAACCGATTGATCCGTCAGTCAACGTATTTGAAGTAATTCACGAAGCGGGTCTTGCCGCCCATGATGTGATCCCGGGCCAGCTTGCCGGCGCGTGCCTCGTCGCCGGTGAAAATGGCTTCGAGCAGCCGCTGGTGCTCTTCCTGCGAATTGAGAGTGACCGCGCGGTTATAAATCATGTTGGCGCGGTAAATGGCGATTTCGCGCACTAGGGAATGATAGATCTCCGATGCCTTGCGGTTGTTGCTCATTTCGAACAGCATGGCGTGGAAACGCAGATTCTCGCGGTGATAGGCGTGGCTGTCCTCCGCGTCGCTCGCTGCCTGCATCGCCGCCATGACTGCCTTGAGTTCCTCGGTCATGCGCGGCGTGAGACGGTTGGTGACGGTGCGGGCGGCATAGGCGAAGAGTTCGGCCCGGATGTCGTAGGACTCCAGTACGTCGCTGAGCCGCAGCTTGCGTACGAAAGCGCCGCGATTGGGTATGATCTCGATCACTCCCAGGCTGGCCAAGGAGCGCAAGGCCTCGCGGATGGTGCCGCGGCTGACGCCGATAGACGCCGCCAGCGTCGCCTCGTTCAGCTTTTCGCCGGCGTCGAAATCGCCCTTGAGGATGGCCTCCTCGATGACCTGGCGGGCATCGATGGCCTTTGTGCCGCTCCCCCGGCTCTCTTTGTCCAATTGTTCCGAATTTTTTGTCATAAAAGCCCCAGTATCGTCCAAGCACTTCTGCTTGACTAGCGCGCCTCGGGTGGCCTGTGCAAGCTGTCACCACCCGAGGGTGCTGGACGGGACGCTCAGTTCACCGGTTCTGAGAGATAATCCAGCGCCGCCTGCACGCCACCTTTGCGATAGGGGACGCCAGCGCGTTCCAGGCCCATTTCCAGACCGGACAGGGTTCCCATCAGCATCAGGTCGTTGAAATCGCCCAGGTGGCCAATGCGAAAGACCCGATCGGCGATCCTGGACAGTCCATTGCCCAGGGTCATGTCGAATTGCTCCTCGACCACGCGGCGGAAAGCGTCGGCGCCATGGCCGTCGGGCATCAGCACCGCGGTCAGCGCGCTGGAGTAATGCTTCGGCTCCTGACAGAGTATCTCCAAGCCCCAGGCCCGCACCGCGCGGCGGGTCGCCTCGGCGTGACGGTCATGGCGGAGGAAGATCTGCTCCAGCCCTTCCTCATGCATCATGTCGATGGCCTCGGCGAGACCGTAGAGCAGGTTGATGGCCGGTGTATAGGGGAAATAGCCGGTTTCGCCAGAGGCAAGAATCTCGGTCCAGTCCCAGAAGGCACGGGGCAGCGTGGCCCTCTTGGCCGCGTCCAGCGCCTTGGCGCTGATGGCGTTGAACGAGAGGCCCGGGGGTAGCATGAGTCCCTTTTGCGAACCGCCCACAGTAACGTCCACGCCCCATTCGTCGTGGCGATAGTCGATCGAGCCCAGCGAGGAAATGGTGTCGACCAGCAACAGGGCAGGATGTCCAATGGCGTCCAAGGCGGCGCGGATGGCAGGGATGGACGAGGTGCAGCCGGTGGAGGTCTCGTTATGAACCACGCAGACCGCCTTGATGGCATGGTCCTTGTCGGCGGCCAAGCGTTCGCCCAGCTGCTCCGCATCAGCGCCCCGGCGCCAGTCGCCAGCGATAAATTCCGGCTCCAGCCCTAGCCGCAGCGCCATGCTGCGCCACAGCGAGGCGAAATGGCCGGTTTCGTACATCAGCACCTTATCGCCAGGTGACAAAGTATTGACCAGGGCCGCCTCCCAAGCGCCCGTGCCCGAGGCGGGGTAGATAGCGACCGCGCGCTCGGTCTTGAAGATGGTGCGGATGCCGGTGAGCACGCGCAGGCCCAATTCGCCGAAGGCGGGGCTGCGGTGATTCATCGTCGGCATATCCATAGCCCGCAAAATACGATCGGGAACGTTGGTTGGCCCCGGAATCTGCAGGAAGTGACGACCTGGCTTGCGCATGGCGAGCTCCTCTAGGAAATCAGTGAAGGGAAAATCCGCTGCCGCTCAGCGGCCGGCCAGTTGACGCCCCTGGGTGAGGCCGGGAAAGCTGGTGACTGGCGCTGACTGCACCCAGCGATAGCCCTTGGCCAGCACGTCTTCGATATTCTTGGTGTCGACATGGGGGTGGCCGCAGACGACGCCGTGGCGATAGCAGGTCTCGCGGATGCGGGTCATGGCCTCGATCACTTTGGGGTGGTCATACTGGCGGGGATAGCCCATGTTCTGCGAGAGATCGCCCTCGCCGATAATGACCAGGCCGATGCCAGGCACCTGCGAGAGGATGTCCTCGAGATTTTCCATGGCCTCGACCTTCTCGCACATCATGCCGACCAGGATTTCCCCCTCGGGATCGATGGGCCAGACATCGGCCTTGCGGTAATATTCAGCCTGGCTGACGCCCCAGTAGCGCGCGGCAATGCGCGGGCCATCACCACGCTGACCGGCCGGCTCGTAATTGGGCGCACCACGGGGGCGGGCATAGCGGCAGGCGGCAACGGCCGCCTTGGCCTGCTCGACCGTGCAGACATGCGGCCAGATGACGCCATAGACGCCCAGATCGAGCACCTGCTTGGCGATCCACTGGCTCATCTCACCGCCATTGACGGGCACGCGGACCATGGGCGTGACGCGCGGAGCCGGGCTGCCGGCCCCGGCAAGTTCGCGCCGGTCGAGCATATATTGGAGGGCATGACGCAGCTTGGTAATGTCGTAAGGATTGTGCTCCATTTCGAAGATGATGCCGTCATAGGGCGCGGCAGCGACGACCTGCGTGTCCAAGATTTCGGGCGCCACGAAAGTGCCGAAGGCCGTTTGGCCGTTTTCAAATGCCCTGATCACACCATTCAGTCTCGTCGCGCTCATCATGCAGTCCTTTCCGCTCGCTGGTTGCGGCAATATAGCCATATTGTCCTAAGATACAACAAGATTAGCAAACAAAATATTTTAAAATGTCCAACTAAAGTGAGGTCTGGTGGTGTTCCTTGCGCCTTTAGACCCCTTGGCGCCATAGGCGCTCGCGGAATGTAGATCAATCGTCCTACAAAATAGGGTTTATGTTAGGATGTTTTTGATTTAGGTTCGAGCTCATCAAGCCAGAGGATGGCCGGGCCGCGATATGGGCGTGGCTGCGAATATGTTGCGGATCGAAAGGGACGAAATCATGCGTATCATACGTTGCGGAATGCTGTTCGATGGGACGGGCGCCGATCCCCAGGCCAGCAGGAGCCTGGTTATCGAGAATGGCCGGATCGCGCGCGTGCTGGACACCGAGGCGGAGCGGCGCGACCCCGCCTATGGCGATGCGGAGATCGTCGATGCGACCGGACAATGGGTGATGCCGGGCCTGATCAACATGCACGACCATCTCGCCTTTCGCGACCTGATCGGGCACCCCTACGAGAATTTGAAGGCGCCGGTGACGCGCCTGTCGCTTAACGCGGTGCGCAACGCCCTGGTCGCCCTGCGGCGCGGCTGGACCACGGTGCGCGACATGGGCTCGTCCTTCGGCGTGGGCCTGCATTACCGCGACCTGATCAATGACGGGCATCTGCCGGGGCCGCGCGTGCTGGCCTGCGGCTCGCCGGTCAGCATCACCGGCGGACACGGCTATGTGCTCAATATCGAGGCGGACGGGCCCTATGACGTGCGCCGTGCCGCGCGCCAGCAATTGCTCGCCGGCGCCGACTTCATCAAGATTGTCGCCAGCCACGACCCGATCGACATCGACCACCCGGAAAAGACGCGGCCGGAAATGGAGATCGACGAGATGCAGGCGGCCTTCGACCAGGCCCGTGCCCATGGCAAGCGCACCGCCTGTCACGTCATGGGCACGACGGCGGTGACCCGCGTGCTCGATGCGGGGGTGGACGTCATCTCCCACGGCTTCTATCTCAATGACGAACATGCCGCCCGCATGGTGGAGCAGAATGTCTATTTCGACCCGACGCTCAGCTCTTATGGCCGGCAGACCTTTAACCCCAGGCTGCAGCGCGGCGAGGCATGGGGGCAGCGGCACCTGGCTTTGGTGGCGCCGATGGAGGCCAGCTTCCGCGCTGCGGTGAAGGCGGGCGTAAAGATCGTCACCGGCACCGATTCGGCCGGACGCTATGCCGAGGATGTGGAAATGATGCGGCTGTTCGGCCTCTCCGCCAAGGACAGCCTGCTGGCTTGCACCCGCAATGCCGCCGGGGCGCTGGGCCTGGCCCGCGACATCGGCACGCTCGAAGCCGGCAAGATCGCTGATATTGTGATCCTCGCCGCCGACCCGCTGGAGGACCCCTATAATCTGGAGCGGGTGGACCGGGTGGTGCAGGCCGGCCGGGTCATGCGGCCGAGCGAGATCACCCTGGAAGCGGTGGTCTAGCCATGGCGGGAGATTTGCCTTCACGCGAGACGGTGGCGGCGCTGGCGGTGGCCAACGACATGCTGCTGCCCGAGCCTTATTCTGGGGAACTGGAGGAAGCCTATGGGCATGTGAACGCCATGCTGACGCGGTTCCGTCGCTGCCAGACCGCGTCCGGAGAGATGGAGCAGGTTTTCGTGCCCATGCCGGTCGTGAAGGAGGTCGACCCATGACCGCGATCCTCACTATTGCCCAGGCCGCCGAACTGATCGAAAAACGCGACGTATCGCCGGTCGAACTGACCGAGGCCGCGATCGCCCGCATCGAGAAATATGACGGGGTGCTGCACAGCTTCGTCACGCCCACGCTGGAGCGGGCGCGGCGCGAGGCGGCGGCGGCCACCGCTGAAATCGCGGCAGGGTATTATCGCGGGCCGCTGCACGGCATCCCCTATGGGCTCAAGGACGTGTTCGACACCGCCGGCCTGTTGACAGCAGCGCAATCGCGCACGCTGGGCGGTAATGTGCCCGCCACCGACAGCCACGCCCAGGAGCGGCTGCAGGCGGCGGGTGCAGTGCTGATGGGCAAGAACGCTACTTGGGAACACGCCCATGGCGGGCCCTCCTGGGACGTGCTGTTTCCGCCCGCGTGCAACCCCTGGAATCCCGAGCATAGCCCGGCCGGCTCTTCCTCCGGCTCGGCGGCGGCGGTGGCGGCGGGGCTGTGCATGCTGGCTATGGGCACCGATACCGGTGGCTCCATCCGAGGGCCGGCAGCCGCCTGCGGCATTGCCGGCATCAAGCCGAGCTTCGGCCGGGTCAGCCGGCGCGGCGCCATGCCCAATTCGCCCAGCCAGGACCATGTGGGGCCGCTGGCCTGGTGCGTGGAGGATCTGGCCATCGCCCTCAACGTCTTGGCCGGCCACGATCCGCTCGATCCGGCGTCGTCGCGTATGCCGGTGCCCGATTACCGGGCCGGGCTGGATGGGTCCATCAAGGGTCTGCGCATCGGCGTGCCCTATGCCTGGTTCACCGAGGAAAGCCCGGTCAATGACGAGACCCTGGCCGCCTTCGAGGAATCGCTGAAGGTGCTGCGGGCGCTGGGCGCCGGCATCGAGACGGTGCGCCTGCCGCCGCTGGTCGATTTCGAGGATACCAAGAAAATCCTGGCGCTATGCGAATTGTTCTCGCTGCATGGTAGCGGGCTGCGGGAGCATCCCGAACTCTATGGCGCAAACTTCCGCGGCCGGGTGCTGGCCGGCGGCCTGGTGCCGGCGGAGGACTATCTGCGCGCGCAACGGGTCCGCACCACGTTGGCGGCAGCGGTGCAGACGGTGCTGACCGAGGTGGATCTGTTGGCTCTGCCCACCGCCGAGCCGGCGGGCAAGCTGACGCCGGTGCCGGCCAGTTCGCTGTTCACCAAGCTGGCCTTTAACGCGGCCTTCAGCGTATCGGGCAATCCGGCGCTGGCGCTGTGCAACGGCTTCGCGGTCAATGGCCTGCCCTTCTCGCTGCAATTGGTGGGAAGGCTGTTCGACGAGGCGACCATATTGCGCGTGGGACATGGCTATGAGCGCGCCACGCCCTGGCGCGGGCAGCGACCGACCGCAGGGCTATAAAGAGAAGGCGGTTCTTGCTGAAGATGGTAGATCGGTTGAAGAGGCCATGCGCTGGCATGGCGTCGGGAAAAGCCCCCTCACCCGAGGCAGATGTGACAAAAGACGGCGTCAGCGGGCGAGGTCGGCGCGCAGGGGGCTATGGACCTCGATGGCGTGGCTGTCGACCAGGGCGCGGGTGGAATGCACCACGCCGGTGGGGTGATGCCAGCAGGTGCCGGGCTCGATGATATAGGTTTCTCCCCCAATGACCATTTCCAGCCGGCCGCTGACCAGATAACCGATACTTTCGTTTTCCGGATGCAGATGGTTGGGGTGGAAGAAGCCGGCCTTCATCTTGGTTTCGACCAGTTGCACCTTCTCGCCCGAGCGCAGCAGTTTGAAGTCGACTTCGCCCTGGGTCTGCACCCCGCCAATTTCGCGGCCACCGGTTTCGATCGCGGCGACATCCTGCGAGCGTGTGATATGCATGGCTAACTCCCTGATCCTGTCACGATGACGCCGCTTCCAGACGCATGGCCTGGCGCAGCTTGAAGAAATCCTCGGTGTCGAGATTATGCAGCAGGCGCCCCGCCTCCAGATACCAGATGCGGTCGGCGACGCGGCGGGCGAAACCCATTTCATGGGTGACACAGATGATGGTCATGCCCTCATCGGCCAGTTGCTCTATGGCCGCCAGCACTTCGGAGACCAGTTCGGGATCGAGCGCGGAGGTCGGCTCGTCGAACAGCATCACCGCAGGGCGCATGCTGACGGCGCGGGCGATGGCCACCCGCTGCTGCTGCCCGCCCGACAATTGCGCCGGCATGGAATCGGCCTTGTCGGCGAGGCCGAGCCCCGCCAGCCGTTCCATGGCAATCTGCCGGGCCTCGGCCGGGCCGAGCTTGCGGACACGGCGCAGCCCGATCATCACATTGTCCAGCGCGCTCATATGCGGAAACAGGCCGAAAGACTGGAAGACGAAACCGATGCCGCTGCGCAGTTCGTTGATATTGCGGACGGTGTGGATGTCGCGCCCGTCGACGCGGAGATGGCCGCCATCGATGGATTCAAGCCGGTTGACGGTGCGGATCAGCGTCGACTTGCCCGAGCCCGAAGGGCCGCACACCACCACGACCTGCCCTTTGGAGACGCTTCCGGTTATGGATTTGAGAATATGGCGATCGCCGAAATATTTCTCGACGGCTTCGAACTCGATCATCTCCGGCTCCTAACTGGCGCGCACGCCGGCGGCGTTCTGGGCGTGGCCGAGGCGCTTTTCCAGCAGGCTGGCCAGACCGGTAAGCGAGGTGCAGACCACGAAGAAGACGATGGCCAGGATGCCGAACACCTCCATCGGCTTGGTCAGCAGGATACTGTTGATCTGGGCCGTGGCGAAGGTGACCTCGGTTGCGTTAATGATATAGCCGAGCGAGGTGTCCTTCACTGCAGAGCTGAGCTGGGAGATCAGGCTGGGCGTCATGTTGAAGATGGCCTGGGGCAGGATGATCTTCACATTGATCTGCCAGGGTGCCATGCCCAGCGACTCGGCGGCTTCGCTCTGCCCCTTGGGCAATGCGAGAATGCCGGCCTTGACGATCTGGGAGATATAGGCGCTTTCAAAAATCACCAGGGCGATGATCAGCGTGGTGGTGCCCTGGATCGAAATGCCGGTAATGACCGGTACCACGAAATAGATCCAAAAAATGAACATCAGCAGCGGCACGCCGCGCACGAAGGTGATGAGCGCCCCGGTGACGAGGCTCAGCCAGCGGCGTGGGCTGAGCTCGGCCAAGGCCAGCAGCACCCCCAGGGGTACCGCCAGGGCAATGCTGACCACGGCGATGATCATGGTCATGGCCAGGCCGCCCAGCGGCCCGTTAGGATAGCTGCCGATCAGCAGATCGAGCCAATAGGTTTGGATGATCTCGATCATGAGCGGGTACCAGCGGCGGCGCGCGCCGTAAGCTGACGGCCCATCGTCACGATGATCAGGGAAATCGTCAGATAGAGCATGGTGGCGATGAAAAAGGACTCGAAGGTGAGCAGCGTGCTGGTGTTGAGGTCAGACGCCACATGGGTGATCTCGGCCACGCCGATGACCGAGGCTAGACTGGTTCCCTTGAAGAACAGCAGGAGCTGATTGGTGAGGGCAGGTGTGGCGACGCGCACGGCCTGGGGCAGGATGATGAAGACGAAACTCTGCAGGAAGCTCATGCCAATGGCACGGCTGGCCTCGAACTGAACCTTGGGCAGTGAACGGAAGCCGCTGCGCAGATCCTCTGACACATAGGCGCCGAAGGCCATGCTGAGCGCGGTGGCGCCGAGGATGAATTCGGGATAGGTGCCATTGACGAGCTTTTGCAGCGGCGGTGGGAAGACCTGCGGAATCGCGAAATACCAGAACAGAATCTGTACCAGCAGTGGCACGTTGCGATGATAGAGCACGAACAGCGCCACTAGCCATTGCAGGGGCTTCACCGGCAGCGAGCGCAGCGCCGCCAATATGACGCCGATCAAGCCCCCGAACACGATGAAGGCGGCGGTAAGCTCAAGCGTAGTCAGCAGTCCAAGAAGGAATTTGGCGATATTATCGCCTGATAGAATGATGTCCATGCTGCCGTTCCCGCCGCCTCGCCCGTTTACTCGATTTCCTGAACGACGAAAGTGCGTTCGAGGTTGTAATTGGAGTCGGGCCCGAGCCACTTGGCGAAAATCTCGTCGAACTGGCCGGATCTGTCCATAGCGACCAGCGCCGCATTTACCGCTTCGAGTAGCCGGGGCTCGTCCTTGCGCACGGCGGCGCCAAACGGCGACGACATGGTGGCTTCGGGCAGGATGCGCAGCGGGCGTGTATCCTGGCTGGTGCGGACGTAGTCGGCGAGGATGAACTGGCTGGCCGCGAAGGCATCAGCGCGGTTCTGCATGAAGGCGAGGAAGGCCGTGGGGTTGTCCTGCAGGGTGATGACCTCCACGCCCTCGATGGAGGCGCGGGCGGCATTGGCCGAGGTGGTTCCATCGGCGGCAGCGACCTTGTGCCCGGACAGATCGGCGATCGACCGGAATTCGGAATCCTCGGCCACGACAATCTTTTCCACCGCGTCGAGATAGGAATAGCTGTAGTCTACCTGGGCGGCGCGTTCGGCGGTGTAGATGAAGCCGGCAGTGAGGATATCGACCCGGCCCTGGGTGAGCTCGGGAATGCGGGCAGCGGTTGACATCACCTTGAGATCGGCGGATACGCCGAGCTGCGCGGCGATACCGCGGCACACATCGACGTCGTAGCCCACCACTTCGCGCGTGCCGGTCTCCAGCATGCCTTGCGGCGGATTGGTGCTCATCACGCCACAGATAAGGACGCCGCGCTCCTTGATTGCATCAAGCTTGTCGGCATGCGCCGCGACGGAGAACGTCGCCAAGGCGCCGGTGGCGACAAGCGCCGCCAGCGAGAGCCGGGCAAAGCGGGCCATGCCGTTCGATTTCGTATGTGTCATAAAATCCTCCCATTCCATGAGTGCAAAAGCAGGTGAACCCTAAAGGTACACCTCGCTTAACGTCAATAATCTACATCAAATAAAAGAATGATACAAACATCTTTGTCGGACAAAAATGTCAATTTGTATGGAAAGATTGCCTGCGGCCTGGCTGGGCTGCCTGTTTTCGGTGATCGGTCTCTTCATAAAGAGGCGCCCCGACGGGCCGTAAATTGGCAGAAAGTTGGAATGCATGGTCCACAGCTAGGGCATCTTGCATGAACTGTGAATCGTAGGATGTCCTTGAGGAGCGATTTGTGATTGTGGGAAGGTCGCAGGCCCGAGTGCATCATGATCGACGCGATAGAGCGCGTCAGGCCGGTTGCGTGGACTGCAAGGCATATGGACGCAGTTTTCGCTATTGGGTTGCCCGGCGGAACTTTCCCGTTAATGTGCCGCAATAATCAAGACGCCCAACCCGTGCGGACCCTCACGTCCTCCGCAAGAGAGATCAATGAACGCGCAACTGCCCACCGGACATTCCGCCGTTCCGTCACGCAAGACCGGAATCCTTCTTTTAAATCTCGGTACGCCCGATGCGACAGATTACTGGAGCGTGCGGCGCTATCTCGAGGAATTTCTTTCCGACCCGCGCGTCATCGAGACGCCCAGGCTCATCTGGTGGCCCCTGCTCAACGGCGTCATCCTCTCGGTCCGCCCGCAAAAGGCTGGGGCCAATTACGCCAAGATCTGGGATCGCGAGGAAAACGACAGCCCCTTGCGCGTCATCACGCGCCGCCAGGCCGAAAAGCTGCAGGCAGCGTTCGCCGGCCGCGATGACGTGCTCGTCGATTACGGCATGCGCTACGGCAACCCTTCGATAAAGAGCGCCATCGAACGGCTGCACGAGGCGGGGTGTGACCGCATCCTGCTCTTTCCCCTCTACCCGCAATATTCGGCCACCACGACCGGGACGGCCAATGATCAGGCGTTCCGGGCGCTGATGAAAATCCGCTGGCAGCCTGCGGTGCGCACGGTGCCGGCCTATTTCGAGGACCCCGGTTATGTCGAGGTTCTGGCCCGCTCGATCACCGAGGGGTTGGCAAAGCTCGATTTCACGCCCGATCTGGTGATCACCTCCTATCACGGCATGCCCCGGTCCTACATCGAGAGGGGCGACCCCTATTACGACCAGTGCCACGAGACGACACGGCTGGTGGGCGAGCATCTGGGTTGGGAACAGGATCGGCTGATGGTCACCTTCCAGAGCCGGTTCGGCCCCACCGAATGGCTACAGCCCTATACGGACGAAACGCTCGAGAGCCTGCCGGGCAAGGGCATCAAGAAGGTGGCCATCCTCGCCCCGGCCTTTTCGGTCGATTGCATCGAGACGCTCGAAGAAATCGAAATGGAGGGGCGCGATCTGTTCATGGCGGCGGGGGGCGAGAATTACGCCTATATCCCGTGCCTCAACGATACGCCCGATGGCATGAAGATCATCGAGACCATCGCCCGGCGCGAGCTTTCCGGCTGGCTCTAAGAGCGCCTAACAGAACCAGAGACGGCCACGACGCGCGCAATTTGTCCAGCCCGCAAGGCGCCGCGTGCAGCCGATACCGAGGTATCGGCAAGCGCGGGAACGCAGCGGATGGATAAATTCCGCGCGCCGCAGGTGGGGTTTGGACGGCCGGCTGCCGTGTCCAGTCGCTTGGCGATACCCCCGGTATCGCCCGCGCGCCTGTCCTTGCATCCGACGCGTCCAAACCCCATCGTGGCCATCTCTGGTTCTGTTAGGCACTCTTAGCCGGCGGTTTTGCCGATTGTCAGCGGCGCCGGCCCAACCTAAAGTCCGCGCAGGGATCAAAAGCGGTAAAGGACCCCGCGCATGGATGGGCTGAGTATCGTTCTTGTCGCCATCGGCATCCTGGCGGTGCTGGTGCTCTTGGCCGGGATCAAGACCGTGCCGCAAGGGTACAACCACACGGTCGAGCGCTTCGGGCGCTATACGCGGACTCTCAAGCCGGGTCTCAACATCATCGTGCCGTTCATCGACGGGATCGGGCGCAGGCTCAACATGATGGAGCAGGTGCTCGACGTGCCCCATCAGGAGGTCATCACCCGCGACAACGCATCGATCACCGCCAATGGCGTGACCTTTTATCAGGTTCTCGACGCAGAGGCCGCCGCCTATGAGGTGGCCGATCTCGAAAATGCGGTGCTCAATCTCACCATGACCAATATCCGCTCGGTCATGGGCTCGATGGATCTCGACGAGTTGTTGAGTCATCGCGACGAGATCAACGCGCGCATCCTGCGGGTGGTCGATGCCGCGGTAACGCCATGGGGCGTCAAGATCACGCGTATCGAGATCAAGGATATCGATCCGCCCAAGGATCTGGTCGATGCCATGGGCCGGCAGATGAAGGCCGAGCGCGACCGGCGCGCGGTGATCCTTGAGGCCGAGGGCAAGCGGCAGGCGCAGATATTGAAGGCCGAGGGCGAAAAACAGGCACAGGTGCTCGAGGCAGAAGGCCGCCGCGAGGCCGCGTTCCGCGACGCGGAAGCGCGTGAGCGTGCGGCGGAGGCGGAAGCAAAGGCCACCGAAATGGTTTCCCAGGCCATCGCAAAGGGCGATGTGCAGGCCATCAACTATTTTGTCGCCAACAATTACATCAAGGCGCTCGAAACGGTCGCCGCCGCACCCAACCAGAAGGTGCTGATGCTACCGGTCGAGGCGGCAAACGTCATCGGCGCACTGGGCGGGATCGCCGAGATCGCGCGCGAATCGTTCGGCGGCGAGGCGCCCAGGCGATCGAGCGGCGCGCGCCCGCCTTCGACGCGCAGCGAGACCTGAGGGGGCTTTCGGGATCATGGCGGTCATCGAGTTCATTGCCCAGTACGGCGGATGGTCGTGGATCGTTCTCGGGCTGGCGCTTTTGGCGCTCGAGCTGGCGGTCTCGGGGGCATTTCTGGTCTGGCTGGGCGCCGCCGCCATCGTAACGGGGCTGGCGGTCATCGTTTCGGCGATAAGCTGGCCGCTGCAATGGGCCCTGTTCGGGGTGCTCTCGCTGGTTCTGGTCGCCGGCTGGCTGGGTTACCAGCGGCGGCGTTACGGCAAGACCCCGCCCTCGGAAAGTCCCATGCTCAACCGCCGCACGGCACGTTACCTCGAACGCGAGGTGGTGCTGGCCGAGGCCATCAAGAACGGGATGGGGCGGGTCCATATCGAGGACAGTATCTGGCAGGTCACCGGGCCGGACCTGCCGGCGGGAGCCTCGGTGCGCATCGTGGGCGCTAAGGGCCCGGTGCTGGTGGTCGAGCCCGTGGGCCTCGTCTGACCTGTCGTCCCCGTCGCTATCCGGCATAAACCGAAATACCATCCATCCAGATGAATCGTGCTCCACCGGGCCGATCGTAAGGATTTGTTAACCCTAAATTGGAAGTCTGCGGCGCAGGCGCCCATGGCGCCGTGGAGACTTTTTGTGCCGGTATCGATGAGGGCTTTGAGGGCTGTGCTGCTCGCGGGCGCGCTTGGTGTGCTGTCCGCGGGGCTTGCCCATGGGCAGGGCGACGGCTCGGTCACCAACAACCCCGACCTGCTGCGCGGATCGTTCTCGCCCTTTTGCGAACCGGCCATGCTGTGCAGCGTCGCGGAAAATCCGCCGCCGCCAGTGCCCGCGCCTGTCGCATCGATGGCGCCGGAGCCGCTTGCGCCCGCCGCGCCCCCGCCGCTCGATAACCCTGCGCCCGTCCCGGCGGCCTTGCCTTCCGCTCCCATGGTTTATCCGCTTTCGCCTTCCTCGCCCTGGCGGGCCGGGTACGGCATTGCGTTACGCGGCGCGTTTGTCCATGCCCGGGGCGCCAACCGCTACGAGGCGCTGCTGATCCCCAACGCCTCGCTGCGCTATAGTGGCGCGGGCACCGAAATCAGCCTTTCGGGCGATGCAACGCTTGTGCAGGGCCTGCGCCGGGAGTTCCGCATCGGGGGCGCAACCCTTGATGGAAGCCTTGCCCACGCGCTGGGGTCCACGACCCGCCTCGGTCTTGAGGGCGCGCTCGCGCTCGAGAGGGATGACCCCCAAGGGCTCGACGTCACCTCCAGTGGCGTTGCAACCGCGCCGCTGCGGCTGGACGCTTCGCTCCAAGGCGCATTGACGCAGCAACTGGGGCTTTTCGATCTGACCGGCACCCTTGCCCTCGACCGCGGGGAAAGGGGGGAAACCCGGCTTGCCAGCGGGGGCGTGCTCGACAATTCCGGCGAGAACCGCACCCGGTTTTCCGGTGGCATGCGCCTGGGCTATGCGTTGACGCCGCTTCTAGGAGTGTTCGTTGCGGGCGAAGCGGGCCGGGACGAATTCGATGCCGTCGATCCTGCCCTCGGGATACGGCGCAGCGGGTGGACCTATGCGGCCCGTGCCGGGGCTACCGCGAACTGGCAGGAAAGGGCGACGCTCGAAGCCTCTATCGGCACGGGATGGCGGACATACGATGCGTCCCTGCCCGATACCCGTTCGCTGCTCTACGGGCTCGCCCTTGGCTATAATCCCGATTCCACCCTGCGCCTGCGCGCCGCGCTCGATACTGAGATCGCGCCGGGCACGGGCAGCGGCGCGGCCAGCACCGATTATACGCTTTCGCTCGAGGCGGCCTACAAGGTCAACCAGTGGCTGGGCCTCCGGGGGACGGCCAGCGGCTCATGGTCCGAGGCGCAAGGGACCGGCGCGCTCACCCGCCGCTATACCGCCGGGCTCGGCGCGGACCTCGTCCTCGGTCCCCATTCCGATTTTGCGCTCGATTACCGCTATGGCTGGCGTAACGATCCGGCTGCCACTCCGCGCGAGGCGGACGAACACCGGGTGAGCGCCGGGGTCAGTTTGCAATACTGATCGGGATATCGCCGGTCAGCGTCTTCAGTTCCGCCATGAAATCGTCGGCGATATCGGGGCGGTCGAGGGCAAAGACCACATTGGCGGTCAGGAACCCGATCTTGGAGCCGCAATCGAAGGACCGTCCCTGATATTTCACCCCGGTGAAGGACTGGCGCGCCATGAGCTGGTGCATGGCGTCGGTGATCTGGATTTCCCCGCCCGCCCCGGCGGTCGCGTCCGAGAGAAGCGAGAAGATCTCGGGCTGAAGGATATAGCGCCCCGAGATGATGAGGTTGGAGGGCGCATTGGCGGGCTTGGGCTTTTCCACCATGCCGGTGATCGCAAACCCCGTGTCGGGGCCCTCGCCGCGCGCCACGACGCCATAGGAGGCAACGTTTTCCATCGGTACTTCCTCGACGGCGATCACATTGCCCCCCGTCGTCTCATAGGCGTCCATCATCTGCTTGAGAACGCCGGGGGCGGACTGGAAGATCATGTCGGGCAAGAGCAGCGCGAAGGGCTCGCGCCCCACGATGTCGCGCGCACACCAGACGGCGTGGCCCAGTCCCAGCGGCTCCTGCTGGCGGGTGAAGCTGGTTTGGCCTGCGCGCGGCAGGTCGCGGCGCAGTTCGGCCAGCGCCTCGGACTTGCCGCGCGCCTCAAGCGTTGCCTCGAGCTCGAACTGGCGGTCGAAATGGTCCTCGATCACACCCTTGTTGCGGCCGGTGACGAAGACGAAATGCTCGATTCCCGCCTCGCGCGCCTCGTCCACCGCGTACTGGATGACCGGCCGGTCGACCACGGTCAGCATTTCCTTGGGCATTGCTTTCGTGGCGGGCAGAAAGCGGGTGCCGAGGCCGGCCACGGGAAAAACGGCAGTGCGTACGCGGTTCGCCAATTGAAATCTCCTCGAACTTTTCAAGTGTCCCATGCCCCGGAACAGGGCATAATGCAATTTCAATACGCTAATGGCATCTTTCGGGTTGCGGTTGCACCCCAAATTGCGGATCGGTATGCGAGGCAAGGGGCAACAGGGTAAGCGGATGCGGGAGTCCTCATGAGTGTTCTTGTAACGGGCGGGGCGGGCTATATCGGCAGCCATATGGTTCTGGCGCTGGCCGATGCCGGTGAGGATGTCGTCGTCATCGATAACCTGACCACCGGGTTCGAGTGGCTGATCGACAACCGCGTCACCTTCGTGTCGGGCGATGTGTCCGACAGCGCGCTGGTGGGCCGGATCATCGCCGAGCACGGCATCGAGGCGGTCATCCATTTCGCCGGCTCGATCGTCGTGCCGGAATCGGTCGAGAACCCGCTCAAATATTACAAGAACAACACCGCCAATTCGCGCGACCTCATCGAAGCCTGCGTTGCGGGCGGGGTGAAGCACTTCATCTTTTCATCGACCGCCGCCGTTTACGGCATGGTGGGGCTCGAGCCGGTGGCCGAGGACGCGGTGCTCAACCCGGTCTCGCCCTATGGCAGATCCAAGCTGATGACCGAGTGGATGCTGGCCGATGTGGCGGCGGCCCATCCCATGACCTATGGCGTGCTGCGCTATTTCAACGTGGCGGGCGCCGATCCGCATTTGCGCTCGGGCCAGTCGGCGGCGGGCGCGACCCATCTCATCAAGGTGGCCGTGCAGACCGCGCTGGGCCTGCGCGACAAGATGAGCGTTTTCGGCGAGGATTATCCCACCCCGGACGGCACCTGCGTGCGCGACTATATCCATGTCAGCGATCTGGTCTCCGCCCACGCGGTCCTGCTCGATCATCTGAGGAAGGGCGGGGAGAGCACGACCATGAACTGCGGTTATGGACGCGGTTTTTCGGTCGATCAGGTGATCGACACGGTGAAATCCGTGACGGGAGTCGATTTTACCGTCGAACGCGGGCCCCGCCGCCCGGGCGATCCCGCCTCCATCGTCGCCAGCGCCAACCGCATCCGCTCAATGGGCTGGACACCCGCCCATGACGATCTCAACGAAATCGTCGATCTCGCCTATCGCTGGGAGCAATATCTCAACACGCGGAACGATCGGCCGTCGATTTACTAGGCCCGGCGTATTTGGCTGGCATCGCAGCACCCCTCATCCGACCTCCGCTTCGCTCCGGCCACCTTCTCCCTCAAGGGGAGAAGGGTAGCACCGCGGGCGTATCGGCTCTTGAGCCCCCCTCTCCCCTTGAGGGAGAGGGGCTGGGGGTGAGGGGTGCAGCGATGCTCACCTAATCGCAAGCGCCCCCGCTTTCAGCCCCAACCCGAATAAGGTATCACTACCCGCCATGAGCCGTATCCGCCTGCCTATCCTTGCGTTGCTTGCGCTGCTTGTCGCAGCGGTGCCCGCGTTTGCGCAGGAGCAGCGGCCGCGTAATCTGTTCGAGCTTTTGTTCGGGACCGGCCAGCAGCAGAGCCAGCCGGTGCCCGCCCCCGCTCCGGCACCTGCGCCGTCATCGCCGGGCCAGGGGGTGGTGCGGGCGCCCGCCGCCCCACCGCCGCCTCCGGCGGTCGAAAAATCGCCAGACGCCCAGCGGGTGATGGTGGTGGGGGATTCCATGGCGGTCGATCTGGCGCGCGGGCTGGAGCGGTTTTACGCCGAGAACGAGAATGTGCGTGTCATCGGGCGCGGGGTGGGCTCGTCGGGCTTTGTGCGCGATGATTTCTTCAACTGGCAGCGGACCATCGAGGAGGCGATCGCCGAGGACAGTTTCGACATCGCCGTCGTCATCATCGGCATCAACGACCGGCAGGCGCTGGGGGCGGACGCGCCGCTTTCCGACCCCTGGCGAGCCGCCTATTCGGCGCGGCTCGAAAAATTCCTTGCAACGCTGCGCGCCGCCGACAAGCCCGTGGTGTGGATCGAATTGCCGCCGATGGAACTGGCCCAGTACGGCGCCGGGATCATCCAGATTTCGGCCATGCACCGTGCCGCCGTCGAGGCAGCGGGCGCCGAATGGGTCGAGACCTTCGAGCGCTATATGAGCGAGAGCGGGGGCTATACCGCCACCGGCCCCGATCTCAACGGTGACATCACGACCATGCGCAAGGCCGATGGCATTCACTTTTCGGCGGCGGGGTCCGACAAGCTGGCCTTTTACGTCGACCGGGCGATCGGCGACTATCATGGCGGCGGGGGCTCGACGCTCGAGGTCGCCGATCACCTTGCGGGCACCGACGCCGCCCTGATGCTGCGCCCGCCCTTTCAGGGGCTGGGGCAGGTGCAGCTCGGGGAAATGGCGGGCCTTGTCCAGCAGATCGGCACCCGGACCTATCGGGCAAACGATCTGGTCGTCGCCGGTGCCCCGGTCGCCGCGCGCGAGGGGTTCGAGATCGAAGCCCTGCTCAACGCGCCCGAAGGGCGGATCGACGCGTTCGGGGTGCCGATACGGGAACCCATGGTGGTCGAAAACCCGCGCGGGCGGTGAGGCCCGATACCCTCGCTCCGCTCTTGGGCACTATAATCGCCGATGCCTTTCCTTTGCTTCCCCGGCGAAAGCCGGGGTCCCATTGCAGGGGAGGAAAGCGGGGTTGGAAAAAATAACTGAACGAATTGAACGCAAATCGTTTTCCCGTTCAGTTATGGATCGGGAATACTCCGTATTTTCAGCGCGGCAGGCTCGTTGCGCCCATCAGATCGAGGTCGATGGCCCGTGCCGCCTGCCGGCCTTCGCGGATCGCCCAGACGATCAGCGACTGGCCGCGCCGCATGTCGCCGGCGGCGTAAACGCCTTCGACCGAGGTCCTGTAGGTGAAGGTATCGGCGAAAAGATTGCCGCGCCCGTCGAGCTTCGCGCCGAGCTGTTCCAGCATCCCTTCATGGACCGGGTGGGCAAAGCCGATGGCCATCAGGACGAGATCGGCCCTGAGCACGAAATCGGTGCCCTCGATGGGCTGGCGGGAGAGCCCGACCCGGGCGCATTCGACCCCCGTCACATGCCCGGTGCCATCGTCAACGATCTCGAGCGTTCCGGCGGAAAACTCGCGCACCGCCCCTTCGGCCTGGCTCGATGAGGTGCGCATCTTGATCGCCCAGTTGGGCCACGAGGTGAGCTTGTCTTCCTTTGCCGGGGGCTGGGGGCGGATATCGAGCTGGGTCACCGAAACCGCGCCCTGCCGGAAGGCGGTGCCGATGCAGTCCGAGGCGGTGTCGCCGCCCCCGATCACCACCACATATTTGCCCGAGGCAAGGATCGGTTCGCCCGTCACCGCCTCCCCGCCATTGCGCCGGTTCTGCTGGACGAGATAGGGCATGGCGTAGTGCACGCCCGCATGGTCCGTCCCCGCGCACCCCGGATGGCGCGGATGCTCCGCGCCGCCGCACAGCAGCACGGCGTCGTGGCTCTTCTGAAGCTCGGACAGCGGACGCGAGACCCCGATATTTTCGCCGAAATGAAAGACGACGCCCTCGGCTTCCATCTGGGTCTGGCGGAAGTCGATGTGGTGTTTTTCCATCTTGAAGTCGGGGATGCCATAGCGCAGCAGCCCGCCGGGTCTGGGCTCGCGTTCATAGACATGCACCTCATGGCCGACGCGCGCCAGTTGCTGGGCGGCGGCGAGCCCGGCTGGGCCCGCGCCCACCACGGCGATGGTCTTTCCCGTCTTTACTTCGGCTGGCTGGGGCCTGATCCATCCGTTGCGGATGGCCTTGTCGGCGACGGCCTGCTCGATGGTCTTGATGGCGACAGGCATGTCCTCGAGGTTGAGCGTACAGGCTTCCTCGCACGGGGCGGGGCACACGCGGCCGGTAAATTCGGGGAAATTATTGGTCGAATGGAGGTTGCGCGCCGCTTCCTCCCAATCGTCGTTGTAAACCAGATCGTTCCAGTCGGGGATCTGGTTGTGCACCGGGCACCCCATATCGCCGTGGCAATAAGGGACGCCGCAATCCATGCAGCGCGCCGCTTGCTTTGTGATCTCCGGCTCGGTGAGCGGAATGGTGAACTCGCGGTGGTGCCTTATGCGGTCCGAAGCGGGCTCGTAGCGCTGCTCCTGACGGTCGATTTCGAGAAAACCTGTGACCTTGCCCATGCCTTCCTCCTATTCGGCAGCCGGGCGGACGGACTGTCCGGCGCGGCGTGCTTCCATTTCCTGCATCGCCCGGCGGTATTCGACGGGCATTACCTTCACGAATTTGGGCCGGTATTCTTCCCAGTCGTCGAGGATCGTTCTCGCGCGGTCCGAGCCGGTATAATGCAGGTGGTTGGAGATGAGCTGGTAGAGCCGCTCGTCGTCGTGCCGGGTCATGTCGCCCGAGATATCGACCCGGCCATGCCATTCGAGGTCGCCGCCATGGTGGTGGAGCTTTTGCATCAGCTCTTCTTCTTCCTCGACCGGTTCGAGATCGACCATGGCGAGGTTGCAGCGGTTGCGGAACGTGCCGTCCTCATCGAGCACATAGGCAACGCCGCCCGACATGCCGGCGGCGAAGTTCCTACCCGTCCCGCCGATGACGACGACCAGCCCGCCGGTCATATATTCGCAGCCGTGATCGCCCGTGCCCTCGACCACCGCGATGGCGCCCGAATTGCGCACCGCGAACCGTTCGCCCGCTACGCCCCGGATATAGCACTCCCCATCGATCGCCCCGTAAAGCACGGTGTTGCCGACGATGATCGAATTGCCGGGAACGGTTGCCGATCCTTCGGACGGACGGATGACGATGCGGCCACCCGACAGGCCCTTGCCGACATAGTCATTGCCGTCCCCGACAAGATCGAAACTGATGCCTTTTGCAAGGAACGCGCCGAAACTCTGGCCCGCCGTGCCCCTGAAGGTCACGGAAATCGTGTCGTCCGCCAGCCCCGCATGGCCGTGCGCCTTTGCGACTTCGCCCGACAGCATCGTGCCGGTCGCGCGGTTGAGCGAGCGGATCGGCATCTCGATCCGCACCGGGGTCTTCGTGTCGATGGCGGCGCGCGCCTTGGCGATCAGGTCACGATCCAGCACCGCTTCGAGATGATGGTTCTGGCGTTCGGAATGATGGAGGGTATCGCCGCCGACCGGCTGGGGCGTATGGAACAACCGCGAGAAATCGAGCCCGCGCGCTTTCCAGTGGTCATCGAGCCGGGTCTGGTTGAGCAGGTCCGCGCGCCCGACAAGCTCGTTGAGCGTTCTTGCACCCATCCCGGCCATCAGGCCGCGCAGTTCTTCGGCCACGTAGAAGAAGAAATTGATGACGTGCTCGGGCGTGCCCTTGAAGCGCTTGCGCAGCACGGGGTCTTGCGTCGCGACACCCACGGGGCAGGTGTTGAGATGACATTTGCGCATCATGATGCAGCCCGCCGCGATCAGCGGGGCGGTGGCAAAGCCGAATTCATCCGCCCCCAAAAGCGCGCCGATCAGCACGTCACGGCCCGTCTTGAACCCGCCATCCACCTGCAAGGCCACGCGCGAGCGCAGCCGGTTGAGAACCAGCGTCTGGTGCGTTTCGGCCAGCCCGATCTCCCACGGCCCGCCGGCGTGCTTCAATGAGGTCAGAGGCGAAGCGCCGGTGCCGCCGTCGAAGCCGGAAATGGTGATGTGGTCGGCCCGCGCCTTGGCAACGCCCGCCGCGACCGTGCCCACGCCCACTTCCGAGACGAGCTTGACCGAAACGTCCGCCTCCGGGTTGACGTTCTTGAGGTCGTAAATGAGCTGGGCAAGATCCTCGATGGAATAGATGTCGTGGTGCGGCGGGGGCGAGATCAGCCCGACCCCCGGCGTCGAGTGGCGCGTCTTGGCGATCACCCAATCGACCTTGTGGCCGGGAAGCTGCCCGCCCTCGCCGGGCTTTGCCCCTTGGGCGACCTTGATCTGGAGCATGTCGGCGTTGACCAGATATTCGGCGGTGACGCCAAACCGGCCCGAGGCGATCTGTTTGATGGCGGACCGCTGGGGGTTCGTCGAGCCGTCGACAAGGGGCCTGAACCGGTCCGGTTCCTCGCCGCCCTCGCCGGTGTTGGACTTGCCCCCGATCCTGTTCATGGCGACGGCAAGCGTCGTGTGCGCCTCGCGGCTGATCGAGCCGAAACTCATGGCCCCGGTCGCAAAGCGCCGGACGATCGCTTCGGCGGGCTCGACCTCGGAAATGTCGATTTCGGGGCCGAGCGGGTTGATCGTAAAGAGCGAGCGGATAGTGAGGCGTTGCGCACTGTCGCCATTGGCGGCCTTTGAAAAGGCATTATAGCGCGCCTGCGCTTCCGCGGCGTCGATCTCCTTGCCGCGCACCGCGTGCTGGAGGTTGGCGACGATGTCGGGTTCCCAGGCGTGGGCTTCCCCGCGGATGCGGTAGCCATATTCTCCGCCCACTTCGAGTGCCTTGCGCAGCACCATGTCGTTGGAAAAGGCGAGCTTGTGCCGACGCAGGCTTTCCTCGGCGATTTCGAGCAGGCCCACGCCCTCGATGGAGGTGGCGGTACCGAAGAAGTATTTTTCAACGAAAGGGCTCGAAAGCCCCACCGCATCGAAAATCTGCGCGCCGCAATAGGACTGGTAGGTCGAAATGCCCATCTTGGACATGACCTTCAACAGCCCCTTGCCCACCGACTTGATATAGCGGTGAACGACCTCTTGGGCATCGACCTCCTCGGGAAATGCGCCCTCGGCATGGCGGGAGGCCAGCACCTCGAAGGCGAGATAGGGGTTGATGGCTTCCGCGCCATATCCGGCGAGCATCGCGAAATGATGGATTTCGCGCGCCTCGCCTGTCTCGACCACGAGCCCCGTCGAGGTCCTGAGCCCCTTGCGGATCAGGTGGTTGTGCACCGCCGAGAGCGCCAGAAGCGTGGGGATATCGAGCCGTTCCGCCGAGACCAGACGGTCCGAGAGGATGATGATGTTGTACCCGTTCCCCACCGCGCTTTCGGCGCGCGCGCAAAGCTCGTCGAGCGCGGGCTCCATGCCCGCGACCCCGAGCCCCACCGGGTAGGTGATGTCGAGGGTTGCGGTGTGGAACTGGTTGTCGGGCATATCCCCGAGCGCGCGGATTTTTTCGAGATCCTCATTGGTGAGAATGGGCTGGCGCACTTCGAGGCGCTTGACGGTGGACAGCCCTTCGAGATCGAAAAGATTGGGGCGCGGGCCGATGAAGGACACAAGGCTCATCACCGATTCCTCGCGGATCGGGTCGATGGGCGGGTTGGTGACCTGCGCGAAATTCTGCTTGAAATAGGTATAAAGCAGCTTGGGCTTGTCCGAGAGTGCCGAAAGCGGGGTGTCGGTGCCCATCGAGCCGACGGCTTCCTGGCCCGTGGTCGCCATTGGGGCCATCAGGAGCTTGATGTCTTCCTGCGTGTAGCCGAAGACCTGCAGGCGGTCGAGCAGGGCATCGGTGGGCTCGGGGGCCTTGGGGGTGGTTTCGGGCAGGTCCTCGAGGACGATCTGGGTCCGGCCCAGCCATTGGGCGTATGGGTTCTTGCCCGCCAGCGTCTTCTTGATCTCGTCGTCGGAAACGATGCGGCCCTCTTCGAGATCGATCAGCAGCATCCGTCCCGGCTGGAGCCGCCAGCGCTCGACGACGTCCTCGTCCGGGATATCGAGCACCCCGGATTCGGAGGCCAGGACCACATGGCCCTCGCGGGTCACGAGATAGCGCGCGGGGCGCAATCCGTTGCGGTCCAGCGTTGCCACAACATAGCGCCCGTCGGTCAGCGCCATGGCGGCGGGGCCGTCCCAGGGCTCCATGAGGGCGGCGTGATATTCGTAAAAGGCGCGGCGTTCCTCGTCCATTAGCGGGTTGCCCGCCCAGGCTTCTGGGATGAGCATCATCGCGGCGTGGGGCAGCGGATAGCCCCCGCGCACGAGGAATTCGAGCGCGTTGTCAAAGCACGCGGTATCGGACTGGCCCTCATAGGAGATCGGCCAGAGTTTGGAGATTTCCGCGCCGAAGAGGTTGGAGTTGACCGAAGCCTGCCGTGCCGCCATCCAGTTGACGTTCCCACGGATGGTGTTGATCTCACCATTGTGGATGGTCATGCGGTAGGGGTGGGCGAGCTTCCAGCTCGGGAAGGTGTTGGTCGAAAAACGCTGATGCACCAGCGCGATGGCGCTCTCGAAGATTTCATCGTGCAGGTCGGGATAGAACCTGTCCAACTGGTCGGCAAGGAACATGCCCTTGTAGACGATGGTGCGGGCCGACATCGAAACGATGTAAAAGCCGTTATCGTCCTGCACCTCGGGGATTTCGCCATAGACGGTGTTGGAAATCACCTTGCGGGCGATGAGCAGGCGGCGCTCGAAGTCGTCGATGCTGTCGAGCCCTTGGGACCGCGCAACGAACATCTGCTCGATGATCGGCTGGGTGGCGATCACGCCTTGGGAAAGGCAGGCATTATCGGTTGGGACGACGCGCTCGCCGATGACCGCGAGCCCTTCGGCGGCAAGCGTTTTGCGCATCAGGTCCGCGCAGCGCTCGCGCAGGGAAGGATCGTTGGGGTAAAAGATCATCAGCGGCGCGTAATGGCCCGGTTCGGGCAGCGCGAAATCCGTGACTTTCTGGAAAAAAGCGTGGGGGATCTGCACGAGCAGTCCGGCCCCGTCTCCCATCAGGGGGTCGGCGCCCACGGCGCCGCGATGTTCGAGGTTCTCGAGGATTTCGAGACCCTTTTCGACCACTTCGTGGCTCTTGATGTTTTTGATGTTGGCGATCATGCCGATGCCGCAGGCATCGTGCTCTTTGCGGGGGTCGTAAAGCCCCCTGGAAGGGATAGCGGGTTTGGACGGAGGCGTTCCCGAAAGACGCGCATCCGCCCGTAAGACACTCATTTGCATTACATCCATTTCTTTTTCCTCGCCAAAACACCCGGCATCCATCCTCGCGGACACCGGGAAGAGACAATGATCCTGCTCGGGTCGTCCTCGTCGGCACGGCTCGGGTGAGCAGGTCGGCAATTCAATATGGAGCGGCGCTCTATCCAAATGGCCGCTCAGGTCCGGGCGCAAGGCATCCGCCGCGTTTTCCGCTGCCCGCCCGCAAGGCGCGTTCCGTTGCCGCGCGCAGCGCAGTATACGCTGCTTTCCGGCCAATCGAAAACCGTTCGCCTCCGGCCGGCTGAACGAAAAGGTCCTGGCCTGCCTTGTCAGTCCCACCGGTCCTTCGCCATGCCGTTTCTTGCGGGCGGCTGACCGGCGCGCGGCACAGCCGGGGAGACCGGAGCACCGCCTTTAATGGGGCAGGAGTGCTGCCCTATCTGCGAGATTTGCACACTTCTTTTTTTCGATCAAGCGGCTTTGCATCATCGGGGGAAGGAAAAATGACATGAAAAAAGGCGGGCACCGGTGATGGTGTCCGCCTGAAATCCGCTCTTTTCCGAGCAGAAAAATCCTATTCGAGATGGGATTTGATGAACCACAAATTCTTGTCGAGGTCGCGCGAAAAGGCTGTGAGAATGTCGGCGGCGTCCGCATCGCCCGCTTCCTCGGTCGCGTCGATATCCTCGCGCACCTGATTGGCGAGCGCCGCGTAGCGCTCGGCAAGGGCTGCGAGATGGTCCATGGTCTTGCGGATATCGGTGGGGTAGGGGGCGAGCTTGGTCTGTTTGGCGACGACCTGGCTGGTGCCCATGGCGATGCCGTCGAGCTGGGCCACGCGTTCGGCGATCGTATCGACGTGTTCATCGAGCGATGCGCGCATGGGGTCGAGCATTTCGTGAATGGCTATGAAGTCGGGACCCTTGAGGTTCCAGTGGGCTTGCTTTGTAACCAGCGCCAGATCGATGGAGTCGGCGAGGCGGGCGTTGAGAATGTCGATGACGGTGGACTTGGCGTTGGCCTTGAGCGCGATCGAGGGGGTCTTCATGGTCGAAATCCTTTAAGTGCTGGCGATACCCGACTCACCAAACCTTTATGGAGCAAGACGGTTCCGCGACAAGAAATGGCGCGGCTTTTGGGGCCGCGCCTTGCTATCGGCGCTTAAGGCCGGATCAGTTCACGGTCTTGTCTTCGATCGTGGGCGCGGATGCGGCCTTGATCTCGATCTGGCGCGGGCGCTTGGATTCAGGAAGCTCGCGCTTCAATTCGATATGAAGCAGGCCGTTCTCGAGGGCGGCGCCCGAGACCTCCACATACTCGGCTAGCTGGAAGCGCAACTCGAAGGCGCGCTCGGCAATGCCGCGATGGAGGAATTCGCGGGCCTTGCCGTCGGACCCGTTGGCGCGGGCGCCCTTGACCACGAGGTTGTTCTCCTTGGTCTCGATCGAGATATCGCCGGTCGAAAAGCCGGCTACCGCGATCGAAACGCGATAGGTGTCATCGCCGGTGCGCTCGATATTGTAGGGCGGGTAGGTCTTGGCGTCTTCGCCCACGAGATTGTCGAGGCGCGAGAACAGGCGGTCAAAACCGACGGTCGAGCGATAAAAGGGGGTAAAATCAAGACGTTGCATTTTGTGTTCTCCTGAACGTAAAGCAAGAATCACAGTTGTGCTGGCCGGAGGGGCTCCCTTTAAAAGGCGAGACATTTCCGGCCCGCGTCCCCGGATCATCCGGCGGACAAAAAAGAGATAGGAACCCGTTCGGGACGGTTCAAGGGGGCGCCTCGAGGCGATGAACGGGGCATGAATGGCGCGCTGGGGAAGGGTTCAGGCGGGCTCGGGTAGAACGGTTTCAAGAACGCGGGGGGTCCCCGTGTTCGTCAGCGGACCCGTTCACCGCCCCCCGCAACGGTGTTCGCTGAAAGAAGGCGCGTCTGCCCCACCCGGCCGGCGCGCCTTCGCCTTTTTGCGCGTCCCTCATGGTCTGGAAAGGGGTTTGGCCTTATCGTTCTTAGAGCCCCTGTTTTGATGGAGTCAAAACAGGGGCTCTATGTCTTTGTTATATCGCGTTTCCGAACCGCATAAGTGGTATCCACTTATGCTGGAAACACTCTAGAAGGACCATCCGGGGGATTCGCCCATCATGACCGTTGTTGCCGACGCCGATCCTGCAACGCTGTGCGACGTGCCGTCCAACCCCGTGCCCGAGGGCGCGCATGCGGGGTATTTTTCAACGCGCGACAATGTCCGCATCCGCTATGCGCGGTTTCCGCGAACCGGGCCGGTGCACAGGGGAACGGTCTGCATCGTCCAGGGGCGGACCGAATTCATCGAGAAATATTTCGAGACCATCGCCGACTTCCAGAAGCGCGGCTTTGCGGTCGCAACCTTCGATCTGCGCGGGCAGGGCGGCTCGGACAGGCTGATCCCGAACAGGAAACACGGCTTTGTCGAACATTTCGACGATTACTGGCTCGATCTTTCGAGCTTTCACGAAAACGTACTCCTGCCCGATTGCCCGCCGCCCTATTATCTCGTGGGCCATTCGACCGGGGGGCTCGTGGCGCTTCTGGCCGCGGCACGCGACCGGCTGATGTTCGACCGGGTGTTCCTGTCCTCGCCCATGGTGGCGCTGCCCGGCCTGCCGCTGGGCCTCAATGGCATGGCGCGGCTGGTAGGCGCCTTGCGGTTTCTCGGGCTTTCGCGCCTGCCTCTGGCGCGTCGGCAGGATAAGCCGCAGAGCGAGGCGAGTTTTCCCGGCAACCCGCTGACGGGCGACAAGGCGCGCTACATGCGTTCGGTCGATGTGCTCGCGGTGCGCCCCGATCTCGAAGTCACCTCGCCAACGCTGGGCTGGATTGGCTCATCGCTCGATGCGATGGCGCAGGTCAACGCCGATGAATTTCCCGCCAGCCTCAAGATCCCGGTCTTTATCTGTGCCGCCGCGCTCGACCGCGTCGTGGATACGGCGGCCACAGAGATGCTAGGGCTGAGGATGCGCAACGGACGCCACGTGATCATACCCGGCGCGCGGCACGAATTGTTCATGGAAACCGACGCCATCCGCGAACAGGTGCTTGCCGCCTTCGATGCGTTCATTACCGAGCAGGCGGAATAAGCCCTGAAGCTCTTATGTTCCTTTCGTCGCCAGTGGGCGACGACAGAATAAATGGGTGGGCCAGGCGCTTCAGACCGCGCCCAGCATCGCTTCGCGCAGCACCTTCATCGCTTCGGCGTGCAATTCCGGCGTCGCGGCGGCGACGCAGGTGCCGCCCTGTTCGGCGCGGCCGCCGTCCCAGGTGGTGATCGTGCCGCCCGCAGCCTCGATGATGGGGATCAGCGGGGCGATGTCGACGTCCTTGAGGCCCGCTTCGACGACGATATCGAGATGGCCCGAAGCCAGAAGGCAATAGGCGTAGCAATCGAGCCCGTAGCGCACGAAAAGCGACGCCTTCCGGACTGCGTTCCACCCCGCCAGGTGGGGTTCTGAAAAAAGCTCGGGCGTGGTGGTCGAGAGCCGCGCAGCGGCCAGCCGGGTGACGGCGCTGGTCCTGATGGGCTGGCTGGTGCCGTCGCGAATGAAGCTTGCCTCGCCTCCGGCGGCAAGCCACGTCTCGCCGGTAAAGGGCTGCTCCATCAGCCCGGCGACGGCGCGGCCATTCCGGGTGAGGCCGATCAGCGTGCCCCAGACCGGAACCCCGGAGATGAAGGCGCGGGTGCCGTCGATCGGATCGATGATCCAGGTGAGGGGGCTGCCGGTGGCCTTCATGTCCCATTCCTCGCCGACGATCTGGTGGTCGGGGAAGCGATCCCCGATGACGGCGCGGATAGCGGTTTCCGCTTCCCGGTCGGCGGCGGTCACCGGGTCAAAGCCTGAGGCCAGCTTGTTGTCCACAGCCAATTGCGTGCGGAAATGCCCCAGCGTGAGCGGGCGGGCCGCGTCGGCGGCGGCGCGCAGAGTGGCGGCGATCTCGGCGGTGGCGGGCAGGGCTGAGGCGGAATTTGTCATGGCTTGCCAAAATCTTGGGGAGGAACGGACGAATGGCGCGGGCCGTAAACCACTCGTTCATAGTGTTTAACAAATGGTTTCCGAAAGTGATTCTTTTTTGCAACAGGGGGTATGGATTGTAGGCCTTGGTGCGATGGTCGCACTTGCGTCATCCCCGAAAAAGGTTCAAGCACAATATTGCATGATGGTTTGGTAGTTCTTTTCCAGTTCAGGAAACCTCGTGAACTGCCAACGTTTCCTCCCTTGACTTGGGCCGCTCCGCGCGGCCCACTCTTTTTCCTGATCCCGGAATTTTTTGGCCGTCGCCGCTATTCGGCCGCCTGCGGTTGAGCGAGGCTTACGGCGTCGAAATCGATCAGCGCGGCCACGAGGCGGCTCGCGACCTGGCTGAGCGCTGCGAACCCCTCGTTCTTTTCCAGTGTCGCCTCGTTCATGTAGAGGTGGCGGCTGATTTCGATTTGCAGCGCATGGGCGCCGTAGCGCGGGCGGCCATAGGTACGGGTCGCGTGCCCGCCCGCATAGGGCCGGTTGCGTGCCACCCTCAACCCGGCGCCGACAAAGATGTTTTCAACCAGATCGACGATGGCCGGGGCGCAGGAGGCGCCATAGCGGTCGCCCAGCACCACATCGGGGACCGAGCGGTCATTGCTGCGCGAAAGGCGCGGCATGGAGTGGCAGTCGATCAGCACCGCGATGCCGAATCGCGACAGCGTGTCGGACAAAAGGCCCTGCAGGGCACGGTGATAGGGCTTGTAGATGCCCTCTATGCGCATGGCCGCGTCCTCGAGGGAGAGGAGATCGCGGTAGATGGGCCGGTTTTCCGAAACGATGCGCGCGATGGTGCCCAGCCCCGCCGCGATGCGCGGGCTGGTGGTGTTGTAGTGCTCGGGCAGCGCCTCGCGGAACATGCGCGGGTCGAGCTCGTAAGGCTCGCGGTTGACGTCGAGATAGGCGCGCGGAAAGCGGGCGCGGAGCAGAGGCACGCCCATACGGGGCGCGCGCGAGAAGATCTCGTCGATATAGGCGTCCTCGGACTGCCGGATGGTATGGGAATTGAGCCGGGAGAGTTTTAAGAACCGCTCGGGATAGTCCGAGCCCGAATGGGGCGAGTTGAGCACGACAGGCGCAAGCTGGCGGCGCGGGCGGATGGTCTCGAATGCGGGCCGGTCCTCAAAGTCCGAGTGCACGGCAACTCCCTGGAGTGGAGCGTTTCCAGAATAGGCGGGCACCTCTTATCCGGTCTGGAAGCGCAACCAACAAAATGATCTATCCGGCAAATCGGTGCCCTTTTTCCGATAACTGTGCATGGGCGGACGGCACTTGTCCACCGGACAATGCAACCGGCTTGCCAGCGAAGACGCTTTTGTAAAACATGCGAATCACCAAACGAGGCGTATGCGCGGAAATTCTGGACGATGATGAACCGAATCCTGCTGGCGGAAGACGATGACGACATGCGCGGCTTTCTCACCCGCGCGCTCAAGAACGCCGGCTACGAGGTCGTTGCCTACGATAATGGCCGCTCGGCCTATGAGCGGCTGCGCGAGGAACCGTTCACGCTTCTGCTCTCGGATATCGTGATGCCCGAGATGGACGGGATCGAGCTTGCCCGCCGCGCCACCGAACTCGACCCCGATCTGAAGGTGATGTTCATTACCGGCTTTGCCGCCGTCGCGCTCAATCCCGACAGCGAAGCGCCCAAGGGCGCCTCGGTGCTTTCCAAGCCGTTCCACTTGAGGGAACTGGTGGGGGAAGTCGAGCGTCTGCTGGCCGCCTGACGGGCCGGTTTTCCACCCGCGCCCTTGATCGATCGCATCGGCCGACTTATCCTATTGACCAGGGCGATGGTTTTGTGGTGTATCGCCCTCGCAGGGGCTGCTGACGCAGCGCTTGCAAATGAGAGATGGGCGTATAGCTCAGCGGGAGAGCACTACGTTGACATCGTAGGGGTCACTGGTTCAATCCCAGTTACGCCCACCATTCTCTCTCCCTGCCCTTTCCCAAAGGCAGGATGACCAGACGCAACGCCGTCTGACGGGAGTATAGCTCAGCGGGAGAGCACTGCCTTCACACGGCAGGGGTCACTGGTTCAATCCCAGTTACTCCCACCACTTAAGCCCTTGAAATTGTTGATTTTAATTTTTGCTTCAAGGGGTGGCAGACAGTGAACCTTGGTTCAATTGAACCAGAAGGGTCAGAATTCGAGGGCGGAAGCCGCCTTCTTGAGATATTTCGGGGAGTATCGAGCATATACGCGATACGTGATCCGAGGGTCGGTGTGGCCCAGAAATTGCGCAATTTCGTCCATCGGTATGCCTTGCTCGGCCATCCAAACCGCCGCGCTATGGCGTAGGTCGTGAGGCGTCACATCGTCGAGGCCGGCACGTTTAACCGCTGCCGCGAATCCCTTCTTGATGTTCAGCACTCTCTCACCGGCATATTCGATCACATACGGGGTGATCGCCAACGCCTTGGCCTCGAGCAGTTCAGCCTTGAGCCGGTCGGTCATTGGCACGAGGGCGCGTCCCTTTCGGTTCCGCTCCCCGACGACGCCGAGCCGGATTTGCTCCCGCTCGAAATCCACTCGATCCCACGTTAACTGCAGGATAGCCGACTTGCGGCCAGCGGTGGAAAGCGCCAGCACCATATAGAGCCGGATATGCGGCGCGCTGCACGCATCGAGGAGCTTTGCAAACTCCTTCCGCGTCAGATGCCGATCTCGCGGTGGTGGTTGGCTAGGAGCCTCGAATACGGCTCCTTGGGTGCCGTGCCAGTTGAGAGCCTGGCGGACGATGTTCAGTTCCTTGAGGATCGTCCCATCGCCGATCGGCTTTCCACGCGCCCGCTCACCCTGTTGCCTGCGCTGGTCGATATATTCTCGGCAGGTCTCGCGGGTGATCTGGTCGGGCCTGAGGTGGCCGAAGTGCCCCTTGGCTCGATCCCATCCGTATTTCAGGCGCGCGTGATCAGTGATGCGACCGTCTTTCTCGGTCAGGTACGCATCAACGATCTCGCCAACGAGGGAGCCGGGAGGCGCGGCCATATCGACTTGCAGGTCGATCAGGCGTCGCTCGGCTTCCTCACGATCCTTGGTACGAAGGGAACGCCTCTGGGTGGCGCCGCCGGGGTCGTTCCACACGGCGTACCATGTGCCCCGGTAGAGCTTGATTCTGAGTTCGGACATTCAAAGTCCCTCACTACTGTTGCTGGGATTCGGATCAGCCTGCCGACCCGGAAGGCAGACAGGCGACCCGCAGCTATCAAATCACGAATGTGCTGCTGTGAGCAGTCCCAGCGTTCAGCGAGTGTTTCAGTGGTAAATGGGCGGTCGTCGCGCTCAGTCATCGTACCACCCCGCCGCTGTCCTGATGGCGGTCAGCGTCCAGAAGAACGCGCTTATCCACCAAGCCCAGATGAACTCGGGTGCGAACAGGTGCTGGGGCTGAATTTCGCTCGCCCACAACGCGCACTGATAGGCCACCAGTACGCAGGCGGTGGTCCACGACAGCCTCATCTCCCGATCCCCTCGACCGAGCGGCCTATGACCGTGACGATGGCAACCGCTGCCCAGCACGGCAGATAGATCAGCATCAGCACGCCAGCGAAGTGCCAGAAGCTCTGGAACGTGAATTCGAGGAAGGCCATCATGGTTGCACCTCCACACCCGTGCGGATGCCCTCGGCGATACGGGCAGCGATCCAGTATTCGCCCTCGTCATTGATCGCGGCGGTCTCCGCTATGTCAGCGCACCGCTGCCGCTCAGCCAGAATGGCCCGGGCGAAAGCTTCGTTCATTGCCTCTATCACGCCGCCTTCCGCCCAAACCCCCGCAGACTTTTCGGTAAGATGGAAAATGGCGGAGCGGCATTTACTGGCGCTCGCACGTGCGGTGGCTGACACGTCCTCCGGAATATCGTCATGCCGGTTCATAGCTGCCCCTCCCATGCTTCGGGATGCCTTTCTCGCGCCAGTTCATAGATGCGGTCGAACTCGGCTTGCCCATGCTCTTGGGCGAAGGTGTCGAGCACGATTTGCGCCCGTGTCTTACGAGCGTCACCGGCGGGGTGGGGCAGGTGCGAGGCCAACCGGTTCACCGCCGCGCGGGTCCTTTTCTTCCACCGGATTGCGGCTTGTGCCTTTGAGCGCCAGCCGGGCTTGTTGAGGGTGCTGTCTGGATCGGCCTCCGCCTTGCTGATCTGGGCAAGGATACCCTCGATCTGCATGTCGATCTGGGTCAGGGCGACGGCACATTCCTCTCGGGACTTGAGGTCCTTAACCCTGCGACCGGGGATGATCTCCAGCTCCATCGGGTCGAAGTGAGGGGTGGTGGCCAAATCGGTGGATTTCAGGCCGTCAGCCCCGGCATTAGGGGTGTCAGGGGTGGTGCTCATATCCGCCCTCCCGCCTCATAGAGCCGCTTGGTCATGTCGAGCAGCCCTTCGGGCGTGACCCCGCTCGCCCGGTTGATCTCGGCACAGAAATCGACCGCCAAGGCCATCTGCTCGGAGTTCGACCCGTCGAAGGACGGCGAGTAGTCGCCAGATTCCAGAACCTTGCGCAACTCGTCGGCGGCGATGATCGTCTCTCGGGAAATCAGCCCGCCGTTGCCGCCACGGTAGACGCCAGCGACCATTTTGCCGTTGTTGTCGAAATCCACCGCGTCGAGCAAGGCGCGGGCTTTGATGGCGAGGGCGATCATGCCTCACCCCCTTCCGCCCTTGCGCGCCATGACCGACCCTTTGCCGTGTCATCAGCGTGGATGAGCAATTGCCCGAGCCGCTCCCGAGCAGCGGCGATCAGAGACGCCGCCTCCTCAGCGCAGTTCTCGAATTTGCTGTCGGAGCAGATTTCGAGAGACAACAGAAGGGCGCTGAGGACGTAGAGTTCGTGACGAACGTTACCGGCAACGTCGCGGATATTCGAGTTGGCGAGGAACGGGTTCATGCTGCCCTCCTGATCTGGCGCGCTGGGCGCCGGTCGTAATCAAGGCTGATGGGATTGACGTCGAAGTCGGTCTCGATCTCGAAATCCGGATCGCCGTCCATCTGATCGAGCAGCGCGATAAGCCGCTCGATCTCGTTTTCGATCTGTTGGCGGGTCATGACGCTGCCTTTTCCCCGCTTTCACGATCAAGACGTTCGAGCACGAGGTCGCAATCATCGAGCAGGTCGCGAACCCGCCTGCGTGCAGCCACCACGAGGACAGAGCCTTCATCGTCGGGGTTCGTGCCATAGGTGTCGTGATACCGCTCGGCGGACTCAATGATAGCGGCGATGACGCGAAGCTGGTCGCGAGCATTGGCAAGAACATCATCGAAGTCGGTCATCCCGTCGAAAGGCTCAGCCACCGACAGAGATTTGAGAGGGTCACGCCGCTTCATCATGCTGCCCTCCCGACGCCTTTATCGTGATGAATTGCGCGCCTTCGGAAACGGCTTGCTGAATGACCGCAAAGTCTTGGCGAGCCATCAGTGCCGCAGTGTGCAGCGCCGACATACGGGCATTGTCATCAACGGTGCAGACGTGACCATCCGTAATGTGGTTCACCATGCTCCATGCTGTTTCCTCAATCAGACGGATCAGGGCATCAACGTTGAGTGCGGCATTATCCGCTTGGGCCATGAGATCGGCCAATTCGCGTCCCGTCTTCATGCCACTTCTCCGATCAGCGGGACGTGGTAGACGTTGAGGTCCTTTTCAGCCTCCGCCAGCCGGAGGATGGCCTCATAGAGGGTGTCGGCCAACGCCCCGATATCGTTTTCGGTCAGTTCGCCGCTGTTCTGCATGGCGTGCCAGACGGTGGTGGCGATGGCCTTGGCCCGGTTGACGTGATCGGCCGCTTTCGCTTTTGACCTTACGCCGCCATCTGGAATCGGCGCGGATTGTGGGTTATTCTTTTTGGAAACCATGTGAACCTCCAAGTTCTTGGTTGAAGGCTCGGGACAGGTGGCAGCCTGCCCGAGCCGCTATCGTTTCAGGCAGGTGTGAATGCTTCGGCGCGCAGGCGCTCGATGATGCTGGTCGGCCAGAGAAGCTGCTGGACCATGCGCCCGCCGCTCTTCTTACCGGTGTCGACAAGCCGCCCGCCCGCTTCGGAGCCTTTGGCGGTGGGCTGATAGATGAGCTTGTTCTTGTCGTCGCGGAACACGTCCTGATAGCCGCAAGCCTCAAGGTGAATGTTCACCATGTGGGCGGAGACGCCGAGTTCCTTGCCGATCATAGTCGGGTTGACCATTGCGTCGTTGGTCGGTGCGGGCAGGTGAGTGCGTCCGACGATTTCGAGCGGATCAGTACCGAGCAGGCGCTTGGTGGCGTCAGCGGCGGAAAGGATCGCCGCGTTACCGGTGAGCCCCGCGATCTTGGCGATGCGGGCGGCTTCAAGGAACGTTTGACGCGTCTCGCGGAGATCGGAACTGATGCGCGGGCGGCTGGTGACAGCTTCGGCAATCTGCTCGACCAGAAAGTACCGGTCGATCATTTCGCCTTGGACTTCCCATGCCCGGTCATCGTTCATCGGCTTCACGAGCTTGAGATAGCCCCGGCGCGTGAGAATAGTTCCACGAGCGGTACGTGCGGGGAACGCCCCCGCATCCGACATGCGACGTATTTCGTCGGATGTGAGTTCGATGAAATCTTCGCCCTCGACAAAGCGCTGGCGGTTTTCGCGAAAGTTGCGGCTCGCTGTACCATCCGCCCGCTGATGGACTTCATCCACCATTCCGAACGTGACGACAGGCTCACCCTTATAGGTGATCTGGTGGATTTCCGTGCCTGCGATGGCGACGATGGGAAGGGACGGCATATCGGCCTCCAACGTGATGACGCTGGATGCATTAATGCGCAAAGCATTTTAGATGTCAATGCAATTTGTAGAAAATTTGATGTTGCTAGATCGCTCCAACCTTTCCGATCACTTTGCCGGCGATATCAATCTTTTGCGCGTGGACAAAGTAGGCCTCGCCGGGGTTGAGGGTTGCGATGCTCATGTCGCCCTCTTCTCGATTGTAGAGGAGCTTGGTCAGTAGCCGCACATAGAGGTTCCCATCAACGTCCCTGATTACATAGGGCCCGTCCCCGCGATATCTCCTTATCGACGAATCAGCAATGGCACGATCGCCTAGTTGGAGCATGGGCATCATGGAGTTATCCGGTAGTGCCACCAGAAAAATGTCCTCATGCCTAATGCCTAAAACGCCTGTCAAAAAATCGCTAGGAAAGGACCATGTCCCCACGGCTTCATAATTGTCGACACTTGAATTCTCTGAGGCGAAAGGGTCAATCTCAGCGACCGAGTTTTCGGCTATCCCGCGATAGCGCTCGCCAGGAATGTATTTCCCCCACGCTTCCTCAGTGACTTCCGGCAACGGCCTGTAATCTGGCGAGTCGGAGTAGTGCATCGGCTCCTCTCCTGTTAGCAGCCAACTGGTCCGAACTTTAAATCGTCGTGAATACAGTTCTGCGGTCCGAACAGTAAGGCCGCGACTGCCGTTTTCATGAGCGGTGTAAGTGGGAACCGATGTGCCCAGCGCGTTCGCTGCCTCCGTTGCTGTTCGATATCCGGCCTTCTGGCGGGCGAGTTTCAGTCGTTCGTGCTGCTGCATTTTTCGGCCCTTTGTCTTCCTGCAATGCGTTTAGCACACTTTGAGATGCGAAGGGCATTGACATATCGTGATGCTTAAAGCATAAAACTACGAATTGTATTTAATAAAAGGCCGGAGATGATGACTTTGAACTCGGTGCCGCAGCGATTGAAGGCCCTGCGAATTGAGCGGAAATGGTCGCAATACCGGCTGGCGGCCGAGATTGGCTGTAACCAGTCTACCGTGCATCGGATAGAAACCGGCGAGCTTGTGCCGCGGGGAGCGATCAAAAAGATGATCGAGGTGCTGCTCGGCGCGCATGAAGTGGCGCCAGAGAAGGCCGCCTGACACGAGTTTAACCGGGTCGGGCAGTCGAAGTGAGAACCGCGCCAGACCCAAGACATAGGTGAGAAAATGAAACGCGACACAATCGCGACCGGCGAAGCCTTGCCTGATTTTGGAGCGGCAGTCGGTGTTAACGTAACCGATCGTGCTGGCGTGGCGAGCACTGAAACCCTCATCCGTTCGGTCGGTTCATTTGTTACGGCCTGCAACGCAGTGCCATTCGAGGGGCCGGTCGCCATTGGTGTGCTCAGCCGCCGCGCTCTCGCGAAGGTCTATCTGCGCCGAGCCCTGGACGCCTTTTGCGATGCGCGGAGGATCGAGCGGTTATGAGTGGTCTTTCCAAAACAGAGGTCGGTCGGCTCGCCGTCTGCGAAGGCATTATTTCGCGCGGCGTCACGGTTTTTATCGAAGTCGGCAAGGCGCTGACAGAAATTCGCGATGGCAAGCTCTATCGCGCCACCCACAAGACCTTCGAGGCCTACTGCAAGGAGCGGTGGGAGATCGGTCGGTCTCGCGCGTATGAGTTGATTGATCAGGCAAAGGTCACGTCTGCGCTCGAAAGCGTCGGCGTAGATTTGTCCGCCGCGGCGGACATTTCCAAGCGCGAGGCACGTGTTCTCAAGGACGATCCCGTCGCCTTAGAGGCAGTTAAGGAGAGGGTCGCGGCGGGCGAGCAGCCGAATGAAGCCATCGGTGCGGTGGTCGAAGCCAAAAAGGCCGCAAAGGTCGATCAGCAGGCCGAGTTCGACCGCCAGCGTGAGGAGGCCCGCACCGACCTTTCCGATGACGTGAAGGCGTACGAGGCGCGAAAGGTCGAGGCGGTAGCCAAACGCGGTTCGTCAAAAGAGGACGACGCCGAGCGCATTGCCTTTCTTCTGAGCGAGATTGAGGAACTGCGGAACATCAATGAGGACCAGAAGGCTGAAATTGATCAGCTTCGGGAAACCCTCACGAAATACGACGACATGGTCGTTGAATATGAGCGCGGTGGGTTCGAGGAGGTTGTCGAGGGGCTGCGCGAGCGGATCGCCAACCTCCAGCGCCAGGTCGAGCGCGAGAGCGAGGAAAAGGTCAGAAACCTTCGTTCGGCGGAGTACTGGAAGAAAAAGGCCATTGAGGCCGGTGCGAACGACGACATCGTGATCGATCGGAAAACCGGCGAGGTGCCCCGTGGCTGACGTGGCGACGATACTTGCCAAAGTGCGGGCGCTGGGCGCGGACGTGGTGCTCGATGGCGGGCGCATGAAAATCGTCAACCCGATCAATTTGTCCGACGAGCAACGTGCATGGCTCGCCGATAACGGCGCGTTGCTCGAGCCGCACCTGCATGACGCTGGTGCCGCCTCACCTTTCGACGATGGATTGCCGAAGCCGTGGACTGAGTTTCTGCGGCTGCTTTATCGCGCGAAGCCAGAAGGCGTGGACCAGTGTGACTGGTCGTGGTTCGTCTCCAAGGCTGACCACGTCGTGCGCGGCGAAACGGGGCCAGCGCAATGAACATGCTTTTCGGTGGCGCGTCCCGCGAGATCAACCTGCGACCTTATCAGGATCATGCCGTGCAGCTACTGCGCGACGGGATACGCGAGGGCAAGCGGCGACAAGTGCTCGTGGCCCCGACCGGTGCTGGCAAGACCGAAATGGCAATGAAAATTGTTCAGGAAGCCCAGCGGAAAGGTTCGCGTGCTTGGTTCATTGTCGATCGTGTAGCGCTCATCGATCAGACCAGTGAGCGGTTTGCGTCCTATGGCATCGACCACGGCGTTATCCAGGCCGACCACTATCTGACGAACTATGCCAAGCCGGTGCAGATTGTTTCAGCGCAGACGTTGGCCATGCGTCTCGCTCAAGTGCAGGACGACTTGCTCCCTCACCTCATTATTTGGGATGAGTGCCACGCGATCTATAAGGCAAATATCGACCTGATCGCACGTGTGGAGACAGCCAAAGCTGTAGGCCTCACGGCCACACCCTTCACGGCTGGCATGGCGGATCATTGGGATGGGCTGGTCAACAGCACCACCGTCAATAAGCTGCTGGCCGAGGGCTTCCTTGCTCCGCTACGGGTTAAGGCCTGTGTTAGCCCGGACATGACCGGCGCCAAGAAGAAATTCGACGGCGAATATGCGGAAGAAGATGCAGGGCAGCGCGGTATCACGATCATCGGCAACGTGGTCGACACGTGGATTGAGCAGACACGCAAGACGTTTGGTGGACCGGTCAAAACCATCGTTTTCTCGCCATCGGTGAAGCACGGCGCGGAACTGTGTCGCCAGTTCGCCGAGGCCGGGTTCAATTTCCAGCAGATCAGCTATCTCGACAAGGATGACGGCGACCGGCGCGACAAGATCGCCGAGTTCCGCAAACCCGACAGTGCCATTGATGGGCTGGTCTCATGCGCCGTGTTGACAAAGGGCTTTGACGTCCCGGACGTTCTTTGCGGCATCTCGTGCCGACCCTATCGCAAGAGTTTTTCGAGCCACATTCAGGAAATGGGGCGCGTTATGCGCATCCATCCGGGCAAGGAGTTTGGCCTTTGGCTCGACCACTCGGGCAATTGCATTTCCTTCGCTGACGACACGGCTTGGCTGTTCGAGTATGGGGTGGATACGCTTTCGACCGCTCAGAAAAAGGACGCCGAGGTTCGAGAGCCAACCGAGAAGGTGCGCAAAGAGCGCTTCTGCGGAGAATGCGGCACCCAAATGGTGCCCGCGCAGGATGCTTGCCCTGCCTGCGGATGGCAGCGTCCGGCCCGTGGCGAGATTCAGTATGTACAAGGTGAACTGATCGAACTCGACCACGCGGCGGCAAAGGCATTTGCCCCTCGAAAAGGGTTGCGGGCGGGATGCCTCGACAACCCCCGGAGGATATGGAACGCGGCGGTGGTTTATTGTCTGGCGAATGGCCGGAAGGGCGAGGTCGCGGCGCGGAAGAGAGCTTATGCGATCTGGCGCGGAATCTACCCTGACAGCACCTTGCCTTTTGGGCTCTATGAAGCCTTCGGAGACGCCAAAACTGTCCGAGAGGACGAATGGGGGCTGATCGAGCGCGAGGTCGCCCGGTTCCGGAAATCACACCGGAGGAGCGCGGCATGACGATGGATGACGCCATTGTCCGCGCCTGCGCTTCGGTCGGCATCGTGCCGCCCCGAGGGCGCCAACCCCTGCGTAAATGGATCCCCGTCGACACGCTGGCAAAGAACGGCAAGGGCGATGGGCGCATCATCCTTGATGAAGAACGGGTGACCGCCGTCAACTGGCAAACAGGCGACAAGGCAACCGTCTGGCTCAAGAAAGAGCGGACGGTCGAGGATCGCAAGCGTTACGCACAGGCGCGGCGCGCGCAGGACGCCGAGGATCGCAAGAGGGCAGAGCGGGCCGCAAACCTTGCCCGGCAGATCATTGCCGCAGCCAAGCCCGGCCAGCACGCCTATCTCGCCCGCAAGGGCTTTCGCGATGAACAGGCGCTGGTCATTTCCGCCGGCGACACGGCGCGGATCGGTGGCGACTATCTCGTGCCGTCCGGTGCAGCCGAGGCCATCGTCATTCCGGCGAGGATCGGCAAGCAGGTCACCAGCGCCCAGCTCATCTGGGAGGATGGCACCAAGAAATTCCTCTACGGCGGCGAGATGGGCGGCGCGGCGCACCGGATCGCCAGCGGTCGGGACATATGGCTGTGCGAAGGATACGCCACGGCCTTGTCTGTCCGGACCGCACTGCGTGGCCTCAATCGGACCGATACGGTTCTCGTCTGCTTCTCGGCATCCAACATCGCCAAGGTGGCGAGTGCGCTGCCTCGGCCTGCTCGATGCCTGATTGCTGCCGATAACGATGCCCCGCCCGCCGCGCGCCCGGAGCAGTTCGATGGCAAGGGGGCAGGCGAGTATTTCGCGCACAAGGCTGGCAAGCCCTATGCGATGCCGCCCGACGTGGGAACTGACTTCAACGATCTGCACGTCGAGCAGGGCATCTTTGCCGTCCAGCGTGTGCTCATGAAGCTAAACCGGGAGGCAATTCGTGCGTAAGTCCGAATTCCACTCGCGCCTCCGGGCTCTCGGTTTCGCGAGCTATGGAGAGTACCTAAACAGCGCTCATTGGGCAGACGTTCGGAGGCGATATTGGTCTAGCCGACTGCCCAAGCGCTGCCATGGCTGCGGATGCGAGGGGCGGCTGGAGCTTCACCATCGTACATACAAGAACCTCGGGGCAGAGCGGTTGATGGACCTCGTACTGGTCTGCCGCGACTGTCACGCCGCCGTACATCATTTTCAGCGCAGAACCTCCAGTCACATGTGGGGAGCAACAAACAAGGTGCTCCGCCGCGTGAGAAAGGGGGCGCCCTTGCCTTAAGCGCGCTCACTCCTGTCGTGAATGCCGGTGACGCGCAAAGCGGTAAACGGCACGCCAGGCAGGCGCTTTCCTCAAGCGGGATGGCAGGCGGGATTGCCATCGGGAAATGGGCGGAATGGAACGCCGTCACATCGATCGCCAAAAAGGATCGATCATAGCTGCTCAAGATAGCCGAAGCGGACGCAATCCGTGAAAGACCATAATGGGGGAGCAGGACCCCGGTCGGGCGCAGCAAGAGGGTATCGCTTTGATCGTTCCCGCACTGGACGCACGCTGAGAATGTCGTGCACCACGCCCCGCTATCGGTCGGATGGTACGGGGAGTGCGCCGCTGGGAGCTTCGGCTCGCGAGCGCCATCCATGCGCGGTAAGGCCAGCCGCCGCGCGCCCTTAAGCAAGGACAGATGGTATCCGACTGTGACGACCGGCCCGGCTCCGATGAGCTTGCCGCTTCACATCCCGCCCCGTTCGCGGGGCGTAGTGTGTCTTCCCGACCCTCTCCAATGAGCTTGGACAACGGAAATCGAACGATCAGAGGGATGCCGAGAGAAGAACGGAACAAGGAGCTGAGACAATGGAAGACGAAGGATCAGAAAGGTTCATCACCGAGGCAACGAGCTTGGCCGAGGCGTTCATCGACGGTCTGAGCGCGATGTTCGACGAGTTGAGTGACGACGAGGTGCGACACCTCACCGAGATCGTCGCTGAACGACTGGCGTTCGCGCCAGAGGACCCCGTCCGTCAGATCATCGTCGATGAGGTCAACGAGGAATATGGACGGCGGTTTTGCACCGACAAGGGGCAGACCGATCCCGAGACATTGATGGAATTTTGAGGAGGTACATCGTATGAACCCCGCTACTGCAACCGAATACCGCGATCCCGGCGACCCCCCGGTCCTCGACTGGATCGACGTCAACCTGATCGACATAGACCCGGCCTATCAGCGCGGCCTCGATGACGCCCGGGTGCAGCGCATCTTGGATTGGTTCACCTGGGATGCTTTTGGCGCCATCGTCATCGCCCCGGCAGCGGAGGGCCGCTACAACTGCACCGATGGGCAGCATCGGCTCGCAGCAGCTCGTCGGCACCCGGCGGTCAGTGTCGTCCCCGCGATCATCATCCACGCCCAGGGCACGCAGGCCGAGGCGGAAAACTTCATCGCGATCAACCGCGAACGCAAGAACATCTCGGCGCTGGATCGGTATTGGGCCGAGGTCGCCGCCAGCGATGACGACGCCAAAACGATCGAGCAGGTATGCGAGCGAGCCGGTATCACGATCATGCGCAACCCGTGCTCGCAGTACGAGCCGAGGCAAACCGTGGCGATCAGCGCTATCCGGTCTCTGGTCGACAAGTGGGGTGCGATGCGTGCGCGTCAAATCCTCGAAGTTCTGGCCAAGGCCGAACTGGCCCCGATCAAGGGCGAGCATATCCGGGCAGCTGAAATCCTGATGACCGACGACGAGTTCCGGCACAGTGTCGAGCCCGACGCGCTATCGGAAGCGCTGACCGGAAACGACGAGGAATTCGGCGTCGAGGCCAAGGCGTTCGCCAAGACGCACCGGATGCCGGTTGGGCGTGCGCTGGCGAGCGTATGGTTCCGCCGGACGCGGAAGAAGCGGCGGGCGGCTTGAATTGGGCAGCCAAGAAGGGCACACCTACTAATGAACGGAGGGCAGTTCAATGGCACGAGAACGAGACACAAAGCGCTGGGCAGACACCGTGATGGCCCAGTTCGGCAACTTGAACAGCGGCAGAATTGAATGGGACGATGCTGCCGAAATGCTTCAGATTCTTGAACCGTTTGCAGCATTGAATCATGCGCTTCTACCTAGTGGCGGCGGTATGGACGGGGACCGTTTTCTAGCCTCCCATGAAGTTGGCTGCTTAGAAATGCAGGTAAGCCCTGGCTACTTTTACCTATTCAAGCCACGAAAACTATTCTTCCAGCGATTGCCGGGGCATCCCGGCGAGTCATATTTCGTAGTCGATCTCGAAGAAATTCCCCCCACTGGCCGGGGAGATGTCGTCGGTGATGAGTACGAGCTTGTGCTCGATCTGGGCCCTGATGGGTATGTCAGCCGGCGGCGTTGGGATGAAGGGCACCTTGGGCTCGACGAAGATGGGTATGAAATACCCATTCCGGACAATGCCCGTCTAATAACACGCTACCTCAAAGGTAAGATAATGCTGGTGGCTAAGCAAAGCATCTATAACAGTCGAGCGGAAACTTACGATGCTCGGCATACGCGCATGACCCTGGATGCGCTGAAGGAAGAGGTGAGAGCATTTCTTTCTTGACACTGTTCTAGGGGCTGATACCGTTCAGCGTCTCACTTCGACTGCCCGACCTCTCATTCAACTGAGAGGTCGATCTATGACCAAGCCCACCAAGGGCCAGAAGACCAAGCCGCTCACCTACGAGCAGGCCCTTGCTGCGCTCCCCGCCGCCCAGGCGGAGTTGAGCGCTGGCGTCCACGATCATTCTCCCGAATACCAGAAATGCGTCGAGCAGCTGCACGAGCTCTACGCCGTCATGGCGCGCGACATGGCCCGGACCGAACTGGCGCGCCGCCGCTATAACGAACTCGCCGCCATCGTCAACAAGGGCAAGAACGAGCCCAAGAAGGTCATCGCCAGCCGATTGACCGATGACCCCAGCGTCACAAAGGGCCTTCTGGAAGCGGTGGCCAGTGGGGAGGTCGAGACCAAGCACGAGGAGCGCAAGTTCACCCCGCACAATATGGTGATCCTGATCGGCGGACTGGCCCGGGTAAAGTCACGCACCGAGGCTCAGACCCTTGCCGCGATCCGATATGCCAAGCTGTTCGACCTGTCCCAGATCGGCGGGGCCCGAGCGATCGATTATGAGGCGGTGAAGGTCGACACGTCGGGACCGCAACAGGATCAGATCACGGCGGCGCAGGACGATGCGCGGCGGGAACTGGCCGACGCGCGCGTGGCATTGGGTAGACGTGCGACCGGCATTGTTGATGCGGTGGTGATCGGAGGCTCATCGATACGGCGGCTGGCGAAGCGACTGCACTACGGCGAGAGCGGCAAGGCGCGCCGCAAGGCGGAAAAGGAATTGCTCGATGCGATGAACGTGCTGGTCGAGTTCTTCAAGCTGGACCCGCCGGTCAAAGCGCGAACGCACCGCTGGACTGACGGTAGTAAAGCTGTGATCGTCGAGGATGAGAACGGAAACCCTGTTCAAAACCGCGAGGCGGCGTAGGGTGGCCCCCTCTGGCCCCCCTTGTGCAGGGGGCCAAATCACCCTATGGTTTTGGTAATCGCGCTACTTGCGCCAAGGCCCCGGGGTTCACACTGCGGGGCTTTTTCTATTGGCGCAGATCCCCGCCCGTTTCGCTATACGGTTCGCTCCCAACATACCGATCCCGTGTATCTGACCATCGGCCAATATGAGCGCCGCATTGAGAACAGCATATCTCAGTGCCAGAGCCGAGCTCGCTGCCAATCAGAACATTGTCCGCCTGGCATGTGGGGCAGGTAGCCACGCGGTCGGAAAGTTCGGAATACGCCATGGTCTCCTCCGTCGCGCGGCGAAGGTCTGTCTTTTCCTATCTTCGCCCACCAGCTCGCCGCACCAGCCAGCAGGAAGGCAGCTTAGCGCGCAATTGTGACATTGGCGAATCATCTGGACCTGCTCGGGTGGCGCGGTCTGTTTCTCGGGGGTGATGAGGTGCTGCTCATCACCCTCGACAAGCAGAGTTTGAGGCGGTTGCTATGAGGTAGCGACGGGCCGATGAGCAATCGTCGCCCGCCTCAATCCGCTTCCTGTCTGTGGCGGGTGGCGCGCCGGGTAAGCGTCATCGTGAACACCTCCCACAGCGCAAGCGTACCGGCGGCAGGATGACAGTTTGAGGCGGCTCCTACCGAAAGGGTGGAGTAGCGAAAGCAGGCGGGCTCTTTTGAGCTTAAATGAAGATGCTGCCGTCCCGCCTCAATCCAGTTGTTGCAAATTTTGCCACAACTGCCCGCCGGTTCGCCAGCGGGCTTTTTCTTTGAGACGGGCGCATATCGTTCGATTGCGTGAACCCTTGAGCCGCGTCCGTCTCAATGCCTCTCAACCAATCGCAGGAGAAGGGCGCGCACAGTAGGCACGCCCCTCCGAGAGCTATCAGCAACCGTGCATGAATGTGCATGTCCAAGCATGGATGGTGGCTAGAGCGGCAAGCGCTTGGAGTGCCATCAACCCACACCAGATCATGCGTTTGGCAAAATGAGCCATCGCAAACAATCTCGTTGAAGTTCAGGGTGATGGCAGTGGCGAACTGCCGCGTCGGACGAAGCGCTTTATATCGCCAAAGGAGCGTCCAGAACGGCAATATACGGCGAAGCAGAGATGTCGACAAGGCCGTTTTGCCACCACGGAGGGATCATGGGTGACGTTGATCGGGTGATTGCTAGTTTATCCAATGACGCCAAGGCAGTCGCGGCCTCATTCTTCCCGCATCTTCCCAGCCGCGTGACCTTCCACATGGTCGAGTGCCGTCCCGGCGCCCGTTGCCAAGCGGGTCTTGATGAACTGGTTGCGGCTGGCCTTGTCGCCAAGGAGCCTATTGAGGGCTTCGCGGGCGCGGCGGAATACAACGCTGTTGCCGACCTGTCCGAATGTCACAAGTGGCAGATGGGGCGTCTTCTTTCCGGCGAACTGGACAAGGACAGCTTCAAACTCTGGGAGAAAATCCCGGTCCCTGCATTCTAGCCCCCTTCATCGCCGCCCGTCCTTTCTCAGGTGAAGCGGCATAACCCAAGAGGCACAGGTATGGCCAAGATGGAATCCCTCAAGATAACCGTCGACTCCGAGCAATTCCGCGCCGATATCAAGATGATGGTGGATGAACTGGTAGAGCAAGCCACGGCATCCCTTGATGCGCGTATCCGAGCGATCGTGCGGCACGAGATGGCCGATCCTCGCCGCCGATAACCCATGGCCCGCCTCAAGACCATCAAGCCCATGGTGGCAACGCTCAAGCCTCAGCTCACTGCTACCGTCCAGCATGAGACCCCACGCCTAAGAGGCAGGGCCGGCGTCAAACAGCGTCACCGCCGTATGCTCCGCACCAACTACATGTGCGAGCTTTGCCAAGCTAAAGGCATCATCACCATCGCCACAGTAGTGGATCACATCGTCCCCCTGGCTCTTGGCGGCACAGACGATGACAGCAACACCCGCAATCTGTGTGATGAGCATCACCGCATCGTAACGGCTGAACAGTTCGGGCGAGATGCAAAGCCGACACCGGAGCGATACCGACGCCGCTGACCGCGATCGAGCCAAAGGTTAAAACATGAGGATCATCGAGAAGTCCCGTGGCTACTTCCGCGGCACACATAAGGGCGCCACTATCGAGATAGAGCGCGACAACGACATCCCCGACCGCAAGTTTTACATCCGCGTCACGCATGCGGATGGCGGCCTGATGTACGATGGCTACTCGCCGGAGGGTATCGAGACGATGGCTCAGGCCAAGGTCGAGGCTGTCCGAGGCGCCTGTCTTTAGGGGGGGGTGGTCGAAAGCCTGAAAACCGGGCCGAGCGGACACCCGCGCCCCCTGCACGCAGAGATTTTTTCCTCCTTATAAGTTTGCGGCTGCAAACCAAGGTGCAAACCAGTGACCAAACCCAACAACAAAAAGCCTATCGACTGGGCCGGGATCGAGCGTGACTACCGCGCCGGCGTCATGGGTGTGCGCGAGATTGCCCGCTGGTACGGCGTTTCCGATACCGCGGTTCACAAGAAGGCCAAGGCCGAGGGGTGGACCCGCAAGGACAAGCCGAAGGGGCCGTTTCAGGAGCATCGTGAGAAGCGTGCCCAGGCGGTGGAGATTATTCAGCCCGCATCGGTTGAGCCGGAGGCGCTGTCGGATCGCGCCAGAGGCATTGCTGGCCGGCTCATGGACGAGCTCGAAACGGTCACCGCCCATGTGGGTGAGCTTGAGGACATGATCTGTTCCGAGGAAGGCGACCCGCGCCGGCGGCAGGCGCTGCTCAAGGCCGTGTCGCTTGCCGAGCGATCTACCATATTGAAGAACCTTACCGCGTCCCTCAAGACCGTGGGTGAGACTGCGGACGGCGGGAAGGGTGGCAAGAAGGCGGCGCGGCAGGCGCGGGCGGAAGGCGCAGCGAGCGGAGGCAGTAAGTTCGCTGCTCCGAGTGCACCAAAGCTCGTGGTGGATAACAAGCGGTGATCTGGAGCACGGCCTGCCCGGACTGGGCGGAGCGGATCGTTGCTGGTCGGTCGCTGATCCCGAGCAAGCCGCTGTTCCCGGACGAGGCGCAAGCGGCGCTCGACGTGTTCAAGGCGCTAAGGGTCGTGGATGCGCCCGGACGACCGACGTTTGGCGAGGCGGGCGGGCAGTGGGTCTTTGATTTCGTTGAAGCGGTGTTCGGGGCCTATGATCCGGAGACGGGAAGCCGTCTCATCAATGAGTTTTTCCTGTGCGTATCGAAGAAGAACGGGAAATCGACCATTTCCGCTGGCATCATGCTGACGGCGCTTATCCGCAACTGGCGTGAATCGAACGAACTGATCATCGTTGCGCCAACGATCAAGGCGGCGGATAACTCGTTCAAACCCGCTGCCGACATGGTGCGCGCTGATCCTGATCTGAACGCGGGCGAGGAAGGGTTCCTGCACATTCAGGACCATCTGCGGACGATCACGCATTTGAAGACCGGTGCAACGCTGCGGGTGCTGGCGGCGGATACAGGGACGGTGGCGGGCAACAAGGCCGCGTTTGTCCTGGTCGATGAGCTTTGGGAGTTTGGATCCAAGAAGGGCGCTGACGCTATGATGCGGGAAGCGGCGGGCGGTCGTGTGGCGCGTCCCGAGGGCTTCCTGATCTCGATCACGACGCAGAGTGATGCCCCGCCGGCGGGAGTGTTCAAAGACAAGCTCGATTATGCCCGGCAGGTACGGGACGGCGAAATCGAAGACAAGAAATTCCTGCCGGTGATCTACGAGTTTCCACAGGCGATGATCGACAGCGAGGCTTACGCCAAGCCGGAGAACTACTTCATCACCAATCCCTATATCGGCCACACCGAATGGGGGCGGGAGTGGATTGCGGACGAGCTCGACAAGGAGCGGGCCAAGGGGCCGGAGACGCGAAACGTCTTTCTGGCCAAGCATCTGAATATCGAGATCGGGATGAACCTGCGGGCCAATCGCTGGCCCGGTGCAGACTTCTGGCCGATGCGGGCGGATACGGCAATCACGTATGAGACGCTGCTCGATGAGTGTGAGGTGATCGTGCCGGGCATTGATGGCGGCGGCCTCGATGACCTGTTCGGCCTTACCCTGCTGGGGCGGCATAAGGCAGCGCGCGACTGGTGGGCTTGGTCCAAGGCGTGGGCGCACAAGGGTGTGCTGGAGCGGCGGAAGTCGATCGCGCCGCGGCTGCGTGATTTCGAAAAGGCCGATGAATTGATTATCGTCGATGATGAGTTGGAAGACATTTCCTCAATCATCGAGATCATCAGCGAGATCAAGCAGCGCGGAAAGCTTGGGCCGGTCGCGGTTGACCCTGCGGGGCTGGGCGAACTGCTCGAAGCGCTCGATGAGATCGGCGTGACGCAAGAGGCCGGGTTGCTCGTTGGCGCACCGCAGGGCTTTGGCATGATGAACGCGATCAAGACGGCGGAGCGTAAGCTGGCTAACGGAACGCTGCGCCATGCCGGTCAGGACCTGATGGCGTGGTGCGTGGGCAACCTCAAGATCGAACCAACAGCAACGGCGATCCGGGCGACGAAACAGAACGCCGGTGACGCCAAGATCGACCCGGCCATGGCGCTGTTCAACGCGGTAACCGTGATGATGCGGAACCCGGAAGTGAGTGGTCCTTCCGTTTACAAATCGCGCGGCGCACTGGTCCTTTAGGAGAACGCAATGGCATTTTGGAGCGGATGGTTCGGGGGCAAGTCGTCTCCGGCCTCGCAGCCTCGTGCGTCCTTTCAGGACAGTGGCGGCGGCATCGTCATCAGCACGTCCGAGGAGCTTGAGGAAGCCCTGCGCGGGGGAACGGTGACGGCTTCAGGCACGCGCGTGACGCCGGATAGCGCTATGCGTGTTGCGGCGGTGTATCGCTGCGTCAGTATTATTGCCGGCGCTGTCGCCACGCTGCCGATCGACATCATCCGCAAGGTGGATGAGCGAACCCGAGAATCGGCTTCGGATAATTCGGTCGCCCGTATCTTCAGTCGCAAGCCGAACGGATGGCAAAAGCCGGCAGTGTTCCGGCGCATGATGCAGGCGCATCTTCTACTGCGCGGCAATGCCTATGCGCTGATCGTGCGATCGCGGGGGGAGGTGCAAGCACTCGTCCCGCTTCATCCAGATCGAGTCGCTTGCAAGCAGAACGACGATCTGACGCTGGAATACACCTACACCCGCAAGGACGGTCGCAAGATCAAGCTGCCACAAGAGGAAGTGTTTCACCTTGTCGGCCTGACGCTGGACGGGGTGCATGGCGTTTCCGCGCTCACCTACGCTCGCGAAACCATCGGCCTGTCCCTCTCGATGGAAGATCATGGAGCGAGCGTCTTCAAGAATGGTGCCCGCGTCTCGGTGGTTCTGAAGCACCCGAACAAGCTGGGCCCCGATGGTGTCGCGAACCTGCGGTCCAGTCTCGATGAGTTCCGGGCTGGCGGCGAAAAAGAAGGTCGAGCACTCATCCTCGAGGAGGGGATGGACACCGGCTCGCTGTCCATGACGGCAGAGGATGCGCAATGGCTGGAGGGTCGAAAGTTCAGCCGGACTGACATTGCCATGTTCTTTGGTGTTCCGCCGCACATGATCGGTGACACAGAGAAAAGCACCAGTTGGGGCACAGGCATTGAGCAGCAGTCCATCGGCTTTGTGACGTGGACGCTCGAGGATCACCTGACCATGTGGGAAGAGGCCATCACTGTCGACCTTCTCGACGATGAGGCCCTGCGCGCGAAATTCAATCGCTCAGCGCTGGTCAAGGGCGACATCAAAGCCCGGTGGGAGGCCTACGTCAAAGCGCTTCAGTGGGGTGTGTTCTCGCCCGATGACGTACTTGAGCTGGAAGACCGTAACCCACGGGCGGACGGCCTGGGCGGCCAGTTCTATGATCCGCCGAACACGGCCGGCGGCGACAAACCTGAAAAGGATGGTGGCGATGAGCCTGCGCAAACTGCCTGAAGCCAAGACGTTTCAGCGTCCGCAAAACTTCCAGTGGGACGCCCCAAGCGATGTGCTGTCAAAGTGGGCCGAAACGCCCGTGGTCGCAGCGTCAGGCGACGATACCACCATCACCATGTTCGAGGTGATCGGCGAGGACTGGTGGACGGGCGGCGGGGTGACGGCCAAACGCATTTCGGCCGCACTGCGCTCGATTGGCGAGAAGGACGTTACGGTCAAGATCAACTCGCCGGGCGGCGACATGTTCGAGGGCATTGCGATCTACAATCTGCTGCGCTCGCATCCTGCCAAGGTTACGGTCGAAGTGCTTGGCTGGGCGGCGTCGGCTGCGTCGATCATCGCCATGGCAGGTGACGAAATCCGTATGGGTCTTGGCACGTTCATGATGGTCCACAACGCGTGGGGTGTCGTGATCGGCAATCGGCACGACATGCGCGATGCGGCCGACCTGTTCGATGGCTTCGACAGCGCTATCGCTGACATCTACGAAGCGCGGACCGGCATGAAGCGGGCCGAGATCGTCAAGCTGATGGATGCGGAAACCTTCATGGGGCCGACCGATGCGGTCAAGAATGGCTTTGCCGATGTCGTAGATGATGCAATCGAGCAACCGGAAGGCGAAGCGAAAAATATGGACCGAGGGCTGATGGCCCGCCGGCAGACCGAAGCCGCGCTGGCAAAAGCAGGCTTCCCCCGAGACAAGCGCTCTGAACTCCTTGTGGAGATGGGCGTTTCAGCGGCCCCGCGTGATGCAAGCCGCAACCCCGCCGCGCGTGATGCAGGCATAGACAAGGCCGCTGTCCAGCGGCTCATCGAAACCATACGGTCATAGGAGACAATCATGACCATTGCACTGAACACCCGCGCCCGCGGGCTGGTCGGCGTGCGCGCGGAAACGAGTGACGCGACCAAAATTCTGGCCGAGCTGCAGAAGACCTTCGAGGACTTCAAGGCCGAACGCGACAAGGAACTGGCCGACATCAAGGCCGGCATGGCTGATGTTGTGCAGACAGAAAAGGTCGATCGCATCAACGCCGAACTGGGCAAGCTGACCAAGGACATCGACGCGGTGAATGCGGCGATGGCCGCGATCAAGGTTGGTGGGGCCGGTGGCGTCGAAGACGAGGCCGTTGCTGCCCACGCGGCCGCGTTCAACACCTGGTTCCGCAAGGGCGACCGGGCCATCGACGCGGACATGCGCGAACTCGAGGTCAACGCCAAGATGACCACGCAGTCCGACCCGGATGGTGGTTACCTCGTCCCCGAGGAAACCGAGGCTGGAATCGACCGCGTTCTCGGCACGGCTTCGGTGATGCGGCAGCTTGCCCGCGTCATCTCCATCGGCACCAGCACCTATAAGAAGCTGGTCAATATGGGTGGGGCCGGCGCTGGCTGGGTCGGTGAGGAAGAAGCGCGCCCCGAAACGGATACGCCGACCCTTCGCGAGATCGCCATCAACACGGCGGAACTCTACGCCAATCCGGCCATCACGCAGACGGCACTGGACGATGCTCGCATCGACATCGCGGCCTGGCTGGCAGATGAAGTGTCGATCGAGTTTGCGGAGCAGGAAGGCGCGGCCTTTATCACTGGCAACGGCGTGAACAAGCCTCGCGGCCTGCTCGCCTATGATACGGTGGCGAACGCCTCCTATGCATGGGGCAAGCTCGGCTATGTCGCTTCGGGCAAGGCCGGGGACTTCGCGGATGCCTCTGCCACCGTCAGCAAGGCCGATGCGCTGGTCGACCTCTACTATGCGCTCAAGTCCGGCTACCGGAATGGTGCGTCGTGGCTCATGAGCGATGCGGTGATGGGTACCGTCCGCAAGTTCAAGGATGCCGAGGGCAACTTCCTCTGGGCACCTCCGACCGCCGCGGCGGGCGTGGCCACCATCCTGGGCAAGCCGGTTTACAACGACGACAACATGGATGCTGTTGAAGCCGGCAAGTTCCCGATCGCATTCGGGGATTTCAATCGTGGTTACCTGATTGTCGATCGTTTCGGCGTCCGGGTTCTGCGCGACCCCTACACCAACAAGCCGTTCGTGCATTTCTACACGACCAAGCGCGTGGGCGGCGGGATCGTGAACTTCGAGGCGATCAAGCTGCTCAAGATCGCCGCTTCCTGACGATAATTTGCGGGCGGCCTCGGTCGCCCGTTTCTTCATCATTCCATCAATAGGAGAGATCCATGAAGGACGGAATTTCCGGCCTCGGCCTCGCGCAGACCCTTGCGCCAGCCGTCGTAACGGCCAACGGCAATGGTACTGCGGTCGACCTGCAGGGCTTCAACAGTGCCACGCTGGTGGTCAACACCGGAGCGATCGCTGGTGACGGGCTCTACGCCGTCAAGCTGCAGGAATCCGACACCACAACCAGCGGCGATTTTACCGACGTTGGCGCCGGTGACCTGTTGGGCGAACTGCCCGACGCCCTCGATGCAAACTCGGTTTACAAGCAGGGATACAAGGGCACCAAGCGCTATGTCCGCGCCGTCATCACCAAGACCTCCGGCACTTCGATCGCCGCCGGCGCGGTGATCCTGCGCGGTCATCCCTACGACGCGCCTGTCGCGTGATCGGACGGGGCGGTCTCGGCCGCCCCTTTCTCATCTGTGAGGTAACCCATGCAGCACGCCCCGGTTCTTGTATCGCCGCCTGACATGCTCCCTGTGTCGCTCGATGAGGCAAAGCTCCATCTGCGCGTGGACAGTGATGACGAAGATCATCTGATTGGCGGGCTCATCGAGGCGGCAACGGCTTATCTCGATGGCTGGACCGGCATTCTCGGGCGCTGCTTAGTGGAACAGGAATGGCGGCAGGACTTTGATGGCTTTGCGCGCGAGCTGTGCTTGCCTCTCGGAGCGGTCAACAGCATCGCCACGGTCACCTGGCGCAACGCAGCGGGGCAAGTCGGTACCGTGCCCAGCGCGCGCTACGACCTGCGCACCGATGCGTCCGGGCGCGCGATCGTGCGCTTTGACGCTGATTATGAGTTCCCGCGCGATCTGCACGAAAGCCGCGCTGTATCCGTCACCTACAAGGCTGGATGGCCGACGATCCCGGCTATCCCCGAGGACGGCGATACACCAGCAACACCGGCGCAGTCTACCGTTCCTGCACCCATTAAGGTTGCGATCCTGCTGATGATCGGTCACGCATACAAGAACCGTGAGGCGGTGACCTCTGGTAACGCTACTTCCCTCCCCCTTGGGTTTGCCGCGCTTACTGCGCCCTATCGCCGGGCGCAAGTGTGATGGAAGCCGGCAAACTCGACCGCAGGGTCAAGCTGGAACGCTGGGGCCTCACCCGCGACGAGTGGAATAACCCCATTGAGGGCTGGACCGTGCTCTCAAGGCCATGGGCTTCGAAATACGATGTTTCGGACACCGAACGTCTACGCGCTGCCGAGATCGGCTCGACCCTCACCACGCGGTTTGTCATCCGCTGGTCCAAGAAAGTGGCGGACTTCAACACCAAGGACCGGCTCACCTGCGAGGGGATGACCTATGACGTGGTGGGCGTCAAGGAACTCGGCCGCCGCGAGTATATAGAGATCACCGCTGCGGCCCGGTCCGACCTGTTCAATCCGACGCCCGCACCGGAGCCCGGGCCATGAAGCCGGTGAGAGTGAAGGTGATCGGTCTCAAGGAAACAGAGGCCGCACTAAAGGCGCTCAATGAGCAGGTGGGCACGGGCAGGGCGGCGCGCAATGTCGGCCTTCGTGCCCTTCGTGCCGGCGGCGAAATCCTCGCCAAGGAAGCCCGGCAGCGCGCCCCGAAGTTTGATCTGCACCTGAGCGAGAGCATCGACGTCTCGACCCGGCTCACGAAGTCGCAGCGGGCCAAGCACAAGAAGTTTGCTCCGGTCGAGATGTTCGTCGGCCCCAACAACCCGGCGGCCATCCCGCAGGAGTTCGGCACCTTCAAGGAGCCGCCACAGCCGTTCATGCGGCCGGCGTTTGACGCGACCAAAGGCCAAGTTCTGAAGAGAATTTCGGACACCCTCATGGTTGAGGTCGAGCGAGCAGCTAAGCGTGAGGCGGCAAAGGCTGCGCGTCTTGCGCGGAAAGCGGCAGGAGGTAAGTGATGCAGAACGTTCTTGCCTCCCTCTTGCTATCCGATACCGCCATCAAGAACATCGTCGGTAACAACGTCGATTGGGATGTATCGACCCAAGGCGCCACGGGGCCGCGCATCATCATGTTCGTGATTTCGGAGCCTCGCGTTTACCGCATGAAGGGCGAGGTCAAGCACTACATGACGCGCGTTCAGTTCGATTGCCGCGCCAACACAGCCCTTGCCCGCCGCCAGCTTGCCGATGCGCTCGATGCGTTCCTCTCTGGCTACAAAGGCACCTATCAAGGCTACCGCTTCGACGGGTGCTTCAAGGACAATCACCGCACCCGCTTCGACATGGACGGTGGCACGCGCTGGTTTCAGGCGCAGATTGATTACCGCATCTTCTGGGCGCCTGCTTGATGTTTCTGGTCTGTTCTGTAAACTGATCGGGCCGCAACGGTGGTGGTACACCGCGCGGCCCTAACCATAACCAACACGAGCGAGGTGTCGGAATGGCTGAAAAAGCCATAGCGCAAACCAAGGTTTGCACCAAGTGTGGCGTTGAGAAGCCGCTAATCAATTTCTGGAAAGCAGCAGGCAGGCCGTTAGGTGTTTGCAGCCACTGCAAGGATTGCATGAGGGCTCGCAACAAGAAATGGCGGGACAAGAACAAGGAGCATCTGCGCCAGTACCGTCTCGATAACCCGGAGGTCTTCATCGCCGCTACAAAGCGGTGGCGCGAGAGGAACCCTGAAAAAGTTCAGGCAATCGAGGCAAGGAGGGTGCGCGACCCTGCAAAGCGGCGAGCGTACAATCAAGAATACTGGGCGGCGAACAAAGAGCGGCTTAGTGCGGAGAATCGGAAAAGGTACTGGGCCAGCCGCGATGCCCGATTGGCATATCGGGCGAAGTGGGTAGAGGAAAACCCCGATATCCAGCGCCAATGGATCGAAAGAAACCGGGAAAAGGTGAGGGCAGCCGATCGTAGGCGGCGTTCAACCCCTAAGGGGCGCATTGACGATCGCATGTCCTCCAATATTCGGCAGGCACTACGGCAGCGGAAGGGTGGCAGGCGCTGGGAGAAGCTGGTCGGGTACTCTCTGTCGGATTTGATGGCACATCTTGAGAGACACTTTCTCGATGGTATGAATTGGGAGAATGTCGGGGAATGGCACATCGATCACGTGATCCCAAAATCAGTATTCAACTACGAGGACGCCCACCACATCGATTTTCGCCGTTGCTGGGCGCTCGATAACCTTCGGCCATTGTGGTCGACGGACAACATGAAGAAGTCGAACAAGATCGACGCACCTTTTCAACCCAGCCTGCCGATCTAGTCGCGGGCGATCACAACCAAGGCTCGAAGCCGTCCCGTAGTGGGGCGGCTTTTTTCATGGAGAAGCGACAATGACTGATTCAATGATCGGATACCTAACGGGCTACCGTATCTGGGACCCTTCTGGATTGCCGTCCCCGAATTACTTCGATGTTGGTGAGGTGTTTAATGTCACACCCGGCGAGGCATCGTCTGATCGGGTAGATGCTACGCATATGAAGTCCCCCGGTCGGCGCAGAGAGTTCGTGAATGGACTAATAGATTCCGGCACCGCCAGTTTTGAGGTCAACTGGATCCCTGGAAACGGCACGGACGAGTTCCTGCGCACTCACTTTGAGGCGGGTGACACGCGCAATCACCAGATCGAATTTCCGAATGGCGTCATCGTGACGTTCCCGGCGAGCATTACCGGTTACAGCAAGGCGGTGCCCCTGGATGACCGTCTAACCGCTACGATCGAGGTCAGCGTCAACGGAGAGGAAGTCTGGTCCGCTGCGTCCGCACCCACCAACATTGCTTTGCCCGCGATTTCCGGGCTCGCCAAGGAAGGCGAAACCCTCACCGCATGGGAGGGTATCTGGACCGACAGCCCCAGCTTCGCTTTCCAGTGGCTGGCGGATGGCACCCCGATCCCCGGCGCGACCTCGAGCAGCTATACGCTTGACGGCACCTATATCGGTGACCCGATCACCGTGACGGTGACGGCCACCAACAGCGCCGGGTCGGACACTGCGACCAGTGTTTCCACGGCAAATGTGGCGGGGGCTTAATCCATGGCGATCCCGACAAAGGGCGAGCACACGGTAACGGTGGGGGCGGGTGAATTCACGCTCGCCTTCACCCTCGGGGCCTGCGCGGCAATCGAGGGCCAGTTCGAGGGGCGGGGCCTGCAATCGATCCTTGCTGATGTGCAGGGCGACGATCCCAAGGTCACGACGCTACTTGTCATCATCTGGGCCGGGCTCAAGAAGCACCACAGCCTCACCCTCGATGAGGTTGGCGATCTTGTGACGATGGAGGAAGCCCCGTTGTGGGGCGAGGCCATCGCCAAAGGGCTGGCGTCCGGCAGTTCGGAGGCGCGAGGCGAGGCAAACCCTCGCAAGGCAGCGAAGGCCCGATAAATTGGCCCTCGCTGCTGGCGGCATGGATCGAGGTCGGGCAAAGCCCTGACACATTCTGGGACATTTCCTTTCGTGAATATCAGGCCGTGATCGACGGGGCACTGGCTCGAGCCAAGACCGAGCGGGCCCTTGCGATGTCGATCGCGTGGCACACGGCAGCGTTCCAGCGATCCAAGCGAATGCCCAAGCATAGCGCAGTTGTGGACGAGCCTAAGCGTCGGGCGGGTGTTCTGTCGCCCGATGAACTGCAGGCAAAGGTCGCCGCGTGGCTGGCGAACAGAAAGAGGCGATGATCAATGGCAACCGTTGGTAATCTCAAGGTCGATCTTGGCCTCGACTCTGCGGCGTTCGACGTTGGCATCAAGAGTGCTGGCAAGGGCATGGACACGCTGGCCAAGCGGGCTGCAGTCATGGGAGCGGCCATTGCGGCTGCCGTGACCGCTGCGGCTGGTGCGTTTACCGCCATCGTTCTGAAAACCTCCGAGGCCGCCAAGGCTACTGGCGACATGGCCGACATGCTCGGCCTCAATGTCGAGGCACTGCAAGAGTTGCGACATGCTGCCGACCGGGGCGGCATGGGGATGCAGAACTTCGATGTGGCCATGCGTCGTTTCATCCGCCGTTCGGCAGAGGCGGCCAACGGGACCGGTGCTGCGAAGGGCGCGTTCAAGGAACTTGGCATCGAGCTTCGCACCACTGACGGCAGGCTCAAGGATAGTGAAGCGCTGCTGGCTGAAGTGGCAGACGCCATGGAGGGCGTTCAAAGTCCCGCTGACAAGCTGCGGCTGGCCTTCCAGATGTTCGACACGGACGGGGCCAAGATGGTCAACGTCCTGGCGGGCGGTTCGGAAGAACTGGAGCGGCTGCGCGAGGAAGCCCGAAAGCTCGGCATCGTGCTCGATGAGGACACCATCCGGGCGGCACAGCGGTTTCAGGACAACCTCGACACGCTGCGCAAGGGTGCCGAGGCTTTTGCCAATCGCCTGACGAGTGCGGCGCTTCCCGCGTTCGTCGCCATCACCAATGCGATGATCAATTTCTCGGCTCATACCGGCGATATCATCAGCGCCCTTGTCGAAGTGGCCCGATATGCCGGGGTGGCCGTTGCCGGGATTGCGGGTTTTTTTGCACCGGCCATCCTTTCTGGACTGGGGGCGGTATCGGTAGCCATCGGAACGACGATGGTGGGGGCGGTTCGCGCTTTAACCGCTGCCATGCTGGCGAACCCGATGGGCCTTCTCATTGCTGGCATTTCGGCGGCGGTCGCCGCTGCGTTCATCTTCCGGGATGAAATCAAGCAGATCATTGGCGTGGACCTGATCGAGGTAGTGACGGCTGCCGCCAACCGAACCATCGCGGTGTTCGAGGGCGCGTATAACGCGGTCATTGATCTCTGGCAGAATTTGCCGCAGGCGTTCTCCGGTATCGGCAAGATGGCTTGGAACAGCTTCATTGCCGAGTTCGAGAAGCCTGCACTGACGGTCACTATTGGCGGGCGCGAATTTGAACTGCTGGGAGGCTTGAACCTCTCCGGCCTGAAGGCCGAATTGAGCGAAGGGGAAGAGGCCGTGCTCGGCTCGGCTTTCGCGAAATTCAACGACACAGTGGCAGAGGGCCGAAATTATATCGGTGAGTGGACAGCCGCCCTTGGTTCGGCATGGAACACGGCTGAGGGGACGCGCACATCCTTTGATGCGCTCGCCAACAGTCTGTCCGATAGCAGCGGGGATGGCGGCGTTGCTGGGGCTGCCAAAAAGACCAAGGAAGCCCTCTCCAAGCTGGGCGACATCGGCCAGCAGGTAAGCAACAAACTGGCCGACAGCTTTACCGACATGCTCATGGCCGCCATCGAGGGCGGCAAGAACCTCGGTGACATGATTGGCTCGTTGATCAGGGACCTCGGGCGCATGTTCATCCATCAGGGCTTTCAGGCTCTGCTCGGCATGGGCGGCGGAGGCTTGTTCGGTGGCCTCTTCTCCGGCATCGGCAAGCTGTTCGGTTTTGCGCGGGGCGGCACGATCCTGCCGGGCGGAGCGGGTGGCATCGATAGCCAGCTCGTCATGTTCCGCAAATCGCCCAATGAACGCGTCGACATCACCAAGCCGGGGCAGACGCTGACCAGTGGTGACGGGCCGCAGAAGCTTGAGATCAACGTCAACGTGGAAGGCGCGCGGGGCAATATGGAAATCCAGCAGATGGTTTCGGTTGGCGTGGCACAGGGCCTCAAGACGGTCGAGAAGAACATCGGCAATCTGGTGACCGACTGGCAGATGAGGAACGCGTGATGGCTCTTGTCGCCACGTCATGGCTGCCTGCGATCTTTCCTCGCGCCGGACTGTTCTTTCTCGAGAACCAGTCCAGTTCGGGCGGCGTCTCGATCCTCGGCAATGAGCAAGTGGTCGTTGCACCATCGTCACGATGGCGGGCCCAGTTTTCGATGCCAGTCGTCACTGAAACCAGTGTGCTCGCATGGCGGGCCTTCGTCGCTGGAATGGGCGGGCGAGCCGGAACGGTACTGGTGCCGAAGTGGGAGGCCTACGGGCCGCGCGATGCCAATGGGCGGCGCTTCGAGGAACTGGCAACCGCGCTCTATGGCGACGACGCGCTGTTCAAAGACGGGACAAACTTCGACCTTTCCGGCTTCGCTCAGGACGATACACCGGTATACGCCAGCCTTTCCGCGCCTGCTGCGCTCAACGCCACCCAGATCGCGGTTGAGTATGGGCCGGGGATCGATGGTTTGCGACCAGGTCAGTATTTCAGCATCGGCCATCGGCTCTACGTGGTCACCCAGGCCTGGCAGGAAGCGGATGGCGCACCCACGCAGATCAGGTTCTCGCCATGGCTGCGCGAGGACGTGGAGCAGGGCACGCCAGTCATCATCGATCGCCCGGTTTGCCTCATGCGCTTTGCGCAGGACGCGACGGGCGAGCTTGAGCTTGACCTAGGCCGCTGGGGGCAGGGGCAACTCGAATTCGTTGAGAGCTTCTGAATGTCCTTTTTCCCGCAGACGATACAAGCCGCAATGGCCAAACGGCAGATCGGTGCGGCCTTGCTCACCTTTGCCGATTTCCGCGAAGTGCCGCGCCGCTGGTGGCCCGGACATGGGCTACTCAGGGCTGGCGGGCACGATTGGTTGGGCGCCGGCGAATTCATCAGCATCGAGGGCCTTGAGCAGCCCATTGGCACGCGGGCACCCAAGATGACGTTCACGCTGTCCGGTGTGGACGCAACGATTGTTCAGATGGCGCGGCAGGCCTCGGACCGGGTCAAGGACCGGCGCATCACAGTCTATATCCAGTTCTTCGACGTAACGCCTGACGATGCAGGCAAGCAGCCCTGGTCCTTGCTCGATAGCCCCTATGCGCTTGCCACCGGCATCATGGACCAGATGAGCTACACGCTGGAAGGGGCGGACCGGCGCACTGTGACGCTCACTGCCGAAAGCCTCTGGGTCAACCGTCGCCGCCCGCCCTACGGCTTCTGGACCGACCGCGACCAGAACAGTCGGTTCCCCGGCGACCGGGGATTGGAGCAGGTGGTCAACCTTGTTCAGAAACAGGCCCGGTGGCCGGTCTTTTGATGATCCGCCCCGCCCGTTCGCCCGATTTGCCCGCCGTCCTTGCGATGGTGCGCAAGCTGCATGTCTCGACCCGGCAGATGGCGCCGTTCGATGACGACATAACCATGCGAACCCTGCTGCACCTGATGACCGGATCGCGGTCCCTTCTGGCCGTGTCCGAGGGCAGGGAAGGGCTCAACGGCTTTGTCGCGGCGACAGTGGCTTATGGGTCCGTATCGACCGTCCCATTTGCGCAGGAGCATGGCTGGTGGGGCGAGGGCGGCTCTGGCCTCCGGCTGCTCAAGCACTACGAGCAATGGGCAAAAAAACAGGGGTGCCAGTTCGCCCGCATGTGCACGCCGCCCCACAACGCGACGGCGGCGACCATTCTGCGCAAGCGCGGCTACGTGCACGCGGAATCTGTCTGGGTAAAGGCGGTCTAGATGTTCTTTGGGGTCCTTACCGGCATTGCGATGCACATCACGCTGTTTGCTGCGAACGTGCTCGGCATGTCGTTCGCCGCTGCCTATGGCGTTGGCCTGCTTGCGGTTGGGGCGGGGCTGACCGCACTCGGGGCGCTGGCGACCGGTGCCTTCGGCGCGCAACCGGCCATGCGCACGCCGCAGGCCCAGGCCGTGGTCAATCAATCGACCGGGCCCCGCGTCCGTGGCTACGGCAAGGCGCTACTCGGTGGGACACGTGCGTTCTGGGACAGCAAGTCGGGCGACCTTCATCAGGTCATCATGATGCATTCGGGCGAGATCGACGCCATCGAGCACATCCGGGTTGGCGATATCGTCGCCAGCCTGAATTCTAACGGGGACGCAACCAATGGCGCGCTGTCGTGGGATGGCAATCGCGCCGTACGCATCCGCCAGCATCTGGGGACGGCCAATCAGTCCGCCGACAGCTTGATGACGGGGGCATGGTCTGGCGTATGGACCGCCCAGCACAGACTGCGCGGTATCGCTTATATGGTGGCCCGGTTCCGGTCCCCGCCAGCCGAAGAATACAACAAGATTTTTCCCGAGGGTGCACATACGCCGGTCCGTGCGCTATGTCGCTTGACCAAGATATGGGACCCGCGCACCGACACGACTGCATGGTCAGACAACGCGGCGCTTTGCATCCTCGATTATCTCACGCACCCGGACGGTTACCGGCGCTCGATCGACGACATCGATATCCAGAGCTTTGTCGACTTCGCCGATGTGTGCGACGAGAGCGTGCCGCTGGCCGGGGGCGGGACGGAAAAGCGCTATCGCCTCTGGGGTGTCTACAGCCTCAACGACGAGCCGCAATCGGTGCTGAGCAAGATGCGGGCAGCGTGCGATGCCGAGCTTTACCAGACTGCCGAGGGCAAGATCGCCATTCGCGGCGGGACATGGACAACGCCGACCGTCACCATCGCGCCCGAAACCATCCTTGGCCACACCATGGATCAGGGCAACAACCGGTTCTCGGCCTTCAATGAACTCAAGATCATGTATACGAGCCCCGAGCACGACTTCCAGACCATGGAAGCGCAGGCGTGGATCGATCTGGCTGACCAAGCCGAGCGCGGCCCGATCCCGTCCGACCTTGATCTTGATTTCGTGCCCTCGCCCTCGCAGGCGCGCAGGCTGGCCAAGATCCACATCGCCAAGTCCAATCCGCGCTGGAAGGGCCGGGTGGTCGTTAACCTCACCGGGCTCAACGCATTGGGCGAGCGGGCGGTGCGCATCATCATGCCCGAACTGCAAATCGATGATGCGTTCTTCATTTCCGGGTTCAATATCCGGCCCGACCTGACGGCGGTTGAGCTCGAGGTCATTTCCATCGCGCAGGCCGCCTATGACTGGACCACGGCAGAGGAAGGCCAAAACCCCGCCATCCCGCAAGAGACGACGCCTGATCTGGAATTCCCGGTGCCGCAGAACCTCGCTCTTACCGCGCCAGCGGAAGGCGAAGTTCTCTCCACGGTGGATGATCCGGGCCGCGACGGGCTGACGCTGCAGGTCCAGATCAGAGCAGGGGCGGGGGCCAACTGGCTGGCCATGGAAACCCAGCCCGATGGCCTGACCGCCCTCATCACCGGCCTGCCACCGGGCGCATATCAGGCTCAGGCCAGATGGCTAGGGCCGCAGAACACCGCAGGCGCATGGACCTTCCCCTACGCCGAGATCGACACCACCGAAGAACCCTGACCGCCCCCGAGGCGGCTTTTTTATGCCGAGGTATCGCTATGGCTGAAACTGCTCAAGAAATTGTCGAAAGAGAACTGCGCGAGTTCAAGCGCTATACCGGCGATGGCCTGCCCGGTGAGCCGGTCAATGCGCCGCTGCCCGTGGGCGACCCGCAGTCCGGTGTTCATAACCCCAAAAAGGTTAATCTGCGTAAGGCCATGTTGGCGCCGTTGGAGGAAGCTGCCCAGAGCGCGAGCGATGCCAAGGATGAAGCCGATAGGGCGGAGGGAGAAGCAGATCGTGCCGAGTCTGAGGCCGACCGCGCAGAGAATGCAGCCTCATCGTTCATCGAGGTCGCTACGAACTTCAAGACCGTCGCGGCGCTGCAAGCTGACGAAACGATGGGCTACGCTGGGTCTGGCAAGGACGTTATCGTTGGTGAGGGCGATATCATCACCGCCCAAGGCTTCCGCTATGAGGTGGCGGCAAGCGATGCGACGGACGCGCATGTCGAGACGGCGGGCGGGGTGAAGTTGTGTGTTCTTGCTTCGGGTTCGCTAGAATTTCATCTGGCCGCATTCGGACTAGATGGGCTTACTCCATCCGAAAAGACAGCAAGATTTCAGAAAGCTCTAGATGCGGCTGAAGGCGGGACGCTCCATGTTGGTCCCGGAGAATATGAGCAAACTGAAGCGTTTGAGATTGGGAGTAATACCACATTAATTCTTGCCCCAGAAGCGACTGTGATGCGCAGTGCAGCCTACAATAACATGATCCGTAATAAGTCGGACGGGGTTGCCGGTGGGTATGAAGCCGCCCAGGATATTCATATAATTGGGGGCGTTTGGGACGGCAATATGGATAACTATCCGACTGCGGCGACCATTATAGCGTTTGGTCACTGTCGAAACGTGTCGGTTCAAGGGGCTAAGATTTTGAATGTCCCGGGTCGTTGGCACGCAATTGAACTAAACGCCGTCAAACGTGGGCGTGTCCTAGATTGCTACATGGACGGCGGGGGTAATGACGACATTCTGGGAGAGGCTGTCCAGATTGACGCCATGATCGATGACGAGCCTTTCCCTTGGTTTGGTCCGTATGACGAGACGGTATGCAATGGCATTCTAATAGAGGATTGCACGATCACCAACTGGGCAACGGGGATAGGCACCCACAGCGCAGTATCAGGAACCGCTCGTCACGAGAATATCAAAATCTTCAACAACTCCATTTCGTTCAGCCGCGTAGGCGTGTCGATGTACGGCTGGGCAGGCGTACATATTAAAGATAACCGCATTATCGGCTCAACGGGAGCGCTAGATGACGATGTTTTGCAGGTTGGAATTCGTTCGTTGCCTGTCGGTGGCAAAAACCAATCCGATTACAAGATTGTCGGCAATACCCTCCTGAACATCAACAGATCAGCCAGCAGCTCTACCGCCATTGGAGCGCGGGCGGTGTCACTGTCTGGGGTGGAGGAAAGCGAACTCCTTGCTAACGTGTGGATACACGACAACTTTATCTACGATATCGGGAGGCACGGGATTGCCCTCGACTTCTCAAACCGCGCCCATGTCTATGACAACAATATAGTTATGGGGGCGGCAGGCTCTCGCGCGATATATCTGTACGGGGGCAAAGACGCTAAAGTCCACGATAACGATTGCATCGGCGGCGGGGGCATTAACCCGCTTATCTCCGTCGTAACGTCGGGTGCTTTCGTAGCAACGAGGAATAATGTCGTGAACAATCGTGTTAGCGGGGTGATACAGGTAGGCGGGGAGAACGCCATCGTCACTGGCAACAATTGCGCTGCGCTCACCACGGGCGGACTCGTTACAGGAGTGATTAGTCCGAATATTGTTGCCGGTGTGGCGGTTTAAGATGACTGTCTGGCGGCGTATGGCTAGCGCGCCTGCAACCAGTCAGTGTAGATCCCATCAATCCCCTGAGCGTGGAAAAAGGCCTCTGCTTCGTCAATATCGTTTATGGTATGAACATAGGTCGAAATTCCAGCGTCACCTAGCAGTGTAGGAAGTTCGCCAACGGCTCTGACGGTAGGCATGGTGACTGCAAACAAGTCCATATCCGCAACCTCCTGCAATACCTGATCGGGGGTGCCTGGATACTGGTAAAGGGTCCAAATTATCTCATTGAAGCCGAGTGCTTCCGCCACGGGGAACTCTTGAGGCTGGTATATCTGCGGAACAAAGCGCTCTGCGAACTTCGGGTCCAGCTCAGAGATAAGCTCAAGCCCCCGAAGGTTGTCCTCTTTTATGTCCGTAACGATTTTTTTCGTGGGGTTGGCGTCTAGCCAAGTGATTAGGCTTCTGATCGTGCATGAAGTGATGCCGGAGTGCGCCTTGACGGCTTGCAGAAACTCAGGGGTGGTCGGCGGCGGGTCATATTCTCTCCCCAACCACAACTCGGCGCTGTGAGCCCAGTCGTGTATGCAGACCAATTCGCCATCTGACGCCCAAACAAAGTCTATCTCAAATAAGTCATAGTGATTGGCGTTGGCATCAAGAGCTTCATGAGAATTAGTATAAGTTTGCTCGTTATACCCCCCACCGGCATGCGCGATACGGGGCAAACTCTCGCCGCTATTGGTCTGTGTTGACCACCATAAACCCAACACCCCCAGCCCAATCAGCATGACTACAGCCACGCCTAGAACCTTTATTAATTTCATGACAGCCCCCTTAGCACGTTAGACGGGCTTTTAGTCTGTGAAGCATGCTGCCGCAAGGTGCGCGCCGCGCCGCACCCCACCCCAACGGCACCCCCACCTACCTGACACACAGACATAGGAATGAACAATGGCACGTGAGAATTTCGCGGGCGCGCTTGCTGGCGTGCTGGTACATGAGGGCGGATATGTCGACCACCCAAAGGACCCCGGCGGCGCCACCAATATGGGTATTACGCACCGGGTCTTGGCCGAATGGCGCGGCAAGTCCACGCGCGAGGTCAGCAAGCAGGACGTTCGCAATCTCACCAAGACCGAGGCCGGCGCTATCTACCGTGCCCGGTACTGGAACGAAATCAAGGGCGATGATCTGCCGGCTGGCGTTGACTACGCCGTCTTCGACTTCGCGGTCAACAGCGGGCCAGCGCGCGCCGCCAAGTTCTTGCAGCGCATTGCGGGCGTGCCACAGGACGGCAGGATCGGACCCGTGACCCTAGCTGCGGTTCGATCTGCTGACCCCGGAACAACCATCATCCGATTGTGCGATGATCGCCTTGCATGGCTCAAGACACTTTCGACCTTCTCCACATTTGGCCGGGGATGGTCGCGAAGGGTGGGGGAGGTCAAGATTGACGCGCTCGCCATGGCCGGGGTGATGCCCCGCATGCCCGACGATCCGGGCGTCGATCCCGCCCCGCCCGACAAGGCTCCGGCCAGTCCCGGATTGATCTTCGCAGCAATCATCATCGCAACCGCCCTCGTGGCGGTTTTTCTTTTGACCCGATAGGAGGTTTCCATGGGTTTTCTCGCTTCTTTCCTTCCCATGTTTCTCGGCTGGCTCGCCCGTCGCGCGCTCGAACTGGGCGGCATCATCATCGCCGTCGAACAGGTCCAGCCCGGCGCGTTCTCGGAGATCATGCTGACCCTCGCCGCACTGTTCACCGGACAGTGGCACGAGGTCTCGCTTGGCACGCTGATCGGCATTGCCGGAACCGTCGGCGGGCTGATCTGGAATGGCCGCGCTACTTTCAAGCGCCCGGTGCTGACCGAAGCCGAGGCCCGCGCTATCGCCGGCTATCACGATGGTCCCATCGAGCGACGGCATCGGTAAGCAGGAGGCGGAGTAATGACCGAGGCCGAAATCAAGAAAATCGTCGCTGAAACCGTTGTCGAGACGTTGATCCGTCTCGGCGTCGATGCGTCAAACCCTATCGAGGTCCAGAAGGATTTCCAGCACCTGCGGGCTTGGCGAAACTCAATCGGCACGGTCCAGAAGCAAAGCCTTGTCACCGCCGTCGGTGTATTGACAATCGGGGGACTGGGGTTGATCTGGCTCGCCATTACAAAGGGCGGTGGCTGATCAGCGCAGATCGAACACCACTCTCCTGATGCGCATCAGAATATCAATCCAGTGGAGTGGCAACCTGATCGCGTGGCTGCTTTCGGCCGCGCGCGATCCGCTCGCGGTGGGGGATCGGATCAGGGGGAAGAAAAGTAGACGCTCTGCTATGGAGGGCTTGTGTGTTCACCGCCATTTCCAATTAGCTCGCGGCGATCTCCCCAAGCGATCTTCCCGCAGTAGTGATCACGAGCTTGTCGTCCGTGCGATCCGCCAAACCCCGCGAAATGAGGAACGCTACCGCTGCCTCGTTATCGGTTCCGTACAACGAGGTTATCGGGACCGCACCTTGGTTCAGATCGCGCAATAAACTGTATGAATAAACAGGAATGTGCTCGAGCATTGGTCGATCGGCCCGGAGACCTTGGCGGTCTGATTTTGAAATGTCCGGTCGCATCAAGTCCGAAGCTTCGTGGGTAAAAGTCAAAGCTTCTATCCAGGCCGAAACGGCCATAGGGATATCCGATCGGTCGCTGAGCCATTTCTCGACCAATTCGGGTTCGACATTGAGACCTTCCGCCAGTGTCGCAGGCCCCCATTTGATCGTCTTGAGGCAGATACCCAGTCTCTTGCCGTACATGGTTCTGGTTTCCATCGCTAAGTTCCGGCTAGGCGGCCCCGCCTTCGTTCTCCCACGCCAATTCTGGCGGCAATGACGGCAAGGGGGCGGAGAGCCTCGGTGTGATTTTCTGCCGTTCCATCCAGTTCCTGACCATTATGTCGGCTTCGGACATCGTGCGCCCGCTTCGGTCCTTCACCATCGTCGCCAATTGCGGCTCGGACGAGATCATGGTCAGGTCAAGTGGGGTCAGAAAGGGCCACTCTTTACGAGCTGAGCTGCGCAGTGAGGTCTTTCGCTTGGACGCGGCAAGCGGCTCGCCGGATTGGTAGGTGAACATGTCAATTCTCCTACGAGACCGGGCGAACAAGCGTTCTAAAGGGCGGGATTGTAGGAACCGGCGCCGAGCCTGCGTTCTCGTCCATCTCAAGTCGTGATAAGCAGCCTGTTTTACAAGTAAGGTGTACTGTCGTAAAACGCGAAGGGTGCCAAAGCACTCGATGGCAGCCGCTTGTTGCCAATCACTCCATGTCCGGCACCGGCCCGAAACTGAAAAGAACCTCGGGCTCGCCATACTCTCCGATATCTGGCTTAGCCTCGCGAGACCAGGCGATGACGGCGGGATAGGCGCCGACCATGGCCTGCGCCTCCCGCTTTGCCCTATCCTCGCTCTGGTATTCGCGCGGATCGAACGCCGGGCGCAATCCGCCTTCTCCATCGTCCTCGAAGGCCATGACGACGATCAGCTTTGTCGGTGCGGTGGGTTTGTCGGTCAACCGCTCAACCTCTACTTACGGGGCATTTTCTTCAAGCGCTCAGCGGTCAGTTGAAGCGCAAGCCGTGCTGCCTTTAGACGCTCGGGCTCTGCCAAGTCAGGCTGCCTGACGCGCTGACTGTCTCCCGTAATTTCGCAGCGCTTCCGCATTTCCTTGATAGCGGAAGGTGTAACGAAATCCCTTTTGCCAATTCTCTCAATCACCAGCCGTCCGCGGCGCGACTCGGCCCTCAAGGTCGACGGCGATATGTTCCCGCGAAAGATCAAGTCGCAGGCTTCTTGAAGGGTCAATGGGGTGTCGTCGTTGAGATCAGTCATTCTTCCTGGGTGGGATGTGCAAGTCAGCACCCGCCTCCTGCTCCATGCGTCGGTAATCTGCAGCCAGTCGCTTTGCGGCCTCCATCGCCTCCGGCACGTCGTCGCTCCTAAAGCCGCCCATTTTGCTGCGCTCCTCAAAAATCGCCCAGCACAAACGTTTGATATCGAGCTCGAGGGGTGCGCCGCTTCTCATCTCGGCAAGAGCTTTGTCATCTAGTTTTGTATCATCGATAAAGTGGGAGATTAGGTGCATGGCCAGCTGCATCAAGGGTGTTTCGTCAGCGATAATCCCCATCTGGCAAAGGCGCCTGATAGCTTCTGCCCTTGTGCGAATGCGATTTTCAAAACCCCAATCATCGATAGCCTTGACTTCACTGGGCGTCATCAAAAGTTGGACACGCTCAGTCTTATTCTCGGTTTCCTCAGTCATTTTTGGCTCCTGCTACACTCCGACGTAATCGCACTACACAGCTACTAGCGCAATATGAGCATATATAGCTTGACGCTCAATATGCTCATATGGCTTATTGGTGTGGTTAACACGGTCTCAAGGAGGTCTCTATGATTGAGCCAAGAACCGAGCGGATCACGATGATGATGGAAAAGAGCCTCGTGCAACGCATCGAGGACTATCGCTTCGCAGCCAGAAAAGGCTCTCGCGCCAGCGCCATGCGGTCGCTGATCCAACTGGCGTTGGGGGAAGCAGAAACGGCACCAGGGGACGAGATTGGCGTCCTGGCCCCTGGTGCCGTCGCAGAAACCGCCGCTCGCGAAAGCGGCAATCCTGTCAACAATGGCAATGGAGCTGCCACCGATGACTGAGATCATTAATATCACGGGTACGGGCCCCGTTACAATGAGCAGCCGCGAAATCGCGGAGCTGCTCGAATCCCGCCATGACAATGTGAAACGCACCATTGAGCGCCTTGCTGATCGGGGCGTGATTGTTCGCCCTCCATTGGAGGATGAACAAATTACCGATGCAATGGGCCGCCCGCGCGTCGAGCAGGTCTATCGGATCGGCAAGCGTGACAGCTACGTGATCGTGGCCCAGCTCTCGCCCGAGTTTACGGCCCGGCTGGTGGATCGCTGGCAGGAATTGGAGAACGCGGCCCGCTTTGCCGCGCTGCCCGACTTCAATGATCCGATAGCCGCTGCCAGGGCATGGATCGAAGCCAAGGAACTGGAGCGCGGCGCGCTCAAGGCGCTCGAAGTTGCCGCCCCAAAAGTGGAGGCATACGACTATTTCATTGGCGCGAAGCAGGAGAGTTTCAATCTCCAGCGAGCAATGAAGGTGATCGGCGTTGGCCCTAATCTCGCAATCAAAGCGTTGCGAGAGGCTTCGGTTCTCTACGGAACCCCCGCCACGCCGCGACAATATTATCGGGACATGGGGTATTTCGTGATGCTTCCGGTTGAGGACCGGAATGAGCCCGGAAAGATGCGGCCCCAGACGTTCGTCACGCCCAAAGGGCTCGACTGGCTTCGCAAGAAACTACCCGAACTCATGAACTTGGAGAATGCGTGATGGCAAAGCTACGCATGATCCACGTGGATGCCAAGGGTATCGCGCCCGATGGAGAGACCTTCACGAATGTGGCGGCACCGGAAATGGTTGCGGCGGGCTACATGCTCAACGAGCCGGTTCTTCTACGCTTTCCCGATGGTCTGATCGTTCGCTCAACTCAGGTCCGGATCACCCCTGCGGGGATGGATTATCTGCAGAGGCGGATGACGGCTGACGCTCTTGAGCAATCGCGACATGGAGGTATGTCATGAACGAGAAAGAAAAGCTCAAGTCACTGTCTGACCTCGAAGGCGACGTGAGCGACCTGCTCATGATCGCCTCCATCCTGAATGAGTTGGTCGAAACGGACACCAGTCGTGTGTTCAGGGAAACCCAAAACGGGGAAAGCTACGCACAGGTCTATATCGGGCGCGCGGAAGCGGAGCGGTTGAACTGGATGGCTGGCGAGTGCATGGACCGAGCCAGACAACTTCACGGAAAATATATAGCTGCAATCGAAGCCTAATGGCTTGAACCAAAACTGAACCACGGAGCACTGACTTCAAAATGGGTATGAGAGCATCCGAATGAGCGGCTGGATTCGGTCCGTCAGACAGTGCTCTGTGGTTCACTTGCTCCAAAGTATGAGAACATATATGGTTCAAAACGTGAAATTTTGGCTCCGTTACTTTCAGTAACCATCCGGAAACAGCCACTTTGGCGACGGAGCCCAGTTTTCACACGGCAGGGGTCACTGGTTCAATCCCAGTTACTCCCACCATTATCCCTTGAAAACCGGGCATGCCGGCCCCCTAAAAAGGATTTTGAATATGTCCGAGCCCGTTCGCTGTATGTGGATGCGAGGGGGGACCTCCAAGGGTGGATATTTCCTCGCCGGGGATTTGCCCGCCGATCAAGACGAGCGCGATGCCCTCCTCCTGGGCGTCATGGGCTCACCCGATCCGCGCCAGATCGACGGGATGGGCGGGGCCAACCCGCTGACCTCCAAGGTCGCGGTGGTGAAAAGATCCGGACGGCCCGATGCCGATGTTGATTACCTGTTCCTGCAGGTCTTCGTCGACAAGCCCACCGTGACCGATGCGCAGAATTGCGGCAATATCCTTGCAGGCGTTGGCCCGTTCGCCATCGAGCGCGGGCTTGTGAACGCTACCGATGGCGAGACCAGCGTTCGCATCCATATGGAAAACACCGGCCAGATCGCCATTGCGCGGGTCCAGACCCCCGGCGGCACGGTGCGTTATGACGGGGAAGCGCGTATTGACGGGGTGCCGGGCACCGCCGCTCCCGTGCCCATCACCTTTGCCGATACCGCCGGTTCCTCCTGCGGCGCGCTGCTGCCCACCGGCAATCCGGTCGATACGATCGAGGGCGTTGCCTGCACGCTGATCGATAACGGGATGCCTTGCGTCGTGCTGGCCGCGTCCGCTCTGGGCATCACCGGTGAGGAAACCCCGCAGGCGCTCGAAGCCAATGCCGAGTTGCGCGACAAGCTCGAGGCGATCCGGCTTAGAGCCGGGCCGATGATGAACCTTGGCGATGTGGCCGATAAGTCGGTGCCCAAGATGACCATGGTATCGCGCCCGCGCGCTGGCGGGGCGCTTTCGACCCGCACCTTAATCCCCCATCGCTGCCACGACGCCATCGGGGTTCTGGGCGCGGTGAGCGTTGCCACGGCCTGCCTTCTGCCCCAGGGCCCGGCAGCCGGCCTTGCAAGCATCCCCGAGGGCGATGAAAAGCTCATTTCGGTCGAGCACCCGACCGGCGAGATGAGCGTCATCGTCACCATGGCGGGTAATGATGTCGAAACCGCCGCCGTGCTCAGAACCGCACGAAAGCTTTTCGACGGGCAGGTTTTTCCCTGAATGACGGTCTGGCGGTAGCCGCAAGGGCGGGCAGCTTTTTCTCAAAAAACGGCGAACCGCCGCAAAGCATGCTTTCATTCCTTCGGCCCCATGCAATAAGATGGCTGGCGGATCAAGCGGAGGGCACAGTTGGTCGCAGAGTTTGTCGAGCCGCTCGGCGCGCCTATCGTTGCCGCGGTGGTCACTGTCCTGTTCGTGGCTTTTTCGCGCGAGTGGCGTTCGCCCGAGGTCAGCGCGGCGGTTGCCGTTTCGGTTCTACTGCTTCTCGGCATCCTGTCCGTGGACGATATTCTGGGCGTCATGTCCAACTCGGCGCCCGCCACCATTGCCGGTATGTTCATCATCTCGGCGGCGCTCGTACGGACCGGGGCGCTGGAGGCGTTCGCACGGGTGGTCACGCTAAGGGCCAAGGCTCATCCGCACTGGACGATGCTGACCTTTCTCTTCGCCATCGCCGCCATGTCCGCCATCATGAACAATACCCCGCTGGTGATGCTGATGATCCCCGTGGCGGTGGCGGTCGCCCGCGAGATGGAGACGGCGGCGTCCAAGCTCCTTATCCCGGTTTCGTTTGCCGCGATCCTGGGAGGCACCTGTACCCTCATCGGCACCTCGACCAATATTATCGTCGATAGCGTTGCCCAGCAGAGCGGTCTCGAGCCGTTCCACATATTCGAGATCGCGCCCCTGGGTATGATCGCCGCCGCCGTGGGCATCGTTATCATGGTGCTGATGCGGGGGCTCCTGCCGGACCGCTCGTCGGCCTCGTCGCTGCTGCGCGGCGATGAGAAGCGCCAGTTCGTGCTCGAGGCGGTCATCGAGGACAACTCGCCCCATGTGGGCAAGCGGGCGAGCGATGTGGGGGCGTTCAACCGGCCCGACCGGCAGCTCATCGACGTGCTTCGCGCCACGTTCTCGCTCCGGCGCCATCTGGCCGATGTGGTGCTTCAGCCCGGTGACATCGTCGTCATCCGCACCTCGGTGGCCGAACTGCTTTCGATGAAGGAAGAGGGCGATCTCACGGTGCCCGAGATCGAGCACATGCAATCACTGGGCGCGCGCGATTCCGCGCTGGTCGAAATCCTCATCGGGCCCGGCGCGGGTATTCTGGGCAAGACCTTGCGGCATTTGCGGCTGCGCCGCCGCTATGGCGTCTATCCGGTCGCGTTGCACAGGCGTGGATCAAATATCGCCGACCGGTTTGAAACCACACCGCTCGAGATGGGCGATACCCTGCTCATCGAAGGCAGTCCCGACGATCTGCAGCGCATGGTCGAGGATTATGACCTCGTCAACGTCTCCGAGCCCGCTGAACGGGGCTTTCGCCGCGCCAAGGCCCCGCTTGCCATCGGCGTCATGCTGGCGGTGGTGATCGGGGCGGGGTTCGGCATCATGCCCATCGCCGGGCTGGCGGTCATCGGTGCTGCCCTTGTGCTGGCCACAAGGTGCGTCGAGATCGACGAGGCGGTTCAGGCGGTGGACTGGCGCATTCTGGGGCTCATCGTTGCGATGCTGGCGGTTGGCGTTGCCATGGATCGGGTCGGGCTGATGCAGATAATCGTCGATTCCATTACCCCGCTCATCGCCAACACCTCGCCGATCTTTGCGCTGGGCGTGGTCTATCTTCTGGCCTCCGCGCTCAACGAGGTCGTGACCAACAACGCGGTGGGGGTCATCTTCACGCCCATCGCCATCGGCCTTGCGATCAATCTGGGGATAGACCCGCGCCCCTTCGTGGTCGCCGTCATGTTCGCCGCCAGCGCGAGCTTTCTGACCCCCATCGGGTATCAGACCAATACGCTCGTCTACGGCGCGGGCGGCTACAAGTTCTTTGATTTTTTAAGGATCGGGATCGTCATGAATCTCGTGACCTTTGCGCTTACGATCTTCCTCATCCCCCTGTTCTGGCCGCTGTGAAGTGGAACGGTCACGGCCCGGGATGCGTTATCGCAACGAGGACGCACCGGGACCGATCGCAAAGCATGTTTTCTGCCGACATTCTGGGCTCCAACCCCACAACCCTGCCGGTTCTGGCCATCACGGCCCGGCTGGCGGTCGCAGCCCTGCTCGGCGCGATCATTGGTTTTGAACGGGAGTTGCGGAACCGGCCGGCAGGTCTGCGCACGCATATGCTCACCTCGCTGGCCGCTGCCGCCTTCACGGTCCTGACCTTTGAAATCTATCATGAGATGGTCGACCTCAACGCAGCCATCGCCCGGCTCGATCCCTTGCGCGTGATCGAGGCGGTGACGGCGGGGGTCGCCTTTCTCGCCGCTGGCGCCATCATCCGTTCGGGGGGCAGTATCAAGGGCCTGACGACCGGGGCGGGCATGTGGATGGCCGGAGCGATCGGGGTGGCGTGCGGATCGGGGTTTTACGTGGTTGCCGGTGTTGCCACGGTGTTCGTTGTGGCGGTCACGTTCGTACTGGGTCATGTCGAGCGTCGGGTGCTCCACACCAATGGCGAACCGCCAGAGGGAACGCCCGAGCGCTGAACCCGTTTGCCCCGATATGACGGCAAAGGAGTTCGACCCATGCCCGCACGATCCAAGGCCCAGCAGAAAGCCGCCGGCGCGGCGCTTTCGGCCAAGCGCGGGGACACGCCCAAATCCAAGCTCAAGGGTGCGTCCCGGGAAATGGTGGATTCGATGAGCGAAAAGGAACTCGAGGACATGGCCTCGACCAAGCGCAAGAACCTGCCCAACAAGAAAAAGGATTGATCCCGGGGCTGTCACTCAAGGGGGGAAATGGTGCCCGGGGACGGAATTGAACCGCCGACACGCGGATTTTCAATCCGCTGCTCTACCAACTGAGCTACCCGGGCATCGGGCTGGGCGGGGTGCCGCCTCATGCTGGTCGGGCGGGTTATAGGGTGTAGGGCGGGGCCTGTCCAGCACTCCGATGACGATTTCCCGGCCCTTTATCGCTTTTCACCAGCCGGGGTGCATGCGGTCAGTTTTCGTCTTCGCCATCGCCGTCCGAAACGTCGGTTTCCGCTGCTTGGGCGCTCTCCTTGCCGGCAATGACGTAGGAGCCCTTGAGCCAGCGGCCAAGGTCGATGTCGGCGCAGCGGGCCGAGCAGAAGGGGTGGTATTTCTGCGCCGAGGGCTTGTCGCATATCGGGCAGGGTTTCGGGGGTCTGAGCCGTGTGACCGAAGCACTCATCAGGCACCTGCGGTGGTGAGGGGATTGAGCCAGTTGAACTGCACCGGGTAGCCCTCGCCCGCCAACAGGGCGGACGTCTCGTAAAGCGGCAGGCCCACCACGGCGCTATAGGAGCCGCTGAGCTTGACGACGAACGCGCCGGCAATGCCCTGGATGGCATAGCCTCCCGCCTTGCCGTTCCATTCGCCCGAAGCCAGGTAAGCTTCGATTTCCTTGTTGGAGAGCCTTTTGAAGCGGATGCGGGTATCGACTAGCCGTTCGCGCGCATGGCCCGAGGACGAGATGACGCAAAGCCCGGTGAAAACGCGATGGGCGCGGCCCGAAAGCAGGCGCAGGCAGCTTGCCGCCTCGTCCATGGTTTCGGCTTTGGGCAGGACGCGCCGCCCCACGGCCACCACCGTGTCTGCCGCAATGATCACGGCATCGTCCGCAAGCCCGGCCTGCCGCGCCTTCCTGTGCACCTCGACGGCCTTTGCGTGGGCGAGGCGCTGGGCGAGCTTGCGGGGCAATTCCCCGCGCTCGGGCGTTTCGTCCACATGGGCCGGAATCAGATGCTCGGGCTCGATGCCGATCTGGTTGAGCAGCGCAAGGCGCCGCGGGGACGCCGAGGCCAGGATCAGTTCGGGGCGTCTGGACAAGCGTTAGCTCCCCTGGGCTTGGGCAATCACTTGAAGCGGTAGGTGATACGGCCTTTGGTGAGATCGTAAGGGGTCATCTCGACCAGCACTTTGTCGCCCGCGAGCACGCGGATGCGGTTCTTGCGCATGCGGCCGGCCGTGTGCGCGATGATCTCGTGATCGTTCTCGAGCTTTACGCGAAACGTCGCGTTCGGCAGCAATTCCGAAACCACGCCCGGAAATTCGAGCACTTCTTCTTTTGCCATTCTGTCTCCTGACAATACCCCGCAGCAACGGGCGGGGCCCCCGTGATGTGGCGCGCAAACTAAACGCAAACGCCGGTAAATGAAAGTCCCGTGCCCTACCTTGCCGCAACGCGTTCGAGCATGGCGCCGAGCCGGTCGTGAAGTCTCGCATCGAGTTCGGTCCGAAGGCGCCTGTAGGCTTCGAGCGTCGTCTCGCGCGTCCCCTCGGTTTCCGAGGGGTCCGGCGTCGGCCAATGCTCGATAACGGGCGCTTGCAGTCCGCGCGCCTCGACCGCCTCGCGCGCCTCTTGGGCAAGGGTCACGATGACATCGAAATGGGATGCCATCAACTCATCCATGGTATGGGGCGTATGGACCGACATGTCGACCCCCACCTCGTCCATGACCTTGTGGACGAAGTGATCGACCTTGCCCGATCTCACCCCTGCCGAGCGCGCCACCAGCTGGCCGGGAAAATTCTTGCGCGCCAGCGCGGCGGCAATGGGCGAGCGCACCGAATTCATCGAACAGACGAACAGCACGGTGGGTAACTGGCTTTCGTCTTCCGGCACGCGCGAGGCATAGGGCTGGACCGCGCAAATGAGGGTGAACAGCCGGCGGGCGGTTTCAAGGTCCATCACCAGCTTGTTGTCGAGCCGCTCGATCAGGAGCTGGGCGGCCTGGTTGTGCAGCCCCCGCCGCCCCATGTCCACCGCCTCGATCTGATGGGTCGAGGCGGACCGGATCGCCTCGTAATAGCTTTCGCGGATGCGGAAATAGTCGCGGATGAGGCTCCGGAACGGGGTCAGCGAAAGGTAATGCGCGGCGATGGGGTTGAAGGTTTCGGGATCGCGCACGTCGAGCACGATATGGTTGTGGACGATCGAAAGGTGCAGCGCGTAAGGCCCTTTGGCCGTCACCCGCGCGGGGTAGAAGCGGTTGGAATCGATGAGGTCGTAAATGGCTACGCGCCACTCGTGGACCTCGTCGGGGTCGACCGAGATGATGGTGTTGGGGTCGAGCGTTACCGTGACGATCCTGTCGGTCTTGGGATCGAAAGGCCGTTTGCTCATGGGTGGTTGAGCCTTATCGAGACGGACCGGCCATGGGCCTCGAGGCTTTCGGTTTCGGCCAGTGTCACCGTTGCGTCGGCCAGTTCGGCAAGCGATGCTGGCGAGCATTGCAGGATCGAGGTGCGCTTGACGAAATCGAGCACGCCCAGCCCCGAGGCGAACCGGGCCGAATGCGCCGTCGGCAGTACGTGGTTGGACCCGCCAAGATAATCGCCGATGGCTTCGGGGGTGTGATGGCCGACGAAGATGGCGCCCGCATTGCGGATCTTTTCAAGCACCTCTTGGGGCGCGTCCAGCGCCAGTTCGACGTGCTCGGAGGCAAACCGGTTGGCGATGTCGACGGCTTCATCGAGCGAGGCAACGACGATGACCGCGCCAAATTCTTCCCAGCCGGCGCGTGCGTTTTCCGGGGCGCGCAATATGGCGAGCTGGCGCTCCACCTCGCGCGTTGCCGCGTCGGCCAGATCCTGACTGGTCGTCACCAGCACAGATTGCGCGCCCGCGCCGTGTTCGGCCTGCGCCAGAAGATCGGCGGCCACCCATGCGGGGTTGGCGGTCTCGTCGGCGATGATCAGCACCTCGGAGGGACCGGCAATCATGTCGATGCCGACCGTGCCGAACACCTGCCGCTTGGCGGTCGCGACATAGGCGTTACCGGGGCCGACGATCTTGTAAACCGGTTCTATCGTTTCGGTACCATAGGCGAGCGCGGCCACGGCCTGTGCGCCGCCGACGCGATAGATCTCCGTAACGCCTGCGATTTTCGCGGCTGCAAGAATCGCAGGGTTGACCTCGCCGCGCGGCGTGGGCACGACCATGGCCAGCCGCTCGACGCCCGCGACCCTTGCGGGCACCGCGTTCATCAGCACCGAGGAGGGATAGGAGGCGAGCCCGCCGGGCACGTAAAGGCCCACCGCCTCGATGGCCGTCCAGCGCGCGCCGAGCGTTACGCCGATCTCATCGGTATAGCTGGTGTCGGCGGGGCGTTGTTTTTCGTGGTGCGCCGTGATGCGGCGATGCGCTAACTCCAGCGCGGCGCGCACCTTTTCGGGGATTGCGGCGTAGGCATCCTCGATCTCGTCTTGCGAAAACCGCAGCGTTTCCGGGGTGAGCGTCAGGTGGTCGAATTTTTCGGTCAACTCGATAAGCGCCGCATCGCCCCTTGCGCGCACATCGGCGATGATTCCGGCAACCGTGTCGCCGACTTCCACCGATGTTTCGCGCTTGGACCCCAAGAGGTCTTCAAAGGCGCGCGCAAAACCGGGATCGGCGGAATTGAGGAAAACGGGCATGGATGTGGAATCGGGCTCTCAGTCCAAATCGTGGCGGGGCTGCGCTTTCGCCGCCCAGACGCCACCGAGATCGCGCAGCCGGGCTTCGAGGCATTCAACCTCCAGCCGCACCGTGCCACCACCGGCAAAGGTGAGCAAGACCTCTCCGCCCGGTTCCGTACCCGAAATGAACCGCACGGCAAGCAGTTCGAGCACGCCGTCCTTGGCGTTGAGGTCAAAGCCTTCCGCCTGGGCGGTTTCGACGAAGTCGAAATGCAGCCCCGCGCGCCGGCGTTCGCCCCGCCCGCGCGTACCGCCCGCCTCCCAGGCATAGCGGTTGATCAGCATGACGAAGCGCCGGTCGGCCTTGGCAAAGCCCATATCGCCCACCCGCACCACTGCATCCTGCACGTGGGCTGAAACGATATCGAGATCTTCGCTGTCCAGTGCCAGCAGCTTGAGGTCGGTCATGGCCGCTTTCGCGATGTCTTGAGCTTTCATGGCACACATCTGGGCATTTGCGCGCCAAAGTGCAAGCCTGAAATTGGGCGGAGCGAGCGTCGATCCGGAGGGACGGGATGGAGGACCGTCTATCCCGCGATCCGTTCGATCTGCGCGCCGCAGCGGCTGAGCTTGTCTTCGAGCCGCTCGAAACCACGGTCGAGATGGTAGATGCGGTTGACCACCGTTTCGCCGCGCGCCGCCAGCCCCGCGATCACCAGCGAGACCGATGCGCGAAGATCGGTTGCCATGACCTGTGCGCCCTTGAGCTCCGGCACGCCTGTTACCCGCGCGGTCTGTCCGTCGACGCTGATGCGCGCGCCGAAACGGGCCAGTTCCGCCACGTGCATGAAGCGGTTCTCGAAAATGGTCTCGCGAATACTCGAAACTCCCGTCGAGCGCGCCATCAGCGCCATGAACTGGGCCTGAAGATCGGTGGGGAAACCGGGAAAGGGTTCGGTCTCGATATCGACCGGGTCGATGCCGCTCCCGTTGCGCACGATGCGCACGCCATCCGTCTCGGTCCGCACCTCGACCCCGGTCCGCGCCAGCACATCGAGCGCTGCCTGCAACAGTTCGGGCCGCGCGCCGCGCAGGAGCACGTCGCCGCCGGTCATTGCGGCCGCAAAGGCATAGGTGCCGGTCTCGATGCGGTCGGGCAGCACCTCGTGGATGGCGCCGCCAAGCGTTTCAACGCCTTCGATCACCAGCCTGTCCGTGCCGATGCCGGAGATTTTCGCACCCATGGCAACGAGGCATTCGGCGAGATTGCCCACCTCGGGCTCGCGCGCGGCGTTCTCGATGATGGTGGTGCCCTGGGCGAGCGTTGCCGCCATCATCACCACATGGGTCGCACCCACCGAAACCTTGGGAAAGGTGACCGTCGCGCCCTTCAAGCGTCCGCCCGGCGCGCGCGCCACGACATAGCCCTCGTCGATATCGATTTCCGCGCCGAGCGCGCGCAGGCCCTCGAGATAAAAGTCCACGGGCCTCGTGCCGATGGCACAGCCGCCGGGCAGCGAGACGCGGGCCGTGCCCTCGCGCGCCAGAAGCGGCCCGATGACCCAGAAGCTCGCGCGCATGGTGGAGACCAGCTCGTAAGGCGCGGTGGTATCGACGATGTCGGACGCGGTGAACGTGATCCGCTGCCCGCCCATATCGGCATCGCCCCGGCGGCGGCCATGGACGGCGATGTCGACGCCGTGGTTTTCCAGAATCCGTTCGAGCTGCTTGACGTCGGCAAGGCGCGGCACGTTGACCAGAACCAGCGGCTCCTGGGTGAGCAGCGATGCGATCATCAGGGGCAACGCGGCGTTCTTGGCCCCCGAAATGGGGATTTCACCGTTGAGTTCGTGGCCACCGACGAGGCGGATACGGTCCATGAGCTACTCCTTGGGGCCGGGGATCGGCGTGGATCGGGAATTGATCGAAAGCGGGTCCAGACTGGTAACGCAGCGGGGGAAATGCCGCAAGGCGCCGCCTATCGCGGTTCAGTCCTCGTCATCGGCCTCGGGCCGGGGACGGGTCTTTTGGGGGTGATCGGGTTCACGCGCATCCTCCATCGCGGCGGCGGGGGCATCCTTGCGGGCCCGCGCCTGCATCTTGCGGCGCTTGAGGTTTTCACGAAGCTTTGCGGCCAATCTTTGATCGCGGTCGGATTTTGCCATTTTTACGAAGTTGCGTGAGGCTTGGGAGGATTGTCCAATGCCAGCTTTTTGCCCTTGCGTCCACAGATGGCCTGTGGCAGTAACGGCCCGCATTCGCCCCATCTGGTGCGATTTCGCCTTTCGCTGCTGTAGCTCAGTGGTAGAGCACTCCCTTGGTAAGGGAGAGGCCGACAGTTCAATCCTGTCCAGCAGCACCATTCCTCCCTATTGATTTTACATAACAATTTGTGTTTTCAGGGTTTTTAGGTCCGCTTGTGGTACACACAGGTGGCGCACATGGTCAAAGCTATGCCCGCACCATACAAACACAAGCGCACCGGCGTCTATCAGTATAGGCAGCGAACTCCGCGCGATATCCTAGAGGATGCTAGGGGCAAAAAGGTTTCCGTCACGGTTGATGGTACTGTGCGTCAATTGACGATAGGAGGTGAGCTTAAGGTCTCGTTGTCCACCAAGGACCCCCGAGAAGCCAAGGAACGTGCCCGGGAGGTTCAGGACCAATATGACCTTATTTGGGATAGCTTTCGCTCCAATGAAATAACCTTGACGCATAGGCAGGCGGTGGCCTTGGCCGGGGAAGTTTATCGTGATTGGTCTGTTCTTGAAGATAACCCCGGGTCCCCGGAGCTTTGGTCGCATATTCGCGCCTTGAATGCTGATGCCTTGATTGGCAGGCCACATCTCCATCTGTTGACGATTCGCCCTGTGGTGGTGGACCCGTTGGAGGACCGCTTCGGCCCGTTTGTTGACGTTGTTTTGGAGCGGCATCATCTACGGGTGACCCCGGAAAGCCGTATGGCGCTTCTTAATCAGGTGGCCATTGCGGTCCAAGAGGTCTCGGGCTTGTTAGAACGCCGTGCCAAGGGGGACTATCGCCCAGACACGAATGCTGACCGGTTCCCCTCATTTGAGCCGCCAAAGTCCTCTGTGGAATTCCGCCCCTCGACCGCCATCACCTTCCACCAAATCATCGATGCTGAGGCAGAACACCGTCGCTTAGGCTTGGGGGCAAAATACCAGCCACTCGCCACCCGTACCCAAAGACAGTACAAAACTTACACCACAGAGTTTGCTGTGTTTCGTGGTGATGATGGCGACAGGGCAGACACGGTGACCCATGCTGAACTGAAGGCATGGAAGGTGTCTCTACTCACTGACCCGGAGCGGCCAAACGGGCCCCGGACCGTCAATGATAAAGTGGGCTCCATCAAAACGATGCTGGGGTGGGGCGTTGAACGATTCCCTGAGAGTAGTGGGCTAAAACGTGCTCTTGCCGCAGTTGGCCCGTTAGAACTTCCCGGGTTTACCCGAAAGCCATCTGATATCAGTGCAATTCGGCTCGATGAAGCGGCACATGTATTGCGAGCAGCCCGCCGGGAAACTGACTCAAGGACCCGCTGGCTCCCTTGGTTGTGCGCTTACACGGGTGCCCGCATCAATGAGCTTACTCCCTTGGAGCGGAAAGATTTCTTTGAAACAGAGGGATATTGGTTCTTCAAGATACGCACCACCGATACGCGTAGTGTGAAGAATGCGAACGCAATTCGGTATGTGCCTGTGCATTCCGCGCTTCAAGCTGAGGGATTCCGGGCGTTTGTCGAAGGTTCCCCCCGGGGGCGTCTCTTTGGTCCTAACGCGGATTCCTATGTAGGGCGGTGGTTTCGCCATGAGAACGGTGCAGGGATCACACGGGAGGGTGTCTCCCCTAATCACGGATGGCGACATCTATTTGAGGACCTTTGCCGCCGTTACCGCGTATCAGACAGTGCCGCGCGGTATATCACAGGGCGCTCGGGCGGCGGGTCCAGCGAGGAATACGGTAAAACCTTCGCCATGCTCCCCGGGTTAGCTCAGGAAATCGAAAGGATTGAACCGTTCATCATCGACTAGCCAGTCCTAGAGTCTATCGGTATAGGCCCCGGCAAAAAATGTGGGATCGAATCCACACCCACTTTCATCATCCCTCCCATCTAACCAGCATCCTTTCCGCACCCGCCATATCCTCCCGGAGCCTCTGGACTGTCGGGCGGGTTAACCCGGTGGCCTTGGCAATTGCCGATGCCCCGGCTCCCTGAGCCAGCATGTCCCGCATGGTTCCCAACTGCTCCCGCGTGAAGCTAGGCTTTCTCCCCCGGTACTTCTGCGGCTCCTTGGCCCTAGTATCCGCTATTCCGGCCCTCTGAGCCTCTTTAGTGGCTTCCGCCTGTGCCTGTGCGGTTGCGGCCATAAAGCCTATCAGTGCGTCTCTAACTGCCATTTGCACGGGGTCTGTGGTGGCACCATCGAACGTCATGTTGTTGATGACGGTGCGAACAATAATCCCTTGGCGCATGAACTCCCTGATGGTGTCGGTTACGTCCTGATAGTTCCGGCCCAGCCGATCCACCCAGCGGACCACAAGAACATCTCCGTGCCGGAGTTTATCAAAGAGGCGCTTACCCTCGGGGCGCTCGGCCAGCTTGGTGCTGACACCGGATACCCCGTGGTCTGCGATGACTTCATCTATGGCAAACCCGGCGGCTTCCGCTTGGGTCCTTTGGTGGTCGAGATTTTGGTCTGCGGTGGACACACGGGCATAAAGGATAGTGCGGGACATGGTGGGGTTCCGTTCATAAGGGTTGTGCCCATATGAATTCATGCCCACAACGCAATGTCAACCCTTATGGGCACCTTTCCAGCTATCACCGGTAATGCCCATAAAGGTATACCCTGTGGGCAGGCACTCCGTTCCCTTCTCACCTTGATCACCACGGTAGTGGAGTCTCCACGCTAGCGAAGATTTATTAGTATTTACAATGGCTTAGATCGTGTGCAATGATCGCGGCATAGGAATGAACGGGTCCCATCTGACGGGTATCGGGGGGATTCCGATCACCAGCCCTATAACGAATATCGTCACACAGGTTTTCTCAAAAATTCCCAAAGGGTCCCCCTAGGGACTCCTCTCACCGGAAACGAGAAAGCCGCTCTATAAGAGGAGAAAGCAGCAATGTATGAGACCGCCCCCGCCATCCCTTATCGGATCGATTTCTATGGCCCTAATGGGTCAATCGTTCGCATTGCCACCGTTCGCGCTACGGATGATCTGGACGCTTGCGATCGGGGGTGGGATAGCTTACCCGAAGGTGCGGACGATTTCCAAGTGACCGCCTTGGATGATGGTGCCCCATAGAAAGCCCTGTGACTCCAAGAAATGTAGTTTCCTATGATCTCGCCAGTACAAGCAAGGGTAAGCTGGAAACACCTGCTGGCGGGACTTGACGATTTAGTCAAACCGGGAAATATCTTCGGGATGCTCAGGAAGGGGAAAGCATGACGAAGGTATACTTGGCATCCAACCAGATTGAAATACCATACCAAACAATGAAAGAGCTATCACAGGCGGGCAAACTACGGCTGGGTATGAGCGAAGACATTGCGCTCAAACTTCAGATGGCGGGAATAAAGCCGAAAGGGACCACGTCTGCTGCCTTTAGTTTTTACAAGTGGCTTGCCATCATCGCCTTTTTTGCTGGTATGTATTTCGCGTTCACAAGTGGGTGGTGGTGGGGAATTGTCGGTTTCCTTGTGATGGTGATGATTTGGAATGGAAATAAAGCGGGGCACAGGGATAATTTGTTGGACGCTGGCCAGAATGATCCGCAATTTTATGAACGGGTCAGGTTGAAGGGCGGATGGATGTACCAGATCGATGCTGATGCTGCTGAGGCACTTCGCAGCATCTGATTAAGACTGAAGTGAGAGCGGCCCAGAGTGTCCAAAATGGACATTCTATAGTGGACACTCCGGGGTCTCTCTTTAGGTCAATACTCGGCGTCTATCGGGTCTTCCTCAAAGTCATCCACCGGGTTCCCCAAATCCAGAATGCCCCGGTATAGGGCCGGTGAAATCTCTTGCAGTGCCATCGTGACTGCCTCGGCTTTCATATGAGGTTTATGCCCGAGGATCGGCCCGATGGCCTGCTTGATCTCATTGGTTAATTTTCTCATTTCACCTTCATAATCGTAATCACTCTCGGTCTCCCCACGGGCCATCTGCTGAATTTCATACCAAGACAGTCCCAGTAGTTCCTCCCGTGTGTGCCCTAAGTCGATGACCTTGCTGACCGCCTTTTTCATCTTTCCGACATTGGATTTGCCCACTCCGCCCATTGCCGCAATCTCCCGGAGAGACTTGCCAGGGAACTGGCAGACATAGAACACGGCAAGGCTGTTGCGTTCCTCCAGTGTCATCGGCAGTTTTCCCCGGGTGTTGACCCTACCGACATGCTCAAGGGCTTCATCCAAGGTTCCCGTAATGACCCTGACAGGCACGTTCCCGGTGAACCTCAGGCTCTCATAGGCGAGAACCCGGTGGTGTCCGTCGAGCATATACCAGCCATCACCGCCCCACCATATGTCGAGCGGTTCCATGGTGCCGGGGGAATCCTGAATGGCCCGCTTGAGGTCCCGAATATGTTCCTCCCGGCCCCGGCGATTGCCAAAGGTGTCCCGACGCTGAAACACGGTTTCACACACCATGATCTCTCGAAGCGGCATCCCCTTGGCAGGCACTGCCGGTTGCCCGGGGTTTTCCTCTAGCGCCTTTCGGATATGGGCGAGACCATCGGCCACGCTGTCAAACTTCAATCGAACGGTCTTCATCAGCATGGCCCGCCGTCATCCATGAAAGCTTCTGGACACAACCGGCGCATATCCTCTAGGTCACCACTATAGACCCCGGCGGCAGCATCATTCGCGATCATGTCTGCCATTTCATTCAAAGGATTGCCCGAGTGCCCTCGGGTCCACTCCCAGTGAACCTCAAGGTCTTGCCTGAGGGTATCGAGAAGTTCCCAAAGGTCCTTGTTCATCACAGGCTTCCGGTCACTCTTGCGCCATCCCTTGGCTTTCCAGCCCGGGAGATATTCCAAGGCACCCTTGGCAACGTACTGGCTATCCGTGACAATGGTGACGGCGGTATAGGAAAGGTCCTTGGCAACCCTCAGGGCTTCAATGGCAGCCTGTAGTTCCATCCGGTTATTCGTGGTGGTGTTGTCCTTGGCGCATCCGGCTATAGCAGAGCGTCTAACAACGGCATCACCTACACATTCTTGGATGATGACGGCCCATCCCCCGGGTCCGGGGTTTCCAAGGCAAGCGCCATCGGTGGCCAGCACAAGGTGCAGACCTTCGTTTTCGTTATCGATCATGTTTGATGATTATTTCTCCGGGGGTTACTCAGGGGTACTCCCGGCATGTTTTCAAAGTGGTCTATGTGTGAGTGCGGTGGTGGCCGCTTAGGGGGCACAGACGGATGTTGGTCTTTCATCCCCTTCTATGGGGACACAATCTAAACTTGGGGTTTTAAATAGGCCACATAGGTGGTACACACGCAATGTTAGCGGATGGAAAAAACCCTTTAAAATCAATGGTAACTTGGTGAAATTCGACAGTTCAATCCTGTCCAGCAGCACCATTTTCCCCCGCTTGCCGACGAAAACAAAAAGCGCATCCCGGAGGATGCGCCTTATTTGGTGCTGTCGAAGCTTGTTAACAGCCAGACCGCGTTTTCTGAACTGCTAGGCAGTAAAATAAACGTAACGCAATCTTCTCCTGAAATCAACAAGTAAGCGCTGGTTGCAAAATTCTTCAAATTCCGTGAGTATTTCATCTCGGGAGAATTTGACTCGATGTTCATGAGCAGGCTGGGGGAGCTATGCTGGATAGAACGCATTTTTCCTTCGATATGGGCACAAATTCCATCGGCTGGGCCGTTTTCGGACTCGATGCGGATGGAAATCCCAACCGCATCATCGATTCCGGGGTCCGCATCTTTTCCGATGGGCGCGAGCCCAAATCGGGCACCTCGCTCGCCGAGGGGAGGCGGGTGGCGCGGGGGATGGCGCGGCGGCGGGATCGGTATAAACGGCGGCGCAAGGCGGTGCTGCGGGTTCTGGCCGAATATGGGCTGATGCCCGATACGCCCGAAGCGCGGCGCAGGCTGGTGGCCGAGACCAATGACCGCAAAAGCGGCGTTCCGCAGGACGTTTACGCGCTGCGCGCGCGGGCGCTTGATGAAAAGCTGCCGCTTTTTCACGTTGGCCGGGCTCTTTTTCACCTCAACCAGCGCAGAGGCTTCAAATCCAACAGGAAAACCGACAGCCGCGACAATGAATCCGGCAAGATCGCCACCGGCATTGCGGAACTCGACAAACAACTCGCGGGCCGCACCCTCGGGCAGTATCTTTTCGAGAAACGCGGCACTGACCGGCAAGATCACGGCCGGGTGCGCGTGCGTCCTGAACCGCGCGTCAATGAAAAGGGCAAGGAAGTCGAGGTTTACGGCTTTTACCCCCAGCGGGCGATGCTCGAAAAGGAGTTCAACGCCATCTGGGCTGCGCAGGCGCTGCATTATCCGGACGTTCTGACCGAGGAGCGGCGAGAGCATCTGTTCCGCGTCATGTTTTACCAGCGCCCCCTAAAGCCCGCCCTCGTCGGCAAATGCAGCTTCAACCCTGCCGAACCCCGCATCGCCAAGGCCCATCCCCTGTTCCAGACCTTCCGGCTTTATAAGGAGGTCAACGAGCTCAGGATCGTGACGCAGACCAATTCCCAAGGCATTCCGCTGACCCTCGAGCAGCGCGATCTGCTGGTCACACTTTTGCGCACGGTAAAGGAAAGCAGCTACAAGGCCCTGCTGGGCAAGATCGTCAAGGGCCAGCCCGATGCCCGTTTCAACAAGGCGAGCGATGCGCGCGACAAGATGAAGGGCGACGAGGTGGCCGCCGAAATGAGCCACAAGACGCGCTTTGGCCAGCAATGGTTCGCGTTGGACGAGACCGGGCAATGGGCCGTGATCGAAAAGCTGCGCGAGACAGACGACCCCCTCGAACTCAACGCCTGGCTGGAGGCCGAATTCGGGTTCGAGCCCGAACGGCGCGATGCGGTGGCCAGCGCAAGATTGCCGGAGGGCTATGGACGGCTGGGCGAGACGGCGCTGCGTTCGATGCTCGATGAACTCAAGGCCGACGTGATTTCGGAGGCCGAGGCGGCAAAGCGCGCGGGGTATGATCACGCTCTGGCCCGGCTGGGCAAGGGTCTGGAATGCCTGCCCAATTATCAGGAAGTGCTCGAACGTCGCATTCCCCCCGGCACCGGCGAGCCTGACGATCCCTATGACATCCGCATGGGGCGCATCACCAACCCCACCGTCCATATCGCGCTCAACCAGCTTCGGCGGGTGGTCAATGCGCTGATCCGCAAATATGGCAAGCCCGGGCAGATCGCCATCGAACTCGCGAGGGACCTCAAGCTCTCCGAGGAGCAGAAGCGCGAGGTGAACGCCAGGATCGCAAAAAATACGCGGGACGCCCAGCGGCGGGCAGAAAAGCTTCTGGAAACCGGGGTTGAAAACAACGGTTACAACCGCGCGCTTTTGCGCTTCTGGGAAGAATTGGGCGAGCAGCCGGTCAACCGCGTGTGCGTTTATTGCGGTGGCGCCATCGGCATCGAAACGCTGTTTTCCGGGGTCGTCGATATCGACCACATCCTGCCGTGGTCGAGGACACTCGACGACAGCCGCGCCAACCGCATTCTGGTGCACAACACCTGCAATCGCCTGAAGCGCAATTTTGCGCCTTTCGACGTGCCGGAATGGAAGGCCACTTACCCCGAAATTCTCGAGCGCGCTGCAAAGCTCCACCACAGCAAGCGCTGGCGTTTCGCGCCCGATGCATGGGAGCGGTTTGACGGCGAAGAAAGCTTTCTTGCCCGGCAATTGACCGACACGCAATATCTGGCCCGGCTGGCGCACGAATATCTGGCGTCGCTCTATTCCGACGAGGAATCGGACGAATGGGGGGTCTTTTCCCGCCGCAACCACGTCCGCGTCGTGCCCGGGCGGCTGACCGAGATGCTGCGCCGCGCGTGGGGCCTCAATTCGGTGCTGGCCGACCACAACCAGAAGAACCGCAACGATCATCGTCATCACGCGATCGACGCCATCGTCGTAGGCGTCACGACCCGCGCCATGCTGCAAAGGATTTCTCACGAGGCGGCGCGCGGTGCCGATGTCGGCTCCGAGGACGCGCTGCGGCGCTTCGATCCGCCGTGGGAGGATTTTCGCGAGGACGTGCAGGCGGCGGTCGGCCGGATCACCGTCAGCCACCGCCCCGACCACGGCACGCTGCCAAGCAAGGACAAACCCGGCAGTACGGCGGGCCAGTTGCATAACGACACGGCCTATGGGCTGACGGGTGAAGACCGTAACGGCGTGCCCATCGTCGTGCGGCGAAAGCCTTTCCTTTCGCTTGAACCACGGGATCTTCCCTCGATCCGGGACGATCAGTTGCGCGACTATCTGGAGCACGAAACCTATGGCCTGACCGGCAAGGATTTCACCGAGGCATTGCAGCGGATCAAGGACCGGGACCCCAAATACAAGGGCATTCGTCGGGTGCGCGTGACCGAAGTGCTCAATGTCATCCCCATCACCGACAGTTCGGGCAAGCCCTATAAGGCCTATAAGGGCGACGCCAATTTCCGCTATGATGTGTGGGAACTGCCCAACGGGCGATGGGTTCATGAGGTGGTGTCCATGTATGAGGCGCACCGTTCGGACTGGACCTCAAAGATTCATGCGGAAAATCCCGCGGCGCGGCGCGTCCTCAGCCTCAAGCAGAACGATCTTGTCGCCTATGAGCATCCCGAAACGGGCCTGACATATGGCCGGGTCGTCAAATTCGGCCAGAGCGGGCAGATGACCTTTGCCGCCCACAACGAGGCCGGGCCGCTCAAGGCGCGCGATGCGGACAGGGACGATCCGTTCAAATATTTCTACAAATCGGCGGGCGCGATGAAGGATATCGGCTTGCGTCAGATCCGCGTCGACGAGATCGGGCAGGTTTTCGATCCGGGCCCGCAGGACAGAGCAAGCCGAAAGGCAAGGGCGCAGGGGCCGTTAAGGTAAACAAACGATAAATCTGTGGACGGCCCGCCCATCGGCTATTCTCGCGCCCATGGACAGGATCGTCGACATTGCAAGCGAGGACGTGTTCCTCCACGTGCACCGGGGCTTTTTGCTGGTCGAGCGCCAGGGCGAGGAAGCCGGGCGGATAGCGCTCGATGATATCGGCGGGGTCATCGCGCATGCACCGGGCCTGCGCTGGTCCAACACCGTTTTCACCCGGCTGGCCGAACGCGGGGTGCCGGTTGTCATCTGCGGCACCAATCACGCGCCGTCTGTGCTGTTGTGGCCGCTCGAAGGACACCATCTGCAAGGCGCGCGCATGCGTGCCCAATTGGCCGCGCCGCGGCCTTTGCAAAAGCAGCTCTGGCGGCAGATCGTTTCTGCCAAGATCATGATGCAGGGCGCCGTGATCGAGCGGCACGGCAAGCCGGCTGGTGCGTTCGAGATGCTCGCGCGAAAAGTGCGCTCGGGCGATCCTGACAATGTGGAAGCGCAGGCGGCGCGCCGGTACTGGAAACTGCTGTTTGGAGAAGCGTTCACCCGTGACCGCGCGGCGGGCGGGGTAAACGGGCTGCTCAATTACGGGTACACGGTTTTGCGCGCCATCGTCTCGCGCGCCATTTGCGCCTCGGGCCTGCATCCTACCCTTGGCGTCTTTCACGCCAACCGCGCCAATGCCTTTGCGCTGGCCGACGACCTGATGGAGCCCTACCGGCCGCTGGTCGATGATTTCGTCCATGAACTGGCTAGCGAGGGGATCGAGGCGGTGACGCCGGAGGCCAAGCGGCGCCTCGCCACGTTGGGCACGCTCGATCTCGTGCACGAAGCACAGACGACCCCGCTGGGACTCCATGCACAGCGCCTCGCCCATAGTCTTGCAACCAGTTTCGAGCTCGGCAAGCCGCGATTGAGCCTGCCCTTCACGCTGGCAACGGCATCTGCCGAATCACGGGATTTCGAGGACGCATGAGCCGCAAAGCCAATGCGCCGGAAACGCGCGATACGCATTTAAGCGGATACAGACTGATGTGGATGCTCGTTACGTTCGATCTGCCTGTCGAAACAAAAAAGCAGCGCGCTGCGGCAACCCGATTCCGCAACGATCTGCTTGATCTTGGCTTTGAAATGAGTCAACTTTCCAATTACTTGCGGTTCTGCAAGGGGCGGGAGCAATTCGATGCCTATGTGCGCAAGATCGAACGAAAACTTCCCGAGCTGGGCGATGTCTTCATCTTCCAGTTCACCGACCGCCAATACGAGAACATCGTCCGCTTCTCATCCCAGGGCCGCCGCGCGAATCAGAAAACCCCCGACCAGATCGCCCTTTTCTGATTTTTCGATGCATTTCATAGCGCCCCACGCCGCCGATTTCTCCAATAATATCAGAGAGATCAGCGGCGATCGAGCCTAGCAGTTCAGAAAACGCGGTCCAACGGCAACCCCCCGCTCGTCGGAGGTGAAGCCGAGAACAGCCTAGCAGTTCAGAAAACGCGGTCCAACGGCAACAGCTGTTAGGCAATGTGAAGGTGTTGGATGAGCCTAGCAGTTCAGAAAACGCGGTCCAACGGCAACCCACCGGCGAGGTGAAGGGCCTTGGCGGCGAGCCTAGCAGTTCAGAAAACGCGGTCCAACGGCAACGTTGGGAGGGCGCTGGCCAGCGTATGGTTCAGCCTAGCAGTTCAGAAAACGCGGTCCAACGGCAACTGCACCGAAACATCCCAATCGACGTTGTTAAGCCTAGCAGTTCAGAAAACGCGGTCCAACGGCAACTTGGCGGCTATGAATTCACTGTGTTCCGCGAGCCTAGCAGTTCAGAAAACGCGGTCCAACGGCAACTCCAATGGCTGACGCCATGCGGCCAATGCCAGCCTAGCAGTTCAGAAAACGCGGTCCAACGGCAACCATCGGACGACCAATCGCTACCGCCCGTTGAGCCTAGCAGTTCAGAAAACGCGGTCCAACGGCAACCGAATAAACAGTTCAGTTTGTTCCGCCCGAAGCCTAGCAGTTCAGAAAACGCGGTCCAACGGCAACATGACATACTCACCGCAGTTTTTACGCCACAGCCTAGCAGTTCAGAAAACGCGGTCCAACGGCAACTGTAGGACAGTTCGGTCTCCTCGCGCCGCTCAGCCTAGCAGTTCAGAAAACGCGGTCCAACGGCAACCGATAACGTCACGTCTCGCAACGTGGCAAGAGCCTAGCAGTTCAGAAAACGCGGTCCAACGGCAACACCACCAATAGGCGTAAGCGTCACGTCTGGAGCCTAGCAGTTCAGAAAACGCGGTCCAACGGCAACTCATTCCCGCGTGTAGAGGTCATCGGATATAGCCTAGCAGTTCAGAAAACGCGGTCCAACGGCAACTTCTAGTCCTCCTACCGTAGCAGTAAGTGTAGCCTAGCAGTTCAGAAAACGCGGTCCAACGGCAACTGTCGATGGACGGCAGGCCGCTGGAGGAAGAGCCTAGCAGTTCAGAAAACGCGGTCCAACGGCAACACATGCCATCGATGAGGGGCTGAGGCATGGTAGCCTAGCAGTTCAGAAAACGCGGTCCAACGGCAACCGGCTGCAACCACGTTTGCAGCCCGAGTATAGCCTAGCAGTTCAGAAAACGCGGTCCAACGGCAACGATGTCCGCGCCTATTTCGATCACGATCGAGCCTAGCAGTTCAGAAAACGCGGTCCAACGGCAACAGATCGTCGCCGTCAATATCGCCCGCATCGAGCCTAGCAGTTCAGAAAACGCGGTCCAACGGCAACGGCACAAGTCGGTCAGCGATCTGATAGCGCAGCCTAGCAGTTCAGAAAACGCGGTCCAACGGCAACTCAGTCTCGGCGGCTATGAAATGAGCAGTGAGCCTAGTCACCTGGAACTGTAATTCGTATCATTGGTCCAAGCGATTTGGAGAATGATATGGCGGGCCGGGTAGCGGATGAAATTGTTTTAAGCGTCGAAGAGCGGGACTTTCTGGAAGCCCAGGTTCG
>NZ_QMEL01000011.1 GCF_003390885.1 Pelagibacterium sediminicola
GAACATCGACCTGGCGCAGCTTCGCGACGATCTCTTCGGGCTTGTGCTTCTTCTGGGGCATTCCAAAATCCTCTCTAACGGCTAAATAGCCTACTTCAGGGAGGACCACTTTTCAGGGGGCAGGCCAAAGGAGATCAATAAAAATAATGGCTTTAAGGCCACAGCATTCTCAAACCCACAGAACAGATGGAGAGCACCATGTCGAACAGAACCAGCCCAACCGGGCCTTTCACTTATAAGGAACACCAAAATGAATTCTTTTGTCTCTGAAGATCAATTCAACCCCCTCCCTGACCCTATCGGCGAGCTGTTGGCTGAAATCGCATTCAGCGCCCAACTGCCGCCGTCGTTGTACAAGCTTGCATCCTCCCGAGCCAATTCGGTTTGCACCCACCTTGATGGGACCGATGCATTTGCCGACCAAATCGAGCATTTTTATCCGCAGGGCTCGATGGCAATCGATGCCACCATTTCGACCCGCGGCACGGATGCCGAGTACGATATCGACATCGTCGCGCAACTCGGCGGTCGGTTCAGGGGTATGTCCCCCTGCAAAATCCTCGATGAACTTTTTGAAGCCCTTGATGGATATCGAGGTATGGAGGTCAAGCGTCAGACCCGGTGCGTGACAATCTACTATTCCGATGGCATGCATCTCGATATCACCCCGGCGCTTCGGGAGTACGGAACAGCAGATCGCCAGAGCCTGATTGCTCACGCCAAGGGTCCCTTCGACAGGGATGACGATGAGTTCATCGCCATGAACGCCTACGGTTTCGCTGATTGGTATATCGAACGCACGCCGATCGAACGAAGGGTGGTCAAGGCTGCCAGTCGGTTCTTCAGCGATGCCGGGCTCCAGGTCCGCGCTGACGCCGACATAGACGAAGTTCCGGACCAAACTCCCTTCACGGTCAAGAACACTGCGACCCTTGCACTGCAGTTGGTCAAGCGTTACCGCAACATCGTCTATGAGAGCGAAAAGGGCCGCATTCCGCCCTCCGTGATGCTGTCCTGCTTTGCCGGGCACGCTGCGCAGGCCAACATGACGCTGTCCGATATGTTGATCAGGCAGTGCGACTTCATTGCTCGCGAAATGCGGGCTGCGTCAGTACGTTGGGAAAAAGTGGAAGTCCGCAACCCTCGCCACTACGACGATCTGTTCACGGATCGCTGGCCGAGGGACATCATTCAGCAAGACACCTTCGCCCGGAAGCTCGAGGACCTGGCTGAAGGGTTGCGCGTGGCGAAGAGCGGTCGGATGCCAGCCTGGAAGATCAATGATTGGCTTCGGGACATGTTCGGCAGCCATGTCGTGACCAAGGCTGCAGACGCGATTGCGAAACGCGCTACAGCGATTCAGGAAGGTCGCCATCGATATCGGCCTGACGGCCGCATCGTGTTGCCTGCCTCGGCAGGGCTCGCATCACCCGCAATCGCCCGCGGCGAAATCCCTTCTCCCAAGCACACCTTCTTCGGAGGAAAGTTGCCATGAGTGTAGCCCTGTCGATGCGTAAGCAGGCGAAATCGATGGCAAAGGCGTGGCCCCAATTCAAGCGGGCACGCCGACCTCGCCATGGCGGCACATCCTGGATCGGGCAGGTTCGCCCGCATCTGGGAAATTTCACGGTCGAGATCACATACGGGGAGTCTTTTGAATTCCCCCACGTTCGCGTGCTGCACCCCTTACTGCGTCGCTTGCCAGAGAATGTCGAAGGCGAGCTCCCTCACGTCTATTGGCAGGCTGACGGTCCAATTCTATGCCTTTTTGACCCTGCACAGGGCGAATGGGACAAGAGCATGTTGATCGCCGAAACGACCGTACCATGGATCTTCGATTGGCTGACCTGCTACGAAATCTGGACGATGACCGAGAAGTGGGTCGGCGGCGGCCGACACCCGGAGTGTGCAATCCAGACGGCGAGGTGAGGATATGAACTACGCACCACCCCGCCGCTCGGACGGCACTCAACAGCAATTTCGGCACAAGTTGCCATGGCCCAAAGACAAACCCTTCCGCATTCTTTCGATCGACGGCGGCGGTATCAAGGGCGTGTTGCCGGCAAGCATTCTTGCCGAGCTCGAGACCCGCTTTCTCAATGGACAATCGATTGCAAATTATTTCGACATGATCGCTGGCACATCGACTGGCGGCATCATCGCGCTTGCGCTGTCGAAGGGAACGACGGCTCACCAAGCGCGCGATATATATCTCGAACGCGGCCGGCACATCTTCCCGGTTCACAAAGGGTGGAAAAAAATTGCGCAAAAGCTGGGTTGGCTATTCCAGATCAAGCACGACCAGGAGCGCCTCAAAAACGAGCTCCTCCGTGTCTTCCAGGACAAGAGGCTGGACGATGCCGAGGTTCGCCTGGTCATTCCTGCGTTCAAAGGCACCCATGGTGAGCCCTGGATCTACAAGACACCGCACCATCCTGATTTCACGAAGGATCGGACAGAAAAGATGGCGCATGTGGCACTACATACTGCGGCAGCACCCACCTTTTATGCCAGCGTGGAGAACGACGGTTACACCATGGTCGACGGTGGCTTGTGGGCGAACAACCCTGTCATGAACGCGCTGGTCGATGCCCTGACTTGTTACGACCTCGACCCCCATCAGGTTCGCATTCTGAGCCTTGGGACTGGCGACACCTTGCTCTCAACCAAGGGCGTCAAGAACGGCGGGCTGCGCAAGTGGATCTCACCTGCCTATCTCCGGGGAAAACTTCCTTTGGTCTTCGAGGTGGCTGTGAAGGCGCAGTCCCACAATGCAAACGGGCAGGCCGGACTCTTGGTTGGGAAACCAAACTTTTTGCGTCTCGATGCCGCCGAGGGTTCAAATCCTATCGAAATCGATGACGTTGAGCGTGCGTGCACCGAGCTGCCGACTGTAGCCAGGCATGTCGTTGAAGGCTCCGGTCACCGCATCCAGGAGATGTTTCTTCAGGAAGAGGCCGTTGGCTTTGTCAAAAATACGGCTGCCTAGCTCCTATTGTTGTCGCTTGGCGAGACCGTAGATCACCCAGCCGATGCCATTCTTTCAATGATCGGTTTGTTCCTTGCATGGATCCCGGCGATAACCTTGAGATCAACGGGAGTTCCTACTTATGTCGAGAGTATTTTTCACAGCCGATCATCATTTCGGCCATGCAAACATCCTGCGGTTTTGCGATCGCCGGTTCGACGATATCGATCACCATGACCGCTATCTTGAGCAGTGCTGGAATGACACGGTTCGGCCTGAAGACACCGTCTACCACCTTGGCGATTTCGCCTATCGGTCGGACAAGGATGCTGCACGGAAACGCTTCAATCGGCTGCACGGCACCAAGCATCTGATTGTTGGCAATCACGATGGGCCATGGGTTCGTGAAATGGGCTGGGAAACCGTGGAGAAGATGGCCGATATCTCGGTGGGCGGGCAACGCATTATACTATGTCACTACGGCCTGCGGGTCTGGAATTCGATGCGTCATGGAGCCTTGATGCTTTACGGGCATTCCCATAGCCGCCTGCCTGGTAACAGCCAAAGCTGCGACGTTGGGGTCGACGACTGGCAATTCATGCCAGTGGACCTTCCGCAGATTCGCGCGCGCCTTGCGACACTTCCCAAGCTCATTGTCCATGATGACACGGATGAGTCCGGCCTGGACGAAAGCTCGGGGCTCAAAGTATGAGGCTCTGGACCATCTCGGATCTGCATCTTGTGCCGCGCGAGCGATCGAATTTGCGCGAATTCTACGTCGAATCGGTGCCAACAATTCCCGATGCCGATGTCGCCGTTATTGCGGGCGATTTCACGGACGGTGCCCCCGAGGCTTCCATGGAATGGCTTGCGACCCACATCAAGCCCCGCATGCCTGTGGTGGCGGTGCTCGGCAATCACGATTTCTATGGGGAGAACCTTGCCGACGCTCGCAAGGCTGCGACCGAGGCAGCCGATCGTTTTGGCATCCATCTGCTCGACGACAGCGCGGTCACCATTGCCGGCGTACGATTCATCGGCAGCACCCTCTGGACGGATTATGAGCTGTATGCAGACTGCGATGACGAGCTGCGCCGGAAATACATGTACGCGTGCAAAACCGGCCTGGCTGACCACGTCAATATCGGACTGGCGCATGGCAGCCTGGAGCTTTTTTCGCCGCGGCATGCGCTCGAGCTGCATAAGAAATCGCGGTTTTTCCTCGAGGACGAACTGCGCCGCGATTTCGACGGCCAGACTGTCGTCGTGACCCATCATGCGCCGCATCCTAATAGTGTCGCCGCCGAATTCGCTGGCGATCCGGTGACCCCGGGCTTCGTCAGTGACATGTCGGATGTCTTCGCCAGGTTCGACATCGATTTGTGGGTGCACGGGCACACGCATACACCGTTCGATTACACCGTCGATGGGTGCCGGGTCGTGTGCAATCCGCGAGGGTATAATTTCGAAAGGGTTTTCGATCCTGAAAAAGTCATCGATCTAAGCCGATTCGGTCCCGAGCCACCGGGTTGGTGACTGTGCAAGGAAAGTGAAGCTAAGCGGGTGTTAGCTTGATTTCGGCTCCGGATGCATCAGTATGGATTGGAATTTCACTCCACAGAATTGCAAACGTGGAGCGGATCAGGTTCCCTAGCACTTGCTCGGTTCCCCATTCGGTTCCCTAACGCAAAAGGGGCCGACGATTTCCCGCCAACCCCTTGAAATCATTGGTGGGCCCGGAGGGACTCGAACCCCCAACCAGACCGTTATGAGCGGTCGGCTCTAACCGTTGAGCTACAGGCCCCGCAGATTTCCTATGATTTTCATTCCGTGGTTGCAAGCGGCGATGTTGGACCATTTCGCCTTGTTCTGGGGTTCTGTCTCCATCCTGGCCGCGGTGAGCTTAGCACGGCCCGGACCTTTCGATCACGCTCCACACCCGCGCACCTTCAGGGATTGCCGGTCATCGCAGGTCTGCTTTTCTTCTTGATAAAGGGAGCGACAACCGTCCAAACCAGCAACAGGGCCGAAATGAACATCACCGTTGCACTGATCGGACGGTCTATGAAAGTCGCGAAGTCGCCCCGCGAAAGCAGCATGGCGCGGCGGAAATGCTCTTCCATAAGCGGGCCCAGAACAAAGCCCAGCAACAACGGCGCGGCAGGAAAGGCCAGCCAGCGCATGAGGCAGCCCAGCGCGCCGAAGGCAACGATCATCATCACGTCGAAGCTGGACGAATTGATCGAATATGTGCCGATGCAGATGAAGACCAGAATTGCCGGGAACAGGAGGTTGTAGGGGACGAGCAGTAGGCGCACCCAAAAACCGATCATGGGAATGTTGAGCACCAGAAGCATCAGATTGCCGATCCAGAAGCTCATGATCAGCCCCCAGAACAACCCCGGTTGCTGCGTCATCAGCGAGGGACCCGGCGAAATGCCGTTGATTGTCAGCGCACCGAGCATCAGCGCCATGGTGGCGCTGCCGGGAATCCCGAGCGCCAACGTGGGAATGAACGCCGTCTGGTCAGCGGCATTATTGGCCGCCTCGGGCGCCACGACGCCTTCGATGGCCCCCTTGCCGAAGCGGGCCGGCTCCCTGGCGAGCCGCTTTTCGAGCGCATAGGATATAAACGAGGCAATGGACGGCCCCGTGCCGGGGAGGGTGCCAAAGAACGACCCCAGCCCTGTGCCGCGGAGAATCGGTATCCACGAGCGGCTCAGGTCTTCCTTGGTGGGCTTCATCGCCTTGAAGCGTACAGTTGACCTGTCGATCGGCTTGCGATCACTGCCGCCGACGCTGGAAACGACTTCGGCAACACCGAAGAGGCCCATCGCGAGGCCCACAAGGCTGATACCGTTGGCGAGTTCGAGAAACCCGAAATTGAAACGGGTCTGACCCGAATAAATATCCATGCCGAAGGTGCCGAGAACAATGCCCAGAACCACCATTCCCAGGCCCTTGGCGGCTGATCCATCCGAGATGGCCGAAGCCGCCACCAGCCCCAGCACCATCAGCGCAAAATAGTCCGCTGACCCGAACTGGAGCGCGTAGCGGGCAATTACGGGTGCAAATCCCATCAGGATGACGATGGCGATCGAGGCGCCGACAAAGGAAGCGACGGTCGTCATCAGCAGCGCGACGCCGCCCCTGCCTTGCTGAGCCATCGGATAGCCATCGAGGCACGCTACGGCGCTCGAGGTGGTGCCGGGAATGTTCAGCAGGATCGCTGCGGTAGAACCGCCATAGGCCGTGCCGTACCAGATGCCGCCGAGCATGATGAGCGCGGTCGTGGGGTCGAAATGATAGGTCAGCGGCAACAGCATCGAGATGGCGGTGAGCGGCCCGATGCCAGGCAGCACGCCCACCAGCATGCCCACGAACACGCCGACAAAACAGTACAGCAAATTGACGGGCGTGATTGCTGTCTCAAGTCCGATGGCGATATTTCCGAACAATTCGATCATAGCGCCCACCGGAACATGATGAAGGGCAGATTGAGCCCCAAAACGAAGATAATGTAGCTCAGAACGCTCATCACCACCGAGACGATGATGGCGTTGACGATGCTGAAGCGGCGATCGCCGAGTGAGGAAATCAGAACCAGAATCGTAATTGCGGGTGCCAGTCCGAAGCGGGGAATGGCAAGTGCAAAACAGACGATCGAGATGAGAACGAAAACGAGGGGTCTGAGCGGCACTTTGCCCCAGCCCGCTGCGTCACGGCGCGAGAAGGCGGGTATGATCACGAGGATGCCCAGCAGAGCCATGATCACGCCGGCGCCGAACGGGAACATGCCCGGCCCCATGCGCTGCGCAGTGCCCAACGGGTAGTGCGTCGAAGCATAAAGAGCGACCGCGCTGCCAGCGGCAAGCAGGAGCATCCCTCCCAGAAAATCGCGTTTGTCCTGAATCATGATGGGCTCCCCGGTTGAAGCATCATAGTCCGAGTTCCTGCCGCACGGCCTGGGCCGTCGCGAGCGGAGAGATGCAGACGGTGGCGCCGGCTTGCTTGAGGCGCTCGATCTTGGAGGCTGCCGTCTCCGAGGCATTGCGCGCCAGCGCGCCCGCGTGCCCCAGCGTGCGGCCCTCGGGGGCGCTGCGGCCCACAATCATGGCGAAGACGGGTTTGGAAAGCCCGCCCATCGCTTCCGCCAACTCGGCCTCCTTGCCCCCCCCGATCTCACCGACCACGACGATGGCATCGGTCTGCGGATCGGCGTCGAACAGGTGTGCGTATTCGACCGGCCGGCGGCCGACGATGGAGTCCCCACCGATGGAAACCGCCGTGCTCTGGCCCACGCCGTTGGCTGTAAGGGCGCGCAGCATCGCGATGGACAGGGTGCCGCTGCGCGAGATCACGCCGACGCGGCCGGGCAGGCCGAATGCTGGCGGCAAACCGCACAGCATGCCCTGCCCCGGGCTCAGGAGCCCCAGCGCATTGGGGCCGATTACCCAGGTATCTTTGGTACGGGCATAGGCGAGCGCGGGCATGACATCGTGGACCGGAGCGTGTTCTGCTGTCGCCGCCGCCAGCTTGATGCCGCCATCCGCCGCCTCGACGATGGCGTCGGCCACGCCGAAGGCCGGCGTGTAGATGACAGAGGTATCGGCTCCCGTCTGGCGAACCGCCTCCGCTACGGTGTCGAACACCGGCAGATCGAGATAGCTCGTGCCACCAGCGCCGGCGGCAACGCCCCCGACAATGGCCGTGCCGGCGTCGCGCATCTGCCCGATCATGTTCCTGGCATAGGTGGAATGGATGTTCTGGATGATCACGCGACTGTCGCGCTTCAACAGTATGCTCATCAGCCGGCCCTCTTCATGATACCGGCATCGCGATCGACAGCCATCCGTTCGACCACCTGCTCGGGAAACTCGAATGCCGGATAGCCCGCCGCTGCTATGGCCTCGCGCGCTGCTTTGGCGGTCATGGTCTTTTCGGCCACAAAGCTGGCGCTCAGGCCAAAATAGAACGGCTTGGGCGGCGGTGCGGCCTTGAGCCGTTCCAGCAGCCCCAGAACACGCGGCGCGAGATCGCGGGTCGACAGCGCCTGATAGAACATGATCGCCTTTATCTCGTCGGCCTCGGCCAGCCTCCAGGCCATTTCCAGGCGAGCGTCGGCGGTCTCCCCGCGCGCGCCGCCGGCATTGTCGAAGAAGGTCGCCGCTTTAAAGCCGGCATCCGCCAGAAGGTCGGACACCATCATGCCCAACCCCGCGCCCGCTGTGATGAGGACGACGTCGCCGGGCGACTGGATGAGCACATAGCCCGCCTCACGCGCCTCACGTTCGGCCGGCGAGAGCTTGATGTCGGCGAGGCGTTGCGACAGGGCGAAGGATCTGTCGCGATGCCGATACCGGGCGCTGTCATCGGCGGTCGCCTTGCAGTCCAGTGCGATCAGACGTCCCTCCGCCGTAACCGCAAGGGGGTTGATCTCGATCATGGTCAGATCTTCGTTGCGGAAAATGCGCACTACATCGGCCGCGAGCCGCACCAGCCGCGTGACGGCGGCGGTGGGCGCCCCCGCTGACACGAAAAAGTCGACAAGCATATGTGCCCGAACCTGGGCATCGGCCGGAAGCGTCATCGAGCGGACGCCACCGTTGTCCTCGATCTCAACCCCGCCCTGCGCCGAAAACATAAGCACCGGAGATCCGGTGAGATCGTCCAGCACCACCGACAGGTAGAGTTCGGTCTCGAACACGCTCGCGGTTTCGATCATCACGACTTGCGGCAGGCCGCGCTCGGCAAGGGCCTTGCCGATGGCATCGATGGTCGCTGCAGGATCGTCGCCAGCCCTGCGTACGAGACCAGCCTTTCCCCGGCCCCCGAACAGGGTCTGGGCCTTGATGATGTCGGAAGGATCGATCTCGACGGTTGCGTCAATCTCACGATCGACCAGGCACGCGCTCGGCACGGGCAGATTGTACGCCCGCAGCAACGATTTCGCATCCCATTCACATAAATCCATTTATCTTACTTTCTCAGTACTAACGCCGACGAAGAGAGCGCTTCCACCCTCTCCCAATCGATGGCGCTGGCCCCATGCAGCGTTGGCGGGACGGCGTAACTGCCGCCATCGAGGCCGAGATCGAAGTGCAGCAGATGCTCGGTGAGCGCGTCGTGAAACGAGGCTTCGATTCCCCAGATCGTCGTGCCTTCGGCGCCGGCCGCCATGCGCAGTTGCGCCAGCGCCCCGATCTCGGTTTCTCCAAAAAGGCCAATGACGGCATGACCGCCGCGCGCAACAGCGGCCTGGAGCATCTCTCCCGCGCCCCGGCTGCCGCATCGGCCCGGCTTGGCCGCGATATCGATCTGCCCCAGATCCACAAACTGCCGGGCCGCCAGCAGCGAATCGCAGAAGCGGTCAACGACCACGGGCACCGTCGAACGCGCCATCCGATCGAGGCTGGCCGCCAGCGGCGTCAGTCTGCACGGATCCTCGACAAAGGTCAGCCCATGGCGCTCAGCCAGCCTCATCAGGGCGGCACACTCCGCTATCCCATAGGCGCCATTCGCGTCCCCACAGATGGCGAAGTCCCCGCCGACGGCGGATCGCACCGCACCGAGTACCGCCGCGTCGGTTGCGAGGCCTTGGCCGAGCTTGATCTTGACGGCCCCGAAACCACGCGTTGCAGCCGCTTCGGCTGCGCGGGCCATTTCGCGCGGATTTCCCCGCGTCACGACAGCTACGGCGGGACCCGCGATCGCTGCGGGCGCTACGTTTTGATCGTCAGCGTAAAGGTCGGCCAGCAGGCTGTCGAGGAGCGCTGTCAGCGCGCCAACATTGCGGATCTGGCCAAGGTCTTCGGGGGCAAGGCCGGTCGAGGACAGGAGCGGCCATCCGATATCGGCGAACAGCGCGAGCAATGCGCCCTGGCTCATGCTGTTCCATGTCGGCCGGCACACTGCCTCGGCCGCCCCTTGCCGCCCATCGCAATCCCATATTCTTACCACCAGATAGTCGGCATGGGCTTCTATGCCGCCCGTGGTCCACTCGATCGGCTCCTTGTAGGTCAGGGATACCGCCCGAATTTCAGCCCTGACGATGCGGGTCGGCGTGAGCATTTTGGGCTTTGGCCTTTTAGGGGCTTGTGACGGGAAAGGGACAGGGCGCGAAAGCCCTGCCCCCGGTGCGGCTCGGCAACAGCGATCAGTTGGCTGTTTCGCGTGTGGAGTCGATGACTTCCCGCCAACGCGGAATGTTGATTTCGATACGCTCGAGAATCTCTTCGCCGGTGGCAAAGATCGGAGAAACACCCATCTGCAGCAGCGACTCCTGGTAATCTTGCTGCGCGACCACAGCTTCGATGGCGGCTTGGAGACGATCGACCACCGCGTCGGGCGTGTCCTTGTGGACCACGACAACGGACGGGGTTTCGACCATGGCCATGTCGATGCCCAGTTCGACAACCGTCGGTACATCGGGCAACACAGCATCACGCTCTTCGCTCATGAAGGCCAGGAAGCGCAGCTCATCTTCAAAGCCCAGATAGTTCGAGCTCGACAGCACCGCCACATCAATGTGTCCGCCCATGAGGTCGGCCACCGATGCGGAACTGCCCTGAAACGGAATATCCACTGCGTCAACGCCGGTCGCCTGGAACAGGCTCACGCCATTGACATGATGGAAACCACCCTGCCCCGTATGGCCCCAGGAAAACTCTCCAGGCGCGGCACGCATGGCTTCGAGCAGTTCTTCCAGCGTCTGATAGGGGCTATCGGCGGATACTGCGATCGCCGAGGTGAGTTGCGCCATCTGCGCCACATACCTGATGTCCTCAAGCGGATCGACGGATTGCTCATCGAACAGCGACGTCAGAATGAACGTACCCAGAGATTGATGCGCGAGCTTGTAGCCATCGGCGGGGCTCGTCACGATTTCTTGCGCCGCCACATATCCGCCCGCACCTGTGCGGTTGATCGGCGCCACTGGCTGCCCGAGTTCACCTTCCAACCGGGACGCGAGTGCACGCGCCACCTGATCGTTGGCCCCTCCAGCCGAGAACGGGATCAAAAGCTCGAGCGGACGGCTCGGATAATCCTGGCTCATTGCGGGGGCGGCAACGGTCATGGCGACAGCCGTCATAAATGCGCGAACCCAGGTCTTGCCTGTAACAGTCATATTATCCTCCCTGATCAATATTCAGATTATAGGAAACTAAGTTATCGATTAAGATAACAATGTCAACTAATTTCTCATTTTCGCAGGGCCTGCTGCATGCCCGATTTCCAGTCGCCTTCATCGAGGTTGTCCTCAATGGCGTAGATTTCATGTGCCAGGGCGCCATGGCGGCTGTCTTCAAAACCGGCCACCATCGCTCGCTTGGCCAGGCGCAAAGTTGTTTTGGGAGCCTGCAGCATCTCGGCAAGCAGGTTCTCGACGGTCCGCTCGAGATCGGCGGCTGGAACAACCTCATTGACGAGACCCCACCGCTCCGCGCGCGCGGCGTCGATGGTTTGGCCGGTGAACATCAATTGCTTGGCCCGGCGCAAGCCGATGGCCCGGGACAGGCGTTGCGTCGCTCCCACCGTGCCCCACCGCGCCTCGGGCGTACGGAAACTCGCGCGGTCCGATGCGATGATGAAGTCGCTGGCCAGTGCGATTTCACAGCCCGATCCGACGCAGGCGCCGTCGACGACGCAGATGACAGGCATGGGCAGCGCCTCGATCGACGCATAGGCGCGGAAGCCCCGCAGGCGTCGGGCACGCACCTGGTCCTCGTCGAGCGCCGCGCGCTCCTTGACATCGGCACCGGCGCAAAAGACGCTTCCCTCCGCTTCGATGACGGCAAGGGAAACGTCGCCATCGGCAGCGATCTCGGCGCAAGCCGCATAGAGATCCTGCGCCAACTGGTTGTTGAGTGCATTGCGGGCCTGCGGGCGGTTGAGCCGCAGTCGCGCATAGCTTTTGTCCCCATGCGAGACCTTGGACAGCGCGATCAGTTCGAGGGTTTTCATACGGCGCCTTCCCGTTTGAGGTCTGAAATGCGGGCAGCGTCATAGCCCAGGAGGTCGGCGAGCACCACATCGGTGTGTTCGCCCAGAAGCGGCGGGCGGGCGAAGCCCGGCTGGTCGAACCCTTCGAACTTGAACGGTAGAGGCAACCCCTTGAACGCGCCGGCTACAGGATGCTCGAACTCGCGCACCATCGCCCGGGCGTGCGTGTGCGCATCGGCCAGCACTTCATCGATCTCGCGCACCGGGCCACAGGGCACGCCATGTGCGTCGAGCCGCTCCATCACATCGTCTCGCGGCCAGCGGGCAATGGCCCCGGCCAGTTCGGGCATGATCTCGTCACGCAACCGCACCCTCGCGCTGTTATCGGCAAATCGGGGATCGGCGCCCCAGGCCTCGATCCCGAGCGCGCGGCACAGCGGCAACCAGTGCTGATCGGCACCGGTGATGTGCACGTGTCCCCCGTCGGCGCACACGAAGGTGGCGGAGGGCACACGCCCGGGATGCTCTGTACCCAGCCGCTCGGGCACTTCGCCGAGGGCGAAATAGCGCGCCGCCGCCAGGGTCAAAAGAGAAATCTGCCCGTCCAGCATCCCCATGTCGACAAAGGCGCCCCTCCCCGATTGCTGGCGCCCGACAAGGGCGCCGAGCGCCGCGATGGCGATCCACAGCCCGGATGTGAGATCGGCAACAGGCAACCCTGCCTTGACCGGGCCGCGTCCCGCTTCGCCAGTAAGGCTCATGAGCCCGCTCATGGCTTGAAAGACCGTGTCGTAGCCCTTTCGGCTCGACAGCGGCCCGTCCTGGCCGAACCCCGTGCACGAGAGATAGACGAGAGCGGGATTGACCGGCTCGAGCGAGCGGTAATCGAGACCGTAGCGCTTCAGGGCGCCTGTCGGGAAATTCTCGATGACCACGTCGGCGTGCCGGGCAAGATCGCGAATCAGCGTCTGCCCCTCAGCGCTTTTGAGATTGACGGTCACCGATTCCTTGGACCGATTGCATGCGTAAAAATATGCGCTGCGTTCCCCCTGGCGATCAGGATCGCCCTCGGCGAACGGTTCGTAAGAGCGCGTTTCGTCGCCGCCCTTGGGGTGTTCGATCTTGATCACCCGCGCACCCAGCTCCGCCATGATCATGCCCGCAAAGGGACACGCCAGGACACGGCCGAGTTCGAGCACCGTTATGCCTTCGAGCGGCTTCATGCGAGTTGCTCACGATAGCTGCGCATGCGGGCGTTTTCTTTCTCCCCCAGCGCAATCCCGTCGGTCAGGGAAATATCGGCCACCGCGTGGAGAAGCTTTTTCGAAGCCGAAACGGCAGTCGGGGAAAAGCCGGCAATCTCGCGGGCGAGGTCAAAGGATCGCTCCACCGCCGTACCGGCGGCGGCGCATTCCGATACCAGACCCAGCATCAGCGCCTCTCTGGCATCCACCTTGCGGCCCGTGGCAATCAGCCCGAATGCAGCCTTGCGGCCCACATGCTTCACCAGTGACGCCATGACGATGGCCGCGACGATGCCATGCTTGACCTCGGGATAGGCAAGAACGGCGTTCTCGTCGGCAACGACATAGTCGCAGGCAAGCGCAAGCCCGGCTCCGCCGCCCATGGCAAAGCCGTTGACCGCCCCGATGACGGGCGTGCCCATCTGTGGAATGATGGCATGCAGCCGTCCGGTCAGTCGTGCGCGTTCGTTCACGCTGTCGGCGTTTTGAGGCGTCAAGGTCTTGAACTCGGATGTATCCGCGCCGGCACAAAAGCTGCGCCCCTCCCCGGTCAGGACCACCGCGCGCACCTCGCTGTCCGCGTCGGCTGCCACAAGCGCGTTTACCAACGCGCTTGTAAGATCGTAATTGAGCGCGTTGAGCTTTTCTGGTCGGTTCATTGTCAGGACGCGAACAGAACCTTCGTCGCGCACGGCAAGCACGTCACTCATTTATGCAAATTCTCTTCTAGTGGGAACGGGATGTGTAAAGCTGCGGAGCCGCGCCATTGCAGCCTCCATTTCACGCACCAACTGGCCCATCACCTCCGCGGCGGGCGCGATGTTGGCGATCAGGCCCGCCGATTGTCCGGCCTCGACCTTGCCCATGGCCACATCGCCGTGAAGAGCGGCCTGCTTGAGCGTCGCACCCGACAGGAGTTCGGCCCAGCGCTCGGGATCGGCGGCAGGAAGGCCCGTAGCCTCGGCGGCAAGTACTGATGCCGTGAAATCGTTCCGAACGCATCGCACGGGCAGGTTGCCGCGGCCTGCCAGCACCGTATCGGCGATGCCGGCCTCCGCAACCGCATGCTTGTAGTTGTCGTGAACGCCAGCTTCGTGCGTCATCAGGAATCGGGTGCCCAGTTGCACCGCATCGGCGCCCAGCGCCAGCAGCGCGGCAATGCCATATCCATCGGCCACGCCACCGCCGGCGATCACTGGACAATCGACGAGGGTCAGGATGCGGCGCACCGCGACGAGCGTACTCACCCCGTTGTCGGGCGGATGCCCTCCGGCCTCCGTGCCCACGACAATAACGCCATCGACCCCTTGCGCCGCGGCCTTTTCCGCATGCCTTGGGAAGGCTGTGACGTGCAGCCACAGGCTGCCCAGGTCGTGAAAACGCTTGAGATGGCTGCCGGGGGCGCCTTGAGAGGCGATAATCACGCTGGGCCGCGCATCCGCGACGATATCGAGAATCTCCTCCACGCCCTTGCGATAGAGCGGAATGTTGACGCCCCATGGACGATCGGTTGCGTCGCGCAACTGCGCAAGCGCCATACGCAGATCGTCCGGGCGCATGGGCCCCGCCGCAAGAACGCCCAGGCCGCCCGCATTGGAAACGGCGGCCGGCAAGGCGACGTTTGACGAGGCCCAGCTCATTCCAGCCTGTATGATCGGGTAATCAATACCCAGGCGCTGTGACAGCAGGGTCGAGACCGCCATTACATCGGCTCCGTTTCAAACAGGCTCGCGGGCTCGGGCGTCGCGAGGTCGCTCTCGGAAACATGCCCCTTGAGATCGGCGAGCAGTTCGAGCGAACCGCGCGTCGCCTTTTCCATCAGCGCCATCAGTTGGACACGCTCGTCGCCGTCAAGATAGGCCAGCATCCGGCGATTACGTTCATGGCTGGTTTCCAGCACCTGGCGCACCACTTCCCTGCCCTCGCCGGTCAGCCGCAGCAGCGTGCTGCGCTTGTCGCGCGGATTGTCCTGCCGGGCGATCAACCTGCGCTCCTCAAGCGCCGCCGTCGTACGGCTCATCTGGCTCTTTTGCACACCGGCGCGCTGCGCGAGGACCTGAAGCGGCGCCGCACCGAGGTAATCGAGCACCGCCAGGGCTCGCCAGTCGTGCATGTTGAGTTCAAATTGCGGCTTGATGTCGAGCAGGGCAATCCGCGTGGAAACGCCCGCCAACCGCTGCAAATTGTAGGAAAAAAGGTCACGGATGTCTCCGCCCTCATTGCCGATCCCGTCTTTTTTCACGACTGCCATCTGAGCTGTTCTCCGTTGTGACCTCTTGGCTTTGGTGGTTCCACAGACCTGTGCCAATGTCTACCGGATGCGTGCCGTTCGTTCAAACCGGTTGTTATTATGTATGATATGGTTGACATTATCTACTACTTTTTTCAATGTCACGCCAGATTTCCAACCTTCAGGGGAGTGAGCGGCGGCGATGGAGCGGGATGTCATCCTCAATGAGTGCTTTGCGCGCGACGGCTTGCAGAACGAGTCCGATCTGGTGGACACAGCAAGCAAGGTCGCCCTGATCGACAGCTTTACGGACTTGGGCTTCCAGCGCATCGAGGCAACCTCTTACGCCAATCCCGAGCGCGTGCCCCAGTTTGCCGACGCCAGCGCGGTTCTGGCCGGCATGCGGCGTGGCCAGGGGGTGCTCTACAAGGCCAGTTGCGGCAATGTGCGCGCCGTCGAGCGCGCCAATGCCGATTTCGACCGAGGGGCGGGACCGAACGAAATCAGCCTTCTCGCCTCGGCCAGCGAAGGTCACTCGAAGAAGAACCTCAACGCGACCAAGGCAGAACAGTGGGAGCGAATCTCGGAGATGATCGCAGTCGCCGCGGGACGATATAATCTCGTCGGCTCGCTCTCCGTGGCATTCGCCTGTCCGTTCGACGGTCCTGTCTCACCCGACATCGTCGCGCAGGATTGCGCCCGGTTCGCCGATCTGGGGGTTTCCACCATCAGCTTGGGCGACACGATTGGCGCGGCAACACCGGACCGGATCTGCGATATGTTTGAAAGCCTGGCAACGGCACACCCAAAGTTGACATTTGTCGCCCATTTCCACGACACGCGCGGGCTGGGCCTTGCCAATTGCCTTGCCGCCTATCAGGCAGGATGCCGCTATTTCGATACTGCCTTTGGGGGCGCCGGCGGACACCCTGCCAGGATCAAATACGGAAATGGCTACACCGGTAACGTCGCGACCGAAGACCTTGTCAACATGTTTGAAGCCATGGGCATCCGGACCGGGATCGATCTGGGTGGACTGATCGATACGGCTCGCCGGTGCGAAGCTGCCATCGGCCGAGAGCTATTGGGCAAGGTGACGCGAACCGGCCTGTCGCCCTTTCTGGGAGCCTTGCAATGAACGCCTTGCCAGTACCCGCAACCCTTGCTGAACTCATTCGCGACGCGGCACGCCGCTTCGGCGACGCAGAAGCCATTGTGGGCGTCGACGGGCGCCTGAACTACGCCCGGATCGATCGGGAAAGCGACAGGATTGCCAGCGCCCTTGGCGCCGCCGGTATCAAAAAGGGGGATCATGTCGGCATCTGCGCGGGAAATACCGGGCAATGGGTGACGCTGTTTTATGGCATCGCCAAGGCTGGAGCCGTCTGCGTGCCCATCAACACAAGGCTCAAGCCTGCCGAGATCCGCTACCAGCTCGCTCAGGCGCGTGTAAGGCTGTTGTTTCTGGCTGACCGTCTGCTCTCGATCGACTTCTTGACGGTTTTCCAAGACGTTGCCCATGGCATGACAAGCGGATACCCCCAATCCGACCTGCCCCATCTGCAAGACGTCGTCCTGCTCGGTGAACGCAATCACCCTCATTGCCGCGGCCTTGCCGATTTTCTCGGTCAGGGGACCGGGGCCCCCGTTCCGGCATCGCCCGGCCCGGGTGACGTCGCCTTGATCCAATACACGTCCGGCACGACGAGCCAGCCCAAGGGTGCCATGCTCACTCACGGCTCCATGGTTCGCAACGCTGCGGCGGTCGCAAGCCGGATGGGCCTTGAAGTCGGTCATCGCTATCTCAGCGCCCGCCCGTTTTTCCATGTGGCGGGCACCACACTTTCCATTGCCGCCTCAGCGGTGGTGGGTGCAACGCTTGTCACCATGCTGCGATTTACCGCCGAGGACGCCGTAATTCTGATGGACACCGAAAGGTGCACGCATTTTTCGGGTAATGACACAATGTTCCTCATGCTGCTCGAGCGCGAGGATGCGCACAGCAAGAGCCGCCTCATCGGCGGCTGGGCCGCGGCCTCCCCTGCCGTCATCGAGCGTGCCGTATCCGAACTCGGCGCCCGAAACATGGTTGTCGCCTATGGGCTGTCCGAAGCCTCCCCAAATGTCGCGATCTCCGATTGCCAGGACCCCCTCCCCGATCGCATTGCCGGCTGGATGCGCCCCCATGAAGGCCTTGAGGTGTGCATCGCCGATCCCGAGAATGGCCTGCCCCTCCCTGCCGGCCAGTCGGGCGAGATCCGGGTCCGGGGCTGGACGGTGATGCAAGGCTATTTTGACAAGCCCCGGGAGACAGCGGCAACGCTGGGCGAAGACGGGTTTTTGCGCACGGGCGACATGGGTGTCATGGCAGAGGACGGCCGAATCCGCTTTCTCGGCCGCCTCAAGGAAATCATCAGGGTGGGCGGCGAGAACGTCTCGCCGGGCGAAATCGAGGACGTGCTGCTGAACCATCCGGACATCGCCCAGGCCCAGGTCGTCGGCATGCCAGATCCACGTCTGATCGAAATCCCCGTAGCCTATGTGATACCAAGGAATGGGGTTGCGCTGGACCCCGGCCAGATTTTGGCCTGGGCCAAGACGCAACTGGCCGGCTTCAAGCTGCCGCGTCACATCGCGGTCATCGATAGTTTCGAGCCTCTGGGACTTACAGCCAGCGGCAAGGTCCAGAAAGCGCGATTGCGGCTGGATGCTGCACAAAGATTCTGCTGAATCGGAAATGTGCCGGGAATCGACTGCTTCCAGCGTGACATTGCGGCAACTGGTCCCCAAATCCAGAGCGATCCGCCCCCGGAAGCCGGAGCTGTAGTTTCCATCAAGCCCTGAAACGATCCTCCCCGGTGTGCAAGTGGATCTCGCCCCCGCCGTCCATTTGTCCGTATTTGGCGAGCGTTGACCGCGCCAGCGCCATTGCCCAAAATCGGTCGCATTGGCGCTCGAAACCAAGGATCGATGGCCGCCGGTCGTCTCAACAGTTCCATTGCGCTGCATTCAGCCCGGGTTCAGGCACGGGCAGGCAGTCAAGTGTCAATCGGGGCGGCCTGATGAGCGCCGTTCCGCCGTTTCGATCTCAAGGAGACCATCAATGAACCTCATTAAAGCCGCTGCCCCCGCCGTGCTCGTCCTTGCACTTGCCGCGCCCGCACTCGCCGATGGCGACATGGTGCTTTCGGGCACCGGGGTCGTCCACGCCGCCCCGGACATGGCGACCGTCTCGACCGGCGTCGTCACCCAGGCCGCAACGGCCCGCGAGGCGCTCAATGCCAATTCGGCCGCCATGGAAGAGCTGATCGGCGTCCTGCGCGGCGCCGGGCTCGAGGATCGCGACATCCAGACCTCGAACTTCAACGTCAGCCCGCAATATGTCTATTCGGACCAGCGCGACGAGAACGGCTACACCCTGCCCCCGGAAATCTCGGGCTATCAGGTCTCCAACGCCCTCACCATCGCCGTGCGCGACCTTGAAAATCTCGGCGCGGTGCTCGACCAGGCCGTGTCGGTCGGCGCCAACACGGTCAACGGGATCACCTTCTCGGTGGCCGACCCGGCCAAGCTGCTCGAGGAGGCCCGCCGCCGCGCCTTCACCGCGGCCCGCGACAAGGCCGTGGTCTATGCCGAGGCCGCCGGCGTCCGCCTTGGCGAGATCGAAAAGATCATTGAGCAGCAGGACGCCGCCCCGCCCCGCCCGATGATGCGCGCCGAAGCCTTCGACATGGCCGTCGCCCAGTCGGTTCCCGTCGAGGCGGGCGAACTGAGCTATTCGGTCACCGCCACCGTCACCTGGTCGATCGACGATTGATCCGGCCGGAGCGCTACCCGAACACCGCCTGCGCGATCATGCGCAGGCCCACCACCACGAGGAACGCCGCAAACACCGCCTTGAGCAGCTTTCCATCCAGCCGGTGCGCCAGCGCCACCCCCAGCGGCGCGCTCAGCGCCGCCATGGCCCCGATCAATATGAGCGAGGGGATGTTAACGAACCCAAGACTCAAGGGCGGCACGCCCGCCACACCCCAGCCCGAAATCACGAATCCGGTGGCGGCGGGCACTGCCAGCATCACGCCCAGCGTCGAACTCGTCCCCACCGCCGTGTGAACCGGCACCCCGAAAGCGACCAGCGTGGGCACCGTCAGCGAGCCGCCCCCGATCCCCATCAGCGCCGAGACATAGCCGATCACCGCCGCCGATATCCGGTTGGCCAGCGGCACATGCGCCAGTTGTTCCATCAACTGCCGCTGTACCGGCAGCGCCATGTTGAGCGCGATGAACAGCGCCATCACCCCGAAGATGATCTTGAGCGCCGCCGCCGTATAAAGCCCCGCCATCAGCCCCCCGATCAGCGAGGCAATGACGATCCACGGCCCCCACCGCTTCGTGATCGTCCAGTCCACCGCACCGCGCCTGTTGTGCGATTCTGCGCTCCGCAACCCCGTGGGGATGATGACGCCCAGCGAAGTGCCCACCGCCACATGCATGATGACCGCCGGGTCATAACCCAAAAGCTGATAGGCCAGCACCATGGCGGGCACCATGATGATGCCCCCGCCAATGCCGAGCAGCCCCGCCATCACACCGGAAACGAGCCCCGTGGCGATCAGGCCAAGGGCAAAGGGAAGATAAAGCGTCAGGATTTCGGGCAAGGCGAAGACTCGGGGCAAGAAACGATACCGGCCTATCAGCCCTGTCCACCCCCTGAGGTCAAGGCCCCCACCCGTTTTCCCGCCAGCTATTGCGAGGACCAAGGCTGGGTGAAACGATCTTCCGGCCATGATTGCGGCCTGTTCCCACCGCATATGTCTCTTCTCCGCCACATGCCGATACCTATCGGATTTCCGCGCGGGAACCCAAACCGCATCCTCGCGTTTTCACACAATCCAGTCACGATGGTCGGGCGGCGTGCATCGCGATGCACGCGCAGGACCGGTGGGCTGAATGCCGGTGAATACGCTCTTGCCCTTGAGCCTGGAAACACCGGCGCAATTATGGAGAAGATAAATGGCTGATATTGATCGCGACTATGTTGGTCGTGAGCGCTCGGACCGCACTCACTACCAGTCCATGAGCACCGGCAACAGCGCCGGCTGGTGGATTGCGGGCCTGCTTGTCCTTGCCGTTCTGATCATCGGCTTCATCGCCATGAGCGGCGGCGAGCCTGCCCCTGTGGATCCGGCGGCAACGACCCTTGAAACCCCGGTCGCTCCGCCTGCCGATGGCACGGCGCCGATGGTCGAGCCCGCGCCCATGACCGAGCCGGCCCCGGCGACCGAAACCGCCCCGGCGACCGATGCGCCCGCCGCTCCGGCGGAAACCGCGCCGGTCGAACCGGCTCCGGTTGAGCCCGCCCCCGGCGGCTAACGACCTGATACCCTGAACGCACCTTCACACCCCTGAAGGTGCGTTCAGCCTGTAGTCATATTGCGTATAATAAGTCCCGATCATCACTTGGCCGCAGAGCGCAAGAGGTTGCGCACGTGGCTTTTCCGTTGCCGGGGGGCAGAGGAGATTTTTTCATGAAGCTCAAGCAAATACTCATGGCCAGCAGCGCAATGCTGATGCTGGCAACGCCTTATCTGCCCGTTCAGGCCCAGGGCATCGCAGCGGCCCGCATCGATGTCGCCCAGGCCGTGCCGCCCGCCCTTGCCGGCGCCATCCAGACCTATCTTGAAGCCCGCGCCGCGCTCCAGAATGCCGAGGCCGCCGGCGAAGACACCGCAGCAGCAGCCCAGAACCTGAGCGCCGCCGAGGGCGAATTGTCGGCGCTTTGCGCCGCCATCGGCCAGCCCGATATCGAGGCCTGCATCGCGCTAGCCCAGAGCGGCGGCCTTGAAGCCCCCGCACCGCAGCCCGAAGCGGTCCCCGAACCCGAACCGCAGCCCGAACCCATTGCAGAACCTGCCCCCGAGCCCGAGCCGGAAGCAGCGCCGCCCGCCCCCGAGCCCGAGGTGGCCCCGGAGCCCGAACCCGCGCCCCAGCCGGCACCCGAGCCCGAACCCCAGCCTGCCCCGCAGCCAGAGCCCGAGCCGCAACCGGCCCCCGCTCCCGAGCCTGCGCCCGCCCCTGAGCCCGAGCAGCAGCCCGCCCCCGTCGAGCAACCGGCAGCGGAAGAACCCGCCCCCGTCGATGAAACCCCCGCCCCTGTCGAGGCGCCGCAACAGCCCGCCGAACCCCCGGTCGAGCAACCGCCCGCTGAGGAACCTGCACCCACTGCCGCGCCCGGCCCGCTGGTCGATGCGGTCGACGCCTACCGTCAGGCGGTGGCCGATTACGAGGCGGCCCTCGCAGCGGGCGGCGACGTTGACGCCGCCGCCAACGCTCTGGCCGGCGCGGAAGCCGAATTGCGCGACATCTGCGCCACCGTCGGCCTCACCGATCTCGACACCTGCCTTGCCACCTTCGGCATCGAACTCGAAATCGTCGCCCCCGATGGCCAGACCCCGACTGTGACCCTGCCCGCCCCCGAGGAAACGGGTGAACAGCCGGTCGTAGAGGAAGAACAGCCGGTCGAGGACGAAGAACTGCGCGACGACATCGTCCTTGATGGCGACGTCCAGGGCGAAATCGTTCCCGAAGACGTCGACGTCGATGAGGTCGCGCCCCTGCTCGACAGCGAAAAGGACGCCGCCGCCGAGGAAGCGCGCGGTGAAACCGGAACCGCGGTCGAAGCCGAGGGCGAAGCCGAAGCGGATGTCGAGGCCGAAGCGGACGTCGAAGCCGAAACCACCCCCGCCCCCGTCGAGGAAACGGCCCAGACCGCTCCCCCCGTCAGTGACGCCGAGGCCCAGCCCGATGTCGATGTCGAGCAGATCGAGGCCATCACCGCCGAGGAAGGCACGCGCCGCGAAACCGCGCCGCTCACCGCCGAGCAGCAGGGCGCCGAACTCGTGGGTCCCGTGGAGCGCCCCTCCAACATGGAGCTGATCACCACCATCGGGCTGGCCACGGTCTTTGCCATCGGCGCCAACTACTTCATCGATTCGCTCGATACCCCGCGCATCATCGAGGACAATTACCGCGACTACTGGGTCGAGGACCTGCCCGGCGGGCGGACCCGCGAGGTCATCGTGCGCCCCGACGGCACCCAGCTCGTCACTATCCGCGATCGCTATGGCGACATCGTCCGCCGCTCGCGCATCGAGCGCGATGGCCGCGAAATCCTGCTCGTCTATGTCGATGACAGCTATCGCCGTTACGACGAACAGGGCCGCTGGATCGATCCGGGCCGCCAGCTGCCCCCGCTCCGGCTCAACATCCCCGCGCGCGAATACGTGCTCGATGCAAGCCATGCCAACGAGCAGCGCGTGGCGAGCTTTCTCGGCCAACCCCCGGTGGAAACGCTCGAGCGTTACTACACCATCGAGGAGGTCAAGCGCTCCTCGCGCCTGCGCGACATGGTCCGGCGCCTCGAAATCGGCGACCTGACCTTTGCCACCGCCAGCGCCGATATCGGCCAGGATCAGGTGGCAACGCTCTCGGCGGTCGCCAACGCCATGCTCGACCTCATCGCCGCCAATCCCGCCGAAACCTTCCTCATCGAAGGCCACACGGACGCAGTAGGCGCCGATCTTTACAACCTCGAGCTCTCGAACCGCCGCGCGGAATCCATCGCCTACGCTCTCACCCGCGTCTACGGCATCCCGCCGGAAAACCTCGCGACCCAGGGCTATGGCGAGCGTTACCTCAAGATCAACACGCAGGCCGCCGAACGCCTCAACCGCCGCGTCACGATCCGCAGGATAACCCCGCTCATCACCCCCGTCGGCTCCATAGGCTAACCAAAGAGAAGGCCGGGCGTCCAAGCGCCCGGCCTTCCTCTTTTTTAAACTGGCCTCGCCGCCCCCTACCGCACCGGCTGCCGCAGCACCGTCCTCAGTTTCGCCGCCACCACCCTGCGCGGATCGGAGAGATAGATTTCGTGATGCTTGCCCACCATCGTCAGCCCCTGCGCCGGGATGAACGCGCGATGCATCTTTTCCAGCACCGGTCCCTCATCGTCATAGGGCCCGATATGGAGCACCTGCGCCGCCCTGCCTTCCTCCAAAAGCTCGACCCGCAGCTTGCCCAGCGCCTTGGGCATATTCTTTTTTCTCCCGACCCTGACGATCGCCGCATCGATCACCTTGGGCCCCACCCATTCGGGGACCATCAGCATCATGGTCCACTGCCACTTTCTCTTCTCGCGGGTGATGAACGTTTTCATGTCGTCCGCCCACCACAGCCCTTCCAGCGGCGGCACCACATAGTCCCGGCCCAGTTCGGTCTTGCTCGCGAACTTGATCGCATAGGCGACCGGATAAAGCGTTTCGAGCGCGTCGCGATAGTCCGCGGCAGTATTGGGATCGCCCTTACCGTCGATCATCAGGAACCGCATCGGCGGCACATCGACGATGTGCAAGCCCTGCCGGATGGTCGGGCCGTAAAGCGGCTTCATCGCCTTCCTGAAATCGACCTTCTCACCCATCGCTTGCCCTTTTTCCCAAATTTCCCGTGCCGGTCTTGTGCGGAATCGGCGCCGCTCCTATCTCAAGTCAACCGCTTATCGGAGCCAGAAACAATGTTCGACATCGACCGCATCGTCACCGCCCTCAGGACCGACCCCAACATGCAGCGCACCGCGGGCGCGGGCGCGGCCGGGCTTGCCGCGGGCATGCTGCTCGGCGGTGGCGGCGTCAGGAAACTCGTCAAATACGGCGCCCTCGCCGCCATCGGCTCCATTGCCTACAACGCCTGGCAGAAGAACCGCCAGCCCGATGATTCCACCGCCGTCGAAACCCCGCCCCCCGGCCCGTTCATGCCTTCCGAGGCCGATGAAGCCGCAAGGGAAGATCTGGGCAAGGCGCTCGTCCGCGCCATGATCGCGGCCACCAAGGCCGATGGCGGCATCGACGCCGATGAAAAGGAGCGCATTTTCGCCCGGCTCGAATCAATGGATCTGTCCGCCGCCGACAAGGCCTTCGTTTTCGACGAGCTTTCCACTCCGCTCGATATCGAGGCGGTGGTACGCGGGGCGGACACGCCCGAGCACGCCGCCGAGATCTATGCCGCCTCCCTCGTTGCCATCGACGGCAACGGCCCCGAGGAACTGCGCTATCTCGAAACTCTCGCGGCCCGCCTCAATCTTCCCGATACGCTGGTATCCGAGATTCACGCCGCTGCGGCACAGTAACCCATTGAAGGAACCGATTCCGGCCGCCAAGGTTAACGTTTCGAGGCAATGCAACTGCGAGGTCCTGCCATGACCTATCTCGACCCCAGCCATCCGCACACCCGCAACGATACCATCCGCTGGATCGTGCGCATCGCCTTTGTGGTCGGGCTGATCGCATTCGGCTGGTTCGCCCTGACCGTGGGCACCGATCCCAACGGCGCGCCGATCATCGTACCCGAGCCTGCTGCGCGTTAAAAAAAAGCGCCCTGTTCCGGGCGATGGTTACACGCATGTGCCATCTCGATCGGGGCGGAGCCACGATCGAGATGGCCTTTCTCGGTCCGTAACGCGCGAGCAGTTCGAGGCGGGTGCCGCGCCCGAGGAGGCCTATTTCTTGCCGCTGCGCGCGATCGTCTTGATCGCCAGCGGCGGAATGCCGGACTTGAGCGAAATCTCGCGGTCCTGCTCCATGATGGCGGTGCGCGCCGGCTCATCGCCGTCGAGCCCGCCCAGAAGACTGGTGTCCACCTTGCGGTTGGAGCGCTGGCTGCCGTCCTCATAGACGACGTCGAAAAGCACGTACTCCGTACGTACGGTCGGTTTCCTTGCCATAAGGAATGTCCAGTTCTGTCAAAGGAAAAGGGAAGCTGGCGCTCTTCTAGCCCTACGCCCCCGCAAAGGCAAATCGGGTCAGGAAAACAGCGCCGCCCCCTGCTCACGGATAATCTGCCGCCCCTTGCCCAGCGTCGCGGCGGCTGCATCGTCCTTATTGGAGAACTTGTCGGCCCGGATGAACGAATAGGTCTTCGTCTCCCCATCGATCTCCTTTTCGATGGTCCCCGCGATCTGGAACTCACCCCCGGCCTTCATCAGCGTCGCCTTGATGACAAAGCCTTCATGCTCCTCCTGAGCATCCACGGAAGGTGTGGCGGGGGCTTTGTCGCTGCCGAGACCGAAAAGGGATTTAAGGAATGACACCGTAAGTCTCCTATTGCGCGGCCGCGTCGGGTTCCAGTTCGCCAGCCTGTTCCATTTCCCGCCGGAGCCATTCGGCATCCATATCGAAGCCGTTGGGCCAAGTCGGCGCCCCGTATTCCAGCGAAGCCCTTGCAAAGAACTCCGGGCGCCGCAAATCCTCGAGCAAGGATCCGGTCCCCGACACCAGTTTCGCGCAATCGTGAATGCCGCTCGTCCCGTCATTGAACCGGACAGCAAGGCGATAGGGCGAAAGCACCGTCAAACTCGTGACCTTAGTCAACATCGAGACCCTCGATCCGCAGCAGGGGTTCATCCTTTTGGGCAAGCTCCCAATTATCAGCTAGCTCAGCCCGGTGCAAATATGCCCATTCATGCACGAGCCTCCGCGCGGTCGGCGGCAGGTGATCGCGCGCATACATGCGGATGTCGATGCCGAAGAACCTTGATATCGTCGGCATCGCCCCGCCCCAGCATCAGTTATCGAGGAAACTCCGCAGTTTCCGGCTCCGGCTCGGATGCTTGAGCTTTCTCAGCGCCTTGGCCTCGATCTGGCGGATACGTTCGCGCGTCACCGAGAACTGCTGGCCCACTTCCTCGAGCGTATGGTCGGTGTTCATCCCGATCCCGAACCGCATGCGCAAAACGCGTTCCTCGCGCGGGGTGAGGCTTGCCAGCACTCGTGTCGTCGTCTCGCGCAGATTGGACTGGATCGCCGCGTCAATCGGCTGGATCGCGTTGGTATCGGGGATGAAATCCCCAAGGTTGGAGTCTTCCTCATCGCCAATCGGCGTTTCGAGGCTGATCGGCTCCTTGGCGATCTTCAAAACCTTGCGCACCTTGTCGAGCGGCATCTGGAGCTTTTCGGACAGCTCTTCCGGGGTCGGCTCGCGCCCGATCTCGTGCAGCATCTGGCGGCTGGTGCGCACGATCTTGTTGATCGTCTCGATCATGTGCACCGGGATACGGATGGTGCGGGCCTGGTCGGCGATCGAGCGGGTGATCGCCTGCCGGATCCACCACGTCGCATAGGTCGAGAACTTGTAGCCCCGGCGGTACTCGAACTTGTCCACCGCCTTCATCAGCCCGATATTGCCTTCCTGAATGAGATCGAGGAATTGCAGGCCGCGATTGGTGTACTTCTTGGCGATCGAGATCACCAGCCGCAGATTGGCCTCCACCATCTCCTTCTTGGCGATGGCGGCTTCCTTTTCGCCCTTCTGCACCTTGGACACGATGCGGCGGTATTCGGCGATATCGAGCCCGGTTTCGGTGGCCAGCGTCTGGATCTCGGCGCGCAGCTCGTCGATCGTCGCAAGCTCCTTGGCAACGAATTCCGTCCAGCCCTTTTCGGGCCGCTGACTGACCTTGTCGGACCAGTCGGGATCGAGTTCCGACCCGTAATAGGCGGAAAGGAAGTCCTCGCGCTTGATCTTGTAGCCCTCGGCCAGCCGCAACAGCCGGCCCTCATTGCGCACGAGCCGCTTGTTGATGTCGTAAAGCTGCTCGACGAGGCTTTCGATGCGGCTGTTGTTGAGCGAGAGCGACTTGACGTCGCGGATCACCTCGTCGCGCCACGCATCGATCTTTTTGACCTCGCCCGCATCGAGCGACTTGGCCGCAAGCTGGTCCTCGACGTGCTGGTCCTGCACCTTGCGCATCTTGCCGTAGGTGTCGGCAATGCGGTTGAAGGTTTCAACGACCTGGGGCTTGAGTTCAGCCTCCATCGCCGAGAGCGAGAGGTTGTTCTCGTACTCGTCGTCCTCGTCGTCCTCTTCGGTCTGTCCGCCTTCAGCCTGTTCGCCGCCTTCCCCATTGGCCTGCTGCTCGCGTGGCTTGGAGGCGTCCGCCTGCTGCGGACGGCCGGCTGCGGCCGGGGTTTCGTCCTCTTCTTCCTCATCATTGCCCGCGGTTGCGTCCGCCATCTTGGCGTCGGGGCCCGCATAGGTCGCTTCGAGGTCGATGATATCGCGCAGAAGGATTTCGCCCTCGGCGAGCTGGTCGCGCCAGATGATGATGGCCTGGAAGGTCAGGGGGCTTTCGCACAGCCCCGCGATCATGGTTTCCCGGCCCGCCTCGATACGCTTGGCGATGGCGATCTCGCCCTCGCGGCTCAGCAGCTCGACCGAGCCCATCTCGCGCAGATACATGCGGACGGGATCGTCGGTGCGGTCCGAGCCGGCCTTGGTATTGGACGTGGTGGCAACGGCGGTGCCGCTGCTGGCCGGTGCCAGCTCTCCGCCTTCTTCCTCGCCGCTGTCCGCCTCGGCTTCCTCGACCTCGTCCTCGTCCACAACGTTGATGCCCATGTCCGAGAACATCGCCATGATGTCCTCGATCTGCTCGGAGGTCACCTCCTCGCTGGGCAGGACGGCGTTGATCTCTTCATAGGTCACATAACCGCGCTTCTTGGCGGTCTTGATGAGTTTCTTGACCGCGGCATCCGAAAGGTCGAGAAGCGGGCCGTCGGGGCCTTCGCTGCTGGCTTCGGGCTTGTTGTCCTGTTCGGTCTTGGTCGGGTTGGCAGTCTTGGTCGCCATTAAGTTGCTCTCCTGAGCGCGCCGGCCGGGGGCGCCGTGTATCCCTTGGAGTGAAATCGAGAAAAGCCCTGGGGCTTTACCGGCTTGATCTTACGAGACATGATGATCCCCGATGTGGGTAGGACGGCTCAACTGGGCAAGGGACGACATCAGGGTTAACATTTTGCTTGCACCCGCAAAGAAAACCCCGAAATCCGGTCCGTCACCGCGCCATTTCCTGCGTATGCGCCTATGCGCAAAAGCGCACGGACACGAAAGACCTCTGTTTAGAGGCTCCGCGTCGCACGCCCGGATAACGAACCAAATCCCTCGATCAGCGCCTCTGTTCCATCGACACTGGAAATCTGGTTCTGGATGTCACGCAGCCTTTCAAATGAATGTTCGCTCAGGTCTTCGCCTAGCGCTGTCTCGGCTGCTTTGAGTTCCCTATTTAGTTGAACGGATTTGTAATGCAAGGCCAGCGCGTGCTTTAATCCGGTCTCTGCGTCGATTTGTGCGCTGTCTGCATCCACTTGCCACACCCCCTGCCGCGCCAGCAACGTGCGCATCCGGTCGAGAACCGGCCCGTGCCCGCGCGCGATCAGCGCCTCATGCACCCCGTTGGTGCCAAGGTCGGGGTAGACGGTCGCAAGGTCGAGAAACGCTGCCAGCACCTGCCGCGCCGGAGGCGACTGCAACTCGATTTCCGCCAGCGATTCCACCCGCGCCTGCGCGAGTTCGGGATGATTGACCAGACTCATGACGATCACTGCATCGCGCGGATGAATGTCCAGCGGCCCCTTGAGGCGCCGCATGAGCGAATCCGAGACAACGGCCTTGGGGTTGGAGCGCCCGCCCGCCCGGCGTCCATCATATCCGCCCCGCCCGCGCCCCTGATAGTTGCCGCGCGCCGAAACGAACAGTGATGAAATTTTCTCGTCGAACGCCTGCGAGTAGTGCCGCCGCACCGAAACATCGGCGATCCGCCCCGCCCGCTCGCGCAACCGCGCTTCCAGCGCCGCGCGCTGCTCGGGCGCCTCGGGAATGCCCCCCGCCGTCTCGATCCCCCACACCGCCTCGGCCAGCGGCCGCGCATTGGCGATCAGGTCCACAAACGCCTGCCGCCCGCGCTGCTTGATCAGGTCGTCCGGGTCCAGCCCGTCCGGCAGGGTGGCGATGGCGATGCTCTTGCCGGGCCGCAATATCGGCAGCGCGATGTCCGCCGCCCGCTCCGCCGCCCGCATCCCCGCGCTGTCCCCGTCGAAACACAAGACCGGAATATCGGTCATCCGCCACAACAGCGCCAGATGGTCCTCGGTCAGCGCCGTGCCCATCCCGGCCGTTGCCCCCTCGAACCCCGCCGCCACCGCCGCGATGACGTCGAGATATCCCTCGACCACGACGACCGGCTTGCCGTCATAGCCCGCCTGCCGCGCCGCCTGCCCGTTATAAAGCGTCTGGCGCTTGTGAAAGAGTTCGGTTTCCGGCGAGTTGAGATATTTCGCGGCGACATCCGCCGACAGCGCCCGCCCCCCGAACGCGATCACCCGCCCCCGGAAATCGGTGATCGGGAACATCAGCCGGTTGCGGAACCGGTCATAGGGCACGGCAATATCCTCGCCATGCACCACCAGCCCGGTATCGATCATATCCTTGAGCGTAACGCCATTGGCCGCGAGGAACTCCTTGAGCCCGTTGCGGCTGTCTGGCGCGAACCCCAGCCGGAACCGCTGCTGCATTGCCGCCGGCACCGCGCGCTCGAGCAGATACCCCCGCGCCCGCGCGCCGACATTATGCGCCAGCGCTTCGGTGAAATAGGTGGTCGCCAGTTCCATCACGTCATAAAGCGAGCGCCGCGCCTCGGCCCGCTTTTCCGCCCGCGCATCGCGCTCGGGCATCGGCACCCCGGCCCGCCCGGCCAGCACCTCGACCGCCTCGGGAAAGCTCATCCCGGTCTTTTCGGTCAGGAACCGGAAATGATCCCCCGAAGCCCCGCACCCGAAACAATGATAGCGCCCGCGCCGGTCGTCGGCATGGAAACTGGGGCTCTTTTCGCCGTGGAAGGGGCAGCACGCCCACATGTCGCCCTTGCCCGGCTGGCTCTTGCGCTTGTCCCAGACAACATGCTCCCCCACCACCTGCGTGATCGGCAGGCGGTTTCGGATCTCATCCAGAAAGGCATCGGAAAAACGCATGGATGCTAGGTAAGCACCCATGCGCCAAAAGTCACGCCATCAGGCGTTTTCCACAGGGACCGGAGTGGGATCAGGGAAAGTTGGAGACTTTCCCGGTTCGATCTCGCGACCAAACAAAAGACTCAATGCCCCGCCTGATAGAGCTTCCACGCCCAGCCGAACAGCCCGAACGCAAAGATCATCATCAGCACGCCGCCGACCATCACCAGCGCGGTTGCCGCCGAGAGCGGCCAGAACACGAGCAGCAGTCCGAACAGCACATAAAGCGCGCCCGAGAGCAGCACTGGCCAGATCCTGGCGTAGCTCTCGCGTTCGCGGACGATGACCACGATCTCCATCACCCCCACGAAAATCGCTTGGAACGCCACGAGATAGACCAGCAGCATCGCCCATACGAGCGTCCCCAGCAGCGGCCAGACAAGGATCAGCACGCCCGATATGATCGAGAGCACGTTGCGTACGACGTCGAACCAGAAATTCCCCGTCTTGGCGCCCCCGAAGGTGATGGACCACAGCCCCAGCACGCCATCGATCAGAAACAGCGCCCCCGCGGCCACGGTCAGCACCAGCAGCGCCATCCCCGGAAAGATCAGCGCATAAAGCCCCGCCAACAGCATCAAAAGCCCGCGCAACCCGGTCAGGATGGACGGAAGGCGGGAATTTTTGGAAGATTCAGACATATCGAATGGCCCCTCGCCGGATGAAACTCCACAATCGAGAATAATCCCGATTTCAGCGCATCTCCAGAGGGATAATGCCTACCTTTGCGGGAAGCTGGATCGCCCGGATAAACCGGGCGACGATGGACAAAGAGAGCAGGCCCGATCAAAGGACCGCGCCAGCCCCACCTCGTCCGCTTTTCCCTTTCAGTCTTCTCCTCCCCCGTCATTGCCCGGTTTATCCGGGCAACCCAGCCTCACAGCTCCCCGACCAACTCTAAGGCCGGGATATGTCTTGTTCGATGAGCATCCGTACATAGCGCGTGAACGGCACGCCTTTCGCCTTTGCCTTGCCCTTGAGCGCATCGAGCAACGCCTGCGGGATGCGCATGTTCAACGCAGCGGACTTTTTCTCGAATTCAAAGCTCACCGGCTTCATCTGGGAGAAATCGTATTCGGTCAGGTCGGCTTCCTCGACAAAGCGTTCCGCATCCTCATCGCTTCTCAAGTCGGGCCATTTCTTTTTCATAGAACTCGATTTCCTTACGGTGCATGTAGCGGGCGCTGATCGGACGGATAAGCTGCTTTCCCGCCCCTGCGCGAAAGGTGAAAGCCACAAAGACATACCGTCCGACCAATGTTTTTCCTGCCGTCCGAAGCCGCTTTTCTCCGGGATTGGGATCATCGACGACAAATCGCGCTTCCGCGATGACCGTTCGATCTCGGCTTTCGACACGCCATGCTTGCCGCATTTGGGCCAATTGCCTTCATCCCAATCGAACCCGGCAATCTGCATCACGTAAATGTAGCCCTTTGTATAGACAAACGCAAGACGAGCCCTACCCGCCCAGCGCCGCCTTCACCCGGGCCGACGCCGCTCCGAAATCGATCTGGCCGGGATATTTTGCCTTCAGGACCCCGATCACCTTGCCCATGTCCTTGATGCTCTGCGCGCCCGTCTCGGCGATCGCGGCCTTGATGGCGGCGTCGACCTCGTCCGCCCCGAGCGCCTGAGGCAAAAATTCCTGGATGACGGCGATTTCCGCGCGTTCCTTGGCCTCCAGTTCCGGCCGCGCGTTCTGGGCGTAGATCGCCGCCGATTCCTCGCGCTGCTTCACCATCTTTTGCAACAGCGCCAGGATATCCTCCTCACCCGCTTCCTTGCCCTCGCCGCGCGCCGCAATGTCCCGGTCCTTGATCGCGGCACTGATGAGCCGCAGGGTCGAGGTGCGGGCCGCGTCGCGCGCCTTGAGCGCCTCCTTCATTGCCGCATTGATCGTCTCGCGCATGACTGAAAATCCTTCCTTGAGTCCTTCCGCCGAACATACACCCGACCCCGCCGCCAACACCACCCGCTACAACATTTCACCAAGCTATTGAAAATCAATGATTTTTCCAATGCACGCCCCGGTTGACCGCGCCCCCGCCTTGAACTAGTTTCCGCCCAACCCTTTTATGAAGGAACGATGAGGTCTCCCCGGCGCCCGCCCGGCGGAATCCCCACGCCACGATCCCAAGGAGATGCCCCATGTCCGGTTGGCAGGAAACGCCCCCCACCGCAGTCCTCATCCTGCGCGATGGCACGCGCCTGGAAGGCCGCGGCATCGGCGCAACGGGGACGAGCGCGGGCGAGGTGTGCTTCAACACCGCCATGACCGGCTATCAGGAAATCCTCACCGACCCATCCTATGCCGGCCAGATCGTCACCTTCACCTTCCCCCATGTCGGCAACACCGGCACCAATGACGAGGATATCGAGACCGTGAACATGGCCGCCGCCTCGGGCGTGCGCGGCGTGATCATCAAGGCCGACATCACCAACCCTTCCAACTACCGCGCCGCCGAACGGCTCGACGCCTGGCTCAAAAAGCGCGGCATCGTAGGCATCGCCGGGCTCGACACCCGCGCACTCACCGCGCTCATCCGCGAGAACGGCCTCGCCGACGCCGTCATCGCCCACGCCCCCGATGGAAAGTTCGACGAAGCCGCCCTCAGGGCCGAACTGGACGCCTTTCCGGGCCTTGAGGGCCTTGATCTCGCAAAGGAGGTCTCCACCACCCAGACCTATCACTGGGACGAGACCCGCTGGCGCTGGGGCGAGGGCTACGGCACCATCGAAGATCCGCAATTCCATATCGTTGCCATTGATTACGGCGCCAAGCGCAACATCCTGCGCGGCCTCACCGAACAGGGCGCGCGCATCACCATCGTGCCCGCCACCACATCGGCGGAAGACATTCTGGCGCTCGAGCCGGATGGAGTTTTCCTCTCCAACGGCCCCGGCGACCCCGCCGCCACCGGCGAATACGCCGTGCCCACCATCCGCACGCTCATCGACACCGGCAAGCCCGTCTTCGGCATCTGTCTCGGCCACCAGCTCTTGGGGCTGGCGCTGGGCGGCAAGACGCAGAAGATGCACCAGGGCCACCACGGCGCCAACCATCCGGTGAAAGACCTCACCACCGGCAAGGTCGAGATCACCTCGATGAACCACGGCTTTTCCGTCGACCGCGACAGCCTGCCTTCAGGCGTCGTCGAAACCCACGTCTCCCTCTTCGACGGCTCGAACGCCGGTCTTGCGGTGGAAGGCCAGCCGGTCTTTTCGGTGCAATACCACCCGGAAGCCTCCCCCGGCCCCCACGACGCCCACTACCTCTTTACGCGCTTCCTCAACCACGTGCGCGAACAAAAAGGCATGGCGGCAAAGCCGGAATTCACTACAGCCTGATCTCGTCCCAGCCTCTGATTCCCAGCCCTCCCCATCAAGGGGAGGGTGTTTCCTTTTCCTTGTTGTCTCCCTACCCACAAGGTCAGCACCTCCCCCCTTGTGGGGGACTTTCAAGCGGTTCCGGCAACGCCGGAACGCAAGGGTCCAGTGGACGCTTGCGAGCGCAGAAAGGGGAGGGGGGTATTCGGCGTAAGCCGAACCCCGTGCAATATCACCCCTCCCCGTCGTCACCCGGTTCATCCGGGTGACCCGACCCTACTCCTACCCCCGCTCCAGGCTCACCCCCAGATTGCCCGCGATCTTCCCCAGCAGGTCGAGATAAATCCGCCGCTCATCCGCCGTCAGCCCCCCGAGCGCCACCCCGTTGATCGACGCCACGGCCCCCGCGACCGCCTCCAGCTTCTCACGCGCTTCGGGCGCGAGTCCGATCAGCATCTTGCGCCCGTCTTCCGGGTGCGGCCTGCGCACCAGCATCCCGTCGCGCTCCATGCGTGAGAGCGTTGCCGCCATGGTGGGCTGTTCCAGCGCCGCGTGCCGCGCGAGCTCGGCCTGTGTCATCTCCCGCCCGCCGCTCAGCGCAAAGAACACCGGCACATAGGCCACCGCCACCCCATGCGGACGGATCGCACGCTCCATTGCCTGCGCGAACAGCCGCGCGGCCAGATTGGTCATGTACCCGGCGGAATCCTCGCTCTTCATCATACCTATAGCATGCTATTTACTTTACATAGCATACTATGCTATTTATCGAGGAACGCAACCCAACGGGCCTCACCATGACCCTCAAAAGCACTACCGACCGCTATGGCGCCGTCGCGATCGCCTTTCACTGGCTCACCGCCATCCTCATCGTCGCACTGCTCGCGCTGGGGCTCAACGCCGCCAACGCCCCGACCGACGAGATGCGCCGCACCCTGCTCCTGCCCCATATCGCGCTGGGTATATTCACCCTCGTGCTCACCATTGCCCGCATCGTCTGGTGGTGGTTCTTCGACCGCAAGCCCGCCACCCTTCCGGACACGCCACCGCTCTTTGCCAGTCTGGCGCGGATCACGCACCTGCTGGTCTATGCGGTGATCATCGCGCTGGCCGCATCGGGCATCGCAACCAACCTCACGGGCGGGGTTCTCGAAGCCCTTTCGACGGGCGCCCCCATCCCCCCGCTGGACGAGATCGGCCCCCGCCGGGCCCACGGGCTGCTGGCATGGAGTTTCATGGCCTTGCTCGTGCTCCATATCGCGGCGGCCCTTTACCACCACTTCATCCGCCGCGACAGGACGCTGGCCCGGATGGTTGGACGGGCTTAAACCGCTCCCGAAAACGTATCGCACGCCCCCACGTCGCCGCTCTCATACCCGCGGCTGAACCAGTCCCGCCGCTGGGCTGAGGTGCCGTGGGTGAAGGTCTTGGGCACCGCAACTCCTTGCGTGCGCTGCTGGATCGTATCGTCCCCGATCTGCTCGGCCGCGTTCAGCGCCTCGGCGATATCGCCGCTTTCGAGCAGGTTCTGCTGACCGGCGTAATTGGCCCAGATTCCCGCATAGCAATCGGCCTGCAACTCGATCCGTACCGACCAGGCATTGGCCTCCCCGGTGCTCATCTGCTGCCGCGCCCGGTTGAATTCGGGCAGGACGCCCGTCAGGTTCTGCACGTGATGCCCGATCTCATGGGCCAGCACATAGGCCTGCGCGAAATCTCCCGGCGCGCCGAACTGCCGGTGCAACTGCTCGTAAAACGACAGATCGATGTAAACATTGTTGTCCGCCGGGCAGTAGAACGGCCCCATGCGCGCATCGGCCAGCCCGCAGGCCGACCGGTCCTGCCCGGAAAACAGCACCACCGTCGTCGGCTCGTATTCCAGCCCGTTTTCCACGAACACCTGATGCCAGAGATCCTCGGTCTCCTGCACCACGACGGCAACGAAATCGGCCAGTTCGTCCTCGCCCTCGGCGGGAAGCTCCCGCGAGGTCTGGCTTCCTGTCCCGCCCGTGGGGGAAATGGTGCCCTCGAGCAGCGCCAGCGGATTGATCCCGAACGCCATCCCGATGATGAGAATCACAACGATCGCCCCGATGCCCATCCCGCCGCCCCGCGTGGGAATGCGCATCCCGGGCCCCGAAACCCGCCCCGGCCCGAACATGCCGCCCCCACGCGCCACGCGCCGGTCCTCGATATTGGATGAACGTTTACGCCCCTGCCATTTCATGGTTCTTTCCCTCGCGCATCACACCGATGCAAACCACATTGCTAATGCCCCATGTCTAACCCGGTTCCCTGTCCGGCGCCACGCGGCTTGGCGGTGCTATCGAATAGGCTTCGGTTAACGCCGAATTCTCCTCCCGGCCTCCCACAAGGGGAGGTGCTGGCCCTGTGCGTTAGAAGACAGCCCAGAAAAGAATACATCCTCCCCTTGATGGGGAGGGCTGGGGTGGGGTGAAGCCACAAGCGCAGTCTCCAAATACGACAGCTCAAACCGAAAAGCCGCCCCACCCCCTTCAGGGAAACAGCAACGGATCTGGCCCCGTCCGCCCGTCAGCCTGGTCGAGCGTTGCGATCCGCGCCATGTCCTCCGCATCGAGCGTAAAATCGAAGACGTTGAAATTCTCGGCCAGCCGCGCCGGGTTCCCCGTCTTGGGGAAGACGATCAGCCCCTGCTCGATATGCCAGCGGATCGCCACCTGCCCCGGCGTCCTGCCATGCTTTTGCGCCACCGAGGCGATGACCGGGTCCCCGAGCAGATTACCCCGTCCCAGCGGGCTCCAGCTTTCGATCGCGATGCCGTGCCCGGCGTGAACGTCCCGCAGATCCCGCCGCTGGAAACAGGGATGCAGCTCGATCTGGTTGACCGAGGGCGTCACCCCCGTCTCCCCGATGATCCGTTCGAGATGGTCGGGATTGAAGTTCGATACCCCGATCGAGCGGATGCGCCCTTCCTCCCTGAGCCGGATGAACGCCTTCCAGCTCTCGACATATCTGTCGACCGCCGGGCTAGGCCAGTGGATCAGGTAAAGGTCGAGCACGTCGAGCCCCAGCCGCTCCATCGTCCCCTCGAACGCGCGCAGCGTTTCATCGAACCCATGCTCGCCATTGCGCAGCTTGGAGGTGATGAACACCTCCTCGCGCAAAAGCCCGGCCTCCGCCACGGCCCGCCCAACGCCGCGCTCGTTCCCATAGCCCTGCGCCGTATCGATATGCCGGTAGCCGAGCCGGAACGCCTCGCGCACGACCGCCACCGCCTCGTCATCGCCAATCCGCCACGTCCCCAGCCCAAGCTGGGGGATGACGACGCCGTCATTGAGCGTGATGAAAGTCTGGTCGGACATGGCTGGCCTCCTGATCGTTGCGCAATACCGGACCCCGGCACTGCAAGCCTTACCCTCGAATCGAACCGCTGACGATAGCCCGGACACAGCGCGCCTGCCCACGCCCACCGGCCCGCGCGCACCGCAATCCCCCCATGCGCAAAAAATGGCGCTTTGTGCTGGAAATCCTCGACCGCATGCTCTAAGGAGACCGCTTAGCCAACAGAATCCGCCAGCCGTTCCGCCGCGCCGCATGCCTTGCCGCGCGCCCGATGCACGAGAAGCCAAAATATGCCAAAACGCACAGACATCAAATCCATCCTCATCATCGGGGCTGGACCCATTATTATTGGCCAGGCCTGCGAGTTCGACTACTCCGGCACACAGGCCTGCAAGGCGCTGCGCGAGGAAGGCTATCGCATCATTCTGGTGAACTCCAACCCGGCGACGATCATGACCGATCCGGACGTCGCCGACGCCACCTATATGGAGCCTATCACCCCCGAGGTCGTCGCCAAGATCATCGAAAAGGAGCGCCCCGACGCGCTGCTCCCCACCATGGGCGGCCAGACCGCGCTCAACTGCGCCCTTTCGCTCAACAAGATGGGCGTGCTCAAGAAATTCGGCGTCGAGATGATCGGGGCCGCCGCCGAAGCCATCGACAAGGCCGAGGACCGTGAACTGTTCCGCGACGCCATGGACCGCATCGGGCTTGCAACGCCACGCTCACGCTTGGCCCACAACACCATCGAGGCCCTGCAGGCGCTCGAGGATATCGGCCTGCCCGCCATCATCCGCCCCAGCTTCACGCTTGGCGGCACCGGTGGCGGCATCGCCTATAACCGCGAGGAATATCTCGCCATCTGCGAGAGTGGCATCGACGCCTCACCCACCAGCGAAGTGCTGATCGAGGAATCGGTTCTGGGCTGGAAGGAATACGAGATGGAAGTCGTCCGCGACCGGAACGACAACTGCATCATTGTCTGTTCCATCGAGAACATCGACCCCATGGGCGTCCACACCGGCGATTCCATCACCGTCGCCCCCGCCATGACGCTGACCGACAAGGAATACCAGATCATGCGCGACGCCTCGCTGGCGGTGCTGCGCGAGATCGGGGTGGAAACCGGCGGCTCCAACGTCCAGTTCGCCGTCAACCCCGAGGACGGACGCCTGATCGTCATCGAGATGAACCCGCGTGTCTCGCGCTCCTCGGCGCTGGCCTCGAAGGCCACCGGCTTTCCCATCGCCAAGGTCGCGGCCCTTCTGGCGGTCGGCTATACGCTGGACGAACTTGAAAACGACATCACGGGCGGCGCCACCCCGGCCTCGTTCGAGCCCACCATCGACTATGTCGTCACCAAAATTCCGCGCTTTGCCTTCGAGAAGTTTCCCGGCGCCGACAACCGGCTCACCACCGCGATGAAATCGGTCGGCGAAGCCATGGCCATCGGCCGCACCTTCCCTGAATCGCTGCAAAAGGCCCTGCGCAGCCTCGAAACCGGCCTCACCGGCCTCAACGAGATCGGCATCCCCGGTCTTGGCGAGGGCGACGACAAGAACGCCGTCCGCGCCGCGCTGGGCACCCCCACCCCCGATCGCCTGCTCTGGGTCGCCGAAGCCATGCGGCTGGGCTACGACCACCAGATGATCCACGGAGCGTGCAAGATCGACCCGTGGTTCCTTGAGCAGATCCAGGCCATCGTCGATATGGAAGCAAAGGTCCGCGCGCACGGCCTGCCCCAAACCGAGGGCCAGTTGCGCGCGCTCAAGGCCATGGGCTTTTCCGACAAGCGCCTTGCCGAGCTGTCCGGCAAGGCGGCCAGGGACGTCATGGCCCACCGCCACGCGCTGGGCGTACGCCCCGTCTACAAGCGCATCGACACCTGCGCCGCCGAGTTCGCCTCGCCCACCGCTTATATGTATTCCACCTACGAGGCGCCCTTTGCCGGCCAGCCCGCCGACGAGGCCCATCCTTCCGACCGCAAGAAAGTCGTGATCCTTGGCGGCGGTCCCAACCGCATCGGTCAGGGCATCGAGTTCGACTATTGCTGCTGCCACGCCGCCTTCGCGCTTTCCGATGCCGGTTACGAGACCATCATGGTCAACTGCAACCCCGAGACCGTCTCGACCGACTACGACACCTCCGACCGCCTCTATTTCGAGCCGCTCACCGAGGAAGACGTTCTCGAGATCCTGACCACCGAGCAGCAGAACGGGACGCTCCATGGCGTCATCGTCCAGTTCGGCGGCCAGACCCCGCTCAAGCTCGCCGCCGCCGTCGAGCGCGCGGGCGTGCCGATCCTGGGCACCCAGCCCGAAAAGATCGATCTGGCCGAAGACCGCGACCAGTTCATGAAGCTGTTAAACAAGCTCGACCTCACCCAGCCGCGCAACGGCATCGCCTACAGTCTCGAACAGGCCCGTCTCGTTGCCGAAGGTCTGGGCTTCCCGCTGGTCATCCGCCCGTCCAACGTTCTGGGCGGCCGCGCCATGATCATCTGCCATTCGGCCGAGGAGTTCGAGCGCTACGTCCAGTCGACCCTGACCGAACTGGTTCCCCCCGACATCCGGCACAAATACCCCAACGACAAGACCGGCCAGATCAATTCGGTCCTGGCCGCCAACCCGCTCCTTTTCGACTCCTATCTCGAAGGCGCCACCGAGATCGACGTTGATTGCCTGTCCGATGGCGAGACCGTGTTCGTTGCCGGCATCATGGAGCATATCGAGGAAGCGGGCATCCACTCGGGCGACAGCGCCTGTTCGCTCCCGCCCCGTTCGCTCTCGCCCGAAATCATCGATGAATTGAAGCGCCAGGCCACCGAACTGGCAAAAGCCCTCGATGTCGGCGGGCTGATGAACGTGCAGTTCGCCTTGAAGGACGGCACGCTCTACATCCTCGAGGTGAACCCGCGTGCCTCGCGCACCGTGCCGTTCGTCGCCAAGGTCATCGGCGTGCCGCTGGCCAAGATCGCATCGCGCGTCATGGCGGGCGAAAGCCTTGCTTCCTTCAGCCTCGTTGAACGCGAGATCGACCACATCGCCATCAAGGAAGCGGTCTTCCCCTTCGCCCGCTTCCCCGGCGTCGATACCGTGCTCGGCCCGGAAATGAAATCCACCGGCGAGGTCATCGGCCTCGACACCGATTACGCCATCGCCTTTGCCAAGTCCCAGCTCGGGGCCAGCGTCAAGGTGCCCAAGGAAGGAACCGTGTTCATCTCGGTCCGCGACGATGACAAGCCGGCAATCGTCGAGGCTGCGCGCCATCTCGCCGATATCGGGTTCAAGGTCATCGCCACCGGCGGCACCCAGCGTTATCTGGCCGGCGAGGGCATCGACTGCATCAAGATCAACAAGGTGCTGGAAGGTCGCCCGCACATCGTCGACGCCATCAAGAATGGTGAGGTCCATCTGGTGATCAACACCACGGACGGCGTCAAGGCCGTCTCCGACAGCCGCGACATCCGCCGCGCCGCCCTCATGGCCAAGGTGCCCTACTACACCACCATTCCCGGCGCCAACGCCGCCGTCGAAGGCATCATCGCCTATCGCGACGGCAATCTGACGGTAAAGGCACTGCAGGAATATTTCGCGGCATGAGGAGCGCGTCCCCACCCTAAGGAACGATTCATCAACTTCGTTTGTGAATTATCCAGACTTTGCAAGCCAACGTCTCCCCCAGAATACGACTATGGGGGAACCATGAAGAATACCGTTTTGAAATTTCTGGGTTTGTTTCTTGCCGTCGGCGCAATCGCTTTCGCGCCCATGTCGGCCCAGGCCGTAGAGCAGTCGCCCGAGGATCGCGCTGAGGTCGATGAATTCGTCCTCGGCGCCGCGACTGCGATCATGCTCCACGAAGTCGGGCACCTGATCATAAACGAGCTTGAAATTCCAATTCTGGCCCGCGAGGAAGATGCGGCCGACACCATCGCAACGCTGATCCTGCTGATTCAGGACGAGGAAGACGATGAGCGCGCCGCTCGCTACCTGCAGGCCTTCGTCACCAACTGGTTTCTGTTCGGGTTAGACGAATATGGGGCGATAGATGACGCCTATATGGCTGACGAGCATTCGTTGAATCGCCAGCGCGCCTTTGCCGCCGTCTGCCTTGCCCATGGTTCGGGCCATCCCAGCTTTACCGAACATGCAGAACGTCACGGCCTTTCCCAAGAGCGCATGGCCAGATGTGAGAGCGAATTTGAAAGCGCCATGCGCAGCTTTGCCCAGCTTCTGACGCCCCATTTCCTCGATGATGGAGCCGCGCAGATCGGTAAACCCATCATATTATACGATGAGACCGAAACATACGCCGGCCTCAGGGAAAGGCTGGAGGCGCTGGATTTCCTCGAAGAACTCGCAGAACTCGTCTTCGATGAAATCGCGATGCCGAGGGATGTTATATTCGGGACCGGCGAATGCGGCTTTCCCAACGCCTTCTATACGCCGACCTTTCTGGACGGGAACCCTGCCGTCATCTTCTGCTACGAGATGGCCGAGATGCTGGACGAAGGCTACATCGATGCCTTCTTTAGCGAAAGCGCCTACGAACCCTCCACCCCGTTCGAGAATCTGGTCGAGGAGAACGAGGTCGACGACGCAGCCGCAGCTACCCGCTGATCGGTCGTCTGCAAGGACGCCCACCGCATGTTCTGCGGTATGCGGCATATCTGATCGGAGGCTCTCGCCCCGCACCAAAAGGGCCGCACCACACGGCCCTTTTTCTGTCGACTCTCGCGTAGAGCGCCCGAATAGTGCGCCACGTTCGTCACCGGCGCCTCTTCAGTCCCGAAGAACCGGGTTGGCACGGTTTTCAACGAACCTCTCCATGTTGACCTTTGCACCATACCCGGTATTCTGCATCAATGTTCATGACGCGCACCCGATAATTCAGCACACCGCCCGCCACGGGCCCGACCTCCGCACCCCTGCGGAGCCCTTTTTGCTGAATTATCGAAAGTCGCTATCACATGACCCACCCCCTTCCCGCGCTCTCGGACGCGCAGATCGCCGCCTTCATCGCCGACGGCTTCGTCCGGCTCGACAACGCCTTCCCCCGCGAACTGGCCGATGAGGGCCGCGCCATCCTCTAGCGCGATACCGGCTGCGATCCCGACAATCCCGCCACATGGACCCAGCCGGTGATCCGCCTCGGCGGCTACGCGGACGAACCGTTCCGCAAGGCCGCCAACACCCCGGTTCTCCATTCGGCCTATGACCAGCTCGTGGGCGAAAACCGATGGCTCGCCCCGCAAGGTCTCGGCACCTTCCCCATCCGCTTCCCCTCGCCCGAATCCCCCGGTGACGACGGCTGGCATATCGATGCCAGCTTCATGTTGCCCGGCGACGATGAGAGCGATTTTTTCAGCATCCGCGCCAACATCGTCTCGAAAGGCCGCGCGCTCCTGATGCTGTTCCTCTTTTCCGATGTCGGCGAGGACGACGCGCCCACTCGCATCCGCACCGGTTCGCACGCCCACATGGCCCGCTTCCTGCTGCCCTATGGCGAAAACGGTGCGACCATGCACCAGATGATGGCGGGCAATTTCGCCGACACCGAACACTGTGCCGAGGCGCTGGCCACAGGCCCGGCCGGAACGGTCTATCTCTGCCACCCCTTCCTCGTGCATGCCGCCCAGCCCAACCGGGGCAGCCGGGTAAAGTTCATGGCCCAGCCACCCCTCATGCCCGCCCACGGCTTCGACCCAGCGCTCCCGCCCTCCCCGGTCCAGACCGCCATCCGAAAGGCCTGCGGCCTGAAACTCTGAAGTCCCCGGAGGCCCCAAAGGGCCTCCGGCACTTCCCCCACGAGCCCCAACACCCGTCGTCGCCCGGTTTATCCGGGCGATCCACCGCCATTGCCGCCAGTCGGATTTTATCCTACTTTATACCCTCGACCCAAGGAGACCCGCCATGGAAGCTGCCGAAAAAATCTCGATCACCCTCACCCCGGAAATGGCCCGCTCTATCCGCGAGGATGTCGAAAAAGGCCGCTACGCCTCGACCAGCGAAGCCATCCGCGACGCCCTGCGCCTCTGGCAGCAGAAAAAAGAGGAACACGAAGCCCGCCTCGAATCGATCCGCCAGCGCGTCGAAGCCTCGATCAACGACCCGCGACCAGACGTGCCGCGTGAGGAGGTAAGCCGGCGCATGGACGAGCTCTACGAACGCGCTATGGCAACGGGCAAGTATGACGATATTTAGAGTCGCATTTCGCGAGGAAGCTGTTAGCGACCTCGCGACGATATTTGCATATATCCTCGAGAACACTGGCAGTCCGGCCTCTGCGAAAAATCACGTCAAGCGACTGGAGCAACAGTGCAACGCACTCTCGCTTTTCCCGCATCGCGGCATCCAGCGCAACGACATCCGTCCCGGCTTGCGCCTGCTCCCCATCGAGCGCCGCTCCGTCATTGCCTATATCATTGAAGTGGAAGCCGTGCGCATCATCAACATCTTCCACGCCGGACAGGACTTCGACACCCTCCTCCGCAACCCCTGACGCCTTCCCTACGCCCCGAAAAACCCGCTCACCGTCCCCAGCGCCGCCTCGATCGCCTCGTCCCCCACATCCTTGTGCGTCACCCAGCGCGTTTCGCCATAGCGCCCCGAAACGCGAATGCCGTTTGCCGCCATATGTCCGGCGAACCGGTCCGCCAGCCCCTTCTCGACGCGCATGAAGATGATGTTGGTCTGCGGCATCTCGACCGATAGCGCCGGAAACCACGCCAGCCCCTCCGCCAGTCTTTTGGCCCGGATATGGTCCTCCGCCAGCCGCGCGATATTGTTGTCGAGCGCATAAAGACCCGCCGCCGCCAGAATGCCCGCCTGTCGCATGCCCCCGCCCAGCATCTTGCGCAGCCGCCGCGCCTTTTCGATCAGCTTCGCGCTGCCCGTCAGCACCGACCCCACCGGCGCACCAAGTCCCTTGGAAAGACAGACCGAAACCGTATCGAACGGCGCCGCGAGGTCCGCTGCATCCCGCCCGCTCCTGACCGCCGCGTTGAATATGCGCGCGCCATCCAGATGCGTTGCCAGCCCATGCCGCCGCGCCAGTCCGGTCGCCGCAACCACGAAATCCTCGGGCAGCACGCGCCCTCCGATCGTATTTTCGAGCGCCAGCAGCCGCGTCGTCGCAAAATGCGGATCGTCTGACTTTATCGCCGCCTCGATCTTGCCAAGCGCCATCGTCCCGTCGGGCAGATTCTCCACCGGCTGGGGCTGGATCGAGCCCAGCACCGCCGCCCCACCCGCCTCGAACTTGTAACAATGAGCCTCCTGCCCCGCGATGAACTCATCCCCCCGCCCGCAATGGCTCATCAGTGCGATGAGGTTCGATTGCGTGCCCGAGGGCAAGAAAAGCCCCGCATCCTTCCCCATCAATCCGGCCACCCGCGCCTCGAGCGCTGCGACCGTGGGGTCCTCGCCATAGACGTCGTCGCCCACATCGGCCGCCGCCATCGCGGCGCGCATTCCCGCACAGGGACGGGTGACGGTATCGGAACGGAAATCGTAAAAACGTATGGTCAAGGCGCCCTCGCAACGGGTTGGGTCATCGGGCGATACACTTAGCGCCATCCGCCGTGCCGGGCCATCGCTTTCCCGGCTCACCGCGCCCCAACCTGCCGCTTGTTACCCGGCGCCCGAGCCGTAATACTTGCAACTCCGCGCCCGCCCCGCCACGATCGGGCGACGTTACTGGCATGTTAGAAGCCCTTCGCGCCCCGGATCGGGAGTTCTATTGTCGAGCGAACCAGTAAAAATTTTTCGGTTCGGCATCAATTCAGTTTCGCTTGAATATTGCCCTTGTTTCATCTACAAAAACGGGATCGAATTTGCGGCCGACCGATCTAGCCTAGCGATTTTCGCCTGCTGACGTCCTGAACCACAAACTTTCGATATACCGGGAGCCGTCGATGGTGGTTCCTCAAGTTACGACAGCACGACGAAAGGACACGCCATGGCTACTGGCACTGTCAAATGGTTCAACACCCAGAAGGGCTACGGCTTCATTCAGCCCGATGAAGGCGGCGCGGACGTCTTCGTCCACATTTCCGCCGTCCAGAACAGCGGCATGGCCGGGCTCGACGAGGGCCAGCGCATCTCCTACGAGATCGTGAAGGACAAGCGCACCGGAAAATCCGCCGCCGGCAACCTCGCGGCGTCCGAATAGGTCTCCCCGCCACTTGAGCACATCGCCCGGCTCAAACGGCCGGGGCAAGAACACGAGGGCGCGAACCGGAAAGGTTTCGCGCCCTTTTCTTATACCGGACCGGGGCTTGCAGCCCGCCACCTGCACCCCATATTGCGCCCAACCCGCCGGGATATGAAACGCGCCCTTGACCCCGCACCAAGTCGGGGGCAACCTGCGCGAAGCAATCCCCGGCAGTACAAGGCGAATGGCGCTGATGACGCATCGGCGAGGTTGGCTTTTTATTGGCTCACCCCTTATCTACGGGAGCGAAAAGGAAAATGAACAAGATCCCGATAACCGTGGCCGGACACGCCGCGTTGGTCGAAGAATTGCAGCGCCGCACCGGCCAGGACCGCCCCGCGATCATCGATGCGATCTCCGAAGCGCGCGCGCATGGCGACCTGTCGGAAAACGCTGAATATCATGCGGCCAAGGAGCAGCAGAGCCTCAATGAAGGCCGCATCATGGAGCTCGAATCCCTGCTCGCGCTGGCCGAGATCATCGACGTTTCCAAGCTCTCGGGCGACACCGTCAAGTTCGGCGCCACCGTCACCATGATCGATGAGGACACCGACGAGGAAAAGACCTACCAGATCGTGGGCGATCCCGAAGCCGACGCCAGCGCCGGCCGCATCTCGGTGTCCTCCCCCATCGCCCGTGCCCTCATCGGAAAATCGGTCGGCGACTCAATCGAAGTCTCCGCCCCCGGCGGCGCCCGCGGCTACGAAATTCTTAAGATCGCCTTCGCCTGAATCGCTCGGGGGGATCGGCCTCCCCCCTTCCCCCTCCCATTCTCACCCGCACCCTTTCTGCGCTCTCAAGGGGGAGGCGCTGGCCTTGTGCGTAGGGAAGTGCACAGGAAAAGAAAGCACCCTCCCCTTGATGGGGAGGGCTGGGGAGGGGTGAAGCTACAAGCGCAGGACCGTCCAATAACCTGCCCCCAAGAGATTCGCGTCCCCCAAAATCCCCCCTCCAAATACCCCTTTCCGGGCAAATCATTCCCCATTGCGGCAAATAAGCCGCAAGCTCACAGCTTTCGGCCCCCTTCCCCCGCGCGCGGCTTGTAACGTGCGTGCGGCGTGCCATATTTTGTTCATCTGAACCGGACACATAGAGCCCATGCACGCCAAGACCATCATCATCGGTTCCGGCCCCGCCGGATACACCGCCGCCATCTATGCCGCTCGCGCCATGCTCGAACCGCTCATGATCACCGGCACCCAGCCCGGCGGACAGTTGACCATCACCACCGACGTCGAGAACTACCCCGGCTTCGCCGATCCCATCCAGGGGCCGTGGCTCATGGACCAGATGCGCGCGCAAGCCGAAAACATGGGCACGAGGATAGAGAACGACCTGATCGTTGACGTCGATTTCTCCCGTCCTCCCTTCCGGCTCACCGGCGACAGCGGCACGGTCTATACCGCGGACAGCGTCATCATCGCCACCGGCGCCCAGGCTAAATGGCTCGGCTTGCCCACCGAGGAAAAATTCAAGGGCTTCGGCGTTTCCGCCTGCGCCACCTGCGACGGGTTCTTTTACCGCGAAAAGACCGTGCTCGTTGTCGGTGGTGGCAACACGGCGGTCGAGGAAGCCCTGTTCCTCACCAATTTCGCCTCGAAGGTCATTCTCATTCACCGCCGCGACCGGTTCACCGCCGAAAAGATCCTGCAGCAGCGCCTCTTCAAGCACCCCAAGATCGAAGTGCGCTGGAACACCGTGCTCGACGAGGTCCGGGGCGACAACATGCCCCCTTCGGTTCGCGGCGCGGTCCTGCATAGTGTCACGACCGGCGAGACCGCCGAGCTCGAGGTCGACGGCATTTTCGTCGCCATCGGCCACGCACCCTCCACGGAGATCTTTGCCGGCAAGCTCGACATGAAGCCCGGCGGCTACATCGTTACCGCGCCCGACAGCACGGCGACTTCGGTGCCCGGCGTTTTCGCGGCTGGCGACGTCACCGACGACGTTTATCGTCAGGCAGTTACCGCCGCGGGCATGGGCTGCATGGCCGCGCTCGAAGCCGAGCGCTATCTTGCCGCGCACGAACTGGCTGAAGCCGCCGAATAGGCAGCAATATAGTAAAAGAGGGGACAAGGAGGATGCTGGATTGGGACAAGCTGCGCATATTTCATGTCGCCGCTGAATCGGGAAGTTTCACCCATTCCGCCGAAAAGCTCGGCATGTCCCAGTCGGCCGTTTCGCGCCAGATTTCCGCGCTCGAGGAAGACCTTGGCCTGAAACTCTTCATCCGGCACGCGCGCGGGCTGGTGCTGACCGAGGTGGGCGAACAACTCTTCCGCACCGCCCACCGCATGGCATGGGAACTTCAATCGGTCCACGCCCAGATGACCGAAAGCCAGGATGTGCCCACCGGCCCGCTTCTGGTCACCACTACGGTCGGGTTCGGCTCGACCTGGCTCACCAACCGCATCCACGAATTCGTGAACCTTTATCCCACCATCCAGCTCGAAATAAAGCTCGACGACGCCGAGCTCGACCTTGCCATGCGCGAGGCGGACGTCGCCATTCGGCTGCACCGGCCCAACCAGTCCGAGATGATCCAGCGCAAGCTGTTCACCGTGCACTTCCACATCTACGCCGCCCAAAGTTACATCGCCGAGCACGGCGCGCCGCAAAGCGTGGAGGAACTTGACGCCCACAAGATCATCTCCTTTGGCGAGCCCTCGCCCTCCTATCTGGGCGACGTCAACTTTCTCGAACGCATCGGCCGCCCCGATAACAGCCCGCGCCGCACCGCGCTCAAGGTCAACGCCATCTACGGCATGATGCAGGCGTGCCGCCAGGGCATCGGCATTGCCATGCTGCCCCACTACATCACCGAACAGGAGCCCAGCCTCGTCGAAGTGCTCCCCGATCTCGAACTGCCCGCCTTCGAGACCTATTTCGTCTACCCCCCTGCCCTCAAGAACTCCAAACGCGTCGCCGTCTTCCGCGACTTCCTCGTCGAAAAGGCCCGCGACTGGAATTTCTGAACCGATCTCTCCAGCCCACAACAGATTCCCTTCCCCAAAAGGAGGGAAGTGCTGGCCTTGCGCGTATGGAAGTGCCGAAGAAAAGGAAGCACCCTCCCCTTGATGGGGAGGGTTGGGGAGGGGTGAAGCCACACACGCAAATCCATCTGTGGTAGCCCGGCCTCAAGGAGGAAGGGACAAAAAGAGCCGGCACGTTCGCCATTACCCCTGCGACACAATGACAACCCTCCCCGCTCCAGCCTGCCACCACCCCGCGCAACCCCCAGTATCCCTGGCCCTTGCGCACCCTGCACGCCCAGCCATGCACCAGACGCATGGCTGACATGAACCTGCCGGGCTTGCCCTCCATCACTCGAAACACTACTTCCCCGGCAGACATTGCGCGCTTTTCTCCTCCTCCCTTTGAGCGCGTTTGATGTTCCCTCCTTGCGAGAGGCTTACCTCTTGCACTCCGCCCCGCTCCCCCCTCGAGCGGGGCTTTTTTTTGCCCATGCGCCAGCCCGCCCTTCCTCATCGCCATCGTGGCCATCTCTGGTTCTGTTAGGCGCTCTAAGTGCAAATCGGCAACACATGCACGAGATGCATGGCTGCCATGTCTAATCACGACTTCCCAAGTCGTGATTAAGCATGCATATAGAGACCGTCACTGACGCGGCGCGCTTTTCCTCCTCCCAAGCCCCCCGCGAGGTGACACTGAGCGGGAAAGGTTTCTCCTCCTCCCTTCCTGACCCGCTCCACGGCCTTAATCGATCCTCCTCCCTCGATTTTGGCCGACAGATCAGGCCCCACCGCAAGGTGGGGCCTCTTTTTTTGCCCGCTCGGGCGATTTGCCTCGTGCATGGCTGATATGCGCAATTACGCATTGAAGCGGGGAACCCCTGGCCCCATATTCGCATTGTCAATCGAGCGACGCGCCCCTCCTCCTCCCTGGGCCCCTCGCTCATGACAACCGAACCGGGGTTCGTATCCTCCTCCCACGAACCCCCGTTCACCCGGCCCGCCGTATCCTCCTCCCACGGTCCGGCCGCAAACTGAAAAGATTTGGGTTCGCCCGATCAAGGCTCCGTCTTCTGGCGGAGCCTCTTTTTTTGCTGCGCACGGCAGCGGACTGCAACATCGCAGCCCCCTCATCCGACCTCCACTCCGTTCCGGCCCCCTTCTCCCACGAGGGGAGAAGGGGAACCGGGGCCGCCACACGAGCCCCCCTCTCCCCCCGTGGGAGAGGGGTTGGGGGTGAGGGGGTCAGCGATGCCGGCATCATGCTCCGTAGCAGGCTGCCCCTACCGCACCCCCGCGCAAAACGCCTCGATCCGGTCCATCGCCTGTTCCAGCTCCGCATCGGCTGCCGCGTAGGAAATGCGAAAATGTCCCGCCAGCCCGAACGCGCTGCCATGCACCAGCGCCACTCCGTTCTCCTCAAGCAGCGCCATCACCACATCCTCGTCGGTTGCAAGCGCCCGTCCCCCGGCGCTGGTCCTGCCGAGCAATTCCTTGCACGAGGGGAACGCATAGAACGCCCCCTCGGGAACGAGGCACTCGAGCCCCTCGCATTGGTTAAGCCGCCCCACCACATAGTCGCGCCGCTTCTGGAATACCGCCCGCCACGCGCCCAGAAACGCCTGCGGCCCGTTCAGCGCCTCCACCGCCGCCCATTGCGAGATCGAGGGCGGATTGGTCGTCGATTGCCCCTGCAGCTTCGTCATCGCCTTCAGGATTTCGCGCGGCCCCGTGCAATAGCCGATCCGCCAGCCGGTCATCGCGTGCGATTTGGAAACCCCGTTCATAGTTAGCGTGCGCGCCATCAGCCGCGGCTCGACCTGGGCGATCGTCGCGAAATCCCGACCGTCATAAACCAGCACCTCATAGATATCGTCGGTAAGGATATGAACGTGCGGGTGCCGCAACAGCACTTCGGCCAGCCCCTTGAGTTCGTCAGCCGTGTAGGCCGCGCCGGACGGATTGGAGGGTGAACCAAGGATCAGCCACTTGGTCTTCTCCGAGATCGCCGCCTCCAGCACTTCGGGGGTGAGCTTGAACCCGGTCTCCTGGCTCGCTTCGGCAAACACCGGCTCGGCCCCCGCCAGCCGCACGATTTCCGGATAGCTCACCCAATAGGGCACCGGCACCACCACCTCGTCGCCCGGATTGAGCGTTGCCAGCAAGGCATTGAAAATGATCTGCTTGCCACCCGTCGCAACGAAACAGTCGTCCGCCGTCACGTCCAGCCCGTTATCGCGCCGGAATTTTTGCGCCACCGCTTCCTTGAGCTCGGCGATCCCGTCCACATCGGTATAGCGCGTTTCCCCCCGGTTGATGGCCGCGATGGCCGCTGCGCGCACATGCTCGGGCGTATCGAAATCGGGCTCTCCCGCCGAAAGCGCGATCACGTCCTTGCCCGCCTGGCGCATCTTGCGCGCCAACTGGCTGATCCCCACGGTCGCCGAAGGCTGCACCCGCAAAAGCGCATCCGATAAAAGGGCCATCAGTCGAACTCCGTCCATGTCTTTGGTCTTGCTCTCATATACCGCTCTCTACGGGGCGGCGCCACGCCCGCCATGCCACCAAAGCCGCTCTTGCGCGTTGAGCATCATGCAGGCAAGGTCTAGCTATCAGGAGGAACCAGCGCCATGCACGTCGAAACGATTCTGAACGCCAAGGACGGCACCATCGTCACCGTTACTTCGCGATCCACCATCGGCGAACTCATTGCCACCCTTGCCCAGCACAATATCGGCGCCGTGCTCGTGGTCGATGATGGACGGCTTACCGGCATCGTCTCGGAACGCGACGTCGTCCGCCACCTCGCCAGCAGCGCCGAAGGCTTCCGCAGCCAGCCCGTCGCCACCATCATGACGCGCACCCCCAAGACCTGCACCCGCAACGACACGCTCGACGACGCCATGGCCAAAATGAGTACTGGCCGCTTCCGCCACCTTCCCGTCATGGAAAACGACCGCCTCATCGGCATCATCTCCATGGGCGACGTCGTCAAACGCAAGATCGACATGGCCGAACAGGAAGCCAACGAACTGCGCGAATACATTTCAAGCTGAACGGCCTCTCCCCTCGAAAGCCAGCGGCCCCATCGCCTCCCTCCCCCCTCCCAACCTCCCCCACAAGGGGGGAGGTGCTGGCCTTGTGCGCATAGGGACAGCCAAGCAAAGGAAGCACCCTCCCCTTGATGGGGAGGGCTGGGGAGGGGTGAAGCCACACACGCAGATTCAGGATGCGATAGCCCCCCGCAAACGCAGAGCACTAAGAAAAATCACAGCACCCCGCTAACGCCCTCCCCTTGCCCCTCCCCCCACAACCGGCTACCACTCCCGGCACCTCGTCTCCCGCAGCCCATCCCCACATGCCCCGTTCCATCGCGCTTTTTTGCCTGCTGCTGACCACCGCCATCTGGGGCTTTGCCTTCATTGCCCAGAAGACGGCGATGGACGTCATGGGGCCACTGACTTTCATGGCCTCACGCTACCTGCTCGGCGGCCTCGTCATCCTGCCGCTTGCCCTGCGCGAGAATGGTTTGCGCACCGCCCCGCTCACGGGTCGCGACTGGTCGCTCATCGGCGTCATGAGCGTGGTTTTCTTCATCGCCTCGCTGCTCCAGCAACTGGGGCTCATCTTCACCACCGTCACCAACAGCGGTTTTCTCACCGGGCTCTATGTGCTGTTCGTGCCGCTGATCCTGCTGGTCTTTTTTCGCACCGCGCCCCATCGCATCGTGTGGTTCGCGGCCCCGTTCGCGCTGTTCGGCCTGTTCCTGCTCAATGGAGCGACACTCAGCGCCATTAACCGCGGCGATGCGCTGGTCATCGCAAGCGCCGTCTTCTGGGCGCTGCACGTCCTGCTTATCGGCCTGCTCGCCACCAGGACCAGACGCCCGGTCCTCATCTCCGCCATCAGCTTCCTGATCGCGGGCGGGCTCAGCGCTGTGGGAGCGCTGGCCTTCGAGGCACCCTCCCTCGAAGCGATCTCATCGGGCTGGGTCGAAATCCTTTACGCAGGCGTCATGTCCACCGCCATCGCCTATACCCTTCAGGCCGTCGGCCAGCAGCACGTGCCCCCCGCCAACGCCGCCATCATCCTTTCAGCCGAAAGCCTTTTCGCCGCGCTTGGCGGCGCGCTGCTGCTAGGCGAGCGCCTGCCGCCCGAAGGTTATGCCGGGGCGGCGCTGATCTTTGCCGCCATCGTCCTGGTCGAAGCAATTCCGCAATTGCGCAGACGCAGCACTGAAGCGCTTCCAGAATAAGTGGGCACCACTTATTCGGTTCGGGAGCGCGACAAATCAAAGGCTTGGAGCTGTTTTGACTTCATCAAAACAGCTCTACCGCACCCGGTTGAGCGCGATATTCTCGCAGATGACGAACAGCGCGCAGGCCTTGAGTTCCATGTTGTCCGGCCCGGTCTGGGTCACCGTCCCGCCGATATTGAAGCCCTCGAGCGTCACCGTGCCCTGCCAATGTCCGTAGCGCGTCTGCCGCGCGTTCTTGAACATATAGGTGTTGAGATATTTGGTGTTGCGCGCGTCCTTCTTGTCCTCCTGAATCCAGATCAGCTCCGCGCACAACCGGTCGCCATTCTCTCCGCAATAGGAAAATTCATAGCGGGACTCACGATTGTCCGGCTCCCAGACCCCGATCGGATCGAGCCCCTGCTGCGCTCCCACACCCGCCGCCCCCACAACGCCAAGCGTGAGACCAAGGCACAGCGAAATCATTTTACGCAACATCGTTCGGCTCCTGACTGCGGCAACACCCGCCATTTTTCCCAAACCACATGAACAACGCCTGAACCGTAGGGAAGCGCCGAAAAAAAAGGAAGCACCCCCGTCACACCACTGTCATCCCGCCCCCTTACCACTACCCCCAGCAAGCCTTACCCCGCTTGCATCCGCCGGTTCCCCGCCGGCTCCCTTCACGGCCGCCCGTCCCGGCGGCCGTTTTTCTGTGGATGCCCCGCACCGGCGCATGGCCGCACCGCCAGAGCGCGATAAGAAGCAAGGGTCCGCCCCTTGCCCCCGGAGCGCCGATGGCCAAGCTTTATTTCTCCTACGCCGCCATGAATGCCGGCAAATCGACGATTCTGCTTCAGGCGTCCCACAATTACCGCGAACGAGGCATGAAAACCCTCCTGTTCACCGCCGCGCTCGACGACCGCGCCGGCCTCGGCGTCATCGCCTCGCGCATCGGCGTTTCCGAACAGGCGCGCCTCTTCGGCCCCGAGGATGATCTGTTCAACCAGATCGCCGAAGCCCACGCCCGGCAGCCCCTCAGTTGCGTCTTTTTCGATGAGGCCCAGTTCCTCACCCCCGCCCAGGTCTGGCAGCTCGCCCGCGTCGCCGACCGGCTGGGCATCCCCGTCATGTGCTATGGCCTCAGGACCGATTTTCAGGGCAAGCTCTTTCCCGGCTCGGCCGAACTGCTCGCCATCGCCGATACCCTGCGCGAAATCCGCACCATCTGCCATTGCGGCGCCAAGGCCACCATGGTCATCCGGCTGGGCGCCGACGGAACCCCGTTGGTCGAAGGCGAACAGATCGACATCGGCGGCAACGACAAATATGTTTCGCTGTGCCGCCCCCACTGGGAGGAAGAAACCGGCCGCTACCGGCCAGAGGATAAACGATGAACGCTGACACCGAACCAAGGGGCGAATTGACCATCCGCACCATGCCCATGCCCGCCGATACCAATCCGGCGGGCGACATTTTCGGCGGCTGGGTGATGAGCCAGATGGACGTGGCTGGGGCCATCGCGGCGGTCGAGCACGCGGGCGGGCGCGTCGCGACCGTCGCCATCGAGGCCATGGCCTTCATCGCGCCGGTACGGGTGGGCGACGTCTTTTGCGTCTATACCTGGGTCGATCGCGTCGGCAACACTTCCATCACCATCGGCATGGAAGCCTATACCCGCTCGCGCCACACCCCCAACCGCACCAAGGTAACCGAGGGCAAGTTCATCTATGTCGCGCTCACCGAGGACGGCCACAAGCGTATCATCGGAACTTAGCGCGCCTCCGGTATCGGCAAGCATCGGCCCGTTCATGTCCGGTTCAACCGGCCCCGTTTATTTGTCGCGGCCATGTTGAACGTCGGCCGTGGCAGTAACGGCGGACGGGTTGCCCGGAACTGACCGGCCCCTCTGGAAGTTTTCTTTCCAAGTGACCGGCATCTCGCCCAAGGGAGAATGAAATGAACGCTCGCAAGTTTGCCACCGCCGCGCTCCTGGCCATCGCAACGCTCATGACCAGCGCAGGCGCGGCCTTCGCCTACGATGCCGCCGCGACCACCGCGCTCAACGTCCGCTCGGGGCCCGGCACCAATTACCGCGTCGTGGGTGTCCTGGAGCAGAACCAGGTCGTTCAGGTTCTCGAATGCACCCCCTCCAATACCTGGTGTCGCATTCAGGATCGCACCATCCAGGGCTGGGCCTCGTCGCGCTATCTGCAACAGGTTGCGGGCGGCAGCACGCCGGTGCGCCCCACCCCGCCGACCGGCCAGCCTGATGTGGGTATTTCGATCAACACCCCGAACTTTTCGTTCGAGATCGGCACCGGCAACCGTCCCGGCATCACGCCCCCACGCCCCTCGGGCCAGATCTGCTTTTTCGAAGAGTACGATTATCGCGGCCGCAGCTTCTGCGCCTCGGGCGGCGACAGCGCCCGCTATATCGAGCGCTTCTGGGACAACCGTATCCGCTCGGCCCGCGTCGAAGGCAACGCCGAAGCCACGGTCTGCACCGACACCAACTTCTCGGGCCGCTGCGCCGTGATCGATCGCTCCGTCCGCAATCTGGGCATGCTCTCGGACGACATCTCCTCCTACTGGATCTCGCGCGCCCGGTAACGCCTGAGCACCCAGCATTCGTCGCCACATCGCGAGCCCCTCACCCCCGGCCCCTCTCCCTCAAGGGGAGAGGGGGGCTCAAGAGCCGAGACATTCGCAGGGTTCCCCCTTCTCCCCTTGAGGGAGAAGGGGGGCTTTCGCGGAAGCGAAAGGTCGGATGAGGGGTGCTGCGATGCCAATGACCCGCGTCATGTAAACCAGTTACCAGACGTTCCCCCCGCCATGCCGTTGCCCCTGTTGCCCAAATACCATAGTTCCGAATCACCGGTCCTCCCCTCCGCCACGGCGCCCCTTTCTCGCCACATCCCCGTGCAGAACCGCCCATCAGGGTTAACAGTACGGATTTTTTGGGTACAATGAAGGTTATCAAGGCCGCCGCGCTTTCCGTGGCGCTCGCTGCCGGTGCGATCACGTTCGCCGCGCCGGTCTCTTACGCACAACAGCAGGTCGCGGTCGTTGAAACCGCTTCGGGCACCGCCTCCTGGTATGGCGGAAAATTCCACGGCCGCCGCACGGCCTCGGGCGAAAGCTACAACCAGCACGCCCTCACCGCCGCCCACCGCACGCTGCCCTTCGGCACCGAGGTGGTGGTCACCAACCAGAACAACGGCAAGAGCGTCGTCGTCCGCATCAACGACCGCGGCCCCTTCATCGGCGGCCGGATCATTGATCTTTCCCATAAGGCGGCAAGCCAGATCGGCATGATCAATTCAGGAACGGCCAGCGTCAAACTCGAAGTCATCGGCGGCGCCTGATCGGCGTTTCGGACCATTAATCTAAAATTTACCGACAATTTGAGTTTCCCGCACAACGGCCGGCATCGGGCGCATACTCGCTTCAGGTGCCGGCCCGGATACGATGGTTCCGCCCCGGCCGGATGGAGGGGTAGTGGCGATGTCCCATAAACTGTCGGCCCAAAAGCTCGTTTCGATGACCGTCGCGGCGCTCACCGGCGCGATGATGTGCGGCCTGTTCGCCCTTGTCCTCATGGCCACCGGGGCCTTTGCCGCCTGAACCGCCCGTTCAGCATCCGTTCAGCCGCCTCCTGCTTATCTGCATCAACACGAAAACGTCATCGCGTGAAACCCAACCGCGCCCTGTGACGTTGAAGCAGACAAGAGGCATCGAACGAGGAGGCTAAAAATGGCCCGCACCCTGATCCAGATGAGCATCGCCGGCGCTGCTGGCGCAGTCATGCTGACCATGATGGTCACCATCATGACCTTTACCGGCGCCTTCGCCTGAACCTTCTCTCTCCAAAAGCAGTCTGCCCCCGCCGCTTCCTCCCGGCGGGGGTTTTCAGTTCTTCAGAACGCCGCGCGCCGCGAGCGCCGCCACGGTTCTTTCCGTCAGCGCCTGGCACCGCTGCCCATCGAAGGGAAATACGCTGGCGAACCCCCCGGCCAGTTCCTTTTCCACGAGGGTCCGCAGTCGCCGCCGCGCCCGGAATAGCCGCGTCTTGACGGTGATCGGGTTGAGCCCCAGATCCATGGCAATCGAGCGCACGTCCATGCCCTCGCTTTCATGCATCAGGAACACCACTCGCAGCGGCGCTGGCAGGGTGGCGATGGCCGTTTCCAGAATATCGCGAACTTCGCGTCTCGCCACAGCGGCCTCCGGACGTTCGATTTCCACACCGGGAAAAGGCACGACGCTCGACGTCTCCGTCCCCGTTTCGATTACCGTGTCATAGCTTTCATACGGCCGGGCCGCCCGTTTTCGCATCGCCGCCGCGTTGAGCGCGATCCGTGTGACCCATGTCGAGAATCGCGCCTCCCCGCGAAAGCTGTCGAGCTTCGTGAAAGCCGCCAGATAGGCCTCCTGCACGACCTCCTCGGCTTCCGCATCCGTGTCCACCACGCCGCGCGCCACGCGGAACAGCCGCGGATTGAGGCGCCGGATCAGCTCGCGGATGGCCACCTGATCCCCCCGCCGCGCACCGGCCACCAGCGCGGGCTCGCCGCGCTGGTCTTCGTGTTCACCAATCTCTGTTACGGTCTTGAGCACCATTCACCTGTTGGCTTCGGGGCCTGCCGCGACGATCTCGTCCACAGGCACCAGACCGGCCTGCGCGGCGACCGGCAGATCGCCCTTTGCCGCCTGCTCCCCCTCCCAGCCCGGATCGCCAGGCGCACCGACCACGATGCGGCCCACCATCCCGTGCATTTCATGCGGAATGCAGTAGTAATCATACACTCCCGGCGCAGAAAGCACGACCTCGAAGCTTTCGCCGGGCAGAAGAAAGCCGCTATCCCACGGCACGGCGGCCGATGGTATGCGCCTTGCCCTGCCGAAGACATCGGGATGATAGGCGGTCGCCGTGTGGCTGTTTCCGGCGTCCTCATTGACAAAACGGACGCGCGCGCCCACCGGCACCGCAATGGCATTCGGCTCGAACCAGGCGCTTTCGCCACGCGGGCTGCCCTTCATCGCGATCGTCACCGTCTCCTGTGCCCGTGCCGGCCAGCCGGACAGGAGAGCGGCGGCAACTGCGCCGCTCCCCAGCCCGAGCACGGTTCGCCGTGTCGGGCTCATTCCGCCAGCCTCGCCTTGGCGTCTTCGTCATGGTGCAGCACCACATGGGCGTGCGGCGACTCGACCCCCGGATGGCCGGCATTGTAATAGATATCCACCGAGGTCACCGTGTGCGATCCTACCCCCAGATCGTCGAAGGAGACGCCATTTTCGAGGTCCTCGATGGGCGTCATATAGACCGTGGCCGAGAGCTTGCCCTCATGGTCATAGGAGAGAAACGGTCCGGCGGGGAGCGTGGCGGGGTCGACATAAAGGGTCCCCAGCCCCGGAATGAATTCAGGCAGCGGCAACACGTCGCTGACCTTGACATAAGGCTCCGGCGGCGGAGCCTGAAGCAAAGGCCCTTCGTCATGCGCCCAAACCGGCGCGGCCAGCATCCCCACAACCAGAGCGATTGGCGCGATTTTCCCGATCATCATGTATCCTTTCCACTCGAGGCGAACTTGCCTCACACCCCCTTGGATGCAGCTTCGGCCAAAAGGTTCGCCATCGAACGGAAATTATTTTCACGTCCTGGTCTTTGCCCGCCACCGTTCACATTCCGTTCTTCTCGTGCTATTGAATCCCTCCGATCGCCGAACCACATGTGCGCCATGGCTTCCGACAAGAAATCCCGCCCCTCCAAACCCGATTTCTCCATCGACGATTTCATCCGCGAGATCGAAAAGGCAGAGGATGCGGCAGCGTCCAGACCGCTCCCGCAGGAGCGCCTGCGCAACAAACGCCGGCTCGATCGCGAAGAGCGGCAGGCCGCGCAGGAACCCTTTCGGCTGGCCGGGAAGGGCAAAGACAATGCCGAGGCCAATGCCCGCCGCATGAGCGAAAAGCTCAAGGGCGCCAAGTCTTCGGCCACGGGCCGGTCCCCCATCACCGGCATGAGCCTCAAGGCCCCCAAATCCAAGGCCAACGCCATCGAGCGCCCCACCAATCTCGACGGGTTCGGCGAAGCGCCGCAGGCCGGGTTCGGCCACGTCCCCTCCCGGCCGACCGCCCTTGAAACCGCAAGAAACACCAATGCCCGTGGAGGGGCTGGCGGGGCCGACGCCAGCGCGTTAAGTGGCGTTACGGCTACCGTCAAAGCCCTCGAAGACATCATCCTGCACGGCCGCAAGGAAGTGGAAGGCTCGGCCCCCTGGCAGCCCCACCGCCCCGAGCGCCCCGCCAAGGATCGCGGCGGCATTCCCTTCAAGCTCGTCACCGATTACACCCCGGCTGGCGACCAGCCCACCGCCATTGCCGAGCTTGTCGAGGGCGCCAGCAATGGCGAGACCGATCAGGTCCTGCTCGGCGTCACTGGCTCGGGCAAGACCTTCACCGCCGCGCAGGTCATCGCCCGCACAGGCCGCCCCGCCTTGATCCTTGCCCCCAACAAGACGCTGGCCGCCCAGCTCTATGGCGAGTTCAAGAATTTCTTCCCCGAGAACGCGGTCGAATATTTCGTCTCCTATTACGACTACTACCAGCCCGAGGCCTACGTTCCGCGCACCGACACCTATATCGAGAAGGAATCCACCATCAACGAGCAGATCGACCGGATGCGCCACTCGGCCACCCGCGCGATTCTCGAACGCGACGACGTGATCATCGTCGCCTCGGTGTCCTGCATCTACGGCATCGGTTCGGTCGAGGACTACACCACCATGACCATCTGGCTCGAAAAGGGCCAGAAGATCGACCAGCGCGCCCTGCTCAACGAACTCGTCGCCCTGCAATACAAAAGGGGCGACATGGGCTTCGTGCGCGGCACTTTTCGCGTACGCGGCGATACCGTGGAAATCTTCCCCGCCCACTATGAGGACGCCGCCTGGCGCATCACGCTGTTCGGCGACGAGATCGAGGCCATCGCCGAGTTCGATCCCCTGACCGGCAAGAAGTCCGCCGAGCTCAACGCCGTCCGCGTCTTCGCCAACTCCCACCACGTCACCACCCGCACCACGATGAACGCGGCCATCAAGGAGATCAAGAAGGAACTCCAGGCGCGCCTCCAGGAGCTCAACGGCATGGGCCGGTTCCTCGAAGCCCAGCGCCTCGAACAGCGCACGCTGTTCGATCTCGAAATGATGGAAGCCACCGGCTCGTGCGCGGGCATCGAGAACTATTCGCGCTATTTTTCGGGAAGAAAGCCCGGCGAGCCGCCCCCCACCCTCTTTGAATATCTCCCCGACGACGCGCTGGTCTTCGTCGACGAATCCCACGTCACCATCGGCCAGTTGGGCGCCATGTATCGTGGCGACCTCCGCCGCAAGGCGACGCTGGCCGAATACGGCTTCCGCCTGCCGAGCTGCATGGACAACCGCCCCCTGCGCTTCGAGGAATGGAACGCCATGCGCCCGCAGACGGTCTATGTGTCAGCAACGCCGGGCGCGTGGGAACTGGAGCAGACCGGCGGGGTCTTCGCCGAACAGGTCATCCGCCCCACCGGGCTCACCGACCCCAATGTCGAGATCCGCCCCGCCACCTCGCAGGTGGACGATCTGGTGGACGAAATCCGCAAGACGACCGACGCGGGCTACCGCACGCTGGCCACCGTCCTCACCAAGAAGATGGCCGAGGATTTGACCGAATACCTCCACGAGCAGGGCATCCGCGTACGCTACATGCACAGCGACATCGACACCATCGAGCGCATCGAAATCATCCGCGATTTGCGGCTGGGCACCTTCGACGTCCTCGTCGGCATCAACCTCCTGCGCGAAGGCCTCGACATCCCCGAATGCGGCCTCGTCGCCATCCTCGACGCCGACAAGGAAGGCTTCCTGCGCTCCGAAACCTCCCTCATCCAGACCATCGGCCGCGCCGCCCGCAACGTCGACGGCAAGGTCATCCTCTACGCCGACCGCGAAACCGGCTCCATGGAACGCGCCCTCGCCGAAACCAACCGCCGCCGCGAAAAGCAACTCGCCTACAACGAACAACACGGCATCACGCCCCAGTCCGTCAAAGCCCGCATCAACGATATCGTAGATTCCGTCTACGAACGCGACCACGTCTCGGTAAAGATCAGACCGGGCAAGGACGGCAAGGACACCGTGCCGGTGGGCGCGAACCTCGCAGCGGTCATCAAGGACCTCGAAGGCAGGATGCGCGAGGCCGCAACCAACCTCGAATTCGAGCAGGCGGCAAGGCTAAGGGACGAGATCAAGAAGTTGCGCGAGATGGAGATGGATGTGCTGGAGGGGCCGGGGGGATAGGGCAGGACATGCTCAGCGGGGTTGGCGTTGTTTTCCAGAAGCCCTACATCCCGCACAAATAAAGCGTGGTGCGTTTCCTTGTCGAGCATCCAATCAACCTCAAACAAAACCTGCTTTTAAATTATTGCAAAACTCGTATGAATCAATTTGATTGAACGGGCAACAAGGGGGATGTCTGTGCAAAAATCACAAAGAGTTCGCGATCCAGTTCACGATCTGATTGTTTTCGATACGAGCGATTTTGAGCAGAAAATTTGGTACTTTTTAAATAGTAGAGAATTTCAACGCTTAAGACGGATAAAGCAGCTCGGTTTTTCAGAACTCGTTTATCCAGGAGCAACACATTCTCGACTTGCCCATAGCCTAGGAGTGTTTCACACCGCTAGACAACTTTCTGGATTGGTCCGGGATAGGCTCGGAGGAAAGTATGACAATGACCGGGCGAAGATTGCCCAAGCTGCCGCGCTCGTTCATGACGTAGGCCATGGGCCATTTAGCCACGCATTCGAGGAGGCCGTTAAGCAGCTCGATAAAGATCGAGGTGAAAAGCGTGAACACCGACACGAAATGTGGACTGCCGAAATTATCCGCGGCAACACCGAACTAGGAGATCGGATTCGTGATCGTTTCGGGAGCGATTTTCGGGAGCAGGTCGCTCAGTTGCTACTTCAAGACACGCCCACGGACATATACTCCGCCATTGTATCCAGCCAGTTCGATGCGGACCGACTAGATTACGTGAGACGGGATAGAATGATGACAGGGGCACAATCTGGCGGCTTCGACTATTCTTGGCTGCTAGCAAACTTGGAAGTAGCCAAGGTCACAATCGCGACAGACGATGAAGAATATGCAGAGGTCGATAGCCTTGTTTTAGGCAGCAAAGCACTTCAAGCAGCCGAGGCATATGTTCTCGGTTTGTTCCAAATGTATTTTACGGTATACTTTCACAAATCGACTCGCTCAGCGGAAAAAATGCTTACAGCTATTTTCCGCAAGCTGGGCAACTTTGTTCTGGACGGCAAGGCAGAACAAATCGGTCTTGAGGAAGAGAGCCCTGTGGTGAAATTCGTTAAGGAAAGGTCACTAGATTCCTATATAGAACTGGACGACTCAGTCGTATGGAGTGCCCTGCGCACATTGACTAAGTCAACGGACGAAGGTTTGGCGATGCTTTCTACAAGACTTCTGGATAGGAGACTGTATCAAGCCATAGACGTATCTGCGCATCTCAGCGCGAATGAAGGACAGGTGGCTAATTTTCGAAAGCAGCTCAAGGCCGCGAAAGAGGCCGGCCATATTGCCGCAGATGAAGTTTTTGAGGACCAGCCAAAGCGGAATCCCTACAAGCGTCGTGGCTATGACACTCCGGAAGCCTTGTCTCGAGTTCTCATTTATCCTCCGGGGGGTGATAAATATGATGACCTTGCCACCATGTCGGATGTGGTAAAATCACTCAACGAAAAGAAAATTTTTCGAGCTTATGCCAAGGATGATAGAGCAAAGAAAAAGATAATGGAGATATTGGAGGAGTTGAAATGACCGACGACGTAAACAATATTGCCAAAGTCATAATTCTCAATGGACGACAACTTATTGGAAAAACACGCCTTCAAAAGACAATTTACTTTCTTGAGGCAAGGGAAGCGGGCTTTGGATTCGATTTTGACTATTATCATTACGGACCTTACAGCGAAGAGCTTTCTATAGCCTCAGATGACGCAGTTGCGCTTGGCGCTATCGAGATCGAATGGAAGGCGAGCCAGCGCTTACAGGCTTATGCCGTTTTTCGCACAGAATTGGATTGTCCGGGTGAGGCGTTAGACGCCAAACGCAAAGCAATACTCGAAGTTCTGGATCGTTACGATTCAGTTTCATTAGAATTGGCTGCTACAGCGGATTTTTTGAAACGCACTGGAGAATATGAAGACAGTTGGATCGAAACAAGAAACCGAAAAACCACTAAAGCCACAACCGAACGTATGGAACGTGCCAAAAAATTGCTGAGGGATTTAGAGGCTATTTAGCCCCACCCCCACAAACCTCCCTTATCCTCTCCTGTTGCCCTCGGCCACCGCCGCGCAACAGGAGCCCCACATGCAAGACGATTTCAGCGCACGCGCCTTTCGCTATCGACAGCACCACGCCAAGCTCACAGTTCTTTACAGGGAAGTCGCCGGGCAGGCGCGGTATCGGCCTCGGCTCAAGGTGCCGGTCGAAACCATGCGGATCGTCAGGCGGCATCTGCTTGAAATCCGCAAGTTCCGCGTCGCGTGCGGCGCAAAGGCGAGGCGGTTTCCGACTGTTCCCGGTGGCACCTTGCGCTTTTCCACCCTCTCGATGCTGCTCGCCATGACCCGCGCCGAGTTCGAGAGCTTTGGCCGCGCCTTCCAGTATCATGTCGATCCCGAGCCCCCGATACGGCGTCCGGGCAGGCGGGTGGATACGCAGGCGCAAAAATTTGACTGAACGAATTGAACGGAAATCGTTTTCTCGTTCAGTTATGGATAGGGGTTTCCACCGCTGCCCCAAAATCTTGTCCCCGCGCCCCGAACCCTCATTATGATCATCCCCGTCGCCGCCCAGAGCACGGTAAGCATCCGCTGAGGGCCGCGGTTATTTCGCTTTCGCCTTGGGTTTCCATCGCCGAGCGTAGCGCTTGAGCTCACCTTCGATGGCTTCCACATCGACCAGACGTGGATCGAAGCCGTCCTCGAG
>NZ_QMEL01000012.1 GCF_003390885.1 Pelagibacterium sediminicola
ATTCATCGATGCCCACAACGAGAACCCCAAACCCTATAAATGGGTCAAATCCGCAGACGAAATCCTCGCCTCCGTCAAACGCTTCTGCCAGAAAACAATGAACCGAACTTCAGATTCGGGTGACTAGGGTTGAGACTCAATCATAGCCAGTATGCGACGGCTGCAGCGTAAGCCTCCGTTGAGAGCCGCCTTGGTTTGAGCCGCCGATCTGGTAGCAAACTGTCGGTATGGATATCCTTACAGATAGAAGCCGTGTCGAACGGCTCGAGATCGTAGACACTGGTCGGCGCCGTCGTTTCAGTGATGCGGAGAAGCTCCGGATCGTTGAAGAAAGCTTGTCGGCGCCGCGCATGGGTTCGGTGACTGCACGACGTCATGGAATTGCGGTGCCATTACTTTTTGCCTGGCGCAGGGCATATCGCGAAGGCCGGCTGGGCGGCGAGGCGCCTTCGTTCTACCCAGTGCGAGTTGATGAGGTTGGGGCCCATGCCGACAAGGGCGGAGTTCCACCCGAGCCGCCCGAGAACTGGTCAGCCAGTCCGGTCGAAATCGTGCTGCGCAACGATCGCCGGATGATTGTACGCTCCGATATTGCCCCGATTGCGCTGGGACGCCTGCTCGATGTGGTGGACCGATGATCCCGGTTCCAAGCGGGACCCGTGTATGGCTGGCGGCCGGCCACACAGACATGCGAAAGGGGTTCAACTCTTTGGCCCTGGTGGTCCAGGAGGTGCTCAAGCGTGATCCCCATTGTGGGCATTTGTTCGTGTTCCGGGGGCGCAAGGGCAATCTGGTTCGCATCATCTGGCACGATGGCCAGGGGGCATGCGTTTTTACAAAGCGGCTCGAGCGCGGGCGCTTCCTGTGGCCCTCGCCCGCCGATGGCGTTGTGACGATCTCGTCCGCCCAGCTCGGATATCTGCTTGAGGGGATCGACTGGCGAATGCCGCAAAAGACCTGGCGGCCACTCTCGGCGGGATGACCATTTTGCACCGCGACACGGTGACTCATCTGGTGCAAAACGGGGCATATCGGCTCGTGGCGAGGATCAGATTCTGGTAAGGTCATGGCATGGTCGAGCCTGCCGGAAACGCCGAGATTGCTGCCCTTCGCGCTGCACTTGCCGCAGCCGAACAGCGTGCCGATCTGGCGGAAGCCGAAGCGGCGCGGGTTGTTGCAGAAAAGACCGATGGCGACACCGAGATCGCCCGCCTCAAGCTCGAAATCGAAAAGCTCAAGCGTAGTCTTTATGGACAGCGCTCCGAGAGGAAGGCCAAGCTGCTCGACCAGCTCGAGTTCGAACTCGAGGATCTTGAAGCGGCGGCCACCGAAGACGAGTTTGCCGCCGAAATGGCCGCAGCCAAGGCTGCACCGGTCAGAGCCTTTACCCGCAAGCGGGCACAACGGCGTGCCTTTCCCGACCACCTGCCGCGCGAGCGCGTCGTGGTGCCCGCGCCGCAAGCCTGTGAATGCTGCGGATCCGATCACCTGGTCAAGCTGGGCGAGGATGTGACCGAAACGCTCGAAGTGATCCCGCGTCAGTGGAAGGTGGTCCAGACGGTGCGGGAGAAGTTCACCTGCCGGGATTGTGAGAAGATCAGCCAACCACCGGCGCCTTTCCATCCCACGCCGCGCGGCTTTGCCGGACCCAACCTTCTGGCAACGATCCTGTTCGAGAAGTTCGGTCAGCATCAGCCGCTCAATCGCCAATCGGAACGGTTCGCCCGCGAGGGCGTGCCCATTAGTCTCTCGACGCTGGCCGACCAGGTTGGCGCCGCAACGGTGGCGCTCAAGCCCCTCCATGATCTGATCGCCGGTCACGTGATGGCCGCCGATCGACTGCACGGGGACGACACCACCGTGCCGATCCTGGCCAAGGGACAGACCCGAACAGGTCGGGTGTGGACTTACGTACGCGACGATCGGCCCTTTGGCGGCACCGATGGTCCGGCAGCTCTGTTCTTTGCCTCTCCCGACCGCAGGGGCGAGCATCCACGGGCTCATCTGGCCGACTATGCCGGCATTCTGCAGGTCGACGCTTTTGCCGGTTACAACGGCCTGTTCGATCCCGAGCGTCGCAGCGAACCCATTCTCCCCGCCTTTTGCTGGGCGCACGGACGACGACCCTTGTTCGAGCTTGCCGATATCGATAGGGTGCGAAAGAAACAGGGTAAGGGCGGCGCCATCTCCCCGGTTGCGCTCGAGGCGGTGCGCCGTATCGATGAAATCTTTGCCATCGAGCGCGACCTTCATAGCCTGCCGCCCGATCAGCGCCTTGCCGAACGTCAACGATTGTGCGCGCCTCTGGTTGATGAGCTGCACACTTACATGATCACCGAGCGCGAAAAGCTCTCGCGTCACGCTCCTGTGGCCAAGGCCATGAACTACATGCTCGCGCGCTGGGTCGGGTTTGCCGCATTCCTTGAGGATGGTCGCATCTGCCTCTCGAACAACGCAGCCGAGCGTGCGCTGCGCGGAATTGCCCTTGGCAGAAAAGCGTGGCTGTTCGCCGGTTCGGACCGCGGTGCCCGCCGGGCCGCGTTCATGTACACCCTCATCGTCTCGGCCAAGCTCAACGATATCGATCCCCAGGCCTGGCTCGCCGACGTGCTCGCCCGCATTGCCGACATGCCGCAGAACAGGCTGGGGGAACTGCTTCCTTGGAACTGGAACGCCAACAAGGATGCCGTTAAGCTCGTTGCATGAGCTCAGCATCGCACTTCGTCGCCACCATCACTGTCATCCTCGAGGATGTCGAGCCGCAGGTCAGGCGCAAACTGATCGTACCGCTCAACCTGCGTATGGATCGGCTCCACATTGTCTTGCAGATTGCCTTCGGCTGGACCGACAGCCACCTTTACGAATTCCGCTATCAGGATATCGGGTGGGGCGTTCCCGATCATGACTTTGGCACTGATCTTCGCGACGCCTCCAAGGAGACTCTGCTTAAAGTCCTTCAGGAAACAAATGCTCGCGCGATCACCTATCTCTATGACTTCGGCGATGGTTGGGAACACACCATTCGGATCAACTTTATCTCCGAGCCCGAGCCCGGCGCGCTGTATCCCCAGTTGATCCTGGCCGAGGGGCGGACCCCGCCTGAGGACATCGGCGGGCCGCCCGGCTACGAACGCTTCCTCGAAGCGATCAACGACCCCAGCCATGAAGAACATGCCGAAATGCGTGAATGGTATCTCAAGGACGGCTTCGATCCACGTCTGGTCGATGTGGAAGCCATCGAAGATGAACTCAAGCGCTACGCCCGGCGATGGAAACCCAAGCCGAAAGCGAAATAACCGCGGCCCTCAGCGGAGGCTTACGCTGCAGCGAGCATGACGGCAGATAGATAATTCCGAGCGAGCTTGTCGTACCGTGTGGCGACGCGGCGGAAATCCTTGAGGCGGCAGAACATTGCCTCGACGCGCCAGCGGTCCTTGTAGCGCTTCTCATCGTATCGGATTTTGCGCTTGCGGTTCTTGCGGCCGGGGATCACCGGGATGGTGTTTTGACTTCGAAGAGTGGAGCGAAGACGGTTCGCATCATAGCCCCGGTCCGCGATAATCCTCTTCATACCCGTTGTGTGGGCGATGAGCAGATCTGCTCCCTTCATGTCCGAGGCATTGCCGGGTGTCAGGACGAGGCAGAGTGGTCTGCCGATAACGTCGACAAGCGCATGGACCTTGGTGGTCCGGCCACCACGCGAGATGCCAATGGCATTGGCTCGCGCCCCCCTTTTCCCCCACCTGCACAACGATGGGCCTTGATATAGCTGCTGTCGATCTGGGCGGTTTCGGTAATCCAGCCCTGTTCGGTCAGAGCCGCAAGAATGCGTGCCCATATACCGCGGCGGCTCCAACGGTTCCAACGATTGTAGATGGTGGTCGAAGGACCATACTCGCCAGGGCAATCAGCCCAGCGCCCGCCGCATTTGAGCATGTGAATGATCCCCGAAATCACCCGCCGGTCATCAACCCGTCGGGCTCCAGGCTGGTTCTTGGGAAGGTGGGGCTCATACCAAAACCTGTGGAATCTGACTCACGAGGGGTTTCTGGCTTGAGTTTGTCGTGATTCACCATCGCAAACGGTTGGAGGTTTGCGCCTGCGCTGTCTTGCCCGACTTGATGGCGTCCCGCTCACTATCGGTATTGCGCTGCTTGGGCGCTGGCACCAACGAGGCATCGACAATCTGCCCCGACATGGGGATGTAGCCCTTCCTGTGCAGTTGCCAGTCAAAGGCCTTCATCACCCGCTTGAGCGTGCCAGTCTCGGTCATCCGGTTGCGGAAATGACGAATGGTGTTCTCATCAGGTGTGCGGTCGCCCAGAGAAAAGCCCAGGAACCGCATCCAGCTGAGCCGATCTCGGATCATGAACTCGGTGTGGGCATCAGACAGATTGTGTTGGGCCTGCAGGATCAGAATCTTGAACATGGCCACCGGATCGAAGGACGGACGCCCGTCCTTGCTGCCATCGCCATAGCTCAACCCTTCGACCACCAGGGCCGAAAATACTCGAAATCCACCGTGCGCTCCAAAACCTCGAGCGGATGCTGGCTGACGGCTTCGAGATGGTCGTTCAGGCTGAAAAGCGAATGCGGGTCCATGAGAGCACTCCATGATTAGGCAACAGCACTGAATCATGATCGCAGCAATCAAGCGAAGGTTTTTACGGGCGTCCAGCTGCATCGATGCCGTCCGGGCTGCGCATATCGATATCTTCGACGCAGGCTGCGTGAGGTATCGGCGCCTGCATGTGCAGTTGCGCCGGGAAGGCTATGTGATCAACCTTCCAGTGCTACAGTGAAATCGTTTATATACACCATGCCGACTACCGGATCGGCAACGCGGCGCTGTTTCTCTATGGCCATTCCTGCGAACTCATCCTCAAGGCCGCCATGACCAGCGCGCAATGGGGCTGTGAAGAGGGTCGTGATCGCATTCCGAGGCTAAGCGTTGACTTTTCTTCAACCATGGGACACCCCTCTCGGCAGGGTGAGGCGGGTGATAGGAAGACTAGTAATGGCTGACCAACCTAGGACCGGCTTTGTGCAAGGTAAGTCGAAAAAGAACCCGTTATTAAACGACCTGACACACCTTGCTACGCTGGGTGCCAGAACCCGGCGCATGCGCTATCTCCGAGACGCCGCCACCTTCCTCCTCCCCGTTTTGCTCACCATTGTCATCCAAACCCTCGTCTATATCTTAATCTATACGCGGGCCGGCCAAATCCCGATGGGTTCGGGTGTGATTGCAGCTATTGTCCTCGGCATTGTGCCGGTGCTATCCGCCTTTACGCTTAGTGCATTCCGTCGCCACGAGGCGCCCATCCTTGCTGCTGTTGCTGTTGTATCCGTATATTTCAGTTTTGCCGTAAGTTTTTTGTCTGCAATAAGAATTCCACTTAGCTATACGGCGCTGGCCGCAGCGGCACCGATTGCGATGGCCATCATGGCCTTTGCAAATGTTCGTTTTCACCGCTCGATTAACGCACGGGTCGGCCTCATCAGATTCAAAAATGCTGCCACCGTTTTGGAGTTGCTCGGCACCGGCGTTGCGCTCATTGATAGTCCCGATGCGGACGTTGGGGAGTTCGACGCAATCCTGATCGAGCCGCGCCATCACCATACGACTCAATGGTCCGGGATGTTGACCCGCAGCTACCTCTCCGGCGTGGATATCATGCCATGGGCTCGATTTGTGGAAATCCGATTGGGTCGTGTCGACATCGCCACCTTCGACCTCTCCCACCTCTCCTATAGCCCCAGCCAGCTTATTTATGCTCGCTTCAAACGCATTCTGGACCTCGCTTTTGTCGTAGTAACTCTTCCTCTCTCCATCCCCCTTGCTGCGCTCACGGGCGCCTATATTTTTCTTCGTGATGGTGGACCGGTCTTGTTCGTTCAGCACAGACGTGGTTTTGGAGGTCGACCCTTCCGACTATACAAGTTCCGGACCATGTATTCGGGTAAGAGCGGGGGTGCAACAAGCGCGGACGACAAGAGGGTAATTCCTGGATGCGGTGTGCTTCGTCGTACGCGTATCGACGAGTTGCCACAGCTCTTTAATGTATTGATCGGAGATATGAGCCTCATCGGACCGCGACCCGAGGCTTTAGATCTCGTAAGATGGTATCGTCGGGAAATTCCCCAGTGGGACTATCGCATGCTTCTGCTGCCGGGGATTACCGGTTGGGCTCAGGTTAACAGCGGTTACACAAGTAACCCGAGCGAAGCTCGCGTGAAACTCTCATACGACCTATACTATATAAAGCACCTTTCATTAGATCTGGACCTTCAAATCCTCGTCAGGACGATAAAGACGGTATTGCTGGGATCTGGCGCCCGATAACGAGGTTGCTCATCGCCACTGTCTTTCAAGTTACCGACCGGCAGAACAGGCGTGGCTGACGCGACCAAGTAAATTCGGACGGTCGATTACCGTTCCCATACGTTCATTTCAACTTTTTCGACGTAGCGAGCCACGACGTTACTCGACCTCCAACCGCCTGCGGCCATGATCGGAAGGAGGCCATAGCCCATCACCGTTAATGTCTGGGCAGCCCCAACGCGCAGGGAGTGACCGCTCACCGATTGCATTTCGGGTTCTGAATAGCCGGCGAGCTTGCTCAGGCGTTTTAACGTCGCGCCCACGAACGCGGGATGTAGGTACCGCGTGCGGATTTTTCCTTTATAAACGGGGCGGAGCAGGGGGCCGCGTTCGAGGCTTGCCGCATCAATCCATTCATCGACCAGTCGGCTGGTGGCAAGTGAAAGTCGAGCGATGCGGCCCTCTCCGAATTGGTCATTTTTGGCGCGGCGAACGAGGACTGTGTAGGTGCCGTTCGCTTCAAGCGTGAAGTCTTCCACCCGCAATGCCACCAACTCGGACCGGCGGCACAAGCTGTCGAATCCCACCGCAAGCAGAACCTTGTCGCGCAGGCCAGCGAGGTCATCACTGCAGACCGCCATCAATTGATCACGACGCTCCGCGGTGATGCCGAGCGCCTGATTCGGCCGGGCTGGCTTTTTGCGCCGGGCGCGGCGCATCGCGAGGGCAACAACTTCATCCGTGGTCGGCGATTCTTCGCCAGCCAGGCGATGAAGCTTCGCGATCGCGACAAGCCGGTGTTTGACGGTGGCTGGTGAACACCGTTCGATTACGTCGTCGATATAAGCTGCGACTGTTTCCGGCTGTGCGGGGAGCGCCCGCAAACGCCTGCGCCTTGCCCATTTAGCAAAATCATAGAAATCAGTGCGGTAGCCAGAGATTGTTGAGGGCGCATAAGCGCCTTCCATCTTTTGAAAAAGGCTCTCAAAGCTGGCCATGCTTGCCTCCCCGATGCGGTGCTCTGGCCCCTCGACCGGCATCGCTGCCTTCCGGCTGCTTGTCGTCCTCGCCGGCAAGGGGTTTGGGGTCAGAAGAGGGTGTACTCCTTGCCGTGTCTTTTTCAGCCGGCTTCAAGCCCAATTCCGCTGCGATCTCATCACCCGTGAGGATCCGATCTTTCAGCAGTTTCTCTGTGAGGCTGAGCACGATAGCTTGGTCCGACTCGACGATGGCGATAGCCTTTTCGAGCAATGACCGCAGTTCCCGGTCGATCTCGTTGAGCAAAGTTGGATGGATCCGCGAGGATACTGCAGCATGGGAAACGAGTGCTTCTCCCAGACCCTGCGCCAGACGGGCGTCGAGCAACAATTCCGTTGCGCGTGCGAGATCATTCTGTGCACCCGCGTGGGGGCCGCTGCCGATGATAGTGTCGGCAGCCCGTCCCCCAAGCCCGATCATCACGATTTCCTCGATGACCGCCCGATTGGGAATAATTGTGGGCAGGTGCGTTAGGGTTTGTCCCCCGCTCCTCCCCTCCGGCAAGATCGTGACACGTTCGAGCTTGTGACCAAGGCGAAGCGCAACGACGGCGTGGCCGATCTCGTGAATAGCGATGGCGCGCAGATCGCTCTCTGACCGCGTTTCCGCTGGTGTCAGTGCATCGATAAGATCATGCAGGAGCGGTTCACGGTCTTGGGTTCTGGCAAGACGCTGCGCCTCTTTCCATGACCCCTCAATCGTCGCCGGTGTTGCGCCAATCCCCAGCCTGGCAATGCGGGACAACTCGTCGCGCGGGATCATGCTGCCCGCAAAATAGTCGAGCAGCGAGAGCGCATCGGCCTCGCTTTCCGGCGGAAAGACGCTGAGCCTCTGCTCCAAGCGACCCGGCCGCACCAAGGCGCTATCAAGCCGCGTGTAGTAATTGGTTGCTCCAAGCAGCAATACCTTGCGATCTGACTTCCTGATCTGGTCGATTTGCGTCAGAAACATCGTAATAACGGGTGTCCACCACTCCCGTGCGCGATCATCAAGCGCTGCGCGATCGGGGATTGCGTCGATCTCGTCAAGGAACCCGATTGCCGGAGCAGCCGCGAGCACGTCGTCAAAAAACCGCTTCAGATTCTTGACGACACCTCCGAGGTAACCGTCGCCGCTGGTGAACCACGAACCTACAGAGCTTTCGACAAAATTCCAGCCCGAGGTGACTGCAAGGCTATTGGCGATCAACGTCTTGCCGGTCCCTGGAGGACCCTCGAGAATGCCGTGGGCAAGACGATCAGGCGACAGCGCGCCCGCCTGAACAGCAGCAAGGTCGGCTAGCATGTTGTCTGTCCATGCTCGGACGTCTTGTGTCAGCGGCAGCGTGTCGAGCGTGGGCACGGTGCCAGCTTTCGGATTTTCGAGCCGTGCGACGGCACGCTTGAGATTATCAACGCACTGCCGCGAGCTCGTGCCGGGACGCAGGCAAGCAAGGACGATATTGAGATCAAGATTGGCATGCTCTTGTGTGACGCCACGAGCAACGCCCCGCGTGAGCTGACCAATCACCGCGCGCAACAATTCAGCGGTAAGCGCCGGGATGCGGACAAAAATATCAGCGCTTGCAAGCACTTCTTCTCTCAAAAAGTCATCAGGATTCTGACTGACAAACAGTACGCTCCGCCCTTGTTGGATAATATCGAGCGCATCGAGCCCCACGCGTTCATATTTGCCACCCGACTTCCTCTGCTCGCTCGCTTCAACAATGAGCGGCGCCCGGTCCATCGACTTCAGCTCTTTTGCGATCGGCGAAATCCACGGTTCGGTGGGAACAGCAAAAATGAACAGACCGGGGTGCGTCTTCAGCGTTTTGCGCGCTGGTGCATCGAGTGCTTGCTGCAACGCAACCTCGGCGAGAATGCGCGCGGCGCTTTTTTGCGCCTCGTTTTCGGCTTGCGGGTCGTCATCCAGATCACCGCTATAAAGATCAAAAAACTTCGACATGAGACAATGCTCCTCTTGGCCCGAACCGACAAAGCCGGTTCGGAGCGCGAGATGAATGGGAATAAGAGAAGTCGTGGCGCTAAGCGGCGATCAGTGCCGACATATCCGGATCGTGCTCGCCTTCGACGGGCGTCCAAGACGACAAACGCCGGCCTTTGGAACCCGAACAGAACTGCGCTATCGCGGTGCCACTTGAGAAGAGAATGTCTTTCAAAGCGATATAGCTCTTGCCATCTGGTGCCAGACCGAGATGCCCGGAGTGAAGGAATGCTGCGCGCTTGAACAGGACCGAAGGGTCGGCGCTTGGCGCTGTCTCGAGCCTGACATCCGATCCCCGCAATAGAACCCAGCGATCATCAGCTTGCCTTGCTGCCAATGCGGTCATACCGCAAAACTGGAGTTCGAGAACGTCACCGTCCGGAACTTCGTTGAAAGCGCGCTTGGGCGCTCTGGTGCCGGGCTCGGTCTGCGGCCCGGCAAGCGCCAGCCGCGGGCTGATTTGGTCAAACAGCATGTCATTGTGCCAAAGCGCGAGACAGACCTGACCGGCGAGCGCTTCAAGTTCAGAATAGCGCTGCGGGTCGACCGCAGGACCTTCAGGCGCTTCGCTGTTTGTTGAGGTCAGCCCCGAAAGTGCGACGCGCGACCACAGGATGCGCTCGAGCGCTTTGGCATCGCGCGGTTCGAGCTGATTGTTTCTGTCGGTGATCGCGACAATCGAGGTTACATTTTCAATCGGCTGGTTGCCCTGCCCAACCCGGGCGCCTGTATTGCCGCCGTAGCCGACGTAAAATTCGTCACGGTTGAACAAAATATAGACCCCAGGTTTTTGCAATTCCGGGTTTTTTGCCAGCATCCGCCTTTCGCTTGCCGCAGCAACCAGGATCGCGGGGTGGAAGGCCGGCACCGGCAGGCTGAAGATCTTACGATCACCCGCATTGCTGCCACTCCCCGTGGGGGCGGGGGAGAGAGGTCCACTGGGTGCGCCATTCGTGGAATCCGATCCACGAGGGGCAGGAAACGCGTTCCGGCGCACGATTGAATGAGTATCAAGAATACCGCCATTGAGATCCAGAGTCAGAAGGCCGGCGCCAGCTAGGGCGAGGACAGCACCCGGAACGTCGATGTGGTACGGGATGGCGCGGACGAGATCGCCGATCGTTGCGCTGCCCGTCTCGTCGACAATTTCGAGAATTGCGATCTGGATGGCAGCAGAGACACGCTCGTGCTGAACGACGCCATTAATGATCGCGGGGTGGGTAGAGGAGGTGCCGAGGGAAAAAGATTCGGCGAAGGACTTGTGCTGCGACTGCGCGCAGTTAAAAATAGAATCAACCATAGTATGCTTGCACCTTTCAAGCTTGCTGTGGCCAGGCCGGTGTGGGTGCTCGTAACACCCGCAACGGCCGCCCCCATTCAAGGGGAGGCCTATCGCCCACAATTAAGCGACATGGCAATCAAATAGCCTAAGTGATCTGCAAGTTCAATATGTGGATTTTATTTTGTAGCCGCATGGTTAACGATGGGCTCTCGCTTTTATCTGCTTTCACGTAGTATGTAATACTGTAGAGAGTGCCGAAACGACTTTGGGTGAACTTTCGCGTGTCGGATGCGGCTCCCTCTGAGGCTTGGAATCGTTGAGGATCGGCGATAACGCCAGCCGCGCCCCACGCTCTGTGCGGGGTCGAAACACACAGCATTAATGGCCGCTGGTTGAATAAATATCTAAATGGCCTATAAGGAGCGCGCAGCTTTCACAGCTTCCCGCAGCGCATGCCGTGCTTCGCTCTAAATCAGATTCGATAATCGGCGCGCCCTATATCGGCATTTATTGCCGTAATAACGACCGCATAGTCTGGACAGCTGGCAGCATAGCTTGGACGCCGGCCTTGTCATCTTGTGTCCCACTGCGCGGCATTGAATATGAATAGGCACATGCATCTTCAGCAACTAGGAACTCCGCTCACCCTTTTCCTTCTTTTGCTTTTCTTCGGGGTGACGTTCATCATCTCGCTCTCGATCGGTAAAAAGCGCGAGAACGCCGACAACTATATGACCGCCGGCAACCGCGTCGGGTTCGGCGTCTCGGCCGCCTCCATGACTGCCACCTGGATTTGGGCTTCTTCGCTCTACGCCTCGGCGACGTCGGGCTACACCTATGGCGTTTCCGGCCCGATACATTATGGGCTATGGGGCGCGCTCATGATCCTGTTCATCTATCCGTTCGGGAAGCGCATCCGGTCCCTCGCCCCCGAGGCGCACTCTCTTGCTGAAATCCTCCATGCCCGCCACGGACGATCAAGCCAACTCATCCTGGCCGGTTCAAACGTGCTCGGAAGCGTACTGAGTCTGACCTCAAACTTTATCGCAGGGGGCGCGCTGATCGCCATGCTGTCGCCGCTGTCCTTTTCGACCGGCATCGCGATCATTGCGACGGGCATTCTGCTCTATACCCTGTGGTCCGGACTTCGCGCTTCGATACTCACTGACTTTGTTCAGGTTTGTGCCATGCTCGGTGCGGTCATGATCATCGTTCCTGCGGTATTTTTCCTGGCAGGCGGACCGGCCATCTTCGAGACCGGCGCGGTCAACCTGACCCCCCAGCAGCAAAGTTTCTTTTCGTCGGACGCGTTCTTCAACCAGGGCGCACCGTACATCGCGGCGGTTCTGGCCTATGCAATCGGCAACCAGACGATCGCCCAGCGCCTGTTCGCGGTTCGCCAGGACATGATCAAACCTACCTTTATCACTGCGACAGTGGGCTATGGCGCTACTGTGATCGGCGTCGGGATGCTTGGGGTTCTGGCCCTCTATCTGGGCATCGAACCAGTGGGAGGGGACGCTAACAATCTCGTCCCGCAATTGGCGTCGAGCTACCTCAGCATCGGGCTGCTTTGCATCTTCTTTCTGATGATCATCGGCTCGTTGGCCTCAACCGCGGATTCCGATCTTTCCGCCCTGTCCTCCATCGTCATGACCGACATCTACGGGCGAAATGTCGCCGATGGGGATGCAAACCCGCGGCTGATGCTCCTAATTGGTCGGCTCACCATGGTTGCCGCGACTGGACTTGCGATGTTTTTTGCCAGCAACCAGTTCGACATCCTCGAACTGCTGGTCCTCGTTGGGGCCATCTGGGGCGCGCTCGTCTTCCCGGTGATTGCCAGCTTCTACTGGAACAAGGTCACGAACATGGCCTTTACGGTGTCAGTCCTCGCAGCCCTTGCGATCTTTTTCCCTGTCCGCTTTGAATTTATCGAACTGCAAGGGTGGACCGCGCTGGTGAGCGATCTGCTGGCGTCGGTCGGCGTCGGTGTGATTGCGGGCCTGATGGCGTTCGGGTTTTTCGGGGCAATCATTGGCCGCACTGTCGGCATCGTCGTCGCAATTGCCGTGCTGCCGTTCGGCCTTGGCTTTCTACACACCTATCCAATTCTGAGCGCCTCGCTGCTGGCTTACGCCGTAAGCGCCATTCTGTGTGTTGCCTTGTCGTTCACGAACACAAAGCTGTTCGACTTTTCGACCATCAAACAGAAGGCTAGCAACTTCGATGACAGGCCAGCCACCACCTGAAGGAGACCTTAAATGTCGCCCATGTTTCTGACTGTATACGTCCTGATGTGGCCCGTCCTTGTGGCAGGCGTCCTGTTTGTACTGGTTCGCGCTTTCAGTCGCGAATGGCGCAAAGCCAGGAAAGAAGGGCGGACGCTCGTATAACCCACGAACCAGATCGGGCCGGGATTTTCCGGCCCGATCACCCGCCTGGCGTAGGGGCTTGCCCGCAGGCCGGCTGGGCACTGAAGCGTCTTCGTCCTATTCCTACTCGCCGGCCTTGTATCGCCGCCAAAGCTCGCGCCTGACCCGGCGCCACCGATACCTATCAACACACAATCACTGGGTTACTGTCCAAAAGGGCCGAATTATTTTGCGAGGCGGAACGCATCCGTGATCGCCTGGCCGAGATCAAGAACGACATCGGTGCTTTGGACCGGACGCTTAGTGCACTTGGATACAGCGGCGATCTGGATGCTGCTATGCCGCGGCAGAAACGGGAGGTCGTTTTCGGGCGCGGCGAGTTGACGAACGGCATACTGACCGAACTTCGACACGCCGAGGAGCCAATGGGCAGCCGCGATGTAGCCCGCGGGCTGATTACCCTACGCTGCGACGACGCCAGGGACCGGAAGTACCTGACTGAACTGACGCGGCGGGTCAGTAAGGCGCTTCGCAACCTCAAGCAGGAGGGCGTGGTGCATTCATCCCCCGACAACCGAGGGAACCTCTATTGGGAAATACTGCGGCGAAATGGAAAACCACATGAAACCTGAGTGATCGGTTTCCCGCCCACTCTGTCATCTATGGCTCGAAAGCGTCTTTGGGAGGATCTTCGAAATCGAAATCCTCGTCGTCGGACGGGTTCAATAAGGGTGTATTGACCGAACTCGAGATTTCAGCGACCTGAACTTCTTCCTCGAGTATCCGATAATCGTAGCGGTAGCCGTTTCGTATGAGCCGACGCAGCCCCGGAATTGGCAAGGCTTCATCGGGGAAGCCAGCTTCTGGAAACCTTGCGAGGTCGCGCTTGACCGCCCTCACCCCCATCAGGAAACGCTGAGAGGCTCCTTGACTGTGTTGCCTGAGATAAGCCGCTTCCTGACGCACGTAATCGGAAGCTTTTGTGGAAAGACGAACCTTCATCAAGCGGCGCTACCGCGAACGATCTGCTCGACTTGAGCGATGACGTCGTCCATGTCCTCGTATTCGCCCTTGTCTAACTGTTCGAGACCTTCGGCCACGTTCAGGATTTCTTGTCCTTCACCGGCGAGGTACAGGCGCATGGCACGAACCATCACCCAACTCCGGGTGCGGTCCGAAATCGTTGCAATTCGCTCGATCGACTCCAGAATCTCCACGGGAAGACGCAGGGTGATGGGATCAGAAAGCTGCTGTTTGGACATCGTTCTTCTCCTGACAATGAGAATACATAGTATTACAAAAATCATAAAAATCAAGTATTATCAGTCCTGAGGATGGCTCGTCCGGATTCAATGACCTTGCCACCTCGCTGCCAGTATCCCCTCCAGATGCCAGAGAAGGTACTCCACGCCGCATAGGCAAGCAGGAGCATGAACTGGTGCCCGTTTGGAATGCGGCGGGCGTCTTCCCGCCAAGCCATCTCGGCGGCGTAACGATCCAGGTATTTATCGGCGATGTGATGATAGACGCCGATCTCGGCTCGCCGCATTCTCGAGAAGAACGATTCGGCCTCCTGCGCGGCGGGTCAGGTAGACCGCCGCGCGGAGGACTTTGTTGGATCCGCTCAGACTAGAATGATCAGCGACAGCAGGATGCAATAGGCGGCCAGGAAAACTCCGGTCCAGCCAAGGCTACGCTCGAGAGGTATTTTGGCAATCGAGCAAGCCAGCATCAGCGATATCCCATAGGGCGGCGTGATCTTGCCAATCGACAGTGTCATGACCACCAACAGACCAAGCTTGACCGGGTCAATACCGAGGCTCAGTGCAATCGGGCTGAGGACAGGGACGAAGATAAGCATGGCTGGCGCCGGATCGAGGAATGTGCCTAGTATGAGAAAAATGGCTGCTACAAGGAACATGAACGCCGTCGGATTTACCGAGAAGGTGTTGATCGCGGCGCTGACGGCACCCAAAATATCGTAGTACGTCAACAGCCAGCCAAAGATCGTTGCGGCGCCGACGCAAAGCATGACGGCCGCACTCAAAACTCCAGTCTGCACTGCAGTCTCGTAGAGCGCCTTGATGGTCAGGTTACGGTAGAAGAAGACACCTAGTAGCACGATGTACAATGCGCCAATCGCCGCCGCTTCGTAACCGCCAAGCCCACCCCGTCTGGTGACGGCTGCCTGTGAGCGATATCGACATCCCAGTGTTAGTGATGGGTGTCATGTTCTATGTCTGCGACTATGCCTGGGGATAGAAGTTTCCATCTGATCGAGGCAGTGTCCGATCGGATGGAGGGTGCGCCGGTTGCGCAGCGACGTCGGTGGTCCGATGCGTTCAAAGCCGAGATGGTTGCACGCTGTCTGGAGCCTGGGACCAATGTGTCGGCCCTTGCGCGCGAGATCGGGATTTCGCCGTCGCAGTTGTTTGGCTGGCGCACCTGTCAACGGGCGCCGAAGTTTCCGCAAAAGTGGGCGTTTAAAAATCCCTGGTTTGCAGCGGTGAGAGGGACGGGTCATCAGCCCTGATCTTGATCGTGTTTCTCTTTGGCTGATGGCCGACCGCGCCGTTTCGGCGGGTTAGGGGTGATGTGAGAGGTGGTTCTCATGGTGTCGGGAAGCAGGCTGGCGTGCTGACGCATGCGATAGCTTGACCCTTCGATCTGAACCACGACGGCATGATGGAGCAGCCGGTCGAGGAGCGCCGTGGCCACGACCGGGTCGCCGAAGACTTCACCCCATTCGGCGAATCCGCGGTTGGAGGTGAGGATCATGGCGCCCTTTTCGTATCTGGCATTGACCAGTTGGAAGAACAGATTGCCGCCGCCGGGCGTCACCGGGAGATAGCCGATTTCATCGACCACGAGCAGTGAACACCGACACAGGAAGCGGATCTTTTCGCGCAATGTGCCTTCGCGCTCGGCCTTGGCCAGGATGGCGACCAGGTCGGCCAGAGGTATGAAGTAGACGCTCTTGCCGGCGCGCACGGCCTCGACAGCCAGCGCCGTGGCCAGATGGCTTTTTCCCGTGCCTGGTGGACCGAGCAGATGAACCACCTCGGCGCGATCGATGAAGTCCAGCCCCGCGAGCGCCATGATGCGGTTGCGGTCGAGCGAAGGCTGGAAGGAGAAGTCGAACCCTGCAATGGTTTTGACCACCGGCAGCCGGGCCATGCGCAGAGCGGCCTTGATCCTGCGGTTTTCTCGAAGGAAAAGCTCCTCGGTGAGCAGAACGTCGATGGCCTCGATGCCATCGATCTGACCCTGCTCGATCTGACGCAGAGTAGCGTCGAGCATTTCCAGGGCACGGGGCATTTTAAGGCCCACCAGACTGTGACGGATATTGTCGACGCGCGCGGAGGATGTGGATAGCGTCATGGCCTTTCTCCGTGCGCCAGGTGGGACCCGATTGTCTGATAGATTTCCAGCGACCTTGCCGGAACATGTTCTCCGATGCGGCCCAAGGTGATGTCGGATGCCGAGCTCGTCTTGCTCCTGATGCTGCCGCCGGTCCGGTGGCTGCGGTCGATAAGATACTGCTTGCGGCCCTCGAGCACCCGATGTTCAGCCACCAGTTTGCCCTGGTCGAGGATGCGAACCTTGTCGGGCATCTGCTGGACCTCGACTACCCGGCGGGTTCGGTCCGGAACGCTGTAATAGTTTCCACCGATCGAGACGAGCCCGTCATGGCTGACCCGCCGCTCGAGCTTGAGAACGGCCCCGTAGGGGTGTTCGGGCAAGGTCTGGAGTTCGGGCTGTTCGACGGCGAAGGCCTCGGCGACGATCCTCTGGGTGGTGCCATGGATCCGGGCATTGGCCACGGTGCCGAGCCAGTCGACCAGTTGATCGTTCATGTCCTCGAGGTTGCGGAAGCTGCGGGCCAGGAAAAAGTCCTGACGAATGTAGCTGAATGGCCGCTCAACCTTGCCCTTCGTCTTGGCTCGATAGGGACGACAGGCGCGGGGCTGAAAGCGGTAATGGGTTGCCAGCGCCAGAAGGGCGCGGTTGTAGATGATGTGCCCGGAGCCATCCTCACCGGTCACCGCGGTTTTCATACGATCATAAAGGATCTCGAGCGGCACGCCGCCCAGAGCGTCGAATGCCTGCATGTGGCAGCGTAGCAGGGTCTGCAGGTCCTGGTGCAGCACATAGCGGGCGAACAGAAAGCGGGAGTGCCCGAGCACCAGGCTGAACAGCCACACGATCCTGTTGACGCCCGGCTCGTCGGCGAACTCCACGACAAAGCGAGCGAAGTCCACCTGCGCCTGCACGCCGGGCGGCGTCTCGAAGCGGACCTCATAGGGCTTGGGCTGTCCTTCGGGTCGGATGGCGGCGAGATAGCGCTTCACCGCCGTATAAGCACCGGTGTAGCCCAGCTCGCGAATTTCCCGGGTCAGGCGCGCCGCGCTCAACTCGGGAAAAGCCGTGATGCGTTCGCTCAGGAAATCCCGAAACGGCGCCAGCTTGCTCGGCCGACCCACAGAGCGCGGGCCATAGACAGGCGCTTCAATTCCACGTTCGATATATTTACGAACCGTTTTGGGGTCGCGACCGGTTCGCCGCGCAATGGCAGTGATCGTCAGCCCCTGTCGATGCAGTTCCAAAATCATCATGAGTTCTCCAAGTCGGATCATCAGCCCATCCCCTCGCCACAGCGAGCACAGGGCCGATATCGGCTGGCTCCATTGTGCTGGGGTTAACCCCAGCACAATGGAGCAGATGGGCCGCCAACCAGGGAATTTTCAAAGCCCACTTTTAGGGAGAATTGCAGGACCAATGACAGCACCGAAGCCATCAAACGGGGCGAGGTGGAAAAACGTGATGAAGCTGCGGACGCGGTGCCCACGTCTCGGGCCAGATCGATGATCGAGATCGAGGTCAAAGACGCGGTGATCCGGGTTGGCCTCGATATCGGGGAAGACCATCTGCAGCGCGTGATCCGCGCTGTGCGGTCGGCATGATCCCTGCGGGTGTAAAGGTTTATCTGGCCAGCCAGCCCGTGGACTTCAGGAAAGGTCCAGACGGTCTTGTTGGTCTGGTGCGGGACGCTGGTGCGGATTTCAGAAATACGGGACAGTGATTTCGCAAATTCCCGGACACCGGTTTCAGTAATTCCCGGACAGTCTGGGCAGGGTTGATCTTCGTCCTGCGGTTAAGTGTTGTTGGCCATGGTTTCGGTGTTTGTTTCCGGGGTCAAGTCGGCTCGGTTTGTTTTTCGTCTCATGCTGTCTCCTTTGAGTTCGATGCGATGCGCATTGTGGATGATCCTGTCGAGGATGGCGTCGGCGATGGTGGGTTCTCCGATCATCTGATGCCATCCCGAGACCGGAAGCTGGGCGGTGATGATTGTGGATCTGCGCTGGTAGCGCTCTTCGAAGAGTTCGAGCAGATCAAGGCGCTGCTGATCGGTGAGGGTATGGGTGCCCCAGTCGTCGAGCACCAGGAGCTGGACGCGGGCGAGTTTGTCGACGAGACGGGGGAATCTACCATCGAGCCTGGCCATGCCCATATCCTCGAACATACGCAGTTCAAAACGACCCAGCGCTATGCCCACCTATTCGACACCCCGTTGCGCGACGGGCTCAACAAGGTCGCAGAAATAGTGGCTCCCCGATTCCGCGTGGTCGGCAAGGATGAGGGCAACAGGATTGGCTAAGAACGTGTTCGATGTTGATCGCGTAGAACCGATGACAGCCCAGGCGGTGGCAAAGAGCCGCCCCAGGGGGCATGGTGGGCTCAGCGCAATATCAGGCCCGCCTAATTCGCACGAGCTATTTGGTATGATCTGACGGTTTTAATGGTCGCGGACTTGGCGCCGCCAGTAAATATCAACACGTGGCAAAAGGCAGCCTGCCGCCCATCTTCAAACGTAATCTCACCATCGATCCCGCAGTCGGTTCCGTGTGTAATGATCGTACCTATCCGCAGGTGAACGACCCTGGATTGCTGGCTTAAATGATGACCAACCTCGGCTTTGTCTGAGGCACCCCACGAACCGATCATTTGCCAGTTCACGTTCTCGCTGAGATAACTAAGCGCTTTGGACACCTCGCCCCCATAGAGGGCAACGATCAAGTCACGAATAATACGCTTGCGGGGCGCGTTACCGCAATCTTCGGGTGCCTCGACAATCAGCATTTCCGCCGGTTTGATCATCGCTGGATTCATAGCGCAGCAGGTTTCGCCTGCACAAGATCACAAGTTCGCCCGCCCCGGAACGAACCTACAACCTGCCAATTTATTCTATTGGAGAGTAGTTGTATGTCGGTAGCCGCCCCTGCCGACGGATGTTGTGATGGGAGGGTCCCTCGTCCCTGCTCTCTCAGCCCTCGGACGGACTTGGCCAGCCCCGATCGGTCGAGTCCGTCCAGCTACGTGGAAATTAACCGCTCGCTAACCCATTTACAGCGTCTGACCACACATCGGTAAGGTTACTGCTATGTGAACCGTGCTGCGACACATCCCCCTACTACGTCGCAGCCGCGCCCGGCCCTGCAAGGACCTCCCCACGGGTCGGGCGCGTTTATGTGATGGGGCTTGCCGGGTCGGCGGTCTTTTCTGTAAGCCCCGAGGTGCCTAGAGCAATTCCTGTTTGATGGAATCAAAACAGGATGCGCGGCGGCAATCAAGGTGAGACTCGTATTGCCTCATCCCATAATGTTCCTGAATGATTGAGCCGTTGCCTCAACCGATTGTTCCTGACGAATTCGGGTCGACAGGGCTGATGTGTGGACGTTGATCTGCGAAGCCTCCCCGTAGCGCAGCGGATCAACGGCCATCCTTTCTGAAGCACCTGGGGCGTTTCCGAACACCAGCTCTGTAGCGATTTCGGCTCTCCAACCCTTCAGGCGCCGCTGAAGGGTGCGAAGGAGCTTGTCGGGATATTCGCCAGGGTGGGCTGCTTGAAGTCTGGAGAGCAGTTCACGTCCCGTCTGGGAGCGGTCGTCATCGAACCATGCTCTGAGCTCATGCGTCACTGCCGCGAGCGGGTCGGGACGCCGCCGGCCCCGCGGGACAGGAGGCTTCCGTCGTGATGTTGGTCTGACCTCGCCCTCCTTCCAGGCATGGCGCAGAAGCTCAGCCAGCCTGAATACAGTTGCCGGCAAACCCGGGGCGGTTCAGTCGAGGAGCGAGACTTTCTGGAAGCCAGGTTCGACGGCACAAGGCGGCACGCTCACTGTCGGACCGGTGCCGGATGATCCTGCTCTGTGCAGAGGGGTTTCAAAGCAAGGAGGTCGGCACGCGGCTCGGGGTGCATGAGCACACAGTGGGCAAGTTGCGCAGACGGTTGGTGAAGGACCGGATCGAGGGGCTGGCCGACGAATATCGACCCGGTCGGCCCCGCACGGTATCGGGTGATCGGGTGGCCGAGGTGATCGAGCGAACGCTGAATAGCACGCCGAAGGACGCTACCCATTGGTCAATCCGTTCGATGGCCGCAGCGATGGGGCTGTCGCATACCACCATCCGCCGGATCTGGACCGCGTTTGGCCTGCAGCCGCATCGCTCAGAGACGTTCAAGCTTTCCACCGATTCGCTGTTCGTTGACAAGGTGCAGGATATCGTCGGCCTTTACATGTCACCGCCGAACCGGGCCATCGTGTTGTGCGTGGACGAGAAATCACAGATCCAGGCGCTGGATCGCGGGCAGCCGGTGCTGCCGATGGCGACCGGCGTGGCCGCGCGCAGAACCCACAGCTACATCCGTCATGGCACGACCGCGCTGTTTGGGGCGCTCGATATCGCGACGGGGGCAGTGATCGGCAAATGCTACAAACGCCACCGAGCGACCGAGTTCCTGGATTTTCTCAAGAAGATCGACGCGGCCATGCCCAAAGGACCGGACGTGCACCTGATGATGGACAACTACGCCACGCACAAGACCCGAAGATCAAGGCCTGGCTAGCGCGCCGCCCGCATTGGCATGTTCACTTCACCCCCACATCGGCCAGCTGGATCAATCAGGTAGAGCGCGGGTTCGCGGAACTGACGCGCAAGCAACTGCAACGGGGTGCCCACCGCTCTACCGCCGAACTGGAAGCCGATATCGCTGCCTTCATGGATGCGCACAACGAGAACCCCAAACCCTATAAATGGATCAAATCCGCCGACGAAATCCTTTCGTCGGTCAAACGCTTCTGCCAGAAAACAATGAACCGAACTTCAGATTCGGGGGACTAGCCGCAATGGGCCACAATCCAACCAGGTTAGCGTGTCAGTTTCCGCGCTATCAAAGGCTTGGATTCGTTGAGGTTCTGAGATAACGGCAAACGTTGCGGCCCCCTTCACGCCTGAATCCGTATGAAGGGAGCCGCGCTTCTTGAAGACATAGAGGCTATTGAACAGTATCGGGGATATTTGTGTGATCTGATAATGTTTGGGAAGCCTCGCCCCCATCGGTATCACCTCCCGTCGCTGTCGAGGTCTATGCTATGGTGGAAATGACGAAGCAGTTGGCGGCGTAAAAACGAACCCGATCCACCTTAGCCAAACCGCCAAGCTGTCTCACCAGGCGGCACCACCGCTCACGTCATCCAGACGGGCTCTGCCGGATCGAGCGGGGCGATCGGGCGGCGGATCTTGCGGTAGGGGATGTTCGACGGGTCGGGGGGGTAGGGGCCGCCGCAATTGACGTAGATGATCTCGGCTGCAAGGGGCGCGAAGGCGGTGTGGAAGTGGCTGGCCGATTTCACCACCACAACCTGCTTGGCCGTCAGGTTTATGCCCATATTGGAGAACACCTGTGGATGAAAGGTCTGGGCGCGCTTGCTGGCGAGGACCAGATCGAGATTGCCGATCCTCACCGCCGCCGCCGCGCCGAGCGACACGAGGCTGTCCTGAAAGGGCACGACGAGATCATCGGTCAGCGCCGTCACCTCGACTTCGGCATCCACGGGCTGGCCCGAACTGGGGGCCGCCTTGCCGCCGAGGCGCATTTCGAGACGGGCGCCGACGCCCGCCGCAGTGCAGAACGAGACGGCCACCGGATCCCAAAGGGCTCCCAGCGCCGAGGATGCCTCGGGCCGGGCGAGCAGGGCGTGCAAAAGGAAGGTGCTGTCGCCCGCAACGCCGCCGCCGGGATTGTCCCAGCGGTCCGCCAAGACGACGGGCCCGCGTGGCGCCGCCAGCGCCATGTCCACGGCCTCGGCCGGGCCGGGCATGTAGGGCATGCGATTGGCGCCGAAACCGAGAACCCGTTGGCCGAGCGTTTCGGCGATGCGCCTGCCAGTGTCCCGGTCGCCATCGGTGATGACGAGGATCTTGGTGCCGACATCGGCCATGTCCGCTGCCGGAAACCCGTGCACCACGGAAACGCTCAGCACCTCGCCGCGCTGTTCCATGGCCAGCATGTCGTCGACCAGTTCCCGGCCCGGGCTGCGGCTGGTCATAAAATTGGCGATGGCGCGGCAATCGAGCACGCTCATGACGGGATCGATTTCGCCACGCGCCGCGCGCAAGGCAAGGTCCACCATGTTCTCGGCCCGCTCGGCGAAGTCGCTATGGGGCACTTCCTTGAAAGTCACGATCACCGTGCTGGCTTCGATCATGGCGTGCGTCAGGTGGCAGTGGGGGTCGAGCTCCACTCCGATCACCGTATCGGGCCCGACGATCGCCCGCGCGCGCGCCAGCAGGTCGCCCTCGCAATCGTCATAGCCCTCGGCCATCATCGCGCCATGCAGCCCGAAGAGGGCCACCTGCACCGGCAGGGCGCGCGCCAGTTGATCGAGGATTTCGTCGCGCAGGTGTTCATAAGCAGCCCTGGAAACCAGCCCCGCCGGTTCGGCCCAGGTCGCCGTGCCCTCGATCAGGGTGAAGCCGTCCGTCCGTGCCCGGCGGCGCGCCGCGACAAAGGCGGCCGAGCACAATGTGGGGGTTTCGGGATGCTGGCCGGGCGGGGCGTAAAAGCTGTCTTCAAAGGCACTTTTGTCGATCCGGATGGGCGAGAACGTATTGGTTTCCGTGGCGAGCGAAGCCACGAAGACGCGCAGACCGGTCATGGTTTTTATCCTTTGGCGCCCTTGGACTGGATGCGCAAATCGGCAAGGCTGTTCTTTGCGGCCCGCAGCTTTTCGTGCATTTGCGGTCCGCCGCGCAGCGCTATGGCGGTGGTGATGATGTCGAGCAGCACCGCATGCGCCACCCGCGACAGCATGGGCGCATAGATTTCGGTGTTCTCGTGGGCATCGATGGCCAGAACGATGTCGGATGCAGCCGACAGCGCCGTATCCGGCCGCGTGACGCTCACGACGACTGCACCGCATTCGCGCGCCTTGAGCGCCATGGCTTCGGTATCGCGCACCATGCCGGTGTGGGAAAAGCACAAGGCCACGTCGCCCGGCCGCAGGCTGGCTGCGGCCAGCCGCTGCAGGTGGGTATCGTCATAGGAAACCACGGGAATGCCGAAGCGCATCAGCTTGTGCTGGGCTTCCATGGCAAGAATTCGCGCCGCGCCGGTGCCGTAGCAGTCGATCCGGGGCGCGTTGGTCAGAATGTCGACCACCCGCTCGAGCGTGACCTGATCGATGGAGCGGCGCATCGCGGTCAGCGTATAGATGCTGGAATCCACCACCTTGTCGATGATCCGTTCGAGCGGATCGTCGGAGTCCACATTGCTATGCACATAGGGCGTGCCCGAGACGATGCTCTGTCCGGTGCGCAGCTTGAGTTCGGGATAGCTCGCAAGCCCCATGGCGCGCACGAAGCGCAGGACCGTCGGCTGGCTCACCCCCACCGTCTCGGCGAGCGAAGCGATGGACATGCGGATGATCTTGTCGGGCTCCTGCAGCACGAAATCGGCCACGCGCCGCTCGGAGGGCGACAGTTCCGACTTGCGCGCGGCAAGCACTTCGAGAAAGGGCTCCTCGCCGTTGTCCGGGGTGTCCAGTTCCAGCATTGGCGTCCTCCGTTTCAATCGATCGCAAAGAGAGCTTCCACCTCGATGCAGGCCCCCAATGGCAAGGTCGCCACACCGATCGTGGTCCGGCTGTGGCGCCCCGCCTCTCCCATGATCGCAACGATCATATCAGAAGCGCCGTTCATTGCCGCGCCCGGTGTGACGAAATCGGGCTCCGCATTGACGAAACCGCCCAGCCGGATGCAGGATCGCAGCCGGTCGAGCGAGCCCAACGCCATGCGCGCCTGGGCCAGAATCTGCAGCAGGCAGAGCTTGGCCGCAGCATAGCCGTCCGTTTCGGTAATTTTACTCCCTAGCTTGCCGCGATAGGCGTCTGCCAGCTTTCCGTCCGGACCCACGCAAAGCTGTCCGGATATGTAGAGCAGCTTTCCCTCGATCCTGAAGGGAACGTAATTTCCTTGCGATACAGATACTTCGGGCAATTCATATCCGAGTTCGCGGATGCGGGATTCGATGTCGTGGACAGGGAGCATGGACGTGACGATCTGCCTTCATATGGACCGGGATCGCGGGCGCCGGAGGTGTGCGAGCGGGTGTCTCCGGCGTTGACGCGTTAGTTTATGTAGTTTATCTACATATCTGTGGCTTGGCAATGCCGCGCCCCAGGATTTCCCGAACATCGGTGGATAGATCAGATGTCTTCAACCCATTCCATCCCGGTTTCGATCGACAGGATCACCGGGCAGAAAAGGCTCGAACTGGCGTCTTTCCCCACGCCCCTCGAGGCCGCCCCGCGGCTGGCCGCCCATGCGGGGCTGGGCGCGCTTCATATCAAGCGCGAAGACATGAGCGGCTATGCCCTTGGCGGCAACAAGCTGCGGCAGATCGATTTCATCCTGGCCGAAGCGCTGGAGCAGGGCGCCGACATGGTCATCAGCACGGCTGGGAGCCAGTCCAATTTCTGCCGTTCGCTGGCGGGCGCGGCGGCCAAGCTCGGTCTTGGCTGCCACCTTCACCTGCGGGCCAAGATGGGCACCGAGCGGGTCGGCAATCTCCTGCTGGACGGCATTTTGGGCGCCGAGGTCACCTTCACCGAAAAGACCGACCCCTGGGACCCGACCATCCGCGCGGAACTGGACGAGATCGGCCGGCGCTACGAGAAGGCTGGCCGCAAGCCCTATATCGCGCAGTTGACCGGCAGCAGCGCCACGCTGGGCATCGCAGGCTGGGTTTCGGGCGCGGCGGAACTGCTGGACGATTTTTCCCGGCTCGGCCACCAGCCCGATGCCGTTGTAGTGGTTTGCGGGTCGGGCCTCACCGCCGGAGGGCTGGCACTGGGCCTCAAGCATCTGGGCGCCACCACACGCGTTGTCGGCGTCAGCGCCCAGCAGCCCGAAGCGCGGCTGCGGCAATGGATATTGGACACAACCAATGAGGCGGCGGCGGACCTGGGCTTTTCCACGCGCCTTGCCGATCAGGATTTCGATATTATCGACGACAGGATCGGGCCGGGCTACGGCATACCCTCGCCGGAGAGCATTGAGGCCGTGCGGCTGGCGGGGCGGCTGGCGGGGCTGGTGCTCGATCCGATCTATACCGGCAAGGGCATGGCGGCCCTGCTCGCGGAAGGCGATGGGGGCATGTTGAGCGGCAGGAGCGTTGTTTTCCTCCATTCGGGCGGCACGCCGGGTCTTTTTACCCACGCCGCATCCTTTGATACGGATTTGCGTCCTTGACCGGGACCGCGCGATCGGGACCGGCCCGGCTGGCAGTGGAGCTCGACCGTCCGGGGCGGCATTTCGGAGAGCTCTTCATCCCCCATTCGCATGACCGGTCGGCTTATGGCCGCCTCAGCGTGCCGGTCATCGTGGTCAAGGGCGGCGCGGGGCCGACCCTTCTTGCCACGGCGGGCATTCATGGCGACGAATATGAGGGGCAGATGGCCCTGTTGCGCGCCGCCCGCGAGTTGGACCCGGCGCGCCTTTTCGGCCGGGTCATCCTCGTGCCGGTGGCCAATCCGCCCGCCGCCGAAGCGGGACGGCGCACGTCTCCCATAGATGGCGGCAATCTGGCGCGCTGCTTTCCCGGCCGCGCCGATGGCAGCCTCACCGAGCAACTGGCCGAGGGCATCCATCGTTTGTTGCTGCCTCTGGCCGATGCGCTGCTGGATTTTCACAGTGGCGGCTCGACGCTTGATTATCTGTCTTGCGCCTTCGGGCGCCTGCCCGCCGATGCAGGTCTTGCATCGCTTACGCTTGAGATGATGACGGCATTCGGTGCGCCCCATACCATTGTCATGACCCGGCCCGAGGCCAGCGCCACGCTCGTATCGGCTGCGCTCGACAGGGGGATCGTTGCGATGGCGACCGAACTTGCGGGCGGGGGAGGGGTAACCGCTGCCAGCGTCGCCCTGGCGCGGCAGGGTCTGGGCAATGTCCTTGCGCATCTGGGCATGCTGGAGCGGGCCGATGACGAGGCCGTGCCGACCCGGCTGCTTGGCGTCGGGCCCAACCATTTCCTGCGCGCACCGGGCAGGGGGTTGTTCGAGCCGGCAGTGATGCTTGGCGAGACGGTCAAGGCCGGACAGGTTGCGGGCTGGCTGTGGAACGCCGAGCGCCCCGAATGCGCGCCCGAAGTGCTGCATCTTCCAGCCGATGGCATCGTCGTGTGCCGGCGGGTTCCGGCTAACTGCGCAAGGGCCGATGTGCTGCTGCATCTGGCCGAGCCCGCGACGCCGGATCAATTGCTCAGCATATGAAAAAGGGAGGCTTTCGCCCCCCTTTTTTGTGGATCAGGCCGTTGGCAGCAAGGGTTCGACCCGGGCGACCAGATCGTTCATCGCCTGCTCGGGCGTCTTCATGCCGAGCACCACTGTTTCGGCTTCTTCCTTGAAATAGTCCGCGGCGCGGGCGGCCTCGTCGAAGGCCGGCAGCGGCACCCGCGATACGGCCAGCACCTGCCGCTCGGCTTCGGCATAGGGCAGGGCCTCGACGATGCGCGCATCGTCATAGGTCGAGTTGCGGATCGGACCGTTGCCGTTGAGCGCTGCGGCCACCGTTGCTTCCTTGGAGGACATGGCCTTGATGAACTGCCAGGCCAGCTCCTTGTTCTGGCTGTTCTTGGGGATGGCCATGCTCCAGAACTCGACCTTGGCCGGGGCGACCTCGTATTTGCCCAGCAGTTCCTCGGCCACCGGGAAATAGGTGGTCTTGATCTGCCCGGCGGTCTGCGACTTTTCCGGATCGTTATAAAGGCCGTTGCGGCTCATCGAGCTCATGGCCATGGCGGCGCGGCCGGTCTGCATCCAGGTGTTGGCGTCCTCGGCCTTCATGCCGACCAGATTCCGCGGCACCGCGCCGGCGTCATAGAGTTCCTTGATGGCGGTGAGCGCCTTGATCATGGCCGGCGAATTGGCGACCACCCTGAAGTCCTGCGTGATGAAATCGGCGTCCCATGCGCGCGCAAAGGCGATGACCTCCGGATAAGCGACGCCCGGCAGGATGAAGCCCACGGCGGGGGTGCCGTCGGGGCGCGTGCCGGTGCAGCGCTTGGCGATATCGATGAACTCTTCGATGGTCTGGGGCGGCGCATCGACGCCGTTCTCCTCAAAGATCGCCTCGTTGTAGTGGAGGCCCGTCGAGGCGTGCCGGAACGGCACGGCAAAGAGCTGGCCATCAAAGGTCATTGCGTCCACCAGACCGGGGAAGATGTCGTCGAAATCTTCCACCGGATCGCTTTCGAGATAGGCGTCCAGCGGCTCGAACAGCGTGGTCACGCGCGGCGTGGCGTAGGTGTTGAGCAGGAAAGCGACATCGACCGTCGACTGGCCGAGCGATGCCTCGCGGAAGACGCGATCGTGCAAGGGGCCTGTTTCAAAGGTGACCCAGTTGACCGCGCTGCCCGTGGCCGCCGTGAACGGGGCGGTCACATCCCCGCCGACCGAGCCCAGCGATACGTTCTGCATGACCCGGTGGGCGAAGACGTTGAGGTCCGCGCCCTGGGCAAAGCTGATGCCGCCGAACATGGGCAGCGCGCAGCCTGCCGCCGTACCGGCAAGAAAATGTCGTCTCGATATACGCATTGAGGTTCTCCTTGTTGCGCGGCGCAATGGCTTTGGCCTTGCGCGCGCTGCTCCCTGGGTGACATTCGTAGCATAATTACATAATCTGGCGAAAATCAACCAGATTTGCGCGTTGACAGAGTTGATAGTTTAATTTTACTACAAGTCACCGGCTCAGCCGGACGAATTTCCCAAGGGGGTGCCATGTCCAGCCTGGACCTGCGTCGTCAGTCTCGCGTCAAGTCGGCCCTGCCAGCCCTGTTCATGGTCGGCCCGGTGCAGCTCATGGTCATATCCATGATCTTCGTGCCGGTCCTGTTCGTGGCCTGGCTGAGCTTTAACGAATCCTCGTTTGGTCAGGCGCCGGTCTTTGTCGGTCTGCAGAATTACGTGCAGGTGCTGAGCGACCCCTATTTCTGGCGCGCCATGGGCAACACGATCCTTGTCGTGCTGATCGTGGTGCATGTGGAACTGCTGCTGGGGCTGGGCGTCGCCCTGCTGTTCGCCAGCGGCGTGCCCATGCGCCCGCTGCTGCTTGCGGCTGTGCTGGCGCCCTATGCCGTGAGTGAAATCAGCGCCGTCGTGATGTGGCGCTATCTTTTCGATCTCGATGTGGGCTTTGCCACCCAGTTGCTCACGGCGCTGGGCCTGCCGGCGCTCGAATGGTCGATCAACCCGTTCCACGGCCTGGTCCTCATCGCGCTGCTCAGCATCTGGCTGCATCTGCCCTTTACCTTCGTCATCCTCTATGCCGCGCGCCTTGCCATTCCCAACGATCTTTACGAGGCGGCGGGCGTCGATGGGGCCTCCGCCTTCCAGAAGTTCCGGCGCATCACCCTGCCGCTGCTGATGCCGGCCATGCTGATCGCCATGCTGTTCCGCTACATCTTTGCCTTTCGCCTGTTCTCGGAAGTGTGGCTGATGACAGGGGGCGGGCCGGCCCGGCAGACCGAGGTTCTGGCCGTCTACCTCTATCTCGAAGCCTTCCGCTACAACGCGTTCGGGGAGGCCGCCGCCACCGGCTGGCTGCTCGTTCTGGCATCGCTCGGCCTTGCCGTCTTCTACCTGCGCCGTCTCTACAAGGAGATGTTTGCCGCAAATGCCTAAGCCCGTTACAAAACTGCTCAAGGCCGTTTGCGTGGCCCTGGTGCTTGTCTGGTCGCTGGTGCCGATCCTGATGATCGTCGTCTCATCGTTCAAGGCCGACCGCGATATCTTCGCCGCTCCGCCACGCCTGCTGTTCGAGCCGACCTTCAACAATTACCTGACGCTCTGGAACAACTGGGGCGACTTCTTCCATGGCCTCGTCAACAGCGCCATCATCACCATCGGCGCAACATTGCTGGCAGTTGTCACCAGCGCGCTGGCGGGCTACGCCTATTCGCGCTTCCGCAGTCCCACGCTGGCCTTCAGCGCCTTCTTTCTCATCTTCATCCGCCTGATTCCGCCCATCGTCATCACCCTGCCGCTGTTTCCGGCGGTCAACGTCTTGCGCCTCAACGACACGCACATCCTGATGATCGTGCTCTACGCCACCTTCTTTGTGTCGCTGGGTACGCTCGTCATGCGCACCTTCATGGATCAGATTCCGCGTGAGCTGGACGAGGCCGCCCATATCGACGGGGCGTCCCGCCTGCAAATTCTGCGCAAGGTCATCTTCCCGCTCTCGGCGCAGGGCATGGTGGCGGTGGCCGTTTTCGTCATCGTCTTTGCGTGGAACGAGTTCCTTTTTGCCTTCATCTTCACCACCACCAACGCCAAGACGGCGCCGCTGGTGATTTCCGAAATGTATGGCGCGGTCGAAGGGGTGGAATGGGGCGTGCTGTTCGCCGCCTCCACCCTGCAACTGCTGCCCGTGCTGATCTTCGTCATTCTGGCTCAAAAGCACCTGGTCGCCGGCCTCACCGCCGGCGCGACCAAGGGCTAGGCCACCAATCCGACCAAGGAGACCTGTTACATGCCTCCCAATCCGCGTATCGGCTCTCATGACCATGCGACCCTGAGCCGGTTCGATCCGTTGTCCCGCATCATCTGCCTTGACGATTTCGACCGTGGCTTTTGCGGATGGACGCAGCTCGTGGGCAATTACGAGGACGACCTTGATGCCATGCTGCCCGGCTATGCCCAGCACAGCTCGCCCATGCTTTCCACCATCGGCAACTGGGACTCGGGTTCGCATGGCGGGGTCGATGGCGATTATGTCCTCAAGATCGCAACGCCCCCGAGGGCCGGCGCGCAGAACGTCGCGATCAAGCGGCTGACGTTCCGCCAGCCCGGTCCCATCCGGCTTGAAGCCTATGTGACGTTTAAGCCCGAGGCGAGCGAACTCAGGCTGTCCGAGACCGATATCCGCTCGTTCGGCTTCCTGTTCGACCTGCAGGGCAGCGATCAGGCCGGGCCGGGCAGCGAGCGCGTCATGCCCCATGTGCGCTTTCTCAATGCCAGCGATGGCAAGCATGTCCAGAAATGGCAGTTCAAGCGCCAGGCGGTGCCCATCGTCCCCATCGGCACCGACAACAAGACCATCTCGCATTATCATCTGGCGCCGGATGGCTGGGAGGACCTCGAGGGCGGCGAGCAGCGCCTGTGCTACAACGAGATTCCGACCAAGATAAACTGGCACTATCTCCGCTTCGACTTCGACCTGGCGGCGATGCAGTGCACCCATTTCCAGTGCAACGACCGTGTCTTTGACGTCTCGGGCTTCGATTCTCTTCGCATCCCGGCGATGAAGAACCTCTGGTGCATGCTCAACATCGCCTTTTTCGCCGAGACCGATACCGACAAGCGTGCCTTTCTCTATCTCGACTCGGTCTGCCTTTCGGGAGATTTCTGATGCGCATGAGCACGACCGCGATTGTGACGCGGAATCTGGACTGGTCCGACGCCGCAACGAGCGAGCCTTACGAGGCCGGCTGGGCCGAAACCGCCCTGATCTTCGTGCGGGCGTTAAGGCCGGCAGTCGGCAAGCCCGGCCGCGCCCATGTGGAGATCTCGCCCGACGGCATGCGCTGGGTTCGCGAGGGCACCAGTTTCGATCTTCCGGCCGAACGCGATGCCATCACCTTTGCCCGGGTCAGCCAGTTCGGCAACTGGCTGCGCCTCGCGTGTGATTTCGAGGAGGGCAGTTCCGTGCGGGTCCTCGTCACCCTCCATCTCAAGAGCTGACCGATGACCACCGCTTCCGATCCCCTCGTCATCCGCGAAATCCGGGTCCATCCGCTGCGTGTGCGCTTGCCCAAGGCCCAGAAGACCTCGCAGGCGCTCTGGGACGCGCTCGAAATCGTCGTGGTCGAGGTGGAAACCAATGATGGCATCGTCGGGATCGGGGAGGCGCTGGCACGGCGCGGAGCTGTGGGCTATGCGCGCTTCATCACCGATGCGCTGGTGCCGCGCCTTGTCGGTCAGGACGCGCAGGACCGGCGGCGCCTGTGGAAGCTCATGCGCTCCACCCTCACCGGACGGCCCGGCGGGCAGATCATCGAGGCCATCGCCGCCATCGACATCGCGCTGTGGGACATTGCGGGCAAGGCGGCCGGCGTGCCGGTGCATAAGCTCTTGGGCGGCATGGGGCGCGAGCGCGTGCGGGCCTATGCTTCCTCCATCAACTGGCTGGACGATGCGACCGTGGAGGCGGAAGTCGCCCATGTGCTCGCGCTGGGTTTTCGTGAGATCAAGGTGAAACTGGGCCGCGATGTGCCCGAGGCCATCGCGCGGGCGCGTCTGGTCCGCCGGTTGGCGCCCGACGCGCTGCTCGGGGTCGATGCCAACTGGGCCTATGACGTGCCCGAGGCGATGCAGATCGGCCGGGCGCTCGCCGATCTCGGCTATGATTTCTTCGAGGAGCCGATCGTGCCGGAGGACCGGGAAGGTTACCGCCAGTTGGCCCGTCACCTGCCGATCCGTATCGCGGCTGGCGAAAGCGATTTCGTTGCCAGCGAGGCTCTGGTTTCACTTTCCGATCGCAGTCTTGGCATGATCCAGCCGGACGTCACCCGGTCGGGCGGCATTACCGAAACCTGGCGGATCGCCGAACTGGCCGCTTCCCATAACGTTGCCTATGCGCCCCATGTGGGCTGGTCGGGCGGCATTTGCGTCGCGGCGAGCCTGCATCTGGCGGCGGCGGCGGAAAGCTTCCGCACGTTTGAATGCATGGTGTTCGACAATCCGCTGCGCACCGCGCTGTGTCAGCCGCTGGTGGGGGATTCTACGCAACTGGTCGAGGGTCACGTCCGCGTGCCCCAGTCGCCCGGCCTTGGCGTCAGTCTCGACCAGCAGGTCCTGCGTCACCATCTCATCGCCTAGCTTGGCCACGGAGTTTGCCATGTCTTCCGTTTCGCTCAGGAACGTCACCAAGTCCTTCGGCTCCGTCCAGGTGATCAAGGGCGTCGATGTGGACATCGCCGATGGCGAGTTCGTCATCCTCATCGGGCCGTCGGGATGCGGCAAGTCCACCTTGCTGCGCATGATCGCAGGGCTCGAGGAGATCAGCTCCGGCGACGTGCTCATCGGGGATCGCGTGGTCAACGCCATCCCCTCCAAGGAACGCGACATCGCCATGGTGTTCCAGAGCTATGCGCTCTATCCGCACCTGACGGTGCGCGACAATATGGGTTTTTCGCTCTCCCTGCGCAAAGCGCCCAAGGCCGAGACCGACCAGCGCGTCAATGCCGCCGCCGCGACGCTTGGGCTTGAGCATCTGCTCGACCGCTATCCGCGCCAGCTTTCGGGCGGGCAGCGCCAGCGCGTCGCCATGGGCCGGGCCATCGTGCGCGACCCCAAGGTGTTCCTGTTCGACGAACCGCTCTCCAATCTCGATGCCAAGCTGCGCGTGCAGATGCGGGTCGAAATCAAGGCCCTGCACCAGCGCCTGCGCACGACCACCATCTACGTGACCCACGACCAGATCGAAGCCATGACCATGGCCGACAAGATCGTCGTGATGAAGGACGGTCTGGTCGAGCAGGTCGGGCCGCCGCTTGACCTTTACGACGCACCAGCCAACATCTTTGTCGCCCAGTTCATCGGCAGCCCGGCCATGAATATCCTCGAGGGCAGGCTGACCCCGGACGGCGTCCAGCACGGCGACATCGTCCTTCCGGTGCCCGACGCCCTGCGCCAGCGCGCTGGCGATATCCAGGCCGTGCGCTACGGCATCAGGCCCGAGCATCTGGTCTTGGCCGACAGCGGGCTCCCGGTCACCGCCGACGTGATCGAACCCACGGGGTCCGACACGGTGATCTTCGGCACTTTGGGCAGCACGCCGATCGTCGTCAATATCCGGCAGCGCGTCGATATCTCCGCCGGGTCACGCATCTTCGTGCAGCCGATCATGGACAATGTCCATCTTTTCGACGAGACGACGACCCGCCGCATTTGAACGCCGATTTCCCGGCAAGGGCAGGGCGGCTCAATGCGGGTCGCCTTCCGCCTCCCTGCGGTCTTTTGTCAGACCCTCAGCGCTATGGTGGTGCCCCACGGGTCCCTGAGCGTGGTGCCCTCGGGGCCGGTGGCCGGTTCGAGCCCGGCGGCTTTGGCGCGTTCGACGATCCTTTCGATGTCGGCGGGACCGCGGGCGATGATTTCGACCATGTCGAGCCCGGCCATGTTGTCGGGCCGTTGGGCGGCGCCCCGGCTGTTCCAGATATTGCCGGCAAGCTGGTGGTGATAGCCGCCGCTGCCGTAAAAGCTGGCGCCGGGGTAATCGGCGGCGATGTCGAAACCCAGCACGTCGCGGTAAAAGCCATCGGCTGCCGTCGTGTCCCCGACCTGCAGATGGACGTGGCCGATGCTGCCGTTTTCGGGATAACCGGCCCAGCCGGGGCCCTCGGCGGCGGCGAGCAGGTCCTGCACGTCGAGCGGTTCGGTGGTCATTGCGATGTTGCCATCCGCGCCGCGCCAGCGCGCGACGGGGCGGTCGGCATAGACCTCGATGCCGTTGCCTTCGGGGTCGGCGAGATAGAAGGCCTCGCTCACGATATGGTCGGATGCTCCCTGCAACCGCACGCGCGCTTCGGCGACATGGGCGACCCAGTGCGCCAGATCGGCGCGGGTGGGCATGAGGAAGGCGGTGTGGAACAGTCCGGCCTGCCGCCGGTCGCCGGGGGCCAGCGCCGGGTCGGCCTCAAGGACCAGCAGGGGTTTTTCGCCCGTACCCAGGATCGCCTCTTGCTCGCTCCCGCCGATCCGGGCCAGTCCCAGAACACTCTGGTAAAAGCTTGAGACGGTCTCGAGGTCGCGGACCTTGAGCCGGACCTTGCCGACCCGCAACGGGGCGGCGTTCATATCGAAAAATTCAGTGGCATTGGTCATGGTGGTTGCTCCCAGGAAGGATGCGGCCGCAATTTTTGATACCGCGGCCGCGCAAAAGTGTCAGGCGCGATTGCGCTTGAGGGCGAAGGCGCCGTCCCCGAGCAGGGCCTGGGCGATAAGCACAATGGCCCAGAACGCGGGAAATTCCCAGCCGCCGCCCTGGCTGTCGAAGTAAAAACCTGCCGCGCCGTGCGGGGCATAGATCGAGCCCAGCAATACCGGCACGAGGGCGAGCGCGGCCCAGCGGGTCCAGACGCCCGCGATCAGCGCCACGCCACCGACAAGCTCGGCTGCGATGACGAGATAGGCCAGAAAGCCCGGAAAGCCGAGGCTCTCGAAAAAGCCGACCGTGCCGGCGGGTGTGTAGATCACGAGCTTGAGCCAGGCATGGGCCAGAAACAGCCCGCCGGTCGTCACGCGCAGGAGCGTGGCGGCGAGATCGGCATTGGAGACGCCGGCCAGAAGGTGAGGGCGGGCGGGGTTGGTCGAGGTTACGGTGGTCATGATCGTTTTTCCTTTTCTAAAGCCTCAGGCGATGCCCTGCCAGGTGGGGGCGATGTCGGTGCCGTGGCCCAGGCCATAGCCGAGCGCGATATTGAACCCGGCAACCGGCTCGAGATAACGGGCCGAGGCAAGTCCGCCCGCATCGACGCTTTTGAACCCGGCGTTGCGGGCAAGGTTTGCAACGGCATTGCGGGCGTTTTCGTCATCGCTTGCGACAAAAACGGTTGCGGGCTGGCCGCCGGCCTTGCCCTCATTTTGCAGTACGGAGGCAAAGACCGTGTTGAAGGCCTTCACGACCTTGGCCGCCGGGGCGTTCTTCTGGATTTCTTCGGCCGCGCTGGTCGAGTGGCCGATGGTCAGGCCGGAAAAATCGGCGGACAGCGGGTTGGTGATGTCGATGACGATCTTGCCCTCGAGCCCGCCAGCGGCCTTGATGACCTCGGCTGCGGCCTCATAGGGGACGGCGAGGACGACCGCCTCGGCGGCGCCTGCCGCATCGATGAACGAGGCTGCGCTGATGCCGTTGCCCAGTTCAGCCGCTACGGCCTGTGCCTTGGCTTCATCGCGCGATGAGACGGTGACGGCGTGCCCGGCCTTGGCGAACAGGACGGCGAGGCCGCTTGCCATGTTGCCGGTGCCGAAAATGGAAATGTTCATGTCGGTTCTCCTTGATGTGATGACGCAATGGCGCTGCGTTCGAGGAGAAACATGACCCTTTTCGGAAAGGATGATAATCAGGGCACTTAGAAGATGATTTCATCCATATAGGAAGAAATTACCAGCCAGCTTCCCAGTGCGGCGTGCCGCGATAGTGCTCGATGAGGAAATCGACCAGAACCCGGACCTTTCCGGCCAGATGGCGGCTATGGGGATAAAGCGCGTGCACCATATAGGGTTCGGTCTCGAAAGGTTCGAGCACGCGTTTCACGCCCCCGGCACGCAGGGCGCCGCCGGCGATGAAGGCGGGCAGGCACGCCAGCCCAAGCCCCGCCCTGGCCGCTTCAAGGCAGGCCTCGGCGTTGGAATAGCGGATCCGGCCCGCGACGGGAACGCTCAGCGCCTCGCCATCGGGGGCGCGGAACGGCCAGCGGCCCGGCTCCCTGAAATTGGCATCGAGGATGCAATCGAACCCCGAAATATCTTCCGGAGTTTCCGGAGTGCCGTGCCGTTCGAGATAATCGGGCGCGCCGACCACCACGAGGCGTACGGTGCACAGCTTGCGCGCGATCATGGAAGAATCGGAGGGACGTCCGACCCGGACGGCAAGGTCGAAACCCTCGTCAACGAGGTTGACCACGCGGTCGGTGAAAGCGACATCGAGTTCGATTTCGGGGAATTGGCCCGCGAATTTATTGAGCGCGGGAGCGATTTCCATGGTCCCGAAGGTCAGCGGGGCGGTGAGGCGCAGCCGCCCGCGCGGGGCGTGCGAGGCATCGCGGATGGAGGCGTCCAGATTGTCGAATTCGTCAAGGAGCGGGCGCAGCCGGTCGAAATAGGCCTGCCCCGCCTCGGTCGGGGAGACGGCGCGCGTCGTGCGGCTGAGCAGGCGTACGCCCAACCGGGTTTCCAGCCGCGACACCAGTTTGGAGGCTTGGCCGGAACTGGTGCCAAGCCGTTCGGCAGCGGCGGTGAAACTGCCCGTTTCCATGACCGCCGCGAACATCCTGTCCGCTTCCAGCCTGTCCAATGCGCGCCCCGATCACGTCCAGCGTTACGTTGTCGACGTGTCTACCACTATCGGGGGCAAACCGGAACGGGTCCGAAGAGCAAGGCAGGCCCTTGCGAGGGCCTGCCCGAGAAAGCTCTAAGTCTTTGTTTTGTCGCGTTTCCGAACCGAATAAGTGGTGTCCACTTATTCTGGAAACCCTCTTAGAGGCCAAGCTCGGCGTAAGCTGCGTCAAGGCGTTCGGACGCCTTGGGGGGCAGGGTCACGCTCTTTGCCTCTTCGAGGTTCTGGGGGTCGTCGCCCACCTGGACCAGCATGACCATGCCCATGCCGAAATGGGGCGTGCACTTGATGCCGTAAACGCCCTCGACGTCGAAGGTTACGGTTTCGGTCTGGCTGATGGCGGTGCGGAAGGTCTCGGCGCCTTCGGGGAACATGCCGTTGATGGTCTCGGCGTTATGGCCCGGATCCACCGATACGAAGGTGACCGTGTCGCCCGGCTCGATCTTCAGCGCGGCAGGCTCGAAAACCATCGCCCCGGCCTCTCCGCGATTGAGCATCTGCACCTCATGGTCGGCGGCAAATGCGGGCATTGCAACGAGCAGGCACGTTGCGGCAGCTAGGGTGGCGAGAGTGGTTCTCATCTTTTTCTCCTTGGGTGAGTTTGGCATTACGGGGTGGAAGCCGACAAAGTGCATTTGGTTCCCGTACTGTCGCGGGCGGCGGGGCGGCAACGATGGGCGCCTTGGGCCGGCCACCGATTTTTGCAAGAAAAGGCTTGGATTTCAACCGGTCAATATCGGGGAACTCAAAGGGCGTGCGGCAGTTGACGAGTTGCCAAAGCCATATTGTCGGGTACACTTATATCGCGACGATGCGCACCTTTTTCAAACGGATGGATGCAATGCCAAACTCTCCAGACAAGCCCACCTCTCCTGAAACACCCGCCAGCGGCCAGCCCAATCTGTCCCGGCGGACGATCCTTGCGGGAACGGCCGGGCTGGGGCTCGGCGCCATCCTGGGCGCTCCTCCGGCGCTGGCCCAGAACAACCAGCGGCTGCTGGTCGCCGACCACGAGCACGGGGGCGTCCTCAGCGACCGCATATATTCGGTCAACCCGGTGCACCCGGACATGGCCGATATCGCCGAGAACCCCGTCAACATTCCCCCTCCGATCACGCGGACCGAGCCCACCACCGTCGAGGTCGAGCTCGAAACCATCGAGGTGGAAGCCCATCTGGCGCATAACAGCTCCTTCCGATTCTGGACGTTCAACGGCACGGTTCCGGGCCCGTTCATCCGGGTGCGGGTGGGCGATACGGTCAATGTGACGCTGAAGAACGCTCCCGATAGCTGGATGATGCACAACGTCGACTTTCATGCAGCGACCGGTCCGGGCGGTGGCGCCGAGGCGACCACTGCCGCCCCCGGTGAGGAGCGCAGCTTTTCCTTCAAAGCGGTGCATCCGGGCATCTTCGTCTATCACTGCGCTGTGCCACCCGTTGCCTTGCACATTGCCAACGGCATGTACGGCATGATTCTCGTCGAACCCGAAGAGGGCCTGCCGCCGGTCGACCGCGAATTCTACGTCATGCAGGGCGAGATCTACACCAACGAGCCGTTCGGCACGAGCGGACTGCTGACCGAGAGCTACGACAAGCTTCTGGCCGAGCAGCCCGAATATTTCGTGCTCAATGGCCATGTGGGCGCGCTGACCGACCACTATCCCATGCACGCGCGGGTGGGTGAGAAGGTCCGCATCTATTATGGTGTAGGCGGACCGAACTTCTCGTCCTCGTTCCACGTCATCGGCGAGATCTTCGACAAGGCCTATGTCTACGGCTCGCTCGTCAGCCCTCCGCTCGAAAGCGTCCAGACGGTAATGGTGCCGGCGGGGGGCGCTGTGGCGGTCGAGATCACCTGCGAAGTGCCGGGCCGCTACGTGCTTGTCGACCATGCGCTCTCGCGGGCGGAAAAGGGCCTTGCGGGCTATCTCATCGTCGAGGGCGAGGAGAATCCCGAGATCTTCAACGCCCCCGAAGAGGCATAATTTTTTTCTGCGGGCGGCTCCATCGGGGCCGCCCGCATTCTCACGCATGGGGGGATATCAATGGCTCTTCCTCGCGCCGCATCGGGGCGGGCGGTAACGCTCGATCCCCCGGACGGCCCGCTGGCGGCGCAAACGGCGGCGCTGGTCAAGGCCGATCATTTCGAGGCCATTCATCTTGTCGTGCCCGAGGGCCGCGAGATTGCCGAACATGCCGTCGAGGGGCCGATCACGCTTTTCTGCCTCGAAGGCGAGGCCAGAATCGGGCTGCCGGACGGACCGGTCACCCTCGTGGCAGGCCAGTGGCTTTACCTTGGCGGGGGCGTGCCGCATTCGGTTTATGGTGCCAGAGCCTCCCGGCTGCTTCTCACCATCGTGCTTCTGGCCGTGCCGGACACGTAGCAGCCCGCGCTCTGGAAGGATTTTGAGATATGGAGGGGTTGGATATGGCGCGCGACAAGGTGCGGTGGGGGATATTGTCGACGGCGGACATCGGCATGACGAAGGTGACGCCCGCCATCATGGGCTCGCCCCATTCCAAGGTCACCGCCATCGCCTCGCGCGATGCGGACCGCGCGCGGACGGCTGCGGACGCACTGGGGATCGAAAAGGCCTATGGCAGCTATGAGCAGATGCTGGCCGATCCGGAAATCGATGCGATCTACAACCCGCTGCCCAATCATCTCCACGTCGAAATGACGCTGGCCGCCAACGCGGCGGGCAAGCACGTGCTGTGCGAAAAGCCCATCGCGCTCGATGTGGCGGATGCTGAAAGGCTGCGCGCCTGCCGCCCCGACCTTCTGGTGATGGAAGCGTTCATGGTGCGCTTCCACGGCCAGTGGCTACGGGCGCGCGAGATTGCGCGATCGGGCGAACTGGGCGAGATCCGCGCGGTGCGCGGGGTCTTTTGCTACTACAATGTCGATCCCAACAATGTGCGCAACATGGCCGATATCGGCGGGGGCGCCATTCTCGATATCGGGTGTTACCCGGTAACGGCGGGACGGTTCTTTTTTGAGGGCGAGCCCGAGCGTGTCGTGGCGCTGATCGACCGCGATCCGGGTTTCAGGACCGACCGGCAGGCCAGCGTCATCGCCGATTTCGGCGGCGGGCGGCAGCTTCAGTTCCTCGTCTCGACCCAGATGGCCAATACCCAGTCGATCGAGATCATGGGCGCCAGGGGCCGTGTCGAGATCGTCGTGCCGTTCAACGCCCCGCAGGGCCAGCCGACCGCGCTGCTCGTCGACGAGGGTCTTTCCCCCGATGGTCATTTCGCGCGGCGCGAGATCGTCCCCGCGCAGGACCAGTATACCGAAATGGCCGAGGCGTTCGCGCTGGCGGTGCTGGGCAAGGCCGAACTGCCTTATGGCATCGAGGATGCCATCGCCTCGATGCGGGTGCTCGATGCGATCTTTGAAAGCGAGCGCAGCGGGGGCTGGGCCGAGGTGAAAAAGGGGTAGGGACCATGGAAGACAACCCCGTCGTCGTGATGATTGCGGTGCCCTCCCAGGAGGATGGCGCCCGCATCGCGCGCATGCTGGTCGAAAAGCGGCTCGCGGCGTGCGTGCAGGCCCTGCCGGTCACCAGCACCTATCGCTGGAAGGAAAAAATCGAAACCGCCGGGGAGGTGCTGTTGCTGGCCAAGGCCCGCGCGGGCATATTTCCCGCTCTCCAGGCGGCCATCGTGGAATTGCATCCCTACGATGTGCCCGAGATCATCTCGCTCCCCACCGACGCCGTCCACGGCCCCTATCGCGAGTGGCTGATGGCGGAGACCATCTGAACCAGTCTCTCGCTCCTTTCGCTACTCTGGCCCTGAGCCGGGGTCCAGCACGCTGTCAGGATGACTGAGAATTGGTGTTTCCAACAAAATCCGACAGGTCCGGCAGCCTTACCCTTCGAGCGTATGATAGCCGCGCCGATACCACACGAGGGGTTTTTTCTCGCTCGTCTGAGCGCCGGTGAGCACGCCCACGAATAGGCAATGGGTGTCCAGATCGATGCTGCCCGCCACGCGGCATTCGATGGCGGTCGCCGCTCCTTCGAGGCGCGGCTGGCCCGAGGGCCATTGCGTCCAGTGCCCCACGGAGAAACGATCCTCGACCCTGAGCTTTCCGGCAAAGGCGTCGCCCACCTCCTGCTGGTCCTCGGCCAGAAGGTTGAGCGAGAAGCGGTTGGTCCTTGCGATCAGGTGCGCCAGATCGCTGCCCTTGGTGATCGAGACCAGAAGCGAGGGCGGCTGGGCTGAGAGCGAGGTGACGGCGGTGACGGTGCGGGCATGGCGCTCGCTTTCGTCTGCCGACGCGGCGATGCATACGGTTGCGGCAAGCCGCGACATCGTATCGGTGAAATGGGCAAGATCGAGCGCGTCATCGACCCCGGCGGAGGCCGGAGACATGCTGACGCTACGGGACGCCGGAGCGGCGTCCGCGCCCAAGGTGCGGACTTTTTTGGGGGGCATGGGTTCGGCTTTCCGGGCCAACGGCTTGATCTTGCCTTTCGGCCACTGTATTTTCCAAGTCAGTGCTTTCTAAATCTCGCGTCGGAGCCATGTCAAGCAGCGCGACACTCAATACCGGATGGACCCCGCGCAGCGCCGCCGAGCGCATCCTGTTCCAGCTCAAGATGCACGGCGAGCAGACGGCAGCCGGGCTTGGCCGGGTTCTGGGCACCTCGGGCGAAGCGGCCCGCCAGCAATTGGTGCGGCTTGCGGAGGAGGGGCTGGTCGAAAGCTGGTCGCGGGCCAGCGGGGTCGGGCGCCCCTCGCAATTCTGGCGGCTGACCGCCGGGGCACAGGCCCGTTTTCCCGATACCCACGCCGCGCTTGCCGTCGATCTTTTGGACATGGTGCGCGACGAATTGGGCGAAGCCATGCTCGAAAAGCTCATCGATACGCGCGAGGCGCGGACGCGGGCGGCCTATCTTGCCGAAATGGCCGATGCCAGGGATCTGGGCGAGCGCGTCGAACGGCTCGCCCGGCTGCGCAGCGTCGAGGGCTATATGGCCGACTGGGCCGAGGACGACGAGGGCTACATGCTCTATGAGAACCATTGCCCGATCTGCGCGGCGGCCAGCGCCTGCCAGAAATTCTGCCGCGCCGAGCTTTCCGTGTTCCGCGAGGTACTCGGCCCCGATGCCCACGTCGAGCGGATCGAGCATATCGTGGCGGGCGCGCGGCGCTGCGCCTATCGCATCCGGCCCATTGTTCGCTAAAATCGAATAAACAATGAGATCGGGCACCGATTATCGGGCCGGGCAGCGGTGTTATATTGCTCCATGAAACGCCCCCCGAGGGGGCCAAGCAAGGAGCGATCCCATGACCGGACAGATCAGGGGCCTGCATCACGTCACCTCCATGTCGCGCGATGCCAACGCCAACAACCACTTTTTCACCGCAACGCTCGGCCTGCGCCGGGTGAAGAAAACCGTCAATTTCGACGAGCCTTCCGTCTATCACCTCTACTATGGCGACGAGGCGGGCTCGCCCGGTTCGGTGATGACCTATTTCCCCTTTCCCCACATCATAAGGGGCCGCCCCGGCACCGGCGAAGTGGGCGAGACGATGTTCTCGGTGCCCGAGGGGAGCCTCAAATTCTGGCAGGACCGGCTCGTTGCCCAAGGCGTTGAAGGCGTTGCCGCCGATGAACGGTTCGGCGAAAAGCGCCTGCGTTTCAAGGCGGTGGATGGCGACATGTTCGCGCTGGCCGAAATCGAAAACGATCCGCGCGCGCCCTGGACCGGCGGCACGGTGGCGGGCGACGAGGCGATCCGAGGCTTTCAGGGCGCGTCCCTACGCCTGCGCGACAGCGGGGCGACCGAGGAGCTTCTGAAGTTCATGGGCTATCACCACGCCGATACGAACAAGGGCATCAAGCGGTTCGCGCTTGCGGGCGGCAATGGTGCCGATGTCATCGATATCGAGACCCTGCCCAACATGCCGCGTGGCGAATTGGGGGCCGGCTCGGTGCACCATATCGCCTTTGCCGTCGACAATCGGGCCGACCAGCTCGCGGTCCGGCAGGCGCTGGTCGATGCGGGCCATAACGTCACGCCGGTGATCGACCGGGATTATTTCTATGCGATCTATTTCAGGACCCCCGGCGGGGTGCTGTTCGAGATCGCGACCAATGAGCCGGGGTTCGACCGGGACGAGGACAGCGCGCATCTGGGCGAGGCGCTGAAACTCCCCAGCCAGCACGAGCATCTGCGGTCCTGGCTCCAATCCCATCTGCCCGAGATAAAGGATGTGGCATGAGCACGCAAAACTACATTCACAAGCGCCACGAGCAGCCCGATGCCGGGGCGCTAACCTTCTTTGTCTTTCACGGCACTGGGGGCGATGAGAACCAGTTCTTCGAGCTCGCCCGGCAATTGCGGCCCGATGCGAGGGTCATCGCTCCGCGCGGGGACGTCTCGGAAGGCGGTGCGCTGCGCTATTTCCGGCGCACCGGTGAGGGCCGCTACGATATGGACGACCTTGCGCAACGCACAAAGGCGATGGCCGATTTTGTCGCCGAGGCGAAGGGCGAGGGCAAGGTTCTCGGGCTCGGCTATTCCAACGGGGCCAATATCCTTGCCTCGGTGATGCTCGAAGCGCCCGGCCTTTTCGACGCGGCGGTGCTGATGCACCCGCTGATCCCGTGGGCGCCGGCGCCCGTGGCCGGGCTTGCGGGCCGCGACATCCTCATCACCGCCGGCGAGCACGATCCGATCTGCCCCGCGCCGCAAACCCGTGCACTGGCCGATTATTTCGCCGCCCAGGACGCCCGCACCCAGACCTTCTGGCACGGCGGCGGGCACGAAGTCCGCAACGAGGAGTTGCAGGCCATCGCCCGGTTTGTGGGCGACGTTGAATAGGTTCGATCGGTAGGAAGCGGGCTTGGCGGGGCCGTTAGCATCGCGCCCCCCTCATCCGACCTTTCGCTTCGCGAAAGCCCACTTTCGTCATTCAAATCGCTCCACTGGAGCGATTTGCCCTTTGGGACATTCCTCAATCCCACGGGGGGAGAAGGGGAACCGTGGGGCTACCACTTGAGCCCCCCTCTCCCCCCGTGGGAGAGGGGTTGGGGGTGAGGGGGCTGCGGTGCTGGCCGGAAACCCGGGATACCCTACCCCGCCCGCAGATCACCCCAATCGGCGTGGCGGCGGAACTGGACGTCGACATAGGGGCAGACGGGGTCGATCCGGAATCCGTCCTCGCGGGCGTCGGCGATAGCGCGCTTGACGAGCTTGAGCGCGATGCCCCGCCCCTCGAAGGGGCGGGGAACGCCGGTGTGGTTGATCACCATGACCCCGTCGCGCCAGCGATAGGTCATCTCGGCCTTGTAGCCATCGCCCAGATCGATCTCGTATCGTCCCCCGGCCGGGGTATCGGTCCGCTCGATGATGTGCTCGTCATTCATTGCAATGCTCCCGCTCGCCTTTGGCGCGATGCCCGCAGGCTATCACATGAGGAAATGCAACCTCGCCACTTTTCGCGCCGGAAACGCCCTTGCGTCAGAGCGCCCTGTCCAGACCGGAGGCGGGCAGGATGACGCCGTCGGCAAACAGGTGAGGATAGTTCCGGGCGAATTGCTGGATTTCCATCAGCACCCCATTGAGGTGCTGGCGCATGACGGCGGCGGCGTGATCGGGGTCACCTGTTTCCATGGCCTGGACAATCCGAATGTGTTCGTCGAGTCCGACGGTAAGCCGGCGGATCGAATTGGTGAGCTGCCTTGCGCGGTTGAGATTGTTGCGGGCCGATTCGACCATCGATTTTATGCGGCTGTGCCCGATCGCATCGACGATGAGGGCATGAAATCCAAGGTCGAGCGTATGAAACAGGGCCGCATCCATGGCCTCGACGACGTGGCGCTGGCGATCGAGATTCTCCCTTAATGCATCGAACAGGCCATCGGGAGGGGTCTGGGTCAGCAGGCGCACCGCCTCGCATTCGAGTCCCTTGCGCACGAAGATCGATTCCTCGGCATCGCCGATCGAAACCAGCGAGACCACCGTGCCCCGCTGGGGCAGGATATCGATCAGCCCTTCGGATTTGAGCCGCGCCATGGCCTCGGCGACCGGCGAACGTGATACTCCGAGCCGGGTGCAGATCTCGGACTTGTTGAGCACGGTGCCGGGCGGGAGCTTCAGCGATACGATGGCGTCCCGGAACTGGTCGGCGACGTGTCTGGCCAGCGATCCTCGCGGCATATGCGCAGGACGGACCAGGAAATCATAGGGAGCCGCATTCCCCTTCATGAGTCCCCCCAACTCAACCTAACAGGACGCTATGGAACATACTGCTTCGCCTCGCTTATAGCATGGCGGGCCCGGTTCGCCATGCCCATGCGGTCCCGTTATCGGCAGGTAAAGCCGTACGCAACGCTACCGGTCCGTAGCCCTCCCGATTGCGCTTACCCGATCTTAGGACACCCCCGATACCGTTCCTTGGGCGCAATCTGGAGGCCGGGGTGAACAAATCGACGCAATTCGGGCGGCAGCGGGCAAGGGGGGCGGGCCGGACTCATCAGCCGGTCCGTTGGCCGGTGCCCGAATTCCTTCTCGCCGCCCTCGCGGTCGGGGCGCTTGCCTATGTGGCGCTCGAACGCGGATTCGTGTCCATCCCGTTCGACAGGGCGCCCCTTGCCAGCGCCGCGCCGCGCGGCGAGGCGATCGATCGGCACTTTGCTCCGTGCAGCGGGGCGGGCGGCACCTGCGTCATCGATGGCGATACCATCCGGGTGGAGGGCGTCTCGATCCGCATCGCCGATATCGATACCCCGGAAGTGCGCAATTACGGCTGCCCGCAGGAACTGGCGCTGGGGCAGGCGGCAACGGTGCGCCTCGTTGCGCTGCTCAACCAGGGCCCGTTCATTGCCACGCCTTATTCGCGCGACGAGGACGTCTATGGCCGCAAGCTGCGCATCCTCGAACGGGACGGCCAATCGCTGGGCATGGTGCTGGTTAGCGAAGGGCTGGCCCGGGCATGGGACGGCGCCCGGCGCGACTGGTGCGTTTAGTTCAATAATGGGGCGGGGGCGGTTCTTTTTCGCCGGTTCGCGCCAGAAGCTCGACCGCCGCCATCTGGTCGTCGATCCGTGCGATGAGGCGTTTGAGGCGGTCGATCTCGCGCCATTGATCGGCGATCACCGTATTAAGATCGTCGATTGTGCGGTCCTGATGGGCGGCGCGAATCTCCAGCGCCTCGATGCGGTCTTCAAGCCCGGTCATCGCGGCTCCTTTCCGGTAAGATTCGGTCTTTTCCCATCACCTAGCGCAAAGCGTGGATCGGCGCCCGCACAAAGTTGCCAATCGGCCAAGCCAATTCTATAGATCGCGCAGCGGATAGAGGGATTTTGACGATGCTGGTTGTGGCGGGGGAAAGTCTGGTCGATCTGGTGGCACAGCCACAGGCGGCGGGCGAACCATTGACGATGGGCGCCCATGCGGGCGGATCGCCCTATAACTGCGCGATTGCGCTGGCACGGCTGGGAAATGAGACAGGGTATCTATGCCCGATCTCGACCGACACGTTCGGGGACCTGCTTTTGGGGCCGCTCGAAGCGGCGGGCGTGAGGCAACTGGTCGCCGAGCGTTCGTCCGCCAATACGACGCTCGCCGTGGTGACGCGCAACACCAAGGGTCTTCCGGCCTACGCCTTTTATCGGCAGGGGACGGCCGAGCGCGACATATCGGTTGCAAAGCTCAACGCCTCGCTGCCCCAAAAGATCGATCTTTTCCAGATCGGGGGATTTCTGCCCATCGAGCCCGAGGATTTTACCGTCTGGTCCGCAGTGATAGGGGCGGTTGCCGCGGCGGGAACGATCATCTCGATCGATCCCAATGTGCGCCCGAGCCTCATTTCCGATTTTGCGGGCTATAAATCCCGGCTTTCGGCTTTTCTCGACCTTGCCCATATCATCAAGGTTTCCGACGAGGATCTTGACCATCTCGATACATCGCTCACGATCGAGCAGCACGCCGAGGCGCTCCTGGCGCGGCCCAATGCCGAACTGGTCGTCGTAACGCTGGGGGAAAACGGCTCGCGCGCCTTTACGCGCAACGCGTCGGCCCGAGCGCCCATTCATGCTCCGCCGGTTTTCGGGGATACGGTGGGGGCCGGGGACAGCCTGATGGCGGGGGTCCTCACCGCGCTGGCCGACCGCGATGCGCTGGCGGCGGGCCGGCTCGGCGCGCTCGATGCGAAGGCGCTCGAAGCGGTGTTGCGATTCGGTTCGGTTACGGCGGGACTCAACTGCGGCCACCATGGCTGCAACCCGCCCAGGCGGGCCGAGGTCGAGGCGGTGCTGGCCGTTTAAATCGCCTCCCTCTTGCTTCTCCGGCGAAAGCCGGAGTCCACTTCTTGACATTCGGGTTGCGTGGAGAATTCGCTCTGGATCCCGGCGTTCGCCGGGAAAGAGAGGGGAGGGTGTGAGGCTGCTTTCGTCAAAATTCCCCTCAGGCCCGGGCCCTTATGCTGAGCGCCTCATCGAGCGTCATTTCCGTATGTGTCTGCCAGTTGGCGTCGGTTTGCGGGAAATCGGTCCTGAAATGGCCGCCCCGGCTTTCGGTGCGCCGGAGCGCGCCGGCGGCGACCAGCGTGGCGGCGGTTGTCATGTTGAGATAGGCGCGGGTGACGCCCTGCGCGGTTTCTTCCAGTTCGAGGATGGTGCGCAGCGCCGTCTTCAGCCCCTCCCCATTGCGCTCGACGCCCACGAAATCGCTCATCGTTTCGCGCAGATCGCGCACGGCCTTGAGGTTGCGCAGGATCGTTTCCGCCTCCGCGCCCTTCGCCGCGTCCCATGCGATGCCGTCGAAAGGGGGTAGGGCGGCCCTTGCCGGTTCGAGGCCGGAAATGTCTTGTGCGATGCGCGCGCCGTAAACGATGGCTTCGAGGAGTGAATTGGAGGCCAGCCGGTTGGCGCCGTGAAGCCCCGTGCATGAGGCTTCGCCGCACACCCACAGGCCTGGAAGCGAGGAGCGCCCGTCGGCATCCACCTTCACCCCGCCCATATGATAGTGGGCTGCCGGGGTGACTGGGATGGGATCGATCATTGGATCGATCCCGGCCCTGGCGCAATACTGGACGACGGTGGGATAGGCATCGAGGATACGTGCGCCCAGCGCCGCGCGTGTATCGAGGTAAACCCTGTGGCCGTTCCTGATCTGCCGGAAGCTGGCGCGGGCGACGATATCGCGCGGGGCCAGTTCGGCGTCGGGGTGCTCGTCCATCATGAACCGTTCGCCGCGTTCGTTGACGAGGGTCGCGCCTTCCCCGCGCAGGGCTTCGGTGGCGAGCGGGGCGGGGTCCTCGCCGGTCAGAATCGCGGTGGGGTGGAACTGTACGAATTCGGGGTCGGCGATGATGGCGCCCGCCCGCGCCGCCATGCCCATGGCGTGCCCGCGCACCGAGGGCGGATTGGTGGTGACGGCATAAAGCCCGCCCAGACCGCCGGCGGCCAGCACCGTGGCGCGGGCGCGGATGAAGACCGGCTCGACATAGCGATCCCCCAGCTTGCGGCAGAAAACTCCCACCACGCGCCCTTCGGCGCGGGCGAGGTCGACGGCGGTGATGCCCTCGACCACGCGGATCGAGGGGGTTTTCCGCACCTGGGCGATGATCGCCTGCATGATGGCGTGCCCCGCCCGGTCGCCGGAAACGCGCACCACGCGGTTGGCCGAATGGGCCGCCTCGCGGGAAAGGACGAACTGGCCCAGCGCGTCCCTGTCGAACGGGGTGCCCCAGCGGGCAAGATCGTCGATGCGCGCGGCGGCTTCGGCGGTCACCGATTCGGCGATGCCGTGGTCGACGATCCCCGCGCCCGCCATTTCGGTGTCGCGGGCGTGGGCCGTAGCGGTATCGCCCTTGCCCACGGCAGCGGCGACCCCGCCCTGCGCCCAGCTCGAAGAGGCGCCATTGCCCAGCGGCATGGGAGACAGAACGGTGACGGGCCGGGGGCTGAGCTTCAATGCGCAAAACAGCCCCGCAAGCCCCGCCCCGACGATCACGACGCCTTCGGCGTTGAACGTATTGTCAAAGATTTCCATATGCGTCCCCCGGCATCAGGAGGGACGGGTTTAGGCGCGTCAAACCGGCTTGGCAAGCATGGGGGCGAGGCTTGTGCCGGGTCATGCTGCTGCTAGACTTGGCTCGCAACAGGAGAAAGCCGATGAGCGATCCGGACCGGAATTTCACCGTCGAGCGCGAGGACGGCCCGTCCAAGGGCCGCTATGTCGTACGTGTCGATGGCCATGAGGCGGAGATGACCTACACCCGGGTCGGAACCCGCCAGATCATCATCGACCACACAAGCGTCCCCGACGCGCTGCGCGGCATGCGGATCGGGCAGGCGCTGGTTGAACGCGGGGTCGAGGACGCACGTGCGGAAGGGATAAAAATCATTCCCCTCTGTCCCTTCGCCAAGGCCCAGATCGCGCGGCACAAGGAATGGCAGGACGTGGTTTAGGGAGTTTTGAAGGGGGCGGCCTGTTCCGGCGATCAGGGCTGGATCGCGCTGGACTCCGGGAACGAGCCCCGGAATGACATTGGTGATCTTGGCCGATACCCGCCCCATGCCCGCTTGTCACCCCGGGATTTATTCCCGGGGACCAGAGCGATTTTAGCGACAACCGCCGGACCTCTCACTCTTTCTGCGCCGACATCTCGATCATCCGCTCCACCGAGGCCCGTGCGGGCTCCATCAATTCCTCGGCAATGGTCACCTCCTCGGTGCCCGTATGCAGGCTCCAGAGGATGTTTTCGAGATTGATGCGCTTCATGTGCGGGCAGATGTTGCAGCCGCGCAGGAACGATACGCCTTCCGTCTCGGCGGCGACGTTATCGCTCATCGAGCATTCGGTGACCATCACCACCTTGGCGGGCTTTTCGGTCTTGACCCAGTTGATCATGCCCGAGGTCGATCCGGCGAAATCCACCGCATCGATCACTTCGGGGGGGCATTCGGGGTGGGCAATGATCTTTGCGCCCGGATAGGCGGCGCGCAATTCGGCGATGTCGCCGGCGGTGAAGGTTTCGTGCACCTCGCAGGCGCCCGCCCAGGTGATGATCTTCTTTTTGGTCTTTTTGGCGGTGTTCTGCGCCAGATACTGGTCGGGGATCATGATGACCGTGTCGCCCTTGACCGCCTCGACGATCTGGAGGGCGTTCGATGAGGTGCAGCACACATCGGTCTCGGCCTTCACGGCGGCGGAGGAGTTGACATAGGTCACCACCGGCACGCCGGGATAGCTGGCGCGCATGGCGCGCACGTCGTCGGCGGTGATCGAGGCGGCGAGCGAGCACCCGGCGCGGCTGTCGGGGATAAGTACCGTCTTTTGCGGGTTGAGCAGTTTGGAGGTCTCGGCCATGAAGTGTACGCCGCACTGGACGATGATGTCGGCCTCGACCCGCGTTGCCTCGATCGCCAACTGGAGGCTGTCGCCCACCACGTCCGCGACCCCGTAATAGATTTGCGGGGTCTGGTAATTATGGGCGAGGATGACGGCGTTCTTTTCTTTCTTGAGCCGGTTGATCTCGAAAATCAGCGGCGCGAAAAACGGCCACTCGACTTTGGGGATGCGGTCGCGGACCTTCTCGAAGATCGGGCGGGTCGCCTTTTCAATCGCCTTTGAGAATTTGAGATCGAAGGTGTCGGCAAGGACGGCGCGCGCGTCCTCCATCGGTGTGATCGCGTTGATTTGCTGGATCATTGCTGGCCCCTCAATGAGAGAAAAGAGCAGCCGCCCACGCGACCGGCCCTGTACTTAGGCAGTTTCGGTTCCCAATTCAATAAAACGCATGTTAGAGGGAGCCCCATGGAGTTCGACTTTCGTTGGAGACGGATCGCATGGCGCAGGACGTAAACAAGCTCAAGACCATCCTTTCGGCGGCCCCCGTCGTGCCGGTCATCATCCATGACGACGTTTCGAGCGCCCGCGCGCTGGCCGAGGCGCTGGTGGCGGGTGGGCTCGTCAATCTCGAAGTGACGCTGAGGACGCCCAACGCGCTCAAGGTGATGGCGGAAATGGCAAAGGTTCCCGGCGCCGTGGTCGGCTCGGGCACCTGCCGTACGCTCGAAGACCTCAAGGCCTCCCAGGATGCAGGCTGCCAGTTCATGGTCTCGCCCGGCGCGCCGGTGGCTTTACTGGAAGCCGCCGAACACGTCTCGATCCCGCTGTTGCCCGGCATTGCGTCGCCCACCGAGGCGATGGCCGCTTCCCTCATGGGCTATACCTATCTCAAATTCTTCCCCGCCGAGGCGATGGGCGGGGCGCCGGTGCTCAAATCCTTTGCCTCGCCGCTCCCGGACCTCATTTTCTGCCCGACCGGGGGCATCACCATAGCGAATGCGCCGACCTATCTTGGCCTCCCCAACGTCATCTGCGTGGGCGGTTCGTGGGTAGTGCCCGAGGCGGCGATCAAGGCTGGGGATTTCGAGTCCGTCCGCCGTCTTGCAGCGGAAGCCGCCGGGCTCGCCCGCTAGCGCGATGAAGCGCCCGGTTCCTGCATCCGGCCTCGGTCACTTGCGGGTGACGCTCGATGAGGATGCCTATGTCGGGCCGGGACGGGCCGATCTTCTCGAGCTTATCGAGAAGACCGGCTCGATCTCGGCGGCGGGCAAGGCGATGGGCATGAGCTACAAGCGCGCCTGGGGACTGGTGCAGGCCCTCAATGCAGGATTCGGCGCGCCGCTGGTCGAGACCGTACGCGGCGGGGCAGCGCAGGGCGGGGCGGAACTGACCGCGCTCGGGCATAAAGTGCTGGCCCATTACCGCGCCATGCAGGACAAGACCGCAGCGGCGATCGCCGAGGACGTCGCCGCGCTCCGCGCGCTCAAGAGCGATATTGCCGAAAAGAAATAGCGCATTGCCTTGCGTGCCGCCGCGCGGTAACAAATCGATATGTTCAACAAAACATATCGGTGCGGCCCCATGACCAGCGCAAAGCCCCTCATCCTTTCCGCCCTTGTTGCCCTTCTTGCCGTTCCCGCCTTTGCGCAGGATGCGCAGATCGCGGTCGCCGCCAATTTCACCGCCGCGGCCGAAGAGCTGGGCGCGGCCTTTGCCGAGGAAACCGGGCAGACGATCGGGTTCAGCTTCGGGGCGACCGGCGCGCTCTACACCCAGATCATCCAAGGGGCGCCCTTCGATGCGCTGCTTTCCGCCGACGCTGCAACCCCCGCCCGGCTGGCCGATGAGGGGCATAGCGATGGCAAAAGCATTTTTTCCTATGCCATCGGCAAGCTGGTGCTGTTCTCGACTATCGAAGGGCTGGTCACCGGCCCTGAGAGTCTTGAAGGCGAGTTCGCCAACATCGCGATCGCCGAACCGGCCGCCGCGCCCTATGGCGCCGCCGCCATCGAAACGCTCGATGCGCTGGGGCTGACCGAGACGCTGCGGTCCAAATTCGTCATCGGGCAGAATATTTCGCAGACTCATCAGTTCGTCGATACCGGCAATGCCGAACTGGGCTTCGTCGCCTACTCACAGGTCATCGGGCGCGAGGACGGTTCGCAATGGCTGGTCGATGAGACGCTTTACAGCCCCATCACCCAGGATGCGATTCTGCTCTCGACGGATAATGAAGCCGCCGCCGCTTTTCTCGACTTTTTGAGAAGCGGGACGGGGACCGCGATCATCGAAAGCTATGGGTACGCGGTGGCGGAGTAGATGCAGCTTTTCTGGGATATCTGGCCCGCCGTCCGGCTGACGGTATCGCTGGCGTTCGTCACGACCGTCATCCTGCTTGTCCTCGGTACGCCCATCGCGTGGTGGCTGGCGCGCTCGAAATCGCGCTGGACGGTGGTGGTCAACGCGTTGGTGGCGCTGCCGCTGGTGCTGCCCCCTACGGTACTGGGGTTTTACATGCTCATCCTGCTCGGTCCCAGTGGGCCGGGCGGATGGCTGGCCTCGTTCTGGGGCGCGCGCACGCTGGCCTTCACCTTCACGGGACTGGTCATCGGATCGGTCTTTTATTCGCTGCCCTTCGTCGTCCAGCCGCTGCGCAATACGTTCGCCGCCATCGGCAAGGAGCCGCTCGAAGCGGCGTTTTCGCTCGGGTTCGACTTCAGGAAGGCATTCGTGCTCGTCATCCTGCCGCTGGCCCGGCCCGGTTATCTGACGGCGGCAGTGCTGGGCTTTGCCCATACGGTGGGCGAGTTCGGCGTCGTGATGATGATCGGCGGCAATATTCCGGGCCGCACCAAGGTGCTCTCGATTGCCATCTTCGACTATGTCGAGCAATTGCGCTGGACCGAAGCCCATATCGTTGCGTTCGGCATGCTGATCTTTGCGTTCTTCACCCTGGCCCTCACCATGGGCGCCGACCGCCGGGCAAGCAGGCTTGGGCCTTAGGGCCAGTCCCCCCTCATCCGACCCGGCTTTGCCGGGCCACCTTCTCCCACGAGGGGAGAAGGGGAACCGTGGGGTGGCCATCTTTGCCCCCTCTCCCCTCGTGGGAGAGGGGTGGGGGGTGAGGGGGCTGCGGTGCCCCCTATATACGCTAAGCCGGCCTCGTATCGTCCCTCAGTTCTCCACTGTCGGGCACCCCGAGATAAAAGGCCGACAGCCGGCGATAGGCTTTGGAGGCAAAGGCCAACAACGTCACGGCAACGCCAATCAGGCCCGCAACGGTAAAGACCAGCGCCATGCCGCGATCGGGCCCGGTGCCGAACCAGCCCCCGATGGTCCGCGCGCCCGCCCCGTCGGTCATGAAGGGGATGACGATGAACTGGGTGTAGGGCCCGATGAGAAAGGCCGTCAGCGGGGAGGCGGCCTGTTCGATCGACTGGGCAAAGCCGAAGACCCGCCCCTGCCGCTCGAGCGGGACCACTTTTTGCAGCGTCGTGTGCTCGGCCGCTTCGGCGGCCGGGCCGAGCAGCATCCAGACGAAACACCCGGCGACCAGCAGCCAGAAATTGGGCTGGATGGTAAAGACGCAGCACACGCTCCAGGTGATGAGGTTGACCATCAGAAGCGTCTTGAGCGGGTTCCTGCCCAGCCCGTAGCGCGAGATGACGAGTCCGGAAATGATAAAGCCGGTCGACAGCACCGCGAAGGTCAGGCCCCAGATCTCGACCGAAACCAGCGATAGCCCATAGGCATCGAGCAGCGCCATGAAGATGCCGCCCAGGAAATTGTTGAAGGTCGAAAAAAAGATCAGCGCGAACAGCCCCGGCACGGCGGCGATGACGGCGATGGTGCCGGCTATGTCCACCCTTTTGGGTTCCTGCGGCGCGTTCTGGGCCGGAACGGGGCGGTCCTCGTCGATCCGGATGCCCAGAAGATGGAAGAAAACCAGTCCCGTGGCGCCAAGCGCGATGATTAGCGTGAGGTACATGCCGCCCCAGGCAACCAGAAAGCCCGAAATGGCCGAGGTGATGAGAAAGCCGATGCCGCTCACCATGCCCACCAGCCCGTTGGCCTTGTCGCGCTCTTCGGCGGGGATGAGGATGGTGACGAGGGTAGGGAGCGCAATCGCGCGGATGTTACCCGCGATCACCCCCAGCATCACCAGCAGCACGAAGGTCCAGAGATAAATTCCGTAGGGGTCGGCAAAGGCGCCTTCGGGCGCTGCGAGGACCATCACGAAAGCGGCGGCATAGAAAATGAACGAAACGAGGCTCGAGCCCAGCATCGAGATCTTCTTGCCGTTGTGGTCGACGATGGAACCCAGCCAGAAGCCCAGCCCGGCGGTGAACACCAGATAGATACCCGCTACCATGCCCGTGGCGAACACCGATTGGGTCTCGATGAAGATCCAGAAGGTTATGGCGAACCAGACGGTGAAATTGGTGATGTTGGCAACGAGGTTGTTGCCGAGAATTCGATGGAAGGGCGTCATGGCGGATGTCCGGATTTGGGGGGCGGAACCTATGGGAGCCGCCCCCGATGCGCAACCGTATTTTTAGAACACGTCCAACCTATGACCAAGGCGGATTGCAGATGCCGATATCACCCGTTTCACCGCAGGGTTGCCGCCCATGCTGACCATTGTGCGTAAGGAGATAGCCAAGCAAAGGAAACACCCTCCCCTTGATGGGGAGGGCTGGGGTGGGGTGAAGCCACGCGCACTGACATGAAATGCGATAGGCGCTCTTAAAACCGCAACAGGCCGATGATGCGCTTGAGGCCCTTGCGCAGATGCTTGTGCCGTTTATCGCCGAGGTCCTCGGCCAGCACGGTTTCGAGGTGCCGCCAGTGCTCCTCGATCGATTGCCGCATCAGGTGCCCCTGTTGGGAGAGCCGTGCGCCGGGCTCCATCTCTGGCCCCACGGCAAGGCGCAGCAGCAATCCCTTGTCCTCGAGCCGGCGCAATATCGCGGCCAGTCCGTCCGTATCGAGCCCGGTGAATTCGGCCAGCGCCGCGATGGTCGTGCCGCCCGTGTCCTTGAGCCCGAGCAGCACTGCATCGTCACCCGCTTCCAGTCCGCGCGCGGCGAGCGGTGCAAGCAGCGCCTGCCGGGCCAGATGGCCGGCTTCGATCAGGCGATAGAGCGTGGAGGCGGACGGTTTTTTCGACATGACAGACTGAAATAGAGGATCGCGCGAAAAAGGTCGAATCACCGATAGTGGCAAAGTTAACCGGATGGGGCCGCTGTTCGTCGTGGGCGCACAAGCTAAGTCTCATCGTTCGTGGGATGCTGCCGCAAAAGGAGACACTCGTCTTGCCGCTTGTCCATCTCGATACGCTCGACGGGCTCGACGCCGTTCCGGTGAACGGGCGTACCATTGCCATCCTGCCCGTGGCGGCGACCGAGGCGCATGGCCCCCATCTTCCCGCTTCCACCGACTGCGACATTGCCGCCGGCCATCTGGGCGCGCTCGGGCCTTATCTCGATGGAGGGATCGATGCGGTGGTGCTGCCTATCCAGACCATCGGGGCCTCTGACGAGCATGGGCGGTTCGACGAGACCAAAAGCCTTCCCGTCGCCTCGCTGATCGCCCGCTGGTTCGGGATCGCCAGCCACTTTGCGGCGGCGGGCGGGCGGCGGCTGGTCATCGTTTCGAGCCATGGCGGCAACACGCCAACGGTCGATGCCGTCATTTTGAAGGCAAGGGCGGAGCTCGATATGCTTGCCGTGGGCACGGCCTGGATGCGGTTCGGGTTTCCCGAAGGGCTATATTCGGAACGCGAGCGTAAATACGGTATCCATGGCGGCGCCATCGAGACCGCGCTGATGCTCCATTACCGGCCTGATCTCGTAAAAACCGGGTCAATCGCCGATTTTCCCTCGCGGCTGGAAGCATTGGAGGCCGACATGCTCTATCTATCGGGCTATGGTGCGCACCGGTTCGGCTGGCTTTCGGGCGATCTCAATGAAAAGGGCGTCGTGGGCGATGCGCGGCTGGCGGATCGGGAAAAGGGGGCCATCCATGCGGACCATATTCTCAAGGGTTTTGCGGAGTTGCTCGGCGAGGTCGCGCGGTTCGACCTTGGCTGGCTGAAAGAGGGAAATCGGGGACGATAATGCAGGATCTGGCGCGCATCAGGGCTTTCGTTCAGGTGTACGATGCGGGCGGTTTTTCGGCCGCCGCGCGCGTTCACGGGCGCTCCAAGGCTCTGCTGTCCAAGTATGTCACCGATCTTGAGGATTATCTCGGGGTCCGGCTGATGAACCGCACCACGCGCAAGCTCAGCCTCACCGAAGCAGGGGAGGCCTATTATCGCGAGGTCAACCAGATTCTCTCCCAGCTCGACGACCTCGATGCCTCCATCGCTGAACAGACCGCCGCCCCGCGCGGCATATTGCGGGTATCCGCGCCGCGCAATTTCGGGGAAGCGACGTTGCTCGATCCCCTGTTCGAGTTCGTCAAACTGCATCCAGATGTGACGCTTGATCTGAGGCTCGAGGACCGCATGGTCGATCTGGTTGAGGAGGGGGTCGACGTGGCCCTGCGCATCTCCAGGATGGCCGATTCCTCGCTCATTGCGCGCAAGATCGCCGAAACGACGGTGGCGGTCTGCGCGGCGCCTTCGGTCATCAGGGCGTGTGGCACGCCGGCGACGCCCGAGGCCCTGCGCGGGCTGCCTTGCGTCATCGACACCAACATGACCGGGCAGGCCAACTGGCAGTTTTTTGATGGCAACCGGACGATTTCGGTTCACGTGGATGGGCCTGTGCGCGTCAATTCTCCACAAGGGGCGCTGGTCGCCGCGCAAAAGGGCCTCGGTTTTGCCCTTTTGCCCAGCTTCCTGTCTGACGAGGTGATCGCAAGAGGAGGGCTCGTGCCTGTTCTGACCGACTATCTGCCGAACCGGCCATTCCTGCAGGCGGTCTATCCGCACCGGCGGCACCTCTCGGGCAAGGTGAGGGCGCTGATCGATTTCCTCGTCGATTGGTTCGAGAAAACCCCGGTGGGTTCGCCCTCGAAATGATCCGTATTCTTTTCGGTCTTCTCATCAGCCTTTTCGCGCTGCCCGTGCAGGCGCATCCCCATGTGTGGATCGACGCGCGCGGAGAGGTGTTTTTCGATGATGGTGCAATCGCCGGATTACGCCATCACTGGACGTTCGACCCCTATTTCTCCGCCTGGGCGATCCAGGGGCTCGATACCGATGGCGACGGGGCGTTGAGCGGGGAGGAGCTCCAGCCGCTGGCCGAGGAAAACATCGTCGGGCTTGATTACTACAGCTATTACACCTTTGCCGGATCGTGGGACGATCCGCTGCCCATCGCCGACGCGGTGAACCCTTCCATGGACTATGACGGCGAGCGGCTGACGCTGAGCTTTACGGTGCGCTTTGCCGAGCCGCGCGTGATCGGACGCAGTTTCGACATCGAGGTCGGCGATCCGGAATATTACGCCGCGTTCAGCTTTCCCGAAGCCGGCGCCATCACGCTCGATGGCGCCCCGTCCGATTGCTATGCGGAGGCGCATGCCCCGCTGTCGATCGATCCGGCGCTGGAGGAGGAGCTCTGGATGCTCGGCCCCGACGTCACCGAAATCCCCGCGCATCTGCGCGAGGCGGCGCGCAGCCTTGCCAATCTCGTCACCGTCACCTGTCCGCTCCACGAGCCTGCGACCGCGCTCGAGGCGGTGAACGAAACCGCGCAGGCCAGCCGGCCGCGCACGCTCTTTGCCGCACCGCCCAGCGAACCGGTCATCGCGCCGGGGCAGGGTGGGCTTGTCGGCTGGATCGGGGAACAGCAGCGGGTGTTCTACCGCGCCATGACCGGTGCGCTGGGCGCGCTCCACGAGGACGGCAATGCGTTCTGGATTCTGGGCGGGCTCAGTTTTCTCTATGGCGTCTTTCATGCCGCCGGGCCGGGCCACGGCAAGGTGGTCATCTCGTCCTATGTGCTCGCCAGCGAGCGGCAATTGCGGCGCGGTGTCGTGCTGAGCTTCTTGTCGGCGATGATGCAGGCGGCGGTGGCCATCGGCTTTGTGCTGATCGTTGCAGCCGTGCTGGGGATGACGGCGACGGCCATGAGCGATGCGGCTTACTGGATGATGGTTGCGTCCTATGGGCTCATCGCCCTTTTGGGCGCCTGGCTCGCTGCGAGGCATATCCTTGGTCTGGGGCACCGCCATCACCATGCGCACGATCACGGGCATGACGATGGCTGCGACCATCACGTGGTCAAGCCTGCCCAGACGGCGGGCGACTGGCGGGCGGCGCTGGGCGTCGTCGTTTCTGTCGGCATGCGGCCCTGTTCGGGGGCGCTCGTCGTGCTGGCCTTTGCATTGAGCCAGGGGCTTCTCGCGGCGGGGATCGTTGCGACCCTGATGATGTCGCTGGGTACCGCGCTCACGGTTGCCGCGCTTGCTTCGCTCGCGGTCGGGGCCAAGGGGGTTGCCCTGCGCCTTGCAGGCGGCAACGGGGCGGGCGCGACGATCGTGTGGTGGCTTGAACTGGCCGGGGCGCTCCTTGTCATGGGGTTCGGGCTGGTATTGCTGTTCGCGGCCCTGTGAATAAAAAACGACCTGTTGACTCGGCAATTGGTGCGCCCTATATACCCCATACCGGTGGACGGGGCCTCCAAACCCCCAGCAAATCCGGCCAAGGTTCTGGAAAAAAAGAAGTTTCGATTTTTTCAGAACCGGGTGTTGACAGGCAGATACCTCGGCCCTATATACCCCCAGCGCTGACGACGCGGTGCCCGAACGGGTGTTGCCGAGGCGAGCTTTCAGGAAAGGTTCGGCAGGAACTGCCGGTTGTCAAAACCGGGATGAAAACAGTTTGCGCCGCTTTTTATGAGAGCCGACGAATTTGACGTCCCTTGCGGGATGTCCGCTTTTTGACATTGTTGTTTATTTGGAAGGGAAACGTGGGCTGCGGTTTGTGTTTTTGCCTTTGGATTTAGGTTCAGGGGTTATTTGCGGACACGACTGATACGGTGCACGTTTTTCTATTGAGGTACACTCTTTATTCTGGCGTTTATGCGCTGGAATTGGTGTGTGTCCTCGTCAATGTG
>NZ_QMEL01000013.1 GCF_003390885.1 Pelagibacterium sediminicola
GGCGGAATAGTCCTGTCGCAATCGTATCGATCCGGGCATGAGCGAATCTCCTTCCCCGCTATCGAATCAGCAACCCGCCAGTTTGGGAATCCCCCGAGAGTCACACGCCAAAGCCGTTGGTATCAGTTCATGGTAATCAAGCCGCCGCTCGCATCCGATAGATTGAAAGTCAGCGTATAGGTTCGACCATTGCTGTTGCGCTGAATGATCGCCAGCCCGGATCGCCCATCCGTGCAGTTGATGCGCGGGGTCTGCGAGGTATCAACGGCAGGATTGGTCATACTGCCGGTGCAGGTAAAGCCCGCGCCAGTTATGACAAGCGCCCAGTTGCGGCCATTGTTGCTTTGTATCGAGCCAGAAATTGGCCCGCCGCCGACAAAGGACCCAACACCACTGAGCCGTATTGGCTGGCCGCCATTGTTGAAGCCGTCGTCTCCGCCCGCCCCTTGCTCGTTGAGGAACCTCAGGACAGCATCATCCGATCGAGACCTCTGATTGCTGTTGCAGGTGCCGCCGGCCTGGATTTGGCGGCCGTTCTGATTGTAAAGCATTGTACAGCCAGACGCCCACATAACCTCGATTTCGCCACTCGTACGCCGAAGAATTTCTGGGACATCGGCATTGCCCCCGCCGCTGGGAAAGCCTCCCGCTTCCCGCAAATAGCGGCCGGAGGCCCAGCCTCGCAGCGTACCGGCCTGGTTCTCGATCTGGCACCAGCGCGGAGCGCCGGAGTCCCTGCATCCCAGATTGCGGACCACTTCGCCTTGCCGCACAACGCCCAGTACTCGGTATCCGGTTCCAGGACCGCTGCGAACGTTCAAGGTGTCTCCGGCGTTCAGACCTGAAACCTGATAAAAATCCGGCCCTGACTGTGCCAGTAGAATGCGATGGTGGGGCGTCTTATCTCCCGGTCCGTTTGCTGTGTCGATGGCAAAGGGCACCCACAGCGGCGGGGACGCCGCGATTGCCGGTGCAACAGACAGGATGCCTGTCAGCAAGGCAGCAAGAATTGTGTAGTTGCGTTGCATTTTCATGATTCCGCCACCTCGAATGTTTCAGGACAGCACTAGCTGTTCTCAAGCAAGTCTATTCCTTGTACCAAGGACGGCAATCCGAAACGCGTATGAACAATATCCGATTTCCGAACAAATCTCTGGACCATCAAAGCTCACAAGCGTTACTCTCATTCTCTACTTCGACACCCGTTGGCGGCAATGAGGTGCGCATGCTGGTGCTACGTGGTCGGACTCTCGAGGCAGACCTTGATCGCCTCGGCCTGTTAGACGTCTATGGGGAGGCGGCTGCTGGCCTGAAAATGTTTCGGTTTTCCGATACTGTTGACGGATATTTCGGCATGAAGGGGGGGCAGCTTGGCTCAGGGGCGGTAACTGTCTCAATGGGCGAATGCAGCAATGTCAGCCTTCATCTTCCTGCTGAAGACACTATCCGGTACGAGCGCGTCGGTTTGGGAAGCGCGTCGTATGTCTCGTCGTCCATAGATGTGGAGCTGAACGGGGCGTCCGCCGTTATCGTTGGTCCTCGGCCCGTTCAGATGTCGGTCAAGCCTTCCAGTTTTCACACCGGTTGTATGGCCGCCACGCTGAACATGCGTGAACTCGACAGTTATCTGGAAAGTGCTCAGGATTTCCGTGTTGGAGCCTTGCAAGATGTCATTGTCAGCCAGGTTACCGAGACGAACGCTGATGCTGAGCTGCGCAGCTTGGTCGCGCATGTTATTTCCAATTTTGATTATTACGGTTCAGGAACGGCCAGCCGCGTTGGCCGGCTGATGGAGGCTCTGCTTGTTGACACCTTCGTCGCGCTGTTGAAGTCGACAGGAGCGTTGCTTGTGGCGGCCGGCGTCGGTGACATGGAATTGGACGCTCTGCGGCGTGCCCAGGAATTCATGCGGACGCGGTATGCGGAGCCGTTGAGGATGTCAGATGTTGCCGCTGCGGCCCAAGTGGGATTGCGCCAGCTTGAGTTGTCCTTCCGGCGTCACACCGACCAGACGCCGCGCCAGTTCCTGTCCCGGTTGCGGCTTGATCGGGCTAGGCGGCTGCTCATTGGTACACCGCAAATCTCGATTGGGGCTGTGGCACAGGCGTGCGGCATTGCCCATCAGGGCCGATTTGCGGGTGAATACCGGAAACGCTTCGGAGAGTCGCCTGTCCAGACACGCCGACGCTTTCAAGGCGCCTAGAGCGTTTCCAGAATAAGTGGCTACCACTTATTCGGTTCGGAAACGCGATAAATCAAAGACTTAGAGACCCCGTTTTGATTCCATCAAAACAGGAAAGGCTTTAGACGGGATCGGAATACAAGCGCGGGGCCTTCCGCCATGTACAAGATACGTGCTTCGCATATCGAACAGGACTTGGAGTCTTCGGGTCTTCTGCTTGCCTACAAGGGAGTAGCGGACGGGATTCAATTTCCGCGATTCGACGATCAGGACGACGGTCATTTCTCGGCTTCTGGCGGGCTGGTTGGTGACGGCACCATGTCGCTGACCCGATTTGATGTCACCGATTGTGTAATACGGCTGCCACGCGCTGATTTCATAGGCTATGAACGCACATTCTCTGGCCAGTTGGGGCAGCTGGCAGATGCCGGGCAGACTGCTGCGGCCCATGGCGTAGGGAGCATCTCTTCACCCGGTCAGTTTTGGCTTCATTTCGGCGGGCAGGGCGCCCCGGTTTCCGGGGTGGCTGTGACGATGTCTCTCGAGAGCTTGGACAGTTTTCTCGAAACCGGAAACGAACGACGCCTTTCTCCTCCGCTGCAAATGGTCTTGTCGTCAGATGGCCTGACCGGACGTGACCTGCCCCTGATCGGCCTGGTGCAATATGTTCTGGATGAGCGACGTCGTGGCGATCCTGCCTTCAACACGCGCCGAGACCGGCTTGCAGTGCCGTTGCTACAGGAAATGATGGTGCAGTTTCTCGTGGATACCGGAAGCCTTGTTCTGGGGTCCTCCAGCACGAACCTGGATGCGGTGATCGTCAGGAAAGCCAAGCAGGTTATTCAGGAGCACTATGCGAGCCCCATCACCGTCGCCTCAGTCGCTTCTGCCGTTGGTGTCAGCTTGAGATCACTTCAAAAGTCTTTCCGCGACCAAGGTGAAGGCACTCCCCGTCAGTACCTGTCGTCGGTTCGCCTCGACCGTGCCCGAGAGTGCTTGAAGATCGGGATGCAGGGCTCGGTGACTGAAATCGCTTGCGACTGCGGGATCATGCACTTGGGGCGGTTCTCACTCGAATACCGTCGCCGGTTCGGTGAAACGCCATCTGCCACATTTCGAACTGCACGCTTGGCCCGGGGTGTTCCCGGTTGAAGCTCTGCCTTTCCGCCTGCTTAAGAATACGGAATGTCGTTATGGCCTATTCGATAAATGGATATTTTGTTGCGTGATATGGATATCGCTTTCCCTGGAGACGTAGTAATTTTCCCGGATGATGGCACGTCCTTGTTTATGATGGCGGGCAAGACATAAATCTTGGATTGCTTGCCGTGGACGCAGTTGCGACCATGGCCCATCTGGTTTTTTGTCGCGGATTGCCTTCTGACCTTGCAATCTGAACCCGAGGACCGGGATGCTTAAGATTCATGCATTGGTATTGGCTTTAGTGGCTGGCCTTGTTGTGCCAGCGCATGCGCAACTGGTCATACCCACCGAACCGATAGATTTTCCCGCTGGCTCCGGTCGCGCGATTGTCGAGCATATGATTGTTGGCAAGGACGTCTACGGCTATACTTTCGAGGGTATGGCCGGGCAGTCGGTGACCATTGCCCTGGAGGCAGTCACCCCTTCGGCCAACTTTGTTCTCGCAAAATCAGGTGATGCGGGCGGTCTTTACAGCAGCATGACCGGCGAGAGGACACACACCCAAATACTACCGGAAGACGGCGAATATGTCATCCGGTTGCTGCTCGTTGGACAGGCCGCTGAGACAGGCTCTTCGGACATGACGCTCACCGTCACATTGGGTGATGGAGCGGTGGGTTCTGGGCCTGCACCCGCGCGGGCCGAGACAGCCGATGCGCCGCAGGGGGACTATGCGGACGGCCTGATGGGTGGCCCCGATTATTGGAGGGTCGATGGGCTGTCTTCTGCCGATCGGCTCAACGTGCGCTCAGGGCCTGGAACCGATCATGCGGTCATCGGCACGGTCCGCAATGGTGATATCCTGAAGAATGGCGACTGCGCTCAACCCCGCACTACAATCTGGTGCCAGGTGACGGCAACTGATGGCGATGGCCTGATCGGCTGGGTTTCCCACCGCTATCTCCGCGAAGGCTATCCGACCGATCCTGAAGGCGATGCGATGGTGGAAGGGACGAACTACCATGCGGTCGGCTCCATTCCATGTGTGATCGAGGCGAATTCGGCAGCCACGAACTGCGAATTCGGGGTCACTCGCGGTCAGCCAGGTATCGCGACGGTCTTCATCACGTTGCCCAATGGCTTTGTCCGGGTCATTGCCTTCTCTGACGGCATGGTCAGCCCGCAATCGGCCGTCACGACATTTAACTATGAGCATTCCGGCGATGAGACATCGGTTACGATCGACAATGGGGCCGAAAGTTACATTATTCCCGATGCGGTAATTTTTGGTGGTTGATCTCCACCGGGCGATCGGAAGGTCGCCTGCACGGCGATTGGGGATGGATCGCGCTGCTCTGTGCCGGTTCAATCAAAACGTGAAATGATCTAGCCACTCGCGAGAAAGGTGGTTGCATGGCGTGCCAGGCTAAAGGGCGAGCGAGCCGAATTGACTACCTTTCCAGGTGGTGCATATCGATCAAGCCGGTGCGTGCCTGAAGCAAATGGTAGCGCATGTATGTTGCCGCACCTTCGGCGTCTTCCGACGCGATGGCAGAATAGATTTTCGCATGTTCCTCGATCACGCGGTTGCGACGTTCGAGTGTGCGGGTCTGTGCCAGTTGCAGCCCTATTGCCACTGTCTGGCTCACCGGACGGCGAATTTGCTTGAGCAGGGTAATAAAGTACTCATTTCCAGCCGCTTTTGCGATGGCTTCGTGAAAAGCAAGGTCCTCTTCTCGACCAACGTCACCTTTTTCGATCGCTTTGCGCAGCGCCTCGTTTGCTTCCCTGATCGCCGATAATTGGGGCACCGTGCGTCTTTGTGCTGCCAGCCGTGCAGCTTCCGCCTCCAGAACGATGCGCGGCTCAAGCGAGCGCAGATATCCCGATATCTCAGCCGGTTCGGCAAATTCGGTCAGCCTTTGGGATGGCCGGGTGGACACGAACGTACCGATACCTTTCTTCGCATTGACCAGACCGTCGGCCTGCAACCGCATCAGCGCTTCGCGTACGACCGAACGTGACACGCCACAGCTTACCGCCAGCTCTGCCTCCGATGGCAGCTTGTCGCCCTCGTTGAGTTTTGCAGCCAGGATCTGCTCCAAGATCTGGCCATAAATAACTTCAGCCAACCGTTGTTTTCGTGCCGGTCGTATATTGATCTTGTCCACGACATCCTTCCTGAGCAGAGTGGCCGATATCTCGACCGCCGCCCCGTATTATTTGAATTTGTCGCGCATTCCCGCAAGCCCTGGGATGTAGTCGATCAGATGCGCATGATCAGGATCGAAATACTGAACAAGCCCGCGCTGGTCCCGCCCCACCAATATCGTGAATACATACGCGCGATGCCCCGGTGAGGTTACGGTCGGATGATAACCGGTCGGCAGGAGGTAGGTATCGCCGTCGCGAATTATTTCGGCGCGAGCATCCTGGGAATCGTAATGCAGCTGCGCACCGAAACCGCTCGGCGGGTTAAATCTGTAATGGTAGAGTTCGGCGTGGTTGGTTTCGCCGTCTCGGGCGGTATCATGCTTGTGAGGGGGGTAGCCTGACCAGCATCCATCCTCGGCATAGAGTTCGCTGACAAGAAGATTGCCTGCCCTGCCATTTCCGTTCTGGCCGAGAATGTGAAAGATCTCGCGCTTCGATTTGGTTTCCGGCGAGCCCACCACGACGCTTTCGACTTCCTCGGGCGTGACACGAAATGGGGCATATGGCTCGGGGCAGGCGCCTCCCGCAATTGCCAGGGCACATCCCTCCCCACCGGCTGTGATCCGGATCGTTTCAGCCGTTCCGGCGTAGACCGAATCCGCCTTGCCGCTCCAGATGTCGGTCCGGCGGCCGACGTCGCGGAAGACCTCGTCGTCGCAGGTTATCGTGCATGCGCCAGATTGAACAACGAGGACAAGCTCGAAGCCCGGAACGCTTACAGTATTTTCCTCGCCGGGTTCGAGGTGAACGAGATCGAAATAGACATCGTCCAGCAATGCGTTCCCGGCGTCGACTATCGGCTTGTGCCTGTCGGTGGTGTGGCGGATTAAATTGGTCATGATTTTGTCCCCTGTTTCAGACCGATGCCGTCAGGCCCCCGTCCACGGTCAGCACGTGGCCGGTGACGAAATCGGATGCTTGTGATGCTAAGAATACGGCGGCGCCGCCAAGTTCCGCTGGCTTACCCCAGCGCCGCATGGGTGTCCGCGCCAGAAGCCAGCCCGAGAATTGGTCGTCCGCGACAAGTGCCGCGTTCATGTCGGTGGCGAAATAGCCCGGTGCTATGCCGTTGACCTGAATATTGGCAGGACCGAACTCGGTCGCGAGCCCCCGCGTGAACATCTTGAGCCCGCCCTTGGCCGCCGCATAGGGCACGACCGAAGACCGCCCAAGGTCGGCAAGGACAGAGAGAGTGTTGATGATCTTGCCGGATCGGCGCGCGATCATGGAGCGGCCAACGGTCCGCGCGAGCCGAAACGGGACAGTGAGATTGGTGAGTAGAACCCGGTCCCAATCTGCATCCTTTATTTCGGTCAATGGCTGGCGATGCTGGACCCCCGCGTTGTTGACCAGGATATCGATCACCTCGCCGCGCCTGTCGATGCCTTCGAGCAGAGCCTCGGTCGCATCGGCATCGACCAGGTCACAGATCTCCGCTCGCGCCGCGTGACCGTGCCTGGTCAACTCGGAGACGGCATTGTCGAGCTTTTTGCCGTCACGGCCCACCAGCACAACGCTGGCTCCGTGCTGGCAAAGGGCGGTTGCCATTGCAAAGCCCAGGCCGGAGCCTCCGCCCGTGACGAGCGCCATGCGGCCGCTCAGATCGAACGCCCCTCTTGCGCCCGGGTCCATCGTTTCGGCCTCGATCGTCATGGGTCAGCCGGCCTTGGGCGTGAATGTGAGGTAGATCTTGGTCAATCCATCGGTCTGCCAATCGAAAACGGTATCCTTGACGGCAAGAAACACGTCCCCCGCGCCGAACGCGTGGCGGCTACCGTCTTGTTCAGTCAAAGTGAGGTTGCCCTCGAGCAGATACATGATCTCGTGCTTGGGAAAGGCAATCGGAACTCGGGAATACGCCGTCGTGCTCCAGGCGCCGGCATTCATCTGCCCTCGAGCGCCGCTGGCAACGGTCACGTCGGCTTGCTCAGGTGTTTCGGAGGTCAGCAGCGAAGCGGGCGTGGGGTCGCATGTGGCCATGGCTGGCGGAGACGCGGGATCGAGAAGTACGGGAGAGCCGGCACCATGCTCTCCAGCCGCCGCGACGTGCACCGCACTTATTTCGGGTGTCGATGTAAGCGTCCACCCGGCTCCCGACGGCACCATGCAGGCTTGACCCACCCGGACCGTGACCGGCTGCCGGTCCGATCCTTCCAATACAAGCTCGCCAGATTTGACGATTACGAAATGCGACCCGTCATCGAGCGGCCGGCCGTCAACCTGTGCGTTGATGGCGGTGCAGGTCACGCCATGATCCTTGTCGTCGAGCAGAACGCCGACAGGCGGCGTTTCAGACACAGCATCGATGTTGAAGATGTGCGTGATGCTGGCAGTCATGGTTGTTCTATATCCTTGTTCAATTGTACATGGTGCCCCTCGCTCCTCAGATGAGCGGAGCGAAGGTGTGGTTGCGTGCCCTATTCAGCGCCGGGATCAGTAACCGCGCCCGGCCTCAAAGACGTTGGAGAGCGCTTGCCCGTTTTTGTGTCGCTCGATCGAGGCCGCCACGAAGTCGGCTTTCTCCTGCCGGCTCGGCGTCGAAGCGATGTGCGGGGTGACTATGATCCTGGGGTGATCCCAAAGCGGGCTGTCTCCTGCGAGCGGTTCCTTGTCGAACACGTCCAGAACCGCGCCGCTCAACCCACCGTTGTCGAGAGCTGCGATGAGATCGCTTTCGACCAGGTGCTGGCCACGACCAACGCTGATGATCCCGGCTCCGCGCGGCATCGCCGCAAAGGCGGTGGCATCAAGCAGCCCCTTGGTCTCGGCTGTGGCGGGAAGCAGACACACCACGATATCGGCACCGGACAGGAACGCCTCGAATTCTGCGGGACCCGCAAAGGTTTCGAGATCTTCGATGTCTTTTGCAGTCCGCGACCAGCCCCTCACATTGAAGCCAACGGCGGACAACATCCGGGCCGAGCCGACACCGAGATTGCCCAACCCCATTATGCCGACAGTCCTTTGGGGGGCGGAATGCTCGACTTCCTTGTAGCGCCATTCATGGGCCGCCTGGCCCAGAGCAAAATCGCGCGTGTCACGCAGCAACGAGAGCGCTGACCAGACAACAAATTCTCCCATACGCTGGGCCATGTCGGCTCCCCCCATACGCACGAGCGGCAGAGCTTCGGGCCAGGACGGGTCCTTGGTGATATGGTCGACCCCGGCGCCTGAGGAAAACACGACCTCAAGATTGGGCAGGCTGGCCAGCCAGCCCTGCGGGGGCTCCCATACCATCACATATCCGACATCGGCAGGATCTACGGACTTGTCGCTCCAGAAATGAACGTCCAGGGAGGGATCTGCCTTCTTGAAGCACTCTGCCCAGAGCGGAAAGTTCTCCTCGGGCCCGGATTTGATCAGGACTTTCATCATGTTTCTTTCTGAATATACGCTAGGAATTCTTGTCGGAGTCGATATTGCCGATCAGGATCTTGTCGAGGCCGAACAGTCTGTCGATGATCAGCATGGTCAGAACAGCCAGGGCAATCAGCACGGCCGAGACGGCGGCGACCAGCGGGTCGATGGAATCCTCGATATAGAGCATCAATCTGACCGGCAGCGTGGTCAGTCCCGGCGACGCGATGAAGATGGTCATGGTCACTTCGTCGAAGCTGGTGATGAAGGCCAGGATCCAGCCGCTTACCACCCCCGGGACGATCAGCGGAAAGGTGACCCGCCTGAAGGTCGTCCAGGGCGAGGAGCCGAGCGAAGCGGCCGCATTGTCGAGTGCCGGGTCCAGCGATCCAAAGGAGTTCATCACGGTCCGCAGGATAAAGGGCAGGATTATGATGACGTGGCTCAGGATCAGTCCGGGCATGGTGCTGCCCAGCCCGATCTGAGACAGATACCGCAGGAACGCCACGCCGAGGACGATCGAGGGGATCATCAGGGGCGACATGCACAAGGTCAAAAGAAAGAGGCGGCCAGGAAACCGGTAGCGCACGATTGCGATCGAGGCAGGAATGGCGACAAGCGCGGCGGCGCTGGCCGAGAGCAGGCCGAGCATCAGGCTCGTCTGAAACGAGGTCACGAAATCCCGATTGTCCAGCAGGGCCTCGAACCAGCGTAGCGAGAACCCGTTGGTCGGCATCGCCAGGTAAGACTCCGGAGTGAATGCGATAAGACAGACCACCGCGATCGGTGCAAGCACGAAGATCACGAACAGGGTGTGAAATGCCAATGCCCAAAATCCATTGCGGCCTCTCATCTGTAGATCCTCGCAAAGTAGCGTTCGGCCAGGGCGTTGCAGCCGACGGTGACGCCGATTACGGCCGCGAACAAAAGCATGGCGAGCGCCGCGCCCAGGGGCCAGTTGAGAGAATAGAGGAACTCGTCATAGACAAGGGTTGCGATAACCTTGAGCCGCCTGCCGCCGATGATCTGCGGTGTCGCAAAGGCACTGGCGGCCATGGCGAAGACGATAATGGAGCCGGCGAGAATGCCAGGCACCATCTGGGGGATCACCACCCTGCGCAGCGTTGTGAACCCGCTTGCGCCCAGCGACAATGACGCATTCTCGATCTGTGGATTGAGGCGCTGCAGCGTGACCATCACCGAGATGATCATGAACGGCATCAGCACATGCGTTAGCGCGATCACGACCGCAAATTCGGTGTACATCAACGCGACCGGGCTTTCGACAAGGCCGAGAGCCATGAGCGTTTCATTGATCAGCCCGTTCGAGCCGAAAAGAAGGGCCCAGCCCAGTGTACGGGACACCACGGAGATCAAGAGAGGTCCAAGCGCGACCAACAAAAACAGCCCCCGCCACGGCGCCCGCATACGCATCAGGATATAGGCTTCCGGGGCACCCACGACGATCGCCAATACTGTCGTCAGGACCGCAATTCTGGCCGTTCGTGCAAATATCTCAAAGAAATAGTTGTCCGAAAAAATCTCAATGTAGTTGGCAAGGTTGTAAACGTTCTGAATGCCGGTGTAGAGGCTGAATGCCTGCAGCGACAGAATTGCCGTCGACAACAACGGCGCCAACAGAAAGCCGAAAAATACGACGACTGCTGGCAAGGCCAACAGGAAGGGCGACCACGGGATACGCCGGAAGTCGAGTGTATCGCTCACGCTACACTCCTGTGCCGAAGGTATGGATGTCGCGTCCATCCAGATCGAGATGGCAAGCCGATCCGATGCGCGGCGGCGGAGTGCCCACATTGGGCTGCTGGACGAGAATGGTGCCGTGCTCACTCGTAATTTCGAGAAGCCATAGGGTGCCCTGGAAGACGCGGTTTTTGACGATTCCCGGTATTCCACTGGACGCGAGCCGCATCTTTTCAGGACGTATCGCAATCCGGACCGGGCCTTCGGGAAGAGCGGTATCGCAGGCAAAGCTCTGATCGCCGATCACGATCTCCTTGACGCCATTCACAGTCCTTACAGACGCGCTGACCAGATTGGTCTTTCCGAGGAACTGTGCAACGAAATCCGTTTGCGGATGTTCGTAAACCTGCTCGGGACGTCCGATCTGCTCAACCTGACCGGCACGCATCACAACGATGCGATCAGAAAGAGCCATCGCCTCGTTCTGATCGTGTGTAACCAAAATTGTTGTTGTTCCGGTCACCTGTTGAATCCGGCGAAGTTCAACCTGCATTTCTTCGCGCAGACTTGCGTCGAGATTGGAAAGCGGTTCATCGAGAAGCAGGATCGAGGGTTCGATCACCAATGCCCGGGCCAGGGCGACCCGCTGCTGCTGTCCACCCGACATGCGCCGGGGATATCGGTCGCCAAATTTTGCGAGCCCGACCAGATCCAGAGCTCTGGCAACCCGCTCCTCACATTCGGCGCGTCCCACGCGCCGGACTTCCAATCCGTAAGCAACGTTTTGCGCCGCGGTCATGTGAGGGAATAGCGCATAGCTTTGAAATACCATGCCCAGACCGCGCTTGCTCGGCGGCGTGCGGACGAGATCCCTGTCCTGCAGTCGGATGTTTCCCGACGTCGGTTCAACAAATCCGCCGATCATTTGCAGGGTAGTGGTTTTGCCGCACCCGGAAGGACCGAGAAGGGAGAGGAACTCTCCCTTCCGAACATCCAAGGTCAGACTGTCGACAACGGTGATCTGCCCATATCGCTTAGTCAGGGACGCAAGTTCGAGATAGGCATGGCCGGTGTTCGTGGCTGCGTTGGAACGTGTCATCTAAAATCGGCGTCCTGCTGATCAGCGTTCGATCTCGCGGACCCAACGGCGGTCCCAGTCCTCGCGGTTCTGGTTCACCACGTCCCAATCGACGTTCTCGAGAAGGCTGACCTGTTCCTCGCCATATGGAATGCCGACGGCTTCCTCTTCAGTCAGTTCGGCCAGTTTGTTGGTCGGGCTGAAGCCGAGATTTTTTGCCAGGGTTTCCTGGATTTCGGGCGAGATCAGGAAGTTGATGAATTCCTGAGCCGCCGGATTGGGCTCGTCCTTGGCGATCGCGCAAACATCGTTGGAGATGACCATTGCGCCTTCCTGGGGATAAGCGAGCTCAATAGGGAAACCGGTTTCCGCGAGCACCTTCACCTGGGTCGAGGACCAGACGGACAGGTCGACCTCGCCGCTCTGAAACATTTCGGCCAGCCGGGCCGATGACGGCTCGAAGCTGAGAACGTTGGGCGCGATATTCTCTTCCATGACGGCAAAGCCGGGATCCATGTTGTCCACGCCACCGCCATTGATCTGAGCGATCTTGATGAGCGCCAGAAGACCATTGGTATTGTTGAGCGGTTGGAAAACGATCCTGCCCTTGTGTTTTTCGTCCTGGAGTTCAGTCCACGACGTGGGGGCGTCCCATTCGTTTTCTGCGAACGTCTCCGTATTATAGGCCAGACCCAGTGCAACGGAACCGAACCCGACGGCTTTGCCGGAGGAAAATTTGGCGTAATCGTAGATGTTATCTTCGTGCGCCCCGATGTCGAGATCGCCGCAGATGCCCAGTTCGATGGCCTGGCTCATCGGCCCGGTGTTCATCATGGCCACGTCGATTTCCTGGTTGTTCTGCTGGGCCAGCAGCCGCGCGAGCACGTTGGCGGAATTGCCAGCGACGTAGACGATTTCCACCCCGGTTGCCTCCTGAAAGGCCGGGAAAATTTCTGCGCGCATTAGTTCTTCTTGTGAGCCACCATTGCCAGCGACATAAAGAACCTCCTGTGCCGTGGCTGTGGCTGCGAACACCCCGGTTGCGATCGAGGCCAGCAGTGCGAGCTTAAACTTCATCGAATTCCCCTTCTTGACGTTCCCGTAAAGTCAATCACTGGCTCACAGTCCAGCTTGAGCACCATTTTAGCAGGGTGCTGCCGAAGAAAAGTTGGAACTTGGCTTGCTAAACCGATTATATTTCGGTTTTGGTGGACAGGGCCGATGTTTCAACCATCGCGAGCGCCGACAGGTTGGCTAAACTTTATTCTGATATCGCCATTGAGCGAAAATAGTGCAGGTAGGGTATGAGTATGGAACGTACGGCACATAGGCGCTTCTTCCTGGGCCGGCTGGACCTCGACGCAGTCGACTTGAAAATGCTCTCCATTCTTCAAAACGAGGGGCGCATTTCCAAGTCGGATCTTGCAAAGCGGGTTAACCTCTCGGCCAGCGCGTGCTTCGAGCGGGTGCGCAGACTCGAGCATTCGGGCTTGATTGCTTCCTACCACGCGACTTTGCGGGGGGACCTGTTGGCGGGCTTGCAGTTTTTCCGAACTCAGATCGTGCTCGAATCTCACCGCAGCCACACCTTCAGCAGGTTCGAGACCTATGTGAAGGAGGCTAACTGGATAGTGGACTGCGAGGCGCTCGGTGGTGAAATAGACTATACAATAGGCGTGGTCTGCCGGAGCGTCGCCCACTATCAGGACCTGGTCGAGGGCATGCTTGAAGCTGGTGTGGGGGTGCAGCGCTATTACACCTATGTCGTCACAAAATCGGTCAAGCGCGGCTCACCCGATCTGGCATGGCTGCTGCTGCCAGAAGCCAATCCCCGATTTTGAGGCGCAAGAAAACCATGTCCCGCAAAGCGGATAAATCATCGCTTTCGTGGTCAAGCCCGGGCGGTCGGCAGCCATCCAGGCGTTGCGCCTCTCATCTGTTATCGACAGATTTCTGATCTGGCCGCCAATGTTGCAACCGGAAATGGCGGGTGGACGACTGGAACCCACATAGTGGTGGGCATCCGGCGGGCAACGTCAGCCGCCTGGGCCCGGCATCTCCTTATCTATTCGATACTACTCCATGGTCGGCATGGCGAACTGGGCGCCTTCCTTTGCGCCGGAGGGCCAGCGGGAGGTTACGGTTTTGGTCCGGGTCCAGAACTTGATCGAGTCGGTGCCGTGCTGGTTGAGATCGCCGAAGGCCGATGCCTTCCAGCCGCCGAAGGAGTGGTAGGCCATCGGCGTGGGGATGGGCACGTTGATGCCCACCATGCCAATATTGACGCGCGTGGCAAAATCGCGCGCGGTGTCGCCGTCACGGGTGAAGATGGCGACCCCGTTGCCGTATTCGTGCTTCATGGGCAACTCGAGCGCCTCGTCATAGGATTTGGCGCGCACGACGGAGAGCACCGGGCCGAAGATTTCTTCGCGGTAGATGTCCATGTCCGGTGTGACGTGGTCGAATAGCGTGCCGCCGATGAAATGCCCGTTCTCATAGCCCTGAAGTTTGAAGCCGCGACCGTCGACGACGAGCCTGGCCCCTTCCTGGACGCCCCTGTCGATCAGCGAGAGCACCCGCTCCTGGGCCGCCTTGGTGATCAGCGGTCCCATTTCGCTCTGGGCGTCGGAGTAGGGGCCGATCTTCAGGGCCTCGATCTTTGGAGCCAGCGCGGCGACCAGCCGGTCCGCCGTTTCCTCGCCCACCGGCACGGCCACCGAAATCGCCATGCAGCGCTCTCCGGCCGAGCCATAGCCCGCACCCATCAGGGCATCGACGGTCTTGTCCATGTCGGCGTCGGGCATGACGATCATGTGGTTCTTGGCGCCGCCAAAAGCCTGCACGCGCTTGCCGTTCTGCGCGGCCGTCGCATAGACGTAGCGGGCGATGGGGGTGGAGCCGACAAAGGACACGGCGCCGATCTCGTCATGCCCGAGGATACCATCCACGGTTTCCTTGTCGCCGTTGACGACGTTGAGAATGCCCTGGGGCAGTCCCGCCTCCGTCATCAACTCAGCCAGCCGCATGGGGACGGAAGGGTCGCGTTCGGAAGGCTTGAGGATAAAGGCGTTTCCGGCTGCGATGGCCGGTGCGAACATCCATAGCGGGATCATGGCCGGAAAGTTGAAGGGGGTGATGCCGGCGCCGATCCCAACGGGCTGGCGCAGGGAATACATGTCGATACCCGGCCCGGCGCCTTCGGTGAACTCGCCCTTTTGGAGATGCGGAATGCCGCAGACGAACTCGGCCACCTCCAAGCCGCGCAGGATGTCCCCTCTGGAATCCTCGACCGTCTTGCCATGCTCGGAGGAGAGAAGTGCCGCCAACTCGTCCATGTGGCGATTGATGAGATCGACGAAGCGGAAAAAGACACGGGCGCGGCGCTGGGGGTTGGTGGCGGCCCATTGCGGCTGGGCCGCGCGTGCGGCGGCAATGGCCGCATCGAGGTTATCCGCCGAGGCGAGCGCGACCTTGGCGGATATTTCGCCCGTCGCGGGATTGAAGACATCGGCGTGGCGTCCGGATGTGCCCGCCACCTGCTTGCCGTCGATGAAATGTCCGATCATACGCATGCTGAAGTCTCCCAAAATTCTCTGACCCTAGCATGAGCTTTGCTTTTCGCTGCGACAATGCCAATATTTCCGCATCCAATATGCGAAAAGTAGAGCCATGCAGAACTGGGACGACGTACGCATATTCCTCGCTATCGCCCGGAGCGGTCAGATTCTTGGCGCCGCCCGCGCTTTGGGGCTTAATCATGCGACCGTGGCGCGCCGGCTGAACGCGCTCGAAGAGACGTTTGGCGTGCGGCTCTTCACACGCCGGACCAGGGGCTGTGACCTGACCGCCGAGGGCGAAGCTCTGTTGGACCGGGCCGAGATCATGGAGAGCGCCATGCTCGAGGCGCAGGGGGAAGTCGGTCAGTCGGGCGGAGCGGTTGCCGGTAGCGTGCGGATCGGTGCGCCCGACGGATTCGGGGTGGCGTTTCTTGCCAGACGGCTCGGCAAACTGATGGACAGGCATCCCGGGCTCACCGTCCAGCTCGTGCCGGTGCCGCGCAGTTTCTCGCTGTCGCGCCGCGAGGCCGATATCGCGATCACCGTCGAGCGGCCCACCGAAGGGCGGCTGGTGGCGCGCAAGCTGGTCGACTACAGCCTCGGGCTTTACGCCTCGCGCGATTATCTCGACCGGTACGGGGCACCGCAACGGGTGGAGGATCTCGGCGGGCATCGGCTGGTGGGTTATGTCGAGGACCTGATCTTTACCCCCTCGCTGAATTTTTCGCGCGAACTCTGGAAGGATTGGCGCTCCGATATCGAGGTGTCGAGTGCGACCGGACAGACCGAAGCGGTGCGGGCAGGGGCCGGAATCGGCATCCTCCACGGCTATATCGCCCGATCCTGTGCCGACCTCTTGCCGGTGCTTCCCGCTCTCACCTTCGAGCGCAGCTACTGGCTCGTCATGCACGAGGATCTGCGCGCCATATCCCGCGTCGCTCTGGTGGCCGATTTTATCGTCGGGGAGGTGATGGCGGCCAAAGACGATTTCCGCTGAAAAATCACGGCAGACAGGCACGGCTCATGGCCGTGGATAGCATGTTTCCGGGATGCGGCTGATGGGTGTGCCCATGCACTCTGGCGCCGCAGCAACCTGGGTTCGCTGCGCGTCTCTTTTCGCGTTCCCAGAATCGCTCAGTTTTTGAGGAGGGTAAAGCCGTCGGGGGGGACGGTGATGCCCACTTCGGTCCCGGGAGACAGCGGTGTTGACACGATGGGTGCGGAGGCCAGAAGGCTCCCGAAGCTGGTTTCTAGCGAATATTCGTAACGTGAGCCCAGATAGGTTGCGTCGCGCACCTTCGCCCGGACCGCGCCGCCGTCAAAAACGATACGCTCGGGGCGGACCGATACGGTCGCTTTCGGCCTGTCTGGCGAGCCGTCGACGGCAAGCGTGAGGTCGCCCGCCTTGAACCTGCCCCCTTCCACGTGGCCCTCGATAAGGTTGGCGTCGCCGATGAAGTCGGCGACGAACCTCGAATTGGGCTGGTTATAGAGTTCGGCCGGCGTGCCGATCTGCGCGATCCTGCCCTGGTTCATGACGACGATGCGGTCGGAGACCGCCAGCGCCTCCTCCTGGTCGTGGGTGACATAAACGGCGGTGAGATTGAACCTTCGCTGGAGGTCGCGGATCTCCTGCCGGACCCTTCGGCGCAGCTTGGCATCCACGTTCGATAGCGGTTCGTCGAACAGCAGCACGTCAGGCTGCTGCACGATGGCGCGCGCGACCGCGACCCGCTGCTGCTGGCCGCCTGAAAGCTCGGACGGCAGCCTTTTCCCAAGACCTTCGAGACCGAGCATTGCGAGAATTTCGTAACCGCGATCGGCCGCCGCCTTCTTGTCGCCGCCGCGAATGGTCGGGCCATAGGCGACGTTCTCGATGACGCTCATATGGGGGAAAAGGGCGTAGGACTGAAAGACCATGCCGACATTGCGTTCGGAGGCGGCGCGGGTCGATACGTCCTCGCCTGCAATGCGCACCACGCCCTCACTGGGCAGCTCAAGGCCCGCGATCAACCGAAGCGAGGTCGTCTTGCCGCAACCGGACGGGCCAAGGAAGGTGACCAGCTCACCGCGTTCGATCGAAAAACTGATACGGTCAACTGCCGTGACCGTCCCATAGCGCTTGACGACGTCGGCAAACTCGATGGCTTTTTCAGTCATGGTTATGCGGAATCCTATTCTGCCGGAATGGCGGGAGGCGTATTCTGAAGTTCACTGCGTCGCCCGAGTTGGCGTCGGCCGATGAGAAGCTGGATGATGACGATCGAGACGATCATGATGATCATCAGGACCGCCGAATAGGCGATGGCAAGGGGATACTCGCCGTTCTCGACCCGTCCCATGATATAGGCCGTCGCCATGTTATGGCGCGCGCTGACGAGGAAAATAACCGCCGATACCGCAGTCATGGCCGTAACGAAGGCATAGACCATGGAGGTAAAAATGGCGGGACGTATGAGGGGCAGCACGACGGTGCGCAACGTCGAAAGCCCGCTCGCGCCCATGGTCTGGCTGGCCTCCTCCATTGATCTGTCGATCTGGGAAAGGGCTGCGATGCCGGCGCGCATTCCGACCGGCATGTTGCGGAACATGAAGCAGATGACGAGGATCGCCATCGTGCCCGTGATGTCGACGGGCGGCACATTGAACGCCGCGACATAGGATACGCCGACCACAGTGCCCGGAATGGCGAAGCTGAGCATGGTCCCGAACTCGAAGGCGCCCTTGCCGGCAAAATCCTGGCGCGAGATCAGGTAAGCGGTCAGGATGCCAACCGCGGTGGTCAGCGGCGCGGCGATGGCCGATACCAGTAGCGTTGTACGCAGCGAATCCCATGCAGAGCCGTAAAGCTCGAGCCCTGTGGCGCCGATCTCGAAGGAGAATGCGGTACTCAGATGACGGAAGGTCGGGACCAGATCGAAACGGGCGATGTCGCTGACAAATCCGCCGATGACGACGATGGCGTATACGCCGAGTGTAAAAAGCACCCATGGGATCATGGCAAGATAGGCGGCGGTTTTGATTGGACCGGGCAGCGGCGCAAAAAGACCCGCATCGGACTTTCCGGTCACCGTCACATAGGACTTCTTGCCCAGCCAGCGTGTCTGCAGCCAGAAAGCGCTCAGAGTGAGCGTCAGCAATATGATGGCGAGAACCGAAGCGTTGCCCAGATCATATCTGGCGCCTACAACGGCAAAGAAGATGCGGATCGAAAGCACGTCATATCCGCCCCCGAGCACGATCGGATTGCCGAAATCGGCAAGGCTTTCGATAAAGGCGAGAAGGAAAGCGGCGGCGATACCCGGACGCAGCAGCGGCCAGGTGACCGTGCGGAAGGTCGCAAGCGGCTTGCCGCCGAGGGTCTTCGAGGCTTCTTCCAGCGTGGGGTTTATGGCCTCGACCGTGCCGAGCAGGACAAGGAAGGTGATCGGCGCGAAAGCGAGGACCTGCGCCAGAAGGATACCCGGCAGGCCATAGACCCAGCGCGTACGGGGTACATCGAAAAGGAAATCGAGCCAGCCGGTCACGACGCCCGTGCGTCCGAACAAAACGATGATGGCGACACCGACGACGAAGGGTGGCGTGATGATGGGCAAGATCGAGACTGCCCGGAGCGCGCCCTTGAAGCGGAACCCCGTGCGCGCGACGATCAAAGCCAGCGCAAGGCCCAGGGCAGTCGAGAAGATGCCCGAAAGAATGCCCAGCATGAGCGTATTGATCACCACGCCGCATCTGCCGTCACCGATGAGGCAATTGAGCCCCCAGAGGTCGGGAGCCGTCAAACGGGTGATGAAAAGCCCCGGCTGGAAGATGCCGTCGGGAGAAAAAAGGGCGGCCGATCCCAGCCTCAGAATGGGGAAGAAGACAAAGAGGGACAAAAGGACGACGATAAAGACCACGGCATTGGCGGCAAAGCGCTCGCCGCGACAAAAGCCGCGCACGGCGAGCGCCTCGGCGATAATGCCGGTGAGGGCAATGCCGAAGACAAAGCCGCCCGGTCCGAGCCCCGGCTGTCCCGCTTCCGCCATCGGAAAGAGCAGGGAAATGCCGCCGATGGCCGGGCCGCGAAGCCCGATGCCAAACGCTTGAGCGAGGTAAAGGACGGCGGTAATCCCTGCAATCCACGGTACGAGACGGTGTGCCTGCCAGCGCTCGCCGGCCAGGATGCGCACTGCGGCAAACGCAAGCGCAGCGAGTATGGGTGGTAATAACCACCAACGCCCGATCAACGCTTCCGTGAGCGCAGTTCCGAAAAGGGATGGACCTCCGCCCATATCGGGAGGGGGGACTTTATACCACGGCAGAACCAGAACGGCGGCCAGCCCCAGAAGAAGCCATAGACCGCCGATCCGGTTCAGCAGAACCAGCCCGGTTCTCACCGTGAGCCGATCTCCGCATCCCAGCGCGAGAGCAGGCGGTTGCGTTCCTCGGACGAGCCGTAGAGCGCGAAATCATAGTCGATCAGCCGGATGTCCTCTAGATTGGGGGACTGCTCGGGCGTGGCGGCATTGGTGTTTGAGGGAACCTGGAAGGAGTTCGCCTGGGCACCGAGCTCCTGTGCGGCGGGGGTGAGCACCCAGTCATAGAACAGGCGGGCATTTTCCGGGTTCGGGCCACCTTCGATGATGCTCATCGAGCCGACTTCATAGCCGGTTCCCTCGCAGGGAGCGACGGCCTGGATCGGGGAGCCCGCAACCGCCTGCGCGACGGCGTCGTGCATGAAGACGATCCCGATGCTGGTTTCTCCCGTGCCGGCCGCCCGGATCGGAGCCGAGCCGGAGCTCGTATATTGTGCGATATTGTCATCGAGCGCCGTCAGATACTCGAAGGCTTCATCTTCGCCCATCAGCTGAACCAGAGTCGCCAAAAGAGTATAGGCGGTGCCGGACGAATTTGGATTTGCGACCTGGATTTCGTCGCGATAGGTCTCATCGATAAGGTCGGCCCAGCATTTGGGGGCGTTTTCGCTCGCGGGGTCGATCAGATCGGTGTTGTACCCGAAGCCCAGCGCGCCAGCATAGACACCCACTGTGCGGTAATCGGCGGTTTCGGCCTGGCGGACCGCCCAATCCTGAAGTTCTGCCAGCATCGGCGATTCATAGACCGATGTGAGGCCTTCCTGCGCGGCCTGCAAATGCGGATCGCCAGTGCCGCCCCACCACACGTCGCCGCGCGGCTGGCCTTCCTCGGCCTTGATCTGGGCATAGGTCTCGCCCGAGGATTTGCGCGTCATCAGGACGTTGATGCCGGTTTCGCGTTGGAACGTTTCGGTCAGCAGGCGGCAGATGCCCTCGTCGGCGGCGCAGTACAGCACGAGTTCGCCCGACTGCGCATTTGCCACGCCCGCAGCGCCCAATAAAGACGCAGCGGCGAGACCTGAAACGGCTATGGTGCGGATCATGATTTCTCTCTCCCAGTATCGGCCAGTTCATGGTGGCCATTGTTGCTGGCCCCCCTCCCGAGGATTCCAGACAGTTGAGCTTAGCAGCATTGCAATGGTGTGCAATACCATGCGTCCCGGGAATTGACGTGTCGCCCGGATAAAATCAGTCCCAAACCAAGCGATGCTCTTTGTGCAGGAGCAGACCAAGACCGTGTGCACAGGATTGCAATTGCCGAGCGCGAATATCGTGTTCTGAGGTGGGCACCTTTCTAAATCCGCTCAAATGTTCCGAATTATCTATAGTCTTCAATGGATTATTCTGTGGCCTTGTTTTTGCACAGGTGTGCAAAAATTCCTTGACAGACATCCTCGGTATTATACGGTCGCTGTCGGAGGTGGGCCGCTTCGGTGGCCCGAAAACGGCGGTGGGAGGAAGTATGAGGGATCTTTCGGCGTATCTTTGGGCGAGCGTTTGTCATTGCGATGATGCAGTATGGGCAGTCGCCTGATGAGTGTGGTCGGCACTCCCGTTGGCCGTGGGGCGGTGCCGGGTTTTTGGCGGAGACTGCGTTACCGCGCCCGCATTTCGATGCGCGAGCCGACCACGCTGCTCGGTATTCTGGTCGCGCTGCTGTTTGCCTATCTGATCATCGTTCCGATCGCTTCGCTTCTGGTCGATGCAGGGAGAGTGCAGTTCGGTGACGAGCGGCGCATCGGGGCCGCTCCTGGCGAATGGACCCTCTACTATATCAGTCGCGCGCTTTTTTCGCCCGTCGCGGGCAATCTGTTCTGGGCCCCGCTTTTCAACACGCTGTCGGTGGCCATTGGCGCCATTACGATTTCGCTGGCGATCGGCGGGCCGCTGGCCTGGCTTGTGAGCCGGACCGATATGTTCGCGCGCCGCTGGTTCGCGACCGCCCTCATCGTTCCCTTCATGCTGCCCGCCTGGACGTTCGCGCTGGCCTGGACGACGCTCTTCAAGAACCGTTCGGTGGGCGGCCAGCTTGGATGGTTCGAGGCGATGGGCTTTGCTCCCCCCGACTGGCTTGCCTATGGCCAGGTGCCGATCACCATCATCCTCGCTCTCAATTATATTCCGTTCTTCATCCTGCTGTTCGGAAATGCCCTGCGGCGTTTCGATAGCCAGCTTGAGGACTCGGCGCGGATGCTTGGTGCGCGGTCCTCGACCGTCGCCTTCAGGATTATCGGGCCGATGATGCTGCCGGCCTTGATGAGCGCGATCATCCTTGCGTTCGCCAAATGTATCGGGGAGTTCGGTGTCCCCTATGTGCTCGGCCTGCCGGTCAATTACGATCTGCTGGCAACGGGGCTTTACCGCTCGATTTCCTCGCGCCAGACCGGAGTGGCGGCGGTTCTGGCTGCGGCCATCATGCTGATCGGCGTCATATCGCTGCTCATCGATGCGCGGCTCGTACGCGAGGCCCGTAAATTCGTGACCGTGGGCGCCAAGGGTGCCATGAGCCGCAAGAGCGCGCTGGGTCCGCTACGGGTCCCCGCAACGGCATTTGCCGCGCTGATCTTTCTGGTCTCGGTCGGGCTCCCGCTGCTGACCCTTTCGCTGTCCACCATCATGCGCGTTCCGGCGAATTTTGCCTGGTCCAATTTCACGCTCGATTACTGGATCGGGACCGATCTTGAAACAGTCGCGCTTCGCACCGGCATTCTGCTTTCGCCTTCGCTCTGGAGCGCTGCCTGGAATACGCTCACGATCGTGGGTACGGCCTCGATCTGTTCGGGTCTGCTGGGACTTCTGGTCGGCTATGTGGTCGTGCGCACGCCGGTGCGGCCCCTGGCCGGATTTTTGCGGCAAGTGACGTTCCTGCCCTATCTCGTTCCCGGTATTGCGTTCGCGGCCGCCTACCTTTCGCTCTTTGCCGTACAGCGCGGTCCCATACCCGCCCTTTACGGCACGGCGGCAATCTTGCTGCTGGCACTTGTCGCCGACCAGATGCCCTATGCCTCGCGCGCTGGTATCTCCGCCATGATGCAACTGGGCAAGGACCCCGAAGAAGCCGCCCAGATCTCGGGAGCCGGCTGGTTGCGGCGGATGGCCTGGATCGTCGTGCCGGTCCAGAAGGGCGCGCTGGTCACGGGAATTCTTCTGCCCTTCATTTCGGGGATCAAGGGGTTGAGCCTTTTCGTCATCCTCGCCGTGCCGGCCACCGATGTTCTCACCACCTATTCCCTGCGGCTGGTCGATTATAATTACACGCAGGCCGCCAATGCTGTGGTGCTGATCATCGCCGCGATCGCCTATTTCGGGACGCTTCTGGCCCAGAAACTCACCAAAACCAATCTTGCCGATGGACTGGGGACCTGACCGCCATGCCAGCAATCACTCTCTATGGAGCCGAGAAGAATTATGGCGGCAATGCTGCCAACGCGGTTTCCAACCTCGATCTCGAAATCGATGACGGCGAGTTCATGTGCCTGCTCGGGCCTTCGGGTTGCGGCAAGACCACGACGCTGCGCATGATCGCCGGGCTCGAGCATCTTTCGGACGGCAGGATCGCGGTGGGCGAAAGGGTTGTCGACTGCGTCAGCAGTGGCACGTTCGTTTCGCCCGAAAAGCGCGGCATGGGCCTGGTTTTCCAGAGTTATGCGCTGTGGCCGCATATGACGGTGGAACGCAATACCGATTTCGGCCTTCGGTTGCGCAAGGTTCCCAGGGCCGAACGCGAGGCCCGCGTTGCCCGGGTCATGGAAACCCTTGGCATCGAAAAATACCGCGACCGCTACCCCTCGCAATTGTCGGGTGGGCAGCAGCAGCGCGTGGCGCTGGCGCGGATGCTGGCCGTCAATCCGGACGTGCTGCTGCTCGATGAGCCGTTGTCCAATCTCGACGCACGGCTGCGTCTGGAGATGCGCGCAGAACTCAAGCGCCTCCACGAAGAGTTCAGGACCACCATCGTCTTCGTGACCCACGACCAGTGGGAGGCCATGACCCTCGCGACATCGATTGCCGTGATGAACGAAGGCACGCTGCAGCAACGCGGCACCCCCAACGACATCTATGACCGGCCGGCCAACCGCTTCGTCGCCGAATTTGTCGGCAGCCCGCCGATCAATATTATCGAAATGGCGGCCGGGAGCCCGCTCGCGGCCTCCGCGCGTACCTATTTCACGAGGCATTTCCCCGCGCTCGATGGCATCGGTTCTGTCGGAATGAGGCCCGAGGCCCTGGCGATCGCCGCGACGGCGGAAGACGTCCCCTCTGGGGCTTTTGGAGAAGAGGCGACGGTGTCGGGCGTTCTGCCGACCGGTGGGTCCTGGATCATAGAATTGCAGTGCAAGGGAGCAAAGCTGTTCCTCACCACTCATCTTGCGCCTCATGTGGAGGATGGCGACGGCGTTCAAGTCTACATCCGCCCCGAGGCCTTGCACGTCTTTGACGATCAGGGGAACCGTCACGGGAAAGCCGACGATATGCTCGGAACCGGAGCGGGCGCAAAGGCGCGCAAGACAGTTCAACCAATGCACGCTTGAGGAGGTGGTGCTGAAATGAGGAGATACGGAATGAAAATAACTTCTGGATCGGGCAGGCTGTCTGCGGGGGTCGGTGCAATGGCGCTGGCGACCGCGCTGTCCTTGTCGCCTGCGGTGGCGCAAAATGCGTGGGATGCCGAGAATTTCGACCTCGATGCACTGATCGAAGCCGCCCGCGCAGAACCGCCGATCACGGTTTACGACAGCACCGGAAAGATCGTGGAAATCGCCGAGGCGTTTGCCGCAAAATATGGCGTGGGCGCTACAGGGGTGAAGGTTTCCACCGGCGCACAGATCGATCAGGTCATGCGGGAAGGGCAGGCGGGCAACGTCGTTGGCGATGTCATCGTGGTCCAGGATGTGCCGCCGGGAATGGCTCAACTGGTCCCCATGGGGCTGCTCGAAAGCTGGACGCCCCCCGATCTTGTGGACCTCATTCCCGAGACGATGCAGGATCCGGTCATCATCGTTTCGAGCCCCAACGTATGGACGTACAACACGGAGGTTTACGAGACCTGCCCGGTTAGCAACATCTGGCAACTCACCGAACCCGAATGGAACCGCAAGGTTGCCATGCAGGACCCGCTGGGCAAGCCGACCTATACGGACTGGTTCAACCAGATGGAGACGCATTTCGACGGCGAAATTGCCCAGGCCTACGAAGCTTATTACGGCAAGCCGCTCGAGACCGACGAAGATTCCGCCACCAAGGCCTGGGTCAAGGCGCTGGCGGCAAACTCGCCGCTTCTTACCGATTCGGATTCGGCGGCCGGCGATGCCGTAGGCGCTCGCGGACAGGCCGATCCTTTCATGGGCATGATGGCGACCGCCAAATTCCGTGACAATGCGCCCGATGGTCTGGCGCTCGGACTTTGTACCGGGCTCGAGCCGTTCTCGGGCTGGATGTATCCGGGGATCGGCATGATTTCGACCCTGACGGACAGCCCCAACGCGGCGCGTCTGTTCATCCGCTATCTGCTGACTGAGGAAGGCATCGCTCCGCAAAGCGCCGACGGCAAACTCTCGTCCAACCCCGAGGTGCCCGCCCACTCCAAAGACCAATCGGGCGTCAGCGAATATCTCGATGAAATGATGCCCTACAGCACCCTCACCGCGATCGAAGACTTTGATACGCGTCAGGATTGGCAAGACTTCTGGCGGATCAACTACACCCGCTAAGACCCGGATGGCTGGTGCCACGGCGCCAGCCATCAATTCCAATGAATGAAGCAGTTCGTGCGGAACCAAAGCCGGCACGACAAGGAGGAGTTATGTCTGATTTCAGAAGAGCGCTGTTCGGGTCCATCGCCGCAGGGTTCGCACTTTCCGCCTCGACCGTTGCGGCACAGGATGGATTCGATCTCGACGCAATCATAGAAGCTGCGCGTACCGAGCCCGCGATAACGGTCTATGCTGTCACTGGAAAAATCGTGGAGACAGCCGCGGCCTTTACGGAAAAATATGGCGTCGCAGCCGAAGGCCGTAAGGTCAACGAAGCCGATCAGATCGAGCTTTTGATCCGCGAAAGCCAGTCGGGCAACGTCGTTGGGGATGTCTCCGTTGCCGCGGACGTTGCAGCCATTGCCGCCCAACTCACGCCCACTCGCATCGTCGAGAGTTGGGTGCCGGGCGATATTGAGGCGAAAATCGCTCCCGAATGGCGTGATCCGCTGGTGCTGGTCAACGACCCCCACGTCTTTACGTATAACACCGAAATCAATCAGACCTGCCCCGTCACCAATATCTGGCAGTTGACCGAGCCGGAATATGCCCGGAAGGTCGCCATGCTCGATCCGCTGGTCAAGCCCAATTATGCCGATTGGTTCAACCAGATGGAAATGCATTACGACGGGGCCATGGCCGCCGCATACGAGGCGCACTACGGAGCGCCCCTCGAGACCTCCGAGAAAAGCGCCACTGCTGCTTGGGTGCGGGCTTATGCGGAAAACCAGCCGCTTCTGGGGGATTCTTCATCGGTCGCCGAGGCGATCGGCGCCCCCGGCCAGGACGATCCCTTTTTCGGCATTACCTCGGTCGCCAAATATCGCGATAACGCGGCCAGCGATTTCAAGCTGGGTCTGTGCGTTGGCATGGAGCCTTTCATCGGCTGGCTCTATCCCGGACCTGGTGTCATCGCGGCCGGAACGGACAGCCCCAATGCAGCCCGCCTGTTCATCCATTATCTGCTGACCGAGGAAGGGATCGCGCCGCAGGCCGTGGATGGCAAGATGTCCACCAATTCGGACATAAGCCTCCCGGCCGACGAGCCCTCGGGCATCTCTGATCATATGGACCGGTTGATGACGTTCTCGATGGAAACGGCCGAAGCTGATTTCGATGCGCGGCAGGATTGGCAAGATTTCTGGCGCCTGCACTACTCGCGCTGACAGGGCATTGGGACGCCGCTCCTGCCATCGGCCTCGAAGCGGGCGGCGTCCCTACCCAAAACCGCACCCGGCGGCTTCGCTGCCGGATGCCAATACGAAGCCCGAAAAAAGGAGCCTTAGACCATGTCAGCAATAGTGCAGCCCGCGACCAGAACTCCGGCCCTGAGCGATGCGGCGCTCGACAGCCGCCATCGTGCGCTCAAGGATCTTGTCCGTGAAGCCGGAGGTATCGCACAGCAGGCATTTGAGGCCAGCTCGGGCGGCTATGAGATGAAGGGACCCCAGGATTTCCTGACCGAGACCGATGCCGCGGTGGAAAAATTCATCCGCGACCGGCTCGCAACGCTATTCCCCGAAGACGGTTTTGTGGGAGAAGAATCCGGTTCTGCTCCGGGTGATATCGTCTGGGTGGTCGATCCGATCGATGGGACCGCCAATTTTGCGCGCCGCATTCCCCATTATTGCATTTCCATCGCACTCGCGGCGCACGATGAGGTTCTACTCGGGGCGATTTATGACCCTGTCCATGATGAGCTCTATTTCGCGCGAAAGGGCAGGGGGGCAACGCGCAACGGATCGCCGATTTCGGTCTCGGGAGTCACCGATCCACAGATGGCCTGCGTCGAGATGGGATGGTCGGTGCGCATTTCTAACGCGACCTATCTGGACGTTTTCAGCAAGATACTTGCTGCCGGTGTCAATATCCGTCGGGCAGCGACCGGCGCGCTCGGACTTGCCTATGTCGCGGATGGGCGCTCGGACGCTTATGCCGAATTGCACATGCATCCCTGGGATTGCCTCGCCGGACTTCTTCTGGTGCGTGAGGCTGGAGGCAAGGTCTGCGACTACCTGGGCGTGGACTGGCGGGAAGAGGGAGGCGGGGTGCTGGCTGCCGCGCCGGGATTGGCCGGCCTCATGAGCGAAGCGACGGGGATCGTCTGCCGATAAGGGGATGTCAGCGCGGTCTTACCGTCTTGCGCCAGACCGGTTTCACCTGGAACCGGACGGGCTCCTGTACGGCGTGGACCGGGCTGTGGTTTCCGATGAGGTTGACGATGTGGTCGGCGATCTGGTCGATCGGCTGGCGGAAGGTGGTCAATTCGTAGGACGACCATCCGGCCTGTTCGATATCGTCGAAACCCACGACGCAAAGTTCCTCGGGCACCGCAAGGCCGAACTCGTTCCGCGCCGCGTCGAGAAATCCGCACGCCAAAAGGTCCGTTACGCAGAAAATGCCGTCGGGCCGGTCGCCTCTGCTCAGGACCTGCCGCGCGGCCTCGACCCCCGAAGCATAAGCGGTCGGCCCCCAGCGGATGACGCTGGCATCGATGCCAGATTCCTGCGCCGCTGCAACGAACGCTTTTTCGCGCGCGGAAAGCGATGCCGATCCAACGGCCGAAGCGATGACTGCCAGCTTCCGGCACCCGGCCCGCATGAGCATGTCGAAAGCCTGGCGGGCCGCTGTGCGGTTGTTGACGACGATGGTTTCCGGTCCGGGAACCGGATCGTCACGGTTGACAAGAATGACGTGCTGGCCGTTGTTGATACAGGTCTCGATCAGCGAAGCTGCGGGCTGTCCAGAAAGTACGATCGTTGCGTCGGCGCGGTAGTGAAGCGTCTGGCGCAAGGCGGATTCGACGCTGGCATTCTCGCCCGAGGAGTTGATGACCATGGCGACCTTGTTGGCCGCCTGCAGGCGCCGGGTCAGCGCCTCGATCATCGCGGACTGATAGGGCGTATTCAGGTCGGTCACGATCAGCGAGATGATGTTGCTGTTGTCCCGGATCAGCCCACGCGCCAGATGATTGACGTGATACCCCAGTTCCTCGGCCGCTTCGAGGACGCGCTTGCGGGTGGCAGGCGAAACGCTCGCTCCTGTGGTAAAAGTCCGGGAGACGGCGGAGCGCGATACGCCGGCGCGCTGGGCGACATGCTGGGCGCTGACGAAAGATTTCCCGTGCGATCTGGGCGGTCTGTCCTGCTTCATCCTGTTCGTCGCCGCGTTCCTGTCTGTGAACGGCACATTGCACAGGTGTGCGGTAACTGCAAGAAGGGAACGCTGCATCACGGCTCTGTTGACCGCTTTGCACAGGTGTGCAACGATTGCTGGAGGCGCTGCATGAGGAGACCGGCATCGCTCCGATGTGCGTCCATCCCGCACGCCCATTTCCATACCCGAGAAGAGACGACTGCATGGCCCAGACTGCCCCCCGTTACGACCGCCCCGATATCAGCCTCATCGCTACCGAAGTGGGAAAGGACAGGATTTCGCTCTTTATCGGGGGGTCGGATGGGGCGCGCGATCTGGATCTGTTGCGTGAAAACGGCATCACCACGGTGATCAACTGCGCGGTCAATCTTGATTTCAACTATGTTCTCGACCCCGTCCTCGATGCGGAGCCCGGCAAGGTGGCGACCGGGCATGGCGCCCTTCGCGCCTACAAGATCGGGCTGATAGACGGCGACGGCAATCCGGGCAGGATGATGCTGGCGGGCTATTACATTCTCGACGGTGCCCTCAACCAGCGCATGCCCGAACGCCCGAGCTACCCTCATCGGGAGCGCGGCAACGTGCTTGTCCATTGCCGAGGCGGCCGCAGCCGCTCCGTTGCCCTTGTCGCGCTCTATCTCGCCAAGAACCAGCCGCATCTGTTTCCCACCTTCGAGGATGCGCTGGCCCATGTGCGCGAGCGGCGCGAACTGCGCCGGGACGAGTGGTTTGAAACCCCCAAGCCGATGCTGATCGACGCCGCCAAACGCGCATCCGAGGCCATAGATCTGCTGGAGGGCCGCTGAAATCGACTCGACGCTGGTTTTGATCGAACTGCTTGGTGCTGGCGCGCTGCTCATATGGGGGTTGCGTCTTATCAAGACGGGCATGCTGCGCGCCTTCGGCGTTTCGCTGCGCTACTGGATCGGCAAAAGCACCAGAAACCGCGTGTGGGCGGTGTTCGTCGGGATGCTGGCGACCCTTGCGGTCCAGTCCAGCACGGCGACTGCGGTCATCACCGCGTCGTTTGCCGCGCGGGATCTCGTCTCCGGCATCATGGCGCAAGCCATCATGCTCGGTGCCAATATCGGCACGAGCCTTGCTGCCGTCATCCTCACGCTCGATCTTCACTGGCTTTCGCCGGTCCTGATCCTTGTCGGCGTAATATCCTTCAATCGCAGCCGTTATGCCATGGGAAAGGGCATTGGCCGGGCCGTGCTGGGCCTCGGGCTGATGCTTCTGGCGCTGTCGCTCATGGGGGATGCGACCGAGCCGGTCAGAACTTCGGAAACGGTCATCTTCATTCTCGCCAGCCTCGGCAATGCACCGGTCTTTGCGTTGCTCTTTGCGGCCGGGCTGGCGTTTGCCGCCACCTCCAGCCTGGCGGTCGTGCTGTTCGTGGTCCTGCTGGGACAAGCCGGGATCATTACGGCTGAGCTGGCGCTGGTGCTGGTGGCCGGCGCCAATCTGGGCGGAGCCCTGCCGCCGTATCTCGCCGTCCTGCGCGAAGGTGTGGGCGCACGGCGCCTGGCGGCTGCCAACCTCTCAATACGCGCGATCGGCGCCATTGTGCTCACCGCTATGGCGGGGATCATCGCGCCATGGATGAGCCGGGTATGGCCCGATACGGGCGACTTGGTACTGGCCGCGCATATCGGATTTTCCGTCGTCCTGCTTGTGGTCTTCCTGCCCGTTCTCGGCCCCGTCGTGGAGCTGTTCAAAAAGCTCTTTCCCGATGCGGTGGAAGCCGGTTCGGCGCCGCATTATCTCGATGAAAGCGTGCTGACTACGCCTGCGCTCGCGCTCTCGGCCGCCGCCCGCGAGACGCTGCGGCTCGGCGATATGGTCAGGGAGATGCTCGAAGCGAGCATGGCAGCGCTCAAATCGTCCGATCCGGGCCTGCGCGATCGCTTGTCGGCGATCGAGAATGACATCGACAGGGTTCACGCGGAGATCAAGATGTATCTTTCGCGCCTCGGACAAGAAGAACTCGACGAAGAGGATTCGCGGCGGGCTACGGAAATCATGGCCTATGCGGTCAATCTCGAGCATATCGGCGATATCATAGATAGCGGCCTTTCCGAGCTTGCGGCAAAGAAAGTGCGACGCAAGCTGGCCTTTTCCGAGGAAGGGTTTGCCGAGATCGTTGCGTTCTACGGCCGCACCTTCGAGATTTTCCAGATCGCCCAGTCGGTGTTCCTGTCGCGTGATCCCGATCTGGCGCGGAAGCTGGCGGGCTGCAAGACCGATGTCAGGCGTCTCGAGGCGGAATCGGCGGAACGGCACCTTGAACGCCTGCGTGCGCAACGGACCGAGACGGTCGAAACATCCGGGCTCCACCTTGACATTCTACGCGATCTCAAGCGTGTCAATGCGCATCTGATTTCGGTCGCCTATCCAATTCTCGACGATATGGGCGCCCTGCGCGAAACGCGCCTGCGGTCGACGCCGGAGGCCTGATGAAGCCACATAAGCTCGCCATTATCGCCGATCCCCACTACCATGAGGTCTTTCCCGGTTACGGCTTTGCCGGGGTAGAGTTTGAGGGCAGGGCGGGGGCGTGCATTCGCACGCGGGACGATAGCGCCCGCTCCACGCGCATCTTCAATGAAAGCTATCTGGCCTTTCCGGCGGCGCTCGATGCCTGTGCCGCTGAGGGTATCCGCACCGTCGTCATTGCAGGCGACCTCACCGATGACGGTCAAATCGCGACGATGGACGCCGCGCTCGGTGTTCTTGCACGATACGAGGCCGAGCACGGCATGAGGTTCTTTCTCACCCCCGGCAATCACGATGTCTATGGCATGAGCGGGCGGCACCACGCCAAGGCGTTCTATGACCGCGATGGCGGCACGACGCTGGTGACGAGCGACCCGGCGCTTGCACAAGGAGAGAAACGGGTGGTGATCGATCCGGCCATGTTCTGCCGCGCCTATGACGATCTGGCTCCCCTTTGGGCACCATATGGGGTTCAGCGGCGGCCCTCCGATCTTCATTGGGAGTCGCCCTTTGGAACCGACGATTCCTTTTCCAGCCGCATGTTCGCGATGCGCTCACCCGATGGTTCGGTTACCCATCACCAGCTGGACCTGAGTTATCTCGTTGAGCCCGAGCAAGGACTTTGGCTGGTTTCGATCGACGCCAATGTTTTTGAGCCTCGAAACGGTTGCCCCGACAATGGGCGAGAGGATGCGTTTGCCGATAGCACCGATGCCGGATGGAACGCGCTGGTGCGGCTAAAGCCATTCATCCTCGACTGGCTCACTGACGTCTCCGCGCGGGCCAGATCTCAGGGCAAGGCGCTGGTGTGCTTTTCGCACTATCCGGTGCTCGATACCTATGACGGCACCACCGTGCAGGAGTGCGAACTGTTCGGCACGACGCAGGCCGTTCGCCGGACGCCGCATCCGGAGACGGCCCGCACCGTTGCAGGCACGGGGATCGGGATGCATTTTTCGGGTCATCTCCATATCGCCGACACCAACACCATTGCAGCGTGCGGCCAAAACATCACCAATGTGGCCATTCCATCGCCTGTTGCCTTCCCTCCGGCCTTTGCGGTGGTGGACGCACACGCGAATGGGCTGAGCGTTGACTACAGGCATCTCGATTTCCAGAATTTTGACGCCTTTTTCCCGTTCTATCGCGAGGATGAGCCTGACAGTGGTTGGACGCAGGCAGATTCTTATGGCGCGTTTCTCTACGGCCATGTTCGGGAACTGGTCGCTCATCGCTATCTGCCCAGGGAATGGCCGGTCGAGCTGGCGCGCGCCATCGAGGCGCTTTCTGTACAGGATATGTTCGCGATAGCTGCGCTTGCAATGCCGATCGACCTTGAAGGGGGCCTTCCAGCGGGGCTTACGCATAAGGGGCTTTCGGGCATCGACCTCGTGACCGACTGGTATGCGGCGCGAAAGGCAAGCGCTCTCGTCAGCCGATACGTCCCGCAAGAGCGGATGGCGCTCTACCGGCGGCTCATCGAGGTCTATTCCGCGGGCCACTGGCCCGATCCCTCGTGCCTCCAGTCGCGGCTAAAACTCTTTTTTGAAATGCTGGAGCGGTATATCGGCGCCGAGGATTGCGGGAGCACGGAAGAGGGACCGACGGTCGGGCTGAAGGTACCGGTGAAAGCGTAGCGGTTTGGGGCTATCCGCCGACGCTGACCCAGTTCCCGGTCCGATGGCTTTCGGCCATTGCATGGACGGCGCGCTCGATCTCCAGCCCCTTCTCGAAATCTATGATATGGGCCGGATCGCCAGCGATTTGCCGCATGAATTCGCGGGCCTCGATGATTTTGAGTTCGTTGAAGCCCAGCCCGTGGCCCGGCGCGGGGATGAACTTGTCGTAGGGCGGGTGCACTGGTGCCGCAAGGATGGTGCGAAACCCCTCTTCGCTCCCTTTCCCCAGCCGGGTAAAGAGCTGCAATTCGTTCATGCGTTCCTGATCGTAGGTGATCGTCCCCTCTGACCCGAAAATCTGGAGCACGATACGGCCTTTGCGGCCCCATGCCGCGCGCGAGAGCTGTATCGCGCCCGAAACGCCGCTGGCAAACCGGATGAGGATATTGGCGATGTCCCAGGTTTCCACTTCACGCGGGCCGCCGCCGGCTGTTGGGCGCGTTCTGAAGGGCCGGGCAAGATCGGCCATGACTTCGGCGACCGGGCCGATAAGCATGGTGAGGATCGAGAGCGGATGAACCCCGAAATCGTCGAGCGCGCCATAGCCTGAACTCGCTTCGCTCTTCCAGTAAAAGAGCGCGTCGGGGTCGGCCATGAAATCCTCGTCCATCTCGGCGCGAATGGAGTGCACCATGCCGACGGTGCCCTCGCCGATCAGCTTGCCGATATGGCGGATCAGGGGGTTCTGGATATAATTGTAGCCCAGTATCGCCACCTTCCTGGCGGCGCGGGCCCCAGCCGCCATGCGCATGGCGTCATGAAAATCGGGCGCCATCGGCTTTTCGCACCACACATGCTTGCCTGCTTCCAATGCGGCAATCGCCATTTGCGGATGGAAGGCGTTTGGCGTGGTGATCGAGACGACATCGACCTCCGGATCGGTGATGGCATCGCGCCAGTCTCCGGTCGCGCGTGAAAAGCCCAGAGCCTTGGCCTGATGCGCTGCCAGTTCGGGGCTCACATCGGCCAGATGCACCAGGCGCGGGTGGGCAACGTCACCGAAAACCGGCGCGACGGCGTTCCAGGCAAGCGCGTGGCACTTGCCCATATATCCTGTGCCGATAAGGCCGACACCGAGTCCAGTCATGGCGATGATCCGGGAAAACAAGGGGAATTGAGGAAGAAACGGCGCAGGATGATCTGCGCCGTTTCCGGAGTAGCCTTCGGAGGAAAAGGCTTACTGATATTCCGCCGCGTTGGAGGCATCGACAAGGACGGTGCCGGTGTCGACCCATTCCTCGATCGTCTCGCCATTGGTGAGCGCGATCAGCGACTCGATCCCGAACCGTCCCATATTGTCCGGCGCCTGGGCGATGGATGCCGTCATGTCCCCGGCGACGATCGAGTTCGCCGCGTCGGGATTGGCATCGAAACCGACCACCATGACATCATCGAGCATGGCAGCCTGCTTGAGCGCTTCCACGGCGCCGAGCGCCATGTTGTCATTGGACGCAAAGATGCCCGCGATATTGGGATTGCCGGCGAGAATGGTCTCCGTCACCGAAAGCCCCATTGCGCGGTCCCAGTTGGCAGGCTGCTCGGCGACGATATTGAGCCCGCATTCTCCCAATCCGTCATGAGCGCCCTGCGCGCGCTGCTGGCCCGTGGACTGGCTGATGAGCCCCTGCAGGATCGCGACATCGGCGCCTTCGGGCAGGTTGTCGCACATATACTGGGCAGCGAGCGCGGCGCCGACCTGGTTGTTCGTGCCGATGAACGAGACACCCTCATTGGTGCCTCGCGTATCGACGAATACGACCGGGATGCCCTGGGCAATGGCAGAATCGACGACCGGCGCCAGCGCATTCGGATCGGTGGGGGCCAGCGCGATCCCGTCCACGCCTTGGGCGATGAGGTCCTCGATCTGGTTGATCTGGGCCTGAACGTCCGATTCCTGCGGCGGGGCGACGACGATGACCTCGACGCCATGTTCTTCTCCGGCGGCTTTGGCGCCTGCCTCGACGGCTGCCCAGAACGGATTGCCCGCGCCGGGGCCTTTCATGCCGAGAACAAAGGTCTGGGCATGGGCTCCCATTGTCATGGCACCCAATGCGATGCCGGCCAATAGCACTCTTTTCATTTCATGGTCCTCCCTTTTGACCACTCTCCGGTTGACTTTGCACACCCCGGCTGGAGACATCCGGGGCGGTCGTAACGGCCTTTACCTGCGAACGGCCGCCCGCCGGCGGATCACATCGATCCACACCGCAAAGATGATCACGATCCCGATCAGCACCATCTGCCAGAAAGAGCTGACATTGTTGATGTTGAGGCCATTGCGCAGCAGGCCCATGATGAGCACCCCGGCGAGAACGCCGAGCACCGTGCCGCGCCCGCCGAAAAAGGAGGCGCCGCCGATGATGACTGCGGCAATGGCGTCGAGTTCGAGCATGAGCCCGGCGTTGGGGAAGCCGGAATCCGTTCGGCCGGCGAGCAAGAGCCCGCCGAGACCAGCCATGAATCCTGCAATCACATAGACCAGCACCAGGATGCCATCGACGTTTACGCCGGAAACACGTGCGGCCTGCGGGTTGCCGCCGATAGCGTAGATATGTCTGCCGGTGCTGGTTTTTTCCAGAAAGAACCATAGGCCGATCGCACATACTGCCACCACGATCAGGCTGGCCGGAATGCCGGCGGGCGGTGCGAATATGCCCAGATCGTAGTAGGCTTGGCCCAGATAGCGAACTTCTGGCTGCAGCCCGGAAATCGGCGCGCCGTTCGTGACGAGATAGGCGATCCCTCGCACGGCATTGAGCGTGCCCAGGGTCATGATGAAGGGATGCGGGAGCTTGAGCCAGGTGAGGCCGATCCCGTTCACGAGACCAACAGCTATCCCCACCAGCGGGCCGACCAGAAGCACGACCGGCCACGGCAAGCCCATCCGGCTGGCGAGCGCAAGCGTCACCATGGACAAGGCCATCGTCGAGCCTACCGAAAGGTCGATGCCCGCCGTGACGATGACGACGAACATCCCGAGCGCAACCAGTGCAAGCGTTGCATTCTGCTTGAGAATGTTGGTGAGGTTCTGCGGGGTGAGAAACACCTCGGGCCGCGAAAGCGCGATGACCACCATCATCACGATAACGACGAGAATGATGCCGTAGGATTCGAGGAATTTCGACAGCTTCGGGCTGTAAAGCATGCGATAACCCTTATTGCAGCCGGTCGTGGGCGAGGGATTCCGTGTGCCCCTTGGTGCCCATGATCCAGCCGATCACTTCGTTGCGCGAGGTGTCCGCCAATTGGCTCTCGGCGAAATTGGTGCCTTGATAGAGTGCCATCACCCGGTCGCAGCAGTAAAAAATATCGTCCATGCGGTGGGAAATGACGATCACTGCGACGCCGTGCTCCTTGAGGCGCTTGATGAGATCGAGGACCTTGCCGACTTCCTTGATGGCAAGGGCGGCGGTGGGCTCGTCCATGATGACGAGTTGGGCATGGAACGCCGTGGCGCGGGCGATTGCCACGGCCTGGCGCTGTCCGCCCGAAAGATCCTCGGTGTTCTGATCCACGGACTTGACGTTGATATGGAGGTTGTCGAGATGGCTTCTCGCCATCTCGCGCGCCTTGTGGTGATCGATGATGGTGAGCGGGCCCAGTTTGATTCCCGGCTCCCGGCCCATATAGATGTTCTCGTAAATGGGCATGTTGCCCGCGAGCGCGAAGTCCTGATAGACCATTTCGATGCCGGCCGCGCGCGCATCCTTGGGGCTGTTGAATTTCACGACCTTGCCATCGAGAAGTATTTCACCCTCGGAAGGATGGTAAAGACCCGAGAGGATTTTCATGAGGGTGGACTTGCCGGCGCCGTTGTCGCCGACGACCCCGAGTACCTCTCCGTGCCCAACTTGAAAGTTGACATCGTGCAGTGCGGTGATGGCGCCGAAATATTTGGCGACACCCCGCGCTTCGAGCAGCGGCGTTGCCGATCCAGCCATGCCCTCCCTCCCTTTTCATCTATTCTCGGTAGAATTATTGATGCACAAAGGAAAAAATATGGAATATTCATTCCACTCATGCTCTGATGCGTCAACCCCAAATATGGAATGCGCGGGGCCCGGCATCTGCAACGGGTGTCGCAGCCTCGAGAACGGCCCTGCGGACAGGATGGAACTGGTAAGAATATGGCGCGTGAGAAAGTGATCGAGGAGGACGATGACGGTTCGGGGCCGCCCCGGGACTATGGGGCATTGCGGGCCATGGTCATCGAGCGCTGCGAAGATTTGCCACGGCGGCTGACGCAGGTCGCCCGATACGCTCTCGACAATCCCGATGACGTCGCGTTCGGCACCGCGGCGTCGATCGCCGCCAAGGCCGAGGTGCAGCCGTCCACGCTCGTGCGCTTTTCTCAGGCGCTCGGCTATCAGGGCTTTTCCGATCTTCAGGATGTTTTCCGCTCGCGTCTGCGCGATCAGGTGATCGGCTATGACGAGCGCATGGCGCAGTTGCGCCAGCACGGCGGAAACGCCTCTCGTGTCTCGATGATACTAGAGGGCTTTGCCGAGGCATCGCTCCGCTCGCTTTCAATGCTGCGCAGCCGGCACGACGAGACTGTCATGGAAGGGGCGCTCGACGTGCTCGAGAACGCCGAGACCATCTATCTCATCGGGCTGCGGCGTTCGTTTCCGGTTGCATCCTATATGGCCTATGCACTGGGAAAGCTGGGCATCAAGACGGTGCTCATCGATGCCGTCGGCGGACTTGCGGCCGAGCAGGCGCGGTTCGTCACCGCCAATGATGCTGCCCTTGCCATCTCGTTTACATCCTATGCGAGCGAGACGGTGGCGTTGACGCGGCAGGTGCGCGAAAGAGGCGCCCGTGTCGTCGCGATCACGGATTCGCCTTTTTCCCCCCTGGCGGGGCTATCGGAGGTCTGGCTCGAACTGGCCGAGGCCGATTTCGAGGGCTTCCGGACGCTTAACGCAACCATGACCCTGGCGATGGCGCTCTCGGTCGCCCTTGCCGATCGCCGCAAGGCCGGAAGTGGAAAATAGGGCAGGGCGAGCGTATCCCGCCGACCCCCTCAATCCACCCGCACAGCCTGTCCGGTCCTGAGGCTTTCGCTTGCCGCTTCCGCGAGCTTTTGCGCCATGAGCCCGTCATGTCCCGATGCGCGGGGTGCCTCGCCCTTTTCCAGAAAGTCGAGGAACTTGTGAATTTCGGCGGTATAGGCCGCCTGATAGCGCTCGACGAACGAGAAGGGGATCATGTCCTCGGTCCAGCCGCGCTCATCGGCCAGTTCCACCGTTGTGTTGTGGATGTTGGCGGCGCGCAGCATCCCCTTTGAACCGTGCACCTCGATGCGCTGGTCATGACCATAGGTGGCGCGGCGCGAATTGGTGATGACGACGATCTTGCCCGATGCGGTCTGCATGTGGACCGCGGCGGTATCGATATCGCCGGCCTTGCCGATGGCGGGATCGGTCATGACGCCGCCCAACGCGTGGACCGTTTCGACTTCGTCGCCGCCCAGAAGAAACCGGGCCATGTCGAAATCATGGATCATCATGTCGCGATAAAGCCCGCCCGAGCGCTCGATGTAGGACACCGGGGGCGCGGAAGGATCGCGGCAAATAATCGTGATGATCTCGGGATCGCCGATCTCTCCGGCGCGCAGCCGCTTTTCGAGGAATGCAAAGTTGGGATCGTAACGGCGGTGGAACCCGATCATCAAAGGCACGCTCGCTGCCTCCACCACCTTGAGGCAGTCTTCGATGCGGGGGACCGACAACGACACCGGCTTTTCGCAAAGGATCGCCTTGCCGGCGCGCGCCGCCTGTTCGATGAGGTCGGCATGGGTGTCGGTCGGCGTCGCGATCAGGATGGCGTCGACGTCCGGTGCGGCAATCACCTCTTCGACCGAGCCGGTCCTGGCGCCCACTGCATTGGCAAGGGCGTCGGCCGCCTCGGCCATTGCGTCGGCGATATAGCTCACGCTGGCCCGGCCCGATCCCGCAATGGCGCGCGCATGGACATTGCCGATGCGACCCGCGCCCAAAATTCCGAAACGCAGCATACAAATCCTCCATGAGGCAAACGTGGTTGAGGGGGGCTCCCTTGCCTTACGGCTGAAACCGCGCGCAGGCGATGCCCAGTGTGCACATTACTTCCATTTTAAACGATAAAGTGCAATCAATAAATGGAACAAACATTCTGGTTTGACATCATTTCAGAATTGTTGTTTCACTTATCGCAGCTGTGGCCAGGTGGGGCCTTCCTGGAATATTCAAGGAGATCATCAGAGCGATGAGTGCGCGCAGGGATCAGTTGGACGTCATCACGATTGGGCGCGCCTCGGTCGATCTTTATGGCCAGCAGATCGGGAGCCGCCTCGAGGATGTGGCCAGTTTTGCCAAATCGGTCGGGGGGTGTCCTGCCAATATCGCGATCGGCACGGCGCGTCTCGGCCTCCGTTCGGCCTGGTTGGGCAGGGTGGGTGCCGAGCAGTTCGGCAATTTCATCATCGAGCAGATGCGCCGTGAAGGCGCGTCGGTTGAGGGTATCGCCGTCGATAGCGAGCGCCTCACGGCCCTCGCCATTCTGGCGGTCGAGGACGACAAGAAGTTTCCACTGATCTTTTATCGCGAGAACTGCGCGGATATGGCGCTTGAAGAGAGCGACATAGACGAGGGTTTCATAGCGCGTTCGCGTTCGATTCTCGTCACGGGCACGCATTTTTCGCAGCCCAACACGGCAGCGGCTCAACACAAGGCGATAAAGATCGCGCGGGAAAACGGGCTCAAGGTCGTTTTCGACATCGATTACCGCCCCAATCTGTGGGGGCTGGCCGGTCACGCGGCGGGGGAGGAGCGCTACATCGCTTCCGCAAAGGTTTCGGAAAAGCTCAAGGCCGTCCTGCCCCATTGCGATCTGATCGTGGGCACCGAAGAGGAAGTGCTGATCGGCTCGGGCGAAAGCGATCTTCACGCCGCACTCCGGACAATCCGGAAATTGTCCCCGGCAACGATCGTCCTCAAGCGCGGTCCCATGGGGTGCACTGTCTATGACGGCGACATTCCCGGGGATCTTGAGGATGGCATCGTTGGCCGGGGTTTTCCGATCGAGGTCTACAACACGCTGGGGGCCGGGGATGCCTTCATGAGCGGGTTCCTGCGCGGATGGCTCAGGGACGAGCCGCTCGCGACCTGCGCGACTTGGGCCAACGCCTCCGGCGCTTTCGCGGTGTCCCGGCTTCTGTGCTCGTCGGAAATCCCCAGTTTCGAGGAACTGACCCATTTTCTCGAGCATGGCAGCACGGAATTTGCGCTCCGCAATGATGAGGCGCTTAACCACATCCACTGGGCGACGACGGCGCGCCGCCGCGACCATCCGAAATTGATGGCGCTGGCCATCGATCATCGCCTGCAGCTCGAAATGCTCGCCGACCGGCTTGGGGTGGCCCATGACAGGATCGGTGAGTTCAAGGCGCTCGCCGTCGAAGCTGCCGCGCGCGTGGCCGATGGCCGGCCGGGCTTTGGGGTACTGATCGACGACAAGCACGGGCGCGATGCGCTGTTTGCGGCCTCAAGGCACGAGCACCTGTGGATTGGCAAGCCGGTGGAACTGCCCGGGTCGCGGCCGCTGCGTTTCGAGTTCACGCAGGATATGGGGTCGCGGCTGGTCGAATGGCCGGTCGATCATTGCATCAAATGCCTTGCCTTTTATCATCCTGACGATCCGGAAGATCTGCGCAAGGAGCAGACCGAAAAGCTGCGTGGCCTTTACGATGCGGCGCGCAAGATCGGTCGTGAGCTGCTGGTCGAAATCATCGCGGGAAAAAATGGGCCCCTCGATGACGACACCCTGCCACGCGCCCTCGAAGCGCTCTACAAGGCCGGGATCAAACCCGATTGGTGGAAACTCGAACCGCAGGCCAGCCCTTCCGCCTGGGCGCGGATCGATGAAACCATCGAGAGCAACGACCCTTATTGCCGTGGCGTGGTTCTGCTTGGACTGGAAGCCTCGAGAGAGGAACTCGAAGCCGCTTTCGCGGCGGCCCGAAGCTCGCGCTCGGTCAGGGGCTTTGCCGTTGGCCGTACCATCTTTGCGAGCGCAGCCGAACAATGGCTTGGTGGCGCGATGAGCGATGCCGATGCGGTAAACGACATGGCCGAGCGCTTCGGCGTGCTGGTTGGCGCATGGGAGGCGCGTGACGGTTGGACATGAAGGCGTATAGTGGAACGACGAGCCCAATCCCTTGTCACGAGGAAAGGACGCCGCGATGACTGAAACGATCAGACTGACCATGGCCCAGGCCGTCGCGCGGTTTCTTGCAGCACAGGATACCCGGATAGATGGCGAGACGGTCCCGCTTTTTGGGGGCGTCTGGGCGATTTTCGGACATGGCAATGTCGCGGGCATGGGCGAGGCGCTTTATGCCGTCCGCGACGTGCTGCCCACCTATCGCGCGCATAACGAGCAGGGCATGGCCCATGCGGCCATTGCCTTCGCCAAGGCGAGCTTCCGGCGCCGGATGATGGCCTGCACGACTTCCATCGGTCCCGGCGCGACCAATATGGTGACCGCTGCCGCGCTGGCCCATGTCAATCGCCTGCCGGTATTGTTTCTACCCGGCGACGTCTTTGCCAACCGCCGCCCGGATCCCGTGCTGCAGCAGGTCGAAGACTTTGCGGATGGCACGGTGTCTGCCAACGACGCATTCAGACCGGTTTCGCGCTATTTTGATCGTATCACCCGGCCCGAACAGATCATTCCCGCGCTGCGCCGCGCGATGCAGGTGCTCACCGACCCGGCCGAGAGTGGCCCGGTTACCCTGGCGCTTTGCCAGGATACGCAGGCCGAGGCCTATGACTATCCCGTCTCGTTCTTTGCGAGAACTCTTTGGAGCCCGCGCCGGGTGCGCCCCGATGAAGACGAACTTGCAACGGCTGCGGAGGCCATTCGTTCGGCGCAAAAGCCGGTGCTCATCGCGGGCGGCGGCGTACTCTATTCGCAGGCCTATGACACACTGCGCCAGTTTGTCGAGGCGCATGGCATCCCTGTGCTCGAAACGCAGGCGGGGAAATCCGCGCTGCCCCATTCCCACCCGCTCAATATGGGGTCGGTCGGGGTGACGGGCACCAGCGCCTCGAACCGGCTCGCCGAGGAGGCGGACCTCGTTCTTGCGGTCGGTACGCGACTGCAGGACTTCACCACCGGCTCGTGGGCCTTGTTCAGAAACGACGAGGTCAGGTTCGTCGCCCTCAACGTCGTGGGGGCGGATGCGGCCAAGCATAATGCGCTGCCGCTCGTCGCGGATGCAAAAGCAGGTCTTGTCGCCCTTGATGCTGCGCTCGAAGGCTGGCGCGCACCTCAAAGCTGGCGAGCGGCTGCATCTGCTGGCAAGTCTGACTGGATGGTCGAGGCTGCAAAGGCGACGGCGGCGACCAATGCCGAACTGCCTTCCGATGCACAGGTGATCGGCGCCGTGCAGCGCGCGATTGGCGATGCGGTCGTCGTATGTGCGGCAGGAGGGCTTCCCGGCGAGTTGCATAAGCTCTGGCAGGCGGAAAAGCCCGGAAACTACCATCTGGAATATGGGTACTCGTGCATGGGCTACGAGATTGCCGGCGGTCTGGGAGTCAAGCTGGCGCGGCCCGGAGACGAGGTTGTCGTCATGGTCGGAGACGGCAGTTACATGATGCTCAACTCCGAGCTCTCCACGGCCGTGATGATGGGCCAGAAGCTCACCGTTGTCCTGCTGGACAACCGAGGCTATGGCTGCATCAACCGCCTGCAGATGGGCACCGGTGGTGCCAACTTCAACAATTTGCTCAAGGATACGCATCACGAGATCATGCCCGATATCGATTTCGTCCTGCATGCGCGATCCATGGGCGCCCATACCGAAAAGGTGGCCGGTATCGCCGAATTGGAAACCGCGCTGGCCGCGGCCCGCGAGCGCGTGCAAACCAGCGTGATCGTCATCGATACGGACCCGCTGGTCACCACGGAAGCGGGTGGGCACTGGTGGGATGTGGCGGTTCCGGAGGTTTCGGACCGGCCCGAAGTGCGCGCCAGGCGGGCCGAATACGAAGACATGCTCAAGGCGCAGAAAATCGGATAGATCATCTGTGAATGATTTTCGCGCGCAAGCCTTTCCACTCAGACACAGGAATGAAGCATAAATGATCCGGATCGGCGCAAATCCAATCGGATGGTCTAATGATGACATGATCGAGATCGGCGGCGATACCCCGCTCGAAACCTGTCTGGCCGAAGCGCGGCAGGCCGGTTTCACCGGCATGGAACTGGGCAACAAGTTCCCGCGCCAGGCCGACGCCTTGCGCCCCATCCTCGAAGCTTATGGGCACAGCCTCGTTTCGGGATGGTATTCCTCCGAACTTTTGCTTCGGGATGAAAACGCCGAGATTTTAGCAGCCGACTCCCATGCGAGCCTGCTACGCGATCTCGGCTGCAAGGTGATGATCGTGTGCGAGACGTCGAATGCGATCCACGGGCAGATGGATACACCGCTCTCCGCCCGCCCCATCCTGCCACACGATGTTTGGGCGCGCTTCGGGATGCGGCTGACCGCCTTTGCAAACAGGCTCAAGCAGCAATACGGGCTGACGCTGGTCTATCACCATCATATGGGATCGATCGTGCAGACCGAGGCCGAGATCGATCGGCTGATGGCCTCGACCGGCGATGCCGTGCACCTGCTGCTCGATACGGGGCATGTGGCATGGGGCGGCGGAAACCCCGCGCGCGTTGCCCGCAATCACCGGCGGCGCATCGCCCACGTACATACCAAAGACGTTCGTGCCGACATTATGCTGCAATCCAATTCCGGGGATTGGAGCTTCCTCAAATCGGTTCTGGCAGGCGTCTATACAGTGCCCGGCGACGGCCATGTCGATTTCCCCGCCGTATTCGCGGAACTGGAAGGCTATGAAGGTTGGTTCGTCGTGGAAGCGGAGCAGGACCCTCAAAAGGCCCACCCCCTCACTTATGCCACCAAGGGATACGACTATCTGAACAGGACCCTCACGGCGGCCGGCTTCACAATCGAACGGTAGGAAGACCCATGTCCAGATTGCTCGTCAAACCTCAGGGCGAAACCGGCACCGTCATCGCGGTGACGCCGCAAAGCGCCGGATGGACCTATGTGGGATTCGAGGTGCAGAAGCTAAGGGCCGGTGAAAGCACGAAGGCTGCGACCGGGGATCGGGAAGTCTGCCTCGTTCTGGTATCGGGCACGGCGGAGATTTCTGCGGGCGGCGAACAGTTTGGCCGGGTCGGCGAGAGAATGAGCCCCTTCGAGGGCAAGCCCGCTGCGGTTTATGTGCCGGGACAGTCCGATTGGGCGGTAACGGCCGTCACCGATATCGAGCTTGCGATCTGCTCTGCGCCTGCCCTTTCCCAAAAAAAGGTCAAGCTGATTGCGCCGGAGACGATGAGCCAGGAAACACGCGGCAAGGGCACCAATGTGCGCCATGTCACCAACATTCTGCCCGAGACGGACCCGACGGCGGATGCCCTGCTCGTTGTCGAGGTCATCACGCCCGGCGGGCATACCTCCTCGTACCCCCCGCACAAGCACGATCAGGACGATCTCCCGAACGAATCCTATCTCGAGGAAACCTATTATCATCGGCTCAATCCCCCGCAGGGCTATGGCTTTCAGCGGGTCTATACCGATGACAGGTCGCTCGATGAGGTAATGCTGCTCGAGGACGGCGTCACTACTCTCGTTCCCAAGGGATACCACCCTTGCGCGGCGATCCATGGTTATGATCTCTACTATCTCAACGTTATGGCGGGCCCGAAGCGCACATGGAAATTCCACAACGAGAAAGCCCATGAATGGCTGCTCGGGTGAGCGCGCCTTCCAGGCGATGATGTAGTGGGAATAGGGCAGGTATCGGCCAAAGGCACCAATGTCATTCCGGGACCCGTTCCCGAAATCCAGCGCGATCCTTCAAAACGCGCCGCTCTGTGCCGGTTCAATCAAGACCTGAAATGATCTAGGTAAAATCGTTTCGCAACGGGGGGTCCCCGCTCGGTAATCCGTGCGGCGGCATCGCGCTTGAACACGACACTGAAATCGCCAGATCCCATCTTGGTCTTCTTGCCTCGGATCTGGGGAAGAAGGCGTCCAGAAATCCGGGGGCTACTCAAAACTCTACCGTTGAGGACCCTAATCTTGGAGCTTCATAAAGGCGTCGATGCCTGCTTGTGCGCAGATTCTGTCCTGATCGGGCGTGCCCGAACTCAGCCCGATTCCTCCCACGACTTCACCGGCGACGACGATCGGGAGCCCTCCAGCCACGACCATCAGTCGTCCCCCGAGTGCTGAATTAATCCCATAGGCAGGGTTGCCGGGCTGGCTGGCCTGACCATATTCATGGGTTGCCTTTTTGGCTGCGGCCGCCGTGTATGCCTTGTCGATGGCAATGGTGATGCTGGTGATCTTGCCGCCTATCATCCGCTCGAATGCAATAAGATTGCCCCCATCATCGGTGATGGCGATGCACATCGGCACGTCGATTTCGTTCGCTTTGTCCGCTGCGCCCTTCAGAAGGATACGGGCATCTTCGATATCAATGCGCCTAATGGTTTGCATGCGCTTTTCTCCTCGGGTTGGCTCGACGCGGAAATGAACACAGCTTGCCGTTCCCGCGCATATGTTTTCGCGAATGTTTCCACCATATGGAATTTCCGTCTCGGATTATGCGGTCCCGAACTCGCCACTGCCGACAGTTGGGCTTGCCGTGCATCGGTCGATGATACCCGCCCCATGGGGGTTGACCGGCTAACGGCGATTCCACCGGATGATCGGATTTTGCGCTCTCGCAACGACCGTTGCCAAAATGCCCGAGGAGAGGGGTATTCCTCAAGCGCCAGCCGCAACCTGTGGATAATCATACCAGGGCATGAGAGCATCTGTTGGCGTTCCTGCCTGTCTCCTCGGTCCGCCTCCATAGCGACTACTGTTGTCCCTTCATCGCTTAAGAGCTTGACAATCGAAAAATGTGATCACAGTATGAGATCAAGAATTAGAACCGTGTGTCGGATGGTGTTGTCCGGCTGGGAGCGCGGCGAGGGCAACACACAGTCGCTGACGCATCGGGAGGATGATATGCACAGCTCAAAAACAAAACGTCTCGTCACGCTTTTTTCCACGGCCGCGATGGTCGCCCTTATTGCCGGTGCTCCGGCGATTGCTGCCGATGACATCAATGTCCGGTTTAGCTGGAAGCTGAAGGGGGAATACGGGTTTTTCTACCACGGCCAGCAAGAAGGAGTTTATGAGGAGCGCGATCTCAACGTAAGCTTTGGTGAGGGTGCTGGTGCCCAGGCCGCGCTGGGTGCACTTCTGCAAGGCCAGGAAGACGTGGTCGTTCTTCCCGGTATCTTCGCCATTTCGGCTATCCAGCAGGGCATGCCGGTAAAGTTGGTGGCCCTGTATCAACCTGCGGCGCCGATTGTCCTGATTTCTCATGAGGATAATCCTGTCAACGTGCCGGCTGATCTGGAAGGGAAATCCATCGCTCACGCCGTGGGTGAAACGGGAACATCCTATCTCGATGCGTTCTGTCTGATGAACGACATCGACTGCGGTTCGATCAACAAGATTCAGATGGACGCCGGCTCGCGCGTGCCCCAGTTTATGCAAAAGCAGGTGGACGTGGTCAGCGTCTATCAAACTAACGACCTTCCCGTTCTCGTTGACAGGGTTGGTCACGAATTTCCCACCCTCGATCTTGCCGAGTATGGCCTTTCTGTACCCGGACTTGCAGCCGTGGTGAGCGATGATGCATTGGAAAACAATGCTGATGCATTGCATCGGTTCATCGAGGCAACAAATGAAGCGATCGAACTGACCAAAGCAGATCCTGACGCAGCCACGCAGTCCCTGATGTCCGTCTGGTCGGGCGGGCCCTCCGAGGCGGTCCAGCGTGAGCAGATCGTGGCCACCTCGGATTCAATCATCCAGATTGATGGCCATCCTTATGGCTGGATCGAGGAAGCTGCGATCGCCGACGCGCTGGAGCTTATTTCCAGCACGGATAACGTCGGGGAATTGAGAGCCTTGGACAATTTCTATTCCAACTCACTTCTTGCGGAGTAGCATGCATGGCCAGGGTTTCAGGTTTTTCAGGGAGTGTAGCGGTGCAGACCGAGCGGGGAAAAAACACCATAAAGGCTAAGCGCAAATTCAGGTTGCAGCAGTTGACCGAGCGGTTCTCCGCCCTGTTCCTTGCCGTGGCTTTGCTTGCGGTCTGGCAGATTGCGGTTCCCCTTTCAGGTCTGTCTGAATTCATACTGCCCACGCCTCTCGCGATTGCAACACGCATCGCCAATGAACTTCCTCTCCTGGCCAGTCATGGTTACATCACGCTTTTTGAAGTGTTGGCAGGCTTCGGAATGGGGGTTGCCATCGGCATCCCCCTCTCCCTTCTGATCTTCTATTCGCGCGCTTTCGAAAAGGCGGTCTATCCGCTGCTGGTCGCTCTTCAGACCATTCCGAAAGTTGCGCTGGCTCCCATCCTGGTTCTCTATCTGGGCTATGGCTGGGCGCCAAAGATCACTCTTGCCTTCTTGATTGCCCTTTTCCCCATTGTCATCTCGACGGTGGTGGGGCTGCAGTCGCTCGACAAGAATCTGGTAAACCTTGTGCGCTCGATGGGCGCGAACGAGATGCAGACCTTCTTCAAGGTCCGGCTTCCCGCGGCTCTGCCCAATATTTTCGGCGGGTTCAAGGTCGCGATCTCGCTGTCGGTTATCGGTGCGGTAATCGGCGAATATGTCGCCGCCGAGCGCGGATTGGGCTATCTTCAGCTTCAGGCGAACTCGCTGTTCGATACGACACTGAACTTTGCGAGCGTCGTTGCGATTTCAGCCTTGGGCGTGAGTCTTTATTTCATCCTCGATTTTATCGAGAGCAAGGTCGCCTATAAGCGGGATTCGGCAAAATGATCCCCAGCGCCTGTCGGAAATCTTTTGTTGAAGTTGAGAATGGGAGCATCCAATGAGCGCAGTTTCGCCTACAATCGGCGCCGAAGTTGATATCGCGCAGCTCACCAAGATCTATCACACCCGTGAGAGTGAGGATGTTCTGGCGCTCGATGCCATCGATCTCAAGATTGAGCGCGGAAGTTTCGTTGCGGTGGTCGGCCCGAGCGGCTGCGGCAAGAGTACATTGCTCTCGCTTTTGGCAGGTCTGACGCCCATATCGGATGGCCAGATCACCATCGACAGCGAGCGCGTTGCCAAACCCCATTCCAAGATCGGTGTGGTATTTCAGTCCGATCTGCTCCTCTACTGGCGAACGGTTATCGAAAACATTCTGTTGCCCATCGAAATCAAGGGTTTGGATGTCAAGAAATACGCGGCCAAAGCCGAAGAACTGCTCAAACAGGTCGGTCTTGCCGGTTTCGGGAAAAAATACCCCTCTGAGCTTTCGGGCGGCATGCGCCAGCGTGTTGCGATCTGCCGTGCTCTTATCCAGGAGCCGGGCCTGTTGCTTATGGACGAGCCCTTCGGCGCTTTGGATGCGTTGACCCGCGAGCAGATGATCATGGATCTGCAGACCATGTGGGTGCGCTTGGGCAATACGGTCCTGTTCATCACCCACGGTATCGATGAAGCGGTGTTTCTTGCAGACCGGGTGATTGTTATGTCACCGCGTCCTGGCCGGATCGATCTCGACCTCAAGGTCGACATGCCGCGTCCGCGGCAATGGAGTCGCGTCCACGAGGACCCGATCTTCCACGGATATGTGCGCCAGATCCGCGAGATTTTCGAGGCCAAGGGCATTCTGGTCGCCCATTAACGCACAGACCGAACCATCCAGGCAAACATCCAGCCGGCCACTCCATGGGTGGCTGTTCTGGAAGTGTGTGCCCAATTTTCAGGGGGCTTGATATGCAGATAGCCATCTTACGCGAGCCTGAACACGAGTCCCGCGTTGCGGCGACGCCGGAGAGCATCACCAAGCTGATCGGGCTTGGGGCTTTTGTGAGCGTCGAAAAGGGCGCGGGTGAAGGCTCGCGGATTCCCGATACGCTTTACAAGAACGCGGGGGCCGAGATTGCGGCGACGGCAGCGGCGGCGCTCAAGGGCGCGGACGTGGTGCTGGCGGTGCGGCGGCCTGACGCTGGGGCGCTGGCGGGTGTCAACAAGGGCGCGCTGGTTCTGGCGATCATGGACCCTTATGGCAACGAGGCCGCGCTCGGGGCACTGGCCAAGGCGGGGCTGCAAGCCTTTGCCATGGAACTGATGCCGCGCATCACGCGCGCGCAGGTGATGGACGTTTTGTCCTCGCAGGCCAACCTTGCGGGCTATCAGGCGGTGATCGATGCCGCCGGTGCGTTTGACCGGGCGCTGCCGATGATGATGACGGCGGCGGGCACGGTGCGCGCGGCCAAAGTGTTCGTGATGGGCGCTGGCGTTGCGGGGCTGCAGGCGATCGCCACCGCAAGGCGGCTGGGGGCTGCGGTTTCGGCCACCG
>NZ_QMEL01000014.1 GCF_003390885.1 Pelagibacterium sediminicola
CTGAAGGGCGCGAACCAGTTGCCTTTGCTCATCGAAGGCGTCACATTCACCGACGGCGTAGCCACCAGCGTCGCCGAAAATCGCGCCGCTTGATCAGGCCGTATCACCCAAAATCCCGCATAGCTCCGAGGCTGATCATGACGCACCCTGCAACGGCCCGGCCCGAAGTCTCGGCGCTGTCCTCCTCGCGCATCCGCGACATCGCCAACGCCGCGATAGGGCGCGAGGACATCCTGCCCTTCTGGTTCGGGGAGAGCGACCTGCCGACGCCCGATTTCATCCGCGAGACCGCCCGGCAGGCGCTGGCCGAAAGCCGGACCTTTTACACCCAGAATCTCGGATTGCCCGAACTCCGCGAAGCGATCGCCGCCTACGCCTCCCGCCTCCACGGCATCGCGGTGACGCCGGACCGCATCGCCGTGACCGGCTCGGGCGTCTCGGCACTGATGATCGCCAACCAGCTCGTCGTTTCCCCCGGCGACCGCGTAGTGGTCGTAACCCCCATCTGGCCCAACATCGCCGAAGGCCCGCGCCTCGTCGGCGCCGATGTCGTGCGCCATCCGCTGGTGGTCGAAAACGGGCGCTGGACACTCGATGTCCAAAGGCTCGTCGATACGCTGACCCCCGACACGCGCCTCCTGATCCTCAACGCCCCCAACAACCCCACCGGTTTCACGCTGGACGCCGCCGCCCAGCGCGCCATCCTCGACCATTGCCGCAAGCACGGCATATGGCTGATGAGCGATGAGGTTTACGAACGGCTCGTTTATGACGGCGCCGATGCCGCCCCGTCCATGCTCGCCATCGCCGAACCCGAAGACCGGCTGATCGCCGTCAATTCGTTCTCCAAGGCCTGGCGCATGACCGGCTGGCGGCTGGGCTGGCTCACCCTGCCCCAGGCCATGATGCCCGATGTGCCCAAGGTCATCGAATACAACACCTCCTGTGCTCCGGCTTTCGTTCAGGCGGGGGGGATCGCCGCGCTCACCGACCCGCGCGGGGAGGAGGCAGTCCGGGCCCTCAAGGCCAATCTGGCGCGGTCGCGCGATCTCCTGCTGGATGGACTGACAGCACTTGGCCGCATCGAGGTCCCGCGCGCCGACGGCGCCATGTACGCCTTCTTCCGCATCGACGGACTGCCCGACGACATGGCGGTGGCAAGAACGCTGGTCGCCGGCCATGGGCTGGGCCTTGCACCGGGCAGCGCGTTCGGCCCGGAAGGCGAAGGCTGGCTGCGCTGGTGCTACGCGGCGCGGCCCGAGCGGATCACCATGGGGCTGGAAAGACTCGCGACGTTTCTCGATGGCGCCTGAAATCAGGCGTCGAGCGCCCCGAGGCTGGCAAAGAAGTTGACGGTATCGTCCAGCACCGGCGCGCGCCAGCGCAGCATGGCGCCGATCGAGGTGACGATCTCCATATGCCCGATGCCCTCGTAATAACGCTCGTCGACCGGCACGTCATGCTGGCGCAGCCGCGCCGCCAGCAGTTCGGTATTGACGGGCCTCACGATCGGATCGCCCAGCCCTGAGGCAAGGAACATGGGCGGGGCATCTTTCGTCACCAGCCGCACCGGCTGTGTGCCCTCGGGATTCGACGCCTGCCCGAAAGCATCGCGCACCTCGTTATATTCAAAGGGATAAAAATCGTATGGCCCCGCCAGCCCCGCGATGCCGCGGATCTTGAGTGAAACCCCCGTCTCACGAAAGAACGCCGGATCGAGCCCCAGCATCACCGCATTATACGCACCCGCCGAATGACCGGCGAGAAACAGCTTGTTGGCGTCTCCGCCATAGGCGCCGATATTGTCCTCGATCCATTTGGACTGCACCGCCGCATCGTAAAGGAAGGCCGGATAGGTCACCTCCGGAACGAGGCGATAGTCCCCGATCACCGTCACGAACCCGCGCGAGGCAAAGGCGTGCCCCACGAAATCGTAATCGCCGCGCTCGCCCCGGTTCCAGCCCCCGCCATAAATGAACTGCAACACCGGCGCATTGCCTTTGGGATTCCGCGGCACATAGACATCGAGCAGCCCGCGTGGCCCGCCCGCATAGGGAATGCCATCCCCCAGCTTGACCGCGCCCGAATCCATGGCGGTCGGGACGTTGAAGGGATCCATCAGGGAAACGGCGAAAACGCTCGCGGGCAGCATCATGCCCCCGAACGTCAACGCCCCCATCGAACCGAGAAAAGAGCGACGCGAAAACTTCATGTGCAGGTCTTGCCGTAAAAAAGGTTGTATCAGGCCAGCTTCGCTCCGCCTTCTGCCCTCCAAAGGCGACCAATTTTTGACCTAATCCGCACCGGTTCCGCCGCAAGCATCCGTGGCCCGTTTGGCCATGGCGCTTCCCTTTCATTCACAAAAAAGAACCTGCACCGGAAAACCCGGGATCAGACGCCCAGAGCGTGTCAGGTTTTGATGGAAAGGGCATACCGGTTGGGGTTGGGTTGCACTGGATTCCCGAAACGAGTCTCGGAATGACATTGGGGGCTTTTTGGCCGATGCCTGCCCCATTCCCGCTTGTCATCCCAGGATTTATTCCCGGATTCCAGACCGAACCCGCCGCAATCGCGGGAACCCCGACGATTCCGTCAAACACCAAGACCTGCTCCAAGCACAATCTCTTGCCTATGTCTCCGGGCCGTACAAGAAGAAAATGGAGCGGGTGAAGGGAATCGAACCCTCGTCGTAAGCTTGGAAGGCTTCTGCTCTACCATTGAGCTACACCCGCCCGGGGGCAACGCTTGCCAGTTTGCCGGTGCAATGCCCCTTGGGCAAGCGTGAAATGGTGGAGGGGGCTGGATTCGAACCAGCGTAGCCTAAGGCGTCAGATTTACAGTCTGATGGATTTAACCACTCTCCCACCCCTCCCCAATATCGCGATTGGCGAAGCGAGGTTGTGGCGCGAAACCGTTTCCGATCCGCGCCACGGCCCGGTTTATGGTGGTCTGGCTCCGTTCTGTCAACAGCTATCTCGAGGAATTCGGTACCCGGACCATCCTGTCTTGCCGCTTGCCACCCACAAGCCGAAAGGCTACGCCACTTTCCATGAGCAAGAACAGGTTTCCACCCAAACCGCGTCCGCAAACAAGGCCCGAAGACGAGCCCGTTTATCTTTACGGGCTCCATACCGTGCGCGCCGCGCTCGACAATCCGCGCCGCAAGCGCCGTGTACTGCTGGCAACGCCCAACGGGCTCAATCGCCTGCGCGAGAACGGCCCCCTGCCCGATTTGAGGATCGAGGAACGAACCCCGCGCGATCTCGATAAGCTCCTGGGCTCCGATGCCGTGCATCAGGGCGTCGCCCTCGAGGTCGACCCGGTCGACCGCTTCGGGCTCGACGAAATCGACACCCTCGATCTGGTCGTCGTGCTCGATCAGGTGACCGACCCGCATAATGTCGGCGCCATCCTGAGGACGGCCTGCGCCTTTGGCGCCGATGCGGTTATCACCACCGCCCGCTACGCGCCGCGTGAAACGGGAGTTCTTGCCAAATCGGCCTCGGGCGCACTCGACATGATCCCGCTCATCGAAGTGCGCAATCTGGGCGATGCGCTCGAAACGCTCAAGACGCGCGGGCTCTTGTGCCTCGGCTTTGATTCCGAAGCCGAAGGCCTGCTCAGACCCCGCCCGTCCGGCCAGAAACTGGCGATCGTCCTCGGGGCCGAAGGCAAGGGCCTGCGACAGAAAACCCGCTCGCTCTGCGATGAAATGGTCCGGCTCGACATGCCCGGCCCCATCAAATCCCTCAACGTCTCCAACGCCGCCGCCATCGCGCTCTTTGCGGCGACGGCGGGTTGAGGTCGTTTTGAGATGCCGATTACAATGCGGCTGAAATGCCTTGCGTCCGCGCCGTAATGAGCGGGGTATCGAACGCGCTGCCGCCTGAGGAGCGCAGGGTGACAACCTTGTAGCCGCGCGCGTGCAGTTCATCGAGGAATTCGGGCAGCATCGCGATGGTGCGGGCGTGGATATCGTGGAAGAGAACGATCCCCTGCCCCTGCCGGTCCAGCCGCTCCAGCGTGCGGTTGAGCACGGCCCGCGCCGATTCACGATAATAATCCTTGGAATCGATATCCACGTCGAGAATGACCAGATGCCCATCGACGGCGCTGGTGCGGATGATGTTGCTCTGCGCCAGATAGGGGAAGCGGAAAAAGCGGGAGGGCAGATGGCCCGATCCGGCGAGCGCCTGCCCCACGGCCTCGTGCCCGCGCTGGATTTCGGCCATCGCTTCGGAATGGGACAGCGTCGTGAGATCGGTATGCGAGAACGTATGGGAACCGATCGCGTGTCCCCGCTGCGCGACCGCCCGCGCCAGTTCCGGATGGCGCTGGGCGGCCGCCCCGAGCATCAGGAAGGTCGCCTTGACCCCATGGGTATCCAGCGCATCGAGAACCGCCTCGGTCTTTCCGGGCCGCGGGCCGTCATCGAACGTCAGCACCACCTCACCGGGCCGCAGGACGAGTTGGGTACTGGACGCAACCGTCAGCGTGCGTCCCGCCAGCGCCCCATTGAGCCGGGGCGGCATCGGCTGGCCGGTCACGGCCTCTATGCGCAGCCTGCCGTCGACGGCTGCGGTCTCCAGCGCATCGGTGGACTGGCTATAAGCGGAAAGATTTTGGGAAGACTGGGACTGGGGCGGTTTGGCACACCCCGCCAAAAGCCCCGCCATCGCAAGACAAACGCATAAAATTCGTAGCACTGGAACGCCTCGAGCGGGGGAGAGTATCGATGCCCGCACTCTTGGCGATTATGGTTAACAACTGGTTCCGCTAACCAAATATTATCCTTAACAAACAGTTACTTATTACGCCCCGCCCGCTGCACCGCCTCATCGAGCGCCTGCAGGAACTGCGAGCGGTCGCGACCCGTGAAACTGGCGTTATAGCCCTTGCTCTCGCCCGTTTCGCGCAAATGCTGGTTGAGCTCGCGCATAGCCAGCGCCATGCCGATGGAATGCTCGGTGAACGGCCTGCCCGTCGGCCCGAGCACCTGCGCGCCCTTCTCCAGCGCCCGCCGCGCCAGCGGAATATCGGCGGTGATGACGATGTCGTTTTCGGTGGCGTGCTCGGCGATCCAGTCGTCCGCCGCATCGGCGCCCTGCGGCACCATCACGTGCCTCACCATCGGGTCGCGCGATGGCCGCAACCCGAAATTGGCGACCATCGTCACGACGATCCCGTGCCGTTCGGCAACGCGCAACACCTCGTCCTTGACCGGACAGGCGTCGGCATCGACATAAATGTGCGGGGCCGTCACGGTCAGAAGATCACCACGCTCCGGATCGATTCGCCCTTGTGCATCAGATCGAACCCGGTGTTGATGTCCTCGAGCCGCAGGGTGTGGGTGATCATCGGGTCGATCTCGATCTTGCCCGACATGTACCAGTCGACGATTTTCGGTACATCGGTGCGCCCGCGCGCGCCGCCGAACGCCGTGCCCAGCCATTGCCGGCCGGTGACGAGCTGGAACGGACGGGTCGAAATTTCCTGCCCCGCCCCGGCCACCCCGATGATGACGGATTTGCCCCAGCCGCGATGGCTCGCTTCGAGCGCCTGCCGCATCACAGTGACGTTGCCCGTGCAATCGAAGGTGTAGTCGCATCCCCCAATCTGGTCCGCGCCACGCTTTGTCATGTTGACGAGGTGGGAAACGATATCACCATCGATCTCGCGCGGATTGACGAAATGGGTCATCCCGAACCGCTCGCCCCACGCCTTCTTGTCGTTGTTGATGTCGACGCCGATGATCATGTCGGCTCCGGCCATCTTGAGCCCCTGGATGACGTTGAGCCCGATCCCGCCCAGCCCGAACACCGCCGCCGTCGCCCCCTGCTCGACCTTGGCCGTGTTGATGACCGCGCCAACGCCGGTGGTAACCCCGCACCCGACATAACAGACCTTGTCGAAGGCCGCCGCCGGATCAATCCTGGCCACCGCGATCTCGGGCAGGACCGTATAGTTCGAGAAGGTCGAGCAGCCCATATAGTGGAAGATTGGCTTGCCCTTGTAGGAGAACCGGCTGGTGCCGTCAGGCATCAGTCCCTGCCCCTGCGTGGCACGGATGGCGGTACACAAATTCGTCTTGCGTGAGAGGCACGATGGGCACTCGCGGCATTCGGGTGTATAGAGCGGGATGACGTGATCGCCTGGCGCAACACTCGTGACCCCCGCCCCGACCTCGACCACCACGCCCGCGCCCTCATGGCCCAGAATGGCGGGAAACAGCCCTTCGGGATCGGCGCCCGATAGCGTGAACTCGTCGGTATGGCAAATGCCCGTTGCCTTGATTTCGACCAGAACCTCGCCCGCCTTGGGGCCCTCAAGATCGACCTCGACGATCTCCAGGGGTTTACCCGCCTCAAAGGCCACCGCCGCGCGTGTTTTCATTGCCGTCTCCTGACTCGTTTCGAGGGAGCTTGGCACAAGGCGAACAATGGCATCAAGCGAAAGAAGCCCGCATCGCTGGCCCCCTCATCCGACCCGGCTTCGCCGGGCCACCTTCTCCCACAAGGAGAGAGGGGTAACCGTGGCGCCACCTATTCCGCCCCCCTCTCCCCTTGAGGGAGAGGGGTTGGGGGTGAGGGGGCCAGCGATGCCTGCAAAGAACCGCCGCGTCAGCCAATTGCTGCCCGTTCACTCTTTCGGTAGAACAGGTGCAGCAAAACGGGGAACCGATCATGGCTCGAGCCGTCCTTTGGCAGCGCGTGGAAGGCTTCATCATCTTTGCGGCCGGTCTCGCGCTCTTCTGGCATGCGAACGGCACGATGCCGTGGTGGGGCGCAATCCTGATTTTTTTCGCGCCGGATCTCACTTTCCTGGGCTATCTGCTTGGACCGAGGATAGGCGCGCTTTGCTATAACGCCGTCCATATCTATGCTTTCGGTACGGCCTTGTTTGCAATCGGCCTGATCCTGCCAATCCCGTTGCTTGCGGCTCTCGGAGCGCTCTGGCTTGCGCATTCGGGATTCGACCGAATGCTGGGCTACGGCCTGAAATCGCCAGAAGGCTTTGCCATCACGCATCTGGGCCGGATCGGAAAGCAATCCTGAGCCGCGCTCAGACCCGCATCGCCCCCGGTCCGGGAATCGCGCCCGGCGGGCATTTGCCCATGATGATCATGCCCAGCACCTCGTCCTTGGTGACGTCCGAGGTCTTTGCCGTCCCGACCACCTGCCCATTCTTCATCACGCACACCCGATCCGCCAGATCGAACACGTCATGGATATCGTGGCTGATGAGAAAAATGCCGATGCCTTCGGATTTGAGCTGCTTGATGAGATCGGCGACCTGCTGGGTTTCCTGCGGCCCAAGCGCGGCGGTCGGCTCGTCCATGATCAGGATACGCGCGTTGAACAGAATCGCGCGGGCGATCGCCACCGATTGCCGCTGCCCGCCCGAAAGCGCCTTTACCGGCTCCTTGAAGCGGCGGAAGTTGGGGTTGAGCCGCCCCATCACCTCGCGCGCCTTGGCTTCCATCGCCACATCGTCGAGCGTGCCGATGGCGGTGGTCAACTCGCGCCCGAGGAACAGGTTCGCCGCCGCATCCACGTTGTCGGCAACGGCAAGAGTCTGGTAGATCGTCTCGATCCCGTAGGCCTTGGCGTCGCGCGGGTTGTTAATCGTCGCGGGCTGTCCGTCGATGCGGATTTCGCCCGCATCCCGGCGATAGGCCCCCGAAAGGATCTTGATGAGCGTCGATTTGCCCGCCCCGTTATGGCCGAGCAGGCCGACCACTTCACCGGGATAAAGGTCGATCGAAGCGCGGTCCACGGCCTTGATACCGCCAAAGGCGATCGAAATATCCTCGAGCTCCACGAGCGGTTTTACTGCAACTTGAGACATACTGGTCAAACCCTCAGTTGGCCCGGTTGCGGTAGAGCGTGTCCAGCCACACCGCAAAGACAAGAACAATACCCACGACGATGCTCTGGAGCGGGCTGTCCAGCCCCATCAGCACCATGCCCGATTGCAGCGATTGCATGACCAGCGCGCCGATCATCGCGCCGACCACGGTGCCGACACCGCCCGAAAGCGAGGTCCCCCCGATCACCGCGGCGGCGATCACGTAAAGCTCGTCGAGCGTACCCATGGCGTTGGTCGCCGCATTGAGCCGGGCGGAGGAGATCGAGGCGGCGATGGCGCAGAGTGCGCCCATCAGCATATAGACCTTGACGGTGACCCAGCGGGTATTGATGCCCGCCAGTTCAGCCGCCTCGGGGTTGCCGCCGATGGCAAACACGTAGCGCCCGAATCGGGTGCGCATGGCGATGAAGGTCATGATCAGCCCCACCATGACCGCCATGAGCACCGGAACGGCGATGCCGTGCGAGATGAACAGACCGCCTTCGGGCACTTCCATGCCTTGCGCCTGGGCATAATTGGCCGCGATCCGCACCGGCCAGGGATAGGCATTGAACACGGCGACCGCGGCCAGTGTCACTCCGCATCCGATGGCGGCGAGAACGCCCTCCGCCCACATGGGCCGCTGCGGGAAACTGAAGCGCCGGCGCTGCCGCCGCGCATAGGCAAGATAGATGATGACGCCTGCGCAGGCGAATGCGGCAACGATCCAGCTCGCCGTCGCGCCGATGGAACCCATCGGCCCCCCGCCCATGAGCTGGAAGGTCGAATCGAGCGGCGCAACGGTGCGGCCCGAAGTGATCCACCACGCCGTGCCGCGCCAGATGAGAAAGCCACCCAGCGTCACGATGAAGGCGGGCACGCGCAAATAGGCGATGATCGTGCCTTGCAACAGCCCGATCAGAAGGCCCACGAACAGCCCGAATGCAAGCGTCAACACCCATATCGCCGGGTGTCCGAAACCAAGTATTGGTGGCAGGATTTCCGCCTGCATCACCCCCATCAGCATGGCGAGGGTGCCCAGCACCGCACCCACCGAAAGGTCGATGTTGCGGGTGACGATAACCAGCACCATGCCCGTCGCCATCACGGCGACCGATGCGGTCTGTACCGACAGGTTCCACAGGTTGCGGGGCGTGATGAACAGCCCGCCCGACAGAAAATGAAAGCCGATCCAGATCAGCAGCAACGCGCCGACCATTCCGAGCAGCCTTGTATCGATTTCGGTCGCCGTCAGGAATTTCCGTACCGGATTGCCTTCGATGGTGAGTGAGTGTGCCGAGTTCGCCGTGGCGTTCTGCTCTGCCATTTGCCTCTCCTAGCGCAAACCGTGCCCCGGTGATGCCGCGATCGGCCTCAGCGCGCGGGAACGGAACGGCAGTTCGATGAAGTCAGTATTTTTATCAGGCAGGGTGCCGCGGCGGCAAGCGCCGCGGCACCCTCCGAATGATCGGATCGGCCGGATCAGTCGCAGGCCGCAACTGTGCCCGCGGCCACACCCTGGCAGACCACGTCCTTGCTCACCCAACCCGCATCGATGACGATATCGAGATTGTCGCGGGTGATCGGAACCGGGGACAGGAAGAACGAGTTCATGGAAACCCCATTGGGGCCGCCATCGAACTTGACGGCACCGGGGATGGCGTCGAGCGCCGTACCACCGGCAAGGTCAAGCGCGATCTCCACGGCCTTGGCGCCAAGTTCGCGGGCGTCCTTCCAGACCGAGACGGTCTGTGTACCGAGTGCAACGCGGTTGAGCGCGGCATGGTCGCCGTCCTGCCCCGATACGGGAACCGAACCGGCAAGCCCCTGGGCGGCCAGCGCCGCGATCGCGCCGCCGGCGGTGCCGTCATTGGAGGCCACCACCGCATCGACATTATTGTCGTTGGCGGTCAGGAATTGCTCCATGTTGCGCTGCGCATTCTCAGGTAGCCAGCCATCGGTATAGGCTTCCCCGACATTGACGATATCGCCCGCGTCGATCGCGGCCTGCAGCACTTCGAGTTGGCCTTCATGCAGGAAGTCCGCATTGGGATCGGCACCCGAACCCTTGATGAAGACGTAGTTGCCGGTCGGCTGAACCGCGTAGACGGCCTCGGCCTGAAGGCGGCCCACGCCCTTGTTGTCGAAGGTCAGGTAAAATGCTTCGGCGTTCTCGATGAGCCGGTCATAGCCGACCACCGGAATGCCTTCCGCAACGGCGGCGGCGATGGCCGGGCCGATGGCGTCGGAATCCTGGGCGAGAACGATCAGGGCATCGGCTCCCTGCGCGATCAGGCTTTCGACGTCGGTCAGTTGCTTGGCGGCCGAAGACTGCGCGTCTGCCGAGATATAGCGCGCGCCGGCCGCTTCGAGCGCCGCGACGATTGCGGCTTCGTCGGTCTTCCAGCGTTCTTCCTGGAAGTTCGACCACGACACGCCGACCGTGAGTTCCTGCGCAACGGCAGCGCCCACGCCAGCGAAAAGAACGGTCGTGCCAAGCAGGACCGCAGCAAATTTCTTCATAATGTTTCCTCCTCCACGTCCCCGAGATCGGGAACGCCGGTCTGTGATGAAAAGGGGTCTACCTCCAACTGGCGCATGCATCCTCCGCTCTACGCCAAGAGTATTATTTCAATACTCGAAAAAATAATTGGCACGCTGAAATCTCTATGTCAACATCCCGTGTGAGGTTAATGGCACGCGCGCCCGGAAATCGGCCGGCCTTCAAGGTTTGAGGCTGGCCCGGCGCGCCGTGGCGCCTTATGGAAACGATGGGCCGGAACGGGCCAAAAAGGAGAACGATTTGGCGCGCGGTGTTGCGGACACCGAGATGATCCGGCGACAGAACCGGGACCTGATTCTCGGCGCCTTGCGGCGTGCCGGCCCGCTGTCCCGTTCCCAGATCGCGGCTGATACCGGGTTGTCCAATGCAACCCTCACCGCCATCGCCTCTGAATTCGTAAGCCAGGGCGTGCTCGTCGATCTCGAGAGTACGGCCGGTGAAAGCAGGGTCCGTGGCCGCCCCAGCGTCAAGCTTGCCCACAACCGCAAGGCCGCCTTTACCCTGCTTGTCGAACTCGATGTCACCCGCTGCCGGATTTCGCTGCTCGATTACGCCGGCATCCTTGTGGACCGCATCGAAAGCGCGATCACCCCGGCGACATTCGCCGAGACTTCCGCCCCCCATTTCCTCGCCGAGCGCATCCAGCTCATATATGCGCGCAACGCCAACGCCGCCGACCGGCTGCTGATCGTGGCCATTTCCGTCCAGGGCATTCTGTCCTCCGAGGAGACGGGGATGAAATGGTCCCCTATCGCCCATCTGGCCGGGGTGGATATCGTAACGCCCTTGCAGGACCAGTTCGGGCTGTCGGTGAAGCTCTACAAGCGCGGCCGCCTGATGGCGGACGGCATGCGCTGGCTCGAGCCGGAACTGGCCGGAAAGACCATCGCCACGGTCTTCATCGGCTCGACGGTCGGCATGGGGCTGACCTTTGCCGATACCGACCGGATAGGCAGCGACATCGGCACCGAATTCGGCCACATGATCCACGTTCCCGATGGCGCGCTCTGTCGCTGCGGCGCGGTAGGCTGCATCGAGGCCTATGCCGCCGATTACGGCATCCTGCGCTCAGCCTATTCGGTACCGCGCCATACCCCGCCCGCCCAGGCCGTACCTCCCGATGATTTCCGGCAGATCGTCAGCCGCGCCCGCATGGGAGACCGCAACGCGCTACACGCCTTCAACCTCGCCGGGAGCGCCATCGGGTACGGCCTCAACCGCCTGATGTCGATCTTCAACCTCGACCAGATCGTCATACTGGGGCCTGGCACCGCCGCCTACGACCTCATGCAGCCCGGCATCACGGAAGGCGCCACCGCCTCGCTGATGGGCGAACTCAGGGGCCTGCCGCCGGTAACGCTGGTGGCAGAGGCGAGCGAGCCGATCTATCGCGGCCTCACCATGAAGGCCCTGACCGACCTCGACCGCACCGTCTTTGCCGCCATGAACCAGCCCGCCATCGCGCAGGTTGCCGAATAAGCGCCGCAAACCACGCTTGTCCCGCCCGACGAGCGGTGCTATCAGACCCGCGCGCCGGTATAGCTCAGTTGGTAGAGCATCTGATTTGTAATCAGAGGGTCGCGGGTTCAAGTCCTGCTGCCGGCACCATTCTCAATGCCCTTACGCATCGATTTCGGCGTTTTCGGGGAGGCGGAGCCATGGCCCTTTATACTGACGGCAAAGTGGCCTTCGTCGCCAGCCCTTCCCCGGCAGCCGTGGAAGCCCGCGAGGCGCTTGTGGCGCGCTATGGCGATGCGGGCCTCGACGGCGCTTCGATCGTCGTGGCGCTCGGCGGTGACGGGCTGATGCTCGAAACGCTGCACAAGGTCATGGACCGTGGCGTCCCGGTTTACGGGATGAATTTCGGCTCGGTCGGGTTCCTCATGAACGAATATGGCGTCGATGCGCTCGACGTTCGCTTGCGCGCCGCCATGCCCACGACCATCCATCCTCTCACCATGCGCGTCAGGGACGCCGACGGAACGGTCCGCGAAGCGCTGGCGCTTAACGAGGTGTCCCTCTTCCGCTCGACCTATCAGGCCGCCAAGATCGAGATCAGGATCGACGGCGACGTCCGGCTCGAGGAACTGACCTGCGACGGCGTCATCGTCGCCACCCCCGCCGGCTCGACCGCCTACAACCTCTCGGCGCACGGCCCCATCCTGCCGATCACCGCGCCCTTGCTGGCCCTGACCCCCATCTCCCCCTTCCGCCCCCGCCGCTGGCGCGGCGCGATCCTCTCCAACCGCGCCTCGATCACCTTCCTCATCCGCGAGGCCGAAAAACGCCCGGTGAGCGCGGTGGCCGACAATGTGGAATTCACCAATGTCATCGAGGTCAACGTCCACGAGGACCGGCGGCATGCGGTAACGCTATTGTTCGATCCGGGGCATAGCCTCGATGAGCGGGTTCTGATCGAACAGTTCCGGTATTAGCAGGCATCGCTGCACCCCTCACCCCCAACCCCTCTCCCTCAAGGGGAGAGGGGGGCTCATAAGCCGAGATATCCACGGATACCCTTCTCCCCTTGCGGGAGAAGGTGGCCGGAGCGAAGCGGAGGTCGGATGAGGGGTGCAGCGGAGCCTGTAGCAAGCACTGTTGTCCGAGCTTCAGGCCGCCGGCAACGCCAGCGTCTCCCCGCCGCCGAGGTCAGGCACCATCTCCACCTCCGGCGCCTCTGCCGCGAAGGCGGGCATCACCCCGCGTGCGGCGGCGCGGGCCAGCACGATGTTTTGTTCGTTGAGATAGGCAAACGCCTCGTCGAGCGCCGGCGGAATGTCGCCGCCATGCTCGGCGATAAGTTCCTCGATCAGCAGCGAAACGACGAAATGGCGCGCCGCCAGATCGTCGGCGAGATCGGCGGCGCGGGCGTGGAAAACCAGCCGGGCCAGCAGATTGCGCAGGGCGGGCGAAAAGCCGCTTTTGGCGAACACCGCATTGAGCGCGGACCGCGAGCCGTTGTCGAGCAGCGTGAAAATCTTGGCGCGCGGCGTGGCGGAGAGGTGGGCAAGGCAATCGGCAAAGAACAGCACCTGCCCGTGCACCAAGGCGTGCAGCATCAGCCGGGAATTGATCTGGCCGGCATCGGCCATAGCGGCGATATACGCCCCGCGTCCCCGGCCCGCCTCGCGCTCCCCGATCGTTGCGGCGGCGGCATCGCACGCATCGCGCATCAGCCGCGCGAGGCGGCGCGGATGGACCGCGCCCTTGACGATGCGGATGGAACTCAACGCCTCGCGCACCCTTTCGACGAGATAGAGCCGGGCCAGCCCCGGCAGATCCTTGCGCTTGAGCAGCGCCCCCCGCACCCTTGCATCCTCGCCCCACTGTTCGGCGAGCACCATCAGATCATCGGTCGGATACGAAAGGTCCGTGCGCGCAAGAACCCTCACGCAAAGATCGGGCGAGCCGACCCGCAAAAGCGCCAGCGCGACCCGGACCGAAAGCGTGGGCCGCATGGTCATCACCGCCAGCATGTCGGGGTCGCCCGAACGGATGATGCCCATGAGGTCGGCATCGAGCAGGACGGGGGAATACTGCACCACGGCCCGCGAAATGACCGGCGCATCCTGCGCCAGCGACAGCATGATCGGACGCGGGGCATGCCCGGAGTGCAAGAGCCCATAGGCCAGCGCCGCGCGCACGCGCACCGAGGCATCGTCGAGAAAATTTATGAGCGCGGCATAAAGCGCGGCCTGTTCATCGGCGGGCCCGCGATGGTCGAGATAGGCCAGCGCCGCCAGATGCGCCGCCTGCCCCCGCTCCTCGCTGTCGGCTGACTGTGAAAGCTGAACATAACGCTGATAGGCGACCATACGCATCCCCGGTACTCATCGGAGCAAATCTAGGCGCGAAGGTTTAAGGATTGGTTCACCATAAAATCCGAGTGCTTGGCCAGCACCGCTGCCCCCTCACCCCCAACCCCTCTCCCACAAGGGGAGAGGGGGGCTCGAAAGCCGAAACATCCGCAGGATCACCCTTCTCCCCTTGTGGGAGAAGGTGGGCTTTCGCGAAGCGAAAGGTCGGATGAGGGGGCCAGCGATGCCGCCTTATTCCCCGGAATAAAACCCGCTGAACAGCGTCCTCGGCTGGGGCGCCTCGACGGGGGAGCCGGAGGCGCCCTCGATTTGCGTCGAGAACAACGAGGTGAACGAGACCCCCGGCGGGATCAGTGGCTGGTTGTCGAGTTCGATCCGCGAGGGCAGCGGCGGCTGGCTGGCGTATTGCTGGGCGCTGAATCCCGCGCTGGGGGGGGCGGGCTGGTTGTGGTGGCGCGCTACCAGCACCTGATAGACTTCGCGCACCGTGCGCGGGCGGCCATTGTCGTAAAAGATCGGCCGGTTGGCCTCCGCCGCGCGTGGAAAAAGAGCGGCTGCGCTGGCATCGGGCTGGCGGAGCCCCGCATCGAAAAACCGTTCCGCCCCCCGCGCACCGAGGAAATGGGCGATATAGAGTTCACCGGGGCTCGGCATCCGTCCGAATTTCTGCTGCAGGTAATCCCCGTTGCGCCGGGTAAAAGCCGCCGCCAGATCGGAAGCGACCTCCGGGTTCTTGCGCAGGTCGAGAATCTGCTGGCGCACCATCGGGTTGCGGACGAAAAATTCCCCGTTCTGCTCCTCGATGTGATCGGCAAAATCCTGATAGCCGAGCCGGGGCCCCTCGTCCTTCATCACCTCGAACCACGTGCTCTCGATGAACTGGAAAAGCCCCGTCGCCGAGGATGTCGAAGCGCGGGCAGCGGGGTTGAGGCTGCTTTCGCGGATGGCGGTCTGCACCAGATAGTCGAAATCGACGCCGCTGCGCTGCCCCGCCCTGTCGATGGCGTAGGCTATGGGCGCGGGAATGTTCGATATGGGTGACGCCATGGGGCCCGACTCGCTGGAATCCTCATGGTTAATAAAATGCTACCAGAGGTTAACCGCGCGTTAAGAGTGCCTAACAGAACCAGAGACGGCCACGACGCGCGCAATTTGTCCAGCCCGCAAGGCGCCGCGTGCAGCCGATACCAAGGTATCGGCAAGCGCGGGAACGCAGCGGATGGACAAATTGCGCGCGCCGCAGGTGGGGTTTGGACGGCCGCCTGCCGTGTCCAGCCGCTTGGCGATACCCCCGGTATCGCCTGCACGCCTGTCCTTGCATCCGACTCGTCCGAACCCCATCGTGGCCATCTCTGGTTCTGTTAGGCACTCTTAGGGTGCGCCCAATACGTGGTTTTGGCCTCGACATCAGGCCTGTCGCGCTCCTCGAGCCGGGTTTGCGGCGTGCCTATATGGACAAAGCCCACGAAGCGCTCTCCCGGCTGCGCGCCCAGAATCGCCGCCGCCTCTTCGTCATAGGCAAACCAGCGCGTGACCCAATGGGCGGCAAAGCCCAGTGCATTGGCCGCGTGGCAGAGGTTGAGACAGGCATTGCCCGCCGCCAGCAACTGCTCGAATTCGGGAATTTTCGGGTGCGGGGCGGCGGTGCTGATAACCCCGACGGTCAGCGGCGCGGGCAGGAACCGCGTGCGCTCGGCTTCGAGCCGGTCCTCGCCCGCGTCCGGTTCGCGCGCCGCAACGAGGTTCGCCAGCATCTGGCCGGCCTTTTCCCGCGCCTCCCCCTCGAAAACGACGAACCGCCATGGCGCCAGCTTGCCGTGATCCGGCACACGGCTGGCGATGGTCAGCATCTCATGGAGCGCATCGCGGCCAGGACCGGGCTCGCCGAGGAACGGCGCGGTTACCGTACGGCGGGAATTGAGATAATCGCGAAGGGCGGCGTTGACGGTCATGACAAGGCTCCGAACTTGCTCGATTGTCGCGCTTATGACACAGCTTTTCCCGAATTGATAAATAGGAATCGCCTTGGCGCAGCATATCGTTGCCCATATCAGGCGGAGTTCGGTTAGGCCAATGCGGTTAATCAAAGTGCTGGCGGTGATCCTAGCAATCTGCGGCCCGGTGCCCGCGATGGGGCAGGATGCGGGCGGCGAGGGTGTCGCGCCGGTGCCGCCGCCCCGCCCCGCCCATCTCGGCGGCACGGCGAGCGAGGGCGATGAATTCGATATCGAAAACCCGTTCGACGGGGACGGGCTGCCTCAGGGCATCGTGATCGATGGCGGGGAATTCGAGGAAGACCTCGATTCCCGCACCCGTTTTTCCGGCGTCACCGATCCGCAGCCTCTCGCCCTTTCCGCCCGCATTTCGCCGGACGGGCCGTTCATCCCCGAGGGTCTTGTTTGGCGCATCTTCGATTCGCGCACCGACGCCACGGGCGAGTTGGCCATGGTCGCCAAATCCGAGGACGCAACGGCAGCGTTCAGCCTGCCACCGGGCGAATACATGCTCCACGTCGCCTTCGGGCGCGCGCAGGCGACCGACACGATCTTCATCGAACCCGGCCCCAACAACCGCACGGTGATCTTCGAGGTGGGGGCGCTCAAGCTCGACGCGCTGATCGCCGGGGACATCGCCATACCCCCCGGAATGCTGCGCTTCGACATCTTTTCGGACGGGCCTAACGGGCGCATGACCATCGCCGAGAACGTGCCGCCGGGCGAACTGGTGCATCTCAACGCCGGGGTCTATTCAATCGTCTCGCGCTTCGGCCCGATCAACGCCGTCATCCGCTCGGAACTGCGGGTGGAGCCCGGCCAGATCACCGAAGCGACCCTTTATCACAAGGCCGCTCAGGTGACGCTCAAGCTCGTCTCCGAAGAGGGCGGCGAGGCCATCGCCGACGTCGAATGGACCATCAAGACCTCGGGCGGCGAAACCATCTTCACCGACATCGGCGCCTTCCCCGCCACGGTGCTGGCCGAGGGCGAATACCTGGCTTTGGCCAAGCTCGGCGAGAACGTCTACAACCGCGAATTCGAGATACGCCCCGGCTCGGCGCGCGAGATCGAAATCCTGACGGCTGTGTATTGATACGCAGCCGATCCTGATCCGGGATAATTGAACGGGAAAACGATTTTCGTTCAATTCGTTCAGTTATTTTTTGCCGGGAGCCATTTCCGGTTGCATTCGCGAGGTAGACGAAGGAGTAATTCTAACACGACTTGCTGCGGGGGCGGATTGCCCGGTGGGCCACCCCTCCCCAGCCCTCCCCATCAAGGGGAGGGTGTTACGGAGCGTAGGGGACTGCCAGTGGTACGATGCAGCACCTGGGATGATCTCTCACCCCGCCTTGCGCTTCAAATCCGGCGCGGTCGCATCGGCGGCCACCAGTGAAATCGCCTCATCGAGCGCACTGACCGTTTGCCCCTGCGAGCCCAGCCGCCGGATCGAGACGGTCTTTTCCTCGGCTTCGCGGCGGCCCGCGACGAAAATGAAGGGGACGCGGCCCACCGAGTGCTCGCGCACCTTGTAGTTGATCGACTCGTTGCGGATATCGAGTTCGGCGCGGATGCCCTTGGCCTGAAGCTGCGCCACGACATCGCGGGCGTAATCGTCCGCGTCCGAAACGATGGTCGCGACCACCACCTGCACCGGGGCTAGCCACAGCGGCATGCGGCCCGCATAGCTTTCGATCATCATGCCGATGAAGCGTTCGAGCGAGCCGAGGATGGCGCGGTGCAGCATGACGGGGCGCTGGCGCGAGCCGTCCTCGGCCACGTAGGAGGCTTCCAGCCGCTCGGGCATCACGAAATCGAGCTGCAACGTGCCGCACTGCCACGAACGGCCAATGGCGTCCTTCAAGTGGAATTCGAGCTTGGGGCCATAGAATGCGCCCTCGCCTTCGGCGATCTCGAAATCACGGCCCGTCGCGCCCAGCGCATCGCCGAGGCTCCTTTCGGCCAGATCCCAGACGCTGTCTTCGCCCGCGCGGACTTCAGGCCGGGTGGCGAGGAGGATTTTGACTTCCGTGAAGCCCATGTCCTCGTAAACGGAATCGAGCAGCGCGCAGAATTTTTCCGTCTCGGATTGGATCTGGTCCACCCGGCAGAAGATGTGCGCATCGTCCTGCGTCATCTGCCGAACGCGCATCAGACCGTGCAGCGCACCATGCGCCTCGTTGCGGTGGCAGCAGCCAAATTCGGCAAGCCGCAGAGGTAGATCGCGGTAAGACTTGATTCCCTGGTTGAACACCTGAACGTGCGCGGGGCAGTTCATGGGTTTCAGCGCCAGAAGGTTGGCATCGGCTGAAACGATCGGCTGATCGCCTTCCGTTGAGGGCGTTTCGTCGGGCACCACGAACATGTTTTCGCGGAACTTGCCCCAGTGACCGGATTTTTCCCAAAGCTTGTTGTCGAGAAGCTGCGGGGTCTTGATTTCCTTGTATCCGGCTTCGTTCAGACGACGGCGGATATAGGCTTCCATCTGGTTGTAGATGACAAAACCCTTGGGATGCCAGAACACCGACCCCTGCGCCTCGGGCTGGAAGTGGTAGAGGTCCATCTCCTGCCCGATCTTGCGGTGATCGCGCTTTTCGGCCTCCTCGATCATCGTGATATAGGCGTCGAGCTGTTCCTTGCTCGCCCAGGCCGTGCCGTAGATGCGGCTCAGCACCTCGCGGTCGGAATCCCCGCGCCAATAGGCGCCGGCCACCTTGGTGAGCTTGAAGGCCTTCCCCACGTCTTTAGTCGTGCGCATATGCGGGCCACGGCAGAGATCGAACCACTGGCCCTGTTTATAGATCTTGACCTGCTGGTCCTCGGGGATGGCATCGACCAGTTCGACCTTGAAGTGCTCGCCCCTGGCGGCGAACACCTTTTTGGCCTCATCCCGGCTCCAGACTTCCTTGGTGAAGGCCGCGCCGCGATCGACGATCTCCGCCATCTTCTTTTCGATGGCCCGCAGATCGTCCTCCGAAAAGGGCTCGGCGCGGTAAAAATCGTAGTAAAAGCCGTTCTCGATCACCGGGCCGATGGTGACCTGCGTATCGGGCCAAAGCTCCTGCACTGCCTCGGCGAGTACGTGGGCGGCGTCGTGCCGGATAAGTTCGAGCGCGGCTTCGTCGTCGCGCAGCACGAACTCGATCCTGCCATCGGCGTCCAGCGTATCGGAGAGGTCGGCAAGCTCGCCGTTCCAACGCATGGCGACGGTCTTTTTCGCCAGCGATTTGGAGATGCCTTCGACGATGGTGGTCCCGGTGGTGCCCGCTGCGTAATCACGCACTGCACCGTCGGGGAACGTCACCTTGATCATCGTAGTCTCCATGGATAGCCGCCACTATTGGCGAAGGCGGGTTTGATTAGCACGAAACGGGGAGATTTCCAGCCCTGCGTTGTCTGGTGGATCAGATGGCCGGGTCAAGCCCGGCCACGACGAAGGAAAGTGATGGAAGGCGAAGGAGAGAAGCGTTGGCCCAACGATCCTTCAAAGCTCCCCGCCCCGCCACCGCCCATAGCGCCAGGGCAGATACCAGCGCGCCCGTTCCGGCTTTGCCTCGGGCACCGGATCGTAGCCATGCGTCCCGCCCGGGCGGCAGCGCCAGATGCGGGCGGCGCCCATCCAGCCGCCGGGCCAGAATCCGTGCCTGAGGATCGCATCGCGGGTGAATTCCGAACAGCTCGGGGCGTGGCGGCAAGTGCGCCCCACGATGGCCGAAAAGGTGTAGCGGTAGAACTGGATCAGGACATAGGCGGTCCATTTGAAGGGTAGGTCGACGATCGCCCAGAAGGATTTCATCAGGCCCCCGCCTGCTCCAGCGCCCCGACCACGGCCTCGAACACCAGAAGGGTCGAGGCTTGGCGGGCGGGGTAGCCACGCACGGGTTCGAGATATTTGAGATCGTCCCAGCGGCCCGTTGGCGGCGGGCCGTCCGCCTTGAGCATCGCGGTCATCGTCTCGCGCAGGGTCCGCAATTCTTCTGGCGTTGCGCCGATGATATGGCTGGCAACGATGGCAGCGCTCGTCTGCCCCAGCGCGCAGGCCGAAACGTCCGCGCCATAGGCTGTGACCTTTCCATCATCGAGAACGAGGTCCACTTCAATGGCCGAGCCACAGATGCGCGACACCTTGCGCGCCGTGCCATCCGGGCTTTCCAGCCGGGGCATCTGGCGCGCCGCGCCCGCGATTTCCAGAATCTTCTGGCTGTAGAGATCGGAAAAGTTCATTGCGCCACAGGGCCCGAAAGTAAAATAAGACTATCGTTCGACGTTTCCGGCCAATCTGTTTTCTTGTCGAACCCGTCTTCCCGACTATATAAGAGGCCTCGCTCCGACCTGCAAAACCAATATGAACGGAGCGTCACCCTTCGGCGTATGGACCCCTTGTCCAGCCCGTGCCGTTGCAAGAGGGACGAACCAATATGGATGTGAACGCCAAGCCCAAGGCCGCCGCCGCGACGGCGCTCGAACGGATGCTCCAGCGCCCCAGCCGCGAGGAAGCGGAAGCCGCGGTGCGCACGCTGATCGCCTGGGCAGGCGACGACCCAAACCGCGAGGGCCTGATCGATACGCCCCGGCGCGTCGCCGATGCCTACCGCGAATTTTACGCCGGCTACGAGGAAGACGCCGCCGAGATCCTGCAGACGACGTTCTCCGAAGTCGGCGGCTATGACGACATCGTGCTGGTGCGCGACATCCCCTTCAATTCCCATTGCGAGCACCACATGGTGCCCTTCGTGGGCAAGGCGCATATCGCCTATCTGCCCCATGACGGGGTGGTGGGGCTTTCCAAGCTGGCGCGGGTGACCGACGTTTTCGCCAAGCGCCTCCAGACGCAGGAAAACCTCACGGCCCAGATCATCGAGGCCATCAACGAGGCGATCAACCCGCGCGGCGCGGCGGTGATGCTGGAAGCCGAGCACATGTGCATGTCCATGCGCGGCATCAGAAAGCACGGCTCCTCGACCCTCACCCATCGCTTTACCGGCGTTTTCGCCGAAGACAGGCAGGAGCAGGACCGCTTTTTTGCGTTGATTCGCGCGGGGCGGTAATCGACGTCCGGCGGTGCTGGCTGGCATCGCTGCACCCCTCATCCGACCTCCGCTTCGCTCCGGCCACCTTCTCCCTCAAGGGGAGAAGGGTAACCGGGGCACCTCGGCTCTTGAGCCCCCTCTCCCCTTGAGGGAGAGGGGTTGGGGGTGAGGGGTGCTACGGTGCCGGCCAAGCGCGTAAATGTCGAGCAAATCTGAGATCACACCATGACCCGGTTCCCCGACCCCAAAACCCTCTCCACATCCGAGCTTGAAACCGGCAACATCTTCGCCCCGAAGTTCGACGCCAACGGCCTTGTGACCGCCGTCACGCTCGATGCGGCGTCAGGCGAGGTGCTGATGGTGGCGCATATGAATGCCGATGCCATCGCCGAGACCCTGCGCTCGGGCTATGCCACCTATTGGTCGCGCTCGCGCAAGGCGCTGTGGAAAAAGGGCGAGACGTCGGGCGAATTGCAGCGACTGGTCGAAATGCGCACCGATTGCGATCAGGACGCGGTGGTGCTGGTCGTCAGCCAGCAGGGCCACGGGGCAGCCTGCCACACGGGCAAGAAAAGCTGCTTTTACCGCAAGGTCGAGCTCGAGGACGGCAAGCCGGTGCTGGCCGATGCGGGCGTTCCCACCCTGTTCGACCCTCAAAAAGTCTATCGCTGATCGCGCCGCCCCCGCGCATCGAACAGCGAGGGCATCAGCAGTCCGGCGATGAACCCGCCAAGATGGGCCTCCCACGCGATGGGCACCGAAACGCCGGTGAAGAGAGGCGCAAGCGGGATCAGAAGGTTCAGCCCCACCCAGAAAATGATGAAGGCACGGCTGCGCTGATTGGAAAAGAGCTGGCCGAGCGTTGCGGTGTGCCGCCCCAGAATCATCGGCTCGCCGGTTTCGGGATTCCTGCCCACCACCACCGGCTGAAAGATGAAGCGCATGGCCGCGCCGGTCAGCGCCGAGACCCCGCCCGAGGCCCCGATCAGCACGCTGAACTGGTTAACGAAAGCGAACTGGACGGCGGTCAGCAGCAGCGCACCGGCCAGCGCGCCGAAAAAGAAGACGGCAAGGAACGGCCCGGCGCCATAGCGCCGCGCGACCGGCGTTCCAAAGACCAGAAGCCACGCCGTGTTGACCAGCAGGTGCGTGAAATCGACATGCAGCAGCGCGTGGGTGAAACCGCTCCAGACGAGCGGGATCACACCGCCCGGCAAAAGGTCGGGCGCCGAGAGGCGGAAGGGGATAAAACCGAACCATATCCGCAAGTTACCCAGCCCGTTGACATCGAGAATCAGGCTCGCCCCAAGGTGGATCGCAACCAGCACCCCGGCCAGCGCCGAAACCGCTCCGGGAGCCATGAAAATCGGCTGGCGTCCACCGCCTTCCCCGTTGGGAACGTTCTCGCGCATCAAAGATTATCCATAGCTGGCAGCGGGTTATGGGAACCGGGCGGACCTATCCACAATCGGACCGTGGAAATTAACCTTAATAATTGTTTAAGGGCGATTTTCCCGTGCCTTTTTGCGAGTGTTGGTGGGTCAGTTTCGGCGGACCGGCCCGAGGGTGCGGACTGCCAATACAAGGTACGTTAGGCCACATGCAACAGTCGAGCACAAGAACGCTTTATGCGTATTGGAACGAAATCCGTGGCGCGCGCTCGACTCCCGAGCGGCGCGACATCGATCCCACGCGGATTCGCGAGGCGCTTGCCTATACGTTCATCCTCGAATCCGAAGATGGGCTCGATTTCAACTTCCGCCTCGCGGGCTCGCACCTGTGCTCGACCTATTGCCGCGAACTCAAGGCCCGTCCCTTCGCATCGCTGTGGACCGGCAAGGACCGGGACGCCCTGGATACGCTGATCCGTGCCGTGACCGAGGACCACGCCGTGGCGCTCGTCACCTTCGAGGCGAAATCTGACCGCGGCGACAAGACCAGTTTCGAGACCGCCCTTTTCCCCTTGCGCCACAACGGGGTGACGACCAACCGCATCATGGGCGGCATGACCGCGCTCGATACGCCCTACTGGCTGGGCATCCACCCGGTGGTCGAGCAGCGGATCACCGGCCTGCGGCTCATATGGCCGGACGACCACGACACCGCGTCGGGCCGCGAGTTCTCGGCGAGCGTTTACGACGGCATCGGCGCCATGATCAACGGCACGACACCCCCCATGCCCGTCACCATCGCCGGCACCGCCGCCCGCCGCTATGCGCATCTGGCGGTGATCGACGGCGGGAAAGCCTGATTTCACTCAATTTTTCCCCAAGTCCAGCCACCCCGGATTACCATCCATTAACGCAAACCGCTCTATTGTTCGGTTCAAATCCGAAACAACGGGAGCGGGGTAAACTGGATGCTCGACCATGACCTGGCTATGGACGTCCGCCGTCAGGCTGTGAGCACGGCTGCCGAAGAGCCGTACTACCAGAGCGTCCGCGTGTCGGTGCTTGGCCGTTACATGCTGGCCGACCGGCGCGAGTTCCCGTGCCAGATCATCGAGATGTCGCCCGGCGACGCGCGCGTCATCGCGCCCGTTTCGGGAAACCCCGGCGAGCGGATCATCATCTATCTCGATCACCTGGGCCGCGTCGAAGGAACGATCACCGAACTGATGGAGGGAGGCTTTGTGATGGAGCTCGTCTCCTCCTCGCGCAAGCGCGACAGGCTGGCTGCCCAGCTCACCTGGCTGGCCAACAAGGACCTTCTCAACCTCCCCGAAGACCGCCGCCACGAGCGCGTCGTGCCCGACATGCGCCATTCCTCGATCCTGCTCGAGGACGGACGGCGCTACAATTGCAAGATCACCGATATCTCGCTCTCGGGCGCCGCCGTCGAAATCGACGTCCGCCCGGCGCTCGGCACCCCGGTGACGCTGGGCCGCATGCGGGCCCGCGTCGTGCGCCATTTCCAGGACGGCATCGCGGTCGAATTCGCCTCGGTGCAGGAAATGCTGACCGTGGTGCAGCAGAACCTTTCGATGAACTAAGTGTTTGATCCCAGGTTTTGATGGAAACGCCGACTTTCATCATCCCGGCAGGATCGCGCTGGATTTTCGGCAATGAATGCCGGAATGACAACGGTGTCTTCCGCAAGTCTACCTCATCCCCCGTGTCACCCCGGGATTCATTCCCGGGGTCCAGACGATGCCTCCCCGAACGCAGATCTTTTGATTCGGTCGGAACCTGAGACGATCCTTATTTTTTTCCGCTTCAGCGCCAGCGCTTGTGGAGATAGTCCACAATGATCGCCGCCAGCGAGAAGGGCACGACGCCAAGCGCGACGAGTTGCAGCATGTCCGCGCCCTCTATCGCAAAATGGCCACGACCGGTGTTGAGCAGCAATTGCGCCACGGTCTGGAACGCCACGTGGAAACCGATGGTTGTCCAGACCGAGCCTGTCGTGCCGCGCAAGATGCCCAGCACCAGTGCCATGAAAAAGAACATCGCCAGCCGGTCGAAAGCGACAGCGCCTGCCGCGATGGTCCATAGCGCGGCGCCCCACAGCGCAAACAGCACGGCTTGCGCTAGAATCGCACCCCAATAGCCCAGCCGGGTTTCCAGATTGACCTGCATATAGCCGCGAAACGCCAGTTCCTCGGGCAACGCTTCGTAGATGAAGACGAGCAGGACGAGCAGCGGGATAAAGGCAAGGATTTCTCCCCATGATGCAATCGGAGTGATGACCGTCCAGCCAAGTCCGAGAACAACCGCAAAGCCAAGCGCGGACGGCACGAGGAATGCAGCGGCGCCAATCAGGAACTGCTTGATGGCGGCGGCTTCGAGACGGAACCCGAGGCTCGCAACGGTCTCCCCATCCAGCCAGCGCCGCACGGCGATCACCATGGGCACGGCCAGCACGGTGGCGAGAATGGCGCTCAGCACATGTCCGCCAAGGGTATAGCCGTCCGGACCGATGCCCCAGAACAGATTGCGCAGAGCGGGCAGTGCCAGCCAGATCGCGACCATGGCGGCCCAAACGATGGCGACGCGGATGAGGGGGGATTTGATCGGGGGCATTCTATCCTCAGGGTTTGGCGGCGCGAACAGTACCATCAAACCCCCGTTCGCCAATGCTCTGGCCGGACGGCTTCCAGCGTGAACAAACCCTTAACCCCGTGAGCGGTATTGTGAGGTTCGAGTAAATCGCCGTGGTCCCTGGGGGCTGGGCCGAGGCGACGCCTGTCCGCGTATTCTGGATGGATTGTGCCATGCGTATCTTACGGAAAGCCGCTGCGCTTGCGGCGGCGCTCATCGCCCTCACTTCCCTTTCCGGATGCCTGTCGCTGGGCTGGTTCGGCGCGCGGACCCCGCACGAGTGCATGACGCGGGTAATGTACTTCGAGTCCAACCGCTCGAGCGAAGAGGGCATGCTCGCCGTGGGCACGGTCGTGATGAACCGGATGTACGCCAAGGGCTACCCCAACGACGTTTGCGGTGTGGTCGGCCAGAAAAACCAGTTCGCTTCGGGTGTCCTCTCCCGGCCCATGAGCGAGGCGCGCAGCATGCAGCGCGCGGCGCATATCGCCCATCAGGTACTCAACGGCGCACGCCACCCCGGCGTGGGCAACGCGATGTTCTTCCACACCGCCGGGCTCACATTCCCCTACAGGAATATGCACTACGTGCTGGTCGCGGGCGGCAACGCTTTTTATGAGCGGAGGTAGGGAAACCGCGCGAATTTAAGTATTGCTCCCCGGCATGGGTCTTGGCGAAACGCCCCCAGCCGATGATGCGTCAGGCAAGCTCATGCCTAACAGCAAGTAAATCAAGCACATAAAACTCGATTCAAAACTGCGTTGTAATTTTCTAATGGGCGAAATTTCCGCCCCCTATCGTGATTTCCGTCGGGGAGATCACGATAATGAAAAAAACAAACGTCTTTATTTCCGGGCTTATCGCCCTTGTTGTTTCACTGGGGGCAGCCGCGCCCGCCAATGCTTTCGAGGCCCATCCGGCCTTTGCATCGATCGGGAGCCAGACTTCGATTCCGGTCGGTCATGCCGAGTTCTGCGAACGGCGCCCCTATGAGTGCCAGCCCATCGAGCAGATCGCCAACATTTCGCTCACCGATGCCCTGTGGCGCGACCTGCAGGATGTCAACAACCATTACAACACCACGGTGACACCGGTCTCGGACCGCGACATCTATGGTGTCGACGAATTCTGGACCTATCCCACCAACGGCTATGGCGACTGCGAGGATTTCGTCCTTGCCAAGCGCGCCGCGCTGATCGAACGCGGCTGGCCCGCATCGACGCTGCTGATTTCCGTCGTCATGCAGCCCAATGGCGAGGGCCATGCCGTGCTGATGGTGCGCACCGACCGTGGCGATCTCGTGCTCGACAATCAGGAAGCGCTGATCAAGGTCTGGACCGACACGCCCTATACCTTCCTCAAGCGCCAGAGCCAGGCCCATGCCGGCCAGTGGGTCGATATCATCGACGCCCGTGACGACAGCATCGTGACCGCAACGGCGGGTTACTGAGGACGGACTGAAATCGCCCCGACAGGCGAAACTCCGGAGCGCACGCCCTGATCAGATCAGAGCTGCGCTCCTTTTTTTACATCATGGCGCGCAGCACGGCGACATAGGTGCCAAGGATCATCAGCCCGGACACGAAGCTCCATGCAAAGGCAATAAACGCGGCGAGCAATACGTTGACGACCGGGATCTCCCCCGCCTCCCCGCTCTGCCAGCCCAGCCGGAGCATGATGTAGGGGCCGCAAAAAAACGTGATGACGATATTGAGAAAACTGCGGGTCGCCGTCGCCCCGGCAACGCGCATGCCCGCCGTCTGGCGCGAAAAGCCCTGATAGAGATGGGTAAGCATCCCCGCCGAACACAGGCCGACCCCGATGATGAAAAAGGCAAGGACCAGTTCTGACACGATGCACCTGCTCGCCAAGGGGCCGTGCAATCGCCGACCATGCGTTAACGGATTATTAAGCATATCCGCCGCCAAACTCGCTGTCATCCGCGCAAGAGCGGCATGGTTAATTTCGAGGATTTGAAGTGGAAAACCGGCGGTGAGCCAAGCCAGCCCCTCCCGGCGACCGGGCGACACCGGCGCAACGCTCTATGTCCTGGCGATCATCGGGCTGATCGTTGCCATCCTGGGGCTGGGCGGCGCCTATGCGGTGGGCGCCTGGCTAGATGCGGCGCGTGAAAAACCTGCCGACCCCGCGCTGGCCGCAACCCACATCATCACCATCGGCGCGCAGCACTATATGGTGCCCGCCGCCCTGATCTCCGACCCCATCCAGCGGCGCGACGGCTTTGCCGACCGGCTCGACATGGCCCTCGTGCTGCCGCTCGCGGCCGATGGCGCGCTGACCCCGGTCGATATCACCATCATGCCACGCGGCCGCGCCCGCACCAGCGCCAACCTGCTTGACAACGTCTATCTGCACCAGTTCGCCCACGCCCAGTTGCAGGGCCCGCCGGGCCTCGTCGGCAAGCCGCTGGGCCATGATGCGGGAACCAGCGGGGAAACCGTCTGGTACGATCCCCTGAGCGCAACGCCATTCGTTGCCAAATGCGCCACACCCATCGCCATGGGAACCCCCCAGAAAACCTGCATCCGCACCGTGCAATTGTCCGACCGCAACACAGCCGTCTTCGCCTTCGAGCCAGCGGTGCTCTATAACTGGCGGGCGTTCGACGGGGCGGTCGAGGGCTGGCTGGCAGGGTTGAGGAAGTAGCGAAAACTCCATGATTCGAGTTTAACACTGCCCTCGCTGTCCCGGCGAAAGCCGGGACCCAAGCAAAATCTCTACGACTGCGAATGAGGAAGTATGGGCCCCGGCTTTCGCCGGGGAAGCGAACGGAGGAAAAAGTTCGCTCCGCCAGAATGGAGCCGGCCTACCCCACCTCGTCGAGATCGATATCGAGGATCGAGATCTGGACCATGTAGGAGCGCTCGCCCTCGTCGTCGTCAACATAGATCAGTCCGATGAATTCCTCGCCGATATAGAGTTCGACAGAGTCGTCCTGTTTGGGACGGGGGCGCACGTCGATATTGCGGTTGGCGAACTTCATCTGCAGGTATTTCTGCAGCTTGATGATTTCCTCGTGCTTCACGAACTTTCTCCAATAGGCGTTTAAGGTAAAGGTGCGGACCGGCATTACGGTCCGGGCCGGCGGGATCACGCCAACGGACGCGACAACAAATCGGTGTGGCCGAGACATAACGGCCATGCCCGGCCACCGCAATGGCGGGGGGCGGATTTCCCCGGACGGATCAAACGCATATGATCAGTCGCGCGGCACCATGACGATCTGGTCCATCACCGTTGCGGGCTGGTTGCAGCCCGCCTCGCCCACGACCTTTGCCGGAACCCCGGCAACCGTCGTGCGCGGCGGCACGTCCTTGAGCACCACCGAGCCCGCCGCCACCCGCGAGCACTCCCCGATCCTGATATTGCCCAGGATCTTGGCCCCCGCCCCGATCAGCACGCCATTGCCGATCTTGGGATGCCGGTCCTCGTCCGATTTGCCGGTGCCGCCCAGCGTTACCGCATGAAGGATCGAGCAGTGATCGCCGATCACGGCGGTCTCGCCCACGACGAACCCGGTCGCATGGTCGAGCATGATGCCCTTGCCGACCAAGGCGGCGGGATGGATATCCACCTGGAACACCTGGCTCGACCGGCTTTGCAGGTAATAGGCGAAATCCTTGCGCCCGCCCTTCCACAGCGCGTGGGCGAAGCGGTGGACCTGGATGGCCTGATAGCCCTTGAAATAGAGCAACGGCTCGGCGGCCCGGTCGCAGGCCGGATCCCTCTCGAGGGTCGCGGCGAGATCCGCGCGGGCGCTCTGCCCGATTTCAGGATAATCGGCGGCCACTTCATCGAAAGTTTGCCGGATGATGTCGGCGGGGACGTCGGCGTGGTCGAGGCGCGCGGCAAGCCGGTGGGCGAGCGCGGACTCGAACGTATCGTGGTTGAGAACCGACGCCATCACCATCTGAGCCAGCGCCGGCTCGGCGAGACAGATGTCGCGTGCCTCGGCCACGATCGTCTCCCACACGGGATCGACGGATTTGAGCTTGCCGGGCCTGGTGGCGGTGCTGGTCAACGGTTCTCTCCAAAACGGCGCGTTCTCATTGAGCCTTCATATAGGGCAAATGCTTGCCCCCGACAAAGGCTGCAATGGAATTTATACTTCACGTTTGGCTCAGATCGGGTAAACGCGCGCCAGAAACGCCAGCGCCCCCTTCTTGAACTGCGGGTCCCCGGTCGCCCGCATGTGGTCGCGCCGCTCAATCACCAGCGCCTCGCCCCGGGGCAACATGTCGGCAAGGGGTTGAGGCGCCCCGCCCACATTGTCCTCGCTGCCCACGGCGACCAGAACAGGCGCTGCGATCCCCCTGAGCTCTTCCACCGGCACGGGCGTCCGCGATCCCGCCATGCAGGCGGCCAGCGCCTTGCGGTCCGATTTGGTATGGTCGGCGAAAATGCGGAACTGGCGCCCGGTGGGGTGAGTGACCTCGGCAAGCGAATCGGCGTTAAGCGCGGCGATGATCTCGTCGCTGTCGAGCGTGGGGGTAGGCATGTTGGCACCCAGCCCTCCGAAAATCGCGCAGGCGACCTTTTCGGGGTTCTGGATAGCAACGAATGCCGAAATCCGCGCACCCATCGAATACCCGATCAGCGCGGCCTGCTCGTACCCCAGATGATCGATGAGATTGGCAACGTCCCGCGCCATTTCCCGCGCATCGTAACGCTCGGCCTCATAGAGCTTTTCCGACTTCCCGTGCCCGCGATTGTCTAGCGTTATGACTCGATAGCCCGCTTCGGTCAGCGTCTCGACCCAGCCGGTCGCAACCCAGTTGACGATCCCGTTCGAGCCGAACCCGTGCACGGCGACGATGGGCGGGCCATCGCCATAAACCTCATAGGCAAGCTCGAAACCTTCGGATTGAAAAACGGGCATAAGGGATTCTTTCGACTCTAGATTTTTCCTGTTTTATCAGCGGACTTCAACGAGGCCAACCACGCCCCGGCAGGCACCGCTGCACCCCTCACCCCCAACCCCTCTCCCTCAGGGGGAGAGGGGGGCTCAAGAGCCGATACATCCAAGGAGTCCCCTTCTCCCCTTGTGGGAGAAGGTGGCCCGGCGAAGCCGGGTCGGATGAGGGGTGCAGCGATGCCAGCCAAACGACAAACGCCAACGCAGATGAGCAGCGCCAAAACTGCCCTCTGGTCATCGCGCCGGTGAGCCGGTATGGTCCGCCCAAATCTGGCACTATGGATTTTCCGATCATGGCACAGCACGTCATCCCGCACTTCCACAACACCGAGGGCCTTGCCCGCATCACTATCGGCAGCAAGGAATTCCAGTGCGTGGGCGCCATGCCGCCGCTCGATCACCCGCATGTCTTTCTCGATATGGGCGCGGACGAGGAGATCGTCTGCCCCTATTGCTCGACGCTCTATGTCTATGACGCCAACCTTCCCGACGGCGCCGCCGATCCGTCGAGCGCCATCTATAACGCCGAAGCCGCCTGACCCGCGAGCGCCAGAATGGGCGCACCGCGATCCATCGTCATCATCGGCGCCGGAATTTCCGGCCTGACCCTTGCGCTGGCGCTCGCCAAGTTCGGCGTGCGGGTGACCGTGATCGAGCGCAACGCCGGGATCACCGAATTCGGCGCGGGCCTGCAGATCAGTTCCAACGCCCGCAAATGCCTCGACGCGCTCGGTCTGGGCGATGCCGTCGCGGCGGCAAGCTTTGCCCCCGAGGGCATCGATCTTTACCCCTTCAATGCACCCGATCCGCTCCAGACCCTGATGCTGGGCGAGAAAATCGCCGACCGCTTCGGCGCGCCCTATGCCGTCATGCACCGGGGCGATCTTGCGGGGGTGCTGTATGCGGCGGCGAAAAAATTCGCCAATATCGAGGTCCTCTTCGGGGTCGAACGGTTCGCGCTCGATGAAAGGAACGGCAAGACCGTGGTGAGCTTTACCGAAAACGGCCACCGCCAGCGAACGATAAGGCCCTTCGCGCTGGTGGGCGCCGATGGGGTCAATTCCGCCGTACGCAGGCAATGGATGGGCGGGATGCGCCCGGACTATTCCGGCAAGGTCGCATGGCGCGCGCTGGTGTCCCCGCAAAGCCTTGAAGGCATTGTGAACCTCGATCGCGTCAGCGTCCTTTTCGGCACGCGGCACCATCTCGTCGTCTACCCCCTGCCCCATCGCCAGACGGTCAATCTCGCTCTTTTCACCCAGGAGCGTGAGCGCGACCTCGATGCATTGGAAAAAGGCCAGCCTTCACTCCGCAACACCAAAGACCGGCGGCTCGCCGCCATTCTTGCGGCGGCAGGGAAAAGCTGGACGCCATGGGTACTGGCGGCGGTCGAAATCGAACGCTGGCACAAGGGCGCCGTCGGTCTCATCGGCGACGCCGCCCACGCCATGCTGCCCTTTCAGGCGCAGGGCGCGGCCATGGGCATCGAGGACGCAACCGTGCTCGCCCCCCTGCTCGCCACCGCATCGAACCCCGAAGAGGCGCTCGCCCGCTACGCGGCGTTGCGGCAGGAACGCGTCAAGCGCGTGCAGGCGGTATCGCGCAACAATGGCCGCATCTTCCATATGGGATTTCCCGCCTCGGTAGCGCGCGACATGGTGATCCGCGCCCAGGGGCCGGAGGGACATTTCGAGCGGCTGGACTGGCTTTACGGGTATGAGCCGGAGGGATGAGGGAAGCGGTTTCAACCGCGAACGCCATATTCCGCAGAACAACCGCTCCGGGGCTTGCGTTATCCCTTTCCCACATGCCAACTGACGTCCCTGCACTGACCGCCAAAAAGAGCCTGATGCGTGTAAATCCCCAGTCGCGGCTGACCCTTGTTTTCATCCTCATCACTGTCTTTCTCGACATTGTGGGGCTGGGAATCATCCTGCCTGTCCTTCCGGGGCTGATCCTCGAATTGACCGACGGCGACAACGTCGCCAATGCCGCGGTGATCGGGGGCTATCTGGTCTTTGTCTATGCCTCGATGCAGTTCCTGTTTTCGCCTATCCTGGGCAATCTGTCCGACCGTTGGGGGCGGCGGCCGGTTTTGCTGCTGTCGCTGGTCGGGCTTTCGATCGACTATTTTCTGATGGCCTGGGCGCCGACCCTCGCGTGGCTGTTCGTGGGGAGGGTACTCTCGGGCATTTGCGGCGCGGCGATGGGCACGGCGACCGCCTATGTCGCCGACATCACGCCAAAGGAAAAGCGCTCGCAGCGCTTCGGGCTGATCGGGGCGGCGTTCGGGCTGGGGCTGATCGTGGGGCCGGTGATCGGAGGCGAACTGGGCGAGTTCGGCCCGCGCGCGCCGTTCTACCTTGCCGCAACGCTCGCCGCGACAAACGTGGTCTTCGGCTTTTTCGTCCTGCCCGAAAGTCTCTCGAAATTCCGCCGCCGCCGCTTCGATTTGAAGCGCGCCAACCCGTTCGGCGCGATTCTGGCCTTCCGGCACACGCCCATTGTTCTGGTGCTGCTCGGGGCGCTGTTCCTGTTCGCGCTGGCGGGCCAGACCTATCCCAACGTCTGGAATTTCTACACCATCCGCCAGTTCGACTGGTCGCCCTCCCAGGTGGGGCGCTCGCTGGGCGTATTTGGCATATTGTTCGCGCTGAGCCAGGCGGTACTGGTGGGCCCGGCGATCAGATATTTCGGCGTTGCGGCAACGATTCTGGCGGGCCTCGCGCTGGCGGTCTTCGCCTTTATAGGGGTGTCGCTGATCGATACCGAACTGGGGTTGTGGTTCTTCCTCGTCGTCGGCTCGTTCAGCGCCGTCGCGGCACCCTCACTCACCGGGCTTCTCTCCAACAACGTCAAGGCCAACCAGCAGGGCGAATTGCAGGGCGCGGTGAACGCCACCAACTCGCTGACCGCCATCATCGCCCCGGTCGGCGCCACCCAGCTCTTTTCCTTTTTCACATCCGAAACCGCGCCCACCTATTTCCCCGGCGCGCCCTTCTTTGCCGCCGGGCTGATGGTGGCGGGCAGCGCCCTGCTCTTCATCTTCGCGGCCCTGCGCTTCACCATCTGGCAGACCCCGGAAGAAAAAGCCGGAAAACCCCTCGTCCCCCCACCCCTCCCCAGCGGCCAGGCCTTCAACCGCCCCGATACCGAGGATATGCCGGACAATGGGAACGGGAACGACGAGAATGGGAACGGCAAAACGGATTTACGGCAGTAGAGGATGAGCCGATGCCTATTTTTCGACCAGGCTCGGCCATTTATGATGAAAATCGCCGTCCCCGTCCGTCCGCTTGAACCCGTGCGCACCGAAGAAATCGCGCTGGCCCTGCGTGAGATTGGTCGTCCCATTCGCCTGCCGATAGCCATCGAAATAGGCGAGCGCCGAGGAAAGGCATGGCGAAGGGAGTTCGTTCACCGCGCAGGTGGCGACCACCGCACGCAAAGCACCGCTGCTCTCCTTCATCAGATCGACAAAGGCCGGCTGGGTCAGAAGGTTCGCAGCGCTTCCTGAAGCAAAGGACTGAGAAATCTGGTCGAGAAACCGCGAGCGGATGATGCAGCCTGCGCGCCAGATCTTGGCGATCACATCGAGCGGCAGGTTCCAGCCGTTCTCTTCCGACGCCTTGGCCATCACGGCAAATCCTTGCGCATAAGCTGCGATCTTTCCGGCCAGAAGCGCCTTTTCCAGCGCCTCAAGCGAAATGGTCGCCTTGCCCCTGGGCGCGGCGCCATAAAGCCGCTCGCCCTCGACGCGCTCGGATTTCATCGAGGAGATGGAGCGCGCGGCGACCGCGCCTTCGATGGTGGTGGCCGAAACGCCAAGGTTGAGCGCCTCGATGGCCGACCAGCGGCCCGTGCCCTTCTGGCCCGCCGAATCGACAATGACCTCGACCAGCGGCTTGCCGGACTTGTCGTCCACTGCTTCGAGCACGTGCCCGGTGATCTCGATGAGATAGGAATCGAGCGGCCCGGCGTTCCAGTCCTTAAACACCCTGGCGCACTCGGCGGCGGACATGCCAAGCCCGTCGCGCATCACCCCGTAGATCTCGGCGATCATCTGCATGTCGGCATATTCGATGCCGTTGTGGATCGTCTTGACGAAATGCCCCGCGCCCCCGGTCCCGAGATAGGCGCAACAGGGCTCCCCGTTGAATTTGGCCGCGATCGCCGTCAGCACCGCCTCGGCGTTCTTCCATTCGGCTTGCGAGCCGCCCACCATGATCGAGGGCCCGTGTCGAGCGCCCTCCTCGCCCCCTGACACCCCGATGCCGAGGAACCCGATCCCCGTGCCGTCGAGTTCGGCAAAGCGGCGCACCGTATCGTGGTAATTGGCGTTACCCGCATCGATGATGACATCGCCCTTTTCCAGCAGCGGCTTCAACTGCGCGATCACCGCATCGACCGGCTCGCCCGCCTTGACCATGATGATGACCGAACGCGGGGCCTTGAGCATGCCGACGAACGCGGCAAGATCGCCCGACCCCATCACATTGTCCGAGAGATCCCCGGCTGACGCCAGAAACGCGTCGACCTTGTCGGGCGTGCGGTTATAGACCGCGACCTTGTAACCGTTATCCGCAATGTTGAGCGCAAGATTTTCGCCCATAACGCCAAGGCCGATCAGCCCGATATGTGCCTGAGTCATTTGTGATCTCCAGAGTGGAACAAGGTTTTCGCACAGCCCGCGCACAAGGTCAAAACGCCCCGGTGCAATCGTCCCGTGCCCGATGTAAAGTTCCCTGTCGCTTCGGACGAGAAGCTTTTCTCGGCGCCGAAATGCGGTATAGAATCAAGATGTAATCGATTGCAACGGCCGGGAGAAGCCATGCGGCACATGAAGGGTTCAACAACAAAGGCCGCCCGGCTCATCGTCGTGATGGGGGTTTCGGGGGCCGGAAAGACCACCATCGGCGAAAGGCTGGCCGATGCGCTGGCCGTTCCCTTCATCGACGCCGACAATCTCCACCCCCGCGCCAATGTGGAAAAGATGCGCGGCGGCAGCCCGCTTGAGGACGCGGACCGCTGGCCCTGGCTCGAAATCGTCGCCGATGCCATGCGCAACACCGCCGACAAGCAGGGCCGGGTCGTCTGCGCCTGCTCGGCGCTGCGCCGCGACTATCGCGATCACCTGATCGACAAGGCGGGCGAGCCGATCGCCTTCGTGCTGCTCCATGGCGACAAGGAGTTGATCGCCGAACGCCAGGCCAACCGCACCGGCCATTTCATGCCCCCGGCCCTGCTCGACAGCCAGTTCGCAACGCTCGAACCGTTCGAGGACGACGAACTGGGCATCACGCTCGACGTGGCCTATGCGGTGGACGATCTGGTAACGCAGGCGGTGGGGTTTTTGCAGTAGGGTAGACCGGTGGACCGGCGTTCTGGCGCGGGCATCGCAGCACCCCTCACCCCCAACCCCTCTCCCTCAAGGGGAGAGGGGGGCTCAAGAGCCGAGGAGCCCCGGATACCCTTCTCCCCTTGAGGGAGAAGGTGGCCTTTCGCGTGAAGCGAAAGGTCGGATGAGGGGTGTTGCGATGCCAGCAAGCCACGCCGGGCGCCGCCAATACGCGCCCATAAAAACGCCGCCCCGGAAAATCCCGGAACGGCGCACCATCATGGATGAAGGCCGGCTTTAGAGTGCCTAACAAAACCAGAGATGGTCACGATGGGGTTTGGACGAGTCGGATGCAAGGACAGGCGCGCGGGCGATACCGGGGGTATCGCCAAGCGACTGGACACGGCAGGCGGCCGTCCAAACCCCACCTGCGGCGCGCGGAATTTGTCCATCCGCTGCGTTCCCGCGTTTGCCGATACCTTGGTATCGGCTGCACGCGGCGCCTTGCGGGCTGAACAAATTGCGCGCGTCGTGGCCGTCTCTGGTTTTGTTAGGCACTCTTAATGCTTCAGCGCGTCGCGGGCGGCGTCCTTGGCTTTGCCGACCTTGTCCTGAACGTGGCCCTTGGCCTTGTCCATCTTGCCTTCGGCCTGGAGTTTCTTGTTGTCGGTCGCCTTGCCGGCGGCTTCCTTGACGGCGCCCTTGGCCTTGTTGCCGGCGCCCTTTATTTCGTCCTTGTGCATGGTGTTCCTCGCATGACGGACGGGATTGTCCGCTCGCCAGAAGAACGCCGGACGGCGAAGCCGGGTTCCGGGGCTCTGCCCTACATCGTGGTTTCCCCTATTCGGCGCGTCTACTGCGCCGAATAGGCGCCATCGACGAGATGGTACGATCCGGTGATGAACGAGGCCCGGTCCGAAAGGAGGAACGCCGTCAGGGCCGCCACCTCCTCGGGCTCGCCCAACCGCCCGATGGGATGGCGTCCCACGAGCATTTTCCGGGTTGCGTCATCGAGGCCCTCATCGATCAGGGGGGTGTTGATGAAGGCCGGGCCCACCGCGTTGACGCGGATGCCCCTGGCCGAATACTCGACCGCCGCCGTTTTCGTCAGGCCCACCACGCCATGCTTGGCCGCGACATAGGCAGCGGCCGTGGCAAAGCCGTTCGTGCCCAGGATCGAGGCCATGTTGACGATGGAGCCGCCGCCCCGCCGCAACATCGCAGCGATCTCGTAGCGGGTGCAGTAAAAGACGGAATCGAGGTTGACCGAGATCACCTTGTGCCAGCCCTCGATGCTGTAATCGCCGACCAGATTGGCCTCGCCGCCGATACCCGCATTGTTGACCGCCCAATCGAGGCCCCCATACTGCTGTTCGGTAAAGGCAACCATCGCCTCCACCGCCGCCGCATTGGTGACATCGATCTCATGAACGGCGGCGGTGCCGCCCTTTTCGGCGATCTCATCGGCCACCGCTTGCGCGTGCTCGACATTGAGGTCCGCCACAACGACACGCGCCCCGCCCGCCGCCAGTTCGCGCGCTATGGCCGCCCCGATGCCCGAACCTCCGCCCGTCACCAGCGCAACCTTGTCCTGATATTCCCCGGCCATGACGTGCCTCCTTTTGAAATTGGCAGTTGGTGCCTCGACCATCTTGCATCCGCACGCCGACGACGTTGACCGAGATCAACCTCCGACGCGGAGATAAAGTTTCATTAGCCATAGACGCAAGCGTAACGGCGCGGAAACGTTCCTTAACCGCCGGCTGTGTCATACTGCCCCTAAGGAGAGGCGTATCGTTGGAGGGACGGCATGAGAACGCTTTCGCGTCAGGAACTGGCGTTGATGCTGGTCTGGGCATTTCGGGAACAGCAGGTGGAAACCGCGCTTGCCCCGCACACCGATGCCCTGACGCTTTATCATAATGTGATGGCCCTGCCGGTCGACGAGGCCGCCGCCATCGTCAGTTGCGCGCGGATGGGTAATGTCGCGCCCTCCGATCCGCTGTTGCTGGCGCGCTGGACGCGCGGGCTGTGCCTCTTGCGCGATCTGATCCAGCAACCGCTGTGTGAGCTGACCATCACGAAACCAGAGTCCGAAACAAGACCACACCCCGCTTCCGCGGCCTGATCGAAAAGGGGCCGAATGGGGGCGAAAATGCCTTCAAATTTTCGTGATAAGGCCCTTTGGGCGCCCGTCCGCCGCCCCAAAGCGCCAGCACATTCCGCTCACGGTTTCGCGATTTGCCGCGTTGCCGTCGGCGGCAGGGTTTCTTCCACCGCCGTTTTCAAAAACTCGACATGGAGCATGAAACCCATGAAAAAGATTGTAGCTCTTGCCACCCTTCTGGGCCTTTCCCTCGCCGCACCGGCCTTTGCGCAGGGCGCCGTCGATTTCGACACGCTCGACGCCAATATGGACGGCGCCGTGAGCTTTGAGGAACTCCAGGTGGCGCTTCCCGCCATCACCCAGGACGACTTCACGCTTCTGGACGCCGATGGCGACGGCGCGCTCTCGCGCGAAGAATTCACAGCTCTCCTGGAAGCGCCTGCAGCCGAGTAGGCCCTCCAACGGCACGATGCCGCCAGAACGGCGGCATCGTGTCCCCAAGACAGCCGACCCCAATGTCCGGGGGCAAAGGCGTGCGTTCTTCTATCGTCCAGGAGATTTTTCGCTCAATCCAAGCCTTGCCGCATGCCAGGATGCTTCGGCGCGCGAGGAAATGCCAAGCTTGCGATAGATACCCTTGATGTAGCCCGCCACGGTGTTTTCCGAGATCTCCAGTGTGCCGGCGACCTCGCCATTGCGCAGGCCGCGCCCGATCAGCCCAAGCACCTCGCGCTCGCGTGCCGTCAGATCGTCGTCCGGGGCGGCCGGGCCGGTCCTGCGGAAATGCTCCATGATCCGGCGCGCCACCGAGGGCGAAAGCGCGGGGATGCCTTCGGCCATCTGCTTGAGCTGGCGGATCAGCAGATCCTGAGGCTGCTCCTTGAGCAGATAGCCCTGCGCACCGGCCGACAACGCGCCGACTATGGAAGCATCATCGCCCATGACCGTGGTGACGACGCAGACCGTTTCGGGGCGCAGCAGGCGCAGATTGCGCAACACGTCGAGGCCCGAACCGTCAGGCAGGCCGAGGTCGATCAGCGCCACGTCATAATCGCGCGCGGCGGCCTGGGCGATCCCGGCGCGCATGCTGGGCGCATCGTGAATGTCGCAATCGGGAAACGCCGCACAGACGATCTCGGTCAGCCAGCGGCGCGTTTCGCTCAGATCCTCGACAATAAGTATCTTCGTCATCAGTTCTTCCGTACTGCATCGATTGGAAACTGCGCCTCGACGCGGGTGCCGCCAGCCGTGCTTTCAATATGAAACCGGCCACCCAGACTTGTCACCCGAGCCCGCATGTTGGCAAGGCCGTTGCCACCCCGAACGGCATCGGGATCGAAACCTTCGCCGTCATCGGCCACCGAGACCGCGATAGCGCCGTCGTCGAGGGTGACGGCAATGCGGATCGAGGTCGCGCCGGCATGTTTGAGCGCGTTCTGCACCGCCTCGCGGACGATCGAGCGCAATGTATGCGCCGTCGCAAGCGGCAATATTGTCGACGCTCCATTTTGCGCCCGCCAATCCATCTTCACACCGGCGGCGAAAAGATGCTCGGAAATTTGCGAACGCAGATCGGCCAGCATCTCATCGAACGACAGATCGGGACTGGAGGCATTGTTCACGATGTCGCGCAGGTCGGTCAGCGTCTCGCGGATCATCAGGTCCTTGCGGCCGTAGTCCCTGCTATGGAGTGCGCCCATCAGTTGCACGCCGATATTGTCGTGAATATCGCGGGCGATGCGCACGCGCTCCTCGGCGACACCCTTTTCATAGGCTTCACGGCTGTCGAGCGCGTTGGCGAGCATGGCGGAAAGCTCGGCGGCCAAATCGACATCGCGCGGAGAAAACAGCCTCCGCCCCCCGCCTGCGTAGTCCAGCCGATAGCCCGGCAGCCCTCCAGGACCGGGCACGGCCAGCGCCAGACCGTCATCGATAAGCCCCGGCATCGTCATATTGCCGCTTCGGGTTATGGAAAGCGGTCGGAACGCCTCTTCCAGCAGCGCGCGCCAGCGCGCATGCTGATCGCGCCCCGGAGGGGTAAGCGCCACATCCATCACCTGCCGGAACAGATTTCTGTCCGCAGGTTCGCCACGGCGCAGCACGAGGCGAGCCAGCACATCGCGCAAGGGAAGCCAGGTCAGCGCCACGATCAGCAGCGATAGTGCGAAGGCCGGTGCACGTTCATCGACGATGGTGACGATCAGGAGCGCATCGAGACCGAGGAGCAGGAACACCCCGATGACATAGAAAAGAATGCGAAACGCCCATTCGTCGAGCTGAAAAAGCCGGAACCGCGCAACCCCCAGCGCAACGCCGACATAGGCGAGCAGGAAAAACAGGAAAGCCTCGCCCTGGGAGATGGTGGCGCCGAATCCAAGCAGATTGGGCGTGATGACGGTCGCAACGAAGGCGCCCGCACCGACGATAACCGCCAGGCCGAGCCAGGTCAGCGCAGCGCGGTCGCGCGGATTGCCCTGCGCGGCCCAATACTGGATGGCGACCAGAGCCGTAATGGCGAGCATCGCAAGAACGACCGGGAGATGGAAGCCCACACCCGGCCCGCCAGCCAGTTGCAGGATATCGACGACCTGCCAGACACCGAGGATAGCGACCGGCAGCGCGAGCCAGCGCGCCGGAACCAGCCTGCGCGGATAAACGAGGAAAAGCCCGATCATGCCCGCCCCGAAGGTGAGGGCACCGATATGATTGAAGGCCGAAAGCGTGGAAAACAGCGCGCCCGGAAGCGCCAGTTCCCGCGTGGAATAGACCGCAGCCGGGAAGGCCGAGACCATGAGCCCGGTACCGGCGATGGCCAGGAACCGCGCCGCCCATTCGCCACGCCTCAGCCCCCAGATCCATGCCCCGATCCAGAAACCGGCCAACCCCACCCCGATCTGCATCCAGAAGGCCGGCGGCAGCGATGCGACGGGCCGCTGGCGTTGTGGGAAAAGCGTATAGATCCGAACCTCGTCCAGAAACGCGACACTTGCCGCGACAGACGCTTGCCGCAGGATCGCGGCGATCTCGCCCTGCCGCGCGAAAAAGGCCCGCATGTCGGCATAGGTTTCGAGCGTATCGGGCTCCTCGATGAGATCGCCCGGAGCGATACGGATCGTGGTTCCGTCGATTCCGGTGATTGCCACAAGGGAAGCCACGGACGCCGGTATCCCCGCGCCCGGCTGATCGACCGCCGGGCTGCCCTGCTCGACGCCATCGATCCACAGTCCTTCGAAAGCGACGGGAATGGCGAGGCCGGGTTCGATCGCCAGCCTCAATCCCAGCCAGCGCTGATCCATCGCCAACCCGACCATGAACGCGGCCAGCATCACGCTGACCGCAACGGCGGCGGAAAGCAGGAGATTGGGCGTAAAGCGGGTCAACAGAAGCGCATCTCCCTTTTGTACGAGAATCCGGCGGCACCGACTGTTGCACTCTAACCGCGTTTTGTCCGCAACCTAAGAAGCGCCCAAAATTTGATGACCCCCTGAATAGGGGGGATCAGAGGCGATGGTCGTCCAATAGTTTTCAAACCGCAACGGCTTTTGTCAGGAGGACACCGATGACGATCCGTCATATCGGGGTAACCGCCGTCATGCTTTCCGGCATGCTGTACACCCAGGCGGCCCCGGCACAAACCTTGGAGGAACATATGGATTGCGCCGCCGCCTTTGTGCTGCAGGGCACGATCTATCCCGAGCATCAGGCCGAAGCCATGCGGCGCGTACCGATCGTATATCAGGCGGCGCGCCAATCGGAACCAGAGCTTGCGGGCGCAACCGACGACCAGTTCAACACGCTCACCTTCAGGCTCATGCAGGATATTCTCGCGGAAACCCTGGCTTCGGGAGATGAGGACGGTCCACTGGCGCTCATCAATCTCATCGAGAACTGCGAGATGGCTTACGGCCTCGACTGGCTGGGACAACCGGACGGCATGCAATGAGCGATGCGCACGAACTGAGCCGACACGGCCATGTCTTTCGTCCCGGCCCGTTCCACAGGCGTCGTGCCTATTGGCTGGAGGGCGCCGCATTGCATTGGCGCATCGGTGCCGACGAAGGGCAGGCACAACTCGCGGACATGGCATTCATGCGCCTCAACCCGCCCGATGATACAGGGGCGCCGGCGCGCTGTGTGCTGATCGAGAAAACCGGCCGGGTCCACAAGCTCTGCGACCGCTACTGGCCGCGCTGGACGAAGCAAGAACGCCACTCCTGGGGCCGTCTCCAACGGCGTGAGGCTACCTTCCGTGCGCTGACCTTCACGCTGGCGCGGCGGCTGAAGAAAGCCAACCCGGGCACCATACTTGAATCAGGAGCGGGCCGGAGCGAATGGATCGCAACCTGCATCGTGGCGGCGCTGGCTATCGCCATCATTCTCGGTGGCGCGGGGCTGATGATCGCCCAGGGGCGGATATATCTTGCCATCCTGGCCTTCATGGCGCTCGCCGCGATCTACCTGCCGATGCTCTGGCCGGTCATCCGTTCCGGTGGCCCTCGGCCACTGGACCCTGCAACGCTGCACAACGCCAATCCACCACCGAGCCGGGTAGAGTGGTGATCTCCAGAACACACCTGGATCGATCCCCCCCTGAACAGGGGGGCGAAAATGGCCCGCAACCCGGATAGATGGATCAAAGTCCATATTGGAGGAGACCAATGGCACCACGTATCCTGATCTCGGCGCTGCTCACTGGCGCAACGCTTTTGACCGCCGGTTGTGCAAACAGCGTTCTCAACGATCCCGAGGAAATGGCCCGGCGCAAGGCCTTCGTGGACCGCCAGCAGGCTGGATGGGACGGATTCTGGGGCCAGTTCGAGGGATCGCCGAGCGAACAGGCAAACCAGCCCTCTGGCGGCAGCCCCGGCCTCATGCAGAGTTCGGCTTCAACCCAGAGTCAATGCCGCGCCATCGGCGGTACCTGGAACACTGCAGACAACTATTGCTGGCGCCTATGACGTTTCGGCGCATCATATGACCGTTCGGAAAAAGGTTGCCAGAGTCTGAGGGGCCGATTGCGGCGGGCCTGTTTCCGGCCCGGGAATGGCCCGAATGGATCGGCGCGCCCGCGCTCAACGCGCGTTGAACTCGAAAAGGGTCGCCGAACGACTTTATTCATGATGGCAGGCGCACTGTTGTTCGGCGCAGCAATTTACCTCATCTACCATCTGACGACCTGACCGAGCCGAACAGTCGACGCGCGGTCCAGGTGCAGACGATGGCGGCGCCGATGTAGGCGGGGAGCATCCCGCTTGTGCGGCTCAGCCTGATTCCATCGGCTGCAAATTGGTCTCCCCAGAAAAGAAACGGCACAAGCCATACGGCGAATGCTGCCCCGCCGACAGCCAGCCAGGAGAGAACCCGGAACCGCCAGTCCCAAAGCGCCATGACCACACCGACCGCGACCGCCGCCGGGAAGCCGAACGAATAGGCGCTCGGCAGGCCGAAAATCATACCGAAGAAGGCAACCCGCAGCAGAGCTATGCGGGATTTTGGGTGATACGGCCTGATCAAGCGGCGCGATTTTCGGCGACGCTGGTGGCTACGCCGTCGGTGAATGTGACGCCTTCGATGAGCAAAGGCAACTGGTTCGCGCCCTTCAGG
>NZ_QMEL01000015.1 GCF_003390885.1 Pelagibacterium sediminicola
GACGGCGCCGGCCCGTATCCACGATCTCGAGCCGCTCGACACGGCTTCTATCTGTAAAGATATCCATACCGACAGTCAGCTATCAGACCGATCGCGCAAGCCAAGGCGGCTCTCAACGGAGGCTTACCCTAGCAGTTCAGAAAACGCGGTCCAACGGCAACTCTGGCCCGCTGTGCGCGAAGGACTCAAGAAGCCTAGCAGTTCAGAAAACGCGGTCCAACGGCAACCGGGGCAAGCCCTCGACCGGCAGTCGATTTAGCCTAGCAGTTCAGAAAACGCGGTCCAACGGCAACCATCGGCGTAGTCGTCATCGCGGATGTCGAAGCCTAGCAGTTCAGAAAACGCGGTCCAACGGCAACTGACAGAACGATCAAGCTTTCCTCAAAGGCAGCCTAGCAGTTCAGAAAACGCGGTCCAACGGCAACCGAGGCCACCCCATGAACCGCCTCCTTACCAGCCTAGCAGTTCAGAAAACGCGGTCCAACGGCAACCGAAAACGAGCGCGAGCGATTCCTGACGCTAGCCTAGCAGTTCAGAAAACGCGGTCCAACGGCAACGGCTTGCCAATGGTGATGGTGCCGGGCGCGAGCCTAGCAGTTCAGAAAACGCGGTCCAACGGCAACCGGGTAGTTGTTCCAATTCGACGCGCGCAAAATCTAGCAGTTGAAAGAACGTCGCCCAATAGCAACCTGCCCTCCCTGGCTGCGGAGGCCCGTGCCCTTCGAGCCTCCGCAGCCATCCCATCTGAAATTTCCCGTTGCATGAAACTCTTTGTCTGGACAGCGCGTGGGTGTGTTGTCAGTCTGCCGGTGAATCAGAATCGGGGGCGTTCAATTGCATTCCATCCTTTCACTGCCTCCGGTGCAGCTTTTGCTGGCGATCGTGCTGTTCGTCGTTGTCGGCACGGGCGTGGCCATGTTGCTGCTCTTTGGGCTGCGCCGTGCGTTCAGGACGTCCTCGATGGCGGTGCCGGTGGCGACCTTTATCAGTACGGTGGCGACCGCCTGGGCGCTGGCGCTCGGATTCGCCGCGGCCGATGTCTGGACCTTGCGCGCGGATGCGGACAAAGCGGCGTTTGCCGAGCGGTCCTCGGTCATGCGCCTCGTCGGCATGGCGGATACGCAAGCGCTCGATATTCCCGAATTGCGCGAGGCAATTATCGACTATGTCGCTCTCGTCACCACGGACGAATGGGGTGCCGGTCTCAACAGCAGGCCCCATACGGGGGTGGATGATGCCCTTCAGGCCATAAGGCTGGCCATCATCGATCTTGCCTATGGCGAGGCGCCGGAGGCCCTCGTCGACAAGGCGGTGAACGATTTCGATGAATTACAGGATGCGCGCAACGCCCGGTTGGGAGTGGGCGAAAGCGTTGTCGACGAGGCAAAATGGTATCTGGTCGTCATTTTGACGGTCATGAGCATGACCACAATCGGAGCCTGCCATCTCGACCGCCCGGTGGCCGGCTTCAATGCGCTCTGGATTTACGGAATCGTGGTCGTCGCCAGCCTTTGGGTGCTGGGCATTCACATCAATCCCTATACGCACCTGGCGATCCCCTTCGAGGCGATCGATGCCGTTTAGGCCCGTTCAGGATTTGACGAAATCGAAGATCGGGAGGATAGCTTGTGTGCTGCGCCGGTCTCCGGGAGTCCGTCTCGGGGGGGGGGATGGAGATGGCGCGCATATCAGCGCCAAAACCACCAATGTCGTTCGCGGCTTGTTCCCCGAAGCCAGAACGATCCGCCCTCAACCGCCGCGGCAGGCCGTTTCCATCAAAGCCCGGGATCAAACACCTAACGCTGCAACCGGGCGGCCGGTATTAAGGTAAATGCCCCGAAACCCCGCCTAGATGTGAGCTTTCAGGATAAGCGGGCACCACCTATCCGGTTCGGAACGCGACAAATCAAAGACTTGGAGCTCCTGTTTTGATTCCGTCAAAACAGGAATTGTTCTAGCGTTGCGCTTCGGTGGTGGAGGTCTTATAGTTGACCAAGTCTATAGACTTTTTGCAATGGACCGTGTCCAACATGGCAAGGTGCCCCCTCATTCGATGATTTCGCAGAAGGCCAAATATGCGCTAAGGGCCCTGGTTGCCCTTGCCCGCGCGCCGCAGACAGAGCCGCTCGTCATCTCCGACATTGCGCGCGAGCACAGAATCCCCAAGAAATTCCTCGAGCAGATCCTGCTCGATCTCAAGCGGCACGGCTTGCTGGCGTCCAAGCGCGGCAAGGGAGGGGGCTATGTGTTGCTGCGGCCTGCCGACAAGATCACCTATGGCGAGGTGCTGCGCATCATCGACGGGCCGATTGCGCCCCTGCCGTGCCTTTCGATTACCGCCTATCGCAGATGTGCCGATTGCGTTGACGAGACGAGTTGCGAGACCCGGAAGGTCTTTGCGCATGTGGCCGATGCCACGCGCAAGGTGCTCGATTCAACCACGATCGCGGACGCAGCGGCCACGCCCCGCATCGCGCAGATCGCTTCCTGAGCCATCCGACCCGTCGGCTGGCAGAGGAATTGAACGGTTGCGCGTAGCGTTTGGTTAACCCAAGGCGCAATCGCGCCCCGGCCGGGAAAAACAAAAACAGAAATCGTTAATGCCTTGCCCGGCACAGTTGTGCAAGGCGGGGGGAGCCGCCAAACGCAAATGAGGGGTGTGGGCGGCGGATGCACAACGGTCCACAGGCACAGAGCCGGCATGATAATCGGGCGGAAACGCTCGCCTATATCGAAATGGTGATTTCGCTCACCGACCGGGCGGTCATCGTTTCGGACGCCGAGCGGAACGTATGCTACGTCAATGCCGCCTTTACCGCCATGTTCGGTTATACGCTGGACGATGTCAGCATGATCCCGCCATGGGAGTTGCTGGCCGGGCCGCTGACCGATGCCAAGCTCCACGAGCGGGCGAGCCATTCGGGACGGGACGGGGCGTTTTTTCACGACGATTTGTTGCTGCACACCAAGGGGGGCGACCCGATCTGGGTGTCGGCGCGGGTGGAGCCGGTGTTCGATGCGGCGGGCAAGTTTACCCATGTCGTGGGCATGCTTACCGATATCACCAATGCCAAGCGTCTTCAGGTTCTTCAGCGAGAGGTCCTCGAGGCGCTGGCGCGCGATGTGCCGCTGGCCGAGCTGATGACGTTCATCTGTTCGCAGGTCGAGGCACTGGCGCCCGACGTTGTGTGCTCGGTGCTCGCGGTCGATGGAGAAGGTCGCCTGCGCCCCCTTGCCGCCCCCTCGTTGCCCGCATTCGTCTCGGATGGTGTCGACGGGCTTGCTATCGGGCCCGATGTCGGGGCGTGCGGGGCGGCGGCGTTTGGGAAAAAGGATGTGGTTTCGCGCAACATCGGCACAAATCCGGCCTGGGCCGGGGTCGGGGAACGGCTCTCGAAATCCGGGTTCAATGCGTGCTGGTCGACGCCGATGATCATGCGCGACGGCAAGGTGGCGGGGACCTTTGCGTTCTATTTCGCCCAGGACCGCGACCCCAGCCCCTGGCATCGGCAGATCGTCGATACGTGCGTCCATCTGTGCGGCATGGCGATCGAACGCGATGAGGCCAAGACCCGGATCAATCGCCTGGCCTATTTCGATGCCCTTACCGGATTGCAGAACCGGGCCTCGCTGCGCCGCAAGCTTGGTGACAGATTCAGCCGCGACGCCAGGCGCCAGACACGGACCGCATTTCTATGCGTCGACATCGATCGGCTCAAGGATATCAATGATGCGTTCGGGGCGCCTGTGGGCGATGCCATTCTTTCGGCGGCGGCAAAACGGCTGGCCGATCATGTTTCTTACCGGGGCGAGGTGTGCCGGCTCAACGGCGATGCCTTTGTCATCGCCATCGATGCGGATCGCGAAGGGGCGGAACGGCACGCGCGCGGGATAATCGAAGCGTTGCTCCAGCCCTTCGAGACGTCGGGGGTTGCGCTGCCCCTTTCCTCGAGCGTGGGGATCGCGCTTTATCCCGAGGACGGGCAGGATGTGGACGGGCTGTTGCGCCACTGTGAGACGGCGATGTTCGAGGCCAAGGCCAAGGCGCGGGGTTCTTATAAATTCTTCGATCCGGCCATGCAGGTCCTCAACAAGACGCGGCTGGTGCTGGGCACGGCGCTGCGCGAGGCCATCGCGTGCGATGAGCTTGAATTGGTCTATCAGCCGCAGGTCGATTGCCAGAGCGGGCGGATATACGGGGTCGAGGCGCTGGCGCGCTGGACGCACCCCGAATTGGGCGTGGTGAGCCCGGCACGGTTTATCCCTATAGCCGAGCAGGTCGGGCTGATCGAGGCCATCGGCGGCTGGGCGATACGTTCGGCCTGCGCACAGCTTGCCGACTGGCGCGCGCGGGGGTTCATGGTCCCGGCGATTTCGGTCAACATATCGCCCCATCAGTTCCGCAATACCGGTTTCTGCGCCCTTATTGCCGCCAGCCTCGATGCCCATGGGCTCGCGCCCTCTGACATAACCATCGAGATCACCGAGGGTGTGATGCTCGAGGAGACGCCGGCGGTCGTTGAAAACGTCCGCAAGCTTGCGAAGATGGGCGTCAGGCTCTCTATGGACGATTTCGGCACCGGACATTCGAGCCTGTCGCTGCTCGCGCGGCTGCCGGTGACCGAACTCAAGATCGACCGCAGCTTCATGGACCGGATCGAGGACGACGCGACCGCGCAGGCGGTGGTGACGGCGGTGGTATGCATCGGGCAGAGCCTCGGCATGACCGTGGTGGCCGAGGGCGTCGAAAACGACGCGCAACGGCGGTTCCTCACCGCGCTCGGCTGCACCGTGCATCAGGGCTACCACTATTCGCGCCCGCTGGACCGGGAAAGTCTTGAAGGCTGGATGAGCGGGCCTGCCGTCTCGCGGCGCAGCGCTTAGCCGCATTTGTGGCCCGGGCCAGCATCGCTACCCCCTCATCCGACCTTTTGCTACGCAAAAGCCCACCTTCTCCCACGAGGGGAGAAGGGCGGCGCTGAGAGTGCGCGGTTTACGAGCCCCCCTCTCCCCCCGTGGGAGAGGGGTTGGGGGTGAGGGGCAGCGATGTTGCTACAAAACGCCCGAATGTTGTTGCAGCCCGGTTCTACCCGCTGGTTCTCAGCCTTTCATCGGCCAGTTGCCGGATCTCGGTCAGTTCCGTAATCGTGGTCTGGAGATCGTCGAGTTGGGTGCGCAGCAGGGCGAGGCGTTCGTCGATCTTTTCGATCAGCAGGGTGTGCTGGGCGGTTTGCGAGCTGTCGGCGTCGTAAAGGGCAAGGTATTCCTGGATGTCGCGCAGCGAAAAGCCCAGCCGCTTGCCGCGCAGGATCAGGATCAACCTTGCCCGGTCGCGGCGACGGAAAACGCGGGTGTTGCCGACCCGCTCGGGCTGGAGCAGGCCCTTGGTTTCGTAAAAGCGGATGGCGCGGGTCGAGATGCCGAATTCTTTTGCCAGATCGGCGATTGCGAAAAGTTCGGGCTTTTCCACCTCGACCTTGTTCACCTCACGCTCCTTTGCCTTGAGTGCGTTCATATTCCTCTCGCAGGTCCTTTTTCGAGAGCTTGCCGATCATGGTCTTGGGCAACTCGTCACGGAAGATGATCTCGCGGGGCATTTCGAGCTTGGAGAGGTGGTCCTTGAGGAAGGTTTTGAGGCCCTTCTCGTCAAGGGTTTCCCCAAGCTTGAGCTTGACATAGGCGACGGGAGCCTCGCCACGATATTCGTCCTTTACGCCGATCACATTGGTCTCGTCCACCGCCGGATGCTTGTAGATGGCATCCTCGATGGCGCGCGGATAGACGTTGAAGCCCGAGCAGATGATGAGGTCCTTGATGCGGTCGACAAGGAAGAGATAACCGTCCTCGTCCATATAGCCGACATCGGCGGTGCGCAGATAACCATCGGCGTTGAAGACTTCGCGCGTGGCCTCTTCGTCGTTGTAATAGCCCAACATCACCTGCGGCCCCTTGACGGCCAGTTCGCCCCGCTCGCCCTGGGCGACCTCGACGTCAGGGTCATCGAGGCTCACGAATTTGACGTCCGTACCCGGAACCGGCAGGCCGATCGAGCCGCGCTTTGATGGCTTGCGCAATGCCGCGCAGGCAACGACGGGGGAGGTTTCGGTCAGGCCATAGCCCTCGGCGAGCAGGGCCTTGGATTTTTGCGCAAAGGCGTCGCGGGTTTCGCCGGGCAGGCCCGCCCCGCCGGAAATCGCCACCTCGATCGAGGAGAGCAGTTCGGGCGTCGCCTCGGGTTTGGTGGCGAGCGCATGGAGGAGGGTGGGTACGGCGGGCAGGACATTGGCGCGCGTGCGCTTGAGGGTGGAAAGGAAGGCCTTCATCTCGAAGCGCGGCAGCATAATGACCTGCGCGCCCGAGCACAGCGGCACGTTGAGGCACACTGTCATTGCGAAAATATGAAAAAAGGGCAGCACTGCGATGATCTTGGAGGGTGGATAGAACAGCCCGTCGCCCCATTTGTCGATCTGGCTCATATTGGCCGCGATGTTGGCGTGGCTGAGCATGGCGCCCTTGGGCGTGCCGGTGGTGCCGCCGGTATATTGCTGGACCGCGACGTCCTTGTCGGGGTCGATCCCGACGGGATCGGGCGCGAGGTTCTTTGAAACGAGACCGTCAAAGCCGATTACCGCGCCCGCCGCCGGGGAGCGGTCCGGATAGGCGAGGTCGCCGCGCTTGGCGAGCTTATAAAGGAATTTCTTGAGGCCGGGCAGGGCGTCGGGGAAGTGGGCGACGACGAGCTTTTTGACCAGTCCCTGGGCGACCAGTTTTTCAGCGTTGTCGAAGGTCACCTTGAGATCGAGCGTGATCATCACGTCGGCGCCGGAATTGGAAACGATGTGGCTGAGCTCGCCCATGGAATAGAGCGGGTTGCAGTTGACGACCGTCGCCCCGATGCGCAGCACGGCGAAATAGGCGATGACGAAATAAGGGGTATTGGGCAGGAGCAGCGCGACCCGGTCGCCCTTCCTGATGCCCATATCCTTCTGGAGCGCGCCGGCCAGCGCGTTGACCTTTGCGCCCAGCGCGCGAAAGCTGGTGGTGGCGCCCAGAAAATCCAGCGCCGTCGCATCGCCCATCTTGGCACACGCGGCGAGGAATTGTTCATGGACCGGGGTGGTGTCGATGTCGGTCTCCCACTCGATGCCCTCGGGATAGGATTTTATCCATTGGTGGGTGGCTGCGGGCGCGGCGTCGATCATGTCATCTCTCCCTCCGGGCGGGCTTTTTGCCCTTCTCCTCGCTAAAAATATGTCATAGGCTTACGTTAACGTCAAACTGCTTACGTGTGGCAGGGTGATTGACGCATTTGGAGCGTAACGTGGGTGTGAGGACCGGAGTTGCAACGGACAGGCCGGTCGGGCGTTTGGATTTTATCCGGATAGCGGGCAATGACGTAATGGGTATTAGATTGACGTTAACGTCCATACGTGTATGTTTTTAGATGATGGCGCGTAAAAGCGTCCGCAACTGGAACCTGCCGGCCTGGCGGGCCGCCGATCCCGCCGCCGGTCAGTCGAGGAGGTCCGCCTGATGGCTTGGGCACTGTTGGTTCTCGGAATCGTTGCATTTTTCGTTCTGGCCATCCGCCAGTCCCCGCTCTGGCAGTGGGCGCTCGCAGCGCTCGTCGTCGGCGGTCTGGCGATGCTGCGCCCCGAGGAGGGGCTGGCCTTTTCCACTTCCGCCGTGGGCTGGATTTTCGCGCTTCTGCCGGCGGTTATCCTGGGGCTGCTCTCGATCGGGGCGGTGCGCCGGATGGTTCTGACCGGCCCGGCCTATAAGATCGTCAGGTCCGTCCTGCCGCGCATCTCGTCCACCGAACGCGAAGCGCTCGATGCGGGGACCGTGGGCTGGGACGCCGAGATCTTTTCGGGCCGCCCCGACTGGTCGAGGCTCCTCGATATCCGCAAGCCCGATCTCACCGAAGAAGAACAGGCGTTCCTCGACGGGCCTTGCCAGGAGGTCTGCGCGATGATCGATGACTGGGACACGCGCCACAACCGCATGGACCTGCCGCCCGAGGTCTGGCAGTTTTTGAAGGACAAGGGCTTTTTCGGCATGCTCATCGGCAAGGAGCATGGGGGGCTGGGCTTTTCCGCGCAGGCGCAGAGCCAGGTGGTCTCAAAGATCGCCTCGCGCTCGGTCGCTGCGGGGATCACCGTCATGGTTCCCAATTCGCTCGGGCCGGGCGAACTGCTTGAAAAATACGGCACCCCCGAGCAGCAGGGCAAATATCTCCAGCGGCTGGCCAAAGGCGAGGAGGTTCCCTGCTTTGCGCTCACCGGCCCGCATGCCGGGTCCGACGCGGCGGGGATGCGCGATGTGGGTGTCGTCACCTATGGCGAATATGAGGGCAAGACCGCACTCGGCGTGCGCCTCTCATGGGACAAGCGCTACATAACGCTCGCGCCCATCGCAACGCTGCTCGGCATCGCCTTCATCCTTTATGATCCCGACAACCATCTGGGCAAGGGCGAGGAGGTGGGCATCACGCTGGCGCTGGTGCCGGCCGATTATCCCGGCGTCGTCATCGGCCGCCGCCATTTCCCGGCGCGCGCCGCGTTCATGAACGGGCCGACCTCGGGCAAGGACGTTTTTATCCCCCTCGATTTCCTGATCGGGGGCACCGAATATGCCGGGCAGGGCTGGCGCATGCTGATGGAGTGCCTTGCCACGGGCCGCGCCATTTCGCTGCCCGCCATCGGCACCATCTCGATCAAGGCCGCGTTGCGCGCCACCTCGACCTATGCGCGCATCCGCCGCCAGTTCGGCATCGCCATCGGCATGATGGAGGGCGTGGGCGAGGGGCTGGCGCGGCTGGTCAAGTCCGCCTATCAGTTCGAGGCGTCGCGCGCCATGACCGCGGCCATCGTCGATGATGGGGAAAAGCCCGCAGTGATTTCAGCGGCGCTCAAATACCGCACGACCGACGAGATGCGGCACCGGATCGACGATGCCATGGACATCCATGGCGGGCGCGCCGTGCAGGATGGGCCCTCCAACTATCTTTTCTCGGGCTATTCCAACGTTCCCGTCGCCGTTACCGTCGAGGGCGCCAACATCCTCACCCGCACGCTCATCACCTTTGCGCAAGGGGCACTGCGGGCGCATCCCTATCTTTTGAAGGAAGTGGAGGCAGCCCAGAACCCCGATAAAAAGACGGGCCTTCTGGCGTTCGACACGGCGTTCTCGGGCCATATCGGCTTCATGCTGCGCAACATGATCGCGTCCTTCTGGCACAATCTCACCTTCGGGCGCTTCGCTTCGAGCCCGGTGGAACACGAATTGAAGGGATGGTACCGGCAGTTGCATCGCTATAGCCAAAGCTTTGCGCTGGCCGCGGACTGGACGGTTGCGTTCCTTGGCGGGGATCTGAAACGCAAGCAGATGCTTTCGGGCCGCATGGCCGATGCCTTCTCCGAGCTTTACCTGCTCTCGACGGCGCTCAAGCGCTTCGAGGACGACGGGCGGATGCCCGAGGACATCGCGATCATCGACGCCATCGCGCGCGACCGCATCGCGGGGGTGGAAAAGGCGCTGGGCGAGGTGATCGACAACTTCCCCAACCCCTTCATGCGTTTTGCGCTCAACCTCTTCATTTTCCCGCTCGGACGCCATGCGCGCCCGGCACGGGACCGCGAGAACTTCCGGCTGGCCCGCTCGGTGCTGGGGCATTCGGTACTGCGTGACCGGCTGACGCGCGGGGTCTATGTCAGCTTCGATCCCAACGACCGCATGGGCATGCTCGAAGATGCGCTCACGAGGGTCGAAGCGGCGGCGGAAATCGAAAAGAAGTTCTTCCGCGCCATCAAGAAGGGCGAAATCCAGCGCCGGCTCGACCGTGACGCCATCGAGGATGCAGTGGCGGCGGGCGTCTTGACGCTCGATGAAGCCGCCATCATGCGCGCGGCGGATGAGGCGACGGATCGTGTCATCAAGGTCGACGATTTTGCGCCCGATGAACTGGCGCGGGTGCAAGCGGCGCCCGCACTCGATGCAGCGGCGGAGTAGGGGGATGGCGGGAGAAGCGATATCGCAAGCGATTTCGGCTATCGCCGAATCCCCCCTCCCTCCTCCCCCACAAGGGGGGAGGTGCTGGCCTTGTGCGTTTGGAGACAGTCGCGCGAAGGAAGCACCCTCCCCTTGATGGGGAGGGCTGGGGAGGGGTGAAGCCACACGCTCGAATCCGGCGAACTGAAAGGAAAAGCCTTGGCACAATCCGATCTTTCAAACCTCCGCCACTGGCGCTTTGCGGTCGATGTCGAGCAGATCGGCTGGCTGACGCTGGACGTTGCGGATTCGCCGGTCAACGTGCTGAGCCGCGAGGTGCTGACCGAGCTTGATGCGGTCGTGACCCACATCGAAGAGTTGGCGAGGGAAAAGGCCATTGCCGGCGTGACGCTGCTTTCGGGCAAGGCCGGTTTCATCGCGGGAGCCGATATTTCCGAATTCGATGCGATGAGCGATCCGGCGGTGCTGCCCGAGGCTTTGCGGTTCACCCATGCGCTGTTCCAGCGCATCGAGGATTTGCCGGTGCCGTTTGTCGTGGGGATTTCGGGGTTTTGCGTCGGGGGCGGGCTGGAGCTGGCGCTGGCTTCGCATTATCGCATCGCGGTCGATGACGAGACGACCAAGCTGGGCTTTCCCGAGGTCAGGCTCGGCATCTTCCCCGGCTTTGCCGGGACGGGCCGCTCGATCCGGCAGGCGGGGCCGGTCGATGCCATGCAGTTGATGCTGACCGGGCGCAATCTTTCGGCGCGGGCGGCAAGGCGGGCAAACCTTGTCGACAAGCTTGTAAGGCATCCCGACATGCTGCGCTGGGAGGCGCGAAAAGCGGTGCTTTCAAAGCGCAAATCGCCTCCCGCGCCTCTTTCCAAACGCGTCATGGCCCTGGGCCCTGTGCGGGGCCGGGTTGTCGAAAAGATGCGGGCCGAGACGGGGAAAAAGGTCAACAAGGACCACTACGCGGCGCCCTTCGCGCTGATCGATCTGTTCGAGAAGTATGGCGACAATCCAAAGGCGATGATGAAGGCCGAGATCGATGCCTTCGTGCCTCTGATGGCATCGCCCACCGCGCAGAATTTGCGTCGGGTGTTCTTTTTGTCCGAAAGCCTCAAAAAGCTCGGGCTGCGCGGCAAGGAGAAGCCCAAATTCGCCCGCGTACATGTGGTTGGTGCGGGCGTCATGGGCGGGGATATCGCCGCCTGGTGCGCGCTGCGCGGGCTTGGCGTGACCTTGCAGGACATGGATATGGAGCGCATCACCCCGGCGCTCGACCGCGCCAAAAAGCTGTTCAAGAAGCGCCTGAAGACAAAACAGGCGGTCGATGCCGCCATGTCCCGGCTCGAAGCGGACGTCGAGGGCAAGGGCATTCCGCGCGCCGACGTCTTGATCGAGGCGGTGGTCGAAAAGCTCGAGGTCAAGCAGCAGATTTTCGCGGATGCCGAAAAGCGCATGAGACCCGACGCGATCATGGCGACCAACACCTCCTCCATCGAACTCGAACGCATCACGGAAAAGCTCGATAACCCCTCACGGCTGATCGGACTGCATTTTTTCAATCCGGTCGCGCAATTGCCGCTGGTCGAGGTGATCCGCTCGAAACTCAATGACGAGGAGGCGATCCGCAAGGGCGCATCGTTCGTCCTCGCCATCGGCAAGTCGCCGGTGGTGGTCAAGTCCGCGCCGGGCTTTTTGGTCAACCGCGCGCTGATGCCCTACATGCTCGAGGCGGTGGACCGGGTGGAAAAGGGCGAAAGCCCCGAGCAGCTCGACGAAGCCGCCGTCGCCTTCGGGATGCCGATGGGGCCCATAGAATTGATGGATACGGTCGGGCTCGATGTCGGCGCATCGGTGGCGCGCGAACTGGGGCAGACGGTGCGCGAGGATTCAAAATTCGCCAAGCTGGTGAAGGCCGGAAAGCTGGGCCGCAAGACCGGCCAGGGCTTTTACAAATGGGAAGACGGCAAGCCGATCAAGGACAAGGCGCCCGCCCATGGCAATCTTGCCGGCCTTGGCCGCGACCTCGTGCAGCCCCTGGTCGACATGACCGAGGAGATCGTCGCCGAAGGCGTGGTCGAAAGTGCCGACCTCGCCGATATCGGCCTGATCCTGGGCACCGGGTTCGCGCCGTTCCTGGGCGGACCGCTCAAGGCGCGTCAGGATGGAAAGGCATGAGCAGCGCAATGACACAGAGCTTGAGGAAAGTCGCCATCGTGGGCAGCGCGCGCACCCCGTTTTGCCGCGCCTATACGGGCTATGAAAACGAATCCAATCTCTCGATGCTTTCGACCGCCATCGGCGGGCTGGCCGACAAATACGGGCTCAAGGGCGAACGGGTGGGCGAGGTGATGGCCGGGTCGGTCATTTCCCATTCAAGGGATTTCAACCTCGCGCGTGAGGCGCTGCTCGATGCGGGGCTGTCGCCCTTTACGCCCGGCACGACCATGCAAATCGCCTGCGGCACCTCGCTTCAGGCGGCGCTGGTGCTGGGCGCCAAGATCGCGACCGGTGAGATCGAGAGCGGCATTGCGGGCGGATCGGACACGGTGTCCGACAGCCCGGTGGTGCTGGGGCCGAAAATGCAAAAGCGCATGATCGCGCTGTCCCGCGCACGGACGACAGGCGAAAAGCTGGCCGCTTTCAAGGGCTTCAATTTCGGCGAGATCGCGCCTGTCGCTCCTTCGACGCAAGAGCCACGCACCGGACTTTCCATGGGCGAGCATTGCGAGTTGATGGCGAAAGAATGGGGCATCACCCGCGAGGCGCAGGACGAAGTGGCGCTCAGGAGCCATCTCAACGCGGCTCGCGCCTATGACGAGGGGTTTCACGACGACCTGCTGGTGCCGTGCGCCGGTATCCTCAAGGACAACAATGTCCGCCCCGACACCAGCCTTGAAAAGATGGCGGCGATGAAGCCCGCCTTCGACAGGAAATCGGGCAAGGGCACGCTGACGGCGGCCAATTCCACCCCGCTCACCGATGGCGCCTCCTCGGTGCTGCTGGCAAGCGAGGAGTGGGCGAGGGAACGTGGGCTGCCGGTTCTGGCCTGGCTCACCATGGGCGCGGTTTCGGCCAATGATTTCGCGCATGGGGACGGGCTGCTGATGGCGCCGACCATCGCGGTTTCAAACCTCATGGCCCGCTCGGGGCTTTCGTTCGACGACATCGATCTTTTCGAGCTGCACGAGGCGTTCGCCGCGCAGGTGCTGTGCACGCTCAAGGCGTGGGAGGACCCGGGGTACAACCGCGACGTGCTCGGGCGCGAGACGCCGCTGGGGGCCATTCCGACCGAGAAAATCAACGTTTACGGGTCCTCGCTCGCCTATGGCCATCCCTTCGCGGCGACGGGCGCGCGCATCCTGGGGATGACCGCTAAGATGCTCAATACGCTCGATAAATCACGCGCACTGCTCTCGGTGTGCACAGCCGGTGGCATGGGTGTTGCGGCGATCGTGGAAAGGGGGCAGCTTTAGTGCTTGTCAAATGGAATTGGGCAGGGATAGGCTCCATTCCATCCGGGCGGGAGATGAAATTCCCGGCCGACAATATGAGCCGTCCCGTTTTATCGCGCGGGTGGCCATGGACTGGAAATATATCAATGTCCAATCTCAAGGAGACGATCATCATGCAATTTGCAACGGTCCTAAAGGGCGGCCTTCTGGCCGGTTTCATGGCTATGGCCATGTCGGGCTCGGCGCTTGCCGTAACGCTCAACCTGCATAATGGCGGCGATCCCCGCACGCTCGATCCGCATCAGGTTTCGGGCAACTGGGAAGACCGCCCGGTCAGTGACTATATCGAGGGCCTGATGACCCTTGACGCGGTGGGCTCGCCCATTCTGGGGCAGGCCGCTTCCTACGACGTGTCCGATGATGGTCTCGTCTATACCTTCACCCTGCGCGACGACATCACGTGGTCCGACGGTACGCCCGTGACGGCGCGCGATTTCGTCGTGGGCGCCCAGCGCATGCAGGACCCCGCCAAGGCGGCCGACTATGCGTATCTGATGCACTTCATCGAGAACGCCGAGGCGATCAACTCCGGCGAGATCACCGATTTCGACGAACTGGGCGTCAAGGCGCTCGATGACAAGACCGTCGAGATCACGCTCAACGCGCCGACCCCCTATTTGCTGGCGGCGCTCGCCCACTACACGGCCTATCCGGTTCCGGCCCATGTCATCGACGAGGTCGGCGACCAGTGGACCGCCATGGAAAATATCGTCGGCAACGGTCCTTACACGCCGGTCGAATGGGTGCCGGGCTCGTTTATCCGTTCGGTCAAGAACGAGAATTATTACGACGCGGCCAACGTGCAGATCGATGAGGTGATCTACCACATCACCGAAGACGACAATGCCGCGCTCAACCGCTATCGCGCGGGTGAGTTCGATATTCTTTCGAGCTTCCCGGCTGACCAGTACCAGTTGCTTCAGGACCAGTATCCGGGTGAAGCGCACGTCGCGCCGTTCCTGGGTGTATACTACTACGTCATGAACCAGACCGATCCGGCTCTGGCCGATGTACGGGTGCGCGAGGCGCTCTCGATCTCGATCAACCGCGAGGTCATCGGTCCGGACGTTCTGGGCACGGGCGAATTGCCGGCCTATGGCTGGGTCCCGCCGGGCACCTCCAACTATGAGGGCGAAGCCTACATGCCCGACTGGGCGAGCGAGGACTATGGCGCCCGCGTCGAACGCGCCCAGGCGCTGATGGAAGAAGCGGGCTTCGGCCCGGATAATCCGCTCAACCTGCAACTGCGCTACAACACCAATGAGAACCACCGCCGGATTGCCGTCGCGATCGGCGCGATGTGGGAGCCTCTGGGTGTGAATATCGAGCTGTTCAACGCCGAGGTGGGACCGCACTACGATGCGCTCCAGGCCGGCGATTTCCAGATCGGCCGCGCCGGCTGGCTGATGGACTATGACGATGCTTCCAACATGCTCGATCTCCTGAAGTCCGGTGTCTCGCAGGGCGACGGTATCAACTGGGGCAACAACTATGGCCGCTACTCCAACACCGAGTACGATGCCCTGCTCGCCGAAGCCGCAACCGAGCTCGACCTGGAAGCCCGCGCAGCGCTGATGCACGAGGCCGAGGCGATCGCCATGGATGAGTTCGGCGTGCTGCCGATCTACTTCTATGTGTCCAAGTGGGTTGTGTCGCCCTCCATCTCGGGCTTCGAGGACAACGCGGTGGACCGTCACCTCGTGCGTTACATGTCCAAGTCGGAATAAGGCTTGACCCAAGCGTACCGCCGGCTTTCTTGCCGGCGGTACGTATTCCCTAATGATCATCCGCCGATTGCCTCACCTCGTGGGCGGTAAGCAAGGAAACGGCGTTTTCCTGCTGGCGTGACGGGAATTTTCAGATGCTGACATATGTCCTGCGCCGGCTGGCCTCGATCATTCCGGTTGCATTCATTGCCGTTACGGCATGCTTTTTCATCCTGCGGCTGGCGCCCGGTGGCCCGTTCGACCAGGAGCGCGCGCTGCCCCCGGCGATCCTGCGCAATCTGAGGGCGGCTTACGATCTCGACCAGCCACTGGTCATCCAGTATTTCATCTATATCGGGCGGCTGCTGCGCGGGGATCTCGGCCCCTCGATGGTGGTGCAGGATTTTACCGTCTCCCAGCTTCTTGCGCTTGGCCTGCCGTTTTCGCTCATGCTGGGGCTGTTCGCCTTCGTCATCGCGACCGTTGCGGGGATTGCCGCCGGGACGATAGCGGCGGTCAACCAGAACAAATGGCCCGATTACGTGCTGGTGCTGGTGGTGATGATCGGTCTCATCATCCCCAACTTCCTCATGGGCAGCATCCTGCAACTCGTCTTCGGGGTCTATCTCAGATGGCTGCCCGCCGGGGGCTGGCAGAACGGTTCGATGGCGCATCTGGTGATGCCGGTCATCGTGCTCGCCTGGCCGCATGCGGCGCGCATCTCGCGGCTGATGCGCGGCTCGATGATCGAGGTGCTGGGCAGCAATTACGTGCGCACGGCCAAGGCTAAGGGGCTGGGTGAGCGGCTGGTGCTGTCGCGCCACGCCATCAAGCCCGCGCTTATCCCGGTGGTCTCCTATCTGGGGCCGGGGCTCTCTTATCTGCTGACGGGATCGCTGATCGTCGAGCAGATTTTCAGCCTGCCCGGGATCGGGCGCTATTTCATCAATGCGGCCTTGAGCCGCGATTATGGGCTCGTGCTTGGAACGGTGATCTTGTACATGGCGATCATTCTGGTGCTCAATCTGCTGGTCGATCTCGCCTATGCCTGGCTCGATCCCAAGGTGAGGTATCGCTAATGGCCGGGATAACAAGGAAAGACGAAACTCTGAGCCGGTATGCCGACCAGCTCGAAACGCTCGATGCCCCCAAGGGGCGCTCGCTGACCGACGATGCACTGCGCCGGCTGTTTGCCAACAAGGCGGCGATGGTCTCGGTATTCATTCTGGGCGCCATCGTTCTGATTGCGTTCATCGGCCCCTATTTTGTGCCGTGGTCCTATTCGACGGTGGACTGGACCGCGATCCGCAAGCCGCCCGATTTTGAAAAACTGCATTATCTGGGCACGGACCAGAACGGGCGCGATCTCCTGGCAAGGCTGCTGCAGGGCACGCAGATGAGCCTGATCGTTGCCGCGGTGGCAACGGCGGTATCGGTGATCATCGGTATCGTCTACGGGGCTATCGCGGGATATTTCGGCGGGCGGGTCGATGCGATCATGATGCGGTTCGTCGACGTCATGTACGCGCTGCCCTATATCCTGTTCGTCATCATTCTCGTCGTGATCTTCGGGCGCTCCCCGATCCTGCTGTTCGTGGGCATCGGCGCCATCGAATGGCTGACCATGGCGCGGATCGTGCGCGGGCAGACGCTCAGCCTCAAGGAGCGCGAGTTCATCGAGGCGGCAAAGGCGGGCGGGGCCAAGCCCTTCACCATCATCATGCGCCATATCGTGCCCAACCTTGCGGGGCCGGTGGTGATCTATGCAACGCTCACCATCCCCGAGATTATCATCACCGAGAGCTTCCTGTCCTATTTGGGGCTCGGCATCCAGGAACCGCAGACCTCGCTGGGCACGCTCATTTCCGAGGGCGCGCAGGTGATCGAGGTCATGCCGTGGCTTTTGGCCTTCCCCGCCGTCATGCTCGTGCTGCTGTTGCTGTGCCTCTCCTATGTGGGGGACGGGCTGCGGGACGCGCTCGATCCAAAGGACCGCTGAGATGACCGATGTCCTGAATGTGCGCGACCTCAATGTTTCCTTTGCCCTGCACGAAAGCGAGGTCCACGCGGTAAGGGAGCTCGGTTTCGATCTGCGCCAGGGCGAGACCCTTGCCGTCGTGGGCGAGAGCGGGTCGGGCAAGAGCCAGTCGTTCCTAGCCATCATGGGGCTGCTCGCCAAGAACGGGCGGGCCACGGGCTCGGCCAGGATGGGCGATGTCGAACTGGTCGGGATGGCGCCGGGCAAGCTCGACGCTTATCGCGGCAAGGACATCGCGATGATATTCCAGGACCCGATGACCTCGCTCAACCCCTCGCTCAAGGTCAAGACCCAGCTTGCCGAGGTTCTGGTCAAGCACCAGGGTTATAGTCTGGACAAGGCGATAAAGGAATCGATCGCCATGCTCGACCGGGTCGGCATCCCCGCGCCCGAGCGCCGCGCCAATGCTTATCCGCACGAACTGTCGGGGGGCATGCGCCAGCGGGTGATGATCGCCATGGCGCTTTTGTGCCGGCCCAAGATCCTCATCGCCGACGAGCCGACCACCGCGCTCGACGTCACCGTCCAGGCGCAGATGCTCGATCTGTTCAAGGAACTGACCAATGATTTCGGCACGGCGCTCGTGATGATCACCCACAATCTGGGGGTGGTGGCCGGGCTCGCCGACCGGATGATGGTGATGTATGGGGGCAGGGCCGTCGAGACCGGCACGGTCGACGAATTGTTCTACGATCCCCGCCACCCCTATACGCTGGGGCTTTTGTCCTCGACGCCCAACCCGGAATCGCGGGCGCGGCGGCTCAACCCCATTTCCGGCCTGCCGCCCAGCCTCGAACACCTTCCCGAAGGCTGCTCGTTCAACCCGCGCTGCGCGTTTAGGTTCGACCGGTGCCTTGTGGAACGCCCGCCGCTTGAACCGGTGGGTGAAGGCCAGCGCAGGAAGGCGTGTTTTTATGAAGGCCCGCTGGTGGCCGAGGAGCGTTCGGCATGAGTGCTGTTGAACCCAACGTTCCCGGGAGCGCCCCGCTCCTCCGGATCGAGAACCTCAAGAAGACCTTCTCGATCCCCACGACGCTTTTTCGCAAACCCCTGACGCTGACCGCGCTCGAGGATATCAACTTCACGGTCGAAAAGGGTGAAACGCTCGGTATCGTGGGGGAGTCCGGGTGCGGGAAATCGACCCTCGGGCGCTGCATCCTGCAGCTTATCTCGCCCGATGAGGGCAAGGTGCTCTGGCTGGGGCAGGACCTCACCGAACTCAAGCCCGAGGAGATGCGCAAGCGCCGTCAGGACCTGCAGATCATCTTTCAGGACCCGCTGGCCTCGCTCAATCCGCGCATGACGGTGGGGGAGATCATCTCCGATCCGTTAAGAACGCTCCGGCCCGATCTGTCGCGCACTGAAAGGCGGGCGCGGATCATCAGGATGATGGAGGCGGTGGGGCTGCTGCCCGAGATGATCAACCGCTATCCGCACGAATTTTCCGGCGGGCAGGCGCAGCGCATCGGGATCGCGCGAGCGCTCATCACCGAGCCCAAGCTGATCGTGTGCGACGAGCCGGTCTCGGCGCTCGACGTTTCGATCCAGGCGCAAATCCTCAACCTTTTGTCCGAACTCAAGGACGAATTCGGGCTGACGCTGGTGTTCATCAGCCACGACCTGTCGGTGGTCCGGCACGTTTCGGACCGCATCCTGGTGCTCTATCTGGGGCGGATCGCCGAGCTTGCCTCGGGCGAGATGCTCTATACCGACCCCAAGCACCCCTATACGCGGGCGCTGCTGACCGCTGTCCCGATCCCCGACCCGAAACGGGCGCGGATGCGCGATGTCGAGGAGCTGATGGGGGAAGTCCCCTCTCCGATCAACCCGCCCTCGGGCTGCCACTTCCGGACGCGGTGCCGCTATGCGATCGAAAAATGCGCGGCCATCATCCCGCCTCTCGAGGAGATTCCCGGCGGGCGGCTGGTGGCGTGCCACCGCTGGAAGGAGATCGACTGATCTCCTTCGGGGGGCGCGGAGAACCGGGGATTTTTCGGCCAAAAGGTTCTGCGACTCGCGTTGACAGGATGGGCCTTTGCCCCTATGTTCCGCCCAACTTTCAAGCGGCGCCTTGAGCCCCGCCTGTTTTCCTGTTCTCTGAGGCTAGAAATGAAGATCCGCAATTCGCTCAAGGCGCTGATGACCCGGCATCGGGACAACAAGCTGGTCCGCCGCCGCGGCCGCGTCTACATCATCAACAAGGTCAACAAGCGCTTCAAGGCCCGTCAGGGCTGAGAGTGCCGCTCATGGCTGATGAAGAACCCGCCCGTTGAGGCGGGTTTTTTGTTGTGCTGATACGCGTTTTCGGAGCGTGTGGCTTCACCTCTCCCCATCAAGGGGAGGGTGTTTCCTTTGCTCGGATACATCCCACGCACAAGGCCAGCACCCCCCTTGTGGGGGAGGGCTGGGGAGGGGGGGATTCAGCGAAAGCCGAAATCACTGCCTACGATCCCCCGGCCCCATCCTGCCCGACAAAGGCGATCCTGAGCATGTTGGTGGCGCCGGGGGTGCCCAGCGGGACGCCGGCGGTGATGGCGATGCGGTCGCCGGGGCGGGCGAGGCCCTCGATATAGGCGATGGAACAGGCGCGGTCGACCATGTCGTCGAGCGAGATCGCGTCATCGGTCTGGACGCAATGGAGGCCCCAGACGATGGAGAGCCGGCGGACTGTCGTCAGCTTGGGTGAGAGCGCGATGATGGGTTTGGAGGGGCGTTCGCGGCTGGCGCGGATGCCGGTGGAGCCCGAGGAAGTGTAGGTGACGATGGCGGCGAGATCGAGCGTTTCGGCCACCTGCCGGGTCGCCGCCGAAATGGCGTCGGCGGCGGTCGCCTCGGGCTCGGTCGCCTGGGCGCGGATGATGCTCTGATAGTTGGCGTCGTGCTCGACGGCGATGGCGATGCGGTCCATCATGGCGACCGACTGCACCGGATAGGACCCCGAGGCGCTTTCGGCCGAAAGCATGATGGCGTCGGCGCCCTCGAACACCGCGATGGAAACGTCCGATACCTCGGCACGGGTGGGGACCGGCGCGGTGATCATGGATTCGAGCATCTGGGTTGCAACGACCACGGGCTTGCCGAGCTTGCGGCACGTGCGGATCATGCGTTTTTGCAGGCCAGGCACAGATTCGAGCGGCATTTCCACGCCCAGATCGCCGCGGGCGATCATGATGGCGTCGGAAAGCCGGATGATCTCCTCGAGCCGGTCGATGGCCTGCGGCTTTTCGATCTTGGCAAGGACGCCCGCGCGGCCCTGAACGGTTTTCCTCACCTCGATGATGTCCTCGGGACGCTGGACGAAGGAGAGCGCGATCCAGTCGGCCTCGACCTCGAGGGCGGCCTTGAGGTCGGCGCGGTCCTTGTCGGTCAGAACGCCCACTTCGAGCACGGTGTCGGGCAGCGAGATGCCCTTGCGGTCCGAGAGCTTGCCGCCATAGACGACCTCGCAATTGATGGCTTCGGGCGAGGTGGCGGTGACGCGCAGTTCGATCTTGCCGTCATCGAGCAGCAGGCGTTCGCCCGGCTTTACGGCCGAAAGGATTTCGGGGTGCGGCAGGTTCACCCGCGTTTCGTCGCCGGGCGCATCGGATGCATCGAGGGTGAAGGTCTCGCCCTTGGCGAGCATGACGGCGCCATCGGCGAAACGCCCGACCCGGAGCTTGGGTCCTTGCAGGTCGACGAGAATGCCGATGGGATATTTGATGGATTTTTCCACCGCGCGGATCTTGGCGACGGTCTCGTGCAGCACCTCGTGGCTGGCGTGGCTCATGTTGATGCGGAACACGTCCGCGCCAGCGCGGGCGAGTTCCTCGATCACGCCCTGATCGGAAGAGGCAGGGCCCAGGGTGGCCAGAATCTTGACGCGGCGGTTTCTTCTCATTGCGGATCCAGATTGATGTTGGTTTCGGTCAACTGCACCGTCCATTCGGCGTTGTCACGGGTATCGAGCTCGAAAAAGCCGGTGCGTTCATAGCCGCGGGCGAGGCAGTCCTCGACGCCGAAAATCGTAAAGCTCGCGTCCTGGGTGCACATGTAGACCGTGCCGTCCCATGCGCCGCCGCCGAAATCGTCAACGGCGTGCAGATAGTAATAGCGCGAAGTCAGCGCGCCCTGAAAGACCGTGGCGCAGGCGCCCGATCCGGCGACCCACCAGCCCTCGGACTGCCAGCCCGCGCTGGCGCGATACCCGAAGGCGATGGAGACTGTGTTGGCGGTCTGGTTGCAGATCTTGAGATCGGCCCTGGCCGTCTGCGGCAAAAGGATCGCCGCGCCCGCAAGGGCAAGGACGACGACGAGGCTGTGACGGAGCAAAAGCGGCACGTTGGCGGTTCGCGAGGGTGATTTGCAAGGCATCATGTTTCTGGGCAAGGGCCCCCGATATGTCAATGACCAAGACCCTGCTAGGACACAAAATGGTCCGAACTGATGGCAGTCCTGCGACAAAGGCGGGTCAAGCCGGCTTAATTGAACGAATTGAACGGATTGCGTTCAATTCGTTCAGTCAAAATTTTGAAAGTGGGTATCTCCCGGGTTGAAAACTGTGCCGCGTGCGCATCGATCTTAACCCGGATTGGCTGGTGGGGGATGGTTGCCTGTGGGTAATCCGCGCCAAGGGTTGCGAAGGGGCGCGGCATGGTTTTGATAGGAGCGAACGCCGCTTCCGGCGCCATCCCGATTCAGCATCTTTTGCAGGAAACCACCATGTCCGATCACGGTATCGCCCGCGACCAGCTTCGCGCTTTCATCGAACGCATCGAGCGGTTGGAAGAGGAAAAGAAGGCGATCGCCGACGACGTCAAGGAAGTCTACGCCGAAGCCAAGGGCTCGGGATTCGACACCAAGGTGATGCGCCAGATCATCCGCATCCGCAAGCAGGACCGCAACGAGCGCGCCGAGCAGGAAGCGATCCTCGATCTCTACATGCACGCGCTGGGCATGGCGGACGCGCCGGCGCCGGACTACAACCCGGATTGATCCGGCCTGGCCGGTTTGACCGGATGAGGCTGAGTGCTCCCCGATTTCGCTGTCCCGCCACCCGCGCCGGAGGCGATATGGTCCCCGGCTTTCGCCGGGGAAGCGACGGGAAAAATGGATTGGTCTCCGGGGAAACACTTATCCCGTTCAGATGCCCTCGCGCCCGGTCTTGAGCACCTGCACCGCATGGGCTTCCCCGCCGATGGCGGTCAATGCCGTGGCCACGATGCCGTTCCGGTCGAGGCCGGCCTGGGCGTACATGTCGTCCTGTCCGGCCTGATCGATGTAGCGGTCGGGCATCAGGAGCGGGCGGAATTTGAGGCCGGTGTCGAGCAGGCCCAGTTGCGCGAGGCGGGTTGCGACATGGGAGCCGAAGCCGCCGATCGCCCCTTCCTCGATCGTGAGCAGGACCGCGTGGTTTTTCGCGAGGCGAACGAGAAGGTCTTCATCGAGCGGCTTGGCGAAACGCGCATCGGCGACGGTGGTGGAAAAACCGAGCCCCGAAAGCGTTTCGGCGGCGGCAAGGGTTTCGCCCAGCCGTGTGCCGAAGGACAGCAGCGCGATGGTCGTGCCTTCCTTCAAGATACGGCCCTTGCCGATTTCGAGGATTTTTCCGCGTTCGGGCATCTCGACGCCCATGCCCTCACCGCGTGGATAGCGGAAGGCGATGGGGCCTTCGTCATAGGCGGCGGCGGTCGCCACCATATGGCGCAATTCGGCCTCGTCGCCCGCCGCCATCACCACCATGCCGGGTAGCGGAGCGAGATAGGCGAGGTCGAACGCGCCCGCGTGGGTCGGACCATCGGCGCCTACATAGCCGGCGCGGTCGAGCGCGAAGCGCACGGGCAGGTGCTGGATGGCGACATCGTGGACGACCTGATCGTAAGCGCGCTGGAGGAACGTGGAATAGATGGCGCAGAAGGGCTTTAGCCCCTCGGTCGCCATGCCCGCCGCAAAGGTTATCGCGTGCTGTTCGGCGATGCCGACATCAAAGGTGCGAGCCGGAAAGGCCTTGGCGAACTTGTCGAGCCCGGTGCCCGAGGGCATGGCGGCGGTGACGGCGACGATCCGGTCGTCGCGCTCGGCCTCCGCAATGAGGCTTTCGGCAAAGACCGAGGTATAGGAGGGAGCGTTGGAGGGCGCCTTGGCCTGCGCGCCGGTGATGACGTTGAATTTGGAAACGCCGTGATATTTATCGGCCGATGCTTCGGCCGGGGCGTAACCCTTGCCCTTTTGCGTCACCACGTGGATCAGGATGGGGCCGTTATCGGCGTCGCGCACGTTTTTGAGGACCGGCAGGAGGTGGTCGAGATTGTGCCCGTCGATAGGCCCCACATAGTAAAAGCCCAATTCCTCGAACAGCGTGCCGCCGGTCCACCAGCCGCGCGCGTATTCCTCGGTCTTCCTCGCCTTTTCCTTGATGAAGGGCGGCATGACGGTTTCGACGAAATTCTTGGCGGCGTCCCTCATCCCGCGATAGGCGGGGCCGGAAACGAGGCGGGCGAGATAGGCGCTCATCGCCCCGGTCGGGGGGGCTATCGACATGTCGTTGTCGTTCAGGATGACGATGAGGCGCGCATCCATCGCCCCCGCATTGTTCATGGCCTCATAGGCCATGCCCGCAGAGATCGCGCCGTCGCCGATGACGGCGATGACGTTGCGCTTTTCGTCCTTGAGGCCGGAGGCAACGGCCATGCCCAGCCCGGCGGAAATCGAGGTGGAGGAATGGCCGGCGCCGAAGGGGTCGTATTCGCTCTCGCCGCGCTTGGTAAAGCCGGAAAGCCCGTCCTTCTGGCGCAGGGTGCGGATGCGGTCGCGGCGGCCGGTCAGCACCTTGTGGGGATAGGCCTGATGGCCGACATCCCAGATGATCCGGTCGTGGGGGGCATCGAAAACGTGGTGGAGGGCAACGGTCAGCTCGACCACGCCAAGCCCGGCCCCCAGGTGCCCGCCGGTGACCGAGACCGCATCGATCACCTCGGTGCGCAGCTCGTCGGCAAGCTGGATCAGCTCCTCACGCTTGAGCCCCTTAAGGCCGGCGGGCGTGGAGATGGTATCAAGCAGGGGTGTCTTGGAGCTTTCAGGCACGAAACCGGGGACCTTTGCCAAACAATTCGCCCCGAAACGCGGGGCTATGGGCTGGTGTAGCCAGCAAGGCCGGTTTTGGCAACCAAAGAGGTCAAAAACACGGCGGGGCGGGCAGATCGTATCGACGTGCGGAGCTTTTGGTCAGCACCGTAGCCCCCTCACCCCAACCCCTCTCCCACGAGGGGAGAGGGGTGCTGAAGAGCCGAGACATTCGCAGGGTTACCCTTCTCCCCTTGTGGGATTGAGGAATGTCCCGAAGGGTAAATCGCTCCGGTGGAGCGATTTGAATGACGAAAGTGGCCGGAGCGAAGCGGAGGACGGATGAGGGGGGCAGCGGAGCTTGTTGGCGATGCTGATGCCGACTGGCCTTAACGCAGCGTCACCCAGATGGAGCCGTCGCCCGTGCCGGTTGCGCCCCGATCAACGGCTGCGGTGCGGGCGAAGGTGTGGCCGTAGGTGCCTTCGCCCAACTGGGTGGCGGGGTCGAAATCGGCGTTGTCGGGATCGGTGAAGAAGGCGAATTGTGCGCTCGAGAACGCGGAGGGGTGGGTGAAAAGGTCCGTCACGTGATCGAGGTCGGGGGCGAAAAGTTCGCCTTCGCGGGCCTTGAGCGCGGCCAGTGCGTTGGAGGTCGCGGCGTCGGGCTTGCCGTCGAGCGGCAGGATCGGACCGTCGAACAGGTCGGCAAAGCCATCGAGGCCCATTTGCGGGGCGAGCGTTGCGGTGAGGATATCCTCGGGCCTGGGGGCGGTTTCGGGTTCGGGCGCGGCGGCTTGCGCGGGGAGGGGTGCGGGCTGTGCGGCGGGAGCCGCCTCGATCCGCGCATTGGGCGCGGCATAGGCAGAGGCGGTGACCGCCGGGCCGAACTCTGGCCGTGTGGGCGGCTGCTGGTCGAGCGCGGCGATGGCCAGCGCGCCTTCGTTGGGGCTGGCGGGGGCGGTGGCGGCAACGGCCGAAGGGGTGGCGGAGCGCAGATCGGCAAGGGTGCGCGACATGGCCGGGGGGATCGGGGCGGAGGCGACGATCGCTGCCGGGACGCCGATGTCGTCGGCGTTAACGACCGCGAAGGGAATGGTTTGGGGTTCGCCGTTGCCAGTGACAGCGGGGCGCGCGGGCGGCGGCGGGGGGGCGTAGGCGACCTGCTGGACGGGCACCGAATTGACCGTGCCGCTTGCCGGAGCGGGCTGGGGGGGCGGGGCGGCCGCGACCGGCTGGCTGTCGTTGCCGTTATTGCCGGTGATGAGGTCCCAAAGGGTGCGCGTGGAGCCGGTGCTGGCCGTCTGCGTGCCCGACGACCCCGAAGCGCTGCCCGAGCAGGGCACGCGCCCGCAACGCTGGTAGTCGGCTTGCGCCGCCCGGTACCCTTCCTGGGAGAGCAGGTTGCCGTTGGAGGGGATGTGCAGGGTGCGCCCGTCGGGGAATATCTGGCGGAGCTGGGCGGTGGTCATGCGCGGCCAGGCGCGGACCGAGCCGGTATCGAGATGCACGAAGGCCGTGCCCGAGGAGGGGTAATAGCCCACACCGCCGGTCTGCTTGCGAAAGCCGATCTCGCGCAGCCTGGAGACGGGAAAGCCGGGAATGTAGAAATCGATCGCCTTGCCGGCCATGTGCTGGGAGTTGTCGGCGACCGCCGAGGAGTTGGCGGCGAGCATGGCGTTGGTGGCCGGGGAACGGTAGGCGGAAACCACGTGGATCGGCTGGTCCGAGCCGGTTTCCTGATAGACTTCCCACAAAAGGTCCAGAAGCCGCGGATCCATGGTGGCGGGCTCGTTGCGGCGCCAGTCGCGCAGGAAGACGTTGATCTTGTTGAGCCCCTCGCGGACATACTGCCCGTTGCGCTTGAAGACAATGCGCGCGGTTTCCTTGGTGTGGGTGTAATGGAGATAGAGCGCGCGCTCGTTGGCGGCCTGAACCGTCGTGGCCGGGAGCAGCGTCGCGGCCACGAGCATGCCTGCCAGCACAGCCCGGCCCATCCGCCTCAAAAATCGCAATCCCCCGAATGTCACGTCCGGTATGCCCGTTATTTGATTCAAACTGCCGTGACGTTAGCAGCAAGTTGATGAGAGAATCTTAACGCTAACAAGGAGTCAACGCCAGCCCGGCCCCTCTAAGTGCCTCAAATAGCGGGGGAATGCGGCAGGGCCGTGGCGTTAATGTTTATCATGGTTAAGGAAGGGTTGATGAGTTGGTGTATGCCGAAGCATCGCACCCCCTCACCCCCGGCCCCTCTCCCACGAGGGGAGAGGGGGCTCGTAAGCCGAGACATTCGCAGGGTTATCCTTCTCCCCTCGTGGGAGAAGGTGGGCTTTCGCGAAAGCGAAAGGTCGGATGAGGGGGAGCGATGCTTCTGCGAAGCGCCTATTCCAGCCCCAACATCTCGATCACCCTGCCGTCGTGGCCGTAGATGTCGGCGAAGGAGCGGACGGTGCCATCCTCATCGATGCGCAGGGTGAAGTAGCTCAGATGGACGGGGACGTGCTGGTCCATGTTGAACCAGCGCTCATTGTTGCCCAGCGAGCTTTCAAGGGATGCGACGGTGAAGTTGGGCTCGAATTCGAGCAGGGCCCGGGCGAACTCGAAGGGGTTTTCGACGCGCACGCAGCCCGAGGAGATGGCCCGCATCGAGCGCTGGAAGAGGCCCGGAGAGTTGGTGTCGTGGAGATAAACGTCATGGGTGTTGGGGAAGAGGAATTTGACCATGCCCAGCGCGTTCGAGCGCCCCGGCTTCTGGCGCACGCGGAAGACGGCGGGATTGGCTTCCGACCAGTTGACCGAGAAAGGATCGACGCGCTGGCCGCCATAGAACAGCTCCATGTTCTGGCTGGCGATGTAGCCGGGATTGGCGGCGACGCGCGGCATCACGTCCTGACGCAGAATGGTTGGGGGGACGTTCCAGTAGGGGTTGGTCACCACATGACGGATCTTGTCGGAAAAGATCGGGGTCTGGCGGCGGGTCTGGCCGACGATGACGCGGGTTTCCCAGACGGTTTCGCCATATTTGGAGACTTCGAGCCGGTATTCGGGGACGTTGACGAGGACGTGGAAATCCCCCAGATCCTCGGGCATCCAGCGCCAGCGCTCCATGTTGGCGACGATCTCGGCGCGGGTGGCGCCCGCCGCGCCGTTGAGCGCGGCGATGGTGGCGGGGCCGACGACGCCATCGGGGTTGAGCCCCATCGTGGTCTGGAAATCCTTGACCGCGGCGACGAGGGTTTGATCGTAGACGCCGGTAAAATCCTCTCCCGGAACGGGGACGCCGAGCCGTTCGCGCAGCAGGGGAACGCGGGGATCGCTCATGCCGGTTCTGATGAGCTTGCCGTCGGGTATGGCTTCGACAGCTTCGATGGCGCCGTCATAATGGCGGGCGAGCAGGTCGCGCAGGGCGACGAATTCGCGGTGCGCGGGATGAAAACTCATGAGGAGGGCGGCGGGATCGTCCGATGCCGAAAGATTTTCGAGCAGAGCTTTCTCGTCGACACGCTTGATCGCAACGTCGATATAGCCCGAGACCGAGGCGGGATCGAGCCGGCCTGAATGGGCGTCCCGCGCATAGCGGAGCATGGCCGCGGAAAATTCGCCTTCGAGCGCGGCGAGGCGTTGCGGGTCGCCCGACGCGGCGGGGATGTCAAGCGCGCCGGTGAGGTAATCGGCGGGATCGAGCCCTTCGAGATGGGCGCGTCCGAAAAGGTCGATGACCCCTTGCGCGGCTGGGGTGAAGGCGGTGTTCCCGGCCTCGTCTTCAACGAGCCAGAGCGGGGCGAAGTGGCGCGCGCCATAGAAATAATAGAGCTGTTCGGCGTCGGTCCGGGCGCGGCTGCCGGCGGGCGCGGTGGCGATGGCGTCGCGCAGCCCGTCGCGGATGGTGCGTTCGAGCCCATTGCGCGGCGGGGCCACAAGGATGCGCGCGGTCTCGAACTCGCCGACAAGGACGGTCTCGTAAGCGGCGGCGGGAAGGATCGTCAATGGCAGGACGGACGCGGCGGCGAACACGCCGAGCCCGATCCCAAAAGTAAAAGACTTTATATTCACCCAGGCCCTCTTTGCCATGCGGTTACGCGCCCAAACCGAATCCGCACGATCATCGCGATCAAACTACAAAACCAAGCTTAACGGGCCAACACGGTGTCGTGATTGTGAACACATCGCGCGCCGGGTGCGGCTTTCAGGCAACATCGTTTTCCAGCCCGTATTCCTTGAGCTTGCGGTAAAGTGTCGAGCGCCCGATGCCGAGCTGGCGGGCGACCTGGGCCATGCGCCCGGCGTTGTGCTCGATGGCAAAGACGATGAGGTCCCTTTCGATTTCCGCGAGCGGCAGCAGATTGCCGGTCGGGTCGAGGAACCGGTCGGGAATGACGATCGGCTCGGGATCGGGCAGGCGGGGCAGGGCGGGTGCGTCATCGATATGGATGGGTTCGGCAGGCGTAAAGAGCGAGGGGCCGGGCAGCCGGGCCTCGTCCGCGCCCCGCCGCAAGCCAAGAATCTGCGGGAAGTCGGCGGGCTGGAGGACGGGGGTTTCGGCGAGCACCACGGCGCGGAAGATGGCGTTTTCGAGCTGGCGGATATTGCCCGGCCAGTCATGGGTCATGAGCAGGTCGAGTGCGTCGCGGGAAATGGACGATACCCGGCGGCCTTCCTCGGCGGCAAAGCGCGCGATGAAGGTTTCGACAAGGGCCGGCACGTCCTCCATGCGCTCGCGGAGCGGGGGCACGTAGATGGGGAAGACGTTGAGGCGGTAATAAAGGTCCTCGCGGAACAGGCCATCGCGCGCAAGGTTGAGAAGGCGGCGGTTGGTGGCCGAGATGACGCGGACGTTGACGCGGACCGGTTTTGCGGCGCCGACGGGTTCGATCTCGCCGTCCTGGAGGGCGCGCAGGAGTTTTACCTGGGTTTCGGGGGGCAATTCGCCCACTTCATCGAGAAAGAGCGTGCCGTTATGGGCTTCGCGGAATTTTCCGGGCGCATCGGCGATCGCGCCGGTGAAGGCGCCCTTGACGTGGCCGAAAAGGGTCGATTCGACGAGATTGGCGGGAATGGCCCCGCAATTGACGGTGATGAAGGGTTTGCCGCTCTTGTCGCCCGACCCCTGGATGGCGCGGGCCAGCAGTTCCTTGCCCACCCCGGATTCGCCTTCGATGAGCACGGGAATGGTGCTGGCGGCGGCCTTCTTGCCCAGCACGAGGGCGCGGGCCATGGCGGGGCTTTTGGAGATGATGTGGGAGAACGAGAAGGTGCCCGAGCGGCGGGCGCGCTCGGCGGCAAGGCTGGTTTCGAGCGTGCCCAGCTTCATTGCATTGCGCAGGGAAACGGTGATGCGTTCGGGGGAGACGGGCTTGACGAAAAAATCGGTCGCGCCGAGCCGCATGGCGGAGACGACGGTATCGAGCGAGGATTGCGCGGTCATGACGATGACCGGGATGGCGTGGCCCTGGCGCTTCATGGCCTCGAGCACGGCCATGCCGTCCATTTCGGGCATGACCAGATCGAGCAGGACCGCGCCGATGCCGGGGGTCTCTTGAAGCAGAGTCATCGCCTGGGTCCCGGAATTGGCCACGAACGGGGTAAATCCCGCGCGCTCGACAACCTCACTCGCCAACCGGCATTGAACCGGATCGTCGTCGACGATCAGAACCTTGTACATGTAGGGCAATTCGCTCCCGGACACTCAACAACCGCTCCGGCACATGGCGAAGGCGAATCGCAATGTGTGCCGATTTGGGTCAGGTTAGGAGCGAGGGCTTAACAGGGTTTTAAGCACGATGCCCGCAGGAGCGAAAAGCCCGGCGTGGGACCGGGCTTTTGCTGCATCAGTGGTGGCGATGCTCGGGCATGTCCTTGAGCTGGTCCTTGGTCCAGCCGGTAACGGCATGCACATCGCCGTTCTCATCGCGCATGAACTCAAGCTCGGTGAGCGGCACCGCGACGGGCTTTGCGCCGATGCCGAGGAAGCCGCCCACATCGATCACGGCGGCGCCAGCGGTGCCTGCGCCGTCGATGTGATCGACCGTGCCGACCTTATGGTCATCGGCGCCGTAGATGGCAGCGCCTTCGAGAATGGCCGGGGTCAACTCGGTGGCGGTGAGACGAACGTGGTTGGTATGGTCCATTATTGGAATCCTCCTGTGCTTGAGCAGGCACAACCTGTGCACAAGGGGCGATGTTCCATCACAATTGCGACCGTTCGCGCCCTTGGCACGGTGGGGGCGACTGGATAAGGTGCGCGCGCATCATTTCATAAAGATTCATGGAGCGTTCGCCGATGGCCGTTTCCCAGCCGCAAGCAGGGCACAATCAGTTGGGGAAACTGCCCGAATGGGACCTTTCCGATCTTTATCCCGGCACGGGGTCCGACGAGATCAAGGCCGATCTTGCGTTTCTGGACACCGAAACCGGCGCTTTCGAGGGCGAATACAAGGGCAGGCTGGCCGAGCTTGCGGCGGACGAGGGGCTGATCGAGGCGGTGCGCCGCTATGAAAAGCTCGACGAGGTGATGGGGCGGCTGGGCGCCTTTGCCTATCTCAATTACGCGCAGAACACGCAGGACGCCGCGCGAGTGAAGTTCCTCGGTGATACGCAGGAAAAGCTCACCACGCTTTCGACGCGGACGCTGTTCTTCACCCTCGAGGTCAACCGCATCGAGGACGGCGTGCTCGACGAGGCGTTTGGGCGCGACGCGGCGCTGGCGCGGTATCGTCCGTGGTTCGAGGAGTTGCGCAAGTCGCGGCCCTACCAGCTCGAAGACCGGGTCGAGGAACTGTTCCACGACAAATACGTCACCGGCCATGCGGCATGGAATCGCCTTTATGACGAAACCATCGCGGCGCTCAAATTCGACGTCGAGGGGGAAACGCTGGGGCTTGAACAGACGCTTTCGCTGATGAGCGAAAAGGACGAGCAAAAGCGTGAATCGGCCTTCGGGGGGCTGACGAAGACCCTTGGAGAGAACAGGCGGCTTTTCACCCACATCACCAATGTGCTCGCCAAGGACAAGGAAATCTCGGACCGCTGGCGCGGGTTCGAGGATATCGCCGACAGCCGGCACCTGGCCAATTCGGTGGAGCGCGACGTGGTCGATGCGCTGGAGGCGGCGGTACGCGAGGCGTATCCCAAACTCTCGCATCGCTATTACAAGATGAAGGCCGAGTGGTTCGGCAAAGACAGGCTCGACGCCTGGGACCGCAACGCGCCGCTGCCGATGAGCGATGATCGCATCTTCGAGTGGGAGACCGCGAAGACCACCGTGCTCGATGCCTATGGGCGGTTCTCGCCCCGGCTGGTGGAACTGGCAGAGCCGTTCTTTGCGGGCGGCTGGATCGATGCGCCGGTGCGCGATGGCAAGGCATCGGGGGCATTCGCGCACCCCACCGTCACCACCGCCCATCCCTATCTGATGCTCAATTACATGGGCAAGGCGCGGGACGTGATGACGCTGGCGCACGAACTGGGACACGGGGTGCATCAGCGACTGGCGGCAGGCCAGGGCGAACTGATGGCGCCGACTCCGCTGACGCTGGCGGAAACGGCGAGCGTTTTCGGCGAAATGCTGACCTTCCGCGCGCTGCTCGATGCGGCCACCGACCCCAGCCAGCGCTTTGCGCTTCTGGCCTCCAAGGTCGAGGATATGCTCAATACTGTCGTGCGGCAGATCTCGTTTTACAGCTTTGAGCGCAAGGTGCACACGGCGCGGCGCGAGGGAGAATTGCGCACCGAGGAGATCGAGGCGTTCTGGATGGAGATCTCGGCGGAAAGTCTTGGTTCCGGTATCAGGCTCAATGAGGGATATGAAACGCTCTGGACCTATATCGGGCATTTCATCCACGCCCCGTTCTATGTCTATGCCTATGCTTTCGGAGACTGCCTTGTGAACTCGCTTTATGCGCAGTATGAGAAGGCAAACGAGGGGTTCGCGGAGCGCTATTTCGCGCTGCTCGAAGCGGGGGGATCAAAACATCACTCCGAACTTCTTGCGCCCTTCGGGCTGGATGCCCGGGACCCGGGGTTCTGGTCGCTCGGCCTTTCGATGATCGAGGGGCTGATCGACGAACTGGATGCAACCCGTCCGTGATGGCGGGCCGGACAAAGACTGATAAGACGCAGAGGACAGACATGGCCGAACAGCAAGCGGTAACCTTCTCGACCAAGCCGATCAGCGAAAAGCAGAAGGAAAAGGAATTCGTCGAGCACACCAGCACCTATGGTGCGTTCCTCCAGCTCCTCAAGTGGAGCATCATCACGACCGTGGTGATCCTGATCGGGCTTTATTTCATCTTCGTCCATTAAGGCTTTCCCGGCTTGGGGACAGGGACTGAAAACATCCGCGGCCGGCGGGCATTCCCGGTCGTGGATCACATGGGGCGCCGCGCCGATCACCGGGCGGCTGTGAAAGGGTAGGCAAATGAAGATTGCCGTGTTGCGCGAGCGGGCTGTCGATGAGTCCCGCGTTGCGGCGACGCCGGAAAGCATCACCAAGCTGATCGGGCTTGGGGCTTTTGTGAGCGTCGAAAAGGGGGCGGGTGAAGGCTCGCGGATTCCCGATGCGCTTTACAAGAACGCGGGGGCCGAGATTGCGGCGACGGCAGCGGCGGCGCTCAAGGGCGCGGACGTGGTGCTGGCGGTGCGGCGGCCTGAGGCTGGGGCGCTGGCGGGTGTCAACAAGGGCGCGCTGGTTCTGGCGATCATGGACCCTTACGGCAACGAGGCCGCGCTCGGGGCACTGGCCAAGGTGGGGCTGCAAGCCTTTGCCATGGAACTGATGCCGCGCATCACGCGCGCGCAGGTGATGGACGTTTTGTCCTCGCAGGCCAACCTTGCGGGCTATCAGGCGGTGATCGATGCCGCCGGTGCGTTTGAC
>NZ_QMEL01000033.1 GCF_003390885.1 Pelagibacterium sediminicola
GCGCAAAAGCACGGACCTGCACAGAACTGAAATCATCCCGAAGCTTCACCGCCGCCGCCATCGCAAACCTCCAACCGTTTGCGATGGTGAATCACGACAAACTCAAGCCAGAAACCCCTCGTGAGTCGTAAGCGGTGTTCTGCGGCCACTTAGGTTCAGGGTCGCGGGAACTGCACGACGTTGTTGCCGCGCATAAAGGCGCCGGCTCCCTCGCTGTTCAGTGCGTTCAAGGCAGCGTCAAGCGCCTCGCTGTCGGTCTGGAACTGATTGTCCCAGACGTGGCTGTCGTTGTGGTGGTCCACGACCTCGAGGGAGCTATGCCGGGAAATGGGTGACGGGGTCTGAAAGGGCGGCGTATCGTGGCGGGTGTCGAAGCCTGCCAGAACTTCCCAAAGGAACGATACGCCATGAAGAAGACTACAGACATCATCGCCTTT
>NZ_QMEL01000016.1 GCF_003390885.1 Pelagibacterium sediminicola
ACTATGACCGGCTCGATAACCAGGCCGAGGGCGATCTTCGTGCTCCGGCCGAGCCGGGTCTTTACGAGGTGCGCCTGCAACTCGACTCCGGCGGCCGCGTTCTGGCCCGCGCGCCCATCGAGGTGGTGGGGGGCGACGTCTCGCTCGACGGACCCGACAGGGTGCGGGCCGAAACGGATATCACCGTATCATGGGGCGGCGTCATCCATCCGCGCGATTACGTTGCCATCGTTCCAATCGGCACGCCCGACGGCGAGCAAAGCGGCTATCGCCGCGTCGGCGATGCTGATCGCGGCACGTTCACCGCCCCGGCGGAGCCAGGCGCCTATGAAGTCCGTTACCATCTGGATCATGGCGACCGGGTCATGGCCCGGCGACCGCTCGAGGTGCTGGCGGCGGATGCGCCGATTGATGAGGGTGCCGGGCTCGTGGTTCCTGGTACAGCAAGGCCGGGCGACATCGTTACGGTTTCGTGGACAATCGAAGCTGGCGATGCCGACCGGCGCGTGGCGCTGGCACGAGCCGATGCACCCGACTTTACCTGGATTGCAGTCCATCGCGTGGGCGACGAAACCGAAACGGTATTCAAGCTCCCGGACGAGCCGGGACAATACGAAGTGCGGTTTCTCGACCTTCAAAGCCAGCGCGTTCTCGGACGCGCGATGATCACGCTCGGCGAATGATCTACGACAATTTCAAAGAATCGGTAGTACTTACGACCATGCTCAGATCAGCCATCACTGCATTTGGCTTTCTCTCCCTTGCCGTACCCGTCATGGCTGCAGAGCCCGGGGGAGCGGCGTCAGGGACGATCGCAGGCGAAGAGATTGAACTGTCGGTCTGGACAGAGCAGTCCGACTTCACGTCTTCAAGTTTTTCAATCTATTTTCGAGCACCGGCACTGAGGGAGCGCGGCCTGGGCAGCTTGTCCCTCGGTGCAGAGTGGATCGGTGATCTCGATGGTGACTTCTTTTCCGCAGAAATCGACGTCCCAATTCTCGATACCGATCCGTATCGTATTTACCGTGCGGACCTAGATGATGAACTCTCCCTGACTATTACGAGCGCCTCATACCAAGGCGGTGTGCTGGCAATCGCGGGCCAGGTGGAAGGTGTTCTAACGAGTGTGGAGCGGATTGCCCGTCGTAATCCTGACCTCGACGACACTCTCAGCGTCAGTCTGACGTTCGAAGCTGTACTGAGTGAGTTGCAGTGAGGACCGCGGCATTTTCCCTAATTGCGATCTTCCTGGCCGCGCCTGTTCTGGCCGATCAGCTGGGTGGGAATATGACTGGGTTTCTCGAAGAGGCGCCTGTTTCGTGGCGCATCGACGCCGAGCGGTCAGAATACCATTTCGAGAGCGAAGGCATTGGCTCTCTGCGGATTCTTGCCGAACCGCAGGAGGTGCCATCGGGCATCGGTTCCATCCGGTTGATGGTGATGGTGGCCGATGGGACCACAAGTCTCCTCGAACTGCGGCTCGAGGACGAAGACGGAAATCCCGCTCTTGGACTGTCAAGCGACGCCGGGGGGCAGGCGATACTCGACATCGACCACGAAAAGGACGGTTCACTTCACTTCACCGGCGTGATCGAGGCAGGCCTGATGGCCTACCCGATGTCAGGCCGAACTGCTGGCGAACGACAAAAGCTGGTTCTGGATGTGGATGGAGGCCGGATCACTGCTACCGGGCATTAGCGTTCTGCGACAGGGAGGAAAATCCAATGAGACCGGTCATCGTTTTGACAGCCATTTTGTCCTGCGCTGCCGTTCCCGCGCTGGCGCAGGGCGCCGGCGACAGTTCGCCTCTTTGCGGCATGTCCTCGCCGGCAACATGGCAGGAGTTGCGCGAGCGGTTCGTGGGTGACTGGCGCGTCGCCCACCTTTCCGGCTACGTCCTTGCCGGCGGGATGGTCATCCCCATGCAATCCTCACCTGAAACCGAGACCATGTCCATCTGGCTGCTGGGCGAAGATCTGCTGCTCGATCACCCCGAGATGACCGAACCGATGGCCATCACCCTCGCGGACGAGGGTCGCTGGGTGATCGAGATCGACCACCCCGACATCCCAGAGCCGGTACTTACGCCGGACGATGCGGTCCTGGCATGGGCCGGAGACTGCGATCAGGAAGATCTGCCTCGCCTCGTTGGCCGAGGCGACGTGAGCATGGCGGGCTCGGTCATGGACATGACGCTGCGCATGTTGCCCGTCGATATGGATACGATCTATGCCATTCTCGAAATCGAGGGTGCCGCTCAAGGCCAGTATGCGATTGCGCGACGCGTGGTTTGGCTGAATCGGGCCGGGGAATAGGAGTCTGCCATGAAAAGACGGTGTGCCGGCCTATTCACTGCGCTGCTCCTGCCCGTCGCAGCCTTGGCCCAACCCACAGCCACCCTTGCAGACTGTCGGGCAGAACGTGCCGTCTACACGATGACAGGCGAAGGCGACGACTATGTCGTCCACCTGGTTCCGGCGCAGACCCGCGCCGGCTGGTCCTCGGACCTCTATCTGCGCCTCACGACCGCGCAGCGCGACTACTGGTTTGTGTTCGCCGCCGCCGCGTCGCAGGGAAACCTTACACTCGATCCCGTCGACGATCCCTACGCGCCCGAAGCGCGTGGGACCGGCCCGGCAAACACGATCGAGGCTCTCCGCGCCCGTTGGCCGGACGCGCCCCTGGACGAGCTGCCGTCGCTTCTGCGCTTCTATGCGCTGGATGCGGATCTAGGCTTCACGTCGGCGCAGCCGCAGCAGGGCCAGCCGGCTCCCGCCTTTCTGCTGATGCCGGAGTTGAACACCGCGCTTTGGTATCACCTGCCGGCACTGACCAACGATCCGTCGGCCGAACGTGACCCAATGCCCCGGGGAATCTTCCGATTGACCGCTTGCCTCGACATGCCCCCGCCTGCCGCCTTTCCGTGATGCCGGCGATGCCAGGAATTGCCCTTGCGGGAGGCTGCCGGGATCGGTTCTCATTCAGCCGTCAATATCATTGCGGGGCTTGTTTCCGGCAATCCAGCACGATCCAACCCCAACGCCCCGGCACGCCGTTTCCATCAAGACCTGAAACGATCTAGGCGTGCACTCTGGCATAATCGAGCGTGACGCCGCATAGCTCCGGCTTGCGGGCCCGGGGTGCTCACATCGACGCCAGTTTGGTGCGCTCCTCGAGTTTGGCGGCGGTCTCCCGGCGCTCGCTGTAGCGGTCGGTGAGATGGTCGGCAACGCCGCGCGTCAGCAGGGTAAATTTCATCAGTTCTTCCATCACATCGACCACCCGTTCGTAGAACGATGAGGGCTTCATCCGGCCTTCCGGTGTAAATTCCTGCCAGGCCTTGGCGACCGAAGACTGGTTCGGGATGGTGATCATCCGCATCCACCGGCCCAGAATGCGCATCTGGTTGACCGCGTTGAAGGATTGGGATCCGCCCGATACCTGCATGAGCGCCAGCGTCCGCCCCTGTGTGGGCCGGATCGAGCCGCCGGGCAGCGGGATCCAGTCGATCTGCGCCTTCATGATGGCGCTCATCGCGCCATGGCGTTCGGGGCTTGTCCATACCTGACCTTCCGACCAGAGCATGGCTTGGCGCAACTCCTGCACCTTGGGATGCGTATCGGGAGCGTCATCGGGCAGCGGAAGGCCATTGGCGTGAAAGATACGGGTTTCCGCGCCCATGGCGTCGAGCAGGCGTTGAGCCTCGAAGGTCAACAACCGGCTATAGGAGCGCTCCCGCAAGGAGCCATAGAGCAGCAAGATGCGCGGTTTGTGATCGAGCTTTGTAGAGGTCAGGCGCTCAAAGTCCGGCAGGTCGAATACATGGGGAGCAAGGTTCGGAAGGTCGGATAGATCAGTCAAGTGTAAGGCCTTTGGGACGGACGATCTCGCCATCCTCCTTTGTGAACTCCCCAATGCTCGGATTGGGCAGGATGTCCAGAACGACTTCGGACGGCCGCGAGAGGCGGACACCCTTGGGCGTGACCACGAACGGCCTGTTGATCAGGATCGGGTGGGCTTGCATGGCATCGAGCAGGGCATCATCGCTCAGGCTCTCGTCATCGAGGCCGAGTTCGAGATAGGGCGTGTCCTTCTGCCGGATGGCCTGGCGCACGGTAAGGCCTGCCTCGGCAATCATCGTTTTCAGGCGCTCGCGCGAGGGTGGATCTTTCAGGTATTCGATGATCTCCGGCTCTTCCCCGCTCGCCCGGATCATGGCGAGGGTATTGCGCGAGGTGCCGCAATCGGGGTTGTGGTAGATGGTAATGGTCATGCGGTCTCCCTTTGCGGCGTATCCGTCCACAGCCAGCCCGCCAGGGCCATGGCGATGAGCGCGCCGATGAACTGCGCGATGATGAAGGCTGGCGTATCCGCCGGACGGATGCCGGAGAACGTGTCGGTGATGGCACGGCCGATGGTAACGGCCGGATTGGCGAACGAGGTCGAGGCGGTGAACCAGTAGGCAGCCGTGATATAGAGACCGACCAGCCATGGCACAGCGGCGCGCTGCACCTTGATGCCGCCCAGGATCACGGCGACCAGGCCGAACGCGGCGACGGCTTCGGCCAGCCATTGCGACGGGCCGCTACGGATTTTTTGTGAAAGCTCGATCAGGGGCAGATCGAACATTGCGTGTGCCAGTAGCGCCCCGCCGATGCCGCCCACCACCTGTGCGAGCATGAACAATCCCGCCTCGCCCACCGACAAATTGCGGCGGAGTGCGAAAACGAGCGATACGGCGGGGTTCAAATGTGCGCCGGAGATCGGACCGAACAATGCGATCAGAACCACAAGAATGGCACCGGTCGCCAGCGTGTTGGCGATCAGAGCCACTGCGTCGTCGGCGGTGAGCGCATCGGCCATGATACCCGAGCCGATAACGGCAGCGACCAGCAGGCCGGTGCCGAGCGCTTCAGCGGCAAGTCGGCGTGGCAGATCGGTCATTGACGGGTTTCTCGAGGATCGCAGCAGGGGGTGAGTGCGGCAATGATCGGGGCGCAAAGATCGGCGCTGCCGCCACAGCAATCCTTGAGCAAAAACAGTGTCAGTTCTTGGAAGCGATCGAGATTGGCGCGGTAAAGGATCGAGCGGCCTTGCCGTTCCCCCACGATCAGGCCCGCTCTGGAAAGTGTTGCCAGATGCGCTGACATGGTATTTTGCGGGATGTCGAGCAGTCGGGCCAGCTCGCCCGCAGGCACGCCCTCCGGCTCGTGCCGGACGAGCAGCCGGAAGGCATCGAGGCGGGTCGACTGGGCGAGAGCGGCCAAAGCCGTGACTGCTACTGATAATTCCATAAATCGAGAATACTGGATTTATGGAATTAAAGTCAACCTGTTTTGTACCGGCAACGAATTGTCGATCCGAAGTCGCTGTTTTGCCGCTTGGCAATCGCCTTCTGGTGGAATGAACCGCCGCTTCGGCGGCGGCGCTCGGGCGGACAGAGCACTCCATCGAAGCCCGGGGGTAAAACAGCTAGTCGATCTGTACTAATGGTCAAAGCGGTTCTCTTTGAGCACAATAGGCGAAAATCCGGGGGTACTCGCCATGACCGTCCTTCTTCGCCACATCTGGCTTGTCGCGGCTTTGCTGTTGACGGCGGCACAAAGTGCGTCCGCCGACTGGGACTACTATACCGGGACAAATGCCGATGGCGGTGTGCGGGTAACGGCGCAGGCCGAGGAAAACGGATTCCTCATCAGCCTGCAATGCGATGCGGGCGATGATCCGGATGTTTTCCATCTCACTTTCGTCAGCGACTATTTTCCTCATCTCGACAATACCGACAGTGCTGAAACGCAACTGATCTTCAAGTTCGATGGCACCGGCAAGGACTTCGTTGCCGATGGATGGTCCGATGTCTGGTATTTCGCGCCCGATCGTGCCTGGACCGGCTCGCTCTATTTCGAGGCCGGTGTTCTGGATTCCTTCGGTGGCGCCGCGACCATGCGCGTCATCAACATGAACAGTGAGGAAGTGACTCGTTTCTCGATGAAGGGTTCGCGCAAGGCTGAACAGGCGATCCGTGCAATGTGTCACCAGGGCCTGACAATCGATCAGTGGGCGGCCATGCAAGCACCTTCTGGCCAACAGCAGCCAGCACCGCAGATCCCAAATATTGCGGCGTCCGCTGACACAGGGATTCCCGATTTCGATACCGTTGAACTCTTGGCGGACGGCCCCGGGGATTTGTCCCCAGCGATTAGCGTCGATGATGTCTATGATGCACTTCTTGCCGGCGACACTGCCAGAGTACGCGATTACGTCCTGGCCGGTTTTGACGCCAATGATCCGCCTGACTATGAGCCTGGAGAGAACGATACGCCCTTCATGTATTTCATGGGCTATGAAATGGTCGACAACCCGCAAATGCAGTCCGGCCTGCTTCAACTCATTCAGGGCGGGGCGAAAACACGTGTAGACTGGTCCGGAGCCCCCAGCCCCGTGGTTTTTGCCGTGCGCAAGGAAAACGCAAGGGCCGCTTATGCCCTGATTCATCTTGGCTATCCCATTGACTACGTCTTCACAAATGGCCGCACCTTGATGGCCGAGGCAGCGCGTCTGGGCATGGCCGATGTGGTCCAAGCCATTCTTGATCAGGGCATCGATCCCGACTATGCGGAGCAGGATGAAAGTCCAGCGCTGCTCTATGCGGCTACGCATGGTCATATCGACATCGTCGAGGCGCTTATCGAGGCACGGGCGAATGTCAATGCCACGACCCATCAAGGTGCAACCGCCCTGCATCTTGCTGCCCGGGCAGGCCACGAGCAAATCGTGCGCATGCTGGTCGAGGCGGGCGCTGACACGGATGTGATTATCGGGAGCGCCACAGCCGCGCAAATTGCCCGGAATAACGGCCAAACCGCGATCGCAAATTACCTTGATGGCCTGCGGGGCATCGGGACTGAGTTGACCGTCAAGGCGTCGGCTATGCCATTGGCGATACCCAATACCAGCACAACGTTCTCGCTGGTGATGGAAGGCGGTTGGCAACGACCTCTGAACTTTGCCGTTACTGCCGAGCCTTCCGGCCTCATTTCGTTTGAACAGGCGTTTAATGACACCCGTGTTTACGACAGCGGTGAACCGGGAGACACTAATCTGTTCATCGACTCCCGTCTTCAGACCGGGACGGCTCAAGGCGCTGTGCAGTTGCAGATCATTGTCAGCGACGCAACCGGCCAGCAGGCCGCAACCGAGCAGACGATCTATGTCGGTCAAAGTGCCGGATATTTCCGCGGCCGTCTGGTCGATGCGGCAAAGGCCCTCGACACGCGCGCCATACGTGAAACGATCGCGGAAATCCGCAGGATGGACGACGTCCTGGGCAACGATCCGACATGGATGAGCGAGAGTATGCGCTATGGCTGCGTCCGCGGATTTCATCCCAATTGCGAGGCCTATCTCAACGGGTTTCTGGCCTATCACATCGCGGCAACCGACGATGGTGCGCTTCTCGATTGGACGCTGGAATGGGGCGCGGACCCGAACTATGTGTCGAGCCGTGGTGAGCCAATCCTGTTCAACACAGCACGGGCAGGGAAATGGGACAATGTTGCCAGGCTGCTGGCCGCCGGGGCAAACCCCAACGCAATGGGAGACGATGGCGGTTCGGTTCTGCTCTATGCCGTGGGCGACGGTCAACGCGACATCGTGCACCAATTGCTGGCGCTCGGTGCTGACCCCAATCGCGGCTCCGTGACCAAAGGTATGACACCGCTGCACCATGCCGCTGTGAACAATGACCGCCAGATCATCGACATGTTGCGTTCCGCCGGTGCTGTCAATGTACCCGATGCCGATGGACGTCTGCCTGGTTGGTTCTCCTATTGGGCGCATAGGGATCTGCAACTGGCCCTGGCGCTCGGTTATGACGAGGCACAGGCCTACGAGGATCGCGCCAACGAACCTGAATTCGACTGGAACGAGTTCATGGTGGGGTTGAACCAGCGGTTGGTAGACCAGCAAGCGACTGAGACCGGTGCCTATTCCGGTTGGGAGAGTGGTCAGGAGGAGTCGGAGGAATTCGTGCTCGATGTCTGGGCCATGCCGGAAGTCGTTACTCTGGGGTCAGACGATATCGAAACCTGGGGGTCGCCGGAACTGGATACAATCGGCGGTTCGGATCTGGGGCAGTGCAATGGCCGCCTCACCAACGTGACCGTCGACATATCGCCGTCCGACTGGATTCAGGGCTCAGCAGCATATGAGCCTTGCACCGAACACTGGTCGCAACAGGTTAATTACGATCAGCCAATCAATGTCTGTGGGCATACGCTCTATTTTGCGGCTCACTATCCAGATTCAGGAGCGGGCTCAGGCGCAGAATTCAACCAGGTGCGTAACGCAGTCCGCATTCTTGCTGACCGCCGAATAGTCTTCGTGTCCGAGGTTGGCGAGACCATCGATTGCAGAGGATGAAACAACATGCGTGGAAGATTCATTGGAGCGCTGCTGCTGACGGCGCTGTGTACGCCAGTACAGGCCACGCCGGAAGAAATGATAGAGGCTATCCGGTCTTTGGATGTCCAGGCAGTTGAACAATTGGTCTGGCACGATGAGCCGATCACCCAGAGCTTTTTCGAAGTCATTCTGGACGTTGCCCATGACAAGCTCGCCATGGAGCCCGAGGAGGTCTACTGGAACGGTGCCTTGCGAGAAATCGTCGTCGTATTGGCGGGGGTGAATGAACCTGATGAGGAGACTTTCGCGTCTCTCGCTGAAGCATTGGAACTGAGCGAGCTGGGACAAGCCCATCGGGATCTACAACGTAATCTCAACATCTGGGTCTGGACCGAAGGGCGTGAGGGGGTGCTCTTCAAGGATGACCTGCGGATCGGTGCCGACCCGTCCCGCAGACCCTTTGAGGGCGGTCATCCGGACATGTTCGGTTTTCTTATCGAAGTGGCACAGGCGAAGCGTCAAACCATGGATGATGCGCCGCCACCTGATGCCGATACGCCGGACTGGCGTGACGCGGTCTATGAGGCCTTCGACGAATTGCGCTACCGCGCCACGCCCGATCCCGCTGCCCGCTATTTCCTGGACGCCGCCCTGACGGCTCCGGGCGCAGACATCGTCTATACGGGGATGGTGGACGGGGTGCGCGGCAATCTGCTCAAGATGGCGCCGGTCATGGCCATGATGCAGCATGACGACAGCGACGGGTCCGAAGCAGACCTGGCTTCCGCTTATGCCGCCTTCATTCTAGAGCAGAAGTGACAGGGGCCGTAAGTGACGGATGCAACGATAGCTGAGCGAAGAAATGCCGGTGCGGCGTGTTATGCGCAACTTCACCGGGATTTAGGCCGTCCGAACAGGGTAGTACAGGTGTCGTAATTGGTCGCATCTGAAATTGGGGCTAACCTTTGGGTCGAACCAATTTGAGGACCGACCTGTGAAAAGACCTGTTGCACTCTTTTTCGCCGCCATGATCATTGCACTGCCTGCCGGGGTGGCTCACGCCGCCAATCCCTATTTCATCACTAATAGCCAAGGCATGCAGCTCATGGCGTCCGATGAGACTCAAGGCGACTGGACGGAGGAGGTTTCGATCTGCGACGTGACGGTCTATCTCTCGCCAGGGGCTCTGGCCGATTACGAGGCCAATTTTACGCAAAAGGGGATGCTGCAGGATTCGAGCAATAGCCTGGTTTGTCGCTGGGGCGACTGATCGGAGTTCCAGCACCAATTCTTAATCCGAGAACCAATGGAGACGGTCAGCAGTGTCCAAGGCAACGACATCCGCGGACCCTGACTGGCAGATTGTCATGGCACCGGCCAAGGGCGGACTGTGGTTCGTTCTGCTGCTGGTCTGGGCCTTCACGGCAGGCGTCTATATACTGTGGAAGTTTGCCAACGGCGAAGTCAGCCCTTTCGGTCATCTGCTCATCTTCGCTTTTCCCGTCCTCATCACGTACTATGGACTGCGAGGTATTCAGGGAAACAATGGCAAGCTGGTTCTGCGACAGGATGGCTTTACCCTCACCTTGCCGTCAAGCGAAAATGAGTCCTTTCGCTGGGAGCGTGTAGACAGCTTCGAGACCCGAATATTCGGCGATCCCGTTGCAACCGGCGCTGGCGTTGCCACCGCCGGTTTTGTTTATGACGATGGGAAAAAGGGCCAAAGGGTGATTGGGCTGGCAAACAGCTTGCCCTATGCTGGGCAAGACCTTGCCAGGCTCATGGACTATGCACGCATCGAGGCAGCCAAGGGGTGGCCTGATCGCCCGCAGGATCTAAATGATCTGGCTGTGGCCGCCCTTGGTAGCGACCGGAAAACGTCCGCACGGGACCGTTTCAAGGCGCGGTCGACAACGTCCAGGGGAAGTTGAGCTCAGTCGGCACCTCCACAGGACGGCCCTTGTTACAGCATCGGGCCACAGCGATGCGCGGCGGCAGACGGATATTTCCACCCGCGTCACGGGGCCTGAAGCGCAAAACGTCCCGTGTCCGGATCGAGCTCGAATTTCAGTTCGCTAAACAGACCGGAATAGACATCGCGGCAGAAACTGAATTCCTCATCCCCGGATGAGGCATCGTCATTGGAGCCAAAGATGGTTTCCGGCCAGCATTTATCACGATTGGTGGCGGTGAGCCGGATGGTCAATAGCTCGGTGTCCGGACCGAGATCGTAGTAGAGGGCCCACTCGGTCGCTTTCAGCATGTCGCGCGCTGCCCGGGTTTCCAGTGCCGGAGAACGGCCAAGAAAGTCCGAAACATCGACGAACGGCATGGGAGGGTCGATCTCGCCCCATTCATCACCCGGACCACGCGCAAAGAACTGCACATAGGTATCTGGATACATGATTTCGACTTCAAACGAAGCGCTCGACGTTACAGCGATCGCGCCGCCGTCGGACAGCGGCCAGAATTTATAGGCAGAGATCGACCATCCCCCGCCTTCCTCGAGGTAGGCTATGAAATTGCTCTCTTCTTCGATCCTCGTATCCAACCGCCAATCGAAAGAATTGGTGATCGAATGGCCGTCGAGCGTTTCTACCAGCGGGAAATATTCGGTGTCGCCGATGATGCGATAGACGTCGAATATGGTTTCCGCAGCAAAAGTCTGCTGGCTGAGGCCGGACAGAACGATCAGGCTGAGAGAAAAGCGTTTCATTGCTACCCCCTTTACCATGTCATGATGAACCCCGCCGGACGCGGCGGCAACTAGAACGGGTGTACTAATGGCAGCGTTGGTCGCTGGCTGGTAAAGATGGATCATGTGATTGATGAGGCAGCATGGCAGAGACACGGATCATTCTGGCGGACGATCATCCCATTTTCAGGGACGGTCTGCGCCGCCTTGTGCTGCGGGCGCTGCCGGGATCGATCGTGACCGAAGCCGATAATTTCTCCCGCGTCGTCGACCTTGCCAACCAGGACGCACCGGGCCTGTTCGTTCTCGACCTGCACTTCCCCGGCTTCGCGCTCGAAAAATCAATCTACGCATTGCGCCGCGATTATCCGGCCAGCTCGATCCTTGTGGTCTCGATGGACGACGAGGATGAAACTATCGAGCGGGTGATGGCACAGGGGGCGGACGGGTTCGTATCCAAGGCGGCCAATCCCGCCACGATTGGCGATGCCATCGCCAGTGTGCTTGAGGGCGATATTGTCGTAGTGGACGCCAAGGCCGCTGCCGCGTCTCATATCGATACCGATGGCAGCGACATCGCCCAGCTGTCGCCGCGCCAGCGGCAGATACTGCGTCAACTCGTGCTCGGGCACAGCAATAAGGAAATCGCCCGCGAACTGGGCATTTCGCCGTTCACCGTGCGTGTGCACGTCTCCGCCCTGCTCAAACTGCTCGGCGTAAAGTCGCGTTCGGCGGCCGTTGCTGCCGCAAAGGATTTCGGATTTTAGTCCGGTCGTCAGCGTCTTGCTTCAATCTCTCGCCATATCGAGCGCCAATTTCGCCAAATCGGATGCATAGCTGTCGCTTCCATTCGCAAGGACGTCCTGCGCAAGCAGGCTCGCTTCGTCACTACGTCCCTGCATCGCCAGGGCAACGGCTAACCCGGCTTTCGCGGAAAGATTGGCGGGGTCGTACCTCAGGGCGGCGGTCATCTCGGTTTCCGCCTCTACAAAAGAAAGCGCCCGCACATAAATCAGGCCTTTGGCAAAATGAGCCTGAACCAAATGTTCTTCCCGCGCGATCAATCGGTCGTACAGTGCGAGAGCGACGTCCGTGTTGTCCAGATTGTCCTGCGCAACAGCCAGAGCATGGAGGACGTTGCCGTAACTTTCGGGATAGTCGGGACCGGAATCGATCTTCAGGGCAGCCTCACAAGCTGGAACCGCGTCCGCGTATTTCTTCTGGAACCTGAGAGCTTGGCATTTTACGTGGATTGATCGCCATTCATCTGGATCGAGCGAGAGTCCGGTCAAAGCCGTTTCCAAGGCGAGATCGAAGCGGCTGGCACCCAGATAGGCTGTGGCGAGCACCCCACGGCGTGAAGCATTAAGCCGATCGAGGTTCACCGCTTCGAGAAAATCCTCGATTGCAGCATGGAACTGACCATTCAGGCGAAAATATTCGCCACGGGCCGTGTAGACATCGGGATTTGTTGAGTCGGCATCCACGGCCTTGGAAAGCGCGGATATTTCGGCGTCCTGCTGCGACGGCAACGGAAATGACAAGGCTGGGTCAGCGTCGTCAGGCTCCGTTACATGATCTCCCGACGCAACAAAGGCCGGGCGTTCCTGCACGTCGGTCGGAGCACTTGCTGACGGGTCATGCTCAGCACGCCATTGGCTGGTCGTCATACCATCATGGCATACCGCCCGCATTGCGCGTTCGGACAGTCGGGAACCGTCCATCGTAAAACGGGCAACCTCCTGTCCGAACGAATTGAGGATGCGCATGATCGAAGCGCCGCCGAACGCGTCCAGCCCTTCGGACTCGAGATAAAGTCCACCCTTCCATAAACGGTCTTCAGCCGAATACCACACATCCGCCCAACCATCGAACGCGTTGAACTGGCGGTCGCTTTCGTCGAAGCGCAAGACCAGCGATTCCTGCGCATTGTCAGTGGCGTCGAGGTATGGAAGGTCCTGTGCCTCTATCTCGAGCTGGAAGACATCTGGCCCCGTGTCCGGCTCACAAGCGATGCTGACTGCGATCCCATTCTGCCAGGTCACGGCCCTGATACGATCGCCGCCAGTCTGCAATCGGTTGGAATCCCATGACCACGAGGCCAGGGCATTGGCTGGCAGGAGCACCAGACCCGCGACGAGAATTGCCAGGTTGAGATGGTTCATAATGCCCTCAATTCGACCCTTTTCCGGGATTGTGACTGATCGTGGAGCACGGGGCTACTCGTACAAATATGCTATGGAACGATGTGTAACGACCCTCACGGATTTCAGAGTGTTAACCGACTTCGGCCGCTGACCGCCGATGTCAGGCTCAAAGCCCCAGACAAAGACGGGTCAGCATCGCCCTGAGTTCGGCTGGCCGCACGGGCTTGTCCAGAACGGGTATATTTGCGGCAACAATCTTCGTTCTGGTTTCCGCATCGCTATGCCCGGTCAGGATCACGGCAGGAATGGGTCTTTCCGCACGGTCGCGAATGACGGCGATGGCATCGAGGCCATTCTTGCCGCCGCTCAATTGCATATCGGCCAGAATGGCATCGCATTCCCCCTTGATGTCGTCCGAGCCCGATCCCGTTTCGACAACGCAGCCCCAGCGCTCCAACAACCCCGCTGTTGCCTCGCGCACGGTCTCATCATCGTCGATCAGGCAGATGCGTTTGCCCGAAAGCGGATGCGTGCGCCCCCTCTTGTCTGGAAGAGGACCTGCCGGGGCCGTGGGATCAAGGCCGGCAATGATGATCGAGGTGCCGCGGCCCGGAACGGAGGCCAGTCGCACATCCAGACCAAGCAGGTCGCCCAGGCCGCGCACGATGGCCAGGCCCAACCCCATCCCTTCGACGAGACCTCCAGCTTGGACATTTTCCAGCCGGTAGAATTCGCTGAACACCGCCTCGATCTGCGACGGCGCGATGCCGGGCCCGGTATCGCATATCTGTATGGCGAGACGGCCCTCGATCCGGCGCGGGCCGATCAGCACCCGGCTCCCGGGCGCATATTTGAAAGCGTTGCCGATCACGTTCTGAACCATGGTGAACAGCAGGTTGCCATCGGTATCGACCCAGGCCGCGCTCTTGACACGCGAGAGGCCGCATCGGCTTCTCGCCGCCACCTCGCGGTTCTGCATCACAACCTGCTCCAGAAACGCACCCAGGTCGAGGGGCGCGGATTTCGGCGACACACCGCCCACATCGAGACGGGAAATATCGAGCAGAGATCCGAAAAGACCAGTGACCGAGTCCACCGAGGAGTCGATGCTGTCCACCATCTGGCGCTGCTCCCGGCTCAACCGCGTGTCCTTGAGAGACGCGGTCAAAAGGCCGATGGCGTGGATCGGCTGGCGCAGGTCGTGACTCGCCTGCGCGAGAAATCGCGACTTGGAGAGATTGGCGTCATCGGCTTCCTCCCGCGCCTTGACCAGTTCGGCCGATGCCTTTGTGAGTTCGGCAACCTTGCCGTCCAGCGATTGAGTGAGGCTGTAATTGGTGGTCAGAAAACGGTGCATGCGCACGGTGAGCATGGACAGGATGAGAGCGTAGAGCAACACCATCAGGCCCATGGCCCAGTTCCGGGCCTCCATCACATGAGCTACCGCCAGGACAGGCACCGAGGTCCAGATGCTGGTGAAGGCGGAGCGGGGAACGGCGTGCTGCGAGGAAACCGCACCCAGGGCCGTGCCGCCCAGGGCAAGCGAATAGACGGCAAGCAAGTTGAAATCGCTATTGAGCGAGACGACGATTGCACCATATCCCCAGGTCAGACCCACCAGGGCCGTAAGGGTCGTATGCATCCAACCGGCGCTCCGATAATCGTAGGCGCTGTGGCGCAAATGCGAGGAATGGGTTTTCGAGAGCGATGCCATCGAAATGGAAAGGACGAGCATGAGGCCCGTCCAGAAAAACGGCCATGTCGCCCCCGGATTGGCGCCAATCAGCAGCGATCCGGTGAGCGACACGACCCCGATATGAACCAGCCACCCCTGAAAGCCCAGATCGAACAGATAGCGGATCTGCCAGGTTTCTGTTCGGAATGGACTGGTCTTGGGCGGCAATATTCGGACCTTTGGTGAATCGTAGCCGATCTTGCCGCCGGTCACGAGCCCAATCAAGGCGTGAGGGTACAGAGCCGGTTGTCGTAGTCATTGTGGTAATATACGCGGACGTTGATTCCGAATTCATAGACGCATTGCTGGGCGCGTTCGTAGACTATAGGATCTAAATACATTTGGTACCCACACGCCGAGTAGCTCATCGTATCGTACGCGTTGGGACTCGCGGAGGCCCCCATTCTGCCCCAACCGTTCTTGCCCGGCTCCTCACACATCAAATGATACTCATCTGCCGCCATCGCCGCATTGACCGTGGCCAGCACCAGGCCGGTCGCAACGACGGCCGATTTGAAATTCCTGAACACCTCTTTCCCCTCCTTTGGGCGTTGACTGTGTCCGATTGATAAAGGTGCGAGAGCGGTAGAGCCATTCGTACAGATGTACTAGATCGTTTCAGGTTCTGATGGAAACGGCGTGCCGGGGCGGTTGGGGTTGGATCGCGCTGGATTCCGGGAACGCGTCTCGGAATGACATTGGTGGCTTTGGCCGATACCGGCCCAATTCCCGCCTGTCACCCCGGGATTCACTCCCCGGGGTCCAGACCGAACCCGCCGCAATCGCGGGAGCTACGACAATTCCGTCAAATACTGATCTGCTCTATAGGAACTGGCGATGCGGGGACGCTGGCCGCAATTGGCCGGGTTCTTGTCGCATCTGCTCGATTTTCAAGGTTCCGGCGAAATCCGAATTGCATGGGCATCGGCCTGACATTCTACGCTGTGGGTGAGCCCATGCCCCATATCACGGCGCCGATCAACAGCGATCCGGTGAGCGACACGCCCCCGATATGAACCAGCCACCCCTGAAAGCCCAGATCGAACAGATAGCGAATCTACCAGGTTTCTGTTCGGAATGTATTGCATTGGCTGGCAATATTTGGACTTTCAGTGGATCGAAGCTGACCTTGCAGTCAACCCTTGCCATGATCAAAGGCCGAAAGTGCAGAATCTGTTACTGCCATGCCAAACAGGAACATCAATACCTATTTCAAAAATACATTCATTGAGGCGTTCAAACGTAGTATCAGTCATGTAAATTGTTTGTCCACACGCTAAAACATTTATCGTTTTATATTCCGTGGGACTAAAGGAAGCAGTCATTTGGCCATAGCCGGAATTGTTTGGCCCAACACAATACATGTCAATCTCGTCTGCGGCCATCGCCGCATTGACCGTGGCCAGCACCAGGCCGGTCGCAACGACGGCCGATTTGAAATTCCTGAACACCTCTTTCCCCTCCTTTGGGCGTTGACGATGTCCGATTGATAAAGGTGTGAGAGCGGTAGAGCCATTCGTACAGATGTACTATGGGGAGTTGGCGATGCCGGGATGCCGGCCGCAATTGACCGGGTTCTTGTCGCATCGGGCTCGATTTTCAAGGTTCTAGCGAAGTCCGGATTGCATCCGATCCACGCTGTTCCGGATCGAAGCGTGCGGTATCGCCCGTGCAAACAAAAAGGAGCTTGGAACCCTGCCCGCCGTGATGCACGTTCTTTCTGGATAACACAATTCCCGCGGCAAGGTGGACGGATCGTATGTTCAAGCCCTTCATTATAAATCCCCCCGTATTCTTCGGCGCCATTATCGTCATTGGCCTGTTCCTTGCCATCGGCATAGTCTTTCCGAACCAGGCCGATGAGGTGTTTGGCCTGATCCAGTCGAGCATCCTCCAGAGTTTCGGCTGGTTCTACCTGCTCGCTGTCGGGATTTTTCTCGTGACGGTGCTGCTGCTCTGCTTTGGCCGGTATGGTCGGCTAAAGCTGGGGCCTGACGATTCCACACCGGATTTCAGGTTCACCTCGTGGATCGCCATGCTGTTCGCCGCCGGCATGGGCATCGGCCTGATGTTCTACGCCGTGGGTGAGCCCATGACCCATTTCATGGCGCCGCCAACGGCAGAGCCGCGTTCAATTCCCGCCATGCGGGAGGCGATGACCGTCACCTTTTTCCACTGGGGCATCCATGCCTGGGCCATCTACGCGGTGGTGGGGCTGTCGCTGGCGTATTTCGGTTATCGTTACAACCTGCCGCTCACCATCCGCTCCGGGCTCTATCCCCTGCTTAAGGAACGCATCAATGGGCCGATCGGCCACGCTGTCGATATCTTTGCGATCGTGGGCACCATGTTCGGCATCGCCACCTCGCTTGGTGTAGGCGTATCGCAGATCAATGCCGGGCTGGCCTATCTGCTCGGCACGCCGGTCGGGCCGGTCGTTCAATTGCCTCTCATCGCCGCGGTTACCGCTCTCGCCACTCTTTCAGTGGTCAGCGGGCTGGACAAGGGTGTGCGCATCCTTTCCGAGACCAATCTGGTCGTCGCAATCCTGCTGATGCTGTTCGTGCTCGTTGCCGGACCCACCAGCACTCTGTTCCGTGACCTGGTGCAGAATTTGGGGCTTTATCTCGATACGCTGGTGCTCCGCACATTCAATATCTATGCCTACCAGCCAACCCCATGGATCGATGCCTGGACCCTGTTCTATTGGGCCTGGTGGATTTCCTGGTCGCCATATGTCGGCATGTTTATCGCCCGCATCTCGCGCGGGCGCACGGTGCGTGAATTCGTGACCGCGGTACTGTTCATCCCGGCCGGTTTTACCTTCATCTGGATGACCGTGTTCGGCAACACCGCGATGTTCATCGATACCGGCATCGCCGCCGGCGAGGTCGGCCGGGCTATCGCTGCCGATATTTCCACCGGGATGTTCCATTTTTTCCAATATCTGCCTTTCAGTGGAGTAACCTCGACGCTGGCGATCGTCCTTGTGGCCATCTTCTTTATCACCTCTTCGGATTCAGGGTCTCTGGTTGTGGATTCCATTGCGGCGGGCGGTGAAACCCAGACCACCACGGGCCAGCGTGTATTCTGGTGCGTGATGGAGGGCGTCGTTGCGGCCTCTCTCCTGCTGGCAGGCGGCCTGGCCGCGTTGCAGTCGGCCACGGTTGCCAGCGCATTGCCTTTCACCGTCATCATGCTGGGCCTCGTGTGGTCGCTGTATCTGGGGATGCGGGCCGATCTCGCCCAGCAATATGCACGCACTGCACCGGGGTCTGTCGCGCCCGCCCAGCCTGCCGCCGGATTGACCTGGCAGCGTCGCCTGACCCTCATGATGCGGGCGCCGAAAAAAAGGGACGTGGAAGCCTTCATCGCGAACGAAGTCCGTCCTGCTCTTGAACAGGTCGCCCGGGAACTTACCGATCGCGGCCGGCCATCGCATGTGGAGATCGACGGGGACGGCAATCCTGCGCTGCATTCACCTGCCGAAGGTGTGCGCGATTTCATCTATGGGGTCGGGCTGACTTCGCTTCCGGTTGCAAATTTCGCTCCACTCGGAGCAGGCAAGCCGGAATATCGCTACGAAGCGCGCACCCACTTTTCAAGCGGCGGGCGCGGCTATGACGTCATGGGGATGCATCGCGATCAGCTTATCGCAGACATTCTGGTGCAGTTCGAGCGCTACCTCCATCTCACCCAGTTTCCCGACGCCCAGCTTCTCCATGGCGCCCCTGAACACACGATCAGCGAGTAAATCCCACGTACCCAGGCGCTCCCATGACAAACTTGTCCCATAGTGCCTCCTTCCATTCATGAGAAAAGAGAGCAATTCATTCTTTGTCTGGATCGGTCGGGATTCCCATCTGATCCTTTTTGTGAACTTCTGATCGGTCGCTTTCATATGTCGGGCCTGTTTTGTGCGGAGCAGTTATCCGCTGGCCCTGATGGAGATCCGCGAACGAGATCCCTGATCAAGCTGGCGCATTGGAGATGCATTGATGAGGGTCTGATGAAGGAAGATCGTTTTGTGATCATGGGCCGTACGTGTCTTCGCTGGTCAACAGCGAGAGCAGTGGGAATTGGAATGCGCTCAATGAATTCGGATATGGCGGCAGTCTCCAGTTCGGAGATGCCCGGCTTGCCGACGCGGCGCGCGCTGGCATCATTCCTCAAGGATTAACCGGAGCGCAGTTCTCGCAACTCTCTCCAGAGCAACAGATGGCCGTGGAGAGCTGGCATTTCGAGGACATTGACCGCCCTGCCGGTGAGATGGGCTTGGACAGCTATATTGGCCAGAACATCGGCGGCGTAAACATCACTCTGGATGCGATCCGCGCAATGGCGCATCTTGGCGGTATCGGCGGGCGCAACGGTTCATTGAGAGCGGCGGACAGTACAATCACTCCGATGCCTACGGGACCAGCTTCAGCGATTGCGGGCAGAGGCATGGTGAGTTTGGTGGCGCTGCCTCATCCGCCAGCCTGTTCAGGTTGCGCAGGCTGGCGGATCATACGACGTGCCCATAGACCTTCTCCTCGAGGCGATATTCAACCCTTGGGTCGATGACGGGACGAAGGCTTTCGCCAATTCCATCCTATCCCATCAAACGCAGCGCCAGTTCCCGCAGTTGACTGCGAACCAGAGCGATTTCCTTTTTGCTCAGCAGAATCCAGATTTCTCCGGCTTCCTCGGGCGCGGAGGCGAAGCTACCCCCAATTTCATCAACGTCGAGACAGCGGAAGGCATCTGCACCTTCAATCTGTCCGATCCAGCTCAGTTGCAAGAGTTCGACAATCTTTTCTCCACTGCCTAGGGTCCAAACCCAATCAGGTTGTTGAATAGGGGCTGCAAATCAGATTCTCTGGCTTCGGATAAGCCGGAGGTATTGATGAGCAGACTGTTTTGGTTGAGTGACGAAGCTTGGGTGGCCATTGAGCCTTACCTTCCCAAGAACCAGCCTGGAGCCCGACGGGTTGATGACCGGCGGGTGATTTCGGGGATCATTCACATGCTCAAATGCGGCGGGCGCTGGGCCGATTGCCCTGCCGAGAATGGTCCTTCGACCACCATCTACAATCGTTGGAACCGTTGGAGCCGCCGGGGTATATGGGCACGCATTCTTGCGGCTCTGACCGAACAGGGCTGGATTGCTGAAACCGCCCAGATCGACAGCAGCTATATCAAGGCCCATCGTTGTGCAGGTGGAGGAAAAGGGGGGCGCGAGCCAATGCCATTGGCATCTCGCGTGGTGGCCGGACCACCAAGGTCCATGCGCTTGTCGACGTTATCGGCAGACCACTCTGCTTCGTCCTGACACCCGGCAATGCCTCGGACATGAAAGGAGCAGATCTGCTCATCGCCCACACGATGGGTATGAAGAGGGCTATCGCGGACCGGGGCTATGATGCGAACCGTCTTCGCTCCACTCTTCGAAGTCAGAACACCATCCCGGTGATCCCCGGCCGCAAGAACCGCAAGCGCAAAATCCGATACGATGAGAAGCGCTACAAGGACCGCTGGCGCGTTGAGGCCATGTTCTGCCGCCTCAAGGATTTCCGCCGCGTCGCCACTCGGTACGACAAGCTCGCTCGGAATTATCTATCTGCCGTCATGTTCGCAGCAGCAGTCGCGTACTGGCTATGATTGAGTCCCAACCCTAGTCACCTGGAACTGTAATTCGTATCATTGGTCCAAGCGATTTGGAGAATGATATGGCGGGCCGGGTAGCGGATGAAATTGTTTTAAGCGTCGAAGAGCGGGACTTTCTGGAAGCCCAGGTTCGACGGCACAAGGCGGCACGCTCACTGTCAGACCGATGCCGGATGATCCTGCTCTGTGCAGAGGGTTTTCAAAGCAAAGAAGTTGGCGCGAGGCTTGGCGTGCACGAGCACACTGTCGGCAAGTGGCGCAGGCGGTTTGTCAGGAACCGGATCGAGGGGCTGGCTGACGAGTATCGTCCCGGTCGGCCCCGTACGGTATCAGACGATCAGGTGGCCGAGGTGATCGAGCGAACACTGAACACGACGCCGAAGGACGCCACCCATTGGTCGATCCGTTCGATGGCAGCGGCAACAGGACTGTCGCACACCACCATCCGCCGAATATGGGCCGCGTTTGGCCTGCAGCCGCATCGCAGCGAGACATTCAAGCTTTCCACCGATCCGCTATTTGTCGACAAGGTGCAGGATATCGTCGGCCTTTACATGTCACCGCCGAACCGGGCCATCGTGTTGT
>NZ_QMEL01000034.1 GCF_003390885.1 Pelagibacterium sediminicola
TCTCGCGTGGTGGCCGGACCACCAAGGTCCATGCGCTTGTCGACGTTATCGGCAGACCACTCTGCCTCGTCCTGACACCCGGCAATGCCTCGGACATGAAGGGAGCAGATCTGCTCATCGCCCACACAACGGGTATGAAGAGGATTATCGCGGACCGGGGCTATGATGCCAACCGTCTTCGCTCCACTCTTCGAAGTCAGAACACCATCCCGGTGATCCCCGGCCGCAAGAACCGCAAACGCAAAATCCGATACGATGAGAAACGCTACAAGGACCGCTGGCGCGTTGAGGCCATGTTCTGCCGCCTCAAGGATTTCCGCCGCGTCGCCACACGGTACGACAAGCTCGCTCGGAATTATCTATCTGCCGTCATGCTCGCAGCAGCAGTTGCGTACTGGCTATGATTGAGTCTCAACCCTA
>NZ_QMEL01000035.1 GCF_003390885.1 Pelagibacterium sediminicola
TACAAACCGCCGGCGCCGGAAGCCATCGTCTGGCCGGCGCCAACCAGTGGATCGGCACCACCTTCTGCACAGGCAATGGTCGAAAAGCCGATCATGCATTAAGACTGAAACCGGACCACTTTATAGGGGCAGACCACTTTGGCAGGGCCCAGACCATCATCAAACAGCGAGAAAGGATCAAACGACAGACCATCGAGCATCGGCGCTTGCAGCACCGCAATCTCGCCGCATAAAACAATCAGCCCAGAGACGAGGCCGACGCTCCTCTAATCGAC
>NZ_QMEL01000036.1 GCF_003390885.1 Pelagibacterium sediminicola
AGAAGCGCTACAAGGACCGCTGGCGCGTCGAGGCAATGTTCTGCCGCCTCAAGGATTTCCGCCGCGTCGCCACACGGTACGACAAGCTCGCTCGGAATTATCTATCTGCCGTCATGCTCGCTGCAGCAGTTGCGTACTGGCTATGATTGAGTCTCAACCCTAGTCACCCGAATCTGAAGTTCGGTTCATTGTTTTCTGGCAGAAGCGTTTGACGGAGGCGAGGATTTCGTCTGCGGATTTGACCCATTTATAGGGTTTGGG
>NZ_QMEL01000017.1 GCF_003390885.1 Pelagibacterium sediminicola
TACAAACCGCCGGCGCCGGAAGCCATCGTCTGGCCGGCGCCAACCAGTGGATCGGCACCACCTTCTGCACAGGCAATGGTCGAAAAGCCGATCATGCATTAAGACTGAAACCGGACCACTTTATAGGTATTCCTCCGGCGGGGGCCGTCTGTCCTGATTTGCTAAACGGTTTTAAGCACATGCCTTATGTCATACGCTAAGACCAATTCGCATATCGAGATTCTGGGTTCCGAAGACCTTGGCCGTCGACGGGAGTGGACGGACGAGGAGAAGGTCCGGATCGTCCAGGAGAGTCTCCGGGGCCATCGGCAGGGTTCGGCGACGGCCCGTCGTTACGGGCTTTCGCGGTCGCTGCTGTCGATCTGGCGCCGGGACTACAGGCGCGGCGTGCTTGGCGGCCCGGCGGGACATGCCTTCATGCCGCTGGCGATTTCGGCGCGGGAAGCCGCGCCTGTCGAGCCGCCGATGCTGTCTGGATCTGGTCCTGACGTACGGATCGAGATCGCTCTGCCGAACGGTCGCCGGCTGACGGTCCCGGCGACACTCGATCCCGGTATTCTTGCCCGACTGTTGCCGGTTGTGGACCCGTCATGATTGCGTTTCCGGCTGGGGTGAAGGTGTGGATCGCGGGTGGCGTTACGGACATGCGGTGCGGCATGAACAGTCTGGCGCTGAAGGTGCAGGAAGGGCTGGGACGCGATGCGCATGGCGGCGAGATATTCTGCTTTCGAGGCCGCAAGGGCGATCTGATGAAGCTTTTGTGGCATGACGGGGTCGGCATGTCGCTTTATGTAAAGCGTCTTGAAGCCGGCAAGTTCATTTGGCCCGTCAGCCAGACCGGGGCTGCGGTAGCGGTTTCGGCGGCGCAACTGGGCTATCTCCTTGAGGGGATCGATTGGCGCAATCCGCGCTGGACACAGCGGCCCGCAAAAGCGGGTTGATAGACCATATTTCACTGTTTTTGTTAGGCTTTCTCGTTCGAACATGGTAGATTTTTTGCCATGGATAAAGCGGGTCTCGAGATTGCCGGACTGCGTGCCGCGCTCGCGGAGTCCGAGGCGCGCGCCGCCTCCGCCGAGGCCGAACTGGCCAGGACGCGTGCTATCGTTTCGACCTCCGAGGCCGTGATCCGTCACCTCAAGCTCGAGATCGCCAAGCTGCGGCGGGAACAATATGGCCGAAGCTCGGAACGCCGCGCCCGCCTGATCGACCAGATGGAGTTGCAGCTCGAGGAGATCGAGGCAAACGCCACCGAGGACGAGATCGCGGCGGAACGCGCCACGGCGAACACCACCAACGTTTCTGCCTTCCAAAGGCGTCGCCCGGCACGCAAGCCGTTCCCCGAGCATCTGCCGCGCGAACGCGTGATCGTCGAGGCTCCCTCGACCTGTAGCTGTTGCGGTTCGGCCCGGATCGTGAAGATGGGCGAAGACATCACCGAGACGCTGGAGGTGATCCCCCGGCATTGGAAGGTGATCCAGACGGTGCGTGAGAAGTTCACCTGCCGGGATTGCGAGAAGATCAGCCAGACACCGGCGCCTTTCCATGCCACACCGCGCGGATGGGCAGGGCCGAACCTTTTGGCCATGGTCCTGTTCGAGAAGTTCGGACAGCATCAGCCCTTGAACCGCCAGGCCGAGCGCTATGCCAGGGAAGGTGTCGATCTCAGCCTGTCGACGCTGGCCGACCAGGTCGGGGCCTGCGCCACGGCCCTACTGCCAATCCATGATCTGATCCGCGCCCATGTGCTTGGCGCCGACCGACTGCATGGCGACGACACGACCGTGCCGCTTCTTGCGCGGGGAGCAACGCGGCAGGCCCGCATTTGGACCTATGTCCGCGATGACCGCCCCTTCGCGGGTGGCGCTCCTCCCGCGGCCCTTTTCCACTTCTCCGCCGATAGAGAGAAGACCCACCCGAACCGGCATCTCGCCGGATGGCAGGGCATCCTGCAAGCCGACGCCTATGGCGGCTACAACGATCTTTATCAGAACGACCGCAGTCCTGCGCCGATCCTCAGCGCCCTGTGCTGGAGCCACGCGCGACGCAAGTTTTTCGAACTGGCCGACATCGCCGGTGCTGTTCGCAAGGGCAAGCCCGCACACGAGATCTCGCCGGTTGCGCTCAAGGCCGTCGAGCGGATGGATGCCCTGTTTGCCATCGAACGCGAGATCAACGGCCTTTCGGCCCAGGCGCGTCTTGAAGCGCGCCACCGCCTGTCGCGACCTCTGGTCGAGGAGCTACACGACTGGATGCTGGCCGAGCGCGCGCAGATGTCCAGGCACAATCCCGTTGCCAAGGCGATCAACTACATGCACGACAAGGATGGCCGCTGGGACGCATTCACGCGTTTCCTCGAGGACGGCCGCATCTGCCTGACCAACAATGCTGCAGAACGCGCCCTGCGTGGAATTGCTCTTGGAAGAAAAGCGTGGCTCTTTGCCGGCTCCGAGCGGGGTGGCACGCGCGCCGCCTTCATGTACACCCTGATCGTGACGGCAAAGATGAACAACATCGACCCGCAGGCTTGGCTGGCCGATGTCCTGGCCCGCATGCCGAACCTGACGATATCCAGGCTGCCCGAACTTCTTCCGTGGAACTGGGCGGTCGAACGAGAGCGAGAAGCAAAGGTCGCTTGAATGGCCCGCGACACTCACCTCTGCAGCATCGCCCAGGTGGCCGCCATGATCGGCGAAAACCTCGAACTGATCGAGATCGTCACTGCCAATCCCGACAACATCGACGATGGCGAAATCGTCTACGTCCACGACGGCACCGATGAGGGCATCACCGCCTTCACCATACGGGGCATAGAGAGCCTCAAAGAGTTCCTCGCCGACGTCCGAACCTGGGACGGCGGTATCCGTCAGTTCCTCGTGGACTGTCAATGCGAACCCGCCGTCATCGACCGCATCATGGCTCAACAGGCGAAATCGTGACGCCTGCGGCCGTCGCCGGATGGATACCTTTATAGGGGCAGACCAATTACCCATGATCGCGTTGCCGGTGTTCGGTTATAAAAGCCATATCACCATCGACCGCCGTTACGGCTTCATCCGGGGCACTGCGGTGACTGCAGCCACGGCGGCCGATGGTCGTATGCTGCGCCAGGTGATCGACAGGGAGAATACCGGCAGTGCCGTCTGGGCTGAAAAGTGCCTACCGCTCACAGAGCAATGAGAAATGGCTGGCCGACCGCATGCTGACCAGCCGCATTCACCGGCGCAAGCCCAAGGGCAAGCCAATGCCCAAAACCATGGCACGAGCCAATGCCGCCAAATCCGCGATCCGGGCCAAGGTCGAACACGTGTTTGCCCACCAGAAGAACAAATTCGGGCTGTTCATCGGCACCATCGGCATCAAGCGCGCCGAGGCAAAACTGACGCTGGCCAACCTGGCCTACAATTTCGATCGCCTTGTCTTCCATGAAAAGCGAGCGATCATGGGATGAGTCTGCCCGGAAACGGGAAAATGCCCCCCGAGCGGGCACCAACAGAGGTCGAAATCGCCGGGAATGGCGCCCCCTCAGCAGAGGTCACGCTCCTACGGGCAACCAAACCAAGGTTTTTGCGGGTTTCCAGCTAGTCTTATGGTGGCACACTGTCCAGCAATGTCCTTTGGAGCGCGTTTGCGGCAAGCGGGAGCTTGTACTGGTTTTCGGGGGTGCACAGTGCAGTGGACAGCAATGTGTTGCAAAATGACGTGATCAGTTCCCTATCCAGTCTCTGCCCGACGAGAATCTCCTCCGCATTCCGATCGCGCCAAGGAATTGTACTTAGTCCTCCGAGGGCGATAGCGGCGTCAGTAACAATTTCCTGATCAAAGAGAATTGCTCCGGCTACCGAAACCGAAGCAAATTCAAATGACGTTCTGGACCGTAACTTTATGTATCGCGATGCCCGATTAAGCGGCGTCAATGCCACCTCGACAGCGCAAAGCAATTCACCATTTGTAATCACCGTCTCGATCGCCGGGGTACTGCCCGGCATTCGGTAGAAGGCTTCTAGCGGTATGCACCGTTTGGTCGATGCGCTCGCCAGGTGAACTTTTGCTCCGGCTGCTACCAGCGCCACGGCCAAATCCGATGGATGTGCCGCCATACAGGCGCTGCTCACCCCTAGCACCGCATGGCCAGCGCTGGCACCTTCAAGAGCGCTGCAGCCCGAACCGAGGTTTCTCTTGTTGCAGGGCCAGGTCGTAGATCGAAAGTACGGACAACGAGTAGCCTGAAGGATATTTCCGCCAATGGTTGCCGCGTTTCTGATCTGCCCGGAAGCACCCGACAGTAGAGCAGCGGACACGGCCGGAATGTTGCCTAGGACATGTTCATCTGCGGCCACCTCGCTGCTTGTGGCAAGGGCTCCAACCGTCAAGACGTTGTTCTCCAGAGATATATGCTTGAGTGGCAAAAGACTTATGTCGACCAGTATCTTCGGACGCTCTACGCCGAGCTTCATCAGGTCGACCAGGCTAGTTCCCCCCGCGATAGGGCGAACACCGGGGTCGCCGAGCAACTCCAATGCCTCCGCGATAGTTGTCGGGCGTTTTACCTCAAATGCCTCCATTCGCTTTGACCTCCATTATTGCGGAGACAATATTGGGGTAGGCACCGCACCGGCAGAGGTTTCCGCTCATCAGTTCACTAATCTGCTCACGGGTGCATGCCGCCTTATCGCTCACTACCTCCATCGCCGACATGATCTGTCCGGGAGTGCAGAACCCACATTGGAACGCATCGTGTTTGACAAATGCCGTCTGCAAAGGATGAAGTACATCTCTATTGCCCAGGTCTTCGATAGTGGTAATGGTGCAATCCTGCACCATCGCCACAAATTTCAGGCAGGAAAGCATTCGCTTTCCGTCGATCAAGACAGTGCAACTGCCACACTGACCGTGGCCACAGCCTTTTTTCGTCCCCGTAAGATGCAGGTCCTCCCGCAGGAAATCCAATAGCGTCACACGGGAATCGATAGTCGCGTCGACCGGATCCCGGTTGACAAGCAGCCGCAACTTTATATTCATTTTATTTCACTTCCCGCCGACTGCATGGTCATACCCTGTGCATTCGCATCATAAAAAACCGGCAGCATAGAATATTGGAACTCATCCGATCAACAGATCACCGTCACGCAGTTTTTTCTTTAGATCATTGAAACTGCCTTCGTACTCCCAAGTCTGAACTGTGTCGTGGGGGCATTCTATGAAGATATAATTCTCAGTAAATGACAAAATTCGATCCAGTCTGATAATTTTTTCAACGTAGTTCTTATCAGAAAGCTTATGTGAAATTAAATTATTCTGGTCATCATAACCATGGAACACTTGATCTGCGCGAATGCGGGCCAAGATGTATTTCATTGCCACTTCCTTATATGCTTCGAGTTGTGGGGGATTGGAAAGTAAATCAGCGCGGCTTGACCGTGCTGTCCGCAGCAAGAAGACTACTGTATGAGATGGGGAGGGATCTTATCCGTCTGCCGGTTGCACTATAAAGCGCATTCGCGATGGCAGCGGCTGTGCCAGGCAGACCGATCTCACCAAGCCCCCGAACGCCGAGTGTATTAAAGTGGAAATCTGGCTCATTGATAAAATGAATGTCAATCTCGGGAATGTCTGCGTTCACCGGAACATGATAATCAGCTAAGTTATCATTCACTAGCCTGCCGCCCTCACGATCAAATTGGGCGTCCTCCATCAGCGCCATACCTATACCAAATATTATACTGCCTCTGATCTGGCTCGCAGCAGTCTTCGGATTGACTATCCGTCCGCAATCCAGAACGCTGGTGAAACGCCTCACCCGTACTTTTGCGAATTCTTCATCTACCCCGACTTCGACGAAATGCGCGCCAAACGAGTAGAATGACAGGTTGTCAGCGTTGGCTGTGCCGGAATAGGTTCCGGTTTCCACTATAGCCCATTCCTCGCCGCTCCCCGTCGTCCAAGTGTTATGCTTTGCGTTCAATTTTCTTCTGATCTTCTCACAGGCGTTCTTCGTCGCCGGCAGCACACTGCTCGTAGACCGGGACCTGCCGGCGGAAGGGGACGGGGGAAACACGGATTCGCCAAGCCTGACGTCAATCAGGTCGAAGGGTATGCTCAACTGATCGGCCACCGTTTGCGCCAATATGGTATACATTCCGGTGCCGATATCGGCTGCGGCCGTCTCGACAACCGCATGTCCGGAATGTGTTAGTTTCACTGTAACTGAAGCCGGCAGGACATCGGCGGGATAACACGTCGTTGCCATTCCGTAGCCGACCGCCTCACGCCCGTCGCGGAAGGACCTCGGCTCCACGTAACTAGACGGCCACCCGAATTCTTCGGCACCGATCGTGTAGCACTTGTCCAGATGGATCGATGACCATTCGCGATCCTGATAAGTGTTTCTGCTCGGATAATTGAGCTTGCGCAGTTCCAGAGGATTGATCCTGAGCCTGTGTGCGACTTCGTCTAAGGCGCTTTCTACAGCGAAAGACCCAGGGGTTTCGCCTGGAGCGCGAAAGGGTGTAGGAGTAGACACGTGTTTTCGATGAACAAAGTGCCCGACTTCTAAATGAGGGCTGGGATAAAGAGCCAGCGTGCTAAGCCCGCAGGGCTCGAAGTAGCCACCGGCAGTCGAGGTGGCGACATGGGACAGATGACGAAGTGACTTCAGCTTGCCATACCTGTCTGCTACGATTTCGACTTTCTGCTTCGTTTGGGAACGATAGCCAGATGCGACTGCCATGTCATTCCGTGTCAACTGAAGGCTGACAGGCCGGCCCAAACTCCGCGAAATATGCGCCGCGAGTGCCTGATGCGGCCAGACTTGATTCTTGCTGCCAAACCCTCCTCCGACAAAATGGGTGACCACCCTGACGCGTTCCTTTGGAAGACCTAGCGAAAGCGCCACGTGATCGCGTGTGGCCACGACCGCTTGGGTTGAATCGAACAGCGTTAGCTGCGTATCCTCGTATACGGCAACGGTCGCCGAAGGTTCGATCGGTTGGTGAAGCTGGACCGGCGTCTTATAGATTTGGCTGATGACAATATCCGTCGCATCTGCGGTACCGCGAAGTCCTCGTTCAACTTGCATCTGCTCACCGAAGAAGCAGACTGGCTTGGATCCTTCAATGTCAGCTTGGTTCAGAGAGACATTGTGATCGTAACTCTCGACTTCGAACTGAACCAGCGATGCCCCGCGGTTCGCATCATGGATCGTTCTTGCAACAAGTACGGCAATCCACTGTCCGGCAAAGCGTATCACGTCTGTGGTCAAGGGTCTGTATCCCACAACGGACTCTGACTGCTTGAACGCGCTAAGCCCCAACCCTTCCGCACTGGCTCGGGTCAGTTCCTCGGTGACGGTCCATCCCAGTTCCTCGAAAGCGTTCAGGTGAGTATAGACAGCTACGACACCATTAGATCGCAGGGCTTCTTCATCGGCTATCCTTATGATCTTTCCGTGCGGTACGTGGCAGCGGATCCCAACCGCATACAACATATGCGGCAGATGGAAATCTGCCGCATACATTGCGCGTCCGGTGACCTTGGAAGCTCCATCAATACGGCTCTCTGGCGATCCGAACTTCTGCATCACAATCCAATCCCATGGAGCTCGTATTGCAGCACTGCTTTCATCATCCTATTCGCCTGGCTCTTCTCACCCCCCGATCTAGTGCGGGCTTGGCTGGTCATGATGCACTGACCCGGGGGCATGTCTGGCCGATGCGACTACGAGTTGCGGTCAGTCGACGAGTCTGGGCTCCCCAACGTTCGCGATCACGGGGTCGAGGCCGTATGAGACCAAGATCGAAGCGAGAGTGCCGTCGTTACGCAAGCGAACGATGCTGGCGTCGAGCGCAGCTCCGAATTCGGTATTCTCTTTTGCGTAAAGGAAGCCAGTCTGGGCAGGAAGGACCGAGGCTCCTACTCTGGGGTCCGGCTCCGGCACCTTGATTTGAATGGCAGCTGGATAGTTGCCCGTTTGTTGTGCATAGAGGCCGGTCGCATAGCCATCGATGCCCGCATCCAATCTTCCAGATGCCAAGTCCTGCGCCATCGTGACGGGGTTCGGATAGAGCTGCAGGTTGTTTCCAAACACCTCCTGCAGGTCCGGAACCCACATAAACCCCGAGACCGTACCGACACTCTTTCCAGCCAGTTGCTCTATGCTATCCAGGCCATCCTTCGAATAAATTGCCATCTGATCGAGAACGACGGGGGCCGATACACCGACGACCTCCGCACGTGTCGCCGATCTGTACCATCCACCGATCGATACGTCCGCCCGACCCTCAACTAGATACTGTACCACGGCAGCGAACTCGACCGGCAAAGCATCAATTTCAAGGCAGTACTCGATGGCAATCTGCTCGATCAATTCGGCAGTGTAGCCCCTCATCCCGTCTCGGGTGAACGCTGCCGGTGGATATTCGCCGTGAACGACTGTCAACTTCCCGGGCACTACCGTCTGGAAATCCTCAGTGGGCTGGCAATCTTGAGCGTTTGCCGCACCGCAAGCAACCACGCCAATCATAAAAGCTATCATTTGAATCGGCTTCATAGTTAATTCTCCCATACGTTTGAAGGTATTTTGACGGTTCTCTGGTTCTATGACGTTTTTCGGCTATGCAGATCAAGTTTCCTTTCCAGCACTCCAATGCCGATTGTTGCCGGACCGCATATTGCGATAAATAAAATTCCCGCAAGCAGAAGTGCTGATGTATATCTAAACGTATTTGACCCAATATTATAGGCCTGGCTAGTGATCTCAGGTAATGCGATGGTGAACGCCAGAGATGATGCTTGAAGCATTAGTATTGAGAAACCTAAAAGAGGAGGCGTCGATATTCGCATCGCTTGCGGCAATATAACATACCGATATTTGTCGTACCCGGTAAGGCCAAGTGATGACGCCGCTTCGCGCTGCCCATGGTGTACCCCCTCCAGGCCTGACCGGAATATTTCGCTGGTGTAGCCTGCGGTACATATCGCAAGTGCTATACAAGCCGAGACAAACGACGAGAATGTTAGGTGGATACTGGGCAGGCCATAGTAAACAAGTTGAAGCAAAATCAAAACTGGCGTGCCGCGCGCGATCTCCGTTACAGCGATGGTCAGCCATCTGACGCTTTTGCTACGGGAGCGCGCACCGATCGAAAGCGCGAGACCGCCGGGCATGCCAAATATTAGTCCCAACGCGGTAACTTGGAGACTGATTACCAGGCCACCAACCAGGTCGGGAAACCACTCGATCCACAGCAGGAGGGTCTCCGTCATCGTGCAACCCGCCTGCTCATCTTCACTTCCGCTGCCCGCGCAATCCACGCGATCGCGATACTCATAAGAATATAGAAAAGCCCCGCGATCAGATATGTTTCCAAGGCAAGGTATGTCTGCTTCGAAACAAGGCTAGCGTGGAAGGCAATCTCCTGAACACCGATGGTTGAAGCCAGAGAGGACTCTTTCAGAAGCACTATCGCATAGGTGGCCATGCCCGGCATGGAGACGCGAAGAAGCTGCGGCCCGATGATGTCGGTGAATCGATAGACACGGGAGATGCCAAGCGCGTTTGCGGCATCCCATTGGCCTGCATGTATGGACAGTAAGGCGCCCCTGTAGGTTTCCGCCATGTTTGCCGCGGTTATAAGCCCCAAGCCGACTACCGCCGCGCTCAGCGGATCGAACCTAAATGCACCGATCTTAACGCCGAAAAAGATAAACAGAAGCAGGAGCACCGGTGGAACCGAACGAAAGATCAATATGCATGAGGTAGCGATAGCAGGAAGGACTCTGCTTTGGGATGTTTTCATCATACACAATGCACCACCTCCCACTATTCCGAACACGAGCGAAAGAGCCGTGACGACAGCTGTCATCCAGATACCCTTTGCGATCAAGAAAAGCAGTTCTATGATCATCGATCTCTCACCGCACTCAGAAACTTCTGTGCCCTCGTGGTTTGCGGCTTCCGCATGACGTCGACACTTCTTCCATCCTCGATGATTCTGCCATCGGCCATTATCAATGTCCGGCTCGATACATCCTCGGCGAAGTGCATCTCATGGGTAACTACCAGCATCGTCATGCCTTTCTCCGCGAGCTCCCGCATCACCTGCAAGACCTCTATGCCGAGTTCGGGATCGAGAGAGGAAGTTGGCTCATCGAACAGCATAATCTGTGGCTCCAACGCCAAAGCACGGGCAATAGCAACGCGTTGCTGCTGACCGCCTGAACACCGATCCGGATAGTCGCGGGCTTTGTCGCGCAATCCGACTCTTTCAAGCAGACGCATCGCGACTTCTTCGGACTCCTCCTGGCTCCGTCCGAGCACCCTTCGCTGAGCAAGGCAGATGTTGTCGATCACCGTAAGGTGGGGAAATAGGTTGAAGCTTTGAAACACCATTCCGACGGACTTTCGGAGAGAACGAAGGCGTGCCTGGGTCACCGCAGCCCCACCATCAATGGAAATGCTCCCGACTACGATCCTTCCCGTTGTCTGTGGCTCGAGCTGGTTGATGCACCTCAGCAAGGTACTTTTGCCGGAGCCGCTCGGACCGATGATGGCCACCACCTCGCCAGGCGCAACCTCCAAGCTGACATCGGACAACGCTGCAAAACCGCCGAAGCGCTTGTAGATGCTTTCTACCTTTAAAATTGGAGACTTCTTTACGGCCATGACCAACGAAACTTTGTTCTGAGAGAATTTAGATGTCCAGACCAATCGAATAATCCGTCTGGAAAATAAAACGATGATTCTCGATTACCCGAGGCGGCTCGAAGCTTCCCTCCAAGCGCAACAATAAAGGAGCTGGAACTCTATGCCACCAATGACTCGCACGCCCTATGCGTGTAACGGTGAATCGACCGACTATGTATGATCCGGGGAGCTGCGGGCCTCCGCTTAAGTTGCATAAAACGCGCCTATTCCGCCATCATGGAATATCATATAAATGAAACATTCGAGCTTGTCATTCATAAATATGAACTATGGTCAGAAAATATGGTGAAAACCGGTAGGCGGTGATATGGATGAGCGAATCTTTGTAGGTCAAGTATGCGCTGGGCCTA
>NZ_QMEL01000037.1 GCF_003390885.1 Pelagibacterium sediminicola
GGTCGAAGGACCATACTCGCCAGGGCAATCAGCCCAGCGCCCGCCGCATTTGAGCATGTGAATGATCCCCGAAATCACCCGCCGGTCATCAACCCGTCGGGCTCCAGGCTGGTTCTTGGGAAGGTGGCGCTCAATGGCCACCCAGGCTTCGTCACTCAACCAAAACAGTCTGCTCATCAATGCCTCCGGCTTATCCGAAGCCAGAGAATCTGATTTGCAGCTCCTATTCAACAACCTGATTGGGTTTGGACCCTA
>NZ_QMEL01000038.1 GCF_003390885.1 Pelagibacterium sediminicola
GATTTTTTGTCACGAAAGCTCAAGCCCTGGGGCGGGAAGTGAGACGGGGGATGATAGAACCTGATCACCCCGCTCTCTCGATTGGCAAGCAGTGCACGCTGCTGTCGATCGCGCGCTCTTCGTTCTATTACACGCCGAAAGGCGAGACCGAGATCAATCTCGCGCTTATGCGCAGGATCGATGAGCAATTCCTGGAGACGCCCTTCTTCGGCGTCCGGCAGATGACTTGGCACCTGCGCAATGAAGGGCACCTGG
>NZ_QMEL01000039.1 GCF_003390885.1 Pelagibacterium sediminicola
TGCAAGCCTTTGCCATGGAACTGATGCCGCGCATCACGCGCGCGCAGGTGATGGACGTTTTGTCCTCGCAGGCCAACCTTGCGGGCTATCAGGCGGTGATCGATGCCGCCGGTGCGTTTGACCGGGCACTGCCGATGATGATGACGGCGGCGGGCACGGTGCGCGCGGCCAAAGTGTTCGTGATGGGCGCTGGCGTTGCGGGGCTGCAGGCGATCGCCACCGCAAGGCGGCTGGGGGCTGCGGTTTCGGCCACCG
>NZ_QMEL01000040.1 GCF_003390885.1 Pelagibacterium sediminicola
CCTGAAGGGCGCGAACCAGTTGCCTTTGCTCATCGAAGGCGTCACATTCACCGACGGCGTAGCCACCAGCGTCGCCGAAAATCGCGCCGCTTGATCAGGCCGTATCACCCAAAATCCCGCATAGCTCGCCGCGTTTGGCCTGCAGCCGCATCGCAGCGAGACATTCAAGCTTTCCACCGATCCGCTATTTGTCGACAAGGTGCAGGATATCGTCGGCCTTTACATGTCACCGCCGAACCGGGCCATCGTGTTGT
>NZ_QMEL01000041.1 GCF_003390885.1 Pelagibacterium sediminicola
GTGGCCGAGGTGATCGAGCGAACACTGAACACGACGCCGAAGGACGCCACCCATTGGTCGATCCGTTCGATGGCAGCGGCAACAGGACTGTCGCACACCACCATCCGCCGAATATGGGCCGCGTTTGAGCTATGCCGGGAAATGGGTGACGGGGTCTGAAAGGGCGGCGTATCGTGGCGGGTGTCGAAGCCTGCCAGAACTTCCCAAAGGAACGATACGCCATGAAGAAGACTACAGACATCATCGCCTTTCG
>NZ_QMEL01000042.1 GCF_003390885.1 Pelagibacterium sediminicola
ATCATATAAATGAAACATTCGAGCTTGTCATTCATAAATATGAACTATGGTCAGAAAATATGGTGAAAACCGGTAGGCGGTGATATGGATGAGCGAATCTTTGTAGGTCAAGTATGCGCTGGGCCTAGGGTCCAAACCCAATCAGGTTGTTGAATAGGAGCTGCAAATCAGATTCTCTGGCTTCGGATAAGCCGGAGGCATTGATGAGCAGACTGTTTTGGTTGAGTGACGAAGCCTGGGTGGCCATTGAGC
>NZ_QMEL01000043.1 GCF_003390885.1 Pelagibacterium sediminicola
CGACCATCCCCGTGTTGCGCGCAACCTTTTGAGCTGGGCGCCCACCGCCTCGGTGTCGTCCCGTAGAAATGCAGCGGGCCCGCCAGTCTCAGACATCAGTGAACTCTTCAAAACAAATGTGTTTAGGCCCAGCGCATACTTGACCTACAAAGATTCGCTCATCCATATCACCGCCTACCGGTTTTCACCATATTTTCTGACCATAGTTCATATTTATGAATGACAAGCTCGAATGTTTCATTTATATGAT
>NZ_QMEL01000044.1 GCF_003390885.1 Pelagibacterium sediminicola
CGACCATCCCCGTGTTGCGCGCAACCTTTTGAGCTGGGCGCCCACCGCCTCGGTGTCGTCCCGTAGAAATGCAGCGGGCCCGCCAGTCTCAGACATCAGTGAACTCTTCAAAACAAATGTGTTTAGGGTTGAGACTCAATCATAGCCAGTACGCAACTGCTGCTGCGAGCATGACGGCAGATAGATAATTCCGAGCGAGCTTGTCGTACCGTGTGGCGACGCGGCGGAAATCCTTGAGGCGGCAGAACAT
>NZ_QMEL01000045.1 GCF_003390885.1 Pelagibacterium sediminicola
GGACAGACGGCCCCCGCCGGAGGAATACCTATAAAGTGGTCCGGTTTCAGTCTTAATGCATGATCGGCTTTTCGACCATTGCCTGTGCAGAAGGTGGTGCCGATCCACTGGTTGGCGCCGGCCAGACCATCATCAAACAGCGAGAAAGGATCAAACGACAGACCATCGAGCATCGGCGCTTGCAGCACCGCAATCTCGCCGCATAAAACAATCAGCCCAGAGACGAGGCCGACGCTCCTCTAATCGAC
>NZ_QMEL01000046.1 GCF_003390885.1 Pelagibacterium sediminicola
ATATGGTTCAAAACGTGAAATTTTGGCTCCGTTACTTTCAGTAACCATCCGGAAACAGCCACTTTGGCGACGGAGCCCAGTTTTCACACGGCAGGGGTCACTGGTTCAATCCCAGTTACTCCCACCACTTAAGCCCTTGAAATTGTTGATTTTAATTTTTGCTTCAAGGGGTGGCAGACAGTGAACCTTGGTTCAATTGAACCAGAAGG
>NZ_QMEL01000018.1 GCF_003390885.1 Pelagibacterium sediminicola
TCGAACCTGGGCTTCCAGAAAGTCCCGCTCTTCGACGCTTAAAACAATTTCATCCGCTACCCGGCCCGCCATATCATTCTCCAAATCGCTTGGACCAATGATACGAATTACAGTTCCAGGTGACTAGAAACAATTTCTATTTGCGGGCGTAAACATCCTCATAGCGAATGATGTCGTCTTCTCCCAAATATGGCCCAGTCTGGACCTCAATCAGCGTCATGGGCAGTTTACCTGGATTTTCCAGCCGATGCTTGGCGCCCAAAGGGATATAGACTGACTGGTTTTCGGTCACGAGCTTTGTCTCATCGCCGATCGTTACCTTTGCGGTTCCCTCGACAACGATCCAGTGCTCGGAGCGGTGATGGTGTGATTGAAGGCTTAAACACCCGCCAGGTTTGACCACGATACGCTTGACCTGAAAGCGATTCGAGAGCGCCAGCGTTTCGTACCAACCCCAAGGGCGATTATCGCGCGGGAAGGCCTCGGCCTGTCTTGCCCCTTTTGCCTTTAACGCATCAACGGCCTTTTTGACATCCTGGGCGCGCGATGCGTCCGCCACCAGCACTGCGTCCGGCGTTGCAACTGCAATGATATTTTTAAGTCCGATACCGACAAGCTCGACGCGTTCGTCTTCTGAGCGCAACAGCGTATCGGTGCACTCAAGCGCAGTTGCATTCCCCGATAGCGCTACTCCTGTTTCATCGGGTCCCATCTCGCGCAAGACGGCATCCCACCCCCCAAGGTCAGACCAGCCGGCTGAAAAGGGGACGACAACTAGGTTGTCAGATTTTTCCATCACGGCATAGTCGATCGAAACATTCCGAACCTCAGCCCAGGGACTAAGTGCCAACCGGGTGAAGGTTAGATCTTCTTGGGCTTGGGAAACCGCCCTATCAACCGACACAATTAGGTCGGGTGCATGCTCCTTGAACGCCTTGATAAGCGTCTTGGTTGAGGCTAGAAAAATCCCAGCGTTCCATAAATGCCTGCCGCTTTCGGCCATTTCGGTAGCCCTCGCAGCGTCAGGTTTTTCAACAAACCGCACAAGATCGATAGCCTTGGCCGTCTCGTCAGGCACCTGAGCCAGTTCGAGATAGCCATAACCGGTTTCGGGGTATTGGGGCGCAATCCCGAAAGTCACGATCTTTCCGGCCTCGGCCTCGACCCGACCGATTTCGACGGACTTTCGAAAGGCTGAAGCATCAGGCACCACATGATCGGATGGCGCGATCAGCATCAGACTGTCGGACGAAATCTTTTCGAGCCATAATGCTGCTGCAAGGATCGCTGGCGCGGTATTGCGACCCTCAGGCTCGATCAGGATGCCCTGGGGTGCGATCTCCAGTTTGGTGAGTTGTTCGATAATGATGAAACGAAAGGCATCATTCGTCAGAACCAATGGGGCCGCATAGCCAGGGCCCGATAGACGCCGCGCAGACGCCTCGAACAGGCTTGCTTCCCCTAAAAGCGGCACGAACTGCTTGGGATAGGATTTGCGCGACAAGGGCCAAAGCCGCGTGCCCGAGCCGCCACATAAAAGAACGGGTGTGATCAATTACACATCCCCCAAGGAAATGTCTGAAAAAATGAGATGGTTCAGGCTGAACGGATAGCTGTTCCATCCTGATCAAGGAACCAGCGATAGGTGTCCTTGATCCCCTGGCGCAGATCGATCTTTGCCTTCCAGCCCATGCGTTCGAGTCGGCTCACATCCATCAGTTTGCGCGGGGTCCCTTCGGGTTTGCTCGCATCAAACCGGATTCGCCCCTTATAGTTGGTGATCTCGGCGATTATTTCGGCCAGTTCACGAATGGAGACATCGACCCCTGAGCCGATATTGATATGGCTGAGCATGGGCAGGGTCTCGTGTTGATAGGTGGCCTTGTCGAGATCAAGGACAAAGAGAGCTGCTTCGGCCATATCATCCACATAGAGAAACTCGCGGCGTGGTTTACCAGACCCCCATACCACAACTTCGGCGTCACCAGTGCGTGCAGCTTCGTCGAAGCGGCGAAGCAGTGCCGGCAACACATGTGAGTTTTCCGGGTGAAAATTGTCTCCCGGCCCGAACAGATTGGTTGGCATCACCGAACGATAATCGACGCCGTACTGTCTGTTATAACTCTCGCACAGCTTGATGCCGGCGATTTTGGCCACGGCATAAGGTTCATTGGTGGGTTCAAGTACGCCAGTCAGCAGCGAATCCTCGCCCATCGGCTGTGGGGCAGCACGTGGATAGATGCAGGAGGAGCCGAGGAAGAGCAGACGCTGGACACCAGCTTTGAATGCCTGATGGATCACATTATTCTGGATCATCAGGTTCTCGTAGATGAACTCTGCCGGATAGGTATTGTTTGCGTGGATGCCTCCAACTTTCGCAGCGGCCAGAATGACTGCATCAGGTCGTTCTGCCTCCATGAAACTCCGAACCGCAGCTTGGTCGGTCAGATCGAGTTCGGCATATGTGCGCGTCACCAGTTCGACGTTTTCGCGCGGCAAAAGCCGTCGCGAGATTGCCGACCCGACCATGCCACGATGGCCGGCAACGAAGTATTTCAAGGGGCCTTTTTCGGCAGGTTTTTTGATGGAGGAATTAATCATGATGAGTTTTCCGTCCCTATCGAAGTTGGGGCCTATCGAAAGTTGGGCATCAGAACGAGTTCTGATCCTCAATCAAATGGTGACCATTCATTAAAAGGGGTGAATCGTGGTGCGTCAGTTTTCCACCGAAATTGGTGCCTCAAAGCCATGTGATTTGAGAAAGGCATGACGGCGTGCGGTTTCCAAATCCTCTGCCACCATTTCTGCACACATTTCCTGAGCGGTAATCTGAGGTTCCCAGCCGAGTTTCTCCCGCGCCTTGGTCGGGTCGCCGAGAAGCGTCTCGACCTCTGCCGGGCGGAAATAGCGTGGGTCAATTCTGACGACCACATCGCCGGGCTTTACCGCAGGTGCATTTTCTGAGGTAACCGCCTCGACTATGCCGCGTTCCTCGACGCCGCTGCCTTCGAACGACAGGGTGATGCCGATCTCCTCTGCTGTCCAGCGGATGAATTCGCGTACAGAATATTGACGTCCTGTTGCAATTACAAAATCATCCGCCTTTTCTTGCTGGAGCATCATCCACTGCATGCGGACATAATCTTTCGCGTGGCCCCAATCGCGCAAGGCATCGATATTGCCCATATAGAGACAAGTCTCCAATCCGTGGGCGATATTGGCCATGCCGCGTGTAATCTTACGTGTCACGAAAGTTTCGCCCCGGCGCGGGCTTTCATGGTTGAACAATATGCCGTTGCAAGCGTAAAGCCCGTAAGATTCACGATAATTGACGGTGATCCAATACGCATAGAGCTTGGCGACCGCATAGGGTGAGCGAGGATAAAAAGGCGTAGTCTCACGTTGCGGTGTTTCCTGCACCAAGCCGTACAGTTCTGAAGAGGAAGCCTGATAAAAACGGGTCTTTTTCTCCAGGCCGAGAAAGTGGATTGCTTCCAACAGTCGCAACGCACCAATGGCGTCGACATCGGCCGTATATTCGGGCGCCTCGAAACTGACCGCGACGTGGCTCTGCGCACCAAGATTGTAAACTTCATCCGGCTCAATCTCACGCAGGATGCGCGTCAGGTTGGAGGTGTCGGTCAGGTCGCCGTAATGAAGGGTCAGTCGTGGATCCGGTGCGTGAGGATCTTGATAGATATGATCAATGCGCTGTGTGTTGAACGAAGAGGTCCGACGTTTGATCCCGTGCACCTCATAGCCTTTCTGGAGCAGGAACTCTGCTAGATAAGAGCCATCCTGCCCAGTGATTCCGGTGATGAGGGCGCGCTTGCTCTGTGAGGACATCGTCTCAGCCTATCCTTTTGCTACGAACTGTACGATTTTGCTTAGATTCTTCCAGGCGAGTGCTCTGGCCCCACCGACGCCATTCGTTTTGAGCGCCCGATAGTCTTCTCCACTCTTACGGAGTATTTTTGACAGTGAATGGTTGCTTTCGCCACCCAATCGCATCTTGACGAGAACTTCGGGAATATAGGCGGGGCGCAGGTTCTCTCGGCTGAACCAGCGCAGGATTGCATCATAATCTGCCGCGATTTTGAAGCTGGTATCATATGCGCCTTGGCGTTCAAATACTTCCCGTTTCAAAAATAGCGCTGGATGGGGGGGCATCCACCCACGGCGCAATTTTTTGGGGCTGTAGGCACCGGAACGCCAGCGACGGATAATGCGATCTTCATCCGTTGCCGAAACATAGTCGAGATCGCCATAGGCAGCCAGCACACCGGACATTTCGAATGCAGTTGCCACTTTCTCCAGCACTTGATCGTTAGCAAAGAAATCATCGGAATGCATCAGCCCGATGACATCGCCCGAGGCAAGTGCCACTCCCTTGTTGAGCGCGTCGTAGATGCCGTTGTCCGGCTCGGAGATCAGCCGCATGTGTGAATGTCTTGCCGCTTCGAGTGCAGTAAGCGTGCCATCCGTGGATGCGCCGTCGATGATCAGATGCTCGATGTTCTGCCAAGTCTGTGTACGAACGCTGGTAACTGCCTGACCAACCGTTGCTGCGCGATTGTATACGGCCGTGATTATCGTGAATTTCATGAACCGGATTGTCGTGTCCCTAGAAATGGGTGGCTTTCGATTTATCCACGCCACATGCGGCTGGACTATAGTCAGTCAATATGACTTGTGAAAGGAGAATTCGTCTTAGAGGATACACCCGACCTCTCATCGCCCTATATCATGCCGTCCCAGACGCACAAACATGTAACGCATAATGAAGCGATCCGCCCACTTGACGCCATGGTTCGACTCGCTGTCCTTGATCGCGATCAGACTGAACCGCCGGCTGAGCCGACCGAGGGCGACCGCCATATAGTAGCAACGGGAGCCACCGGCCTTTGGACAGGACGGCCTGGTGGCGGCCCGGCAGGACGGGGCATGAACCTTTCTTGCACCTCGGGCGGGTTGGCGCGCTGCGGTCATTGGCGAACGGATCATGATGTGGTTCGACGGGACGAACTGGAACACCGCATCTGAAGCTATCATGCCCTTCAGGATCTTGCCTTGCTCGGTGTAAACGCCACCGCAGATGCCTCCAGTCGGCTGGTAGTCAATGCCTCCGCAACTTACTGTCGCATGAGGGAGCCAGCCACCAGCTGAAGATCAACAAGGCGGCGGTTGATGGTAACCGGCCGAGTTTGGCCGCCTTCCGCTTGGTGCGTTCCAGCGTGTAATGACCGTCGTTATTGGCGTCGTTATTGACGTCAGCAACGCAAGCGACGGAGATTTCATGCGCTATGAGGTGATGACGGGGGTTGAGCGTCGGCGGCGCTGGTCTGACGACGAGAAGCTTTCGGTTCTGGGTCAAGTCGGTGTGGACGGCGAGACCGTCGCCAGTATCGCACGCCGGCACGATATCACCCGTCAGCATATCTACCAGTGGCGCCGCGAGATGCGCCGCAAAGGGCTGGTGAGCCATCGTGATCCGATGCTGGTGCCGGTCGAGATCGCCGAGGATCCGACATCCGATACTGATCATTCTGGTTTGGTCGAGCAGGTGGAAGTGGTCCTTTCCAATGGCCGCAGCATTCGGGGCCGGACGTCGATGAGCGATGCACAGTGGGTCCGGCTGATCCGGATTGCTCAAGCAGCATGATTGGGCCGGGAACGGGTGTGCGGGTCTATCTGGCCTGCGGCGTCACGGACATGAGGAAGGGGATCGCCGGCCTTGCCGCGATTGTCCAGGACCAGTTGCGACACAAGCCGGCCAGTGGATCGGTCTTTGCGTTTCGTGGCCGGCGCGGTGACCGGATCAAGATTCTCTATTTTGATGGCCAGGGGTTTTGCCTCTATTATAAGATTCTCGAGAAGGGTCGCTTTCCCTGGCCCTCTCCAGCCGATGGGACAGCGCGTTTGACCTCAGCGCAACTGGCCATGCTCTGGGAGGGGATTGATTGGCGCCGGCCCAGTTGGGGTGCGCCGCCACAACGATTTTCCTGATCGTTTCCGGGCGCTTTATCTTACTGTTTTTGCGCAATAATTCTGGTGCGAAGCACCCGATTCTGCTAGGGTTTTCGCATCATGACGAGCCCTGCCGAACACCAGTCCGACGAGCTTGACGCGTTGCGTGCGATCATCGCTGCACAGGCCAGTCAGATCCAGGAGCTCTCCCGATCCAACCGCGCTTATGAAGCGCTCGTCGATGCCCTTCGGGTTCAGATCGTGCGGCTTAAAAAGCAGAAGTTCGGTGCCTCCTCCGAGAAAGTGGCGCGCAATATCGAGCAACTCGAGCTGGCCCTTGAGGGGCTGGAGGTCGCGAGGGCCGCGATCGACACGAGTGCTGATGAGGACGACGCCGTTGCACCGCCACAAAACGCCTCTGCTCCCCGTCGGCGCGGCAAGCCGGCTCTGAGCGAACATGTTCTCACCGAGCGCCGCACCCTCGATCCCGGTTCAGAATGCCCCGATTGCGGCGGCGAACTGCGCCTTGTGAGTGAGGACGTTTCCGCGATCCTCGATCTGGTTGCCGCACAACTCAAGAAGATCGAGATTGCCCGGCCTAAAAAGTCCTGCCGCAAATGCGAAGCCATGGTGCAGACCCCGGCACCAACCCGCCCTGTGGCCCGCGGCATGGCAGGCCCGGGGTTGCTCGCTCACATCCTGGTCAGCAAGTACGACGATCATCTTCCCCTCTATCGCCAGGGCGAGATCTTTGAGCGCATGGGCGCCGATATCCCACGTTCGACATTGATCGACTGGTGCGGCCAGGCGGTTGGCGTGCTCAAGCCATTGGTGGCGCGCATTCGCGACCATGTCTTTGCCGCCGATCGCCTCCATGCTGACGATACCCCAATCCGGGTACTCGATCCAAAGGTGGCGATTGCTTCTGGCGGCGCCAAACGCGCGGTCAAGCAGGGCCGCATATGGGTCTATGTCCGGGACGACACACCCTTTGCAGGCGATGACCCACCGGCCATCGCCTATCTGTTCCCCCCCGATCGCAGGGGTGAGCATCCCCAGACCCATCTGGCCGGGTTCTCCGGAATCCTGCAGGCCGATGCCTATTCAGGGTTCGGGGCACTCTACAAGCCCGACCCCATGACCGGGGAACAGCAGATCCGGGAGGCCGCGTGCTGGGCGCATCTGCGGCGCGACTTCCACGACGAATGGACGTCGAGCAAATCCCCCATTGCGTTTGAAGCCATCAATCGTATCGGCGTGCTCTACGACATCGAGCGGCGCATCATCGGATGTTCGGCCCAGGAGCGCCTGGCTGTCCGGCAGGCAGATAGCAAACCGGTCGCCGCGGCCTTCAGGCGCTTCGCCGAGGAGCAGCTCGACCGTATCTCGGGCAAAAGCGATGTGGCCAAGGCCTTCCGCTATGCCCTCAAGCGCTGGCCATCCTTCACCCTGTTTCTTGAGGACGGGCGTGTAGCGATCGACAACAATCCTGCCGAGCGGGCAATCAGACCAATTGTTCTTGGAAGAAAAAACTTTCTATTCGTGGGCTCGGACGCTGGCGGAGAAACGCTCGCCGATGCGATGACCATCATCGAAACGGCCAAACTCCACGACCTCAACCCGCAGGCTTACCTCGCCGAAATTCTCGGCTGCATCAACGATCATAAGATCAATGCGCTCGATGAACTACTGCCCTGGAACTGGCGCCCAGCCGAAACTACCCCAAGCGTCGCTGCGGCATAAACCGGCCGCTTACGGTTGATGACACAGGGGCACTTCTGTTCCAGACTGGCTGGTCTGGCCGTGCTGAAATGGGATTGGCAGACGATGACGATTTTCATGTCGAGGTCAGCCCAGACAGCTCGAACTGGCATGAAGCTCTGGCGGTTGATAAAACTACCGCCAGGGTCGGTTTTGGCACGAACCCGCCGCAAGGGCGACTACATTACCGGGTAGCGGATGTAGATAATGGTTTTGCCTTTCTATGGCGGGGAACCCCGGGAAACGCCCATAGCGTGTGGGCAAAATGATTGAATAGATCTGTATCAGGAAAACCAGTCAGCCCTGAGCATCAAAGCTCGCTTTGCAAATTTGGACCTGATCCTGCGCACACCATACCGGCCAGCGGGAATGTCGCATCAACAGGCCTGACAGAAGCGCGCGCTCGATCATTCCCAAGCCGGAAAAATTCCTCTTGCATTACGGGCGGCAACCACAGAAGGTGTCCAGCTTCTCTGAAGATCGCGACACGCTAAAGCGCAGGCAGCATCTGTCACGTTGGCCCGTCTTTTGCACCGGGCCGCAGGATTGCGGCCATTTGGCGATCGAAACGCCTCACTGAAAACCGATCTCGAGCGGCTGCTGCGGCATCCTCTAGACTGGATGCGAAAGCGGCGGGGGCCGACTGTTTCCGGCGATATAGGTTGCGCAAAGCGTCTGCAATTGCGGCCACGGAGCGCACCGGAACAAAGTGGCCTGGATAATCACGTAGTGTAGCCCGCAAGGCTGGTATGTCGGAGACAACAATCGCCTTGCCGGCGCACATCGCCTGAATGACAGCCAATGGCTGGCATTCGCTGGAGTAGCGGGATGGAAGGCTGATGACATCGGCCTCCTCGATGAGTGCTACAACAACAGTCGGCAGAACATTGCCACGGTAGTCGAACCATTCCTCGGTTGAAAGCACATCAAGGCGCCGAGCGGCTTCCGATACCGACATCTCCTCATCGGCAAGTGATTGACCGACGGATATAAGACGGATCGCAAGTCCCTCAGCATGAATCTGACGGACTGCTTCCACAAGATCGAAGAAACCCTTGCTCGCCATCAAATTCGAATTCCAAAGGACGGTAAGCGTGTTGGATTCAGGATTGCCGGCTCCATTCGTGGAATCGCCAGCAAAATAGTTCTCACAAAGATGGATAGGCGCAGCCGTCACCCCACGTAGCGGTTCCAGCAGGTGCGTTGAAGGCACGATAATTTCACAATGAGCGTAGAGCGCTTTGGCGAGGGGGGATATCCTTCGATCCGAAAGTAGCTCTACGATATCCGAACCATGTGCGTGCACCACGATTCTGACACCGGCCCAAGCGGCCAGCAAGGCAGGCGCATCCCGCAGAAAACCACCATTGGAACGAGAGCAGACGAGGTAAAGGGACTTAACGCGACCAAATGCAATATCCCACCACAAGCGACAAACCGCGCGGGCCCAACTGGCCACACTGCGCAAGGCCACTCCATGATAGACATACTCGCGCCATTTTATTGATGGCTGGTAGCGCACCACCCGAGCAGTTACCAAGGCCTGCCCGGTCGTTTGCGTATAATCGCCTGACCAGAGAGCGATTTGCATTCCATGCAAATATGTCGTCATAGCGAGGTGTCTCATTTCTCGGTCGTGTAGACCGATGATCGAACAGATTGAATCAGAAATTGGCGGAAACAGAGAGATATTTCGAGGCGTCCAATTGGAGACCTCTATATACCGCTGATCTAAGCCTTTTTGGCAAGCACGGGTTGTCGTGTCCTGCGATGAAGGACTTCAGCGACTGGTCTTCTGTCTTTCTTGCGGTCAACCCTGCGTCGCGGCGGTGGCTTTGACGTTGATCCCTTGACCTGATCCAGTTTGACATAGACTTTGGCCCATTGTGCTGGCGTTTCGAGCAGGCCGGAAGAGGAATTGCCGACCATCGCCGCGCTTTCGCGTAGCATGGCCAGGTAATTGAGCGAGCCGAAATTTTCGACCAGCGCAGCCAATGGGCGTTCAGCGATGAACTGGCCAAGCTCCGCGCGGATGACATCGCCGCCAACATCGGCATTCGGCGCGGTGATAACCACTGGAACGTCGACCTGCCGCAACGCATCCAGAAGCACCCTGATCTGTCTGCCGACATCATCAGCCTGGCGCGTGACCGGGTGGAACGTGACCAGCAGCGGCGGGTGGTTGAGGTTGAGGCCGAACCGCCGCTCCAGTTCAGCGCGATCGGGCAGACTGGCGTGTCGCAGATTGTCCAGACTCGGTGCACCACTGACATGAACCCGCCACGGCTCCTCGCCCATTTGCAGGATGCGCTCCGCATAGTCGCGTGTGGCAGCGAAATGAAGGTGTGAAATCTTGGTGATGGCGTGGCGGAATGAATCGTCGATAGCTCCGAACGACACTTCTGGGGCATGAACTGCGCACCATGGGCTAGTCACCTGGAACTGTAATTCGTATCATTGGTCCAAGCGATTTGGAGAATGATATGGCGGGCCGGGTAGCGGATGAAATTGTTTTAAGCGTCGAAGAGCGGGACTTTCTGGAAGCCCAGGTTCG
>NZ_QMEL01000019.1 GCF_003390885.1 Pelagibacterium sediminicola
TTGTAGCGCTTCTCATCGTATCGGATTTTGCGCTTGCGGTTCTTGCGGCCGGGGATCACCGGGATGGTGTTTTGACTTCGAAGAGTGGAGCGAAGACGGTTCGCATCATAGCCCCGGTCCGCGATAACCCTCTTCATACCCACCGTGTGGGCGATGAGCAGATCTGCTCCCTTCATGTCCGAGGCATTGCCGGGTGTCAGGACGAGGCAGAGTGGTCTGCCGATAACGTCGACAAGCGCATGGACCTTGGTGGTCCGGCCACCACGCGAGATGCCAAGTAAGCCTCCGTTGAGGGCCGCCTTGGCTTGATTGGTCAGTCTGATAGCTGACTGTCGCTATGGATATCCTTACAGACAGAAGCCGTGTTGAGCGGCTCGAGATTGTAGATACGGGGCGGCGGCGGCGCTTCAGTGAGGCGGAGAAGGTCCGGATCGTGGAGGAGAGCCTGTCGGCGCCGCGGATGGCCTCGGCGACGGCGCGCCGACACCAGATCGCGGTGCCGCTGCTGTTTGCCTGGCGCAAAGCCTATCGCGAGGGTCGGCTGGGCCTCGAGGCACCCTCGTTCTATCCGGTGCAGATTGATGGGGTTGAGGCACATGCCGGCGATGGCGGCGCTCCACCAGAGCCACCGGAGAATGGATCAGCCAGCCCGGTCGAGATCGTACTGCGCAATGGGCGCCGGATGATCGTGCGTTCCGATATTGCTCCGGTTGTCCTGGGGCATCTGCTTGATGTGGTGGATCGATGATCCCGGTTCCAAGTGGAACACAGGTGTGGCTGGCGGCGGGTCACACCGACATGCGCAAGGGGTTCAACTCGCTGGCACTGATGGTGCAGGAGGTGCTCAAGCGCGATCCCCATTGCGGACATCTGTTTGTCTTTCGCGGGCGTCAGGGCAATCTGGTTCGCATCATCTGGCACGATGGCCACACCTTGCGCACGCCATAGACGCCGAAGTTCTCGTTGAACACGCGCCGCACCTCCACTTTGAGAACCGCATCGCGCTTCGCACGGGCCGATAATCGGGAAGGATCGGCACGCCGGGCGGCATGCAGGTAATAGGTCGACGGGGCGATCGGCAGCACCCGGCAGATCGGCTCGACCCCGTACGCATCACGGTGATCGTCGATAAAGGCGATCATCGCTTCAATGGGCGGTCGAGCTCCGCCATCGCAAAATATGCCGACGCCTTGCGTAAAATCTCATTGGCTTGCCGAAGCTCGCGGACCTCCCGTTCAAGATCCTTGATCCGCAAAAGTTCTGCGCTCGTCGGCCCTGGGCGAACACCAGCGTCACGCTCGGCGCGCCGCACCCAGCTACGCAGCGTCTCCCCGCTGCAGCCGATCTTTGAGGCAATCGAATTGATCGCCTCCCATTCCGAAGCGTATTCGTCCCGGTGCTCCAGAACCATCCGCACCGCTCGCTCGCGGACTTCAGGTGAATAAGTCGTGTTCCGTTTCTTCATAATGGCTCCTTACTCTCAAGAAGAGGAGCCTCCGGCAATCCCGGGGCGGTTCAGGGCGCGACCTGACTGCTGATTTCGGCCAGGTGCATATCCATGGCCTCGCTATTGCAGCGGGGCATGACCAGCGCGGCACCCTTTCCTTCTGCGGGACAGATCGCGCCAAAGATCCAGGCCGACGCCCGGCGCAGATCCCGTGGCGCGACAGGTCTTGTGCCTCGCTTGGCCCAGCGACGGGTGATCTGCGTCTTCTGGCCGATCCGGGCTTCGTCTTGCCACCACAGCTCTATCCGGGTGCCTTTCGGCAGGCTTCTTCGGATTTGCGCCAGACGCGCGGGGAAGTTTTTTTAAAAATGGCGATGTCTTCAGGGCGCTGCCCTCGATGACGCGGTCGGGCCGAGAGCTTGCGATAGCCCATGGTGCGCAGTTCATGCCCCAGAGCCTGCTTGCTGATCGACACCTTGAACTCGTCCCACAGCCATTGGACGAGATCTATGATCCGCCAGCGCACCACGCCATGAACTGCGGGAATGGGGCCAGCTTCGATGGCGTCCGCCAGCGCGCGCCGGTGGGTGTCGTTGAGGATCGTGTCGGGGCCCGGGGCCTTTCGCGTAGCCAGACCATCGGGACCGTCTGCATTGAAGCGCAGTACCCAGTCCCTCACGATCTGCAGCGTCACCCCGCCGGTCAGGGCTGCTGCGCTGCGGCTGCCACCGTCCAGGATCGTCGCTATCGCCAGAAGGCGGCGGACTTGCGCTGCATCCTTGCTCATTCGCGCAAAAGCACGGACCTGCACAGAACTGAAATCATCCCGAAGCTTCACCGCCGCCGCCATCGCAAACCTCCAACCGTTTGCGATGGTGAATCACGACAAACTCAAGCCAGAAACCCCTCGTGAGTCAGATTCCACAGGTTTTGGTATGAACCATTCGATTGGATCACTGCAGTTCAACTCCGAGACCGAAGCCCTGCCAGAAAACTACGCGGAGATTGCAGCCCGCCACGTTGCATTGCGACCCACTGCTTCGCCCCTGCTCATCTCTGAGCCCAACACGATGATCGGGAAGAACGTGTACTCGCCTCGGCGCTGGTATGTTTGCGTGCGCGGCATAGCGCCGAAAGGTAACCCATCAACAATCATCCCGCTCACAACCCGCATAGAAAACTGGCTCTCGCCTCCAGCTTCTACCGATCACTACGATATCATCGTGGTTTTTCAAGAAAAGCTGAACTCGTTCGTTACGGAAGGTTTTGATTCAAGGCTTTGTCGGAATGCGCAATTCCTCCCTCTCTCGATCTGATACCATAGGCACTCGTGCTCCGATCCACAGCACTATATTGCGCAAACCCCGTGCATATGTATAAATTGTGACAATTTCGACATATTTAAGAATCCCCACCGTGCTCAACATCATTGCTTACATACTTATTGGCGCAAACGCTATATTGATTATTGTAACGTCGATATCCAACCAATTCACTGGAGATGGGATAAATGACGCAGCAATATTTCAGATGACCTACGGACTTGCGGGCGTTGATTTACTTCATTTTTGGGAGGTAACAGCCGCATTCATTATTTCTATTGCAGCCCTGTTTGTAACACTATTCTTAATTCACCGTCGCTTTAAACGAATGCGCCCGCTTACCGTAACCCTTGTTTCCTCAGCTCTATTAATAGCGTTAGTCGCGAATCCGTCGTCAGCACGACTCTACCAGGCGATAAGCGCGTCATACTCCAGCACCGTTAATGCAATCCATCAAACAGAATCCGGCAAACAACTGAATTTTGATGAGCTTTTTGTCGTCAGACCGATTGAGCGGCCATCCACCCTAAAGAACCTAGTGTATATTTATGCAGAAGGGTTGGATCGACGTTTCTTTGATAGCGAGGCGTTCCATGATCTGCTGCCCGCCCTAGTGGAGCTCGAGCAGTCAGCCGTTAGCTATAAGAACGTCTCCAGCTCGTCTGGAACCGGCTGGACCATCGGAGGGATCGTAGGTAGCCAATGTGGCATTCCGCTCTGGACTCCCTCTGGCGAAGGCAATCTCCTGGCCGGCTACGGCTCTTTCTTGCCCCTTGCGCGATGTCTGGGCGATGAACTTGCTTCCCACGGATACGACCTCAGATTCATTCAAGGGGCCACTCTGGATTTTGCGGGCAAGGGCAATTTCTTCAATGATCATGGCTTCGCCCAAGTGCTTGGCAAGGAACAATTGACGGAACCCGGCGAACCTTTATCTGGTTGGGGGCGCTTCGATGAATTCACCTTCGCGACAGCGAGACAACACTTGAATGACCTGCAGGAAGGCGATGATCCTTTCGGCCTGTTCTTGCTGACGCTCGACACCCACCCCCCCTCTGGCTACCCATCGCCCAGTTGCGGCAGAAGCAGGATCGACACTCAGATGCTCGATACGCTGCGATGCGCGGACCAGATGTTGGCCAGCTTCATTCGAGATATTCTTGAGTCCGAAAGCGCCGAAAATACTATGGTAGTTCTTTCGTCAGATCATCCCATGATGCCTAACGAACTCAGCGACCAGCTGTCCGGATTGCGTGGTACAAATACTTTTATGATCTGGAATGGGAAACAGGAAAGTATCTCGGACGACATTGCCCACCGCGCTGCTACTACGCTGGACATTGGCGCAACGGTTGCCGCTGCATTGGGCTTCCAAACCGATCGATTAGGGCTCGGCGTTAATCTATCCAGCTCAGAACCAACTTTGGTCGAAGAAGCCGGGAGTCTCCATGAGATGAACGGCGCCCTTCGAGCGTGGGCTCCAATCTTCCGGCAACTCTGGATGGAAAACGATCCTGCCCGAAGCAGAATCCGCTTAGCGGACGGTGGCGCCTACGTCGAGGTTGGAGCGCAGCGGCTGCGGACGCCCGTTGTTTTCGATTTCGACCGAAACGGAGACTTCCGCGGAGTTTATTTCGGAACCACAACTGCGTGGTTCACCCAGCTTCTCGCGCAAGGTGACAGCCCGGCCTATGTCGGCCCATGCGCAAATATTCACTCGATTCTCTTCAAGCCTGCCGGTGACTTAGACGTTGAAGGGACCTGTCTGTCGTATCGCAGCCCAGATGGAGACCTTTATTTCCAACATATCATTGAGGGCGATGTGTTCTCGGTTAGGCACAATCCACAGGCGATATTGACCGACAATCTTCAAGAATTCGCCGAGCTTCGTGTTGGGTTTTATTTGGAAAATAAAACCATTCCTGAAGCATACGCTCAATCTACATCGCCAGTGCACGGGATAGATTTTCATATTTCATCAACAGGATATGGCCAGCCAGAGCCTACCCAGCTAATTGTCGGCAGTTCGGCAGCTATTCCCCTGCGCCATCGAGGGCTCAATATTGTGAGCGTCGACGAAACCGGAGGCGCTGAGTTGATAGGCTCAATCGACACGTGCGGTCCCCAACTAGACCAGCCAACGATCAGAGACTTTTGGCGCCGAGAACAATCAACAGAAACTCTTCTTGTTGTGGTTCACGATTCCGCACAATGTGGAAATGATATCGATTGGGCGGTCGATAACTTGCCACTTGATGGACTGAGGAGCATTGAGTTCAGGCAGCCCTATATTGCCGTCATCAGTGAGGATCATGTCAAAGAGTTCAAGGGAGTGCGCGGACATCCACTACTTGTACGTCTGTCCCACGCCGACCAGGTGACGCACTGAGAAGTTTCTGGTGAACATCACATATAATCGATCATGATCAGTCCAACGAACCCATTTACAGTTCCGGTTTTCTTGATCTTCATTTTTCCGTCCCAATTAACATCGTCTCGGATAAAACGGGTTAGCCCAGATGCTGTCTGATACCAAAACCTGTGGAATCTGACTCACGGTAAGCGGTGTCCTACCTCCACCTTCCATGCTGGTGTCGGCCATGAGATTGCGCACTGATTGATGTCAGTGCGGGAGTTTCTCCATGGACGCTCCAATGGAGCTTCTCACAAACAGCGCGGGACGGCGTCGCAACCGGCAATGGCCCGATGAGGTGAAGGCGCGGATTGTCGCCGAAACGCTTCGGCCAGGGGCGACTGTCGGTCAAGTTGCGCAGCGACATGGGCTGAAGGCCAACCATCTGTCGTCGTGGCGGACCCTCGCCCGGAATGGGAAGCTGGTGCTGCCGGCTCCGGAAGGCCCTGTTGAGTTTGCGAGTCTAATGGTCGCTCCGGTTGAGGAGGTGACGGCCGAGGAGCCGTCGGCGTCGGCTGGGCCAGAGATTGTGTTGGGGGCGGTGTCCATCCGCTTGGAGCCGGGTGCTCCGGCGAGCCGGATTGCCTCGGTTGTACACGCCCTGATGGCGACCTCATGATCTTTCCTTCGAACCGGGTGCGGATCGTGGTGGCGACCAAACCCATCGACTTCCGCAAAGGCCACGACAGCCTGGCCGCGTTGGTGAAGAACGAGCTGCACAAGGACCCGTTCACGGGAACGGTCTTTGTGTTCCGTGCCAAAAAGACCGACCGATTGAAGCTGCTCTACTGGGATGGCACCGGACTGGTTATGGCCTACAAGCGACTGGAAGAGCACAGCTTCACTTGGCCTGCGGTTAAGGACGGACTGATGACACTCAGCCACGCGCAGTTCGAGGCCCTGTTCTCCGGACTCGACTGGCGGCGGGTTCGGGCCGTTGCAGCCAGGGCTCCAGAAGCCGTGGAATGACTGCGGCAGGATGACTCAGGGCTTGTCTTTTTGCGGGCATGCCGGCGCCTGATCTGCTAGGGTTCTGGTCATGCTCGAGACCGCCGAACTTCCCGACGATGTTACCGCCCTCAAGGCGATGCTCGTCGCGGCGGAGGCGCGCAATCAGCGCAAGGATGAGCGGATCGCACAGCTGGAAAAGCTGGTCGCAGCGTTCAGGCAAGCGGCCTTCGGGCGCAGGTCGGAAAAGAGCGATCCGGACCAGTTCGAGCTGGCGCTGGAGGATCTGGAAACAGCCATCGCGGCAGTCCACGCCGAGGAAGATGCAGAGGATCGCGCGGCCCGGCGGTCGGCCAAACCGCGCAGCACCAATCGTGGTTCGCTCCCCAAGCACCTGCCGCGGATCGAGGAGATCATTGAGCCCGATAGCCTGATCTGTGGCTGCGGCGGCGGTCTGCACTGCATTGGCGAGGACGTCTCCGAGAAGCTCGATGTGATCCCGGCCCAGTTCCGGGTGATCGTGACCCGTCGCCCCAAATATGCCTGCCGATCCTGCACGGACGGTGTGGTGCAGGCGCCGGCGCCCGTTCGACTAATCCCTGGCGGGCTCCCAACTGAGGCCATGGTCGCCCATGTTCTGGTCAGCAAATACGCCGACCACCTTCCGCTCTATCGCCAAGCGCAGATTTACAGCCGCCAGGGTATTGATCTGGACCGCTCAACACTGGCCGATTGGGTCGGTCGGGCCGCCTTCGAGCTGCGTCCGGTCTATGACGCCCTGCTGGCGGACCTCAAACGGTCCTCAAAGCTGTTCATGGACGAAACCCGCGCTCCGGTGCTTGATCCTGGAGCCAGAAAGACCAAAACCGGATACTTCTGGGCCCTGGCCAGAGACGAGCGTCCCTGGAATGGCACCGCACCACCCGGTGTTGCCTTCACCTATGCCCCTGGCCGAGGTGGTCTTCATGCCGAACAGATATTGCAGGGCTTCGGCGGCATCCTGCAGGTGGATGGCTATGCCGGCTACAACCGGCTGGTCTCGCCCAGCCGTGTCGGCGCGGGTATCCAGCTCGCCTATTGCTGGGCCCATGCGCGCCGCAAGCTGATTGATATCACCCGCACTGGTCCTGCGCCGATCGCCCAAGAGGGGGTGCGGCTCATCCGCGAACTCTACGCCATTGAGGCCGATATCCGAGGCCGGGGCCCGGATGACCGCCTCGCCGTGCGCCGGGAGCGGTCAGCTCCAGCCCTGGCGCGGATAAAAGATTGGCATGATCACCATCGCAGGCGCGTCTCGCCAAAAGCGCCGCTCGGGGAAGCATTGAGCTATATCGCCAAATACTGGGCTGGGCTCGAGTTGTTCCTGACCGATGGGCGCATTGAGCTCGACAACAATGCTGTCGAGCGGACCATCCGTCCCATCGCACTGAATCGGAAGAACGCGCTCTTTGCCGGTCATGATACCGGTGCTGAGAACTGGGCCGTCATCGCCTCGCTGATCGAAACCTGCAAGCTCAACAGCGTCGATCCCAACGCCTGGCTGGCCGCGACACTCCACGCCATCGTCACCAGACATAGGCAGAGCCGCATTAACGAACTGCTCCCGTGGAACTATCCTGCCATCGTGGGTGATTGACGCTGTTGGCTCTGGCGGCATAGTCAGAAAACCACCAGCAACGAGGCCCCTCCCATGAACGATCAAGACCACCCTAACCTGGTCACATCAGGAAAAAGCCAGCGGGTAGTGGTCGATGGTTATGCCTTCTTGATCAATATCCATCGGCTCGAAACGGACGATACCTGGACCCTCGAGGTGAGCTATGCGGGATTTTGGGTGATACGGCCTGATCAAGCGGCGCGATTTTCGGCGACGCTGGTGGCTACGCCGTCGGTGAATGTGACGCCTTCGATGAGCAAAGGCAACTGGTTCGCGCCCTTCAGG
>NZ_QMEL01000001.1 GCF_003390885.1 Pelagibacterium sediminicola
ATTCATCGATGCCCACAACGAGAACCCCAAACCCTATAAATGGGTCAAATCCGCAGACGAAATCCTCGCCTCCGTCAAACGCTTCTGCCAGAAAACAATGAACCGAACTTCAGATTCGGGTGACTAGCTAGCCTTCTTATTATACGCCACTGTGCCACGATCGATCGCTGTGTCGATTCGATCCACGGCAGTTCCCCATTCCACTGTCTCATCGCGATCGACGGCCGCTACACCTTCGGCATCGGTCAGAATGCCAACACCTTCGCGATCAAGGTAAAACTGGAATGCCTGAATCATCACCCAAGTCCTGTCGCGATCAAGCGCCGCAGCAATTCGATCGAACTTCTCGATAACATCGATAGGGGGCCTGATTGAGATTTTCATACGTTCAGTCTTGTTCTTGGCATCCTCCTAAGCTCAGCGTCTGGGATGCACTGCACCCCAGTAAATCCCATTGTCAACCATTTTGTAAACTCATTCAGACGGTCAAGAGGTATTGGAATTCGCCCATTTACCGACACGATGGACGAACTCCCGTAAGCCTTTTCGTCGATATCGGCTCGTCAGTGTGCTTGCCTATACGCGAGAGCACAGTCCCGGACCCCATCTGCCGAGCATCTTCGACACTATTGAGACGCCGGCAGCCTCGTCACGGATTTGATGATGGCGATCGCGGCAGGTGTGTTTCGCAAAAAAAATTATCTAACTGACGCACGGTGCCACCGGGTCGATCGATTCTTGCTCCACACACCTCGAGCCCGGCTCAGCTAGGTAATCGGCAAGATTTTCAAGCGTGGTGCCGGAGTACTGCCCTGGTCGAACTGGCGGCTCTTGAGGAACGTATCCCGCCGATTCCGCTAGCTCGACTGACATTAGGTGTGGCCTAACCTCGCCGAGCAATCGCTCCATGGTGAGGAATATTTCAATACCGCCAGCATCGATGTCCGACCAGTGAAAGATCGGAAGCCCATCCGGCAGTAATTGCCGCAGGGTCGCAATCGATTGCTGCCATGCGATTGATGGCTGCCCGCCCGTGTAGAGAACCATGTCGTTCTGTAGGCCATTGGCCTCGGTTGCGTGCCGGTGGAAAGAGACAAAGTTCTCGATAGTCAGCAGCGCTCTGGGTGGCCGAACCAAGGAAATCTCACCAACAGCCCCGTGTGGAAGGGCAATGTAGGGCAGGGAGCGAGGAAGGGCGGCGCCTCCTATCGCGATCGGCCCAGAGATATGGAGCGGAACCGAAATTCTACTGAGCCCAAGATCTGAGAGCACACTTCTTGGCGTGCCGGCGCCCAGCTCGCGGCCGAACGATAGAAAGCGGACGAGCGGAGCTTCATGCCTTTCAAGAAACTTGCTATCTTCTGTCACCTGAACCGACAAGGACCGATAGTCCAGATCTCGGTGACGTTCCTGCGCAATCGCCAAGGACAAGGCAGCGATGGAGCGAATTTTATCGGCGTTTTGCGGACCGATCCCCCACCAGTCCCTGCCGCGGCTCCAGGCCGAGCGTATATCCTCCACCGCCTTGAGCATCCAGGGCTCGACCATTTGGTCCATGATCGGCGTGAGGGAATCCTGCGCCACCGCCACACTGGGTTTGCGTTCCAGAAATTCGTACACACGGTCCGCATCGGCCAATCGGATGCGCGGAGGGTTGTGACGTTCCCGTCCTCGTCGGGGCTCGATCCGCAGACCGCCGGTGTCTGCAACCTTTCCAAGGGTCGCGAGATAATCGTCCAGCTCCAGCTGGGTGTCAAAGTCCGCTCGAGTGGGCCTGAGCATCAACCTGACGGACGACGGGTTCGCCTCGAACTTGTTGAGCAGCTTATTCAGGTCGGCGAACGCACGCCGCTTGCCTGTCATTCGGCTGCCTCGCCCATCATGACCTCAATCTCCTCCCTGCTGAGACGTGCGGGATCGATCGCAGCCAATTCGTCTCGCGTTCGCTGCTTGATCATGTCCGAGCGCGCGTAGGACTCGTCTCCGCGGCGCCAGACGTCCACGATCGTGTGAGCGTAGCGTTCCATCGACTGTCGGCCACCATCCGGCCCGCAGATCAACAACTGCAGACCAAGTTCCTGGCAGAATTTGACCATTTCAAACCTGACCTTCTCATCAAGCTTCGAAAATGCCTCGTCGAAAGCGGCGAGGCACAGCCCTGATGCATTCCCATCGATGCGAGAGCGCGCTCCCCCGTAATAGATCGACGACAGCGCTGACAGGAGCGCCACGTAGTACGGCGTTTGCGTCTCGCCGCCGGATGCCGTCCCTTTTCGTTCGCTCCAAGGCACCGTGCGCCCGGAAGACAGAGAAGTTATCTCAAGCTCGAAGGCGAAGTATCTGCGATAGTCCTCGTACTGCTCGATATCGACTTCCTCGTCGAGCAAAACTGCTTCAACCACTTTGAGCTCTGCCGCCAGCGGATGCTCGTCCTCCACATCCCCCTGAAATAGAGGAACGTCCGCGAGCTCGAGTTCTCGCAAGCGTTCCACGATCGTATGGAAAGCCTCATACCCAGGAGCCTGAGAACTCCGAAAACTATACCGCTCGTCGAGAAAATCATACTTTCGAAGGACATCGCGAATATCGCGCAGTTCTTCATTGTGAGCTACTCCCCGAAAATGGGGCACTGACGTAAGCTACGAATTGTTGTCTGCTGGTCTTCGACGATGGAGATCAGAGATGTCGAAACGCAAGCAGCACTCGCCTGAGTTCAAGGCAAAGGTCGCCCTGGAAGCATTGAAGGGCGAAGAGACGGTATCGGAATTGGCGAGCCGGTTCGGAATCCACCCCACGATGATCCACCAATGGAAGCGGGCGTTGCTCGAAGGGGCATCGGGTGTGTTCGAGCGTGGCGGGCGCAAAAAGCCAGAGATTGACGATGAACAGGTCAAGGATCTGCACGCCAAGATCGGAGAGCTGGCCGTCGCCAACGATTTTTTGTCACGAAAGCTCAAGCCCTGGGGCGGGAAGTGAGACGGGGGATGATAGAACCTGATCACCCCGCTCTCTCGATTGGCAAGCAGTGCACGCTGCTGTCGATCGCGCGCTCTTCGTTCTATTACACGCCGAAAGGCGAGACCGAGATCAATCTCGCGCTTATGCGCAGGATCGATGAGCAATTCCTGGAGACGCCCTTCTTCGGCGTCCGGCAGATGACTTGGCACCTGCGCAATGAAGGGCACCTGGTGAACGAGAAGCGCGTGCGGCGGCTGATGCGGCTCATGGGGCTGATGCCAATCTACCAGAAGCCCAACACCTCGAGACCGGCCAAGGGACACAAGGTTTGGCCATATCTTCTGAAGGGATTGAGGGTGGAGCGTCCGAACCAGGCCTGGGCTGCGGATATCACGTATTTACCGATGCGCCGGGGCTTTCTCTACCTGGTGGCCATCATGGACTGGCACACCCGCAAGGTCTTGGCGTGGCGCATCTCGAACACGCTGGAGGCAGACTTTTGCATCGAAGCGTTAAACGAGGCGGTCCACAAGTTCGGTCCGCCCGAGATCATGAACACCGATCAAGGCAGCCAGTTCACGTCCTTTGCCTGGACCGGTCGGTTGCGACGAATGGGGGTGCGCATCTCCATGGATGGCAAGGGACGGTTTCTCGACAACATCTTTGTCGAGCGGCTCTGGAGAACCCTCAAATACGAATGCGTCTACCTGCACGCCTGGGAGACCGGATCACAGGCCCGCGCCGGCGTCCGCGAATGGATGGAATTCTACAATCATCGACGCCCTCATTCCGCTCTTGGCGGCAAACCGCCTGCCGTGATCTATTGGCAGCGCATTGACCAAAACCAACCCGACCAGCAGGTGCAACGAGTAGCTTAATTTACGCCCAAATCTGTCCAGCGATTGGGGGGGAGCTCAATCCGTCCCTACGAGGGCGCGGATACAAAGCCGCTATCTGAAATCTGGTTTTTGGCTTCGAGGCAGGCTCATCCCTTCCTTGGAGAGGAAAAGCTTCTGTCACAACGACAGCTGATCGAAGCCGAATATCTTCCAAACTCTGAAACCTGGGTCGCATGCAACCAGGACAAACCTGTCGGCTTCATTGGCCTGATGGGGAAGTTCATCGGTGGCCTGTTTGTGGACCCTGGCGTCCAGGGCCTCGGCGTTGGTCGTCTCCTCGTCACCCACGCATTGACCTTGAAGGGCAGCCTGGAACTGGAAGTTTATGCGGCTAATGAAAACGCCGTCTGTTTCTACTCCCGTCTCGGTTTTTCAGAGGTTTCGAGACGTAAACAGGACGACGAAGGGCTGCCGTTCGAAAATCTTCGAATGAGACTTGCCGGCTAGCGCCCGCGAGGGGCGCAGCAATGTGCCCCTCCATCTTCAATCATGGGGACACTTACTTCAGGTGTCCTACGGGTGTGCACGACCATGAATGTAAGCAAACAGGAAAGAAAAGCTCTCGAACTACTATCGCTTGGAGGAAAGATCTCTGTCGAAAAAGACGACAAGAACCGGGTAGTGGATGCGAGCTTTATAACGAGAGAAGGATGGTTTCTCGCCGGCGTGGGGCTGAGCGAGTTTCAATCCTTGCGCACAAAGCGTTTCGTCGGGTCCAGAAGGGGGGAAGAATATTCAATCACACGCGAAGGCATCAAGGTCCTGCAACAGTTCCGGCAGGCTCAGAAAGTCGCTCAAAGAAACAGCCGCCTGACAAAAAAAAGGCCGGGTGTAACGAGGGCGGACCATGCGGCGGAGGAAAACGAAAAACTATCTTCCTGTCTCTGAGGCGATCCGGTCGGGAAGAGTTCCCATGGCGAGCCTGGTGCATTTGCTTGCTGCGGCGGAATACTTGAACTTTCGCCATGCAGCAAAAGCACTTGGCGTGGCACAATCCAGCGTCAGCGCCCGCGTGAAAGCGCTAGAGGAAGATCTCGGAATCCAGCTGTTTGAGCGACAGGCTCGTGGCGTTCGGTTGACCGAGGCCGGTCGCCGCTTTGTCGAGCGCGTAGCTTCGGGCGTCGATCAACTTGAACATGCTGTGACGACCGCCGGCATGGCTGCGTCGGGAGAGCGTGGATGTTTGTGCATCGGCATCCACGCCCTGATCCCCGGCAGCTTCCTGGACAAACTGATCGCGAAATACCGCGACTACTATCCCGGAATTGAAGTCGAAATCACCGAGGGAACAGCCCGCAACAAGGTAATGCAAGTTCGTCAAGGTCATCTTGACGTGGCGTTTGTCGCTGGAGCACCCGAGCTACCAGACTGCCATACGCGTCCAATATGGACCGAGCAGCTTGTCGCAGTGCTACAAGAAAACCATTGCCTCGCTGAGCGTCACGCCCTCACTTGGACCGATCTCGCGAACGAAACGTTCCTCGTCCGCCATGGTGGCACCGGCCCGCAGGTCTATGACCATATCGTGTTGCGCCTCGCGGAACGGAGGCGTTCTCCTTCAATTCAGCGCTTCGAGGTCGAGCGCGGCACGCTTCTATCTATGGTCGGACAAGGCTTCGGCGTTACCATCGTCGGAGCCGCGACAGCGCTGCTGCCGACCACTGGCATCACCTTCCTACCTTTTGCCGATGAGCCAGAGCCGGTTCCCTTCACCGCCGTCTGGTCGCCGTTCAATCGCAGCGCCGCGCTCCGCAACCTACTCAACCTCGCAAACGATATGAGCCGTTGCAGCGATTCGCCCGGCCACCAACACGGCGACGATTACCCGGCGAGATCGCAGAAAAAGTAATCCGTCCTATTTGCCGCCGATAGTATCCGGAAGCCCTCCCGCAGCACCTTTTGTGTTGCCTGTCGCGATGTTGCCTACTCTCTGATCGGCTCCGTCTCTCTTGCCGACTGGAGCTTACATTGCGCGGAGGCCGAATCCTTTGGGGTCAAATCGCCGTCGTCTTCACAATCGTTCTGGTGATGACGTGGGCGGCGACGCAATGGGTTGCCTTCCGCCTCGGCTTCCAGCCACAGCTTGGCAACCCATGGTTCGAGGTGGCGGGCCTGCCGGTCTATTATCCGCCGGCCTTCTTCTGGTGGTGGTTTTCCTTCGACGCCTATGCGCCCGCGATCTTCGTCGAGGGCGGCATCATCGCGGTATCGGGCGGCTTCCTCGCCATCGCCGCCGCCATCTTCATGTCGATCATCCGGGCACGAGAGGCGCGCAACGTCGCCACCTACGGCTCCGCACGATGGGCCGAGGACAAGGAAATCCGCGCGGCCGGATTGCTCGGCCCCGATGGCGTCCTGCTCGGCCGATACGACAGGGACTATCTGCGCCATGACGGTCCCGAGCATGTCCTATGCTTCGCCCCGACGCGCAGCGGCAAAGGCGTCGGGCTGGTGGTGCCCACCTTATTGACCTGGCCGGGAAGCTGCATCGTCCATGACATCAAAGGGGAGAACTGGACGCTGACAGCGGGCTTTCGTGCGAAGCACGGCCGCGTCCTGCTGTTCGATCCGACCAACGCCAGATCGTCCGCCTACAACCCGTTGCTGGAGGTCCGGCAAGGCGAATGGGAAGTCCGCGACGTGCAGAACATCGCGGATATTCTGGTCGATCCCGAAGGCAGTCTCGACAAGCGCAACCATTGGGAAAAGACTTCCCATTCGCTGCTGGTCGGCGCGATCCTGCATGTTCTCTATGCGGAGAAGGACAAGACGCTGGCGGGCGTCGCCAACTTCCTGTCCGACCCACGCCGCCCGGTCGAGGCGACCTTGCGCGCCATGATGGACACGCCGCATCTCGGCGAGGCTGGCGTTCATCCCGTCATCGCATCGTCGGCCCGCGAACTGCTGAACAAATCCGAGAACGAACGGTCGGGCGTGCTCTCCACCGCCATGTCGTTTCTCGGCCTCTACCGCGATCCCGTGGTAGCCCGCGTCACCGCACGTTGCGACTGGCGCATTGCCGATCTGGTCGGCAGCCGCCAGCCCGTCACGCTCTATCTGGTCGTGCCGCCATCCGACATAAACCGCACCAAGCCGCTCATCCGCCTGATCCTCAACCAGATCGGCAGGCGGTTGACCGAGGAACTGACCACCTCGGGCAAGCGCCATCGGTTGCTGTTGATGCTGGACGAGTTTCCGGCGCTCGGCAGATTGGATTTTTTCGAGTCCGCCTTGGCCTTCATGGCGGGGTATGGAATCAAAGGCTTCCTGATTGCGCAGAGCCTCAACCAGATCGAGCGCGCCTATGGGCCGAACAATGCGATCCTCGACAACTGCCATGTCCGCGTCAGCTTCGCCACGAACGACGAAAGGACGGCGAAGCGTGTTTCAGACGCATTAGGCACCGCGACCGAGCTGCGCGACTCCACCAACTACGCAGGGCACCGCCTAGCCCCGTGGTTAGGTCACTTGATGGTGTCACGGCAGGAGACGGCGCGGCCGCTGCTCACGCCGGGCGAAATCATGCAGCTTCCGCCCACCGATGAAATCGTAATGGTGGCGGGCACACCGCCGATCCGGGCCACCAAAGCCCGCTATTTCGAGGATGTGCGGTTTCAGGAACGCATCCTGACCCCGCCCGATCTGGTCGCCGCTCCGCTGGCGCCCAGCCCATCCGCCGATGATTGGTCCGGCCGCGTGGTCGCAGCGGAAAGCGGTTCCGCGACCGACGCGGCAGACGGGACCGACGGGGATCCGGCCAATGCCGGCATCCGCCGCGAGCCGGAATTGCCCGAGCATGAGGAAGTCGTCGCCCCGCCGCCGTCGCCCGAACAGGAGTTCGAGTTTCTGGACGACGAGCCGGACGTTGACGCGGCCAAGGCCCGCGCCATGCGCCAGCGCATGAGGATGGTGGCGCGACAGGTGGCGATGAACCCCGATGATGGAATCGACCTTTGAGGAGACGCCCATGGCAACCAGAACCCGCCTGAATATCTATTTCGACCCCGCGCTCATTCCGCAGATCGAAGCGCTGGCTTTACGCCGCTCGGTGGCGTTGCGCCGCAATGTCTCGAAATCCGCCATCGTGGAGGCAGCGGTCATGTCCTATCTGTCCGGCGATGCCGACGACCAGCTTGAAGCAGCCATGTCACGCCGCCTGGACAAGCTCGGCCGCCAGATCGATACGCTCGACCTGGATCTCGCCGTCCTCGGCGAGACGGTCGCGCAGTTCATCCATTACTGGATGACGATTACACCGCCTTTACCGGATACAGCGAGACAATCAGCCCGCGCCAAAGCAGCAGAGCGGTTCGAGGGCTTCATGCAGAACCTTGGTCGGCGTTTGGCGACGGGAGACAGGTTCCTCAAAGAGCTGTCGCGGGATATGCCCGGCGATGTGGCTGAAGAAACAGCGGCAGAGCGCCAGTCTGTTGAGCACGGTTAGCCTGCCACTCCCTTGCAGACGAGTGCAATCTCGCTGGTTACCGCATCTGCCAGCTCATCTGTCGGCTTCTCGCCTTGCAGTCTGAGAACCGCAGCCGTTTGCTGGCCAAGCCAGCGTTCATGCTGGGCACGGTTACGTCCGCTGAAGCTGGGATCATCATAGCTTGATGCCCATTTTCGAAACGCCAGATGCGCTTCGTGCATGTCCCCACCGGGAAGGATGCGCTCACCGTGGCGCGCTGCCTCGCGCTGGTCGAGACGTTGCAGTCTGATGGCGGCAGGCGTGTAGAGAAAGACAATCAGATCAACGTCACGGATCAGGGCCTCTCCCCATCCGATGAAGGAGCCGGTCAATACCCATCCATCGGATGCAGCTTGCTGTTCTGCAATCAGTTTCACTCGATCTTCAGTCGGGCGCTTGACGCTGTACGGCGGGTCGGTCGGCATCCAGTAGAAATCATCAACATCTATTTGTGGAATGTCGAACCGCTTTGACACCGCCGCACCGAGGGTCGAGACGCCCGAACAGGAAGCCCCCGTGATGTATATTTTCGGCCTGCCGTGCATTCAGATCGATTCCCTCGTCACTTCCTGCATTGATATTATTACTGTTTGACATTCTCAACATCGGCCGGGTTGCCCATCCTATTTACCGCCGTTCGCCGCCGATCACCGCACGCGGCTAGATACTTGTTGAACCGGCCGCATTTCGGTCTTTCTTAATCGACCCCGATCCGGGGATCGCCTGTCGCGCCCCATGAAGAAACGGGGCCGACATGACCACCAACCACCAAAAACCGGAAGCCATTGCGCGCGGCGCGCGCATGTTGCGCACTGCACTCGGCCCCGCCATTGCCCGGCTGCTCGAAGACCCGGCCGTGGTCGAGGTGATGCTGAACCCGGACGGGCGGTTATGGATCGACCGCCTGTCCGAAGGACTGTCCGACACGGGCGAGCGCCTGTCCGCCGCCAATGGCGAACGCATCGTGCGGCTGGTCGCGCATCATGTCGGCGCGGAGGTTCATGCCCGCAGCCCTCGCGTATCGGCCGAGCTGCCGGAGAGCGGCGAGAGGTTCGAGGGTCTGCTGCCGCCCGTGGTCGCCGCCCCGACCTTTGCCATCCGCAAGCCCGCCGTCGCGGTGTTCACGCTCGACGACTATGTGGCGGCGGGCATCATGTCCGCCGATCAGGCCGCGATGCTGCGCGGGGCCGTTTCCTCCCGCGCCAACATCCTCGTGGCGGGCGGCACCAGCACCGGCAAGACCACCCTGACCAACGCTCTACTCGCCGAGGTGGCGAAGACGGCGGATCGCGTCGTCATCATTGAGGATACGCGCGAACTGCAATGCGCCGCGCCGAACCTTGTCGCCATGCGGACGAAAGACGGCGTGGCGACGCTTTCCGATCTGGTCCGTTCCTCGCTGCGTCTGCGTCCCGACCGCATCCCCATCGGCGAAGTGCGCGGATCGGAAGCCCTCGACCTTCTGAAAGCGTGGGGCACCGGCCATCCGGGCGGCATCGGCACCATCCATGCCGGCACCGGCATCGGTGCGCTGCGCCGACTTGAACAACTCATTCAAGAGGCTGTCGTCACCGTCCCGCGCGCCCTGATCGCCGAGACGATCAACCTTGTTGCTGTCCTTTCCGGGCGCGGTTCCGCGCGCAGGCTGGCCGAACTCGCCCGCGTCGAAGGGCTGGGGCCGGACGGCAACTATCGCATCACGCATCCCATCCCTTCGGCAATCCCCACCAGCACAGGAGAATCTTCATGATCCGCACGATTTCGCGCGGCTATCGCTTCGCCGCGACCGCCGCATCCACCCTTGCCATCAGCTTCATGCTCGCCCGGCCGCCCATGCGTCCGGTTCGTCGATGCCGTGGGAAGCACCACTCCAAAGCATCCTCCAGTCCATCGAGGGGCCGGTCGCCAAGATCATCGCCGTCATCATCATCATCGTGACCGGCCTGACTTTGGCCTTCGGCGATACGGGCGGCGGCTTTCGCAAGCTGATCCAGATTGTGTTCGGCCTGTCCATCGCCTTCGCGGCGTCGAGCTTCTTCCTGTCGTTCTTCTCGTTTGGCGGCGGGGCGCTCATCTGATGGCGGGCGGCCTTGAACAACTCGACGCGGTGCCGGGATTTTCAATCCCGGTCCACCGGGCGCTGACCGAGCATATCCTGCTTGGCGGCGCACCGCGCGCCATCGCCATCATGAACGGAACGCTGGCCGGGGCCGTGGGCCTCGGCCTGCGCCTCTGGCTGGTCGGCATCGCCCTATGGGCAATCGGCCATTTCGCGGCCGTGTGGGCGGCGAAGCGCGATCCCCTCTTTGTCGAGGTCGGACGGCGGCATCTGCGCATCCCCGGTCATCTGGCGGTTTGAGGGAGGCGCGTCGATGATGAACCTTGCCGAATACCGCCGCACCGCCACCCGGCTCGCCGACTATCTGCCATGGGCGGCACTGGTCGGCTCCGGCGTCGTCTTGAACAAGGACGGCTCATTCCAGCGCACCGCCAAATTTCGCGGTCCCGATCTGGATTCCGCTGTCGCCGCCGAGCTGGTTGCCGTCGCCGGCCGCATCAACAACGCCGTGCGCCGTCTCGGCTCCGGCTGGAGTATCTTTGTCGAGGCGCAGCGCAGCGAAGCCGCGACCTATCCCGACAGCACATTTCCTGATCCTGCGTCGGCGCTGGTCGATGCCGAACGGAAAGCAGGATTCGAGGAACAAGACGCTCACTTCGAGTCCCAATACTACCTGACTTTCCTTTGGCTCCCGCCTGCCGATGAGGCCGCGCGAACTGAGGCATGGCTCTACGAGGGCAGGGAGAAAACGGGCGTGGACCCGTGGGAACTGCTGCGCGGCTTCATCGACCGAACCGACCGCGTGCTGGCCTTGCTCGACGGCTTCATGCCCGAGTGCCGTTGGATGGATGACGGAGCGACGCTGACCTATCTCCATTCCACCATTTCGACCAACCGGCATCGCGTGCGCGTGCCCGAGGTGCCCATGCAACTCGACGTGCTGCTCGCCGACCAGCCTTTGGCCGGCGGGCTGGAACCGCGCCTTGGCGACGCCCATCTGCGCATCCTGACCATCGTGGGATTCCCGACCGCGACGACGCCGGGCTTGCTCGACGACATGAACCGGCTGCCGTTCCCCTACAGGTGGAGCACGCGGGCGATCCTGCTCGACAAGACAGACGCAACCCGGCTGCTAACCCGCATCCGCCGCCAATGGTTTGCCAAGCGCAAGAGCATCGCCGCGATTCTGAAAGAGGTGATGACCAACGAGGCGTCCGCGCTGGTGGACACCGACGCCGCCAACAAGGCGCTCGACGCAGACATGGCCTTGCAGGAACTCGGCGCGGACGTGGCGGGCATGGCCTATGTCACGGCCACCGTCACAGTTTGGGATGCCGACCCGCGCCTTGCCGACGAGAAGCTGCGCCTGGTCGAGAAGATCGTTCAGGGCCGCGACTTCACCGCCATGCCCGAATCCGTCAACGCGGTTGACGCATGGCTCGGCAGCCTGCCGGGCCATGCCTACGCGAATGTCCGCCAGCCGCCCATCAGCACTTTGAATCTCGCCCACATGATCCCGCTCTCGGCGGTGTGGGCGGGGCCGGAACGGGACGAGCATTTCGGCGACGCTCCATTGCTTTACGCTAGGACCGAAGGCTCAACCCCGTTCCGGCTAAGTCTCCATGTCGGCGACGTAGGCCACACCCTCGTCGTTGGCCCGACCGGCGCGGGAAAGTCGGTGCTGCTGGCGCTCATAGCGCTCCAGTTCCGCCGCTACGAGGCCAGCCAAGTCTTCGCCTTCGACTTCGGCGGTTCGATTCGCGCCGCCGCGCTCGCCATGGGCGGCGATTGGCACGACCTCGGCGGCGGGCTGACAGAAGGGGCCGAGGCGTCGGTTTCGCTCCAGCCGCTCGCCCGCATCCACGACACCTATGAACGGGCATGGGCGGCGGACTGGATTGCGGCCATCCTCATGCGCGAGGGGCTGGCGATCACGCCAGAGGTGAAAGAGCATCTTTGGACGGCGCTGACCTCTCTGGCGTCCGCGCCGGTCGAGGAACGCACCATCACCGGCCTTGCGGTGCTGTTGCAATCCAACGATCTGAAACAGGCGCTCCGGCCGTTCTGCGTCGGCGGGGCCTATGGCCGGCTGCTCGACGCCGAGACAGAGCATTTGGGATCGGCGGACGTGCAGGCGTTCGAGATCGAGGGCCTTGTCGGGACCGGCGCGGCCCCGGCCGTGCTTGCCTATCTGTTCCATCGCATCGGCGACCGGCTCGACGGGCGGCCGACGCTGCTCATCATCGACGAGGGCTGGCTTGCGCTGGACGACGAGGGTTTCGCCGGCCAACTCCGCGAATGGCTGAAAACGCTGCGCAAGAAGAACGCCAGCGTCATCTTCGCCACGCAAAGCCTGTCCGACATCGACGGCAGCAACATCGCGCCTGCCATCATCGAGAGCTGTCCGACGCGGCTCTTGCTGCCGAACGAGCGCGCCATCGAACCGCAGATCACGGCCATCTATCGCCGCTTCGGCCTCAATGACCGGCAGATTGAAATCCTCGCAAGGGCCACCCCCAAGCGGGATTATTACTGCCAAAGCCGCAGGGGCAATCGCCTGTTCGAGCTTGGCCTGTCCGAAGTCGGCCTCGCGCTCTGCGCCGCATCCTCCAAATCCGACCAGACCGAAATCGCGCGCATCCATGCCGAGCACGGCCGCGCCGGTTTCCTCGCCGGCTGGCTACGCCATCGCGGCGTCGAGTGGGCGGCCGAGCTGATCCCGAACCTCACCAATCTTGCCGACCGGCCGGAATCCGCCGCGCCGGCCCGGCTCGATACCCACCCCACACAGGAGATTCTTCCATGACCTATCCCAAGATCGTCGGGGCGTCAGCCCTCGCGCTGGCGCTTGCCGTGCCCGTCGCGCTTTCACCCATGCTGGCAACCCCGGCCCATGCGCAATTCGGTTTCGGCCGGATCGTCTATGACCCGAGCAACTATGCGCAGAACGTCCTCACGGCAGCGCGCACGCTGGAGCAGATCAACAACCAGATCACCAGCCTCCAGAACGAGGCGCAGATGCTCATCAATCAGGCGCGCAATCTGGCGAGCCTACCGTATTCCTCGCTCCAGCAGCTCCAGCAGAACGTCCAGCGCACGCAGCAGCTTCTCGGCCAAGCGCAGAACATCGCGTTCGAGGTCGGGCAGATCGACCAAGCGTTCCAGCAGCAATACGGCAACGTCTCGCTTTCGACGACCGACGCCCAGCTTGTCGCCGATGCACGTAGCCGCTGGGAGAACACGGTCGGCGGCTTGCAGGACGCGATGCGCGTTCAGGCGGGCGCGGTCGGCAATATCGACGGCAACCGTGCCGAGATGGCCGCGCTGGTCGGCCAGAGTCAGGGCGCAACCGGCGCGCTGCAAGCCACGCAGGCCGGCAATCAGCTTCTCGCGCTCCAGTCGCAACAGCTTTCCGACCTGATCGCGGTCATCTCGGCGAATGGCCGCGCCGATGCGCTGACCGAGGCAGAGCGGGCGACCGCCGCCGAACAGGGCCGCATCCAGCGCGAGCGGTTCCTGACGCCCGGCACCGGCTACCAGCCGGGCAACGCGCAGATGTTCAACGGCAACAACTGACAGGAGGCTCGCCATGGACGGCAAGATGCTGGCCCGGCTCGGGGCCGTGGTGTTCGTTGCGATTGCCTTGACAGTGACCGCAATCGACATGGCGCGGAAGGATGAACCTTCCGCGCCACCCCCTGCGCCGGCCTTCCAGCCCCCGGCCGACCCGTTGCGCGAAACTCTGCGCCGCTGCCAGCAGCTCGGCGAGGCTGCCGCCAGCGATGCCGGCTGCCTCGCCGCATGGGCCGAATCCCGCGACCGCTTCCTCGGCCGCCCGTCAGCACCCGCCGCGCCGCAGACCAGCGAAGGGCGCTGACCATGGGAAACACCGGCGTCATCGACTCGTTTCTAGGGGTCTTCACCAGCTACATCGACAGCGGTTTCGGCCTGCTCGGCGGCGAGGTCGCCTTCATCGCCACGACGCTGATCGTCATCGACGTGACGCTCGCCGCACTCTTTTGGGCATGGGGCGCGGATGACGACATCATCGCCCGGCTGGTGAAGAAGACCATGTTCGTTGGGGTGTTCGCCTACATCATTTCCAACTGGAACAACCTCGCACGTATCGTCTTCGAGAGCTTCGCCGGCCTCGGCCTCATGGCATCGGGCACCGGCTTTTCCGTCACCGATCTGATGCGGCCGGGCCGCGTGGCGCAGACCGGCCTCGACGCCGGCCGTCCGCTTCTCGATTCCATTTCCGACCTGATGGGCTGGATCAGTTTCTTCGAGAACTTCATCCAGATCGCGTGCCTGCTGTTCGCATGGGCGCTGGTGGTGCTGGCCTTCTTCATCCTCGCCATCCAGCTTTTCGTGACGCTGATCGAGTTCAAGCTGACCACGCTTGCCGGTTTCGTGCTGATCCCCTTCGGCCTGTTCGGCAAGACCGCCTTCATGGCCGAGAAGGTCTTGGGCAATGTGGTGTCGTCCGGCATCAAGGTCTTGGTCCTCGCCGTCATCATTGGCATCGGCAGCACCTTGTTTTCGCAATTCACGGCCGGTTTCGGCGGGGCAACCCCGACCATCGACGACGCCATGGCGATTGTGCTGGCAGCCCTGTCGCTGCTCGGCCTCGGCATCTTCGGTCCCGGCATCGCCAACGGCATCGTTTCGGGCGGGCCGCAGCTTGGCGCGGGTGCTGCCGTTGGAACCGGGCTTGCGGTCGCAGGTGCAGCCGTCGCCGCTGGCGGCGGGGCCATGCTCGCCGCCAAAGGTGGTGCCGCTGCCCTGTCCGGCGGGGCCGCGGCCGTCCGCGGCGGCGCGGCCACCGCAGGCGCGGCGACCGCCGCCTATAGCGTCGGATCGCTCGGCCAGTCCGGCGCGGCAGGCGTCGCCTCCGGCCTCGGCGGCGTCGCGCGTGCCGCAGGATCGGCGGCTATCTCGCCGCTCAAACGCGCCGCCGCGCGCGCCAGCGAATCCGTCAAATCCAGCTTCTCCGCTGGCGCGAAAGCCGGATTCGGCGCGTCGGGCGGCAGCTCGACCATGGGCACGGTCGGCGGCGCGAGCGCCGATCCCGCCGCAGCAGCATCCGGCCCGGCCGGCAGCCCGCCCGCATGGGCGCAACGGATGCGGCGCTCGCAGGCCATGAACCACGGCACGACCATGGCCGCCCATGCGGTGCGCTCCGGCGACAGCCACGGCTCCGGTTCCTCCATCAACCTTTCCGAAAGTGACCGCTCATGAGCATCTTCAAACGACCAGTCACCCATTACGGCAAATCGCCGGAACCCGAGACACCCTATCAGAAGGCCGCGCAGGCATGGGACGAGCGCATCGGCTCGGCCCGCGTGCAGGCGAAAAACTGGCGCTATATGGCGTTCGGTTCGCTGATCCTTTCGGCCGGCTTCGCCTCGGCATTGGTCTGGCAGTCCGCACGTGGGACCGTGGTGCCGTGGGTGGTGCAGGTCGATAATCTCGGACAGGCGCAGACCGTCGCTCCGGCCGTTGCGGACTATCGCCCGACCGATCCGCAGATCGCTTTTCATCTTGGCCGCTTCATCGAGCAGGTCCGCGCGATCCCGGCCGACGCGATCATTGTCCGCCAGAACTGGCTTCGGGCTTATGAATGGACCACGGATCGCGGCGCGGCGGCGCTCAACGACTACGCCCGCGCCAATGATCCTTTCGCCAAGGTCGGCCGTCAGCAGGTCGCCGTCGAAGTGTCGAGCGTCATCCGGGCGTCCCCCAACAGCTTCCGCGTCGCGTGGACCGAACGTCATTTCGAGAACGGCCAGCTCGCCAGGACCGAGCGATGGACAGCCATCCTCACCATCGTCATCCAGCCACCGCGCGACGCCGAGCGCCTGCGCGCCAACCCGTTGGGAATCTATGTCAATGCAATTTCGTGGTCGCGGGAGATGAGCCAATGAGGATGATCACCCGCACCCCGACAATCGCGGCCATGCTGCTTTCGGCGACCATGCTCGCCGGCTGCGCCACCAACCGGACGCCGCAATTCAGCTACGACGCCAGCGTGCCGCCGCTGCCGACCGAGCAGGCGGCGGCAACCGACAACACGCCCCGGCCGCTGCATGTGCCCCCGGCATGGACCGTCGCACGCGGCGGCATCGCCGCAGGCACGCCGACCGGCCGCGTCGAGAACGCCAACGCCGCCGCCCGCGTCGAGCCGCGCCGGGAAGGCTACTACAACGCCATACAGGTTTTCCCATGGAGCGAAGGCGCGCTCTATCAGGTCTATGCCGCAGTCGGGCAGATCACGACGATCGCGCTGGAGCCAGGCGAAAGCCTGACAGGCGCGGGGCCGATTGCGGCGGGCGACACCGCCCGCTGGATCATCGGCGACACCGAGAGCGGCAGCGGTGCAAACCGCCGTGTCCATATCCTCGTGAAGCCGACACGACCGGACATTGCCACCAACCTTGTCGTCACCACCGACCGACGCACCTACATGATCGAACTGCGCGCGCGGAAATCGCTCTACATGCCCGCCGTGGCATGGGCCTATCCCGCGCCGCCAGCAGGCCAGCGCCAGACCGTCCCGGCCGAGGCTGCGCGGAACTATCGCTATGGCTTGCAGGTGCAGGGCGACAGCCCGCCATGGCGGCCCGTCTCCGTCTTCGACGATGGCAGGCGCGCCTATGTCGTCTTCCCGGCCGGGATCGTGCAGGGCGAAATGCCGCCGATTTTCGTGCTCGGCACGAATGGCGAACCGCAGATCGTCAACAGCCGAGTCCACCAGAACGTCCTGATCGTGGACCGCCTGTTCGGCTCGGCCGAGCTGCGCCTTGGCAGCGGCAACCGCCAGCAGGTCGTCAGGATCGTCCGCACCAACCCGACGCAGGCCGCAGCAGAGCCAGCCAGAACGACCACGGGAGGATCGTCCTTATGAGCGATACCGATACCGCCACCCCCATGCGCCTGCGCGCTGAATCGCCCCGCGTCACCCGCCTGTCCCGCAAGATGCTGGCTGGCGTCGGCGCGGTTGCGCTTCTCGGCATCGGCGGCGCGCTGATCTATGCGCTCCAGACCCGCGACGGGGGACCGGGAGGCGACGAACTCTATTCGACCGAGAACCGGCCCACGGCGGACGGCCTCGCCGGCCTGCCGAGCGACTACAGCGGCCCCGTGCTTGGCCCTGCGCTGCCCGGCGACCTCGGCCGTCCGATCCTCGACGCGCAGAACCGGGGACAGCCCATTGTAACGCCGGCCATCACGACACCCGCCGTCGATCCAGAGGAAGAACGCCGCAGGGCCGAGGAAGAAGCCGCGCGCTTGAGCAACGTCTTTTTCCAGTCCGGCCCGCGCACGGGAGCGCCAGCCGGCACCGCCATGCCCGGCCTTGCCGGGCTTGGCCTCGGCGGGCAGCCCGCGACACAGGATCGCCACGCGGCTTTCCTCAGTGGCCCCGTGGACCGGCAGACCGTCGCGCCGGATCGTGTCGCGCCGCCGGCATCGCCCTATATCCTTCAGGCCGGGGCCGTGATCCCGGCTGCGCTCATCACCGGCATCCGCTCCGACCTTCCGGGGCAGGTCACGGCGCAAGTAACCGAGAACGTCTATGACAGCCCGACCGGCTCGCTGCTGCTGATCCCGCAGGGAACGCGCATCATCGGCCAATACGATGACGGCGTGACCTTCGGCCAGCGCCGCGTGTTGCTGGTGTGGAATCGCCTGATCCTGCCAGGCGGCCGTTCCATCGTCCTTGAGCGCCTGCCGGGCGCGGACGCCAGCGGCTATGCCGGCCTTGAGGACGGCGTCGATTATCATTGGTGGGATCTGATGAAGGCCGCAGGGCTGTCCACGTTGCTTGGCATGGGCACGGAGCTGGCGACCGACGACGAGGACCGGCTTATCCGGGCAATTCGAGACGGGGCGCAGGATACCGTCAATCAGGCGGGACAGCAGATCGTGCAGCGCCAGTTGCAGGTCGCGCCGACGCTGACCATTCGGCCGGGCTTCCCGGTCAGGATTATCGTCACCCGCGACCTTGTGTTAGAGCCGACAGGAGGTTGACCGTGACCAAGCTGAAACTCGGACCGCTCCCCGACGACAAGCCGGTCAAGGTGACGGTGGAGCTGCCCGCGTCGCTTCACCGCGATCTGGTCGCCTATGCCGAGGTGCTGGCCCGCTATAGCGGCCAGCCCGCCGCCGACCCCATCAGGCTCATCGTGCCGATGCTGGAGCGGTTCATCGCCACGGATCGCGGTTTCGCCAAGGCACGACGCGCTGCAAGCTAAGTCCCAACCCGCAGGGGTGCCGCCAGCGCATAGGCGCAAATGCGGCACGCTACAGCCCGCCGACTGCCCTCCATGGTTCGATTAATTCCGGGGCCTTGAGCGTCCCGGAGTCCACACCGAACCAAGGAGGATTCCATGTGCGCAGAGCGCCGCCGCGCCCGAAAAGGGCGACCGCGACAGTCGATCCCCGAACCACTTCCCGACGATCTTTTCGATTACGCTGACGATCCCACGCCGGACGGCCGAACGCGAGCCAGCGACACGCCACTTCTCGGCCCGGATGGACAGAGGATGCGTGTCACGGACGATTGGCCGGAGGACATTCCCGTCACCGAGGCCGAGATTGACGTGTTCGAGCGTTGGTTCGGCGATGTGTTCGACGAACTCTTGAGCCCGCGAAAGCCGGATGACAGCTTGTATTTCCTATCACAGATTGATAGGAAAAAGGCGTGAGCGGTCATCGTGATCCGGGCCTCGACACGCTTCTGGACCTCGACGGACAGATGCTCTTTGTCGATCCCGAAGGCGGCTATTGGGTGAAGTTTGTCGTCACCCGCGTTCCGGCCTCGCCGGAAAAGCCGCATGGCCTCGATTATTCGCTCACGCTTCACGGGCCTTCGGGCGAACGGCTGGTCGGCCTCGACAATGCCCATCCGGTCGGCCGAGGCAGACGCGGCGAACCGATGGACCATCGGCACCGCCTCCAGACCGTGAAGCCTTACGCCTACGAGGATGCGGCCACGCTGCTGGCCGACTTCTGGCAGGCGGTGGACGCGGTTTTGAAGGAGCGAGGTGCCCTATGACCACATTGAAAGTCGGGATTGCCGACTATGAAGAAATGAAGGCCCGCACCATGCGGATTGCCAAGGGCGAGGAAAAGCCCGCGCCCGGCGACCCGAAGGTGTGGTTCACCTCGACCGAATCCTTCGCCAAGGTGCTGTCGGCCGGGAACCGCGAGTTGCTTCGCGTCATCGCCGAGAAAGCCCCGGCATCGCTGGAAGAACTGGCGGAAATCACCGGCCGGGCCGGCTCCAATCTGTCACGCACCCTCAAAACGATGGAGAGCTACGGCCTTGTGCGGCTTGAGCCGGGCCACGGCCGCAAGCTTGCGCCCAAGGTGGTTCATGACCGCGTGGAGCTGGCGCTGCCCCTGATCGACCGCCCCAAGGCGAAGAAGGCTATGGGAGACCGGCCATGAACATGCACTGCCCAACCGTTACCGCCCGCGCCGCGCTTTACCTTCGCGTCTCAACTGCCCGGCAGGCCGAGCATGACATTTCCATTCCCGACCAGAAGCGGCAGGGCGAAGCCTATTGCGAGCAACGGGGCTACCAGCTCGTTGAAACCTATGTCGAGCCCGGCGCAACCGCCACCAACGACAAGCGCCCCGAGTTCCAGCGCATGATCGAGGCCGGTACGTCCAAGCCCGCGCCGTTCGACGTGGTGGTGGTCCATTCGTTCAGCCGCTTCTTCCGCGATCACTTCGAGATGGAGTTCTACGTTCGCAAGCTGGCGAAGAACGGCGTCAAGCTGGTGTCCATCACGCAGGAGATGGGCGACGACCCCATGCACCAGATGATGCGGCAGATCATGGCGCTGTTCGACGAATACCAGTCCAAGGAGAACGCCAAGCACGTCCTACGCCCCATGAACGAGAACGCCCGCCAAGGCTTCTGGAACGGCGCACGACCTCCTATCGGCTATCGCATCGTCGCGGCCGAGCAGCGGGGATCGAAGATCAAGAAGAAGCTGGAGATCGACCCGCTGCACGCCGACACCGTGCGGCTGATCTATCGGCTCTATCTCGAAGGTGACGGCAAGTCCGGCGCAATGGGCGTCAAGGCTATTGCCACTTATCTCAACGAGCACGGCTTCTTCACCCGTGATGGTGGCAAATGGGGTCTAGCGCAAATCCACGCCATCCTTACCCGCACCACCTATATCGGCGAGCACAGGTTCAATACGCGCTCGCACAAGGACCGGGAGAAGAAGCCGGAGAGCGAAGTCGCCATCATGGCCGTTCCACCTCTGATCGAACGCGAAATATTCGACGCTGTGCAAGCGCGTTTGAGGTCGCGCGATCCTTTGGTGACGCCAGCCCGCGTATCCAGCGGCCCCACGCTGCTTACCGGCATTTGCTTCTGCGCCAAGTGCGGAGGTGCCATGACACTACGCACTGGAAAGGGAAGCGCTGGGCAGACATACCGCTATTACACCTGCTCGACCAAGGCGCGGCAGGGCAAGACCGGCTGCAAGGGCCGCACGATCCCGATGGACAAGCTGGACCGTCTTGTCGCCGATCATATCGGAGATCGGCTGCTCCAGCCCAAGCGACTGGAAACTGTCCTCGCCAGCGTCATCGACCGGCGGCAGGAGCGAGCCGAGCGCCGCCGCGAGCATCTTGCCGAACTTCACAGGCGAATCACGGAAGCCGACCAGCGGCTCGGTCGTCTCTTTGACGCCATCGAAGCCGGCATGGTGGACAAGGACGACGCCATGGCAAAAGAGCGCATGGCGAGCCTAAAGGCGTTACGGGATCAGGCCGCTGCGGACGCCGAGCGTACCCAGCTCGCGCTCGACAGTTCAGGCAATCAAAGCGTCAGCCCGGAAATGCTCAAGGGCTTCGCCCGCAAAGCCCGCGAACGGATACGACTCGACGATGGCGGCTACCGACGCGACCATCTGCGCGCTCTGGCGCAGCGCGTCGAGGTCGCCGACGACGAGGTTCGCATCATGGGATCGAAGTCGGAACTGCTGCGAACGCTGGTCGCCGCTTCAAGCGTAGAAACGGCGGCGTTCGGCGTTCATAGTTCTGTTCTGAAATGGCGCACCCGACACGATTCGAACGTGTGACCTCTGCCTTCGGAGGGCAGCGCTCTATCCAGCTGAGCTACGGGTGCTTCGCACGGCGCGGGCCGGGCGGAATTGGCGGGAAACTAATTGAAGGTCCGGCGAAGTGCAACTGTTTGATTGCGAACTTCGTGCAGCGGTATCGGGGCGGTGATTCAGAAGGGAACAGGGGTCTGAAAATCCACGGCCTCGCCGGTGGCCGGGTGGATGAAGCCCAGATGGGCCGCGTGCAGGTTCAGCCTTGGCGCGGCGGCCAGCGCCGGGCCCGTTGCGTAAAATTCATCGCCGATGATGGGATGCCCGATCGCGCGCATATGGACGCGCAACTGATGCGTGCGGCCCGTGACGGGCGTCAGGCGCAGCCGGGTGATGCTTCCCTCGCGCGCTATCACCGCCCAACGGGTCTGGGCGGAGCGGCCGCGCTCGTGGTCGACCTGCTGGCGCGGCTTGTTCTCCCAGTCGGTGGCAAGGGGCAGATCGACAAATCCTTCATCTTCTTCCGGCGCGCCCCAGACCCTTGCGATATAGATCTTGCGGGTCAGGCGCTTCTCGAACTGGATGCCCAGCCGTCCATGGGTCCATTTGTCCCTGGCCATGACGATGATGCCCGAGGTGTCCTTGTCGAGCCGGTGCACGGTGCCAGCGCCGGGCCAGCGTTCGAGCACACGGGTCTGCAGGCTATCGGAAAGCGCGGGGTCCTTGCCCGGCACGCTCAACAGGCCCGAGGGCTTATCAAGGACGATCAGGTGCTCGTCCTCATGGAGCACCGAGAGCCAAGGCTCGCGCGGCGGATCGTAAACAAAGGTCTTGGGCATCGGGTTAAGCATGGCAAAGTGCATAGAGCATTTTGGCGCCCGAAGGCAATTTGCCGCGTTCTGGCCGTGAATTTGCCATACGGGTTCCCATTATGGGCGCAACTGTGGTAGCGGGAAAGGGCGCGCCAGTGATCTTGAGCGGGGAGAAATGACAGCCATGCCGGCACGAAAGCTGCTCGCACTTGCTGCCGCCCTTCTCATCGGGCTTGCCGCGCTTCCGGCCAAGGCCGACGAGCGCGCCTATATCAATCTCCTCATCCAGTATTACGCCGATTACTACGATGTGCCCGCCGACCTCGTCCACCGCGTGGTCATCCGGGAATCGACCTATAATCCGCGAGCCCGGAACGGGCCCTATTGGGGGCTGATGCAGATCCTGCCCGAAACGGCGCGCACCATGGGCTTCAAGGGCAAGCCCGAGGACCTGCTCGATGCGGAAACCAACCTCATCTACGCAGTCAAATATCTGCGCGGCGCCTATATCGTGGCCGGGGGCAATCACGATGCCGCCGTCCGGCACTATGCGCGCGGCTATTATTACGCCGCCCGCGACAGGGGCTTGCTCGAAGAAACGGGGCTTCGCCCCGGCCCCCTCTCGCCGGCGGCACCCACCCCGCCCACGGCTGTTGCGGCAGTCGAGACGCCCCCTGCGCCTCCCGCCCCCATCCCCCAGTTCGACGCGCCCGTGGTCGTGGCGCTCGGTTTTTTGCCCCCGCAACGTCCTGAAACTCTTGCCGTGCGCACCGGGACCAGCCCCGCGCTCGAGGCGATCGATGCGGCGGATGGAAGTGCGTCAGCGCCACCCCGGCAGAGCGCGGGAAACAATCTGGGGGCCTCCATCCTCACCGCCTCGGCCTACAGAAACGCCAATCCCGGACTGGAACTCAGGCCCGCCGTTGACATGTTCGAGGGCACGTTTTCCATGCTCGATGCCATTTCAAAGGCCCAAAACGGGGCCGATTTGCCGTAACGGTCCGCGCTTAGGGGTGACCCGAGAGCAGCTTTTGTGGTAGGCTTTTGCATCAATTGCGGCCGAGGTCCCAAGCGGGGGGTGCGCATGCGGGATGGATTGAATTGATTGCGTACCAGCCGTGAAGCCATTTGAAACCTCAAGGATTGCCGCGCTCGTTCTCGCGCTCGGGCTTTTCGCCCAGCCTGCGGTGGCGTTCGAGCTGTTCGGCATCAATTTTTTCGGCGGGGACAGCAGCGAGGACGCCGAAGCGATCATCGCCGATCCCCGCACCTATGAACTGACGCTGGAAACCGGCGCCGATGCGGCGCTCGATGAGGCGTTGCGCGCCGCATCGAGCCTGTGGACCGCCCGCGAACAGCCCGCTTCGGGCGCTCCGGGCCTTCTGGCGCGGGCGCGGGGCGATTATGCGCGGCTGCTCGCAGCGCTTTACAACCACGGCTATTATGGGGGGGCGATCTCCATCCGCGTCGATGGGCGGGAAGCCAATTCCATTCCGCCCGACGCACGGGTGAACGAACCCGCTCTCGTCGCCGTCACCGTCAATCCGGGCCGCCAGTTCCGCTTCGGCAGGCTCGATGTCGTCAATCGCGCGCCTGAGGCCACCGACCGGCGCGATGTGGTCGAGGCGCCCCGGGAGCGCGGTTTTGTCGAGGGAGACGTGGCGCGGGCCACTGTCATTTCGCAGGCCGAGCAGCTTTTCGTCCAGGCCTGGCGGCAGCAGGGACACGCCAAGGCCAGGATCGGGTCGCGCGAGGTCGTCGCCGACCACGCAACGGGTCTGCTCGATGTGCGCATAACGCTCGATCCCGGGCGCTATGCAACGATCGGGCCGGTTGTTGTCGAGGGCGCCGAAAACATGGCCCCCGATTTCGTCGTGCGGCAGACCGGGCTCGTGCCGGGCGCAGAATACGACCCCGACGACATCGCGCTGGCCCGCGAGCGGCTGGCGCGGCTCGATGTGTTCCGGGCGCTTCGGATCGAGGCCGCCGAAACCGTCAGCCCGGATTCGTCGCTCCCCTTCACCGTTTTCGTCCAGGAGCAGGCGTTGCGGCGCTTCGGTGTCGGCGCGACGTTCTCGACCATCGACGGGCTGGGGGTGGAAGGGTTCTGGCTGCACCGCAACCTGTTCGGGCAGGCCGAAAGGCTCAGGCTCGACGCCAGGATTGCCGGGATCGGCTGGCCGGTCGATACCGCCGAGTTCGACTATGCGTTCGGCGGCACGTTCACCAAGCCCGGTATCTTCACCCCCGATACCGATCTGATGACCGCCGTTTCGGTCCAGCGCACGGTGCTGCCGCTCTATACGGAAACCTCGGCTGGCGGAAGGATCGGGCTTAGTCACCTTTTCACCGACCAGATCAGCGCCGAGGGCGGCTTCCAGATCAAGCATTCGCTGTTCGAGAACGACCGGACGTTCGGCGCCAACCGCAATTTCACGACCGTTGGCCTTTACGGCGCGGGAACGTTCGACAATCGCGATTCCCAGCTCGATCCCTCCGAGGGCTTTTATATCGCGGGGACCATCGATCCGGTTTACGAATTTGAATATCGCAACGCCATCGTCCGGGCCACCGCAGAGGCGCGGACCTATTTCGGGTTCGGGGCGGACAACAACGTGATCCTTGCGGGCCGGGTGCGCGCCGGGGCGCTGGCCGGGCCGGCGCTGGGTGAAATTCCGCCCGACATGCTGTTTTTCGCAGGCGGCGGCGGCTCGGTGCGCGGCTATGGCTACCGCTCGATCGGGGTGGACGACGGTACGGGCCGGGTGACCGGCGGGCGCTATCTGCTCGAGGCTTCGATCGAGGCGCGCGCCCGGTTCACGGACGAATGGGGCGCGGTGGCGTTCGTCGATGGCGGTTATGTCGCCGCCGATACCTTCCCCGGCCTCGACCAGTTGCGGCTGGGGGCGGGCGTCGGGGTGCGCTATCATACCGGGCTGGGGCCGATCAGGCTCGATCTCGCCCTGCCGCTCAACAAGCGCGCGGGTGATCCCGACTATGCGCTTTATGTAGGGATAGGACAGGCGTTTTGAGGTCTCTGGCCGCTCTTTGCTGCGCCGGTGCGCTGGCGCTGGCTCCGGTTGCCGCCCCGGCGCAGGAGGCCGAGGAAAGCCTCCTCGATACGCTGGCGCGCGCGGCAACGCTCGATGCCGAGGCGCAGCGCTCGGGCCTTGTCTCGTTCGTCGAGAACCAGATTTCCTCGCCCGACCGGCAGATAAGGCTCACCAATATCGAGGGGGCGCTGTCCTCGGAAGCCTCGATCGGCCAGATCACCATTTCCGATACCGAGGGCATCTGGCTGATCATCGAGAACGCCGCGATCAACTGGAACCAGGGCGCGCTGCTGTTCGGGCGCCTCGAGGTGCGCTCGCTTTCCGCCGATTCCATCACCTACGTTCGCAATCCCGTTTCCACCGAGGAACCGGGCATGCCCTCGCCAGAAGCAGGCGGGTTCTCCGTACCCGAATTTCCCGTCGCGATCGTTCTTGAAAGCCTTTCCGTACCCCGCGTCCGGTTCGGCGAGGAGGTTTTCGGGCTCGGTTCGGAAATCTCGGTGTCCGGATCGATGACCCTCGAAGGCGGCGCCATCGACGCCGAGTTCGATATCGAACGGCTGGACGGTCCGGGCGGCACGCTTGCCCTCGATCTCGCCTACGCCAATGAAACCCGCGAAATCGATCTCGACCTGCAACTGATCGAGCCGGAGAACGGAATTCTCGCCAACCTTCTCAATATCGAGGGTCGCCCCGAGATCGCATTGGGGCTATCGGGCGCAGGCCCCATTGAGGACCTCTCGGTGGCTCTGACTTTCGATGCAGGCAACCAGCGCATTCTCACCGGCGCAGGAACCCTCAACGAGAGCACCCGGGGGCTTGCTATCGATGCAGCGCTCGAAGGACCGGTCGCCGATATCCTTCCCGCTGCCTATGGCGATTTCTTCGGGGCGCAAACCACGCTCGCACTCAACGCGTTATTGCCCGATGCCGGGGGGCTGGATCTGATGCAGCTCAACCTTTCGGGCGGCCAGCTTTCCCTCAACGCCACCGGAGCGACGACTGCCGACTGGTTCTTGCGCCGTCTCGACATCAAGGGCGAGATCGGGATTGCCGATGACGGGCCCGTGACCCTGCCCGTGCCGGGCGCCACGACAAAGATAGATCGGGGGCGGTTCTCGGTAGATTTCGGGGCGGAAGATTCCGAGTACTGGCTGGGCACGCTCGAGGTCCAAGGGCTCGAAACTCCCGATTTCGGCGCGGAGCGCTTCGCTCTTACAGCCAACGGCATCGCCGCCAATCTTGACGATCCTGCCACCCGGCGCATCACCTTCAACGGTGACGGCACCGCTGAAGGCATTGCCGCCCGCTCGCCTGAAATCGCAGATGCGCTGGGTGCGCGCATCGGCTTTGGCGTCGCGGGGCTCTGGGAGGCGGGTGATCCGGTGCAACTGGCGCAATTGCGCCTGGTGGGCCAGGCACTCCTGCTCGAAATGGCGGGCGAGATCGACGGCGGCGTTTTTGAGGGCGATATCGCGCTCGATGCCGATACGCTCGCTCCGTTCTCGGGGCTGGCCGGGCGCGATCTGTCGGGCGCCATTGCCCTCGATGCCGCCGGCACGCTTTCCCCCGCCATCGGGGGGTTCGATCTGACGCTTGACGGGACGGCGCGCGACCTTTCGGTCGGCGAGCCGGTCGCCGACAGCCTGATCGGCGGCGAGGCGCAGCTTTCGGGCCGCATCGCGCGGACTGAGGCGGGCATCGTGGCGGAGAACTTTGCGCTGACGACCTCCGAGGTCTCGCTCACCGCCGACGGAACGTTCTCCAGCAACGCGGCCGATTTCGGGTTCGATATCGTTCTGGCCGACCTTGCCGCGCTTTCGCCCGACGCGACCGGAGAACTGACCGTTTCGGGAACGGCTGCGGGGGAAGAGGGCGTCCTTGACCTGGTGCTTACGGCAACCGTGCCGCAGGGCGAGTTGGCCGACCGTGCGCTGCGCGACGCCCGGATCGGGTTTACCGGCATCAACCGCGAGACCGGCCTTGTCGGTGAGGTCGAAGGCACCGCGTTCCTCGAAGGGCATCGGATTTCGCTCCATTCGGGCATCGACGCCAATGCCGAGCGCCTGGTCCTCTCGGATATCGCCTTCTCTGCGCCCGGCACGGACCTCTCGGGCAATCTCAACCGCCTCGCCTCGGGGCTCTTGGAGGGCCGGATAGCGCTCAACGCCCCCAATATCGAGACCGCCGCCGCGCTGGCGCTGGTCGAGGCGCGGGGAGCGGCAACCGCCAATATCAGGCTGACGCGCGGCGACGGCACGCAATCGGCCTTCGTCAGCGCCAATCTCGACAACATCGTTTTCGGCGACATTGCGCTCCGCTCGGGCCGCATCGAGGGCGCGGTGGTCAATCTCTTCGATGTGCCCACCATCGACGGCACCGTCGAAGCGTCGGGTGCGTCGGCGGGCGGGCTCGACATCGAAACCCTGCAATTGACCGCCAACGCCACGGGCCGCAACACGCAATTTTCCGGCTCCGCGCGGCTCGCCAACCAGACCGATGCGACCCTTTCCGGTTCGCTCGCGCCGATAACCGACGGCTACCGCATCGCGCTCGAGAATTTCTCTCTGGCGCAAGGCGAGCTTTCGGCGCGGTTGAGCGCGCCGGCAACGCTTACCGTTGCCAATGACACGGTCCAGTTCTCAGGCGTCGATCTGGCCATAGGATCGGGCCGCATCAGTGCCACCGGCAGCGCGGGCGAAACCCTCGACATCGCGCTCGAAGTCACCGCTCTCCCCCTCAACATCGCCAACACCGTCGTTCCCGGCCTTGGCCTCGCCGGCACGCTCGATGGTACAGCCCGGATTTCGGGGACCCCGAGCGATCCGCGCGCCACATTCGCGATCGAGGGGGGCGGGCTTGGCGCGGCGGCGATAAACGAATTGGGGATCGCACCCTTGAGCGTTTCGTCCGAGGGCAGCTTTGCCGACAACCGGGTAACGCTCACCAATGCGCGCGCGACGGGGTCGCAGGGGTTGAGCGCCACGGCGCAGGGCGTCATTCCCCTTGCGGGTAACGGCCTCGATATCGCCATCGACGGGTCGATCCCGCTTTCGCTCGCCAACCGTTTCATCGCCGACAGCGGTGCGCAAGTGATCGGCACGGCCAGTCTCGACGCGCGCGTGACCGGCCGGATCGACGATCCACGATTTTCCGGCAGCGTATCGGTGGCGGGCGCGGAATATATCGACCCCGCGCTGGCCTTGAGGCTGCAGGATATCAACGCCAGCGCCACGCTTTCGGCAAGCGCGGTGACCATTAATTCCGCTTCGGCGAGGCTGGTGACCGGCGGCGTGGTCTCGGCGTCCGGCACCATCGGCCTTGACGCCAATCTGACGTCCAATGTCGCGATCACGCTCGACAATGCGCGCTATGCCGACGGCAATCTGTTGGTCGCAACGCTCAACGGGGGTCTCAATTTTACCGGGCCGCTCACCGCGGGGGGGCTGCTTTCGGGCAATATCGCCATCCAACGGGCCGATATCACCATCCCCGAAGGGTTCGGGCCCGACAGCACACTGGTCGCGGTGGAACACCGCAATGCGCCAGGTGAGGTTGCAGCGACGCTGGCCCGCGCCCGCGCCGATGAGCGGGCCCAGGGCAATGCGGCTGCGCCCGCCCCCATCAGGCTCGATGTCGCCATATCGGCGCCCAACCAGATTTTCCTGCGCGGGCGCGGGCTCGATGCGGAGGTGGGCGGAAGCCTCAGGATCACCGGAAACCTCGCCGCCATCGAGCCGGTCGGCGGGTTCGAACTGATCCGGGGGCGGCTCGCCATTCTCGGCCAGCGCATCGATTTCGAGAGCGGCACGGTGACCCTGATCGGGGACCTCGATCCCTTTATCGATCTCGTTGCACGGACCGAGGGGGAAGGGATCACGGTCTTCGTCACGGTAACCGGCCGCGCCTCGGCGCCCCAGATTTCCTTTTCCTCGCAGCCTATGCTGCCCGAGGACGAGGTGCTGGCGCAGCTCCTGTTCAATCGCAGCGTGGGCGATCTGTCACCGCTCCAGCTTGCCCAACTCGCCGCCGCGGCGGCCGAATTTGCCGGCGGCGGGGGAAACAATTCGCTGCTCGACAGCTTGCGGCAGGCCACCGGCCTTGACGATCTCGACATCGTGACCGATGCCGAAGGCAATGCCGGGGTGCGCGCCGGACGCTATCTCAGCGACGAGCTTTATTTGGGGGTCGAAGCGGGCGCGGGCGGGCAGAGCCGGGTGACGATCGACCTTGAAATCACCGATTCCCTGCGCGCCCGGGGCGCAACCGGGACGGATGGCGATTCCTCGGTGGGCATTTTCTACGAGCAGGACTACTGACCCCGCAGGGAACCTTGGCGTCGGCCAGCGCTTATCCCCCCATGTGAACAACAAGGGACAAAAGCAACATGTTTCGTGCAGGCCTGCTCTGGCTGATCGGCATCCCGATCCCCATCATCATTCTGCTCTGGATCTTCTTTTTCTGATCCGGACGCTCCTCTGAACGCCCGTTAGAGCTTCAACAGCCTGCGGGCGTTTTCCTTGAGGATGAGCGGGCGCACCTCGTCCTTGATCTCGATGTTCTCGAAATCGGCAAGCCAGCGGTCCGGGGTTATGGCGGGCCAGTCCGAGCCGAACAGCATCTTGTGCTTGAGGAGCGAATTGGCGTAGCGCACGAGGATGGGCGGGAAATATTTCGGCGACCAGCCGGACATGTCGATATAGACGTTGGGCTTGTGGGTGGCGACCGAAAGCGCCTCGTCCTGCCAGGGAAAGGACGGGTGGGCGAGGATGATCGGCATGTCGGGGAAATCGACCGCAACGTCATCGAGATGAAGGGGGTTGGAGTATTTGAGCTTCATGCCCATCCCCCCTCGCATGCCCGCCCCCACCCCCGTCTGGCCGGTGTGGAAAAGGGTGATCGCGCCTTCCTCGGCGATGGCTTCGTAAAGCGGATAGGCGGCGCGGTCATTGGGATAGAACCCCTGCATGGTGGGGTGGAACTTGAAGCCCTTCACCCCGAATTCGCGCACCAGCCGCCGCGCCTCGCGCGCACCGAGCCTGCCCTTGGCGGGATCGATCGAGGCAAAGGAGATCATGATATCGGCGTTTTGCGCCGCGATCTCGGCAACCTCCTCGTTGCGGTAACGCCTGAAGCCGGTCTCGCGCTCGGCGTCGACCGGAAAGATCACGCAGCCGATCCGGCGTTCGCGGTAATAATCCGCCGTCTGCTGCACCGAAGGCAGCATGCCCTCGGCGCCGCCCGGGTTCTTGAAATATTTCGCCATCGCCGCCTGGAAGGCGTCATACCCGTCATCGCGCGTCCCGCAACAGGGCTCCTCGGCGTGGGTGTGGATGTCGATGGCGATGAGCTCGTCAATATTCATGGGGGATTCCTGAACGTCCGGAAGGTTTAGCCAAGGCCGAGAAATTTGCGCAGGAGCACGTTCAACTGCTCGACCTCGGTCTTTGAAAGAGGCGCACCGATGCGCTCCTCAAAGGCAAAGAACCGCGTCTCAGCCCTTTTCATCTGGGTTTCCGCCCCCGTCGAAAGGGTCAATTCGACCGCGCGGCGATCATCTTCCGGGATGCGGCGGGTGACCAGCCCCCGGTCTTCGAGCGAGCGCACGAGCTTGGTCATGTGCGCGCGCTTGATCATCAGTTTTTGTCCCAGCACGCTCTGGCGGATACCGGGATTGTGCCAGATGACCCACAATACGGTGAATTCGCCAGGCTTGAAGTCGGCTTCGGCGTTTTCCTCGAAAAACCGGGCCTGGGTCCTGAGCTGGGCGAGGCGCAAGAGGAATCCCAGCGCGCCCTCGAGCCTGCCAAGATCAACGTCTGCGGGGGAGCGGGCGGCCATGGATGGATCGGCCTCAGGCCGAGCCGGGCGCCTTGAGGCGGGGCGCGCGTTTTTCAAGAAAGGCGTTGAGCCGTTCCTCGGCCTCGGGGCTGGTCGCGGTGAACGATGCGATGAAGGATTCGACGAACAGTCCGTCCTCCTTTGCCATGTCCTGAATACGCGGCAGGGCGTTGATGATCGCGTAGTTGGAGATCTCGGCATTGCCCGCCGCTGTCTGGGCGAGCGCCATGGCCTTGTCCAGCGCCGTGCCCTTTGGGGCGACATATTGCACGATGTTCCAGCGCTCGGCCTCCTCGGCCGAGGCGACGCGCCCGGTCAGCATCAGGTCGGTCATCCGCGCAACGCCCACGAGCCGGGCGATACGCACCGAACCGCCACCGCCCACGAAAATACCGCGCTGGCCCTCGGGAAGCGCGAAAAAGGCCGTCTCGTCGGCAACCCGGATATGGGTGGAGGCGGCAAGCTCGAACCCGCCGCCGACCACCGCGCCGTGCAGCGCGGAAATCCAGGGGATCGTGCCGTGCTCGATGCCCGAAAACACCCCATGCCAGCGCCGCGAGCCGTGCACGCCCTCGATGGGCGATTTCTTGACGTGCTCGGCAAGATCGAGCCCGGCGCAGAAATGGTCGCCATGCCCAAACAACACGGCGGCCTTGGCCTCGCTCTGCGCTTTGGCGACGGCAAGGCCGATTTCCTCGACGAAACGGTCGCTGATCGCGTTGCGCTTTTGCGGTCGGTTCAGTCCCACAAGGGCCACGTCCCCCTTGCGCTCGTAAGTGACGAATTCGGCTGAACTGGCGCCCGCCATGTCGTAATCTCCTCAACGCTGGTTTTTGATCGTTTACATGTAGATTGTTTCCTTGTAAACGAATTTCGGGATGTGGACAGGGAGGTGATCGTGACGCCCAGGCCTTTGCGTGATGTCAAAATCTGGTCGCCCGTCGTGCGGTGGGAAAATCGCCCCAACGGGGAGATCATCGTCTGGCGCGAGGATCCGCTTGGCCCCTATCCCGACAAGATCAACGAGCGGCTGCTCCACTGGGCCGAGGTCGCGCCCGACCGGGTGTGGATGGCCGACCGGAACGATACCGGCCCATGGCGCAAGGTCACCTACGCCGAAGCGCTGCGCCATGTCCGCGCCATCGGCCAGTTCCTGCTCGATCACGGCCTGTCGCTGGAAAAGCCGCTCATCATCCTTTCGGAAAATTCGATCGAGCACGCGCTGATGGCGCTGGGCGCCCAGCATGTGGGCATCCCCTCGGCTGCGCTGGCGCCCGCCTACGCCACGGTTTCGACCGATTACTCAAAACTGCGCGACATCGCCGGCCAGATCACGCCCGGCATGGTGTTTGCCGATGACGGCGCGGTGTTCCGCCAGCCTGTCGATGCCGGGTTCGGCCCCGGGATGGCGTTTGCGACCGCACGGAACGTGCCCGGGGACCGGGCCAACGTCTTTGATTTCGAGCATATCCTTGCAACCGAACCCACTGCCGAGGTCGACCGCGCGTTCGATGCGACCGGGCCCGACACGATCGCAAAATTCCTCTTTACCTCCGGCACGACCGGCTCGCCCAAGGCGGTGATCCAGACCCAGCGCATGCTGTGCTCCAATCAGGAAATGATCGTGGACTGCTATTCCTATTTCCGCGAGGAACCGCCGGTCGTCGTCGACTGGGCGCCGTGGAACCATACGGCCAGCGGCAACAAGGTCTTCAACCTCACGATCTATAATGGCGGCAGCTACTATATCGACCGGGGCAAGCCGACCCCGGCCCTGTTCGGGCAGACCATCGCCAATCTAAAGGACGTCTCGCCGACCTGGGCCTTCAACGTGCCGGCCGGCTTTGAAATGCTGGTCAACGCCATGCGCGAGGACGAGGATTTGCGCACCTCCTTTTTCCGCAACCTCAAGCTGATGATGTATGCCGGGGCAGGGCTTGCCCAGCACACTTGGGACGCACTGATCGACTTGTCCGAACAGGCGACCGGCCACCGCATCCTGATGACCACCGGGCTCGGCTCCACCGAAACCGCCCCCTTTTCGCTCTATTGCACCGACCCGCAGGACCGCCCGGGCAATGTGGGCATTCCCGCGCAAGGGGTCACCGTCAAGCTCGTGCCCGTCGAGGGCAAATACGAGCTCCGGCTCAAGGGCCCCAACATCACCCCCGGCTACTGGCGCAACGAAAAGCTCACCGCCGAGGCGTTCGATGAGGAAGGGTTTTACCGTATCGGAGACGCGGTGAAATTTGCCGTCGATGGCGACCCCTCCAAGGGGTTTTACTTCGATGGCCGCACCGCGGAAAATTTCAAGCTCCGGACCGGCACATGGGTTGCGGTGGGCGATCTCAGGGCAAGAATCGTCAACCAGTTCAGCGGGCTGATCCGCGATGCGGTGATCACCGGGGAGAACGAAGCCGAGCTCGGCGCGCTGCTCGTCCCGGCCATCCCTGCGCTGAGGGCCCTGCTCCCCGAGGGGCAGAGGCTGCCTGAAGCCGAACTCTACGCCCACCCGGCGGTGCGCGCCGCCCTTGCCGAAAAGCTCGCCGCCCATCAGGCCCAGGCCACCGGCTCCGCCTCGCGCATCAAGCGGGTGATGATCCTTGCCGAACCCTTGCGGTTTGAGAAGGGTGAAGTGACCGACAAAGGGTCCATCAACCAGCGCGCGGTTCTCCGCAACCACAACGATCTGGTGCGGGCGCTTTATGCGGGCGATCCGCGCGCCATCACGGCCCCAAAAAGGAGCTGAACCATGAAGATAAAGGGCGCTGGCGCACTGGTGACGGGGGGCGGATCGGGCCTTGGTGAAGCCACCGCTAGGCTGCTCGCCGAGCGCGGCGCCGTCGTCCACGTGTTTGATCGCAACGCCGAGGCCGCCAGCCGCGTCGCCACAGATATCGGCGGCGTTGCCGTTTCGGGAGACGTGACGAGCGAAATAGAAGCCGCAGCGGCGCTCGATGCTGCAAACACGGCGGGAGACGGACTGCGCATCCTCGTCAATTGCGCGGGCATCGGCACGGCGGGCCGCATCCTTGGGCGCGAAGGCCCGATGGCGCTGGCCGATTTCGAGACCGTTATCCGCGTCAATCTCATCGGCACCTTCAACATGATGCGGCTGGCCGCCGAGCGCATGGCGGCGCTCGATGAGCGCGAGGACAAGGCGCGCGGGGTGATCGTCAACACCGCCTCGGTCGCCGCTTTCGAGGGGCAGATCGGGCAGGCCGCCTATTCGGCCTCCAAGGGCGGCATCGTCTCGATGGCCCTGCCGGCAGCGCGCGAATTCTCCCGCTTCGGGATCAGGGTCAACACCATCGCGCCGGGCATCTTCCTCACCCCCCTGCTCCACACCCTGCCCGCCGAAGCACAAGAAAGCCTTGCCGCCGCCATTCCCTACCCCTCCCGGCTCGGCGATCCGGCCGAATTTGCCGATGCGGTCCGCTTTGCCATCGAGAACCAGTACCTCAACGGCGAGGTGATCCGGCTCGACGGCGCTATCCGTATGCAGCCCAAATAAGCCATGTCCTATCACGAGCAAGTCAGCCGCACCCTCGCAATTCTGGCCCGCACCCCGGGCTGGGCGCGGCTCAAATCGCTCCGGCCCGATTGTGACGACGAGACCGCCGAAGCGATCCTCGAGGCGGCGGCGGACTTTGCCCAAGGTGTGCTCGACCCGCTCGGCGGGCCCGGCGACAGGGAAGGCGCGAGATTTGCCGACGGGCGTGTAACGCTGCCCGTTGGATTTGCGGACGCCTACCATCAGTTCGCCCGATCGGGGTGGCTGGGCATGGACATTGCCGAAGCGTTGGGCGGACAGGGACTGCCCCTCACGCTGCAGGCCGCTGCCTTCTCTCTCTTCGACCGGGCCTGCACAGCGCTGATGATGGCGGCGACTTCGGCGCGAGCCGCAGCCCACCTGCTGGCCGAAGTCACCGATGGGGAAATAGCCGCAGAATGGGTGCCCAATCTTGCCTCGGGGCAATGGGCCGCAACGATCTGCATTTCCGAGCCCGATGCGGGGTCCGATGTGGGGCGGCTGCGCACGCGGGCGGAATTGAGGGGCGGCGAATGGATCGTTTCGGGCAACAAGATCTGGATTTCCTTTGCCGATCACGACCTTGCCGAACGTATCGGCCATTGCGTGCTAGCCCGGACCAATGAGCGGCCCGGCACGCGCGGGCTGAGCCTGTTTCTCGTACCCGATACCATCGACGGCAAGCCCAACGGGGTGGTCATCGAGCGCATCGAGGAAAAGCTCGGGCTGCACACCTCGCCGACCTGTGCGATGCGGTTCGAGGGGTCGCACGCCCTTTTGCTCGGCGAGGAAGGCCGGGGCCTGCCGCAGCTTTTCACGATGATCGAGCTGATGCGGGTCGCCACCGGCTGCCAGGGGCTGGGGCTCGCCTCGGCCTCCGCCGATATCGCGGAAAACTATGCCAGCGAACGGCATCAAGGCGGCGCAGCGGACCAGCCGCCGGTCGCCATCGCCCGGCACCCCGATGTCAGGCGCCAGCTTTTCGAAATCCGGTCAACGACCGAAATCCTGCGCGCGGCTGTCCTCGATATCGCCACCATGATGGACATGGCGCGCATCGAGGGCGACGGGGAGCTGGCCGCGCTCTCGGGCTGGATGCTGCCGCTGATCAAGAATTTCGGCGCCGAAGCCGGGTTCGATATTGCTAACCGGGCCATCCAGGTGCTCGGCGGCGCGGGTTATACCCGGGAATGGCCGCTCGAGCGGCATCTGCGCGACGCGCGGGTGATGACAATCTATGAGGGCACCACAGGCATGCAGGCCCTCGATTTCCTCACCCGGCGACTTTGGCGCGACGAGGGGCGGGGGCTCGCTCTCTTCCTTAACCGCGCCCGCAGTGAGGCTTCCGGAAATAAAGAGGTTCTGGCCATACTCGACGGGTTCGCCGCGTTGAGCGTGCGTATGGACGAGATGCAGGCCGACACCGACGCTGCCCTTTACTGGGCCGACGCCTATATGCGGGCCGCGTGGGCGGCGGTCTCTGCCCTCATGGCCCACCGCATCGGCGAGACCCAGGCCATCACCGGCCTTTGTGCGCAGTTTGCCTATTACGACGCTCTTTGCGGATAGGGGTGCCGGATCACCCGGATAAACCGGGAGACGATGGTAGAGAGACTCGCGCCCGCGGCAGCGCCCCTGATCTCCACGATCAAACCCTTCCATTCTCCACCCTTCATCGTTGCCTGGTTTATCCGGCAATCCAGCCTCCATGACTGCGCGATACTCCCCATACCGTCGGCGCGCACTTTTGCCTCTTGACGTCACCCACTGGAAATAGTTTATTTTTAAACAGTTCAGTTTTGAACAATACCATGCCCGACAGCGGCATGCGGGGGGACAGGATCAGCTCATGGCTGAAACAGGCAAGCTCGTCCAGGACGAGACCGAAGCTGCCGGCATTTCACTCGGCGCGCTTACGAGCACTGCCGGGCTGATGCTGCGCATTGCCCAGCTCACCTCCTTTGACAATTTCTTTGCCCTTTATCCCGACGGCGCGATCAGGATTTCCGAGTTCACCGTCCTGATGGCCGTTTCGGAGAACCCCGGCATCCGGCAGGGCGTTCTGGCCGACATATTGAAGGTCAAATGGTCGAACATGACCATGCTGGTGCGCACGCTCGAGGATCAGGGCCTGATCGCGCGCCACGTACCGCGCAGCGACCGGCGGGCCGTGGTCCTCACCGTCACCGAGGAGGGCAAGCGCCAGATCGCGGCCTCCCGCGACATGATCGACCGGCTCGACCGGGAAGCGCTCTCGATGCTCACCGACGACGAGCACGCCCAGTTGATCGCGCTGACCCGCAAGATCGCCGGCTGGCCGGAAAAGGGCGGGCTGTGAGATGATCGATTTCAACGACATCGTTGCCATCGATTTCCATACCCACGCCGAGGAGCCCTGCGGCACGCACGCCGATGACGGGTATGACGAGTTTCAGGAGGCGATGGCGGGTTATTTTCGCTCGCCCTTCAAACACCCGCCCACCATTCCCGAGACGGCGGCCTATTACCGCGAGCGCCGGATCGCGGCGGTGATCTTTCCAGTCGATGCCGAGCGCGAGACCGGCTTTCGCCGCTACGCCAACGAGGAGATGGCCGAGCTTGCCGCCGAGCATGCCGATATCCTCATCCCGTTCGCTTCGATCGATCCGGCCAAGGGCAGGCTCGGCGCGCGCGAGGCGCGGCGGCTGGTCGAGGATTTCGGGATTCGGGGCTTCAAGTTCCATCCAACGTATCAGGGGTTCTATCCCAACGACCGCTCGGCCTATGTGCTTTACGAGGCGATCGAGGAGGCCGGGGTCCCGGCCCTGTTCCACACCGGCCAGACCGGTGTCGGCGCGGGCATGCGGGGCGGCAACGGCATGCGGCTCAAATATTCCAATCCCATCTATCTCGATGATGTGGCAGCCGATTTCCCGGACATGAAAATCATTCTCGCCCACCCCTCCTTTCCCTGGCAGGAGGAGGCGCTGGCGGTGGCGACCCACAAGCCCAACATCCATATCGACCTGTCGGGCTGGTCGCCGAAATACTTCCCCGAAATTCTCGTCCGATACGCCAACACCCTGCTCAGGGACCGGGTGCTGTTCGGCTCGGACTGGCCCGCGATCATGCCCGACCGCTGGCTCAGGGATTTCGAGGCGCTCGACATCAAGCCCGAGGTTCGCCCGCTGATCCTCAAGCAGAACGCCATGCGGCTGCTCGCAAACCGACCATAACAAGATCGCGCCAAGCGACCGGACTACCCATTCAACTTTTCAGGAGCGGCCGGGATGGTCCTGGCCGGGAGGACGGAAATGAACAAGATAACCAAGCTTATTGCTGTCGCTTCGCTTGCGGTCCTGGCCGCGGGCGCGGCCGAAGCGCGGAGCCTGCGCATCGCGCCCGGCGCACCCCCGGTGCACCCGGCAGCCGACCCGCTTTACAAGACCTTTGCGATCTTCCTGCCCGAGGAAACCAATGGCGAGCTCGATGGCACGCTCATCGGTCCCGAAGTGGTGAGCGTCACCCAGACCAAGGAGGCGCTGCAATCCTCGCTCGCCGAGGTTGCCAACCTTCTGCCGCTCTTTGTGCCGGGCGACCTGCCCAACACCGTTCTGACCGCGGATCTGGCGTTTCTGGCCACCACGCCCCACGCCATGGGCGCGGCGATGACCGAATATGTAGTCACATGCGAGGAATGTCAGGCCGAGTTCAAGCAGATGGGCGGCGTCTTCGTGGGGGCGGGGTCCTCGGACGTCTACGTGCTGATCACCACAAAGCCGGTCAATACGCTGGCCGATCTCCAGGGCCTTCGCCTGCGCTCGGGCGGCGCGCCTTATGCGCGCTGGGCCGAAGCGGTGGGCGCCGCGCCCGCCCAGATCCCGGTCAACGATACGTTCGAGTCCATGTCGCAGGGCGTCATCGACGGCACTATGGCCTCGGTGGGAGACCTTATCTCGTATCGCCTGGTCGATATCGCCAAATATATCATCGAAGTGCCGCTCGGCACCTATCACACCACGTCCAACTTCACGGTGGCGAACACCACCTGGGCCGAGTTGAGCCCAGAGCAAAGGGAGGGCCTGGCCCGCGCGGCCAACCGCTCGAGCGCACTCTTTACCGAAAACTGGGGCTATGAACGCGCGGTTCAGGCGCGTCAGATCGCCGTTGATAACGGCATGGAAATTCTCATCCCCGGCCAGGACGTTCTCGATGCGACCAACGCGTTCCGCACCGCCGATCTCGAGGCCGCTGTTTCGATCGCCGAATCCCAGCTCGGGGTCACCGGCGCCGCCGAGAAAATCGAACGGTTCCGCGATCTCGTCGAGAAATGGACCGGGATCATCGAGGAAACGGGCAACGACACCGACGCCATCGCCGCCCGCGTCCAGCAGGAGGTGTGGGACAAGGTGGACTGGACCACCTACGGTCTCTGACAGGCATGGCAAGGCCGGCCCCTGCCCGGCCTTGCCCCTTGATAAGGGGCACGAGAATCTTGCGCTACAGGATCGACAGCTTCATATCCGCGGTTGCCAGCGGCCTCGCCCTTGTGGGAGCCCTGGCGATGATCGCGATGCTCTTGCACATTACGGGTTACGTGATTTCCCGTCACGTGATGCGCGCGCCCATACCCGCGACGGTCGAGATCGTCTCGCAATACTACATGGTGCTTCTGGCCTTTTTGCCCCTCGCCTGGGCCGAGCGCAGGGGCGACATGATCACCGTCGACATCTTCAGCCCCCTGTTCACCGGCCGGATCGGGCGGATCAACGAGATTTTCGTCGCGGCGGTATCGGGCGCGGCCTATGCGGCGCTCGCCTATACCACCTGGCTGGTCGCCATGCGCGAGTTCGCCGTCAAAAGTTTCGTGATTTCCCTTTCGATGGCCATCCCGGTCTGGCCGGCTTATTTCGCGCTTCCCATAGGTTTCGGGCTGGCGGCCATCGTGTCCCTCTACCGCGGGTTCGTGCCCCCAATCGAAGGATCACAGGAATGAACCTCACCGTCGGGATGATAGGGCTCGGCACGCTCTTTGTCCTGCTGGCACTCCGCGTGCCGGTCGCCATCTCGATGATCTCGATTTCCTTTGCCGGGGTCTGGTATCTGCTCGGGCTCCAACCGGCCATCGGCGTCATCTCCAACACGCCCCACCAGTTCATCGCAAGCTGGACACTTTCGGCGGTCCCCATGTTCCTGTTGATGGGCTTTATCGCCTATCATGGGGGGTTGACGACAGGGCTGTTCGATGCGGCCAAGGTCGCCTTGCGCAAGGTGCCCGGCGGGCTGGGCGTCGCCGCGATCGCCGCCTGCTCGGGGTTCGCTTCTGTTTCAGGCTCATCATTTGCCACCGCCGCCGCGCTTGGCCGCATCGCCATCCCCGAAATGGTCAATGCGGGCTATCGCCCCAGCTTTGCAACGGGCACTCTCGCCGCCGGCGGCACAATCGGCGCGCTGATCCCCCCCTCGATTCTGATGATCATCTACGGGGTCTTCGCAGAAACCTCGGTGACCCGGGTGTTTGTCGCAGGGATAACGGTGGGGCTTTTGACGGCGGCAAGCTATATCGTCGTCATCATGCTGATAGCGGCCTTGCGCAAGGATATCGTACCGAGCCAGCCGATCGGGGTGGAAAAGCTTGATGGCCGCGATGTCTTCCGCACGGTCTGGCCGCTTCTGGCGCTGATCGGATTCGTCTTTGGCGGCCTGTTCTCGGGCCTGTTCACGGCAACCGAGGCCGGGGCCATCGGCGCGGCTGGCGCGATCGTTCTGGTCGCCATCACCGGCCGGCTGAACTGGACTGTCATCCGCCATTCGGTTCTCGAAACGCTCTCGACCTGCGCGTCGCTGTTCATCATCGGGGTCGGCGCCGTGATGTTCACCCGCTTCCTGGGGCTTTCCGGCGTGGCCGGGCTTATCTCCAGTTCGGTGGCCGGTTTCGAGCTGGGCTATTTCGAGCTGATGCTCATCATCGCCGTCATCTATTTGATCCTGGGCATGTTCATGGAGCCGTTCGGCGCCATGCTGGTAACGCTGCCGGTGCTGTTGCCGGTGCTCAACGCCCAGAACATCGATCTGGTGTTTTTCGGGGTGTTCCTCGTCAAGCTCCTCGAAATCGGCATGATCACCCCGCCGCTCGGCATGAACGTCTTCGTCATCAGGAACGTGGCGGGCAAATATGCAACGCTCACCGATATCTTCAAGGGCGTGGCGATGTTTCTTCTTGCCGATCTTGTCGTCGTCGCCCTGCTCGTCACGTTCCCGGCGATCGCACTGTTCCTGCCCAATCTCATGGGCTGACACGGCCATACGCCGCATCGCGCACCGCCGCCATCAGGGCAGCGGTCGCCATATCGAAATCGTTTCCGGCCCGCGTGGTGATCCCAATCGCGCCATGGCTTGCCGCCATGTCGACCGGCAAGGTGATCAACTCGCCCCGCGCGAGGTCTTCGGCAACCACCGAGCGGGATATGAACCACACCGCATCGGTCAGCAGCGTATAGGCGCGGCCGAACGAGTTGGAGACGGTTTCGATCTCACGCGCCAGGCGGCCGGTTCCCGCCGCGACCAGCAGGGCTTCGACCGTGGGCCGGATGATCGCGCCGCGCGGCGGCACGAGGCCGGGGTAGCTCTCGACCATCGAAAGATCGAGTTTTTCTTGCCCCCCGAGCGGATGATCCGGACGGACGGCAAGGACCAGCGTTTCGGAATAAAGATGCTCGAAGGTGAGCCCGGCCATCACGCCGGGATCGGGCATACGCCCCACGACAAAATCGAGCGAGCCGGCGCGCAACAATCCTAAAAGATGAGGGCTGGGGCCGCTTTCCACGTGGACGCGACGGCCAAGCGCTTCCGATGCAAACCGGGCCACGGCCTGAGGAACGATCTCGACCTCGACCGAGGGCAGCGCGCCCAGCCGCACCACCGATTCCGCTCCCTGCGCGTCGGCCAGCGCATTCATGCCCTGCCGCAGCGCCGCAACCACGGTATTGGCGTAGCGCAGGAACATGACGCCAAATCCGGAAAGCTCGAGCTTGCGGCGCGAACGGTCGAAAAGGGCAACCCCCACTATGTCCTCGAGTTCGGCCAGCGATTTGGAGATCGCGGGCTGGGTCAACCCCAAAGCCGCGGCCGCCGCCGCAACGCCACCCTGCCTTTCGGTTTCGACGAAAGCGGTGAGGTGGCGTAGCCGGATGCGCGGATCGATGAGTGGGGCAGCCATGAGCATTTATTCCCTACAGTTATACAATTGCCCCAATTTATCATTTTACCGGCTTATTCAGCCAGTGTTAAATGGAGTACGGTTATATTTTGATTGGATGCCGAACCCATGAGCAAGGTCATGCCGCTTGTAGAGGCGGTGCGCGAGAACCTCAATGATGGCGACACCGTCGCCTTCGAGGGCTTTACCCATCTCATTCCCCACGCCGCCGGGCATGAAGTGATCCGGCAGGGGTTCAAGGATCTGACGCTGATCCGCATGACCCCCGACATCATCTATGACCAGATGATCGGCATGGGGCTCGCCCAAAAGGTCATCTTTTCCTATGCGGGCAACCCCGGCGTGGGGCTGTTGCGCCGGATGCGCGATGCCATCGAGAACGGCTATCCGCGCGCCATCGAAACGGTCGAGCACTCCCATGCCGCCATGGCCAACGCCTATGAGGCGGGGGCCGCCGGCCTGCCGCTGGCCGTGTTCCGCGGCTACAAGGGCGCCGATCTGCCCAAGGTCAACCCCGATATCAAATCGATCACCTGCCCCTATACCGGCGAGGAACTGGCGACCGTTCCCGCGCATCGGCCCGACGTCACCTTCATCCATGCCCAGAAAGCCAACGAGAAGGGTGACGTCCTGATCGAGGGGATCGTCGGGGTGCAAAAGGAAGCCGCGCTCGCCGCCAGGCGGGTCGTCGTGACCGTCGAGGAGATCGTCCCCGATTTCAAGGGCCTCCACCCCAACCTCACCATTCTGCCCCACTGGACCGTGACCGCGATCAGCGTCGTCAAGGGCGGCGCGCATCCTTCCTATACCCACGGCTACTACGCCCGCGACAACGCGGCCTATCTCGAATGGGACAAGATTTCGGGCGACCGGGAACTGTTCGCCCAATGGATGGACGAGAACGTGCTCAAGGCAACGCCAGAGGCGTTCGCCGAACGGATCAAGGGACTTTGAGCGATGCACGGGATCACATCGACATCGACGGGAGCAGCACTGGATTCCGGGAATAAACCCCGGAATGACAATAGTGTTTTGTTCGTTACCCCACCTACTCCCCGGTTCGTCACCCCGGGATTTATTCCCGGGGTCCAGAAGCCACGGACACTGAGTGCGAGGATTGACCAATGACCGATTTCACCCCCAATGAAATGATGACCATTGCCGCAAGCCGCGCGCTGACCTCAAAGGATGTGTGCTTTGTCGGCATCGGAGCGCCCTCGGCGGCCTGCAACGTGGCGCGCCTGACCCATGCCCCCGATATCACGCTCATCTACGAGAGCGGCACCATCGGCACGGCCCCGGACGTGCTTCCCCTGTCGATCGGCGATGGTGAGTTGTGCGAAACCGCCGTTTCAACCGTCGCGGTGCCCGAGATGTTCCGCTACTGGCTGCAGGGCGGACGCATTTCCATCGGGTTCCTGGGCGCCGCCCAGATCGACAAGTTCGGCAATATCAACACCACGGTGATCGGCGATTATCACAAGCCCAAGGTGCGCCTGCCCGGCGGGGGCGGTGCGCCCGAGATCGCGACCTCCTGCGGCGAGATCTACATCACGCTCAAGCAGGCCCAGCGCTCGATGGTTGAAAAGATCGACTTTTTCACCTCGTTCGGTCACGGCGAGGGCGGCGATCACCGCCAGCGTCTCGGGATCACGACCAAGGGCCCGGCCCTTCTGATCACCGACCTTGCCATCTGGAAGCCCGATCCGGTGACCAGGGAGTTCACCGTCGTCTCGCTCCATCCGGGCGTTACCCGCGACATGGTGCAGGAAACCTGCGGGTGGACGGTGAAGTTCGCCGACAATCTGGAGGAAACCCCGGCTCCGACCGAACTTGAAATCACCACCCTGCGCGATCTGCAAGAGCGCACACGGCGCGCCCATGAGGGCGGAAAGGCGGCATGAGCATGACCAAGGCTTATATCTGCGATTATATCCGCACCCCCATCGGGCGGTTCGGCGGCGCGCTGTCCGCCGTGCGCCCCGACGATCTGGGGGCCATCGTCCTCAAGGCGCTGGCCGAACGCAACGGCTCGGTCGATCTCGAGGCCGTCGACGATGTCATCTTCGGTAACGCCAATCAGGCCGGCGAGGACAACCGCAACGTCGCCCGCATGAGCCTTCTGCTCGCCGATTATCCCGTCTCGGTCACCGGCACGACCATCAACCGGCTGTGCGGTTCGGGGCTCGACGCGGTGCTGGTCGCGGCCCGCGCCATCAAGGCGGGGGAAGCCGACCTCATCATCGCGGGCGGCACGGAATCGATGAGCCGGGCGCCCTTCGTCATGCCCAAGGCAACCAGCGCCTTTTCGCGCAATGCCGAGATCTACGACACGACCATCGGCTGGCGCTTCGTCAATCCGGTGATGAAAAAGCTCCATGGCGTCGATTCCATGCCCGAAACGGGCGAGAACGTCGCCGAGGATTACAAGATCAGCCGCGAGGATCAGGACCGGTTTGCCCTTGCAAGCCAGACCAGGGCCGCCACCGCGCAGGCCAATGGCCGGCTGGCGAAAGAGATCGTTGCCGTCACCATTCCCCAACGCAAGGGCGATCCGGTGGTGGTGAAGAAAGACGAGCATCCCCGCGCGACCAGCATCGAAGCCCTCGCCAAGCTGCCCACGCCCTTCAAAAAGGAAGGCGGCACGGTGACAGCCGGCAACGCCTCGGGCGTCAATGACGGGGCGGCGGCGCTGATCATCGCCTCGGAAGCGGCAGTCAAGAAATACGGCCTTAACCCGCTGGCCCGCATCACGGGCGGCGCGACCGCCGGGGTCCCCCCGCGCGTCATGGGCATCGGCCCCTTGCCCGCCTCCCAGAAGCTCGCCGCCCGTCTGGGTATCGAGCCCGCCGATTTCGACCTCGTCGAACTCAACGAGGCGTTTGCCAGCCAGGGCATCGCCGTTCTACGCGGCCTTGGCATTGCCGAGGACGCCGATCACGTCAACCCCAATGGTGGCGCCATCGCGCTCGGCCACCCGCTCGGTATGTCGGGCGCGCGCATCGCGGGGACCGCTGCGCTGGAAATGAGCCTTACGGGCAAGAAGCGGGCACTGGTCACCATGTGCATCGGCGTCGGACAAGGCATCGCGGCGGCGCTGGAGGCGGTTTAAAACCAATCAGCATTTACTTCCTTGGCGGCATCGCAACACTCCTCATCCGACCTCCGCTTCGCTCCGGCCACCTTCTCCCTCAAGGGGAAAAGGTGGCCCTGCGGATGTGTCGGCTTACGAGCCCCCCTCTCCCCTTGAGGGAGAGGGGGTGAGGGGTGCGCGATGCCAGCCAAGAAGGCGGAAGGTTTTCTAGATCGTTTCAGGTTTTGATGGAAACGGCCCGCCACGGCGGTCGGGGTTGGATCGCGCTGGATTCCGGGAACGAGTCCCGGAATGACATTGATGATTTTGGCCGCTACCTGCCCTATTCCCGCTCGTCACGCCGGGATTCATTCCCAGGGTCCAGACCGAACCTACCGCAATCGCGGGAACCTCGACGATTCCGTCAAATACTGACCTGCTCTAAACCGCCAGATCCTCCGCCACTGCCCGCACCGTCCGGCCGATGATGTCGAGTGCGGCGGTTTGCTCGGCCCCTTCCCGTGTCGTCAATCCCACCGCGCCGCGCGTTTCGGTGGTGTCGACCGGCAGGTAGCGCAGGCGCCCTGCCTCGATGTCGCGGATGACGACCCCTTCGGAAATCACCCACACCGCATCGGTTTCCTCGACGAACGCGCGGCCGAACGAATCTGAGACCGTTTCGATGGCCCGGGGCAATTCAGCCATGCCGTGGGCGAGGAGATAGCGCTCGACAAAGGGGCGGATGACCGAGCCGGTGGTGGGCATCAGCACGGGGTAGTCCCTGATGCGCGCGAAATCGAAACGGGCATCCCACAAGAGCGGGTGGTTGTCGCGCACGACGAACCGCACCTGCTCGGAATAAAGATATTGGAAGGTAAGGCCCGCCATCTGCTCGGGGGCAGCCAGCCGCCCGATGACGAGATCGAGCGTGCCGGTGCGCAACTGGTCCAAAAGCACCTGATTCTCGCCGGTAACGATCCGCACCGGGCTACCCGCCCCTTCGGCGAGGAATTTGCGCATGACGGCGGGCATGATGCGGGCCGAAACCGTGGGCAGCGCGCCAATGCGGACGGGCGCGCCGGTATTGAGGCGCGAAAGGCTGTCGATGCCCTGCTGGACGGCGGCGACCGAAGCGCCGGCATGGCGCAGGAACACCTCGCCATAGCGCGTGATGCGCACCCCGCGTCCTTCTTTTTCAAAAAGGCGCTTGTCCAGAATATCCTCGAGCTCCCGGATCGTCTTGGTGACGGCGGGCTGGGTGACGCCCAGCACATCGGCGGCCCGGCCCACCGATTTCTGGCGAGCCACCTCGATAAAGGTCCGCAAATGACGAAACCGGATGCGTGTTTGCGGCATGAGGCGCAATTCCATAATCTATAGGTTATCTATATAGCCTAAAATTTCATTTTACAAAACCAATGCCACATTCCAATGTATACATGGAGGTATCCCATGCAGAGCGCCCAGATCGGTGACATCGCGATCCATTACCGCTTCGCCCCCCCAAAAGGTGCGGCGCCGGTGATCGTCTTCATCAACTCGCTGGGCACCGATTTCCGCATCTGGGACGATGTGCTGGCAAGGCTCGATGAAACGGCCGGCACGCTCACTTACGACAAGCGCGGGCACGGGCTGTCCGGCATCGGCGCGACGCCCTACACCATTGCCGGCCATGCCGCTGATCTGGCCGGGCTGATGGACCATCTGGGCATTTCCGGTGCGATCGTCTGTGGGTTGTCGGTCGGCGGGCAGGTTGCCCAGGAGCTTTATTTCTCCCGGCCCGATCTCGTCTCGGGGCTTTTGATCTCGAACTCGGCCGCAAAGATCGGGGAGCCCGATTTCTGGCGCCAGCGTATCGCGCTGATCGCCGAAAAGGGGTTGGCCGCGACCACCGACGGCATCATGGAGCGCTGGTTCAGCCCCGGTTTCCGCACCCCCGAAAACCCGGCCTATCAACTGGCCCGCGCCATGTTCGAGCGCCAGCCGGTCGAAGGGTATCTCGCGACCTGCGAGGCGATTGCGGCTTATGACCGGCGTGCCGATACGCCCGCCATTGCCGTGCCCACAGCGGTGATCGTGGGCGAACACGACGGTTCCACCCCGCCCGCGCTGGTCGGGGATTTTGCCGCCGCCATTCCCGGCGCGGTCTTTTCAGTTATCGAGGGCGCGGGACATATCCCGTGCATGGAAACGCCCGGACCGGTGGCGGAGGCGCTTGCAGCGCTCGCCCGGCGGGTATCGAAAGGAGAATGATTTGAGCCAGGAGAATAAGCGCTACGAGCAGGGCATGGCGACGCGACGCAAGGTTCTGGGCGCGGACTATGTCGACGCGCGCGTTGCAACGACGACCCCGTTCAGCGCCCCGTTCCAGACCCTTATCACCGAGGCGGCCTGGGGCCACGTCTGGTCGCGCGACAACTGGACCAGGCGCGAGCGCTCCATGGTCACCATCGCGCTGCTGGCCGCGCTCGGGCACTACGAGGAAATGGTCATGCACATCAAGGCGACGAAAAACACCGGAGCCACCGAAGACGACATCCGCGAGGCGCTGCTGCACGTGGCGATCTATGCCGGTGTCCCGCACGCCAACCACGCCATGAAACTGGCGTCAGAGGCCCTCACATCCTTAAAGGAGGCATAGACATGAGCGTCACGCTCCCCAACCGCGTCGAGGAAACGCCTGCCTTTTTTGCGCGCGACCACGCCCAGCATCCCGCAGCGTTCACGCCCGGTTACAAATCGACCTTCCTGCGGGCGCCAAAGCAGGCCCTGCTGAGCTTTGACGCAACGCTCTCCGAGCGCACCGGCCCGGCCTTCGGCCACAACATGCTGGGCGAGCTCGATAACGACCTGATCGTCAACTATGCCCGGCCCGGCGAGCAGGCCATCGGCCCGCGCATCGTCGTCCACGGCCACATTCTCGATGAGAACGCCCGGCCCGTCCCCAACGTGCTGGTCGAGTTCTGGCAGGCCAATGCCGGCGGGCGCTACCGCCACAAGAAGGAGGGCTATCAGGCCCCGCTCGACCCCAATTTCGGCGGCTTCGGGCGCACCGTCACCGACGACAACGGGTACTACTGGTTCCGCACCGTCCAGCCCGGCCCCTATCCCTGGCCCAATGGTGTCAACGACTGGCGCCCGGCCCATATCCACTTTTCGATTTTTGGCACCGGCTTTGCCCAGCGGCTGATCTCCCAGATGTATTTCGAGGGCGACCCGATGGTCGGCATCTGTCCCATCGTCAACACGATCGGGGACAAGGCCGCCATCGACCGGCTGGTGGCGCGGCTCGACATGAACAACACCATTCCCATGGACCTGCGCGCCTACCGCTTCGACATGGTGCTGCGCGGACAGCGCTCCACATTCTTTGAGAACAAGCGGGAGGGCAATTGATGCGCACGCTGCCGACCTATCTCACCGAACTGAAGGAAACCCCTTCCCAGACCGCCGGGCCTTACGTCCATATCGGCATGACGCCCAACTGGAGCGGCATCACCGGCGTTTACCCTGAGGATCTTGGTCTCGAGGTCATCAAGGACGGCGTCAAGGGCGACCGGATCACGGTCAATCTGCGCATCATCGATGGCGGGGCCAATCCGGTCACCGATTGCGTGGTCGAAATCTGGCAGGCCGATGCGGGCGGCATCTACAACAGCCCCGCCGAGCATCGCGGGCCCGCCGATCCCAATTTCGTCGGCTGGGGCCGCTTCCCCGCCGATGAGGACGGGCGGCTGAGCTTTGAAACCGTCAAGCCCGGCGCCGTTCCCGGCCCCAGTGGCACGATGATGGCTCCCCACATCACGCTCTGGATCGTCGCGCGCGGCATCAATATCGGGCTGATGACCCGGATGTATTTTTCCGACGAGGAGGCCGCCAACGCCAGGGACGGTGTATTGGCCAAGGCGCGCATGATTGGGCGCGACAAGACCATGATCGGCAGGCGCGAGGGTGACACGGTGACGTTCGACATCTACCTTCAGGGCGAAAACGAAACCGCGTTCCTGGACGTCTGATGGCCCTTTCGCCTTTCGAGAACGATCTTTATTCCGGCCTGTTCGGCGACCCCGAACTGGCCGGATTGTTTTCCGATGCCGCCGAACTCAAAGCCATGCTCGAATTCGAGGCGGCGCTGGCTGGCGCGCAAGCTGAAGCCGGGCTGATCCCGGCGCACGCCTCGGGCGTTATCATCGAACTGTGCAACACTTTCGCCCCCGACCGGGAAGCCCTGCGCGCCGGGATGGCCCGCGACGGGGTTGCCGTGCCCGATCTGGTCAAGCAGGTGCGCGCGCACTTGCCCGAAACGCTTGCCCCCCATTTCCATTTCGGGGCGACCAGCCAGGACGCCGTCGATACGGCCCTTGTTCTCCGGCTCAAGCGCATCATCGGCATTCTCGGAACCCGGCTCAACGGGATAATCGGGGCGCTCGCCAGGCTTGAAGAACGGTTCGGGGCCAACCGGCTGATGGGCCGCACGCGGATGCAGGACGCCTTGCCGATCACGGTCGCCGACCGTCTCAGGGACTGGCGCTTGCCGCTCGAACGCGATCTCACTCGGCTTTCTGAACTCAAACCCCGGCTGCTGGTCGTCCAGCTTGGCGGCGCGGTCGGAACGCTCGAAAAATTCGGGGACAAGGGTTCCGAGGTCGTCCGGTCCCTTGCCAGCCAGCTCGGGTTGGGTGCTCCGGAAAAGGCCTGGCACAGCCAGCGCGACGCGATCGTCGAATTTTCCGGCTGGCTGGCGCTTGTCGCCGGCACGCTGGGCAAGATGGGACAGGATATCGCCCTTCTGGCCCAGAACGCGCGCGGCGAGATCGCGCTGGCGGGCGGCGGCGGATCGTCGGCCATGCCGCACAAATCCAACCCCGTCGCCGCCGAAGTGCTCGTGTCGCTGGCCCGCTATACGGCCGGGCTGGGCGGCACGATGGCGCAATCGCTGGTCCACGAGCAGGAACGCTCGGGCGCTGCGTGGGCGCTCGAATGGCTCGTCCTGCCGCAAATGACCCTTGCCGCCGGCAGCGCGCTGCTGCTGGGCGAACGGCTCCTCGGCTCCGTCGAAGGGCTGGGCCAGCCCTGATCAGGGCATCAGCGCCTCGATATCCTCGTAAAGCTTGCGCGGGATTTCCACATGGCCCGAGGCAAACGTGCGTTCGCGGGCGGCGTGGCGGCGCTCGCCGGGGAGGCGCGCCCCCTGGCCCACGATCGCATTGAGAAGGGCGTCGGCCCGCGCCAGATGGGAAGCCGCATCGCCCCCGGCAAACCGGGCCGGATCGAAAGCGATCAGCAATTCTCCGTGGAAGGGCGTGGCTTCCGCGCCCTCATCGAACGCCATCGATTCAACGCTCGTGAGGTCTCCGATCAGCGGACCAGCCAGCAATTCGATCATCAGCGAGAGCGCCGACCCCTTGTGCCCGCCAAACGGCAGCATGGCGCCGTCAAGGACTGCTGCCGCATCTGTCGTGGGGCTGCCCTGCCGGTCAACGCCGGTGTTTTCGGGCAGGGGTTTTCCGGCCCGGCGATAAAGCTCGATATCGCCGCGCGCCATGGCGCTGGTGGCGAAATCGAAGACAAACGGATGGCCTTCCGCCCGGGGCCAGGCAAAGGCCAGAGGGTTGGTGCCGAAAAGCGGTGCATTGCCGCCCGCCGGGGCGACCCAGGCGTGGCTGGGATTCATGGCGAGCGCGGCCAGCCCTTCCTCGGCCAGTCTCTCGACTTCGGGCCAGAGGGCGGAAAAATGAAAGCAGTTGTTGATCGCGAGCGCGGCAGTGCCGCTGGCCTTGGCTTTCTCGATGAACATCGGCAGGCCCGCTTCCAGCGCCAGCAGCGAAAACCCGCTTTTGGCATCGACGCGGACCACGCCCGGTGCGTGGTCGAAAACCTCGGGCACCGCGTCGGGCACGACCTTGCCCGCGCGCAACGTCTTGACGCACATGATGAGCCGGTAGAGCCCGTGCGAATGGCATTCGTCACGCTGGCAATCGCGCATCACGGTGGCGTTGGCCTGCGCGTGAGCCTCGGACAGCCCGTTGGCGGTCAACACCCTGACCGCAAGGGCCTGAACCTCATCGAGCGTGAGAGAAACCATATCCGTCATAGCCTGTAATCTCCGTCTATAATCCCCAAGTGTCGCCCACCCGATACCCGCCCGGCCAGGGGTCGGACGGGTCGAGCAGGAGCTGCTTGGTTTCGGTCACCCAGCCGCGCCCCGAAATCGAGGGGATGATGGCCGGTGTCCCAGCAAGATCGGCCACGCCTTCGATGCGGCAATCAAAGCGGCTGCCGATGATCGAGATACCCGCAAAGGGCTCGCCGATACCAAGCTCGCCCCGTGCATGCAGCACCGCCATGCGCGCCGAACAGCCCGTGCCGGTGGGCGAGCGGTCAAGCTTGCCCGGTTCGATCGCCACCGTGTTGCGGCCGGTCTTTACCCCGTCCACCGTTTCGACAGGCGTCGTGAACTGGCAGAACGAGATGTGATTCCAGTCGGGGTTGGTCGGATGGACGAAGCCCAGTTGCTCGGTGGCCGCTTTGGTGAGCTTCATCCCCGTCGCGGCAAGCTCGCGCGCTTCGTCGGGCACAAGGTCAAAGCCCAGCGTTCCGGCATCGACCAGCACAAAGCTATCCCCGCCATAGGCGGTATCGACCGTCACCGTCCCCAGCCCCTCGACCTCGAGCGGCACGCCCAGTTTCGCGGCAAAGCTGGGGTGATTGGTGACGCGGATCGAAACCGCCTTGCCGTCCTTGCAGGTGGCGACCACATCAATCAACCCGCCCGGCGCTTCGAGGGTGAAGCGGGTTTCGGGCTCGGTCATGGGAATAATGCCGGTATCGAGGAGGACGGTGGAAACGCAGATGGAGTTGGATCCCGACATGGGCGGGGTGTGCACCGGCTCCATGATGATCCAGCCCATTGTCGCTTTCGGATCCTTGGGCGGCACGAGCAGATTGACGTGCCGAAAGACACCCCCGCGCGGCTCGTTGAGAACGAAATCGCGAAGCGTGTTGTCGCTTGCAATCCAGCGTGATTGCTCCCAGATCGTCTCGCCCGGCGGCGGCGCAACGCCCCCCACGATCACATCCCCGATCTCGCCTTCGGCGTGGCAACCCACGATATGAACGATCTTGCTGCTGCGCATCTTGGACCTTTCTTTGTACTATCGACGACTTCGAGAATTTCCGCAGCCACCGCAGCACCCCTCATCCGACCTCCGCTTCGCTCCGGCCACCTTCTCCCTCAAGGGGAGAAGGGGACTCCGTGGATGTCTCGGCTTACGAGCCCCCCTCTCCCCTTGAGGGAGAGGGGTTGGGGGTGAGGGGTCCTGCGGTGCCTGCAAGGGGCGCGGGCTACCGCATATTTCAAACCACCAGAACCGGCTCACCCAGCGCGTCCATGATCGGCTTGATCCCCAGCCCCGGCGCATCGGACGCCTTCATCTTGCCGTCAACCCGCTTGGGCGCGCCTTCGGCGATGTCCTTGGTGCCGTAGGAGTTGAAGTCGGTGGCCGAAAAGGTGAACTCCTCGGGCGTCGATTGCGCCAGATGCGCGATGGTGGCGGTGACGATGTCGCCGCCCCAGGTATCCTCGATGGTCATGGGTACGCCCGCCCCGATGCAGGTATCGCGGATGAGTTTCGCCTTGGTCAGCCCGCCGACCTTGGAGATCTTCAGATTGATGACGTCCATGGCCCCATCGGCAAGGCCACGCTGTAGCGTACCGAGCCCGTCGATCACCTCGTCGAGAACGAAAGGCAGCGAAGTGCGGCGGCGGGTGACGAGGCATTCCTCGTAGGTGGGGCAAGGCTGCTCGATATAGACATCGACGTCCCGCACCGCGTTCACAACGCGCGCCGCCTCGTGCATGGTCCAGCCGGTATTGGCGTCGGCCACCAGGATATCGCCGGGGCGCATTTCCCTGGCGCATAGCCGAATACGTGCGATGTCGCTGTCGGCGTCCGCGCCGACCTTGAGCTGGAATTTCGTATAGCCCTCGTCGCGATAGCCCGCAACGTTCGCCGCCATCGCCGTGGGTTCGATCTGGGAGATGGCGCGGTAGAGCTTGATCTCGTCCTGCGCCTTGCCTCCGAGCAGGGTATAGACCGGCAGGCCCGTCGCCTGCCCCAGAATATCCCAGCACGCCACGTCGATCGCCGCCTTGATATAGGGGTGCCCGCGCAGCACGGCATCCATGTGCCGGTTGACGACGTTCAGGTCACGCGGATCGAGCCCGATGACTTTGGGCGCGATCTCGGCCAGCCCCGAACGCACACCCAGCGCATAGGAGGGCAGATAGGCCGAACCCAGCGGGCAGCATTCGCCATAGCCGGTGATGCCGGCATCGGTCTGGATTTCGACGACCGTTGCATCGAACACCTCGACATAATTGCCGTTCGACCAGCTATAGCGGCCTTCCTTCAAGGGAAGGTCCACCTGATAGGCGCGGATACCGGTGATTTTCATGGATGCTTCCTCCTATTTGACGATGAAGCCGTGTGCGAACGGGTCGCGGTCGTCGATAAAAATGGTGTTGAGCCCGGTGACCCGCGCCCAGCCTGCAATGGATGGGATGATCGCAGGCTTGCCGCCCACGCTCACCTCATCCTCCACGCGTCCCTTGAACATCGAACCGATGATGGATTCGTGGATGAATTCGTCGCCCTTCCTGAGCTTGCCCTTGGCCGCCCATTGCGCCATGCGCGCCGAGGTGCCGGTGCCGCAGGGCGAGCGGTCGATGGCCTTGTCGCCATAAAAGACCGCGTTGCGGGCCGTGGCTTCGGCCTTCGTCGGTGCGCCGGTCCAAAGGATGTGGGACAGCCCCCTGATATCGGGCTTTTCGGGGTGGACGAACTCGAATTTCTCGTTGAGCGCCCGGCGCAGTTCCGGGCTCCAGCGCAGCAGATCGCCCGCGCTCATATCCGCCATGTCGGAAAAGGCCGGCTGGGGATCGACGATGGCGTAGAAATTGCCGCCATAGGCGACATCGACCGTCACGTCCCCCAGACCCTCGACATGGGCGGTGAGCCCTTCGGAATGGAGGAAGGCAGGCACGTTGGTCAGCCGCACCTCCTCGACATATTCGCCCTCCTGCCGGTATTCGGCAACGACCAGCCCGGCGGGGGTATCGAGCCTCACGACACCCGGCGTTCTGGGCGTCACGAGCCCGTGCTCGATCATGAAGGTCACCGTGCCGATGGTGCCGTGCCCGCACATGGGCAGGCACCCGGATGTCTCGATGAAGAGGATCGCGATGTCGCAATCCTCGCGCGTGGGCGGATAAAGGATCGAGCCGGACATCATGTCGTGCCCGCGCGGTTCGAACATCAGCCCGAGCCTGATCCAGTCATATTCGGCAAGAAAGTGCGCGCGCTTTTCCAGCATGGTCGCGCCCTCGAGGCGCGGACCGCCGCCCGCAACGAGCCGGACCGGATTGCCGCAGGTGTGACCGTCGATACAAAAAAGGGAATGGCGGGACATGTTATGAAAACCGTTGAGGACGATAGGGGGAAAGATCGATTGGGAGGGGTCGGTCCAGCACCAGATCGCGGACCAAAAGCGCGGTCGCGGCGGCTTGCGTAAGGCCCAGATGGCCATGCCCGAAGGCATGGATGATCCGGGGGGCATTGGGGGAGCGCCCGATCACCGGCAGGCTGTCGGGCATGGAGGGGCGAAAGCCCATCCATTGCTTGCCGGTATCGGTTTTAAGACCCGGCAGGATGCGTTTGGTCTTTTCCACCATGATCTCGGAGCGCCGGAAATCGGGCGCACGTTCAAGGCCCGCCAGTTCGACAGCGCCGCCGATGCGCAAGCCGGTATCGAGCGGGGTGATGACGAAGCCGTCGCCGGGTATGACGAGCTGGCGCCTGAGATCGAAGGCATCCTTTGGAAAGGTCGTGTTGTAGCCGCGCTCGGTTTCGAGCGGAATCCTGTCGCCAAGTTTTTCGGCGAGCCGGTGCGACCAGGCGCCCGAGGCCACCACCACCTCGTGGGCCTTCACCTGGCTGCCATCGGCCAAGGAAAGGACAACGCTGTCCTCGCCCTCACCGATGTCGCATACCTCGGCAACCCTGAAATACGCCCCGCGCTCTATGGCGGCCTGTCCGATGGCGGTCGTGATGTCGAGCGGGTCGGAAACAGTGAGCCAGTGCGGCACGAACGTGCCGTGGGTGACCGTTGCGCCAAGACCGGGCTGAAGCTCGGCGAGCCGGGAGCCCGTCACGTGCTCGAACCCGATCCCGTGCCTTTCGCGGGCCTCCCACATGGGGAGCGAGGCCAACCAGGCCTTTTCTCCTTCATAAAGCGAGAGCGCGCCGTCGCGCCTCAAAAGCCCGTCAACGCCCGCCGCGGCAAAAAGCGTTTCGGTCTCCGTGCGCGAAAGGTCCATCAGCGCGGTCTGGGCGGCGGCGCCCTGCTCGAACCGGTCTGGCAGGCTCGAGCGGAAAAATTTCAGCATCCATGGCAGGATGGTGGGGATATAGCCGATGGGCAGCGAAAGGGGGCCGAGCGGATCGAACAGCCAGCGCGGCGCCTTGAGCATGATGCCGGGGGACGCCAGCGGTTCGATATCGGCAAAGGCCAGCGCACCGGCATTGCCGGCACTGGCTTCCGCCGCCATGCCCTTGCGGTCGATGACGAGCACGGTCTTTCCCGCTTCGGTCAGCCGGAAGGCGGTGGAGAGGCCGATGATACCGGCCCCGATGATGCAGACATCGTATTGGGGATGCGCCACTTTTCGTGACTCCAGGAAAATACAGACGAGGGCGGGACCATGGCCCCGCCCCAAGGCAACAATCAGGCTCTGGAGCGTTTTTCCAGAATAAGTGGATACCACTTATCCGGTTCGGAAACGCGACATAACAAGGACTAGAGCCGCTGAAACAACGATGCCGGGCTTTGCCTCCTATGGGGCTAGAGGACAGATTTGAGGAACGCCGCTGTTTCGGGGCGTTCGGGGGACTCGAAGATCTGGGCGGGCGGACCGATCTCGTGGATCAGCCCGTCCTTGAAGAAGGCCACCCGGTTGGACACTTCGCGCGCAAACGCCATTTCGTGGGTGACGACGATCATGGTCATGCCGGCCTTTGCGAGCATGCGCATGGTGTCGAGCACTTCGCCCACGAGTTGGGGATCGAGCGCGGAGGTGACCTCGTCAAAGAGCATGTATTTGGGCTCCATGGCCAGCGCCCGGGCGATCGCCATGCGCTGCTGCTGCCCGCCCGAGAGCTTTGAGGGATAGACCTTGAGCTTGTCGCCCAACCCCACATGTTCGAGCTGCTTGACGGCGATGGCGTCGGCCTCATCTTTCGATTTGCCCAGCACCTTGCGCAGCGCAAGGGTGGTGTTCTCGAGCACCGTCAGATGCGGGAAGGCATTCCATTGCTGGAAGACGATGCCGATATTGCGCCGGAGCTTGTTGAGGTCGGTGCCCGGTGCATGGACCTCGGTGCCATCGACGAGGATGCGCCCTGAATCGATGGGTTCGAGCCCGTTGATACACATGAGCATGGTGGATTTGCCCGATCCCGAGCCGCCGACCACCGACACCACCTCGCCCGTCTCGACAGTCATCGAAACGCCCTTGAGCACTTCGAGGCTGCCGAAAGATTTCCTGACGTCTTCAATCTCAATCATTTTCGCGCCATTTCTTTTCAAGGTGAGCGCCCAGGCGTGAAACGGGGAAGCTCACGATAAAGTAGATGAGACCCGCAATGGCAAGAATGATCAACGCCTCGTGCGGCTTGCGGGTGATGATGATCTGGGACGAGCGCAAAAGCTCGATGACCCCGATGGCATAAACGAGCGCCGTGTCCTTCATGACCCCCAGCGTCAGCCCGATCCAGGACGGCAGCATGACGCGGGTGCCCAGCGGCAGGACGACATAACGCATGTCCTGCCAGTAGGTCATGCCCAGCGAACGGGCCGCCTTGCGGGTGGTGGCGGGCACCGCAAGGATGCCGCCGCGCACGATCTCGGTGCAAAACGCCGAGGTATAGGCCGCGAGCACCACGCAGCCGACGACGAAGGGGTTCATGCCCAGCCCGGCGATGGACTGGAAGGAGTTGAACAAGATGAACTGGATCAGCAGGGGCACCGAGCGCAGGATATCGAGCACGGCGCCGAGCGGATGGTTGACGTACCAGGGCGACTGCGCCCGGATCAGCCCGAAGACCATACCCATCAGCGTGCCCCCGAGCATCGCCCAGAAGGTGATGGCCAGCGTCAGTCCCGCGCCGGTCATCATGAAGGTGACATCACCCCAGGTAACGGAAGTTCCCAACATCGTTCCGCCCCCTAATACCTGAACAGGCGCCAGGCGATCAGCCTTGCGCCGCCGGTTACGATCTTGGCGATGACGTAGTAGATGGCCGCCGCCAGCGCGAAGAACTCGAAGGTGCGGAACGTGCGCGCGTTGAGCTCCTGGGTGATGCCGGTGAGGTCGGTGTTGAGCCCCACGAAAATGCCGATCGAGGTCATCAGGATCGCCCAGACCATCTGGTTGGTCATAGGGTGAAAGACCGCCCTGAACATTTGCGGCAGGACGATCAGGCGGAAAGAATCAACCGCGTTGAACCCCAGCGAACGCGCGGCGCGCGTCTGGGTGGGCGGCACGGCCCGCAACCCGCCCCGGAAGGTCTCGGCGAGATAGCCGGCATTGTTGAACGCGATCCCGACCAGCACGGCCCAATAGGAGTCGAGATAAAAGATATTGATGCCAAGCGCGCGGAAATCGATGCCGAACAGCGAGGCGGCCAATTGCAGGACCGCGGGGATGCCGAAATAGATCATGTAGACCTGGAACAGCGCCGGCGTGTTGCGCGCGATCTCGATCCAGGTGTTGGCGAACCAGCGCAGGGGCGCAAAACGCGCCTCCTTGGCGAGCGCCAGAAGTACGCCGACCACGATCCCGATAAGCATCGAGAGCACCGCGATCTGCAGCGTGATCAGTGCGCCTTCCAGCATGTCGGGCAGGGCCCGGAACGCCTGGTTCCAATGGAAGGTATAGTTGATGTTGAACATGCGCGTCTTCTCCGGCTGCGCTTGCTACCCCTTGGGCCAAGGCCCCTTGTGGCGCTCCAGAAGGACGAAAAGGCCGGGGCGGAAAATCCGCCCCGGCCCGGAAAGGATCAGTAGTAGGTGCCCGGAACGGTCAGGTTCGGCGCCTCGGCGCCGCCGCCGACCCACTTCTCGAACAGCTCTTCATAGCGGCCCGTGCGGACCTGCTGATGGGCAAAGAGGTTGAGGTAGTTGAGCAGGCCGTATTCCTGGCGCAGCGCGATCAGCGAGACGTAGTCGACGAGGAACGGCGCCTCGCCCTTGATCACGAACCCGTCGAAATTGCCCGAGTTGACGGTCGAGGCGGCAACGGTGCCGGTCACGACGGTCGCATCGATCTGGCCCTGATTGAGTGCGAGGAAGACGTCGGCCTGGCTCTGGAAGGTGCGGAACGAGCCGCCTTCCCAGGTGTCGAAATCCTCTTCGAGCGCGATGGCCTCGAAAACGCCTGCCACCGAGCCCAGATTCTTGCCGGCAAGATCCTCATAGCTCTCGATGCCGGTGTCCTCGCGGGTCAGCACCACGTTGTTGAACGCAAAGTAGGGGATCGAGAAGCCGATGGTCTTGGCGCGCTCGAGCGTATCGGAGGTCGAGGCGACGCCCACGTCGGCGCGCCCGGAAACCAGCGCCGGAATACGGTCGGGGAACGGGGTTTCGACGATCTCGGGGGTAACACCCAGCGTTGCGGCAAGATCGTTACAGGTATCGACGTCAAAGCCGATCGGTTCGTTGTTGTCGTCACGCGACCCCATGGGCGGGAAGTCGAGCGTCACCGCGCAGCGCAATACGCCCGAAGCGATGATGTCGTCGAGCTTGTCGGCGAGCACCGGGGTTGCAGTCAGGCCCAGCGTCAGCGCGCCGGCGGCCAGTATCAGGGGAAGTCTCATGATGGTGTCCCTCTCTTTGAGCAGTTAATTCCTGGTTCCCTCACCGGCCAACTGCGTCGCCGGATTAACATTACGTTTGCATAATTGTATCCAATCTACAATATACTAATTCCCCGGCATGCTGAATCTGTGCGGCACGGCCGGCCTGCCCGCGCGCCCTGGTGCGGGTGGCGGCGGATGGAGGGAATTGCGTCCTTGGTCAACGGCTTGAAATTGAGGGCATCGGATCTGAGCAAGCAGGCCTCGTCTGCCGATGTGATCTACAACGCCCTGCGCGATGCGATCATCAGGGGCGAGATCGGCGAGGGCGGCGCCTTGCGCCAGGACACCATCGCCCAGATGTTCCGTGTGTCGCGCATTCCTGTCCGCGAGGCCATGCAACGGCTCGAAGCGCAGGGGCTGGTGGTTTCCGAACGCCACAAGGGGGCCGTCGTCGCCTCGCTTTCGGTCGAGCAGATCACCGAGATCTTCCAGTTCCGCGCCCTGATCGAGCCGATCGTCATCGAAATGGCGGTGCCGCTGATGACCGAAAAGACGCTCGCCGAAGCACAGGGCCATTGCGACGCCTTTGCCGCCGAGACGGACCCCTTGCGCTGGGGCGATCTCAACCGCGCCTTCCACCGCGTGCTCTACAGGGATGCCGGCAAGCCCTATTTCCTCTCGGTCGTCGACAAGACCAACGATCTGGTGGAGCGCTATGTGCGGCTGGTGCTTTATTTCGTGCAGGGCATGCGCCACGCGGTCGCCGAGCACCAGGCCATTCTCGATGCATGCAAAGAGCGCGACGCGAAGGGCGCGGCCGAATTGACGCGCAGGCATATCGAACTGGCGAGCGAAACGCTCGTCGACTATCTCAGGACCCAGAAGCGCTAGATCATTTCAGGTTTTGATGGAAACGGCCCGCCGGGGCGGTTGAGGTTGGATCGCGCTGGATTCCGGGAATGAAGCCCGGAATGACATTGGTGATTTTGGCCGTTACCCGCCCCATTCTCGCTTGTCACCCCGGGATTTATTCCCGGGGTCCAGTGCGATGCAACAACCACTGTGTCTGGGCGACGCCATCAAATGGCGGCATGCTCCAAGAACCGCGATATGGCGCGCACGACGAGCGGGCTGTCGGACGGTTCCTCTTGCAGCGAGGCGATGGCCCTGTCCACGACCGCGTCGGGCGCCCGTCCGCGCCGTGCCGTGGCGAGCGCCGCCGCGTAATCATCCTCGAATTCGGGATGGGCCTGCAGGGTCAGCGTCTTGCCATTGGCGTAATAGAGCCCTGCATTGGGCGTGAAATCGGACGCCAGCAGCACCCGCGCCTCGGCGGGCGGGGTGATGACCTGATCCTGATGCGAGCAGGCCAGCGAGACGCTGGCTTGCGGCAGGTCGAAAAAAGAAGGGTTGTCCACAACCTCATAGATATGGCGCCCCATGCCCCAGCCCTTTTCGGACTTGCGCACCTCGCCCCCCAGCGCATCGGCGATGATCTGGTGGCCAAAACAGATGCCCACCATCGGGGTGGCCTGCCCATAGGCATCGCGGATGAACTGGCGCAAAGGGTCGAGCCAGGGGTGATCCTCATAGACCCCTGCGGGCGAACCGGTGATCAGCACCGCCTCGAGGTTCTGGGGATCAGGGAGCGGTGCGCCGCCCGCCACGTCGATCACCTCGAAATCAAACTCTGTGCCATCGCGCTCGAACATGGCGCGAAACATTTCCGGATAGGAGGGGAATTGTCCGGCAAGCGGTGCGGGCACCTCGCCGGTCTCTAATATGGTGAGCTTCATAAGACCCTAGATACGCCGTTTTCCGGGAATTTCAACGTATCGGGGGCGATCAGGCCGGCCGGAAGACAAGCGCGATCCCGTTGATGCAGTGGCGCTTGCCGGTGGGCGCGGGTCCATCGTCGAAAATATGGCCGAGATGGCCGCCGCAATTGGCGCAATGGCATTCGGTGCGTACCATCAGCAGCGAGACATCGACCGAGGTGCCGATGGCGCCGGAGAGGCTCTCCCAGAAACTGGGCCAGCCGGTGCGGCTGTCATATTTGGCGTCCGAGCCGTAAAGCGGGTGATCGCAGCCCGCGCAGTGATAGGTGCCGGGTTCATAGAATTTGTCGAGCGGAGAGGAAAAGGCGTATTCGGTGCCGTGCCGCCGCAAGATGTCGTATTGCTCATCGGTAAGCCGTGCGCGCCATTCCTCATCGGTCAGCGAAAACGGAAACACGCCGTCCGCCGCAAGCGTCAGCGGCGGCCCGGCAAGGGCCGCTCCGGCAAGAGCCGCGCCATAAGCGACAAAGCGTCTGCGGGTTATCATGGGCTTATAATCTCCTTGCCCTCCATCTCACCGCGATGAAGGGCGCAAGGCAAGTCAAAGCCCCGTGAAAGCCCATCTTCCAAAAACGGGTTTTGCCCTTCCCGATCCGTTGCGATAGGAAAGAGGAACACGCGACGAGGAGCCCTTTTTCCCCCATGACCCAAGGACTTGAAAACGCCTATGACGCCGAAGTGCTGTCCAAGGCGCTTCCCTTCATGCAGCGCTACGAGAACAAGACCGTGGTCATCAAATATGGCGGCCACGCCATGGGCGATGCGGAACTGGGCAAGGCTTTCGCCCGCGACGTGGCGCTTTTGAAGCAATCCGGGGTCAACCCCATCGTCGTCCATGGCGGTGGCCCGCAAATCGGCGAAATGCTCACCCGGCTGGGGATCGAATCGAAATTCGAGGGGGGCTTGCGGGTCACCGACAAGCGCACGGTCGAAATCGTCGAGATGGTGCTGGCCGGTTCGATCAACAAGGAGATCGTCGCGCTGATCAACGCAGAGGGCGAATGGGCGATCGGGCTGTGCGGCAAGGACGGCAACATGGTGTTCGCCGAAAAGGCCCGCAAGAAATATACCGATCCCACCTCCAATATCGAAAAGGTCCTCGATCTGGGCTTTGTGGGCGAGCCGGTCGAGATCGACCGCACCCTGCTCGATCTGCTGGCGCGCTCGGAGATGATCCCGGTCATCGCGCCGGTAGCGCCGGGCCGCGACGGGCAGACCTACAACATCAACGCCGACACCTTTGCCGGCGCAATCGCGGGGGCCGTGTTCGCCAAGCGGCTCCTGTTCCTCACCGACGTGCCGGGCGTGCTGGGCAAGGACGGCAAGCTCATCCCCGAACTTTCGGTGGACGAGGCCCGGAAACTGATCGCGGAGGGGACGATCTCGGGCGGCATGATTCCCAAGGTCGAGACCTGCATCGAAGCGCTCGACCGCGGCGTCGAAGGCGTCGTCATCGTCAACGGCAAGACCCCGCATTCGGTACTGCTCGAGTTGTTCACCGAGCACGGGGCCGGTACGCTGATCGTACGTTGAATCCGCTCGGCCGCCCATGAACATCCGCCCCGCCACCCAAGCCGATCTGCCCGCCATTCTCGAGATCCATAACGATGCGATCCGGCGGCTCGATGCGATATGGACCGAGACCGAAGAAACGCTTGAGGACCGGCGCGCCTGGCTCATGGACCGGCAGGAGAAGGGATTTGGCGTGTTCGTCGCCGAGGAGGCGGGCAAGGTTCTGGGCCATGCGGGCTATGGCGCCTACAGGCCCCGCTCGGGCTATGACCGGACCGTCGAGCACTCGATCTATCTGCGCGAGGAGGCGCAGGGCAGGGGCGCCGGCAAGGCTCTGATGGATGCGGTGATCGCCGATGCCAGGACCAAGGGTTTTCACGTGATGGTGGCGGTGGTCGATGCGAAAAACACCGGCTCGATCGCGTTTCACGAACGGCTCGGCTTTGTTCATATGGGCATGTTGCCCCAGGCCGGGCACAAGTTCGGGCGCTGGCTCGACCAGGTCAACATGTATCTCATTCTCAACGATGACCCGGCGCCGGGCGCTTAGAGCGCCTGTTTTGATGGACTCAAAACAGGCGCTCTAAGTCTTTGTTATATCGCGTTTCCGAACAGCATAAGTGGTATCCACTTATGCTGGAAACGCTCTTAACTGAACGAATTGAACGGATCGCGTTCAATTCGTTCAGTCAAAATTTTGCGGTCGGGCGTCGGCGGCATCGTTTGTCTCCCGAAAATTCCGAGCAAGGGTAGCCGGTGCACTGGACCCCGTGAATAAATCACGGGGTGACGATAATGGGGTGAAAAGAGAAGGGCTCAGGCCGGCGCCGTGTTGCGCTTCCGGTCGGCTTGGCGCCTCGCCTTTGCCGCCAGACGCCGCCGTTCGGCTGCGGCCTTGGCGTCTTCGCCCATATGCGCCTCCCCGCGTTGCTGGGCGAGTGCGATCTGGCGCTGGCGCTCGGCGGCGGCCTTGCGCCTGGCGTCATCGAGGCTATCGGCGCAGTGGTGGCACTGGACGCCTTCGATAAAATCGGGCCGTGCCCGGTCGGCGGGGACGAGAGGCTGGCGGCAGGCGCGGCACAGCGTAGCCTCGCCAATTTTCAGCCCATGGCCGACCGAGACGCGCTCGTCAAAGACAAAGCACTCCCCATCCCAGCGGCTTTCCGCTTCCGGCACGGTTTCCAGATATTTGAGGATGCCGCCTTTCAAATGGAACACCTCCTCGAACCCCTGGGCCAGCATGTAGGAGGACGCCTTTTCGCAGCGGATGCCGCCGGTGCAGAACATGGCGACCTTCCTGTGCTTTTGGGGATCGAGGTTGCGGGCGACGTAATCCTTGAACTGGGTGAAGGTCCGCGTGCCGGGATCGAGCGCGTTCTCGAACGTGCCCAGCGCCACCTCGTAATCGTTGCGGGTGTCGATGACGACGATGTCGTCGCCTGTGATGACCGCGTTCCAGTCCCCGGGCTCGACATAGGTGCCCACCTTCTTGCCCGGATTGGCCTCGGGCGCGCGCAACGTCACGATCTCCTGCTTGAGCCGCACCTTCATGCGGTGGAAGGGCTGGGTGTCGGCGTATGAATATTTGATCTCGGCGCCCCGGAACCGCCCGCCGAAGATATTGCCGTTTTCCAGCCATTCGACGAGTTCGCCGATGGCTTCGTGGCTGCCCGCCACCGTGCCGTTTATTCCTTCGGGGGCGAGCAGCAGCGTGCCGCGAATGGACCGCGCGCAGCAGAATGCGGCCAGCGGGGCCTTGAGGGTCTCAAAGTCCGGCTGGTCGGTGAATTTATAAAGGGCGACGATGCTGATGGGCGGCTGTGCGGTCATGGCGGGCTCATATACCCTTGGGGCCGTATCGGGCAAGCGGGCGCTGCTTGCGTACGGGCCGGGGATAGCTAATATCGACTTCAGTCTTATCAGCCGCGCGGCGTCGCGGAATCAATCTCTTTGGGGGAAAAGACATGACCTACCGTGCACACGATGCGCGCTACCAGAGCATGCAATATCGCCGGTCGGGGCGCTCGGGGCTCAAGCTTCCCGTCGTCTCGCTGGGGCTGTGGCAGAATTTCGGGGGCACGCGGGATTATCCTTCCGCCTTCGAGATATTGGGCTATGCGTTCGATCAGGGGCTCACCCATTTCGACCTCGCCAACAATTACGGCCCGCCGGTCGGCGCATCCGAAGAGCTGTTCGGGCAGGTGCTGGCGCGCGATTTCAGGCCCTACCGTGACGAGATGATCGTTTCGACCAAGGCGGGATACCATATGTGGCCCGGCCCCTATGGCGAGTTCGGGTCGCGCAAATACCTGACCGCGAGCCTTGATCAGTCCCTCAAGCGGCTGGGGCTCGATTACGTGGATATTTTCTATTCGCACCGCTTCGACCCCGAAACCCCGCTGGAAGAAACCATGGGCGCGCTGGCCCACGCGGTCAAACAGGGCAAGGCGCTTTACGTGGGCGTTTCGTCCTACCCCGAAAAGGAAACGCGCCAGGCGCACCGCATCCTCGAGGAAATGGGCGTGCCGCTGACCATCCACCAGCCGTCCTATTCCATCATCAACCGCTGGATCGAAGATGACGGGACGATCGATGCGTGCGGGGAACTGGGCATCGGCGTCATCGCCTTTTCGCCACTGACGCAGGGCGTGCTCTCGGGCAAATATGGCGCCGGCGTTGCGGCAAACACGCGGGCGGAGAACCCCAGGGGTTCCATGCGCGAAAGCCACACCGAGCCGCGCGTGCTCGAAGCGGTCGAACGGCTCAGGCCCATCGCGGAGGCGCGCGGGCAATCCATGGTGCAGCTTGCGCTCTCATGGGTGCTGCGACGCAAGGAGATGACCTCGGCGCTGGTGGGTGTGAGAACGCTCGATCAGCTCAAGGACAATCTGGGGGTGCTGGAAAATCTGGCGCTCTCGGACGACGAGATCGCGGCGATCGATGCGGCGACCGAAGGCGGACGGATCGAGCTGCACCCCCGGCCGAGCGGGTGGTTGCGGTAGAAGGTTCCTCGCCCCTGAGAGGCAGGAGAAAGGTAAATGGTTTCGGCTTTCGCCGACCCCCCCTCCCAACCTCCCCCACAAGGGGGGAGGTGCTGGCCCTGTGCGTAGGGAGACAACAAGGAAAAGGAAACCCCCTCCCCTTGATGGGGAGGGCTGGGGAGGGGTGAAGCCACAAGCGCAGCTTTAAGTACGTTAGCTCCGCCCTTGAAGACCGCGTGATGCCCGCCTTACCCCCTCAAAACCCCGCCTGTCGCCTTTTCCACCGCCGAAACGATCTTTTCGCCCACCGCCTCGATTTCCTCGTCAGTCAGCGTCCTGTCACGCGGCTGAAGCGTTACTTCGATGGCGACGGATTTTTTGCCCTCGCCGACATGGGCGCCCGAGAAGATATCGAAAATCGACACATCGGTGACGAGCGCCTTGTCGGCCCCGCGCGCGGCGCGGAGGATCGCGGCGGCTTCAACGCCATCATCGACGACGAAGGCGAAGTCGCGGTGGACCGACTGGAAGGCCGAAAGCGTCAGCGGGGGCCGGGCGCGGGTGGCCTTCTTTCTGGGCTCGGGCAAGGCTTCCAGGTCGATCTCGAACGCAACGACCGGGCCGTCGAGGTCGAATTCGGCAACCAGCGCGGGATGGAGCTCCCCGAACCAGCCAAGGATCACCTTGGGGCCGAGCTGGATGCGTCCGCCGCGCCCCGGATGACTCCAGGGGGCGGGCTCGGCCACGATCTGAAGCTTTTCAATGTCGCTGCCCAGCGCATCGAGCATGGCGGCGACGTCGGCCTTGGCGTCATAGACCGAGACGGTTTCGGCCTTGCCCTGCCAGTGGCGGCCCGCCCCGTTCGGGCCGGCGGTGGCGGTGCGGATACCGGCGGCAACGGTGCGCTGGCCCTCGGGGGTATCGGAATGGAACACCTGCCCCACCTCGAACAGCGCAAGGTCCGTCAGCCCGCGGTTCTGGTTGCGCGTGGCGCCCGAAAGCAGGCCCGGCAAGAGCGAGGGGCGCATGTCGGTCATGTCCGAGGCGATGGCGTTGGCAAGCTTTAACTCCGGCTGCCCGCCGCCGAATTTTTCGGCGAGGGTGGCGGAAATGAACGACCAGGTGACCGCTTCGCCCATCCCCCGCGCGGCCAGTGCCCGGCGCGCGAGGCGTCGGCGGTTCTGGATGGGGGTGAGCATTTTGGAGGCAACGCCTGAAAGGCGCGGCAGCGGCTCGACCGGCACGCGGTCGACCCCCACGATGCGCATGACCTCCTCGACGAGGTCGGCCTTGATCGCGACGTCCGGGCGCCATGAGGGCACCGCGACCCTGACGGTCTCGCCCTTGCCCTCAATGGCAAAGCCCAGCCGCGTCAGCACCGTTTCGATCTCGGAAAAATCGAGCTTGAGCCCGGTAAGGCGGGTGATCTCGGAAAGGGGGAAATCGATGACCGTTCCGGGCGCCTCGACATGGCCCGCAACCGCGATCTCGGCGGGTTCGCCCCCGCAAAGGTCCATCACGAGCTTGGTTGCCAGCTCGATGCCGGGCATCACAGTTTCAGGATCGACGGTGCGCTCGAAGCGGTAGCGGGCGTCCGAGACGATGCCGGTCCTGCGGCCCGTCGCGGCGACGGCGTCGGGGGCGAACCAGGCGGATTCGATGAAGACATTGGTGGTCTCATCGGTGGAGCCGGTATCCTCGCCGCCCATGATGCCGCCGAGGCCGAGCACCTTTTCGTCGTCGGCGATGACGCACATGGTTTCATCGACCGCGTAGGTCTTGCCATCGAGCGCAAGGAAGGTTTCGCCCTTTTTCCCCAGCCGCGCGCCGACATTGCCCTTGAGCTTGTCGGCGTCAAAGACGTGCAGCGGGCGGGCGCGGTCGAGCGAGACGAGGTTGGTGATGTCCACCAGCGCATTGATGGGGCGCAGACCGACGGCGCGCAGGCGGTCCTGCAGCCATTGCGGCGAGGGGCCGTTCCTGACGTTTTTCACATAGCGCCCCGCAAACATCCGGCAGATCTCGCCATCGACATGAACGTTAATGGGCGAGGGACCGGCGGTTGCGGGGACGGGGGCGATGGCGGGATCGATGAAGGTGCCAAGACCCGCGGCGGCAAGGTCGCGCGCGATGCCGCGCACGCCGGCGCAGTCGCCGCGATTGGGGGTGATGGCGATCTCGATCACCACCTCGTCCATCCCGGCATATTCGGGATAGGAGACCCCGATGGGCGCATCCTCGGGCAATTCGATGATGCCATCGTGATCGTCGGACAGCTCGAGCTCGGCGTTCGAGCACAGCATGCCGTTGGAGACCTGCCCTCTTATGTTGCCCTTGCCGATGGTCATGCCCTTGCCCGGAATATGGGTGCCGGGGAAGGCAAAGACCGATTTAAGACCCGTGCGGGCATTGGGCGCCCCGCACACCACATCGATCAGTTCGCCCGTCCCCGCATCGACCTTGCAGACCTTGAGCTTGTCGGCGTTGGGGTGCTGCTCGGCGGAAACCACAAGGGCGGTGACGAAGCTCTTCAATCGAGCGGCCGTGTCGGCGACCTCCTCGACCTCGAGCCCGATCATCGTCAGTTTTTCGACGATCTCGTCGAGGGCGGCGGTGGTGTCGAGATGTTCCTTGAGCCAGGAAAGCGTGAATTTCATTTTTCCAATACCTCAGCTCGAAAGGCCGCCGAACAGGGTCGGCAGGTCGAAGGGCCGGAAGCCGTAATGGTCGATCCAGCGCTTGTCGGCGTCGAAAAAGGCGCGCAGATCCGGCATGCCGTATTTGAGCATGGCGATACGGTCGATCCCCATGCCCCAGGCAAAGCCCTGATAGATTTCGGGATCGAGCCCGCCGGCGCGGATAACGTTGGGATGGACCATGCCGCAGCCCAGGATTTCCAGCCAATCCTCGCCCTGCCCGATTCTCACCTCATTGCCCGAGCGGTCGCACTGGACGTCCACCTCCATCGAGGGTTCGGTGAAGGGGAAAAAGGAGGGGCGGAAGCGCAGCGTCACGCTTTCGACCTCGAAGAAGGCCTTCAAAAATTCCTCGAGCACCCAGCGCAACTGGCCGATATGGCTCGACTTGTCGATCACCAGCCCCTCGACCTGATGGAACATGGGGGTGTGGGTCTGGTCGGAATCGTTGCGGTAGGTCCGCCCGGGCATGACGACGCGGATGGGCGGCTCGGTCTTTTCCATCGTCCGGATCTGGACGGGCGAGGTGTGGGTGCGCAGCAGCTTGCGCGCGCCGTCCGGGCCGGGGTTGAAAAAGAAGGTGTCGTGCATCTCGCGCGCCGGGTGGCCTTCGGGGAAGTTGAGCGCGGTGAAATTGTAGTAGTCGGTCTCGATGTCGGGCCCTTCGGCGATCGAAAAGCCCATATCGGAAAAGATGGCGGCGATCTCGTCGATCACCTGGCTGACCGGATGGATGCGGCCCATGGCGGCGGGTGCGGGCCGCAAGGGGAGCGTGACGTCGAGCTTTTCGGCCACGAGCCGCTGTTCCAGCGCTTCGGCCCTGAGGGCCGTGCGGCGCGTTTCGATGAGCGTAGCGATATGGGTCTTGAGGCCGTTGATCGCCGGGCCCCGTTCCTTGCGCTCATCGGGGGTCATGGCCCCCAGCGTTGCCAAAAGCGCGGAAACAGACCCCTTCTTGCCCAGCGCGGAAACGCGCACGGTGTCGAGGGCGGCCTCGTCTTTGGCGCCGGCGATGGCCTGTTCAAGCGTTGTCGAGAGATGTGCAAGGTCGGTCATTTGAACCCTTTGGGAGTGCTGCGAAGCGGTAGCAAACGAAAAAGCCCCGCGCCACCCCAAATCCCCGGAGCGGCGCAAGGCTTTGATTTTCGGCCTCGGTATGGGGCTTTAAGCGGAAACGCGCTCGTGCGTGGTCGCTTCGATCTCGCCCAGATAGGCGAGCGCGCCCTTGGCCTTGACAACAAGCGCCTCGAAAGCGGCGGGCTCGTTGACGGCCAGATCGGCGAGGACCTTGCGGTCCACTGCGACCTCAGCCTTGCCGAGGCCGTCGATAAATCGGCCATAAGTGAGGCCGTGCTGGCGAACGGCGGCGTTGATGCGCTGGATCCAGAGCGCGCGGAAATTGCGCTTCTTGATCTTGCGGTCGCGGTAGGCGTACTGGCCGGCCTTCTCGACGGCCTGCACGGCAGAGCGATAGGTGGTCGCACGGCGGCCGTAATAGCCCTTGGCGGCCTTCAAAACCTTCTTGTGGCGGGCGTGGGCGGTAACGCCTCTTTTAACGCGCATGTCTTTGTCTCCCTATCAGCGGTCGTAAGGCATGTACTTCTTCACAATCCTGGCGTCCTGATCCGAAAGGACCGAGGTGCCGCGATTGGAGCGGATGTACTTTGCGTTGTGGCTGATGAGGCGGTGACGCTTGCCGGCCGGACCGGCGAGCACCTTGCCCGTGGCCGTGACCTTGAAACGCTTCTTGGCGCCCGATTTGGTCTTCATCTTCGGCATTTTGCTTTTCCTTGGGTTTTCGGGGCGCTTTGGGGAAACCCCCACGGCCCTTTATCGCATTCAGGGATCGCCACGGCATGCCTTCCGGCCGGGCGGCCCGTTCAAGAACGCTGCGTTATAGGAGGCGCGGAGGGGAAAGGCAAGACCCTCGCGCGGGGCGATTTGCCTGCGTTTGCGGCAGGCTCGGATAGCTCCATCCTCAATCCCTCTCCGCAAAGGGGGAGGGTTATCGCATATAGATCTGCGCTTGTGGCTTCACCCCTCCCCAGCCCTCCCCATCAAGGGGAGGGTGCTTCCTTTTCCTGGGCACTTCCCCACGCACAAGATCAGCACCTCCCCCCTTGTGGCGGAGGTTGGGAGGGGGATCGGTCTTAGCCCGCCTGCTGGCGCCAGTCGGTAGGGCCGCCCGCTGCCTCGAGCACTTCGTCGGCCTGGGATTCCTCGGCGGCGGTCATTTTCGAGCCGTCGAGGTCGAAGATATCGACGATGGTATCGAGGGCGCGGGCCTGTTCCTCGGTCTGCTCGATCGCCGCGTTGGTCTCTTCGACGAGCGCGGCGTTGTGCTGGGTCATCTCGTCGAGCTGGCGCACGGCGGCGGAAACCTCGCCGATCGCGGCGGCCTGTTCGCGGCTTGCGCCGGAAATGGCGTGCATCACCTGCGCGTTTTCCCGTACCGCGGAAAGGATGGCGCGCAGCTTTTCGCTCGCCTCGGACACCAGCCGCGTGCCGCCGGCAACTTCGGCGCCCGATTCCTCGATCAGCACCTTGACCTCCGAGGAGGCTTCGGCCGCCGACTGGGCAAGGCGGCGCACCTCGATGGCGACCACCGCGAACCCCTTGCCCGCCTCCCCGGCCCGCGCCGCTTCCACCGAAGCGTTGAGCGCCAGAAGATTGGTCTGGAACGCGATGTCGTCGATCAGCTTGATGATGTTGGAGATCTTTTCCGACGAGGTGGAGATGCGCTCCATGGCGCTGTTGGCGGCGTCCATCACCTGGCCGCCGGCGCTGGCCATGGTGGACGCCTGCTCGGCCTTGCCCGCGACCTCTTGGGCCTTGGCGGCGTTTTCGTTGACCGTTGCGGCAAGCTGTTCCATGGCGGCGGCGGTTTCCTCGACGGTCGCGGCCTGTCGCGTGGTGCGTTCGGAGAGATCGTTGGCGCCCGCAAGGATTTCGCCCGTCGCCAACCGGAGCGCGCCCGCGGTGTCCTGGAGCCGGCCCACGACCTCGGAAAACCGCTCGGCAACCGCGTTGGTGTCGGATTTGAGCTGGTCGAACGCGCCCTGATACTGGCCGGTGACCCGCACCGAAAGGTTGTCATTGGCAAGCGCGGAGAGCACCGTGCCCGTTTCGGTCAGCCCCCGGTCGACGGTTTCGATCAGCGCGTTGACCGAACGGGCCATCTCGTCGAGTTCGGGGCGCTCGAAGCTCTTTTCGATGCGCACCGAGAAATCGCCCGAAAGGGAAGCGGCGACCACCTGGCGGATTTCCTCCTGAAGATCGAGCCGGATGGCGTTTTCGGCCTGTTCGCGCTCTTGGGCGGCTTCCTTTTCGGCGTCCATCGCGCGCATGGCCTTGCCGTTGTCGCGGAAAACGGCCAGCGCCGCGACCATCTGGCCGACCTCGTGGCGCTGCTTTTCATCGAGCGAGAGATCCAGATCGCCATCGGCCAGCGCGCGCATGTCGGCTGCAACCTTGCGGATGCTGCCCGAAAGCCGCGAGCCGATGACCAGCGCCAGCCCGGTTCCGAGCACCAGCGCAAAGGCGCCCGCCACCATGACGACGATACCGGTGATGCCCGCCTGCTCGTTGGCAAGAACGCCAAGCCGCTCCTGTTCGCCGGTCACCGAGGCGAGCATGGCATCGTACCCGGCCTGCATCTGGGGGCCCAGCACATCGAGTTCGCCATCCAGGATCGCATTCCGCTCGTCGATCAGGGTGCGCATTTCGGTCATCATCGCCGCGTAGCTCTCGAAATCGGCAAGGATGGCGGCGATGGTCTGTTTCTGGCCCTGGCTGAACACCGCGCTTTCGAGCCGCGTGAACGCCTCGTTGGCCGCCTGGCCGTGGGCAAAGGCGGAATCGAACTCGGTGGCGCTGTTGGAGAGCAGGAAGCGCTCGACATCGAGCTGGGTGAGCAAAAGGGACTGGACCGCTTCGGCGGCAACGCCGGTGGCGTGGAAATTGGCGCTCGCGCTCGCCGCCTGCACGGCGGCGCCCGCATTGGCGCGCAGGGCCTCCCCCGTCGCCCCGATATCGGCCACCAGCCGGTCGGCCTGCGATTGCAGCGCCGTCATGCGCGTGAAGGCATCGGCATAGGCCTCTGCGTCCCGCGCGAGTTCGTCAAGAATCGCCTGCTTTTCGGCATCGTTTGCAAACATGTCCACGATCGCGGCCTTGTCGCCGACCAGCGAGGCGATTTCGCCGGCGAGAAGTTCGGCCGTGGCCGGGGAGGGATCGAGGCGGAACTGGAGGCCGGCGAGCCGCGCCGCCGAGAGGTTTTCGACGAGCGCGGAGATGGTCAGCGTCTGGCCGGTCCCTTCCCGGTAATCGTCAAAGGTCGTTGCGACCCGATTGAGCCCGATGACCGCGGCAATGCCGGTCGCGGCCAGCAGCACGATCAGGACCGCAAAAGAGGAATAGATCTTCTGGGCTATCGAAAGACGGGCGAACATGGGCCGGTTCCTTGGTCATCAAATCGCGGGCATGACGTGAGGACGCTAGGGCCGTTCGGGTTAAGGAAGGCTCAAGGGCGGCACGGTTCGCCGCTCCGGAAGGCAAAAAAGGTGGCGCACCGGCCACCTTCCTGACGTATCGGGACTGCGACAGCCCTCAGCGCGGGGCGAGGACCATCACCATCTGGCGGCCTTCCGACCGGGGCGAGGATTCGACCTTGGCGATCTCGTCCATCTGGTCCCTGACCTTGTTCAAGAGTTCAAGACCGATTTCCTGGTGCGCCATTTCACGGCCGCGGAAGCGCATGGTGACCTTCACCTTGTCGCCTTCGCCGATGAATTTCTGCACCGAGCGCATTTTCACGTCGTAATCGTGGTCATCGATGTTGGGCCGGAGCTTGACTTCCTTGACCTCGATGACCTTCTGCTTTTTGCGCGCTTCGGCGGCTTTCTTCTGGGCGGCGTATTTGTATTTGCCCAGGTCAAGGATCTTGCACACCGGAGGCACGGAATTGGGTGCGATCTCTACGAGGTCCATCCCGGCATCCATTGCCATGGCGATGGCCTCGCTGGTGCGTACCACTCCAATATTGGTGCCTTCCGCGTTGATAAGCTGGACTTCGGGAACGTTGATTTCGTTGTTTGAGCGCGGCCCCTCCTTTTGGGGCTGCACGGGTCTCATCGGGCGACGAATGGGTTCATTTCCTTAAATAATTGACGATTGGGTTCGGCTCTGGCCGAGCGCGCCTTAAAATCTTGGCAAACGGGGGTAAAGTCAACAGGCAAACAGGAGCGATTCTTTAGCTTTCGCCCCAATGGGCACCGCCCGGCATCAAGGGATATGGGAATGACGAGCACAGTTGAAAAGATCACCGTGGGAACGGGGGACAATATCCGCGATATCGCCGTGCTACGACGGGGAGGCAAGACGCCGGGGCTTTTCTGGCTCGGCGGCTTCCGCTCCGATATGGAAGGCTCCAAGGCAGAGGCCCTTGACCGGCTTGGCGCCGGAGCGGGACTTGCCGTGACGCGGTTCGATTATTCGGGCCACGGGCGCTCGGGCGGGGCGTTTCTCGATGGCACCATTTCGCGCTGGCTGGCCGAGGCGCTGGCGGTCTTTGCGACGACCCAAGGTCCCCAGATCGTCATCGGCTCCTCGATGGGGGGCTGGCTGGCGCTGCTGCTCAACAAGGCGCTGCGGGCGCAAGGGGACGAGCGGGTGAAGGCGATAGTGCTGATCGCGCCAGCCGCCGACATGACGCGCGACCTGATGCGCGACACCTTCACCGATGCCGAACTTGCCGACCTTTGGGAAAAGGGGCGGGTCGAGCAGCCTTCGGACTATTCGGACGAGCCTTACGTGCTGACGCGGGACCTGATCGAGGATGGCGAGAACCACCTCTTGTTCTCCGCGCCCATCCGCACCCATTGCCCGGTCGCGATATTGCAGGGCGGAAAGGACACCGACGTGCCGCCCGCCCATGCGCTCAAGCTGGTGAGCCACCTCGTTTCCGATCCGGTGACGTTTACGCTCATCCCCGACGGTGACCACCGGCTGAGCCGGGAGGCCGATCTTGAAACGCTCAGGCAAACGGTATTGCGGCTGGTTTGAGGATTACGTGGGAAAAAGGGCGCCTCGGGGGCGCCCTTTTTGGTTTCCTTGGAACATTTCAGCCCTTGATGGAAGCGATCGCCTTGCCTCGGTCGCTTTCCCGGCGAAAGCCGGGACCCACGCAGACCCTCGACCATGGAGAGCGTTGCAGCATGGACCCCGGCTCAAGGCCGGGGTAGCGAAGGGCGTGGCGCCGATCCAGGCAAGACCTGAAATGCCCCACACTAAAGGGTGCGCTGCACCTTTTCGACGCGGTAGCATTCGATGACGTCGCCGGGCCGCATGTCCTCGTATTTCTCGAACGCCATGCCGCATTCCTGCCCGGCCTGCACGTCCTTGACCTCGTCCTTGAAGCGCTTCAGGGTCGAGAGCTTGCCTTCGTGAATGACCACGTCGTCGCGCAGCAGGCGCACGCCCGCCCCGCGCTCCACGATCCCCTCGGTGACCCGGCAGCCGGCGACCTTGCCGACCTTGGAGATGTTGAACACCTCGAGGATCTCGGCGTAGCCGATGAAGGTCTCGCGCACCTCGGGGGCGAGCAGGCCGCTCATGGCGTTCTTCACATCGTCTATGAGGTCATAGATGATGTTGTAGTAGCGGATCTCGATGCCCTCGCGGCTGGAGAGTTCGGCTGCCTGCTTGTTGGCGCGCACGTTGAACCCGATGATGATCGCGCCCGAAGCCGTGGCGAGCGTCACGTCCGATTCGGTGATGCCGCCCACGCCCGAATAAAGGATCTGGGCCGAGACCTCGTCGGTCGAAAGCTTGTTGAGCGCGGTAACGATGGCCTCGACCGAACCCTGCACGTCGCCCTTGATGAGCAGCGGGAACTTGGCGATGCCCGAAGCCTTGAGCTGGTTCATCATCTGCTCGAGGCTGGTCGCCCCGCCACCGGCGGTCTTTTCACGGATGACGCGCTGGCGGTATTCGGTGACCTCGCGGGCCCGCGCCTCGCTGTCAACGACCGTGAAGCGGTCGCCCGCATCGGGCACGCCCGAAAAGCCGAGCACTTCCACCGGGGTTGAGGGGCCGGCGGACTTGACCTGCTGGCCCTTGTCGTTGATGAGCGCGCGGACCTTGGCCCATTCGGTGCCCGCCACAACGATGTCGCCGACGCTGAGCGTGCCGCGCTGCACCAGAACGGTCGCAACGGCGCCACGGCCCTTGTCGAGCTTGGATTCGATCACCAGACCCTCGGCGCGACCCTTGGCGGGCGCCTTGAGTTCGAGCACTTCGGCCTGCAAGAGCACCGCTTCCAAAAGCCCGTCGAGATTGATCTTCTTGAGGGCCGAAACCTCGACATCGAGGGTTTCGCCGCCCATCGATTCCACGAACACCTCGTGCTGGAGCAGTTCGGTGCGCACGCGGGTGGGATCGGCGGCGGGCTTGTCGATCTTGTTGACCGCCACGATGATGGGAACCCCTGCCGCCTTGGCGTGCTTGATGGATTCGATCGTCTGGGGCATCACCCCGTCATCGGCGGCCACGACCAGAATGGCGATGTCGGTCGCCTGGGCGCCGCGGGCGCGCATGGCGGTGAACGCCTCGTGCCCCGGGGTATCGAGGAACGTGATCTTGTGACCGTTCCTTTCGACCTGATAGGCGCCGATATGCTGGGTGATACCGCCGGCTTCGGTCGAGACCACATTGGCCTCGCGCAAAGCATCGAGCAGGCTCGTCTTGCCGTGGTCGACGTGGCCCATGATGGTGACGACCGGCGGGCGCGCCTCCAGATCGGCGGCATCGTCCGCCGCCACGTCGTCAAAGAGCCCTTCTTCCACGTCGCTTTCGGCCACGCGCTTGACCGTGTGGCCAAGTTCGGTCGCGATCAGTTCGGCCGTATCGGCGTCGATCACGTCGTTGATCTTGAGCATCATGTCCTGGGCCATGAGCATCTTGATGACCACGACCGCGCGTTCGGCCATGCGGTTGGCCAGTTCCTGAACCGTGATGGCTTCGGGAATGATGACCTCGCGGCTGAGCTTGGGCTGCTGGGCTTGAGTGTTGCGGCCCATCTTCTTGTTCTGGCGGCGGCGCATGGCGGCGAGCGATGGCCCGCGATCGCGCTCGGAATCCTCAAACGCCGTCGTAACGGTCAGCCGCCCGCGCGAATTGCCCGGGCCACCACGGCGCGCGGGGGTCGCCGAAGGCTTGTTGGCAACGCTGCGCCGGGCGCGCTCGAGCTCGTCGCGGTCGACGAGCTGCTTGGACGCCGGGGGCGCCGCGCGGCGGCGCACGCGGTCATCCTCGCCCTCACCGGGAGGCGGCGGGGGCGGCATGTCGGGCTGGGCGGCACGCGGAGAAGGCTTGTGGGCCGGCTTGGGGCGGGCCTGACCGGGCTTGACCGGCACGATGCCGTCGAGTTCGTCGTCGGGCTGGGCCTTTTCGGCTTCCGCGCTGCGCTTTGCTTCCTCGGCGGCCCGGCGCGCGGCTTCCTCGCGCTCGGCCTGGCGGCGCGCGTCGATCTCGGCGAAGCGGCGGGCTTCTTCCTCGGCCTTGATGCGGTCTTCCTCGGCGCGGGCGGCCGCTTCGCGCAGGGCGCGCTCACGGGCCAGCGCCTCGCTCTGGGTGAGGTTGGGACTGCCTATGGTCTGGCGCGGGCTTCCCGATTGCGGGCGGCCGCCGGGACGCTGCCCGCCGGGGCGCTGACCGCCAGGGGCCTGCGGACGCGAGCCGGATGGCGCGGCGCCCGAAGGCGCGCCGGCGCCAGGGGCGCCCACCCGTCGCGTGCGCTTTTCCACCACCACGGTGCTGCGCGAGGAGCGCGACATGCCAGGACGCTGCCCCAGATTGGGGGCGCCCTTCAAGGTCAGGGTCTTCTTGCCCGAACCCTGATTGTCGCTGCTTTTGTCCTTATCGGTCATATGGTGCCGTCTTCTTCTCTGTCTGTGGCGATAAAGCGCGCGAGCCGTCTTGCCCGCTCAACCACCGAATTTGCAGCCGCGCCGGGAGCAAGCGCAGCGTGTATCACATTTTCGAGCCCCAATGCCAAACCCAATTGGTCCGAGCCGAGCGATTCGATGTGCTCGGGAGCCTCGTGCGTCTCATAGGCGCGCCGCACCGACTGAAGCATCTTGCGGCGGCTGTCAGGCGCGGCGTCGCTGGCGGTAATCAGCGCCGCTGCACCCCTTCTTTCGACCAGCGCCGCAACCTTGGCGGCACCGGTCACGAGCGCCCCAGCCTTGCGCGCCAGTCCAAGCGCCCCTGTGAGGCGCTGTTCTAACCGCGTCCGGGTCACAAGCGCAAGCTCGGCGGGAACCGCAACCTGCGTCTTGAGGCTTCTGGAGAACACTTTTCTCTTTACCGCCTCCTCAACGGAAGCGAAAGAGAGCGTTATCCAGACCCCCCGGCCCGGCGCCTTGCCATCGACATCGGGCACGATGCCGCCCTCGGGCGACTCGGCGAACCGGATCAGTTCGGCCACCGGCCTTTCGGTCCGGGTGAGCGCGCATTGGCGCATCATGTCCTTGCCGCGCGCCACCTTCCCGCACAGCTCCTATTCGGCGGCCCCGCCTTCGGCAAAGACCTGTTGTTCCTCGTCCTCGACCTCAAGCCCGGCCTCGGCCTGCGGCAAGTCGTCCTCGGTGATCCAGCCCATCTTGAGACGGGCGGCCATGATCATGTCCTCGGCTTCCTGGCGCGACAGCGGGAAGGCGCTCAGTGCGCCGTCGAAGCGCTTGGTCTCGCCATCCTTGCGCTCGGACCAGCCGATCAGATCGTCGGCAACGCAGCCGGCGAAATCCTCGACCGTCCTGATGTCGTCCTTGCCGAGCGCGACGAGCATAGCGGCGTTGAGCCCGCCAATGTCGTAAAGCGCGTCCTCGACACCCATCGCCTTGCGCTCCTCGTCCTGCTCGCGCTCGCGCGCATCGAGATATTCGGTGGCGCGGTTCTGGATTTCGGTCGCCGTCTCCTCGTCGAACCCGGCGATGGAGGCGATTTCGGCGAGTTCGACATAGGCCAGTTCCTCGATCGAGGAAAAGCCTTCCGAGGCCAGAAGCTGGGCGACCATCTCGTCGACGTCGAGCGCTTCCATGAAGAGCGTGGACCGCTCGGTGAATTCCTTCTGGCGCCGCTCGCTCTCTTCCTGCTCGGTGAGGATGTCGATGTCCCAGCCGATGAGCTGGGAAGCCAGACGCACGTTCTGGCCCCGACGTCCGATGGCCAACGAAAGCTGCTCGTCGGGCACCACCACCTCAATGCGCTCGGCCTGCTCGTCGAGCACCACCTTGGCAACGTCGGCCGGCTGGAGCGCGGAGACGACCAGATCTGCTATATTGTTCGTCCAGGGGATAATATCAATCTTTTCGCCCTGCAATTCGCCCACGACCGCCTGAACGCGGCTGCCGCGCATGCCCACGCACGCGCCCACCGGATCGATCGAGCTGTCCGACGAGGTGACGGCGATCTTGGCACGGCTGCCCGGATCGCGGGCGATAGAGCGGATGGTGATGATGCCGTCGTAGATCTCGGGCACTTCCTGCTGGAAAAGCTTGGCCATGAACTGGGGGTGGGTGCGCGAAAGGAAGATCTGCGGCCCGCGCTGCTCGCGCCTGACGTCATAGATATAGGCGCGCACGCGGTCGCCATAGCGGAACTGCTCGCGCGGGATCAATTCGTCGCGGCGGATAATGGCTTCGCCGCGCCCCAGATCGACGATGACGTTGCCGTATTCGACGCGCTTGACCGACCCGTTGACGATCTCCCCGATGCGGTCGGCATATTCGTCATACATGCGCTCGCGCTCGGCGTCGCGCACCTTCTGGACGATGACCTGCTTGGCCGACTGGGCGGCGATGCGGCCGAACTCGATGGGCGGGAGCGGCTCGGTCACGTAGTCGCCGAGCTTGGCGGCATCGTTCTTGGCCCTGGCATCCTCGAGCGCGATCTGGCGGCCATATTCCTCGACCTCCTCGACCACTTCGAGCAGGCGCCACAGGCGCAATTCGCCGGACTTGGGATTGATCTCGGCCTTCACCTCGGTTTCCGCGCCGTAGCGGGCCTTGGCGGCGCGCTGGATGGCTTCTTCCATCGCCTCGATGACGATCATGCGGTCGATGGACTTTTCGCGGGCCACCGCATCGGCGATCTGCAAAAGTTCGAGCCTGTTGGCTGAAACGGCCATGGATAACTCCTAAGTCCTTGTTATCGCGTTGTCCCGGCGTTTTCCCCGTCCGGTCCGTCTTCGTAAATGGTTTCGATATCCCCGTCCTCGCCATCGAAGGCGGGGTCGTTTTCCTGCATGGCGCGCGCCGCGTCCAGCAGCTTGTCGGTCAGGATCAGCTTGGCATCGGCGAGCGCGGAAAGCGGCAGGCGGTGGACCGGGTCCTCGTCCTTGGGCACGTCCGGCAGGCGGATCGAAAAACTCTCGTCGTCGGCCCCCACGATCTCGCCGCGGAACCGCTTGCGGCCTTCTATCATGTCGGCCAGTTCGACCTTGGCCTCGTGACCGGCAAAGGCGAGAAAATCGCGCGCCCGGACCAGCGGGCGGTCAACGCCCGGCGAGGAAATCTCGAGGTGATATTCGCGGTCGATGGGGTCTTCGAGATCGAGAACGGGCGAAAGGTCGGCGTTGAGCGCCTCGCAGTCCTCGATGGTGAAGCGCCCGCTGGCGTCTTCGCACATGATCTGCAGCGTGCAGCCGTTTTCCTGGGTCACCCGCACGCGTACGAGATCATAGCCCAACGATTGAGCGATCGGCTCGACGAGCCCTGCGATGCGGGCTTCGAGCGGGGTCTCGCGGATATAGCGCTTGTGGTTGGTTATTTCGGCCATCGGGTTCCGGTGTCCAGGTAACAAAAAAGAGCGGGGCCGGTTGGCACCCACTCTCTCATTGGTTCTGAGATTGTTGGCGGTGATATAGCGCGGGGCGGGGGGAATTGCAAGATCGGGTAATCCATCACCCTTTGCGTGTTTTGCATGGATCGCTGGCCCCCTCACCCCCAACCCCTCTCCCACGGAGGGGAGAGGGGGGCGAAAGTGGTAGCCCCACGGTTTCCCTTCTCCCCTTGTGGGATTGAGGAATGTCCCGAAGGGCAAATCGCTCCAGTGGAGCGATTTGAATGACGAAAGTGGGCTTTCGCGAAGCGAAAGGTCGGATGTGGGGGCCAGCGGTCCCTCAATGGAAGTCCCGCGATTTCGGCACCACGCGCACATTCCTCGGGTGCCCGCGATTGCGCGAGATCAGGGGATGCCTGACGTGGTCGGCGCGGGAGAGTTCAGGGGTTATCGCCGCGCCGATGGTCAGGGAATCGAGCAGGTCCGAGCGGTCGTAAACCGCCGACATGATGACGTGGATCACCCCTTCGGCGCTTTTCTGCACCTCGCCTTCGATGATGGCCAGCCGGGCGGCCATGAAGGGGCGGCGGTAGTTGCGCTCGAAGACGCGTGCCCACATCAGCCCGTTGGCGATGCCCGTTTCGTCCTCGATGGTCATGAAGAGTGCATTGCCCTTGCCGGGGCGCTGGCGGACCAGAACGATCCCGGCAACCCTCACCCGCGCGCCCTCGCGCTGGGCTTCGAGCCCGGCGCAACTGACGATGCCCTGCCGGTCGCAATATGCGCGCAGGAACGCCATGGGGTGGGATTTGAGCGAAAGGCGGATGGTCTGGTAGTCGGCGATGACGTGCTCGGAAAGCACCATTTGCGGCAGGTCCATATCCGGCTCGGCGGCAAGCTCGCGCGCTTGGGCATGGGCAAAAAGCGGCAGGGGATCGTCATCGGGCAGGCGCCGCACCGCCCATGCGGCGGCGCGGCGGTCCGGCCCCAGCGAGCCGAACGCATCGGCATCGGCTAGAATGGTCAGCGCCCGGCGCGGCAGGCCGGTGCGCTGCCAGACGTCCTCGATCGAGCCATAGCCATTGCCGCGACGTGCAAGGATGCGCTCGGACCAGTCCTTCTTGAACCCGTCGAGCTGGCGAAAGCCCAGCCGCAGGGCGCAATGGCGGGTTTTTGTTGTTTCGAGCGTGTTGTCGTGGGTGCTGAAATTGATGTCGGCGGGCCGCGCCTCGACGCCGTTTTCGCGCGCGTCGCGCACGAGCTGGGCGGGGGCGTAAAAGCCCATGGGCTGCGCGTTGAGAAGCGCGCAGGCAAAGACATCAGGATAGTGATGCTTGATCCATGAGGAGATGTAGACGAGCTTGGCGAAACTGGCCGCGTGGCTTTCGGGGAAGCCATATTCGCCGAACCCCTTGATCTGGTCGAAACAGCGCTGGGCGAATTCGCGGGCATAGCCGCGCTTGACCATGCGCTCGACCATCATTTCGTGGAACTGGCCGATGGTGCCGTTGTTGCGGAAGGTCGCCATGGCCTTGCGCAGCCGGTTGGCCTCGACATCGGTGAATTCGGCGGCGACCATGGCGATCTTCATGGCCTGCTCCTGAAACAGCGGCACCCCCTTGGTGCGTTTGAGCACGTCGCGCAATTCCTCCGGGTCGTGGGGCGGGGCGGGCGAGGGTAGGTCCGAGGCTTCCTCACCGGCCCGCCGCCTCAAATAAGGGTGGACCATGTTGCCCTGGATGGGGCCGGGGCGCACGATGGCGACCTGAATGACGAGATCGTAAAATTCGCGCGGCCTCAAGCGCGGCAGCATGTTGATCTGGGCCCGGCTTTCCACCTGAAAGACCCCGATCGATTCGCCCCGGCAGAGCATGTCGTAAACCGCCGGGTCTTCTTGGGGGACGCTCGCCAGATCATAGACCTTGCCATGATGGTGATGGATCAGCTCGAACGCCTTGCGGATGGCCGTGAGCATGCCCAGCGCCAGCACGTCGACCTTCATCATCCCCAGCCGGTCGATATCGTCCTTGTCCCATTCGATGAAGGTGCGGTCGGCCATGGCGGCGTTGCCGATGGGCACGTATTCATCGAGCCGCCCTTGCGTCAGGACGAACCCGCCCACGTGCTGGGAGAGGTGACGGGGAAAGCCCAGAAGGCGTGTCGCGAAAAAAACCGCGCGCCCGATGGCGGGGTTGTCGGGATCGAGCCCGGCCTGCCTTATGTGTTCGCCCGGCAGCTTGCCCCCGCCGCCCCAGCTTCCCCAGACGGTCGAGGCGATGCGGGCGGTGATGTCCTCGGAAAGCCCCAGGGCCTTGCCCACTTCCCGGATGGCGCTTTTGGGGCGGTAGGAAATGACCGTGGCGGCGATCCCGGCGCGGTTGCGGCCATAAAGTCCATAGATGTGCTGGATCACCTCCTCGCGCCGCTCGTGCTCGAAATCGACGTCGATATCGGGCGGTTCCCTGCGTTCCCGCGAAAGGAAGCGGGCAAAGAGCAATTCGTTCTCATTGGGATCGACCGCTGTGATGCCGAGCGCGTAGCAGACCGCCGAATTGGCCGCCGAACCCCGGCCCTGGCACAAGATACCCTTGTCCTCGGCGACCCGGACGATGTCGTTGATGGTCAGGAAATAGCAGGCGTAGTCGAGTTCCTCGATCAGCTTGAGCTCGTCGTGCAGCAGTTTTTTGACCTTGGCGGGCACGCCATCGGGATAGCGCATGGCGGCGCGGCGCCAGGTCAGCTCTTCGAGCCATTTCTGCGGCGTGAACCCGGGGGGGATAGGTTCTTCAGGGTATTGGTAGCGAAGCTGGGAGAGTGAGAAATCGATGCTTTCAAGAAAGGTCTGCGTCTCGGCGATGGCCTCGGGAGCGTCGGCATAAAGGCGCGCCATCTCCTCGGGAGATTTGAGGTGCCGTTCGGCATTGGCCTCGAGCAAAAGGCCGGCATTGTCGATGATCACGCCCTCGCGGATGCAGGTGAGGATATCCTGCAGGTCGCGCTGTTCGGGGGCGTGATAGAGCACGTCATTGGTGGCGATGAGGGGGACGCCGGTGCGGGCGGCAAGGGCCTTGAGCACCATCAGGCGGCGGCGGTCGTCTCCCTTATATGTCATGGGGGCGCCGAGCCAGACGGCGGCGGTACGCGAAAGTTCGGCCAAGACCGTTTCGAGCCTTGCCGTATCCTTGCCCGGCATGACGATGAGGTTGAGCCCGGCGGCCGAAAAGCGCAGGTCGGAGAATTCGAGCAGGCATTCTCCCTTCCTTCCCTTGAGATTCCCGCGCGTCAGCACCCGGCACAACCGCCCCCAGCCCTCGCGGTCCTGCGGGTAGGCGACGATGTCGGGGGTGCCGTCGGTAAAGACCAGCCGCGCGCCCACCGCCAGCCTGAAATTTTTCGCGCGCTCGGTAATCTCGGCGGCGGGGAAGGGCAATTCTTCCTCGCCATATCGCTCCTTGAATCTGTATTCGCCCGGCCCCGAACCCTCGCGCTGCTTTTCGATGAGCAACTCTCCATTGCGCAAATCCTCGAGCGCCCCATAGGCGCGGACGACCCCGGCAACCGAATTGCGGTCGGCGATCCCGATGCCCGACTGACCGAGCAGCACGGCGGCCAGCACGAGGTCCTGCGCGTGGGAGGCGCCGGAGAGGAAGGAGAAATTGGTGGCGGTGACCAGTTCGGCGAAGGGGGTCATGGAGAACACACAAGTGTCAGAGCGTGTGGCTTCACCCCTCCCCAGTCCTCCCCATCAAGGGGAGGGTGCTTCCTTTTCTCTGGCGCTTCCATACGCACAAGGCCAACACCTCCTCCCTTTTGGGGGACTTTCAAGCGGTTCCGGCAACGCCGGAACGCAAGGGTCCAGTGGACCCTTGCGAGCGCAGAAAGGGGAGGGGGGATTCGGCGACAGCCGAAAACCATTGGCGGGGACAGATTATTCCCGTCCCTCACGGAAACAATCCCTGCATAAACCAGCGCACCGGCCCGGCCTCGCGGTCATAGAGCCCGTAGCGGAAGAGCCAGAAGCGGTGGCCTTCTTCGTCCTCGACGCGGAAATAGTCGCGGGTGGCGGTGTCGCGTCTGGCGCGCCACCATTCGGGGGCGATGCGTTCGGGACCTTCGACGTGGGCGGTATTGTAAAGCCCGCCGCGCCAGCGAAAGCGCCGGGGCGGGCCATCGGGGATTTCGGCCACCACCTCGATCGCCTCGGCGGGGGAGAGCAGGAAAAGCGGGCGCGGGGGTCTGGTCTTGCTATCCGGCCATGGGGAAGGCTTTGCCGCAAGGGACGGGACGGCGAGCGCGGCGCGTTCGGGGAGGTGGCTGCCCCGTGCAACAAAACGCTTGACCGTTTCGGTCCCGAAGCGGGCGGCGAGGCGGTCGACCAGTTCGATCACCGAACGCTCGCCGCCCTTTTCACCCTCGAGGCCGGGCTGGATGGCGGCGGCGGCGTCCGCGTCCGGAACGGCGATGCGGATCATGTCGAAGCCGAAGCCGGGGTCAAGCGGGTCGGACAGCGCATCGAGGCGCATCGCGATCAGGCGCATGAGGATTTTCGGATCGCGCAGGGGCTGGCCGGAAAGCACCTCGATCCGGCGCACCGCGCCATCGGCGCGAAAGAACGAGACCTCGAAGGCCCGCCCGCCCCGGTCCTCCCTGCCCAGCGTTTCGCACAACTCGCGGGCAAGCCCGGAAAGCGCCAGATCGATGTCTCCGGCCAGCCCGACCGGATCGGCAAAGCGGCATTGGGCGGAAAAATCGGGCGGCGGGCGGCGGGGGATAAGCGGGCGGTCGATTTCACCCAGCGTCTGCGCAAGCCCAAGGGTCAGCTCTTCGCCAAAGCGCGCGGCGAGCGGTTTGCGCGGGCGGGTGGTGAGATCGGCGATGGTCTTGAGCCCGGCCCGGCGCAGCGCGACGGCAATCCTTTCCCCCGCTTCGAGCGCCTCGACGGGGAGGTTCGCGACATGATCGCGTTCGGCGCCGCAGGGCACGATGGTGCCCGAGGGGCGGAAGCGGCCAAGCGCGCGGGCCGCCCGGGTGGTGCCTGCAATGGCGGTGTGGGCGGTAAACCCCATGCGCGCGAGGCGGGCAACCAGATCGTCCCTGAGCGCCTTTTCCCCGCCGAACAGATGCGCGCTGCCCGAGATTTCGAGCAGCGCGCCATCGGGCGGGTCCTCGGCGAGAACGGGGGTATAGCGGTCGCACCAGGAAAGAAGGTTTTCCATCAGCGCGCGGTCGGCCGCCTCGTCCTCGTTTTCCACGCGCATATGGGGCACCCGTGCGCGGGCATCGGCAAAGGCCAGGCCGGGGAGGAGCCCGAGCGCACGCGCCTGTGGGTCCGCCGCAACCAGCCGCAGCGCGTTCTCGCGCCGCCCCACGATAACCAGCGGCGCTTTATCCGGCGCGAGCCCGGATGCCCTCTCGATCCGCCCGATGCGCTCGGTCGAAAGGTAGGGCAACCAGAGGGCGAGATAGCGTCTTGGGGTTGAATTGCCGTGTTTCATGGTCCCACTCGAGGTCCCAGTGGCGGCCGGTTTGTGCCGACCGGTGTTTCAAAAGCGTGAGGGTAAAAGCCGGCTGTCCGGGCAGGTCCAGCCCCGGCGAGGCCGAAAGGGAGGCAGCGACCCGCCAGCGGGTTTCCGCCGCGCTCGGGCCGGGGTCAGCGCCCGCACGCAGGATCAGCGCGGTCACCCCATGTTCGGCAGCGGCAAGTTTCAGCCGCCGTGTGGCGGAAAGATCGAGATGGCGGGCGGGCCCTTCGATCTCGAGGACGACGCTGGCCAGCCCGTCGCAGCGCAGCCCTTCCCGGGCGGCGCGCAGCGCGTCCTTTTCATTCTCGACCGACAGATGGATGAGCGCACCCGGATCGAACCCCAGACTTGCAAGCCCACCCCCATAAAGCGCGCCCGCCCCCTTGCCGGTGTGGCGCACCCAAAGCGATGGCCGTTCCGCCGTGCCCGCGACAAGGGCAAGGCCGGTGACAAACCCCGCCGCGGCGGGCGCGTCCTTGCGTCCGGCGGCGAAAATCTCGTGCACCGAGCCGCGCGCGAGCGCCGGAAACCCGGGCACGCGCGGGCCCGGCGAGAACGATCCGAACGCTGCCCGGTGTGGGGCCATACAGGCAACAGCGCGCAGCCGGCGCAGGGTGTGCTGTGCTCCGCTCATCGTATATGTTCCTATTTTGTTCTATTAAGACTCCGCGCGCGGCAAGAGTCAATCGGGCACGCAATCACTTAAAATCGGCCGCGTGTGTCGGATCGGAACGGGCTGGTGCGTCGTTATCGGAAACCACCGGAAAAAGGAGAAGTCCCATGGCCTATATCGAAGGTTTCGTGGCCGCCGTGCCCACCGCCAACAAGCAGGCTTACCTTGAGCAAGTCAGACAGGGCGAGGTCTTTTTCAAGAAATTCGGCGCCACGCGTTATGTCGAGTGCTGGGGAGACGACGTGCCCAAAGGCGTGCTCACCGATTTTTACAAGGCAACCCAGGCGCGGGAAGACGAAACCCCGATCTTTTCCTGGATCGAATACCCCGACAAGGCCACGCGCGACGCCGCCAACGTCAAAATGCTGAACGATCCCGATATGGGAAAGATGGAGCTGCCCTTCGATGGCCAGCGCATGTTCTGGGGCGGGTTCGAGGTGATTCTGGACCGTTGAGTGATGTTTTTTCTTCGTTATTGCCCGGTCTGTCGTACAGCCCGGGCAATCCGGTTTTCCAGAAGTACCAGTCACCCGGATGAACCGGGTGACGAGGGGAGATTTGGGCAGGTCTTGCCTTTTTCGGTCAGGCGCTGCGGGCGGTTTTTGCGCCCTTTTTGTTGACAAAGCCGCGCTTTTTCTGCCCGAAGGACCGGCCGTTGGCGGGACGGGTTCGGGCGGGTTTGCGCTCCCCATCTCTGCCGGCGGGCGCCTCACCCGCACCGCCGGGCGCGCGGTTGTCGTTGTGGGCCCTGCCGCGCGCGGGCTTGTTGCGCCGGACATTGCGTGGCTCGCCACCGCCGGTGTCGCTGGCGACCCCCGGATCGCCGCTGAGCGGCAGGGTGAGCTTTACCAGGCGCTCGACATCGCGCAGCTTGCGCCGCTCCGCGCCGTCGCACAGCGTGATGGCGGTGCCCGAAGCCCCGTTGCGGCCCGTGCGGCCGATGCGGTGGACGTAGTTTTCAGGATCGTCGGGCAACTCGTAATTGATCACGTGGGTGATGCCGGGGACATCGATGCCGCGCGCCGCGATGTCGGTGGCGACGAGGATGCGCACAGCGCCCTTGGCAAAGTCCCTGAGCGCGGCCTGACGGGCGTTCTGGCTCTTGTTGCCGTGGATGGCTGCGGCGCGGTGGCCGTCGGCCGCAAGGTTCTTGGCCACGCGGTCCGCGCCGTGCTTGGTGCGCGAGAAGACGATGACGCGGTCCATGGGGTCCTCGTCACTCGCCAGCAGATCGTTGAGAACGCCCCGCTTGGCCTTGGTGGGGGCAAGGATGACGCGCTGGTCGATCCTTGTGACGGTCGATCCGGCCGCGGCCGCCTCGACACGCACGGGATCGCGCAGAAGGGTCTTGGCGAGATCGGCAACCTCGGGGGCCATGGTGGCCGAGAACATCATGGTCTGGCGCTCGGCCCCGATGGCCTTGACGATATGGCGCACGGGCACGACAAACCCCATGTCGAGCATGCGGTCGGCCTCATCGAGCACGAGCCATTTGGTGCCCGCGAGCCTGATCTTGTTGTCATCCATCAGATCCTTGAGCCGGCCCGGCGTGGCGATCACCACGTCCATGCCGCGTTCCAGACGCTTGATCTGGTGGTGGCGCGATACCCCGCCCAGCAAAAGGACGGTCTGGAGCCTCGATTTCGGCCCGGCATATTTGCGCAAGGAGTCGTCGATCTGGACGGCAAGCTCGCGGGTGGGCGCAAGGATCAGCGCGTGCGTGGTGCGCGGCTTGGGGCGCTCCTCGAGCGCCATGATCCCGGCAAGGATGGGCAGGCCGAAAGCGGCGGTCTTGCCCGAACCGGTCTGGGCGATGCCCATCACGTCCTGGCCGTCGAGCACGAGCGGGATGGCCTGGGACTGGATCTTGGTGGGCTGGGTAAATCCGGCCGCCGCAAGCGGGCCGGTCAGGCGGGCCGGGAGGCCCAGTGACTGAAAGTCGGTCAAATTCATATATCTTTCCGCGCCAAAACAGGCGCATGGCGTCGCGCGCCAGGGCAGCGACGGATCAAAGGGTGCAATCGAGCGAATTTAAAAAAGGGAAAAATCGCGCGGGTGCTGGCTCGAACCCGGATAGTTTTCGATCCGGGCCGACTTCGCCGCTCACCGCCAGAAGGGACAAGAGAAGAGAAGTCCATGCGCCGCCTCAAAGGCAGCAGCAACGGTGCTCATATGGGCCACGGCGCGGGACTTTGCAAGTCAAATCGCAGGGGCTGAACGCCGCGAAGGGATATAAGCAAGTCTTTATATCCCCTGTTGTCACCCCTTTCCCCACCGCGTATAAGCCGGAGCAACCAGATGTACACATCAATGCAAGGGAGCGCCCGATGAGCGCCAGTTTTTCCGATTATGCCATCAAGGACATTTCGCTTGCCGGCTATGGCCGCACGGAAATCGAGATGGCCGAGATCGAGATGCCCGGCCTGATGGCCATCCGCGCCGAGAACGCGGCAAACCAGCCGTTAAAGGGCGCGCGCATCGCCGGCTCACTCCACATGACCATCCAGACCGCCGTGCTGATCGAAACGCTCGTGGCGCTGGGGGCCGATGTGCGCTGGGTATCGTGCAACATCTTTTCCACCCAGGACCACGCCGCCGCCGCGATCGCCGCCGCTGGCATCCCGGTTTTCGCCCATAAGGGCGAGACGCTGGAAGAGTACTGGGCCTTTACCGACCGCATGATGGAATGGGGCGATGGCGGCACGCCCAACATGATCCTCGATGATGGCGGGGACGCCACCATGCTGGTGCTGATCGGGGCGAAAGCCGAAACCGATCCGTCCGTCATCGCCAATCCGGGCAATGAGGAAGAGGAAATCCTTTTCGCCACCATCAGGAAGCGGCTGGCAAGCCATCCGGGCTTTTATTCAAAAATCCGCGACGCGATCAAAGGGGTGTCCGAGGAAACCACCACCGGCGTCATGCGGCTTTACCAGCTCGAGGAAAAGGGCGAACTGCCCTTCCCGGCCATCAACGTCAACGACAGCGTCACCAAATCCAAGTTCGACAACCGCTATGGCTGCCGGGAAAGCCTTGTCGATGCGATCCGGCGCGGCACGGACGTGATGATGGCGGGCAAGGTCGCGATCGTTTGCGGCTATGGCGATGTGGGTAAGGGCTCGGCGGAATCCCTGCGCGGTGCGGGCGCGCGCGTGCTGGTCACCGAGATCGATCCCATCTGCGCGCTGCAGGCGGCGATGGACGGCTATGAGGTCGTGACACTCGACGAGGACATCGAGCGCGCCGACATCATCGTCACCGCGACCGGCAACAAGGACATCCTGACGGTCGATCACATGCGCCGGACAAAGAACATGGCGATCGTATGTAATATCGGGCATTTCGACAACGAGATCCAGGTCGCCGGCCTGCGCAATTTCAAGTGGACCAATGTCAAGCCGCAGGTCGATCTGGTCGAATTTCCCGACGGCAAGAAGATGATCCTTCTGTCGGAAGGGCGGCTGGTCAATCTGGGGAACGCCACCGGACACCCCTCTTTCGTGATGAGCGCCTCGTTTGCCAACCAGACGCTGGCCCAGATCGAACTCTTCACCAAGGGCCAGGAGTACGAGAACAAGGTCTATGTGCTGCCCAAGCAGCTCGACGAAAAGGTCGCAAGGCTGCATCTCGACAAGCTGGGCGTGAAGCTCACAAAGCTCACAAAGGCCCAGGCCGATTATATCGGCGTGCCCCAGGAAGGCCCGTTCAAGGCCGAGCATTACCGCTACTGATTGGCTCAGGTTTGGGCGGAAACGATGCCCTGGCGCTTGCCGCTCTCTGGATTGCCGGAATGACATCGGTGTGGTCGGCACGATCCCAGCCCCCATCTCCAATGTCACCCCGGGATTTATTCCCGGGGACCAGAGCGATCGTGGCGGCAAACACCGTGACGCCATCGCGTCAGCCCAGTCCGCAAGGCCCCATTTCTTTTCCACAATACAACCCCCGCTGGCCGGGCTTTGCGGTCAATAGGCAAGATTTGCCTTAAATCGTGACTTTGACTCTTGGAGCCGATTCGGCGCGCCTGTATGTTTTAGTGATTCGGGTCGCCCTTTGAGCGGCGGCCCTCTGCGGGCGGATCACGATTTTAGCGAGGCATAAGGGGTATGAAGCCGGCTGGATTCCGGAAATTTTCTGGATTCATGGCTCTGTCAGCGGCGCCTTCCGCATTGCTTTGCGCCTCCCCTGCGCTGTCCGCTCCGCTTGTTTCAGCCAACATGGCGGCAACCGCCCCTTATGCGATTGCGTTCGGCGCGGCGGGGTTCGGGCTGGTCGCGACCTTCATGGCCGCGCGCTGGCGGCGCGCCGCCGAGATCGCCGATGCGCGGGGCACAGCGCGGCTGGGCGAGATGCGGGCCGCGCTCGATGAGTTCGAGACGCTGCTGGCGGGCATGCCCGAGGTCACGATCTTATGGAAGGATACCGGGTTCGAGCCATCCGTCCTTGGCCCCGTCCCCGCGCTCATCCCGGGCGAAACGCGGGCCGAAATGGTGCTCGATTTCCGCGCATGGCTCGACCCGGACGCCGCGCGCGAACTGGCCGACCGGCTGACTGATCTCAGGATCGAGGGCAAGGTCTTCGAAACTTCGGTCACCGCGCGGGACGGGCGCATCATCCGCTGCGCGGGGCGGCTGGTGGGCGGCACGGCGGTGGTGCGGCTCAGGCCCTCGGGCTCGTCGGCCCAACCGCCGCTTTCGGGCAGCGCACTCATGCGCCTGCCCTCGCTCACCGATGCGCAAGGCATCCTTTCCAGCCTCACCGTACCGGCATGGCTACGCGACAGGGACGGCGTGATGGTCTATGCCAACGCCGCGTATCTGCATTTCACCCGCACGCTGGGGCTGAAGTCCGATCGCGGAACGGCGCCCGACATCTTTCCCGGCGAAGCGCGCGAAACGCTTTTGAAGGCCCTCGAGGATGCGGGCGACACCATCGCGCTCGAACACGAGCACGCGCTGGCCGGACAACTCGATCTGGTGCTGTTTCCCCTCAATGGCGGGTCGGCGGGTTATTGCTACCTGCCGCTCAAAACCCCCAGGCCCAAGCAAACCGCGCCGCGCGAACCCGATCTGGGGCATCTGACCACAGTTATCGATGCGCTCGCCACCCCGGTCGCTGTGTTCGACAAGGACCGGCGCCTCTCCCACTTCAATTCCGCCTATGCCCGGTTCTGGTCTCTCGATGCGGACTGGCTTTCGTCCCGGCCCGACGAGCGCGCCATCCTCGACAAATTGCGGACCATGGGCGCGCTCCCCGCCGAGCCCGATTATCGCTCGTGGCGCGACAAGCACCTGATGAGCTATGCGCTGACCGCCCCGCGCGAAACCCCCTGGTATCTGCCCGACGGGCGCTCGGCCAATGTGATCGCGGCCCCCGCCACCGGCACGGGCGGCGTCATCTATGTCTTTGAGGACATGACCGAGCGGCTGGCGCTCGAAACGCGGCACAATGCGCTGATCAGCGTGCAGCGCGAAACGCTCAACGCGCTCAACGAGGGCGTTGCGGTTTTCGGCACCAATGGGCGGTTGCGGCTGCACAATCCAAGGCTTTCGGAAATCTGGAAGCTGCCGATGGCGGCGCTCGACAGCCATCTTCATATCGACGAGGTGACCCGCGCCGCGGCTCTCGCCTTTCCCGAGGACGGGGAGGCGATCTGGCGGGATTTGAAGCGCAAGATCATCGACCTCAACCCCACGCGCGGGGACGCCAAGGGGCGCATCGCGCGCGCCGACGGGCGGCTGATCGATTTTGCCGTGGTGCGCCTGCCCGACGGGCAGTCGATGATGACCTTCATGGACGTTTCGGAAAGCGCCAATTACGAGCGCGTGCTCAAGGAGCGCAACGAGGCGCTGATCGCCGCCGACAAGCTCAAGGATACGTTCGTGCAGAACGTTTCGTATGAGTTGCGCTCCCCGCTCACCAACATCATCGGCTTTGCCGATCTTCTGGCCTCCGGCGAAGTCGGCCCGCTCAATGAAAAGCAGCGCGCCTATACCGGCTATATCCGCACCTCGAGCGCCAATCTGGGGCTGCTGATCGACAACATCCTCGATCTTGCCAATGTCGATGCGGGCATCGCCCAGCTCCATACGGAAAAACTCGACATCGCCGAACTGATCGAAAAGGCACGGGCCGGGCTCTCCGCCGCGTTTTCGGGGTCGGAAAAGCCGGTCAACCTCAAGGTGGAGATCGCCGGGGACCTGCCCCCCTTCATCGCGGACGGCACGCGCATCGTCCAGATTCTCTACAATCTCTTGTCCAACGCCGCCCGCTTTTCCGATCCGGGCGCGGAAATCTCGCTTGCGGTCAGCGCGCGCGGGGGCGACCGCATCGTCTTTGCGGTCGAGGACGAGGGGGTGGGCATCCCCGAGGAAATCCGCAACGCGGTGTTCTCGCGTTTTGAAGGCCAGACGATCGAGGGCCGCCAGCGGGGCGCCGGGCTGGGTCTGGCCATCGTCAAGACCTTTGCCAACCTTCACGGCGGCACGGTCCATATCGAGACCCGCAAACCGCGCGGCACGAGGGTTTCAGTGATCCTGCCGTCCGATGCCTCGCTCGCCCAGAATGCCGGCGAATAGGGCGGTGCTCGCGCTTTTCGCGCCCGATGAGAAGGCAACCGACGCCATCGGCGCGGCGCTTGCCGGATTGCTCGAGCCCGGCGACACGGTACTGCTCGAAGGCGACCTGGGGGCGGGCAAGACGGCGCTGGCCCGCGCCATCATCCGCGCAAGGCTGGGCGACCCGGCGATGGCGGTCCCCTCCCCCACATTCGCGCTGGTCCAGCCCTATCCCGGCATCGTCCACGCCGATCTTTACCGGCTTTCGCACGCCGACGAACTTGAAGAGCTCGGGATTTTCGAGAACGATCGGACGATAAAGCTCATCGAGTGGCCCGAACGCGCGCCCGAGCTTGAAACGCTGCCCGGCATCATGGTGCGGCTGGCGCCGGGGGAAAACGGTGCGGGCCGGGTGATGACCATCACGCCCATGGGCGGGCGGGCGCTCACGACCTGGGGAACCGGTTTGGCACAATGGATAAGGGACGAAACTTGATCATGGGCGGGGCGGGCGGCATGCCCGATGTGATGCTGCTGGCGGCAGGGCTCGGCACGCGGATGCGGCCCCTGACATTTACCAAACCCAAGGCGCTGATCGAGGTGGCGGGCAAGCCGCTGATCGACCACGTGATCGACGCGGCATTGGCAGAGGGGTGCAGCCGGTTCGCCGTCAACGCCCATCACAAGGCCGAACAGGTTGCGGCTCATGTCGAGAGACTCAAAAAAGGCCTGCCCGACATCGCCTTTGCCATTTCCCACGAAAAAGAACGTCTGCTGGATACGGGCGGGGGCCTGCGCAACGCCCTGCCGCTGCTGGACACCGACCCGGTGCTCACGATGAACACCGACAGTTTCTGGCTGGCGGGCGAGGACAGGCCCATTTCGCGCATGGTGGACGCCTATGGCCAAGGGGACGCCGATGCGGCGCTGCTGTGCGTTTCCCCCGACCACGCCACGGGCTATTTCAAGGGCGCCGATTTCCTCCTGTCGGAAGACGGCACGATCTCGAAAACGGTGGGGCGGCCGGTGGTCTATGCCGGGGTGGCGCTGATTTCGCGCGCCCTTGCCGCACAAGGCCCGGACGTGCCCTTTTCGCTCGTGCGGCATTTCGAGACAGCACGCGCGGCGGGGCGGCTACGGGGCGTCAGCATCGAGACCGGCTGGTATCACGTCGGCGATCCCGGCGCGATCGCCCGCACCGAGCAGCAGATCGGCGAACTGGTCTGATGGGGGCCGGGGGCAACATCTTTTCGGTCCCGCCCCATGCGCCGTTCCTCGAGACACTGGCGCGGGCGCTGATCGATGGCGCGGTGTTGCCCGGCTGGCCGCGCCAGGGCCCCTTCTGGCTGTCAGACATCACCATTTTCCTCCCCACCCGCCGCGCACGCGGCGCGTTGGCCGACGCGCTCGTTGCGGCGCTGGGGGGAGCGCCGATGCTTTTGCCCGATATCAGGACGCTGGGTGGGGAAGACCCTTCCGAAGAGCCGTTTCTGCCCCCCTACGAGGCCGTTGCGCTGCCCCCAGCCATGAGCCGGGTCAAGCGCCGCCTGCTGCTCGCGCAACTGATTGGGAAATGGCTCGCAACGCGCGCCGATACGCCCTTTTCCGCCCCGGCGCTGGGCGGGTATCGGGGCGGCCCCAATATCGCCGAGGTGCTGGCACTCGCCGATTCGCTGGGCACGCTGATCGATGATTTCGCCATTGCCGGCAGGGACCTTTCCGACCTTGAGGCCATCGAGACCGGCCAGCTCGCCGAGCAGTTCCTCGCCAATCTCGATTTCGTGCGCTTCATCTTCGCCAACTGGCCCGCCATCCTCAAAGCCGAGGGCGAGATGGACGCCAGCGCGCGCACCACCGCGCTTCTTCACCGCCACGCGCAGGTCCTGCCAAAGATTTATGGCGAACGGCCCGTCATCGTCGCCGGATCGACCGGCTCGATGCCCGCCACCGCCGAACTCATCGCCGCCATTGCCGCCCTGCCGCGGGGGGCCGTGGTGTTGCCGGGGCTCGATACCGGCCTTGACCCCATGCGCACCGACGCGCTGCGGACGGACAGGAACAACCCCCACGGACACCCGCAATATGGGCTGGTGCGGCTGCTCGATACGCTGGGCGTCCGCCCCGAGGCCGTGGAAACGCTTGGGCCTTCGGCCGCTCCACGCACCGAAGCGGTCCGGGCCGCGCTGGTGCTGGCGCCCGAAACGGCGCGCTGGGGCGAGATCGGCGCCGGGATCGATATGGAGGCCGCCGCCGAAGGCATCGCGCTCGTTGCGGCACGCAACCCCGAGGAGGAAGCGCGCGCCATTGCCATTGCGGTTCACGATGCGCTGGCCAACCACAGGACCGCCGCCGTCATTACCCCCGACCAGACGCTGGCCCGGCGCATCGCGGCCGAACTCAGACGCGCCGGGATCAACGCGGACGACGCGGCGGGCACCCCGCTCCATCTTTCACGCGCCGGGCGGCTGGTGCGGCAGGCGGTAACGCTGGTCGTGGGCCGGTACGCGCCGGTTGACCTCATGGCACTGCTGCGCAACCGGCACGTGGAACTGGGGCTGGGCCGGGCGCACGTCGCTCCCATAGGAGAAACCCTCGATCTCAAGGTGTTGCGCGGCCAGCGGCCCGGCACGGGGATTTCCGGGCTCAAGACAATCGTTGCCGCCATGGTGAGGGACGGCGATGCCGGTGCCCGCCGCCCGCTTTCCCTTGAGGACGCGCGCGATATATCGGCCCTCCTCGATGCGCTGGACGATGCGCTCGCCCCGCTCGAAGCATTGATCGAAGGCGGGGCGTTCCGGCCCGCACAACTGGCCGTCGCGCTCGATGAGACGCTCATGCGCCTGCGGACCGGCGAGGCGGGGGGAGCGCCCGAACCGCTCGAGGGGGAGGCCGAACTTGGGGCTCTCCTTGAAACGCTGGCCCGGCAGGGCGAACGCGGGCCGATGATCGAGCGCACAACGCTGCCGCTTGCGCTTGACGGGCTGATGGCCGGCCAGAGCGTCCGGCCCCACCGCCCACCCCACGAGGGCGTTACCCTTTATGGCCGGCTCGAAGCGCGGCTGATGACCGCCGACCGGGTCATCCTTGCCGGTCTTGTCGAGGGCGTCTGGCCGGAGGTGGCCGATCCCGGCCCGTGGCTGAGCCGGGGCATGCGCATGGGCGCGGGTCTCGAGCCACCCGAAAAGCTTCACGGATTGGCGGCGCACGATTTCGAGATGGCGATGGGCGCGCCCGAGGTGATCCTGACGCTTTCCGAACGGCAGGGCACCGGACCGGCAACCCCCTCGCGGCTCGTCCAGCGGCTCGAAGGCTTTTTTGGCGCGGACCGGTTCAAGGCCATTGCCGAACGCGGCGCGGTCTGGCGCGATCTGGCGCGGCGGCTCGATCTCACCGGGCAGCCACCCAGAGCAGAGACGCGCCCCGCCCCCACCCCACCCAAAATCGCCCGCCCGAAAAAACTCTCGATCACCGATGCGGAAACGCTTTTGCGCTCGCCCTATGACATCTATGCCAAATACGTCCTGGGCCTGCGCAAGATCGAACCGCTGGGCGCCGATCCCGACCTTGCGGAGCGCGGCACGATCATCCACGACATCGTGGGGGATTTCATCGTCAAGGGGCACGATATCGCCGCGCCCGACGCGCTCGATACCCTGATGGGGCTGGCCCGGACCCGCTTTGCCGCGCTCGATGCGATCCCCGCCCGCCGCGACCTCTGGCTGTCCCGCTTTGCGCAGGCGGCACACCAGTTCCTCGACTTCGAGCGCCAGCGCGACGCGCGCGTTGCCAAGCGGCACGCGGAAATCGAGGGGGAATGGCAGTTTCCGCAGGATGGCGAGGCCTTCACCTTGAAAGGCAGGGCCGACCGGATCGACCTCATGGCGAGCGGGAAGCTCGAAATCATCGATTTTAAGACCGGGTCCATCCCCTCTCAGACCGACATGAAGGATTTTTTCGCGCCGCAATTGCCGCTCGAGGCGGTGATGGCGCGGGGCGGCGGGTTCGATGCAGTACCGGCGGCGGACGCCGAGGCGCTGACCTATATCAAGATCGGTTCCAAGCCCGATGCGGTCGAGCCGACCCCGTTCGCGCTGCCAAAGAATGGCGATCTCGATACGGCGATCGCCGAGACCTTCCGGCGCTTTATCGCCCATATCTCGAAGGTGCTGATGCAGGACGACCAGCCGATGACCGCGCGGGTCTTTCCCAAAAAGGGCCAGCGGTTCAGGGGCGATTACGAACATCTGGCGCGCACCGGGGAATGGGCGCTGACCGAGAGCGGCGAGGACGAGGGCGAATGAGGAACGAACGCCCCACCACGCCGCCGCCCGACGCCATCGCCACCCAGCGCGCGGCGACCGACCCCCAGGCCAGCGCCTGGGTCAACGCCAATGCGGGGTCGGGCAAGACGTTTGTGCTGACGCGCCGGGTGATCCGGCTGCTGCTTTCGGGCGCGGCCCCCGAAACGATCCTTTGCCTCACCTATACCAAGGCAGCCGCCGCCGAGATGCGCCATCGGGTGTCGGAAATCCTCGGGGGCTGGACGTTGCTCGACGATCAACGACTGGGCGAAGTGCTGGGCGAGATGCTGGGCGAATGGCCCGATGCCGGAACGATGACCCGCGCGCGAGAACTTTTCGCGCTGGCGCTCGAAACGCCGGGCGGGCTCAAGATCAATACGATCCACGCCTTTTGCGAAGCGGTGTTGCAGCGCTTTCCCTATGAGGCGGGCGTGCCGGTCAATTTCGCCGTCATCGAGGACGCCGACCGCAACCAGATGATCCTCGATGCGCGCGAGGCCGTGCTGGCCGAAGGGCTGGGAGCCGAGGGCCCGCTCGGAGAGGCGGCGCGGCGGCTGTTCTCGCGGCTGGGCGACCACGCCATCGAAAAGGCTGTCGCGGGCGCGTTGGGGCTGGGGCGCAGGCTCGAGCCCATCCTTGCCGATCCGGCCGCCGCCAAGGCAAATCTTTTTGCCCGGCTCGGAATTGGACCGGAGGTATCGGTCGCGGCGGTGCGCACCGAAATGATCGCGGGGATGATCGTTACGTCCGCCGACTGGCCCGAGATTTTCGCGATCGCCCCGCCCGAGCCGGGCAAGACCCGGTTCGAGGACAAGCTCGCCGCGCTCGATCCGGACAATCCCGACCCGATGAAACTGGCGCAAGCCTATCTCAAGGCCGATGGCACGGTGCCCAGCGGCTTTCCCAAAAAGGCGTTCGGGAAAGCCAATCCCGCGCTCGCCGCAAACCTTCTTGCCGAAGCCGAGCGGCTTGCCTCCCTGCTCGATCTTTACCGCGCCAGCGAGATCGCCGAACAGTCCGCCGCCCTGCTCGATGTCCTCTCCGCGATCATCGCCCGCTACGAGGCGCAAAAGCGCGCCCGGTCGTGGCTCGATTTCGACGACCTGGTCGTGCGCACCGCCGCGCTGTTCGCAAACCCCGACTATGGAGCGTGGGTGCGCTACAAGCTCGATGCGGGAATTGACCACATCCTTGTTGATGAAAGCCAGGACACCAATCCCGAGCAATGGCAGGTCATCGAGGCGCTGGCAGGGGATTTTTTCGACGGCGAGGGCACCGGGCGGCCCAAGACGCTGTTCGCGGTGGGCGATCCCAAGCAGTCGATCTATTCGTTCCAGGGGGCCGAGCCGGCGCTGTTTCTTGAAACGGGGCGCAAGACCAGGCGCAAGGCAAAAAACGCGGACAGGACGTGGCACGACCTGACCCTGCGCACCAGTTTTCGCACCCTTCCCGCCATCCTCGACGGGGTCGATGCGGTCGCCAACCGGCCCGGCGTCCGGGATGGTCTTCTGGCGGGCGACAGCCCTGTCCGGCACGAAAGCGCCCGCAACGACAAGGGCGGCACCATCACCCTCTGGCCGGTGATCGCGCCGCCCGAAACAATCGCAACGGAGGGCGACTGGCCGCTCGAGCCGGTCGAGAACCTTGCGAGTGCCCCGCGCCAGCTTGCCCGCCGGATCGCCCGGACCATCGGGCACTGGGTCACCCAAAAAGCCCCGCTCGGCCCTCGCAGACGGGCCATCGTGCCCGAGGACGTTCTGGTGCTGGTGCAGCGCCGCTCGGCGATTTTTGGGGAAATCGTGCGCGCCCTCAAGGAAGAACGCATCGAGAGCCCCGGCGCCGACCGGTTGCCGGTTTCGGCCCATATCGCGGTCGACGACCTTCTGGGGCTGGCCGATGTGCTGCTCAATCCGGGCGACGGGCTGACGCTCGCTGCGATCCTGCGCTCGCCGCTTTTTGGCTTAAGCGAAAACGATCTTTATCAACTGGCCCATCCGCGCGGGAACCTCTCGCTCTGGCAGGGGTTGCAGACGAGCCCGCTGCCGGCGGCGCAGGATGCCTACGGTCAGCTTTCGGCCCTGCGCCAGAGGCTCGACCTCGACCGGCCCTATGAATTTTTCGCCCATGTGCTTTACGCGCAGGGCGGGCTCAGGCGCTTTCATCAAAGGCTCGGCGCGGAAGTCGATGAGGTCATCGCCGAATTTCTCGACCTCGCGCTCGAACACGAAAAATCCGACCAGCCCTCCCTCACCGGCTTTATCGCCGCGATGCGCAAGAGCGACATCGTCATCAAGCGCGATCTCGTCGCCAAGACATCGGGCGTCCGGGTGATGACCGTACACGGCGCCAAGGGGCTGGAAGCGCCCCTTGTCATCCTTGCCGATTCCGCCGCCAAGCCGCCACCGGTCAAGGATTGCGTCTTTGCCGGGCCGCCCGACGCGCCGTTCCTTCTTTATTGTCCGTCAAAGGACAATCATTGCGCCGCGTCCCTGCCCTTGCGCGAGGCGGTTTCGGCGCGCCAGGACGCCGAATACTGGCGCAATCTTTATGTCGCCATGACGCGGGCCGAGGACGGGCTGGTGCTGGCGGGCTGCCTTGCCCGCCCGACAACCGATGTCGACAAGGCGTTGACGGGCTCATGGCTGGGTGCGGCGCGCGATGCGTTTGCCAAGGACGCGGCAACGCTTCTTGATCCGGTTCTTGGCGAAAACGTCATGCGCTTTCCCGCCAGCGCGCCCGATCCCGCACCGATAACGCACGCGGCAGAGGGCGGACGCGACGCCGAGACGCCCTTCGCGCTCTCCCCATTGACGCCTGTCCAGCCAAGAGAGATCATTTCCCCCTCGGGGATCGGGGCGGCCTTGCCGGCCGAAGACGGGTTCGTGCCCGATGCCGAACGGCTGCTCGACGCAGCGACGGCGCGGGACAAGGGGATCGCGCTCCACGCGCTGCTCCAGCACCTGACCAGCGTACCTCATCACTTGCGCGCCGAGGTTGCGGCTGCCGCAGCGCAAACCCTTTTGCCCGATGCGCCCGAACTGGCCGGGCCGGTGACCCGGGAGGCGCTCGCCATTCTTGGCGATCCGGCGCTGGCCGCGATCTTCGGGCCCGATGCGCGCGCCGAAGTGAGCTTTGCGCTCGACGCCACCCGCAACGGAGCGCCGGTGCGCCTTGCCGGGCGCATCGACCGGCTGGTGGCCGATGAGGAGGGGATCACCATCGTCGATTTCAAGTCCGACGCCATGGCGCCCGAAGAGATGGACGGGGTGCCCGAAGCCTATTGGGTGCAGTTGGGGCTTTACGCCAGGGTCGCCGCGCGGCTCTTTCCCGGCCAGAGGGTAACCACGGCCATCTTGTGGACGACGCCAAGGCGGCTGATGATGCTCGATCCGGCCCGTCTCGCCCGGGCCAGCGCTGCCATCGCGCTGGTGTGATGGCGGCATAGGGGTGCCGGACTTGAACTGGCCACCGACTCCCCCTAGCTATGAACGAACCGAACTTTTCCCGGCGGGCGCCATTTTTCCATCCCGGGCCCGCGATTTGCCAAAGGTATTCTCCATGACCGGACATGTGACCGACTCGACTTTTGCCACCGAGGTTCTGGGTTCGAGCGAACCCGTACTCGTCGACTTCTGGGCCGAGTGGTGCGGACCGTGCCGCGCGATTGCGCCGATCCTCGATGAGATTTCGACCGAGATGGCCGGCAAGGTGAAAATCGTCAAGCTCAATGTCGACGAAAACCCCGGCACCGCCGCCCAGTACGGCGTGCGCTCGATCCCCACGATGATCCTGTTCAAGGGCGGCGAAGCCGCCGACATGAAGATCGGCGCAGGCACGCCCAAGGCCGGCCTCGTCAAATGGCTCGAAAGCCACGCCGCTTAAATCCAAAAAGACGACCGCGTCGCTGTTCCTTTCGTCAGCGACGCCAGAACGCCCCCGCGACTGGGTTCAGTCCGGGGGCGTCTTGTTGAGCTTGAGGACCGCGCCGGCGAGATAGAGCGAACCGCAAACGACCACCCGCGCGCCCTCGATATGGGCGGCGCGCGACAAGGCATCGGGAACCGAGCGGGCGATCGTGGTCCTTATCCCGTGCGCCTGTGGAAAGGGCGCCAGTTCTCCCGCCTTGAGCGCTCCGGGTTCGCCGGGGATGGGCACGACGAACACCTCTCGCGCCATATCCTTGAACGGAGCAAAAAAGCGCGCCGCATCCTTGGTCGCCATCATGCCGGCAACCAGCACCAGCGGGGCGGAGCGGGTCTGGTCCATCTCGGCAAGGGCGGTTGCCAGCGCCCCGGCTCCGGCCGCGTTATGCCCGCCATCGAGCCAGAGCTCCTGGCGCTCGCCCAGATATTCATTGAGCGCGCCGCGCAAGGGTGTGAGCCGGGCGGGCCAGACCGCGCTACGCAACCCAACCGCGATGGCGTCTTCCCCGACCGGCAGGCCGAAATGGCGTATCGCCGCGATGGCCAGCGCCGCGTTGTCGATCTGGTGCGGGCCGACAAGGGCGGGCAGGGGCAGGTCGAGCAGTTGCGCATCGTCCTGATAGACCAGTCGCCCGCGCTGACTAAAGCCGTCAAAATCGATTCCCGCCGCAAAGGGGGCAACCCCGAGACACCGGGCCTCATCCATGATGGTCTCGAGCGCCTCGTCAGGCTGGCGCGCGATCACCGCCGGGGCGCCGCGCTTCAATATCCCTGCCTTGGCCGAGGCGATCCCGGCGAGCGTGTCGCCCAGGAACTGGGTGTGGTCGACCGAAACCGGCGTGATCACCGCGCCGAGCGGGTGATCGATGACGTTGGTGGCGTCGAACCGCCCGCCAAGCCCCACTTCGAGCAGCAGGTAATCGGCCTCGACTTCGGAAAAAAGCAGGAAGGCCGCGCAGGTCGTGATCTCGAAAAAGGTGATGGGCGCGCCGCCATTGGCCCTTTCGCAAGCTTCAAGCGCGGTGTTGAGGCGACGCGAGGAGACGAGCGTTCCCGCCAACCTTATGCGCTCGCGGAAGGCGGAGAGGTGCGGGGAGGTATAGACATGGACCGTCTTGCCCGCCGCTTCGAGCATCGCCCGCATATAGGCAATGGTCGAGCCCTTGCCATTGGTGCCCGCAACGTGGATGACCGGGGGCAGGCGATCCTGCGGGCGGTCCAGCGCCTCGAGCAGCCGCAAGGTGCGGTCGAGCTCGAGATCAATCAGCTTGGGGTGCAGCGTCAGCAAACGCTTGAGGATCGCGTCGGTACGGGACATCGTGCGGCCTGCCGGAAAAGGAAGCGCCCGGCGGGAACGCCGGGCACGGGAGACATCAGGGCCTATTCGGCGTGACCGGCAACCGGGGTCGTGGCCAGAAGATCGTCGTCGCCTTCCGCCGCGATCGCCACGTCGCGCGCCGTGAGCGCGGGCACGCTGGCGGCGTCGGCGCGGGTGGGGATGGCGTCGTTGGCAGGCGCCCCGGTCATCATCCGCACGAGCGAAGCGATGGTCGGCCTCAGATCGTGGCGGTGGATGACCATATCGACCATGCCGTGATCGTAAAGATATTCGGAGCGCTGGAAGCCCTTGGGGAGCTTTTCGCGGATGGTCTGCTCGATGACCCGCGCCCCCGCAAAGCCGATCTCCGCCCCCGGTTCGGCCAGCTGGATGTCGCCCAGCATGGCGTAGGACGCAGTCACCCCGCCCGTGGTGGGGTTGGTGAGGACGACGATATAGGGCAGGCGCGCCTCGCGCAGGCGCTGGACGGCAACCGTGGTGCGCGGCATCTGCATGAGGGACAAAATCCCCTCCTGCATGCGCGCGCCGCCCGAGGCAACGAACATCACGAACGCGGTCTTGTCGCGCACGGCCGCTTCAAGCCCGGTGATGATGGCCGAACCCGCCGCCATGCCGAGCGATCCGCCCATGAACTCGAAATCCTGCACCCCCACGGTCATGGGCGTACCGTAGACATCGCCCTGGGCGATGATCACGGAATCCTCATTGCCGGTCTTGGCGCGGTATTCCTTGAGCCGGTCGGCATAGCGCTTGATGTCGCGGAACTTGAGCGGATCGTGGGCGACCGAGGGCAGAGCGAGTTTTGTATATTTGCCCTCGTCGAAGAAATTGGTCAGCCGGTCGGCGGCCTTGATCTTCATGTGATAGCCCGAATTGGGCACCACCCACTGGTTGGATTCCAGATCGCGGTGGAACACCATTTCCCCGCTCTCGGGGCATTTGACCCAGAGATTGTCCTCGACGTCGCGCTTGTTGAGGAAGGAGCGGATTTTGGGGCGGACGACGTTGTCGATCCAGTTCATCTCGGTTTCTCGCCTAGAGCGCTTCCAGGACAAGTGGATTCCACATATCCGGTTCGGAAACGCGTCAAACTAAATTCAGTCCCTGTTACATCCCATCTGCCCGGCAGGCCGGTCTGGGACCTGCCATATGTAGGATGCGATTGTGGCAATTTATATCAGCTTCTGGCGCGCTTTGCACCCTCGGCGAGCGTGCGCACGACATTGTGGACAGCTTCGGGGGTCCCCCGCTGCGGCACCCCGTCGACAAGCGATTCCGCGATCGCCGACACCAGCGCCGAACCCACGACCACCCCATCGGCGTCCCGGCCGATGAGCGCGGCATCCTCGGCGGTCTTGATACCGAACCCCACGGCGATGGGAAGGCCGGTATGGACCTTGATGCGGTTGACCGCCGTACCCACCGCGCCGCGGTCCTTGATCTCGGCCCCGGTGATGCCGGTCATCGAGACGTAATAGACAAAGCCCGAACTGTTCTTAAGGACCGTGCCCAGTCGGTCATCGTCGGTGGTGGGTGTGGCCAGCCGGATGAAATTGAGCCCCGCCTTGAGCGCGGGCAGGCACAATTCGCCGTCTTCCTCGGCGGGCAGATCGACGACGATCAACCCGTCGACACCGGCGGCAAGCGCATCGGCGATGAAATCGTCGACGCCGTAGATATAGATGGGATTATAGTAGCCCATCAGGACGATGGGGGTCTCGGTATCGGTCTTGCGGAAGCGGGCGACCATATCGAGGGTCTTTTTGAGCGTCATCCCGGCCTTGAGCGCGCGCTGCCCCGCCATCTGCACGGCGACGCCATCGGCCATGGGGTCGGAAAAGGGCATGCCCAGTTCGATGATATCGGCCCCGGCGGCGGGCAGGCCGGCAATAATTGCATCGGCGGTGGCCTCGTCGGGGTCTCCGGCCATCACAAAGGAGACGAAAGCGGGGCGGTTCTCGGCCCGGGTCTTTTCAAAACGCCTGTCGATGCGAGTGGTCATAGGCCGTCCGCCCTCCCTGCCAGAGCTTTTCCTGTTTTGATGGAACCGAAACAGAAGCTCCAAGTCTTTGATTTATCACGCCGGATAAAGGGCAAGAACGCCCCAAGAGTCAACCACGGGCCCGGAAAAGAAAAAGGCATCCGCGGATGGCGGATGCCGGTTTCTTCACATCTGGGCGAGGCACCGTGCCTACTTGCCCGAAAAAGCCTTGTCGAAGGCGTAGCGGGGAAGGCTATCCCTGCTCAGCCCGCGTGCCTTGAGAGCCTCGTCGGACAGTCCGGAAAGATCGCGATAAAGCGCGGAGGCGGCACGGGCGCGCCCAATGTCACCGAAAAAGCCTGCCAGGCCGTCGAAAACACGATTGGACATGTGAACCTCCATTTCAATCGAAGTTGATTACGATTGATAGATGGACCCCGATGCCCTGTTTGTGTAGGGCCATATTGGTCATGCCAGCCATCCGGCCTGCGCATGGCTGGCGGGTTTGCTGAATCGTTTCCGGTTTTTATCCTGTCGCCGCGCGTGAAAGCCTCAGCGGATCTAGAATGTTTCAGGTTTTGATGGAAACGGCCTGCCGGGACGGGTGGGGATGGATCGCGCTGGGTTCCGGGAACGAGTCCCGGAAGGACATTGGCGGCTTTGGCCGATACCGGCCCCATTCCCGCCCGTCGCCCCGGGCTTCAATCCCGGGGTCCAGACCGAACCCGCCGCAATCGCAAGAGCCTCGACGATTCCGTCAGAACCTGAAACGATCTAATGCGCGGCCTCCCAGTTCCGGGCGGCTTTTGCGTCCACGTGGATCGGCACGGCCAGCCGCACGGCTGGTTCGGCTGCCCCTTCCATCACCTTGCGGATGACGGGGATGGCGGCTTCGGCCTTGTCCTGCGGCGCTTCAAAGATCAGTTCGTCATGGACCTGCAAGAGCATGTCGGCGTCGGCCTTTTCGGCGCCAAGGGCTTTTTCCATGCGGATCATGGCGCGCCGGATGATGTCGGCGGCGCTCCCCTGGATGGGGGCGTTGATCGAGGCGCGTTCGATGAAGGCGCGTTCGGAGGGGTTCTTGGTGTTGGCGTTCTCGAAGGGGATTTTCCGGCCGAAAATGGTCGAAACGAACCCTTGCGCTTTCACCAGCCGCTTTTGCTGGTCCATATAGTCCTGGATACCGGGGAAACGCTTGAAATAGGTCTTGATGTAGTCGCTCGCCTCCGAACGGGCGATGCCGAGCTGGTTGGCGAGCCCGAAGGCCGAGATGCCGTAGATGATACCGAAATTGATCGCCTTGGCCTTGCGGCGCACCATCGGATCCATGCCCTCGATAGGCACCCCGAACATCTCGCTTGCCGTCATGGCGTGGATGTCGAGCCCTTCCTCGAAGGCGTCTTTCAGCGCGTCGATATCGGCGATATGGGCAAGGACGCGCAATTCGATCTGTGAATAGTCCGCCGAGATCAGCAGATTGCCCGGCCGGGCGACGAACGCCGTCCTGATCTTGCGCCCGTCCTCGGTGCGCACGGGAATGTTTTGCAGGTTCGGATCGGTCGAGGAGAGCCGGCCCGTTGCAACCGCGGCCTGATGATAGGAGGTGTGGACGCGCCCGGTGCGCGGGTTGATATAGCCGGGCAGCGCGTCGGTATAGGTGGATTTGAGCTTGGTGACCCCGCGCCAGTCGAGCAGCACCTTGGCCAGCGGCACGCCTTGGGCTGCGAGGTCGTCGAGCACCGAAGCGCCCGTCGCCCAGGCGCCGGTCTTGGTCCTGGCGCCGCCTTCAAGGCCCATCTTGCCGAACAGGATATCGCCGAGCTGCTTGGGCGAGCCCAGATTGAATTTTTCGCCCGCCAGCGCGTGCGCCTCGGCTTCAAGGGCCGCGGCGCGCTGGGCGAAATCGCCGCTCATGAGCGAGAGGATCTGCCGGTCGACCGAGATCCCGCGCGCTTCCATCCGCGCAAGCACAGGGGCGAGCGGACGGTCGATGGTTTCGTAGATGGTCGTTGCGCCAAACGCGGCGAGCCGGGGCTTGAGGACATGCCAGAGCCTGAGCGTCACATCGGCGTCCTCGGCGGCATATCTGGCCGCGTCCTCGATGGCGATCCTGTCGAAGGTGAGCTGGTTCTTGCCGGTGCCGGCAAGATCGGTGAATTTGAGGCAGGTGTGGTTGAGCCAGCGGTCGGCCAGCGCATCCATGCCATTGTTGCGCGCGCCATCGAGCGCATAGCTCATGAGCATGGTATCGTCGATCGAGACAAGCTCGATGCCGTAGCGGGCAAAGATGCCCAGATCGTATTTGAGGTTCTGGCCGATCTTCAAAATCGCGGGGTCCTCAAGGACGGGCTTGAGCATGTCGAGCGCGGTGCGCATCTCCATCTGGCCCTCGGCCCGCCCGCCCCCGAACATGTCGCCCGCCCCATCGACATGGCCGAGCGGGACGTAGCAGGCGGTGCCCGGTTCGGTCGCAAGGCAGATGCCGACAAGGTCGGCCTGCTGGTTGTCGAGCCCGGTCGTTTCGGTATCGATGGCGACGTGGCCCTTTTCGATGATCCTTTCGACCCAGCCGGCCAGGTCGTGGGGGTCGCGCACGATGGTATAATCCTCGTGCCGGCAGGGGATGGCGCGAATGGTTTCGAGCACCGCCTCGGCGTGGGCCTCGGGGCCATGATCGGTGGCGTGGGTCGTGCCGGTGTCGGCGGAAATGCCCGACTGGCCCGAAAGCCCCTCGCCCGAGGCGGCGAGCGCGGAATCGGCCTCGAAATCGGCTGGATCGACCTCCAGAAGCGTTGCCACCCGGCGCGTGAAGGCGGCAAATTCCATCGCCTTCAAAAACGGGATCAGCGTTTTTGCTTCGAGCGGCTGGCGGACGAGATCGTCGAGCGGGGTCTCGACGGGGGTGTTGCAGTCGAGCTCGACCAGCGTGCGCGATATGCGGGCCAGTCCGGCATTCTCGAGGATCGTTTCGCGGCGCTTTTGCTGCTTGATCTCGCCCGCCCGCGCCAGAAGGGTTTCAAGATCGCCATATTCGTTGATGAGCAAAGCCGCGGTCTTGATCCCGATGCCGGGCACGCCCGGCACGTTGTCCACCGCGTCCCCGCACAGCGCCTGAACGTCGACCACCTTTTCGGGCCCCACCCCGAACTTGGCGACAACCTCGTCGGGCCCAATCCAGCGCATGGGCGGTTGGCCGGGGCGGGCGATGGTATCGAGCATCACGACGTTGTCGTCGACAAGCTGCATCAGATCCTTGTCGGAGGAAACGATGGTGACCTTGCCGCCTTTATCGCGCATCTGGCAGGCATAGGTGGCGATGATATCGTCGGCCTCATAACCTTCCTGCTCGATCGAGGGCAGGTTGAAGGCGCGGGTCGCCTCGCGCGTCAGCGGGAATTGCGGCACCAGATCCTCGGGCGCCTCGGGGCGGTTGGCCTTGTACTGGTCGTAAAGATCATTGCGGAAGCTCTTGCCCGAATAGTCGAAGATCACCGCCATGTGGGTGGGGGCGTTGTCGCCCTTCAGATCCTCGGAGAGCTTGAACAGCATGTTGCAGAACCCGGCGACCGCGCCGACCGGTAACCCGTCGGACTTGCGCGTCAGGGGCGGAAGCGCGTGATAGGCCCTGAAAATGAAGGACGAGCCGTCGACGAGGACGAGGTGCATGAAGAAGGGCTCCGGCGGGTCTGAGGTTGGTGCGCACCTTGGCGCGGAATCGGATGCCGGGCAAGACCGGAGGGGCTTGCCGGGTTCGTCGCGAAAATAGACGATTTCGCGACCGGCGTCTCCGTATAACTGCCCACAAGAGGAGAAGGTGGGGCAGGGCAATCGGCTTTAGATCGTTTCAGGTTTCGATCGAAACGATCGGTTTGTCTCCGTCGCTATCCCGGGATCCATAGCGAACCATCCAACACGGCGGACTTTGCAGCATGGGCCCCGGCTTTCGCCGGGGCAGCAAAGGAGCTTGAGGCCGATTCCGACAAAATCCGAAATGATCCAGTGTTTGGAAAGGCATCGCTGCCCCTCATCCGTCTCGCCCTTCGGGCGATCCACCTTCTCCCACGAGGGAGAAGGGTAACCGGGGGGGGCGATCTCGGGCTTAAGCCATATCCGGCGAGCGGACGCCCATGATGAGGGCCCAGTAGGTGCCGTAGGTGTTGAAGGTGGTCGAGGGGCCGCGCCGCACCGAGATGCCGAACTGGACGTAGTCGGGATTGACCATGACCCTATGGTGGGCCCGCGATTCCATCCAGCCATCAATCGCGGTGGCAAGGTTGGGCGGGCCGCCAGCGAGGTTTTCGCCTGCCGCGCCCCAGAACCCGGCGCGCCGCAGCCGCTCGATGAAGGGCTGGCCCGCCTCGGCCGTGTGGGCGATCTTTGTGGTGCGGGCCATGATCCCGGCCTGTTCCTCGGCCACCGCCTGGAGCATGGCGTTGTGGGTCAGCTCTGTAAGCCCGTTCTCACGCCGCATGGCGTTAAGCGCGCCATTGGCCTCGGCGACCGAGACGGTGGAGACCGGGGTGGCACGGGCCGTCGTCATGATGACGGGGGAGGGCGTACACCCTGAAAGCCAAAGCGCCCCGCCCGATGCGGCGAGACCAATAGCGAACTGACGGCGGGACAACAGCTTCATGGCGCCTCTTCTATCAGATCGGCGCGGGACCGGAAGATGCAAAAAACGCCGCCCCCGAAGGGAGCGGCGCTCTTTTGAAAGCCGGTGGAGGAACGGTCCGGCTTATTTGCGGGTGCGCCAGCTATCGGCGTAGTTCTCGCGCGCCTCGCGGGCGTAGGGGGTGGGCGAAACGCGGACGCGGATCTCGGCCTGCTTGTGGGTTTCGGCCGAGGTCTTGCCGGTCGGCTCGGGCTCACCCCAGAGCATGGTGAGCACGTCGCCTTCCTGGACGTCGGCGTTGACGACGCCGAGCGAAAGGACGCACCGCTCGTTGAACGAATAGCCGTTGAACATCGACATGCCGACCATCTTGCCGTCCTTCATGACCATGTCGGCCGAAGAGGAGGCGTAGTTGGGCTGGGGGAAGTCGATCCACTTGTAGGGTGTGCCGTCCTCGAAGGCCGAGGCGATGACCTTGAGGACGTCCTCGCGGTTCCACTCGAAGGTGACCTTCTTGCGGTTGGTCTGGCCCTTCATCTTTTCGAGCGCGGCCTTGCCGATGAAATCGTCCTTCTTCCAGCCGATATAGAAGTCGTAGCCCAGTTCGAACGGATTGACGTAGTAGTCCTCGATATTGTCGGAAACAAAGCTGCCGCCGATGGCACCCGAGGCTTCGTAGCTGTCGGCGCCCAGCCATTCGCGGTAGGCGGCCAAGAGGCCATCGCCCGAATAGATGCCCGGCAGGGGCGAGGGAATCCAGCCCGATTCGAGCGTGTTGGTCGAATAGGCCCGCGAGCCGCAGCGCACGAGATCAACGCCAGCTTCCTTGGCCGCATCGAGGATGCACGAGAGGATATAGCTCTTGTCCTCGTACGGGCCCCAGATCTCGAGACCCGGCGCGCCCGACATGCCGTGGCGCAGGGCCTGCACCTTTTTCGATCCGATATTGATGTGGTCGACGTGGAAGAACTTGATGTCCGGGATCGGACCGCGGTTCAACTTCTCGAAGATCTTGTTCGCCTCGGGACCCTGGATCTGGTAGCGGTAATGGGTGCGGAACACCCGCTCGCCCTCGGGGCGCGACGGAGAGCGCGGGTCGTGCGTGATGCGCACGTTCCACTTGCCATAGGCGGCGTTGAACAACAGCCAGTTCGAGGTCGGTGCGCGGCCCACGAGGACAAACTTGTCCTCACGCTCGCGGAAGATGATGTGGTCGCCGATGACGTGGCCGGCCGGGGTCACGGGCACGTAGTGCTTGGCGCGGTTGAGGCTGAAATTGGCAAACGAGTTGATGCCGTGATGGGACAGGAACGCTTCGGCGTCCGGGCCCTCGACGATCACTTCGTCCATGTGATGGGTCTGGTCGAACAGGACGGCGGAATTGCGCCACGCCCACTGTTCGGTGCGCCAGTTGGAAAATTCCGGCGCGACGACCGGGTATACATACATCCCGATCCTGGAATTGCGGAGCCGGCCCACAATGTCGGGGTTTTCTTTCATGATATCGGCAAGACTGGTGTGCGCCATGGCAATCTCTCCCTTGGGTTTACGCTTATGATGTATACATATGCGCTGGTTCAGGGGCGAAAAGCAAGTGTATTTCGCCAGGGCACAGGTGACATGCGCACATTATTTCGCGTGCGTCGTCTTGTGCTCTGCCTCCTCGCTTTTCCAGCGAAAGCCGAAATCCGGAACGAGTCCCGGAATGACATTGATGACTCTGGCCGATACCTGCCCCATGCTCGCCTGTCACCCCGGGATTCATTCCCGGGGTCCAGACCGAACCCGCCGCAATCGCGGGAAACTCGATAATTCCGTCAGAACCTGAAGCGATCTAAAGAGCCGGGATGAACGGGTTTGCAGCCCCGCCTCGATCTCCCTCGAGCTCGGTGCGGCCGTCGGCTCGGCCGCGGCCTCCTCATGACACCGACCGCACAAACATTGGCCCTCCGCGCCAGCGGGGGAAACCATAGCCATGTATCTCGACCAGATCGATATCGGCTGCCTGGCGTACGATACCTTCCGCAAGAATCCGTTCGCCCTCCGCCGCCATCTCGGCGACAAGGCTGTCCGCGATCTGCTGGCGGGTCCGGGTTTTGCCGGGTCCCACCGAACCTGCAAGCAACTTCATGACATCTTCCGACATGACGGGTGTGCGGCTCCCCGAAACGTAATCATACCACCCGGCGCCGACCTTTTGTCCCTTTCGCCCGGCGCGCACGAGTATGTCGCCAAGCGTTTCGGCGATTTGCGTGCCCGCCGAGCGGGCGGCCTCGCGCTGAGCGAAAGCAATGTCCAGACCTCCGAGGTCCTGGGCCTCGAACGGCCCCATGGCAAATCCATAATCGCGCATTGCAGCATCGATTTCCGCGATGGAAATCCCGCGGCGCACCAGGTCTTCGGCTGCGGCGCGATACCGTTTGAGAATGCGATTGCCGACAAACCCTTCGCAGACGCCGGACCGCACCGGGATCTTGCCAAGGCGCCGCGCCAGCGAAATGGCTGTCGCCAAGACGGTCTGGCTGGTCTGTGCCAGCGGTACAATTTCGAGCAGCTTCATGATATTGGCGGGGCTGAAGAAATGAAGCCCGATGAAGCGCTCCAGCCCGGAAACGGGTTCGGCAATCGCGCGCGGATCGAGATATGATGTGTTGGTCGCCAGAATGGCGTCGGGCCGGCATATCCTGTCGAGCCGCCCGAACAGCTCCTGCTTGATGGCGATGTCCTCGAACACCGCCTCGATCACCAGATCGGCCGCCGCCAGTGCGGTAAGATCGGATATCGCGCTGAATCGCGCCAATCTCGCCTCGGCCTCAGCGTGGCTCAGCCGCCCGCGTTTGACTGTTCCTTGGTAAAGCGCCTTCAGATTGGTTTTGGCCCGTTGAGCGGACTCCAGGTCGCGTTCAACCAGAGTGACGGTCAGCCCCGCATCGAGAAAGGCGGCTGTGATGCCGATCCCCATCGTACCACCTCCTACGACGCCGATCTGTTCGATCGGAAGAGAGGCAATGTCTTTGAGGTCGGCCGGGCGGAGCGCGGCGCGTTCTGCAAGAAAGACATGGCGAAGCGCGGCTGCCTGCGGGGCGGTGCGCAGTTCAAGAAAGGCTCGCCTCTCGAAAGCCATTGCCTCATCAAAATCATGTGTCGTCGAAAACTCTATGCTTTCCAGCGCCTTGAGCGGGGCCAGCTCGCCCCTGGCGCGTCGCGTCAGGATCTGGCGCTGAGCCTCCCATGCAAAATTCCCCGCATGCTGCGGACGCTGCGAGATCGCCGGCGGCAACGGACGATGAAGCGCTTCGCGGAGATAGCTGACAGCCTCCGTCATCAACTCGCCATCGATCACTTCGTCGACAAGACCAACCGCTAGAGCCTCCGGGGCGGAAATGGGCTTGCCGGAGGTGATGAGGTCCACCGCGGCATTGACGCCGATGAGACGGGGCGTCCGGACCGTGCCCGACGCACCGGGAATGACCCCGAGCGCGACTTCGGGAAAGCCCAGCGAAGCGTTCCGCGCCGCCAGCCTGAACCGGCACCCCAACGCCACTTCCAGCCCACCGCCGAGGGCAGCGCCATGAATGGCGGCAAGCCAGGGTTGGGGCGCGTTCTCGATAGCGGCAACCAGGTCCGGCAAATGCGGCGGCGCGGGCGGCTTATCGAACTCGTTGACGTCGGCGCCGGCAATAAAGGTACGGCCTGCACAGAGCAGAACCACGCCCCGGACGCCGGCATCCGCGCCCAGACTGCCCACCACCTCGAGGAGTTGCTCCCGCAGCGCCTGGCTCAGCGCGTTGACTGGTGGATTGCTTACGGTAACGATTGCGATTTCAGCGTCGCGGGTAAGGGTAACGAGCTTCATCGGAAATTCCTCTGACTGAAGTGAAATCCGCACAAATAACTGATTTTAAGCACAAATTTCAGATTTCTCGGTTGGCTGGAAACGCCTTCTGTGCAAGAGTTGGCGAATAGCGTTCGCGTAAATTTTGTGAGACGGGAGACGAGGGTTGCAGGCTTCGGATAGTGTTCTTTCGGCAGTCGAGGATGGCGTTCTGAAGCTGACGCTGAACCGGCCCGACAAGCTCAACGCGTTCAATATCGAAATGCATGTGGCGCTGCGGGCCGAGCTGGAACGCGCCTGTGACGATACCACAATCAGGGCTGTCCTTTTGACGGGCTCGGGGCGCGCCTTTTCTGCCGGGCAGGATCTGAGCGATCGCGATCCGCGCAAGCGGACCGCCCCGCACGATCTGGGCCATTCTCTCGACACCTATTACAACCCCGCCATCCGTCTCATCCGCGATCTGCGCAAACCCGTGGTCGTCGCCGTCAACGGCGTGGCGGCAGGCGCCGGCGCCAATATCGCGCTGGCCTGCGATATCGTGATTGCCGCCCGTTCGGCCAAATTCGTACAGGCGTTTTCCAAGGTCGGGCTGGTGCCGGACGCCGGCGGAAGCTGGACGCTTCCCCGTATTCTCGGGGAACCCCGCGCCAAGGCCCTCATGTTGACGGGTGAACCGCTTGCCGCCGAAACGGCTGCCGAATGGGGTCTCATCTGGAAAGCCGTCGACGATGTGGATCTTCTCGATCAGGCCGGCCAGCTTGCACGCAAGCTTGCCAAAGGCCCCACGATCGGACTTGGTCTGACCAAACATCTGATCCAGCTTGCCGCCTCCAATACGCTCGACGCCCAGCTCGACCTCGAGCGCGACAGCCAGCGTGTTGCCGGCAACAGTGCCGACTATGCCGAAGGTGTCGCCGCCTTTCTCGACAAGCGCCCGCCGGTTTTTCGCGGGGAGTGATCCCCGCCCCGGAAAGGAAGCGATCACTCCCCCCTTTTGTTCTGTTCAGCGCAAAATGCCGCCAGGTGATCCGCCACGCGCCCTAAGGCGCGGCCAGCGAACAGCGCCGCTTGCGGAGACAACAGATCATATTCACCCGCGCCCGACGCCAGGCGGATGCCGATCTGCGCTTCGACCGCAAAGGGCGGCAAACCCCGTTCCGCAAGAATACGGCCATAGTCGACGCGGTCGAGCTCGCTCGCCGTCACCGCCCGCCCCCAGACCTGGCTCGCCAGCCCGGCAACCTCATGCAGATCGAGCGCCTCTGGGCCTGTGAGCTCGTATATCCGGTTCGCGTGTCCCGGCTGGGTCAGTACGGTGGCGGTGGCCTCGGCCACGTCGCGGCGGAAGATATAGCCCACTTTGCCTGCGGCTCCCGGCAGCGTTAGCGAGCCGGTTTCCCACGCTCCCACCAGGGCATTGTCGAGATTTTCGACGAAATGATTGTTGCGCAGGATCGTATAGGGCACGCCCGAATCCATGAGGTAGCGCTCGCTATCTTCATGAACCGCGGCATAGGGAAAGAGGCTTTCGCGCTTTGGATTGATAAAGCTCGTATAGACGAGCCTTCCCACGCCTGCATCGCGGGCGGCATCGATCGCCGCCCGATGCTGTTTCACCCGCGCTTCGACCGGGGCGGTTCCACAGATGATCAGCGCGACGTCCGCCCCCGAAAAGGCGGCCCGCATGGTTTCAGGCCGGTCAAAATCCGCCGTGACGGTTCTGATCCCGCCTTCCGCAAGATCGCCGATTTTCTCTGGGTTTCTGGTACCCGCAACGATTGCGGAGCCAAATCCGCGCTGTGTGAGGGCTGAAACAATTTTCCGCCCCAACTGACCGGATGCGCCGGTGATACTGATCATGGTTTCTCGGAAGGTTAAGCGTTTGGTGCAGTATGGGGACGATCGAGCGGTGAGATCACGCTAGATGCGCTTGTCTCGACCGGCCCAATAATCTTCGCGGATCACGTTCTTCTGGATTTTGCCAATCGGCGTCTTGGGAAAATCGGTCACCAGCTTGATCAGGCGCGGCCGTTTGAAGCGCGCCAGCCGTTCGGTGCAGTGACCGACCAGATCCTCTTCGCTCGCGGTGCTCCCGGCCCTGAGCTGGACATGGGCCGCGGGAACTTCGCCCCATTTGTCGTCAGGAATGCCGAACACGGCGCATTCGGCTACCGCAGGGTGATCGTAGAGCACGTTCTCGATTTCCTTGGGATAGATGTTCTCGCCGCCGGCGATGATCATGTCCTTCGAGCGGTCGACCAGCGTCAGGAAACCATCGGCATCAACCGTCGCCAGATCGCCACTCCAGGCCCAGCCATGGCGCCAGAAAGCCTCGGTCTGCTCGGGATCGTTATAATATTCGAGCATGACATTGGCACCGCGCGCGACGATTTCGCCGATCTCGCCCGGCTTGACCGGGTTGCCGTCGCGATCGAGCACCGCCAGATCGGCGTTATAGACCTGCCGGCCGACGCTGCCGAGCTTGTGCGGCAGGTCGTCCGACTTGAGCGCCGCCACGATGCCCATCTCCGATTGCCCGTAGAACTGCGTCAGCCTGAGTCGCGGCAACTTTTCAAGGATCGTCTTCTGGACCCAGTCCGGCATGGGTGCGCCGGAAAAGTTGAGCTTGGTCCAGACGGAGTAGTTTTCGGCATCGAAATTCTCGTCGCCCACCAGCATGCTGACCTGGGTAGGCACCATGAAGGCAGCGCTGATACCGTAAGTCCGCGAGAGCCTGGCGTATTCCCCGACATCCCATTTGGGAAGAAGGACGGTGGTCGCCCCGACCAGGACGGCAGGCTGAAGCATGATATTGAGCGCTGCCACATGGAACAGGGGCGTGACGACGGCCACGACGTCCTTTTCCGTGATACCGCTTTCAACGACGACCGTATGCGCCGTGACCACCCGGCTCTTGTGGTTGGCCAAAACCCCTTTGGGACGGCCGGTGGTACCGCCCGTATAGGTCATGCAGAAGGGATCATCCTCGTCGATCTCGACGCCGGGATCGGTATCGGGATAATTGGCGAGGAGGGCGTCGAAGGTCGGCTCGTCGCCGGCCGCACTGCCAATGAGGATCGTCTGCCTGAGCCTGGGCAGGCGCTCGGCGGCCTGCTTCACGCGGTCGGCAAAGCAATCTTCATACAGCAGAACCTCCACATCCGCCTTGTCGAGGACATAGACCAGTTCCTCTAGCGCATAGAGCACCGAGACATTGACGAAGACGCAGCCTGTGCGCGACGCGCCGAAGAACGCCGTCACATATTCCGGGCGGTTGCGCGACAGAATGGCAACCTTGGCGCCCTTGGCCAGTCCCATGTCGAGCACGGCATGAGCGAAACGGTTGGCGTCCCTGTCCAGGTCGCCATAGCTTTTCTCTACCCCGTGGCAGATGATCGCCGCCTTGCTCGGAAAGCGCTCCGCGGAACGCCGCAGCATATCTCCAGTCAACACCCCTTCGCCTCCCTAAATCGCGTTACACGCCACGGATCAGCGCATGGCCGATCCGCATCTTCATGAGTTCATTGGGGCCATCGACAAGCTGGGTCACCTTGGCGTCGCGCATCAGGCGCTCGACATGGTTCTCGCGATAATTGCCGTAGGCGCCGAAGACCTGCACGGCGTCGATGGTGACTTTCATCGCCATGTCCGAGGCCTGCATCTTGACCATGGCGCACAGCTTTGCGGCCTCGCGGCTGGTCGTATCGTCGGTCTCATCCATCCAGCGGGCGACCTGATAGACCAGCGCGCGGCTGGCCTCGATCTGCGTTGCCATGTCAGCGAGCGAGAACTGGATCGCCTGATGCTCGATCAGCGGCTTGCCGAAGGTGTGACGCTTCTTGGCATAGGCCAGGGCGTGCTCGAACGCGCCCTGGGCGACGCCGAGGGCCTGCGTGCCGCCACCCAGGCGGCCCAGATTGAGGGCCTGCGCGAAGAGCTTGAAGGCGCCGCCGATTTCACCCAGCAACTGCGAGCGCGTCACCCGCACATTGTCAAAGAACACGTCCGCCGGCGGCAGCTGGCGGAAACCCATCAGTTCATCGGCCTCGCCCACAGAAAGCCCTGGCGTACCCGCATCGACGACGAAGGCGGAAATGCCGCGCGTGCCCAGGCTCGGATCGGTGAGAGCGAACACCAGATACATGCCGGCGGCGCCAGCCAGCGAGGCAACGCGCTTGTGGCCGGAGATGAGCCAGCCATCGCCGTCCGCAACGGCCGTCGTCTTCATCTGGGCCAGGTCGGCGCCGGTATCGGGCTCGGTGATCGCAATGCAGGTCAGCGAGCCCTCGGCCATGCTCTTGATGGCGCGCTCGCGCAGCGCTTCGTCCTGGCAATGGGTGAAGATCGCATAGGCACAGGCCTCGTGCGACACGATGTTGGCATAGCCGCCATCAACCTTGGCGATCTCTTCCTGCGCCAGCACCAGCGACATGGTATCTGCGCCTTCGCCCCCCTTTTCCTTCGGGATGTGCAGGCGCAGCAAGCCTGCATTTTCCAGCAGATGCAGCCCCTCCCACCACTGCTTGGAGTGGCCCGTCTGGCGGTCGATATCGATGATGATCTTGGAGAGTTCGCGGGCAGCTTCGGCTGCTGTGTCACGAACGGAGATTTGCGCGGGTGTGAACACGTGCATGGAAAATTCCTCTTCTGAATTAAGTCGGCGACGCAGCGCTGGGATGAAGCCTTACTGGCCCAGATTGCGCGTTTGCCCTGCGTCGTCCGCGACCAGTATGTGAATGCAAAGCGCTGCGGGCTCACCGAGGACCGTGCCCCCTGCGTTATGCGCCAGCCCGACACGCGCACCGTTGACCTGGCGCGGACCGGCCTGCCCGCGCAGTTGCTGTGTGATCTCGACGATCTGGGCGACGCCCGTTGCGCCGACCGGATGCCCGCGAGAGATCAGGCCTCCACTGGTATTGACCGGCATATGGCCGCCGATCCGGATGGCGCCGGTATCCACCAGCTTGGGCCCCTCATTGGCAGCGCAGAAGCCCAGTCTTTCGTAGAGCATCAATTCACTGGCCGCAGTGGTGTCGTGGACCTCGGCCAGCGACAACTCCTCGGGGCCGATCCCGGCCATTTCATAGGCCGCATCCGCGCCGCGTTCCGCGATGCCCACGCCATCGGGGCTGCCCGCTGACCTCACAACGGATGCGCCGATCCGGATTCCGGCACGACCGATTTTTTTCGCATAGGCTTCCGAGCAGACCACGAGGGCCGCGGCCCCGTCTCCGATCGGCGAGCACATGAGCCGGGTCAGCGGTGGCGCCGATACAGGCGAGGCGAGAATTTCATCGACGCTATAGGCGTTCTGATATTGCGCGAGGGGATTGAGCGCGCTGTTGCGATGGCTCTTTTCGGCAATCATGGCCACATGCCGGAGGGTTGCGCCCGTCCGTTCCATATAGGCGGCGAACCTCTGGCTGGACTCCTCCAGGAACACACTGCCGCCGCCATCACCGGACAGTTTTTCGACATCGGTCGCCGATGCCAGTGCGCGCAGCGTAACGGCGCGGTCGGGATGAAAAAGCTTTTCCACGCCCAGCACCAGCACCACCTCATAGAGCCCTGCACCGACGGCCATCCAGGCCTGGTGTAGCGCCGATGATCCCGACGCGCAGGCATTGTCGACATTCACGATCGGCAGGCCGCCAATGCCCATGGCGCTCAGCACGACCTGGCCGCGTACGGCCTCCTGGCCCGTCACGATCCCGGCCATGGAATTGCCGACGAATGCCGCCTGTAGATCGCGCGCTTCCACCCCGGCATCGGCAAGGGCCGCCGTCACGGCTTCGCGCCCCAGATCCTTGAGCGATCGATCGTGGTACTTTCCGAAGCGGGTCATGCCGACGCCGCAAATATTGACTGTGCGCATCAATGTGTCTCCGTGGTCGGACGCCAGCGCATCACCCAGCGCTCGAGGAGTTTCATCCCCTCGCTGGCAAGGACTGCGAGAATGGCCAGAACGATGATGATGCCGAAAACCTGGGCGGTATCGAACATGTTGCCGGCCCGGGCGATCATCTGGCCCAGCCCGTATTGGCCGGCGATCATTTCACCGACAATGGTGCCGATAAGTGCAAGGCCGATACTGATCCTGAGCCCGGCAAAGATGAAGGTGAGGGACGATGGCAACAGCACGCGACGGGCAATGAAGCCGCGGCTCGCCCCCATGGTCCGCACCGCATTGACCAGATTGCGGTCGATTTCCCTGATGCCGGTATAGGTATTGAGCAGCAGAACGAAATAGACAAGCGAAGCGGCCAGCGCCACTTTCGAGCCTTCACCGATGCCGAACCAGACCAGAAACAGCGGCGCCAAGGCGACGCGCGGCAGGCTGTAGAGAGCCATGATGAACGGCTCCAGCAGCCGGAAGGCGCCGCGCCACTGCGCCAGGGCGAAGCCGGAGAGGATGCCGAGCACGGCACCAATGAGCAGGCCGAGCAGCGTCTCGCGGACGGTGACGAGTATGTTCATCCAGAAGAACCCGTCGACCAGCGCTCCGCCCAGCCATGCGAAAATTCTCGAGGGACGGCTCATGGTGAACTCGGTGACGAGGCCAAGACTCGCCGCGCCTTCCCAGATGGCCAGCAGAACAGCCAGCAGGAGCACCCGGTAAATATTGAGTATGATGTTCACGACAGTTGAATCTCTTCCTTGAGGCTGCGCCAGAGCCGGACAAACAGGTCGTTATACTGGGGATCCTGCACGATGGCCTCGATGTTCCGGGGCCGCGCCAGGGGCACCTCATATTCTTCCTTGACGTGTCCCGGACGAGCACTGAACAGCAACACCCGGTCGGAAAGGCTGATCGCCTCGGACAGATCGTGCGTGACGAACAGAACCGTCAGGCCGGACTTTTCCCAAAGACGCAGCAACTCCTCCTGGATAAGCAGCTTGGTCTGGGCGTCGAGCGCGCCGAAGGGCTCATCCATCAGGAGGACTTCGGGCTGCTGGGCCAGCAGGCGCGCGAGTTGAACCCGCTTTTTCATCCCGCCGGATAGCTGCCAGGGATAGGCGTCGGCGAAATCGCCGACACCCACTCGCTTGAGAAGATCGAGGCAGAGCCCCTCATCCTTGCGGCCAACGGCCTCCAGAGGCAGCCTCACGTTTTCGAGCGCGGTGTTCCAGGGCAGCAAGGTGTCGCTCTGGAACATGTACCCGATGCTGGGCATGCCCGGTTTGATGGGCTTGCCATCCAGATAGCACTGGCCTCCGGTCGGCGGCATCAGCCCGGCAATGAGGTTCAGAAGCGTACTCTTGCCACAGCCCGAAGGTCCGACAATTGTGCAGAATTCCCCACGCTTGAGATCCAGATTTACATTGGCGAGCACCCGCAAGCCGCGCTCGTCATTGCCGAAATCAAGAGACAGACCCTCGACCCGGAGCTTGGCTTCTGCCGTCATCATTTCTTCCACTTAGCTCGCTGGAGAGGCCGACTATTCCCATTCCGCGGCAAGCCGCGGATCGACCAGATCTTCAAAGGCAACAGGCGTAGCGATCAGACCGGCCTCGACATAGACATCGTTCATGTGAGCGATGGCCTCGGCGGTGATGACGGGATTGTAAGCCGCAGCCTCGACCTGGGCGATTTCGGCCAGGAGGTCATCGGGCACAGACGGGAAAATCTGCTGGAGCGTGGAGATCATCAGGCTCGGATCGGCCTTGATATCACGGGCTGCTTCTGCGATGGCGCGAGCGGCTGCCTTGGCTTTCTCCAGATTTTCCTCGCTGGCGCCCAGCCATTCATCGGTGGCCTGCAGCGAGCTTCCGAGCAGATTTTGCAAAGTCTCGGGAACCTCGTCGGTGCGCAGATCCATGAATACCTTGCCGGCGCCTTCATGGGTGATGGTGACCGTTGCCGGCTCCCAGGTCATCTGGGCATCAACCCGGCCGGCCTGAAGCGCCGGCAGATGCCCACTCAAGCCACCCGTACCAACGATCGTCACGTCGGTGTCCGGGTTCAACCCGGCATCCCGAAGCGCAATGCGCAGGAACAGATCGGTCAGGCTGCCGGGCGAACTGATGCCGATATTCTTGCCCTTGAGCGCCGAAAAATCACCCGGCTCGACGTCGAGCGCGCTGGAGACGACCAGGGTGAAGATCGGCTTGTCCTGAAACAAGACGATATTGGTCGCCTCGATACCCTGATTGGCCATGATGAGCGTGCTGCCAACACCGCCGCCGCCCATATCGACCGCGCCGGCCACCATGGCCCGCTCGGCTTCCGCGCCGCTGGTGAATTCGACGATTTCGACATCCAGGCCGTGCTTTTCGAAATAGCCGCCATCCTGCGCAACGTAAAGCACAGCCGAACTCGTCGAAGGCACAACCGACATCGTCACCACACCAAGCTCGCTCGCCGCGACGGACGCCGGCCCGAGCGTGACGGCAGCACACAGGGCAAGCGCCGCTTTATTCCAATGTAATCCCATTTTCTTCCTCCCGATGCGATTTCCTATTGAAACCGGATCATTTCCATGCCACGTTCGCGTATAACGAACGCTGTTCGCAAAAATAAACTTAAGACGTTTTCCGTGGCCTGTAAAGGGCCCAGGTGGTGGGGGAGTGGTGGATATGGCCAAAGAGAAACCCGGCGGGCCCGTGACGCGGACCGTAGGCTCGGTCGCCAGGGCATTGCAGATTATCGAATTTTTGATCGATCATCCCGGCGAGGAACTGGGCGTCACCGAGATCGCGCGGCACTTGGGAATCGCCAAAAGCACTGCGCATCAATTGATTGCGACGCTCCAGTCGCGCGGCTTTATCGATCAGGATCAGATGTCCTCGCGCTATCGGCTCGGGTTGCGGACGATGGAGGCAGGCACCGTGGCCGCGGCCAATATCGGAATCGGCCCTGCCCTCACCCCGCTGCTCCAGGAACTGGTCGACGAGGTCCACGAAACCTCTTCGATCGGCGTTCTGAGCGGCGATGGCGTGGTTTTGCTGCAACGCGTCGAAGCCGAATCGATTCTGCGTGTGGATCTCAAGCTCGGCACGCGGTTGCCGCTGCATAATTCAGCGGTAGGCAGAATGATTCTGGCGACAATGTCACAGGCGGAGCGCCTCCAGAAACTGGAAGGCCTGCAGCTGTCTGCGGAAGATCGGATGGCGACCGAGGCGGCCATCGGGGAGGCGGCGCAGATGGGCTGTGCGATCGTGCGGGACATTCCGGTCGATGGCATCAGCGCGATCTCGGTGCCGATCCAGGGCCAGCAGGGACACGCTATCGCGGGTCTTGTCGTCGCCGGGCCGACCTTCCGGTTCGAGCCACTCGATTATCGTGAGACGGCCTGGAAAATGGCAAAGAAGATATCCGATCGCATGAAGTCTCTTGTCTGAAGGCCGTGCCGCACGGTCAGACCGTGTCAGGTCCTGATGGAAACGGTATGGTCGGTGCCGTGGCGAGATCGCGCTGGGTTCGGGGTCGCGGAATGCCATTGGCGGCTTGGGTTGATACCGACCCCGTTTCCACCTGTCATCGCGGGTCCGACCGAACCCGCCGCAATCGCAGGAGCCTCGACGATTCCCTCGGAACGCAGCACTCTATTGCTTGGAAAGCTTGGCCTGCTCCAGCGACCAGTATTCCATATCGAACAGGTCTTTTTCACCAATCGGTGAGAATCGGCCATAGCGCTCGGCAGACAAAACGATCCGGGCCGTTTGTTCCGCAAGATCGGCCGCGATTTTAGCAGCCTTGGCATCGGGGGCGATACCGGCAAGACCCACACCAGGGATCAGAACAACCCTGGGCAGGGGGTCGAGCATGATCTTGTCTGTATCCGCCAGTGCCGCATTGCGGTTGAAATAATCCGCGTAACGCGTCCGGTAAGAGTCGACTGCGGTTCTCATTTCGCTTCTGTCAGCATCCGGTTTCACGATCAGCGGGAAGGGCTTGATGCGGATGACGTGATCGGGCGTTGCGGTGCCACGATGTACGATATTGCAAAGATCGGGGAGGTCGAGATAGGAGCGGATTGCGGCATTGGAGCGGAAATCCCAGGCCGCCGCAGCGCCAAACGGCCCTTCATATTCACCGAGCACCTCCACCAGACCCGCAAGCAGCAAGGCCGGGGCATCCGCATCGGTATCTTGCGCTGGCGCCAGCCCGGCGTGATGGGCTTTCAGCTCACCCTCCGCGATCGTGACGAATTCGATCATGCGCTCATACGAAGTCCTGGCATCGGCGCCGAATGTGAAAAGCCCATGATTTTCGAGCCATAGCCCTTCGCAACCGGTGTTTCGGGAATAGATCTTTTCACCTTCGATCGAAAGATCGAACCCGGGCATGACGTAGGGAACGAAAGCGACCCGGCCTTCATAAAGTGCCCTGACGCGGTCTTTCATACCCGTTTGGTTGGCCAGCGCCAGCACGGCCGTGGAGTGGCAGTGATCCACGAAAGCCTCGTCGATGAACCCATGCAGCAAGGCTTCGACCGATGGATTGGGCGCTGAAGGATCGATCAGTGCGTCGCGCAACGCGCGCACCATCTCGGGATCCGACAGTTTCGGGCCATCCTTGATCCCCAGCAGCGGCTCCAGCCGCACGGCGGGAAGACCCGGGGCTTCGATATTGCCAAGATCCCAGCCACTGCCCTTGATGTGCATCAGCCGTGTGCCGTCCCGTGCGGTCACCTTGACCGAGGTGTTGCCGCCTCCATGCATGACCAGATCGGGATCCTGTCCAATGATCTGCGAGGTATAGATGCGCAATCCGAGTTGCCGATCGTATCCATCCGCTTCGGCCCTTTGCGCAAAAGTCTGCGCTTGTGCGTCGCTCCAACTGCTCTTCATCGTTTACCCCTGTTCCAATGCGACGGGCCGCCCACATGTCGAGGCGGCCCGGTTTTGTTTGCGATATCTGAATTAGAAGTCGAAATCGTTGATGTTGTCGGCTGTGAACACTGTGCGCTCTGGCAGCAGGATGATGCCGTTGCCGTCGGCTTCGTAATCATAACCCTGGATGGAGTTGGGTTCGACCGTCACGGTGCCCATGCCCGGCACATCGAGCGTGTCGCCGACGTTGAGCGGACCGTTTTCGATCACATGTGCGGCCACGTAAACCGACAGCGCGCCCTGATCGGTCACGTCCCAAAGCCCGAAGCGCTTGATCGTGCCGCGCTCGACATAGGGGCGCATCACGTTCGGGGTCGAGAAGCCGACGATGGTGACGTCCTCACGGCCGAGGTTTTCGGCAGCCTGAGCGGCCGCGGGCAGCGCGTTCGCATCGGGCGCCAGGATGGCGTCGAGATCGGGATAGGCCTCCAGAATGCTTTCCGCTGTCTGCAGGGACTGCTGGGCATCGTTATAGCCATACTGGGTCGTCACGATTTCCCAGCCAGGATATTCCGTGGCGATCTTTTCCTGAGCAGCGGCCACCCATGCGTTCTGGTCGGTCACAGTCGGGCTGGAATAGAAGAACGCGATCTTTGCATTCTCGTTGGTGACATCTTCTGCCGCCATATCGACGAGCATGCCACCGAGTTGTTCCGGGGTGCCCTGGTTGATGTAATAGCTGCGGCATTCGGGGTCGACGTCGCTGTCCCAGGTCATGACCAGAACATCGCGCTGCATGGCGCGCTTGAGGGCCGGGCATAGACCGTCGGGCGAAACGGACGATACGATCACCGAGTCGTAGCCCTGGTTGACGTAGTTGTTGATAAACTGCACCTGGCTGGAAACGCTCGGCTCGGTCGGACCATCATAGGTCACGTTCACGCCGATCTCTTCGCCGGCCGCGACCGCGCCCTGGCCGCCGCTGGTGAAAAAGCCCACACCCACGAGCTTGGGAATAAAGGCGATATCCTGGGCAATCGCAGGCACGGACCCTGCCGACAAGGCAACCAGCGCCGTGGACAGCACGGCTATACTTTTCAGAGTTTTTCTCATTTGATTTTCTCCTCCACAATAGGCCGGGATCTGGCCGCCATGGCCTTGTTTCCCCGGGCAACGAAACCGGCCAGCATTGCACTACCGAGGCGCAATGCGACCACACCCACCAGCAACCCGCCTGAGAGAGCGCTGGAAACTTGACTGGGCACGCCGGCCATCTGCAGCCCTTGCTGCAGAAAGCCGATAACGAATACAGCGATGACCGTACCCAGCACCGAACCCTGTCCTCCGTAGATCGAGGCACCACCGAGCACGGCCGCCGTGATCGCTGGCAGCAGGGTCGCCGTTCCAAGATCGACGCGTGCCGATCCGAAATACGATGAGAGCATCAGCCCGGCGATCGCGGCGCACAGGCCGGTGAGCAAATAGGTGACCGTCTGGATGCGCTCGACCGGCAGGCCCGAATAGCGCGCAGCGTTTTCGGACTGGCCGACGAGATAGACCGAGCGGCCGAACCGTGTGAAATGCAGCAATACGATGAAAATCAGCGCCATGATCACGAACAGGATCAGCATGGCCGGGATGCCGAAGACCTCAAGATAGCCGAACTCTGTGAAAATGCCGGGAAAATTGCCGATGCCTTCATAACCGCCCGCACCGACAGCGCCTGACAGAACCGTGGCAGCTCCACCGAAAAGGTAGAGACTCCCGAGGGTTACGACCAAGGGCTGAATCTTTGAGAAGTGAATGATCGCAGCGTTCATCGCTCCAGCGCATACCCCGGCGGCCAGGGCCGCCAGAATGGACAGGGGCAGCGGCACGCCGAAGAAATTGGCCACGCCGAAAACGATGGCGCACAACCCCACCAGCGAGGCGAACGATACATCGATCCCCCCGCCGATGATCACCAGCGTGAGCGGGACGGCCACGATCCCGATATGGATGAAATCCGACGTTCCGTAGAGCAGATTCGAGGGGTTGAGGAACCGTGGGTTGATCAACCCGAACACGACGAACTCGAGTATCAGGATCAGGACAAGTACCGCTTCCCAGCGCAGGACAAGCCGTTTCATCGCGTGGCCTCCGAGGAAACGTGCAGACTCTCCGCCGCTTTTTCTTTGCTTGCAGGCTTTGCGTTCTGCCCGCCATGGCCGATTGCATAGCGCTTGGCACGGATGCGCTTGTCGAGCGCAAGCCGGATGCGGCCATCGAGCATCAGAACGCTCAACAGAATCGCCCCGGCAATGAAATCGTTCCAGAAGGCAGGAATGCGCAGGAAAACCAGCGCACTATCGATTGCGGTGAGAAAGATCACAGAGATGAACACGCCCACTGCGGAGCCCACACCGCCGAGCAGACTGACGCCGCCCAGAACGTTGGCCGCAATGGCCTTCAGTTCGATGCCGTTGCCCGCTTGATTTGGGATAAAACCGATCTGCGCGGCAAACACGACTCCCGCGAGCGCCGCGCAAGCACCGGCCCCCACAAAGGCACTGAACTCGATCCAGCGCGCGGGAATGCCGAGATGCCGCGCCGCTTCCCGATTGTCGCCGACGGCAAAGAAATAGCCGCCCGACCGCGTCCGCCGCAGGAAGAACCAGAGCCCTGCAAAGACCAGCAGAACGATAATCGTCAGGACCGAGCCGCCCCAGCCCAGATTGCTGGCAAGAGATTTTATCGATTGCGGCAACGCCTCGATCCATCGGCCACCGGTCAGCGTCAGCATCAGGCCGCGATAAAGGCCCAGCGTTCCCAGCGTGGCAACGATAGAAGGAACACCCAGCCCGGCCACCAGCGCGCCGTTGAGAGCACCTGCCGCCGCGCCCACGAGAACACATAAGCCGATAGCGAGCGGCAGGCTGATGCCTGCGTTGAGCGCAAGCCCGAGAACGGCAGCGGACAGCCCCAGGACCGAGCCACTCGAAACGTCGATATTGCGCGTGATGATGACCAGCATGGTGCCGAACGAAATCAACATCAACACCAGACTGTTGGCCATCACGACCGCAATCGTGTTGCCAGAGAGAAAACCCGGAGCAGCGGCCCCGATGATGCCGAATGTCAGAATGGTGATCGCAAACAGCGAGGCAACCCGATTGCGGGCGAACAGCTCAAACATGGGCGTGCTCCCGCGCTCCGAACGCCAGTTTGCCGATGGCATCGACCGAAGAACCCGCTGGCAGGGTGCCTTCCAGTTCTCCGAACGCCATCACCAGGATGCGGTCCGAGAGGTGGACGATCTCGTCGAAATCCGAGGAGATCAGAAGAATGGCGACACCCTCAGCGGCAAGGGTGCGAACAAGCGCGTAAATATCGTTGCGGGCGGCGACATCGACGCCGCGCGTGGGTTCATCGAGTATCAACACCTTGGGTTTGGCCGCCAGACACTTGGCCAGCAGCACCTTTTGCTGATTGCCGCCCGACAGTCGGCGTGCCGGTTGCTCTGCGCTTTCGCACTTGATGTCCATGGCGTCCCGGAACCGCGAGAAAGCTTCGCGCTCACGTTTCGGGCTCAGCATGAACGGCAGTTTATGCATCAGATAGGATGACGCGTTCCAATAGAGCGGCGCATCGAGGAATAGCCCGTATTGCTGGCGGTCCTCGGGAAGATAGACAAGCCCGGCATCAACGCATCGGGCGGGCGCGCGCTTGTCGAGCACCTTGCCGTCGAGCGAGATTGAACCGCCATGCGCACGACGCAGACCGAACACGGTTTCGGCCAATTCGGTTCGACCTGCCCCGACGACACCGGCCAGCCCTGCGATCTCCCCACCGCTCAACGACAAGGACACCGAGCGAAAGCCTTCGCCCGACAGGTTGTCGATCACGAGGCGCGCTTCGCCCTTGGCAGCGTTGACCGCTGTGCTGGCTGCAGGCGATGCACCCGTACCGGCCCGTGTCATCGCGGTCACGATCTGATCGTCCCCGTAGTCACCGAGCGCACCGGAAAGCACGATGGCTCCATCGCGCAGCACCGAAATATCGTGGCAGATTTCGCGGATTTCGCGCAGCTTGTGCGAAATGAAGAATATCCCGACACCTTTGGCCGCCAACGCCCGCATGCGGGCAAAAAGCGCCTCGACCTCATGAGGGGTGAGGGCAGATGTCGGCTCGTCGAGGATGAGAACCCTGGCTTGGCGAACAAGCCCTCGCAAAATCTCCACAATCTGGCGGTCGGCGATTTCCAGCGTTGCCGCCTGCGCGTCCAGATCCAGCGATACCGAGAGCTGCTTTATCAACTCGATAACCCGCGAACGCAGTTGCGATGGCGATTTTGCCAGCCCCATGCAGATGTTTTCGAGAACGGTCTGGTTGCCGAAAATATGCGCCTCCTGGGGTACAAGATAGAGTCCCAGCCTTTGCGCTTTGGCGGCTGACGGGCGCTCGAGGCGCTCGCCGCCGATCACGACCGTACCATCGTTTGGGCTGACCAGACCTGCGATCACTTTCATGAGGGTCGACTTGCCCGCGCCATTGCCGCCCAGCAGTGCGTGGATCTGGCCCGCGCGAAGGCAGATCGAAACGCCCTTGAGCACGGAAACCGGGCCGTATCGCTTCCAGACATCCCTGACCTGGATCAGCGTATGTGCGTCATCGCTGGCCATAAAACTGGGCCCTCCACCTGGCGACGATCCGAACATATCATTTGAAACGCGTCAATACATTTGTTCATCAATGTTGCAGCCGGCCAGCAGGAAGAGCCCGATCAGGTGCCAAAAACGCGAGAATATGCTGAAATTTTCAATCCGCCCACAGCTTGACGTGAACAATTGCTTCATACAATATCATTGTGTTCAACGGGGGTGCAGACGTGACGGACGACAACGGACTGGCTGAAAGCGAGAGCGAGATTCTCGCGCGAGTTGCCTGGTATTATTACCACGACGGCCTGACGCAGAACGAGATCGGCAACCGGCTCAATCTCAATCGCATCAAGGTATCCCGGCTCCTCGAAATGGGCCGCCGCACGGGGGTGATCGATGTCAAGATCAACTCCCGCTATCAGCGCTGCATGGAACTCGAAGACGTGTTGCGTCGCCGTTACGGGCTGGCGGAAGCCTATGTGATCCCGGCCCTTGCCGGCGAACAGGAAAGCGTCCGGCTCGGCCAAGCGGCTGCCCAGTTCCTCATGCAAAGACTGCGCCCCGGCGATCTGCTCGCCGCAGGGTGGGGCGCTACCGTGAGCAGCACGATTCAAAAACTCGGGCACGTCGCCAACGAACGCGGGATAGGGCTGGTGAGCATGACCGGAGGCGTGGGTACGTATGTCGATGGAATGCGAGCGGCCAACTGGGGTGCCAACGTGCATCTGGTTCCCGCACCATTGGTGGTCGGGGACCCCGATGTCGCCCGGGCGCTGAGCACCGAACCCGCTATCCGGAACCTGCTGGATATGGCACTGGATGCAACCTATCAGCTCGTCGGGATAGGAGAACTTACCCAATCATCGACCGTCGTGCGGTCGGGTTATGTTTCGCCGGACGAAGTCGAGCCGCTGCGCCGCAAGGGCGCGGTCGGCGATATTTTATGCCGCTTTTACGACCGCGAGGGCCGGGTTCTCGATCTGCCATTCCACGAGCGCGTCATCGGGGTACGTCTCGAAGCGCTGGCGCAATCCTCCAAAGTTGTGGCTGTCGCGGGCGGAGCCGGGAAACTTGGCGGAATCCGGGCAGCATTGCTGGGCAAGTTCGCCTCGATACTGGTCACCGACGAAACGACCGCCGAGGCACTGGTCACCGAAAAGGAAGAGAAGCGATGAGCCGATACTATCTGGCAATCGATGCAGGCACCGGAAGCGGCCGTGCCGTGATATTCGATGATACCGGGGCACAACGCGGGGCCAGCCAGGCTGAATGGTGGCACAAACCGGACCCCCGTTTTGAAGGCTCGATGGACTTCGATCTCGAGCGCAACTGGCTGCTGCTTGGTCAATGCATCAACCGGGCGATCGCCGAAGCGGGGCTTTCGGGTGATGATATCGCTGCGGTCAGCGCCACCAGCATGCGCGAGGCCATCGTTGCGTACGACGCATCGGGAGCAGCCATTTGGGCCTGCGCCAATGTTGATAGCCGCGCGGTCTCGCAGGTCCGCAGGCTGCAGCGCGAACGGCCTGAATTCGAGAAGGCGCTTTACGACAAAAGTGGCCAGACGTTTGCGCTGGGCGCATTGCCGCGCCTGCTCTGGCTGAGCGAGAACCTGCCCGAGATCTATGGCCAGATCGACAAGATATCGATGATCTCGGACTGGGTTCTGGCCCAGCTTTCCGGAGTTATCGCCAGCGACCCCTCCAATGGCGGCACCACCGGCCTGCTCTCTCTGGCCACCCGAGACTGGACGGTCGGGCAACTCGAAAAGGTCGGCCTGAGTTCGTCCATCCTCCCCCATATCGTCGAGCCGGGCTCGGTCATCGGCACTGTGACTGCCACGGCGGCCAGGCATACGGGCCTAGCTGCCGGAACGCCTGTTGTCATGGGCGGGGGGGACTGCCAGACCGGAACCGCGGGCCTGGGGCTGGTCAACAAGGGACAATGCGCTGTTCTGGGCGGCACGTTCTGGCAACAGATCGTCAATGTGGGCACCGATCTGGTCGATCCGCAAATGAATCTGCGGTTCAATCCCCATGTGATACCAGGACAGAATCAGGCAGAGGCCATCAGCTTTTTCGTCGGTGCCGCGATGCGCTGGTTCCGCGATGCGTTTGGTCAGGAGGAAATGGCGCGCGCACGCGCGTCGGGCGCAGATGCCTATACTCTGCTCGAAGAACAATCCCTGTCCATTCCGCCCGGCGCATACGGGATCATCCCCATTCTTTCCGATGTCATGCGCTATGGCCGGTGGTACCATGCCGCGCCATCTCTGCTGAACTTGTCTATCGACCCTGAAAGAGCCGGCAAGGCCGCCATTTTCCGGGCGCTGCAGGAAAATGCGGCAATTGTGGCCGCACGCAATCTCAATGCGATTTTCGCCCTCAGTGCCGAAATTCCTGAACGCATCGTGTTTGCTGCCGGCGCTGCGAAATCGCCTCATTGGGCGCAGCTTCTGTCCACCGTGACAGGGCTTCCCGTCGTTACCCCGCAGGTCAAGGAAGCTACCGCGCTTGGATGCGCTGCCGCCGCCGCCATCGGTGCCGGTGCCTTCAGGGACCATGAGGAAGCAGCGGATCGCTGGGTCAAATGGGACAGGACATTCGAGCCGGAGGCGGACCTTAAACCTTTATACGACGAAGCGGGGGAGCGGTGGGCCAGAGCCTATCGCGCGCAGCGCGAATTGGTCGACGAGAACATCACGACTTCCATGTGGAAGGCCCCAGGTCTTTAAGAATTCCAATTCCGTTCTTCAGGATACGACACAAAGCCCAGGGCTTGGGTTCTGGCGCAATCAAGAAAGGTAATCAAAATGCTTATCCAGATGGTTTCGATCACGGTCAAACCGGGTCATGTGGAGGAGTTTCTGGACGCTTTCCGCATTAACTACGAGGGAACGCGACGTGAACCCGGCAATCTGCGGTTCGATGTCCTGCGTGATCCCGAGGACGAGCATCGGTTCGTTGTCTATGAGGTCTTTGAGGGCGCAGAGGCATTGGAGGCGCATCGGTCAACGCCGCATTACTCTGAGTGTGTGCGTCGGATTGATCCGATCATCGATGGCCCCAGAACCAAACAGTATTTCAATCCAGTCATGGCCGAGTTTATGCCAGGCGAGGCATAGGACATCTGTGATCTGTCCCGCAACCAAGCTCGGAGACGTTGTGGCATCGTCTCCGCTCGCCCCGATTCGATAACCGGCGATCGCGCTCCCGAGCCCAATAAATAGTACCCACTTCTTGTGGAAACACTCTACCGGTAGATGAGCGCGAGCCCGGGAATTCTTTCGATCAGTTCGGGGTCCTGATTGAAAATGTATTCAAGGTTGCCGCGCGCGGTGCGCGCGTGCTCGCGGGCGATGAACTCGGCCCGCGCGCCCTCGCGGGCGGCGATCGCGTTGAGGATGGCGCGGTGCTGGTCCTGCGCCGAGCGCAGGGAGCGCTTGAAGGCGGCGATATCGAGTTCGTTGGGCAGGAACGCAGAGGGCGAGGCAAAGGGTAGCGCGGCGGACCGCTCGACCTCGCGCCGCACGACCTCGCTGCCCGAAAGCCCGGCCAGTTCGGAATGGAACCGGGCGTTGAGATCGGCATAGGTATCGAAATCGACATCATCAACGCCGACCCCGAAACAGGTGTCGAGCTGGGCAACGATCTCGCGCATGCGCTTGAGGCCCTCGGGCGAGGCGCCCCTCTCGGCGGCAAGCCGGGCGGCGGTGCCTTCGAGTACACCGCGCAACTCGATGGAATCGATCACATCGGCATAGCCGAAGCGCCGGACGACGAACCCGCCACTGGGCAGCCGGTCGAGCAGGCCCTCCTCGGCGAGCCGCGAGAGCGCCTCGCGCACCGGGGTGCGGGAAATCTGAAGCGATTCGGCCAGCGACACCTCGAACAGACGCATCCCGCCAGGCAACTCGCCATTGATGATCTTCTCGCGCAGCTCGATGACGGCCCGCCGTCCATGGGTTGCGACTTCGCTGCTTTTCATTGTCTTCCCCGGTTTTTCCCCACAAGGTTTCATAGCACCGGCCTGGGGTGCAAGGCGAGACGCGGTCAGGGCTTGTCCACGGCAAGCCGGCCCTCGAGGGCATTTGCGGCGGTGGTTTCGAGGCCGTCGCCCTCCAGAACCGGCCCCGATTTCCCCATCAACGCCTGCACCCGCGCGATCTCGCGCGCCAGCCCGCCATTGAGGCCCAGGGCATCGAGCGTTGCCGCGCTCTCTTCCATTTCCGCCGCCCGCCTCTTGCCGTGGCGCGTCGTGCGCTCGAACTGGTAGGCGGCAAAATCGGGCCAGCCCAGGCCGGGATAGGAGCTCGAGAGCGAGGCGAGGATCTCGTCGAAACACCCCGAGGCTCTCGCGGCTAGGAGGGCCTCGACGGTGATCGCCTCGAGCCCCTTGACGAACAGCGAGCGCACCATCTTGATGGCGGTCGCAGCGCCGGCCGCCTCCCCTGCGATGGACGCGGAAAAGCCCAGATCGAGCAGATGCGGCAGCATGGCCGCTGCCGGCGCGCCGGCGATCAGTACCGGGGTGGCGTGCTTTTTCGGGTGCACGGGGGCCATCACGGCCATGTCGAGATAATGGCCGCCCGCCGCTTCGATCCGTTGCGCGGTCTCGCGCTTGCGCCCGGGCGAGACCGAATTGATGTCGATCAGCGTCTGGCCCCGCCGCAGACGGGCAAGGAGTGGCTCGACGGCGAGAAGGCTCTGGTCGGCGGTGACCGCGCTTATGATCCAGTCCATATCGGCGAGCCCTGAAAGCGAAACGGGGGTGGCGCCGCGCTCTTCCATCGCCGCCCGCATCGCCCCCTCATCGGCATCGAGCAGAATGTCATGGGCGCACACCGAAAGGCCGGGCCGGGCCAGCCCTTCGTGAAAGGCGCGCGCCGCCTCGCCATATCCCAGAAATCCGATACGCACCTTTATCCGTCCGCCTCCCTGCTAGAGCATTACAGGTTTTGACGGAAACGCCCAGCTTCCGCCATCCTGGAAGAATCGCGCTGGATTCCGGCAAGAAATGCCGGAATGACAATGGTGTTTTCTACTAGCTCTCCCTCCCTCCAATGTCACCCCGGCATTTATTGCCGGGGACCAGAAGGGCGCCTCCGCCGACACGGTCCTTCTTGATTCCGTCAAAACAGGAGCTCTAAGTCTTTATTATATCGCGTTTCGCTTACGCGGCCCTTCGGGTCCGAACCGCATCCATTTATGCTGGAAACGGCCTATTTGGTGAACACCACCGTCTTGGTCTTGTTGATCAGGACACGGTCTTCCAGATGCCATGTGACGGCGCGGGCCAGGACCCGGCGCTCGATGTCGCGGCCCTTGCGCACGAGGTCGTCGGGGGTGTCGGCATGGCTCACCGGCTCGACGTCCTGGCAGATGATCGGCCCCTCGTCGAGATCGGCGGTGACGTAATGGGCGGTCGCCCCGATCATCTTCACCCCACGCTCATGGGCCTGATGATAGGGCCTGGCGCCCTTGAAGCCGGGCAGGAACGAGTGGTGGATATTGATGCAGCGCCCGGCAAGCCAGGCCGAAAAATCGTCGGAAAGAATCTGCATGTAGCGGGCCAGGACGACAAGTTCGGCGCCGCTCTCCTCGATGATCGCCTTCACCTGCGCTTCCTGTTCCGCCTTGGTGTCCTTGGAGATCGGCAGGTGATGGTAGGGAATGTTTTCCATCAGCGTAAGGTTGAGCGCCTCGCGCGGGTGATTGGAAACGATCGCCACCGGGTCGATGTTGAGCTCGCCAATGCGGTTGCGGTACAATAGATCGCCAAGGCAGTGGTCGAATTTGGAGACCATGAACAGCACCTTGCGCTTTGCTCCCGCCACGCGCAGCGTGTAATCGAGGCCGAACCGCTCAATCTCCTCATCCAGCCCGGCCCGGAACGCGGCGTCCTCCCCTTGCATCGAAAAGCCCACGCGCATGAAGAACATGCCGGTGGTGGAATCGTCGAACTGGTGCGCCTCGAAGATATCGCCGCCATGGGTGGCGATCCGCGTCGCCACCGCCGCGACGATGCCGCTGCGGTTATCGCACGAAAGGGTGAGGATGTAGTCTGTCACTTCAAATGCCTCCATTGCGGCCAGGTCCTGTTGCCGCGTTCGATAGCGTTGTTGTCATGGTACGCGAGGCGCGATCGCTCGGGATTCCGGCAATGAATGCCGGAATGACATTGGTGTATTTTGCGCGATCCCGCTCCCTCTTAGGTGTCACGCTCAGTCTTTCCGGACCGGCGGGGTGCCGTGTGTGTGGAAAGTGTCGATGGTCTTGAGCCCCCAGGCCTGTCCCTTCTTGCGGTCGGTCTCGGTCCAGGTGACGGTCTGCCAGTCGGGGGCAAGGATCAGCCGCGCGCCCGCATTGGCAAGTTCGACCCGGTTGCCCGCCGGCTCCCAGACATAGAGAAAGAACGTGCCCTGAATGGCGTGCTTGTGCGGGCCGGTCTCGATATGGACCCCGTTCTCCAAAAAGATGTCGGCAGCGCGCAAAATGTCCTCGCGCTGGTCGGTGGCGTAGGTGACGTGGTGGAACCGGCCATGGCCCCCGCCATGCTCCTCGGTGCAGGCAAGATCGTAGGTCTTGTTGTTGACCGTGAACCAGCAGCCCCCCAGCCGGCCATTGTCGAGCCTGATCTGTTCGGTGACGCGCGAACCGAGGCAAGTGACCATGAAGTCGCGAAAGGCCGTCACATCGGCGGCGAGCAGGTTGAGGTGGTCGAGCCGGCGCGGGGAGGCGCCTTGCGCATGGAACCGGCTCGCCATGTTCTTGAGCGCGGGCCGGTCGGCCTCGTCGGGCGCGTAGCGCCTTGTTTCCCAATAAAGCTCGAAGACGTGCCCGAACGGGTCCTCGAAGCGGAAGGACTTTCCGTGCCCAAGATCGCCTTCGGTCCAGCCGATGACCTTGTAGTCCGAGGCCTCGATCGCCTTGACACGCCGCGCGAGGGCTTCGGGCGAAGAGACGCGATAGGCGATATGGCCCACCCCGGTCGTCGAATGGCGGGTGAGCTTCAATGAATGAAATTCGTAATCGTCCCAGGCGCGCAGATAGGCCGAACCCCCCTCCTGCCCCGAGAGTTTCAGGCCATAGACCCGCGTGAAGAAATCGAGGCTCTCCTCGAACCTGTCGGTATAGACCTCCACATGCCCGAGGTGGGCAACGTCAAATATCGGCTCGCTCATTTGCTTCCTCCCTTGGCCACCCGGGATGGCGCCGCGCACATTAGGACCCCATATAAGGGCGGTCCAGCCCCGATATGGACGTTTTATTGTATGCATTATGCGGCAGGCCAGAAATACACACAATGGGAAATCGCGCGGGAACGGCGCGATTTTAAGGGAATCCAGGCGAGGGCGCTTGATTCCGACCTGCGAAACGATGTATACATGATGGTGAAATCAGGAGGTCCGGCATGACGATTTTGAACTTCGGGTCCAAGCACGCCGAAAAAGCGCCGAAAACCGGCGAGGTTTCCGCCATGATCGAAGGCTTCTCGATCGAGGTGATGCCCCGGACCGCCGCCAAGGTCGAGGACTTCCGCGCCATCCTGCCGCAAGGCACGCGCGTCTATATTGCCCATATCGATGGCACGCCCATTGAGGACATGCTGGCCACCGCCGCCCGGCTCCACGCCGAGGGTTTTGACGTGATGCCGCACTTCCCGGCCCGCTCGATCCCCGACAAGGCGACGCTAGAGGACTGGATCAAGCGCTATCAGGACGCCGCCGATATCCGGCAGGCACTGCTGCTTGGCGGTGGCATCGCGACCCCGCGCGGCGAGCTGGACAGCTCCATCCAGCTCATCGAAACGGGCCTGTTCGACAAATACGGCTTTACGGACCTCCACATCGCCGGGCACCCGGAAGGCAACAAGGATATCGACAGGGACGGCGGCAGCGCCATCGTCGACGAGGCGCTGAAGTTCAAGCAGGACTACGCCGCGCGCACCGATGCCCGGATGGCCATCGCCACCCAGTTCGCGTTCGACGCCGATGCGGTGATCGCCTGGGCCGAGCGCATCGCCGACATGGGCATCACGCTCCCCATCCATGCCGGGATCGCCGGGCCCGCCAAGCTCCAGACGCTGATCCAGTTCGCGCTTTCGTGCGGTGTGGGCCCCTCGATCGGGGTGCTGCAAAAGCGGGCGCGCGACATTACCAAGCTGCTGGTGCCCTACGAGCCGACCGACGTGGTGGCCGGGCTCGCCGCCCATAAGGCGAAAAATCCCGACAGCCTCATTTCCCGGCTGCACGTCTTCCCGCTGGGCGGGATCAAGACGGCGGCCAACTGGATGGCCGAGAATGGCGGTCCGGCGGTGAGGGCCGCGGCGGGGTAGCGCCCCTTGCAGAGCTGAAAACCGGGCGCCTTTTGCGGGCGAGCAAAGACTTGCCCGCACCGGGCAAGGTTGTGTACATGGACAGCACCGTCCACCGTCGCGAACCTTGGCGGCATCAAGGAGTATCTGCACATGTCCGTAAAGCCCCCGCCCTATCGCGCCGACCATGTCGGCTCGCTCCTGCGCAACGACGCGGTGAAAACGGCGCGCCACGAATTTTACGACGAAAAATCGATCGGCCGGGACGCGCTGACCGCCGTCGAGGACGATGCGATCCGCGAGGCGATCAAGCTCCAGGAAGATGTCGGGCTGCCGGTGGTGACCGACGGCGAATTGCGCCGCTCATTCTGGCACTACGATTTCATGGAAGACCTCGAAGGCTTCAAGTTCGTCGAGCGGGACGTGGCGACCGGCCACAACTTCAAGGGCGCCAATACGAGGCCGATCTTTCCCACCATTACCGGCCCGGTCGATTTCCCCGCCGACCATCCGATGCTCGAGCATTTCAAGTTCGTCGCCGCCAACACCTCGGTGATGCCGAAAATCTCGATCCCCGGCCCCTCCTGCTGCCATTTCCGCGTCGCCAAGGCCGATATCGGCCACAAGCCCTATGCCGACGATCTCGAACTGTTATTCGCCGATCTCGCCAAGGCATACAAGAAGGCCGTGAATGCCTTTTACGAGGCCGGGTGCCGGTACCTGCAGATGGACGACATCTTCTTTGCCTATCTGTGCGACCCCAAGATCCGGGCCGAAAAGCAGGCCGAAGGGCTCGACCCGGACTGGCTGATCGACCAGTACGCCAAGATGATGCATGATGCGATCGACGGACGCCCGGACGACATGATGATCGGCATGCATATGTGCCGGGGCAATTTCAAATCGACCTGGATCGCCGAGGGCGCATACGATCCGGCGGCCGATGCGGTGTTCAACAAGACCGGCGTCGATATCTATTTCATGGAATACGACACCGACCGCGCCGGCGGGCTCGAGCCGCTGCGCCTCTTGCCCAAGGGTAACAAGCGCGTACTGCCGGGCTTCATCACCACCAAATCTGGTGAACTGGAAACGGTTGACGATCTCAGGCGCAAGTTCGACGAAGTGGCCAAATACGCCGATCTCGACCAGTTCGGCATCGCCCCGCAATGCGGGTTCTCCTCGACCGAGGAAGGCAATGACATCACGATCGATGATCAGAAGCGCAAGCTCGAACTGGTGGTCAAAACCGCCGAGGCGATCTGGGGCGAGGTCTAGAGCTCGGCTTGCCGGATGAAAGAGTTTGAAAGGCCCGGCGTTCTCGCCGGGCTTTTTTATCGGGACGGGGTCCCGATGATTGCCCGCATCCGGAACAGGCCGGGCCGGCAGGCGTTCTTTTGTTGGTTGCCATTTTGCCAACAGGAGACCCGCGATGACCGGAGATGATCGCAAGCCCGCGCCCCCCGACACCCGTTCACGACAGGAAGTCGAGGCCGACGAGGCCGACGCGCTGCGTCAGAGCGCCGATACGGCCCGCAAGGACGTGGCCGAAACGGGAGGGGAACCCGTCGAGCCGCCCGAGGCGATGGAGGTGCAGGCCGACCTGCCTGGGCTCGACGACAATTCGCGGCAGGGCAGCGCGCCGAGCTGGGACGCGGCGCACGAGATAGCCGATACGCGCCCGGTAGGCGCCGATCCTGCGCCTTCGGCCCCCAAGCCCGGGAGCGAGGGCGGGCAGGCCGCCGCATTCCGGGATGGCGAAGCGGCGGGTCCCGATGAGAGCAACATCCAGATTCGCCCCGCCGGCCCCAACGCCACGCGCGACGACAGGAAGGATTGGGACGAGGTGGACGAAACGGTCGATGAATCCTTTCCCGCCTCCGATCCGCCCGCACGGTATTAATCCATGGCCTTGCGTCCGATCCGGAAGGGGCAGAGCCTCGCCCTGCCGGCTTTCCTTAGAGCAGGTCAGTATTTGATGGGATCGTCGGGGTCCCGCAACTGCGGCGGGTTCGGTCCGGCCCCCGGGAATAAATCCCGGGGTGACGGTGGAGTTTTAGGCAGCAGCTTGCCAAAATCACCAGTGTCATTCCGGTATTCATTACCGGCAATCCAGCGCGATCCTTCAAAACGCGCCGCGCTGTGCCGGTTCAATCAAAACCTGAAACGATCTAGGGCCGTTCCTGTTTTGATAGAATCAAAACAGTGTCTCCAAGACTTTGATTTATCGCGTTTCCGAACCGAATAAGTGGTCGCCACTTATTCTGGGGACGCTCTAATGACCGGACTTGAAAAGGGCAAGGCATGAGCGAAAAGACCCCTGCGACCACCGACAAGCTGCGTGTCGCCATCGATCGCGAGGGGCAGGGCGACAAGGTCAATTTTCCCGATCCTGCCGCTGCGCCCCTGGGCACCGATGCCGAGGCTTCGGGCAACGCGCCCGGCCCGCAAGAGCTGGCGATGGAGCCCGCCGCCCCCTCCGGGCAGCCGCGTACGCGCTGGGCGGGGCTGGCCCTTTATGTCGGGATCGCGCTTGCCGTTTTCATAGGCTTTGCCGTCCTTGTCATGCTGGCGTCGGGATAGCCGGGGGCAGGAACCTTCGATCCGCTCCCCCCGTTTGTCCTGACCAAGCGGGACGGCGGAGACAGAAAAACGATGAACACCCATTCGATGAACACCCTTCACACCGGCCGCGTCATGCCCATCATCGGGATCGGCACCTGGAAGCTCGATGAGCCGGAAAAGGCCATAGAGAGCGCCCTCTCGCTCGGCTACCCCATGATCGACACCTCGGGCGATTACGGCACCCAGCCGGGCATCGCCCAGGGGCTCGAGCGCTCCGGCATCCTGCGCGGCGAGGTCTATATCGTCACCAAGGTTGAGGAAGACGAGGACGCCTATCAATCGGCGAAACGCAATGTGGGTGAACTGGGGATCGACAGTGCCGATCTCATCCTCATCCACCGCCCGCCCGAAGAGGGCGTGGGCGAAAGGCTCTGGGAAGGGCTGATGCGGGCCCGCCAGGAGGGTATTACCGCCGATATCGGGGTCTCGAACTATTCGACCGGCCAGATCGACAAGCTCATCGCGGCGAGCGGGGAGGTGCCGGTGGTCAACCAGATCGAATGGAGTCCGTTCGGCCATTCCGAGGACATGCGGACCTATTGCGCCGATAAAGGGATCATCATCCAGGCCTATAGCCCGCTGACCCGCCACACGATGCTCGACGATGCACGGCTGGGCTCGATCGCGCGGGCCTATGGTAAATCCCCCGCCCAGATCGTCCTGCGCTGGAATCTCGAACGCGCCACCGTGCCGCTGCCCAAGGCCAGCAAGCCCGAGCATCAGCGCGAGAACATCGAGGTGTTCGATTTCGAGCTTTCGGAGCGGGATGTCGAGACGATCAATGCGCTCAATAAGCACTATTCCGCGCTCGGGGATCGGTTGCAGTACATCTAGGAAGGCGGGCACTTATCCACGCGTCCTGAAAGCGGGGCATCATTGCAGGTGAACCAGCACCCGCAATTGGAGCCCCTGCCTCATGCCCGACCGATTCAAGAACCATTCGGCCAGCCTCGAAAGCCCGGCCATGCACGGCTTTGCCATCACCCCCAGCGACAGCGCCGAACTCAGCCAGCCAACCCGCGCCCTTTATGTGGGGGTGGCCGGCGATCTCGGCGTTACGCTGGTGTCAGGGGCGGAACTGGTCTTTGCCAATATCCCCTCGGGCACGCTGCTGCCGGTTCGGGCCCGCGCCGTGAAGGCAACGGGAACCACCGCGGCCAGCCTCGTGGGCCTGCTCTGATGGGCCGGATCGGGCTTTGGGCTGCAACCGGTGTGCGGCGCTGGTGGGACGAGGGAGCGGGTTTTGCCGCCGATTTCGTCTCCAACCGCTATATGCGCGGCGGGGTGGAGATCGCGGCGGACGCGGCCTTCTCCCTTGCCCGCCCCTCGGCCAGATACGCCCGCGACATCGCGGGCCGGTGGCGGGAGTTCGGACCGGACGAGGCGGGGCGCACCAACAAGGGCCTGCTGATCGAGCCCGCCGAAACCTATCACCCGGTCAATTCCGCCCTTGAGGGCGCTGCGGTGGATGGTGCCCTCCCCACGGGCTGGTCGCTGTCACTCGGCGCGGACACCACCCTTTCGGTGGTCGAGACCGGCACCCATGACGGGCTGCCCCTCATCGTCCTCGATCTGGTCATCGACAATGTATCGGGGTCAACGTCCATCGGACGCGGGCTCAAATTGTGCTCGCTGCCGGGCGTAAAGGACGACTTCTGGACGATGGGGCTTTATGCGCAAGTGCTCGAAATCCACCCCAGCGATACCTGCACCGCCGCCCAGAACATCCTCCAGATCCAGGAGCGTGACGCGGGCGGGGCGTTCCTCAACAATTCGGGCGGCATCATCGACAATTTCGATCTGGGCACCCTCGATGAGCGCCAGTACATCACCAAGCAGATGACCGACCCGGCGGTGGCGTTCGCCGAGATGTTCTACACCTGGAACAACATCCTTGCCGGCCAGCGCCTTGCGCGCCGCATCGGGCTCAGGATGCCGACGGCCACGAAAGGCCAGACGCTCTCCTCGCCCCTTGCGACCGGCGCAACGGCCACCGCCACCCGCAGCGCGGATATCGCGACCCTCCATTTGCCGGAGGGGCGGTTCGATCTCGAATTTGTCTATGAGGACGGATCGAAGGCCGTTCTGCCGGACATCGGCGGCGATCATATCCTTTCGGCCAGCAGTTCCAAGGCCTACCGCATGGTGACGGCGATGCCGGCCCTATAGGTCCCGGCCCCAATCCAGCCTTGCCGGATCGCTGATCGTTTCAGGATCGGGGCGAGTCACGACGAACGTTCCGGCCACAAGCAAAACGATGGCCTGGATGCCGAGGACGAAAAGCCCCACCCCAGCCATGAGCGAGATGGCGAATGCCAGCGCCATCGTCAGGGCCGCCGCGATCTTGTGGTGGCGCGCGATGGCGCCCGAGGCCTGCCAGTTCCGGACCAGGGGCCCGAAATAGCCGTGGGCAAGGAGCCAGCGGTGCACCCTTGGCGAGCTTTTGGCAAAGCAGAAGGCGGCGAGCAGCACGAACGGGGTGGTGGGCAGCAACGGCAGCAATGCGCCCAGCGCGCCAAACGCCAGCGCGATCAGTCCGGCAATGAAATAAAAGGCTCTGCTCATGCCCGGTCCGGTTTTGCGACGCGCGGCGCCAGGAGGATGGGCGCGTAAACGACAAGGAAGGCCGCGAACGCCAGCAGCCACAACAGGCCGCTGAGCGCGAAGACCGTATAGTAATACTGCGGAAAAAGGTCCGAGGCAGGGCGGATAATTGCCGCAGCCGAAAGAAAGACATAGGCGGCGACCGTTGCGGTGCTGGCCCCGATCGCACGGCCCGTGTGGCCGAGCGCGGCCCGCGACATGACCGCCAGCGTCATGCCGCCGATGGCGCCCACCGTAAAGACGTGGATCGCCGAGGCCTGAGACATTGCGCCCGTGCCCGCCGCCGCGATGGCGAACAGGCCCAGGACTATAAAGCCATAGGCGATGTGAAGGATGAAAACGATCGGCTCGCGCGCGGCAAGCCAGCCCCGCCAGCGCCAGAGCCGCACGCCCTGAAGGAGCGCGGCGGCAAGGCAGGCAATGACGGAAACTGCCGCGAACGGGGCCACGACCCAGGCGAGCAGCGCCACGATCATGGAAGCGATGGCGATCTGGTCGAACCGGCCGAACGGGATGGGCAGCGTTTTCGAGCCCTGCCGGGCCAGCCAGTTGCGGGTGAAGCTGGGAACGATCCGCCCGCCGACGAGCGCGATGAGCACGATCCAGCAGCCGACGGCGAGCCGCCCGGCCATGGCGTTGTCCCCGCCGGTGGCGACCGCGACGTGGAACCAGATATTGGCCCCCGACAGCACGGCGAGCGGCAGCACGATCTTGAGGTTCTTCCAGTTGCGCCCCGCAACGATCTCGCGCAGCGCAACGAGGAACAGGAGGGGCAGGAACATCGCTTCGATCCCCAGCGAGACGCCCAGTCCCAGAGCGCCGGGGAACAGCATGGCGGCCCGCCCCGCCAGCCAGACGAGAACCAGCCCGAGCAGCGGCAGGCCGGAAACCGGCAGCCGCCCCGTCCAGTTGGGGATCGCGGTCAGCATGAACCCGGCCAGCGCCGCGCTCGTATAGCCAAGGACCATCTCGTGGGCGTGCCAGTTGACCGGCCCATAGGCCCCGCCCACCGGCCAGCCCAGTGTCAGCGCCGCCACCCACAGGGCCATCGCCGCCACGGCCCAGAACCCGACGAACAGGAAAAAGGGCCGAAAACCATAGGAAAGGAGCGCCGGGCCCGATGTCGCTATGCCGCGCGGGATCGCGCCGCTGGCCATGGGAGTGAAGAACACGGGGACAAGACCCTTGAAAGACAAATACCGATGTTACCTTGTCGCAACCCCCTCGTCACCGGTCTTTGATCCTGCACAAAGATTGGCGCGCGGTGGGTGCATAGGGTCGGACCCTTGCCGGCGAGTGCGTGAAAGGACCGTGCCGATGACCGGGGACGACAATTTGACCATGCTCGAAATCATGCGGCGATGGCCGCGTACCGTACCCGCCATCATCCGGCTGGGCCTTTATTGCGCGGGATGCCCGGTTGCCGGGTTCCACACCATTGCCGACGCGGCACACCTGCACGGGCTTGACCGGGAGGACCTCGAAGCGGTGCTTTTTCCGCTGATGGGGCCGGTCAGTGCGACTGCCCGTCCGCCAGCAGCATCAATCCGTGCGGGTCGCGCACGAGCAGTTTCTGGCGCCCGCCCCTGACCAGCCCCTTGCCCTCCCAGGCGGTGAGGATGCGCGAGACCGTGTGCAGGGTCGTGCCGGTCATCTCGGCGATGTCCTGCTTTGAAATGGGGAAATCGATACGGATGCCGTCCGCTTCCTTGCGCCCCGATTGCTGGACGAGCCGCAACACCGCGTGGGCGACCCGCCGCTCGACCTCCTCGGTCGCCATTTCACGGATGCGCGAATGGGATTCCTGGAGGCGCTGTCCCACCGTCTGCATGGCGTTGACCGCGAGCGAGGCGCTGTTCTCGATGAACTGGCTCCAGTAGGACATGGGCCAGGCAAGCGCGGCGCTGTCGACGGCGGCGGTCGCGGTGCCCGGATAGTCGGTGCGCTGCAGAGCCTTGGCGATGCCGAACAGGTCGCCGGGATTGACGATGCGGATCATCACCTGCTGGCCGTCTTCGGTGACCTGGCTGACTTTCAGCCGCCCGGAGATCAGAACGAAAAATTCGCGGGCGTCTCCGCCCTGCTCGAAAACCGGCCGTCCCGCCGGATAGTGCCGCGTTACGGCCTTGGAGCACATCTCCTCGAAGGTCGCGTCATCGACCGTCGCAAAGAGCGGAAAGGCCCGGATTGTCTCGCGATCGATGCCTGCCATTGCGCCCTGATATGTGTGCCCGTCCTGATTTGGCGGCGAGACTAGCGCGCAAAGCCGGGCCGGGCAACGATTTGACGCCGGTCAGTCAAATAGTCGCAACAGGCCATCGTACCACGGCACGTCGCGCACGAGCCGGAAGCCCAGAAGGTCGGGCGGGGTGCCGACCGCGCAGCCTCCAGAAATGGCATCGCGCACGAAGGCCGACATATAGGCCCGGTGCTGGCCTTCGAGGACGCGCACCCCGCAGGTTTCGAGCCGCGACATGACGTTTCCGGCAGCGTTGAGGTTGACCCGGGCAAAACAGGTGTCGGTCCACTCCCAGACATTGCCGCCAATATCGGCGATCCCCAGCGCGTTCTCGCCGAAATGGCCCCTGGGCCTTGCGGCCAGATCCGGCGTCCGGCCGCTTGCCGCCGACTGGCGGTAGGTGTTGAGCCAGCGTTCGGCCATGGTGCCTGATGGAGCGCTCCGGTCGTCGGGCTCGGGACCGAGGCGGGCAAAATGGGCCCATTCCAGATCGGTGGGCAGCCGCCAGTCCTGCCCGGTGACGCCCGCATACCAGGTGACATAATTCTGGACGTCGAGATAGCTCACCCCGGTGACAGGCAGGCCGGCGCTCGCGCCGGCGGAGTTGTCGGCCGGAGCGCACGCCCCCTCTTCGACGCAAAGCCCGTACTGGGCCGCCGAGACCTGATACTTCATGACCTCGAGCGTTCCGGCGACATGGGTCTGGGTCAACGGAGCGTCGATCTCGTGGCCCTCGAGCGTAAAGGCGCCCGCCTCACGATAAAGCAGCGGCCCGCCGGGAACGCGCACCACCTCGGTCGCCGGCGATCCACCCGGACGCCAGACAGGGACGGTGGGGCCAAGAAAGACCGCCGCGGCCGCGAGAACCGCCGTGAGGGCGAAAAGCGGTGGCATCACCGCGCCGGCAATTTTGATCGTCTGTGTATGGGTCACGTCCGGGGTTCCTTTACCTTAGAGCCTTGGTTTTGCTGGCATCAAAACAGAAGCTCTAAGTCTTTGATTTAACGCGCTTCCGAACCGAATAAGTGGTGCCCACCTATTCTGGAAACGCTCTGAAGCGAAATGGCCCTCCGCCGGGTGTCCGGGGAGGGCCATCCGCCACGCAAGTCTCCTCCCTTGCGTTACTGGATGGGGCGCGGGGCAACGACCTGCTTCATCAGGTCATCGTTCCACTCGCCTTCCACCAGTATGTGGGCGGTTGCGCCCAGTTGCTCGGCTTCGATCAGGTTGTGGTTCACATAGGCGTACACACCCGGCTGGAGGAAGGTGTAGAGCGCCGCCGCCGCCGATCCGCCGGCGATGAACCAGGTCTCGAAGTCGCGCTGGGGCGGATTGACGAACCCGCCACCGGGCCAGAACAGGTCCGCGTGCCCGCCGATCAGGTGCGGACGGGTATCCCTGTTACAGCTGTTGTGGACGAACAGCACCGTTTCCCCGACATTGGCGGTCAGGGCGTTGGCGCCGGTAAGCGCGCCCACCCGTCCGTTGAACACCACATGGCTCGGGACCAGGCCCTTCATCACGTCGAGGGTGTCGGCATAACTTTCGCCAAGCGACTCGTAGGTCTTGAAGTTGCCGTTCTCGTCGCGGGGAATGTAAAGGTCGTTCTCCCCGACATAGAACAGCTTGTCATAGGCGACGGGCTTGCCTTCGTGGTCCTTGAGACCATCGCGGGGCAGGACCATGATCGCGCCGGTCATTCCCGATACCACGTGCCAGGCGATCATGCCCTCGGGCGCGCAGTGATAGGTAAAGACGCCCGGCCGCGTGGCCTTCCAGCGCAACACCACTTCCTCGCCCGGATAGACGTTGGTCAGCGCGCCGCCGCCCAGCGCTCCTGTCGCGGCGTGGAAGTCGATATTGTGCGGCATCTCACTGGTTGCCGGGTTGACGAGGGTCAGCTCCACATAGTCGCCCTCGTGCACGACCATCAGCGGGCCGGGCATCGAGCCATGGAAGGTCATTGCCCAGAGCGTGGTGCCCAGATCGTCGACCACCATCGGCTTTTCCTCGATCACCATGCGGAAGGCGACAACGCGGGGGGCACCCGGCGCGACCTGTTCGTGGGCATGGACGAAGGGCGGAGGCAGCAGATCGATCTCGACCCGCTCGAGTGCGTCGATATCGGTGGTCACGCCCCCGAGACCCGCAACGGTCACGGGCGAAGCGTCCTGAGCCAGCGAGCGCCTGTTGAGAACGAACGGAACCCCGGCCGCCAGAGCGGCGGTTCCGGCAAGAAAGCTCCTGCGGGCGATTGTGTCGTTTATGGTCATCTTCTTTTTTCTCCTGGCTTGACGGATGCTTCATCCGTTTTGCCCGTTCTTTTTAAGAAGACCGCCGCGATTTACTTTGATCTAGCTCAAATGTTTGGCGATAAACGACCTCGATGACAAATTGACGCACTTTGTTAGCTTTAGAATATAAATAAACCTGATGCGCGCCAGATTGTCGCACCAGTTGATTTTGGCAAGATGCACCGGGATTATTTGATCCAGAACAAGGTGGCGCGCAATGTAGCGGTGCATAAGCCGGCCAATGGATGCGCCGGACGCGTCCAGACCAAGGAGAAAAAAGCCATGAACAAGCCCTTTGCAGCCCTTTTTGCCGCCACGCTCGCCCTTGCGGCCTTTCCTGCCTTTGCGGCCGACCACGAAGTCAGGATGCTCAATCGCGGAGAGGCCGGAAACATGGTGTTCGAGCCTGCCGCCCTGCAGATCGAACCCGGCGATACGGTGACCTTCGTATCGGTCGATCCGGGACACAATGCGGAAACGATCGCCGGGATGGTCCCGGAGGGCGCCGAGCCCTTCCGCACCAAATTGAGCGAAACGACGGCGATCACGTTCGACGTGCCGGGGGTCTACGGGATCAAATGCACGCCGCACCTTGCCATGGGCATGGTGGCACTGATCCGGGTGGGCGATGACGCCCACAACATCGAAGAGGTCAAGGCCGTGCGCCAGCCGCCGGTCGCGGGCAAGCGGTTCGAGGCGGCCTATACGGAGCTTGGCCTCTAGGCACCTCGCGTGCAAGACTTGCGTCCGGCCTCAGCGCCGGACGCTTTTCATTTGTCTTGGGTTGCCAAGTTTTCCCTCATGTCCCATTTCGCCCTCGCCGTTGCAGTCTTCATTCTTACCCACTTCATTCCCGCCCTTCCGAGCTTGAGGGGCAGGCTGATCGCGCGGCTGGGCAAGTCCAATTACATCGCGCTCTATTCCCTTGTCTCGATCGTGACCCTTGTCTGGGTGATCGGGGCCGCGCTTCACGCGCCGGTCGTCCTCTTGTGGGAGCCGGCGGGCTGGCAGGCCTGGGTAACGGTCATCGTCTCGCCTGTCGCGCTGTTCCTCATCGTTGCCGGGCTCATTTCCGCCAATCCGCTTTCGCTGGGACTGTTTCCCGGGGAAGGGGGAGACAAGGGCGCTATCGTCCTTGTGACGCGCCATCCGGTATTCTGGGGCGCGCTGCTTTGGGCCCTGAGCCATATTCCACCCAATGGAGACGTGCGCTCGCTGCTATTGTTCTCCATTCTGGCGCTGCTGGCCGCTTCTGGGTTCTGGCTGGGAGACCGCCGGGCACGAAAGAGGCTCGGGCCGCAATGGCCCGCCTTTGCGCGTGAAACCTCGATCATCCCCTTTGCCGCCACCCTTGCCGGATACAACCGCCTGCGCATCGACGTGCCGATGGTCCTGGCGTTCGGCGCGGCTGGCGTGCTGACCTGGTGGCTTCTGGCGGGCGGGCATGGCGTGCTCTTCGGGGCCGACCCGCTGGCCGCCACGCTCTATTGAGGGCAAAGACGGTACGAAGGCCAGCCTTGCGCTTCTTTGACACAGATCAAACAAGTGCCGCATGGGCCATGATAGGGGCTGCACCTTGTGACGCCAAATGAGATATACTGTCAGTGATTCCTGCTCCGGGCTACAGCCGGTCATGGGTCTGAACCAACCTTCTGGGGGCACGCCGGTCCGATGATGGCACAACTCACCCGAAACGAGCGGGTTCTCGCTCTGATCTACCTTTCAATCCTGGCGATGGTCGGGCTGGCCCTTGCGGTGGGCGGGCGCTACGACCTCATCGGCGGCCATGGCTGGCTGATGCTGGCCTTCGGGCTCGTGGGCATTGCGCTGATGGTACGGGGCTGGGATGCGCCCGCGCCTTCCCCCGAACGGTTCAGCGAATATTACGACGACCCCACCAAGGTGGGCATCATCCTGGCGCTGGTCTGGGGGATTGTCGGCATGACGGTGGGCGCATGGGTCGCGTTCCTGCTCGCCTTTCCCGACATCAATCCCGAAGTGCCCTGGCTCAGCTTTGGCCGTATCCGGCCGGTGCACACGAGCGGGGTGATCTTCGGGTTCGGGGGCAACGCGCTGATCGCAACCTCGTTCCACGTGCTCCAGCGCACCTCGCGCGCCCGTCTGCCCGACCAGCTCAGCCCCTGGTTCGTGCTCATTGGCTATAATCTGTTCTGCCTGCTCGGCGCCACCGGCCTTCTGATGGGCATCACCCAGTCCAAGGAATACGCCGAGCCCGAATGGTACGCCGATATCCTGCTGGTCATCGTCTGGGTGGTCTATTTCCTCATCTATGTGCGCACGCTCCAGCGCCGCAAGGAGCCGCATATCTATGTGGCGAACTGGTATTACATGGCCTTCATCCTCGTTGTCGCCATGCTCCACATCGTCAACAACATCACGGTGCCCGTCTCGCTGGCCGGAGCCAAGAGCTATTCGATCTTCTCGGGCGTGCAGGATGCTATGACCCAGTGGTGGTACGGGCATAACGCGGTGGCGTTCTTCCTCACCGCCGGGTTCCTGGGGATGATGTATTATTATCTGCCCAAGCGGGCCAACCGCCCGATCTTTTCCTACAGGCTCTCGATCATCAGCTTTTGGGGCATCACCTTCTTTTACATGTGGGCGGGTTCGCACCACCTGCACTATACCGCGCTCCCCCATTGGGTGCAGACTCTGGGCATGGTGTTCTCGGTCGTGCTGCTGATCCCCTCCTGGGCCTCGGCGGGCAACGCGCTGATGACGCTCAACGGGGCGTGGAAGAAGGTGCGTGACGACGCGGTGCTGCGCTTCATGGCGCTGGCGGCGCTGTTTTACGGCATCACGACCTTCGAGGGCTCGTTCATGGCCATCCGGCCGGTCAACTCGCTCTCGCACTATACCGACTGGACCGTCGGCCACGTCCATGCCGGCGCGCTCGGCTGGGTCGCGATGATCACCTTCGGCTCGCTCTATGCGCTGGTGCCCTGGATCTGGCGCAAGTCCAGGATCTATTCGGAAAAGCTGGTCGAGGTGCACTTCTGGCTCGCGCTGGCCGGCACGCTGATCTACGTCTTTGCGATGTGGAACTCGGGCGTCGTCCAGGGGCTGATGTGGCGGACCTATTCTGAGACCGGCACCCTCACCTATTCGTTCCTTGAATCGCTGGTCGCCATGTACCCCTACTATATCGCCCGCGCCATCGGCGGCTCGATGTTCGCGATCGGTGCGCTCATCGCCCTTTACAACGTGGTGATGACCATCCGCATGCCATCGGCCGAGGCGGAAACCGAAAGCGAAGGCGATATCCCCCAGAGCAAGCAGGCGCTTGCCCAGCCCGCGGAGTAGCCCGATGTTCGGATTTCATTACAAGCTCGAGAGGAGCACCATCGGCTTCGTCCTGGCCATCGTCGTCGTGGCCTCAATCGGCGGGCTGGTGGAGATCGCGCCGCTTTTTACCATCGACGAGACAGTGGAAGAGGCGCCCGACATGCGGATCTATACCCCGCTCGAGCTTGCCGGGCGCGACATCTACATGCGCGAAGGGTGCTATGCCTGCCACAGCCAGATGATCCGGACGCTGCGCGACGAGGTCGAGCGCTACGGTCCCTATTCGCTGGCCGTGGAATCGCAATACGATCACCCCCATCTTTGGGGTTCCAAGCGCACCGGACCGGATCTCGCCCGTGTCGGGGGCAAATATTCCAACGACTGGCATGTCGCCCACCTCATCAACCCGCGTGACGTGGTCCCCCAGTCCAACATGCCGCGCTATGGCTGGCTGATGACCACCCCGTTGCGCACCGATAATCTCGATGGCCATCTTTCGGCCATGCGCGCCGTCGGCGTGCCCTATACGGACGAACAGATCGCCAACGCGCCCCTCGACGCCTTCGGGCAGGCCAACCCCAATTCGGATGCGGCCTCGGGCGTGCTCGAACGCTATGGCGCGGCAACCAATATAGCGCTGTTCGACGGCGATGGTGCCCGCGTCACCGAGATGGATGCGCTGGTCGCCTATCTCCAGATCCTGGGGCGGCTGACCGACCTTGCCTATGGCGCGCAAGTGGCGGAGGCCGAGTGATGCCCGATCACGAGACGCTGGTGGGGCTGGCCAAGTCGTTCGGCCTTTTCTATCTCATCGCCATGGCGATCGCCGTCCTGATCTATGTATTCTGGCCGGGCAACAAGAAAAAGTTCGACAGGGCCAAGCAGGCTCCGCTCGATGATGGGGAGGACCGGCCATGAGCCACCAGCCAGAACGCGATCCTGTCAGCGGACAGATCACCACCGGACACGAATGGAACGGGATCAAGGAGCTCAACTCCCCCGTGCCCAAAGTGGTGTTCGCCGCGCTGGTCCTCGGCGCGATCTATCTCGTGATCTCGACCATATTGCTGCCCGCATGGCCCGGCATCACGGGGTATACGCGCGGCCTTCTGGGCGTCGACCAGCGCGACACCGTCAACCGCGAGGTGGAGCAGGCGCGCATGGCGCGCAGCCAGTGGACGGACCTGATCAATGGCCAGCCGCTTGAAGAGAGCCTTGCCGACTCCGCGCTGATGGACATCGTTCGCGAAACCGGCAGCACGCTTTTCATCGACAATTGCGCGGCCTGCCATGGCACGGAGGGCACGGGCGGGCCCGGCTTTCCCGACATTGCCGAAGGCCGTCTGGCGTGGGGAGACGACGTCGAGACCATCCACGAGACCATCCGCGTCGGCATCAATTCGAGCCATCCCGAAACCCGGTTCGCCCAGATGCTCGCCTTCGGACGCGACGGCATGCTGCCGCGCGCCGATATCGTGGCGCTCACCGGCCACGTGCTGGGGCTTTCCGACCCCCAGGCGCAGACGGACCCCGCCGTTGCGGAAACCTTCGCCTTCAACTGCGCCTCCTGCCATGGGGAGGATGCACGCGGGGTGACCGATTTCGGCGCGCCCGACCTTACCGATCCGTACTGGACCTTTGGCGGCGATCGCGATGCGGTCTTCAGTTCGATCTTCAACGGACGGGCCGGACACATGCCCCATTGGGAAGACCGGCTTTCGGAGACCGAAACCCGCCTGCTGGCGCTTTATGTCCACGACATGAGGACACCGGTGCAATGAGTACCGGGCCGCTCGACATGCCATCTCGCGCAAGGTCGCGCTGGGTGCTGTGGCTGGCGATCCTTCTCGGGTGCGCGGTCCTGGTCCTGGCCAACGCGCACCTCGTCTACGTCTCGTTCGACTCGCAACCCGAATGCATTCCCCATTTAAGGGCAGGCCATGCCGGCGACGGCTACAGCGCTGCCCGGTCCTCCTGCTGAGGAGATTGTCATGACCGTTCTTCCGCCTATCGTTCCCGCGCTGCCCCGGGCCATAGACCGCAGGCGCAACCTGCCGCTTTCGGCGGCCCTCGACTGGCTCGCCGCTGGATGGCGGGACCTCTGGATCGCACCGGGCATCAGCCTGCTCTACGGGTTGGGCGTGTCCGTACTCTCGGCGCTTCTGGTCGTGGGGATCGTCGTTTTCGATCTGGGCCATATCCTGTTTCCGGCGCTGGCCGGGTTCCTCGTGGTCGGCCCGGCGCTCGCCACGGGTCTTTACGAAAAGAGCCGCCGGATCGCCGCCGGAGAGCCCCCCACCCTTGCCACCATGATCCGGCCCGGGCGCGGCACCGGCCATCACATCCTGTTCGTGGGCGCAATCCTTGTGATGCTCGCCATGATCTGGATCCGGGCCGCGGTCCTGCTCTATGCGCTGTTCTGGGGTCTCAAACCCTTCCCCGGCCTCGACCACATCATCGAAACGCTTCTGTCCGATCCGCAGGGCTGGGCGCTCGTCGGCGTCGGAACGGCGGTGGGCGGGCTGTTCGCGGCGCTCGGTTTCGCAATCAGCGCCTTTTCGATCCCCATGCTGCTCGACCGCAAGCTCGACGCCTTTACCGCCATGGGACTGTCCATGACGCTCACCTGGCACAATCTGGGTGTGATGCTGGTCTGGGGGGCAATTGTTCTTGCCCTGACTCTTGTGGGGCTCGTGACCGCCTTTGCCGGGTTCATCATCATCTTCCCGCTGCTGGGGCACGCCAGTTGGCACGCCTATGTGGCGATCCGCGACGAGGAAAAATGACCTGCTGCGCGCCGTCCGAGTTCACCGATATCGCGGTGGCGGCGCTCGGTCCGGCCGATGAGGAGATTCGGCTGGCCGCCCGGACCATCGAGGGCGATCTCATCCAGACCGAGTTGTCCGTGCCCGGCATCCATTGCGGCGGCTGCATCCAGAAGATCGAAACCGCGCTCGGGCGGCTGGGCGGGGTAGAGCAGGCGCGGGTCAATCTCTCGACCAGGCGCGTCACCTTGCGCACCCACGACACGGCCACCGTGCGCCGGGCGTTCGGAACGCTGGGGGAACTGGGTTACCAGGCCCATCTTTTCGACCATACGACCCAGGAAAGCGACCGCGAATACTGGCAGCTCATCAAGGCGCTGGCCGTTGCCGCGTTCGGCTCGATGAACATCATGATGCTTTCGGTGGGCGCGTGGTCCGGCGCCGAGGGCAGCACCCGCGACATCCTGCACCTCATCTGCGGGATCATCGCGCTGCCGACGCTGGTTTATGCGGGGCGTCCCTTTTACACGTCCGCGTGGACCGCGCTGCGCCACGGCCGCACCAATATGGACGTGCCGATCACCATAGGAGTGGCGCTCGCCTTTCTGCTCAGCGTCTATGATACGCTGACCCGCGCGCCGCACGCCTATTTCGACGCGGTGACCTCGCTGTTGTTCTTCCTTCTCGCCGGCCGCGTCCTCGACCACATGATGCGCGAAAAGGCGCGCAAGGCGGTACGCGGGCTCGCCCGGCTGACCGCGCGGGGGGCGCTGGTGGTGTCCGGGAACGGGGAGCGCGATTATCTCCCCATCGCCGAGATCACGCCGGGCATGACCATTCTTCTTGCGGCGGGCGAACGCGTTCCGGTCGATGCCACGGTCATCGAGGGCGCGTCCGAGATCGACGTTTCACTGGTCAATGGCGAGAGCGCGCCCCTGAGCGCCGCTTCGGGGACGGCGCTTCAGGCCGGAACCCTCAATCTCACCGGTCCCCTGACAATCCGCGCCACCGCGCCTGAAAAGTCCTCTTTTCTCGCCGAGATGATCCGCATGATGGAGGCGGCGGAATCGGGCCGCAGCACCTATCGCCGCATCGCCGACACGGTTGCGCGCTATTACGCGCCGGTCGTCCATTTCGCTGCAATCCTCTCGTTTCTGGGCTGGATGCTGGCCGGGGGCGGGGTGCACCAGTCGATCACCATCGCCATCGCCGTCCTGATCATCACCTGCCCCTGCGCGCTGGGCCTTGCCGTGCCCATGGTCCATGTGGTCGCCGCGCGGCGCCTGTTCGAGAACGGGGTCATGCTCAAGGACGGCAGCGCGCTCGAGCGGCTCGCAACCGTCGATACCATCCTGTTCGACAAGACCGGAACCCTGACGCTGGGCAGCCCCGAACTGGCCGATTCCGATGGTATCGCCCCGGAAACGCTGGCCCTTGCCGGGGCGCTGGGCGGGTTCTCGGGCCATCCCCATTCGCGTGCCATAGCGCGGGCGGCGCGCGGGTTGCCCGAACCGCGCCTGGACATATCGGCCGTTTCCGAACACCCCGGCCTGGGCGTCGAGGCGCGGCAGGGCACGGACCTTTACCGGCTGGGACGCGCGGCCTGGGCGCTCGATGACCAGGGCGCGGCAAGCGGTACAGTCCTCTCGCGCAATGGCGAATTGCTCGCCGCTTTCCGCTTTGCCGAAGTGCTCCGGCCCGAGGCCGAAAGCGCTATCGCGGCGCTCAGGGCACGCGGCTTTGATATCGAAATTCTCTCCGGCGACCGGGCCGAGGCGGTGGAACCGCTGGCGCGCCGGCTGGGCATCGCAACGTTCACCGCCGGGATGCTGCCGGGCGGCAAGCTGGCACGGATCGAACAGTTGATCGCCGAGGGGCGCAAGCCGATGATGGTGGGCGACGGGCTCAATGACGGCCCGGCGCTGGCCGCGGCCCATGTCTCGATGGCCCCCGCCACCGCCGCCGACATCGGCCGCAACAGCGCCGATTTCGTGTTCCTGCATGAAAGCCTTGCCGCGATCCCGGCAACGCTCGACGTGGCCGACCGGTCGGCGCGGCTGGTGAAGCAGAATCTGGGGCTTTCGCTCGTCTACAACGTCATCGCGCTGCCGATCGCGGTACTGGGCTTTGTGACGCCTTTTGTTGCGGCAATCGCCATGTCGGGGTCCTCGGTGGTGGTGGTCGCCAACGCGCTCCGCCTGACCATGTCCCGGAGGCGGAACGCCAATGGGTGATTTTTTCTATCTCATTCCGGTTTCCATCGCGCTGGGCGCGGTCGGGCTTGGGGTGTTCCTGTGGTCGCTCAGGGCCAGCCAGTATGAAGACCTGGACGGCGCCGCCGAGCGCATCCTTTTCGACGATGACGCCCCGGTAGTTCCCAGCAAGGGGCTGGACGACGAGGACGACAAACCGGAAAGCTGACCGCAACGGGCTGCAACGCCCCCTCCCCAAAAGGATTGTCGGGATCGAATTGCCCTGACTTGGCGTTAGTCATCTTTGCTCACATCGCCAAGGGAGGTTTCAGTGACCACCATGTTTAAAGTCGGCTATTTCGTCGGCAGCCTGTCCAGCACGTCCATAAATCGAAAACTTGCCGCCGCTCTGGTCCGTCTGGCCCACCCCGGTTTTGAAATGAATGAAATCCCCATCCGCGACCTGCCGCTCTACAGCGCCGATCACGACGAGGATTACCCGCCCGTCGCGCGCGATCTCAAGCAGGCGATCGCGGACAACGACGCCATCCTGTTCGTGACGCCGGAATACAACCGCGCGATCCCCGGCGGGCTCAAGAACGCGATCGACTGGGCGAGCCGGCCCTGGGGGCAGAACTCGTTCTCCCGCAAGCCGTCCGCCGTGATCGGGGCGTCAATCGGCGCCATCGGGACCGCCGTCGCCCAGCAGAACCTGCGCAGCGTCCTGAGTTTCTGCAACTCCCCGCAGATGAACGCCCCCGAGGCCTATATCCATTTTACGCCCGACCTCATCAATGACGAGGGCGAGGTAAGCGTTGAGAGCACGCGCGATTTCCTGCGCAACTACATGGCCGAGTTCCACCAGTTCGTTGCCCGCGTTTATACAGCCCTGCCCCGGGGCGAATAGACTTCCGCCCCGGCAATCCAGACCGCGAGCACATCGAGCGCCGGGCTGAGGTGAACGAGCGATGCGTCGGCACCGGGCTTGAGATGGCCCAGAGCCCGCTCGCGCCCGATTGCCTGCGCGGGATAGAGCGACGCCATCCGCAGCGCTTCCGCCAGGGGCATGTTCAATGCCCTGTGCATGTAGCGCACGGCGTCGATCATGGTGAGATCGGCCCCCGCCAGCGTGCCGTCGGCAAGCCGCAGGGCGCCATCCTTGCGGATGACCGTTGCGCCGTTGAGCTTGAAACTGGTGAGGTCGGTGCCGATCTGCGCCATGGCGTCGGAGACGAGCAGTATCTTGCCGGGGCCTTCATGCGCCCGCAGCGCCACGGCGATGGTCGTGGGGTGGACGTGGATGCCATCGGCGATCAGCCCCGCCCAGACGCCAGCCGCAAGCGCCGCGCCGACCAGCCCCGGCTCGCGGTTGCCGAACTGGCTCATGGCGTTGAAAAGATGGGTGACCATGCTGGCCCCGGCATCGAAGGTCGAAAGGGCCGTCGCCGCGTCGGCGTCGGAATGGCCCAGCGAAACGAGAACGCCCGCCCCGGTGAGGGCCGCGATCTGCCCGGATGTTACCGTTTCGGGCGCGACGGTCACAAGGAGCGTAGGCAGATTGCCCTTGGCGGCGATGAGGCGTTCGAGATCGGCGTCGGTCATGGGGCGGATGAATTCGGCCTTGTGCGCGCCCTTGCGGGCGACCGAAAGGTGCGGGCCCTCCAGATGCAGCCCGGCAAATCCGGCTACCCCGCGCGCCGCGGCATCGATGCCCGCCTGTACCGCTTTTGCAGTGATGTCGGGCGTATCGGTGATGAGGGTGGGCAAGAGCGCGGTGGTTCCGAAGGCGAACTGGGCCGCGCAGATGCGCTCGAGCCCGGCAACGCTGGGCTCGTCGTTGAACAGGATGCCGCCCCCGCCATTGGTCTGGATATCGACCAGCCCCGGCGCGATCATGCCCTCGTTCCATCGGACGAGACGGTCAAAGGCCGGGCCATCGGCTTGCCGGGCAATATCGATGACCTTGCCGTTCCCGACCAGCAGGAGGCTGTCCTCGTGCCAGTCCAGGCCATCGAAAATCTTCGGCGCGGCGATTGCGGTGACGGTCATAGCGTCGCGGTGACCTTGTTAAGATGCGGCGGGTGATCGGGATCGAAGTGGCACAGCCGGGAAAGCGCCTCGACAAAACCGTAGAAGGTGACGATCTGGGCGATTGGGTAAGTAAGGGGGTGGCCGGTGCGTGCGACAGGCAGGCGCTGGCCGAAATCGGCGTCCGCGTCGGCAAGAAAGACGTTCGCGCCCTGGGCGGCCAGCCGGTTGGCGGTATCGAGGATGGAGGCGCGACAGGAATCCATGGCGCCGAAAGCAAGGACGGGAAAACCGCCCACGGCGAGCGCCGAGGGGCCGTGGAGGACTTCGGCGGTCGAATAGGCTTCCGCGTGAAGGCCCGCCGTCTCCTTGAACTTGAGCGCGGCTTCCGATGCGATGGCAAGACCTGGCCCGCGCCCCAATACGTAAAGCGAGCGGGCGCCCGCGAGGGGGGCGAGCAAGCCGGACCAGTCGCAGCCGAGCGCCTGTTCGAGATCGTGGGGGAGCGTATCGAGCGCTGCGAGAAGATCGGGGTTTTCCGACCAGTGCGCGACGAGCGCCAGCACCGCAACCAGCGAGGTGACAAAGGTCTTGGTGGCAGCGACCGATCTTTCAGGCCCCGCGCAGATATCGATGACGTGGTCGGAGATTTCGGCCAGGGACGAAGCGGGAATATTGGTCAGGGCAAGCGTTGTCGCCCCGGACTGCCTTGCGCTTTTGAGCATGGCGACGAGGTCCGGGCTCTTGCCCGATTGCGAAATGCCGATGGCGGCGGCGCCGGCCAGCTTGAGATCGACGCCACAGATCGAGGCGAGCGAAGGCGCGAGCGTTGCGACGGGCAGGCCCAGCATCAGCCCGGCGGCATATTTGAGATAAGTCGCGGCATGATCGGACGAGCCCCGGGCGATCGTTGCGATCAGCCGGGGATCGGCCTTGCGCAGCGCCGAGGCGGCCCTGATGATCGGATCGCGGCCCTCGCCCAGCAAATGGGCGACGACTGCGGGGATTTCGCCGATTTCGCGGCGCATGGCTGTCATCTGCATCAGACCGGCTCCGTGGGCTCATGGCCGGGGGCGGGGCTGATCCGCAGACCGTCAGCGTCAAAGAGATGGGCATCCACGCCGTTCAATCGAAAGTTCATCTGGTCTCCACGCGCGATCCGGGCCGTCGCGCCACATTTGAGCAGGACAGGTTCGCCATCGGGCAATCCGGCTTCCACGAGCACGTGGTCGCCAAGGTTTTCCGCCGCTTCGGCGCGTGCTCTATAAGGCCCTTCGGGGTCGACGGCCAGATGTTCGGGGCGAATGCCAAAGCTGACCCGGTCGCCCTCGAGGGGCACGCGACCAAGGGCGGGGATCAAAACCGCTCCCAACCCCGCGACATCGAGTGTGATCGTGTCATTGGAAAGGCCGGCAACGGTTGCGTTCATGACGTTCATCTGGGCCGAGCCGATGAACCGGGCAACGAACAGGTTTGCCGGGGTTGCGTATAAATCAAGCGGGGTGCCCACTTGCTGGATGACGCCGTCGCTGAGCACCACGATGCGGTCGGCAAGGGTCATGGCCTCGACCTGATCGTGGGTCACGTAGATCATCGTGGCGCCCAGCGTGCGGTGCAGGTCGGCGATCTCGCGCCGGGTGCTGACCCTGAGCGCGGCATCGAGGTTCGAGAGCGGTTCGTCAAAGAGGAACACCGAGGGGTCGCGCACCACGGCGCGACCGATCGCGGCGCGCTGGCGCTGCCCGCCCGAAAGCTGGGAGGGCCGGCGATCGAGCAGGTGCTCGATCTGCAGCATCTTTGCCGCCTTGGCCACGCGCCGGTCGATTTCCGCGCGCGGCAGCCGCGATAGCTTGAGCCCGAACTCCATATTTCCGCGTACTGTCCGATGGGGGTAGAGCGCATAGGACTGGAAGACCATGGCGATGCCGCGCTCCTTGGGGGAGAGCGCGTTCACCTTGCGCTCGCCGATCCAGAGCGTGCCCGAGGAGATGTCCTCAAGCCCGGCGATCATGCGCAGCAGCGTTGATTTCCCGCAACCCGAGGGGCCGACGAACACGCAGAATTCGCCATCGGCGATTTCAAGATCGATGTTTTCGAGAACGGTGAGGGCCTCATAGGATTTGGAGACCCGTTCAAGCTTTACGCTGGCCATTGGCTGGTCCTTCAAGCATGGGAGAAAGCGCGCCCGGCGGGCGCGCCTTCGCAAAGGTTCGGCTCTATGCCTTGCCGCTCATGCGCGATTTGAAGAAATCGAGATGCTTTTCCTGCGCCTTGATCAGCTTTTCGCGGTACTGGCCATAGATTTCGTCGGTATCGTTGAGCGTCACGCCCTCGATGGTGGGCGAGGCGAATACGGGTAGCTCGATCCCCTTGCGCCCGAGGATTTCCGCCGTGCGGACCGACATCTCATGCATCAGCATCATGGCAAGAACCGTCGAGGACCCGCCCACCGGACGGCTCCACCCCTCGACATCGACGATGGCGTCCTCGACCGGCGAACGGGTGTCGATCACGACGTCGGCGGTATCGGCAAGCCGCTTGCCGGTCGAGTGCTTGGAGGGCTTCTGGCGGTTGAACGCGCTGTTGACGGCGATCACCTTGACGCCGCGCTTCTTGCAATAAAGCGCGGTATCGATGCCCGAGGCGTTGGTGCCGCTGTGGCCGAAGACCACGAGCGTATCGCCCTCGTTGATCGGCTGGTGATCGAGGAATTTTTCCGCATAGCCCTCGGTGCGCTCGAGCCAGAGCAGTTCGCGCACGCCCCCGGCGGCCAGAACGCTGTGCCACATCAGACGCGGGTCGGTGAGCGGGTGAAAGGCGATATAGGAGCCATAGCGGGGGAAGGTCTCCTGGGCGGGCAGCACCGAGTGCCCGGAGCCGTAAAGATGGATCAGACCGCCCTTTTCGACGGTCTCGGCCATGATCGCCGCGGCCTTGCCGAGCGCCTCGTCGTTGACCTGGGCGGCTTCCTCGGCAAGCTGGATCAGCCTGGAAATATAGAGGGACATTTGGGATGGCCTTTCTTTTTCAATAGAACAGTTTGGAGCGGATTTCGTAGCGGTCGGCGCGCATGGTCGACTGAACGTATTCGAACGGACCGTTCGCATCGAACGTGGTGCGCCGCACGATGAAGGCGGGCGTGCCGGGCTCGACCTCGAGAAGCGCGGCGTCTTCCTCGGCCACCGCGCCGACGCGATAGAGTTCATCGGCCTCGGTGGGCACAATGCCGTAGCGGTCGCGCAGCGTGTTGTAGAGCGATGCCAACTCGCCTTCGAGCGGCAGGAAACCGGGGACGCGGAAGTCGGGAATATAGGCGGTCTGGACGCCGATGGGATTGCCGTCGCCGAGCCTGAGGCGGCGCAGCCGGACCACGGGATCGCCCATCCCCAGTTGCAGGGCTTCTGCGACCTCCTCGTCGGCGGGGATTTCACTGGCCCTGGTCGCGCGGGTCCCGATCACCTCGCCCAGATTGGCCATCTCGTCGGTAAAGCTCGTCAGCCCCCTCATCCCTGCGACGATGGTCGAGCGGCGCACGAACGTGCCGCGCCCATGCTCCCGGCGCAAAAGCCCCGCCTCTTCGAGACGGCGCAAGGCGTGGCGCACGGTGATGCGGCTCACCCCCAGCATTTCGGTAAGGCGCGTCTCGTTGGGGAGTTGGTCGCCGTTTTTCCATTCACCCTCGGTGATAAGGGCCCGTAAAGCCAGTTCGGCCTGATGCCAAAGCGGTTCGGGACGGTTCCGGTTGGGCTTCCGAATTCTCAAGCTGTCGCTCACGGTGTTCCCCAGATTGGATGTTGATGCGCGGCAAACGCCGCACCGCAAAGGGCCGCATGCGCGCCGAAGGCGCCGGGCGTAAGGGCGACCGAGCGCAGATGCGGCGGCAGATGGGCATGGAGCTTGCCCAGAAGGGCGGGACCGATGAGGTCGAGCGCGGCAGAAACGCTTCCCGCAATGACGATCCTTTCGGTTCCGGCCAGCGCAACGGCGCCGGCAAGGGCGGCGCCCAGAATTTCGCCGGCGGCCTCCAGCGCAGCAAGGGCGTCCGTGTTGCCGGCGCGGGCGGCCTCGACGAGCGCCGCGCCGCTGGCAAGCCCCAATCGCGCGGCAGCCCGGTCAAGGGCGCGGCCCGATGCCTGCCGTTCGAGCCATCCATGCTGCAGGTCGCCGGGTTCATCGTGCCGGGCGCAGGCCCAGCCGAACGAAACCGCCGCGCCACCTACGCCCCGGACGATGCGCCCATCGGCCATCAGCCCCGAGCCGATGCCGGTGCCGATGGCCAGAAGAATGGCGTTGCCGGTGCCGCGGGCCGCCCCGGCGGCGGCCTCGGCCAGAAGCGAGAATTGCGCGTCGTTGGCGGCGCTGACCCGCACGCCAGGAAAAAGGCTTTCCAGATCAACGCCATCAAGCCAGGAGAGATTTGGCGCCCACCGGCAGGTGGCGCCTTCGACCAGCCCGGGAATGGCTATGCCGAGTGCGGTGACGGCTGTCTCGTCGAGAAGCGCGCGGATGGCCGTGACGAACCGGTCGAGGCTGGCCGGGGCTGCCGCGTGCAGCCTGCGTTCGGGCACGGCATCGGGCCCGAGCGGGGCACGGGGGAAAACCGCCGCACGGATATTTGTGCCGCCCAGATCAACGGCGAGGGCGCCGGTCATCCCTTCACTCCCGTGCTGACCATACTGTCGACGAAGAATTTCTGCAAAAAGACGAACAGGACAAGGGGCGGCAGGACGGCAAGCGTTGCGCCGGCCATCACGAACCCGGCGTTCATCGCGCCCCGGTTGTAGCTGAGCAGGCGCCCGAGGCTAAGGACGATTGGGTAGTTGTCGGTGTTGCCCTGCAGCACCGTGAGGGGCCAGAGATAGGTATTCCAGTGGAAGGTGAACGCAAAAAGCGCCAGCGCCGCGATGGCCGGGACGATGGCCGGGGCAACGACGGTAAACAGCACCCGAAGCTCGGAGGCGCCATCGACGCGCGCGGCATCGATCAGATCATTGGGGACCCCGGCGATGAACTGGCGCATGAGAAAGATGCCGAAGGCATTGCCCAGTTGCGGCAGGATGACACCAAAAAGGGTTCCCGCCAGCCCCATTTCGCTCACGATCCGGTAGAGCGGGATCAGCGTCACGATGGGCGGCAGGAACATGGTGGCAATCATGATGGCAAAGAGCGTGTCGCGCCCCTTGAAGCTGTATTTGGCAAAGGCGTAGCCGGCCATCAGCGAGGTTATCAGAATGCCAAGGGTGGCCGAGGTGGCAATGATCGCTGAATTGAGCATCGAGCGCCCGGCATCGATCACGTCGGAGACTTCGCGATAGGCCTCGAAATTGGGGCTGCGCGGCAGCCATACGGGCGGCACCTGCATGCTTTCCTGCGGGGTCTTGAGGCTGGAAAGCACCATCCAGACCAGCGGGAAGGCGGCGATGACCGCCACGCCGATGATCACCAGCGCCAGAAGCGGCCTGCCGAAACCGAAGCGCCGGGCGGTCATTGCTCTTCTCCCTTGCGGTTGAAGGCAAAGATAGCGACCACGGCAACGATGAGCGCGAGCATGAGCGCCACCGCCATCGCCGACCCCATGCCGCCCTGGGCCCGCTCGATGCCGACGCGGCGGATATGGTAGGTGAGAACGTTGGTGGACCCGGCGGGCCCGCCCTGGGTGATCAGCACCACCGGCTCGAACACCTGGACCGCGTTGATGACCGCCACCACTGTCGAAAACAGGAGCGTCCGGCGAAGCAGGGGAAGCGTCACCCCGAAAAAGCTCTGGACCCGGTTGGCGCCATCGATGCGCGCCGCTTCATAAAGCGATGACGGGATCTGGGTGAGCCCGGCAACGGCGAGAACGGTGAAATAGCCGATCTGCTGCCAGATATTGAGCACGATCAGCGCATAAAGCGCGGTCTGGGGTGATGACAGCCAGGGCTGGGGGCCGATCCCGACCCAGCCGAGGATCTGGTTGATGGGTCCTTCGGAGGGCGAATAGAGTTTCGACCACACCAGCGCGACCGCGATCATGGGCACCATATAGGTGGCGAACAGGACCGTGCGCAGAAACTGCCCGCCCCGGACCTCACGCTGATGGACGACAAGGCCCAGCAACACCGAGAGCGGCAGCATCACCACCACCGAAATTCCGGTATAGACGGCGGTGTTGACAAAGGCGCGGCGGAAATCCCGGCCGACCGATATGGGCGCAAACAGATCCTCGAAATTGCGCAGGCCCACGAAGCGCGCGGCGGAAAAGCCGGTTTGCGAGGACCACTCGTGAAACGAGAGCCAGATGGTGAGCACCATCGGGACGAGAATGAAAAAGCCGATCAGGGCGGTGGCCGGCCCGAGCATGACGGCAATATTGGATCGGGATATGGTCCGCATGGTCTGGCCGCGAAAAGAGGTCGTTCGCCCGCCTGGGCGGGGAGGGGAAACCGGGCGCCCGAGCGCCCGGTCGAAGGGTTGCTGTTACCGGCTGGCGCGCTCGAGGATCACTTCGGCGTCGGCCTGGGCGGTCTCCTGCGCCTCCTCTGCGCTGATCTGGCCGTATTCGAGGCTTTCGATGATCTGCTGGAGAGCGTCGGTGAACTCCTGGCCCCCGAGCACAAGCGGGAAGGCCTGGGCGTTTTCGAGCACGGAAACATAACCGGCAAGGAAGTCGCGGTCGAGGGCGGCCGCGTTGGCTTCGACATCGGATGTGCGCGAGGGCAGGATGCCCATGGACATCAGGATATCGGCCATGGCCGAAGCGCCGTCCTCGCCGGTGCCTTCACCGTTGAGCCAGGTGAGGAAATCCCAGGCGGCGGCCTTTTCCTCGTCGGTCGCCGAGGCGTTGACCACCGTCAGCCACGAATAGGAGATCGAGCTCGGCGCCTCGCCCGACGGGCCGACCGGGATCGGGGCCGTGCCGATATTGGCGAAATCATCGCCCATGCCGCCGCGCAGCGCGCTTTCCCACCAGTTGGCCATGACGATCATGCCGGTCCGGCCCGAGACGAAATTATCGAGATAGGGGCCGGTGGTGTTGGCATCGGCGGTGCCCATTTCGGGCAGCGACCAGCCATTGGACGCAAGCTGGTCGTAAAGGCCGAAGACTCCACCGGCCTGGGGCGTATCGAGGGCGGGCGCCCCATCGGCGATCAGCGCGCCGCCATTGGACACAAGGAAGGACGCGAAGGGGTGGACGACGCCCGAGTTCCACGAATTGATCAGCCCGAAACCCTGCTGGCCCTTGCCGGGATCGGTCAGCGCTTCGGCGGCGGCGAGGAACTCGTCCCAGTTCGACGGCGGGTTCTCGATGCCGGCCTCGGCGAACAGGGCCTTGTTGTAGTTGAGGGCATAGACGTTGATCTCGTTGGGATAGCCGTAAACGGTGCCCTCGACCGTCGATGCGGCGGCGATGCCGGCCGGCCAGGCAGCCCGGACCTCATCGGTTGCGTTTTGCGGCGCGGGGTCGACCAGCCCGTCCCGGACCAGTTCGGGCAGCCAGAGGTCGTAAATGCCCGAAATGGTGGGGCCCGAGGACCCACTCTGCGAGCGGATGGTGGTCAGCAGGTCGCCGAACGGAACCGCGCGCACCGAGACCGAGACGTCAGGGTGCTCTTGCGCATACCGGTCGGCTGCCCCCTCGAGCAGCGCGACGGTTTCAGGCGACCAGTGGGTGAGATAGCTGATTTCGACCGCCTGGGCGTAAGTGGCTCCCGAAACGCCGATCAGCAGCGATAGCGGCAATGCGCGATGAAAAGACATGATGGTTTCCCTTTGAGCTGGAAAGGTCCTCCGACCTTGCGCAAAGAGGTTATAACAACATGTCGTCCTGTCAACTAGGAGTTTTGATTGTTTGAGCGGCGCCCGCTACGCGCGCCATTCACCCACCTTGCCGAAGCGGCGGGGCCTGGCCCTGGCGGCGGGGCCACTATCGTTTTCGGCCAGCCCCTCGATGATCGGGCAATCGGGCCGGTCGTCGCCGTGACAGCGTTCGGCGAGGTTTTCGAGCGTTAAGATCATGGCGGCAATCTCGGCCTGTTTTTGCTTGAGCGCAGCGACGTGATCGAGCGCCAGCGCCTTCACATCGGCGCTGGCGCGCCCGCGATCGCTCCACAAGGCAAGGAGCTCACCGATCTGCTCGACGGTAAAGCCGAGATCGCGCGCGCTGCGGATGAAGCGCAGGCGGTGAACGTCGGTATCGTCGTAATCGCGATAGCCGCTGTCGCGCCGCGCCGCCCTGGGGATGAGGCCGGTCTGCTCATAGTAGCGGATCATCTTGGAGCTGACCCCCGAGGCCCGCGATGCTTCACCGATATTCATGAGTCTTTTCCTTTCTCGACGCCTTGGCGTCTTTCATATGGGGCGCCCCACCTCTGCGCCCAAGCGGTTCAGGTGGCCGCCAGAACTTTCGGCCCTTCGGTTGGGGCATCGGCTTCTGCCGCGAGCACGGGCCTGAAGGCCCTGAGGCGCAAAGCGTTGGTGAGCACGAAGACGCTCGACAGCGCCATGGCGCCCGCCGCCAGCACCGGCGAAAGCAAGGTGCCCCAAACCGGATAGAGCACCCCGGCCGCGACCGGGATGAGGGCGGCGTTGTAGGCAAAGGCCCAGAACAGGTTCTGCTTGATGTTGCGGATCGTTGCTTTCGACAGCGCAATCGCATTCACCACGCCGCGCAGATCGCCCGACATCAGCACCACATCGGCCGATTCGATGGCAATGTCCGTTCCCGTGCCGATGGCGAGCCCGACATCGGCCTCCGCCAGCGCGGGGGCGTCGTTAATGCCATCGCCGACAAAGGCCAGTTTACGATCGCCCGCGCGCAGGTCATGGATCGCTTTCACCTTGCCGTCCGGCAGCACTTCGGGAACCACCTCGTCTATGCCGAGCTGGCGCGCCACGGCTTTGGCGGTGGCGCGGTTGTCCCCGGTGATCATGGCCACCCTGAGCCCCAGATCGTGCAGCGCGCGGATGGCCTCGGGCGTCGTCTCCTTGATCGGGTCGGCAACCGCGATCACCGCCGCCAGCCTGCCATCGATCGCGGCATAAAGCGGGGTCTTGCCCTCGCCACCGAGCCGGGCGGCCTCCTGCGTGAACGCTGCCACGTCATGTCCGAGCTTTTTCATATGGCGATCGGCGCCGACCGCGACGTGGCGGCCGGTGACGGTGGCGGCGACACCATAGCCCGGAACCGCCTCAAAGCCTTCCGGCTTATCGACCGGCAAGCCCCGTTCCCCGGCCGCCGCTACGATGGCCGCAGCGATCGGGTGTTCGGATCTGGCCTCGACGGCGGCCACCAGCGCCAGCACCTCGTCATGCCCGAAACCGGCGGATGGCGTGAGGTCGGTCAGTTCGGGGCGGCCCTTGGTCAGCGTGCCGGTCTTGTCGAGCGCGACGATGGCAACATCGCGCAGCGCCTGCAATGCCTCGCCCTTGCGGAACAGCACGCCAAGCTCGGCGGCGCGGCCCGTGCCGACCATGATCGAGGTCGGCGTCGCCAGCCCCATGGCGCAGGGGCAGGCAATGATCAGCACGGCCACCGCGTTGACCAGCGCGAAGGTGAGCGCAGGCGACGGGCCGAAGACCAGCCAGACAAGGAAGGTGATTGCTGCAACCGCCATCACGGCCGGCACGAACCATGCCGTCACCTTGTCGACCAGCGCCTGGATCGGCAGTTTCGACCCTTGCGCCTCCTCGACCATGCGGATGATCTGCGCCAGTACGGTGTCGGCACCGACCCTGGTCGCCCGGAACGAGAAGGCGCCGGTCCTGTTGATCGTGCCGCCCACGACTTCGGCGCCCGCCGCCTTGGCGACAGGAACCGGCTCGCCGGTGATCATGGATTCATCGACGTAAGAACTGCCCTCGACCACTTCGCCGTCGACGGGCACCTGCTCGCCGGGGCGGACCTGGACGATATCGCCGGAGCGCACATCGGAGAGTTTCACTTCGACCGTCTGGCCGTCGCGCTCGACGCGCGCGGTACGGGGCTGCAGCCCGACAAGCCGCTTGATCGCTTCGGAAGTGCGGCCCTTGGCCTTGGCTTCGAGATAGCGGCCAAGCAGGATCAGCGTGACGATGACCGCCGCCGCCTCGTAATAGACATTGGCCGTGCCGGCGGGCAGCAATTGCGGCGCAAAGGTCGCGACCACCGAATAGGCCCAGGCGGCAGACGTGCCGACAACCACCAGCGAATTCATGTCCGGGGTGCCGCGCAGCATGGCGGGCACGCCCTTTTCAAAGAAGCGGCGGCCCGGACCGAAAAGGACGATGGTGGTGAGCACGAACTGGATCAGCCAGCTCGTCTGCGTGCCGATGGTGTGCATCACCAGATCATGGATGGCAGGCACGAGGTGCGAGCCCATCTCGATGACGAAAACGGGCAGGGTCAGCACCGCTGCGATGAAGAGCGAACGGCGAAGGCCGTTCATTTCACGCTCGCGGGCCTCCTGCTCCCGGTCGGCTGCGGCGTTTTCGCCGCCGATCCGGTGCGGCTCGTAACCGGCGCGACGGATCGCCGCCTCGATATCCTCGATGGAGGCGAGCCCCGCGAAGTGACGCACGCTGACCCGTTCGGTCGCGAGATTGACCGTGGCGGCGTTGACGCCGGGAACCGCCATGACCGCCTTTTCGACATGGGCGACACAGGACGCGCAGGTCATCCCCGTTGCGCCCAGCTCGACTACGACTTCCGGCACATCGTAGCCCGCACTTTCGACTGCGCGGACAACCGCCGCCACATCGGGCTCGCCGTTAAAGGCGACATCAGCGCGCTCGGTTGCCAGATTGACGCTGACCCTTGCCACATCCGGCAGCCTGGCGATGGCCTTTTCCACATGGGAAACACAGGACGCGCAGGTCATCCCTTCGACCGGGATGCTGAGCGTGCCAGTTTCCTTGCGCAATGGAACGGCATTGATCATGGCAGTCTTCCTTCTCAAATCCATTGCACCCCAGATAGGGCTTCCAACAATGGGAAGGTCAAGACCGCCGGGCGAGATTCCGCTTCCGATATTTGCACTTGACCTTGCCATCGTGGCAAGGCTCAGCCTCGGCAGCGAACAGACCATCAAGGAGCGTTCGCGTGTTGCAATTTATCATTCCCGGGATGACGTGCGGCGGGTGCGCGCGTCGTGTGACCAACGCCATCCTGAGCGTCGATCCGGAGGCGCAGGTGATTGCCGATCCGCCGTCCCGTAACGTCAGGGTCACTACGAAAGCCCAGGAGCAGGCACTTCTCGCCGCGCTCGAACAAGCCGGCTATCCGGCAGATGCGGCAAGGAAAGATGCCCTTCCTTGAGCAATCAGCCCTGAAACGCCCTTTGGTGCGGAAAATCTTCCTTTGCAATATAGCTTTCCTCCGCCGGCGTCGATTGCCGGGCCAGAACCCGGTTGCGATGGGGATGGCGGCCGAAGGTGGCGATGATCCGGCGCACCTCACCGGCCTGTTCCACCAGCGACTGGTAGATCGGCTGAAGGGAAGCGGGGGCTTTTGCAGCGATCTGCTTGCGCAGCTTGATGAGCAGATCGATGCGCTCGAGGTGATCGGGACCTTCGCAATGGCCAAGAGGCTGGCTGTAGACGACCCTGAACCACGGCGCGTTCAGGGAGGCATAGTGGCCATTTGAAAATCCTTCCATCGCCAGCGACAGCGCGGCAGGGTCCTGCGCGAAGGCGCGCGGGGCGCCGCGCCAGAGCGAACGGGAAAACTGGTCGAGCACGATAATAAGCGCCAGCCTGCCTTCGGGGTCTGCGGCCCACCCGTCAAGATCGCCTGCCGCTGCGCTGGCCGTGATGTTGCCAAAGCGCGCGATGATCCCGTTATCCGCCCCGCCATGCAGCCGCCATGACCAATGATGGCGATGCGTTTCCGCTTCCACCCCCAGCGAGCGGCCTTCGGGAAACCAGAAGTCGAGGATGTCGTTCCAAGGGGCGGTCATGGCATTCATGCCGATCCTTTCCGGCAGTTGCGAGCAATGTGACGAGGTCGAGGCGGCAAAAACAAGAGACCCCGCGCACCGACGCGAGGTCTGTGAGGGGGGCCTTAGCTTTGCGCGCCCGCCGCCGCGGGCCGGGCGCCGGTTGTCTTCGGGGCCCTGGCACCGGTGGCCGCGGCCTTGGGCACGCGCAAGAGGCGCATGCCGTTGGCGATGACGATCAGCACCGAGAGCTGGTGGATCAGCATGCCGCCGGCCATGTGGACATTGCCGGAAAACACGCCCGCCAGCAGACCCGCCACCGTCACCAGCGCGATGACGAGGTTCTGGCGCATATTGCCCAGCGTCGCCCGCGAGATCGCCATCGCCTCGGGGATCTTGCCCAGTTCGTCCTTGAGCAGAGCGATGTCGGCGGTCTCGATGGCGACATCGCTGCCCGCCGCACCCATGGCGATCGAGGTGTCGGCGGCGGCCAGCGCCGGTGCGTCATTGATGCCGTCGCCGACCATGGCGACGTGGGCGCCATCGGCCTTCATCTGCCGGATGAGATCGAGCTTGTCTTCGGGCATCAGGCCGGCATGGACCTCGTCGATCCCGATCTCGCGGGCAATGGCTTCGGCTGCACCCCGCTGGTCGCCGGTCAGCATCACGACGCGGCTGATGCCGACGCCGCGCAGCCGGGCGATGGCTTCCTTTGCCCCCTCCCGAACCCTGTCGGACAGGCCCAGCAGCCCGATCAGCCGACCGTCGCGGGCGACCAGAACCGGGGTCTGGCCGTTGGCGAGCAGGTGCTCCAGGGCGGCTTCGCCTTCCGTCTCCAGCCTGATGCCGAGCGTATCCATCAGGCGCCGATTGCCGGCGGCGATCATGCGGCCGTCGATGCGGGCGCTGAGCCCCATGCCGGCGTGCTCCTGCAATGCCTCGGGCGTCGGCAGCGGTCCCTGCTGGCGCGCGGCCTCAACGATGGGGCGGCCAAGCGGGTGAGTCGAGCCGGCTTCGACGGTGCCGGTCAGGCGCAGGAGTTCGGCTTCGGAAACGTTGCCGAGCGCGATGATCGCGGCAAGTTGCGGCCTGCCTTCTGTCAACGTGCCGGTCTTGTCGAGCGCCAGCGTGTCGATGCGGCCGGCACTCTCCAGATGTTGTCCGCCCTTGATGAGAATGCCGCTCCGGGCGGCGCGGCCAATACCGGCAACGATGGAAACGGGCGTCGAGATGACCAGTGCCCCGGGGCAACCCACGACAAGCAGCGTCAGCGCCAGACGAATGTCCTGCGTCACCGCATATGTGCCGGCGGCAAGCAGGATGATCGAAGGCGTATACCACTGCGCGAAGCGTTCGATCATGCGCTGGCTCGGGGCTTTTTCCTCCTGCGCTTCCTCGACGCGCTGGATGATACGGGCAAGGGTCGTATCGGCGCCGACACCGGTGGCGCGGATGTGCAGCAGGCCGTTTTCGGCGATGGTCCCGGCATGGACACGGGCACCGGGCGCCTTTTCGGCCGGCATCGGCTCGCCGGTGATCGCGGCTTCGCTCACTGCGGCGGTGCCTTCGCTTACCTCGCCGTCGACAGGAATGCGTTGCCCCGCCCTCACCAGCACGGTCTCGCCGAGCCGGACCATATGTGCGGGCACTTCGACGGACTCGCCACCGCGCAGCACCGTCGCCGTGGCGGGGGCTGCATCGAGCAGGGCCTTGAGCGCGCCACGGGTCTGCCCCATGGTGCGGGCCTCCAGCCAGCCGCCGAACATGAACAGGAAAGTGACCGCCGCCGCCTCCCAGACCTCGCCGATAAACAGCGCGCCGACCGCCGCAACGGTCACGAGCAGTTCGATACTGAAATGTTTCACGCGCAGCGAACGCCAGGCGCGGATGGCGATGTCGGAGCCGGCAAGAAAGGTGGCCGCGACCATCAGCGCGGTCCACACCTCGACCAGCCCCAGGCCATACCGCGCCACAAGACCGGCCGCTATCAATCCGCCACTGCCGATAGTCAGCCAGAAGCGCCGCTGCGCCGGATGCGCGACGGCGCTTCTGATATTGGTGACGAGAGTGCTCATCTCATCCTCCTTTCATCTTCATCCATCTTCGGGAAACGGGCCCGCCGCGCGGGGGGTGCGGCGCGGCGGGAGCGGGGATGCACCGGTCAGAAGGCGGCGGGCTGCGCCTCATAGCCGGTTCCGCGCACCGCATCGACCAGCGCCTCGACGCTCGATTGCGCGGGATCGTGCTCGATCTCGATCTTGCCGGTGTTGAAGCGCACTTGCGCCTTTTCAACCCCCGGCAATGCATTCAACGCCTTTTCGATCTTGGGTACGCATGAAGGGCAGGACAGTTCGTCACTGCGAAGAATGGTCTTCTGGGTCATGATCGGTCTCCTTTCAGAACGGGCGGGGAATGGCCCGGCCCCGGCTCCCTATCTATGGTCCCTTATCCCGCAACGCGATTGGCGAACCGGACAAGCTGCCCTTGCATAATTGCACAGGATAACGACTTGGTAATAAGGAGAACAGGCGTCTATAGTGGAGGTATAGGCAGCTTGCCCCCGAAAACTTGAGGGATTTCTTGCGTGAACGCACAGGTCGGCAATTGGGATGACTTGCGCCTCTTCCTTGCGGTCGCAAGGTCGGGAACGCTTTCCGGCGCGGCGCGGGCACTCGGCGTCAACCATTCGACCGTATTCCGCCGCATCGGCGCCTTCGAGGATGGATTGGGCGTACGCCTGTTCGAACGTTTGCCGAATGGCTATCTGCTGACCCCTGCAGGAGAAGAAATGCAGGCGGGAGCGCTACGGGTCGAAGATGAAATTGCGGGGCTGAGCCGCATGGTGACGGGGCAGGATCTGCGCCTGAGCGGAACGGTGCGCGTCACCACCATCGACATGCTCGCCTTTGGCCTTCTGCCGCGCCATCTTGCGAGCTTCCGCAAGGCCTATCCCGGCATCGAGATCGAACTCGTCGTCGGCAATGCCACGCTCAGTCTTAGCCGGCGCGAGGCGGATGTGGCGCTGCGCGTCGGCAATGAGCCGCCGGAAAGCCTGGTGGGCCGCCGTGCCGGCAGGCTGGTCTTTGCCGTTTATGGCAGCGCCGATTATTACGACAGCCATATCGGGCCCGATCTTGCGCAGCACGACTGGATCGGTTTTGACGCCGAACACGCGGCACTGGTCCGGCGTTTTACCAGTTTCCTGCCCGGCGTTACGCCAGCCTTGCGCGCCAATTCCGTGGCGGCGGCCCTCGCTGCCGCCAAGGCGGGCCTGGGGCTTGCGCCGCTGCCGTGCGGCATTGCCGATCTCGAGCCCGATCTTGCGCGTGTCGCGCCGCTGCCCGACGATTTTACCCTCGATCTTTGGCTTTTGACTCACGAAGATCTGCGCAGGACGGCGCGTATCCGGGCACTCCTCGATTTCCTGGCCGATGCACTGCTGAAGGAAGCGCCGCTTCTTGAAGGAAGGCTTGGCGGCGATGGCGCCGAAATCATATCCGCACCATGATTGAGAACAACCGCGATGGCGGCAAGGAGAAGCCCTTGAAAACCCTCTTCGACCTCGATCGCTCGATTGTCCTGACGACGCTCACCGTCCTCGGGATGATACTGGCCATTCTCGCCCTGTGGCCCCTTGAGGGCGATACCGCCAGCCTTGTCTCGTTTGTGGGGCTTTCTCTCGTCTATCTGGCGGGCGGGCTGCCGGCAGGCTGGCGGGCGGGCGTTACCTTGTGGCAGGAACATATCCTCGATATCGACCTTTTGATGGTTGTTGCGGCCGTCGCGGCGGCGGCGGTCGGCGCCCCGTTCGAGGGGGCGGTGCTACTGACGCTCTTCAGCATCTCGACCACGCTGGAAGAACGCGCGCTTGGCCGCGCCCGCCGGGCCATTGAAGCCCTGATGGCGCTGCGCCCCGAGACGGCGTTGCGCAAGGGACCGGATGGGACGGTCGCGGAAATTCCGGCTGCCGACCTCGAAGTGGACGATATCGTCGTGTTGCGTCCCGGCGCGCGCGTACCCGCCGACGCGGCCATCGTCAGCGGCCGCGGCTCTCTCGATGAAGCAAATATCACCGGCGAATCCATGCCGGTCGCCAAGGAGCCCGGCGCGCAGATTTTTGAAGCCACCGTCAATATCGATGGCGTTCTTGAGGCGAAGGTGATCAAGACGATCGCCGAAAGCACAGTGGCGCGCATGATTGCGCTGGTCACCGAGGCACAGGCCGCCAAAGCGCCGTCCGAACGGTTCAGCGAATGGTTCGGGCAACGCTACACCATCGCGGTGATGGCGGGCGCCGCCCTTGCCTTTGCGGTCTTTTACCTGCTCGGACGCGACTGGGGAGACGCACTCTATCGCTCGGCAACCCTGCTGGTGGCGGCAAGCCCCTGTGCCATCGTCATCTCGGTGCCCGCCGCGATCCTGTCGGCGCTCTCGGCCGCAGCGCGCGGCGGCGTGCTGTTCAAGGGCGGCGCCGCGCTCGAAACCCTTGCCGATGTCGACACCTTCGCCTTCGACAAGACCGGCACGCTGACGACGGGCAAGGCATCGGTGACGCAGATGGTGGCGCTCGATGGCGACGAGGACGGTTTCCTCTCGTTGCTTGCCGGTCTCGAGGCCCATTCCGAACACCACAGCGCAGCGGCGATCCGAAAGGAGGCAGCCCTCCGCGGTGTCGTGCCCGCAGAAGTGAGCGATGTCGCCACGCGGCCAAGCGCGGGGATCGTGGGCAGCGATGGCAAAAGCGAGCTTTGGGCGGGCAATCCGCGCCTTGCCGCCCAGATGGGAGCGGCTATCGATCATCCGGCGCTGCTGGCCTTGGCCGCCGATACCCAGACGGTCATCTATGCCGGACGGGACTCCCGCGTGCTGGGCGCGCTCACCGTCGCCGATACGGCGCGCGCAACCTCTGAACCCGCCCTTGCCGCGCTGCGCGAGGGCGGGGTCGAAAAGATCGTCATGATGACGGGCGACCGCCTGCCGGTGGCGTTGCGGATCGGCGACGAGCTTGGGCTGAAGCCCGAGGAGATCACCGCAGACATGCTGCCCGAAGACAAGGTCGCGATGGTGAGCCAGCTTGCCGGGATGGGCCGGGTGGCATTCGTGGGCGACGGCGTCAACGATGCAGCCGCTCTCGCGCGCGCCGATGTGGGCATCGCCATGGGCGCTGCCGGTTCGGACGTCGCGCTCCAGGCCGCCGATGTCGCGCTGCTTTCCGAAGACATGGGCAGGCTGGCCGACGCGCACCGGCTGGCCCGCCGGACTGCGGCGATCATCCGCCAGAACCTGACCTTTGCCATCGGCGCCATGGCGGTTCTGATCATTGGCGGCCTGTTCTTCGAGTTGCCGTTGCCGCTCGCGGTCATCGGCCATGAAGGCGGCACGGTTCTGGTGGTGCTGAACGGGCTACGGCTCCTCAGGGACCCTATCCGCGGCACGGGAAGGACGCCGGCCTCACCGCCGGCGATGGGTCAACCGGTTCCACGCCATGCCTATCACAGAAAGATCGCGCGGCGGGCTGCGTGAATGGTCTGCCGGGTTTCAGCCGAAAACACCGATGTCATTGCTGAACGCGGTCGTGGGGTCCGGCGCGGTCCAACATACCCACGGCGTTTGCGATCCCATCAAGCCCTGTCCTGCTTTTGGATCGTTTCAGGTTTTGATGGAAACGGCCTGCCGGGGCGGTTGGGGGTGGATCGCGCTGGGATTGCGGGGAACGAGTCCCGGAATGACATTGGCGGCTTTGGCCGATGCCGCCCCATTCCCGCTTGTCACCCAGATCGATCCCGCCGCAATCAGAGGAACCTCGACAATTCCGTCAGAACCTGAAGCGATCTAATGTGCGCGAACCTTTGGCGCCTCGCGCCGCCGCCGGAACGGGGCGGCGATAAGGGTCCAGATCGTCCAGACCACGGAATAACCCAGCCCCAGCCCGATCGCTGCATAGGCGAGGCCCTCGGCGGTGACCGGTATGGCGGGCTCATAATCTTCGAGCGCCGCCGCGCCCACATCGGTATCGAAATAGCGCGTCAGGGCGGGGAGCTTTTCGAGCGGGGCGGCGGTATCGAACGCCCGGCGCTGGGCGACGAACTGTCCGTGCCGCGTAAAGACCGCTTCCATCGATTGCCCGCGATCGACCAGAAAGGCGTCGGGGCTGCCGCTATAGCGCTCCAGCCCTTCGGTGCGGCTGAGCCCGCTCGCCGCCGCATCCGCGTCGAACCGCGCGATGACCGCGGAAAGCTCGTCGATCGCCCCGCCCAGCCTTTGGGCGTATTGCTGAGAGAACTCGGGGACCTGCGAGACGCCCGCCGCCCCGATGACCGCCCCAGCAAGACATATCAGCCGTTTCATCCCAAAACCCTTCCACGGCCCTCTTCGCCAGGGGTCTATCATGGGATCGGGACCGGTTTTCGGCAAGCCTTCGGGGTTAGGCGCTCTTAAAGCCCGTATAGTTCTCGGCCAGCGATTGCCGGGCGATGCGCGAGACCCTCAGATAATCGAAATCGGCGCGCTGGATGCGGCGGCCGAAATCGCCGGTCTCGGGGAAGGTGTGCAAGAGCTGGGTCATCCACCACGAGAACCGCTCGGTGCGCCAGGTGTTTTCGAGCACTCTTGCCGAATAGGCGTCGATCCCGGCGTTCGATTTTTCCCCGTAACGTTCGGTCAGCGCCTCGGCGAGCACGGCAACGTCGTGGATCGCCATGTTGAGGCCCTTGGCCCCGGTGGGCGGCACGATATGGGCGGCGTCCCCGGCAAGGAACATCGACCCGAAGCGCAAGGGTTCGGCAACGAAACTGCGCAGGGGCGCGATGGATTTTTCGATCGGCGTGCCGGTCTTGAGCGTTTCGGCGGTCTCGGGGTTGAGGCGGGCGCGCAATTCTTCCCAGAACCGGTCATCGGACCAGTCCTCGACCACTTCGCCAGCCGGCACCTGCACATAATAGCGCGACCGGGTTTGCGAGCGCATCGAGCACAGCGCAAAACCGCGCGCGTGATGGGCGTAGATCAATTCTTCTGAAACGGGCGGCTGGTCGACGAGAACCCCGAGCCAGCCAAACGGATAGACGCGCTCGAACCCGGTGACCGCGCCCGCCGGGACCGATGCGCGCGTCACCCCGTGATAGCCGTCGCACCCGGCGATGAAATCGCACGTGATCTCGAAATCCCGCCCGTCCTTTTTATAGGTGACGCGCGGGGCGGCGCCGTCGAAATCATGGATGGCGACGTCCTGGGCCCCATAGATGGAAACGGCCCCCGATGCGGCACGCGCGTCCATCAGGTCGCGGGTCACCTCGGTCTGGCCATAGACCATCACCCGGCGGCCCACCAGTTCGTTGAAATCGACGCGCAGCGTGTCCCCGTCAAAAGACAACTCCACCCCGTCGTGAAAAAGCCCCTCTTCGTCCATGCGTGCGCCCGCGCCGATCGCGCGCAAAAGGTCCACCGAGCTTTGCTCGAGCACCCCGGCCCTGATGCGCCCGAGCACATAATCGGCGCTGCGCTGCTCGATGATGATCGCATCGATCCCGGCGCGTTCGAGCAGCCGCCCCAAGGTCAGCCCCGCAGGCCCCGCCCCGATGATCGCAACCTGCGTGCGCATGTGTCCATTCTCCCATGTATACAACCTGGCCGGCAGTTTTGCGCCTCCCCGCGCCCGCCGCCAATGGACAGCCGCAACAAAGTGTTGGATTATCCCAACATGACGGCGATCCCCACTTACGCGCTTTATGGCGAACGGCAGAGCAATGGCGAGCATTGGCTGCACTGGGAAACCATCACCTCGCGGTCCCGTCTCTACGGTTTCAGGATCGCCGCCCACCGCCACGATGCGCTTTACCAGCTCATTTATGTTTCGGACGGCCGGGCCTCGGTGGTGATCGACGGGGAAGCCGTCGAGGTCGCCCCGCCCGCCATCATGGTCCTGCCCCCGTTCTCGGTGCACGGTTTTGAATTTTCCTCCGACATCGAAGGAGTGGTGCTGACCTTTTTCGCCCGCGACGTGCAGGCCGCGCTTGCCGATATCGGCGAGGAAAGTCACGGGCTCAACCGCCCCGGTATCTTAAAACCCGTCGAAGGGGTGGTGGGGAAGGGACAGATCGATATCGCCATCAGGCGACTGATCGCCGAGGCCGACCATCGCGCGCCGGGCCAGGAGGCGGCGCTGCGCGCGCAACTGACGCTTTTGCTCGTTTCGCTCTATCGGCTCGACCTTGCCGCCACACGCAACACGCGCGAGGAGGGCGAGGTCCCGGCACGGCACGGCCGCGCCTTTCTCGCGCTGGTCGACACCCATTATCGCGACACCCGCAAGATCGGGTTCTACGCTTCGAGACTGGGCATCACCCCCACCCACCTCAACCGCGTCTGCCGCCAGATTTTCGGGGCATCAGCCCTTGGCGTCATCGAGCGGCGGATTGTACTCGAAGCGCGGCGCTATCTCCAGTTTTCGGTGCTTTCGGTCAAGGAGATCGGCATCCTGCTCGGCTATCCCGACCCGGCCTATTTTTCCCGGTTCTTCACACGGCGCGTCGGGCAAAGCCCAAAGGCGCTGCGCAATACGATCACCTCGAGATAAGGCGGGCGCAGATGCGGCGGAATCTCATCGATTTTAGCGGTGGCTGGATGTTCGAGGGCCAAAGCTCCGTGCGCCTCCCCCACAACGCGGTGGACCTGCCGCTCACCTATTTCGACGAGACGGCCTACCAGCGCGCCTTCACCTACGAAAAGCGCTTCACCGCCGACCCGGACTGGAGGGGGCAGGAAATCGCCGTCGTCTTCGAGGCGGCGATGGCCGATGCGCGGGTTGCCCTCAATGGCGAGGAGATCGCGCGGCACAGCGACGGCTATACGCCTTTCGAGGCGCGGCTGACCGGGCGCTTGCGGGACGGGGAAAACGTCCTCTCCGTCACCGTCGATGGCAGCGAGAACCCCCGGATTCCGCCCTTTGGCGGCCAGATCGATTATCTGACCTATGCGGGGCTTTACCGCGAGGCGTGGGTGCGCGTGACCGCGCCGGTCTTCCTGAGCAATTGCAAGGTCGAGACGCCCGATCCCCTGGCGGCGAAAAAATCGGTGCAGGTGCGGGTGGAGATCTCCAACCCGCAGGGTTTGACACTGTCGGGAACAGTGACGGCAAGGCTTCTCGATGGCGAGGGGCGGGAGGTGGCCATTGCTGAAGCATCGCTGTACCCCTCACCCAAAACCCTTCTTCGGCTCCGATCGCTCCACTGGAGCGATTGGTGGCTGCGCCATCGCCTCGAAGTCCCGCAAGGGGAGAGGGGGGCTCAGGAACCGGGGAGCCCCGGCTACCCTTCTCCCCTTGAGGGAGAAGGTGGGCTTTCGCGAAGCGAAAGGTCGGATGAGGGGTGCAGCGGAACCATTGAGCTGGCGCTGGACGAGCTTGAGGGCATTGCGCTGTGGGACATCGGCAATCCCGCGCTCTACACGCTCGAATTGGTGCTCGAAACCCCGCATGGGCGCGATAAGGCGGCGGTGCGGTTCGGGTTCCGCAGTGCCGAATTCCGGTCACAAGGGTTCTTTTTGAACGGGCGGCACCTCAAGCTTCGTGGGCTCAACCGCCATCAGTCCTTTCCTTATGTGGGCTATGCGCTGGGGCGGTCAGCGCAGGAACGCGACGCCGAGATCTTGAAGCGCGATCTCAAGCTCAACATCGTGCGCACCGCTCACTACCCGCAATCGCCATGGTTCCTGGACCGGTGCGACGAGCTTGGGTTGCTGGTCTTTGAGGAAATCCCCGGCTGGCAGCATATCGGCGGCAAGGAGTGGAAAGACGAGGCGGTCGAAAACGTCCGCCGCATGATCGCTCGCGACTGGAATCACCCGGCGATCGTTCTCTGGGGCGTGCGGATCAACGAAAGCCGCGACGACCATGAATTTTATACCCGCACCAACGCGCTGGCCCACGAGCTGGACAGTACGCGCCAGACCGGCGGGGTGCGGTTTTTGGCCGAAAGCGAACTTATCGAGGATGTCTATACCATCAACGATTTCGTGCTGGGCGAGGAAGAGCTGGGCGGCAACCGCCCCCGCACGCCCTTGCGCCCGCCCGCCGAGGTGACGGGGCTGGCCGCGCCCGTCCCCTATCTCGTTACCGAATATAACGGGCACATGTTCCCCACCAAGAGCTTTGATCCCGAGCAGCGGCAGGCCGAGCACGTGCTGCGCCATCTCGAAGTGCTCGACGCCGCCTATGGCGACCCGCAGATCGCGGGGGCCATCGGCTGGTGCGCCTTCGATTACAACACCCACAAGGATTTCGGCGCCGGCGACCGCATCTGCCATCATGGGGTGATGGACATGTTCCGCGAGCCAAAATTTGCCGCCTTCGCCTATGCCAGCCAGTGCGAACCCGAGGACGAAGTGATCGTAAAGCCCGTCACCCATTGGGCGCGTGGCGAGCGCAATGCGGGTGGCATCCTGCCGCTGATGGTGCTGACCAATTGCGAGGAGATCGAGATCGCCTTCGGGTCCGAGGCGCCGCGCCGGTTTTTGCCGGACCGCAAGCGCTTTCCGCATCTGCCGCACCCGCCGGTGATGCTTGAGCGTGATGATTTTTCCGCCGGAGAGTTCGGGGCGTGGGGCACGCCATGGGAGGGCGGCACCATCACCGGGCTGATCGGGGGCAGGCCGGTCAAGACCGTGCGCTTTGTGGCCGACCCGGTGCTCGACCGGCTGGAGGTGGCACCCGACCGCAGCCGGATCGGCGTTTTCGACGCGGTGCGCGTGGCGGTGCGGGCGCGCGATCAGGCGGGAAACATCCTGCCCTGGCTCTTCGAGCCTGTAACGATTGGGCTCGAAGGCCCGGCGGAGCTGATCGGGCCATCGCTGGTGAGCCTGAGGGGCGGAACCACCGCGTTCTGGCTGCGGGCGACGGGACCGGGAACGGCCATGGCGCGGGTTGAAAGCGGGCGCGGCGGTGTGGTGAGCGTCGAGATCGCTATAGAGGACGGCTCTTGAAGGTTCTTCCCCCCTCAACTCTCCCCGCTCTCCTTGAGGTCGAACAGCGCCCGATATTGTTGCGGCGCCGACCGCAGATATTGGTCGGGCGCGCTGACGTTTGCGCCCAGATGCGCGGCGGCGTGCCATGGCCAGCGCGGGTTGTAAAGGATCGTGCGGGCCAGTCCCACCATGTCGGCATCGCCCGTGGCGATGATCGCCTCGGCCTGCTCGAACCCGGTGATCAGCCCGACCGCGACCACGGGCATGCCGGTCGCCTGCCTGACGGCACGGGCCAGCGGCACCTGATAGCCGGGTCCGGCCGCGATCTGCTGGTGCGCGTCGAGCCCCCCGCTCGACATGTTGATCGCCGCGCAGCCGCGCGCCTCCAGCGCCCGGGCCAGTTCAATGGTCTGCCCGATATCCCAGCCGCCCTCCACCCAATCGGTGCCCGAAAGCCGCATGGTCACCGGACGATCGGCTGGAAATGCGTTCCTTACGGCATCAAACACTTCAAGCGGAAAGCGCATCCGGTTTTCCAGGCTGCCGCCATATTCGTCGTCGCGGCGGTTGGAGAGCGGGGAGAGGAATTGATGGAGGAGATAGCCATGGGCGCCATGAATCTGGATGGCGTCGATCCCAAGCCGAGCCGCTCGCGCCGCCGCGGCTGCAAAAGCGTCGCGCACCCGGAGGAGCCCCTCCCGATCCAGACTCTGCGGAGTGTTTTCATGGGGTTTGAACGGAAGTGCGGAGGGCGCGACCGTCTGCCAGCCATCGGGATGATCGGGCGAAAGCTGCGCGCCGCCCTTCCAGGGTACCTCGGTCGAGGCCTTGCGCCCGGCATGGGCCAACTGGATCGCGATCGGCATATCGGACCAGCGGCGCACGCTTTCCAGCACGCGGCCCATCGCGTCCTCGGTCGCCTCGTCCCACAGGCCCACATCGCCATAGGAGATCCGCCCTTCCGGCAAAACGGCGGTCGCTTCGATGGTCAGCAGCGCGGCTCCCGAAAGCGCCAGATGCCCAAGATGGATGACGTGCCAGTCGCTCATGCGGCCATCGACCGCCGAATACTGGCACATCGGCGCGATGGTGATGCGATTGCGCAGTTGCAACCGGCCAACGGTCAATGGCGCGAACAATTTGGGATCGGGCATGGGGGCTCCACATTCTTCTTGAAGAGGCGATGGGAATCGATTCATCGCGTCAATCGAGTTCGATCTCAGTGTAGGTCCGGAGGTGATTTTCCAGGCATTGTTATCTTTGACCAGATGCCGGCATTCAATGCAATTGCAGCCGGGCTGGACAACGGGTCGTGCTTTACCGCACCACGGTGATCTGTTCGGCGGCGCGTGTGATGCCGGTATAGAGCCAGCGTGCGGCTTCCTCGCGAAAGACGAAGCTCTCGTCGAAAAGATAGACATTGTCCCACTGACTGCCTTGCGCCTTGTGGACGGTGAGGCAGTAGCCATAGGTGAATTCGTCGTACTGGCGGCGAAGTTGCCAGCTCATCTCCGCATCGTCACCGGTAAAGAACGCCTCGTGGGTGCGCACCTTGGTCTGGATGGCGGTGCGGTCGGACTCCTCGGGGTCCAGCGTCATCTCCAGTGTGCCCCCGGCGCGCTTTTTAATCTCGGCGACGGTCCAGATCTGGCCGTTGAGCAGGCGTTTTTGCGGGTTGTTGCGCAGGCACACCAGCCGGTCGCCCTTGACCGGGATTTCGGCGGGCAGGTTCCTGAGCTCGCGGATGCGGTTGTTGTAGTGAAGGCGCGTCTTGTTGCGCCCCACCAGCACCTGATCTGCGGTGAGCACTTGCGCCTGGTCGACCTCCGTGCGCCGGACCACCTTGCTCTGACCATAGGTGCCGTAATCGAGCCCCCTGCCTTCGCGGATATCGAGCGAGAGGCGCACCAAGGGATTGTCGCGGGCCTGCCGGTGGATTTCGGTGAGCATGATGTCGGGCTCCCGGGCGGTAAAGAACCCCTCGCCCTGCACGGGCGGCAACTGGAAAGGATCGCCGAGCACCAGCACTTTCGTGCCGAAGCTCAAAAGGTCGGTGCCCAGAACCTCATCGACCATCGAGACCTCGTCGATGACGATGAGATCGGCGTCGGCGGCCGCCGATTCGGGGTCGAGCACGAAGCGCGGTTCGCCCTCCTTTTCCGATATACGCGTGTAGATCAGCGAATGGATGGTCGAGGCGCCCCGGCAGCCGCGCTTGCGCATGACCAGTGCCGCCTTGCCGGTGAAGGCGGCGTATTTGACCGTCTTGACGTCCCTGGCCAGATGCCGCGCCAGGGTCGATTTGCCCGTGCCCGCCCAGCCGAACAGGCGAAAGACCTGCGCGCCATCGGGGTCCTTGAGCCACGCGGCTACGGTTTTGAGCGCTTCGTCCTGCTGGCTGGACCACACGACCATTTTCGGGCCACACTCCAAGGGAATCAATCTCGGTCCGACAGTATCGTCGCGGGCATGTGAACAAAACAGGAAATACTCGATGCAGCCAAAGGATGTTCTCGATTTCTGGTTTGCCGAGCACGGACCGGAAGACTGGTATTCGGGCGACCCGGAGTTCGACGAGAAATGCGCCGCTCGGCTTTCGGCGACTCACGCCAGGGCGGCACGGTGCGAACTTTGGGAATGGCGGAAAACGGCCGGGGGCCGGCTGGCGGAGATCATCCTGCTCGACCAGCTTTCGCGGCAGTTGTTCCGGGGCGATCCACGCGCCTTCGCGTCAGACACGATGGCGCTGGCCTTGGCCCAGGAAGCGATCGCCCAAGGGTGCGACAAGGAACTGGAGCTGCACGGAAGACTGTTCTTGTATATGCCCTTCCAACACGCGGAATCCCTTGTCATTCAGGAAGAATCCGTACGGCTTTTCAAGGGGTTGGGCGATGACGACTACCTCCCATACGCCATCGAGCACCACGAAATCATCGAAAAATTCGGCCGCTTCCCCTTGCGCAACAAGGCGCTGGGACGGGACTCGACCCCCGAGGAGATCGCCTATATCGCCGGGCGGGGCGACAAGGCGTATTAGAGCGCCTTTCCCGTCGTCACCCGGTTTATCCGGGTGATCCAGTGCCCCAAGGGCTGGATTGCCCGGACAGGCCGGGCAATGACGGAAGGGAAATAATGAACAGCGCGGCGGGATCGGAGCCTAGCTGTGGAGCGACCCCAGCTTTTCCTTCGGCACGATCGCCCCGTGATGCCCGATGACGATGGCGGCGGTCGCGTGCCCCGCCTGCGCCGCCGTTTCGGGATCTGCCCCCGTAAGGCGCGCGGCGAGGTAACCGCCGTTGAAGCTGTCGCCTGCGCCGGTGGCGTCGACGATCTTTTCCGCCTCCTGCGCCGGCACGCGCCATTGCCCTCCCGCAGTGACGATCAGGGCGGGGTCGCCTCCGTTCTTGACCACCACCTCATCGGCGCCCGCCGCGCGGTAGCGTTCGGCGGTCGCCTGATCGTCGGGGTCGCCGAAATAGGGCACCTCGTCCTCGTGGGTGGGCAGGACGATCGTCGATACCGCCGCCGCCCTTGTCAGCGCCTCGATCACCGCGTCCTTGCCGTCCCAGAGCACGGGGCGGATGTTGGGGTCGAAACAGACCTTCGCGCCCGCCTTGCGGCGCCGGCCCATGGCATCGAGCAGCCGCGTGCGCGCCTCGGGGGCGAGGATGGCAAGGGTGATGCCGGAAAAATAGACGACATCGGCACCCTCGAGCGCGGCATCGAGCGCAGCTTCATCGTCGGCCAGAAGCTTTGCCGCCGACGTGTCGCGCCAATAGGTGAAATGGCGGTCGCCCTCGGCCTGATGGATCATGTAGAGCCCGGGGCGCCTGCCCGCGATTTCGCGTATATGGCCGGTGCCGATGCCCAGGTCTTTGATATGGGCCCGCATCTGCCCCGAATAGAGATCGCCGCCGAGCGCGGTGAAGTAATCGACCGTCCAGTCCGCGCCGAGCCGCGCCCTGAGGTAATAGGCGGAGTTGAGCGTATCTCCGGCAAAGCCCATGCGGTAGGTGCCCTCGCCCCCCCCGCTCATCTCGATCATGGCTTCCCCGATGGAAACGATCCTGCCCATTATGCGCTCTCCTCTGGCCAATCCCGGCGGTGCTTATCCTATCGCTGCCCTGCAAGAAAGCCCTCGGGGGAGAGCACGATCGTGTCGTCGATCTCGCCGATGGCCGAAAAATCCTTGTCCTTGTATTCGATCGGCCAGAGCACCGACTGGATGGCGGCCAGCCGGGCGCGCTTCTTATCGTTGGCGCGGATGACGGTCCATGGCGTATCGGGGGTATCGGTCGCCGCGAACATGGCGTTGCGCGCCTCGGTATATTCATCCCACAGATCGAGAGCCCTCAGATCGACCGGGGAAAGCTTCCAGACCTTGACCGGGTCGTGCCGCCGGTCGTGGAAGCGCTTCAATTGCATTTCGCGCCCGATCTCGAGCCAGAACTTGAAGACGTGGATGCCTTCCTCGGCGATCATGCGCTCGAACTGGGGCGCCTCGCGCAGGAAGGACCGGGTCTGCTCGGGGGTGCAGAACCCCATCACCGGCTCGACCACGGCGCGATTGTACCAGGAACGGTCGAACAGGATGATCTCGCCCCCGGCGGGCAAATGCCGGGCATAGCGCTGGAAATACCATTGGGTCAGTTCGCGATCGGATGGCTTGGCCAGCGCCACGGTGCGCGCGTTGCGGGGATTGAGGTTTTCGAGGAACCGCTTGATCGTGCCGCCCTTGCCCGCCGAATCCCGACCCTCGAATAGCGCCAGGACGCGCTGGCCGGTATCGAGCAGATGGGCCTGGAGCTTGACCAGTTCGATCTGGAGCGCGCGCAGGCGCTTTTTGTAAGCCTTGTCCCCGAGCTTTTCCTCGTGGGGGTAGCCGCCGCTCGCCAGCGCCCTTTTCCTTATCGCATCGGGCAATTGGGGGTTTTCGAGATCGAAGGCTTCGGACATGGCGCTTCCCTTTAGAGCGTTTCCAGAATAAGTGGCCACCACTTATTCGGTTCGGAAACGCGATAAATCAAAGACTCTATACGCTTTGTTGCCTGTTTACGCGTTCCGCGCCAAGCTGGTAAGCCCTTTGGCGTCATCATCGAGTTGTCACGGATGCCCGATATGTCATTGCCAAGCTGGATGCTTCATCGCGCATGAAGACCGACCCGGCGAGATTTTCCCTGCCGCGGCGCGGCGTGAGACTACCGGCGCATCCGGCGTTCATGGCCTGGGTGGCCGGCGTCGTGATTCTGGGTGCTCTGATGGCGTTTGGACGGCTTTCTCCCATTGACGGACTCGGCTCGATTTTCGGGCTCGGCATCGTGACCGCGATTGCGGCACGCCTTGGCAGGCAGCCCCGGGACGACAACGGGGAAACGGACAGCAAAGCCGCGCTCGATGCCAATGTCACGCGGTTTGCCGACACGCTTGCCGAACCGTGCATCGTGGTCGATGAACGGGCGGTGCTCGTCTATGCCAATCCTGCCGCCGCCAGCCATTTCCCGCGCGCAAGGATCGGCGACCCGCTGGCCTTTACCCTGCGCAATCCCGAACTGGTCGAGGCGGTGGGCAAGGCCGGGGAAACCCGCACGGCCCAGCGCGCCGAGCTTCATATCACCAGCCCCGTCGAGGTCTGGTATCGCGCCGCCGTCGTGCCCTACCGCCCCCAGGGCGATGAGGGAGCGGGCTTCATGGTGATCTCGCTTTACGATTTCACCGAGCAGAAGCGCACCGACCGGATGCGGGGCGATTTCATCGCCAATGCGAGCCACGAACTGCGCACGCCGCTGACCTCGCTCATGGGGTTCATCGATACGCTGCAGGGCCCGGCGGCCAACGACGAAAAGGCGCGGGCCCGGTTCCTCAACATCATGCGCGGGCAGGCCGAACGCATGTCGGCGCTGATCGACGACCTGCTTTCGCTCTCGCGCATCGAGTTGCGCCAGCACGTCAAGCCGACCGGCGAGGTCAACCTGACCCTTCTGGTCCGCGAGGTCGCGGAATCGCTCGAGGCCCGGCTCAAGAAGAACGACGTCACGCTCGAACTCGACCTGCCCGCCGGCCCCGTCATGGTCAGGGGCGAGCGCCAGGAACTGTTCGAGGTGCTCGAAAATCTCGCCGACAACGCCATCAAATATGGCGGGTCGGCCGGCAGGATCGAGATCGCGCTGGTTGCGGGCGCGTCGCGCTCGGGCACCCATCATGCGATCACGGTGACCGATTTCGGACCGGGGGTGCCAGAGGAGCACGTGCCGCGCCTGACCGAGCGGTTCTACCGCGTCGACAGCGAGACGACGCGCGGCAAGAAGGGCACCGGGCTGGGGCTTGCCATCGTTAAGCACATCATCTCGCGCCACCATGGCGAGCTTTCGATCCGCTCGCGCCCCGGCGAGGGCACGCGGGTGGAAATCCTGTTGCCGGGCTGAGGCTTTGGGTCTTTACTCATTGTTACAGATGGGACCCGGCGTCAACGCTGCCCACAGGCCCTGCTCAGGTTTCGCCTTATATTTCAATGGTATATACCGTCATTGAACTGTCACGCCTGTGTCATAGAAGCGTTAGCAGCGGGTTTTAGGTTGCGCTCGTTCGCGATGGAGCCGCCCCGGTGGTGGACCATCACCCCGGGGCCGAGCCCCAACGCTCCTGACACCAAGGAAGACCAGATTCATGAAAACCGCACTTTACGCCAGCGCCACAGCGCTTGCCATGGTCGCCACGTTCGGCACCGGCGCCGCGAGCGCACAGAGCCGCGACACCATCCAGATCGCCGGGTCGTCCACCGTCCTGCCATTCGCCTCGATCGTGGCCGAGGAATTCTCCGCCGCGTTCCCCGAATTCAACACCCCTGTCGTGGGTTCGGGCGGTTCCTCGGGCGGTCTGCGCCAGTTCTGCGAGGGCGTTGGTGAAGCCACCATCGATATCGCCAACGCGTCGCGGCCCATCCGTCCGGCCGAGGTCGAAGCCTGTAACGCCGCTGGCGTGACCGACATCCGCGAAGTCCAGTTCGGCTATGACGGGATCGTGTTTGCCGTTTCCGCCGACAAGGGTGATTTCGCGCTCGAGCCGGTCCATGTCTACACCGCCATCGCCGCCCAGGTTTATGTCGATGGCGAATGGGTCGACAATCCCTACACCAACTGGAACGAAATCGACGCTTCGCTGCCCGACCAGCCGATCTCGCTGGCCATCCCCGCCGGCAACCACGGCACGCGCGAAGTGTTCGAGGAGCGCGTCACCTCGGCCGGCTTTGAAGCCGCCGCCTGGCCCGATGCTCCCGAAGGCGCCGAAACCAGTTTCCGCCAGGACGTCGTGATCGAGATCGCCGGCGACTACACCGAAACCCTCGCCCGCCTCCAGTCCAACCCCGACACGGTCGGTGTCTTTGGCCTGTCCTTCTACGATCAGAACCGCGACACCCTCAAGGTTGCGACCGTTTCGGGCATCACGCCTTCGCTCGAGAGCATCGCTTCGGGCGAGTACCCCGTTTCGCGCCCACTGTTCTTCTACGTCAAGGGCCAGCACATCGGCGCGGTTCCCGGCATTGAAGAGTATGTCGCGTTCTTCCTCTCCGACCAGATGGCCGGTATGGGCGGCACGCTCGAAGGCGCCGGCCTGATCCCGGCCCCGGCTGAAGAAACCGCAGCGGTCCTCGCCGCCTTCGAGGCCGGCGAAAGCCTCTGATAAAACGTCGCGCGCGGCCCCTGCCGGCCGCGCGCGTTTCCACCAGGCAAAGAGACGCCCGATGACCCCAATGCTGATCGCCGCCGTCCTTCTGGTTCTGATGGGACTGGGCTACACGCAGGGCTTCTCGCGCAGCAGGGCGCTGCTTGCCGCCGACGGCGCAAGGCTTCACTCGCGCCCGCAATATCACGGCGCGCTCGTCGCGCTCTGGGTTCTGGTGCCCGCCATTCTCGTTCTGGCGCTTTGGGTCATGTTCGGCCCCGGCGTCTCGCGCGCCTTCATCGTGTCTCAGCTTCCCGCCGACATCGTCGCGCTCGAAGGCTCTCAGCTCAATATCGCCATCGCGCGCATCCAGGCCATCGCCTCGGGCTTCGGGGTTGCCGGAGAGGTCGCGCCCTGGGAAACGGCGGCGGGCGAAACCTACGCGCAATTCCACTTCCTGACACTCCTGCTGGTCGTGGGGGCCGCTGCCGGTCTGGGCATCCTTGCCCTGCTTTACGCCCGCAAGCGCATCACCCCGGCGCTTCGTGCCCGCAACGCGGTCGAGCGCGCCATCGGGTGGCTGCTGCTTGCCTGTTCCGCCGTTGCGGTGCTCACCACCTTCGGGATCGTGGCCTCGCTCCTGACCGAAGCCATCCGTTTCTTCACCTTCGTCAACCCGCTCGACTTTTTCTTCGGCACCGTCTGGAACCCGCGCTTTTCCTCGACCGGCTCGGACGCCCAGGGCCAGTACGGCCTCCTGCCCCTGCTCTGGGGCACGATCATGGTCGCAGGGATCGCGATGCTGGTCGCGGTGCCGGTGGGGCTGATGACGGCCATCTATCTGTCCCAATACGCCTCCCCGCGCATGCGCAACACCATCAAGCCGGTGATCGAGGTGCTGGCGGGCATCCCCACCATCGTCTACGGCTTTTTCGCGCTGGTGACGATGGGCCCGGCCCTTGCCGCCTTGGGGCAGGCGATCGGGGTCGAGATCCGCGCTACCAGCGCGCTCACCGCCGGACTGGTGATGGGGATCATGATCATCCCCTTCATTTCCTCGCTCAGCGACGACATTCTGCGTCAGGTACCCCAGGCGATGCGGGACGGCTCGCTCGGGCTTGGCGCAACCCAGAACGAAACCATCCGCCGGGTGCTGCTGCCCGCAGCCCTGCCCGGCATCGTCGGCGCAACCCTTCTCGCCATCTCGCGCGCCATTGGGGAAACCATGATCGTCGTGATGGCGGCGGGCAACTCGCCCATTCTGCGCGCCAACCCCGCCGAACCGATCTCGACGGTCACCGTCACCATTGTCAACCAGCTCACGGGCGACAGCGATTTTGCCGGGCCGCAATCGCTGGTCGCCTTCGCGCTCGGGCTTACGCTTTTCGCAATGACGCTGGTGCTCAATGTCGTTGCGCTGATGATCGTCCGGCGCTTCCGGGAGCAGTACGAATAATGGCCGATACCACCACATCAACCGATGCCGCCGCGCGGGCCCGCCGCGAGACTATCCGAAAGGGGCTGGGGCGGCGTCACCTGACCGAAAAGCTCTTCCGGGGCTTCGGGATCGGGGCGATCCTGATCGCGCTCGGCCTTGTGGGCACCCTGTTCTGGATGGTGATCTCCAAGGGCTACCCCGCCTTCACCCAGGCCAATGCGACGCTCGAGGTCTATTTCGACCCCGAAATCCTTTCGTTCGATCCCGCCCCCGTGCGCGGGGCCGGTCAGTCGGACGCCGATTATCGCGCCGCCCATCTGGGCTGGCAGCGCGCCGTGACCATGGCCAACTGGAACCGGATCGTCGAGAATGCCGTCGTTAATGCCGCGCCGCAAGGCTTTGAAATCGGCAGCCGTGAAGCGCTGGCGCTGATCGATGCCGGTGAGCGGCACCGGTTGCGCGACATGTTCGTTGCCAACCCAAACCTTCTCGGCCAGCGGGTCAGCGTCGATATGCTGGCTTCGGCCAACACCGACAACTGGCTCAAGGGCACGATCGACCGCAACCTGCCCGATGCGCGCCAGCAACTGGCCGCCTCCACCCGCCAGCTTGCCGACATGATGCTCGAAAACGGCACCATCGAGTTCCGCTTCGCCTGGCACATCTTCACCAATGTCGATTCCCGCGCCGCCCCTGCCGCCGCCGGTCTTGCAGGCGCCTTTGTCGGCTCGCTCTACATGATGCTGGTGGTGATCGTGCTCGCCGTGCCCATCGGGGTGGCGAGCGCCATTTATCTGGAAGAATTCGCGCCCAAAAACCGGCTGACCGATCTCATCGAGGTCAATATCAACAACCTCGCCGCCGTGCCCTCGATCGTTTTCGGGCTTCTGGGCGCTGCCGTCTTCATCCGCTATTTCGGGCTGCCGCTTTCGGCGCCCATCGTGGGCGGGCTCGTGCTGACGCTGATGACGCTGCCCACCATCATCATCGCCACGCGCTCCTCGCTGCGCGCCGTGCCGCCATCGCTGCGGCAGGCCGCGCTGGGGCTGGGGGCCTCGAAAACCCAGATGGTCTTCCACCATGTCCTACCCATCACCTTCCCGGGAATCCTGACGGCCACCATCATCGGGGTCGCCCAGGCGCTGGGCGAAACCGCCCCGCTGCTGTTGATCGGGATGAATGCCTTCGTTGCAGCCATTCCCGCGACGCCCTTCGACCAGTCGAGCGCGCTACCGGTGCAGATCTATCTCTGGCAGGGCAATGAGAACCGCAATTTCTTCGAGGCGCGCACCTCGGCAGCCATCATGGTACTGCTGGGCCTGATGATCACGCTCAACGCGATCGCCGTTATCCTGCGGCAGCGTCTGGAGCGCCGCAAATGACCACCGACACGTTCAGCGCAGGAGCGCCTTTCGCCATGTCCGCCAGCCCCACCGCCGTCCCGGCCGAGCCCGTCAAAGAAACGGTGCGCACCATAGACCCCGCCGCCAATCCGGCCCGGCTCAGGACCGACGATGTCAGCGTTTTCTACGGTGACAAGCAGGCGCTGTTCGATGTTTCCATCGATATTCCCGAAAAGTCCGTATCGGCCTTTATCGGCCCCTCGGGGTGCGGGAAATCCACCTTCCTGCGCTGTATCAACCGCATGAACGACACCATAGAGGGCTGCCGGGTGAGCGGGGATATCACGCTCGATGGGGAAAACCTTTACGACCCGCGCCTCGACGTGGTCGAGTTGCGCGCCCGGATCGGCATGGTCTTTCAAAAGCCCAACCCGTTCCCCAAATCGATCTTCGAGAACGTCGCCTATGGCCCCCGCATCCACGGGCTGGCCGGCAACAAGGCCGACCTTGAGGAGATCGTCGAATCCTCGCTCAAGAAGGCGGGGCTGTTCGAGGAGGTCAAGGACCGGCTGCACCAGCCGGGCACCGGCCTGTCCGGCGGCCAGCAGCAGCGCCTGTGCATCGCGCGCGCCATCGCGGTGGGCCCGGAGGTGATCCTGATGGACGAGCCGTGCTCGGCGCTCGATCCCATCGCCACTGCCGTCATCGAGGAACTCATCGACGAGTTGCGCGAGAACTACACCATCATCATCGTCACCCACTCGATGCAGCAGGCGGCGCGCGTCTCCCAAAAGACCGCGTTCTTCCACCTGGGCAAGCTCATCGAAGAGGGGCCGACCGAAGAGATCTTCACCAATCCGCGCGAAAAGCGCACCCAGGATTATATCACCGGCCGTATCGGTTAAGGAGAAGCGGCGATGAACAGTGGACATATCGTTACGGCCTATAACGACGAGTTGACCGAATTGGCCCGCGCGATCACCGAGATGGGCGGGCTGGTCGAAAAGGCGCTCAACAACGCGGTCGAGGCGTTGGTGCGAGCCGACAATGAACTGGCCATGGCGACGGTCGCCGCCGACAAGAAGATCGATGCCATGCAGCACCTGATCGATGAACAGGCGGTGTCGATTATCGCGCGCCGTCAGCCGGTCGCCACCGACCTGCGGCTGGTCATCGCCTCGATCCACGTGGCCAACGATCTCGAGCGCATCGGCGACATGGCCAAGTCGACGGCAAGGCGCTCCACCCAGTTTGAGGGGCTGACCATGTCGGTCCAGTTCAAGAACGGGATGCGGCACATGGGCGAACTCGCCCAGCGCCAGGTCAAGCTCGCCATCGATGCGTTCGCGGCCAAGGACAAGGACATGGCCGTCGAGGTGTTCGAACGCGACACCGATGTCGATGCGCTCTATGTCTCGCTGTTCCGCGAGCTTTTGACCTACATGATGGAAGACCCGCGCAACATCACCATGTGCACCCATCTGCTGTTCTGCGGCAAAAATCTCGAACGCGTGGGCGATCATGCGACCAACATCGCCGAGCAAGCCTATTTCCTTGCCACCGGCAAGTCGCTGGTCTCCGACATCGAGGACCTGCGGCGCGAGAAACTGGTACCCTGACATGATCCCGCAGGTTCTTGTCGTCGAAGACGAAGCCGATCTCGTCGAATTGCTGCGCTATAACCTCGAGGCCGAGGGGTTCGGGGTCGCCGCCGCCCAGGACGCCGAGGAAGCGATGCTGCGCATAGCCGAACGCAAGCCGGACATCATCCTGCTTGACTGGATGCTGCCGGGCGCATCGGGCATCGAGATCTGCCGCCGGTTGCGCGCGCGGCCCGAAACCGCGACCGTCCCCATCATCATGGTGACGGCGCGGGGCGAGGAGGAGGAGCGGGTGCGCGGGCTCGCCACGGGTGCGGACGACTATATGGTCAAGCCCTTCTCGATCCCCGAGCTGCTGGCCCGGGTCAACGCGCTGCTGCGCCGCTCCAACCCGCAACTGATCGCCGCGATTTTGAAGGCCGGGGACATCGAACTCGACCGCACGACCCATCGCGTACGGCGGGCGGGCAAGGAAATCCACCTCGGGCCCACCGAATACCGGCTGCTCGAATACCTGATGGGCAATCCGGGCCGGGTCTATTCGCGCGAGCAACTGCTCGACGGGGTGTGGGGCACCGATGTCTATGTCGATGAACGCACGGTAGACGTCCATGTGGGGCGTTTGCGCAAGGCCATAAACCGCGGCCGCGCCAAAGACCCCATCCGCACCGTGCGCGGGGCGGGCTACGCGTTTGACGAGAAGTTCGCCTGATCCATTCTTTCCCTTCCGTCGTTGCCCGGCTTCAAGCACCTTCGCTGCCCCGGCGAAAGCCGGGGCCCATGCTGCAAATTTTGACCATGTTGGATGGTTCGCTGTGGATCCCGGGTCGAGCCCGGGATAGCGACGGAGACAAGCCGATCATTTCGATCAAACCATCCGGGCTGACGGGCCGAACCCCAAAACTTGACTTGATCGGTTAGTTTTAAACGGCTAGGGGAAGGGCCAACCATAGTTGCCCCCGCCATGCTCCGCCGTTTCTTTTCCTATTATGCGCCCTACAAGGGGCTGTTTCTTCTCGATTTCGGCTGCGCCGTCGTCGCGGGGCTGCTCGAACTCGGCTTTCCCGTGGTCGTCCAGCTTTACGTCGACCGGCTGCTGCCCAGCGAGAACTGGACGCTGATCCTTAGCGCGGCGGGTATCCTGCTGCTCGTCTACATCCTCAACGCCGTCCTGCTCTCGATCGTCAATTATTGGGGGCACGCGCTGGGGATCGGGATCGAGACCGACATGCGGCGGCAGGCCTTCGACCACCTGCAAAAGCTCTCCTTCCGCTATTTCGACGACAACCAGACCGGGCACCTCATCACCCACGTCACCAAGGATCTCGAGGAGGTCGGTGAGATCGCCCATCACGGGCCCGAGGACGTGTTCATCGCCATCATGACCTTCATCGGGGCCTTCGTCATCATGGCGCTGATGAATTTGAAACTTGCCGCGCTAACCCTGTTCGTCGTGCCGGTTGCCATGTTCATCGTCTGGAAATACGGGGCGGAGATGACGCAGACCTGGCGCGCCATCTACCGCCGTGTGGGCGATTTCAATACCCGCATCGAGGAAAGCATCGGCGGGGTGCGGGCGGTCAGGGCCTTTGCCAATGAGGACCACGAGCGCAAGCTTTTCGAAGGCGACAACCAGAATTACCGGACCACCAAGCTCCACGCCTACAAGATCATGACGGCGTCGATCTCGATTTCGTATCTCTCCAAGAGCCTCGTGCAGCTTCTGGTGATGCTGGCGGGCACCGCGCTCGTGATGTTCGGGGAGATGAGCTATGGCGCCTTCGTGGGCTTCCTGCTGCTGGTCAACGTGCTGTTCCGGCCCATCGACAAGATCATCTCGGTGATCGAGAGCTATCCCAAGGGCATCGCCGGGTTCAAGCGCTTCTGCAAGCTGATCGACACCAAACCCGACATCGTCGACCGGCCCGGCGCGGTCGCGGTTACGCATTTGCGCGGCGATATCGTCTTTGAAGATGTCGATTTCGCCTATCAGCAGGACCGTCCGGTTTTGAGCAGGCTGAACCTGCGGATCGGGGCGGGGCAGACGGTCGCCCTGGTCGGGCCCTCGGGGGCGGGCAAGACGACGATCTGTTCGCTGCTGCCGCGCTTTTACGAAATCGATCGTGGCGCCATCTCCATCGACGGCACCGATATCCGCGACATGACCCTTGCTTCGCTCCGCAGTCAGATCGGTATCGTGCAGCAGGACGCGTTTGTCTTCGGTACAACCATTCGCGACAACATCGCCTATGGCCGGCCCGGGGCGAGCGATGCCGAGATCATGGAGGCGGCGCGCAAGGCGCAGTTCGATCGGGTGATCGAAAGCCTGCCCGACGGGCTCGATACGCTGGTGGGCGAACGCGGGGCGAAACTGTCCGGCGGGCAAAGGCAGCGGCTGGCGATCGCAAGGGTGTTCCTGAAAAACCCGCCCATCCTCATTCTCGATGAGGCGACCTCGGCGCTGGACATGGAGACCGAGCGGGAAATCCAGGCGGCGCTCGCAAAGCTCGCCGAGGGGCGCACGACGCTCGTCATCGCGCACCGGCTAGCGACCATCCGCAACGCCGACCGCATCCTCGTCGTCACGGCCCAAGGTATCGTTGAGGAGGGCACCCACAAGGCGCTGGTCGCGCGCGGCGGGCTTTACGCAAGGCTGCACGCCATCCAGTTCACCACCGACGATCTGGTGGCAGGCGAGCCGGCTTGAAACCGGACGCCACCCGTCCTAGATAGGGGCCGGCGTGAGGACGGCCTCACCCCCATCATGGGAAGCATTTCGGGACGGCCCGGTTGAAAGGGTTAAACCTCATGCGTAGCGTCTGGGACCGTATCCGCCACGCTCTGAGCTTTGAGATCATCGGGCTTTTTCTCGTCATCCCGCTCGGGGCGCTGTTCTTTTCCAAGCCCATGGGCGACATCGGCGTGATCGGTATCGTGGGCGCCACACTGGCGACGGGCTGGAACTATCTTTACAACCTGATCTTCGACCACGCCCACAAGCGCATGACCGGCACGACCCTCAAATCGCGCCGCATGCGGATCGTTCACGCCGCGCTGTTCGAGCTGGGACTTTTGATCGTCCTCCTGCCGTTCATCGCCTGGTATCTCCAGATTTCGCTTCTCGAAGCCCTGGTGATGGACGCCGCGTTCGCCCTTTTCTATCTGGTCTATGCCTATGTCTTCAACCTGGCCTACGACCGCCTGTTCCCGCTCCCCGAGTGGCACAAGACACGGTAGCGCCGTTCTATTGCGCGGGCGCCCGAGGCTGGTTCCGATGATGCTGTCCGGCGATCATCTCGCGGAACGTGGGAGCATTGGGCGTCAGGAACAGCCAGCGCAGGAAGGCGGCGATGTCGGCGCCGATCCCGAGAATGGCGGGGACGAGGAATAGCACCAGAAGCGTTGCCACCGACAGGCCCGAGACGATGGTCAGCGCCATGGGGATCAGGAACTGGGCGACAAGGCTCTTTTCAAAGATCAGCGGGAGAAGCCCGCCAATTGTTGTGAGCGATGTGAGGATCACGGCCCGCAGCCGGTCGCGGGACGCACCCACGGCGGCTTCGCGCAGCCCCTCGCCCTCCGCCAACCTTTCGTTCATGCGCGCGATCATGACGATCGAGGCGTTGATAAGGATTCCGCCCAGCCCGAGCATGCCCATCATCGAAACGACCGTCAGGCTATGACCCAGAAGATAGTGGCCCCAGATCGCTCCCGCGATGCCGAACGGGATGATGATCATAACCGCGATCGGGGCGAACCACGAGGCGAACACCCAGGAAACGATCACATACATCACCGCCAACGCGAAAACCGCCCCGATCGCGAGATCGGCGAACGCCGCGTTCTGTTCGGCCTGCCTGCCCCCAAACTCGTAGGAAATGCCGTAATCGGCGGCAATCCGGGGCAGGTAGTCGGCTTCGAGCCGGGCAAGGATTTCGCCCGCGTCGGCGCCCTCGGAGACATCGGCCCGCACCGATACCGCCGTCCGGCCGTTCTCGCGGGCGATGAAGGCAAAACCCTGCCGCTCGGAAAACTCGACGATCGAATCGAGCGGCACATAGGCCCCGCCGGGCGCGCGCACCCACATCTCACGCAGCGCCGCCGAGCCGGTCGCCTCCGTGGTCCTGATCAGCCTTACGGTGATTTCTTCCTCGTGGGCGGCGATAGTGCCTGCGGTGCGGCCCTGGAAGGCATCGCGCACTTGCGTGCCCAGCGTTACGAGGTCGAACCCCAGCCCCGTGCCGCGCGCGTTCAGCGTCATGATCAGCTCGGGACTGCCGTAAAATAGCGTGTCCATGGCCGAATTGACCTCCGGGAAGCCCTCAAGGACGTCCTGGAGGGTTTCCGAGGCGCGCTTGAGGGTCGCCGCGTCGCGGCCCACGAAGCGGATGTCGATGGCCTGACCCTGTGGTCCGCCCCGGGATTCGCGGATGCCGATGCTTTCGACGCCCGCCACCGCAGGGAGGTTGTCGCGCAACGCCTGAGTGATGACGGGCGTGCGCACGGAACGCTCTTCGGACGGGGTGAGATAGACGTTGAAATTGGCGCGCCCTTCCTCGAGGTCGAGGCTGGCATAGGTCGTGACGATCAGGTCCTCGCCATCGGGGGTAAGACTGTGCTCGACCTCGGACACCGCGTCCTCGATCTCCTGGATGACGGCGGCCATCTCGTTTTGCGGGATGCCGGCCTGGAACTGGGCGGAGACGTTGAAGCTTTCCGCCTCGGTCGTGGGGAAGAAGTCGAACCGCAACTGGTTGGACATCAAGAGCCCCAGCGCGCTGATGGTGATGGCCAGCGCGATGGCGGCGGTCAGGTAGCGCCAGGAATAGGACCAGTGGGCAACGGTCCCGAACATGCGGTCGCGGAAATAAGCAAAGCCGGCATCGAAATTGCGCCGGAACCAGCCCGGGCGCCTGCGCTGGCGCGGCAGGGAGTGGGCGAGGTGTCCCGGCAGGATGAAAAAGCACTCGAGCAGACTCGCCACCATCACCGCAACGACGATCACCGGCAGCGGGGCCATCATCTGGCCCACCACATCGCCCACCAGCCACACCGGCGCGAACGCGGCCATGGTGGTCAGCGACATGGCGATGACCGGCGGGGCCATGCGGGTGGCGGTGCTGATGGCCGCTTCGGAACGCGAAAGGCCCCGCGCATAGAGCGTCGAGGTGTGTTCGCCCACGACGATGGTGTTGTCGACGATGATCCCCAGCATCATCATCAGCCCGAACATCGAGATCATGTCGAGGGTCAGCCCCAGCGCATACATCGCCCCCAGCCCGCCCAGAAGCGCAATCGGCACCCCGGAGGCCACCCAGAAGGCAACGCGCATGTCCAGAAAGACAAAGAGAACCACGAGGACGAGCAGATAGCCCATGAGCCCGTTGGAGATCAGCAGCGCAAGGCGCTGGTTGACCTGTTCGGCGGCGGCGTCGAACACCACGGCGTTGAGCGAATTGGGCAGGGTCGGCTGCAACTGGTCGATATAGGCCCGCACCGCCTCATAGGTGGTGACCGTGTCCGCATTGGCGGCGCGCGAGACCTGGAGCTTGATCGCGGGCTCGCCGCGCATATAACCGAGCGGTGTATCGGGGTTGAATGCATCGGAGATGGCCGCGACGTCTCCGAAGGTCAGCACCTGCCCGGTGGCGGAGGAATAGATTTCCGTCTCGGCGATCTGCCGGGTCGAAAGCTCGCGCGCGGCGGCCCTGATCTGGGCGTCGAAATCGCCGCTCAGCGTTCCCGATGGCTGATCGTTGAAATTGGGGGAGAGCGCGTTGGAAAGATCGGCGAGGGTAAGTCCGAGCTGGCGGAGCTTGGCGTCGTCCACCTCGATGCGCAATTGCCGGTCGCGATAGCCTGTGAAATCGACCCTGTCGACGCCGGCTGCCAGCAAGCCGTCGCGGATTTCGCGGGCATAGTGCCGGAGCGCTTCTTCGGGGAAGGGGCCCGAAATGGCAATCGCGGCCACCGGGTCGAAAAAACGCCGCGCCGAGACGGTGGGCGTACTGGCCCCGGAGGGAAGGTTGCCGACCGAGGAGACGGCGGACTGCACCAGCCGCTCGGCGTTCTGCATATTGACGTTGCGCTCGAAATTGAGCGTGATCTGCCCGCGCCCCTCGCGCGCAAACGAGTTCATGGAGATGACGCCGTCGATGCCCTGGACGGCGGGTTCGATCAGCAGCATGACGTTGCGCTCGACGTCCTCGGCGGTCGCTCCGCTCCAGGTCACTCCGATGGTGATCGACCGTATCTCGGTATTGGGCATCAATTGCCGGTTGAGGTTCGCAAGCCCCCAGGCCCCGAAGAGAATGAAAAGGACCATGAGCAGATTGGCGGCGTTGTGGTGCCTGACAAATCCGGCCAGCAACCCGCGCGAGGCTTCGGGCGAAGGGCGCATCAGCCGCCGCCCCCGGGTCCACCGCGCATGAACGTGCCGCCGCCAGCCGGTGTGCTTTCCTCGCCTTCAACGGCAACGGCCACCCCCTCGCCCGCCTGGGAGAGCCGCGAGGTGATGATGCGCTCGCCCTCGGCGATCTCGGCCCGGACGATCAACTGGTCATTGCTACGGGCAAGGATGTCCACCCGAACTGCCGCCATGCGGCCGTCGCGGATCACATAAAGATGGTCCTCGTCATAGACCGCCGTTTCGGGGATCAAAAGGCTCCGCTCATGGGCAACGCCCTCGACGGCGACCGAAACGAAGGTACCGGGCCGCAACTGACGGGCGCCGTCGGCGTCGAGCCGGGCAAAGACCATGATGCCGCCCGTCGAGGGATCGACTTCGGCGGCAACGCGGGTGATGGTGCCACGCGACTGGCCGGGAGTGGCGCGGGCCGAGGACGAGACCGTCAACGCCCGGCCGACGATCCCGGTCGCTGAAAGGTCCCGGAACTGGCGGTCGGACAGCATGAAATGAACATCGAGCGCGGCGGTCTCATAGAGCGAGCCGAGATTTTCATTGGCGTTGACATAGCCCCCTTCGGTCACCGCGCTGGCGGTGACCGTGGCGTCGAACGGGGCGGTTATCTCGGTATTGGCGCGGTTGCGTTCGGCCAAATCGAGTTCGTGGCCGGCCTGCGCGATGGCGGCCTGTTGGCGCAGGATCTGCGCATCGAGGGTAAAAAGGTTGGCTTCGCGCTGATTGAGCGCCTGCTGGCGCTCGGCGACGGTGAGCGCGCGGGTATCGACCGTCTGCTGGGTCGCCGCGCCCGAGGCGAGCAGGGACCGGGCGCGCTCCAGGTCGGTTTCGGCGGCGGCCAGCGATGACCGGGCGGTGGTGATGTTGCGTTCCTCGAGGGTCTTGGCCTCACGTGCCTCGGCCAGAGAAAGCTCGGCATTGGCGATCGCCGCCTGTGCCTCGAGGACCGCCGCGTCATAGGAAAAGGGGTCGATCCGCACCAGAAGCTCGCCCGCCTCGACTTCCCCGCCCGCAACAAAGCGGGGGGAAACCTCGATGACCCGCCCCTGGACCTGGGCGCGCAGATCGAGCGTACGGGCGGCGACCACCTGCCCGAAAGTGGTGATGTCGGCGCCATGGGTGCCATAGGCGGGGGTGACGGCGTTGACGGTGAAGGTCCGCTCGCGGTTGATGCGCTGGGGCGCCTCGGGACGGCTGGCGACCCATCCCATCACCTGATAGAGGGCGAACCCCACCACCAGCAGCGCGATGGCGAACCGGGCCAGCGCCGAAAGAATGCCGAACCGCTTTTTCGGGCGGTCCTGCACGGAGGTGGGGCTTTGTCCGGATGCGGAATGGTGTGCCGCATCCGGCCCGCCGGTCTTGTCCAATGAAGGCGATCCCTGAACTGGAGCGTTTGGCGCAAGCTACAGGCTCATTTCCCTGCGCTCAAATGAACTTTTCGCAAGGATTTGGAAAGCTGATCCAGGAGCGGTTCCAGCTTTAGATCGTTTCAGGTTTTGATGGAAACGGCCTGCCGGGGCGGTTGGGGATGGATCGCACTGGATTGCCGGGAACCAGTCCCGGAATGACATTGGTAATTTTGGCCGATACCTGCCCCATTCCCGCTTGTCACCCCGGGATTCATTCCCGGGGTCCAGATCGAACCCGCCGCAATCGCAGGAACCTCGATGATTCCGTCAAAACCTGATGCGATCTAGTGGAATCGGCCAAACGCTCTGTTTGCTTCTCCGGCGAAAGCCGGAGTCCATGCTTGAAAACCCGCGCAAGTTGAGGTTTCGCGATGGTTTCCGGCTTTCGCCGGAAAAGCGAGGGGAGAGTGAGAGGCTGTTTCCGACTAAACCTGAAACGCCTCAGAACTGGTTGGGATTGAAATGATAGTGGGTCGAGCAGAACTCGCACACCACCTCGATCTGCCCGTCGACGACCATTTCGGCCCGGTCCTCGGGCGTAAAATCATAGATCATCTGTTCGACCCGCTCGGCCGAGCACGTGCAGCGCTCAAGCAGGATCTGGGGCTCGAAGACCCTCACCCCCGTCTCGTGGTAGAGGCGGAACAGCAACCGTTCGGCGGAAAGGTCGGGGTCGGCCAGTTCCGCATCGGTCACGGTGTCGAGCAGCGCTCTTGCCTCGGTCCAGCTATCGTCCTCGACAAAATCGGGATCGGCGGTTTGCTCATTGGCGAAATCCCCGTCGCCGGGCAGGTCGGCCATGTGCGGCGTCCCGCTTTCGGGCAGGTGCTGGAGCAGGACGCCCCCGGCACGCCAGCACGAACCGGGCGTGCCGCGCTCGGAATATTCGGCGACCGCCAGCCGCACGCGGGTCGGGATCTGCTCGGACTGGAGAAAATAGGTATGGGCGACCTCTTCGAGCCCGTCATCGCCGCCCAACTCGACGATCCCCTGATAGCGGTCCATGTGGACGCCCTGGTCGACCGTCAGCGCCAGAATGCCCTTGCCCAGCAGTTCGGCCGGGCTTGCCCGGCCCTCGGCGGCGGCCTTTTCGATGGTTTCGGCGTCATAGCGCGCATAGGCGCGCAACCCGTCCGGGGTGTCGAAGTCGACGACCAGAAGGCTCACCGGCCCATCGGTGCGCGACTGAAGGATGAACCGGCCCTCGAATTTGAGCGAGGAGCCGATCAGCGCGGCCAGCGTCGTTGCCTCGCCCAGAAGACGGGCGACCGGTTCGGGGTAGCCGTGGCGCGAAATGATCGTATCGAGCGCATCGCCCAGGCGCACGACGCGCCCCCGGCTGTCCAGCGTCTCGAGCGCAAAGGGTACGGCAACGTCGTCTCCGCTTTCGGGGCGGTTGAGGCCGAACTGTTCGAGGGTGCTCTGACTCATGGATTTTCCTTGTGCCGCGCCGCGATGGATGTGGGGGCGCGGGCTTTCAGATGGTTTCGATCCCGAAGACCCAGCAAAGGATCGCCTTTTGCACGTGGAGCCGGTTTTCGGCCTCATCGAACACCACCGATTGAGGACCGTCGATCACCTCGTCGGTAACCTCGTCGCCCCGATGGGCGGGCAGGCAGTGCATGAAGAGGGCTTCGGGGTTGGCGTTGGCCATTAATTTCGGATCGACCCGGTAAGGTTTCAAGATGCGGCGGCGCTCACCCTCGTCGGTATCGCCCATCGAGACCCAGGTGTCGGTGATGATGAGATCCGCATCTTTCGTGGCGGCGGCCGGGTCGGTGCCCAGCGAGACGGCGTCTCCCGCTGCCGCGATGTCGGACAAAAGCCCCTGATCGGGCCAGTATTCTTTCGGGCAGGCGATCGAGAGCGTTGCGCCGAACAGAGCGGTAGCGTGAACCCATGACGCCAGCACGTTGTTGCTGTCCCCGACCCAGGCGATCTTTTTGCCCGCGATCGGCCCGCGATGCTCTTCATAGGTCATGAGGTCGGCCATCACCTGGCAGGGGTGCGAGCGGCGCGTCAGCCCGTTGACGACCGGCACGCCCGAGGCGCCCGCGAGATCGAGCAGGTCGTCGTGGGAGAGGATGCGGATCATGATGGCATCGACATACCGGCTCATCACCCGCGCGGTATCCTCGATGGTTTCCTCGCGGGCGAGCTGCATTTCCTGGCCCGTCAGCATCAGCGTTTCGCCCCCGAGCTGGCGCATGCCGACATCGAACGAGACGCGGGTACGGGTCGACTGGCGCTCGAAGATCATGGCGAGCACCTTGTCCTTCAAAAGCGCGGGCCGTTCCCCGGCCTTCAGCCGGCCCTTGAGGGCGTGGGCCAGATCGAGGATGACCCGCAACTGGTCGTGGGAGAAATCCTTGAGATCGAGAAAATGTCTTGGCTGTCCCGTCATGATTGACTGGTCCTTGAAAATCGATGCTGTCGAATGAAGACGCGGGCCTTATTGGGCCGCGTTGGCGCTTTCCGTCTCGAGTTCGGCAAAGGCGTCCGAGAGGATCGCCACCGCTTCCTCGATCTCGGCTTCGGTGACGATCAGGGGCGGCAGAAGGCGCAGGACATTGTCGCTGGCCGCCACCGCAAGCAGCTTGTGATCGCGCAGCCGCTGGACAAAGTCGCGGACCGGAGGCGTGATCTTGAGCCCGGCGATCAGGCCCTTGCCCCGCACCTCGGTGATGAGGCCGGGATATTTCTGCATCAATTGATGAAGATGGCGCGACAACACCTTGCCCATGGCCTCGACATGCTCGAAAAAGCCCGGCGCGAGCACGCGGTCGAGAACGGCATTGCCCACCGCGCAGGCCAAGGGATTGCCGCCATAGGTCGAGCCATGCGTGCCCGGCACCATGCATCTGGCGACCTCTTCGGTGGCAAGGCAGGCCCCGAGCGGGAAGCCGTTGCCGATGGCCTTGGCGACCGCCATGATGTCGGGGGTGACCCCGGCCCACTCAAAGGCAAAGAACTTGCCCGTCCGGCCATAGCCGCACTGGACCTCGTCGAAGATCAGGAGGATGCCGTGCCTGTCGGCGAGCGCACGCAGCCCCTGGAGGTAGGCGTCGGAGAACGCCGTGACCCCGCCCTCGCCCTGCACCGGCTCGATAAGGATCGCGGCGGTCTTCTCGTCGATCGCCGCCTCGACACGTTTCAGATCGCCCGGCTCGATATGCTTGTAGCCGGGCATGGGGCCAAAACCCTCCGTATAGGAGGCGTTGCCCGCCGCCGCGATGGTCGCGGTGGTGCGCCCGTGGAAGGAACCGGCAAAGCCGATGATATCGACCCGTTCCGTTTCCCCCTTGTCCCAGAAATAGCGCCGCGCGGTCTTGATGGCGCATTCGAGCGCCTCGGCGCCCGAATTGGTGAAGAACACCTTGTCGGCAAAGGTCGCCTCGGCCAGCCGCCGGGCCAGCCGTTCCTGCTCGGGGATCACGTAGATATTGGAGACGTGCCAGAGCTTTTCGGCCTGGGCCTTGATGGTCTCGACAAGGTGCGGATCGCCATGGCCGAGCGCGTTGACCGCGATCCCCGCGTTGAAATCGAGATAGGCCGTGCCGTCCGCGGTGTACAATCGCATGCCCTCGCCCCGCACAAAGGCGAGTTCGGACCGGGCATACGTGCCGTAGAGCGCAGACATGCTGAATGCTACCTTCTCGAATTGGTGTCGTCGTGACGAAAGGGATATCCCCAAAACGAAAAACGCGCCCGGCCAATCGGTCCAGACACGCGCTTTTCCTTGTCCGCTTATGATCCCGGACGCCAGAAAAGTCAATGATGGAGCGTGCGAGAATGCCCTGTTTCCGGCCCTCCCGGCGGGTCTGGACTCACACTGGCCACAATCTGCTGCTAGCCATTGCGGGGAGGGCGGGCTGTGTGCCGCGTGCAACAGCTTTCCCCGATTTCCATCCCCGTTCGCAATTGCACGGGGATTATCTTGGGAAACTCGCTTGGCTCTCTTGCAAGCGATTCCACCGCTTGTGTAGGATGGCCGCCATTGGGAGCACGATATCTCGTGTGCGGACCCCAATCACTCTACGAGACCTAGTATCTCGGCCCGCGGACGCGTCTCGCGGCACGGGATCGGACTCTGAATCGTCATTCAGCTTGGGAGCCTTATCGATCATGACCTGGACCGACGAACGCGTAGCCCTTCTCAAGAAACTCTGGATGGAAGGCCTGAGCGCCAGCCAGATCGCCGGGGAGTTGAGTGGCGGGGTAACGCGCAACGCGGTGATCGGCAAGGTGCACAGGCTCAAACTTTCGGCCCGCGCCAAGCCCGCCAATGTCGCCTCGCGCCCCAAGGCGCCGCGCGCAGCGCCGCCTCGCCGACCCTCATCGGGTGCAGGGCCGGCCGCGCGCGCCAGCGTCAGCGCGGTGAGCCAGCGCCGTACCAGCGCCGCACCGGTAGTGGGCGCCACCGCCCTCAAGATCGACACCGAACTTGAAACCGAGACGGTGGCCGAGGTGCAGACCCGAGCCACCGAGCTTTACATCCCGCCCGAGGAGCGCATTTCCCTGCTCCAGCTTTCCGAAAAGACCTGCAAGTGGCCGATCGGCGATCCCATGTCGAGCGAGTTCCATTTCTGCGGCCGCAATGCGGAAGAGGGCAAGCCCTACTGCGAGTTCCACGCCCGCCGCGCCTATCACCAGGTCGAGCGCAAGAAGCGCTGATCGAGTTCCCCCTCGCTATCCGGCAGGGTTTAGGCCGGGTTGCCCGGATAAAGCGGGCAATGACGGGGAGCGTTTACTTGGACTTTTGAGAGAAGGCGCGCGCTCCGGCTCTTTCGCTCCCTCCCTCTTGAGGGAGTGCTATCGCAGATGGATTTGCGTGTGTGGCCTCACCCCTCCCCCACCCTCCCCATCAAGGGGAGGGTGTTTCCTTGGCTTGGCTGCTCCCCTACGCACAAGGCCAGCACCTCCCCCCTTGTGGGGGAGGTTGGGAGGGGAGATTCGGCGTAAGCCGAAGCATATACGTTGGCCCTGCCCTCAAGGGAGAGGAAGGCGATGGAAAACCTCGGTACACACTCCCGACGACGGGCAGGTGTAGCGCTTGGCGAAAAGGCCGCGCCCTATGCCTCGTCGAGCGCGTAGGTGAAGTCGGCGATGAGGTCGTCGGGATCTTCCAGCCCCACCGACAGGCGCAGCAGGCCCGCGCTGATGCCCATTTCGGCCTTTGCATCGTCCGAAAAACGCTGGTGGGTGGTGGTTGCGGGGTGGGAGATGATCGATTTGGCGTCGCCCAGATTGTTGGAGATCGCAACGATCGCCAGCGCGTCGGCCATCCGGAACGCCGCCTCCTTGCCGCCCTTTACCGTGAGGGCGATCAGCGTCGAGCCGCCGCCCATCTGGCGCCTCGCCAGTTCGTGCTGGGGATGGCTGGGGTGGAAGGGATAGCTTATGTGCTCGATTTTGGGGTGGCTGGCAAAAAAATCGGCCAGTCTGGCCGCGCCATCGGTCATCGCCTTGACGCGGAGTGGCAGGGTTTCAAGGCTCTTGAGCAGCACCCAGGCGTTGAACGGGGACATGGAGGGTCCGGTCTGGCGGATGATGGTGTGGATATCGCCCTCGATCAGCTCCCTGCGGCCAAGGATGACCCCGCCCAGCGCGCGTCCCTGCCCGTCCATATGCTTGGTCGCCGAATAAACGACGAGATCGGCGCCCAGTTCGAGCGGCTTTTGCCAGATGGGGGTGGCAAAGACGTTATCGACGACGAGCACCGCACCATGGGCGTGTGCGATATCGGCGACGGCCCTCAGATCCACCAGATCGAGCGTTGGATTGGTCGGGGTTTCGACGAACACCAGCTTTGTGTTGGGCCGCATGGCGCGGGTGAAATTTTCCGGGTCGCGGCCATCGACGAGCGTCGTTTCAACGCCCCAGCGCGGCAGATAGTCTTCCATCACGTAGCGGCACCCGCCAAACAGCGCCCGGGCGGCAACCGCATGATCGCCGGCCCGCACCTGGCTGAGCACAGCCGTCGTGACGGCGGCCATGCCCGAGGCCGTGCCGCGCGCCGCCTCGGCTCCTTCGAGCAGCGCGGCGCGCGTCTGGAACGTCTCGACGGTGGGGTTTGAAAAGCGCGAATAGATGTGGCCGGGCTCGGTGCCGTCAAAGCGCGCTTCGGCGCCTTCGGAAGTGGGATAGACAAAGCCGGAATTGAAAAAGATGGCCTCGGAGGTTTCTCCGTACTGGCTGCGCTCCATACCGCCGTGAACCAGCATGGTCTGCGCCTTGCGGCGCCTGTGGTCGTAAAGCGGGTTCTTTTCCTTGGGCATGGGCCACCTCGAAACGAAAAAACCGGCACGCGTGCGATCGCGGCCGGCGGAAAACGGGTCTCTTTAGCAGCTTGTTTTAAGGTGGCCTGCAATCGGACCGGCCAAATCACCACCTCGCCGGAGCCTAAAAGCTGCGGACAGCGATGTTGTTAGACCCAAATGCGGCTTGGCGTCAATCGCCCCGGTTGATAAGCCTGAACCAGACGATATTGCTGCTCTCTCCAATATCATTCCGGCATTCATTGCCGGAATCCAGAATAGCGGCAGCGGCATACACTGAGCGCGTTGGTGGTTCCGCGCTGGGCCCCGGGAATAAATCCCGGGGTGACATACGGAGTTTGGCATGCGCGAGGAAAAGGAGCGGGTGAGGATGAGCGAAGCGTGGCCACAGGGGATTTTTTCGGCGCGGCTCATCAAGGCACTCGCGAGGACCGGCGCCATTGCTTCGGGCAAGAAGTTCGACGCCGATCAGGTCCAGCCCGCAAGCCTTGACCTGCGGCTGGGCGAAAAGGCGCTGCGCGTGCGCTCGAGCTTTCTGCCCGGTCCCGAAAAGACGGTGGCCGAGCGGGTGGAAAACCTAAAGCTGCACGAAATCGATCTCACCAAGGGGGCGGTGCTCGAGCGCGGCTGCGTCTATATCGTCCCGCTGCTCGAAAGCCTCGACCTGCCCAAAGAGGTGGCGGCGGCCGCCAACCCCAAGAGCTCGACCGGACGGCTCGATATCTTCACCCGCGTCATCACCGACGGCGCGCGCAGCTTCGATACGGTGGCGGCCGGTTATAAGGGCCCGCTTTATATCGAAATCTCGCCGCGTACCTTCCCGGTGCTGGTAAGGACCGGCTCGCGGCTGTCCCAGATGCGGTTCCGCTCGGGAAATCCGCGCCTCTCGATCGCCCAGCACAAGGCGCTGCACAAGAAGGAAACGCTGGTTTTCGACCCCAACATGGATGTGGGCGAGGGCGTGGCACTATCCATCGATCTCAAGGGCGACGGGCGCGGCGGGCTGATCGGGTTCCGCTCCAAGCGCCACACGGCGGTGGTCGATGTGGACAGGAAGGACGCGCTCGATGTGCTCGACTACTGGGAGCCGCTCTATAATCGCGGCGACAACGAGCTGATCCTCGATCCCGACGAGTTCTATATCCTCGTTTCACGCGAGAGTGTTCACGTGCCCCCCGACTACGCCGCCGAGATGGTGCCGTTCGATCCTTTGGTGGGTGAGTTCCGCGTCCATTACGCCGGGTTCTTCGATCCCGGCTTCGGCCATTCGGCGGCGGGCGGGGAGGGCTCGCGCGCCGTGCTGGAAGTGCGGAGCCGCGAGGTGCCGTTTCTTTTGGGCCACGGCCAGACCGTGGGGCGGCTGCTTTATGAAAAGATGGCCGAGCGGCCCGCCGAGCTTTACGGCACCGCGCTGGGGTCCAACTATCAGGCCCAGAGCCTCAAGCTTTCAAAGCATTTCAGGGCGTTTCCGGCTGAGGGTTGAGGCGCGTTTCCGGCATCGTTGGCCCCCTCACCCCGGCGTGGGGTTGTTATATCGCATATGGTTCGGCTGCCGCCGAATCCCCCCTCCCATCCTCCCCCACAAAGGGGGAGGTGCTGGCCTTGTGCGTAGGGAGACAGCCAAGGAAAAGGAAACACCCTCCCCTTGATGGGGAGGGGTGAAGCCACGCACGCAAATCCATATGCGATAGCTCTGCCCCGTGGGAATGGGTCGGGAGAAGGGGCAGCGATGCCGGCTAAAAAAGCTTGCCCATCTCAGACCGGATCGGCCACATCCGGCGAATATTTCGCCAGCGCCCGGATCACCTGTCTCGCGCTCACGCGGCCGATCTGGCCGCCATCGGCATTGGTGACGCCGACCCATTGGTGTTCGGCGAACCAGGGCAGCACGTCCTCGCAGCGGGCATCCATGGGGACGGTGTGCTCGCAAGGCTCGAACGCACCCTTTTCCATGATGGTGCGCACGTGGATGGCACGGGCCTTGTTCACGTCGCGCACGAACTCCTCGATATGGGCGTTGGCCGGGTTGAGCACGATTTCCTCGGGCTTGCCGACCTGCTGCACCGCGCCATCCTTGAGCACCGCGATACGGTTGCCGATCTTGAGCGCCTCGTCGAAATCATGGGTGATAAACAGGATGGTCTTGTTGAGCGAGGACTGCAGCTCGATCAACTGTTCCTGCATGCCGGAACGGATCAGCGGATCGAGGGCGGAAAACGCCTCGTCCATCAACAATATGTCGGTGTCCATGGCCAGCGCCCGGGCGAGCCCCACGCGCTGCTGCTGGCCACCGGAAAGCTGGCGGGGGCGCGATCGTTCATAGCCCGACAGCCCCACCACCTCGACCCAATGGGCTGCCCGCTCCAGCCGCTCGGCTTTCCCGACGCCCCGAATCTCAAGGCCATAGGCGACATTGCTGAGCACCGAGCGGTGCGGGAGCAGCCCGAATTTCTGGAACACCATGGCGATCGAGGTGCGCCGGAAGGTGCGCAACTGGTCAAGGCTCATCGAGAGCACGTCCTCGCCATTGACGACGATCTTGCCGGCAGTCGGGTCGATCAGGCGGTTGACGTGGCGGATGAGGGTGGATTTTCCCGATCCCGAAAGCCCCATGACCACGAAAATCTGGCCCCGTTCGATGTCCAGACTCACATCGTCCAGACCCACGACATGGTTGGTTTCGGCTTGTACCTCGGTCTTGGACTTGCCTTTTGTGAGAAGGGCGAGTGCCGTTTCGGGGGCGGGCCCAAAAATCTTGGTGACCCCACGCATGGTGATGGCGAGGTCTGCTGTCGTGCCGTTGGTATCCATTACCGGACCTCCCCGAGACCAAACCGCTCCTGGAGCCGTTTGCCATAGGCTTGCGTGATGCGGTCGAAAACGATGGCGAGCACGACGATGCCGAGCCCGGCAAAAAGGCCCCGGCTCACCTCGAGCCGCCCGATGCCCTGCAGCACCTGATAGCCGAGCCCGCCCGCCCCGATCATCGAGGCGATCACCACCATGGCGAGCGCCATCATGGTCGTCTGGTTGACGCCCGCAAGGATGGTGGGGAGCGCAAGCGGCACCTGAACGCCGAACAGACGCTGGGTGGGGGTGTCACCAAAGGCACGGCTGGCTTCCATCACCGCCGGGTCGACATTGCGCAGCCCCAGATCGGTGAGACGCATCAGGGGCGGGGAGGCATAAACGATGGTGGCGAGCAGCGCCGGGATCTTGCCCGGCCCAAAGATCATGACGGCGGGAATGAGATAGACGAAGCTGGGCATGGTCTGCATGAGGTCGAGCACCGGGGTCACGATCTGGCGGACCCGCATCGAGCGCGACATCCAGACCCCGATGGGGATGGAAATGACGATCGCGGTCAGCGTTGCGGCCAGCATCAGCGCCGTCGTCACCATGGCGTCGCGCCAGAGCTCCATGATGCCCATGAACACGAGCGCCACCAGCACCACGACGGGCAGTTTCCAGTTGCGGGTGGCGAGGAACGCCAGCCCCACGAGGATGGCGACGATGAGCCACCACGGGGTTGCCAGCAGCAGGCGCTCGATCCAGTTGAGGAACATCAAAAGAGGATAGGCCGCCGCCTCGAGCTCGCCGCCCCAGTTGCGCACGACCCAGTTGAGCCCGTCATCCACTGCGCGGCGGAGGGGGCGCGTATCGATCAGTTCGGGAAACATTGCCATCCCTTGTGCTGTTGCCCGTAAAAGGAAACGCGACCGGGCGATGGCCCGGCCGCGATTAAGTGTTATCGGCTTTCAGCTTCAGCCAAGACTGGCCAGCACGCGCTCGGCGACGTCGTCGGGGACCCATGAGGTCCACAGGTCCTGTTCGGTGCGCAGGAAGTTCTCGGCCGTCTCGGCAGCGTCCGCCATGTTCTCCTCGCCATAAACGAGGAGCGAACTGATCTGGGCATTGGTGAGCCCCGCCTTGGCCAGATAGGCCGCAACCTCGGGCGCCTCCTCGGGCAGCCATGCGGCAGCTCCGATCACAGCCGGGGAGGACGGATAGGCCGACACACCGGCCGGTTCCCGGCAATCGGTGTCGGTATTGCAGGTATAGGCCTCGATATCGACCGGGCCCAGGTCAAGCTGAACGGCGTCGAACTGGCCAAGGATCGAGGTCGGACCCCAATAGTAAAAAAGGATCGGCTCCTCGCGGGTGAAGGCCCTTGCAATCGAAGCATCGAGCGCGCCGCCCGAACCGGGGGAAAAGAGGTTCCAGCCCTTGTTTTCCATGTCGAACGCCTCGAACAGCGCCGAAGTGGACAGTTCGCACACCCAGCCCGGCGGGCAGGAATAAAGCCGGCCCTCGCCGGGGTTTTCAGGGTCGGGGAACAGGTCCGGATGCTCGATCACCGCCTCGGCGGTGGTCAGTTCGGGATGCGCTTCCAGTGTATAGCGGGGGATGAACCAGCCCTCGACCGTGCCGTCGGTGATGGCGTCGGCAAGCTGGACGACGATGCCCTCCTCGATGCCGCGCTCCCAGGGCTCCTCGATGGCGCTGGTCCACAATTCCGGCGCCAGCGCCGGGGTGCCGCGCGAGAGCATGGAGGCGGAAGTCGGGACCGTATCGCCCGCCACGACCTCGACATTACAGCCGAACCCTTCGCCCAGAATCATCGCATGGATATGGGCGAGGGCTGCGGCCGAGGGCCAGGTCATTTCGGCGATGTCGATGTTACGGTCGGTGCCGCAAGTGGTTTCCTGCGCAAGCGCCGGTATGGATGTGGTCGCAAAAAGCGTCCCTGCGAGTGCGACAACACCCATCGCGGCGGCAACGCCACCCGATTTAAAAAGCATAATGATGCCTCCAGCCATGTTTATAGTGGCGCGGACGCTAACAACGTGCGGTTTCCCTGTCAAATCAACGAATACTTGAAAGACAACTGTATAAGAGAAGAAAGAATGTCTCCGTTTACATCCGGATCAGAATCATAATTTTAAACATATTACTTTTTTTGTATTCGGGAAATCTGCCCAAGAACTGATAGCGCCACTTTGTTGACAAAAATCGATTGTGTTTTTTTGGAAAAAGATGCTTTCCGAGCCTGCCCCCGCTCCCGCAGGTCAGGCAGAAAAGCGGCAGGTCGTCCGCCGAATTTCAAAGCGGCGCAACTGCCAATGGCCTTGCCCGGCGGCACAATTGCAGCTAGAAGCGAGCGATGGCACCGGATGCTGCCGGATCATTTTCCGGCCTGCTCTGGTCCTTAAGGATGCGGGTGTAGCTCAATGGTAGAGCAGAAGCTTCCCAAGCTTACGACGAGGGTTCGATTCCCTTCACCCGCTCCATTTTGTCCTCTGCTTAACCGCGAAACATAGCCAACAGATCGCACCCGGCCGCGCGAGCGCCCTTACGGTGCCCATCAGGCTCAGAGCGTCATGCCGAGCTGCCTGCCGACCGATTCCACGTCCTTGTCGCCACGGCCCGACAGGCACAGGACGATCACCTCGTCGGGCTTCATGGCAGGGGCCAGTTCCATCACATGAGCAAGCCCGTGCGCGCTTTCAAGCGCGGGGATGATGCCCTCGAACTTGGTGCAGGCCATGAAGGCGTCGAGCGCCTGCTGGTCGGTGACCGGTACATAGGAGACGCGGCCGGTATCGCGCAGGAAAGCGTGTTCGGGGCCGACGCCGGGATAGTCGAGCCCGGCGGAAATCGAATGGCCCTCGAGAATCTGCCCGTCCTCGTCCTGGAGGAGATAGGTGCGGTTGCCGTGCAGAACCCCCGGACGCCCGCCGGCCATCGAGGCGGCGTGGCCGTTTTCGACATCGAGCCCGTACCCAGCCGCTTCCGCGCCGAAAATCCTGACGCCCGGCTCGTCGAGAAAGTCGTGGAAGGTGCCGATGGCGTTGGAGCCGCCCCCGATACAGGCGACCAGCGCGTCGGGCAGACGGCCTTCCATCTCCATGATCTGGGTGCGGATTTCCTCTCCGATCACCTTCTGGAAGTCCCTGACCATTTCGGGATAGGGATGGGGCCCGGCGGCGGTGCCGATCAGGTAATAGGTGGTGTCCACATTGGTCACCCAGTCGCGCAGCGCCTCGTTCATGGCGTCCTTGAGGGTGCCCGCACCGGCGGTGACGGGCCGCACCTCGGCGCCCAGCATCTTCATGCGCAAGACGTTGGGCATCTGGCGTTCGACGTCGGTGGCGCCCATGAAGATCGTGCAGGGCAGCCCGAACCGCGCACAGACCGTGGCGGTCGCCACCCCGTGCTGCCCGGCCCCCGTTTCGGCGATGATGCGCGTCTTGCCCATGCGTTTGGCCAAAAGGATCTGGCCGAGGCAGTTGTTGAGCTTGTGCGAGCCGGTATGATTCAAATCCTCGCGCTTGAAATAGATGCGCGCGCCGCCCAGTTCCGCGCTCATGCGCTCGGCGAAATAAAGCGGGGAGGGACGGCCCGCGAAATGGGTGCGCAGATCGTCCATTTCCGCAAGGAATTCGGGGTCCTCTTGCGCGGCGCGGTACGATTTTTCGAGGTCGAGGATGAGCGGCATCAGCGTTTCGGCGACGAACCGTCCGCCGAAAATGCCGAACTTGCCGTTCTCGTCGGGCCCCTGGCGCAGGGAATTGGCGGGTTGCTTGTTCATTTTTCTTTTCTTTCACTCCCGCGCCGCGGCGCGCGCATTGGCGATGAAGGCCGAGATCAGCGCCTTGTCCTTGACGCCCTTTTCGCGCTCGACGCCCGAGGCGACATCGAGCCCGAAGGGCCTGACCTCGCGTATGGCCCGCGCCACATTGTCGAGGTCGAGGCCACCCGAAAGCATGAAGCGGATGGACCGGTCAAGCCCGGTGAGCAGCGTCCAGTCGAAGGTTGCGCCCAGCCCGCCGGGCCGTGTGGCATCAGCGGGCGGTTTTGCATCGAGGATCAGCCGGTCGGCGACCCGGGCATAAGCGGGGATGGCCGCAACGTCTTCGGCGCTGCCGACGGGAAGCGCCTTGATGATCTTTTTTTTCGTCCGCACCCGCGCCGCCTCAAGCCTTCGGGGCGTTTCCCGGCCATGCAATTGCAGCCAGCCCGCCCCGCTCGCGGCGGCGGCATCGAGAGCCGCATCATCGGGATCGACCAAAAGGACGACGGTTTCGATCCGCCCGGCGGCCCTTTTGACGAGGTCCGCCATGCCCGCCCCTTCGATAAAGCGCGGGCTTTTTGGGAAGGCGTTGAAGCCCACCATCGCCGCACCCTCGGCAATGACGTGGTCGAGGATATCGGGGGTCCTGATCCCGCAGATCTTGATAACCGGATCGTAAGCCATGGAGATCAGGCCAGGTCGTCCGCGGCGGCAAGCGCGGGGTCGGGCTCGCGGGCCGGAGCGCGGCGGGCCGCGTCGAGGTCGGCCTTGAGCTGCACATTTTCCCTTTTGAGCCGCTTTTCGGAGCGGCGATGGGTCCCTTGCGTCCACCACACGGCAATCCCGCCCAGCGCGATGCCGAAAAACAGCGCCGCATAGATCACGAGAAATAGCGGCACGCCATAGCCCGCCGTCCCCTCGGCGGCGGAGACCAGCGGGTTGAAATTGACCGCGACCATGTGCCGGTTGGCCAGCGCGAAGATGAAGATGATCGCGCAAAGCGGCACGAGCACGAGCCAGCCGATGATGCGTTTGCGCATTGAAATCGTCTTTCCCTGAAGCGTTTCCAGCCTAAAGCCTCTATTTTGATGGAATCAAGACAGAAGCTCCAGCAGGTCTTTGATTTATCGCGTTCCCGAACCGGACAAGTGGTATCCACCTGTTCTGTAAACGCTCTAGATGGATATCATTGATCCGGTCCGCAAGCGCGATGAATCCGGGACCCGCGATCTATTTGCCGTTGAGGCGCTCGCGGATTTCCTTGCCCGCCTTGAACTGGGGCACGTATTTCTCGTCCACCGCGACCTGTTCGCCGGTGCGTGGGTTGCGGCCCTGACGCGCCGGGCGGTTCTTGACCGAGAACGCCCCGAAGCCGCGCAACTCGACCCGATCCCCCCGCGCCAGCGCATCGCCGATCTCGTTAAGGATCGCATTGACGATGTTTTCGACGTCCCGATGGAACAGATGCGGATTTTCCGCGGCAAGTTTTTCAACAAGTTCGGACTTGATCATTCCATGATGCGCCTCCCGGCGCGTTTTTGGGCTGGCCGGCACCATTGTGCCTTGTTCCGCCTTTGTTTTTTCAGGGTGAAGGGTGCCAAAGCGAGATCAGCCCGTCAAGCGCGATCGCCCCGCCCGCGCCCAGCCCCAGCGCGTCGGCGGCGCCATGGCCCAGCCATTGGCGCAGCCAGCCGGTGCGCGAGGGCGGCGGCCATGCGGTGAAGGCGGCAAGCCCGGTATCGACGCCATGGGTCTCGTCGAGCCATTGGCGCGCCTCGGCCTCCCCGCCCAGCGCGTCGACAAGCCCGGTTTCAAGCCCCATCTGCCCAGTCATGATGCGGCCATCGGCCAGCGCCAGCGCCTGGGGACGGGTCAATCCGCGCCGCTCGGCGACCAGATCGAGGAAAAACGCAAAGCTGTCCTCGACCAGCGCCTCGAGGCTGCGGCGGACTTCGGGGCTCATGGGAGCGTCGAATTCGGGCTCGGCCTTGAGCCGTCCCGAGGCGATCTTGTCGAGATCGATGCCGATGGTGTCGAGCAGCCGTCCGGCGTCGACATGGCGGTAGAGAACGCCGATCGAGCCCACGATCGAGAGCCGGCGCGCAAGGATATGATCGGTGCCGATGGCGGTCATATAGGCGGCGGAGGCGCCAAGCTCGTTGATGACGGCAACAGTGGGCTTTGCCGACGACAGGGCGCGCAGCGCCTCGTAAAGCTCCTCGCCGCCCGCCGTCGTGCCGCCGGGGCTGTTGATGGCAACGATCACCGCCCTGACGCTGTCGTCGTCGGCAAGCGCGGCGATCCGCTCGGTCCGGTCGCGATCCGTTGCGATGGTGCCGTTGATTTCGACCCGGGCAACCGCCTCGCCGGGGGCGGAAAAATCGGGGCCGAAGCGCGAAACCCCGACGAGAATGGCCAGAGCAAGCGCCAGAAAGGCAAAAATCCGCCAGCGCCCGCGCGAGCGCCTTATGGCGCGGGTCGCGGGGATGGCGTGGAGGGGATCGTCGCCAAGCTGGGTCATCTATGGCCTTTCGACATGCGCGTGAGAGCGGATAGGGCTAACGACTCACGGGGGCCAATGCAAGCCGCGCGCCGTCCCCGAAACGAGAAAGGCCCGCGCGGTAGCGCGGGCCTCCTGAAAGTCGAACACACAATGCGTGTTACTTCTTGTCCTGGCCCTTGAGGGCCGCGCCAAGAATGTCGCCGAGCGAAGCACCGGAATCGGACGAGCCATACTGGGCCACCGCTTCCTTTTCCTCGGCGATTTCGAGCGCCTTGATCGAAAGGCCGATTTTGCGGGTCTTCTTGTCGAACTGGGTGATGCGCGCATCGACCTTTTCGCCGACAGCAAACCGCTCGGGGCGCTGGTCTTCGCGGTCGCGGCTCAGGTCCGAACGGCGGATGAAGGCCGTGAGGTCCGTATCGGCGATCCGCACCTCGAGGCCGCCATCGGTCACGGCGGTGACTTCGGAGGTAACGATGGCGCCCTTGCGCAGCCCGTCCGCGCCGGTTGCAGCAGCCTCGAAGGAATCGGTGCCGAGCTGCTTGATACCGAGCGAGATGCGCTCCTTTTCGATATCGACGTCGAGAACCTTGGCCTTGACGATATCGCCGCGGTTATAGTCCTCGAGCGCTTCTTCGCCCGGACGGTTCCAGTCGAGGTCGGAAAGGTGGACCATGCCGTCCACATCGCCGTCGAGCCCGATGAACAGACCGAACTCGGTCTTGTTCTTGACCTCGCCCTCGATCTCGGCGCCCACGGGGAACTTGTCGGCAAAGCTTTCCCACGGATTGGCGAGGGTCTGCTTCAAACCGAGCGAAATGCGGCGCTTTTCGGGGTCGACCTCGAGCACCATCACCTCGACTTCCTGGGAGGTGGAGACGATCTTGCCCGGATGGACGTTCTTTTTGGTCCAGCTCATTTCCGAGACGTGGATCAGGCCTTCGATGCCCGGCTCCAGTTCCACGAACGCACCGTAGTCGGTGATGTTGGTGACGCGGCCGGTGAACTTGGCCCCGATCGGGTATTTGGCGGCAATGCCTTCCCACGGGTCGGCCTGAAGCTGCTTCATGCCCAGCGAGATGCGGTGGCTCTCCTGGTTGACGCGGATGATCTGGACCTTGATGGTCTCGCCGATCGAGAGCACCTCGTTGGGGTGGTTGACGCGGCGCCACGCGATGTCGGTGACGTGCAGCAGCCCGTCGATACCGCCAAGGTCAACGAACGCACCGTAATCGGTGATGTTCTTGACCACGCCCTCGACCACCTGGCCCTCTTCGAGCTGCTGGACGATCTCGGAGCGCTGCTCGGCGCGGCTTTCCTCGAGGATGGCGCGGCGCGAAACCACGATATTGCCCCGGCGCTTGTCCATCTTCAGAATCTGGAAGGGCTGGGGAACGTTCATCAGCGGGGCGATGTCGCGGATGGGACGGATATCGACCTGCGAGCGCGGCAGGAAGGCCACGGCGCCATCGAGATCGACGGTGAAGCCGCCCTTGACCTGGTTGAAGATCTGGCCTTCGACCTTTTCGCCCTTGTCGTAAAAGGCTTCGAGGCGCACCCAGCTTTCCTCGCGGCGGGCCTTTTCACGGGAAAGGACGGCCTCGCCCATGGCGTTCTCGACGCGGTCGACATAGACCTCGACTTCCGAGCCCACGGTGATGGTGCCGTCGCGGCCGGCCTGGCCGAATTCCTTCAGGGGCACGCGGCCCTCGGTCTTGAGGCCCACGTCGATGATCGCGAGATCCTTTTCGATCGCGACGACCGTGCCCTTGACCACGGTGCCTTCGGCGGGGTCGATGTCCTGGAAGCTCTCGAGCAGGAGCTTTTCAAAATCTTCAGCGGATGCTGTCTGGTTGGCCATTAAAACTCCGATCCGGGGGACAGCCCCGGAACATTTCTTGGGTTGGTGTTGACTATTTATCGCCCCGCAATGGCCACAGCCCGCCTCGGCACCCCAAGGGGAGCCGCGCGGACATCTCATCGCGCAATGTTAGGGCTTTCAGCCGGCAAGCTGGGAGGCGTCTACAACGCTTCCCCGCAGGTCCGCTACGGTTCCAGAGCCGCAAGTTTGGATTTGGCTTTTCCCTTTACGTCCGGGACGCCGCCTTGCGGGCAATGGCCGCCTCGACCACTGCGATGGCTGCCTTGATGGCGGCCTCTATATCCAAATTGGACGTATCGAGCAAGACCGCATCGTCGGCGGGCCGGAATCCGCCATGGGGCGCGGCGGCGTCGCGCGCGTCGCGCGCGGTGATGTCCCTGAGCATCCTTGCCCTGTCGACGGTCGCCCCGCGCGCCTCGAGCTGGCGAGCGCGCCGTTCGGTGCGGATCTGGGCATCGGCGACGATAAAGAGCTTGGCGTCGGCCTCGGGCGCGATCACCGTGCCGATATCGCGCCCGTCGAGCACCGCGCCCTCCGGCTTGAGGGCAAATTCGCGCTGGGCATCGAACAGCGCCTGCCGGACGCCGGGAAAGACCGCGATCCGGCTCGCCCTTACGCCCGCGTCCGCGCCGATGAGCTTTTCGCCATCGAGCGCATCGAGATCGAGCGCCTGGGCGGCGCGAGTGGCGATGGCTTCGATCTGCGGATCGTCGATCCAGGCGGCGACCGCCTCGCCCACCGCGCGATAGAGCAGGCCGGTATCGAGATGGGGCAGGCCGTAATGGGCGGCCAGCGCCGCCCCGATCGTGCCCTTGCCCGAGGCGGCGGGTCCATCGACGGCGATGATCACGCCGCTTCCCCGTCGGGTGAAAAGCTGGCGCCCAGCCGGGTGAAATCATCCATGAAGCTGGGAAAGCTGGTGGCGATCATGCGGTCGTCATCGATCGTCACGGGGTTGTCCGACGCAAGCCCCATGACGAGGAAGCTCATGGCGATGCGGTGGTCGAGATGGGTTTCGACCGTGCCGCCACCCGGCACACGGCCCTTGCCCTCGATGACGAGATAGTCATGGCCTTCCTCACAGGCAACGCCATTGGCCTCTAACCCGCGCGCCACCGCCGCCAAGCGATCGGATTCCTTGACGCGCAATTCCTCGATACCGGGCATTTCCGTCCGCCCCTCGGCGAACGCGGCGGCCACCGCGAGCACCGGATATTCATCGATCATCGAAGGCGCGCGGCTCTCGGGCACGCGCACGCCCTTGAGCCGCGAATATCTGACATGCAGGTCCGCGATCTCCTCGCCCCCCGAGACGCGGCGGTTTTCGATCGCGATGTCCCCACCCATCTCAACGAGCGTATCGATGAGCCCGGTGCGCGTGGGGTTCATCAGCACGTTCCCGATCACGACGTCCGAGCCGGGCACGATCAGCGCCGCCACCAGCGGGAAGCCGGCCGAGGACGGATCGCCCGGGACGATGAGCTCCTGGCCCTTGAGGTCGGGCAGGCCCATGACGGTGATGGTCCGCACGCCTTGGGCATCGGTCGCAACCGAAATATCGGCGCCGAATCCTTCGAGCATCTTTTCGGTGTGGTCGCGGGTCATCACCGGCTCGATCACCACCGTCTCGCCGGGAATGACAAGCCCGGCCAGAAGGATGCAGCTCTTGACCTGGGCCGAGGCCATGGGCACGCGATAGCGGATGGGCAGCGGGGTTCGGGGGCCGCGCAGGGCGATGGGCAGCCGGTTGTCGTGGTGTTCGATCACCTCGACCCCGATGGCGCGCAGCGGATCGAGCACGCGCCCCATGGGGCGGGCGGTGAGCGAAGCATCGCCCACGAAACGGGTTGCGAAGGGCGAAGTGCCAACCAGCCCCATGGCGAGCCTCACACCGGTCCCCGCATTGCCGAAATCGAGATCGTGCTCGGGCGCGAGGAAACCGCCCACACCCAGCCCGTCGATATGCCAGACATCGCCCGCCTTTTCGATCCGCGCGCCCAGCGCCTGCATGGCCTTGCCGGTGGCCAGGATATCGTCGCCCTCGAGCAGGCCTGAAACCGTGGTCCGGCCGCGCGCCATGGCACCGAACATCATGGCGCGATGGGAGATCGATTTGTCGCCCGGCACCCTGATCGTGCCATTGAGAGCGCCGCCACCGGAGGCAGAACGGGAACGGGGAGGAAGGGCGTGTGACACTGGGTAAAACCCTTGGCTGGGCCTTGCGGCGCGATGAGGTTGATCGCGCCCGGCATTAGCATGATCGGGGCGGGGTGCCAACGGCACGGACGCGATCACGCATTTTGGGTTTGACAGGGCCGAAAATTTCAAGGTAACCGGACGGGCAATATGGGGCGGGGGTCCGGAAACCGGCCTGGAGACTTCCCGCACCGACAAACCCTTCAATAAGCCTATGGGGAATTGCCTTGGCCAGTGATGAACGCGGTACCAAGCGGACCTGCCCTGTAACGGGTAAGAAATTCTACGATCTCAACAAGGACCCGATCGTCTCGCCCTATACGGGCAAGTCCTATCCCTTGTCGTTCTTTGAAGCGGCGAACGAAAAGGCGTCGGTCAAATTCGGCGCCAAGACCGCCGAAAAGGCCGAGGACGAGGAGGCGAGCGAAGAGGCCGATATCGATCCCGCCGCGCAGGCCGCCGGCGCCGAAGTCATTTCGCTCGACGACGCCGAGGACAATGACGACGACGATGATGATGAGGGCGACGAGATTCCGGACGTCGAGGATGTCGATGTCGAGGACGATCTGGGCGGGGACGACGACGACACCTTCCTTGAAACGGACGACGAGGACGACCAGATCGATTTCGACGTCGAGGTCGACGAAGACGAAAGATAAGGGGTTTTGCCCTGCCGCCTCCGGCTCACGGGTCCGGGGCGTCACAATTTGTGCCGGGGGCGAAATTTTGCTCTTGCTTCCCCCGGCACTCTCACATAGGTTCGCCGCCGTCCGAGAGAGCGACCTTCGGGCATCGTGAGATCGAACGCGATCTCACTTAAGAGATGGGGCCATAGCTCAGCTGGGAGAGCGCCTGCATGGCATGCAGGAGGTCAGCGGTTCGATCCCGCTTGGCTCCACCAATTCCGGAAGTCAGATTTCAGACATCAGGAATCAGAGAGTTGGATCGCTTCGGATTTTGACGGAAGCAGTCACCCTCTCCCATCGCTTCCCCGGCGAATGCCGGGGGGCCATGTTTCAACACGCTCTCTGATGGATGGTCCGCTATGGTTCCCGGCTTTCGCCGGGAAAGCGACAGAGGCAAGCCGATCGTTTCCATCAAAGCCTGAAGCGGTCTAGCCGACCAGCGTTGCCGCGCGGCAGTCAAAGCCGTGCATGCGCACATCGGCTTCGCCGACCGAGAGCCCCATCACCCCCAGAAGGGTCACAAGAATCCTGTCGAGCGCGTTCGTCACGGGCCCAAGAAGGGTTTCGACCCTGCCCAGAACGCCGCCCAGGGACACGGTGAAGGGCTCGAGCCTGAGATCGAGGCGGCTGAGCAGGGACGGGGTGAGCGAGGCAATCGGCGTCGTCGTGCCCACGGTCCTGACCGTGCCGTTCTCCACATCGGCATGGGAAAACCGGACCCTATGCGCGCTGGTCTGCGCCACTTGGACATCGGCCAGCGCGGTGACCCTTGCCAGCCCCGCGACATTGACGATCGCCCCGCGCGTCACAACGAGCGGGCTCGCGGTATCGGAAAAGCTGCCCGGGACGGTCTCGCCCACCGCAAGCCGCAGGACACCCGGCCGCACCGCGAGCGTCGCCGTGCCCAGATCGGGACGTCCGGCCGGACAATCGAGCGCTGCCAGTTCCGCCTGGGCAAAGGCGAGTTCAGCATAGACCGGTAACCTGATCTGGAGCGGGACGATGCCCAGAACACCGCCGAGAAGATCGCCCAGAACGCCGCCCGAACCACCGTCAAATTCACCGCCGATGTCGATATCGAACTTCAATCGCACCTGCGCGGTGCGCACGACACTGCCCGTGGGCCCATAAATGTACCACGCCGCCTGGGGCGGCTCACCCACCGCAAGATGCGCCGTGACCCCGGCAATGCCCGGCAGGCCCGGTTCGAGCGCGAAGGCGGCCTGTCGCTGGCCGTCGGCAAGCAGCGCGGCGGCGGTCAGCAGGTCGAACGCGTTGATCGTCGCAGCCGCGCCGGCCATGGGCGTGCCGACCGCCACCCCGGCAAGTCCGTCGGCGGCGACCAGCCTTGCCATTTCGACGAAAAGACCGTCATCGATCACACCCGCCAGATCGGCCAGCAGGTCGAGTACCGCCGGATCGGTGCCCCCCGCGGCGGCGGCCAGCGCCAATGCGATGTCGGCGAGCGCGACATTTGCGCCCAACACCGCCCCATACGTGCCGGCGGACACCCCGATTTTCCCCGCGAGCGCATCGAGAAAGTCCAAAAGCCCGATATCGAGGCTGGCGATGGCCTCATAATCGAGCAGCTTCAGCGAAAGCTGCGTGCCCAAAAGCTGGCCCAGAAGCGCGTTGACGAGCCCTTCATCGAGGCGCGCCAGCCGCGAGCCGATGGAAAAGGCGGCGCGCGGGGTGGCGCTGGCCAGCGCGCTCGTTGCGATGTCGGGCGCCTCGTCCATGAAAAGCCGCGCAAAATGGAGCGTTCCGGGCGCGCGCAGATGCACCGCCACCGCGTTGGCGGGGCTGACGCCGGGCTCGAAACGCGCGCCGGCCGCCAGTGCGGGGTCGGGCGTATAGCGCCCCGTCTGGACGCGCAGGGGTCCGGTCGGGGCGGCCAGTTCGGCAAGCGGGATCGCGGCATCGACCGCCTTTTGGTCCAGAAGCGTCTGGTGGGCCAACTCCAGCGCCCTTGGCGGATCGGCGGCGGCGTGGATGGCGGCAAGATCGACGGCGGCCTGCATCTGGCGCTTTTCATGATAAAGCGCCGCCTCGTCGACGACCAGCGCGGCGGCGGCGAGCAGCAGGGGAAACAGCAGCGCTGCGGAAACGGCGATATTGCCGCCCGTCGCGCGCAAAAAATCAGCGATCGCATGGCAGCGGCGGGCCATGGCCTTCCCCTCCATTGCGGATGGTCGAGACGTAGCGGATGGTCTTGCCCGGCATGGGGATGGGCGGATAGATGTTCCACACCGGCAGGCTCGAAGCGTCATAGGCCAGTTCGACCAGGAACTGGCCGGGATCGGCGGAACTTTGCGCGGCGCTGACCGAGAGCCGGTGGCGCTCGATCAGCACATAGCTCGATGCGTTATCGTCGATATAGGTGCGGACGAGGTCTCCCCGCTCGCAATCGTCGAGCCCGGCCACCGCCACCCGGGCGGCATCGGCGGCCAGTTGCTGGACCGAATGGGCCGCGCCGAAATAGATGCCATAGGCAAGCGCGCCGAGCACCAGCAGCAGGAAGACCGGCATCACCAGGGCAAATTCGACGGCGGAGGCACCCCCCGCGTCCCCGAACCGGCTTGCTTCATGCTTTCGTCCACGCGCCATTGTCCACCCCTTGGAAAGAGCCGTTTGGAGGCGGCAGGGGGAAGGCTTGCACGGTGAAGGTTTGGGGATGGCTTACGGGCAGCGCCGTAAAACCCCGATCAGGGTTTTATCGCTGCCTGAGCAGCGGCTCGATATGGTCCTCGAACAGCGAAGCCGGTTTTGCCGGGTCGGGGGCAAAACCGCGTTCGGCGGCGAGCGAAAGCTCCAAAAACCGGTCGACGCCCGAAAACGCCCCCTCATAGGGTTCGCGGTAATAGCCCGAGGCCAGCCGGTCGCGCAAAAGGGTCTTGCTGGCGATCATGTTTTCGGCGACGTCGGGGGCGTTGGACTGGGAAAGCGGCATCTTGACGTAATCGTGAAGCGGCGTGCCGAAATGGTAGCAGGCCGGGATCGTCTCAAACAGACGCAGGAGAAAATCGAGGTCCGCCATCCAGATCATGGGCGGATCGAAGCGCGGATCGGCGCGCCGGCGGTCGTAGACCAGCATCGAATCGCCGGAAAAATTGGTGAACTTGTAGTCGGACGGCGTCAGCAGCCGGTCCCCTCCCGCCCCCACCCGGCGCAGAACCTTGCCGTCCGGCAACGCGATGTTGAGCGCGCTCGATGCCAGTCCGTGGGCGATGACGGCGGGCATCATCGTTTCGAGCTTCCGGGGCACAAAGCGGTCGTCGGCATCGAGCAGGGCCGCATAGCGATAGCGCGATTTCCCGATCCCGATGTTGCGGGCCGGCGAAGCCCCGCCCGCGATTGCACCGCTCGCGGTAAAGACAAGGCGCGGATCGGCGATTCCCTCCCGGCCCAGCACCGCCTCGTAATCGGTGTCGTCATCGGCGACGATGATGAGCTCGAACGCCTTGTAGGTCTGGTCGAGAACCGATTGCACGGCCCAGCCGATCGTTGCCTGCGCCCCATAAGCGGGCATGACGATGGAGACGGGTTCGGCGGCTTGTGTCATGGCGGGGCAGGGGTTCACTTGAACGTTGGCGTCCTGAACCCATATCATAGCCAGACCATCGCGGTGCTGAGAAGTCGGGCCCGGTGGCACGTTGCTTGATCATCAAGGACAAAGACCGACGAAATGTCCCGCGTATCGCTGTTTTCCGCACCGTTCCTGCTGGGGTTCGACGCGTTCGAGGAACGCTTCGACCGGCTGGCCAAGGCCACCGAAGGGTATCCCCCTTACAATATCGAACGCACAGCCGTTGAGGGCGAGGGCGAGCGTTATTTCATCGCCATCGCCGTTGCCGGGTTCGCGCGTAACGATCTGGAAGTGATTGCGGAGGATAATCAGCTCATCGTGCGGGGTCGGCAGACCGAGGATGGTGCGCGCCAGTACCTGCACCGCGGCATTGCCGCGCGACAGTTCCAGCGCACATTCCTTCTTGCCGACGGCATGCGGGTGGAAGGCGCCGAGCTTAAAAACGGCTTGCTTGCCATCACCGTGTACCGGCCTGTCACAAAGCCCGTGGCGCGCCGGATCGACATCACGTCGATCGAATAGAAAGGTATGCGTTATGAACAAGGCCAATGAAAAACGCGCGTTCACCGATGCCCCCGGGCACGCGGCCGAACCGCTCAAGATCCTGACGCCGGCTGAATTTGCGGCGCTGGGCGCGGGAGATATCGTCTTCTGGCGTCAGATGCGGGCGGGCGAGCTTGCCCATTTCATCCCCCAGGCGGGCCTTGCCCCGACCGAGCAGGTGCTCGAGTTGCTGATGAGCGCCGATGGCGCGCCGGTACTGATCGCGGACAGCCGCGAGGCGATCCTCGACTGGATCGACGGGCACGAAGTGAGCCTGGCAACGCTACATTAGCGGCGAACTTTCCCCGCCGTCACCACCCGGTTTGTCGGGGTGACCCGGCGCAGGGAGCCTCAGGCGGCGTTCGCCTCGATCGGGGTCACCAGAATATCGCGCAGCTTTGCCTCGTCCTTGGTGGTGCGGAGGCGATCGACCACGCCTTCGGCGCGCAAGAGGCGCGCCACGCGGCTCAGGGCCTTGAGGTGGTCGGCGCCCGACCCTTCGGGGGCAAGCAGCATCACGACGAGATCGACCGGCTGGTCGTCCACCGCATCGAAATCGATGGGTTGGGACAGACGGGCAAAGACCGCCGTGACCCCGGCAAGACCCTTGATCTTGCCGTGGGGGATGGCGATGCCGCTGCCCAGCCCGGTCGAACCGAGCTGCTCGCGATTGGCCAGGGTCTCGAAGATCACCGCCGTGTCGATACCGGTCAGCTCGGACGCCTTTTCGGCCAGAAGCTGGAGGAGCTGGCGTTTGCTCGCGACTTTCGCGCAGGGAACGATCGCGTCCTGCGACACAATGTCAGCAAGTTCCATTTATCGTGCCTTCGGGTGTTTGTGGGCGTGGAGAATCATGTCTCTGGAGTCAGGTCACCGCCGCCTTGACGCTGCGGACCGGGTCTGACACGCGCTCAATTTGAAGAGAGCGATGGATCAATCCATCCAATGTTTCCGTCAGCGCGGCGGTAAACCACATTCATGCCCCCATGTCCAGCATGTCGGAACACAATTACATCAGCTCCGGTGAGGTCGATCTCCATGACCGCATCCCCCACGCTCATGGTTCTCAGGCTTTCGGTGGATTCGGCGATCACCGGGGGCGCGAAATCCTCGTCGATTTCCTCGGTGCCCTGGGGGGCGGCAAGGACATAGGCGGCATAGTCGCCCTCATTGCCATTGACGTTCCTGCGGTGATTCTTGAGCTTGCGCTTGTACCGGCGCAGGCGCTTTTCGATATGACCGGTCATGGCCTCGTAAGCGGCGGTCGCATCGTTTGCCGAAGCGCTCGCCTGGAGGATCACGCCGGTATCGAGGTGGACCTGGCAATCGGCGCGGAACCCGATACCCTCTGGCTCGAGGGTAAGGTGCCCGTTATAGCCGCCGTCAAAATACTTCCCCACCATCGCATCGAAATAATCGACCGCCTTGCCGCGCAGCGATTCGCCGACATCCATATTCTTTCCAGAGACTCGAAGGGCCATGGGGAAAACCTCCCGGTTTCGTTGACGATAGCCACAGGGAACCGGCGCTTTGGTGCGCCCGTGTCCGTACCATCGAGTCTAGACCCGTCTCTTGGCGCTGGCAATCGCTTCCGGGCCCGAGCCGGGCCGCCGGTGCAAAACCCCGGCGGGCCCTGCCGCTTGTCTCTGATGGACCGGCTGACTATAAGGGAATGAGTGTAAAACTGAGCGATAGGCCCGATTTATGAGCCGAACCGGACCTGCACCGACCGAAACCTCCCGCGGCCCGTGCCTCATGGCCGTGCTGCGCATGGCCGGATTGCGGCCCACCCGGCAGCGCCTCGCGCTGGCCGAACTGCTGTTTTCGGGCGAACACCGCCACGTTAATGCCGAGCAGCTTCATTCCGAGGCCGAGACAGCGGGCGTGCAGGTCTCGCTGGCCACGATCTACAATTCGCTGCACCAGTTCCGGCAGGCGGGCCTGCTGCGCGAAATCTCGATCGATGCGTCGCGCTCCTATTTCGATACCGACACCACCGACCACCACCACTTCTTCATCGAGGACGAGCAGCGGATCATCGATATCCCCTCCAACTCGATCCAGATCAGCGGGCTCCCCGAGGCGCCCGAGGGCATGACGGTGACCCATGTCGACGTGATCGTGCGGGTGAAGGGCAACCGCTGACGCTCCGTGTCTGGCGTCTTAAAAAGCCTCGCCCGGATAAACACCCCAGAGCGCGGATTGCTCGACAAAGCCCCTGTACTGGGTGCTGCGCCCGTTCTTGTCCGCGTGGGTCAACTGGGCTTCGCAGACCGTCCCGGTACAGCCATTGAGCGTGACGATAAGATTGGGGGTAAGCCAGGCGCGCGCACTTGCCTCGGGATCGTCGTCGGCGCGCAGCGCCACCTGTCCCGCGTCCGACCATGGGGCGACGATCGCCGTGCGCGTCCCTGAGAGCAGACTCTGGTGCAGCCAGCCTTCGGCGCCTTCCACGTCGCGGATCTTGCGCCAGACATCGAACTCCTGGACGATTTCCACAGGCACGCTGCTCTTTAGGAACACCCAGGCGATATTGTAGCGCGTGCCCGGGCCGACGCGCACATTGGTGCCGGCGTTGGAAACCGATGCGAATCGCGGCAGCGGCAGGCCGGTCGACGGGCCGGTGACCGTTTCGCCCTGCCCCAGCGCCGGTCCGGCCGGCAGCGCCACGAGCCCCAGAACCAGCATGGCGGCGGCGGCAAGGCGGGCAAAGGGCAGGGTCAAGACTGGCATTTTCTATACGGTTCCCATGATCGCGGGGCGGCTTTGCGCCCCGGCCCCGCGACGGGCAGGGCTTTCCACGCGAGCGCTTTTTTTCTATTGAGTAGCGCACCCGAATTAATGGTCGCTGAAAGGCAGGCGAGTTATGGCCTCAAATCCGGTAATCGTGTGACGCGCGCCCGCCCCAAGGTCTTTGTCACCCGCCGCCTGCCTGGCGTTGTCGAAGAGCGCATGGCCGCGCTGTTCGACACCGAGGTCAATATCGGCGACACCCCGCTCGACCGCACCGCGCTGGTGGCGCGGGCACACGATTGCGATGTGCTCGTCTCCTCGATCACCGACCGGATCGATGCCGACCTCATCGCCAGCCTCCCCGCTTCACTAAGGCTGATCGCCCAGTTCGGCAACGGATTCGACAACATCAATATCGAGGCCGCCCATCAGGCCGGCATCACGGTCACCAACACCCCTTCGGTGCTCAGCGAAGACACCGCCGACATGGCGATGGCGCTGATGCTGTCGGTGCCGCGCCGGTTGATCGAGGGATCTCAGGTCCTGCTCGAGGACGGGACATGGTCGGGCTGGTCGCCCACATGGATGCTGGGCCAGCGCGTCGCGGGCAAGGCGCTGGGCATCGTGGGGCTGGGGCGGATCGGCATGGCGGTGGCGCGGCGGGCCAGGGCCTTCGGGCTTTCGATCCACTATTGCGGGCGCGTGCGCAAATCGGCGCAGATCGAGGAACCGCTCGAAGCGACCTGGTGGCCAGAGATCGACGAGATGCTGGGGATCGCCGACATCGTTTCGCTCCACACCCCCCATACGCGCGACACTTTTCATATCCTTTCGGCCGAACGGCTGGCGCGCATGAAAAAGGGCGCGGTGCTGGTCAATCTCTCGCGGCCCGAACTGGTGGACGAGGAGGGGCTGGCCGAAATGATCGAAACGGGCCATCTGGCGGGAGCGGCGCTCGATGTCTTCGAGCACAAGAAGGGCGTCAATCCGCGCCTTCTGGAACTGGCGCGCGCCAACCGGCTGATCCTCACCCCCCATATGGGCTCGGCAACGCTCGAAAGCCGCATCGAGATGGGCGAGACGGTGATCGTCAACATCCGCACCTTCCTCGACGGCCACCCGCCCCCGCACCGGGTCCTGCCGGACGCCAAATCGCCGATTTAGGCTAAGCCGCGGGCACCAGTGTCAGCCCCGCGGGTTTCACAGGCGATCCTTGTGCCGTCCGCCGAGCTAAAGCATTTCAGGTTTTGACGGAATCGTCGGGGCTCTGGCGATTGCGGCGGGTTCGGTCTGGACCCCGGGAATGAATCCCGGGGTGACATTGGAGGGGGAGAGTTAGCAGAAAACACCATTATCATTCCGGCATTTATTGCCGAAATCCAGCGCAATTCCTCCAGGATGGCGGAAGCTGGGTGTTTCCATCAAAATCTGAAACGAGCCGGCAAAAAACCGTTTTTCAGTCTTGACGCTGTTGGGCCGCCATCGCCGCCTCGACCTTCCTGTGCTGCTCATAGCCTTCGCCTTCGGTGGCGAAATCCTCGAGCTCGTAGAGCTGGCGGATCTCGAAGCGGTCCTGTCCGTGAGCGATCGGACATCTGGCGACCCAGTCGATGGCCTCCTTGAGCGAGGCGCACTCCCAGAGCCAGAATCCGGCGATCACTTCCTTGATTTCGGCGAACGGGCCGTCGGTGACCAGCGGCTTGCCGTCCCTCACCTGGACGCGGGCGCCCCTTGCGGTCGGCATCAGCCCCGCGCCGCCCTCGCGCATGATACCGGCCTTGACCAGTTCCTCATTGTACTTGCCCATGGCAAGCAGCAGACCCTCTTCCGGCTCGGCGCCTTTTTCGGTATCGGGCGATGCCTTTATCATGACCATGAAGCGCATGGTTTTCTCTCCTTCAAAACGCTCTACGATAAACGACGCGCCGGTGAGCGCCCGACCGACATGGCAGCATAAAAAAAGCCCGGCGCGTCGAAACGCGCCGGGCCGATATGGGTAGGATGGCGGACTGCCTCAGTCCCCGTTGTCGTCCCCGGTCTTTTCCTTGCCGGTCTCCTGGTCGACGACCTTCATCGAGAGGCGCACCTTGCCGCGCTCGTCAAAGCCAAGCAGCTTGACCCACACCTTGTCGCCTTCCTTGACGACGTCGGTGGTCTTGCCCACGCGCTGGTCGGCGAGCTGGGAGATGTGCACGAGCCCGTCGCGCGAACCGAAGAAATTGACGAAAGCGCCGAAATCGGCGGTCTTGACCACGGTGCCCTGATAGATGGCGTTGACCTCGGGCTCGTCGGTGATCGACTTGATCCACTTGATGGCGGCATCGATCTGCTTGCCATCCGAAGACGAGACCTTCACCGTGCCATCGTCCTCGATATTGACCTTGGCGCCGGTCTTTTCGACGATCTCGCGGATCACCTTGCCGCCGGTGCCGATCACTTCGCGGATCTTGTCGGTCGGGATCTTGAGGGTTTCGATGCGCGGGGCGAATTCGCCCACTTCGGCGCGCGCGGTGTCGATGGCCTTGGCCATCTCGGCGAGGATATGGGTGCGGCCGCCCTTGGCCTGCGCCAGCGCGATCTTCATGATCTCCTCGGTGATCCCGGCGATCTTGATGTCCATCTGCAGGCTGGTGACGCCATCGGCGGTGCCGGCCACCTTGAAGTCCATGTCGCCCAGATGGTCCTCGTCACCAAGGATGTCCGAGAGGACAGCGAATTTCTCGCCCTCAAGGATCAGGCCCATGGCAATACCGGCCACCGCCTTTTTCATCGGCACGCCCGCATCCATCAGCGCAAGCGAGGTGCCGCACACGGTCGCCATCGAGGACGAGCCGTTCGATTCGGTGATTTCCGAAACGACGCGCAGCGTATAGGGGAACTCTTCGGCCGAGGGGCGCACGGGATTGATGGCGCGCCAGGCGAGCTTGCCGTGGCCGATCTCGCGGCGGCCGGGCGAACCCATGCGGCCCGCTTCACCCACCGAATAGGGCGGGAAGTTGTAGTGAAGCAGGAAGTTCTGCTTGTAGGTGCCCTCGAGCGAATCGATGAACTGCTCGTCATCGGCGGTGCCCAGCGTTGCAACGACCAGCGCCTGGGTTTCACCACGCGTGAAAATGGCCGAACCGTGGGTGCGGGGCAGGACGCCGACCTCGGAGACGATGGGACGGACCGTTTCCAGATCGCGCCCGTCGATGCGGGTCTTGGTGTCGAGGATGTTCCAGCGTACGACCTTGGCCTGGAGCGACTTGAAGACCGCGCCGACCTGTTCGGGCGTATACCGGCCCTCGCCCTCTTCGGGCAGGAAGTGCGCCTTGACCTTGGCCTTGGCGGCATCGACCGCGCCATAGCGGGTCTGCTTGTCGGTGTTCTTGTAGGCGTCGCGCAGTTCGGCTTCGATGAAGGCGAGCATTTCGGTTTCAAGCGCCGACTGGTCCTCGGGCTCGAACTCGCGCGGCTCCTTGGCGGCCAGCTCGGCCAGCTTGATGATCGCATCGATCACCTTCTGGCTCTGGGCGTGGCCGAACATCACCGCGCCCAGCATCACTTCCTCGGAAAGCTCCTTGGCTTCCGACTCAACCATCAACACGGCGTCGGCGGTGCCGGCCATGATGAGGTCGAGCTTTGAATCCGACCGCCTGTCGATGGGCGTGTTGAGCACGTATTCGCCGTCAATGTAGCCCACGCGCGCCGCACCGATCGGGCCCATGAAGGGAATTCCCGAGATGGTCAGTGCAGCCGAGGCCGCAACCATCGCCAGAACGTCAGGCTCATTTTCCAGATCGTGCTGGAGCGTGGTGATGATGACCTGGGTTTCGTGCTTGTATCCGGCGGGAAACAGCGGGCGGATCGGGCGGTCGATGAGGCGCGAGGTGAGCGTCTCGGCTTCGGTCGGGCGGCCTTCGCGCTTGAAATAGCCCCCGGGGATCTTGCCCGCGGCGAAGTATTTTTCCTGGTAGTTGACGGTCAGCGGGAAGAAATCGATGCCTGCCTTGGGCTCTTTTGCCGAAACCACGGTGGCGAGCACGACGGTCTCGCCCAGCGTTGCGACCACCGCACCATCGGCCTGACGGGCGACCTTGCCGGTTTCGAGCGTCAGGGGCTGGCCGCCCCAGTCGAGTTCGACCTTGTGATAATCGAAATTGATAGCCATTGGCTTTCGTCCTTTCAACGCGCCCCTCACCCGGCCGGTTCATCGCCGGCGCGGGAAACGGGGGCAGCATAAAGGGCCGGGACGCCCTCTGGACGGAACATGGACAAGATGGCGAGGAACTCCGGCAAGATTTGGGTTTGCGAAGTTCCCGGCGATCCTGCCATGCCCCAAAAGGGGCGCCAGGCCGGTTGCGCCGGATTTTTCCGGCTTTTACGAGCGGTCCCGGCTCCATGCCGGAAAGCGCCTGTTCAAAACGCCGATGCGGGGCCGGTGGCCGGTCCCGCATCGCAAGATTTTCGTTCAGCGGCGGATGCCGAGCCTTCCGATCAGGCTCTGGTAGCGCGCCTCGTCGCCGCGCTTGACATAGTCGAGCAGCGAGCGGCGGGTGGAAACGAGTTTGAGAAGCCCGCGGCGGGAATGATTGTCCTTGGCGTGGCCCTTGAAGTGCTCGGTCAGGTTGTTGATGCGTTCGGTGAGGATCGCAACCTGAACTTCGGGCGAACCGGTGTCGCCGGCCTTGGTTGCATATTCGGCAATCAGCGCAGCCTTGCGCTCGGGAGTGATCGACATCGGGAGTCCTTTCTATTCAAGGAGGAAAAGCCGCCATAGCCGGGATGTCGTCCAGGTATGGCCTTATGAACCGGGCGGGCGATGCCGCGCCGATCGGGGTCCCTATAGGGCAAATGGGGCAAAAAGAGAAGCGCTTATTTCCGCGCCGCCCCTGTCAGACCTCGCCGCTATCGGGCTCGTCCTCGATTCCGGCGGGCTGGCGGTCGGGATCGATCTCGGCGAGCGGGATCGAGAACACCCATTCGATGCCATCGTCGTGAATGCGGCGTTCGACGTCGGCCTTGAGCGCACCGCTCACCATGGTCTTGAGCACCACCGTACCGAACCCCTTGCGCTCGCGCGGCGGGGCAAAGCCGGGTACCGTCTCACGCCACGAAACATGGAGCCTGCCGGCGCCCGCGCGGTTCCAGTCCACCACCAGCGTGCCGTCGGGCGCCGAAAAGGCACCGTATTTGGCCGCGTTGGTTGCCAGTTCATGGACGGCCATGCCCAATACCTGCGCCGACTGCACGTTCAGCAGGATATTGGGGCCCGTCTTTGTGACGCGCGCCGGATTTTCGGGCCGGAAGGGATCGATCTGGGCGCTGATCAACTCGCGCAGCCCGATCCCCTGGGTGCCGTGGGTCAAAAGCAGGTCGGTGGAACGCGCCAGCCCGTAGATGCGATGCTGGAAGCCCTCGACGAACTGCTCGACCGTCTCGGCCCCTTGCGCCGTCTGCTTGGCCATGGCCGAGATGACCGTCAACTGGTTCTTGGAGCGATGCGCAACCTCGCGCATCAGGAACCGCACCTCGGTTTCGGCGCTCTTGCGCTGACGGGCGGCATCGGCCAGCGCCTGGGAAACCTGGGAAAGCTCGAGTACGGGATAATAGGTGGGCTCGAAATCGGCGCCGGAGCCGAGCCGCTTGGCTTCGCGCGCCAGCCCGCGCACCGAGCGCGCGATGCGGCGCGCAAGGATGAAGACGGCGATTGCGGCGATGCCGATGAGCGCCGCTCCACCCGCCAGCAGCCACAAAAGCGATGAGCGCAACGGCTGCTGAACCACCCAGACCGGCGCCCAGGCGACCACATACCAGCCCGAAAGGATCGAGCGCTGGGTGATGGTCCTGTAGCTTTCGCCGTCGATCGGCCGCTCGCGCCAGCGCATCGAGGTGCCGGTGCCTTCGAGCAGGGGAACGAACAGCGTGTCGCCTACCACGGCACTGTCCTGGGAAGCGGCGATGACCCGGTTGTGCCCGTCGACCAGCGCGACGTGCCAGCCCTGCGGCAGTTCGCGGGTCAAAAGCGCGGTGGAAAGGCTGGAGGCTTCCTGGGTGAGGATCACCACCTGGTCTTCGTTGGGCGGCTCCCGGCGCATCATGACGTTGAACACGTAACGATCGGCCGTGGCCCCGAAAAACAGCTCGGAAACGATGGCGTCGGGGGTCGCAAAAGCACGAAGTGCCGACTGGGGGTCGGACATAGGTCCCAGCGGCGCGCCGTAGGCGACGCGGGTGTTGATCAACTGCCTGAGGGCTGTATCCACGAGGAGAAGGTTCGATCCCGTACCGGCCAGCGCGGCCTGCACGTGGGCGTGATAGGCTGCCAGGTCGCCTTCGAGCAGGGATTCGGCGCGGGCGAGAACGCGCAGGGTCGTGATCATCCCGGCGATTTCGCGCTCGACCGCCTGCACCACCGAACGGGTGGTGGCGACGGTGAAGGTCTCGACGATCTCCTCCTGGGCGACGTTGTGGCGCTGGAGCAGAACGGCGGTGAATCCCAGGATCGGCACGACGAGCACGCCAACGAGCACGATCAGATAGATCAGAACCGGATAGGACCGGCGCAAGGGGGGCTTTGGTGGCACGGCGGTCCGGTCCCCGTTCTGCGGCGCGGGTTTTTCCGCTGCGTTTACGCTCATTCCGGGTCCGTCCGAAAACCTCGACTTGAGCGCCAAGAGGTAACCTGTCAGCCCGCCCGGGTAAAGGTCATAAGCCGGTCAGCCACCCGCAAGGATGACGCGGCGGGGCTTGAACTGGCCCTTTTCGACAAAACCGACCGCCACCGCCTCGCCCCGGCAGCTCGCCCAGGCCTCCTCGAGCGCGACCGGCGCATCCCGCCCGGTCAGAAGCACCGGATTGCCCAGCCGGATCGTTGCCGCCTGACGCTCATCGAGCCTTATTTCGGGCAGGTCGAACAGCCCGGCGGCGACCGGGAGGAGGAACTGGTCCCGCGCAGCGCCCTCGAGGGCCTCGATGCTCTCAAGGCTGACCGCCATCTCGTCGGAAAATTCGCCTACCCGCGCGCGGTGCAGCGCGCCGACATGGCCCCTGGTCCCGAGCGCTTCGGCGATATCGCGGGCCAATGCGCGCACATAGGTGCCCTTGGCGCAGGTGACCGCAAGGCGCGATCTTTCGGGGCCGTGGGAGACGATCTCGATCGTCTCGATCTCGACCTCGCGGGGCGGCATCTGGGGCGTTTCACCGGCCCGCGCCAGATCATAGGCGCGCTCGCCCCCGATGCGGATGGCCGAAAAGGCTGGAGGGACCTGCGTGATAAGCCCGGTAAAGCGCGGCAGGACCGCTTCGAGCGCGGCCCTTTCGGGACGCACGTCGGAGGTTGCGATCACCTCGCCCTCGATGTCGTCGGTCGAGGTCTGGCTGCCCCAGACGATATCGAACTGGTAGAGCTTTATGCCGTCCTGCACATAGGGCACGGTCTTGGTGGCTTCGCCGAAGGCGATCGGCAGGATGCCGGTGGCCAAGGGGTCGAGGGTTCCGGCGTGTCCGGCCTTTTTGGCGCCATAGAGCCAGCGCAGCTTGCCCACCGCCTCAGTCGAGGACATGTCATAGGGCTTGGAAAAGACCAGCCAGCCCGAGAGATTGCGCTTTGGGCGCTTTTGCGGAGCCTGGCTCACCGGTCGGTTTCCTTATTCTTCTTCGTCGTCGCGCGCCTCGAGATCGCGCCGCACGCGATCCGAGCGCAGGATGGCATCGATCCGGCCATATTCATCGAAGGTCGTGTCGACGAAAAAGCGGAATTCGGGCGCGTATTTGAGGTTGAGCAGCGGGGCCACCCGGCCACGGATGAATTTTGCGTGGGTATTGAGCGCATCCACCACATCGGCGGTATTTTCCCCGCCCAGCGGCATCACATAGACATTGGCGATCCGCAGATCGGGGGTCATGCGCACTTCGGGGACGGTGATCGTGCTCACCTCGAGCAGCGGGTCGATGATCTCGCCGCGCTGCAACAGGGACGCGATTTCATGCCGCACGCGTTCTGCAACGCGCAGCATGCGCTGGGACGGTGCCGATGTCTTTGCCTTCTTAGCCATGGGCGCGAGATAAGCTTCTCTTGGGCCCCCGTCAACGCCCACTTTCCGCCGCAAGGATGGCGGCGAGCCCGTCGCGATAGGTGGGATGGCCCATTGCATAGCCCAGCGCGGCCTTGATCTTGCCGTTGGCGACGCGGCGGTTGCCGGCATAAAACGAGCGCACGAGCGGGGGGAGATCGGCGGTGTCGAAATCGGTTTCGGGCGGCGGATCGATGCCCAGCAGGGCCGCCGCGTGGCAAACCACGTCCTGGGGCGGCGCCGGTTCGTCATCGGCAATATTGAAAATACCCTCAAGCCCCCGTGCGGCGGCCAGCGCCGTGATCTCGCCGATATCGGCGTTATGGATGCGGTTGAAGACCTGTCCGGGCTTGACGATCCGCCGTGCGGTGCCGGCGCGGAGCTTGTCGAAAGCCGACCGGCCCGGCCCGTAAATCCCGGCCAGCCGCAGGATGGCCAGCGGCACCCCGCGACTTTGGGCGAGCGCCTGCCATTGCGCTTCGGCCTTCAGCCGCCAGTCGATGCGCGCATTGAGGGCCCGGGTCGGGAAACTCTCGTCGATCCAATCCCCGCCCGCATCGCCATAAACCCCGATGGTGGAGTAATAGCCGATCCATTGCAGGTCTTTCGCCCTTTCGACGATCCCGGAGGCCGCATCGAGCACCGGGTCGCCGCCCGCACCGGGCGCGATCGACACCAGAATGTGGGTCGCCCCGAGGATCGCGTCCTCCAAAGCCGGGTCGGGAGCGCCGTCAAAAAGGTGGGCGGCAATGCCCAGCGCGTCGAGACGGGCGGCTTTTGCCGGGTCGCGGGTGGTGCCCGCAACCCTTGCCGTGGGGTTGCGCCATCTTATCGCCTCGATGGCCGCCAGCCCCGAAAAGCCCGCACCAAAGACCAGAACGTTCAGTTGCTCCATTCCGCCCTCACTCCGGGATCGGTTTCCACCGCCCGTGCCGTTGCCTTGCGTGCGCCCGCCTCGCCGGGATCGAGCTTTTTGAGCGCCCAGACCGCCATCCCCCTGATCAGCGGGTCGGGGTGATCGAGAAATTTTCGCACACGCGGCAGGTGGGTCCTGTCCCCGCTGTTGCCCGCCGCGACCAGCCCGTTGCGCATCAGCCGCGCCCAGCCCAGCCGCCGGACCGGGGTACCGGAAAACGCGCGGCGAAAAGCCGGATCGTCGAGCGCGAGCAGGTCGGCAAGGCTCAGATCGGCGATTTCGTCGCGCGCCTGAAGCTTTGCCTCGCGCGCGCTGCTTGCGAACTTGTTCCACGGGCAGATCGCCAGGCAATCGTCGCACCCGAACACCCGGTTGCCCATGGGCTCGCGCATTGCGAGCGGGATCTGGCCCTTGTGCTCGACCGAATAATAGGCAAGGCACTTGCGGGCATCGAGCTGGAAGGGCGCGGGGAAGGCATCGGTGGGGCAGACATCGAGGCACCGCGTGCAGGTGCCGCAGCTTTCGGCGTGCGGGGCATCGGGGGGCAGGTCGGCGCTGGTATAGATCGCGCCCAGAAAGAGCCACGAGCCGTACTGGCGCGACACCAGCACCGTATGCTTGCCCTGCCAGCCGAGCCCGGCCGCTTCGGCCAAGGGCTTTTCCATCACCGGGGCTGTATCGACGAACACCTTGACCTCGGCCCCGGCGCGGCGGGCCAGAAGCCCGGCCAGCTCCTTTATCTTGCCCTTGACCACATCGTGGTAGTCGCGCATCTGGGCGTAGGCGGAAATATTGGCGAGCCTCGTGTCGGCGAGCCGGCCAAGGGGATCGGTCCGGGGGCCGTAATTGATCCCCACCATGATGACCGAGCGCACATCGGCCCAGAGGTTTTGCGGCCGGGCGCGGCGCTCCGCGGTTTCGGCCATCCATTCCATGTCGCCGTGCCAGCCGCGGGCCAGCGCGGTGTGCAATTTATCCTCCAGATCGGGCCGGGCCGAGGCCGGCGCGATGCCGAAGGCGTCAAAACCCAGAGCAGAGGCGCGGGCGCGCAGCTCCCGGACGATGCTCTGGACGTCTGCGCTCAAAAATCGAGGTCCGCATAGGCGGGCGCGGCGGGCATGCCGACCACGCGGTCGGCAAGCAGCGGGCGGAAGGCGGGGCGCGACTTGATGCGCGCGTACCAGTCCTTGGCGTCCCCCGCCCTGGCCCAGTCGATATCGCCCATATAGTCGAGGACCGAAAAATGGGCGGCGAGTGCGAAATCGGCCACCGTCATCACCTCCCCGGCCAGCCAGCGGCGGGTTGCGAGCAGCCAGGAGAAATAGGCCAGATGTTCGTTGAGATTGGCCTTGGCGATGCGCAGCACGGCGGGGTCTGGCGCGCCCGAACGCAAATCGCGCTTGATGAGCTTTTCCTCAAGCAGATAGGTCGTCACTTCCGCGTTGAGCTTCAAAAGCACCCATTCGAGCAGCCGCCAGGTTTCGGCGCGCTGGCCGGGGTGCTCGGGCAAAAGCGGTTCGATGTGGTTTTCCGGGCCAAAATTGGCCTCGACATGGGAAATCGCGGCCAGAACCCCGACGACGGGCGCAAACGGCTCGTCGAGCATCACCGGCACGGTGGCGGCGGGGTTGATGTCGAGAAAATCGGGATCGCGCCGCCAGGGCGCGGTATCGACCAGCTCCACTTCGATGCCGTATTCGGCGAGCATGAGGCGGATGATGCGCGAATTGGGATCGAGCTTGTGATGCAAAAGCTGGGGCATGGGCGGCGCTTCTCGCTCCCGGACAACACGTGATCGCTGTGGATTTAGCCGCCCGTCATGGGCGTCAATCAAGGTCTTTTTATGCCCCGGCTCCTGTTATGCCGCCAATTGGCCATTATCGGTTAAGCGCCTGTTAACGCTCAGGCCGCGATCCGGCGGTCGAACTCGCCATGCTTGCGGAAGCGCCACAGATAGGTCGGGATCACCGCATCGATCGTCGTGGGGGTGACCCCGAGCGCCAAAAGCGTGCGTTTTGCCCTTGCCGCGTCCTGCGACACCACATTGTCGATGCCCAGCTGAACCACCTGATCGGAGGTGAGGAGCGGGCGCGGCAGGATAGCGGCCAGCGACGCCATCAGTTTCGCCATTCCCGCAGGCAGGGCCACGAGCGGGCGATTGCGCAGCGTTTCGGCGTTCACGCGCTCGAGAATTTCCCGCATGGTCACGACTTCCGGCCCGCCGAACTCATAGACCGCCCCCGGCTTGCCCGCGCCCTGGACGAGATTGGCCATCGCCTCGGCGACGTTGCCGACATGGACGGGCTGGAATTTCGTCTCGCCGTGGATGACCGGCAGGACAGGGGACATGCGGGCGAGCATCCCGAAGAGATTGAAGAAATTGTCGTCCTGCCCGAAGATGAGAGAGGGGCGCACGATGATGGCGCCGGGGAAGGCCTTGAGCGCTTCGGCCTCACCGGCAGCTTTTGAGCGGGCATAGGCCGAGGGCGAACCGGCGTCCGCGCCGATGGCCGACATGTGGATCAGGCGTTCGGCACCCGCCGCCTTGGCCGCCTCGGCGACGTTTTTGGCGCCCATGGCCTGAACGGCACGGAATTTCTGGCGGCCCTTTTCAAAAAGAATGCCCACCAGATTGATGACCACGGATGATCCGCGCGCGGCGGCAAGCACCGACTGGGGGTAGCGCAGATTGGCCTGAACCGGCTGGATCTGGCCCGGAAAGCCGTACATGCGCACATGGCCGGCAAGATCGGGGCGGCGGACGGCGACCCGCACGCTATAGCCGCGCCGGGCGAGTTCCTGCACCAGTTGCGTACCCACAAAACCCGATCCGCCAAAGACCGTGACCAGCTTGCCCGTTTCGCTCATCGGTGAGGTGCCCTGTCTGATAAAATTGTGGCCGATACTGACATCAAAGGCTTTTAGCCCCCGCCCCGCCCGGTTTCAATCGCTTTGATGGCGCAGATGCGCGCCCCTCGAGCGGCGCTTGACCGGGGCAAACTACTTGTTCTATATTTGTTCTGATCTTGACGAAGACACCGGAGGACCTCGATGCCGATCTATGAAGGCAGCTGCCATTGCGGCGCCGTGCGGTTTTCCGCGCAGACCGAACTCGATTCGCTCCTGCGCTGCAACTGTTCGCGCTGCCGGCGTCTGGGCTGGGTGCTGCAACCGGTCCCGGCGGAAAACTTTACGCTGGTGAGCGGAAAGGACCGGCTCACGAGCTATCGCTTCAACAAGAAGGTCATCGATCACACCTTCTGCTCGGTGTGCGGGGTCGAGGCCTTCGCCAATGGCCGGGACCGCGAGGGCAACGCGCTCTATATGGTCAATGTCAACTGCCTTGAGGGCGCAGAGTACGATCCCGATACGGTCACCAGCTTCGACGGCGCTTCTTACTGAAACAAAATCGCCGGCGCCCTCTGCTTCTCATTGACAAACCCCCGGGGCCGCTCTAGTGAGTTGCGCCGTTGCCCGGATGGCGGAATTGGTAGACGCGCCAGCTTCAGGTGCTGGTTCCTGCAAGGGAGTGGAAGTTCGAGTCTTCTTCCGGGCACCATCTCTCGACCCGATATGGTTTTCGCCCTTGCCGGGCTAGGCAAGGGGGTGTTGCCTGTGGCATCAAGCCCGCACCATTCCATAAAGCGCGAGGGAGCGACCGGGATCATGAGCGTGCGGCTGCACAAGGGCGACCTGCCCGATCTTTCCCGCTATGGCCGCCAGGTGGCCATCGACACCGAAACCATGGGGCTCAACCCGGCGCGCGACAGGTTGTGCGTGGTGCAGCTCTCGCCGGGCGACGGCACCGCCGACATCGTCCAGATCGCGCCGGGCCAGACCGATGCTCCAAACATCAAGGCGCTTCTGGCCGATACCGGCGTCACAAAACTCTTTCATTTCGCCCGGTTCGACATGGCCGCGCTTTATGCCGCGTTCGGGGTAATGCCCGAGCCGGTCTATTGCACCAAGATCGCTTCAAAGCTCGTGCGCACCTATACCGACCGGCACGGGTTGAAGGATCTGGCGCGCGAGCTTTTGGGGGTCGATATGTCCAAGCAGCAGCAAAGTTCGGACTGGGGCGCCGAAACGCTGACCCAGGCCCAGCTCGACTACGCGGCCTCGGACGTTCTTTATCTCCACGACATGCGCCGCCATCTCGACCGCATGCTGGCGCGCGAGGACCGGGCCGACATGGCGAAAGCCTGCTTTGACTTCCTGCCCACAAGGGCAAGGCTTGATCTGGCCGGCTGGCCCGAAACCGATATCTTTGCCCATAGCTGATTAAAAAGGGTGAGGTCCCGATGAGCGCGGCAAACCCCGGCATACGGCACGACATCCATGCCCGCCTCGCCCGGCATAACCGGCGCATCGGCGTCCTGCGGGTTGCCGTGCCGGCCCTCGCCTTACTGCTCCTTTCGATCCCGGTGGTCCAGATCGGGGTTTCGATGGTCGCCGATGCCCTGCCGGTCGCCGGGATCAGGCTCGAAAACGATACGCTGGTCATCGCCGCGCCGCGTTTCGAGGGGCGCACGGCGACCGGAACGGTCTACAAGATGAACGCCGAACGCGCCGAAAGCCGGATCGGGGATCTCGACATCGCCGATCTTTACGGGCTCAGGGTCGATCTTGCCGGCGGGGGCGGCTACCGCGCCGAAATCGAATTTTCGACCGCGCAATGGACGATGAGCGCCGAGCGGCTGGTTTCCAACGAGGACGTGCTCGTCACCGATTCGACCGGGGCGGCCGGTGTGCTGGCAGGCGTCGAGGTGGACTGGCCCGGCCAGATCATCACCAGTGACGGGCCGGTGCGTTTCACCTTTTCGGGCGGCAACCGGCTCGATGCGGCAACGATGAGGCACGACATGGGCGGCGCGATCTGGCAGTTTGGCGGCGTGCGCCTGCAGATGATTCCGGCGCCCGACGATGGACAAGAGCGCGACCCCTTCGCCCAGGAGCCTGGCTTATGAAACCGATCCATACGATATTTCTTGCGGTGCTGGCCAGCGCAACGCCCGCCGCGGCCCAGACCGCCGCCGACCCTTCCGGGTTCGGCGGGCTTTCGGCCCAGGCCGACGAACGGGTCAACATTTCCGCCGACGCGCTCGAAATCGCCGAGGACGAGAACACCGCGCTCTTTACCGGCAATGTCGTCATCATCCAGGGCACGATGGAAATGCGTGGCCCCCGGGTGCTGGCGGTCTATGGCGAGGGCGGGCCGAGCGATCTTGAAAACTTCACCGCCTCGGGCGGGCGCATCGACATGATATTTGACGGACAGACCGCCCAGAGCAACGAGGCTTTTTACGATTTTTCCGCCCGCACCCTGACGCTCACCGGCGATGTCGTCGTGGTCAACGCATCGGGCACGGTGGAAAGCCAGCGGCTGGTCATCGACACCCGGGCGGGCACCTCCTCGTTCTCGAGCGGTCCCGGCGCGTCCGGCGGGCGCGTCACCGGCGTCTTCACCCCGGGCGGCGGATGAGCACCAGCGGGGCAAGGATCGACCAGACCGGCTGGCTCGTGGCGCACGGTCTGGCCAAGAGCTTTAAAAAGCGGGCCGTCGTGCGCGACGTCTCGATCGCTGTGCGGCGCGGGGAGGCGGTGGGCCTGCTCGGCCCCAACGGGGCGGGCAAGACCACGGTCTTTACCATGATCATGGGGCTGGTCAGGCCCGACAAGGGCGAAGTGCTGCTCGACGGACTGCCGATCACCCATCTGCCTCTTTACCAGCGCGGACGGCTCGGCATCGGCTATCTGCCCCAGGAAGCCTCGATCTTTCGCGGGCTGAGCGTCAAGGACAACGTCCTCGCCGTCCTCGAAGGCCATATAAGGGACAGGCGCGAACGCCATGCCCGGCTCGATGCGCTGCTCGAGGAATTTTCCGTTTCCCACCTGCGCGACGCGGATGCGCTGGCGCTTTCGGGGGGCGAGCGGCGGCGGGTCGAGATCGCACGGGCGCTGGCCGCCGACCCCAAATTCATGCTGCTCGACGAACCCTTCGCAGGGATCGACCCCATCGCGGTCGCCGATATCCAGGGGCTGGTCAAGCAATTGACGGGACGCGGGATCGGGGTCCTGATCACCGACCATCAGGTGCGCGAGACCTTCCGGCTGGTCGACCGGGCCTACCTCATCCATGGGGGCAAGGTTATGATCCAGGGCCGCCCCGAAACCATCATGGCCGACCCCGACGCAAGGCGGGTCTATCTGGGCGAGAGCTTTACGCTCTAGGCTCGCTCCCGCCAGATGGCACAAAACTTGTATGGGGGAATAGAATCTCCTAGAATCCCCTCTCCGCCCGGTTCTCGATGGCAAGTGGGGATTTTTGATCATGGCGCTATCGCCGCGGCTCGACGTCCGGCAATCCCAGACATTGACGCTGACCCCCCAGTTGATGGCCTCGATCCGGCTTTTGCAGCTCAGCCATCTGGAGCTTTCGGCCTTTGTCGATGCCGAACTGCTGCGCAATCCGCTGCTCGAACGCGAGGATGGCGGCGATGGCGATACCCCGCTCGAGCGCGAGCGGCCCGCCGAGATCGATCCCTATGAGGACGTGGTCGACCAGGGCGCGCAACTGCAAAGCGCCGTCTCGATCGCCGACAGTCTCGACACCGATGTCGCCAACGTCTTTCCCGAACAGTCGGGCCAGGATTCGCTGTCGCAATCGAATATGTGGCCGGAAGGGAAGTCCGCCTATGCCGGGCTCGATGCCCCCGATATCGACCAGTACGTCCCGGCAAAGCCCACGCTTGCCGATCATCTGGCCGGGCAGGTGGCGCTGATCGTCAAGGACCCCGCCGAGCGGCTGATCGCCCGGAGCCTCATCGACAATCTCGACGAGCGCGGCTACCTCGTTGCCGATTGCGCGGGGATCGCCGAACAACTCGGCGCGCCGGTCGAAACGATCGAGGCGGTGCTCGCAAAACTGCAGGGCTGCGATCCGGTGGGGGTTTTCGCGCGCGATCTGGGGGAATGCCTTGCCATCCAGCTCCGCGACAGGAACCGGCTCGACCCCATGATGGCGGGGCTCCTTGCGCGGCTCGAGATGATCGCAAGCCACGATCTTTCGGGGCTGTGCAAGGCGCTGGGGGCCAGCCGGGAGGACCTTGCCGATATGCTGGCCGAATTGCGCGCGCTCGATCCCAAGCCCGGCCGGGCGTTCGATGGCGCGCCGGTCGAGGCGGTGATCCCCGATGTCTTCGTGAGGCGCGGGCCGGGAGGCAACTGGCAGGTCGAGGTCAATGCCGATGTGCTGCCTCGGGTGCTGGTCAACCGCACCTATTACGCCTCGGTCTCGAAAAAGACCCGCGATGCGGGGGAAAAGAGTTTTCTGGTCGATTGCCTTGCAACCGCCAACTGGCTGACGCGGAGCCTTGACCAGCGCGCCCAGACGATCCTCAAGGTCGCGACCGAGATCGTCAAACAACAGGATGGGTTCCTCGAGCGCGGCGTCGCCCACCTCCGCCCCATGACCCTCAAGACGGTCGCCGCTGCCATCGAGATGCACGAATCGACCGTTTCGCGGGTCACCGCCAACAAATATGTCGCGACCCCGCGCGGGCTGTTCGAGATGAAATATTTCTTCACCACCGCGCTCGGTTCGGCCAGCGGCGGCGAGGACCATTCCGCCGAAGCCGTGCGCCACCGCATAAAACAGCTCATCGACGCGGAAAGCCCCACCGCGATCCTTTCGGACGACACGATCGCCGAAACGCTCAAGGCCGAACAGGGGATCGAGGTGGCGCGGCGCACGGTCGCCAAATACCGCGAGGGGATGAACATCGCCTCGTCGGTCGTCCGGCGCCGGCAGAAAAAGGCGCAGATGGCCTGAAGGCGCCCGCCCCGCTCCCGCCCCTCAAGGACCGTGGAAAAGCCCCGCCAGCCTGTGAGCTATACCCAAATGCTCTATTGACCCCCTTGGGCAATGCCCTCTACACAGGTTTGCATTCAACAAAGGGGAGCCCATGGCGGACCGTGCCCATTCCTACGACTACGAAGAGCTTCTGGCCTGCGGGCGCGGAGAGCTGTTCGGGCCGGGCAATGCACAGCTTCCCCTGCCGCCCATGCTCATGTTCGACCGCATCACGCGGATCGATGAGGAGGGGGGCGCGTTTTCGCGCGGCCAGGTGCGCGCCGAGCTCGACGTCACGCCGGACCTGTGGTTCTTCAAATGCCATTTCCACAACGACCCTGTGATGCCGGGTTGTCTGGGGCTCGATGCGCTCTGGCAGATGACCGGGTTTTTCCTCGGCTGGACCGGCTCGCCGGGGCGTGGACGCGCGCTGGCCGGCGAGATCAAGTTCACCGGGCAGATCACCAATGACGTCAAGTCGGTCGAATATGGCGTCGATATCAAGCGCGTCATGCGCTCCAAGCTCACGCTGGGGATCGCGGACGGCTATGTGAAGGCCGACGGGCGCACCATATACGAGGCCAAGGACATGCGGGTCGGCCTTTTTACCGACATGGGCAGCCTTTAAAAGACTCAAGCCAGTTGGCAGGGGCCAGAAAAGAAGAGGCGAAGATGAAGCGCGTTGTCGTCACCGGAATGGGGATCGTTTCCTCGATCGGGAACACTATCCCGGAGGTTCTCGATAGCCTCAAGGCCGCGCGGCCCGGTATTTCGCGCGCCGAGGACTATGTCGAATACGGGTTCCGCTGCCAGGTGCATGGCGCCCCCACGCTCGATCCGTTCTCCGTTCTCGACCGGCGCACGACGCGCTTCATGGCCAAGGGCGCGGCCTGGAACTACATCGCCATGGCCGAAGCCATCGCGATGGCCGGGCTCGAGGAAAAAGACATCAAGAACCCGCGCACCGGGATCGTCATGGGTTCGGGCGGGCCGTCCACCCGCGCGGTGGTCGAGGCCGCCGACATCACCCGCACCAACAAGAGCCCAAGGCGCATCGGGCCGCTGGCCGTGCCCAAGGCGATGAGTTCGACCGCTTCGGCAACGCTGGCCACCGCTTTCGGCATCCTTGGCGTCAACTATTCGATTTCCTCGGCCTGCGCCACCTCCAAGCACTGCATCGGCAATGCTTACGAACAGATTCAGCTCGGCAAGCAGGACATCGTCTTTGCCGGCGGGCACGAGGACCTCGACTGGTCGATGTCGAACCTGTTCGACGCCATGGGCGCGATGAGTTCGAACTTCAACGACACCCCCCAGACCGCCTCGCGCGCCTATGACGCCAATCGCGACGGGTTCGTGATCGCGGGCGGCGCGGGCGTGCTCGTGCTTGAGGAACTCGAACACGCAAAGGCGCGCGGCGCGACGATCTATGGCGAGATCGTCGGCTATGGCGCGACCTCGGATGGCTACGACATGGTCGCCCCCTCCGGCGAGGGCGCGGTGCGCTGCATGAAGATGGCGCTCGAAACGGTCAGGGAAAAGATCGACTACATCAACCCCCACGCCACTTCCACGCCGGTCGGAGACAAAAAGGAGATCGAGGCGCTGCGCGAAGTGTTCGGCAATGAGGACAAGTGCCCGCCCCTTTCGGCCACCAAGTCGCTGACCGGGCATTCGCTGGGCGCAACGGGCGTGCAGGAGTGTATCTATTCACTGCTCATGATGAAGCACCGCTTCATCTGCGAAAGCGCCAATATCGAAACGCTCGACCCCGAATTCGCGGACATGCCCATCCTGCGCCAGCGCCGCGACGACGTGGATCTGGGCATCGTGCTCTCGAACAGCTTTGGTTTCGGCGGCACCAACGCAACGCTGGTCTTCCGGCACCCGGACCTGGTCTGAACCACCCGCTCCTGCGCTGTTTTTCCTTCATCGCCCGTGGGCGATGAGGGAGATATCACGGGCCCTTGCCGTATCGCAGCACCGTCGTCTCCCCGCTTCGTGCGGAATAAACGAGCAGCTTGCCGGTCAGCGGCTCCCCATACCCCACGATCAGTTTCAGCGCCTCATTGGCCATCATCGTCCCCAGCACCCCCGGCAGGACGTTGAGCACGCCCGCCAGTTCGCACGGCGGGCTGTCCTCGGGCGAGGGGTCCTGGGGGTAGAGATCGGCAAAACCGGGGTTGGCGCCGCGGTAGGGCATCAAAACGGTAAGCGCGCCGTCGAACTGGCCCAGCGATCCGGTGACCAGCGGGATTTTCGCCGCCGCGCAGGCCTGGGCGACGAGGCGCTTGGTCGGAAAACTGTCGGTGCCCTCGAGGACCAGATCATAGCCCCCGATGATCCCCGCGGCGTTGTCCTCATCGATCCATTCGGGATGGGCGGTGAACCGCACATGGGGGTTGATCGCGGAAACGAAGCGCTCCGCCCCTTCCGTTTTGAGCGCCCCCGCATCGGCGTCGGAAAAAAGGATCTGGCGCTGCAGGTTGGAGAGCGAAACCGTGTCGGGGTCGACAGCTCCCAGAACGCCCACCCCGGCGGCGGCGAGATAGGCGATGACCGGGCTGCCCAGCCCCCCGACCCCCACGACCAGCACCCGTGCCGCCTTGATCCGTTGCTGGCCCGGTCCCCCGATCCCTTTCAAGACCAGATGGCGGGCGTAACGGGCGCTTTCGTCAGGCGTCAGCGTCATCGCTTTTTTGTCAGCGGTCCCCGACGGGCAGGGCGATGAACCGCCGGTCGGGACCTTCAAAGCCGTGCGCCCACACCGAAAGCACCGCGACCGCCGAATCGTGCTCATAGGCCTCGAAGGGCAGGTAGACGCCGTAGAATTTATAGGTGACGACGCAGCCGCGCGAAGCGGGTACGCGCGTGTCGCGATGGATTTGGGCCATTTCGCCGTCCGCCTCGCGGGTCAGCGCGTAACCCATCGGATCGCCCTCGAAAAGCTCGCAATCGACCGTCGAGGGCGCCTTGAAGATATCGAGGCTGAGGGTGAACTCACCCCGGGTTTGCGCCAGCCCGAAAGAGGGCAGGCCATAGGTGATCGTGAGCCCCTCATCGTTAAGCGCACCATCGCCCCTGAGGACGATCGGGATGGCTGGGCGGGTGATGTCATGGGCGTTGAGCGCCTCGCCAGCCTCGGAAAACGCTTTCTGACGCGCCACCGAGAGCGGCGCGGTTTCCTCATTGATGCGCGCCCTCACCGGGGTGCCGCCGGCAAAGCTGTCGCTATCGAGATCGATGAGGAAGATGTCGGTATAGGGAAAGCCCGAGCCGTCCTGGATACCGAACTGCTCGAAGGCGAAATAGCGCCCGTCGGCGGAAAAGCCCAGCGCGTTGAACTGCGCGCTTTCCGCCGCCATCGCCACACCCGGCACAAGCGCCAGCCCGATGCTAAGCGCCCACGCCCGTAGAGCCGAAACCACCTTGTCCACGCGCCGTCTCCTCGAGTTCCTCGACTTCGACAATTTCGCTTTGCGCGACCTCGGCAATCACCATCTGGGCGATGCGGTCGCCGCGCCTGACGGCAAAAGGGGCTGCGCCGTGATTGATGAGAATGACCTTCACCTCGCCGCGATAATCCGCATCGATGGTGCCGGGCGCATTGAGAACGGTGACGCCGGACTTGGCCGCCAGCCCCGAACGCGGACGTATCTGCGCTTCAAAACCGGGGGGCAGGGCCAGCGCAAAGCCGCATGCCACCAGCCCATGGGCGCCCGGCGCAAGAACGAACGCTTCGCCTTGAGGCAGCGCGGCGCAAAGATCGTATCCGGCCGCCGCCGCCGTCTGCCGCGCGGGCAAGGCCAGTCCCTTGCCGTGCGCGAACCATTCGAGCCGGACCACCGCCCTATTTCTGGACGACGGCATAGGCCTCCTCGGGCAGATCGAGATCGCCGGTCAAAAGCTCGGTGAACATGATCGTCAGGGCCGCCGAATTACCATCGGCAGCCAGTTCCATATTGGTATCGAGGACCGGACCGCCCGATATGGTCAGGGTGATCTGCGCGCCTTCGAACATCGAGGCCATCATGGCCAGCGTCTCGGGGTCCTCGCCCGCGCCCACCCCTTCGCCGATCTCGTCGGCAAGACCGCCGAGCGGGAAGCTGACGCGGACCTGGCCGCCCCCGATCGCCTCGATCGTGGGGCTCTCGCCGTCGTCGCCCATCTCGAACTCGTCAAACGGTCCCGAAGTGGTGGTGACGCACGAGACGGTCTCGGGCGTCTCGACAAGTTCACCATCGTCGCAGAACCCCTCATCGGTCTCATCCTGCTGGGCGGCGAGCATTTGATAGATGTCCGCCCCCACGGTTGTGGCCATGGTGCCCTTGGCCTCGCTCTGGCTCAGGACCTCCACTTCCATCGAAATGTCCATGCAGGCGGCCAGCGAGAGCGCCAGCGCGGCCGCGCCCGAAAGCCGTACAAGGGGAAAATGCAGCATTGTGTACCTTTCGTCGTCCAAACCCTGTTGTCCAGACCCTCTGCCGCGCTCATGGGCGGCGGTCCCGTATTTTCCCGCACTCTCGCTGCAAACCGCCGCCAAGGCAAGCGGGGGACGAGAAATTAGTCCTTGAGCGTCAGGGCCATACGTTTAGCCAGGCGGGCGGCGGCCTGGTGCTTTGAAAGCGCTCCCCAGTCCTCTTCCCCTTCATCGGAAAAAAAGAGGATCGCGGTGTCCTCGCCCCCAAAGACCCTGCTGCCCGGGCTCACATCGTTGGCGAGCAGCCAGTCGCAGCCCTTTTTCTCCCGCTTGGCGCGGGCGCGGGCGCGGAGATCGCCGGTTTCGGCGGCAAAGCCGACAACCAGACGCGGGCGTTTTCCTTCCGGCAGTGCGGCCACGGTCTTGAGGATATCGGGATTGGGGGCAAATTCGATCCGGGGCGGGGTTGCGTCCGCGTCCTTCTTGAACTTTTGACCCGACGGGTTGGTGACGCGCCAGTCGGCGACCGCCGCGCAAAAGACCGCTCCGGCGGCGGGCAATGCCTTTTGGACCGCCGCTTCCATCTCGAGCGCCGTTGTGACCGGGACGATGGTGCATCCCCTGGGGCTCGCCGCCTCGGCGGGCCCGGTGACAAACACCACATCCGCCCCCTCCCCGGCCAGTGCCTCGGCGATGGCGACGCCCTGCTTGCCCGAGGAGGCGTTCGAGATATAACGCACCGGGTCGATGGGCTCGCGCGTCGGCCCGGAGGTGACGACGATCTTTTTGCCGGCAAGCGGCCGGAGCGCGGAGCTTTGTGAGAAATATCCCTCGATTGCCGCCAGAACGGTTTCGGGCTCGGCCAGCCGGCCCGGCCCATATTCTCCGCAGGCCATTTCGCCCGCGTCGGGCCCGACGATCTTCACCCCGTCCGCTTCCAGCAGCGCGATGTTGCGCCGGGTCGCGGCGGCGTCCCACATCCGCACATTCATGGCCGGGGCGACAAGGATATCGGTGTCGGTGGCCAGAAGGCAGGTGGAGGCGAGATCGTCGGCCAGCCCGTTGGCCATCCTTGCGATGAGGCTGGCCGTGGCGGGCGCAACCACAATCAGGTCCGCCGAGCGGGAAAGCTCGATATGGCCGATCTCAGTCTCGCGGGTGAGGTCGAACAGCTCGGTCAGCGCCGGGCGGCCCGAGATCGCCGAGACGGTGAGCGGGGAGATGAAATGGGTGGCGCTTTGGGTCAGGATCGCCTGCGCCGTGCCGCCCGCCTTCTGGATGAGGCGGATCAACTCGATCGCCTTATAGGCCGCTATACCGCCCGAGATGATGACGAGGATGTGCTTTCCGGCGAGCATGGCCTATCCCACAAGCTGAAAAAGGAGCACGAGGGCCGCAAGGCCCAGAACCAGCAGTCCACCCCATTTGAGCGCCGTCAGCAAGGGATCGCGCGTTCGCGCCCTTTGCTGGTCGGCCTCGATATCGGCAAGCACGCGCTCGGCGCGGGCGGCGATCCCGGGCAGGCGGCGGACCGCGCCCAGAAGCGCCCTGCCCTCATCGAGAAGAATTTCGCCCCGCCCGATCGGTCCTACGGCACGCCGCACCCATTCGCCCACCACCGGTTCGGCGGCGTCCCACATGTTGAAGCGCGGGTCGAGCATGCGCGCCGTGCCCTCGACCAGCACCATGTTCTTTTGCAATAGCACCAGTTCGGGCCGCGCCTCCATATCGAACAGCTCGGTCACATCGAGCAGTTGCCCCAGAACCCGGGCCATCGAAATCTCGTCGGCGGCCCGCCCCACCAGCGGCTCGCCGATGGCGCGCAGGGCCTGGGCGAAATCGGCGATCGCATGGGTCGAGGGCACATAGCCGATCTCGATGTGGAGTTCGGCGATGCGGTCGTAATCGCGCTGGATGAAGCCATAGAGAATCTCGGCCAGAAAGCGCTGCTCGCGCTTGCCGAGCCGGCCCATGATGCCGAAATCGACCGCCACGATCGCCCCGGTCCCGGGGTCGGCGAACAGATTGCCCGGGTGCATGTCGGCGTGGAAAAAGCCGTCGCGGATGGCGTGGCGCAAAAAGCCGCGCACCAGCGCGTGGGCGAGATCGGGCCGGGAAAGCCCGGCCGCATCGATGCGCGCCGTCTCGCGCACGGGGATGGCCTCGATCCAGTTGGTCGTCAGCACCGAGCGCGCCGACTGGCCCCAGTGAACGACCGGCACGGCAAAGCCGGGGTCGTCCCTGGTGTTGTCGGCCATTTCGGAAATGGCCGAGGCCTCCATGCGCAGATCCATTTCGAGCGCGGCGGACCGGGCAAGGGTATCGACCACGTGCCGCCCCCGGAAGCGTCTGGCGCCGGGCACGATGCGTTCGGCGGCGCCGGCCAGCGCGTAAAGCCCGTCGAGATCGCGCCGGAAGCGCGCCTCGATGCCGGGGCGCAGCAGCTTTACCGCAACGGTTTCCTTGTGCCCATCCTCATGAACGAGCGTTGCCTTGTGCACCTGGGCGATGGAGGCGGCGGCGACCGGGGGAGAAATATCGGTCAGCGCCTCGGCCTTGTCGCCCAGCGCTTCCTTGAGCAATCCCGGCACGAGCGCGGGGTCGAAGGGCGGCATGGCGTCCTGGAGTTTTGCCAGATCGTCGGCGACGTCCGGGCCCACGATGTCGCGGCGGGTGGCGAGCAATTGCCCGAGCTTGACATAGGTGGGGCCGAGCCGGTTGAGGGCGTTGGCCAGCCTTGCCACGCGCCCGGTCCGGCGCACCTCGCGCTTTTCGATCAGCCGGGCAAAGCCGACAAGAGCCTTTGCCGATGGCGGGATGGGCTGATCCTCGGCCAGCGAGAACGCCCCCTCGCGCGCCAGAACGAAACCGGCGCGCACCAGCCGGAAATAAGCGCCCAATCCCATGCTAGACCGTTTCAGCTTTTTTCGGGTGCGGACCGGCAGGTGTATCGGGCGAAACCGCTCTGGATTCCGGTAATGAATACCGGAATGACATTGATGTTTTTTGCAAGTCCACCCCATTCTCCGATGTCACCCCCGGATTTATTCCCGGGGACCAGTGCAAAAGTCCCATTGGCGCCTGACCCCGCCCGTTCCGCCAAACCCTCATCGCGCTAGAGTTTCCAGGCTCCGTGGAGCGCAGCGATGTTGCCCGACAATGGCGTATGGGTCACGCGCCTGAACCCGGCCTCGGCGATCATGGAGGAAAACACCTCGGGTTTTGGAAAATTGCGGATCGATTCGACGAGATATCGATAGGGGTCCGCATCCCCGGTCACCAGCTTTCCCATGGGCGGGATGACGTGATCGGAAAAAAGCTCGTAGACCTTGTCGAGCCCCGGCAGGTCGACGCTTGAGAATTCGAGCACCAGCAGCCGCCCGCCGCGCACCAGAACCCGGTGGGCTTCCTTCAACGCCTTGTCGATACGCGGCACGTTGCGGATGCCGAAGGCGATCGTATAGGCCTCGAAACTCCGATCGGGGAAGGGCAGCTCCTCGGCGTTGGCCTCGACAAATTTCACCCTTGAGGGGTAGCGCCAGCCCTTCGCGCGCTCGGCGCCTACGGCGAGCATTTCTCCATTGATGTCGGAAACGGTCACCTCGGCATGGCCGTGGCTGGCATCGAGGATGCGCATGGCGATGTCCCCGGTCCCCCCGGCCATGTCGAGCACGCGATAGGGGCGGGCGCCCTGACGGGGCGGGGCGAGGCGGGCGACCATCCGGTCCTTCCAGAGCCGGTGCACGCCCCCGCTCATCAGGTCGTTCATCAGATCGTAGCGCGAGGCGACCTTGAAAAAGACGTCGTTGACCAGCCCTTGCTTGTCCGCGAGGGGAACGGTGCGGGCGCCGAAATGGGTGGTGGTCTGGGCCTCTTGCATGTCCGGTCTCTTGTTTTGCGCGCCTCAAAGGGGTTATGACCCTCGCGGCCACCATAAAGCAAGCCTCGGGCGCGTGGAATGGATGGAGTGCGGTCAGGAAAAGTTGAAGGCTTTTCCGGTTCGGCCGCACGATCGATATATAAATGAGCTGAAACGTGATCCGAACGGACCAAGTTTCAGCCGCGTCGCATCCTCCAAAGAGTCAGTAAAATCCCATGCCCGAATTGCCGGAAGTTGAAACGGTAAGGCGCGGGCTCGATCCCTTCCTCAGAGGCGCGCGGATCGAGAGGGTGACGCTCTACCGGGAAAACCTGCGCTTTGCCTTTCCCCAGGGGTTCGCCACAGCGCTTGCCGGCCAGACCATCGAAACGCTCGACCGGCGCGCCAAATATCTGCTTTTTACCCTTTCGGGCGGCGCGGTCTGGCTCACCCATCTGGGGATGACCGGGGCGTATCTGGTGTCCGATCACCCGATCGCCGAGCCCTCCCGGCGCGATGAGGGGGATAAAAGCGGGCGTCACGTCCATCTTGCCGCCCGGCTCGTCCACCCCCATCACGGGCCGCTCACCCTTTCCTATGCCGATCCGCGCCGCTTCGGGTTCATGGGACTTTACGCGCCGGACGCCGCCAACCCGTTTACCGCCCCCCTCGGGCCCGAACCGCTCGGCAATCAGTTGAGCGCCGATGGGCTGGCCAGCGCGCTCCAGGGCCGCAAGGGGCCGATCAAGACATTGCTGCTCGACCAGAGGATCATTGCCGGGCTGGGCAATATCTATGTATGCGAGGCGCTCCACCGCGCCGGGATCGACCCAAGGCGGCCCGGCGGGAGCGTCGTTGCCCTCAATGGCGCGCCGGGCACGGAGCTTTTGGCCCTCGTGCCCGCCATCCGCGGCGTGCTCGAGGAAGCGCTCGAGGCGGGCGGATCGACCTTGCGCGACTTTCGCACCTCGGACGGCACCCCGGGCTATTTCCAGCACAGCTTCGCCGTCTATGGCCGCGAGGGGGAGCCGTGTCTGAAACCCCGGTGCGGGGGCACTGTCGCCCGCATCGTCCAGGCGGGGCGTTCGAGCTTTTTCTGCCCCTCCTGTCAGCATTGACTCTTTTGAGGCGCCCCCCTATAGAGCGGCCTTCACCGGCCGTGGCAGCGCCCCGGCCATTCCGGTTGTGCTCGCCTCTTTCATAAGCGGGAATGAGCACGCAAGGCATTTTCCCCGGCTGGCTTGGCCGGGCGCCACGAGGAAAGACGATAAAGAATGGCAAATACCCCTTCGGCCAAGAAGGCCACCCGCAAGATCGAAACGCGGACCGCTGTCAACACCGCGCGCCGCAGCCGCGTCCGCACCTTCCTGCGCAAGGTTGAGGAAGCGATCGCGGCGGGCAACAAGGACGAGGCCGCCGCCGCGCTCAGGACTGCCGAATCCGAGCTCCAGCGCGCCGCCGGCAAGGGCGTGTTCCACAAGAACATGGCCAGCCGCAAGGTTTCCCGGCTCGCACGGCGGGTCAAGACCATCGGCGCCTGACCGAATCGACGTTTTCCGCGCCCGATGTATACAAGAAGCGGTTAGAACAAGTTTCCAAAGCCCTCCTCGTGAGGGCTTTTTCGTGGGCTGAATCTCAAAGACGATTCCGTCATCCATCCGTCATTGTCACCTCGTCCCTGGCCTTTGCCACGCGGGGGGAGAAAAATTAATCCGGCTGTGCCGCAGGGCTTCGGGACTTGATTCAGCAAGGAGTCACATACCCTTACTTTTCCCTCCACGACGGCGACAAAACCCCCGGCCCGGCAGGAATGCGAGTCAAGCCCAATTTTGACGAATTCAGCGGTTGTGCGCTAAAATTTGGCTGTCTAAAATGGCCCCATTGGACGAAAACGAGAGCGGCGGACTTCAAGACGAACGCAACCGCTGCCTGGAAATAACGGGGGTAGGAATGCACGGATCACATCTTGGCATAAGCACTTTACTGCCGAAGCCGGATACTCCAGCAGACATGCTCCTTTAAAAATTTCCGACATTATTTCGGCATGACGCGTTTCGGTCATGCCCGATGGCGCCCCGGCGCCGCTTTCAACTTGGTTGTAACACCCATCCCCACGATTGAACTCGTGGGGTGAGGGAGTTCTGTTGTCCGGAAGCGGACGGAAAGAATGGGGAAATCGGCTGCCGGGGACGGGCGGCCCAACTGTTAAGAAGAGGCTCAACGAAAATGGAATCGATCGCGGCAACCGATCGCGCGACTTGGGGAAACCGGCCGCAGGGACAAGACCAGAACGCGGGGACCGAACCGCGCGAGGCGGCAGGGGCGAAAAGCGGGGTGAAAGCTATGGCGGTGAACGCCGATCAGGTGTGGTTGCGCGTGCGGGCGCGGCTGAGGGCAGCGGTGGGCGAGGATGTATTCACCTCATGGTTCGCCCGGCTCGAACTTGAGGAAGTGGTCGGCGATCTCGCCCACCTTTCCGTTCCCACCCGATTCCTGTGCTCCTGGATCCAGTCCAACTATCTCGAAAAGATCATGGAGGCGTTCGCCGCCGAGGATTCCGCGATCGCCCGGCTCCATATCACCGTGAGGGTCAACGGGCAGGCCCGCCCCCGGCTCGTGGCCCAGGCCGAACCCGACAGCCAGGACACGGCGCCCGCCGAGGTGCGGCCCGTCCAGCCTTTGACCCAGATGGCCCAGCCGCTCGTCCAGCGCCCCGACGCGCTGGTGGGCAGCGCGCTCGACCGCAAGCTCACCTTCGAGAGCTTCGTTGCCGGAAGCGCCAACGAGATGGCGCTGGGGGTGGCCCGGCAGGTGGCATCGGCCGCCGCCAACAACGCGGTGACCTTCAATCCGGTCTATATCCATTCGACCGTGGGGCTGGGCAAGACCCACCTTCTCAACGCCATCGCCTGGGCGGCGGGGGCGGCTGAAGGCACGCGCAATATCGTCTATCTCACCGCCGATCATTTCATGTACCACTTCATGACCGCCGTGAAGCACCAGTCGGCGCTGGCCTTCAAGGAGTGGCTCAGGCGCATCGACCTTTTGCTGATTGACGACATGCAGTTCCTGCAAGGCAAGTCGGCGACCGAGTTCGGCCATACGCTCTCGACGCTCATTTCGGGCACCAAGCAGATCGTTGTGGCGGGCGACGCCCCTCCGCGCGATCTCGAAATGCTCGACGACCGCGTGCGCTCCCGGCTTTCGGGCGGGGTGGTCATTCCCATCGCCCCGTTCGATGCCGAACTGCGCCGCGCCATCGTCACCAAGCGCGCCAACCAGGCCGCCGCGCGCTTCTCGGGGGTCGTGTTTCCCGACGCGGTCATCGACTATGTCGCCCGCTCCATCGTCTCGCATGGGCGGGATCTGGACGGGGCGGTCAACCGGCTGGTGGCCGCCAACCAGCTCACCCGCGAGCCCATCACGGTGGGGCTGGCCGAAAAGACGCTCCAGGACCTCATCCGCAACCGCGAGGCCCCGCGCGTCCGGATCGAGGATATTTTGAAGATCGTCGCCCGCCACTTCAAGGTGCCGCGCAACGACCTGCTCTCCTCGCGCCGCTCGCGCGACGTGGTGCGCCCGCGCCAGATCGCCATGTATCTGGCCAAATCGCTGACGGCGCGCTCGCTGCCCGAGATCGGGCGCCGGTTCGGCGGGCGCGACCACACCACGGTCCTGCATTCGGTGCGCAAGGTCGAGCAATTGATGAGCGAGGATGGCGAACTCACCCAGGAGATCGAACTCCTAAAACGCATGCTCGAGGAGTAGGCCCCGCGCCCGCGTAAAAATCTCTTGAAACCCTTCTGGTTTAAGGCCCCTGCGACAGGCTGGGGCCTTGCCTTTTGCGCCCAAGCGATGCAGGGTCTGCGCCCGGTATTTTGCCGGACGGCGAACGGTTTTGAAAACGGTAAGGGTAAGCGATGAAGGTCACGCTTGAGCGCAACCATCTGTTGAAATCGCTGGGGCATGTGCACCGCGTGGTCGAGCGGCGCAATACCTATCCCATCCTTGCCAACGTCCTGATGAGCGCCACCGCCGAGGGACTGGACCTGCGCGCCACCGATCTCGACATCGAGGTGACCGAGACGGTTCCGGCCATGACCGGCACGCCCGGCATCACCACCGTGCCCGCCCACACGCTTTACGAGATCGTGCGCAAGCTCTCGGACGGCGCCGACGTCGTGCTCGAAACCGATGGCAACGAGCAGATGCAGATTTCCTCGGGCCGCTCGCGCTTCCACCTCCAGTGCCTCAACCCCGACGGGTTCCCGGACCTCAAATCGGGCGCCTTCACCCACACCTTCGCGATTCCCGCCGAAACGCTCAAGGATCTGATCGAGCGCACCCAGTTCGCCATCTCCAATGAAGAGACCCGCTACTATCTGAACGGCATCTTCATGCACACGGTCGACAGCGAGGCAGGCGTGGTGCTGCGGGCGGTGGCGACCGACGGGCACCGGCTGGCCAGGGTCGAGGCCGAGGCGCCCAAGGGCGCGGCGGGCATGCCCGGCATCATCGTGCCGCGCAAGACCGTCGCCGAGGTCTTAAAGCTTCTCGACGGCATCGAGGGCGAGGTGACGGTGGAATTGTCCGACACCAAGATTCGTTTCACCCTTGGCGGGGTCGTACTGCTCTCCAAGCTCATCGAGGGCTCGTTCCCCGATTACGAGCGGGTGACGCCCAAGAACAACGACAAGGAGCTGGTGATCAACCGCGACAGCCTTTCGCGCGCCGTCGACCGCGTCTCGACCATCGCCTCGGAGCGCGGCGGCAAGGCGGTGAAGCTCGCGCTCAGCCCCGGCCAGCTCGAATTGACCGTCACCAATCCCGACCACGGCACCGCCAACGAGGAACTGCCCGCCGGGTTCGATCTCGAAGGATTCGAGATCGGGTTCAACGCGCGCTACCTGCTCGAGATCATTTCCCAGATCCGCACGGAGAACGCGGTGTTCCTGTTCAACGACGCAGGCTCGCCGACCCTGGTCCGCGAAGAGGGGGACACCCAGGCGCTGTTCGTCCTGATGCCGATGCGGGTATAAGGGAGCGAATAGTGAGTGGCGAATAGCCAATAGCCGATTGGCCCGCCCTATTCGCTATTCCCTGTTCCCTATTCGCCAGACCACATGCCCGACCGCTACATCTCCCGCCTGCGCCTTTCGGCCTTTCGCAACTACACCAGCGCCGCGCTCGACCTCGATCCGCGCCATGTGGTGCTGGTGGGCGAGAACGGGGCGGGCAAGACCAACCTCATCGAGGCTATCTCGCTGCTCTCGCCCGGACGGGGGTTGCGCCGCGCCGCCTTTGAAACGCTGGCGCTTTCGGGCAGCGACGGGATATGGGCGGTGGCCGCGACCATCGAGACTCCCTTCGGGCCCGCCGATATCGGAACCGGCGCAACAGGCGATGCGGGCGGGCGGCGGGTGCGCATCAACGGGGCGAATGCGCGTTCGGTCGAGGAGATGAGCGACTATCTGCGCATCCTGTGGCTGACCCCGGCCATGGACGGGCTTTTTTCCGGCCCCGCCTCGGACCGGCGGCGATTCCTCGACCGGCTGGTGACGACCCTCATTCCCGGCCATTCGGCGGCGGTCAATGATTTCGACAAGGCCATGCGCCAGCGCAACCGGCTGCTCGATGAGGGGGGCGACCCGGCCTGGCTGTCGGCCATCGAGGCGCAGATGGCCGAGATCGCCAGCGCCGTCCATTTCGCGCGCACCGATTCGCTTGGCCATCTGCAGGCGGTGATGACGGCCAATGTCGCAGACACCGGATTCCCCGAAGCGCTTTTCGACCTCTCCCCGCTTTTCGAGGATTTTGCGCCCGAAACCTCGAGCGCGCTCGAAGCCGGGCTGATCGCGCGCTGGAGGGATGCGCGCGCCCTTGACCGGGCGGCGGGACGCACCACATTGGGACCGCACAGGGTCGATCTTGCCGTCACCCATGGCGGCAAGGCGATGCCGGCGGGGCTGTGCTCGACGGGCGAGCAAAAGGCGCTGCTGATCGGGCTGGTGCTGATCCACGCGCGGCTCGTCCAGCAGATGACCGGGATCACCCCGATCCTTTTGCTCGACGAGATCGCCGCCCATCTCGATCCCAGGCGCCGGGCGGCCCTGTTCGATGCGCTCGAACGGCTCGAAACCCAATGCTGGATGACGGGAACCGATCCGGTGCTTTTCGACGAACTTGGCGCCCGGGCGCAGCGTTTTTCGGTCAGCGAGGGCCACGTGGCCCCGCTGGGCGGTTAAACCCCAACAAATCCGGCGCAATCGGGCTCCAAAGACTTGGGGAACGGGGGCGGATCGGATAGAAGATTCATCTGTCCCAAAAAGAGCTGATTCTCTTCCCATGAGCGATACACCCGAGCTTTCCGGCACTGGCGAATACGGCGCGGATTCGATCAAGGTCCTCAAGGGCCTCGATGCGGTCAGGAAGCGCCCCGGCATGTATATCGGGGACACCGACGACGGCACGGGCCTGCATCACATGGTCACCGAGGTGGTCGACAACGCCATCGACGAGGCGCTGGCCGGCCACGCCGATCTCGTGACCGTCACGCTCAACGCCGATGGCTCGGTCACCGTCACCGACAACGGGCGGGGCATTCCCACCGGCATCCACAAGGAAGAAGGGGTGTCGGCGGCCGAAGTGATCATGACCCAGCTCCATGCGGGGGGGAAGTTCGACCAGAACTCCTACAAGGTCTCGGGCGGCCTGCACGGGGTCGGCGTTTCGGTGGTCAACGCGCTCTCGGTCTGGCTCAAGCTCAAGATCCGCGCCGAGGGCAAGGTGCACGAGATGAGCTTCACCCACGGGGTGGCCGACGCGCCGCTGGCGGTCACCGGCGCCTATGAGGGCCGCTCGGGCACCGAGGTGAGCTTCATGCCCTCGCCCGAAACCTTCACCATGATCGAATTCGACTACAAGACCCTCGAGCACCGGCTGCGCGAACTGGCTTTCCTCAATTCGGGTGTGCACATCATCCTCAAAGACCTGCGGCACCCCGAACCGGTCGAGGCCGACCTTCACTACGAGGGCGGGCTCGAAGCGTTCGTGCGCTATATCGACAAGAACAAGACGCCGCTCATCGATCCCCCCATCTTCATCTCGGCCGAAAAGGACGGCATCACGGTGGAGGTGGCGCTGTGGTGGAACGATGGCTACCACGAGAACGTGCTGTGCTTTACCAACAACATCCCCCAGCGCGACGGCGGCACGCACCTTGCAGGCCTGAGGGGCGCGCTCACCCGGCAGGTGACGGGCTATGCCGAGCAAAGCGGCGTGCTTAAAAAGGAAAAGGTCTCGCTGACCGGCGACGACACGCGCGAGGGGATGACCTGCGTGCTCTCGGTCAAGGTGCCCGATCCCAAATTCTCCTCCCAGACCAAGGACAAGCTGGTCTCCTCGGAGGTCCGTCCGGTCGTCGAGAGTGTCGTCAACGACAGACTCAACCAGTGGTTCGAGGAACACCCCGGCGAAGCCAGGGCCATCGTCTCGAAGGTCGCCGAAGCGGCCGCCGCCCGCGAGGCGGCGCGCAAGGCGCGTGAGTTGACCCGCCGCAAATCGGCGCTGGAAATCTCCTCGCTCCCCGGCAAGCTCGCCGACTGTCAGGAGCGCGATCCGGCCAAGGCGGAAATCTTCATCGTCGAGGGCGATTCGGCGGGCGGGTCGGCCAAGCAGGGCCGCGACCGCGCCACCCAGGCCGTGCTGCCCCTGCGCGGCAAGATTCTCAATGTCGAGCGCGCCCGGTTCGACCGCATGATCTCGTCGGATCAGGTTGGGACGCTCATCACGGCGCTCGGCACCGGGATCGGGCGTGAGGAGTTCAACCCCGACAAGCTGCGCTATCACAAGATCATCATCATGACCGACGCGGACGTGGACGGCGCCCATATCCGCACGCTGCTGCTGACCTTCTTTTACCGCCAGATGCCCGAATTGATCGAGCGCGGCCATCTCTATATCGCCCAGCCCCCGCTCTATAAGGTGACGCGCGGACGCTCGGAACAATATTTGAAGGACGAGCGGGCGCGCGAGGACTATCTCCTGGCCTCCGGGGTCGAGGACGCGGTTCTGACCACAAGGGCGGGCTTTGCCCATGCCGGTGCCGACCTTTTGGGGATCGTCGAGCAGGCGCGCGATCTTTTCCACCTGATCGATGCCCAGAACACCAAATACAACCGCCAGATGATCGAGCAGGCCGCGGTCGTGGGCGCGCTCGATCCCGCCGCCATGGAAGACACGGCCGCCGCCCAGGGGCTGGCCGACCGGGTCGCCAACCGGTTGAACCGCATGTCGGACGAAACCGAACGGACCTGGAAAGCCGAACTCGACGGGGAGGGGGGCTATGTCTTTACCCGCGTCGTCCGGGGCGTTGCCGAATCCCATGCGCTCGATGCCGCGCTTCTGGGGTCCGCCGATGCGCGCAAGCTGCGGGCGCTGGCCGGCAAGCTCGACGAGATCTATGGCGGGGTGCCGACTCTTGCCCGCAAGGACGTATCGACCGAGATCTACGGGCCCCGCTCGCTCTTTTCAGCCATGATAAGCGCCGGGCAGAAGGGCGTTTCGCTCCAGCGTTACAAGGGGCTGGGCGAGATGAACGCCGAACAGCTCTGGGAAACCACCATGGACCCCGATGCGCGCACGCTCCTGCAGGTCCAGGTCAAGGAAACCGACGATGCGGACAATATCTTTTCCCAGTTGATGGGAGATCTCGTCGAGCCGCGCCGCGACTTCATCCAGGACAATGCACTTTCGGTCTCCAACCTCGACATCTGACGGCGTTGCTCCGATGCAACACCTTTCATCCGGAGTGGAAACAGACGCATAAACCGGCCACAATTGAGGACGAAGAACGTTTGCAACCAAGGGGCATGCCGCATCGCCACGACATCTATCGGCACCCCGCTCCCGTTCCTTGCCCATGATGATCCCCACGTGGCCCGATGAGTGAACCGCCCATGGACCTTCGCCTTTCCCCCGATGACCGCATCGATAGCGGCAAGGGCAAAAAACCCGGCAGCGCCAGGCCTGCGGCCAAGCCGCAAAAGGGACGCCCGCCCAGGGGACCGAAAAAGCCGAAAAAGCGCCGCTCCGGGGTTGGCGGGTTTTTCATCAGCACCATCTATTTCGCCTTCTCGATGGCCATTCTGGGCGGCATCGCGGTGGGCGGGATCATCCTTTATTACGGCGCGGAACTGGGTTCGTCCGACACCTGGGCGGTGCCCGAGCGTCCGCCCAATATCCGGGTGCTGGCCTCCAACGGGCAGTTGCTCTCCAACCGCGGCCAGACCGGGGGCGAGGCGCTTTCCTATCACGAACTGCCCTATTACGTGCCGCTGGCGGTGATCGCCTCGGAAGACAGGCGCTTTTTTTCCCATTTCGGCGTCGATCCCATCGGGCTTGCTTCGGTCGCGGTCGAAAGCGTGCGCGCCGGGCGCGTGACGCGCGGGGCCTCGACCATCACCCAGCAGGTGGCAAAGAACCTGTTTTTGACCCCCGACCAGACGCTGGGCCGCAAGGTGCAGGAGGCGCTGCTCGCGGTCTGGCTCGAAAATCATTACACCAAGGAAGAAATTCTCGAGCTTTATCTCAATCGCGTTCATTTCGGTTCGGGCGCGACCGGGATCGAGGCGGCGGCGCAGACCTATTTCGGAATTTCGGCGCGCAACCTTTCGCTCGGACAGGCCGCGATGCTGGCCGGCATCCTGCCGGCGCCCTCGACCTACAACCCCAAGAGCCACCCCGAACGCGCCATCGAACGCCAGCGGCTGGCGCTCGCCAACATGGTGCGCGAGGGCCACATCACCCAGGCCGAGGCGGACGCCGCCGCTATCGACGAGGACCGCACCAGCGTGCCGACCCGCGTGGCGGGCTCGGAATATTACGTGGCGGACTGGGTGGAAACGCTGATGAACGCCTATCTGGGCAAAGTGCATGAGGACGTGGTCGTCCAGACCACCATCGACTGGGAACTGCAAAAGCACGCCGAATTCGTGATCCGCGAGGCGGTGCTCGAATATGCCGAGGCGCGCAACTTCAACCAGGCGGCGCTGGTGGCCATGGACACCGAGGGGCGGGTGCGGGCGCTTGTGGGCGGGGTGGACTATACCCAGAGCCAGTACAACCGCGCGGTGACGGCGCGCCGCCAGCCGGGGTCGGCCTTCAAGCCCTTCGTTTATCTCGCAGCGCTCCAGCAGGGCTATACGCCGGACACGCTGATGATCGACGAGCCGTTCGAGTATAATGGCTGGTCGCCGCAGAACTCCAACGACCGCTATGTCGGACCGGTGCTGCTGCGCGATGCGCTCGCCTATTCGATCAACACGGTCGCTGCCCGGCTGGCCATCGATGTGGGCCCCGAAAACATCGTCGAGACCGCCTATCGCATGGGCTTTTCCTCCAATTTCATGGCCGTGCCGGCCATTGCGCTGGGCACCCAGGAGGTTTCGCTGCTCGAGTTGACGGCGGGCTATGCCCCCTTTGCCAATGGCGGGCACGGGGTGATCGCCAATGTCATAACGCGCATCACCACCACCGATGGCGATGTGCTCTATGAAGCGGTCCCTTCCGGGCCCGGACAGGTGATGACCAGCGAGCAGGTGGGCATGATGAACGACATGCTCAGGACCGGCGTCGAGGCGGGCACCGGGCGTAGCGCCCAATTGGGCAACTGGCCGATGGCGGGCAAGACCGGCACCTCGCAACGCAACCGCGATGCCCTGTTCGTGGGCTATACGGCAAACTGGGTCGGCGGGGTGTGGCTGGGCAATGACGACGATTCTTCGACCAGCGTCTATGGCGGCCAGGTGCCCGCCCAGATCTGGCGCAATTTCATGACCAAGGCCCATGAGGGCTTGCAGGTCGCCGACCTGCCGGGCTCCTATGTGCGCCTTCAGGACCGGGTGGCGGACCCCAACGCGGTCTACGTGCCCCAAGAGGGGCAGGCGCCGGCCAACGACAATATCGGCACCCTGCTCAATTCGATCTTCGCAAATTGACGGCCGGATCATAACTGAACGGATTGAACGGATCGCGTTCAATCCGTTCAGTTAAAATTTTCCATCACCTGGAGCTTCTGTTTTGGCGGAATCAAAACAGGAGCTCCAAGTCTTTGATGGAAACGATATGCCGGATGGTTGGGCCCGGATCGCGCTGGACCCCGTTATTTATTACCGGGGTCCAGAGCAAAGCCGCCGCCACGCCGATGATTCAGCCAAACTCCAAACGCTCTAATCGATCGCCATCAGGCCCTGCCCGTTGGCCTTGAGCCAGGCCCTGCCTCTTTCATAGTCCGGGAGCGTCCGTTCGACGGTGCGCCAGAAGCGGGGGGCGTGGTTCATTTCGAGGATATGGGCGACCTCGTGGGCGGCGACGTAGTCGAGGACGAAGGGCGGGGCCATCACCAGCCGCCAGTTGAAATTGAGCCTTCGCGCCGACGAGCACGAGCCCCAGCGCGAGGACTGGTCGCGCAGCGCGATCCCGGCCACCTCAACCCCCAGATTGGCCGCGTGGATGGCGCAGGCCGCTTCAAGATCGGTGCGGGCCTGCGCCCTGAGCCAGTCGAGGAGGCGCCGCCGACAATGAAGGGACCCGCCGGGCACGTGGATTTCGGGGCCATCCGCCCCCTCGATCCGCATGACGAGCCCGCGCGGGCGGTCGAGCGAAACGATGCGGTGGGCGACATCGCGCAGGGGCACGCTGCCGCCGTCTTCGAGCCTTGCGGCTGGAGATGCGCTTTGAAGTCTTGCACCCAGCCAGCCGGTATGGCGGACGAGGAACGCTTCGGCATCGGCCCAGCGGCCCCGGCGGGGAACGGTCAGCACCGGGCCCGAGCGCGGAGAAATCGACAGCCGATAGCTTTTGGCCCGGTCCGAGACCCTGACGGCAACGGTGACATCCCTGCCATCGATGCTGAGCGCAACGCTGGCCGGAAAGCGGGGGTTCAAAAGGGTTCTGAGCCCCATCGGGACACCGATCCTTTAAAAAAGACACGATTCGCTGGGCTCATTATGCCTTGCGGCGGGACCGGGCGGAGAAAAAAAGACGGCACACGCCGGAGGGAAGGGCGTGTGCCGTTGGGGCCTTCAGGACGGGAGGAGGAAACCCGAAGGCCCGATGGGTATTTTTTCAGTCTTGTCAGTACGCCTGGCCACCCTCGGCGGGGCCGGCATTGCGCTCGCGCATGAAGCGGTCGAATTCCTCGCGGTCGCGGGCCTTGTGAAGATTGGCGAGATATTGCTCGAAAGCCTCGCGTTCCTCTTCGAGCCTGCGGCGCTCGTCCTCAAGGCGCTGCAACTGCTCGGCGCGGTAGTCATCGAAAGCCGCGTTGCCGGTGGCCTGGTGGCGATGCCGGGCGCGGCCATGGCAGCCGCCCCTGGACTTGAAGGCGCCCTTCTTGTTCTTGAGCCAGGTTTCGGCCTGCTCCTTGCTGCCGCCGAAATATTCGCCCCACAGGATATAGGCCAGAACGGCAAATCCCAGAGGCCAGAAGATGATGAAGCCGAGCACCATCAGCGCGATGGTCAGCGCGGACCACTCGGGTTTGATCAATGCGGTGTTCATTGTCGGTGTCTCCAGTCTCGAATGAGAGTCATTTGGGAAAGCGGGGGCGCGCGATCAAGACGAAGATTTGCGATTTTTTCCTCTTGAAATCCTGTGCTAGAGCTTTTCCTATTTTGATGAAATCAAAACGGAAGCTCCAAGTCTTTGATTTATCGCGGTTCCGAACCGAATAAGTGGTGCCCACTTAGAGCGCCTAACAAAACGCCCACGCGCAAAAAAGGACCCGTCCCACGATGAGCGTTTTATCTGAACCCGATCTTTTCCCCATTCCGCGCGCGGCGCGGCCCTTAAGGCTCGGAACGCTGGTTCTGCTGCGCTGGCTGGCGGTCGCCGGCCAGTTGCTGAGCGTTCTCATCGTCCATTTCGGGCTCGGCTATCGCTTGCCGCTCATCGCCTGCCTCGTGCTGATCGCGGCTTCGGTTGCGATCAACACCGGACTTCTGGTGCGCTTCGGACCCGGGCACCGGCCAAACAGCCGCCTGGCCTTTTACCAGCTTGCCTTCGACTGCCTGCAACTGGGGGGGCTTTTGTATCTCACCGGGGGGCTGGGCAACCCCTTTGCATTGCTATTGCTGGCTCCCGTCTCGGTTTCGGCCTCGACGCTGCCCTCGCGCGAAACGCTGCTGCTGGTGGGGTTGGTGGCACTCATCGCCTCGGCGCTGGCGCTGTTTCACCTGCCGATCCCCTGGGACCCCGCCGCGCCCTTTTCACCGCCGGCGCTCTATCTTTTGGGGGTGTGGGCGGCGATCCTGTGCGGGGTGGGGTTCATTGCCGGCTATATCAACAAGGTGGCGCACGAGGCGCGCCAGCTTGCCGATGCGCTGACAGTGACCGAACTGGCGCTGTCGCGCCAGCAGCAGCTTTCGGCCCTCGACGGGCTGGCCGCCGCCGCCGCGCACGAGCTGGGCACCCCGCTGGCAACCATCGCCCTTGCGGCCAAGGAAGTGAGGCGCGAGGCCAGGGACGCGGATCTGGCCGCCGATCTCGACCTTATCCTCGATCAGGTGGCGCGCTGCCGCGCCATCCTTGGCAAATTGCGCAGCCTCAAGCCCACGGGGGCGGCCATCTTCGACAACGTGCCGCTCTCGGACATCATCGCCGAGTTGACCAAGCCGCATGAAGGCTCGGCAGCGGGGGCGGGCAAATCCATCTCCATCGCCCGCCTTGGACATGGGGGTGAAGAGCCTGTCGTTCCGCGCGATGTGGGTCTTCTTTACGGGTTGGGCAATCTCATCGAGAACGCGGTGCAGTTCGCGCGGCGGGAAGTGACCATCGGGGCGGGATGGGACGCAAAGCGCGCCACCATCACCATCACCGATGACGGACCGGGCTTTGCGCCCGAACTTCTGAGCCGGCTGGGCGAACCGTTCCTGACCTCGCGCTGGCGCGAAAAAGGCGAGCCGGACCCGCGCGACCCGGACGGCGCAGGTGGGTTGGGCCTGGGCGTTTTCATCGCCAAGACGCTGCTCGAGCGCACGGGGGCAAGCTTGCGGTTTTTCAACGCAAAACCCAACGGGCACGCCTGCGTCGAGATTTCCTGGGCGCGCGCCGTGCTCGAGGCGGCGGCGGAATAGCCGGGCGAACGGCTTTGACCTTGGCGCCGGTTTGGCGATAAAAGAAAGAAAAAACAGCGGAAAGTTCATGCGATGACCGATCTGTCCGGCCTTGACGAGAGCGAGCGCACGCTGCTTCTGGTCGATGACGACCAGCCCTTTCTCACCCGGCTCGAACGCGCCATGGACAAGCGCGGATTCATCGTTTCGGTGGCCGAGAGCGTCGCGGCGGGGCTCGCGGCGGTGAAGGCCGGCCCGCCCGCCTTTGCCGTGGTCGATCTGCGCCTCGAGGACGGCAACGGGCTCGAGGTGGTCTCGGCGCTTCATGAAAAGCGCCCCGATGCGCGCGCAGTGGTCCTGACCGGCTACGGCAATATCGCGACGGCGGTGACGGCGGTAAAGCTGGGCGCGGTCGACTATCTGGCCAAGCCGGCCGACGCCGACGATATCGTAAAGGCGCTTCTGGCCGATGAGGCGGTCAAGCCCGAGCCGCCGGAAAACCCCATGAGCGCCGACCGGGTGCGCTGGGAGCATATCCAGCGGGTTTACGAATTGTGCGACCGCAACGTCTCGGAAACCGCCCGCAGGCTCAACATGCACCGGCGCACGCTGCAACGCATCCTCGCCAAACGGGCGCCGCGATAGATCATGGCGGTCCAGCTTTCCTTTTTCGGCGCGGCCGGAACGGTCACCGGCTCATGCTACCGCATCACCCACGACAAGGGGGCGTTCCTTGTCGATTGCGGGCTGTTCCAGGGCAACAAATCGGTCCGCGACCTCAACTACAAGCCCTTCCCCTTCACCCCTTCCGATATCGATTACGTGCTGCTCACCCACGCCCATATCGATCACTCGGGGCTTTTGCCCCGGCTGTACCGCAACGGGTCGCGCGCCCCGATCTTTTCGACCGCGCCCACCAATGGGCTGCTCAAATTCCTGCTGGCCGACGCGGCGGGCATTCAGGAAAGCGAGGCGGCGCGCGAAACAAAGAAGCGCCAGCGCCGGGGCGAGCCGCCCGCCGAGCCGCTTTACGAACTCGAAGACGCCGAAAAAGCCCTCAAGCACCTGCGTGACGTCGATTATGGCGAATGGATCGCACCCGGACCGGGGGTGCGGGCGCGCTACTGGAACGCGGGGCATATTCTTGGCTCGGCCTCGATCGAGGTGGAGATCGAGGATGGCGGGGAACGCCCCGTCCGCATCCTTTTTTCCGGCGATATCGGGCCCAATGAAAAGACCTTCTATCTCGAACCCGAATCCCCGTCCGGGCTCGATTACGTCGTGTGCGAATCGACCTATGGCGGGCGCGAGCGAGACGCCTATACGCTGGAAAATCGCCGCGCGGCGCTGGCAACGGAAATCAACGACGCCATGGCACGCGGGGGCAACCTCATCATCCCCACCTTCGCTGTCGAGCGCAGCCAGGAATTGCTGCACGACATCGGGGTTCTGATCAAGCAAGGGACCATCAACCCCAGCCTCGTGGCGCTCGATTCGCCCCTTGCCAGCCGGGTGACCGGGGTGTTCGGCAAGTTCGCGGACGGGTTCGAGGACATGGACCTTTCGGCTGACGAACTGTTCGCCGACCCGCGCTTCCGCATCATCGAGGACGTCGAGGAATCCAAGGGACTCAACGCCATCCATGGCGGGGCGGTGATCATGTCGGCCTCGGGGATGGCCGAGGCGGGGCGCATCAAGCACCATTTGCGCAACAATCTTTTCCGCCACAACGCCACCGTCCTGTTCGTGGGCTATCAGGCGCAGGGCACGCTGGGGCAGGTCATCCAGTCCGGCGCGAAAGAAGTGCGCATCCACGGCACTCTGGTGCCGGTGCGGGCAACGGTGCGGACCATCCAGAACTATTCGGCCCATGCGGACCATTCCGAACTTCTCGACTGGATCGAAAAGCGCAAGCCCGTGGCGGGGGCCGTATTCCTCGTTCATGGCGACGAGGAGCCGCGCCAGACGCTGAGAACGGCCCTGCTGCAAAACGGCTTGGCGTCCGACCAGGTGATCCTGCCCGAACTCGACGATGCCGTGACGCTTCTGGCGGGCCGGGCGGGCGAAATCGTCCATTCGGCAACCAAGCGCATCAGCCACGAACAGATGGTCCATGACTGGCACAATGCCTATGCCGAATTCATCATTTCCCTGTCGGACCGCCTGCGCGCGGCGGCCGATGACGAGGAACGCGCGAGGGTAATGGAAACGCTCAAGAAAACGCTGGCCGGCAGTTAACGCTTCCCGTTTCGACAGGATCGGAAAATCCCGAAATGAGGGTGAAATCGCCTTGGATTCCGGGAATAAATCCCGGAATGACAATAATGTTCTTGTCCGGCATCAATGCTCTTCAAAGTCACCCCGGGATTCATTCCCGGGGTCCAGACCGCGGCTGACACAACCACGGTCCCTTGGGGCTGCGCGCCTATTGGGCCACCCGCTGCTCGGGGGCGGCTTCGGTCTTGGGGCCGGCGATCAGGAGGCGTTGCTTGCGCTTTTTGCGGGTGATGCGGACCTGGCGCACGCGGCGGGGGTCGGCGCGGGTGATCTCGAACTCGAAACCCTTGAGCTTTGAAACCACCTCACCGCGCACCGGCACGCGCCCGGCCAGCGCAAAGATCAGTCCACCCAGCGTATCGACGTCCTCGGCATAGGCGCCGGGGTCGAAGTCGGAGCCGATGGTCTCGATCAGTTCGGTCAGCTCGACCCGCGCGTCGGCAAGGAAGGTGTCCTCGTCGATGGTCTTGAGGGCGGCCGAATCGTCCTCGTCGTGCTCGTCCTCGATGTCGCCGACCACCGCTTCGAGCAGGTCCTCGATGGTCGCCAGCCCGTCGGTGCCGCCATATTCGTCCACCACCACGGCCATATGGATATGGGTGGCCTGCATGGAGGCCAGAAGATCGGTCACGGGCATGGAGGGCGGCACGAACAGCACCTTGCGCACCAGATCGAGCTTGCCGATCTTTTGCTTGAGGGCGGGCGTGACGAACTTGACGGGGCTGGTTGCAGCGCCGCTGCCATTGCCGTTTCCGGCGGCGGGCTTTGCCGCCTCGGTCACCCGGTCGAGCACGTCCTTGATGTGGATCATGCCCACGACATTGTCGAGGCTTTCCTCGAACACCGGCATGCGCGAATGGCCCGCCTCGCGGAACCGGGCGATGACCTGGCCCACCATCACCTGGGCATCCACCGCCTCGATATCGGCACGCGGCACCATCACGTCCTCGACGCGCATGTCACCCAGCTTGAGCACGTTTTGCAGGATCGTGCGCTCGGAGGCCGAAAAGCCGTCTTCCTCGGTCTGCTCGGGGGCCTCGAGCGCCTCCTGAATCTCGGCGCGCAGCGAGGATGAGCGCGCCGACAGGAGCGCGCGCAGCCTTGCCCATATCGAGGGGCGCTTGTCATTTGTGGGTAAAGTGTTGTCGCCCGAGGGGCGATGCGGCCGTTGCGCCGCGGCGCTAGGTTGATCTATGTCGTTCATTGCGGGGTGCGGAGGACAGCTCGTTTTTGCTTGGTCGTGAGATCGAACCGGAAAAGTCTGCAACTTTTCGCGAATCTCACTCGAGGCGTCCGATCCGGCGGCACTCCATTTCACATTGCGCATCGTGCCGTTCTGAAAAAGGGCGGCACGGCCCTCATAAAAGCTCCTGCCCATCATAAGGATCGGCATAGCCCAATTCCAGCATAATATCGGTCTCATGTCGTTCCATGACAAGAGCCTCGCTTTCGGTCTCGTGGTCGAAGCCCAGAATATGGAGCATGCCGTGGACCAGAAGATGGACGAAATGATCTTCAAAAGGCTTTGAAAGCGCGTCCGCCTCGCGCAACAGCGTTTCATGGGCAAGAGAGATATCGCCCAGCAACCCTTCCAGGGGCGCGTCGGGGTCGAGCAGGGGGAAGGAGAGGACGTTGGTGGAGGCATCCTTTTGCCGCCACTGGCGGTTGAGCGCGCGCTGATGGGCATCGTCGGTGAGGAGCACGCTCAATTCGGCGGGCCCGGAAAGGGCATGGCCCGAACCCTTGAGCGCGGCCCGGAGGGCACCCTGGGCGAGCGGTTCGAGCCCGTCGGGCCAGCCGCCCGCCTCGATAGCGATATCGATCTCGAGGGGGAAGCTCAAACCGCGAGCGGCCCTTCGCCCGATGGCGGCTTTCCGGTGGCGCCCTCATAGGCGCGCACGATCCGCGCGACCAGTTCGTGGCGCACGACGTCCTTGTCGGAAAAGCGCGAGATGTGGATGCCCTCGACGCCTGAAAGCAGGTGCAGGGCCTCGACCAGCCCCGATTTCTCCCCGCGCGGTAGATCGACCTGGGTGGGGTCGCCCGTGACGATCATGCGCGAATTCTCGCCCAGCCGGGTCAAAAACATCTTCATCTGCATCGAGGTGGTGTTCTGGGCCTCATCGAGAATGACCGCCGCGTTGGAGAGCGTGCGCCCACGCATGAAGGCGAGCGGGGCGACCTCGATGGTGCCCGCCACCAGACAGCGCTCGACCACCTCTGGCTGCATCATGTCGTAAAGCGCGTCGTAAAGCGGACGCAGATAGGGATCGACCTTTTCCTTGAGATCCCCGGGCAGGAATCCCAGCCGCTCGCCTGCCTCGACGGCCGGGCGCGAGAGGATGATGCGCGAAATCTCGCCGCGCTCGAGCAGCGTTGCGGCGTATGCCACGGCCAGATAGGTCTTGCCGGTGCCCGCCGGGCCGACCCCGAAGATCAGCTCGAACCGGTCCATGGCGCGGATATAGCCGTCCTGGGCGGGGTTTCTTGCAACGATGGTCGCCTTGCGCGTGGCGATCTGGGCCATGCGCACCTTGCCCTTTTTCTCGAGCGTGGGGAGCGAAAGCTGGCTGTCCTCGGTCTCGATCATGCGGATCACCGCATCGACGTCGCCGGGGGAAACCGGCTTGCCCTCCTCGAGCATGTCGTAAAGCGATTCGAGCGCGCGGCGCGCCTGATCGACCGGGCCCGGCCCGCCGCGCAGCATGACGTGGTTGCCGCGCGAATTGGCCTCCACCCCGAGTCGCTGCTCGATGAGGGCGAGGTTCTGGTCGAATTCGCCATAAAGCTGGGAGACGAGCCGGTTATCCTCGAAGGCCAGTTCGAGGCTGGAGGCGGGGGATCGGTCGGGCCGCAGATTTCGTATCAAACGCCAAGCTCCGGACGGCAATGGGGCCGCCAACACCCAACAACGCTATCAGACAGCCAATCGATCCGCTGTGACAATTGTGCCCGAAAGTGAATTTTTTCCCTGCGCGGTGATGTTCACCGGCACGATCTGCCCGATCAGCGCGGCGTCCGCCATAACGTGGACGGGCTGGAGATAGGGCGAGCGTCCGGCGACCTGACCGGGCATGCGGCCGGGCTTTTCCATCAGAACCGGCAGGGTCAGCCCCACACAGCCGGCGTTGAACGCCTGCTGCTTATGGGTGATGGCCGCCTGAAGGGCGGCAAGCCGCTCGGTTTTCACCGCCTCGTCGACCTGATTGTCCATTTCGGCGCCGGGCGTGCCGGGGCGGATGGAATATTTGAACGAATAGGCCGAGGCGTAGCCGACCTTTTCGACGATCGCCAGCGTATCGGCGAAATCGGCGTCGGTCTCGCCGGGGAATCCGACGATGAAATCGCCCGAAAGCGCGATATCGGGACGCGCCGCGCGGATGCGATCGATGAGGTCGAGATACTGGCGCGCCGTGTGCCTGCGGTTCATGGCCTTGAGGATACCGTCTGAGCCCGACTGGATGGGCAGGTGCAGATAGGGCATCAATTGCGGCAGGTCGCGGTGGGCGGCGATCAGTTCGTCATCCATGTCGCGGGGGTGGGAGGTGGTGTAGCGGATGCGCTCGAGCCCCTCGATTTCCGCGAGCATGTGGCACAGGGCCCCGAGCCCCACCGGGCGGCCCTTGTCATCGAGCCCGTGATAGGCGTTGACGTTCTGGCCCAGCAGCGTCACCTCGCGCACGCCCGCCCCGGCCAGCCCGCGGGCTTCATTGAGCACCTGAGCGACGGGCCGTGAGACTTCGGCGCCGCGCGTATAGGGAACGACGCAGAACGAGCAGAACTTGTCGCATCCTTCCTGAACGGTGAGGAAGGCGGTGAGACCGCGCGCGATCGTCACCTCCCTTTTGGGGGCGGGCAGATGCGCGAACTTGTCTTCCTCGGGAAATTCGGTGTCGATCACGCGCTCGTTATGGGCTCTGGAGACGAGATCGGGGAGGCGATGGTAGGATTGCGGGCCGATGACGAGATCGACGGCGGGCGCGCGCGCCATGATCTCCTCGCCTTCGGCCTGGGCGACGCACCCGGCGACCCCGATCAGCATTTTTTTGGCCCCCGCCCCGCGTTCATCGCGGAAATCGCGGATGCGGCCCAGTTCCGAAAACACCTTCTCGGAGGCTTTTTCGCGGATATGGCAGGTGTTGAGCAAAACCAGATCAGCGTCGTCCATCACCTTGGTCTCGACATAGCCATCGGCGCCCAGCGCATCGACCATGCGATCGGAGTCATAGACATTCATCTGGCAGCCATAGGTCTTGATGAAGACCTTTCTGGGCTGGTTCCGGGGTGTGGATTTCGCGCTCATTGCGCCCCTTTACATCAATCCCCCGCCCTTGGCAAAGCCAGTCCACGGTTGAGCGCAACGAGCATTTGCCGCACCTGCCCCTCGGCTTGCCGGGCCAGCGCCTTGCGGCCATTCTGGCCGGCAAGCGGCGCGCCAAAGGCGATGGAGACCGATTTGAGCCCCGAACCGAGGATGGCGCCCAGATTGTCATGAACCCCCATAGCGCCCACCCACGCGATCTTTCCCCGCTCGTTGCGCGACAGCGGCAGGCCCGAGATGGCGCCATAGGCGATGGCGAGCGGCTGGATGGCGACGGCTTTGCCGCCCCTTGCGGCAATCGCCTTTTCCGCCGCGCCGACCAGGGCGGATTTGAAGGGCAGGACGTGGGTGCCGATATCGGAGGTGCCCTCGGCAAAGAGCAGCACGGCATCGCCCGCCCCAAGCGCGCCGCTCATTTCCCGCGCTATGCGGCCCGTCTCGGCCCTTCTGGCGCGATCAACGAAGATGGTCCGCTGCAGCCGCGCGAAAAGCCCCACCAGCGGATAGGCCGCGACCTCGGATTTGGCGACGAACCGCACGGGCACCGTGGCGCCGATCGCAACGATGTCGAGCCAGGAGATGTGGTTGGATAAAAGCAGCACCGGACCGGCGGCCGGCCTGCCGTGGACGGTGATCTTGAGGCCCAGCCCGAAGGCGACCAGACGCAGGAAGAGTTGCGGCAGGAGGTGCGACAGACGCGGGACGGCCTTGATGAGCACGAACTGGACGGGCGCGCCGACGAGGAGGAAGGGGATGGTGAGGAAGGAGAGATAGAGAACGCGGAGGATCAATTGAGGAACCGGTGACGGCGCTTGCGCGCCGCACCCCTCACCCCCGGCCCCTCTCCCTCAAGGGGAGAGGGGAGCTCAAGAGCCGAAACATCCACGGAATCCCCTTCTCCCCTTGAGGGAGAAGGTGGGCTTTCGCGTAAGCGAAAGCTCGGATGAGGGGTGCTGCGATGCATGAGGCCAAGGCCGGATCAGCCTACAGCGCGCAAAGCCTCCGGCACCCGCGTTAACCATCCTTGTCACCGAGCGGCACCGCGTAGAGTTCGAGCCGGTGGTCGACCAGCTTGTAGCCGAGTTTCTTGGCGATCACTTCCTGGATCGCCTCGATTTCCTCGTTGCGGAATTCGATGACCTTGCCCGAGCGGATGTCGATCAGGTGGTCGTGGTGTTCGTCGGGGATCTGCTCGAAGCGCGCCCGGCCGTCCTTGAAATCGTGCTTGGTGACGAGCCCGGCTTCCTCGAACAGGTTGACGGTGCGGTAAACGGTCGAAAGCGAGATTTTCGGGTCGATCGCGGCGGCGCGGCGGTAGAGTTCCTCGACGTCCGGATGATCGGACGCGGCCTCGAGCACGCGGGCGATCACCCGGCGCTGCTCGGTCATGCGCATGTTGCGCGCAACGCACTGCTCTTCAAGGGTTGCCTCAGCGGCCGGACCCGTTCCCATGCGCCACTCCCGCCTTTGTCGTGACGGTATCGGGTTAGCCGAGATCGGCGCGCATGACAAGCGCGGTCGCCGCGCTCCCGTCGGCCTTGGGGTAATACCCCTTGCGGGTGCCGATGCGGGTGAACCCGAAGCGATCATAAAGCGCTATGGCGCTGGCGTTGGTTTCATCGACTTCGAGGAACATGCGCCTTATCGGGGTGGCCGCGAGGTCCGAAAATCCCGCTTCGAGGAGCGCCCGCCCCAGCCCCCTGCCGCGCCGCGCGGGATCGACGGCGATGGTCAACAGTTCGGCCTCATCGCCGGCAAGCCGCAGCATCAGAAAACCGTGGACCGCACGGCGTTTGTCGATCACGACATAGGCGGGGGTGATACGGGGATCGGCGAGATAGGAGGCGAAATCGTTTTTCGGCCAGCCGCGAAAAAACCCCGCCGCGTGGATTTTTGCCAGGGCTTGGGCGTCGCGGGGTTCCCCGAGCGCGACATGCAGCCCGCCGGGCGCCATCCAGATGCTCATCGGCGCGCCACCTTGCCCCTCGTCTGGGGCTTGGCATCGGCAGGGCGGATATAGACCGGATCGGAGGGAAAGGCCTGCGGGTCGGCACTGGCGGCGAAGCGGGCCAAGGCGGCGACATCGACGCGCCAATCGTCGGGGGCCGATCGGGCGGCGGCGGCGAGCGCGGATGACAGGTCGGTGAGACAGGGTTCATCCATTGCAACGCCGGGTGCCGAAAAGCGCTGCACATAGGCCTCGCCGCGCCCCGCATCGAGGATGATCTCGCCCCCGCCCCCGTGGCCGAGCGATATGGCGGCGAGGGTCGAAACGCCGATGGCGGGGATATCAAGGGCAAGGCCGAGGCCGCGGGCCACGGAAAGCCCGATCCTCAAGCCGGTGAACGAGCCGGGGCCGGTGGTGGCCGCCACCCGTTCAAGGTCCTTATGGGCGAGCCCGTTGCGCAAAAGCAGCCCCCCGATCCGGTCCATGATGATCTCGGCGTGGCCCTTTGCGATATCGGCGATGTCGGCATCGACATGGCCGTCGGCCAGCACCAGCGCCAGTTGCAGGCGCTCGCGGGAGGTGTCGATGGCAAGGGTCAGGGGCGTGGTCATGGCCATTCCGATAGAACCAAAAGCAAGGCCCCGCAAGCGGATTGGGCTTGCAGGGCCTTGGGTCTCAGGTGTGAGGCCGGAGCTTTTTTGCCCGTACCGCCGGCCGGTGGCCGGGGCGAAAGGGCAGGTTGTCCTGAATTTAAATCTGCTGGACCTGTTCGACGCCGGGGACGAAATGGCGCAGCAGGTTCTCGATGCCCGATTTCAGCGTCGCGGTGGACGAGGGGCAGCCCGAGCAGGCGCCCTGCATGTGCAGGAACACCGTACCCTCGCGATAGCCGCGGAAGATGATATCGCCGCCGTCCATGGCAACGGCAGGGCGCACGCGGGTGTCGAGCAATTCCTTGATCACCTCGACGGTCTCGACGTCCTCGTCCTCGAAGAACTCCTCGACCCGGGGGGCGGCGTCCGCCGCCGCGCTTTCGGCAAGGATCGGTTTGCCGCTCATGAAATGTTCCATCACCGCGCCGAGGATGGCGGGCTTGATATGGGACCACTCGACCGCGTCGTCCTTGGTGACGGAGACGAAATCGGCGCCCAGGAACACGCCCGTTACGCCATCGACCAGAAAGACAGCCGAAGCGAGCGGAGAGATGCGGGCGGTGCCGGGATCGCGGAAATCGCGCGGTTCGCCGGCCAGAACCTCGCGGCCGGGCAGGAATTTGAGCGTTGCCGGATTGGGGGTGGCTTCGGTCTGGATGAACATGGCTCGGGCCTCGTTGCGGGCGAAAAACTCTTTAGAATGGTTCCAAAATAGTCTTTTGAGCGCCAAATGCAAGGGGGTGGCGCCGATCGGGGGCGCCGCGGGGCCGGGTTTCAGCACAAGGCGGCAAGGTCGCTGTCCGATATGGTGCCCGGCACGACGGTCACCGGCACGCGGAAGGCATTGGCGCCGCGCGTGGCGATCGAGGCGACGAGCGGGCCGGGGCCTTCGGCGGAATCGGCAGCGGCGAGCACCAGAATGGCGATATCGGGGTCCTCGGCGATCTGGGCTTCCACCTCGTCGACCTTCTTGCCCTCGCGGATCACCTTTTCCACCTTGATCGAGCCGAAGGCGGCGATGCGCGCCACCTGGCGCGATTGCAGGGTATTGAGCGCGTTCCAGGCTTCGGAGCGCATGATCTCCTCGACCCCCAGCCAGTGCTGGTGGTGGTCGGGCTCGATGATGGACAAAAGCACCACCGTGCCGCCGGTACGGCGCACGCGCAGGGCGGCAAAGGTCACCGCCTTGGCCGCTTCGGGGGTGTCATCGACGACAACGAGGAATTTGCGTTTGTATTCGTTGTCGTTGCCGTCGTGGTCCTGGGTCTCGGCCAAGCGCGATCATCCGTTCGTCGTTCCCGGAAGGGGCCATGCTGCCACAGGCCATGAGCGGGGCGCAAGCAAAACGCTGATCCTAGCGGATGAAGCCCACGATCCGGCGCACCTGGGTCATCGTCTCCTCGGCCAGCACCCGGGCGCGGTCGGCGCCCTCGCGCAGCACCGCGTCGATGGTTTCGGGGTCATCGATCAGCCGCTGCATTTCCCCGGCCATGGGCGCGAGTACCGAAACGGCGAGATCGGCCAGCGCGGGCTTGAAGACGCCCCAGCCGGCGCCGCCGAATTCGGCGAGGACGTCAGCCTTGGATTTGTCCGAGAGCGCGGCGTAGATGCCGACCAGATTGTCGGCCTCGGGGCGCCCTTCAAGACCCTTTTCGTCCGAGGGGAGCGGTTCGGGGTCGGTGGTCGCCCGCTTGATCTTTTTGGCGATCGCGTCGGCATCGTCGAGCAGGGAAATGCGCGAGGCGTCCGAGGGGTCGGACTTGCTCATTTTCTTTTTCCCGTCACGGAGCGACATGATGCGCGTGGCGGGCCCGGCGATCAGCGGCTCGGTCAGGGGGAAGAACTCTTCGGCAAGCCCTTCCGCGGCGATCGAGGCGGCATAGTCGTTGTTGAATTTGGCCGCGATGTCGCGGGTCAGTTCCAGATGCTGCTTCTGGTCGTCGCCCACCGGCACGTGGCTGGCCTTGTAGAGCAGGATGTCGGCGGCCATCAGGGAGGGGTAGGCCAGAAGCCCGAGCGAGACGTTCTCGGAATTTTTCCCCGCCTTGTCCTTGAACTGGGTCATGCGGTTCATCCAGCCGATCCGCGCGATGCAGTTGAAGACCCACGCCAGTTCGGCGTGCTGGATGACCTGGCTCTGGTTGAAAACGATATGGGCTTTGGGATCGATCCCCGCCGCAATGAAGGCGCTAGCGACCTCGCGGGTGGCGCGGCGAAGCTCGTCGGGGTCCTGCCAGACGGTGATCGCGTGCATGTCGACGACGCAATAGATGCACTCGTGGGTTTCCTGCAGCGGCACGAAACGGCGGATGGCGCCGAGATAATTGCCCAAGTGCAGGTCGCCCGAGGGCTGGATGCCGGAAAAGACGCGATTTTTGATGGACATGGTTTTTCTTTGTGAGCCTGGCGGTGCGGGAAAACGCCGGTTTAGCCGCTCAGCCCGTCCGCCGCAAGCGCCCCAGCAGACTCCCGAGCCGCTGGACGCCGGTGACGTGGATGAGGCCGAAATACACCACGAGCCCAAGCCCCACCAAAGCTGCGAGCGCCAGACCCTTGGCCACAAGCCCCGATTGCGGGGCGAGCCAGGGGGCAAGCACGAAAGACGTGCCCCAGACGAGCAGCGCCATCATGAGCGCGGCGGCCAGGATGAGGCCGTGGCGGCGCAACTGGGGCGCGCCGAGCTGGAAATGCCCGCGCCGCCACAAGAGCCCGGCAAGCATGATGGTGTTGAGCCAGGCCGAGACGCTGGTGGCGATGGCGATGCCCACATGTTCGAGCGCGGGGAAAAGCGCCAGCGAGACCGCGATATTGACCGCCACCGATATGGCCGCAAGGAGCGTGGGGGTGAGGGTATCCTCGCGGGCGAAAAAACCAGGCTGGAAGACTTTGATCAGGACAAAGGCGGGCAGGCCCCAGGCAAAGGCGATGAGCGCATCGGCGGTGGCGAGCGTTGCCGCCGCATCGAACGCCCCGCGCTCGAACAGCACCGAGATGACCGGCACGGCAAGGACGACCAGCGCGGTGGCGGCGGGAAGGCTCAGGAGCATCGAGATCAGCAGCGCCGATTGCTGGGAGCGGTCCGCCTCGGCCAGCCGCCCGCCTTTGAGGTGCCGCGCCAGCTCGGGCAAAAGCACCACCGAAATGGCGATGCCGATGATGCCGAGCGGCAGCTGGTAGAGCCGGTCGGCGTAATAAAGATAGGAAATGGCGCTGTCGGCCTGTGAAGCGATGATGGTGCCGACGAAAATATTGATCTGGGTGATGCCGCCGGCAAAGATGGCGGGCACCGCCAGAAACCAGAAACGGCGGATTGCGGGATCGATGCGGGGAAGCGAAAAGCGCGGCGTAAAGCCGGTTTTCCTCACCGCCCAGACGACCAGCAAAAGCTGGACGACACCGCCCGCCATCACCCCGATCGCGACCCAGATGGCGTCGAATTCCGGATTGCCGCTCTGATAGAGCACCAACCCCAGAAGAACGATGATGGTCACGATGTTCAGGAGCACGGGGGCAAAGGCGGCGGCGAGGAATTTTCCCAGCCCGTTCAGTATCGCCCCATAGGCGGCCATCAGGCTCATGCAGGCAAGATAGGGAAAGCAGATACGGGTGAGCAGCACCGTCAGCTCGAATTTTTCGGGATCGCTCAGGAACCCCGGCACGAAGGGCATGAGCAGCGCTTCCATGAAAATCTCGGCCAGAACCGTGACGGCGACGAGAAAGACCACGAGCCAGGAGATGATGCGCGCGGCCAGTTCGCGGGCCGCTTCTTTCCCCTCCTCCTCGAGCGCGCGGGCGAAAAGCGGCACGAAGGCGGTGTTGAAGACCCCTTCGGCGAAGAGCCGGCGGAAAAGATTGGGAAAGCGGAAGGCTGCGAAAAAGGCGTCGGCGGCGGGTCCTGCGCCCAGAACACCGGCCATCAGCATGTCGCGGACAAAGCCGAACACCCGGCTCAGAAGCGTCATGGCCGAGACGGAAAAAAAGTTCCGATAGAGGTTCAACGCCGGGCCTTTTCGTTCGCGCCGGCGGCAAACACCGCTTCGAGCGCCTCGCGAATGCGGCGCTGACGGGTGCTGGAGACGATCTTTCCGCCCGTCAGGTCGGTGACGTAGAAAACGTCCACCGCCTTTTCGCCATAGGTGCCGATATGGGCCGAGCCGATGGTGAGGTTGAGATCGGACAGAACGCGGGTGAGGTGGAACAACAGCCCGGTGCGGTCGAGCCCGGAAATCTCGATGACGGTGAATTTCCTCGACAGCGAATTGGAGATAATGATCTCGGTGGGCACCGAAAAGGGCTGCAGGCGCTTGTTGTAGCGCGAGCCGTGGCCGAGGTCGGCGGGCAGGTATTTGCGCCCCTCAAGCAGCGCCCTCACCGTTTCGATGATGCGGTTGGCGCGGAGCTTTTCGTCCTCGTCGGTGGCAAAGGCGCGACGCAGGCGGAAGGTGTCGAGCGCGTGCCCGTCGCGGGTCGAAAAGATCTGCGCGCCGATGATCGAGGCTTCCGACATGGTGCAGGCCCCCGCGATCAGCGAGAGCAGGCGCGGGTGGTCGGGGGTGTAAAACGACACTTCGGTGATCGATTCAAAGCTCTTGATGGCAATCGACCCGGCAAAGGCGGAGCTTCGGGCCCGGGCCCGTTCGATCATCCTTGCGTGGGCGACCTGAAGCTCGGGTTCGGCCCGCAACCAGTAATTGGTGTAGTGGCGCTTGAGATAATCTTCGAGCCCGTCCCGGGGCCAGTCGCTGAGGGCGGTCTTGAGCGCTTCTTGCGCGTCGCGCACCCGGTCGCGCTGGGAGACCTGGGAGTGCCCGCCCGAGAGCAGGGGTTCGGTCGCGTAATAAAGCGCGCGCAGGAGCGAGCCCTTCCAGCCGGTCCACACCCCCGGTCCCACCGCCTTGATGTCGCAGGCCGTGAGAATCATCAAAAGCGCGAGCCGCTGGGGCGACTGGACGATCTCGGCGAAGCTTCTCGCCGTTTCGGGGTCCTGGATATCGCGGCTTTGCGCGATCTCGCTCATCACCAGATGATGGCGCACCAGCCAGGCGACGGTATCGGTTTCGGCGGGCGAGAGCCCAAGGCGCGGGCAGAATTTTCGCGCGATGGCCTCGCCGGCCACCGAGTGATCCTGAGGGCGGCCCTTGGCGATATCGTGCAAAAACAGCGCGACATAGACGAGGCGCACGTCGGACAGATGGGGCAGAAGCTCGTAGGTGAGCGGCAGGTCGTCCCTGAGCTTGCCGTTTTCGATATCGGCCATCACGCCCACGGCGCGGATCAGGTGCTCGTCGACCGTATAGTGATGATACATGTTGAACTGCATCAGGGCGACGATCTTGCCGAATTCGGGCACGAACCGGCCCAAAACCCCGGATTCGTTCATGCGGCGCAGCACGCGCTCGACCGATTCGGGGGAAGTGAGGATATCGAGAAAGCACGCATTGGCCTCGGGGCTGGCGCGCAGCCTTGCATCGATCAGGCGCATCGAGCGGGTGATCTTCTTGAGCGCGTCGGGGTGGAACATCACCCCCTCGCGGCCCGCCACCTGGAAGATGCGCAAGAGATTGACCGGGTTGTCCTCGAAGACTTCGGGCCGCGCGACGGTGATACGGCCGTGCTCGAGGACGAAATCGGTTTCCCCGCGAATGACGGTGCGGTTCGCCCCGAGCCGAGCGGAGACGCGCCCGAAGCCCGAGACCCGCTTGGCGTGGGTAAATTCGAGGCTGGTGCAGAAGATGCGGGTCAGATCCCCCACATCCTTGGCGACGAGGAAATAGCGCTTCATGAAGCGCTCCACCCCCAGCATGCCGGCGCGGCCCGCATAGCCCAGCCGTTCGGCCATTTCCTGCTGGATCTCGAAGGTCAGCCGGTCGTCGGCGCGCTTCAAGAGAAAATGGAGGTTGCAGCGCACCGCCCACAAAAAATCCTCGGCGCGCACGAACAGCCGGTATTCGGCGCGCGAGAACACCCCCTTGCCGATCAGTTCGGCCGCCGTCCCCACGCGATAGAAATATTTACCGATCCAGTAAAGCGTATTGAGATCGCGCAAGCCTCCCTTGCCGTCCTTGATGTTGGGTTCGACCACGTAGCGGGTGTTGCCCTGCGCCTCGTGCCGCGCGTCGCGCTCGGCCATCTTGGCGGCGATGAACTGGGGGCCGGTGGAGGCGACGATCTCATCCTCGAACCGGGTCCGCATACGGTTAAACAGCGCCTTGTCACCGGTCAGGAACCGGCTTTCGAGCGTTGCGGTCCTCACCGTCATGTCCGAGCGCGCCATGCGGATCGAATCCTCGACCGACCGCACCGCGTGGCCGACCTTCTGGCCCAGGTCCCAGAGCATGTAGAGGACGAATTCGGTGACGCTCTCGCCCCAGGGCGTCTGCTTTTCGGGGAGGATGAACAGGAGGTCGATGTCCGAACCCGGCGCCAGCGTGCCGCGCCCGTACCCGCCCACCGCCGCAATGGCCAGCGCCTCGGAGCGGGAGGGGGGGTGATGGGGGAAGACGTAGCTTGTGGCCCAGAGATGGGCGGCGCGGACGATCTCGTCCTGGGCGGCGCAGATAGCCTGGGCGCACCTTGTCCCCTTATGGGTTGCGATCAGTTCGGCTTCGGCCGCCTGGCGGGCCGCCTTGAGCGCTACGCGCAAATGGTCGAGCACCAGCGCGCGGGCCTCGGGGCTCGAAGGGTCCGTGTCGCCCAGCGCTTCGAGGACGCCCTCAAGGATCGTCCCGGCATCGAGGGCCGTTTTTGCGCGCGTCCTTGTCGTCTCGCGTTCAGCGATCACCGTCGGCATGTCGCGCTTTCTTGAGCTCATAAATCCATTCCAGCGCCTCGCGCGGGGTCATCTCATCGGGGCGCGCGGTCTCGATCATAGCAAGGACCGGGTTATCACGAGGTTGAGGCGAGATCGGGGTCGCGGGGGTCTGGGCGAAAAGCGGCAGGTCGCCGAGCGCCGTGGCGGGATTGACGGTGCCCTTGTTCTCGAGCGTTTCGAGCACATTTTTCGCGCGCGCGATAACGGGCGCGGGGAGCCCGGCGAGCCGGGCCACCTGGATGCCGTAGGAGCGGTCCGCAGCGCCGGGCCCAACCTCGTGGAGAAAGACCACATCGCCCTGATATTCGCGCACCTTCATCGTGTGGTTGGAAACCCGCGAAAGCGTCTGCGAGAGCGCCGTCAGTTCGTGATAGTGGGTTGCAAACAGCGCGCGGCAGCCGGTCGTCTCGTGCAGCGCCTCGACGCACGCCCAGGCGATCGAAAGCCCGTCGAACGTCGCCGTGCCGCGTCCGATCTCATCGAGGATGACGAGAGACCGGCGGGTGGCGCGATCGAGGATCGCAGCAGTCTCGACCATTTCGACCATGAAGGTCGAGCGCCCCGAAGCGATGTCGTCGGAGGCGCCCACGCGGGAAAAGACCCGGTCGACCACCCCTATATGGGCCGAACGGGCGGGAACGAACGCGCCCATCTGCGCAAGGATGGCGATCAGGGCGTTCTGGCGCAAAAAGGTCGATTTACCCCCCATATTGGGGCCGGTGACGAGCCAGAGCTGGCCCCCTTCGTCGCCATCGCCCGACAGCGCGCAATCATTGGCGACAAAACTCTTGCCCTCGCGCGCGAGGGTGCGCTCGACCACCGGATGGCGGCCCGCCTCGATCTCGAACGCCATGGAGGTATCGATTTTCGGCCTGGCATAGCCGCGCTCGACGGCAAGAAGGGCGAGCGCTGTGCTGACGTCGAGGGCGGCGAGGGCGTCGGCCACCGCTTGCAGCAGGGGGGACCGGGCCAGTACCGTCTCGCGCAGCCGGGCAAAGATTTTCGTTTCGATCCCGAGCGCGATGTCGTTGGCCCGCGCGATACGGCCTTCGAGATCGGCAAGCTCGGAGGTCGTGAACCGCATGGCGTTGGCCAGCGTCTGGCGGTGGATGAAGCGGTTGTCGTGGGCCCCGTTCATCAGCTTGCCGCCATGGCTGGCGGGCACTTCGACAAAAAAGCCGAGCACGTTGTTGTGCTTGATCTTGAGCGATTTGAGGTCGGTCAGCGCGATGAGTTCGGCCTGCAATTGCGCAATGACCTTGCGGCTTTCCGAGCCGAGCTGGCGCTGGGTATCGAGATCGGCGTCGTATCCGGTAGCAACGAACCCGCCGTCGCGGGCAAAAAGCGGCACCTCGTCGGCGAGCGCCCTCGCCAGTTCATCGGCGATATCCTGGGGCGCCCCGTCGAGGGTTTCGGCGATGCCGGTGAGCCCCTGCGGCAGGGGGGCAAGATCGGTGACCGAAGCAGATAGGGTTGCCGCGATCGTCCGGGCCTGCGCGATGGCGCGCCCGATGGCGGAAAGATCGCGCGGGCCGCCGCGATCGAGATGGAGCCGGGTCAGCGCCCGGGCGATGTCGGGGGCCGATTTCAGCGCGGCACGCAGATTGGCGATCAGCTCCGTGTCGCCCGCCAGCCGCTCGACCATGTCGAGCCGGCCATTGATCGCCTCGGCATCGACCAGCGGGGCGGCAAGGCGCTGGGCAAAGGCGCGGGCCCCGGCCTGGGTGACGGTCATGTCTATGGCGTCGCGCAACGCGCCCTTCGTTTCCCCGCGCTGGGTGACCAGAAGCTCGAGCGAGGCGCGGGTCGCCATGTCGATGCGCATATGGGCCGCGCCGTGCTGGAAAAGCGGGGGCCGGAGCGCCACGCCGGAAGCCTTCTGGGTCTCGGCGACATAGGAGATCAGCGCCCCGAGCGCGGCGCGGGCCGGACGCGAGAACGCGGTGGGATCGACGGCGCCGGGAAAGGCGTCGCGCAGGGTTTGCGCGCCCGTTTCGGAATCGAAATGGTCCGGGTCGCGGGCAAGGAGACGGGAGATGAGATCAGGCGGCAGGGCGCGCTCGGCGGCCAGATCGTCGGCAAGGGGTGCCGGGGCGATCATTTCGGCGGGATCGATGCGGCCGATCTCGTCGGAGAGCGCCTCGGGCGCGCAATCGGTGACCAGCATCTCACCGGTCGAAATGTCGGTCCAGGCGAGCGCGAAGCCTTCGTCCCCGTGCCGGATGCGGGCGATGGCGAGAAGAAAATTGTTGCCGCCCCGGGGCAAGAGGTCGTCCTCGGTGAGGGTGCCGGGGGTCACGAGCCTTACGACATCGCGCCTGACGACCGATTTCGACCCGCGTTTTCTGGCTTCGGCGGGGTCCTCGACCTGCTCGCAGACCGCGACGCGGTGGCCCAGTCCGATCAGCCTCTTGAGATAGTCCTGAGCGGCGTGGACCGGCACCCCGCACATGGGAATATCCTCGCCCTGGTGCTTGCCCCTTTTGGTGAGGGTGATGCCCAGCGCCTGGGCGGCGATCTCGGCGTCCTCGAAGAACAGCTCGTAAAAATCGCCCATGCGGTAGAACAGGAGATAACCGGGATTGACGCCCTTGATCTCGAAATACTGCGCCATCATGGGCGTGAGCGCCCCCGTTTGGGGCGCCGGAGAAGCTGCCTGTTGCGCGGATGTATCCATGAGCGTTCCGAACGGTCTCGCCAAGGGCCGAGGAGCTGAAAATCAGGGAACCTAGAGCATATCGGGGGCGATTCCAACCGGGGCGCCGCGGTTGTCAAAGCCTTCTCCGGTAAGGGTTTCAAATCGCCGGCGCCAGAGGATGGGCGCGTTGGCGAGCGGGGCGAGGACGAGGACGTCGATGGTGCTGAAAACCGGATCGATATAAGCGGTCCGGCCCACATGGGCGCCGATGCGCAGATAGCCGCGCAAAAGCGGGGGCATGTCGCGCAGGGCGGCCCGGGCATCGATCGCCGCCGGGGCGATACGGTCCATCGCAACCGCGCCGGCGGGGCGGGCCGGTGCGGACCAGTGCGGGTGGGCAGCGTTGTGGCACAGCCAGGAGAGCGCCATGGCGTGCGGCGCGGGATCGGTGCCCGGAAAGCTCGCCGCCCCGAAATAGACGTCGATCCCGTGCCGCCTCGCGTAAACGAAAAGCCCCCGCCAGAGCGCCTCGAGCGTACGCTTGGTGCGGTGGGGCCGGGCAACGCAGGAGCGCCCGACCTCGCAAAAGCGCAAACCGCCATGCCGCGCGAAAAGCGGGGCAAGGTCGAATTCGGCGTCGGCGTAAAACCCCTCGACCGCCTTTTCGGGCCGCAGGGCACGATAGGTGCCAACGACAGGGGGGAGACCACCGGGTCCCCTATGGGCAAGGTCGCGGACGATGACGTGATCGCAAAAAGGATCGAACCGGTCGGTTTCGAGCCCCGCAGGATGGAGGGCAAGGCCGCGTTCAGCGACGAAGACCCTATGGCGGAGCGCCCAGGCGGCGCGCTTTTCCTCATCGCTTGTCGCCAGCCGGACTTCGAGCGAGCCCATGCGCGCCAGAAAGGGCGCGTCATCGGGAAAGGCTTTGGTGTGGCACGGGGCGGTGGAGGCCAAGGGGAAAACAGGTCCTGTGAGCGGGCTTTCGCCCCGATTTTATAACCCAGGTCGGGGCGCGGGCAAAATCGCTCGCCAAGGCTTGACGGGTTCGGGACCGGGCTGCAATGAGTAGCGTACCTCTTTTCTGGTTTTGGCACTTTTGCGGAGGCGGTTTGGCGATCGAGGCAGCAGGCGGGCGGATAACGGTCCACGATCTGGCGCGGGCGGCGGGGGTGTCGCTGGCAACGGTCGACCGCGTGCTCAATGGCCGCCCCGGCGTCCGGCCCGCAACCGTTGCGCGCGTCGAGGAGGCCATCGCCCGGATCGGGTTCCGGCGCGATCTCACGGCCTCGATGCTGGCGCGGGCGCGCGACATAAGGCTGGCGTTCATTCTGCCCGAAGGCACCAACCAGTTCATGGCCAGGCTCGCCGAGGCGGTCGAGACCGTCGGCGCGCAGGCGCGGGGCGAACGCATGGTGTTCGAACTTGACCGCATCCGCTCGATCGACGCCCAGGCGCTGGCCGACGCACTCGATGCGATCGATGCGGAAACCCATGACGGCGCGGTGATCGTTGCCATCGACAAGCCGGCCGTGCACGCGGCGGTGGCGCGGGCGGTGGGGCGGGGATTGAAGATCGTGACGCTGGTTTCGGACCTGCCCGGTTCGGCCCGCCACGCGTTTGTCGGGATCGACAACGTGGCGGCGGGGCGCACGGCGGGCGGGCTGATGGGGCGGTTCTGCCCCAATGGCGGCAGGGTGGTGCTGGTGGCCGGATCGATGGGGCTGATCGACCACGCCGAGCGCGTTTCGGGGTTCCGCGACATCATCGGCAGCGAATTTCCCGGCCTTGAGATATCGGGGCCGATCGAGGGGCAGGACGCGTTCGCGCTCACCTATGAAAATGCGCTGGCTTTTTTCCGGGAGAACCCCGACATCGCCGGGGTTTATAATGTGGGAGCGGGCAATGCGGGGCTCATCATGGCGCTCGCCGAGGCGGGGCTGGCGGGCAAGGTGCGGTTCGTCGCCCATGAACTCACCGGGCCGACGCGGGCCGGCCTTGGTTCGGGCGTGATCGACGTGGTGCTCGACCAGAGCCCGGAAGACGAGGTGCGCGCGGTATGGGCGGCGATGCGGCGGCTGGTGCTGGGGCCCGACGCCGCCCCGCCCGAAACCCCCATTGAGATTAAGGTTTTCTTGCGCGATAATCTGCGCTAGGTGAGGGTTACACAGCCTGAAGCTGCAACGCTGCCCGCCCGGGAACGGACCTCCGCGCCGTCACGGGATTGAAGCGGCGGAATGAAATGAGGTACGTACGCCAAAATCATCGTCGCGGCGTATGGGAGGATTGGGAAGATGACCTATCTTGGTCTCGATATCGGCACGTCGGGGGTAAAGGCGCTGCTGATCGGAGGGGACGGCACTCCGCTCGGGGAAGCGTCCGCCCCCGCCGTCGAGCCGGTGCGCCCCAAACCCGGCTGGTCGGAACAGAACCCCGCCGATTGGTGGACGGCAGCGCTGGGCGCCATCGACACGCTCAAGCAAAGCCACCCAAGGGAACTGGCGGCGGTCAAGGGCATCGGGCTGTCCGGCCACATGCACGGGGCAACGCTTCTGGGCGAGAACGATGACGTGCTGCGCCCGTGCATCTTGTGGAATGACGGGCGCTCGGCGGCCGAGTGCGCGGAAATGGAAGCCGCGCTTCCTTCCCTGCGCGATATCGCGGGTAATATCGCCATGCCCGGTTTCACCGCCCCGAAAATCGCCTGGGTGCGCAAGAACGAGCCCGATATCTACCAAAAAATCAAAAAAATCCTGCTGCCCAAGGCCTATGTGCGGCTGTTGCTGACCGGCGAGCACGTCGAAGAGATGTCGGACGCCGCCGGAACGCTCTGGCTCGATGTGGCAAAGCGCGACTGGTCGGACGAGCTTCTGGGCGTCACCGGGCTCGCCCGCGAGCACATGCCGCGCCTTGTCGAAGGCTCGGCGCCGTCCGCCCAGCTCAAATCCGATCTTGCCGCGCGCTGGGGCATGACGGGGCCTGTCATCGTCGCGGGCGGGGCGGGCGATAACGCGGCGGCGGCCTGCGGGATCGGCGCGATCCGGCCCGGCGAGGGTTTTGTCTCATTGGGCACTTCGGGTGTGCTGTTCGTCTCCAACGAAAAATTCTCGCCCAATACGCAAGGGGCGGTGCACGCCTTCTGCCACGCCATCCCGGACACCTGGCACCAGATGGGGGTGATCCTGTCGGCGACCGATTCGCTTAACTGGCTTTCCCGCATCACGGGGAAAAAGCAGGCCGAACTTTCGGGCGAGGCCGAGGCCCAGTTTTCGGGACCGGGCGAAGAGATCTTCCTGCCCTATCTTTCGGGCGAGCGCACCCCGCACAACAACGCCGATGCGCGCGGGAGCTTTGTGGGGCTCAGCCAATCCACCGACACCGCCCAATTGGCGCAGGCCGTGATGGAAGGCGTCACCTTCGCCATGCGCGACTGCCAGCGCGTGCTGGCCGATGCGGGCACGAAGATCGACCGGCTGCTTGCGGTGGGTGGGGGGTCGAAATCGGCGCTCTGGCTCAAGATGCTGGCCACCAATCTTGATATGGAGATCGCGGTCCCCGTGGACGGCGATTTCGGCGGCGCGCTGGGCGCCGCCCGTCTGGGTCTTTGCGCTGCGACCGGCGCCGATCCGGCACAGGTGATGACCATGCCGCCGATCAGGACCACCATCGCCCCCGACACCGCGTTGTCGGCGGCATACGATCAACACTACCGGCGCTATCGCGCGCTTTATGAGGGCATCGAGGAGGCCCGCACCCTATGACCGATTTTTTCAAGGGCCTGTCGCAGGTCAAGTTCGAGGGCCCCGAAAGCCGGAACCCGCTGGCCTTCCGCCATTACAACAAGGACGAAATCATCGCCGGCAAAAGGATGGAAGACCATATCCGCCCCGCCATTGCCTATTGGCACAGTTTTGCCCAGGAAGGCGGGGATCCGTTCGGCGGGCGTACCTTCGAGCGTCCCTGGTTTGACAAGGGCATGGAGGGCGCAAGGCTCAAGGCCGAAGTGGCGTTCGCGTTCTTCGAGCTGATCGACGCACCCTTCTTCTGCTTCCACGATGTCGACATCGCGCCCGAAGGCGCAACGCTCGCCGAGAGCAATAAAAACGTGCGCGCCATCGGGGAAGTTTTTGCCAAAAAGATGGAAACCAGCCGCACGAAACTCCTCTGGGGCACGGCAAACCTTTTTTCCAACCGCCGCTACATGGCAGGGGCGGCGACCAACCCGGACCCGGAAATCTTCGCCTATGCGGCGGGGCAGGTCAAAAACGTGCTCGAGCTGACCCACGAGCTGGGCGGGGAGAACTACGTGCTCTGGGGCGGCCGCGAGGGCTATGAGACGCTCCTCAATACAAAAATCGGCCGGGAACAGGACCAGATGGCCCGTTTCCTGACGCTGGTGATCGAGCACGCCGAAAAGATCGGCTTTACCGGCCAGATCCTCATCGAACCCAAGCCGCAGGAGCCCTCCAAGCACCAGTACGATTACGACGTCGCGACGGTCTATGGCTTTCTTGAGAAATACGGGCTCGAAAAGAAGGTGAAGTGCAATATCGAGGTGGGCCATGCCTTTCTTGCCGGGCACTCCTTCGAGCACGAACTGGCCGTGGCATCATCACTGGGCATCCTCGGCTCGGTCGATGCCAACCGCAACGATCTGCAATCGGGCTGGGACACCGACCACTTCCCCAACAATCCGGGGGAAATGGCGCTGGCCTTTTATTACATCCTCAAGCAAGGGGGGCTGGGCAAGGGCGGCTTCAATTTCGACGCCAAGGTGCGCCGCCAGTCGCTCGACGCCGAAGACCTGCTGCACGGCCATATCCTGGGCCTCGATACGCTGGCGCGCGGGTTGAAGGGCGCGGTGGCGCTGATCGCGGACGGCGAGTTCGACCGGCGGCTCGACGAACGCTATGCGGGCTGGAACGCGGGGCTCGGGCGAGACATGCTCGATGGAAAGCTCAGCCTTGCCGAGATCGCGGCGAGGGTCGAAAGGGATAATATCAACCCGCAGCCAAGATCGGGCCGACAGGAATATCTCGAGAACCTCGTTAATCGTTTCGTTTGACGGCAAGCATCGCAGCACCCCTCACCCCCAACCCCTCTCCCTCAAGGGGAGAGGGGGGCTCAAGAGCCGAGACATCCGCAGGGTTACCCTTCTCCCCTTGAGGGAGAAGGTGGCCGGAGCAAAGCGGAGGTCGGATGAGGGGTGCAGCGGTGCAGCCGTGCCCGCCAAAGGGGAGGAGACCCCACAAAATGCCCGTTCGCCCCAATCCCATCCTGCCCGGCTTCAACCCCGACCCCTCCATCCTCCGGGTGGGCGAGGACTATTACATCGCGACCTCGACCTTCGAGTGGTATCCGGGCGTCCAGATCCATCACTCGAAAGACCTCGCCAACTGGACGCTGATCGCCCGGCCGCTCAACCGGAAGAGCCAGCTCGACATGCGCGGCAATCCAGACAGTTGCGGGGTGTGGGCGCCGTGCCTTTCCCATGACGGGGAAAAATTCTGGCTGGTTTATACCGACGTCAAGCGCAAGGACGGCTCGTTCAAGGACGCGCACAACTATATCGTCACCGCAACCGACATCATGGGCCCGTGGTCGGACCCGGTTTACGTCAATTCCTCGGGGTTCGATCCTTCGCTGTTTCACGACGAGGACGGAAAAAAGTGGTTCCTCAACATGCTCTGGGACCACCGGGGCCGCACCCACAAGTTTACCGGGATCGCGCTGCAGCAATGGGACCCCCAAACCCAAAAACTCGTGGGGGAACGCAGGAACATCTTCAGGGGCACCGAACTGGCGCTCGTCGAGGGGCCGCATCTTTATCGGCGCAATGGCTGGTATTATCTTTTAACCGCCGAGGGGGGCACGGGGTATGACCACGCCTGCACCCTTGCGCGCTCGCGCACGATCGAGGGGCCGTATGAGCTGCACCCGGACACATATATCGTCACCGCCAAGGACACACCGCTCAACCCGCTGCAACGGGCCGGGCACGGGGACATCGTCGAGACCCCGGACGGACGCACCTATATCGTTCACCTGACGGGCCGCCCCACGACCCAGAAGCGCCGCTGCGTCTTGGGCAGGGAGACGGCGATCCAGGAGGCGGTGTGGAAGGAGGACGACTGGCTCTATCTCAAGCACGGCACCAATGTGCCCGCCGCCGAGGTCGATCTGCCCGGCACATGGGACGAGGAGGCCTTCTGGGCGGAAAAGCACTACCGGTTTGAGGCGGGCACGCCGCTCGACATCGATTTCCAGTGGCTCAGAACGCCGGACACCGGCCGTATCTTCGAGATAACAGACAACGGGCTGCGTCTGTTCGGACGCGAATCGATCGCCTCGTGGTTCGAGCAGGCGCTGGTGGCGCGCCGCCAGACCCATTTCGATTACGAGGCCGAGACCGAATTGACGTTCGATCCGGCCGACGAGCGCGAGTTCGCCGGGCTCATCGCCTATTACGGGCGCTATAATTTCCACTATTGCGCGGTGAGCGGGGACGAGAACGGCAAGCGCGAACTGTTGCTGATGAGTTCGCTCGCCAGCCACCCGGACGGGAATCTCACCTTTGCCGGCGCGCCCATCGCCCTGCTCCGGACCGGAGCCATCCGGCTCAAGGCCGCGATCCGTAATGGGCGGCTGCAGTTTTACTGGGCGGAACCGAAGGGCGACTGGCAGGAAGCGGGGCCTCCGCTCGATGCCTCGATCCTTTCGGACGAGTGCGGGGGGCACGCCGAGCACGGCAGCTTTACCGGGGCCTTCATCGGCATGGCCGCGCACGATCTCAACGGCAGCGCGCGGCCGGCGGATTTTTCCTATTTCACCTACAGGCCGCTGCGGTAGCGGCACCCCCCTTCGCTGTCCCGGCGAAAGCCGGGACCCATTGCAGCCGCGAGCAGTGAGGCAAGATGGACCCCGGCTTTCGCCGGGGAGGCGAGGGAGGGACCGGCGCTTGCGCGCCTACCCGGCGACGAGATTGACCTCGATATTACCCATGGTGGCGTGGGAATAGGGGCAGATGACGTGGGCGCGGTCCATCAGGCCACGGACCTCCTCGGCGCTCATGCCGGGCACCCTGGCGGTGAGCGTCACCTTGAGCCCGAAGCCCTCGCCGTCGTCGCGCTTGCCAAACCCCACATCGGCCGAGACCGATGAATCGTCGGGGAGCTTTTTGTGGTCCTTGCCGGCAGCCGCTTTCATGGCGCCAAGAAAGCAGGCGGAATAACCGGTGGCAAAGAGCTGTTCGGGATTGGTGCCCGCGCCGCCCGAGCCGCCCATTTCCCTTGGCGTCGAGAGCTTGACGTCCACCTTGCCGTCATCGGTCCTCGAGTGGCCGTCCTCGCGCCCGCCGGTTGCGGTTGCGTGTGCCGTATAAAGGATTTCCATGTCCATGCTCCTTGGCTGGTTTGGCGGGGAGGAGGTGTAGTTTAGACGATTTTTCCACCCGGTCGAATCACCCCCCTTCGACAACGCGGCCGGGACACGCCGGGTTCAGCCCCGCTGCATATAAAGGTTTTCCAGCCGCTCGGCGGTCGATTCGGAAAAGCGGTGATCGGCCGGGGGGTGGGCGCGCTGGCCGCATTCCTTTCGCGGGCAGATGCGGCAGCCGACCCCGATGGGCACCGCGCCCGCCGGGGCGTCGAGATCGATGCCGTCGGCATAGACCATGGCCGGGGCGTGGGCGATGGCGCACCCCAGCCCGATGGCGATGTGACGGCGCGGGGCGTTGTGGGCGTAGCCGCCTTTGGCGATGGCTCTCGCGATGCAGAAATAGCGCTGCCCGTCCGGCATTTGCGAGAGCTGGATGTTGATCTGGCCGGGATTGAGGAACGCCGAATAGACGTTCCAGCGCGGGCAGGCGCCCGAATGGCGCGGGATGTGGATGCCCGAAAGCGAAAAGCGCTTGGAGATGTTGCCCGCGATATCGGTGCGCACCAGATGGAGGGGAATGCCCGCCATGCCGGGGCGCTGGAGGGTCGTCATCCGGTGGCAGACCTGCTCGAAGCTGGCGCGGAAGCGCCGCCCCAGCCGCTCGATGTCGTAGCGCGTGTCGCGGCAGGCGGTAAAGAACGCCTCATAGGGCATGATTAGCGCCGCCGCCATATAGGAGGCCAGCACGTTGCGGGCGAGGGGAATGGCATCGGGCTGGGGCAGGGTGCTGGTTTCGATCAGGTGATCGATCTCGGTCCCCGCGCATAGGAGCGCTGCCTGCTGGGCCATGGCAAAAAGCGCGGATTCGGGCTCGAGCGTATCGGCGACCGACAGCACGCGCCCCCCGTCCGCGAGCCGCCGCATCACGCCATTGGGGAGCGACACCAGCCGCGTCTCGATGCCGAAGACGTTGAAAAGCCAGGCCCTGAGCCCTTGCTCGAACCCCTCGGCGGCGTTGTCGATATCGTGGCGGACGCGTTCGGCGGCGGCTTCGAGCGTGGGAAAATGGTTGGCGTTTTCCTGGAGAAAATCGGAGACGGCTTCGGTCACCACATTGTGGCCCGTCTCATGGGCCGCCTCGACATGGGTCTCGGGGCGGCGCAGATGCTTTACGTGGTCGAACAGCTTGAGCACCGCGCGCCCGACGGCGGGGTGGCTGGCGGCAAGATCGCGGATATCGTGATTGGTGAGATCGGCGTCGGCGAAGATATCGTCGCCGAACACTTCCATCAGGTCCCCGGCCAGCCGCCCGTCATCGCTTTCGGCCAGCTCGCCCGGCTCGACCCCGAAATAGCCGGCCGCCCGGAACAGGAGCGGCACGGTGATACGGCGGCGATTGTGCTCGATCAGATTGAGATAGCTGGGCGATATGGCGAGCGCCTCGGCGAGCTGGGCCTGGCTCACCTTCTTCAGGCGCCGCAGGCGCCTCAGCCTGCCCCCGATCTGCGGTTCGCTCGCGGCCATACCCGGCCCTCCTCTTTACAAACTTTACAGTTTCCGATGCAATTCTTTGCAAGACTTTGCAGCTTAACATGCTGATTTAACGTATTTTCTTGCAACAAACGCCGTTCTTGTCAATTCTTTACTCAAGCGCAGGCGCAACGCTTGCAACCTGTTTTGAGGAGAGAAGGCGATGACCGCTATGACCACCACCAGCCCCGGCGAGGAAGACTTCATCACCATCATCGCGCCATCGATGGCCGAAGTGATGGCCAGCTTTGCCGCCCAGGGGCTCGCCGAACGCCAATACGCCATCGTCCATCGCGGGGGGCGGCACAGCTTTACCCTGGCCGGAGGCGAAACGCTGTTCGAGGGCGCGACGATGATCGCGGCGACCTTTGCGCGGCGGGCCGGGGCTTAAAGCAGATCAGTGTTTGACGGAATCGTCGACGTTCCCGCGGTTGCGGCGGGCCGTTTCCAGAACCTGAAACGACCTTGGCGCTATCCGCCTGCATCGCTGCCCCCTCACCCCCGGCCCCTCTCCCACGAGGGGAGAGGGGGCACAAGAGCCGATATATCCACCGAATCCCCTTCTCCCCTTGTGGGATTGAGGAATGTCCCGAAGGGCAAATCGCTCCGGTGGAGCGATTTGAATGACGAAAGTGGCCCGGCAAAGCCGGGTCGGATGAGGGGGCTGCAGAGGTAACCAACCCCACCAGACTCTATTAACCGAGGAGACTTTCAGAAATGCTCGATAAACCCCACACACCCGAGACCTTCCCGGCCCCTGATTGGGCCCCGGACCGCTGGCGCACCGTCCGGCGGGACTATACGCTCGCCGATGTCGTAAAGCTCAAAGGTTCGCTTTCCATCCGCCATACGCTGGCCGAGAACGGGGCGCGGCGGCTCTGGGAGCTGCTTCAAAAAGAGGACTATTTGCCGACACTGGGCACCTTTACCGGCAATCAGGCCACCCAGCAGGTGAAGGCCGGCCTCAAGGCCATTTATCTTTCCGGCTGGCAGGTCGCGGCGGACGCCAACACGTCCGGGAACATGTATCCCGACCAGTCGCTCTACCCCGCCGATTCGGTCCCCGCGATCGTCAGGCGCATCAACAAGGCGCTGCAGCGCGCCGACCAGATCCAGACCATGGAGCGGTTCGAGGGCAAGTCCGAGGCCGATATCGATTATTTCGTGCCCATCATCGCCGATGCCGAAGCCGGATTCGGCGGGGCGCTCAACGTCTTTGAGCTGATGAAGGCGATGATCGAGGCGGGCGCGGCGGCGGTCCATTTCGAGGATCAGCTGGCAAGCGAGAAGAAATGCGGGCATCTGGGCGGCAAGGTGCTGGTGCCCACCCGCACCTTCGTGCGCACCCTCAACGCCGCCCGGCTCGCCGCCGACGTGATGGACGTGCCCACGCTGATCATGGCGCGCACCGATGCCGAGGCCGCCCAGCTCATCACTTCAGATATCGACGAATACGACGCCCCGTTCATCACCGGGGAGCGCACCGAGGAAGGCTTCTACCGGCTCAGGGGCGGGTTCGAGGCGGCGATCGCGCGCGGGCTCGCCTATGCGCCCTATGCCGACCTCATCTGGTGCGAGACCTCGACGCCCTCGCTTGAGGACGCCAGGCGCTTTGCCGAGGCGATCCGCAAGGAACACCCCCACCAGATGCTGGCCTATAACTGCTCGCCTTCGTTCAACTGGGCGAAATATATGGGGGAAAGCGAGATGGAGGCCTTCCAGCGCGAGCTGGGCGCCATGGGCTATAAATACCAGTTCATCACGCTGGCCGGGTTCCACAACCTTTCGCTCACCACATTCAACCTGGCGCGTGGTTACAAGGCGCGCGGCATGGCGGCCTATTCGGAACTGCAGCAGGCCGAGTTCGCCGCCGAGCCGCACGGCTTTTCGGCAACGCGCCACCAGCGCGAGGTCGGCACCGGCTATTTCGACGCGGTGGCCACCGCGATCAGCCAGGGCAAGGCTGCAACCACCGCCATGTCGGGCTCAACCGAAACGGCCCAGTTCCACTGACCGGCGGCTCAATTCACGCCCTTCGTGATTCACGTGAAGCATTGCGATTGCTTCACGTGAATCCTTTTTTTCTATGCTGGCGCGGGGGGCGGTTCAGCTTTTGATGGAAGCGGCCTGCCGGGGCGATTGGGGTTGGATCGCACTGGTTTTCCGGGAACGAGTCCCGGACCGATATTGGCGATTTTGGCCGATGCCCGCCCCAATCGCGAGAGCCTTAAACGATGCCGTTTCCATCGGAACCTGAACCGATCGCCCCCCCCCGAAGGGAGGCCCTGCCACAAGCGAACCGGCCGGGCAATAAAACCAACCCCATCGAGTGCCGCGGATATAGGACACCCGGGCCCGGCAAGCCCCGAATCGCATGGCTTCGCAAGCGGGCGGTTTTGCGATAGGAGAGCGGCGAGAAAATCTTCCCGCGAGCCCCCGGAGTTCATCGCTTGACCGCCACAGGCCATCTTTCGCGCCGTACCTTTGCCATCATCTCGCACCCGGACGCCGGTAAAACGACGCTGACCGAAAAGCTGCTTTTATCCTCGGGGGCCATCCATCTGGCCGGCGAGGTGCAGGAGCGCGGCGAACGGCGCCGCACGCGCTCGGACTGGATGGAGATCGAGCAGAAACGCGGTATCTCGATCACCTCGTCGGTCATGACCTTCGAACATATGGGGCTGACGCTCAACCTGCTCGACACCCCGGGCCACGCGGACTTTTCCGAGGACACCTACCGGACCCTCACCGCGGTCGACGCGGCGATCATGGTGATCGACGCGGCCAAGGGCATCGAGGCGCAGACCCGGAAGCTTTTCGAGGTGTGCCGCCTGCGCGACATCCCCATCATCACGGTTATCAACAAGATCGACCGCGAGGCGCGCGATACGCTCGAAATCCTCGATGAAATCATGGAAACGCTGGCGCTCGACACCGCGCCCATGATGTGGCCGGTGGGGGCGGGGGTGGATTTTTCCGGGATGATCGATCTCGAGGGGGGGCGGTTCGTCTCCCCCGATGGCGCGATTTCCGACGACGCGCCGGGGGTCGAGGCGCTGGTGGAGAGGTTCGCCGGCTCGCAGAACCTTGCCATAAGCGGCGCGATCGAAGGGCTGGAGCTGGCGCGCGAATCGCTGCCCCGCTTCGAGCGCGAGGCGTTCCTGGCCGGGCATCTGAGCCCGGTCTATTTCGGTTCGGCGCTGAAGGCCGTGGGGGTAAGGCACCTGCTCGAGGCGGTGTGCCGGTTCGCGCCGCCGCCACGCGCCCAGCCGGCAAAGCCGGAGCCGGTCGATCCGGCCGGGGACAAATGCGTGGGCTTCGTTTTCAAGGTGCAGGCCAATATGGACCCCAACCATCGCGACCGCGTCGCCTTCGTGCGCGTCGCTTCGGGGAGCCTTAAACGCGGCATGCGGCTAAAGAACGTACGCTCGGGCAAGGATCTCAAGATCGCCAACCCCATGTTCTTTTTCGCCCGCGAGCGCGAACTGGCCGACGAAGCGCTGGCCGGGGACGTGGTGGGCATACCCAATCATGGCACGCTCTCGGTGGGCGACACCTTGACCGAGGGGCCGGACGTGACGGTCACCGGCATTCCCAATTTCGCCCCCGAACTGTTGCGGCGGGTGCATCTGGCCGATGCCTCAAAGACCAAGCAGCTCGCAAAAGCCCTCACCGATCTGGCCGAGGAGGGCGTGGTGCAGGTGTTCAAGCCTTCGCTGGGGGCGGGCTATTATGTGGGGGCGGTCGGCCCGTTGCAGCTCGAAGTCCTCACCAGCCGGGCGCTGGCCGAATATTCGGTGCCCATCCGAATCGAGCCGACCCAATATGTCACCGCCCGCTGGGTGCGGGTCAGCGATGAGGCCCAGTTCGAGAAATTTGCCGCGCTCCATCGGCTCAACATCGCCGAGGACCGTTATGGCGACCCGGTGTTTCTCGCCCCCAGCCAGTGGGAGATCGACCGCTGCGCCAAGGATTTCCCCGAACTTGGGTTCATGGCGACCAAGGACCGGGGCGAGGCGGCCTGAGGAATTTTTTCCTGGAGCGTCAGGGTTTGACGGATTCCTCGAGGCTCGCGATTGCGGTGGGTTCGGTCTGGACCCCGGGAATGAATCCCGGGGTGACAAGCGGGAATGGGGCAGGTATCGGCCAAAACCGCCAATGTCATTCGGGGACCCGTTCCCAGGAATCCAGCGCGATCCAACCCCAACCGCCCCGGCATGCCGTTTCCATCAAGACCTGAACCGATCTAACTGGCCGCCATGTTGAGCCGGTAGCTCAGCGCTTCGGCGATATGGGGCTTTTGCACCGCCTGGCTGCCCGAAAGATCGGCGAGGGTGCGCGCGACCTTCAGGACCCGGTGATAGGCGCGGGCCGAGAGCGAAAAGGCTTCGGCGGCTTTCAAAAGAAGCGCGCGGCTTTCGGAGTCAGGGGCGGCCACCGTCTCGATCAGCCGCGATGAGGCCGCGGCGTTGGTAAAGGTGCCCGCAGCGCCCAGCGCCTGATACCGGGCGCGCTGGATATCGCGGGCCTTTTTGACCCGGGCCGCTACCGCCGCGCTCGCTTCGCCCGCGCCTGCCCCCGCGAGCATGTCGGCGGCCGAAACGGCGGGTACGTCGATCCTGATGTCGATGCGGTCGAGAAACGGACCCGAGATCCGCCCCTGATAGTCGGCGGCGCATCGGTCGCCCCGGCGGCAGGTGTGGCCGGGCGTTCCCGCCATGCCGCATTTGCACGGGTTCATGGCGGCGATGAGCTGGACGCGGGCCGGGTAGGAGACCTTCGCGTTGGCGCGGGCGATGACTGTTTCCCCGGTTTCGAGCGGCTGGCGCAGGCTGTCGAGCGCCTGAGGCTGGAATTCGGGCAATTCGTCGAGAAACAGCACGCCGTTATGGGCGAGCGAAATCTCGCCGGGCTTTGCGTTGTGCCCGCCCCCGACGAGCGCGGCCATCGAGGCGGAGTGGTGGGGGGCGCGGAACGGGCGGCGGTCCGAAAGCGCCCCGTTGCGCAGGCTTCCCGCGATCGAGGCGATCATCGAGACGTCGAGCATTTCGAGGGGCGAGAGCGCGGGCAGGATCGAAGGCAGGCGCTGGGCGAGCATGGATTTTCCCGCACCGGGCGGCCCGATCATCAGGAAATTATGCCCGCCTGCCGCCGCGATCTCGAGCGCACGGCGCGCCACCTCCTGCCCCTTGATGTCGGAAAGATCGTCCTCGCCCTCGACGGCGAGCGCCTTTTGCGGAACGGGACGCGCCGCGATCTGGCGCCCGGCCAGATGATTGACCAGCGCAAAAAGGCTTTCAATCGCGATGATGTCGATATCAGGGCTGGCCCATGCCGCTTCCGGCCCGCAGGCAGAAGGGCAAATGATGCCCTTTTCCTCGGCGTTGGCGGCAATGGCGGCGGGCAGGATGCCGGGAACACGCGAAACGCGCCCGTCGAGCGCCAATTCCCCCAGAACGAAATAGCTTTCGAGCATATCGGCGGGGATGGCGCCCATCGCCGCCATCAGGCCCAGCGCGATGGGCAGATCGTAATGGCTGCCCTCCTTGGGAAGATCGGCGGGAGCCAGGTTCACGGAAATGTGCTTGGCGGGCAGGGCCAGCCCCGAGGCGATCAGCGCGGCGCGCACCCGCTCGCGGCTTTCGCCCACCGCCTTGTCGGGCAGGCCCACGATATTGAATCTGGGCAGGCCGGGCGAGATTTGCACCTGTACGTCAACGGGGACGGCCCTTATGCCCTCGAATGCGACAGTCGTGATCGACGTGGCCATGCCACCCCCTATGGCTCCGGCGCGCTCAGACTTTATGAGCAAGGCTAGCAGCGCTAGAGGGGATCGGCAAGAACATTTATAGAACATTTGCACAGGAACGGCCCGATACCCGGGAACCAGCGTGGCTGCGGCAGCATTGAACGGGAAAGGAAAAAAGATCAGTCCTTCCGCCCCCATTTGCAGATGACGGGCGGGGAGGCAGGAGAAAAAAGATGAAAACCACATATACCGGCGGGGCCGTTCTGGTGGTCGAGGACGACCCCCTTGTGAGGCTCGATACCGCGCTGGCGCTTTCGGACGCCGGGTTCGCGGTAATCGAGGCGGGCACCGCCGATGAAGCGATCGATATTCTCGCCGAGCGGAGACATATCGGGCTCGTTTTCACCGATATCGAAACCCCGGGCCGCCACGACGGGCTCGACCTTGCCCGGATGGTGGCCGAGACGCGGCCCGATCTTCCGGTGCTGGTCACTTCCGGGCAGCGCCGGGCCGGGGGGCTCGACCCCAGGCGGTTTTTCGCCAAGCCCTATGACACGCGGGCCGTCATTGCACGGGCGCGGGCGCTGACGGCACGGCGGCGCAAGGGCCTTAACGCCTGATTAACGCTTTTTGTGAGGGCCGCCTTAACGGAAAAGGCGGCAAGAAACCCTTTCACTCGGCATTTTATGCAAATTGAAGGGATTCTGCCGCCATGCGCCTCGCCGCCCTGTCCATCTCGCGCAAAATTCCGGCTCGCGGGGTCCTGGCATTGCTGGGGGGGCTGGTGCTGGCGGGCACGCTCGCGGCGTGCGGTCACAACTACTATCCCTCGAAAGGCGACAGCAAACCCCATCCGGGGGTGGCGCGGGCCCATTCGATGCCCATCCACGGCATCGACGTCTCCCGGCATCAGGGCACGATCGACTGGCAGGCGGTGGCGCGGGCCGGAACCCGCTTTGCCTTCATCAAGGCGACCGACGGGGGCGACCATCTCGACCCGCGCTTTCACGAGAACTGGCGCAAAGCGCGCGAGGCGGGCATTCCGCGCGGGGCCTATCACTTCGTTTACTGGTGCCGGCCTGCATCCGAACAGGTGGCGTGGTTTGCCGCCAACGTTCCGGCGGAAACCGATGCGCTGCCCCCGGTGCTCGATCTTGAATGGAACAACGGATCGTCCTGCCGCCACTCGCTGACCCGCGAGGAGGTGCTCGAAAAGGTGCGCATCATGCTCGCCGGGATGGAAGCCCATACCGGCAAGGTGCCGATCATCTATACCGACATCAATTTCCACCGCGACGTGCTCGAGGGCGTGCCGCTCGACAACCCCATGTGGCTGCGCTCGGTCGCCGCCCAACCCCACGAGCGCTACAAGAACCGCCCCTTCACCTTCTGGCAGTATACCCAGACCGGGCTCGTGCCGGGGGTGCGCGGCGGGGTGGACCGCAATGCCTTCAACGGTTCGGAACAGGACTGGATCCAGTTCTTCATGACCGGGTGCGACCCGCGTAATTACCATGCGCTGGCCAGCCAGGGCCGGTGCACGATCCTCAAATAATCGATGTGTGTCGGGGCTCTATCCCAGGAGCCCCGAATCGCGGATGCCGTCGAAGACGAACTGCACGGCGAGCGCGGTGAGCAGTATCCCCACGATCCGGGTGAGGACAGACAGCCCGGTCAGGCCCATGAGCTTCTGGATCGGAATGGCGACCAAAAGGGTCAGCCAGGCGATAAAGAGCGTCGCGACCAGCGCCACGAGCACCAGCCAGAACTCGATATCGCTCCCCGCCCCGGTGGTCAGAAGGATCACCGCGCTGATCGCGCCGGGCCCGGCCAGGAGCGGCATGGCGAGGGGAAAGACGGAAATATCGCGGCGCGTGCGGCCCTCGGCCTCTTCCTCGTCGGTCGTCCCGGTGCCGCCCGAATGGCGCGCGAACACCATGTCGATGGCAATGAGCAGCAACAGGATGCCGCCCGCCACCCGCAGGGCGGGTAGGGTGATGCCGAACAGATCGAGGATGACGCTGCCCACCAGCCCGAAAAACAGCAGGATGGCCGTGGCGATCGCAACGCCGCGCGTTGCAAAGACGAACCGCTCGCGGCTGGTATTGCCCTGGGTGAGTCCGGCAAAGATGAAGGCGATGTCGGCCACCCCGACCGTTGCGAAAAAGGTCGCAAAGGCGACAAAGAACGTCGCGGTCATTTCAGCCCCCCTGTTCCACGTGAATCAGTTTCCTCCCTGTCGCGCCCACTTTTGCCGGAAGCGCTCCCAGGTCTTTTCAGGCTTTGGTGGAAATGGTGCGGGTCGGTGCACGATCCCAATCTCTATCTCCAATGTCACCCCGGGATTTATTCCCGGGGTCCAGTGCGATGCAAAGCGCGTCCGCCGTATTTGCGTTTCCATCAAAACCTGAAACACCCTAGAGCTCCTGTTTTGATGGAATCAAAACAGGAGCTCTAGGTCTTTGTTATATCGCGTTTCCGAACCGCATAAATGGTATCCACTTATGCTGGAAACGCTAGCGCCTCGCCTCGATGGCGTCCCAGATCATCGCCGCGATGTCGGGGCCGCCGAAGCGCTTCACCTCACGAATCCCGGTGGGGGAGGTGACGTTGATCTCGGTGAGGTAATCGCCGATGACGTCGATGCCCACGAAAATGAGGTCGCGCTTTCTAAGCTCGGGGGCGATGATCTCGCAGATCTCGTGTTCGCGTTTTGTCAATTCGGAAAGCTCGGGCCGACCGCCAGCGTGCATGTTGGAGCGCACTTCGCCCTCCTGGGGCACGCGGTTGAGCCCGGCCACCGGCTTTCCATCGACGATGATGATGCGCTTGTCGCCCTTCCTTACCTCGGGGAGATAGCGCTGCACCATGAAGGGTTCGCGGAAATTGGCCTCGAACATTTCAAGGAGCGAGCCGAGATTTTCGTCGTCGGGCTTGATGCGGAACACGCCCGCCCCGCCATTGCCGAACAGGGGTTTTAGAACGATATCGCCGAATTCGGCGCGAAAGGCGCGGATTTCCCGTTCGTCGCGGGTAATGAGGGTATCGGGCATCAGGTCGGGAAAGCTGGTGACGAGGATCTTTTCCGGGGCGTTGCGCACCTCGCGCGGGTGGTTGACCACCAGCGTCTTGGGGTGGACCAGCTCGAGCATGTGGGTGGTGGTGATATAGTGCATGTCGAAAGGCGGGTCCTGGCGGAGCAGGATCACGTCGAGCGTTGCAAGGTCGGTCTTTTGCCAGTCCTCAAGCGCGAAATGGAGGCCCTTGTCCTTGTCGTCGACCTTGATGGCGTGCACCCGCGCGGTGACGCTCGTTCCACGCTGGGCGAGCGAGGCGGGGGTGTAATAGAACAGCTCATGGCCGCGCGCCTGGGCTTCGAGCATCAGGGCAAAGCTCGAATCGCCCAGGGGGTTGATGGTTTCGATGGGGTCCATCTGGACGGCGATGGAAAGCGGCATGGAAGAACTCCGGGACGTAAAAGATCAGGACAGGGAAAAGGCATTTTCCAGATGGTGCGGCCAGCGGCCCTTTGCCAGCACTATGACATCGAATCGGCAATCCAGCCCTGAAAATTCGGGGCGGGTGGCAAGGAACCATTGTGCGGCCTTTGCGATCCGGGCCGTGTTGACCGCCTCGAATGCGGCAGCGTCGATGGATTTGCGGTGCTTGACCTCGGCAAAGACCAGCAGCGCGCCCCGCCGCGCGACGATATCGATTTCCCCAACCGGGGTCTTTAAACGCCGTGAGAGGATAGAGAAGCACTTGAGCCTCAGATAGAGCGCGGCCAGCGTCTCGGCGCGCCGCCCGGCGCGTTCGGCGCGCAAGCGTTCAGGTGCGGGCTTTGAGCGCGAGCGCGGCATCATAGACCTCCTTGCGCTTGAGGGCGTGCCGGGCGGTGATCTCGTCCACCGCGACGCGCAGCGGATTGTCCTTGAGGGCGGCTTCCAGTTCGGCGCGCCAGTCGGTGGCGCCCGCCGTCTCCCCCTTGGCCGCGCCGGCAACGAGGATCACCGCCTCGCCCTTTGTCTCGCCCGAAAACCGGTCGGCGAGTTCGCCCAGCGTGCCCGGGATAAAGCGCTCGAATTTCTTGGTCAGCTCCAGCGCGACCACGCCCTGCCGGCCCGTACCGAACGCTTTGGCCATATCGGCGAGCGCCGCGCCCAGCCGGCGGGGGGATTCGTAAAAGACCAGCGTTTCGGGGTGGGCGGCGAGGGGGGAAAGCGCGTTGACGCGCTGGCCGGTTTTTGGCGGCAGGAAGCCGAAAAAGGAAAAGGCATCGGTGGGCAGCCCCGCGCCGGCCAGCGCCGCGAGCAGTGCGGAAGGACCGGGGACCGGAAAGACCGGCAGGCCCTTTTCGCGCGCGGCGCGGACCAGCGGGAAGCCGGGATCGGACAAGAGCGGGGTGCCAGCGTCCGACACCAGCGCGATCACCGCGCCCGCTTCGAGCCGCGAAAGAATGTCGGCGACCCGCGCGCGCTCGTTGTGCTCATGGAGCGGGGAGCGCGGGGTCCTGATGGCGTAGGCATCGAAAAGCCGGGCGGTGTGGCGCGTATCCTCGCACAGCACCAGATCGGCGCTGGCCAGAATATCGAGGGCGCGCAGGGTGATATCCCGAAGGTTTCCGATCGGGGTGGCGACGAGATAAAGCCCCGGCGCGGGCCGCACCGGTGCAATGGTCTGGCTGGCTATGGCGTAATGGCTTGACGTCAAATCCGGCCCCTTTTTCCCGAAGGGCAGTCTTAGGCGGGGCGGGGTGCTTTGTCGAGGCGGCGAATCAGGTCAGACTCCGGGCCACCATGGCCGCAACCCGCAACCCGCTTTTCGTTCTGGCCCGCTTCGCTCTGGGCGTGGCAACGCTTGGCGTTGCAGCCTGTTCGCCGTCCGCCGAATTCGGGCTGCCGCGTGGGCTCGATTTTCCCGCCCCCGATGCCCAGCCGGCCGCCGCATCCTCAACGCTTGCCCCGGCGCGGGGCGAGGTGATCGGCAGGGGGCCGGTGCGGGTTGCGCTGATCCTGCCGCTTTCGGGCGCAGGGAACGCGGCCAGTGCGGGGCGCGCCATGGCCAATGGCGCGCGGCTGGCGGTCGATTTCATCGAGCGGTCGGGGGCGGCCAATATCCATATCGTCTTAAAGGATTCCGGGGCCGACGAGACCCGCGCCCGCGCCGCCGCGCAAGAGGCGGTCGATGAAGGGGCAAGCCTTGTTCTGGGGCCGTTGCGCGCGGGCGCCGTTCGGGGCGCGGGCGCGGTGGCGCAGGCCGCCAATATTCCGCTGATCGGGTTTTCAAACACCGGTTCGGTGGCCCGGCCCGGCGTTTACCTTTTATCGGTGTTGCCCGAAACCGAAACCATGCGCGGACTTTCCTTTGCCCGCGCGCAAGGCAAACGCGCGGCGGCGGCGCTGGTGCCCGCCAACGCCTATGGCGAGGCGATGGGGGATGCCTTCCAGCGCGCGGCGCGCGAACTGGGCATGCCGGTGCGCGGGGTTTTTGCCTTTGCCAATGAGGCCGAGGCGCGCAGGCAGGTCGAGGCCCTGGTGCCGCAAATGATGGCCGGGCAGATCGATACGCTCTTTCTGCCCGACCGCGCCACGGCCCCCAGCTTTGCCATCCTGCTCGAAGCGGCGGGGGTGCCGCGCGAACAGCTGATGATTGTGGGGTCGAGCGAATGGGCGGGGGACGGCCCCATCCATTCCCAACTCTGGCTTGCGGGTGCGTTCTACCCTTCCATCGATCCGGCGGGGCTTGAAGCGATCACGCCCGATTATCGCGCCCGGTTCGGGAGCGAACCCGGCCAGCTTGCAACGATCGCCTATTCGGCGGTGCTTTTGGCCTCCAATTCGGCGCTCTCGGGGACCCAGCCGCGCTATGGCCCCCATGTGCTGCTTTCGCCCGCCGGCTTCAATGGCCGCGACGGGCTGTTCCGTTTCCATTACGACGGGCGCGGGGAATACGGGCTGGTCATCAACCGGGTAGCGGCGGGAGGGGCCGAGATCGCCGATCCGGCCCGCCTCGGCGGATTGACGCGGAACGCGGCGGGCTCATCGGCGGGCGGCGGCGCTATTCCCCCGGTGGGCAGCAGTCTTTTGCCGCGCGCTTATTAGGCCGCCAGATCCGCGACCACTGCGTCGAGCACCGGCCAGCCCTTTTCGGTCACGCGCAAGCGGCCATTGGAGAGGGTTTCGATAAAGCCGATATCCATCAGGTGAGCGATCTGGATCTCGGTCAGCGGACGGCGGGCGAGGGCCCTGTAGCGGTTGGGATCGATCCCTTCGCGCAGACGCAGGCCCATGACGAGATATTCGTCCCCCTCCTCGTCCCAGGTGAGATTGTCGTCATTGACCAGCCCGTCGCCGGCCTCCATCACCTTGTCCCACCATTTGAACGGCATCTTCTCGGCCGCCGTTGCGTGGCGCACCCCGCCGATCAGCAGCCTTCCATGGGCGCCCGGCCCGATCCCGGCATATTCGCCATAGCGCCAGTAGATGAGATTATGGCGGCTTTCCTGGCCGGGCCGTGCGTGGTTGGAAATCTCGTAGGCGGGCAGTCCGTAGGACACGGTGCGCGCCTGGGTCAGCTCGAACATATCGGCGGAAAGGTCCTCGGACGGCATTTTGAGCTTTCCAGCCCGAAACAGATCGAAATAGCGCGTGCCGGGCTCGATGCCGAGCTGGTAGAGCGAGAGATGGCCCGCCGAAAGCGCCAGCGCGTCGGTCAGCTCGTCATCCCATTGATCGAGCGTCTGGTCGGGGCGGGCGTAGATGATGTCAAAGCTCGAACGGGGAAAGATCGATTGCGCGAGCCTTACGGCGGCCACCGCGTCATCGACGGTGTGGAGCCGCCCCAGCCGCGCCAGCGGTTCGGGCCTGAGCGACTGGACGCCGAGCGAAACGCGGTTGACCCCGGCGGCGCGGTAGCCGCGAAAACGGTCCGCCTCGACCGAGGTGGGGTTGGCTTCGAGCGTTATCTCGGCGGTGTCGGAGACCTGCCAGTTTTTGGCGATCGCATCGAGGATCGCAGCCGTCGATCGGGGGTTCATCAGCGAGGGGGTTCCGCCGCCGAAAAAGATCGATTCCACCAGCCGCCCCGGCGCGCGGGCCGCCGTCGTCTCGATTTCCTGTATATAAGCGGAAACGAAACTCTCCTCGTCGAACGCGCCGCGATGGACGTGGGAGTTGAAGTCGCAATAGGGGCATTTGGCCGCGCAGAACGGCCAGTGCACATAGACCCCGAAGGCGGTGTTGGCGCTCAAAGGACGGCCTTTACGAATTTGGCAAAGGCGCGGGCGCGGTGGGAAAGCCCCTCCTTGCCGGGCGCCCAGGAATGCTTTTGCTCCGGCGTCATCTCGCCGAAGGTTTTTTGGTGACCATCGGGCAGGAATACAGGGTCGTAGCCATGCCCCAGATCGCCGCGCGGCGGCCAGACCAGCGTGCCCGGTACGATGCCTTCAAAGATCATGTCGCGCCCATCGGGCAGCGCGAGGCACAAGACCGCATTGAACCGGGCGCGGCGCTGATCGGGTTCGGTCGCGCCTTTTTCGGCCAGAAGGTCCTCGACCCTTTGCATGGCGTTCAGAAAATTGCGCGGCACCCCGGCCCAGTCGGCGGTATAGACCCCCGGCGCGCCGTCGAGCGCGTCGACCGAAATCCCCGAATCATCGGAAAGCGCGACGGTGCCGGTGGCCCGGGCCGCCGCGTGGGCCTTCAGGCGCGCGTTCTCGATGAAACTCGTGCCGGTCTCCTCGGGCTCGTCGAGCCCCAGTTCACCCGCCGAGACGATATCGAGGCCGAAATCCTTGAGCATGTCCTGAAATTCGGCCAGCTTGCCCGCATTGTGGGTCGCGAGCACCAGCCGGTCGCCGCGTGAAAGCCTGAAATCGCTCATCCTGCCGCCTCCAGCGCCGCTTTCTGGAGGACGACCAGTTCGGAAATACCCTTTTGCGCCAGCGCCAGGAGCTGCGCGAACTGGTCGGCCGAAAAGGGTTCGCCCTCGGCGGTGCCCTGGATTTCAACGAACCGCCCGTCGCCTGTCAGAACGAAATTGGCATCGGTTTCCGCTTCGCTGTCCTCGAGATAGTCGAGATCGAGCACGGGGGTCCCGCGATAAACCCCGCACGAGACCGCCGCCACGTGATCGCGGATCGGATCGGCCTTCAAGAGAGAGCGAGCGCCCATCCAGTCCACCGCCTGCCTGAGCGCAACGAACGCACCGGTGATGGCGGCGGTACGGGTGCCGCCATCGGCCTCGAGCACGTCGCAATCCAAAATGATCTGGTTTTCGCCCAGCTTTGCCAGATCGACCACGGCGCGTAAGGACCGCCCGATGAGGCGCTGGATTTCCTGGGTGCGCCCCGATTGCCTGCCGCTGGCCGCCTCGCGGCGGGTGCGCGTGCCGGTGGCGCGCGGCAGCATGCCGTATTCGGCGGTCACCCACCCCTCGCCCATGCCGCGCCGCCAGGAGGGCACCGTTGTTTCCACGGTTGCCGTGACCAGAACCCGCGTGCGCCCGAACGCGACAAGGCATGAGCCTTCCGCCTGGGGCGCAGCGCCCGGAGACAAGGAAACTTCGCGCAACTGATCTAGGGCGCGTCCGCTGGGCCGCATGGGAAACTCTTTTGTTCTGGTCTTCCGAAAATGGTTAAACGCCTCTTAACGCCTCGTTGGCCGCCGAACAAGCGCACCGCCCTTGGCGCGGGTCCTGTTTTTTCCTAAATGGTGAATATGCACAGGCCCGACCCGCGATCATCGGATTTTCTCGAAGCGCTTTCAGCGCGCAGCCAGGATATTTTCCGCAGGCTGGTCGAGCGCTATATCGAAACCGGTGAGCCGGTAGGCAGCCGCGCGCTCTCCAAAATGCTCGACATGCAGCTTTCCCCCGCCTCGGTGCGCAATGTGATGGCCGATCTCGAGGAATTGGGGCTGATCGCCGCCCCGCACACTTCGGCGGGCCGCGCCCCCACCCAGGAAGGCCTTCGGTTTTTTGTCGACGCCATGCTCGAAGTGGGCGCGGTGGACGAGACGGAGCGCGAAAACATTTCGCGCAATATCGAGGGCGGGGCGCGGGCCGGCAAGATCGAGGACCTGCTCAACGAGGCGAGCGTGCTGCTCTCGGGGCTTTCCCATGGTGCGGGCCTGGTGATCGCGGCCAAGGCCGACATGATCTTGAAGCATATCGAATTCGTCCGGCTCGATCCCGAACGCGCCATGGCCATCCTTGTGGGCCAGGACGGGCAGGTGGAAAACCGCATCATCGCGCTGCCGCCGGGCTTGACCCCGAGCGCGCTGCAGCAGGCGTCGAACTATCTGGCCCATCACGTCGCGGGCAAGACGCTCAAGCAGGCGCGCGAGGCGATCGACGCCCAGAACGAGAAACAGGCGCGCGAGCTCGATGAGATCACCGGCAGGCTCGTCGATTCCGGGCTCGCCTCGATGATCGAGGCCGAGGCCGGCCCCCCGACGCTGATCGTGCGCGGGCGCGCCAATCTCATTGACAGCACCATGGCCTCCGGTGATCTGGCGCGGGTGCGCCAGCTTTTCGACGAGATCGAATCGAAAAAAGGGCTGATCGAGCTGTTGAACGATGCCGAGGCCGCGCAAGGGGTGCGCATCTTCATCGGATCGGAAAACAAGCTCTTTTCGCTCTCGGGGTCATCGGTGGTGCTTTCCCCCTACAAGGACGCCACCGACAAGGTGGTGGGGGTATTGGGGGTCATCGGGCCGACCCGGCTCAACTATGCGCGCATCGTGCCCGTCGTTGATTACACCGCCCACGTGGTCAGCCGCCTGATCGGGCGGAAATAAAAGGGCGGGTCTGCGACGGGGGTTGAATTTCGCCCCCCGCTGGCCGATATGGCGGACAATCCATTTTTCCCTGACACCTTTTTCAAAGCGTGATGATGACCAACGATCAGGATCCGGCCAACGCGGCCGACGAAAATCCGGAAACGGACGCCGGGCAATCGGCTGCCGCGGCCGGGCCGACCGCCGAAGAACTGCTCGCTGCCGCGGAAGCGGAAAACGCCGAGTTGCGCGACAAGGTGTTGCGCATGGCGGCCGAGATGGAAAACCTCAGAAAGCGCACCGAGCGTGAAATCGCCGATACGCGCGCCTATGCCATCACCGGGTTCGCCCGCGACATGCTGGTGGCCACCGACAATCTCTCACGGGCCCTGCAGGCCGTGCCCGCCGAAGCGCGCGAGAACGCGGACGGCTCGCTCAAATCCCTCATCGAGGGAATCGAGATGACCGAGCGCGAGATGCAGCGGCTGCTGCAAAAGAACGGGGTGACCCCCATCGAGGCGCAGGACGTGAAATTCGACCCACACAGGCATCAGGCCATGTTCGAGGTGCCCGATCCCTCGGTGCCCGAGGGCACCGTCGTCCAGGTCGTCCAGGCCGGGTTCGCCATTGGCGAGCGGGTGCTGCGGCCCGCCATGGTGGGCGTTTCCAAGGGCGGCCCCAGGCGCAACGCGACCCCCGCCCCGGAACCGGAAACCGGCATCGACCCCGACTCCGGCGAGGGGGTCGACAAGACCGCCTGAACCGGCGGGAAAATCCCCCATCCGGCAAGCTTGAAGGGGTCCGGGCCCCTGCTTATATAGCAGCAAGGCCCGGATATGGGCAGTTTGGACCAACGCATCCCAAGAGGAACCCGGCCTTTTTCGATCATCTGTTGCGATGCCGCTCGAAACGGGCGCGGCAGTGGCGGAAGGGTCAGACCAAAGGGTTCGCTCGTAAAAGAGAGGCATTATGAATGGCTAAGGTAATCGGTATCGATCTGGGCACGACCAATTCGTGCGTCGCCGTCATGGACGGCAAGACCCCCAGGGTGATCGAAAACGCGGAAGGCGCGCGCACGACGCCCTCGATGGTGGCGTTCAGCCCCGACGGAGAACGCCTTGTGGGCCAGCCGGCCAAGCGCCAGGCGGTCACCAACCCGGAAGGGACGCTGTTTGCGGTCAAGCGCCTGATCGGGCGCCGCTATGACGACCCGATGGTGGAAAAGGATAAAAAGCTCGTCCCCTTCAAGATCTCCAAGGGCGACAATGGCGACGCCTGGGTCGAGGTCGATGGCAAGAAGTCCTCGCCGTCGGAAATCTCGGCGATGATCCTCACCAAGATGAAGGAAACCGCCGAAAGCTATCTGGGGGAAAACGTCACCCAGGCGGTGATCACCGTTCCGGCCTATTTCAACGACAGCCAGCGCCAGGCGACCAAGGACGCGGGCCGCATCGCGGGCCTTGAGGTTCTGCGCATCATCAACGAACCGACCGCCGCCGCGCTCGCCTATGGGCTTGAAAAGCGCGAATCGGGGGTCATCGCGGTCTATGACCTTGGCGGGGGCACCTTCGATATCTCGATCCTTGAAATCGGGGATGGGGTCTTCGAGGTCAAATCCACCAATGGCGACACCTTCCTTGGCGGCGAAGACTTCGACATGCGGCTGGTCGACTATCTGGCCGACGAGTTCAAGAAGGAGCAGGGGATCGACCTGCGCGGCGACAAGCTGGCGCTGCAGCGGCTCAAGGAAGCCGCCGAAAAGGCCAAGATCGAGCTTTCCTCGGCCTCCCAGACCGAGGTCAACCTGCCGTTCATCACGGCGGACGCCTCGGGCCCCAAGCACCTGCAACTAAAGCTCACCCGCGCCAAGTTCGAGTCGATCGTCGAGGATCTGGTCAAGCGCACCATCGAGCCGTGCCGCGCCGCGTTGAAGGATGCCGGGATTTCCGCCGGCGAGATCGACGAGGTCGTTCTGGTGGGCGGGATGACCCGCATGCCCAAGGTGCAGGAAGAAGTGAAGAACTTCTTTGGCAAGGAGCCGCACAAGGGGGTGAATCCCGACGAGGTCGTGGCCATGGGCGCCGCCATTCAGGCGGGTGTCCTCCAGGGCGACGTCAAGGATGTGCTGCTGCTCGACGTGACCCCGCTCTCGCTGGGCATCGAGACGCTGGGCGGTGTCTTTACGCGCCTGATCGATCGCAACACCACCATCCCGACCAAGAAGAGCCAGGTGTTCTCCACCGCCGAGGACAACCAGTCGGCGGTGACGATCCGGGTGTTCCAGGGCGAGCGGGAAATGGCGGCGGACAACAAGATGCTGGGCCAGTTCGATCTGGTGGGCATTCCGCCCGCGCCGCGCGGCGTGCCCCAGGTCGAGGTCACCTTCGATATCGACGCCAACGGCATCGTCAACGTTTCGGCCAAGGACAAGGGCACCGGCAAGGAGCACCAGATCCGCATCCAGGCCTCGGGCGGGCTTTCGGACGACGACATCGAGAAGATGGTCAAGGACGCCGAAGCCAACGCTGAAACCGACAAGAAGCGCCGCGAGACGGTGGAGGCCAAGAACCAGGCCGAAAGCCTCGTCCATTCGACCGAAAAGTCGCTTGCCGAACACGGCGACAAGGTGAGCGCGGACGTGAAGGCCGAAATCGAGGCCGCGATCGCCGAAGCCAAGACCGCCCTTGAAGGCGATGACGCCGAGGCGATCAAGGACAAGGCCGACGCGCTGGCCCAGGCGTCCATGAAGCTCGGGGAAGCCATGTATCAGGCCAGCCAGGCGGAGGCCGCCGAAGCCGCCGCGACCGCGGACGCCGCCGAGGACGACGTGGTCGATGCGGACTTTGAAGAGGTCAAGGACGACGACGACGACAAGAAGTCGGCATGACGTTCCACGTGAATCACTGGGCAAAGGCCCCGGACATCGATCCGGGGCCTTCTGCCATTCCCTTGAAGGTAGAGCTATCGCATATGCATTCGCGCTTGTGGCTTCACCCCGCCTCAGCCCTCCCCACCCCTCCCCATCAAGGGGAGGGTGCTTCCTTTTCCTGGATACTTCCCTACGCACAAGGCAAGCACCTCCCCCCTTGTGGGGGACTTGCAAGCGGTTCCGGCATCGCCGGAACGCAAGGGTCCAGTGGACCCTTGCGAGCGCAGCAAGGGGAGGGGGGATTCGGCGTTAGCCGAAGCATATCCAATGACAGCGCCTTTGATGGGAACGGGGGCCTCTAGATGTCCAAGGCAGATTTTTATTCCGTGCTCGGGGTCGAGAAGAGCTGCGACGAGGCCGCGCTCAAATCGGCCTACCGCAAGCTCGCCATGCAGTTCCACCCCGACCGCAATCCCGGCGATTCGGCGGCGGAAGCCAGGTTCAAGGAAGTGTCGGAAGCCTACGACACCCTCAAGGACCCGCAAAAGCGCGCCGCCTATGACCGGTTCGGGCACGCAGCCTTCAATGGCGCGGCCGGGGGGCAGGGGTTCGGGCAGGATTTCTCGTCCTCGATGTCCGATATCTTCGAGGACATCTTCGGGGATTTCATGGGCGGGGGCGGCGGCCGTCAGCGCTCGCGCGACGGGCGCCAGCGCGGCTCGGACCTCCGCTACAATCTCGAAATCAGCCTCGAGGACGCCTTTACCGGCACCAGCGTCGATATCGACGTGCCGACGCTGGTTCATTGCGAGACCTGCGATGGATCGGGCGCCAAGCCCGGCACCGGCTTTTCCACCTGCAAGATGTGCAACGGGCACGGCAAGGTGCGCGCCTCGCAGGGCTTTTTCACCATCCAGCAGACCTGTCCCCAGTGCCATGGGCGCGGGGAAACCATGGACCAGCCCTGCACGGACTGCCACGGGCAGGGGCGGAGGCAGAAAAGCCGTACGCTCAGCGTCGACATTCCCAAGGGCATCGAGGACGGTACGCGCATAAGGCTGGGGGGTGAGGGCGAGGCGGGGCTGCGCGGCGGGCCGGCGGGCGATCTTTACATCTTCGTTTCGGTCAGGCCCCACCAGCTGTTCCAGCGCGACGGCGCGGACCTTTACGCGCGCGTTCCCATCTCGATGGTGACGGCGGCGCTGGGCGGCGATTTCGAGGTGCCGACCGTCGAAGGCACCCGGGCCCGCGTCAAGGTCGATCCCGGCACCCAGCCGGGCAACCGCGTGCGGCTCAGAGGCAAGGGCATGCCGGTGCTGCGCTCGTCGCAGGTGGGCGATCTTTACGTCCAGCTCGATGTCGAGACCCCGCAAAAGCTCTCGGCGCGCCAGCGCGAACTGCTCGAGGAATTCCAGGCGATCTCCAACGCCAATACCTCGCCGACATCGGAAGGTTTCTTTGACAAGCTCAAGAAGATGTTCGAGGCTTGAAGATGCTAGAGCCCCTGTTTTGATGGACTCAAAACTGGGGCTCTAGGTCTTTTTTATATCGCGTTTCCGAACCGCATAAGTGGATACCACTTATGCTGGAAACACTCTAAAAAGGGGGACAGCCTGCCATGACCACCGCGCTCACGCTTTCAGGGTCGATCCGCAAGGGATCGCATAACGAGCATTTGCAGGCCTTGGTGGGCGAGCGGCTGAAAGCGGCGGGGGTCGAGGTCGAGGCGATCTCGCTCAAGGATTTCGAGATGCCGGTCTTCAACGAGGATCTCGAACCCGACAACGTACCCAAAAGCGCGGTGGCGCTGGCGAAACTCTTTACCAGCCACGACATCGTCTTCATCGCAACGCCCGAATACAATGGCGGTCTGCCCCCGCTTCTGGTCAACACCATCACCTGGCTCTCGCGGGTCGAGCCCTGGCCATTCGCCCATGCAGTGTTCGGTGTCGGCGGGGTTTCGTCGGGCAAGTACGGGACCATCTGGGCGCAGTCCCACTTGCGCGATTCGCTCACCAAGATCGGTACGCTCGTCGTCCCGACCCTTTTGGGCATCGGCCCGTCCAGCACGGCCTTCACCGAGGACGGCAAGATCGCCGAAAAGCCGATCGAGAAAAAGATGGACCGGATGGTCGCGGAGCTGACGCATTTTTCGCGCGGTGGAATCTGATCCAACCCACCCTTGCGCGCCATGCGGTTCCATGGCAATTCGGGGCAACACTACACCCAGGACAATCGGGGGAGCACCGCCAATGGCCGGAGAGTTGATCGTCGGGCTCGACGTTTCCACGCGCCATGACGCCGAAAAAATTGTCGAGCAGCTCGACGGGACCGCCGATTTCTTCAAGATCGGCTACCAGCTCGTTTATGGCGGAGACGGGCTTGCGCTGGGCAAGGCGCTGATCGCCGCCGGCAAGCGGGTGTTTTTCGATCTAAAACTCCTCGATATCGACAACACGGTGGAAAAGGGCGTCGCCGCGATTGCCCGGACGGGCGCGACGATGCTCACGCTCCACGCCTATCCAAAGGCGATGGCGGCAGCGGTCCGGGCAGCGGCGGGCTCGCCACTGTGCCTGCTCGGGGTCACGGTCCTCACCTCGATGGACGAAGCCGATGTGAGGGACGCCGGCTATGGCCTGAGCATCGAAGACCTCGTTGCCCGCCGCGCCGCCCAGGCGCGCGATGCGGGGATGGGCGGGCTCGTTGCCTCGGCATTCGAGGCGAGGAAGATCCGCGAGATCGTCGGGCCCGGCATGGCCGTCGTCACCCCCGGCATCCGCCCGGGCGGCAGCGCCTCGGGCGACCAGAAGCGCGTGATGACGCCCCGCGACGCGGTGCGGGCGGGCGCCAGCCATCTGGTCGTTGCGCGCCCCATCATCGCCGCCCCCGACCCGCGCCGGACCGCGCAAGACATTCTGGCCGAAATGGCCACGGCAGGAGAGGGCGCGCCATGAGCCTTAAAATCGCGGTAGCGGGCGCGGGCGGGCGCATGGGCGCCGCCAACATCAGGGCCGTCGCCGCCCACCCCGGAACGGAGCTTGCCGCAGCGTTCGAGCGCAGCGGCGCCCCGCTGATCGGACGGGACGCCGGGGTCCATGCCGGGCTCGAGCCGCTAGGGGTCGCCATCACCGACGACATCGACGCCGCGATTGAGATGGCCGATGCGGTGCTCGATTTCACCGTGCCGGCGGCAAGCGTCGCGCTGGCGGAAAAAATCGCCGGGCGCGGGCTCATCCACATCATCGGCACCACGGGATGTTCGGAAGCCGAGGACGCCGCGATCGCAAGGGCCGCCGAAGCGGGGGCAAGGATCGTCAAATCGGGCAATATGAGCCTGGGGGTCAACCTCCTTGCCGCGCTCGTCAGGCGCGCCGCGGCCAGCCTTGCGCCCGATTTCGACATCGAGGTGCTCGAAATGCACCACCGCAACAAGGTGGATGCTCCTTCGGGGACGGCGCTCTTGCTCGGCGAGGCGGCGGCAGAGGGGCGCGGCATTACGCTTAAGGACAAGGCCGTCATGTCGCGCGAGGGCTATACCGGCGCGCGCGAAGAGGGGACGATCGGTTTTGCAACCCTGCGCGGCGGGTCGGTGGTCGGGGATCATGCGGTGATCCTTGCGGGCCCGGCCGAACGCCTTGTGCTCTCCCATGTGGCCGAGGACCGCGCGCTGTTCGCCAATGGCGCGGTCCGCGCCGCGCTCTGGGCGCAAGACAAGCCCGGGGGACTATATTCAATGGCCGACGTCCTCGGCCTCGACTGACGATAAATCTGAAAGGCAGACCATGACCGGCACCCTCATCCTCGTGCGCCACGGCCAGAGCGAGTGGAATCTTCTCAATCTGTTCACGGGCTGGAAGGATCCCGGTCTGACCGAGCAGGGGATCGAGGAAGCCAAAAAGGCCGGGCAGGCGCTCAAGGCAAAGAACATCGTGCCGGACGCCTATTTCACGTCCGATCTCACCCGCGCGCAGCGCACGCTCGACCTCATGCTCAAGGAAATGGGGATTACCGAGCTCACCATCCACCGCAGCCAAAAGCTCAACGAGCGCGACTATGGCGATCTGGCCGGGCTCAACAAGGACGACGCGCGGGAAAAATGGGGCGAGGAACAGGTCCATATCTGGCGCCGCTCCTATGACGTGCCCCCGCCGGGGGGCGAAAGTCTCAAGGATACCGCCGCGCGCGTCCTGCCCTATTACGAGGCCGAGATCGAACCGCTGGTGAAAGCCGGCAAGACCGTGCTCGTCACCGCCCACGGCAACTCCCTGCGCGCGCTGGTGATGGTGCTCGAAGAGCTGGACGAGGAAGCGATCCTCAAGCGCGAAATCGCCACCGGCGCGCCGATCCTTTACGGGATCGATGCGGCGGGCAAGCGGGTTTCGACCGAGGAGCTTTGATCTGCCTCACGGGCCGCACCGCGAAATCCATGACGGGCTAGATCCGCCCTATGGATTTCGCTGGCCCTCCGGCGGGGCGCGCAAAACGTTGCGCGGGGTCCTCGCTTGGCTCGTCCGGCTTATCGCTTACCCCCCGGAAACCAGCCCCGCCTCTTTCGCCCCCTCCCCTTGAGGGGCAGAGCTCTCCCCTCCCAGCCTCCCCCACAAGGGGGGAGGTGCTGGCCTTGTGCGTAGGAAGACGGCCAAGCAAAGGAAACACCCTCCCCTTGATGGGGAGGGGTGATGCCACACGCGCAAATCCATATGCGATAGCCCTGCCCATGGAAGCGATGGAACCGAAGCATCGGTGCCCGACTTGGGCGCAGGCGCTATCCGCCAGAAATCAGCCCTGCCTCCCAGCCCAATATGGCGCGCTTGCGCACCAGCCCCCAGTGATAGCCGGTGAGCGAGCCGGTGGAGCCCACGATGCGGTGGCAGGGGACGACGAAGGAAATGGGGTTGCGCCCCACCGCCCGGCCCACGGCGCGCGCGGCGGATGGCTTGCCGATCGAGCGGGCGATCTCGCCATAGGTCGCGGCGTGCCCGGCGGGCACCTTCAAAAGCGTTTCCCAGACCTTGATCTCGAATTGCGAGCCGATCATCACCAACCGCACGGGCTGGTCCGGGTTCCAGTGAACGGGATCGAAAATGCGCCGGGCGACGGGCAGCACCGCGCTGTCGTCGCGCCGGTATCGGGCATTGGGCCAGCGGCCGGCCAGATCCTCAAAGGCAGCCTCTTCGCGCCCTTCATCGGCAAAGGCGATGCCGGCAACGCCATATTGCGTCGTCATCAACACCACCTGCCCAAAAGGCGAGGGAGCCAGCCCCCAGGCCATTTCGAGGCCCGCGCCCCGCGCCCGGTAGATGCCGGGGGGCACCGCGTCGTAGGTGACGAACAGATCATGGAGCCGGGCGGGGCCGGACAGCCCCACCTCGTAGGTCGTATCGAGCACGCTCATGTTCTCGCGCAGCAATTTGCGCGCATGGTCGAGCGCCACGGCCTGCGCAAAGCTTTTCGGGGTCAGCCCGCACCATTTGCGGAACATCTCGGTCAGCGCGCGCTCGCTCATCGAGAGCGCGTTGGCGAGCCCGGCAATGTCGGGGGTCTCGGGGCCCGGCGTCGAGAGGTATTCAATCGCACGCGCGATCTGCCCGTAGGTGCTTGCGGCGGGATCGGGGATGTTTATGGCAAGGTTCATGTTCATAACCCCAATCTAGGGTCGGGACGAAGAGATGACGACCCGTTTTTGACGTCAGGTCTTGGCGCGATGAAGCGCGTTGGCAAAGGCCCTTGCGAACTGGTCCTTGTCGGAGGGGGTAAGGAAGCGCCCGATCTCGGTCTCCCCGCCCCGCGTCACAAGCCTCAAGGCCGTTACCCGGTTGTCACTGTCGCGCACCACCGCAAGCCGGACGTAAAAGGGATTGAACGAAACGCTGGTTTCCCTGCCCTTGGCGCTCACGCGCCGGATGTCGAGCGCGTCGGGCCAAAGGGTTATCTCCTCATAGGCGTCGCCTGATTTGAGCGAAGCCGACAGCGCCCACCACAGCACCAGCACGTCGAGCCCCAAAAGCCCCACGATCGGCCAGGCGCCCATGGCGTAAAAGGTCAGCCCCGGGATCGAGGCCATCACAGCGGCAAGGGCGATGACCCAGCGCAGGCCCCTGCCGTCCATCGACCGGTGGGGGGTGAGGAGCGCTGAAAAGAGAGGGTTTTGTCCGTCGTGGGTGGCGTCCATCGTCTATAATTGGCCCCGGGGCTTGCCTGATGCAACCCATTGACTAAAAGACGATGGAGGCCAGAACACAACCGCAAAGCCCGTTTTTCCTTGAGCACAAAAAGCCGCACGCCCTCCAAAGCCGAGATCGCCGAAATCTTCGCGGCCTTTTCGCGCGACAATCCAGAGCCCGAGGGCGAGCTTGACTATGTCAACGTCTTCACCCTCCTCGTGGCCGTCGTGCTTTCGGCGCAGGCGACCGATGTGGGCGTCAACAAGGCAACCAGGGCCCTGTTCGAGATCGCCGATACGCCCGAAAAGATGGTGGCGCTGGGCGAGGATGCGATCCGCGAGCATATCCGCACCATCGGGCTTTACCGCAACAAGGCGAAAAACGTCTACCTGCTCTCAAGGATGCTGATCGCGGAGCATGGCGGCGACGTCCCTTCCACCCGCGAGGCGCTCGAAAAGCTGCCCGGGGTGGGGCGCAAGACGGCCAATGTGGTGCTCAATATCGGGTTCGGCCAGCCCACCATCGCGGTGGACACCCATCTTTTCCGGGTCGGCAACCGCACGGGGCTCGCGACCGGCAAGACCCCGCTCGAAGTCGAAAAAAAGCTCGAAAAGCGCGTGCCGGAACACTATCTGCTGCACGCCCATCACTGGCTGATCCTGCACGGGCGCTATGTGTGCAAGGCCCGCAAGCCCGAATGCTGGCGCTGCATCATCGCCCAGTGGTGCCGCTACCCCGCCAAGACCACGGTCTGATGGCGGTTGCACCGCGCCCCGGCTTGGCCTAAGCGATGGGCAAGGCTCATAAAACCATTCGGAGTGCCGATGACTACCCGGTTCGACGTCCTGACCATCGGCAACGCCATCGTCGATGTGATCGCCCCCGTTCCCGACGATTTCATCACCAGCGAAGCGATGACCAAATCGATCATGCACCTGATCGATGCCGAACGTTCCGCCGATCTTTACGCCCGGATGCCGGGCGACAAGAAGATGATTCCGGGCGGGTCAGCGGCCAACACCGCTGCGGGGGTCGCAGCGCTCGGCGGGCGGGCGGCGTTCGTGGGCAAGGTCGCCGATGACGAGCTGGGCGCGATATTTCGCACCGACTTTGAAAGGCACGGCATTCATTTCGGCACCGACGATCTGGTCGACGGCCCGGCCACCGCGCGCTCGATGATCCTCGTCACCCCCGATGGCGAGCGCACCATGAACACCTATCTGGGCGCCTGCCAGCACCTTAACGAGACCGACATCGTCGAGGAGACGGTGGGCGCGGCGGCGATCACCTATATGGAGGGGTATCTGTGGGACCCTCCCGAGGCCAAGAAGGCGTTCGTCCTTGCCGCCCATTTCGCCCACAAGAACGAGCGCGCCGCAGCGATCACGCTTTCCGATCCCTTCTGCGTCAACCGCTTCCGGGCCGAGTTCCTCGATCTCATCCGCTCGAAAACCATGGATTACGTCTTTGCCAATATCGAGGAGGCCAAGGCGCTCTATGAGACCGACGACATCAACGTCGCGGTGCGCGAACTGGCCAAGGACGCGGAGGTCGCCGCCGTCACCATGGGGTCGCGCGGGGCGATGGCGATCGCCAATGGCGAGATCGTCTCGGTCCCGGCCTTCCCGGTGGACGAGGTGGTCGATGTGACCGGGGCGGGCGATCTTTTCGCGGCCGGTTTCCTTTTGGCCAATGCGCGCGGGCAGTCGATGGAAGAGGCGTTGAAACTGGGCTGCCTCGCCGCCTCCGAAGTCATCTCCCATATCGGCGCGCGGCCCGTTGCGGATTTGAAGGCCATGGCGCGCGGCGAGGGGATCGCGGTCTAAGTATCCATTTCCTCCGCCATTGCCCGGCGTGTCCCGGGCAATCGAGCGCTCGGGGCGACTGGGTCACCCGGATAAACCGGGTGACGACGGAGAACTTACAATTGGAGTGGCCCGGAGCTCCAGAGCATTTCGGATTTTGTCGGAATCTGCCTCAAGCTCCTTTGCTGCCCCGGCGAAAGCCGGGGCCCATGCTGCAAAGTCCACTGTGCTGGATGGTTTGCTATGGATCCCGGGTCGAGCCCGGGATAGCGACGGAGACAAGCCGATCGTTTCGATCGAAACCCGAAACGATCTAGATTTTACGCAGCGCCACTTCGTGGATGGCGTGGTCGGCGCCTTTTTTGAGCACCAGATCGGCCCGGCTGCGGGTGGGCAGGATGTTTTCGCGCAAATTGGGCAGGTTGATATTGGTCCAGATGGTTTGCGCGGTGCCGATGGCGGCGGGTTCGGAGAGTTCGGCAAAGCGCCGGAAAAAGCTCTTGGGGTCGCGGAAGGCGGTTTGGCGCAGTTTCATGAAGCGCTCGACATACCAGTCTTCGAGCACCGCCTCGTCGGCATCGATATAGATGGAAAAATCGATGAAGTCGGAGGCAAAGACGATGGGCGTTCCCGCGCGGGGCAGATCGCCCGGCTGGAGGATGTTGAGCCCTTCGACGATCAGGATGTCGGGGCTTTCGACGACCACCTGCTCCCCCGGCACCACGTCATAGACCAGATGGGAATAGACGGGCGCGGATACCCGGGGCTTGCCCGACTTGATCGCGGCGAGGAAATCGACGAACGCGGCCCGATCATAACTTTCGGGAAACCCCTTACGCTCCATCAGCCCGCGCGCATCGAGCACCTTGTTGGGGTAAAGGAAGCCGTCGGTGGTGACCAGATCGACCCGGGGCGAGGAGGGCCAGCGCCGCAAAAGCGCGCGCAGGATGCGGGCCGTGGTCGATTTGCCCACCGCGACCGAGCCCGCCACCCCGATGATGAAGGGCACCTTCTTGCCGTTGTGACCCAGAAAGCGCGAGGACACCGCGTGCAGGTTCTGGATCGCCTCGACGTAAAACGACAAGAGGCGCGTCAGGGGCAGATAGACGATCTCGGCCTCGGCGAGCGAAATGGGGTCGTTGAGGGTGCGCAGGCTTTTGATGTCTGCCGCCTCGAGCGTCATCGGCTCGTCGGCGCGCAGCCTTGCCCACTCTTGAATCGTAAAGGTGATATAGGGCGCGTAGCTCAGCCTTTGGGACATCGGTGGTTTCCGCTCAACCCTTCTTGTGTCGCGCGGCCTTTTCGGCCAGCCCGCTCATCGCCGTGCGGCGGTCGAGTTCGGCAATCACCTCGGAAAGCTCCACCCCCCGGGCGCGCAGCAGCACCAGAAGGTGGTAGATGAGATCGGCGCTTTCCTTGATCAGTTCCGCCTCGTTGGCACCCAGCGCGGCGATCACGGTTTCGACCGCCTCCTCGCCGAGCTTTTGTGCGCATTTTTCAACGCCCGCCGCAACGAGCCGGGCGGTGTAGCTTTCCTCGGGTGAAGCCGAAGCGCGTTCGGCCAGACGCTTTTCGAGCGCCTCGATACTAAAACTCATCGTGCTTTTTCCCTTTCGGGCTGGTCCATGCGCACCGGAATGCCGGCCCGCGCCATATGGGCCTTGGCCTCCCCGATCGTATAGGTACCGAAATGGAAGATCGATGCGGCAAGGACGGCGGCGGCGTGACCCTTGAGGACGCCGTCGACCAGATGATCGAGGGTTCCCGCCCCGCCCGAGGCGATCACCGGCACCTCGACGGCGTCGGCAATGGCGCGGGTCAAATCGAGATCGAACCCTTCCCGCGTGCCGTCCCGGTCCATGGAGGTCACCAGCAGTTCGCCCGCCCCGTGCTCCACGGCCTTTGTGGCAAATTCGACCGCATTGATCCCGGTGGGCTTTCGTCCCCCATGGGTGAAGATCTCCCAGGTGCCGCTCTGGCCGCGCTTGGCGTCAACCGAAACGACGATGCACTGGTTACCGAACTTGTCGGCGGCCCGGGCGATGAAATCGGGGTCGGCGACGGCGGCGGAATTGATCGAGACCTTGTCGGCGCCCGAAAGCAACAGCTTGCGGATATCCTCGATGCTCCTGATGCCGCCGCCCACGGTCACCGGCATGAAGCAGTGTTCGGCGGTGCGCGCCACCACGTCGAAAATCGTCTCGCGGCCCTCATGGGAGGCGGCGATGTCGAGGAAGCAGAGTTCGTCGGCCCCCGCCGCGTCATAGGCGATCGCCGCCTCGACGGGATCGCCGGCATCGACCAGATCGACAAAATTGACGCCCTTGACGACGCGGCCGTCCTTTACGTCAAGACAGGGGATGATACGGACCTTCAGCGCCATCGGACGGCCGCTCCATTTTCAGTTTTCGCTGTCCTCGCGGCTGCGCCGCTGCGGGCAGGCCGGCTATCCTTCACGTCAAGACAAGGGATTATTCGGGCTTTAAGGGTCATGGCTGCGGTTTTTCCCTTTTTCCCCGCATGTAGCGGATTGTGAGGTGGATGAGAAGCGCTGCCGACCATAGACATAGGGCTATGCCGCCCAGCGGCACGCTGGCGAGCATCAGCCAGCCCAGCAGCGCCATGAAGGCCAGATACCCCCCGACATCCGCGCCGTAAACGCTGCAGGGGTAGACGCCTGCCTCGTCGAGCCTGCATCCATTGGCGTCCGCGACAAGATACGCCACATAGACCGAAACCACCGGAAAGAGCGCAAGCAGGGCGATGACGGCAAGAAGGACCACATAGCGCCCCCAGGGGAAGCGCCGCCGGGGCGCGGTCACACCGCCGCCCGCAACAGCGCCAGTGCTTCACGTGAATCAATGCGCCCGTCATAGAGCGCGCGGCCCGAAATGGCGCCTTCGAGGATCTGCGCGTCGGGCCGGGTCATGCGCGCGATGTCGTCCATCGAGGCCAGCCCGCCCGAGGCGATGACCGGGATGGCGGTGGCACTGGCCAGTTCCAATGTCGCTTCCCAGTTGATGCCCTTCAAGACACCGTCGCGGTCGATGTCGGTATAGATGATCGCGGCGACCCCGGCCCCCTCGAAGCGCGCGGCCAGCTCGATTGCCGCCAGTTCGGAGGTTTCCGCCCAGCCCTCGACCGCCACCTTGCCGCCGCGTGCGTCGATCCCCACGGCCACCTGGCCGGGAAAAGCCTTGCAGGCGGCCTTGACGAGCTCGGGGTCGCGCACCGCGACGGTGCCGAGAATGACGCGGGCCAGCCCCTTTTCGAGCCAGCCTTCGATATGGGCGAGCGTCCTGATGCCGCCGCCGAGCTGCACGGGAAAATCGACCGCCGCAAGGATCGCCTCGACCGCCGCCCCGTTGACGCTCTCTCCGGCAAAGGCGCCGTTGAGATCGACCACGTGCAGATATTCAAACCCCTGCTCCTCGAAACTTTTCGCCTGGGCGGCGGGATCGTCGTTAAAGACCGTTGCCTGATCCATGTCGCCCAGTTTCAGGCGCACGCACTGGCCGTCTTTCAAATCGATGGCGGGAAATAAAATCATGGCGTCCACTTGAGGAAGTTGGAAATGAGCGCAAGGCCGAGCGCCTGGCTCTTTTCGGGATGGAACTGGGTGCCGAAGACGGTGTCGCGCCCCACCGCCGCGATGACGGGCAAGCCGTAATCGGTCAGCGCAATCCGGTCGTCGGGATTTTCGAGCACGAAATGGTAGGAATGGACGAAATAGGCGTGCAGCCCTTCGGGGCCCGTTTCTATGCCGTCGAACAGGGGATGGGGCTTTTCGAGCCTCAGGGTATTCCAGCCCATATGGGGGATCTTGAGCCCCGGATCGGCCGGCACCAGTCTTTCAATGGCACCGGGAATCCAGCCAAGCCCGTTGGTCTCGACCTTTTCGCGCCCGATGCTGGCCAGAAGCTGCATGCCGACGCAGATGCCGAAAAAGGGGCGGCCCCTCTTGAGAACAGCGTCCTCGAGCGCCTCGACCATCCCCGGCACGGCGGCGAGCCCGGCCATGCAATCGGCAAAGGCGCCCACCCCCGGCAGCACGATACGGTCGGCCCTGGCGACTTTTTCAGCGTCGGCGGTAACGAGGATTTCAACGCCCGTCTCCCCGGCGGCGCGCGAAAACGCCTTCTGCGCCGAGCGCAGATTGCCCGCGCCGTAATCGACGATGGCGAGCGTCCCGCTCACGCGCGGGGCCCATAGACCCGCTCGAGCCACATGCGCTCGGCGGTCTCGAGATCGGGGGCGGCAAGATCGCCATGGGTGAGCCAGCCGGCCCGCTTGAGCGCGCGCGAAGCAATCGCAGGGGCGGCAAAACCGGACCAGAGGGCAAAGACGAGATAAAGCAGGAGCGCGGCATCGGCCCCGATATGGGTCTGCGCGAACCACAGGCCCGCGGCAACGGCCAGCCAGAGGGCGAAAAACCAGAAAGCGCGCTTGGCCAGCGCCCAGACGGGCGTCAGGATAAACGCCGTCCACACGAACCGGTCGGGCACGGCGGCGATGGCCTCGGGCCCGTCATCGGGTCTGGAATGAATGGCAAATACCGTCATGGTCGCTCTTCATCGCGTCGCTCCAGGTCTTCATTAACGCTCTAAAGCGCGCCCTTGGTCGAGGGAATTTCGTCCGCTGCGCGCGGATCGATCTCGAGGGCCTGCCGCAAGGCACGGGCCAGTGCCTTGAAAAGACTTTCGGCGACGTGGTGATTGTTGTCGCCATAGGCCGTCTCGGCGTGAAGGGTGATCCCGGCGTTCATCGCAAAGGCCTGGAAGAACTCACGCACCAGTTCGGTGTCGAACGCGCCGATCCTTGGGCTGGTGAATTCGACGCGCCAGACGAGGAACGGACGCCCCGAAACGTCGAGCGCCACCGAGGATTTCGTGCCGTCCATCACAAGATCGGACGCGCCATAGCGCACGATCCCCTTCTTGTCGCCCAGCGCCTCGCGCACCGCCTGCCCGAGCGCGATCCCCACATCCTCGACCGTGTGGTGGTCGTCGATATGAAGGTCCCCCTTGGCCGCAACCGTCATGTCGATCAGCGAATGGCGCGAAAGCTGGTCGAGCATGTGATCGAAAAAGCCGACCCCGGTTTCGATCTCGCGCCGCCCCGTGCCGTCGAGATCGACAAAAACGGCGATCTCGGTTTCATTGGTCTTGCGCTCAAGGCTCGCCTTGCGCATGGGCCGTGCCCTCCAGATTGAACGTCGCCATGGCTGTAACAGGTCGCCTCGCCGGCGAAAAGCCCCCCGGTGCCGTCCAGGGATTTGCATTTATGCCGTACGACCCTAAATAAAGGGCCAACGGGCGTGCGTCGCGGGAGCGTTTCCAGCACAAGTGGTATCCACTTTTGCGGTTCGGAAGCGCGACAACCAAAGATGAGATGCACCACACCAGGAGTTGAAAGGCAAATCCGATGACGACAATCGTATCGGTTCGCAAGGGCGGCGCGGTGGCGCTGGCCGGAGACGGGCAGGTCACGCTGGGCCAGACGGTCATGAAGCATTCGGCAAAAAAGGTGCGGCGGCTGGCCGGCGGCGCGGTGATCGCCGGGTTCGCGGGCGCAACGGCCGACGCCTTTACGCTCTCCGAGCGGCTCGAAGCCAAGCTCGAACAATATCCCGGGCAGCTCATGCGGGCCTGCGTCGAACTGGCCAAGGACTGGCGCACCGACAAATATCTGCGCCGGCTCGAAGCCATGATGATCGTTGCCGACAAGACCGACACGCTGATCCTGACCGGCACGGGGGATGTGCTTTCCCCCGAAGACGGGATCGCGGCCATCGGTTCGGGCGGCAATTACGCGCTGGCCGCGGCGCGTGCACTCGCCAAAAGCGAGAACAGCGCCGAGGATATCGCGCGTACCGCCATGAAGATCGCCGCCGACATCTGCGTTTACACCAATGGCGATCTCACCGTCGAAACCCTCGAGACCGCCTAGATGGGGTTGAGTGTCAAGCGGCTCGGCCCGGACGATGCGAAAGCCTATCGCGGCCTGCGGCTCGAGGCGCTGGCCGACACGCCGGTGGCGTTCGGAGAATCGGTTGAAGAGGCCCGGGATCGGCCCGTTGCCGATTGGCAGGCGCTCTTGGCCGGCGAACGGGCGTTTTTCGGGGTTTTTGACGCGGACCGCCTGGTCGCCTGCGCCAATTACCTGCCCCAGCCGGGTGAAAAGACCCGGCATCTGGGCTGGATCTTCGGCGTTTACGTCAGCCCCCCGGCGCGCGGCAAGGGCACTTCGGACCTGCTGATCGGCGCCGTTCTCGCCCATGCGCGGGCCGAGGGTGCGCTGCAGGTCCATCTGGGCGTCTGGACGGAAAACCGCCCCGCGCTGCGGCTTTATGAGCGTTTCGGGTTTTCCACCTATGGCACGCAGCCGCGCGCGCTTTTGGTGGATGGCAGATTTATCGACGAGCACCAGATGGTGTGCTTTTTGGACAAAGAAGATGAGTGAAAACAGTTTTTCCCCCCGCGAGATCGTTTCCGAACTCGACCGCTATATCGTTGGACAGGCCGACGCCAAGCGCGCCGTCGCCATTGCGCTCCGAAACCGCTGGCGCCGCCAGCAACTGCCCGAGGACATGCGGCGCGAGGTCAGCCCCAAGAACATCCTGATGATCGGGCCGACGGGCGTGGGCAAGACCGAAATCTCGCGCCGCCTCGCAAGGCTGGCCCAGGCGCCCTTCGTCAAGGTCGAGGCCACCAAGTTCACCGAAGTGGGCTATGTGGGGCGCGACGTCGAGCAGATGATCCGCGACCTCGTGGAGGCGGGACTGGTGATCGTCAAGGACAAGAAGCGAACTGAAGTCAAGGCCAAGGCCCACCTCAACGCCGAGGAACGCGTCATCGATGCGCTGGTCGGGCAATCGGCGACGCCCTCGACGCGCGACGCGTTCCGCAAGAAGCTGCGCGCCAACGAGCTCGACGACAAGGATATCGAGATCGAGGTGACAGGCCCCCCGCAAGGGCTCCCCATGTTCGACATTCCCGGCATGCCGGGCGGCGGGGCGGGGATGATCAACATTTCCGACATGCTGGGCAAGGCGTTCGGCAACAAGGGGCAGAAGCGCACCGTCAAGGTCAAGGACAGCTACGATATCCTCATCAACGAGGAGGCCGACAAGCTGCTCGACCAGGACAAGCTGACCGCCGAAGCGATCGAGCTGGTCGAAAACCACGGCATCGTCTTTATCGACGAGATCGACAAGGTCGCGGCCAAGGAAGGCGGGGTGACGGGCGGGCCCTCGCGCGAGGGCGTGCAGCGCGACCTGCTGCCCCTGATCGAGGGGACGACCGTTGCGACCAAATACGGGCCGGTCAAGACCGACCATATCCTTTTCATCGCCTCGGGCGCCTTCCACGTCTCCAAGCCCTCGGACCTTCTGCCCGAACTTCAGGGCCGCCTGCCGATCCGGGTGGAATTGCAGGCGCTGAGCCGTGCCGATTTCATAGAGATCCTCTCGGACACCGAATATTCGCTGATCCGGCAATATGTGGCGTTGATGGGCACCGAGGACGTGACCCTCGAGTTCACCCCCGATGCCATCGAGGCCATCGCCGATGTGGCGGTGGAGGTCAATGGCAGCATCGAGAACATCGGAGCGCGGCGGCTCCAGACGGTACTTGAAAAACTCGTCGAGGACATCTCGTTCACCGCTCCCGACAAGGGCGGAACCGCGCTCACCATCACCGGCGAAACGGTACGCGATACTGTGGGCCGCATGGCCGGGGACCGGGATCTCAGCCGGTATATTCTTTAGAGTAGTTCAGGTTCTCGCGGAAACGCCTGGCTTCCGCCATTCTGGAGAAATCGCACTGGATTGCCGGGAATAAATCCCGGAATGACAATGGTGTTTTCTGCAAGATTTCCCGCTTTTCCAATGTCACCCCGGGATTTATTCCCGGGGTCCAGAGCGATGCCACTATTTTCTTGGGAGAAGCATTGGCTATCCCTTGTCCCGCACCGCCCGCCGCACAACGTCGTCGCGCAGGGCCTTCAAATCGGCCACCTCGAGCCGGCCGATCTCGCGGGCCAGGACGTTGGTCAATTCGGTCGCCTCGGGCGCCATGCCGGCGGTGTCGATGGAAATCTTGGGGTCCGAGATCTCGGCCAGCCGCTGGATTTCCTCGGCCTCGTCCCAGATGACGTTGAAATAGGCGATGATGCGCTGGACGAGGAACCAGGTGGGCTTGCCCCGGTGCCCGTGTTCGAGCGCCGAGAGATAGGCGCTCGAAACGTTGAGGGCCTTCGCCATGTCCTTGAGGGCAATGCCGCGCTCGGCGCGCAGGCGGCGCAGTTTGGCGCCCAGCGGGGTCATGTGGTTCTCCTGCGTTTCAAGCGTACGTAAAGCGCCCCGCCCCCGCCATGGCCCTGATGGGCGGTCTCGATCCCGGCGACCAGCGGGGCGAGGTCACACGCGTTGAGCCAGCGCGGCACCATTTCGCGCAGCACGCCCTTCTGCTCCAATTGCAGATAGCCGGTCTTTTTGATCCCCTTGCCGGTGATGACCAGCAGGGTGCGGTCGCCGCGCGCGGCGCAGGCCTTGACGAAACGTTCGAGCGCTGCCTCGGCGCGGACCTGCGTCATGCCGTGCAGGTCAAGCGTTGCATCGATCGGCTCGCGCCCGCGCTCGACCCGGCGCCTGAGATTGGGTTCGATGGGTTTTTGCCATGCGGGAACGGTCGATGCGGCGATCAGGGCCCCCCGCGAGGGCAGAGGCGGGGCGGCAAAGGACGGCAGATCGGGGACGGGCTTTTTCTTTTCGGCGGGGCCGGGGGTTTCGAGCGCCTTTAAAAGCGCGGCGCGCGGATCGGTGCTCTTGCGCCGCGCCAACGGGTCGACCGTCTCGCCCACCGCCGCCCAAAGGACGATGTCACGCAGGGCCCCCGATTTCCTGCCCCTGGGCGCTCCGGGCGGTTTGCGCGCCATGGCCAAAGACGCCTTCTTGCAGAACTATTCGAGATCGTTGGTCGCAACCAGCTTCCAGTTGGGGTCGCGCGAGCGGGTGTTGCGCATGAAGGTCCACTCATCGGCGATGGCAACGACCTGACCCGGCGTGCCCTCGACCACGTCGCCCTCTTTGTCGCGGGTGATCGAAACCACTTCGGCATCGATCCTCAGGGTCACGATGGCGTTGCGCCGGTCGAGCTCGACCTCGGTAAATTCGATGTTGGACAGGCCCACAAAGGTGAATTCGACCGTGTGCCCTTGCGCCTCGCGCTCGGCGATCGCTGTCTCGAAGCTGTCGTTGACGTCCTTGTCGAGCAGCATTTTGAGCGACTTGCGGTCGCCCGCGGCATAGGCGGTGACGATCATCTCATAGGCGGATTTGGCGCCCTCGATAAAGCTCTTGGGCGTGAAATTGGGATCGGCCTCGGCGACAGCCCTGAGCCCCTGGGCGATGGCCGGCTTGCCCTGGGCATATTTTTCGATCTCGGCCTCGAGCTTGCGCTGGGCGCGCTCGGCATCGGCGTCGGGCGCCTGGGGTTTGCGCGTGGGCAATGGAATGACGGTGTCGTCATTGCTGGGCCGGGTGCGCGAGATGTTTTCATAGCGCACCGAAGGCGGGCGCTCATTGCCGGTGCGCGTGCCCAGCACCGAGCGCAGCCGCAAAAGCACGACGATGGCGACGACGATGACGATAATGGTCGGGAAATCGAGGAATTCGCCCATGAGTCTTTTTCTTAGCTCCCATGCGGGGGGCAGGCCCCCGCGCTTTTCCGTCCCCGATCACAAGGGCCGCCACACCGGAAAGAAACGTCCGATTGCGGCAAGGGACGGGTCGAAACTGAAATCCGGTTGACCTATATATAAGCAATCGGCGCGTGCAAACCAGTTTCAAGCGCCCCCGACCTGAACAAGCATACGCGATCACCCGCGGAAAGGGGAGCCAATGGGCCGCCTCATCGTCATTTTCCTCATGCTCGTGCCTTTTATCGAAATCGCCGGTTTTATCTGGGTCGGCGGGCAGATCGGGATATTGGCGACCCTGGCCGCGATCGTTCTGACGGCCGTTGCCGGGATGCTCGTCATCCGCTGGCAGGGCATGGGACTGATTCTTGACTCCCGGGCAATGATGGCGCGCGGAGAGGTGCCCGCCAAGGCTTTTGCCGAGGCCATGATGCTGGCGCTGGCCGGGCTCTTTCTGGTGATACCGGGGTTCGTCACCGATGCGGTGGGGCTCTTGCTGCTCGTCCCGCCGGTGCGCGGCGCCCTTTACGCGCTTTTGAGCCGCAACATGGTGGTGGTCTCGAGCTATCGGCCATCGCAGCCGGGTCCGGGGACCAAATCGATCGACCTCGATCCCGATTCCTGGCGCTAGGGCTTTTGCCGTGCTCCCGGCCCGCTCGGCTTGTGATGAAACGCCAAAAGTGCTAGCCAGACGCCCAATCCGGCGTGCCGCCCCCGCAGGACGGGCCCGGCACATTCTTGAGCATAAGAAGGACCAAAATGGCTGAGGACAAACCGAACCCGGAAAACGCCGCGGCAACCGATCCGGCGAACGCGCCCCAGTTCGGCATTGCCGGGCAGTATATCAAGGATCTGAGCTTTGAAAGCCCGAACGCGCCCGCCTCGCTTCTGCCCGGCGCCAAGGCACCGACCTCCAACGTCAACATCAACGTTCAGGTCAAAAAGCAGTCCGACGAATCCTACGCCGTCGAGATCGGCCTCAACGTCAAGACCGAGCGCGAGGGCGCCGTGGTCTATGCGGTCGAGCTGGTTTATGGCGGGGTGTTCCGCGTCAAGAACGTGCCCGAAAACCAGTTGACCCCGCTGCTGATGGTCGAAGGCCCGCGGCTGCTCTTCCCCTTTGCGCGCCAGGTCCTCGCCTCGACCATCCAGTCAGGCGGGTTCGCGCCCCTGATGCTCGAGCCGGTCGATTTCCTTGCGCTCTTCCGGCGCAACCTTGCGGCGGCCGCCGAGCGCCAGAAGCAGGCGGGCGGCGATGGCGAGGCGCCCGCAACGGTCAATTAGGGCCGGACTTGAGCTGTAAACGATAAAAACCCCGGCGGCTCACCCCCGCCGGGGTTTTTTCTTCGGTTTTTAATGAAATCGGACCCGGTTTGCATCGCTCTGGTCCCCGGGAATAAATCCCGGGATGACATTGGAGATGGGGGCTGGGATCGTGCCGGCCACACCGATGTCATTCCGGCATTTATTGCCGGCAATCCAGCACGGTCCCACCACGACGCCGGCCATGCCGTTCCGTCAGCCCTCTTCGTATTGCGCCCAGATGGCCTTTTCACCCATCGCCGCGACAAAGGCGAGGTGGGCGGCGTGTTCGGCCTCGGTGATGCGCGGGGAGAGGGGCGCTGGCCTCTGGCGCGCCGGGGCGCGGTGGCCGCTCACCTTCTGGCTCAGTTGCGCCTCCGCCGAAAGCGCCAGCGCCACCTGACGCCCCCCGATCAGTTCGAGGTAGACTTCGGCGAGGATTTCCGAATCGAGCAGCGCGCCGTGCAGCGTGCGGCGCGAATTGTCGATGCCGTAATGCTTGCAGAGCGCATCGAGACTGACGCGCGCGCCCGGATGGACTTTTCGGGCCAGCATCACCGTGTCGATCACCGGATTGGTGAGTTTGGGACGGCCCGCCGCCGCGAGTTCGGCGTTGAGAAAGCCCATATCGAAAGGCGCGTTGTGGATGATGAGGGTGGAGTCTTCGAGAAAATCGACAAAGGCCGCCGCCACATCGGCGAAAACCGGCTTGTCGCGCAAAAAATCCTCGGAGAGCCCGTGCACCTTGAAGGCTTCCTCGGGCATGTCGCGCTCGGGGTTGATGTAGACGTGGTGGTTCCTGCCGGTCGGCACGTGATTGACCAGCTCGACGCAGCCGATTTCCACCAGCTTGTCACCCCCCTGGGGGGAGAGCCCCGTCGTTTCGGTATCGAGCACGATCTCGCGCAGCATTTTTCGCCCCTATCGCCTTTGGGTCCGCAACAGTTCGATCACGGCCCGCGTCCGTGCGATCGTATCGTCCATCGTCCCCGACGTGTCGATGACGTGATCGGCACGGGCTTTCTTGTCGGCCTGATCGAGCTGGCGGGAAAGGAGAAAATCGAGCTTTTCCCCGCTCATCCCGGGCCGGGCCAGCGCCCGTTGGCGCTGGATGGCCGGATCGCAGGCCGTGACGATCACCCGGTCGAGCCCGTAGCGGGCCCCGGTTTCGTACAAAAGCGGGATCTCGATCACGGCGATGTCCGCCCCTTGCGCCTCGGCGGCATCGAGAAAATCGATCGCCTTTTCGCGCACCAGCGGGTGGATGATGGATTCCAGTTCGCCCAGGCTTTCGGGCCGGTCGGCAAGCGCCCGCCCCAGTTTCTTGCGGTCGACCTCGCCGCTCGTCACCGTGCCGGGAAACGCCGCCGCGATCAGGGGAACCGCTTCGCCGGCATAAAGTGCGTGGACGGCGGCATCGGCCGAATAGGTGGGGATGCCAAGTCTTGCGATTTCCGCCAAGACCGTCGATTTGCCGGTCGCCATCGACCCGGTGAGCCCTACCCGCAGCATCTCATTGCCCCATCGCCCCGAGCACGATTGCGCGCAAGCCGGGCGTCACCTCGGGAGTTGTGCCGAACCAGGCGGCAAAGCCGGGGACGGCCTGATAAAGCAGCATGCCCAGACCATCGACTGTCCGCAAGCCCCGCGCCTTTGCATCGGCCAGAAGCGGGGTGACGAGCGGGGTATAGACGATGTCGTTGACCACCGCGTGGCCGGGCAGCGCCCCAAGGTCGAGCCCCTCGAAGCGCGTACCGCCCATTCCCACCGCGCTGGTGTTGACCACCAGCCCCGCCGCCGGGGCGAAGCGGGCAAACTCATCGAGCGGGGCCGGGGTGATATTGCCCCCGAACTCGGCCGCAAGGCTTTCGGCCCGCGCCAGATTGCGGTTGAGCAGCACGATATCGGGAATTTTTCGCGCCTCGAGCGCGGCCAGTATGGCGCGCGAGGCGCCCCCTGCGCCAAGGACGATCGCCCGTTCAAGGTTTTCGTCCCATCCGGGGCCGGTCGCATCGAGGTTTGAAAGAAACCCCAGATAATCGGAATTGGAGCCCAGAATCCGGCCATTGCTGACGGTGAGCGTATTGACCGCGCCGATCTTTTCGGCCAGCGGGTCGACCGCGTCGCAGAGCGAGACCAGCGCTTCCTTGTGCGGGATGGTGGCGTTGCCGCCAACGAACGCACCCTTGCGCAAGGCATCGATGAAAGCCCAGAGACCCTCGGGGGCGACATCGATGGGCTCGTAACTGCCATCGATACCGTGCCGCGTAAGCCAGGTGCCATGGATGAGAGGCGACCGGGAATGGGCGATCGGGTGGCCGATGACGAAGGCTTTGATGGTCATTTTCCGGTTCCGGGGTCAAAGGATTTCGGCCCAAGCAATTCTGGACCGTGACGGCGCAGGCCGTCGAGCAGGGCAAGAAGCGGCAGGCCGAGCACGGTAAAGTAGTCACCCTTTACCGCAGAAAAGAGCCGCACCGAAGGCCCTTCGAGCCGGTAGCCGCCGACCGAGCCTAGAATAGCCTCCCCCTCGAGATCGAGAACATGCTCAAGCTCGGCGGCGGAAAAATCGCACATGGTCATTTCCGCGCTGTCGCGCGCCGCCCAGACGATATCACCACCCCTTGCGAGCGCCGCGGCGGCGTGCAGGTGATGGGTGCGCCCGGCCAGCTCCTGCAACTGGCGGCGGGCCGTTTCACGTGAATCGGGCTTGTGGAGGTCGAGCCCCTCGCAATCGAGCGTCTGGTCGGCGCCGATCACCAGAGCCTGCGGGCGCGTCCGGCTCACGGCCAGCGCCTTTTCGCGCGCCAGAGCCAGGGCGATATCGGCCTTGCCGGCGCCGTCCACCGCAAGATGGCTTTCAATCGCCCGTTCATCGACCGGGGCGGTCTGGACGGAAAAGGCGATACCCACAGCATCGAGCAGGGTTTTACGCGTCGGGCTTTTGGAGGCAAGGATCAGCATGGCTGGGCAATCCGGATGGTTCGGAGTCCGCTTTTTCCACACCGTTGTCCAAAGGGAAAGCGGTTCGGGCCGGGCCGGGCGGCGTGGATAAGATTATGCCCGCTGGGCGGGAATTGGTTAACAGGTGGTTAAGCTGTGGACGGTTTGAAGGGATGTGGAAAAGAACGGGGATATTTGTCCCGGAAGCAGGGGGCGGTTATGGTTAACGTTCGGTTAACTATGCACAGGGCTAGAGGTTAACAAAGCCTTAACGGGCGGCGCTATCCGGGATTTTTCCTTTTTTGCGGCGCTGGTTTTCCACGCAGGTCGAGAAGGGCATCATGCCGCAGCGCCGGGCTGGCCCGTCCGGTTGTGGGGCCGGCACAATTGGTGCAAAACACAGCCAAGAAGAATAAGCAGACTCTTTTGAGAGTCTTATTTAAGGGCCCAGCCTTTCTTTGTTCCGGCGCCAAGCGCGCCCCACGAGGATTTCAATGACCGCACCAGCACCGACGGGAAAGCCGTTGCTCGATACGGCGCGCGGCTTGCGCCAGCCAAAACCACCCATCTGGATCATGCGCCAGGCGGGACGCTACCTGCCCGAATACAGGGAAGTCCGCGAAAAGGCCGGCGGGTTCCTCAATCTCTGCTATGCACCTGAACTGGCAAGCGAGGTCACTCTCCAGCCCTTGCGGCGGTTCGATCTCGATGCCGCGATCATCTTTTCGGATATTCTCGTCATCCCCGACGCCCTTGGCCAGAACGTGCGCTTTGAAAAGGGTGAAGGCCCGGTTCTCGATCCCATCACCCCGCAGACGCTGGGACGGCTCGACCCCGATGCGGTCCTTGGCCATCTCGCCCCGGTCTTTGAAACGCTTGAACGAACGAAAACCGCACTGGCGCCGGAAAAGACCCTTATCGGGTTCTGCGGCGCGCCATGGACCGTTGCCACCTATATGATCGGGGGACGGGGTTCGCCCGATCAGGCCGCCGCCCGGCTTTTCGCGCTCAACCACCCGGAGGCCTTTGCGCGGCTCATCGATCTTCTCGTCGAGGTTTCCGCCACCTATCTTATCGCCCAGCTTTCAGCCGGTGCCGATATGGTGCAGATCTTCGAGAGCTGGGCACTCAATCTCGATGAAAACGCCTTTGAATCTTATGTGATTGCGCCCAACAAGGCGTTGGTGGAGAAGGTGCGCGCCGCGGTTCCCGATGCGGTGATCACCGGGTTTCCGCGCGGCGCGGCAGGGATGATCGGCCGGTTTGCACGGGAAACCGGGGTCAATGTCATCGGGCTCGATTATGCGACGCCGCTTGCCTTCGCCAACGAGAACCTCGACTCCAAAATCCCCGTCCAGGGCAATCTCGACCCCTTGCGGCTGGTGGCCGGCGGGGCGCAGATGGAAAGCCGGGCGCGGGAAATCGTTGACGGCTTTGCCCATCGCCCCCATATTTTCAACCTCGGGCACGGCATCGTGCCCCAGACCCCGATCGAAAACGTCTCCCGCCTCATCGATATCGTCAAAGCATGAACTGGTACGCCATAACGCTCGCCGCTCACGTCATCTCGGTCATCGCCTGGATGGCCGGGTCGCTCTATCTGCCGCGGCTTTTCGTCTATCACGCCGACGCGGCCAAGGGATCGGAGACCTCTGAAACCTTCAAGGTGATGGAGCGACGGCTGTTGAGGGCCATCATGACCCCGGCGATGATCGCAAGCTGGCTTTTCGGGCTGACGCTCGCCTTTCATTTCAAGGTGGTCGATTTTTCAGCCGGCTGGATGTGGCTCAAGGCGGTCTTCGTCATTCTGCTTTCAGGCTATCACGGGCTGCTGGCCCGGCACCTCAAAGCGTTCGCCCAGGACCGGAACACCAAGTCGGCCCGCTATTTCCGGGCGATCAACGAAATTCCGACCGTTTTGATGATCGTCATCGTGGTTGCGGTGATCGTCAAGCCGTTCTGAGCGGGGCGCGCGGGGGAAATTCCCCGCGCCATCCAGAGCGGTTCTGCTTGCAATCGCGCCAGCGAATGGTTATTGAATCGCTCAACTCACACATTCGTTGTGACCTTTCAGGCGGCGATCGTACCCGCCCCCTTCCTTTCTCTTGTCCTTCCCCAATCCCCCAAAAGGCTGATCATGGAATTCATGAAGCTCAGGGACCTCAAGGCCAAACCAGCGGCCGAACTGCAGTCCTATGCCGAAGAGCTCGAAATCGAGAACGCGAACACCCTGCGCAAGCAGGAGCTGATGTTTGCGATATTGAAGCAGATGGCCTCGCGCGACGTCGAGATCATCGGGGAGGGGGTCGTTGAGGTCCTGCCGGACGGGTTCGGTTTCCTGCGCTCGCCCGATGCGAACTATCTGCCCGGTCCTGACGATATCTATGTCAGCCCCTCCCAGATCCGCCGTTTCGGCCTGCGTACCGGGGATACCGTCGAGGGTCAGATCCGTTCGCCCAAGGAAGGCGAACGCTATTTTGCGCTGCTCAAAGTCAACACCATCAATTTTGAGGAACCCGAAAAGGTCCGTCACAAGATCAATTTCGACAACCTCACCCCGCTCTATCCCGACGAGCGGCTGCGCATGGAAATCGACGATCCCACGCTCAAGGACCGTTCGGCCCGCGTCATCGATCTGGTCGCCCCGCTCGGCAAGGGACAGCGTGCCCTCATTGTTGCGCCGCCCCGTACCGGTAAAACGGTACTGTTGCAAAATATTGCACAATCTATCGCCAGCAATCATCCCGAGTGCTATCTGATCGTGCTTTTGATCGACGAGCGGCCCGAGGAAGTCACCGACATGCAGCGCTCGGTCAAGGGCGAGGTCATCTCCTCGACCTTTGACGAACCGGCCTCACGCCACGTGCAGGTCGCCGAAATGGTCATCGAAAAGGCCAAGCGCCTGGTCGAACACAAGCGGGACGTGGTGATCCTGCTCGATTCCATCACCCGGCTGGGCCGCGCCTACAACACGGTCGTCCCGTCCTCGGGCAAGGTGCTGACCGGTGGTGTCGATGCCAATGCGCTCCAGCGCCCCAAGCGCTTTTTCGGCGCGGCGCGCAATATCGAGGACGGTGGATCGCTCACCATCATCTCGACGGCCCTCATCGATACGGGCAGCCGCATGGACGAGGTGATCTTCGAGGAGTTCAAGGGCACCGGCAACTCGGAAATTGTGCTCGACCGCAAGGTTTCCGACAAGCGCGTCTTCCCGGCCATCGACGTCACCAAGTCCGGCACCCGCAAGGAAGAGCTGCTGGTCGAACCCGATGTGCTGCGCAAGATGTACGTACTGCGCCGCATCCTCAATCCCATGGGGACGGTCGATGCCATGGAATTCCTGCTCGACAAGCTCCGCCAGACCAAGACCAACGGCGAATTTTTCGATTCGATGAACACCTGATCGCCGTCCAGGCGCGGTCGGCGGTCGTTTATCCGGTCCTCAGCGATGCCCCAGGCCAATAGAACGATTGTTGCGCTTTCCTCGGGCAGCTTGCCCTCGGGCGTGGCGGTCATCCGGCTGTCGGGGCCTCGGAGCCTCGATGCGGTCAGGGCGCTGTGCGGAAAACTGCCCGCGCCGCGCCATATGGCGCTGTTACCGCTCAGGGATCCAGGTTCGGGGCTGCTGCTCGACAAGGGGATCGTTGCGGTCTTTCCCGCGCCCCGTTCCTTTACCGGGGAAGATTGCGCCGAACTCCAGGTCCATGGCTCGCCCGCCGGGGTCAAGGCCATCCTCGATGCGCTCAGCTCGATACCGGGAATCGGGCTGGCCGGGGCTGGAGATTTCACCCGGCGCGCCTTTGAAAACGGCAAGCTCGATCTCACCGCCATCGAGGGGCTCGGCGATCTTCTGGCCGCCGAGACCGAACACCAGCGCCGTCAGGCCCTGGCCCGGCTGGAGGGCGGGCTCGCCGGGCAGATTCTCGTCTGGCGTGACGGCCTTTTGGCCGCGCGGGTCGAGATTGAGGCCCACCTCGATTTTTCCGACGAAGACGACGTCCCCTTTACCCTTCCCGATCACTTCGCGCCAGGGCTTTTGGCCCTCAAGGCCCAACTCGCCGAGGCTTTGGCGGGGTTTACGCGCGGCCGCATCGTGCGTGAGGGGTTCCGGATCGTCCTTGCCGGCCCGCCCAACGCGGGAAAATCGAGCCTTTTGAACGCGCTTGCCGGCTCGGACCTTGCCATTGTCACTGCCGAAGCGGGCACCACCCGCGACACCCGCGACGTCCTGATCGATCTGGGTGGCAGGCTGGTCGTGTTGACCGACACGGCGGGTTTGCGCGACACCGACAGTCTTGCGGAGGCCGAGGGTATAAAGCGCGCCCGGCAGGCCATGGAGAACGCCGATCTCGTCCTCTGGCTCACGGCCCCCGACACGGCCCCGCCCGGTGGCACGCCCGTCCTGTCGGAAACCCCGCTCTGGACCATCGGCACGAAATCCGATCTGGACATCACGACGGCCACAGCCGATCTTTCCTTGTCGGTCAGGACCGGAGAGGGCATGCCGGACTTGCTAAAACGGCTCGAACGCCATATTGACAGCCATCTGGGGACCGGCGAAGCGAGCCTTGTCAGCCATTTAAGGGATCGTGACGCGATTGCTGCTGCCGTGCTTGCCATCGAAAGCGCCATTACCCATATCGAGCAACCCGAACTGTGTGCCGAGGATCTGCGGGCCGCATCCGATAGTCTGGCCGGTCTGGTCGGGCTGATCGACAGCGAAATGGTGCTCGACAGGCTGTTCGCCGGTTTCTGCATCGGGAAATGATTCACGTGAAACGCCCTGGCGCCGATGCTGCAAGAAGGATTCACGTGAAACAGGGCAGAAGATGAACACAACGCGATTCACGTGAAACAACAAGCTTGGGTGCCATGAGCGATTACGCGGTGATCATTGTCGGGGGCGGGCACGCCGGGGCCGAGGCCGCGGCGGCTTCGGCGCGGCTGGGTGTGCCGACTGCGCTCGTTACCCATCGGTTTGCAACCATCGGCGAAATGAGCTGCAACCCGGCCATCGGCGGGCTGGGCAAGGGGCATCTGGTGCGTGAGATCGATGCGCTTGACGGGCTGATGGCGCGCGTCGCCGACCGGGGCGGCATCCAGTTCCGGGTGCTCAATCGCCGCAAGGGTCCTGCCGTACGCGGCCCCCGCGCCCAGCAGGACCGCAAGCTTTACCGCGAAGCGATGCAGGCCGAACTCGTGGCAACGCCCAATCTCGACATTATCGAGGGGGAGGTGGACGATCTGATCGTCACGGATGGCGCGGCGCGGGGCGTCGTGTTGCTCGATGGCCGGAGGATCGGTGCGCGGGCCGTGGTCCTCACGACCGGAACGTTTCTGCGCGGGCTGATCCATCAGGGCGAAGAAAGCTTTCCCGCCGGCCGGGCCGGTGAAAAGCCGGTATTGGGGCTTTCCGTGCGCCTTGAGGCGCTCGGCCTGAGGCTCGGGCGCCTCAAGACCGGCACCCCGGCCCGGCTCGATGCGAACTCCATCGATTTTTCCGTCCTTCAAAAGCAGGAGGGGGACAATCCGCCCGAGCCGTTTTCGGCGTTGACCGAGGCGATCACGACGCCGCAGATCACCTGCTTTGAAACCCGGACCACGCCCGAAGCGCACCGCATCATCACCGAGAACCTCTCCCGTTCGGCGCTTTATGGCGGGCGCATCCATTCGAAGGGCCCGCGCTATTGTCCCTCAATCGAGGACAAGGTGGTACGCTTTGCCGACAAGGACAGCCATCTGGTCTTTCTCGAACCCGAAGGGCTGGACGATACGACGGTCTACCCCAACGGGGTCTCGAGTTCGCTGCCCGAAGAGGTACAGCTTGCGTTCCTCCAGACCATGCCGGGGCTCGAAAACGTGGTTATAAAGCGGCCCGGTTATGCCATCGAATACGATCACGTCGATCCTCGCGAACTTTCCCCCTCGTTAATGTTGCGCGCGCTGCCGGGGCTCTATCTGGCCGGCCAGATCAACGGCACGACCGGTTATGAGGAAGCCGCCGCGCAGGGACTGCTGGCCGGGGCCAATGCGGCGCTCGCAACGCTCGGCCGCGCGCCGCTGATCCTCTCGCGCACCAACGCCTATCTGGGGGTGATGATCGACGACCTTATTTCGCGAGGCGTCACCGAACCCTATCGCATGTTCACTTCCCGCGCCGAGTACCGGCTCCATTTGCGGGTGGACAATGCCGACCAGCGGCTGACGCAGCTTGGCGTCGATATCGGTCTTGTCGGCGAAGCCCGACGGGCCCATTTTGCCGCCCGCATGGAAAAGCTCGATCGGGGCCGCACCTTCCTGCAGTCGCTGGCCGTGACGCCCACCGAGGCGCGACGGGCCGGGGTGAGCGTCAACGCCGATGGCGTGCGCCGCACCGCCTTCCAGTTGATGAGCTATCCAACCACCGACCGCGCCCAGATCGAGGCGATCTGGCCGGATGTTTCAGCAATGGAAACAAAGACTTACGAGCAACTGGCGATTGATGCGCAGTACGCCGTCTATCTCGAGCGGCAGCGGGCGGATGTCGCGGCGGTGCAGCGCGACGAGGCGCGGGAGATCCCCGAATGGCTCGATTACGCCACTCTGCCCGGACTTTCCAACGAGATGAAGCAAAAGCTGATCGATGCACGGCCGCAGACCATCGCCCAGGCCCAGCGGGTCGAGGGCGTCACCCCTGCGGCGGTGACGCTGATCTTGGCGGTGATCCGCCGGGGGACCATGGACAACAGGAAGGCGGGATGACCGGTTCTTCTGCCCGCCGCACGACGCTTGAACCCTACGAGCCGTTTTTCGGTCGTTTGCCTGAGGCCGTGCTTGCCGATCTGGAAGCGTTTGGTGAAAGCGTCGAGAAATGGCAGGGGATGCAGAATCTGGTTTCACGTGAAACAGTCTCTGTTCTCTGGGAACGCCATATTCTTGATTCGCTGCAACTTCTTCCACTGATGGATGCGCATTTGCGCGCCCATGCGCCGGCCAATCTGCTTGATATCGGCTCGGGAGGCGGATTTCCGGCCCTGCCGCTGGCAATTGCGCTCAAGGATCGGCCCGTTCACCTTCATTTGATCGAATCGCGGGCCCGTAAATGCGCGTTCTTGCGGGCCGTTATCCGGGATTTCGACCTTCCGGCCACTGTCCACACCGTGCGGATCGAAGAGGCCGAAAAGCCCAAAATCGGCCCGGTTCATGCGGTTACCGCCCGCGCGCTGGCCGGTCTGCCAGTGTTGTTTGGCTATATTGCGCCGTTCTGGCAGGAGGGAACCCGGGGGTTTCTCCATAAGGGACGGGAATATGGTGAAGAACTGCGGCAAGCGGATTCAGTCTGGCGCAGCGATGTGGTAAAGCATCCCGGTAAGGTCGATCCTCAGGGCGTCATTCTCGAAATTTCTGCCCTTGAACGGATCACGTGATCGGAAATGAGCCCTTTTTGGGGGTTCGGAGGCCACATGCAACCGCGTATTCTTACTCTTGCCAATCAAAAGGGCGGCGTCGGCAAGACGACGACGGCGATCAATCTGGCAACCGCCCTCGCTGCGATCGGCGAACGGGTGCTGATCGTCGACCTCGATCCGCAGGGTAATGCGTCCACAGGGTTGGGTCTTTCGCGCGCCCAGCGTGAGCGCTCTTCCTACGACCTCTTGCTGGGAGAAGCCGGCGTTGCCGAGGCAGCGGTCGCGACAAACGTGCCCAATGTGGCCGTCGTGCCCTCGACCATGGATCTTCTGGGGGTGGAGCTGACCATCGCCAATGAACGCGACCGGGCCTTCCGCTTGCGCGAAGCGCTGCGCTCGGCCGGTGAAGTGCTGATCGAGGGGCGGCCGGTCACCTATGTGCTCATCGATTGTCCACCCTCGCTCAATCTCTTGACCATCAATGCCCTGACGGCCGCCCATGCGGTGCTGGTGCCGCTGCAATGCGAGTTCTTTGCGCTGGAGGGGTTAAGTCAACTGCTTCAAACCATTGAACAAATCCGCTCGACTCTCAATCCGGGCCTGTCGATCCAGGGCGTGGTGATGACCATGTATGACAAGCGCAACAACCTCTCGGAGCAGGTGTTGAGCGATGTCCGCGAGCATATGGGCGGGCTGGTTTATGATACGGTCATTCCGCGCAACGTAAGGCTGAGTGAGGCGCCCAGTTATGGCAAGCCGGCGCTTCTTTACGATCTCAAATGCGCGGGCAGCCAGGCCTATCTGCGGCTGGCCACCGAAGTCATCAAGCGCGAGCGGCAGTTGCGGGCCGCATGATGGAGAATCCCATGAACGATAAACCCTCCCGTCTCGGTCGCGGCCTTGCTGCGCTTATCGGCGATATGGGGCCGGTCGATGCGCCCCGGCTGGGGGAGGCCGGCGTGCGGCGCCTGCCCGTCGAATTCATCATCGCCAGCCGCGCCAATCCGCGCAAGGATTTCGATCCCGAGCTTCTGGAAGACCTCACCAATTCGATCCGCGAAAAGGGCGTGATGCAGCCGCTTCTGGTGCGCCCAAGCGATACGGGTCCCGATGTTTTCGAGATCATTGCCGGCGAGCGCCGTTGGCGGGCCGCCCAACGGGCGGGGTTGCACGAGGTTCCCGTCATCGTCCGCGAGGTCGATGACAAGGAAGCGCTCGAGCTTGCCATTATCGAGAACGTGCAGCGCGCCGACCTCAATCCGCTCGAAGAGGCGCAAGGCTATGGCCAGCTCATCGAGCAGTTCGCCTATACCCAGAACGATCTGGCCCAGGTCATCGGCAAATCGCGCTCTCACGTCGCCAATACGCTGCGGCTGTTGAAACTGCCGGGGGAGGTGCAGTCCATGCTCGAACGCGGCGAGCTGACCGCCGGGCACGCAAGAACGCTCATCACCTCCGACGACCCGCTTGGTCTGGCGCAGCGCATTGTTTCTGCTGGACTTTCCGTGCGCGAGGCCGAGGCGTTACACCAGAAGGACAGCGACGCCAGAAAGGCTGTGGCTTCGGCTCCGCGCGGCGCGGCGCCCAAGGACGCCGATACGCTGGCGCTCGAAAAGCAGCTTTCCGACGCGCTGGGGCTTTCGGTGAGCCTCGACCACAAGGACAAGGGCGGCAAGCTCGAGATCCGCTACAAGACGCTCGACCAGCTCGATCACGTTTGTTCGCGGCTGATCGGGTAGGGATTTTTCTTCATTTGATGGAATCGTCGAGGTTCCGCGTTTGCGGCGGGTCCAGTGCGGTCCAACCCCAACCGCCCGGCAGGCCGTTTCCATCAAAACCTGAAACGACCACATGGGAGCGGAGAAGAGAGGAACCGAGTGTTTCACATGAAACGCTACCTCGCCTCTTCCGCTATCTCCCTGTAACTTAATGAAAAATCATCGGCGGGCGGCGGCCATGCAGATGGCGAGCATCGCCTGGCGGGCGATGGCCGGGGCGAGGGCCGTGGTCTTGCGGCTTTGCGCGACGGCTTCGGCAAGGCGCGCGCAGGCGGCCGCAAGGCCGGTATCGGTCCACAGGCGCAATTGCTGCTCCATTGCGGGCTTGCGCGAGAAATGGATGCGGGGCGTGGCGCGAGAGAGGACCTGATTGGCGCTGGCGCCGGCATCGATGTCGGCGCGCATGGTACGCAGGCGGGAAAAATGGTTGAGCGCGACAGCCAGCAGGCGCTGGGTGTCGGTGCCGGCGGCGCTGGCACGGGTCATCGCCTCGTCGAACCGTCCGGCGTGCCCGGTGCCGATGGCGTCGACCACCGCATCGATGGCCAGCGCCGCGTTGTCGCCGCAAAGCGCGGTCACGTCCTCGCGCGTGAGGTTGCCGCCCTCGCCCGCGAAAAGCACGAGCTTATCAAGTTCTCGCCGTGTTATCTGCCGATCATTGCCCAGCATGTCGCGCAGCATGGGGACAACGTCCGGTTCTGTCCGGATGTTGTGTTCGGTAAAAGTCTGGCGGATGAGGAGGTCGACCGCCTGTCCGTTGTCGGCGTAACAGGGCAGCGCGCGGGCGTCCTTGCGCGCTTCGGCGAGTTTTCGCAGTGCATCGCCGGGCTTGAGATCGCCGCTCTCGACGACAATGAGCACCGGAAAGCCCTCATCGAGCAATTCAGCAAGGGTCGGGGCCAGCTTGTTGCTGGCGTTGCGGATGCGGATCAGCTTGTCGCCGCCGAAAAGGGACGGCGTACGCGCCTCGATGCCCAGCCGCTGGGCGTCGGCGTCGATCTCGCTCATCTGGAGGTTGATCAGCGCCTCGGGGTCGGGCGTTTCGCCCATATGGCGTTTGACGATCAGCCCCCCATTTTCGCTCACCAGTCCGCCATCGGGGCCGTAGACCAGAACGAACCCGTGCGTGAGGTCGGGCGCGGCCAGGAATTTTGCGATATCGCGCCCCTTGAGCGCGGTCATTGCAGCGCGGGGTCGGTCAGAAGCGCGGCAATCACCGATTGGGTGGCGGCGCGCACCGCGTCCTCGTCGGCCTTCTGGCGGGCGATATCGTCGGCCAGCACCTGGCCGGTACTGCGATAGTGGGCGGTCGCGGTCCGGCGGCCGGAAGCGAGGATTTCGCCAGATTTTTCAACCTGATAGGTGATGGTTGCGACCACCTGCCGGTCGGTTACCGGCTCGGGGCGGTCCGAAAGGCCGATATCGGAAGCCGAAGATGAAACCCGGGCCGTAACGATCGGGGCATCGGGCGCGCCCGACCTGCCCAGCCGCGCGGCGAGCGTCTGGTAAAAGACCTGTTCGAGCCGCGTATCGGGGCTGGCATAGGCAAGCGGCAGGGGATCGCTCGTCATCGCGCCGCGGTCCCCGTGCACCGGCGCGATGGTACAGCCGGCCAGCACGAGCGTTGCGGCGGCAAGGGCGAGAAGCGCGCCCCTGCGCGCACTAGACCACGACATTGACGATCCTGTTGGGCACGACGATCACCTTTCTGGGCGCCTTGCCCTCAAGGATGCGCGCAACCGCTTCGAGAGACAAGGCTTTCGTTTCGATGGTGTCCTGGGACGCGTCCTTGGCGATCTCGATCTCCCCGCGCCGCTTGCCATTGACCTGAACGGCAAGAACCACCGTGTCGTCAACGAGATAGGCAGGGTTCACATCGGGCCAGGGCGTGTCGGCGACCAGCGTTTCATGCCCCAGCGCCTGCCAGCAGCTTTCGGCCAGATGCGGCATCATGGGGGCGATGAGCTGGACGAGGCGTTCGCTGGCCTGCCGCAGCGCGTCGAGCTCGGTTGCCGCCGGTGAGTCGCCGATCTCACTCACAAAGCGCGAAATGGCGTTGGCCAGTTCGTAAATATGGGCCACGGCGCGGTTGAAGCGCAGCGCGGCGATATCCTCGCCGACCTGGGCGGTGGCGCGGTGGGCGGCCTTGAGCATGCCAGTCGATGCCGTGCCGTTGCCTTCCGATCCGGATGGGGTTGCGGCAAGCTTTAGATTGGCGTCGTTGACGAGCTTATAGATGCGCTGCACGAACCGCCAGGCCCCCTCGATCCCCGCCTCGGTCCACTGCACGTCGCGCTCGGGCGGCGAATCGGACAGCACGAACCAGCGCGCCGTGTCTGCGCCGTAGGTGGCGATCATGTCGTCGGGATCGACCACGTTCTTTTTGGATTTCGACATCTTTTCGACCGAGCCGATCGAAAGGGGCGCGCCGGTGTCGGCGTGTTTGGCAATCCGGTTTCCATCGGCGCTCTCGATCACCACTTCGGCGGGCGGCACCCATTGGCCTTGTGCGTCCTTATAGGTCTCGTGGGTCACCATGCCTTGCGTGAACAGGCCCTTGAAGGGTTCGGTCGCCTGCATATGCCCGGTCTTTTGCATGGCGCGGGAGAAAAAGCGCGAATAGAGCAGGTGCAGGATGGCGTGCTCGATCCCCCCGATATACTGGTCGACCGGCAGCCATTTGTCGGCCATGGCGGGGATGGTCGGCTCGTCGGCGCGCGGGGCGGTGAAGCGCGCGAAATACCACGAGGAATCCACGAACGTGTCCATGGTGTCGGTTTCGCGCCGCGCCGGTGCGCCGCATTTGGGGCAGGGGACGTGCTTGAACGTTTCGTGGCGGTCGAGCGGGTTGCCAGGGGTGTCGAACTCGACGTCTTCGGGCAGCCGCACGGGCAGATCCTTTTTGGGCACGGGCACGGTGCCGCACACCTCGCAATGGATCACCGGGATCGGGCAGCCCCAATAACGCTGACGCGAAATGCCCCAGTCGCGCAGGCGGTAATTGATCTGGCGGGTGGCCTGTTTGCGGTTGCCGACCTCGCGCGTTTCAAGCGTTGCCGCGATCTTTTCCTTGGCCGCCTCGATATCGAGCCCGTCGAGAAAGTCCGAGTTGAACGCGGTACCGGGCCCCGTATAAGCCTCTGTCGAAACAGAGAAATTTTTAGGGTCTTCCCCCTCGGGCAGCACCACCGGGATCACCGGCAGGCCATAGGCATTGGCAAAATCGAGGTCGCGCTGGTCGTGGGCCGGGCAGCCGAAAATGGCGCCGGTGCCGTACTCCATCAAAACGAAATTGGCGACATAGACGGGAAGCGTCCGGCCCTCGATCATCGGATGGGCGACTTCGAGCGGGGTCCTGTAGCCCTTTTTCTCGGCGGTCTCGATGGTCTCAAGGGCCGTGCCCATGCGGTGGCACTCGGCGATGAAACCGGCGAGCGCCGGATCGGTCGCCGCAAGCCCCGTTGCCAGCGGATGGTCGGGCGAAAGCGCGATAAAGGAGGCGCCGAACAGCGTATCGGGACGGGTGGTGAACACCTCGATCGCTCCCCCGCTCGTCACCTCGAACAGGATGCGCAGCCCCTCGGAGCGCCCGATCCAGTTGCGCTGCATCAGCCGCACCTTTTCGGGCCAGTCCTCGAGCGTATCGAGCCCGGCCAGAAGGTCCTCGGCGAAATCGGAGATCTTGAAGAACCACTGGGTCAGCTCGCGCTGCTCGACCGGCGCCCCCGAGCGCCAGCCGCGCCCGTCGATCACCTGCTCATTGGCGAGCACGGTCCGGTCGACCGGGTCCCAGTTGACCTTGGAGGTTTTTCGCGTGACGAGGCCGGCCTCGAGGAAATCGAGGAACAGCATTTGCTGGCGGTGGTAATAGTCCTCGTCGCAGGTGGCGAACTCGCGCGACCAGTCGAGCGAAAAGCCCATGGATTGCAACTGCGTGCGCATGGCGGCGATATTGGCGTAGGTCCATTCGCGCGGGTGGACCTTGTTGGCCATCGCCGCGTTTTCCGCCGGCATGCCGAAGGCGTCCCAGCCCATGGGGTGGAGCACGTTTTTGCCCTTGGCGCGCTGGAAGCGCGCCACCACGTCGCCCATCGTATAATTGCGCACATGGCCCATATGGATGCGCCCCGAGGGGTAGGGGAACATCTCGAGCACGTAATAGGGTTCGCGCGGGTCGTCATTGTGCGAAACGAAGCTTTCGCGCTCGCTCCACACGTTTTGCCAGAACGGTTCGCTCTCGCGCGGGTTGTAGCGCTCGGACGGGCGGGATCCCGCCTCCTGATCTTGGGCGTTTGCCATGGATTATAGCCGGGCCTTGACTTGAGGATTTATCGGGGCTTTGGGTAGGCGACCATCACCAGAAAAGCCCAGCGAGGTCAACCGTCCAGATGTCCCAGACCGCCCCGGAAACCGCCCTTGAGCGCCTCGAAGCGATAAGGGAGCGCATGGCGCGCGCCGCTGGCCGGATCGCGGGCGGGGGCAAGGCCGAACTCGTCGCGGTCTCCAAGACCTTTTCGCCCGAGGCGATCGAGGAGGTGATCGTAGCGGGCCAGCGCCGGTTCGGGGAGAACCGGGTGCAGGAGGCGCAGGGCAAATGGCCCGCGCTGAGGCAAAAATACCCCGATCTCGTCCTCCATCTCATCGGCCCGCTCCAGACCAACAAGGCGCGCGAGGCGGTGGCGCTGTTCGATGTCATCGAAAGCCTCGACCGGGAACGGCTCGCCCGGGTGCTGGCCGCCGAAATGGAAAAGCAGGACCGGCGCCTGCCGTGTTTTGTCCAGGTCAATATCGGGGCCGAGCCGCAAAAGGCCGGGGTCGCGATCGACCAAACCCCCGATTTCGTCGCGCTGTGCCAGAACACCTATGGGCTCGATGTCGTGGGACTGATGTGCATTCCCCCGATCGACCAGCCCCCGGGACCCTATTTCGCACAACTGGCGGGGCTTGCGGAACGCTCCGGGCTCCAAAAGCTTTCCATGGGCATGAGCGCCGATTTCGAGACCGCCATCCTCATGGGTGCGACCCAGGTGCGGGTGGGCTCGGCGCTGTTTGGCGCGCGATAACAAGGATTTGATCGCATCCCCCCGCCGGGCCGCCACAATTGTACTTAGAAGGAAGATACGGCGGCATAAATCCCTGTCGGCACAAACTAGATTTCGTATGAGGGCCCCATGAACAAACGCCGCCTGCTGATTGTCGATGATGATACCGAACTGCGCGGCGTGCTGCGCGACCAGCTCATGGCCGAAGGCGCGTTTGAGGTGATCGAGGCGGGCAGCATCGCCGAGGCGCAGGAACGGGTCGCCGCCGGCCCGCTCGATCTGATGGTGCTCGATGTGGGCCTGCCCGACATGGATGGGCGCGAGGGCCTGAAGATCATGCGCAACGAAGGGTTTCGCGCCCCCGTCATCATGCTCACCGGGCACGACAGCGAGGCCGACGAGGTGATCGGGCTCCAAAGCGGGGCCAATGACTATGTCACCAAGCCGTTCCGCCTGCCCATCCTTCTGGCCCGAATCCGCGCCGCGTTGCGCCAGCACGACCAGAGCGAGGACGTGGTCTTTTCCATCGGCCCCTATGTCTTCCAGCCCGCCGCAAAAACCCTCGAGAGCCAGGATGGTGCCAAGATCCGGCTGACCGACAAGGAAACCTCGATCCTCAAATTCCTCTACCGGCAGGGGCCCAGGACCATTTCGCGCGATATCCTTTTGTCCGAGGTGTGGGGCTACAACAACCGCGTCACCACCCACACGCTCGAAACCCACATCTACCGCCTGCGCCAGAAGATCGAACGCGATCCCTCCAACGCGCGGCTTCTGGTCACCGAGGAGGGCGGTTATCGGCTGGTGCCGTAAAGCCCGAAGCAAAGGGGTGTCATCGCGCACCCCTCACCCCCAGCCCCTCTCCCTCAAGGGGAGAGGGGGGCTCAAAAGTCGAGACATTCTCAGGGTTTACCCTTCTCCCCTTGCGGGAGAAGGTGGGCTTTCGCAAAGCGAAAGGTCGGATGAGGGGTGCTGCGATGCTTGCGAAAGAGTGCTGATGCGCTTTTATCGCCGGAAACCTCCAAGCCTTTGCCCCCAACACAAATTATGCCAAATATAGCCCTCGCTCAATCGCCTGCGGGGGCAGCATAATGGCATTTGACGAGTCCGGTGCGTTCAGGGCGCTCGAGCTCTTTGCCGATTTCAACGACGAGCAGATGCGGCTCTTGTCCTTTGCGTCCGAGGCGGTTTCGCTTCGGATGGGGGAAGAGCTGTTTTCCGCCGGCGCGCCCGCCAATGGCGCTTATGTGCTGGTCGAGGGCCAGCTCGAGGTTTCAGGCGAAGGCGCGGCGGAGGGGTTCGTCATCGAACCGCCGGCGGTGGTGGGCGAAATGGGGCTGATGCTGGCCCGGCCGCGCGCGCAAACCGTGGTGGCGCGGCGCGCGTCGGAATTGCTGCTGGTGCCGCGCGAGCCGTTCCTCAAGATTCTGCGCTCGGACGCCGCGCTTGCTGAATCGGTCGCCAACACGTTGCGCGGGCAACTGGCCGATTATCTCGACCGCGTCACAAAGCTGGCCCCGCGCTTTTCGGGCTGATTTGTCACCGCGCAGGCCATCCGTGCGACAATTTCCGGCTGGCAAGCGGCGGGCATGAAGCCGAAAAAGACTGCGCGCGAAAAAAATAACTGAACGAATTGAACGCCATTCGTATAATTCGTCCAGTAATGAACCGAAATCAGGCAAATTCGACGATGACCGGCACGTGGTCGGAGGGTTTTTCCGACCAGCCGCGTGCGGATCTCAGGATATGGGCGGCGCGGGCGTGGGCGGCGATGTCGCGGGTCGCCCAGATGTGATCGAGCCGGCGGCCGCGGTCCGAGGCGTTCCAGTCGCGGGCGCGGTAGCTCCACCAGGAATAGACCTTTTCCTCTATGGGGATGTGCTGGCGCACCAGATCCACCCAGTTGCGCCGCGCCAGCAGCCGGTCGAGCGCCTCGGTCTCGACGGGCGTGTGGGAGACGACCTTCAGGAGCTGGGCGTGGCTCCAGACGTCGTTGGCGTGCGGGGCGACGTTGAAATCGCCGCAGATGAGCTGGCCGGAATCAAAGATTAGATCGTCGAACCAGTCCTGCATTTCGGCAAGGAACGAGAGCTTGTGGCGGAATTTGGGGTTGATTTCGGGGTCGGGCTCATCCCCGCCGGCCGGGATATAGAAATTGTGCACCGTCATCGGGCCGTGCCCCAGATCGAGCCGGGCCGAGACGTGGCGGCTTTCGGGAATGTCGCAAAAGCCGCGCACGCCGATCTCGTCGAGGGGGTGCCTCGAGACGATCGCCACCCCGTGATAGCCTTTCTGGCCGTGCACCGCCTGATGGGGATAGCCCGCCTCCGCCAGCGCCTTTGCGGGGAACTGGTCGTTGGTGCACTTGATCTCCTGCAGGCACAGGACATCGGGTGCGTGGTTTTCGAGGAAATCGAGGACGAGGGGCAGACGGAGCCGGACGGAATTGATGTTCCAGGTGGCAAGAGAGGGCATGGGGAACTCAAAAGGACTGGAAGAACAACGGCTCCCCTTATCCCCGAGCGGTCCCCGCGCGTAAACCCCCCTGGCTATTGCGGGGCGTCGACCGAGCGGTAGGTGGGGTCGATATAGAAATAATTGTCGGGGATTTCGACGTTCTTTTCGGTCTCCTGGATCGAAAAGGTGGTTTCGATCCCCGAGGGCTCGATCAGGCTCCACTGCACGAGGTCGAGCGTTTCCCGGTCAAAGATCAGCGAGACCTGAACGGTGCCGATCGGGCTGTCGTCGGTGATCATCACCGCCACGTGGGTTTCGCTCGTCACCACGTCCGAAAGGTTGGAATTGATGAGCGAAACTTCGTCGCCCAGAAACTGGCGCAGGGGCACGTGGTCCTGGGCGTAGGCGTATTGGGTGCGCTCCTGCCGGTCGATGACGTAAAAGCCGCGGCCTTGCGAGATGATCTCCTCGCGGGAGGGCGGAGCGTAGCGGAAGCGCACGAAATTGGGGCGCTTCAAAAAGAACGTGCCCTCGACCTGCCCGCCCTGGCTGTCGATCTGGACGAACCGCCCGGCCATCGAGCGGATGGCGGTGTTGTGGTCGGAAATTTCCTGGAGGAGAAATTCTTCTTCCACGGTCAGCGCGCGGGTCTGCGCCGCCGCGGGCAGGGCGGGCGCGAGCGCTGCAACGAGCGCGACAAGAAAAGCTGCGAGCCGAATCATCAAGGCGTCTCCAAAACGGTCCAAAGGCACTCTGCCCCTTAACGGCACCCGATAAAACCCGATTGCGGCAAGAGTTTAGCCTTTAGATCGTTTCAGGTTTTGACGGAAACGATCGGCTTGTCTCTGCCGCTATCCCGGGCTCGACCCGGGATCCACAGCGAACCATCCAACACGGCGGAGTTTGCAGCATGGGCCCGGGCTTTGGCCGGGGCAGCAAAGGGAGCTTGAGGCTGATTCCGTCAAAACAGAAGCTCCAAGTTTTTGATTTATCGCGTTTCCGAACCGAATAAGTGGTGCCCACTTATTCTGGAAACGCTCAATAGCCGTCCGCATTATCCCCCACCAGCACCTCGCGCTTGCCGGCGTGGTTGGCGGGCGAGATGATGCCCTCCTGCTCCATGCGCTCGATGAGGGTTGCCGCCTTGTTGTAGCCGACCGAGAGGCGGCGCTGGATATAGGAGGTCGAGGCCTTCTTGTCGTTGAGGACGATATTGACGGCGCGGTCGTAAAGTTCGTCCCCCGAGCCGGAAAAATCGCCGTCCTCGTCAAAGCCGCCCACCTGGCCGTCTTCGTCCTCGTCGGTGATCGAATCGAGATATTCGGGCGTGCCCTGCGACTTGAGATGGCCCACGATGTCCTCGACCTCGTTGTCGGCCACAAACGCGCCGTGCAGGCGCTTGATGCGCCCGCCGCCCGCCATATAGAGCATGTCGCCATTGCCAAGGAGCTGTTCGGCGCCCTGTTCGCCCAGAATGGTGCGGCTGTCGATCTTGGAGGTCACCTGGAAGGAGACGCGGGTGGGGAAATTGGCCTTGACCGTCCCGGTGATGACGTCGACCGAGGGGCGCTGGGTGGCCATGATGAGATGGATGCCGGCGGCGCGGGCCATCTGGGCGAGCCGCTGGATGGCGCCTTCGATGTCCTTGCCCGCCACCATCATGAGATCGGCCATCTCGTCGACGATGACGACGATATAGGGGAGCGGTTCGAGATCGAACTCCTCGCTTTCAAAGATCGCCTCGCCCGTCTCGCGGTCGAACCCGGTCTGCACCGTGCGCGTGATGGCCTCACCCTTGGCGGCGGCCTCGGCGACGCGGGCGTTGAACCCGTCGATATTGCGCACCCCGACCTTGCTCATCTTCTTGTAGCGGTCTTCCATCTCGCGCACGGCCCATTTGAGCGCGACGACGGCCTTGGAGGGATCGGTGACGACCGGGGTCAGAAGGTGGGGGATGCCGTCATAGACCGAAAGCTCGAGCATCTTGGGATCGATCATGATCAGGCGGCACTGCTCGGGGGGCATCTTGTAGAGCAGCGAAAGGATCATGGTGTTGATCCCCACCGACTTGCCCGAGCCGGTGGTGCCGGCGATGAGCAGGTGCGGCATGCGCGCCAGATCGACGATGATCGGCTCCCCGCCGATGGTCTTGCCAAGGCAGATGGGCAGCTTGGCCTTGGCCTTTTCATAGTCCGCCGAGGCCAGAAGCTCGCGCAGAAAGACCGTTTCGCGCGTCTTGTTGGGCAATTCGATGCCGATGGCGTTGCGGCCCGGCACGACGGCGACGCGCGCGGAAATGGCGCTCATCGAGCGCGCGATGTCGTCGGCAAGCGAAATGACGCGGCTCGATTTGATGCCCGGGGCGGGTTCGAGCTCGTAAAGGGTGACGACCGGGCCGGGCCGGACGTTGATGATGTCGCCCTTGACGCCGAAATCCTCGAGCACGCCTTCGAGCTGCTTGGCGTTGTCCTCGAGCGCATGGGGATGATGTTCGGCAGGGAGCTGGCTGGCGCAGGGCGCGGCCAGCAGATCGAGGGGCGGCAGGGCAAAGCCGTCGGCGGGCAGGAGCGACCCTTGCGCCTCGCGGGCGCCGCGCCGCGAGGGCGCGGGGCGGGGGGCGGGGGCCGCGACGCGCGGGCTCGCGGGCCGGTGCTCCTCGACGATGAGGCGCGCGATGTCGTCGTCATCGGGCTCCTCGTAGTCGGCGTAATCCTCGTCGTCCTCGAACCGGTCTTTGGGGATATGGGCAAAGCCGGGCTCGCGGCGGGTTTTTTCCGGGGGGGCGATGGCGCGGTCGAGCTGGGGCTCGAAATCGGCGTTCTTCCAGCTTTCGCGCGGATCGGGCGCGGCGCGGCGCGCCGTCAGGACGCGCTTCAAAAAGCCCTTGAGCGCATAGCCGGTGTGGGCGAGATAGCCCAGAACGAGGGCGCCGAACCCGGCGCGGTCCTCATCGTCCCCGGCGGCGCGCTCGGGTTCGGGGATAGCGCGGGCCGCGGGCCGGGCGGCGCGTTTGGCGGGAGCGGGCGGTTCGGCCTCGAGTGGGGGCCGGGTGCGGGCCGAAAGCCAGATCAGCCCCAGGGATGGCAGGGCCAGAAAACCGCCCAGCAGCACCGCGCCGAACCCTTGCGGGGGGTGGCCGAGCAGGAGCGTGAAAAGCCCGGTGAACCCGGTTCCGGCAAACCCGCCCAGCCCAAGGGGCAGGGGCCAGCTCTGCGGGGTGGGGAAACAGGCGAAAAAGCCGGTGGCGATCGCGGTTCCGGCCAGCCAGCCCATCGTGCGCAGGCCCATATAGGCGGGCGGCTGGCGGCGAATCAGCGAGAGCGCCCAGACCAGCGGGGGCACGAGCATCGCGAGGGCGGCAAGCCCCAGGAACTGGAAGGCGAGATCGGCAAAGACCGCGCCGGGAAAGCCGAGCCAGTTTCCGGGGGTCTTGTCGGTGGCGTAGGACAGGCTCGGATCGTCGACCGACCAGCTTGCCAGGGCCACGAGCGCCAGAAGGCACAGGACGGCGATGACGGTGCCGGCGAGACGCAGCGGAATGGCAATCGAGAGCACCGGGGCCGCGCCGTGCCGCTCGTCAAGGTGCGAAGACGGATTGAGGGTCATGAAGAAAGCCGAGCCTTGAACGCAATACTTTGGGCCCGAGCCTAGCGGCCTATGGTTAACCCCCGCTTAGCGCCGAAAGGGAAAATCGCGATAATGGAAAAAGGGGGTACGGTCGCCATCGCACCCCCTTCTTCCCTCGTCGTCACCCGGGCTGAACGACAAACCGGCAATTCAGCCCTTGGGCCCTCCCGGCTTAGAATTCGGGATAGGCCTCGACGCCGATCTCGGCCTTGTCGAGCCCGAGCGCCTCGTCGTCCGCCGAGGGCCTGAGGCCCATCGTGAGCTTGAGCGCGAACCAGATGGCGGCGCTGACGCTGAAGGTAAAGAGCCCCACGATGGCGATCCCGCCGATCTGGGCGCCGATCGTAGCGTCCGGATTGGTCAATACCACGACGATCGTGCCCCAGATGCCGGCAAAAAGGTGGACGGGGATCGCGCCCACCACGTCATCGATCCTGAGCCTGTCGAGAAGCGGCACGGTAAAGACGACGATGACGCCCCCCACCGCGCCGATGAGCGATGCGGTGCCAAGGCCGGGGTAAAGGGGTTCGGCGGTGATCGAAACCAGCCCCGCCAGCGCCCCGTTGAGGACGAAGGTCAGATCGGTCTTGCCATAAACGAGCATGGTAAGGATCAGCGCCGTGATCGCCCCTCCGGCGGCGGCGGCGTTGGTGTTGGCCATCACCCGTCCCACATCGGCGATGTCGCCCACCGAGCCGATGGCGAGCTGGGAGGCGCCGTTGAACCCGAACCAGCCCATCCACAGGATGAACATGCCCAGGGTCGCCAGCGGCATGTTCGAACCGGGTATGGCGTTGACGGTGCCATCGGGGTTGTACTTTCCATTGCGCGCGCCAAGCACCAGTGCCCCGGCCAGCGCCGCCCAGCCGCCCACGGAATGGACGGTGGTCGAGCCGGCAAAGTCGGAAAAACCCCATGCCGAGGACAAAAATCCCCCACCCCAGTGCCAGGCGGCCTGGATGGGGTAGATGAGTCCGGTAAGGATAAAGACAAAGACAAGGAAGGGAGACAGTCTTATGCGCTCGGCCACGGTCCCCGAAACGATCGAGGCGGCGGTCGCGCAGAACATCACCTGGAAGAAAAAGTCCGAGGAAACCGTTGCATAGGAAAGATCGGCCTCACTGGCGGCCAGCCCCACGGGCTCGAGTACGGCAATGCCAAAGCCGCCGAGCAGCCCCGGCACCAGCCACTGATCGCCCGGATACATCATCTTGTAGCCGATGAGGTAATAGACGATCGAGACCAGCCCATACATGGCGACGTTCTTCAAGAGTTGCATCGAGACGTTCTTGGAGCGCACCAGCCCCGATTCGAGCATGGCGAAACCGGCCGCCATCCACATGACCAGAATGCCGCCCAGCACCATGATAAAACTGTCGAGGATGTATTTGACGGCAATGGGCACCTCGGGGATGGCGGTCTCTCCCGCTATTGCCCCGTCCTGACCCAGCGCGGGGAGCGCGGCGGACAGGCTCGCCAGCGCCGCGAAGACGAGGGGTTTGAAAATTGGGAACGCAGTCATTGGTTTTCTCCTGTTTATGCGCCGCGCCTAGAGGGCCTCGGTCCCGGTCTCGCCGGTGCGGATGCGGATGGCGTGTTCGAGATCGAGGAGAAAAATCTTGCCGTCCCCGATGCGGCCCGTGCGGGCCGCCTCCACGACGGCGCCGGCGACCGCATCGGCCCGGGCGGCGTCGAGGGCGATCTCGATTTTGAGCTTGGGCAGGAAATGGACGGCGTATTCGGTTCCCCGATAGATTTCGGCGTGGCCCTTCTGGCGCCCGTATCCCTTGACTTCCGTGACGGTCATGCCGTGCACGTCGAGCGAGTTGAGCGCCTGGCGGACCTCTTCGAGCCGGGATGGCTTGATGATTGCGACAAGCAGTTTCATGGGTGCTCCTTTCCGATTGCACACCTGATGCCGGTTTACCGACTCAAGCGCCGTGCCAAACGGAAACCCGCCCTTTAAATGCCTGAAACCGAAAGGATAATTCTGCCGATACCGCGCTTGGCCGGTGGCAAGCATGGTCATTGATGCCTAAAAAGAGGGCAACGAATGCAGGTTTGGCGCGGAAATGCTCAATAAATTCGCATGCGGCTGCGTTCGGAGGTGATGCGGCAAAGCGGGGGCTTGTTCCAGCGCCATCGGGGTGGGAAGGTTGACGACCAGACGCGTGACGGAGACGGAAAATGGCGGCGCATACCCATGATGTGATCGTTGTCGGGGGGGGACCGGTGGGGCTTTCGCTCGGGGTCGCGCTCACCCGGTTCGCGCCGGGGATCAGGGTTGCGCTGGTCGACCGGCGCCCGATGAGCGTGCCCAGGGACGCCCGCGCTTCGGCGATTGCCAGCGGCGTTCAGCGCATGTTTGCGACAATGGGGGTCTGGGACGGCATGGCGGATAAGGCCAATCCGGTCATGGCTATGAAGATTACCGATTCGGGGGGCGGCGATATCGCCCGGCCGGTGTTTCTGACCTTCGGGGAGGAGAGTGAAGCGGGGGCCCCGATCGCCCATATGGTGCCCAATGCTGCAAGCGCCCCCGTGCTGATCGCCGCCGCCGGGGACATCGATATCGTCGAGCCCGGGGTTGTCACGGGGTTTTCAGGTGCGGGACGTCTGGCCGAGATAACGCTTGAGGACGGGCGCGCCTATGCCGCCCCGCTCGTCGTTGCCGCCGATGGCGGGCAATCGGGGCTGCGCAAGCTTACCGGTATCGGCGTGTTTGCCCATGATTACCGGCAGGCGGGGATCGTCACCAATATCGCCCATTCCGAACCCCATGAAGACACGGCCTTCGAGCATTTCCGCCCCGCCGGACCTTTCGCCTCGCTGCCGCTCAAGGGCAATTTTTCCTCGCTGGTCTGGGCCGAAGAGGCCGAAAAGGCGGCGGCCTACGTAAAGATGGCGCCCGCCGATCTCGCCCCGGTCATCGAGGCGGTGATGGGGGCAAGCCTTGGACGGGTGGAGATTGTCGATATCGTCCAGTCCTTCCCCTTGCGGCTTTCGATCGCGCGCCGGTTCATCGCTCCAAGGCTGGCGCTGGTGGGGGACGCCGCCCATGTGGTGCATCCGCTGGCCGGGCAGGGGCTCAATCTGGGATTGAAGGACGTGGCGGTCCTGGCCGAAGCCGTTCTCGATGCGATGCGGCTCGGGCTCGACCACGGCGCGCCCGACGTTCTGGCGCGCTACGAGCGTGCGCGCGCGTTCGATACCGGGCTGATGGCGGCGGCGACCGACGGGCTCAACCGGCTTTTTTCCAACGATCAGGCGCCGATCCGCGCCCTGCGCGATTTCGGGCTGTCGCTGGTCGAGCGGGCCGGGCCGTTGAAATCGGCGATCATCGATCACGCTGCGGGGCGTGGCGGCGCCCGGCTCTTGAGGGGTATTCCGCTCTGAGGGGTGCGTTCAGCCCAAGGGTGTTTCGGGACGATGGCGCAGGCGTTCGGCTTCGTCCTCATCGATCTTGCGCGCGGCATCGATGACGAGCAGCGGTACGCCCTTTCTGATGGGGAAGGCGTAGCGCGCGACGAGCGAGATGAGCTCGGTTCCGTCGGACGAGAGCGACAGGCGCGTCTTGGAAACCGGACAAACCAGCATTTCGAGGGTTTTTGGGTCGAGCCGGTAGCGCGGGTTGCTCGTGGTCATTGCAGGACGGCGCCGGTCCGGGCGCGGGCCATTTCCATTTCGGCCAGCGCGATGAGGGTCTCGGCGCGCTCATTGAGGGTCGCCGCTTCCAGCAACGCCTGCTTTTCGCGCGCGCCATAAGGGCTGAGCATGGCGGCCAGATTGACGAGATCGCCGGTGCCGGTCTCCTCGACCTCCTCCCAATCGACCTCGATCTGGGCGAAATCGGCGTAGTCGCGCAAGACGTTCACCAGCCGCGCGCGATCGACCGTTTCCGCCCCCAGATCGGGGGTGAAATCGGCGGCGTATTTTTGCGTTGAAATCCGGGCCTGCCGGTAAGGGGTGGCAACGGCCAGTTCCTCGACCGGCTCGAAGCGGCATACCCCCTCGAGGATGATCAGGTAGCGGTTTTCCTCCTGCTCCTCGAAATGGACCAGCCGCCCGATGCAGCCCACGGGCGCGAGCGGCACTGCGCCGCGCGGGGCTTCCTCGTCGGTATCGCGCGGCTGGATCAGCCCGATGAGGCGATTGCCGGCCAGCGCGTCGTCCACCAGCTCGACAAAACGCGGCTCGAAGATATTGAGCGGGCGATGGGTCTGGGGCAGCAAAAGCGCCCGCGAGAGCGGGAAGAGGGCCAGCATGTCCGGCAGATCGGTGATGGAGGCCGGGCGGCGCATGGCCAGCTCCTTTCCTATCGAAACAGGAGCGACGACAAAAGCCGTCGCCCCTTGAGGGTCGCGGGGTCCTTGGGGCCCCAGGCCTCGAACAGCTCGAGCAGTTTTCTGCGCGCCCCGTCCTCGGACCATTCGCGGTCCCGGCCCATGATTTCGATCAGGGCCTGGGCGGCTTCGAGCTTTTCGCCCCGGGCGTTGAGGATCATGGCGAGGTCGAACCGGGCCTGATGATCGTCGGGTGCGGTCTGGAGCCGGGCCGAAAGCGCGGCCGGATCGCCAAGGCTGGCCGCCTCGCGGGCCAGCGCGATCGATTTTCTCAGCCCATCGATCGCGGGGCTGGCGGCGTCCTCGGGGAGCATGCCGAGCGTTTGTTCGGCGTCGTCGATGTCGCCGGTCTCGAACTGGACGCCGGCGACGCCGGCGATCGCTTCGATATTGTCGGGTGCCTGACGCAAGATGGCGGAGTAAATCTGGTAGGCGCGCTCGAAATCTTGTTCGGCCAGCGCGTTGTCGGCGGCTTGGATGGCCTGGGCGATCTGTGACTCGTTGTCGCTCGGCCCCCCGATGCCGGCCTGGGCGGCGGCCTCGATCAGCTTGGCGGCGAAACGGGCAACCTCCGATTCGGGCTGGGCGCCCATGAAGGCATCGACGGGCCGCCCGCCCAGAAAGGCGAACACCGCCGGGATCGACTGCACACCCATCTGCCCGGCCAGCGCCTGGTTCTCATCGACGTTGATCTTGACCAGCGCGATCTTGCCGCCATTGGCGGCGACGATTTTTTCAAGGGTGGGGGTGAGTTGACGGCACGGTCCGCACCAGGGGGCCCAGAAATCGACCAGCACCGGACGCTGCATCGAGGCTTCGAGCACGTCGGCCTGAAAGCGTGCGGTATCGGAATCCCGGATGAGATCATTGGCGGGCGTGGCGGTCTGTGCGGCTCGCAGGTCCATTTGCTCGGTCTGTCCTGTTCTCAAGGAAAGGCTGTTTGCTTGCGTTGTCGTGCCGGTGAGCCTTACACCAAGGGGTGCAAGGGTGCAAAGGCGGTCACCGGCCCAAGGTTAAGCATAGCGAATTTATCGGTTGCATTTATCGATGTGGTTGGGCATATAGGCGCCGTTCGCCATGCTGCCAAGGGGTGGACGAACTGGAGCGCGGGCGTAGCTCAGGGGTAGAGCATAACCTTGCCAAGGTTAGGGTCGTGAGTTCGAATCTCATCGCCCGCTCCAAAAATCCCAATTAAATTAATGGGATAAAAGAAGCGCCGCAGGGCGCTTTCTCTTTGCGCGGTTTCCCGGAACCACGGTGGAACCGGTCAAGCGAACCCTATGGCATCATCCGCACGCCAAAGCCTGCGACACCGCTGCCGGATAGGCCCGCACATAGCAGGCGTAACTGTGTGGCAGGTCGAGCGCGAAGACACGGGCTTTCCGCTCCATACCGCCGTTCTCAAAAATGCCGTAGGACAAACCGACCGGCACCATTTGTCCTTCCCCCCGATCATTCCCGGCCCAGCCTGGGCCAGAAGAAGCCCGTGCGGCGCTTGTAGGCGGCGTAGGCAGGAGCCAGCGGGGTCTGGCTGAATTTTTCCTCTTCCGCCCGCGCCGCAACGACGTAGAGCGCAATAAGGACGATCAGCGCCAAAAGCGCATAGGCCGACCAGGTGGCCAGCGCCCAGCCCGTCCAGAAGACGATATAGGACGTATAAAAGGGGTGGCGGATGTGGCGGTAGGGTCCGGTCTCGACCAGCCCGTGCGGCTTTTCGGGCGTAAAGGCGAAATCGAGCCGTGCCTCGCGCGAGGCGGCGATCGCCCAGAAAAACAGCGCCCCCGCCGCAAGCTGCAAGGCAAGGCCGACAGCCTGCGCCCATAGCGGCTGCTCGCCCCAAAGCGTCAGGAAAAGATAGAGGACGGCGGTGATCGCAACCCCCGCCGAGACCACCCGCGCCCCGCCCGACATGTCCCCGGCAACAAAATGGCGCTTGAGCGACCAGACATAGGCCGCAAGGGTCGCAAGGGCCGTCACGACGATGACGCTATCCATCCCGATGGTTCCTCGTAACCAGGTTTACGGACATTTTAACCATTTCCCGAAACCCCCTATATACGCCGGACCGATACGCTCGCGCCGCTCCAATAAAAAGGATGGCGCGCTTGCCGGTTTCCCGTTTTTCCATTTTGACAAGGGATGGCGCCATCGCCGTGACCGATACGGGTGGCCCGGGCCGCCCGCTGGTGATGCTGCACGGGGCGGGCGCCTCGGGCGCGGTGTTTTCGAGCCAGTTCGAAGGCCCGCTCGCCGACCATTTCCGCATCATCGCCATCGACCTGCCCGGCCATGGACGCTCGGACCGTTCCACCCGGCCCGATATGGCCTATACCCTCCCCAATACGGCCCAGATGCTGGCCGGACTGTTCCCCCATCTGGGGATCGAACGCGCCGTTGTTTACGGCTGGTCGCTGGGCGGGCATATCGTTCTTGAGATGATGGCGCGCTTCCCCGCGCTTTTCGCGGGCGCCGCCATTTCGGGAGCCCCGCCCTTCGCCCCGGGCACGCTTGGGACGCTGCGCGCCTTCCACCTCAACCCCACGAGCCTTCTCGCCGGCAAGCAAAAGCTCTCCTATAACGAGGCAGCGCGGCTGGCCCGCATGTTTTATGGCGAGGATGCCGGACAGCACCATATCGCCATGATCCTTGCCACCGACCCTGAGGCCCGCCCGCGCCTGATGCGCTCGATCGTGCGGGGCGAGGGCGCCGACCCCAGAAAGACCGTTCGGACTAGCCCCGTTCCGCTCGCCATCTTCCATGGCGCGCACGACCCGGCGATCCGGCTCGGCTATCTTGAGGGCCTTCACTACGCCAATCTCTGGGAAGGCCGTATCCATATCGTTCCCCATTCCGGTCACGCCCCCTTCCTTGGCGCGCCCCACAGCTTCGACGCATTGCTGCACCGGTTTGCATCGAGCGCCGCCATCGCCCGGTCTGCCATGCCTGAACCTTTTCTCACCCGCCACGCCTAGCGCCGGGCATGCAGCCGCAGCCACAATCCGCCCTTTGGCCGCATGGCGATCGAGGGAATGGGGATCGCCTCGCGCTCGGTCATCCGCTCGACATCGAAGCGCCGCAACACCACCGACAAGAGCTGCATCAACTCCATCATCGCAAAGCGATTGCCGATACAGATTCTGGGACCGCCGCCGAACGGGAAATAGGCAAAGCGCGGCAGGGTGCGCCGCAGATCGCCCGCCCACCGCTCGGGCCGGAAGGCCAGCGGGTCATCGAAATATCGGGAATCGCGCTGGGTGATCCAGGGCGAGATGAGCAGCGTCGTGCCCTTGGGCACGTCATAATCGCCAACCCGCGTATCGACGATCGCCTCGCGGCCCAGCAGCCAGGCAACCGGCCTTAGACGCAGGATCTCGATCACCGCGCGTTCCATCTGCCCAAGGTTGGCCATGTCCTCATGAACGGGCGAGCGGTCCCCCAGAACCGTTCGCGCTTCCCGGGCGAGCCGGTCCTGGATGTCGCGGTTGCGGCCCAGCAGGTCAAGCCCCCAGGTCATGGTGATCGCCGTGCTCTCATAGCCGGCAAGCAGGAAATTGCAGATCGCGTCGCGAAGTTCGATATCGGTCATGAGCTTGCCGTCCTCGTCCCGCGCGCTCATCAGTTGCGCGATCAGCCCCCGGGGCTCGGCACGGCCATCGCGCTGCTCGGCGATGATCCTGTTGATCAGTTCGTCCAGCGCCTTGATGCCCCTTAAATACCGGACGTGCCCCGGCAGGGGGACCCGGTCGGGGATCAGCACGGGCCGCGAATAGCGGGCGGTGATCTCGTCCATCACCCAGCCAACGCTCCGGGTGACCCAGGGCAGATCGTCGGTGACATCGGCATTGAGCAGCGTGCGTGTGGCCAGCACGACCCCCATCGAGAGCATCTCGCGATGGATGTCGATTTCCTGCCCGTCCTGCCAGCCCGCTATCCATCGCTCGGCTTCCCCAACGAGGGTGGGCGCGTATTCCTGCAGGGCGCGGGTGGAAAAGGCGGGCGCCGCAAAACGTCGCGCGCGCTGCCATTCCTCCTGCTCGGTCATGAACAGGCCCTTGCCCAGCAGGGCCCGAAGCTGGCGCCAGAACACCCGATGCTTGATGAACTTCTCGTGCTCCTTGACCAGAACCTGCTCGATGAGATCGGGGTCGTTGAGCAGCACGGCCGGATAGACCCCGAGCTTGAGCGCCGTCACCCCGCCATATCGCGCCGCGCAGGATTCGAGATAGCCCACCGGGTCCCGGGAAATGTCGAGCATGTTGCCCAGAACGGGCAAGCCGCGCGGGCCCGGCGCTATGGCCGGTCGGGCGATGTCGGCGTGTGCAGGTCCCATGGCACTGTCCTGTCTGTCCTCATGCTACCCGGCGGGTGCAAAACGCCTTTCCTCGATGGCCGCGGCGCGCGCGGTCGGCCGGATCAAAGCGTCCGCGACATTCCCCTCCGGCCCGAACATTGCTTCACGTTCCTCAGGGGTGGACATGAAAAAGGGGAAGCGGTCGGCCACCCGGTTGCGGATCTCGGCGACCTCTGCCGCGTAAAGGCATACGGGAAATTTCAGCCCCGGATAATAGCGCTCGCCGGCAAACTGGACCGAGCCGAAAACGCGCTTGTAGAACGCGGCGTGCTCGGGCCGGACCGAGGACAGGCAGTAATCGGCGGCAAAATATTCCGAGGCCATCGCCGCGATCCTCAATGTAAGGAACGGCAGCGCGGGCAGGCTCAGGGTCGTTTCGTGATCGGTGACGAACCGTGAGGGGTCGATATAGCTCAGCCCCGCATCGAGAAAGCCGTCAAGTTCGTCAGGATAGATGAGACGGCTCGGTGAAATCCGCTGTTGGGGCGTGACGTGATGAAGCCGGATGGAAGCGACCAGCCTGCCATCGACATAGACCCCGAACCCCATGGCGTTGGGGGCATTGTCGAACCCGTCGCCGGCGATTTCCTGCGGGTTGGAATCGATGAACCCCTCGCGCAGATAGGATTGATAGCGGAGCCGGAACACCGGATCGGTGATCTCCTCGAGCCGCACGCGGCGGTATTCCACCTGGTCGAGCAGATCCATGAGCGTAGCCGCGAACCGTGAGGTGGATGCCTCGCGGCTGCGGGCGGGCGAGGTATCACGCATTACTGGCCCCCCTTGTCAGCGCGGAGGGAACATTAACCAATTTTTAACCAATCGAGAAGGGCGCACGCGCACGGGCCGGCGCCCCGGGCGCCATTTTCGGCAAGCATGGTTAACGGAAAAGGCCGGTCAGGCGCTGCTGCCGGGCAGGCGCGCAACGGTGGCGCGGGACGCCATGGAGGCGATCAGCGCCCCGGCGTCCTCCGCCGACATGGGCTTTCCGAAGTAATAGCCCTGGATCTCGTCGACCTGGGTATGGTTTTCGATCATCCTGAGCTGCTCGGCGGTCTCGACACCCTCGGCGGTGATGACCAGATCGAGATCCTTGCCCAGCCGCGCCACATTGGCCATCAACTGCAGCGAGCGCGGGCTGGTGGCGATATCGGCGATGAACGAGCGGTCGATCTTGAGCTTGGTGAACGGCATCTCGTGCAGATAGGAGAGCGAGGAATAGCCCGTGCCGAAATCGTCGAGCGCGATGCCGATGCCGTGCGCGGCCAGCGCCGCAAGGCAGCGCGCCGCGTCCTCGCGTTCCTCGATGAGGGCGGTTTCGGTCACCTCGATCCCGAGCCTTTCGGGGGCGAGCCCGCTTCTGGCCAGCGCCCCGGCGATCTGGGTGTTGAGCAGGTCCGAACGCAGGTCGCGCGCCGAGACGTTGACCGAAACGGTGACGCTCTCCGGCCAGGCGGTGCATTGGAGGGTCGCGGTTTCCAGCACCCAGCGGGTGATGTCGGAGACCAGTCCCATTTCCTCGGCCAGCCCGATAAAGACCGCAGGGGAAATGGGGCCCAGTTCGGGATGGGTCCAGCGTGCCAGCGCCTCGCACCCGGCAACCTCGCGCGTCCTCAGATCGACGATGGGCTGATAGGCGAGCGTGAGCCTGCCCGCCGCCAACGCATCGGCCAGATCGGCCTTGAGCCGCTGGCGGTAGCGGAATTCGCCATCCATTTCGGGCACGAAGGCGAGCCATTGCCCCTTGCCGCGCGCCTTGGCGCGATAAAGTGCCAGGTCGGCGCGCATGATGAGGTCGTCAAGGCTCGTGCCTTCGTCGGGCTCGCACACGAAACCGATGGAGGCCCTCAAATCAATGCGTTCGCCGTCGATCTCGAACGGGCGGCCAAGCGATTTGAGGATCGCCGATGCTTCAGCGGCGGCCGAGCCCTCATCGGTCTCGGTCGAACGGTAGATGATGAACTCGTCGCCTCCGAACCGGGCGAGCTGGCTATCCTTGTGCATGACCGAGCGGATGCGGCTGGCGGTTTCGACCAGCACCTTGTCGCCCGCCAGATGCCCCAGCGTATCGTTGACGTGCTTGAAATCGTCGAGATCGACAATGGCGAGCAGGACCGGCTCGCGCGAACCGGCCCGGCGGCGCGCGCCAAGGTCGGCCTCGGACTGTTCGGTGAAATAGACCCGGTTGGGCAGATTGGTCAGCGCATCGTAGCGCGCCATGAAATTGATGCGCTCCTGGGCCTGGATGCGGGCGGTGACGTTTTCGAGCAACAGCACGGTGCGGTCGGCCCGTGAGGAGACCGTCACCTCGCAATGATAATCGCCCGAGAGCTTGAGGACGACCTTGCCGCCGGTTCTCTGTCCCACCATGGCCAGCAGGCGCTCGGCGGTCGCCCGGGGCAGGGCGCGACGCGCGATGGCCTCGTCGAGCAGGTCGATGATGGTGCGCCCGACCCAGGCTCCGTCGGAAATCTCGGCCAGCGTCTGGCGCGCCTGATTGTTGACCAGCGCGATCACCCCGTTCTCGTCGAGCATGCACAGCCCGTGGTTCATGGTATCGAGCGCGGTATCGAGCTGGTCGGCCAGCCGCGAGGCGTTGATCCGCCCGTGCACCGCATTGAGCAGCATGGTGCGCACATCGGCGGCCAGATACCGGTAGGAAACCATCATCGGGATCAGCATGAAGGCCAGGATGACGTAGTAGACATTGCCATCGATGACGAGCCCGAGCGCGAGCGGCGCCCCCAGCGCGATCGATTGCAGCGTGATGAGGCGGTCGATGCCGAAATTGCGCGCCACGATGCCGATCATAGCGGCAACGGTCACCGAAATCGACATCAGCTCGGCAAAGGGATCGCGCACGAAGACCAGCGCGATAAAGCACCACGCGCCATAGCCAAGGGCGACCAGCGTGCCGAATACGGTCGCCCGGCGCTCCCATTCCTCGGCGCCCTGCCTGTCGTCGGGCGCCACCGGATTGCGCGCGAACCTGCTCACCACCATGTAGCGCCAGAGCGCAATGAGCGCGAATACGACCGCATGCGCGAACAGCAGCATCGAGCCGGTCTTGACCCCGGCGGCGAGCATGCCGAAAAGCGAGGACATCGTGCCCCATACCAGCGCGCGCCGGTCCTTGTAGAGCGATGTCACGATCGACACATAGTCGAGGGTCGGCAACATTTTGCTGGTCGTATAAGGCATTTTCACCGATTGTCCCGCAAGCACCAGACCGGAGGCAGGACCCCAGGGTCCGTGTTCAAATCAATTCACGTTCACGCCGTCGCCGGATGTGTCCGGCCCGGCAGGAGGGCGCAGCCCGGGTCGATACACGGGCCCTGAACCTACACACACTGAACGCTCGATTTGTGCAATTTGGTTAAGTTTGCGGGGGTTTCGGGCGACGTGGTAAAGGAGCGGTTTATCAGGACGCCGCAATTTTGCTCCCGCGGGCGGGGAACACGGCCATCGCCCATGGCATTGACGCGGCAAGGGAGAGGACCGATGAACGACCGATCACACAATACGCCGCTTGACGCGAACGCCATCAGGACCGCGCTTCAGGGGCTTTCCGGCTGGACGGCAAGGGACGGCAGGGCGATTGCCCGGACCTTCGAGTTCAAAACGTTTTCCGAGGCGTTCGGCTTCATGGTGCGGGTGGCGCTGGCCGCTGAAAAGGCCAACCACCACCCCGACTGGTCCAACAGCTACAACCGCGTCGAGATCGCGCTTTCGAGCCACGATGCGGGCGGGGTGACGCAAAGGGACATCGATCTGGCCAAGGCCATCGATGCCCTGATCTAACGTCCAGAGAGTTTTCTGATACCGATAAGGGCGAAAACCAGCGCGGTGGCGATGCCCGCGCTCCGGTGCAGGGCAAAGGCGTCGATGGCGAGCGCGCGGGCCAGATGGAGCGCGGCGAGACCGCCGAGCACGGCGGCGAGCGCCGTCGCGCCCTGCTGGCGGTAATGGAGCCCCAGCGCCACCAGCCCCCCTGCCGTAAAGGCCAGCGCCAGAAGGTAGAACGGGGTCCACACCATCGCCCCATAGGTGATCTCGCCGCTGGCGATGGCGCCGAGCACCCCCGAGGTCAGCGTGATGATCAGCACCATGGAAAAGGACATGGCGCCGAACGCGACAAGGACGATCCCCACCCGGCCCTGCCGCCCCATGCCCGGCTCGGTCTGCAGCCCGAAAATCCCCGCCGCCAGCACGAAAAGCGCGATCGCGCCCAGCGTGCCGTCGGCAACCCCGATGCCCCCGGCAACGAGCGCCACGGCTTCGGCGGTCATCCAGCCGGCCGACCCGGCAATGAACATCAGCAAGAGCACCATGGGTTTTTCCCGGCTCCCCGGTTGGGTGGGTGAAAGCGGCTTCCCGATACGCCCTTCAGGGCCCTTTTGCAAAGCCGCGATGGCCATCGCGGGTCAATTTCTGTGGCCCGTTCTCAACAGGATGGCCAAATCCGTCGCGCACTCCGTCTCCCGCAACGTCTGCCGCTTGCCCCTCAAAGGCCTGCCCGGTTAGATCGGCCCCCCGAGACGGATCGCCCGCGTTTTGAAAGTCGAGTTGCAAAGCCCATGTTTGAAGCGATTGCCCGCCTGTTCGGCGCCGAAAGCGCCCCCGCCAACGCCCCACTCGCCCCGCGCGTCGCGGTGGCAGCGCTTCTGGTTCATCTGGCAACGGTCGACGGGCGCGCCAAGCCAGAGGAGGTGCGGGTCATCTCCCATGCGCTCAAGGACCATTACGGGCTCGACGACGGGGCGGTGGCGCGGCTGATCGAAGAAGCAAGGCGCAAGGACCGCGAGGCGGTCGATTTCTACCAGTTCACCTCGCGGCTTTCCCGGCTCGAGCGGGACGAGAAAATCGACATCATCCGCATGATGTGGCAGGTGGTCTTTGCCGACGACACCAATCACGAGCTCGAGGACAACATGGTCTGGCGCGTGGCCGAACTGATCGGCGTGTCCGCCCGCGAGCGCACCGTGTTGCGCAACCAGATGCGCCGCGGCATCCATGCGGAAAGCGACACCGGCGAAACGGAGAAATGACCAGCGCAAGGCTGAGCAAGGCGGCCTGGGTTTTTTCGCAATTTGCAAAAGCGCGACTCGCAAATTGCAAGGCTTTGCGCATTTTGCACGCCCACCGATTCAACATCTTGGGGCTCACGCCCGGCAAAGGGGCATATGTACGGATGGATCGATGTGGCACGCTTTGTGCAATGCAGGGGGCGTCCGGGTCTTTGTGTGTTGCGTACCGGATCACTTGTTCAAGGGCCCGCTCTTTCCCTAACCGGAGGCGGGCCCTTTTTTCTTGTGCACCACGCGCAGTCTTGCCCTTGGGATGGGGAAACCGTAATTAGAGCATCGGACCGAAAAGCGTATACGCGGTTTTCGGAAAATCCGATGCGCAAACAAAAGTCTGGACCGGCACATTGTGTTCGATAGAGCGCAGGCCGCTCAGGATGAAAACCGGCGCGGCCACCGGCCCCGCTTCTGGCGAGAAAAAAGGATCTGCCGAATGGTGTTGGGGCTTTTGCAGTTTATCGACCTGGTGCTCAACGTGGTCATTTTCATCATCATCGGCCAGGTGATCATGAGCTGGCTGCTGGCGTTCAACATCCTCAACATGTCCAACCAGTTCGTGGCCACCATCGCCAACGCGCTCTACCAGATCACCGAGCCGCTGCTGCGCCCGATCCGCTCGGTGGTGCCCAATTTCGGCGGGCTCGACATCTCGCCGATCATCCTGTTCCTCGCCATCTATTTCATTCGTCTGGTCGTGCTCTATCCGCTGATGCGCCAGGTCGTGATGGGTGGCCTCTGATCCCCAAAATCCCGGCTGGTTCCGCCCGGCCCGCGACGGCGCGCTGATCGTCCTGCGCGTCACCCCCAATGCGGGGCGTAACCGGATCGAGGGCCTGGCCGCGCTGGCCGACGGCACCCAGGCGCTCAAGATCCGCATCGCCGCCCCGCCCCGGGACGGCCGCGCCAATGACGCGGTGATCGCCCTGCTGGCCAAAGCAGCCGGACACCCCCGCTCGGCCTTTTCGGTCAAGGCGGGCGCCACCGCGCGCACCAAGACGATTCTTCTCACCGCGTCTCTCCGGGAAGCCGATCTGGCGCGTCGCCGCATCGAAAGCAGTTTCGGGGATAAATAGGTCAATAATTACGACCTTTATTACGTGCGCGAAATCAACGTATTAGCCGGGCACGCGGCAGCAATGCTGTCCAAATGCCCTTCTCAAGAAACCCCATTGCTTTCAATACTTTGTTCCGCCTATCCTCACCCCCGTCACCGTCCGGCGATCAGGGTCGGCGCTTTTAAAGGAGATAAAAGCGCCAATGCCCGCCGGGGCGACAAGGGAACGGGCTGATCGGGCGGACAAGGGGACTGCGTCCCGCCGTCCGGGCCACAGTTGAGGGGAATGAACATGACTTTGGCCTTATGGCTGATCGTAGTCTGCGGCGTGCTGTCGATCGTTTACGGCATCGTGACGACACGCGCGCTTCTTGCCGCCGATGCCGGCACGACGCGGATGCAGGAAATCTCGGGCGCGGTGCGCGAAGGCGCCATCGCCTATCTCAGACGCCAATACACCACTATTGCCATCGTGGGTCTCGTGATCCTCGTCGTTGCCTGGTGGTTGCTGGGCATTTACGCAGCCATCGGCTTTCTGATCGGCGCGGTGCTTTCGGGCGCCGCCGGGTTCATCGGCATGCACGTTTCGGTCCGCGCCAACGTCCGCGTCGCGCAAGCCGCGACGACCTCGCTGGCGGGGGGGCTCGATCTCGCCTTCAAATCGGGCGCCGTCACCGGACTTCTTGTCGCCGGGCTGGGGCTTTTGGGCGTCGTTCTTTATTTCGGCTTTCTCATGTCCATCGGCTTTGCGGCCACCGACCGCGTGGTCATCGACGCGCTCGTGGCGCTCGGCTTCGGGGCTTCGCTGATTTCGATCTTCGCCCGGCTGGGCGGCGGCATCTTCACCAAGGGCGCCGACGTTGGCGGCGACATGGTGGGCAAGGTCGAGGCGGGCATCCCCGAGGACGACCCGCGCAACCCGGCAACCATCGCCGACAATGTGGGCGACAATGTCGGCGACTGCGCCGGTATGGCCGCCGACCTTTTCGAGACCTATGTGGTGACCATCGTTGCCACCATGGTGCTGGCCGCGATCATCCTGCCGACCCCCGAACTCAAATGGGCCGGCATGGTGCTCCCGCTCGCCATCGGCGGCGCGTGCGTGCTGACCTCGATCGTTGGCACCTATTTCGTCAAGCTCGGCGCCTCGGGCAACATCATGGGCGCGCTCTATAAGGGCGTCATCGCCACGGGCGTGTTCTCGCTGGTCGTGCTCCTGCCGGTCATCTGGTGGGTGTTCGGCGGGCTCGACACCCAGATCGCCGTCGGCGGCGCGACCTTCACCCCGCTCTCGCTCTATTTCTGCGGCGTTGCGGGTCTGGTCATCACCGGGCTGATCATCTGGATCACCGAATATTACACCGGCACCGACTACCGCCCGGTCAAATCGATCGCCGAGGCCTCGATCACCGGCCACGGCACCAACGTCATCCAGGGGCTCGCCGTTTCGCTCGAATCGACCGCGCTGCCCGCGCTGGTCATCATCGCGGGCATCATCCTCACCTACAACCTTGCCGGCCTGTTCGGCATCGGGGTGGCGGTGGTGACCATGCTGGCGCTGGCCGGCATGATCGTCGCGCTCGATGCCTTCGGACCGGTCACCGACAATGCCGGCGGCATCGCCGAAATGGCCGGGCTCCCCGACGAGGTGCGCAAGAACACCGACGCGCTCGATGCGGTGGGCAACACCACCAAGGCGGTGACCAAGGGCTACGCCATCGGCTCGGCGGGTCTGGGCGCGCTGGTGCTGTTTGCCGCCTATACCCAGGATCTGTCCTACTTCATCTCCACCGCCGCCGAGGGCAGTTTCTTCTTCGGCGTGGGCCAGGTGAGCTTCTCGCTCGCCGATCCCTATGTCGTCGTGGGGCTGCTGTTCGGCGGGCTGTTGCCGTTCCTATTCGGGGGCATGTCGATGACCGCGGTGGGCCGCGCCGCCCAGTCCGTGGTGGTCGAGGTGCGGCGTCAGTTCAAGGAAAAGCCCGGCATCATGGAAGGGACCGAAAAGCCCGACTATGGCCGCGCGGTCGACATGCTGACCAAGGCCGCGATCAAGGAAATGATCGTGCCTTCGCTGCTCCCGGTGCTCTCGCCCATCGTCGCCTTCGTCGTCATCCTTCTGATCGCGGGCAAGGCCGCGGCGTTCGCCGCGCTGGGCGCCATGCTGCTCGGCGTCATCGTCACCGGGCTTTACGTCGCCATCTCGATGACGGCGGGGGGCGGTGCCTGGGACAACGCCAAGAAGAGCTTTGAGGACGGGTTCACCGATTCCACCGGTCAGGTGCACCTGAAGGGGTCCGAAGCCCACAAGGCCTCGGTCACCGGCGATACGGTCGGCGATCCCTACAAGGACACCGCCGGTCCCGCGGTCAACCCGATGATCAAGATCACCAACATCATCGCGCTTTTGCTGCTGGCGGTCCTGCACTAAGGCGTGCGCGCCAATCGATGAACATGAGGGCCGGACCGCTGCGTCCGGCCCTTTCTTTTTGCATAAAGGTCAGCCCCCCTGACGGATACCAATGTCTATGTCATTGAAATCTAAAGTGATACTGGACTTTGCCGCCAGCCGGGCTAAGCTCGTCCTGAAACTTCCGGCAAGAAGGCCAGTTCCATGCTCGAAACGACGGGGGCGCCGGCGCGCCAGTGGAAAGACCGCATCGCGGCCCTTTCAGGGGCCGAACCCGGTTTTGCCAGTTTCCTGAACCGCGCGATCGGCTCGGCCGACGAGCAGGACCTGCTGCTCTATCCGCCCCAAACGCTCGAAACCGTGCTGCGGGAAACCTTTTCCCATATCGGCGAGCGCACCCCCGGCCGGCCCGATATAAGGCTCTGGACGTCGGATGAGCCGGGCCTTGATGGCCTCACCATCATCGACATCTATTCGGCCGATACCCCTTTCATCGTCGATTCCGCGCTGGCTGCCATCCGCGCGGCGGGCGGCACGATCCGCTTCATGGCCCATCCGGTCGCCGCGGTCGATACCGGCACCACGCCCTGGACGGTGATCGAGCGGCCCGGCCCGGACGCCCGCCACGAAAGCGTTCTCCACGTCCATATCGACACCCCCGCCGACCCCGCCACGAGCGAATTGATCGCAGAGGAACTGACCCGCACGATGATCGCGGTGCGCCAGGCGGTGGTGGACTGGCGCGACATGCTCGAGCGCCTGCGCACCGTGGTGGTAAGCTATCGCGAGAACCCGCCGCCCTTGCGCGAGGCCGATCTTGCCGAGGCCATGCATTTTCTCGCCTGGCTCGCCGACCACAATTTCACCTTTCTGGGCCTGCGCGAATATAGGCTCGAAGGGGAGGGCGAGGCGCGCAAGCTCGTCCCGGTCGAGGGCAGCGGGCTGGGCATCCTCGCCGACCCCGATTATTTCTATCTGCGCCAGGGCGCCGATTACGTCCACACGACCAGCCAGCACCTTGCCTTTCTCGACAGCGACGAACCCCTGATGGTCACCAAGGCCAACCGGCGCGCCTCGGTCCACCGCCGCGTCCACATGGACTATATCGGCATCAAGCTGTTCGGGCCGGGCGGCAAGGTGCGGGGCGAGTTGCGTATTCTGGGGCTCTTTACCTCCCTTTCGTTCGCCACCCCCCACGCGGACGTGCCCATCATCCGGCGCAAGCTTGTCGATGCCATGAAGAGTTCGGGGCTCGACCCGCGCTCGCACGCGGGCAAGGCGCTGATGAACGCGCTCGACAATTACCCGCGCGAGGAGATGTTCCAGATTTCGGCCGGCGAACTGCTCGAATTTGCCACCGTCATCTCGACGCTTCCCGACCGTCCGCGCGTGCGCGTCCTGCCGCGCATCGACCGGTTCGACAATTTCGTCTCCATCCTCGTCTATCTGCCCCGCGACCGGTTCGATACCCAGGTGCGCGAAAAAATCGGCCTGCATCTGGCCCGGCGCTATGAGGGGCGCGTGTCCGCCTTCGCACCCGATTTCCCCGAGGGCGAGCTGGCGCGCATCCACTTCATCATCGGGCGCAATGGCGGGCCGACCCCGCGCCCCGGCCGCGAGGCGCTCGAGGATGAGATCAACGAGATCAGCCGCAGTTTTGCCGACCGGCTCGTCTCCGCCGCCCCCGATCCAGCGGCGATCGCCGGTTACGCCAACGCCTTTCCGCGCGATTATCAGGCCGCGCTTTCCCATCTCGACGCGCTGGCCGACATCGCCATTTTCCGCGAACTCGACACGGGAAAACCCGTCGCGGTTGATCTTGGGCCGGGGCGCGACGATCCCCTGACGCTGACCCTAAAAGTCTATAGCCGCCAAAAACCCATCCCGCTTTCCGACCGCGTGCCGGTGCTCGAAAATTTCGGCTTTTCGGTCATCGACGAGCGCACCTGGGAGATTTCACCCGCCGACGGGGTCGAGCGGTTCGTCCACGACATGACCCTTTCCCCGCGTGGGCTCGAAGCGTCGGCCGTGCGGGAAGCTGCGCCCCGCATCGAGGCGGCGATCGTTGCCGCCGCCACCGGCGCGGTGGAAAACGACGGCTATAACCGGCTTACCCTTCACGCCGGGCTCAGCCATGAGGACACGGCCCTGCTGCGGGCCCTGGGCCACTATCTCAAGCAGGCCGGGATCACCTGGTCCCAGTCCTATATCGCAACGACGCTCGCCAGCCACCCGGCCCTTGCCGCAACCCTTGTCGAGCTGTTCCATACCCTTAACGACCCCACCCGGGCCGGGGATGGCGCCGAAAGGGCCACGGCCCTGCACGCCCGGTTCGCCGAATCGCTCGAAACCATCGAATCGCTCGACGAGGACCGGATATTGCGGCGCCTGCTCAACCTCGTCCAAGCCGCGCTGCGCACCAATCTCTACCAGCGCGAGAACGGCGCCCCGCGCGACGCGCTCGCCATCAAGTTCGATGCCCAGGCCATCGAGGGCCTGCCCGAACCCCGGCCCTATCGCGAGATCTTCGTTTATTCCCCGCGTGTCGAGGGCGCCCATATGCGCGGCGGTCCCATCGCGCGCGGCGGCCTGCGCTGGTCCGACCGCCCCGAGGATTTCCGCACCGAGATCCTGGGGCTGGTAAAAGCCCAGATGGTCAAGAACGCGGTGATCGTGCCGGTGGGGGCCAAGGGCGGGTTCGTGCCCAAGAAAATGCCGCCCAACCCCGACCGAGAGGCGTTCATGGCCGAGGGGACGGCCTGCTACAAGATCTTCATCTCCGCGCTTCTGGACGTCACCGACAATCTGGTCGGCGACACCGTGCTGCCGCCTGAAATGGTCTTCCGGCGCGACGGGGACGACCCCTATCTGGTGGTCGCCGCCGACAAGGGCACGGCGAGCTTTTCCGATACCGCCAACGCCATTTCGACGGCCCGCGACTTCTGGCTTGGCGATGCCTTCGCATCGGGCGGCTCGGCGGGCTACGACCACAAGAAAATGGGCATCACGGCGCGCGGCGCCTGGGAGACGGTCAAGCGCCATTTCCGGGAGATGGACATCGACATCCAGAAAACCGGCTTTACCGTTGCCGGGGTCGGGGACATGTCGGGCGACGTCTTCGGCAACGGCATGCTGCGCTCGCCCCATATCCGGCTCGTGGCGGCATTCGATCATCGCGACATCTTCATCGATCCCGACCCCGACGAAAAGGCCGCTTTTGCCGAGCGCCAGCGCCTCTTTGCCCTGCCCCGTTCGAGCTGGCAGGATTATGACACGGCGGTGATCTCGGAAGGCGGCGGGGTTTTCTCGCGAAAGCTCAAATCGATCCCGCTTTCCCCCCAGATGCAGGAGTTGCTGGGACTGTCGGGCCCGAGCGCCGCGCCCGCCGAAGTCCTTTCCGCCATTTTGAAGGCCCAGGTGGACCTGTTGTGGTTCGGCGGCATCGGCACCTATATCCGGGCTTTTGATGAAACGGACGCCGAGGCGGGCGACAAGGCCAACGACGCGATCCGCGTTGCGGGCAGGGACTTGCGCGCCAGGGTGGTGGGCGAGGGCGCCAATCTGGGCGTCACCCAGCGCGGGCGCATCGAGTTCGCGCTGCATGGCGGGCGCATCAACACCGACGCCATCGACAATTCCGCCGGGGTCAATTCCTCCGACCTCGAGGTCAACATCAAGATCGCCCTTTCGGGGCTGATGCGCGACGGCACGCTCGATTTTAAGACCCGCAACGATTTTCTCGCCGGCATGACCGATGAGGTGGCCGCGCTGTGCCTGCGCAACAACTATCTGCAATCGCTGGCGCTCTCGCTGGCCGAACGCGAGGGCGTCGTGGGGCTGCCCGATCTTGCCGACCTGATGGCCGGGCTCGAAGAGAGCGGCGCGCTCGACCGCGCGCTCGAAGAGCTGCCCGGCGAAGAGGAGCTTGCCGCCCGCGCAAGCGCCGGCAAGAGCCTCACCCGGCCCGAACTGGCTGTGCTTCTGGCCTATGCCAAGATCGCCGCCTTCGACCGGTTGATCGCCTCTCCGGTCCCCGACGACCCCTATTTCGCCAAGGAGCTCTACCGCTATTTCCCCTCGGCGCTCAACGAGCAGTATCCCGAGGCCATCAAGACCCACCGGCTGCGCCGCGAGGTGATCGCAACCACCCTTGCCAACGCCATGATCAACCGGGGCGGGCCCGCCTTTTTCTCAAAGCTCGTGGCGATCACCGCCGCCGATCCGGGTGCGGTGGCCCTTGCCTATGCGGCGGCGCGCGATGCCTTTGACCTCCAGGCGCTCAACGCCCGGATCGACGCACTCGACGCAACCATATCGGGCCAGACCCAGCTTGCCCTTTATGCCCAGGTCCAAAAGCTTCTGGTTGCGGCCACGCTCTGGTTCCTGCGCAACGAAACGTTCGCGTCGGGGCTTTCGGCGGTCATCGCCCGCTATGGCGAGGGCGTTGCCGAAATCCGAACGCATCTGTCCGAACTGTCCTCGCCCTATCTGGCGCAGGCCGTCGCCGGCCAGCAGGAGGCGTTCACGCAAGGGGGCACCCCGCCCGAGCTCGCCCGCCGCATCGCCCAGCTTTCGATCCTCTCGCTTTCAACCGATGTGGTTCTGGTCGCTGAAAAGCGCGGCGTATCGATTGGCGATGCCGCCGCGGTCTATTTCGCCATGATCGAAAAGTTCGGGCTTGGGCGTATCACCGAGCAGGGGGGAGCGGTTCTCGCCGCCGACCGGTTCGAGCGCATGGCACTCGACCGGGCGCTCGCCAATGTGGCCCGCGCGCTGCGCGACCTTTCCGGCGACGTCCTGGATATGGGCACGGGGACCATCCCCGAGCGCTTTGCGGCCTGGGAAGCGCAGCACGAAACCGCGATCGCCCGCGTCATATCGAGCGTTGCCGATCTCATCGCCGGCGAATTGACCATCGCCCGGCTCTCGGTTGCCGCCGGGCTGCTGTCCGATCTCGCGTCGAGCTGAGAGGCTGGGCTATCGCGTGGTGCCGCGCGCCGGCACAAAGGCGGCGCGGGCCGCCAGACGCACGCAGTCCCCGCCCGCATCGAGCGCTTCCCGGTGCGCCCACTGGCCGCGGACCAGCAGATCCAAGAGGCTGTCCCCCGGCTCGCGCTCGGCGATACCGATGGCCGCCATGACCGGCGCGGCAATGGGCAGGACACCTTCCGCGAGCCGCGAGCGCAGGATCTCGGCGTGCCGCCGTGCCGCAAAAAGATTGGTGCCGGGGAGCAGTGCAGCAAAATAAGGCCCCGACATGCGGGCTACCAGCGCGCCGGGGCCGAATATGTCGGACAGCGCTGCGCTCAGCGCCGGGCTTGACTGGTCGTCGCGGGCGTGCGGGCCGTCAAAGGAAAAAAGCACCAGCGCCAGATCGTTCTGGGCCCCAGGGTTCACCGCAACGAGCCGGGAGCCGTGCTGCTCGAACCCGTTCTGGTTCAAAAGGCCGGTCAGGGGATCGCGTTCCGATTTCCTCACGAGGGACCGGGCGGCATCCGATACCACCATGGCAAGGCACACCATGGCCAGAAGGAGCGTGACCACCGCGCCGCTCGACTGGGAGATCAGCGCATAAAGCGTTGTCGCGTAGTCGCGGCCGACCGCGCCGACCCCGCCGGAAAAATGGGCCACCACCGGCTTTGCGGCAAAGCTTAGCGCCACCAGCACCAGCATCACGAACAGCACCCTGTCGATCGGCTCCCGGCGCTGCGAGCGCGACACCATGATCGCCCCCATCAGGCTCACCAGCCCGTAGGGTGTCTGGTAAAGCACCTGGCGCCACATGTCTTCGCGCGGAAGCTCGAGGATCAGCAGATAAAGAATGCTCGAGGCCAGAAAGATCATGCCCAGCCCCAGAGGGGAAAGCGGAGCCTCGTACCGCCGCGCCAGCGCGTGGGCGATGGCTAGAAAGCACCCGAGCATGGCAAGCGCGATAAAGAGGCGCGCGCCCGCGTCGGACAGCCCTGTATGGAGCACATACTCCCCGGCAAAGCTCAGCATGGCCAGCACGAACGCCACGCCCAGCCACTTGGCCGCCCGGTTATTGGCATCGAAATGGCCGACCGCGAAAAAAGCGGCGGCCATTGTCGTTGCGATCACCATGTTGATCGCGATGACAAATACTGCGCCTGTCATACCGGGTTAACGGCCTCCCGCCTCAAAGGCTCCCCCCGCGTCCCGCCCGGTCCGCGCTGAAAACTCCCGGAGCCATGCCACAATAATGGTTAACCAGCGCATAAGAAACATGTTAGAGCGTGTCCGCACCAGGCCGGCGCAGCGACACAGAAAAAATCACAGGCCGTTGATGTTTCTGGATATTTCAGGAAAAAAGGGAACGCTACGCCATAGCCTTTGAATACGGGCCTCAGCCCATCCGATCGTTGCGCTCGATCCGCTCCATGTCGTCGTCCGACAGGCCGAAATGGTGGCCGATCTCGTGCACCAGCACGTGATTGACGATTTCGCCCAGCGTATCGGTGTGCTCGGCCCAGTAATCGAGGATGGGGCGGCGATAGAGCCAGACCCGGTTGGGCATCTGGCCGGTAAAGGGGGTTGCGCCGTCCTCGGTCATTCCGAAGCCTTCAAAAAGACCCAGAAGGTCGAACGGGCTTTCAAGCTCCATGTCCTTGACGACATCGTCATCGGGAAAGTCCGCCACCCGGCATTCGACCTCGGACGCCAGCGCGCGGAAAGGCTGGGGCAGGGCTTCGAGCGCCGCAAGGGCCAGCGCCTCGAAATCGTCAAGCGAAGGGGCCGCAAGCGGCCCCCACAAATCTGCTCTACCCTCGTTCTTCCCGGCCATCGGTCAGGCCTTGTGCGGCCACTCGCGAATATCGACGAAATGACCGGCAATGGCGGCGGCGGCGGCCATGGCGGGGGAGACCAGATGCGTGCGGCCCTTGAACCCCTGCCGGCCCTCGAAATTGCGGTTCGAGGTCGAGGCGCAGCGCTCGCCGGGCGCCAGCTTGTCGGGGTTCATGGCAAGGCACATCGAGCAGCCCGGCTCGCGCCAGTCGAACCCGGCCGCCTTGAAGATCTTGTCCAGTCCCTCGGCTTCGGCCTGGGCCTTGACCAGTCCGGAACCCGGAACGACCATGGCGTTGACCCGCTCGCTGACCTTGTGGCCGGCGACCACCGCGGCGGCGGCGCGCAAATCCTCGATCCGGCCATTGGTGCACGACCCGAGGAACACCCGGTCGATGCCGATATCGGTGATCCTGGTGCCCGGCGTCAGGCCCATATATTCGAGCGCCCGCCATTTCGAGGCCCGGCGGTTGGCATCGGCGATGTCGTCGGGATTGGGCACCGCGCCTGTGACCGAAATGACGTCCTCGGGTGAGGACCCCCAGGAAACGATCGGGGGCAGATTGGCCGCATCGAGCCGCACGTCCTTGTCGAAATGGGCGCCCTCGTCGGTATAGAGCGTCTTCCAGTATTCGAGCGCCATCTCGAACGCCTTGCCCTTGGGCGCGCGCGGGCGGCTCATCACATAATCGAAGGTCTTTTGGTCCGGCGCGATCAGTCCGGCGCGCGCGCCGCCCTCGATACTCATGTTGCACACCGTCATCCGGCCTTCCATGGAAAGGCTCTCGATGGCCTCACCGGCATATTCGAGCACATGCCCCGTGCCGCCGGCCGTGCCGATTTCCCCGATGATGGCCAGGATAATGTCCTTGGCGGTGACCCCCTGGGGCAACGCGCCGTCGACGGTCACCCGCATGTTCCTGGCCTTTTGCTGGATCAGCGTCTGGGTCGCGAGCACGTGCTCGACCTCGGAGGTGCCGATGCCGTGGGCCAAGGCGCCGAACGCGCCGTGGGTCGAGGTGTGGCTGTCCCCGCAAACGATCGTCATGCCGGGCAGCGTGAACCCCTGCTCGGGCCCCACGATGTGCACGATCCCCTGGCGCTTGTCGAACTCGTCGTAATATTCGATGCCGAAATCGCGCGTGTTCTCGGCCAGCGCCTCGATCTGGATGACGCTTTCGGGGTCCGGGTTGGGCAGGCTGCGGTCCGAGGTCGGCACGTTATGGTCGACGACCGCCAGCGTGCGCTCGGGCGCACGCACCCCGCGCCCGGACAGCCTTAGCCCCTCGAAGGCCTGCGGGCTCGTGACTTCGTGAACGAGGTGACGGTCGATATAGAGGATGGCGGTGCCGTCCTCATTGTAGGCAACGACGTGGTCATCCCAGATCTTGTCATAGAGTGTGCGGGCGGTCATGAGGCGTTACGCTTTTCGCAAAAGGGTTGAAGGGCCGTACCGGAGGTTACGGTCCGGTATCTCTACCCCCTGGGGCCCGAGCCGGTCAAGGCCGGCCCGGCGCGCCGATTGTCTCAACCCTTCCGGGCCATGGCAATGGATTGCAGGATCACGTTCCTGGCATCGTCGGCATTGCCGATCCGGTCGATCCGCGCCCATTTTTCCGGCTCGAGGTCCTTGTAATGGGTAAAGAAGTGCTTGACCCGCTCGACCTGGATCGCGGGCAGATCGTCCACATCGGCGATCGCGTCATACATGCGGGTGAGCTTGGAGACGGGCACCGCGAGGATTTTTTCGTCCTGCCCGCCATCATCTTCCATGAACAGCACCCCAACGGGCCGCGCGCGCACGATGGCGCCGGGCACCAGCGGGCGGGAGTTCATGACGATGACGTCGAGCGGATCGCCGTCCCCGCAAAGGGTATGGGGCACAAAGCCGTAATTTCCCGGATAGCGCATCGGCGTATAAAGAAAACGGTCGACGAACAGCGCCCCCGAGGCCTTGTCGATCTCATATTTGATCGGCTCTCCGCCCAGCGGCACCTCGATGATGACGTTGAGATCCTCGGGAGGGTTGGCGCCGACGGGGATGGCATCGATATTCATGGTGACGGGCTGTCCTGGGTTGGAAATGGGGGAGGAAGGGTCCGGGGGACCTATGGCCCACCCATTGCGACAATTGCAAGACGAAAAGGAAACGATGGCGGCACGCCCGGCGACGCCCTTCCCCCCCGTTTACCCCGATAAACCGGGCAAAGACGGCAAGAGAGCGCTGGGTCCGCCTATTCTTCCGGCTCGACGACGAACATCAGCGGAAAGCCCGCATCGCGCGCCAGATCCACCGCCTCGGTGGCCTTGGCCTCGGCGATCTCGCTGGTATAGACCGCAATGACGCTCACGCCCTTTTGATGCGCGGTCATCATGCGTGCGTTGGCCTCGTCCTCGGTGAGCCGGAACACAGCCTTGAGGACGAGCACGACAAATTCGCGCGGCGTATAGTCGTCGTTGAGCAGGACGACGCGGTAAAGCCGCGGCCGCGCGGTTTTCTGCCTGGTCCGGGTCCTGCCCTTGGTGATGCTGTCGCTCATGGCTCCGCACCCCACGCTTGCTGAAAATCGTCTCCAGTCTATCCCATCAGGGCCGGGCCATCAAAGCGAGGTGCCCGCCTCCGCCGCTGCCGCCGCGCGCGCGGCGCGCTTGCGCTCGTGGGGGTCGAGATGGACCTTGCGCAGCCGCACCGATTGCGGGGTCACCTCGACATATTCGTCATCGGCAATATAGGAGAGCGCCTGTTCGAGGCTGAGCTTCTTGGGCGGGGTGAGCCGGATGGCCTCGTCCTTGGAGGTCGTGCGGATATTGGTCAACTGCTTGCCCTTCAAGGGATTGACCTCGAGATCGTTGTCGCGGTTGTGCTCCCCGATGATCATGCCCTCATAGACATCGACGCCCGGATCGATCAGCATCGGTCCGCGATCCTCGAGGTTAAAGAGCGCATAGGCCACCGCCGTCCCTGTGCCGTTGGAGATCAAAACCCCCGTGCGGCGCATGGGCAGCGGGCCTTTATAGGGCGCGTATTGGTGGAACACGCGGTTGAAGATCGCCGTGCCGCGCGTGTCGGACAACAGCTCCGCCTGATAGCCGATCAGCCCGCGCGTCGGCACGTAAAGCCGCACCCGCGTGCGCCCATGGCCCGAAGGGCGCATTTCGGCCAGTTCCCCCCGCCGCTCGCTGAGTTTCTGGACGACGACCGAGGCGTAATCGTCATCGACATCGATGGTGACCTCTTCGACCGGCTCGAGCCGCTGGCCGTTTTCCTCGCGCAACAGGACGCGCGGGCGCCCCAGGCACAGCTCGAACCCCTCGCGGCGCATGGTCTCGATCAATACCCCGAGCTGAAGCTCGCCGCGTCCCGCGACCTCGAACGAATCCCCGTCCGTCCCGGGCGTCACGCGGATGGCGATATTGCCTTCGGCCTCGCGCAACAGTCTTTCACGGATGACGCGGGACTGCACCTTGTCGCCCTCGCGGCCCGCAAAGGGCCCGTCATTGACCCGGAAGGTAACCGAAAGCGTGGGCGGGTCGATCGGCTTGGCCTCGAGCGGTTCGGCGACCTGCAGCACGGTGATGGTATTGGCGACCGTTGCGGTCTCCAGTCCGGCAATGGCGACGATATCGCCCGCCCGGCCTTCCTCGATCGGCTCGCGTTCGAGCCCGCGGAACCCCAGAACCTTCGAGATGCGCCCCTTTTCGACCACCTGCCCGTCGCGCGAAAGCGCATGGACCGCGTCGCCGGGCTTGGCAGTGCCCGAATGGATGCGCCCGGTCAGGATGCGACCCAGAAACGGGTTGCGCTCGATGCTGGTGACCAGCATGCGGAACGGGCCGTCCTCGACGGTGGGTTCGGGGAAATGCTCGATGATCTTGTCGAACAGCGGCGCCATGGATTTTTTGGGCCCCTCGGGGTCCGCCGCCATCCAGCCCTGCTTTGCCGATCCGTAAAGCACAGGAAAATCGAGCTGTTCGGGGGTGGCATCGAGCGCAACGAACAGATCGAATATCTCGTCGAGCACCTCGCCGTGGCGCTCCTCGGGCTTGTCGATCTTGTTGATGGCAACGATGGGGCGCAGCCCGATCTTCAATGCCTTGGAGAGCACGAACTTGGTCTGCGGCATCGGCCCTTCGGCGGCATCGACAAGGATGACCGCCCCGTCGACCATCGAGAGGAACCGCTCGACCTCACCGCCGAAATCGGCGTGGCCGGGGGTATCGAGGATGTTGATGCGCGTATCGTGCCAGTTGAGCGAAGTGACCTTCGCCAGAATGGTGATGCCGCGCTCCTTTTCCAGATCGTTGGAATCCATCACCCTGTCGTCGACCTTCTGGTTGTCGCGGAAGGTGCCGGACTGGCGCAGGAGGACATCGACGAGGGTCGTCTTGCCATGGTCGACGTGGGCAATGATCGCAATATTGCGCAAGCTCATAAGGGGGCAGCCATTTTCGGGGTTTTGGTTAGGTGAGGCTGCAATAGCCTGCCAATGGGGCGCGAACAAGGAAAAAGCGGCGCAGGGGCCGGATGGGCGGCGGCTGGCATCGTTGGCCCCCTCATCCGACCACCGCTTTGCTCCGGCCACCTTCTCCCACGAGGGGAGAAGGGAACTCCGTGGATATTTCGGCTCTTGAGCCCCCCTCTCCTCTTATGGGAGAGGGGGTGGGGGTGAGGGGGCTGCGATGCCGGCCAGAAACGCCGAACCTACCGCCTCAGCCGCAGTTCGCGTGCGCCATAGGTCCTGAGCCGCAAGCCGTTGAGCCGGATAAAGCCCTCGGCGTCGTGGTGATCGTAGGTGCCCGTGCCTTCCTCGAAGGTGACGAGGTCTTCCGAATAGAGCGAATAGGGCGAGGAGCGCCCGACAACGTTTGCCGAACCCTTGTAGAGCTTCACGCTCACCTCCCCGCTCACATGTTCCTGGCTCTTGTCGATCAGCGCCTGGAGCATTTCGCGTTCGGGCGCGAACCAGAACCCGTTATAGATGAGTTCGGCATAGCGCGGCATGATCTCGTCCTTGAGATGCGCCGCGCCTCTATCGAGGGTGATGCTCTCGATGCCGCGATGCGCGGCCAAAAGAATCGTGCCGCCCGGCGTCTCGTAGATGCCCCGGCTCTTCATGCCGACAAACCGGTTCTCGACCAGATCGAGCCGGCCGATGCCGTGCTTGCCGCCCAGTTCGTTAAGCTTTGTGAGCAGGGACGCCGGGGACAGCTTTTCGCCATCGACCGAAACCGGATCGCCCTTCTCGAACCCGATGGTGATGGTCTGCGGCGTATCGGGCGCGTCCACCGGATCGACTGTGCGCTGATAGACGTATTCGGGCGCCTCGACCGCGGGATCCTCGAGCACCTTGCCTTCGGACGAGGTGTGCAGGAGATTGGCGTCGACCGAAAAGGGCGCTTCGCCGCGCTTGTCCTTGGGCACGGGGATCTGGTTTTTTTCGGCGAACTCGATGAGTTTGGTGCGGCTCTGGAGGTCCCATTCACGCCAGGGCGCAATCACCTTGATCGAGGGGTTGAGCGCATAGGCGGAAAGCTCGAACCGCACCTGGTCGTTGCCCTTGCCGGTCGCCCCGTGGGCGATGGCGTCGGCCCCGGTCTCCTCGGCGATCTCGACGAGACGCTTGGCGATCAGCGGGCGGGCGATCGAGGTGCCCAGAAGATAGACCCCTTCATAGACCGCGTTGGCGCGGAACATGGGAAAGACATAATCGGCGACGAATTCCTCGCGCAGGTCCTCGATATAGATTTCCCTTATGCCCAGCAGTTCTGCGCGCTGGCGGGCCGGTTCGAGCTCCTCGCCCTGCCCCAGATCGGCGGTGAAGGTCACCACCTCGCAATCATAGGCCTGCCGGAGCCATTTGAGGATGATCGAGGTATCAAGGCCGCCCGAATAGGCAAGAACGACCTTCTTGATGTCTTTGCTCATGGATCTTGTCTTTGCTGGCCGCGCCCACGCGGCGGAACGATCGGGAAAACCGGCGCGACACTAACCAGATCGGCGAAGGGATGGCAACAGGCGCAAGGATTTCGCGCTTGCCCCGGCGCTCCAAGCGGGCATAACACCATGACGAGTCCCTTTTGGAGCTTTCTTTGAAATGATCGAGATGATTCCCTCGCTGAGCGTCGTCCTTGCCTTTGCGCTCGGCTCCATCGTGCTCGCCGTAACCCCGGGCCCGGACATGGCGCTGTTCATCTCGCGCACCGTCAATTTCGGCAAGACCCACGGATTCATGACCGTTTTCGGCGCCATGACGGGCGTTGCCGTCCACACCATGCTGGCCGCGTTCGGGATTTCGATGCTGATCCTGGCGGCGCCCGCCGCCTTCATGGCGCTCAAGATCGCCGGCGCCCTCTATCTCGTCTGGCTCGCCATCGCCGCTATCCGCTCGGGCACCGGGCTTTCGGTCAAGAAAGCCGCCGGCCGTACGCCCAGCCTTGGCAACAGCTATCTCACCGGGCTCGGCATCAATCTCGCCAACCCCAAGGTGGCGCTGTTTTTCGTCACCTTCCTGCCCCAGTTCATTTCGGCGGACGACCCGGCGGCCAGCGCCAAGCTGGTCTTTCTCGGGATCGAGTTCCTCGTCATCTCGGTGCCCATCGTCATCGCCATCGTCCTGGGGGCGCACTGGCTGACCGGCACGCTGATGAAATCCCCAAGGGTCCAGAAAATCCTCAACTGGAGCTTTGCGGCGGTCTTTGCCGGGTTTGCCGCCACCATCCTTTTCGCCGAGGCGCGGAAATAGAGCATCGGGCCGAAAAGGGAACGTCTTGCGCGCCTTCGGGCTTATTCCCATATCCAGGGCAAATCGCTCAGTTACGGGACCGCTTCGACATGACCTTTGGTGACTTCATCCGGATCGTCTTTTCGATCCTCATTCCCCCGCTCGGGGTGTTCCTGCGCGTGGGGTTCGGCCTGCACTTCTGGCTCAATATCCTCTTGACGCTGCTCGGCTACATCCCCGGCCTGATCCACGCCATCTGGATCATCGCGTCCTACAGAACTCGCGAGAACCAAGCCTATCGTTAGAGCATGAACGCGTCGCGGTCTTTCTTCTTCAGCCGCTCGGTTTCCGATTTCAACTGCCCGCAGGCCGCAAAGATGTCGCGGCCGCGCGGGGTGCGCACCGGTGAGGCGTAGCCCGCCCGGTTGACGATATCGGCAAAGGCCTCGATCCGGTCCCAGTCCGAGCATACGTAATTGCTGCCCGGCCAGGGGTTGAAGGGGATGAGGTTGATCTTGGCGGGGATCCTGGCCAGAAGCCGTACCAGTTCGCGCGCATCGGCGTCCGAATCGTTGATGTCTTTGAGCATCACATATTCAAAGGTGATGCGGCGGGCGTTGGAGACCCCCGGATAGGTGCGGCAGGCTTCCAGAAGCTCCTCGATCGGCCACTTCTTGTTGATCGGCACCAGCACGTCGCGCAGATCGTTGCGCACCGCATGGAGCGATATGGCCAGCATCACGCCGATCTCGCGACCCGTCGGCTCGATCTGGGGCACCACACCCGAGGTCGAGAGCGTGATGCGGCGCTTGGAAAGGCTCAACCCATCGCCGTCCGAGGCGATCAGCAAGGCCTTCTTGACGTTCTCGTAATTATAGAGCGGCTCGCCCATCCCCATCATCACGATATTGGTGATGGCGCGGGTTTCACCCGAAGGGACGAGCCCATCGGTGGGGCGCTGCCCCCCGGGGAAATCGCCCAGCCGCTCGCGCGCCATCATCACTTGGGCGAGAATTTCCCCAGCCGTCAGGTTCCGCACCAGCTTTTGCGTGCCCGTGTGGCAGAACGAGCAGGTGAGCGTGCATCCGACCTGCGATGAAACGCACAGCGTCCCCCGGTCGCTTTCCGGGATATAGACCGTTTCGACCTCGACCGGCGGCATGTTGGCGTGCAGGGGGTCGCGAAAGCGGAACAGCCATTTGCGCGTGCCATCGACTGAAACCTGCTCGGAAACGATCTCCGGCCGCCCGATGGCAAAGGCGTCCGCAAGCTCGGCACGCAGTCCCTTGGCGATATTGGTCATGGCGGAAAAATCGGTGACGCCATTGACGTAGATCCAGTTCCAGAGCTGGCTGGCGCGCATTTTCGCGTCGCGCCCGGCAAGCCCGATCCCCTCGAGCGCCGCCGCCATCTCGCGGCGCGACAGCCCGACGAGATCGGCCGGGCCGGCACTTTGCGGGCGCGGCGCTGTGGTGTGATCGATGTTGAGCGCCAGACTCATGACGTGCGGTTTCCAAAAAACGAGAGTGTGAGGGGGCAAACATGGGCGGCGCACCCCGCGCCGTCAATGGCGAGGCGCCTTTAGCACATCCCCGGCCCCGGCGCAAAGCGGGAGGTCAGGGGCAGCCGCTGTCGATCGCGCGCGAGGCCGCCGTTGCCCCCGACAGCGAAAAGACCTGCCGCACCCGGACCCCGCGCTCGGACGTGCCCTCGACCGTCATGGTCGAGCCGGCGCGGATGGCTTGTGCGGCGGCAGCCGACTGGCCCGGATCGGCAAGCCAGGCCGCATCCCCACGCGTAAAGAGGGGGAACGCCTGCCCCCCCACGCTGAGCGTTGCCTGTGTATCGGGGGCGAAAGTGTATCCGGCAACAATGTTGATCTCGGTGCGCACCCCCTCGGCTGGGCGGTGCGTGATATAGAAATGGCCTTCGCCATAGCCCTCGGGGCGTGGCTCGACGGTCGTGGGGGTGGTCATCGCAAAACAGATGCGCCCGGCGCTCTCGGTCGTTGCATAGGCCGACCACTGGTTGTGGTCGCCAAGGATGCGCACCGATTGCCCGAAGGCCGGCAGCGAAAGTCCGCACAGGATCACAAGTCCGGCAAGTCTTTTGAACGTCAGAGCCATCGTTTAATCCCGATATGGAAGCTGAAAAGGCCGGGGCGATCCCCGACCTTTGCCAAAATCGCCGCGCGCTTGCAAGCGGTGCCCGCTCCTATTGCGGGCATGCTCTTATTGTGGGCATTCCTGGGCGGCGCGGTTGAGCGCGGCGGTGACCCCGCTCAGCGAATAGGTGTGGACGGTGTTGTTGCCCGCTCCCGAGGTGATCCGCACCTGGAGCGTTGCGCCCGCGCGCATCGCCGCGACAAAACCGGCCTCGTCCTCGACCGAGGCGAGCCAGCCCGCTTGCCCCTCGGTCACCATGGGATAGGACCGGCCGTCGACCGTCGCCGAGGCGTTGGGGCTGGACGAGGAAACCGGAAAATCGACCAGCACCGCGACCTCGTTGCGGTTGGCGGGCCGGATCGTCACCAGAAGGAAGGTCTTGGCAATATCGCCGTGATTGAGATTGGAGGGCTCGCGCGTCTGGGGGTTGGCCGCGACATAACAGATTTTTGATCCGCCATCGGTGTCGGTCCAGGCCGTCCAGTGCGTAAAGGTACCCAGATTGGTAGCCGCGGACGCGCCCGTTGCCGAAACCATGATCACAAGACCGGCAAGAACCCCAATAGCTGCGCGGCGCATCCGGCCCGATTGTCCTGACGTCATCGCCATACCCTTCCTATCGTCACAACGCAAAAACTCAACGCTTTTCAGTCTGCGGCGATTTTGCGCCCCTATGGTTACCAAGGAGCAAAAATTGCGTCGGATTCATTTAAAATCTCGTGGCAATCTAGATGGAAATTTGGCCGTATTTTGGCCCCACCCGGACCGTGAGCGTCTTTGCCCCTTATGGCAAACCCTTGCTTAACCGGGACTGAACGCGAAAAGCTTCCCTCGCCTTCGCGCTCAGACATCAAAAGGGAAATCGTGCTCGACCACATAGGGGCCGCCCCCGATCTGGTTGCGGCTCGAATAAAGCACCGACCGGGTCGCGGTAAATTTCAGCGGCACGAAATGCCCCGCCTGGGCGATGTGGGTGGCCAGATCCTGCGCCGGGGTGCCGCCAAGCCGCGCAAGGGTCACGTGGGGCACGAACTTGCGGCCGTCCGGCTCAAGTCCCGCCCGCTGCAGCGCCCGCCCATGGGCCGCCTCGAGCCGGTCGAGCGCCGCGTTGGGCGCCACCCCGGCATAAAGGGCGCGCGGCTTGTTGCCGCCGAACACCCCCAGATGGTCGATCGTTATCTCGATGGCCCCGGACGTCCCGAACCGCTCGAGCGCCTCGACCACCTCGTCGGCCACGCGCAGGTCGATATCCCCGATATAGCGCAGGGTGATGTGATAGTTGTCCGGATCGATCCAGCGCGCGCCCATCAGCCCACCGCGCTTGAGCGAAAGAGCAAGGCCGACATCGGGCGGGATCTCCAGTCCGGTGAACACTCTGGGCATCGCACACTCCAGGGAAAAAGGAAGCCCGTCTTTACGGACACTATCAGGTTTTTCCGGTTCTATGGCACGACAAGGCAAAAGTTTTGAGACCCGATTGCCGCACCGGGTTATTCTTGTAATTTCAATCATCCGTCTCCATATTGTGAGCCAAATCGGGCGGCATCATCGGGATGTCGCGCGGCTCCCCGCCACACGATTGCAAAACGAGGATGGAACGAAACATGGCACAATACGACCGTCAGACCCTTACGGGTCGTGCAGCTACGGCCGCCGCCATTGACGAGGGTCTGCGCAGCCACATGCTGCGCGTCTACAACTATATGGGTATCGGCCTGGCCGTGACCGGGCTTGTCGCCTACTTCACCGCACAATGGGCCGTCTCGAGCGTCGAGGCGCAGCAACTGCTTTATGGTAGCCCGCTGAGCTGGGTGATCATGCTCTCCCCGCTCGCCTTCGTGCTGGTGCTGAGCTTCGGGATCAACAAGCTTTCCTTTTCGACGGCCCAGCTTGTCTTCTGGGGCTTTGCCGCCGTCATGGGGCTTTCGCTCTCTTCGATCTTTCTGGTCTATACCGGCGCGTCGATCGCCAAGGTGTTCTTCATCACCGCCGCCATGTTCGGCTCGATGAGCCTTTACGGCTACACCACCCGCCGCGATCTGACCGGTATGGGCTCGTTCCTCTTCATGGGGCTGATCGGGCTCATCATCGCCATGGTGGTCAACATGTTCCTCCAGAGCACAGCGCTCGAGTTCGCCATCTCGGCGATCGGCGTGCTGATCTTTGTGGGCCTGACCGCCTACGACACCCAGAAGATCAAGGAAGCCTATGCCGAGAACATCGGCCATGAGGGCCTGGGCAAGCTCGCCATCATGGGCGCGCTGACCCTTTATCTCGACTTCATCAACCTGTTCCTGATGCTGCTGCGCCTGTTCGGCAACCGCGAATAAGGACCCGCTGCATCCCAAGCCAAAAAGAGGCCGCGGAGATTTCCGCGGCCTTTTCTTTTTCAGGGCTCCGTGCGCGAGAGTCAGCGCACGATATAAAGATCGGGATCGAGCACGCGCAGCACATTGGCCAGATCGTGCCCGCGCTTCAAGACCCGCCCTTCGATGGAATGGATCATATACTGGCCCTGCCGCCGCGCGAGGCGCGGATTTTTTTCAACGACGAACAGCGGGCGTTCCGAGCTGCGCTTGTAGATGGAAAACAGCGCACGGTCGCCGAGCATGTCGAGCGCGTAATCGCGCCACTCCCCGCTCGCGACCTTCTTGCCATAGACGTTGAGGATCAGCCCCAGCTCGCGCCGGTCGAAGCTAACGACGGAGACATCCCGTTGCCGGGATGGCGCGGGCCCTGGAACACGGAGGCGGATAGGACCGGAGGAGTAATCCAGACTATCGCTCACGCACGGGCACCCATTGTCGCTCAATTGTCATCGAGACGATGATTGCCCCGTTCGCCGGTGCTGGCAAGCCCTATTTCGGGGCTCCGGAAAAACGCGAACATTCCCTCAAAATAACCGATTTCAGACACAATCCCTTCCCTTTGGCGCCGCAATGGACCGCTAGGGTCCATTCATTGCCTCCAGTGGCCGGCCGCCGGGTTCACCGAGCCCCCAAACCTTGAACCCGGCTGGCCGGCCGCCCTTCCCCAAATCCGTTTGGCGGATATGGGGGCATGGCGGACCGCCCCTGCAAGGTGCCGGTCCGCCAAAGGTTTGCCTACGATCTCCAAAATCCCCCACCCTCGATCGATCCCGGTCGAGGGTTCTTTTTTAAGGCTCAGCGCATGATCATGGCCGCGCCCACGATCGGGCCGGGCAGTTCGCCGTTCTTTTCCTGTATGAGGATTGCCGCCCCGTCATTGGGGCCAAGCGCGGCTTCGAGCGGGATGGCGATATCGGTGCCCGTTTGGGGGTTCCACATGCCGATGGCCTGCCGTCCGGTGACGATGTTGCTGTAGCGCAGGGTGCGGCCCGAATTTTCGCCCCGCGTCACTGGCACCTCGGCCTCGGCGCGAAAGGTCACGAGCCAGACAATCGACGGACCGGCCCCCGGCAGGCCGGGCGCCACGAGGTGGGCGGCGTCCCCATCCTCGATCGCAATGTCGAGATCGAGCGCGAGCTCGGTATCGGCCAGCGCCGCCTCCACATCGCTGCGCTGGCTGCCCACCATCCCCAGCGCGCCGTTGACGACCATTTGCGGGGTGAAGACCCGTCCCTTGCCCCAGCTTGCCGCGTAAGCCTTCTGCAATTCGGTGTTGGCCGACAGCGCGAAGGTGTCCTGCCAGCCGATATAGTCCCAGTAATCGATATGATAGGCCAGCGCCACCACCTGGTCGCGCCTGCCCAGCCGGGCCAGCAGGGCATCCGCCTCCGGGCAGCGCGAACAGCCCTGGCTGGTGAACAGCTCGACCACCGTCTCGGCGCCGGTCCTTATGTCGTAGCCTTGCGCCGGCCCGGCCATCAAGGGCCCGGCCACAAGCGCAAGGGTCAGCAATGGGGCGCGAAGGCGGTTCATGGGAATGTCTTTTAGGCGCTCGCCACAGGGACAGCCAGTCAATAAACGGTGAAAGGTTCAGACCGCGTAGGCGGCCCGCATCGCCGCGATATCGTCGAGCGCGCTCAAGAATTGCGACCAGTCGTCGTTAGCCGCGATCGGCGCCCAGATCGCCTCGACCTCATCGATGAGCAGGGTGCGCGGGGCGGGGCCCCCGAAATAGGGATGCGCCCGGGCATTTTCGCAAGGCTCGAACGTCTTAAGAAGCGACAGCACCGGCGCAAAATCATCGCCACGATAAAGCGCACCCAGAGGCCCCGCCATCGCCTTGTCGTGCGCCAGACCCCCGCCGCGCCAGTCAAAGAACACCCGCTCGTAATCGGGCGCGGCCGCCGCCATGAAACTATAAAGAGCCGACACCAGTTGCCGGTCCTTTTCCTCTCCTTGCGCCTTCAATCCCAGACGCCGCAGCACCGCCTGTGCAAGACTGTTCTGAAAGGCGGGCCAGAAGCGGTTGAGTTCGGGTTCGAGCGTTTCAACGCTTGCCAGCGGCACCAGCGTTTCGGCCAGCCGCGTGAGGTTCCAGGCCAGCGCATCGGGCTGCCGCCCGAAGGCGTATAGACCCGTCTCGTCGAAATAGGCGGCGACAAACCCCGGATCGTAGCGCAGCAGAAAGCGCCAGGGGCCGTAATCAAAGCTCTCCCCGGTGATGTTGATATTGTCGGAGTTGAGAACACCATGGACGAACCCGGCGGCGATCCATTGCGCCCCGACCCGCGCGACGTTTCCGGCCACCGCGCCGAGCAGGGCCGGCACCCGGTCCTCCTGGGGCAGAGCGTTGAGATGGGGATAGTAATGGGCGATCACGTGCTCGACGAGCCTTTGCAGGTTCGCTTCGTCCTTGAAAAAGGCCAGCCGCTGGAAGGTGCCGATGCGGATATGGGAATGGGACAACCGCACCAGCACCGCCGCGCGCGTGGGCGAGGGTTCGTCGTTGCGGTAAAGACTTTCCCCCGTCTCGATCAGCGAAAACCCCTTGGAGGTTTCAACCCCCAGCGCCTCGAGCATTTCGGCGGCCAGAACCTCGCGCACCCCGCCCTTGAGGGTCAGCCGCCCGTCCCCGCCTCGCGACCACGGAGTTACCCCCGACCCCTTGGTGCCGAAATCGCGCAAGATCATGCCTTCACGATCAAACCCTTGCGCGAACAGGAATCCGCGCCCGTCGCCAAGCTGGGGGTTGTAGCTGTGGAACTGATGCCCGTGATAGCGCAGCGCCAGCGGCGTCTCAAAGCTTCCCGGAAGCGGCACAAAGCGCCCGAAATGGTCGAGCCATTGCGCATCGGTCAGCCCGCCCAGCCCCATGCGCTCCGCCCAGCGTCGGTTGCGGTAGCGCAGGACAAGTTGCGAAAAATCGGCCCCTTCGACGGGATCGAAAAAATCCCGTCCCAGCGCCTCATGGACGCGCGCGGGGCGCCAGTCGGAAAGGGCGGTTGTCTGGAGCATGAGGCGGGTTACCCGGGTTTGACTCGAAAGGCAAACCCGAGCCTGGAGTTTTTTCTGTTTTGATGGAATCGGCCGCGCGCCTGCCTGTCCCCTGGGACTTCACACCCGGAAGCGTTTTTAAAACAGGTGGACGATGCCGCCCGCGCGGTCAGGGTCCTCAGGGCCGCGCCACGTCCCAGTTGCCGCCAACCCCGTCCCCGGTCGTCTGGCCGGGTTCGGTATCGCCGACCCAGTAATAAAGCGGCATGCCGTCCTTGGCCCATTGCACCGTGCCATCGGTGCGGGTGACGAGCGTATAGCCGCCCTCTTCGGCAGCGTCGTCCTGGGCAAAAAACGGCGGCCAGTTCTCGGCGCACTGGTCATAGCAATTGGAAACGCCGGCTTCATCGTTGCGGAACGTATAGAGTACCATACCGTCCGCATCGGCCAGTACATCCCCGAGATCGGTCGAAACCGTCGACACCGGCGCCTGTGCGAAGGCCGGGCTGATGACAAGCGCAAACCCTATGGCCAGCGCCGGAGGCAAAAATTTTATTCCGGACATGATCGGATCTCCCTTTGCCGTCACGGCAAGGCGGCCGGAATGGCCGGCTTTTACGTGACAGGACATAAGACACGCAACCGGCCAGTTTTGTTCCCTTCTCCCAAAAAGAAAACCCGGCCACAGGGGCCGGGCATTCGGAATCGGCTTTATAAGCGATGTGTTATTCGCTCTTGGCCTCGTCAGCCGCAGGCGCGTCGGCCTGAGCTTCGGCGGCGGCGGCGGCAGCCTCGGCGGCTTCCTGCGCGGCGAGTTCGGCGGCCAGCGCCTCGGCGGCGGCGATTTTTTCAGCCTCGCGCGCGGCCTTGGCATCGGCGACGGCCTGGCGCTCGTCGGCCTCGATGCGCTTGGTGCGGGCGCTGGTCGATTCAAAGATGCGGGCCGACTTGCCGCGGCGGTCGCGCAGGTAATAGAGCTTGGCGCGCCGCACCTTGCCGCGCTTTAAGACCTCGATGCGGTCGACCATGGGCGAAAGGACCGGGAACACGCGCTCCACGCCCTCGCCATAGGAGATCTTGCGCACGGTAAAGCTTTCCATCAGCCCGGCGCCCGAGCGCGAGATCACGACGCCCTCATAGGCCTGAAGGCGCTCTTTTTCGCCTTCGCGGATGCGCACCCATACCTTGACGGTGTCGCCGGGGGAAAATTCGGGAACCGCGCGCTTGGCGACAAGCGCCTCGGCCTGCTCTTTTTCGAGCTGCTGAATGATGTTCATGTCAAAAAATCCGTTCTGATCTTTTCAATGGGGCCCCTTTGGGTGCCCGGTCTTGTTTGGACGGACGGAGCAAGGCTCCATAGGTCGAGCGCGGCTATACCGCCAAAATCCCTGCGAGTCTAGGATTTTTGCTTGTAGGCCGCCCAGAGGTCCGGGCGCCGCGCCCGGGTCAGCGCCTCGGCCTGTTCCCGCCGCCATTTTTCCACCCGGCCATGATCCCCCGAGGTCAGGACGCCGGGGATTTCGCGGCCCTCGAAAACCTGCGGGCGGGTATAGTGCGGGTATTCGAGCAGCCCCCCCTCAAAGCTCTCCTCGGCATGGCTTTCCGCCGCCCCCAGCACGCCGGGCAACAGCCGCACCACCGCTTCGAGCAGCACCATGGCGGCCACCTCGCCGCCAGCAAGGACATAATCGCCGATCGAGATCTCCTCGAGCCCGCGCGCCTCTATCACCCGCTGGTCCACCCCCTCGAACCGCCCGCACACGATCACCGCCCCCGGGCCTCCCGCAAGGTCCCGCACGCGGGCCTGCGTCAGCGGGACGCCGCGCGGGCTCATCAATAGTTTGGGGCGCGGATCGGTGGCGGGAGCGACATCATCGAGCGCGGCGGCCAGGATATCGGGCCGCAGCACCATGCCCGCTCCCCCGCCCGAAGGCGTGTCGTCGACCGTGCGGTGCTTGTCTGGCGCGTAATCGCGCAGGAAAAGGGTCTCGAGCGACCACGCCCCGTTCTCGAGCCCACGCCCGATCACCGAAGCGCCCAACGGGCCGGGGAAAAGGCCGGGAAAAAGCGTGATGACCGACGCCCTGAAACCCATGGCTCAATCGTCCGTGTCTTGAGGATCGCGCGGGGTCTCATCGAGCCACCCCGCGGGGGGCACGGCAACGAGATAGCCCTTTTCGATATGAAGTTCGGGCACCACCGCGCGGGTAAAGGGCAGATAGACCGATTTTCCCCCCGCCGCGAGCCTTACATCGAGAAGGTCGTCCGACCCGAAATTGGTGACCGCCGTCACCGTGCCCAGCGGGGTTCCGTCGACAAGCTGCACCTCAAGCCCGATGAGATCGGCGTGATAGAACTCGTCCTCATCGGCCTTGCCAAGCTGTTCGCGCGGCACGTACAGCGAGACCCCGTTGAGCCGTTCGGCCCCATTGCGGTCCGCAACGCCCTTGATGGCTGCGATGACCACATTTTTGGACAGCCGCGCCCTGGTGATCGAGACGACGAGACCCGCCCGGTCGGTCTGGAGCGGATCGTAACCGGCAATGGCGAGCGGGTCCTCGGTATAGGAGGTGATGCGCACCTCCCCCCCGATCCCATGGGCCGCACCGATACGGCCCATGAGAATGCGGTTGTCGGCGCTTTTGCCCGGTCCGGCCAAGAAAAATTACTCGGCAGCCGTATCTTCGGCAGCGGGAGCTTCCTCGGCGGGAGCCTCTTGGGCAGGGGCCGCGGCAGCTTCGCGCGCGGCGTCCTCGGCGGCCTTCTTTTCCTCGAGGCGTTCGAGCGCCTTGGCGCCGGGCTTGCCCTTGTTGGGATTGTTCTTGGCCGCGCGCTTCAAGAGCCCTGCCGCATCGAGCAGCCGCTCGACGCGGTCGGTCGGCTGGGCGCCGGTCTTGAGCCAGTGGGCGGCGCGCTCGGTGTCGAGCACGACACGCTTTTCGTCGTCCTTGGGCAGCATGGGGTTGTACGAGCCGAGGCGCTCGATCACGCGCCCGTCGCGCGGCGAGCGCGCATCGGCGATGACGATGTGGTAATAGGGGCGCTTTTTCGAGCCACCGCGTGCAAGGCGAATCTTGATTGCCATCTTTGGTCTTTCCGTTTCTGGTCTGGGTCTAAAGGGTTATTTCTTCTTTCCCGGCAGGCCCGGAAGGCCCGGCAATCCGGGGAATTTCTGGTTGCCGCCAAGCCCGGGCAAGCCGGGCAGCCCGCCCGTTCCGGTCTTTTTGGCGAGTTTTGAAAAATCATCGGGCAGCTTTGCGGGGTCGGCCCCCATCTGTCTGGCCATCTTTTCAAGCTCTGCGGGGTCCATATCGGGCATGCCCCCGCCGCCCAGCATCTTCTGGCCCATGCCGCCGAACATGCCGGCCAGCCCGCCCGCACCCCCGCGCGATACCTTTTTCATCATGTCCGCCATCTGGCGGTGCATCTTGATGAGCTTGTTGATCTCGGAGACCTCGACCCCGGCCCCCGCCGCGATGCGTTTTCTGCGCGAGGCGTTCAGGAGGTCGGGCTTTTCGCGTTCCTTTTTGGTCATCGACTGGATGATCGCCACCTGGCGGTCGAACATCTTGCCGTCCAGCTTGTCGCTGGGCACGTTCTTGGCCATCTGGCCCATGCCCGGCATCATCTTCATCAGGGACGCCATGCCGCCCATCTTCTTCATCTGCAAAAGCTGGCCCATCAGGTCATCGAGGTCGAACTGACCCTTCTTGAGCTTTTTGGCCATCTTCTGGGCGTCTTGCGCCGAGACGGTTTCCGCCGCCTTTTCAACGAGCGAAACGATGTCGCCCATGCCCAGAATGCGGTCGGCGATGCGCTTGGGATGAAAATCCTCGAGCGCATCCATCTTTTCGCCCACACCGATCAGCTTGATCGGCTTGCCGGTGGCGGCCCGCATCGAAAGCGCGGCGCCGCCGCGCCCGTCGCCATCCACCCGGGTCAGAACGATACCGGTGATATCGACTCTCTGGTCGAAACTGCGCGCCAGGTTCACCGCGTCCTGGCCGGTGAGGCTGTCGGCAACCAGCAGGATTTCGTGCGGGTTGGAAACGGCCTTGATCTCGGCGGTTTCCGCCATCAGCTCTTCATCGATATGGGTGCGCCCGGCGGTATCGAGCATCACCACGTCATAGCCGCCGGTGCGGGCCGAGGCGATCGCCCGTTTGGCGATCTCGACCGCCGACTGGCCGGGCACGATCTCGAGGGTATCGACCCCGATCTGCTCACCAAGGGTCCTGAGCTGTTCCATTGCCGCCGGACGGCGCGTATCGAGCGACGCGAGAAGGACCCTTTTGTTCTGCCTGTCCTTGAAACGCTTGGCGATCTTGCCCGTGGTCGTCGTCTTGCCCGAACCTTGCAGGCCCACCATCAGGATGGGCACGGGCGCGGGCGCGTTGAGCGAGATGGGCACCGCCTCCTCGCCGAGCACCGCGACCAGTTCGTCATGGACGATCTTGACGACCTGCTGGCCCGGCGTCACCGAGCGGGTGACTTCCGCCCCCACCGCCCGCGCGCCCACCTGTTCGGTAAAGGCGCGCACCACCTCGAGCGACACGTCGGCCTCGATCAGCGCTCGGCGCACTTCGCGCAACGCCGCCTCGACATCGGCCTGGCTCAGCGCGCCCCGGCCCGTAAGGCCGGAAAAGATCTTGCCCAGACGATCTGAAAGGCTTTCAAACATCAAAATCGCTCACTTTGTTTCTGCCCGAAGTTCAGGAATTCCGAATATGGGCCTGAAGCGTTGCCAGAAAAAGGTCCGGCGGCGCGGCCACCAGAGATAAAACCGGTCAAAGGCAAAAGACACCCGCGGGCGCAACGCGCTGGCGGGTGTTGACCGGCAATCCCTCGGGAAATGCCCAGTGACTCGAATTCCATCAATGCCTGACAGAAGGTCGAGGCGGCTTATAAGGGCAAAGCCGCCCGCGAGTCAAACGTCCGTTACTCGACCTTGTAGGCCAGCCGCAGTCCGCCCCAGTGCTTGCCGTTGACGATGATGGGGGCCGAGCAGTCCTTCATCAGCGCGAACTGGCCGCCGCCCATGTCGCGGCGGTAGGTCTGGACGAGGAACGGCTTGGTGTTGCGCCCCGCCGAGAGCCCCGTGCGGTCATCGAAAATGCGCCGGTTGCGGCAGTTCGAGACGTTCCAGACCGGATCGGGCCCCTGGGGGTGCGAATAGATGCGGTTGTGGGTGGGCAGATATCCGTTGCGGTCGACCGCCGCGCAGAAGGTGACGCGCGGGTCCATCTCGAGCACCGGCTCGAGAATGGCCGGGAGGACCCGGTCGGTAAAGGCTGTGAACCGCGTCAGCATCTGCCTGGGGTTGGACCCGGCGATCTCGCGATAGCCGGTATCGAACAGATCCGCCATCGCGATCTCGCCCGCCGCCACCGCGCTCTCGAACAGCGCGCCGATGCGGTCGGCCTGTGCCTTCACCTCGTTGATGAAGGGCGTATCGGCGGTCTCGACCCCGCTATCGGCGACGAACAGGATGAACTCCTCGGAAATCGTGAGGATCGCCTCGGCGCGGTTTTCCGCCGTATCGAGATGGGACTGGGAGCGCGCGATCGAGGCCGCGAGCCCGTCGAGCCCGCTCTGGACCGCGGCAAAGCCCTCGACATTGGACTGCACCGGCCCGCGCATCGTCTCGATGCCGCTGACCAGCGCATCGGCCGATCCCACGACCCGCGCAAGGCTTTCGGTGGCCTCGGTCGCCGCCGCGTTGTGCCCCGCCGCTTCGTTTGCCGCATCGGCATTGCACTGCGCCTGAGCCTGAAGCTGGGCCAACGCCTCCTTCATCGAGGAAAGCTGGGTGCTGATCTCGCCCGAAAACCCGTGGATCTGGTCGGCCAGCGTCTTGACCGCCTGGGCGATGACCGCGAACCCCGCGCCCGCCTCCCCGGCCCGCGCCGCCTCGACGCTCGCATTGAGCGCCAAAAGCTTTGTTTCGCGCGCGATCTGTCCGATCGAGGCGCTCGCCGCGTTGACCCGCGCGGTGGTCGCTTCAACGGTCACCAGCGTATCGCGGACCTTGAGCGCGCCATCGCCCAGCGCCGTCATGGCCTTCGTGCTCGATTGCACGACATCGCCCAGCACCCTGGCGCTCTTGCCGATCACGTCGCGCGTCTCGTTCGCCGTCAAAAGCGTTTCGTTCATGACCTTGTCGAGCGTGGTCGTGGCCGCGCTCATCTCGCCTGCCGCCGCGATCACTTCGTTTGTGGCCGCGCTCTGGCGCTGACCGTCATCGCTCAGGTCCGCAATGAGCCCGACAATATCGGCGATCGCCACGCCGAGCCGCCCGACCCGTTCTCCGATTGGCGCCAGAACATGTTCCGGCGCACGCTCCCCACCGCGCACCTCCATAGTCTGCGTCAAGGACATTTCCTCCTCCAAGGCACTTGATCTGCCCAATATATGGGCAATCCCGTAACAAGTGCTTAACCACAATGGACGCGCAAGACGGGCGCCGGGCGCGGCGGAAGGCTGGAAATCGCAACGCTTTTCCTCCATATAGGCCCTACCGGCAAACAAGGGCCCTTATGGACAGGGAACGATCAGCCATGGCCGCAACGGCGCTGCCTTTCGTCAAGATGAACGGGTTGGGGAACGATTTCGTCGTGCTCGATGCGCGGCGCGCGCCCATCGCGCTGACCGCCGGAGCGGTGCGCGCTATCGCCGACCGCCGGAGCGGTATCGGCTGCGACCAGCTCATCGTCATCGAGCCCGATGCGATCGAGGGCGTCGATGCCTTCATGCGCATCTTCAACGCCGAGGGCGGAGAAGTCGACGCCTGCGGCAACGCCACCCGCTGCATCGTTGCAACCATCGCTGCGGAAAAGGGTGCTCAAGGCGCCACCATCCGCACCAATGCCGGTATTTTGAGCGGCACGCTGAAAGACGATCTCGTCACCGTCGACATGGGCGTACCCCGCTTTGCGTGGGACGAGATTCCGCTTGCCGAACCCTTTGCCGATACGACGGGCATCGAATTGCAGATCGGTCCCATCGATGCCCCCGTGCTCCATACCCCTTCGGTGGTCAATGTGGGCAACCCGCACGCCGTCTTCTGGGTCGATGACCTTGCGGCCCATGATCTTGAGCGCTTCGGGCCGCTGCTTGAAAACCACCCCATCTTTCCCCAGCGCGCCAATATCACCCTCGCCCATGTGCTCGGGCCCGACCGCATCCGTATAAAGGTCTGGGAGCGCGGGGCGGGCCTGACGCTTGCCTGCGGCACCGCCGCCTGTGCGACCGCCGCCGCCGCCGCCCGCAAGGGACTGACCGGACGCAAGGTGACGATCGAATTGCCCGGCGGCCCGCTCGAGATCGACTGGCGCGAGGACAACGATCATATCCTCATGACCGGGCCATGGGCGAATGACGGGGTGGGCGAGATCCCCGCCCACATGCTCGGTGGAGACGCCGCGTGAGCATCCAAACCATCACCTTTGGCTGCCGTCTCAATGCCTATGAATCCGAGGTCGTCAAATCCGAGGCGGCAAAGTCGGGGCTGACCGACGCCATCATCGTCAACACCTGCGCGGTGACCGCCGAAGCGGTGCGGCAGGCCAAGCAGGCGGTGCGCAAGGCGCGCCGCGACCATCCGGGCGCAAAGATCATCGTCACCGGCTGCGCCGCCCAGACGCAGGCGCGCGATTTCGGCGACATGGAAGAGGTCGACCTGGTCCTGGGCAACAACGACAAGCTCAAGGCCGAAAGCTACCGGCCCATCGCCTTTGGCGTATCACTCAACGACAAGGTGCAGGTCAACGACATCATGAGCGTGACCGAAACCGCCGGGCACCTGATCGACGGGCTCGACGGGCGGGCGCGGGCCTTTGTGCAGGTCCAGAACGGGTGCGACCACCGTTGCACGTTCTGCATCATTCCCTTCGGGCGCGGTCCGTCGCGTTCGGTGCCGATGGGCGTGGTGGTCGAGCAGATCAGGCGCCTCACCGGCAATGGCTATCGCGAGATCGTGCTGACCGGGGTCGACATCACCTCCTATGGCGGCGATCTGCCCGGCGCGCCGACACTGGGCAAGCTCACGCAAGCGATCCTGAAACACGTCCCCGACCTGCCGCGCCTGCGTATTTCCTCGATCGATTCCATCGAGGCCGACCCCGCGCTTTATGAGGCCGTCACCGATACGCGCCTGATGCCGCACCTGCACCTATCGCTGCAATCGGGCGACGACATGATCCTCAAACGCATGAAGCGCCGGCACTTGCGCGCCGACGCGCTCGGGATCGTCGAAAAGCTGCGCGCGCTCAGGCCCGACATGGTGTTCGGCGCCGACATCATCGCCGGATTTCCGACCGAAACCGATGCGATGTTTGAAAACACCCTCAATTTCGTCACCGAGGCCGACCTGACCTATCTCCATGTCTTCCCCTTCTCCCCGCGCGAGGGCACGCCCGCCGCACGGATGCCGCAAGTGGTAAGAAAAACCGCCCGCGACCGCGCCGCGCTCTTGCGGGCGGCGGGGAACGCCCGGTTCCAGAAACTATGCGAAAGCCGGGTCGGGCTGACCGAATCCGTGCTCGTTGAACACAACGGGCTGGGCCGGACCGAGCAGTTCATCCCCGTTGCGCTCGAAACCGGAACCCCCGGCGAGATCGTTAAGGCACGGATCGTTGCGACCACCCCGAACGGGCTCACCGCCCGCACCGAAAGGCAGGCGGCATGAGCACGGACAAACCAACCAGAAAACCAGGTCTGTGGGGGCGGCTGTTCGGCGGCGAGGCAAAGCCCGAACCTCAAGATCGAAAACCCGACACCGAACCGGACGCGCACAATGTGGGCCCCGACGCCGCTCCGCCCGAAATGCAGGCCGAATGGGTGCGGGCCGGTCATCCCAATCCGCCCGAGGCCGAGCCACCCGTCCCCGTCGATGTCGAGGTGGAACCCGAAGCTGCCCCAAAAAGCTGGATCGAGCGGCTGGGCGCGGGCCTCAAGCGCTCTTCGGATAATCTCACGAGTTCGATCGGCGCGGTCTTTATCAAAAAAAGGCTCGACGAGACGACGCTCGCCGACCTCGAGGACACCCTCATTGCCGCCGATCTGGGCATCGACACGGCGCTGGCGATCACCGAAAGGCTGCGCGCCGAAAAATTCGACAAGGACGTTTCCGCCGAGGACGTGCGCCTGGCGCTCGCCGAGGAGGTTGCATCGGTTCTCGCCCCCGTTGCCACCCCGCTCGAGATCGATGCGGGCAAAAAGCCCTTCGTCATCCTGATGGTGGGGGTCAACGGCTCGGGCAAGACGACGACCATCGGCAAACTGACCGCCAAGTTCAAAGCGGCGGGCAAATCTGTGCTGCTCGCGGCGGGCGACACCTTCCGGGCCGCCGCTGTCGAGCAGTTGCAGGTCTGGGGCCAGCGCAACGAGGTGGAGGTGGTCACCCGCCCCACCGGCGCCGATGCCTCGGGGCTGGCCTTCGATGCTGTCGCACGGGCGCAGGAGGAGGGCACCGACATCGTCATCATCGATACCGCCGGCCGGCTCCAGAACCGCACCGAACTGATGGACGAGCTTGAAAAGATCATCCGCGTCATCAGGAAGCGCGACGAGACCGCCCCGCACGCAACACTTCTGACGCTCGATGCCACCACCGGCCAGAACGCCCTTAATCAGGTCGAAATCTTTTCGCAAAAGGCAGGGGTCACCGGGCTGGTGATGACCAAGCTCGACGGCACGGCGCGCGGCGGCATCCTGGTCGCCATCGCGAAGAAATTCGGCCTGCCCATCCATTATATCGGGGTGGGCGAGGCCATTGGCGACCTTGAAAGCTTCAATGCGGACGATTTCGCCCGCGCCATCGCCGGAACCGGCGGGAAAGACTAAAAAATGACCGACGCACCGACCAAGGACGACCTCAACCGGGACGAACTCAAGGCGCAAATGACCAAGCTGGCGCTCGAACTGGGGCCGCTGGTCGTCTTTTTCATCGTCAATTTCCGGGGCGCGTGGTTTTTGGAGACCTTTCCGGTGCTCGGGAACTGGTTTCCCGCCGAGCCGATCTTTTTTGCGACCGCCGTCTTCATGGTCGCGATGGCCATATCGCTCGCGCTGTCACAGCTCATCATGAAGCGCGTTCCCGTCATGCCGCTGGTGACCGGCGCCGTGGTGCTGGTTTTCGGTGCCCTGACGCTCTGGCTCAATGACGACACCTTCATCAAACTCAAGCCCACCATCACCAACGCCCTGTTCGGCTCGACGCTTCTGGGCGGGCTGGTGTTCGGCCAGTCGCTGCTGCGTTACGTGTTCGGCGAGGTCTATCGTCTCGAGCCGCGCGGCTGGTATCTGCTCACCCTGCGCTGGGGCCTTTTCTTTTTCGTCCTTGCCGCGCTCAATGAAATCGTCTGGCGCACGCAAAGCACCGATTTCTGGGTGGCCTTCAAGGTCTGGGGCATCATGCCCATCACCATGATCTTTGCCATGAGCCAGTTGTCGCTGCTCAACAAATACGCGTCCGACGCCGAGGGGGCGGACGATCCGGTCAAGGCCGCCGTAAAGGGCGCGGAAACGGAAATGTGAGCCCTATCGGGCGGCGGCGATGGCGGGCAGAAGGCGCGTTTCGTAGCTCTCGGCGCTCAGCGGGCCCACATGCTTGAAGGTGATGATGCCCTCATTGTCGACCACGAAGGTCTCGGGCACCCCATAAACCCCCCATTCGATCCCCACGCGCCGGTCGCGGTCCGCCCCGATCGCGTCATAGGGGTTGCCCAGCTCGGCGAGAAACGCGCGCGCATTGGGGGCCGGGTCATCGTAATTGATGCCGTAAAGCGTCGTGCCGCCCCTTTGGGCGAGGTCCATGAGGAAGGGATGCTCGTCCCGGCACGGTATGCACCAGCTTGCAAAGACGTTGACCACCGAAACCCCGTTTCCCGCAAGATCGGCGCTCGAAAAGCCCGGCTGGCCGTGCGCCTCGACCGGGGCGAGCGTGAAATCGGGCACCGGCCTGTCGATCAACGCCGAGGGGACGAAATCGGTATCGCGCCCCATCTGGGTCGCAAAGACCGCAACCAGCGCAACCAGCGCCAGGAGCGGAAGGATCGCCAGAACGACCCGCGCGCGGTTTGCCGCCATCAGTCCCTCGCCGCCCGCTGGCGTTCCCGCGCTGCTTCGAGCGCCTTGACGCGCGCCCTCGCCCGATAGGCATCGGCCGCAACCCAGAAGATGAGCACTGCAACAAGAACGAAGCAGCCCGCATACGCCGCATCGATGAACACCCAATGCTGGCCAAGCTCGATCATAGGGCGCCTCCCGCCGCGGCCCGCGCCGCCGCAAGTTCTAGGGACCGTATCCGACGCTTGATCACCTCGGTGCGCATGCGCACCAGATGCAGCGTCAGAAACAGCATCGAGAACGCCGCCGTCATCACCAGAAGCGGGATGAGGATTTCCGGCGCGATGGTCGGCCCGTCGAGCCGGATGACCGAGGCGGGCTGGTGGAGCGTCTGCCACCAGTCGACCGAGAATTTGATGACCGGGATGTTGATCGCCCCCACCAGCGTTACCACCGACACGAACCGCGCCGCCTTGAGCTGGTCGTCGAACGCCCGCCAGAGCGCGATGATTCCCAGATAGATGAACAAAAGGACAAGGGTCGAGGTCATCCGCCCGTCCCACTCCCAGAACGTGCCCCAGGTGGGGCGCCCCCAGAGCGAACCGGTAAAAAGGGCCAGAAGCGTAAAGGCCGCCCCGAGGGGGGCAGCGGCCTTCTGGCTCACATCGGCCATCGGGTGCCGCCAGACCAGCGTGCCGATGGCGGAAGCAAACATCACCGCGTAACAGAACTGGGAAAGCCAGGCGGCGGGCACGTGCACATACATGATGCGCACCGTGTCGCCCATCTGATAGTCGGGCGGCGACCCCCAGAACGAAAGATAAAGCCCCCAGGCGGCAAGCGCCGCGGTGATGACGGCAAGCGGCACGATCAGATGGCGCGACCAGCCCAGGAACAGCCCCGGATGGGCGATCTGCGTCCACAGGCCCGGTTTGGGCGCGTTGTCCTCGAGCAAAGCCAAATCTTTCATTCCCCGGCAAATCTCAATGCCATCGCGGCGGCAAAGGGCACCAGCGCAACGCTCACGAGGCCGAGCGCGGCAAGCAGCAGCAGCGCCTGGCCCGAGGCCCCCGGCACCATGGGGGCCATCGCGCCGGTGCCGAAAATAAGCACTGGCAGGCTCAGGGGCAAGACGAGAACCGGCGCCACTAGCCCGCCGCGCTTGAGGCCAACTGTCACAGCCGCCCCGACCGTACCGAACGCAACCAGCGCCGGGGTGCCCAGAACCAGCGAACCGATGGCGCGCAGCAGCGTCTCCCCCTCCATCCCCAGCATCAGCGCGAGCACCGGGGTCGCGGCAATGATGGGCAGGGCTGTCAGCACCCAGTGCGCGAGCATCTTGGCCCCCACCACCATTTCGAGCGGCAGGGGCGCGTGGCGCAATATGGCGAGCGAACCGTCCTCGAAATCGCTCCCGAACAGGCGCTCGTTGGACAGGAGCTGGGCCAGAAGCGCCGCCACCCAGACGATCGCCGGGGCGAGGCGCGCAAGCTGGGGCCGATCGGGCCCGATCGCAAAGGGCAGCACCGTGCCAACGATGACGAAAAACAGGACGAGGGTCAGGATATCGCCGCCCTGCCGCAAGCCGAGCCTCAGATCCCGAGCAACGATCGCAAGGAACGCCCTCATGCTCCGCCCTCCAGATCGAGACGCCGGGGCGAGACGCCGGATCCGTATGCGATGTCGAGATGGGTCGCAATCACCGCCATCCCTCCCCCCGCCAGATGCGCGGCGACGAGCGTGCCGGCCCAACCGGCCCCGTCCTTGTCGAGTGCAGCCGTGGGCTCGTCGAGCAGCCAGACCGGGCGGCGAATGGCCAGCAGCCGGGCCAGCGCCAGCCGCCTTGCCTGCCCCGCCGAAAGCACCCCTGCATCGAGATCGGCGATGGCGGCAAGCCCGGCTGCCGCAAGCGCCGGCATCACCCCGTCGCGCGCGCCCCGGAGCGCGTCGGCCCAGAATGTGAGATTTTCCCTTAAGGTCAGCCCCGGCTTTACCGCCGCCCTGTGCCCCAGATAGTGCAAAAGCGCGCGGCTTTCCCCCGCTTCGCCCCCTCCGCTCCAGCCGATCGTGCCCTTTTCCGGGGCGATGAGCCCGGCCAGCGCCATCAAAAGGCTCGACTTGCCCGCCCCGTTGGGGCCGCGCACCTCGAGCGCTTCGCCGGGGCCCAGCGCGAAGCCCAGCCCCGAGAGCACCGGGCGCCCGCCCCGCGCAACACAAAGATCGTCAACCTTGAGACCGGCTTCCGGCATACGAAAAATGACCCCGTTTCTGGGCGTTTAGCTCTATTGAACCAAAGTCCGGGCTGGCAAGTGTAAATTGGAACCATTATAGAGAAGACAGATTGGCGCAGCCGGGGACTTGCCCCGTTGCCGCCAGACGCCTCCGCCTTATGCCGGTGGCCAGCATCGCAAGGACGGGGCTCGTGGGGCGAGCCCGGTGGCGATCGGCCGTTTGGCCCGGTCATATTCGGGGGTGCCCCGAAATCCTAGCACAAGGCGGATCGCGTGACCGATAAATCCAATAGCTTCAATGCTAAAAAGTCCCTCACCGTTGGAAACAAGGCCTATACGATCTTTTCGCTCCCCGAGGCGGAAAACAACGGGCTGAACGGCATTTCCCGGTTGCCACATTCGCTCAAGGTCGTGCTTGAGAACCTTTTGCGCTTCGAGGACGACCGCACGGTAAAGGCCGACGACATCAAGGCCGTCAAGGCATGGCTCGATGACAAGGGCAGGGCGGGCCACGAGATTTCCTACCGTCCGGCGCGCGTTCTGATGCAGGATTTCACCGGCGTTCCCGCCGTCGTCGATCTTGCCGCCATGCGCGATGCGACCCAAAAGCTGGGCGCCAATCCCCAGAAGATCAACCCGCTCGTTCCCGTCGATCTGGTCATCGACCACTCGGTGATGGTCGATTATTTCGGCACCCCCCAGGCCTTCGAGCAGAACGTCGCGCGCGAATACGAGCGCAATGGCGAGCGCTACGAGTTCCTGCGCTGGGGCCAGTCGGCGTTTGAAAACTTCCGCGTCGTGCCCCCCGGAACCGGCATCTGCCATCAGGTGAACCTCGAATATCTCGCCCAGACCGTCTGGACCCGATCCGAGAATGGCGAGGAGATCGCCTATCCCGATACGCTGGTGGGCACCGACAGCCACACCACCATGGTCAACGGGCTTGCCGTGCTCGGCTGGGGCGTGGGCGGCATCGAGGCCGAGGCCGCCATGCTCGGCCAGCCCATTTCCATGCTCATCCCGGAGGTGATCGGGTTCAAGTTCACCGGCAAGCTGCCCGAGGGCATCACCGCCACCGACCTCGTGCTGCACGTCACCGAAATGCTGCGCAAGAAGGGCGTGGTGGGCAAGTTCGTCGAGTTCTACGGAGCGGGGCTGTCCAGCCTCTCGCTCGAGGACAAGGCGACCATCGCCAATATGGCGCCCGAATATGGTGCGACCTGCGGCTTTTTCCCCATCGACGCCGAAACCATCAAATATCTCAACGATACCGGGCGTGAGCCCGACCGCGTCGCGCTGGTCGAAGCCTATGCCAGGGCACAGGGCATGTTCCGCACCGATGCGGATGCCGACCCGGTCTTTACCGATACGCTCGAGCTCGATCTTTCAACGGTCGTGCCGTCGCTGGCCGGGCCCAAGCGCCCGCAGGACCGCGTTGCCCTCGCCGACGCCGCCACTGCCTTTGTTTCAGCGCTCGACGAGATCACCGGCGGGCGCAAGGACACCAAGGAGCTGCCCGGCGACAAGGTGGAATCGCGTTTCATCGATGAAGGCGCGACCGGAGCCAGCGCCACGCCTCAATATGATGACGACAACACCAGGGGCCATCCCGTGGCCGGCACCGATTACTGCATCGGCGACGGCGATGTGGTGATCGCCGCCATCACCTCATGCACCAACACCTCCAATCCCTCGGTGCTGATCGCGGCCGGGCTGGTTGCGCGCAAGGCCCGCGAAAAGGGTCTTTCGCCAAAGCCCTGGGTCAAGACCTCGCTTGCCCCCGGCTCGCAGGTGGTGACCGAATATCTCACCAAGTCGGGCCTTCAGGACGAGCTCGATGCCATGGGCTTCAACACGGTGGGCTATGGCTGCACGACCTGTATCGGCAACTCCGGCCCGCTCGATGAAAACATCTCCAAATGTATCAATGACAACGACCTCGTCGCCGTCTCGGTGCTGTCGGGCAACCGCAATTTCGAGGGCCGCGTCAACCCGGACGTGCGCGCCAACTATCTCGCCTCGCCCCCGCTGGTCGTTGCCTATTCGATTCTCGGACGCATGACGCGCGACATCACCACCGAGCCGCTGGGCAAGGACAAGGAGGGCAATCCGGTCTATCTCAAGGATATCTGGCCTTCCTCGGGCGAGATCGCCGAGGTGCTGCGTACCGCCATTTCGGTGGACATGTTCAAGCGCCGCTACGGCGATGTGTTCAAGGGCGACCAGCGCTGGCAGGCCATCAAGGTCGATGGCGGGGAGACCTACAAGTGGAATTCGTCTTCCACCTACGTGCAGAACCCGCCCTATTTCGAGGACATGAGCCTGACCCCCGCGCCCATCACCGACATCGAGGATGCCCGCGTGCTCTCGCTGTTCCTTGATTCGATCACCACCGACCACATCTCGCCGGCCGGCTCGTTCCGGGCCGGAACCCCGGCCGGACAATATCTGGTCGAGCGTCAGGTCAAGCCCATCGACTTCAACTCATACGGCGCCCGCCGCGGCAACCATGAAGTGATGATGCGCGGCACCTTCGCCAATATCCGCATCAAGAACCAGATGCTCGACAACGTCGAGGGCGGCTTTACCAGATCGCCCTCGGGCGAGGTCGTGCCGATCTACGACGCGGCCATGGAGTACAAGGCCAAGGGCACCCCGCTGGTGGTTTTCGCGGGCAAGGAATACGGCACCGGCTCCTCGCGCGACTGGGCGGCCAAGGGCACGACGCTGCTCGGCGTGCGCGCCGTCATCGCCCAGAGCTTCGAGCGCATCCACCGCTCCAACCTCGTCGGCATGGGCGTATTGCCGCTGATGTTCCAGGATGGCGCAAGCTGGCAGAGCCTCGGGATCACGGGCGATGAAACCGTCTCGATCCGCGGGCTCGCCAACATCGAGCCGCGCCAGACGCTCGAACTCGACATCACCCATGGCGATGGCAGGAAACAGACCGTGCCGGTGCTTTTGCGCATCGATACGCTCGACGAGCTCGAATATTACCGCCACGGCGGCATCCTGCACTACGTGCTGCGCAACCTCGTCGCGGCGTAACGGGCAGGCATATGATTTATGAAAAGGCGGTCCCCCGGGGCCGCCTTTTTTGTTTCAGAGGCCGAAAACCAGCTTGATACCGATGACCCGGAGAAAGGCAAGGATCAGCCGGCCGAAGGCGGCAGCCTGCTCCCCAGCCACTGGCCGACCGGCATGACGACAAGAGCGGGATCGAGCGGCAATACGCTCTCAACCGTCCATGCAGGCCGCAAGGCACCCGGGACCCACAGCGATGACACCTGCATGGCGGCGAGCGCGAACACATGGACACCGCGCGAGAAGTGCATGGCGTGGATGGTGGACGAGGCGCAATACTTCTTGTGGGTTGCGAGTACGCGAGGAAAGCACGAGAGTCGTTGACTTTTGCGTTGAGTGTAGACGCTTTAGAATGGGCCTGCCGCGGTGGTTGGAGTTGCATTGCGCTGGATTCCGGGAATGATCCCGGAATGACATTGGCGGCTTTGGCCGATAGCCGCCCTGTTCCCGCTTGTCACCCCGGGGATTTATTCCCGGGGTCCAGACCGAACCTGCCGCAATCGCGGGAACCTCGACGATTCCGTCAGAACCTGAAGCGAATTAAATCTTCGATCTTAAAGGGAATGGTGCCGCCTGCGTGACTCGAACACGCGACCCTCGCATTACGAATGCGATGCTCTACCAACTGAGCTAAGGCGGCTTACCCTTCGCAGGTTTGCCCTACTATGGCCCTACTAACTTTCACTCACCAGCCCCAACCCACTGGCTTCGAACCTCATTCTCTAGCGGACCCGCTAATTTACGAAATGATGTACTCTACCAACTGAGCTAAAGCGGCCTGATGCGCCTTTCTTTACTGGCGGGTTTGAAGAAGTGCAAGAGTGATTGATGATCACGGGACGCTGGCCGGTGCATCGGGGGATTTTGCCGCCGGTTGCGCCTCGATGGTGGCGGGGGGTGCGGCAGGGCCTTCGGTTTCGATCAATATTGGCGCGCTCGCGGTCACCGGGACCTTCCAGGCAAAGGCGTCGAGCCGGCCGGTTGCCGGGGAAACCGGGGCCCAGTCCTCGGAGGTGACGCCGTCGGCGACCCAGATGGGGTCGGCGGGGGCGGCGGCGGCGCGGGAGAGCCAGACGCGGGCCTTGCCCTGATCGCCGGTCTGGCCTTCCTCGATCTCGGCCATCAGCAGGCACACCTTGCGGGTCGGGTCGTCCTCGATAAAGGGCGCCAGCGTCCCGCGCGCCAGGTCCCACTCATAGGCATCGATGGCGGCGCGGGCGAGGACGATCGCCGCCTCGGGGCTGGCGCCGGGATCGGAGATGAGGGTCTCGAGGCGCTTGAGCCGTTCGAGCGCCGAGCTGCCGGGCCTTGCGTGGGCGTAAAGGATCGCCGCGTCCGGGTGGCCGGTTGCGGCCCAGACGCGCTTCAGGAGCGATGATGCCTTACGGGTCTCGTCGCGGTCGATATGGATGCGCGCGGCGACCAGTGCGGCGGGCACGAAATCGGGGATGGCCCTGAGCGCCTTGCCGGCGTGGTCGAGCGCGCCTGTCGGGTCGGTCGGTTCGAGCGCAAGGGCAAGGGCGGTTTCAAGCACCCCCTGCCGGCGCTTTTTGGCCGCCTTCTGGCTTCTGGTATGGGCGGGGAGCGCCGCGGTCATTTCGAGCGCTTCGGCCCATGCGCCGCGCTGGGCGAGGTCCTCGAACACCGCCTGCCCGGCCCAGTCGAGCGTCGGGGCAAGGGTCAGCGCCTTGCGTGCAAAGGTCAGCGCGGCGCGGGAGCGGTCCTGCGCCCTTGCCTGCTCGTAAAGCCCGGCGAGCGCGGCGATGGCGGTTTTCGGGTTGGAGACAAGCGCGCGGTAATGCTCGCGGGCGGCGGTGAAATCGCCCAGCGCCAGATCGGCGCGCGCTTCGAGCAGTTGGGCCGCGGTTCCGTCGGCCAGCCTGGCCTGTGCGTCGCGGGCGAGGGTACGCGCGCGGGAAAATTCGCCGGCTTCGAGCGCGATATAGCCATCGGAAAGCGCCTCGACCCCGGCCTTTTTCCTGCGCTCTTCGTTATGACGCGCGAGACGGGCCGGGGTTTCGAGCACGCGCCGGATGATGGCCCATAAAAGGATGGAAACAAGGATCAATACCAGTACGGCAAAGATCGCGGTGCCCAGCCCCGGCTCGAGCCGGTAGCGGCCAAGATCGATGGCGACGGTGCCGGGCAGGGCAACGAGCCATGCCGCGCCCAGCGCGAGAACAAGACTGAGGACCAGCCAGACGACAAGGCGTGTCATTGTGTGTCCTCCCCGGACCGGGGGCCGAGCGCGCGGATGTCGGCGACAAGGGCATCGGCTGCAATCGTTGCGTCGAGCTGGGCGCGCACCGGGGCGGCGATGGCCTGCATCGGGGCGGGCAGATCGAGCAAAAGGGCGCGCGCGGCGGGGGCATCGCCGTCATCGAGCGTGGTTTCGATCTGCCCGATGACGGCCTCGGGTGCGCTGCCGTCGCCATCGACCGGGCGCAGGGCGAGGACCGATTCGGCCTGCCCCATGAGGGTATCGAGCCAGCCCGCCTGCGGGTCCTGCGGCCTTGCGGCCAGAAGATCGGGGATGAGCGCGCGGAAGGCGCGGGCGGTCTCGCGCATGGGCGTTACCCCATTGGCGGCGATGGCGCGGACGGGATTGGAAAGGCCAAGCTCGGGCACCAGCGCTTCGATGGCGGCAAGCTCGGCCCCGAAGGGCTGCCCCGAAAGAATGGCGGCCTCGAGCGTGGCGGTGGCGCCGGGCAGTTGCGCGAAACGGTCGCGCTCGGCGCGCAAGGCGTCGAGGCTCGCCTGATTGGCGGCCTGCGCTTCGAGCGTATCGGCGCGGGCTGAAAGGGCTTCGAGTTCGGCACCGAACGTTTCGAGCCCTTGTCCCAGCCGCGCGATCTCCCCGGCCAGTTCTCCCGACTGGTCGGCGGGGATGCCGGCGGCGACGGCCTCGATCTGGCGGCCAAGCGCCTCAAGACGCGTATCGAGACGGGCTTGGGTCACGAGATCGTCGGGCAGGGCGGGGATTTCGGGCGCCGGGGCGTTTTCGACGGTGCCCATCCGGGCGCCAAGGCCCGAGAGATCGTTGGTTGCGGCTTCAAGGGTGTTTTCGGCGCGGGCGATGCGGGTTTCGAGTGCGGCGAGTGCATCTTGGGACTGCGGGTTCGGTTGCGGCCAGAAGCCGGTAGCCGCCAGCCCATAGGCGGCGGCAACGCCGAGGATTGCGCCGCCTATCCCGGTTGCGGCCAGCAATGCAGGGGGCACGGACGGGGCGGGTTCGGGTTTTCTGGGCTGCGGCTCGGGCGCGTCCTTGGCGGCACCGCCGGAGGGCGGCGGCGGGGATGCAGGCGCGTCGGGCTTGCCGGGCGCTGCGGTCCCGGGCGCGGGTTTATCGGCGGCGGTGGCCGATGCCGGTTTTTCCCCGGCCTTTTCGGGCCCGGAGGCGCGGGCCTTGAGGTCGAGGGTGGGCGGCTTGACGGGTCCGGTCGGTTTATCGGCCATGGCGGTGTCGCCTCTTGATCACGGGTTCGGTAACGATCATGCCCTCTTTTGGTCGCGGACGAAAGCGAGCGCAAGCGCCAACATCGCTTCGTGGGAGGGCTGGTCGGCGAGCGCGATGCGCGGGAAATGGCTTTCAACCAGCGGTTCGGCGCAGTTTGCCGATATGCACAGGCACCCGAGCCGGGCTCTTGTCGCGGCAAAATCGGGACCGGCGGCGAGCCTTGCGAACGCCTCGGCGGTGCGGCGCGAGAAGAACAGCGCCCCCTCGATCCCGCCTGCAACCAGTTGCGCACGGATGGCGGGGGGAAGGGCCTGGGCCTGTTCCATGGCGTAAAGGGTTGCGCCCAGCACCTCGATGCCGTGGGCGGCGAGCGCGCCGGCCATGTCGCCGCTGAGATCGCGCCCGGCGGGGTGCAATATGGCGCCGCCCTCATGGGTTGCAACGATGAGGGGAACGAGATCGGCCAGCGTGCCCTCGGCGGCCCGGATCGACAAGAACCCGACCGCGCGGGCGGCCTCCGCGGTGCCTTCCCCCACCGCAAAAACCGGCTTTTGCGTCACCGCGCCATCGGGGCGACGGCGGGCGAAAAAACGCACCGCGTTGGGTGAGGTGAAGGCGATGGCCGCATAGGCGTGGGGGTCGGGGAGCGAGACGTCCTGCGCAACGGGGTCAAGGAGCGGCGCAACGACCGGATCGAGCCCCAGCGCCTTCAGATGGGCGGCGGTGCGGCTTGCGTCGGGCTCCGGCCGGGTCACCAGCAGTTTGGTTTTCCTGGTCATTGTGCTCCCAATTCCGAATTCCACCGGAGTGCGGCGTTTGTGGTTGGCATCGCTACCCCCTTACCCCCAACCCCTCTCCCACACGGGGAGAGGGGGGCTCAAGAGCCGAAACATCCACAGTGTCCCCTTCTCCCCTCGTGGGAGAAGGTGGGCTTTCGCGAAGCGAAAGGTCGGATGAGGGGGCTGCGGTGTGAGCCACGATACGATTGGCTATAGGTTCAGCCCCTCTTCAGATCCGCGAGAAAGTCCTCGCCCGCCTCGGTCTTGAGGCTTTCGCCCAATTGTCGCCCCAGAGCGAGGCCGGCGTCGGCGTCGCCCGAGATTTCGTCCTCGAAAGCCTGTTTCCCGTCGGGGGAAAGCAGCTGCCCGAAAAGGGTCAGTTTGCCCTCATCGAGCCGGGAAAGGGCGGCGATGGGGGTGCGGCAGGAGCCGTCGAGGCTTTCGAGAAAGCCGCGTTCAGCCTCGACCTTTTGCCGCGTTTCACGATGATCGAGGGCGGCAACGAGCCGGTTGGTCGCCTCGTCGTCGGACCGGGTTTCGATGCAGATGGCGCCCTGGGCGGGGGCAGGCGGGAATTTTTTGGTATCGAGGATCTGCGTTGCCCGGTGGCTTTCCCCCAGCCGGTTGAGCCCGGCCAGCGCCAAAAGGGTGGCATCGGCGACGTTGTCGGCCAGCTTTTGGAGGCGCGTCTGCACATTGCCCCGGAAGGGGACGATGGAAAAATCGGGGCGGAAGCGCTTCATCTGCGCGGCGCGGCGCAGCGAGGAGGTGCCGATGACCGCCCTTTCGGGCAGGTGATCGGGACTTTTGGCGATGAGCGAAAGGAACGCATCGCGCACGTCCTCGCGTTCGAGAAAGGCCGATAGCATAAGGCCGTCGGGCAGCCGTGTGGGCATGTCCTTGGCGGAATGGACGGCAAGGTCGAGCGCGCCGGACAAAAGCTGCTCCTCGATCTCCCTGGTGAACAGCCCCTTGCCGCCGACCAGCGAGAGGGGCTTGTCCTGGATGGCGTCGCCGCTGGTCTTTATGACGCGGATGGTGATGGCCCGGGGGTCAAGGCCATGGGCGGTGCAAAGCCGCTCGCGCACTTCGTGGGCCTGCGCGAGCGCAAGCGGGGAGCCGCGGGTGCCGATGGTCAGAACGGGGGTCGGTTGCGATTGCAATGTGGCCTCGTCAATGTCAAGAGATTGGCGCGAAGGATATAATGGGCCGCGCCGGGATTTGCTCCCTCACGCGCTCTACCTGCCATCAGAACATATCACGGGGCCAGAGACCAGATCGCCGCAATGGATGGAACCAGCCTTATTCTCGGGATCGAAACGAGCTGCGACGAAACGGCGGCGGCCGTCGTGCGGCGCTGGCCGGACGGGCGGGGGGAGATCGTCTCCAACGTGGTGCGCTCGCAACTGGCCGAGCACGCGGTTTTCGGGGGGGTGGTGCCCGAATTGGCGGCGCGGGCGCATGTGGCCCATCTCGACCGCATCATAAGGGCGGCGCTCGACGAGGCGGGAGTGGAATTTTCCGATCTTTCCGCCATTGCCGCCACCGCCGGGCCGGGGCTGATCGGGGGCGTTCTTGTGGGGCTCACCACGGCCAAGGCGATCGCGGCGGCGACGGGCAAGCCGCTCATCGCGGTCAACCATCTCGAAGCCCACGCGCTGACGGCCCGGCTCACTGATGGGGTCCAATTTCCCTATCTGATGCTCCTGGTTTCGGGCGGGCACAGCCAGTTCGTCCTCGTCGAGGGCGTCGGGCGCCACACCCTTTGGGGCACGACGATCGACGACGCGCTCGGGGAAGCGTTCGACAAGGCGGCCAAGCTTTTGGGGCTGGGCTATCCGGGCGGGCCGGAGGTGGAGCGATGGGCAGCGAAGGGCGATGAAACCCGGTTCGCGCTGCCCCGGCCGCTGCTGCGCGAAAAAAGGCTCGATTTTTCCTTTTCGGGCCTCAAGACCGCGCTGCGGCTGGCCGCCGAATCGGTGGCGCCGGTATCCGATACCGACATTGCCGATCTATGCGCCAGCTTTCAAAAGGCGGTGACCGATATCGTTGCGGCGCGGTCCGCCGCGGCGCTGGAGCGGTTCGGCAACGCGTTCCCCGACGTGACGCCGCGATTCGTCGTTGCTGGCGGGGTGGCGGCCAACGAGGCGATCGGGGCGGCGCTCAGGGCGGTTGCGGAACAGGCTGGCGCCGAACTGATCGTGCCGCCGCCCGCGCTTTGCACCGACAATGGCGCGATGGTCGCCTGGGCGGGGGCGGAGCGGTTTGCGCTGGGGGCGACCGACGGGTTCGATGTCGCGGCGCGCCCGCGCTGGCCGCTCGCGGACACCCCGCTGGAAAGGGCGTCGTGATGGGCAGGGTTTTCGTCATCGGGGCAGGCTCGTGGGGCGCAGCGCTGGGGCAGGCGGCGCGGGCGGCGGGCCATAAGGTGACGCTGTGCGGGCGCAACCGGGAAACCATCGATGCGATCAACGCAACCCACCGGCTGCCCTCCTATCTGGGCGATCTGGTGCTCGACGGGGGAATCGTGGCGCAGGTGGGGTTTGCCGGCATCGAGACGGCGGATGCGGTTTTGCTGGTGGTGCCCGCGCAGGCGACGCGCGAGACGCTCGCCATGGTTGGGGGCAATGCGCTGGCGGGAAAGCCGGTGATCCTGTGCGCCAAGGGGTTCGAGCGCGGCACCAATCAGCGCCAGAGCGAGATTTTGGCGGCGCTGGCGCCGGATGCCGACCCCTTCGTTCTTTCGGGCCCCTCCTTTGCCCATGACGTTGCGGCGGGCAAGCCGACAGCGGTGACGCTGGCCGGGCGGAGGATCGAGCGGGCCGAGGATATCGCCGCCATGCTGGCGGGCCCGGCCTTTCGCCCCTATGCCTCGGGGGATATTACCGGGGTCGAGATGTGCGGGGGGCTCAAGAATGTCTATGCGCTGGGGGCGGGCGCGATCGAGGGGGCGGGGCTGGGGCTGTCGGCCCGCTCGGCGTTCCTTGCCCGCGCTTTTGCCGAGACGGGGCGGCTGGTGATGGCGGCGGGTGGCCACGAGGCAACGCTTGGCGGGCTTTCGGGGATCGGGGACCTGGCGCTGAGCTGCACTTCTCCGCAATCGCGCAACTACGCCTTCGGGGTGGCGCTGGGCGAGGGGGAGAGCGTCGAATCGATCCGCGAAACGGGGATCGGGCTGGCCGAGGGGGTGCTGACGGCGCCGGTGGCACAGGCGCTGGCGCAGGCCCATGGGGTCGAGGCTCCGCTGGTCGGCGCGGTCAACCTCCTGATCTCGGGCAAGGCGAAAATCGATATGCTGGTGACGATGCTGATGCAGCGCCCGCTCAAACGCGAGAACTAGGAGATGACGATGGCCTACTGGCTGTTCAAGACCGAACCAGAGACCTGGGGCTGGGAGCAACAGGCAAAAAAAGGGGCCCCCGAGGAATGGAACGGGGTGCGCAACTATCAGGCGCGCAACAATATGCGCGAGATGAAGCTCGGCGAGCTGGGGTTCTTTTATCATTCGGTCAAGGAAAAGGCGGTGGTGGGGATCGTCCGGGTCGCAGCGCTTGCCCACCCCGATTCGACGACCGACGACCCGCGCTGGGAGTGCGTCGACGTCGAGGCGGTCCGCCCGTTCGAGCGCCCGGTGACGCTCGAGGAGATCAAGGCAAACCCAAGGCTCAAGGACATGGTGCTGGTCAACAATTCGCGGCTTTCCGTGCAGCCGGTGACCGAGGCCGAATGGAAGATCGTCTGCGAGATGGGCGGCACGGAGCCGTAAGACACCCAAGAGGAGGACACGATGAACTATCTCGATGTCAACTGGCTGGCCGTGCTGCTGGCGACCATCGCCTCGATGGCGCTGGGCGCGGCCTGGTATATGGGACTTTCAAGGCAATGGCTGGCCGCGACCGGCAAGACGGCCGAAGAGATCAAGGCCCGGTCGGGCGCGGACGCAACCCCGTTCATCTGGAGCGCGCTGATGCAGCTCGTGATGGCCTATTTCCTTGCGCTTCTGACGCCGCGCATCCTCGGGGACGTCACCATCGCCAATACGGTGATCGTGGGGATACACCTTTGGGCCGGGTTCATGGTCACCTCGATGGTCATGAACCAGCGCTATGAAGGCCAGAAATGGTCGCTGGCGCTGATCAATGGCGGCTACATGCTCGGGATCATGATCGTTCAGGGCGTGGTGATCGGCCTTTTCGGCTGATCAACGCTCATAACTGAACGAATTGTACGGATCGCGTTCAATTCGTTCAGTTAAAATTCCGGCGCGTGGCCGGTTCGGCGGGAAGCGGCGTGGGCGGGCAACCGTGCAGTATCACGCACCCTGGCGCGGCGGGGACAAATCAATCTAGAGTAGATCAGTATTTGACGGAATCGTCCGGGTTCCCGCGATTGCGGCGGGTTCGGTCTGGACCCCGGGAATGAATCCCGGGGTGACAGGCGGGAATGGGGCAGGTATCGGCCAAAGCCACCAATGTCATTCCGGGACGCGTTCCCGGCATCCAGCGCGATCCAGCCCCAACCCTCGTGGCAGGCGGTTTCCATCAAAACCTGAAACGATCTAGAAATCGGGGGCGATGCCCTTGATTTCCCAGTCGCCGTAGCGGGCGGGGTCGAGCCCGCCCCGGCCGTCGATTTCCCTGGGCGCCTCGCTGGTTTTCCTGTCGATCTCGGCCCGGCGCGCCTCGGCTTCGGCCAGCGCGCGGCGGGCGATCTTGGGGTCGGGGCGCTTGGGGGGGGGCTGGGTCATTTCGCAACCGGTTTCATGACAGCGAGTTTAGAATCGGGCCTCTTGTCGAAAGCCCGACGCCTTCCCATCCTAATAGAACAACCGAGCCTTCAAGGAAAGCCGAGCCACAAAGATGATGAATGCCTTGCGGACCACCATTCTGCTTGCGGGGATGACCGCGCTCTTCATGGGCGTGGGCTACCTGATCGGCGGGGAAGGCGGCATGCTGATCGCGCTCGTCGTCGCGGCCGGCATGAACGTCTTTGCCTATTGGAATTCGGACAAGATGGTGCTCTCGATGCAGGGCGCGACCGAAATTTCCGAAACCCGCGCTCCCCAGCTCTATACGATCACCCGCGATCTGGCCGCCAATGCGGGGCTGCCCATGCCAAAGCTCTATGTGATCGAGACCGAGCAGCCCAACGCCTTTGCAACGGGACGCAACCCGCAAAACAGCGCGGTGGCGGTGACGACCGGGCTGCTGCGGCACCTGACGCCCGACGAGGTGGGCGCGGTGATCGCGCACGAGCTGGCCCATATCAGGAACCGCGACACGCTCACCATGACGGTCACCGCAACGCTTGCCGGGGCCATTTCGATGCTGGCGCAGTTCGGTCTGTTTTTCGGCGGCGGGCGCGACAACAACAATCCGATGGGCGCCATCGGCACCATCGCCATGGTCATCCTTGCCCCGATCGCGGCAATGCTGGTGCAGATGGCGGTGAGCCGGACGCGGGAATACGAGGCCGACAAGGACGGGGCGGCGATCTGCGGCGACCCGATGGCGCTGGCCTCGGCGCTTGAAAAGATCTCGGCGATCGGCAGCCGGACGGTCAACATGGCGGCCGAGCGCGCCCCGGCCATGGCGCATATGTATATCGCCAACCCCCTTTCGGGCGCGCGGATGGACAATCTTTTCGCCACCCACCCCAATGTGGAAAACCGCATCGCCGCGCTTGCCCAGATGGCGCGGACGGGCGGCGGCCGGCCGCCCCGTCCCCATCCCCGTACCGGTGCCGCCCGGCCCGCTCCGCAGGGGCAGAGCTGGCGCACCCCCGGCACGCGATCGCGCGACGGTGGACCGGGCGGGTCTTCAAGCGGGCCTTGGGGATAAGTGATCGGGGATGGCGGGTTCGGCCTTGCCACGATCCTGTTCTCCGGCGAAAGCCTGATGGACTCCAAAGCCCCGCTGAAAAGGACGCCGTCTTTGCGCGATATCGAATCAATTCCCGGCCTCAGGCCCCGGCTCGAGGCCGCCTACCGTTTAAGGGACGTGCTGGCGGGCGCGCCCTTTGTCCCGTTCGGGGCCGACCGGTTCGCCGACAGCCGCGACCGGGCGCTGGCCAACCGGCTGGTGACGCTGGCGCTGCGGCGCCACGGGCATATCGCGATCATCCTTAACAAGGTGCTGGCGAGGGGCGTTCCGCAGCGCTCGGGGATATTGGAGGCGGTGCTGCATCTGGGGATCGCGCAATTGCTGTTTGCCGACGATATCGCCGATCATCCGGCGCTGCATCTTTCGGTCGAGGCGGCGCGGCGCGACCGGCGGGCCGGGCGGTTCGACAGGCTGGTCAATGGCGCGTTGCGCACCGTCCAGCGCGAGGCGGACCGCTGGAGCGCGCTCGATCCCCAATTGCTGTTTCCCGATTGGCTCGGCTCGCGCTGGCGGGCGCAGTATGGCGCGGCGGCTGTCACCCGGTTTGCCGAGGCGCTCCTGGCCGGGGCGCCGCTCGACCTGACGTTCAGGAAAGACGATCCCGACCTTGCCGGTCAATTGGGCGCTATCGCCCTTGCGGGGCAATCGGCGCGCCTTTTGGCCCGCGATGCGGCGGTTGCCGACCTGCCGGGCTTTGCGGAGGGGAAATGGTGGGTGCAGGATTTCGCCGCCTCGCTCCCCGCGCGGCTGCTCGACGTGCGGCCCGGCGAAAGGGTGCTCGATCTCTGCGCCGCGCCGGGGGGCAAGACTGCCCAGCTTGCCGCCATGGGCGCCGAGGTCACCGCGCTCGACATAGCGCCCGAGCGCATGGCGCGGGTTAGCGAAAACCTTCAGCGGCTGGGGCTTGGCGCCGAAATCGTCGTTGCCGATGCGCTCGACTATGCGCCCCCGGAAACGTTCGACGCGATCCTCCTTGATGCGCCGTGCTCGGCGACCGGCACCTTCCGGCGGCACCCCGAGGTGGTCTTTTCGCGCGGTGAAAAGGACATCGCGGGGCGGGTCAGATTGCAGCGGTCGCTCATTGAAAAGGCGGCAACGCTTCTAAAACCGGGCGGGCGGCTGGTCTATGCGGTGTGTTCGCTCGAGGCCGAAGAAGGCGAGGACCAAATCGGCTGGATAAAGGAGGCGCTGCCCGGACTTGCGCTCGAACCGGTAACGCCAGCCCTGTGCGGAGGCTGGGGGGAGGCCGTCACCCCCCAGGGGACATTGCGCACCCATCCCGCGCTTAAGCTTCCCGGTGGCGTCGAGGGATCGATGGACGGATTTTTCGCCATGCGCCTGCGGCTGGCCTGACACCCCGGGGGTTTGTGGTAAACGCGCGGTTGATGCTATTGTTACAAACGCGAGTGGTGTTGAGGCAGCAGTGTGCTGAAAGTATTGCGTTTCGTTCTGCGGCGGGCTGCCTTGTCGGTCGCGGACAGGTTTGTCACAAATCCGTTGTTCTCATGGACCTGGGCGGAAGCGTCGGGGTCCGGCTTTGCGCCCCGCCTCAGCGAATTCCGCCCCGCCGACAGCCAGTCCATCGTCGAAATGATGGAGGGCAAGTATCTTTTAGCCGGTGAACTGGTCGATACGGGCGGGATTTCGCCCTTTGCCGTCGATGTGGGCAGCGAAGCCTGGTTCGCCGATCTTTCCGCCTTTGGGTGGCTCAGGCATTTCCGCGACCTTTCCGATACCGGCCAGCGGCGTTTCGCGCGCACGCTGGTGCTCGACTGGATCGGGCGCAATGGCAGCTTCGAGCGCGAAAGCTGGGCGGTGTTCATCACCGCGCGGCGCGTGCTCAACTGGCTCAAATCCTATGCGCTTCTGACCGAGGACGCCGGGCCCGAGGACATAAGGCGCATCAACGGGGCCATCGACAAGCAGGTGCAATCGCTCAAGGTGAGGGCGCGCTACGAGCCTGATCCCGCGGCCCGCCTGATGGCGGCGGTGGCGATGGTCGGCGCGGCGCTTTGCGCGCTCGAGGACCCAAGGGACCTTGCAGCGCTGGTGCGCCGGCTCGAGGCGATGATCGCCAGCCAGTTCGACGGCGATGGCATGCACCTGTCGCGCTCGCCGCTGGTCCAGATACAGCTTTTGAACGAGCTGGTGCCGGTCAACCAACTCCTAAAGCTCCGCCATGCCGGGCTGGCGGCATCGCTGGGCCCCAGGATCGAGGCGATGCACCGCATGCTCGATGCGCTGGTGCTGGGGACGCGCGAGCCCGCCTATATGAACGGGTGCGGGCAGATGCCGGTGGACCTGATCCTTGCCATCGGCGCGCAATCGGGAACGCGGGCCCCGGGGTCGGGCGTTCTGGGCGGCTATGGCATTCTTGCCGACGGGACGGGCAAGCTGGTCGCCGACGGGGGGCTGGTGCCCCCGCTCGAATTTTCCGCCCAGGCCCATGCCGGGGCGCTGGGGTTCGAGTTTTCCTCCGGGGCGACGCTGGTCGTGGGCAATTGCGGGCCCGCGCCGGGCCAGTTGCCCGAAAGCCGCAATCTGTTCCGGCATTCCTCGGGCCATTCGGCGCCGACCCTCGATGACGTATCGAGCGCCCATGTGGGGGGTCGGCTGTTTCTGGCCGACCGGCTGCGCCCGACCGGCCCGGCGCCGCACATCACCCATGTCGAGGCGGAAAACGCGCTCGAACTGCATTCGCCCGCCTATCGGGGCCGGTTCGGGCTCGACATTGTCCGGCGTCTGACCCTGATGGGGGCGGGCCATACGCTGGTGGGACAGGACCGGTTCGTTGCGGCGGGAGGGGGCAGGGTGCGCGAGGAGACGTTCAACATCCGCTTTCATCTTGCGCCGGGCGCCGCGCCCGGGCGGGCCAGGTCCGAGGACATGGTGCGCATCGTTTACAGGAACGGCGAGACCTGGGCGTTCCTCTGGGAAGGGGCCGAGGCCGAGATCGAGGAAAGCGTGCGCCATTCGGCCCATTTCGGGCTCTTGCGCACGCGCCAGATCGTTCTGACCGGCCGGGCGCGGGCGGGCCGGGAAATCGCCTGGGTGTTCACCCGGCAATAGGGCGGCACCGCGTTTTTCTTTTCGGTTTCGATTTGCCGGCCCGCCGATCCGTGATAGGGCGCGGCCACATCTTTTTCCACCGCTCAAGGAATATCGGGCCATGCCGCAATCGGGTTCTTCCAAGGTCAAACGCGCGCTCCTGTCGGTCTCGGACAAGACGGGAATCGTCGAATTCGCGCAAAAGCTCGCGGGGCTGGGGGTCGAGATCGTCTCGACCGGGGGCACGCGCAAGGCGCTGGCCGAAGCCGGGGTCGAGGTGATCGACATTTCCGAGGTGACGGGGTTTCCCGAGATCATGGACGGGCGCGTCAAGACGCTCCATCCCAAGGTGCATGGGGGGCTGCTGGCGATCAGGGACAATGGGGAGCACCGGGCGGCCATGGAGGCGCATGCGATCACGGGGATCGATCTTCTGGCGGTCAATCTCTATCCCTTCGAGGCGACGGTGAGGGCGGGGGCCGATTACGACACGGTGATCGAAAACATCGATATCGGCGGGCCGGCGATGATCCGGGCGGCGGCCAAGAACCACGGCGATGTGACGGTGCTGGTCGACCCGGCGGACTATGAGGCGGTCATCGGCGCAATCGCCAGAGCGGGCGCGGTGCCGCTCGAGGAGCGCAAGCGGCTGGCGGGCAAGGCCTATGCGAAGACGGCGGCCTATGACGCGGCGATCTCGAACTGGTTCTCCCAAACGCTCGGCCAGCCGGATCTGGGCCATCGCAGCTTTGCGGGGGCATTGCGCGAGGTGATGCGCTATGGCGAAAACCCGCACCAATGGGCGGCGTTCTATGCCGACGGCTCGGAGCGCCCGGGGGTGGCGACGGCAAAACAGGTGCAGGGCAAGGCGCTGTCCTACAACAACATCAACGACACCGACGCCGCGTTCGAGCTGGTGGCGGAGTTCGATCCCGGACAAGCGGCGGCGGTGGCGATCATCAAGCACGCCAATCCGTGCGGGGTGGGGCTGGGGAACACCATCGCCGAGGCCTATAAATCGGCGCTGCTGTGCGACCCGGTTTCAGCGTTCGGGGGTATCGTGGCGCTCAACCGGCCGCTCGATGCGGAGGCCGCGACCGAGATCGTCAAGCTCTTTACCGAGGTGATCATCGCGCCCGGCGCATCGGACGAGGCGATCGCTATCGTCGAAGCCAAAAAGAACCTGCGGCTGCTTTTGACCGAGGGGTTGCCCGACGCCGGGGCGGGAGGGATGACGGTGCGCTCGGTGGCGGGCGGCCTGCTGGTCCAGACGCGCGACAACGCCGGTGCCGACGACTACGATCTCAAGGTCGTGACGAGACGCGCGCCCACGGAAAGGGAAATGGCCGATCTGCTGGTTGCGGCAAAGGTCGCCAAGCACGTCAAATCCAACGCCATCGTCTATGTGCGGGGCGGGGCGACGGTGGGGATCGGGGCGGGGCAAATGAGCCGGGTCGATTCGGCCCGCATCGCGCACCGCAAATCGGAGGACGCGGCAAAGGCCGCCGGGCGCGAGGGCGCGCTGACAGAAGGCTCGGTCGTGGCGTCCGATGCGTTCTTCCCCTTTGCCGACGGGCTCGAGGCGCTGGTCGCGGCGGGGGCGACGGCGGTGATCCAGCCGGGCGGCTCGATGCGCGACGACGAGGTGATCGCGGCGGCGGACGCGGCGGGGCTGGCGATGGTGTTCACGGGGACGCGGCATTTCAGGCATTGATTTGCCTCACGGGCCGCACCGCGAAAGCCATGACGGGCTAAGAGCGCCCTATGGCTTTCGCTGGCCCTCCGGCGGAGCGCGCGAAACGTCGCGCGGGGTCCTCGCTGCGCTCGTCCGGTCCGTTTTCCTTTTCGTCTTCACCTAGTTTATCCAGGTTCATGGTGCGGGCGTGAGCGTGCCGGTCAGGCGCCGGTCGCGACCTCGAGGGCGATCTCGACCATGTCGGTGAGCGAGGACTGGCGGGCCGAGGCGTCGATTTCCTTACCCGTCACAAGGCAGTCGGTCATGGTGCAGATGGCCAGCGCCCGCGCCCCGAAGCGTGCGGCCAGCATATAGAGCGTCGCCGCTTCCATCTCGACCCCGAGCACGCCATGGGCGATGAGCCTTGCGTAAGCCTCGAGCCCGGAGGGGTGGTAGAAGATATCCGAGGAGAGGATGCCGCCCACATGGACGGTCTTGCCGTGGGCGCGGGCCGCGTCGTCGGCGGCGCGCAGAAGCGAGAAATCGGCGGCGGGGGCGTAATTGTAGGCGCCGAAGGCGTCCTTGACGATTGTGGAATCGGTGGACGCCGAAGCGCCGATCACCACGTCGCGGACCTTGACAGTCTTGTTGAGCCCCCCGCAGGTGCCCACGCGGATCAGGGTCCTGACGCCATAGATTTCGATCAGTTCGTGCACATAGATGGCGGTCGAGGGCTGGCCCATGCCCGTCGCCTGCACGGACACCGGCTTGCCTTTCCAGGTACCGGTAAAGCCCAGGCAGTTGCGGACCGAATTGACCTCTCTGGCGTCCTCGAGAAAGGTTTCGGCGATCCATTTGGCGCGCAAGGGGTCACCGGGGAGCAGGACGGCCTCGGCGTAATCGCCGGGTTTTGCGTTGTTGTGCGGCGTCATTTTTTTATCTCTTGGTCAAAAACTGTCCGGCACTTTAGGGGCAGCCCGCCGGGCGAGGCAAGGGGGGCAGATGCGCCCTTGCGCTTGGCAAGCGGGGGCGCATGGATTAGAGGTCTGGCCAGCACATGTTTTGTATCCGCCCGCTTCCGGGGAGACTTTGGGAAAAATGGAAAAATTCACGACCCTCACCGGTGTCGCAGCGCCGCTGCCGATCATCAATGTCGACACCGACATGATTATCCCCAAGCAGTACCTCAAGACCATCAAGCGCACCGGGCTCGGCTCGGCGCTCTTTGCCGAGATGCGTTATGACGAAGAGGGCAACGAAAAGCCCGATTTCGTGCTCAACCAGTCCGGCTACCGCAAGGCGCAGATCGTCATTGCCGGGGACAATTTCGGCTGCGGGTCCTCCCGCGAGCACGCCCCCTGGGCGCTGCTCGATTTCGGCATCAAATGCGTCATCTCCACGAGCTTTGCCGATATCTTCTATAACAACTGCTTCAAGAACGGCATCCTGCCGGTGGTGGTGACCCCCGAGCAGCTCGACATGCTGCTCGACGACGCCTCGCGCGGGTCGAACGCCACGCTGACCGTCGATCTTGAAAACCAGACGATCTCCGGCCCCGATGGTGGGACGATCCATTTCGACATCGATCCGGCCCGCAAGCAGGTGCTGCTCGAAGGGCTCGACGACATCGCCATGACGCTCCAGAAGGACGCGAGCATTGCCGGGTTCGAGACGAAGATGGCCGAAAGCCGCCCCTGGGTCTGAGGGCGCGGCCGGCTGTTTGCGCCTGTTTGCCGTTTGGGCGAGGGCCGGGGTGTTCCCGCCCGCCGTTTCTTGTTCCGGCATGGGTCCCGGCTTTCGCCGGGACAGCGGGGGAAAGGGCGGGACAGCGAAAGAGAGCGGGGCCGCCAACGTGGACAGAAGGGTTTGCGTGATTTATGCGCGGTATTGAGACAGGATTATTGACCTAAGATCGGAGGTGTGACAGATATTCGCCGCCAAATCGCACTTTTTGCGCCCTGTCCAATCAGAAAGTCATGCCATGTCCGACGATACCTTGCTTGATCGCGCGTTGATCCGCCTGGAAGAGGCTGCAAGTCATCTCAATATCGATCAGGACGTCATCGAAAAACTCAAATACCCGCGCGAGACGACCAAGACCCGGCTGCTCATCCGCATGGATGACGGCTCGCGCAAGTCGTTCCTTGCCTGGCGCTGCCGGTATGACGACACGCGCGGACCCACCAAGGGCGGCATCCGCTTCCATCCCGATTCCACCATCGAGGAGGTCGAGACCCTCGCCTTCTGGATGACGTTCAAATGCGCGGTGATGAACCTGCCGTTCGGCGGGGGCAAGGGCGCGGTGCGGGTCGACCCGCGCCAGTTGTCCAAGTCCGAGCTCGAGCGGCTGAGCCGCGCCTATGTGCAGGCCTTTGCCCGTACCGTCGGGCCCGACCGGGATATCCCGGCTCCCGATGTCTACACCAACGCCATGGTGATGGGTTGGATGGCCGACGAATACAGTCAGATCGTGGGGGATGTCTCGCCCGCCGTGATCACCGGCAAGCCGATCGCGCTGGGCGGATCGCTCGGGCGCAACGATGCCACGGCGCGGGGCGGGTTCTACCTCGTGCGCCATCTGGCAAGGGAACTGGGGCTGGCGCGCGACCATACGGTCGCCATCCAGGGGTTCGGCAATGCCGGGCAGTTCTACGCGCGGCTTTCGGCGGCCGACAACAACACCATCGTTGCCGTTTCCGATTCGAGCGGGGCCATCCACCGCCCGGCTGGGCTCGACGTCGCGCGGCTGATCGCGGGCAAGGAAGCGGGACGAGCGGTGCCCGACATGGCGGCCGAACAGGGCGCCCACGTCATCCCCGCCGACGAATTGCTGGCGGTCGAGGCCGATCTTCTGGTTCCCGCCGCGCTCGAGGACATGATCGACAAAACCAATGCCGGCTCGATCAAGGCCAAGGTCATTCTCGAACTGGCCAACGGGCCGCTGACCCCGGATGCCGACACCATCCTCAACGCCAATGGCGTGACGGTCCTGCCCGATATCCTTGCCAATGCGGGCGGGGTGACGGTCTCCTATTTTGAATGGGTGCAGAACCGGCAGGGCTTTTACTGGGACCTCGAGGAAATCCACGCCCGCCTTTTAAAGATCGTCGAGTGCGAGGGCCGGGCCATCTGGGACGTGGCCTGCGAGCGTGGGGTTTCGGTGCGGTCCGCCGCTTATATCCACGCGCTGGGGCGACTGGCGACGGCCATCGAGGCGCACGGCACCCAGTCGTTTTTTTCAAGCTGACAAGGCTCGGGCGGCGAGCGCAACCTTTTAGACGGCAAGGACAGGTCAATGGCCCAGCACACCCTCTTTCTCCTCCCCGGCGACGGGATCGGCACCGAGATCATGGCCGAGGTCGAAAAGCTCATCGCCTTTACCAATGCCCGGGGCTGGACCGATTTCGCCCATGACAAGGGGCTGGTCGGGGGCTGCGCCTACGACGCGCATGGCGTTGCGATCTCGGACGGGGACATGGAAAAGGCGCTTGGCGCCGACGCGGTGGTCTTCGGGGCGGTCGGGGGGCCCAAATGGGACGATGTGCCCTATGACGTGCGCCCCGAGGCGGGCCTGCTGCGGCTGCGCAAGGATCTGGGGCTGTTCGCCAACCTGCGCCCCGCGATCTGCTATTCCGCGCTGGCCGATGCCTCCTCGCTCAAAAGGGAACTGGTCGAGGGGCTCGATATTCTCATCGTGCGCGAATTGACCGGCGGGGTCTATTTCGGCGAGCCCAAGGAAATCACCGAGACCGGCAACGGGCAGAAGCGGGCGGTCGACACCCAGGTCTATGAAAGCTACGAGATCGACCGCATCGCGCGGGTGGCGTTCGACCTTGCCATGACGCGCGGCAAGAAGGTCCATTCGGCCGACAAGAAGAACGTCATGAAATCGGGCGTTCTTTGGGACGAGGTGGTGAAGCAGGCGGCTCGCGATTATCCCGAAATCGAGCTCCAGCACATCCTTGCCGACAACGCCGCCATGCAGCTCGTGCGCAATCCAAAGCAGTTCGACGTGATGGTGACCGACAATCTTTTCGGCGACATCCTGTCGGATGCCGCCGCCATGCTCACCGGCTCGCTGGGCATGCTGCCCTCCGCTTCGCTGGGCGCGCCCGATCCCGCCACCGGCAAGCGCAAGGCGCTTTACGAACCCGTCCATGGCTCGGCTCCCGATATCGCCGGTCAGGGCATCGCCAACCCGATCGCGATGATTGCCTCGTTCGCCATGTGCCTGCGCTATTCGTTCTCGATGATCGATCTCGCCACAAAGCTCGAAACGGCGATTTCGGACGTGCTCGAGGACGGCTTGCGGACCGGCGACATCATGCAGGATGGCGCAAGGCGGGTCGGAACCGCCGAAATGGGCGATGCGATTATTGCAAAGCTGGGGTAGGCTTCGGCCAGCCGAGCCTGCAAAACGTCACGCCAACCGGCATTGGCGTTTTTGGTCGGCACCGCAGCCCCCCACCCCCGGCCCCTCTCCCGCAAGGGGAGAGGGGGGCTCGTGCGGTAGTCTCGCGGCCCCCCTTTTTCCTTCGTGGGATAAGGTGGATCGCCGAAGGGCGGGACGGACGAGGGGGCTGCGATGCCCGCTGACCGCTCTGAATGCCGGTTCAGCCTAGATCGTTTCAGGTTTTGATGGAAACGGCCTGCCATGGCGGTTGGGGTTGGATCGCGCTGGATTGCCGGGAACGGGTCCCGGAATGACATTGGTGGCTTTGGCCGATACCTGCCCTATTCCCGCCTGTCACCCCGGGATTTATTCCCGGGGTCCAGACCGAACCCGCCGCAGTCGCGGGAACCCCGACGATTCCGTCAAACACTGATCTGCTCTAAAGCCCCCACGCCTTGCCGAGCAGGCGGTAGCTTTCGAGGCGTTTTTCGTAGTCGTGGATGGTGGTGGCCACCATGACCTCGTCGGCGCCGGTTTCATCGACCTTTTCGGCAATGGCGGCCTTTACGGTTTCGGGGCTGCCGGTGATCCAGAGGTTCGACTGGCTTTCAACGAAGCGGCGTTCGCTTTCCGTCCAGGGGTAGGTATCGGCGTCCTCGGGGCTGGGAATGGGTTGGGGGTCGTTGTGGCGCAGGCGCAGCCAGGTGAGCTCCATCGATTTGGCAAGGTGCCTTGCCTCCTCGTCAGTCGGCGCGCAGATGACCGAGAGGCACAGGACCGCCCGCGGCGCGGCAAACGCATCCGAGGGGCGGAAGCTGCGGCGGTAGGCATCGAAGGCCGGGCGCGCCGGGGTCGCCGAGAAATGGGCGGCAAAGCCGTAGCCAAGGCCATATTGTCCCGCCATCTGCGCGGACGCGCCGGACGAACCGAGCAGGAAAACGGGGGGCAGCGCGATACCGTCGGGGACGACCCGGACCCGGGAAAGCGGGTGGTCGGGAGGAAAGCCGTTCTGCTCGAAGGCCAGCATCTCGGCAAATTCGTGGGGAAAATCCTCGCCATTGGTGGCGCGCAGGGCGCGCAGGGTCAGCCCGTCCGAGCCCCCGGCCCGCCCGATGCCCAGATCGATCCGACCAGGGTAAAGGCCATGAAGGGTCCGGTAGGTCTCGACGACACGCAGGGGCACGTGATTGGGCAGCATCACGCCTCCCGAGCCGACGCGGATGCGGCGTGTGTGGGCGGCGGCGCTGGCGATCAGGATGTCGGGGGCGGCCGATGCGATGGAGGGCATGCCGTGATGCTCGGCATACCAGAGGCGCAAAAAGCCCATCTCGTCGCCCAGCCGGGCGAGATCGAGCGTTTTCAAAAGCGCCTCCTGGGCGGAAGCGCCCTTGGAGATGGGGGCGAGGTCGAGAATCGAAAGGGGCGTTGTCATCGCCAACAGATGGGTGTGGGGGCGGGGTTGGTCAAGCCGGCGCCGTTCGGGAGACCGCGATGGGCAATAGCCTTGAAAAAAAGAACCGCCAGCGCTTCTGGCGGCGAGACCGGCATGATGATAGAACGGCGTTTCCCTCGTGAACCGGGAGCATGTTGAAGGGCATGGCAGCAGGAACCAAAAGCATCGCCGGGGCGCTTTTTGCGCTTGCGCTCGCAGCGGCGCCCGCCATGGGGCAGGCGCTGGTCCTCGACGAGGTGCGCGGCGGGGTGTTCGCCCACAATGCCTATCACGGGTTCATCCCGACCTCGCTCGCCTACGATTTCTCGCGCATCGAGAACGTCAAGTTCTCGGCCCTTTTCACCGCGCCCGCGCTCGACGACGCCTGGTGGCTCCTCTCGCCGCGCCTCGAGCTTGGCGGCACGTTCAACCTCGCCGGACGGCGGGAAAACCTTGTCCACGCCAATCTTAGCTGGCAGTTCGGGCTGTTCGAGACCCCGCTCTATCTCGAGCTGGGGCTGGGCGCGGGGCTGACCGACGGGGCCCTTTCGGGGGCCGTCGCCCCGGCGCGCAATTTCGGCTGCCCGCTCAATTTCTACGAATCGGCGGGTATCGGCGCCCATATCACCGAAACCATGACCGCGACGCTGGTTTACGAGCACATGTCCAATCTGGGCATCTGCACGCCCAATGAGGGGATTTCCCATGTGGGGGTGCAACTGGGCTGGAAATTCTGAGCGCGCCAAGATTGACTCTTTGTGCCATCGGCGTATGAGAACAGGCTGAAACGGCAGGAACGCAATCATGGTCATTTCGGCCCCTTCATCGCTGCGTATTTCCTCCGGTGCCCTTGCACCGGCCTTGCCGCTTGGCACGAAAACCACCACCAAAACCGCCTAGACGCGCTCCCCGGGCCAACCCTCCCGGCGGGGAGGGCGGCAAAAGGCATTCGGGCCGCTGGCGCAACGCCGGTCGCGGGGGGTGGGTAAAGAGGATTTTTTCATATGGGTTTCAAGGTCGCTATCGTGGGCGCCACGGGCAATGTGGGGCGCGAGATGCTCGATATTCTCGCCGAGCGCAATTTCCCGGTGTCCGAACTGGTTCCGCTCGCCTCCTCGCGCTCGGTCGGGCGCGAGGTGAGCTTCGGGGACAAGGTTTTGAAGTGCCGCAACCTCGAGGATTTCGATTTCACCGGCACCGATTTCGTGCTGATGAGCGCGGGCGGTTCGATTTCCAAGGAGTGGGCGCCCCGGATCGGCGCCATGGGCGCGCTGGTCATCGACAACTCCTCGGCCTGGCGCTACCATGAGGACGTGCCGCTGATCGTGCCCGAGGTCAATGGCGACGCGCTCGATGCCTATATGGCGAAAAACGAGCGCAAGAACATCATCGCCAACCCCAATTGCTCGACGGCCCAGCTCGTTATGGCGCTCAAGCCGCTGCACGATCTGGCGACCATCACGCGCGCGGTGGTTTCCACCTACCAGTCGGTCTCGGGCGCGGGCAAGGAAGGGATGGACGAGCTCTGGGGGCAGACCAAGGGCATTTTCGTCAACGACCAGCCTGAAGCGAGAAAGTTCACCAAGCAGATCGCCTTCAACGTCATCCCCCATATCGATGTGTTCATGGAGGACGGCTACACCAAGGAAGAGTGGAAGGTGCTGGCCGAGACCAAGAAGATGCTCGACCCCAGGATCAAGATTTCGTGCACGGCGGTGCGCGTGCCGGTGTTCGTGGGCCATTCGGAAGCGGTGAACCTTGAATTTGCCAACCCCATCACGCCCGACGAGGCGCGCGAGGCGCTGCGCGAGGCGCCCGGCATCGTCGTCATCGACAAGCGCGAGGACGGCGGCTATGCCACCCCGGTCGAGGCCAAGGGGGAGGACGCGACCTATGTCAGCCGCATCCGCGAGGATATAACGGTCGAGAACGGGCTCGCCATGTGGGTCGTTTCCGACAACCTGCGGAAAGGCGCGGCGCTGAACACCATCCAGATCGCCGAGGCGCTGATCGCGCGCGGGCTCGTGACCAAGAAGGAGGCCGCGTGATGCGCTGGGCCGCGATATTCACCGACCGTCCCGATTCCGGGGACATCAGGACCGCCCATATCGAGGCGCATCAGGCTTACTTGCGCAAATACAAGGGCCGGATCACGCTCTGCGGCGCCTTGCGGCCCGAGCCGGGCGGCGCGCCCGCCGGCGGGCTGTGGCTGTTTGAAGCCGACACCAAGGCCGAGGTCGAGACGATCATCGCCGAGGACCCGTTCCAGGTCCACGGGTTGCGCGCGACCACCGATATCTACGCCTGGGCCCCCGCGCCGGGGTTCGAGGATGTGGAGATCGCCCCCAGGGGGTGAACCCATGCCGCCTTGCCGGTCCGTCCGCCTGAAGCGGGCGGACCCTTCCCTTTCCCAGCCCCGCCGATAAAAGATGCCCCTTCGCGACGTGCTCATCGCCCTCGTGGTCGTTTCGATCTGGGGCGTCAATTTCACGGTCATCAAGCTTTCGGTCGCCGAACTGCCGCCCCTGCTGGTGGCGGCGCTGCGTTTCTTTTTTGCCGCCGTGCCGGTCATTTTCTTCATCCCCCGGCCCCAGGCGCCCTGGTGGCTGGTCATTGCCTACGGGCTTTCGATGGGCTGCGCGCTCTATGCGCTCTTGAACACCTCGATCTATCTCGGCATGCCCGCCTCGCTCGCTTCGCTGGTTTTGCAGGTGCAGGCGATGTTCACCATCGGGCTGGCGTTTTTCGTTTTTGGCGAGGTGCCGCGCAAGCTGCAAATGGCGGGCGCTGCCGTCGCCTTTGCCGGGGTCGGGGTGATCGCCGTCGCCCATGGCGGCGGCGGGGGGCTGTCCGCGCTTCTGGTCCTGATGCTGGCGGCGATCGCGTGGGGGATCGCCAACAATCTCTCGAAAAAGGCCGGGGCGATCCCGATGATCCCCTTTACGGTCTGGGGGCACGCGGTCGCCACCGTGCCGCTTTTTGCCTTGTCGATGCTGTTCGAGGGCGGGCCGGGGGTTCTGGGGTACATCGTGCCGCCCAGCCTGTCGGTCGTGGGGCTGATCTGGTTCCTGGCCTATCCGGCAACGCTGCTGGGCTTTGCCATGTGGTCGGGACTGCTTTCGCGCCATTCGGCGGCAACGGTCGCCCCGTTCACCCTGCTCGTGCCGATCACCGGCATTGCCTCGGGGGTGCTGGTGCTGGGCGAGCCGATCCATCCCGCCGATGTGGCGGGCGGGGTTCTGGTGCTGATCGGGCTGGCGCTGACGGTGTTCAGGATGGGGCCCAAGCAGGCCGCGGTACAGCCCGGCGCGTAAGGTCTTTCAGGCGCTGAATTCCGGCCGCGCGAAATCGCCGCTTTCCCCGTTCATGACCCAAAGCTCGCCCGTCGAGATGTCGAACCACGCTCCGTGCAGGGAGAGCTGGTCGTCTTCGACGCGTGATTTGACGAACGGGAAGGTCAGGAGATTGTTGAGCGACTGGCGGATGGCGATGCGCTCGAGCGCGGTCTGCTGTTCGGCGGGGGTCATGAGGTGGTTGGCTTCCACCTTGCCGGCCAGATCCTGGACCATGGTCAGCCATCTGCCGATGAAATCGCCCTCCGGGGCGTGGCCCGCAGCGGTGGCCAGCGCCCCCGAAATACCCCCGCACCGCCCATGGCCCATGACGACGATATGGGCGACGTTGAGATGGACGACCGCGAACTCGATGGCCGAGGAGGTGCCGTGAAAGGCCGCGTCGGGCCCGAAGGGGGGCACGAGATTGGCGACGTTGCGCATGACGAAGAGCTGGCCGGGACCGGCGTCGAAAATGGTTTCGGGGGCCGAGCGGCTGTCGCAGCAGGCGATCACCATGGTGGTGGGGTGCTGGCCGTCCTTGGCAAGACTGCGATAGCGTTCCCCGCTATAGCGACCCGACATGAAGTTTTGATAGCCCGAGAGGAGAAATCCGGGAAACTCTTGCATCGGCGGTCACTTTCGTCTCTGTTTCGCATCGTCGTGGGTTAGCGATTATGCTTCCCCGGCGGCAAGATCAACCCGCAGTTGCGGATCGGCGCAAACAGGACGTTGCGATGGTTATCTACAGGTTCTTGAGCGGCGAGGACGATTCGAGCTTCTGCCACAAGGTCACCAAGGCGCTTTCCGAGGGCTGGCTGCTCTATGGCGCGCCCCATTACGTGTTCGACGCGGCTGCAGGAAAAATGCGCTGCGGGCAGGCGGTGACCAAGGAGGTCGCCGACCAGACCTACGATCCGGATAAAAAGCTCACCGATTACGCCTGAGTGTGTTTTTCACGTTTCCCCCGCAGGGGTGACGACAATGCTGGAGGCGCTCCGGGTTGCCGGGCCGTGCCAGACCGCTTCGATATTGTTGCCGTCGGGATCGAGGATGAAGGCGGCGTAATAGCCCGGATGGTAGGGCCGTTCGCCGGGCGCGCCGTTATCGGTGCCGCCCGCGGCGAGCCCGGCGGCGTGGAAACGGGCGACCGTCTCGCGGTCATGGGCCTGAAAGGCGAGGTGGCAGCGGGTGGTGTAATCGGTCGCGGCATCGACGAAGAGTTCGTCGGCGGCAAAGAACCCTTCGCCCTGATGGGTGATCTCGCGCCCGACGGCCTCGAGCACGGCCCCGTAAAAGATGCGGCTTTTGGCAAGGTCGGCGACGCGCAGGTGGATGTGGTCGATGAGGCGGCCGCGGTGGAATTCCATTGCAGGGCTCCTTTTCTGCGGGCTGGGGTTTTTCGATTATAGCGCAGGGTGGTTTGAGGATGAACTCTCTGTTTGCAGGGCTGAAAGCTCTGGATTTGTGGCTGGTGGATAAATTTTTCCAACGTGCTGCCGGTGCTTTTTTGCCGGGCGCGGAAGTTTACCTATTGGGTAAGCGATCCTGACTTTTCCAGCGCTGACGGCGGCTTGGGCGCCGCAAGAGGTGGGGAATTTAAATATGACTATTAAAGTCAATATATTAGCCGGGGGGCGATGAGGGTGCGATTCCGACCAAATGTCTAGTGCGTGCCCTTTGACGAATGGGGAAAGCGGGATTAGACAAGGCAAGGCAAACCGATCCCCGGCCCGCTTTCGGGCGCGGCGGCAAAGAGGCAGCAATGGCCCAAATCTTCCGACCGACGTCGCCGCATCTGTCGATCTGGCGCTTCACCCTTACCATGACGCTTTCGATCCTGCACCGAATCCTCGGGGTCGGACTTTATATCGGCACGCTGCTGGTCATCTTGTGGCTGGGCGCTGCGGCGCTCGGGGACGAGCCCTTGGCCATGGTCAACGGGTTCTTCGCCCACCCCCTGCTCCAGATCGTGCTGTTTCTCTATACGCTGACGCTGTTCCACCACATGGCGGGGGGCATCAAGCATTTCGTCTGGGATTTCATCCTGGGCTTCGAGGCCGGGCCGCGCGAGGCGATCAGTATCGCCACCATCGTTTTCTCGGTCGGTCTGACGCTTGCCCTCTGGGCCGTCTTCGTCTGGTTCTGAGGGGGCAGGAAATGGCACAATCGAGCAACAAGGGCACTGCGACCTTCATCCGCCAGCGCGTGACCGGCGCGCTCAATATCCCGCTCATCGGGTTTTTCGTCTGGCTGATCGTTTCGCTGCAGGGCGCGGATCGCGCGCAGATGGTGGCGACGTTCTCCAACCCGGTCGTGTGGCTGCTGATGCTTGCCTTGCTGGGCTCGGCGCTGGTTCACATGCGCATCGGGATGAACGAGATCATCGAGGACTATATCCACACCCCCGCGCTGCACAATCTGGCAAGGCTCGCCAACACCATCTTTACCGTCGCGGTCGGCGCCGTCGCCGCCATTTCAGTTCTCGTTCTCGCCTTCGGAGGCTGACACATCATGGCTTCGGCTTACAATATCATCGACCATGCCTATGACGTGGTTGTGGTCGGCGCGGGTGGCGCGGGCTTGCGCGCAACGCTGGGCATGGCCGAGCAGGGCTTTTCGACTGCCTGCGTCACCAAGGTTTTCCCGACCCGCAGCCATACGGTGGCAGCCCAAGGCGGGATCGCCGCGTCGCTCTCCAATATGGGGCCCGATAGCTGGCAGTGGCACATGTACGACACCGTCAAGGGGTCGGACTGGCTGGGCGATAATGACGCCATGGAATATCTGGCGCGCGAAGCCCCGCAGGCGGTTTATGAGCTGGAACATTACGGGGTGCCCTTTTCGCGCACCGAAGAGGGCAAGATCTACCAGCGCCCGTTTGGCGGGCACATGCAGAACTATGGCGATGGCCCCCCGGTGCAGCGCACCTGCGCCGCGGCCGACCGCACGGGCCATGCGATCCTGCACACGCTTTACGGCCAGTCGCTCAAGAACAATGCCGAGTTCTTCGTTGAATATTTCGCCATTGACCTGTTGATGAGCGATGACGGGCAATGCCAGGGCGTCATCGCCTGGAAGCTCGACGACGGCACGCTGCACCGGTTCCGCGCCAAGATGGTGGTGCTGGCGACCGGGGGCTATGGCCGGGCCTATTTCTCGGCGACCAGCGCCCACACCTGCACCGGCGACGGCAACGGCATGGCGGCGCGGGCCGGGCTGCCCTTGCAGGACATGGAGTTTGTCCAGTTCCACCCCACGGGCATTTATGGTTCAGGGTGCCTCATCACCGAGGGCGCGCGCGGCGAGGGCGGCTATCTCGTCAACGCCGAGGGCGAGCGCTTCATGGAGCGCTATGCTCCCAACGCCAAGGACCTTGCCAGCCGCGACGTCGTCTCGCGCTGCATGACGCTCGAAATCCGCGAGGGGCGGGGCGTCGGCCCCAAGAAGGATCACATCTTCCTTCATCTCGACCATCTTGACCCGGCGGTCCTGCACGAACGCCTGCCGGGGATTTCCGAGAGCGCGAAAATCTTTGCCGGGGTCGATCTCACCCGCGACCCCATCCCGGTCATCCCCACCGTCCACTACAATATGGGCGGGGTGCCCACGACCTATTGGGGCGAGGCGATCGACCCGCGCAATGGCGGGCCGGACGCAACGGTTCCCGGCCTGATGGCGGTGGGCGAGGCGGGCTGCGCCTCGGTCCACGGCGCCAACCGGCTGGGCTCGAACTCGCTGATCGACCTCGTGGTCTTCGGACGCGCCGCCGCGATCCGGGCGGGTGAAATCGTCGACCGCAACGCGGCGATCCCCGAAACCAGCCGCGCCGCCGAAGACAAGATCCTGGCGCGGTTCGACAGGCTGCGCCACGCCAGCGGGTCGACCCCGACCGCCCAGTTCCGCGAAAAGATGCAGCGTGCCATGCAGGAGGACGCCGCCGTCTTCCGCACCCAGGAAACGCTCGAGGAAGGGTGCCGCCGGATTTCGGCGATCTGGGACGAGCTGCCCGACATCAAGGTCACCGACCGCTCGATGATCTGGAACTCGGACCTCGTGGAAACGCTCGAGCTTGAAAACCTCATGGTCAACGCCATCACCACGGTCTATTCGGCCGAGGCGAGGAAGGAAAGCCGGGGCGCCCATGCGCGCGAGGATTTCACCGAGCGTGACGACGCCAACTGGCGCAAGCACACGCTTTCGTTCCTCGACGAAGCGGGCAAGGTGACGCTCGATTACCGGCCCGTCCATGTCGATCCGCTCACCGACGGGATCGATCTCGACAAGATCGCGCCCAAGGCGCGCGTTTACTAAGGAGGCAGGAGCAGATGGCTGAACTCATTCTCGATAAGCGCTCCCGCCCCAAAAAGGGCAAGGTGTGGCCCCGCCCCGAGGGCGCGACCAATGTGCGCGAATACCAGGTCTACCGCTACGACCCGGACACGCAGGAAAACCCGCGCATCGACACCTATTTCGTCGATCTCGACGATTGCGGGCCGATGATTCTGGACGCGCTGTTGTGGATCAAGAACAATGTCGATCCAACCCTGACGCTCCGCCGCTCGTGCCGCGAGGGCATTTGCGGGTCGTGCGCGATGAATATCGATGGCGCCAATACGCTGGCCTGCACGCGCGGGATGGACGAGGTCAGCGCCGGTCCGGTCAAGGTCTATCCCCTGCCGCACATGCCGGTGGTCAAGGATCTGGTGCCCGATCTCTCGACCTTTTACGAGCAGCACAAATCGATCGAGCCGTGGCTGCAGACCAAATCCCCGACGCCGGACACCGAATGGCTGCAAAGCCGCGAGGACCGAGCCAAGCTCGACGGGCTCTATGAGTGCATCCTTTGCGCGTGCTGTTCGACCTCGTGCCCGTCCTACTGGTGGAACGGGGAAAAATATCTCGGCCCCGCCGTGCTGCTGCAGGCCTATCGCTGGCTGATCGACAGCCGCGACGAGGCGACCTCGGAGCGGCTCGACAATCTCGAAGACACCTTCAAGCTCTATCGCTGCCACACGATCATGAACTGCACCAAGGTGTGCCCCAAGGGACTGAACCCGGCCAAGGCGATCGCCGAGATCAAGAAGATGATGGTCGAGCGCAAGGTGGCGTGAGGCGGGGATAGCCGGGCGCAGGACGTGAGATCGCGCTGGATTCCGGGAACAAGTCCCGGAATGACAACGGTTTTTTAGCAGGATCGTGCCTCGCCTCCGATGTCACCCCGGGATTATTCCCGGGGTCCGGGCAATGTCGGCGCAAAGCGCAGGCGTGCCAAGCCGATTCCTTCAAAGCATGAAACCGTGTAGGGTCGCATGATGACCGATTACGAGACCATCATCCATGTGAGGAGCGAAGCGCGGGCGCGGGTGCTGATCGCGGCCTTGCGGGCGCACGGGTTTTCGCCCCGCGAGATCGCCGATGGCGGCTTGCCCGGCGTGGGCGGGGCGTTGTCGGGCACCGGGGTTCCGGTCGCCGTGCCCGAAAACGAGGCCGGCGATGCGCGCCCGCTCGCCGAGGCGCTTTTAAGGGACATGGAGGGCTGAACGGGGTCCCGGTTCAGCCTATAATCGCCACATTGTGGCGCATAGGGTTCCCCTACAGGCGCCGTGGGGCTTGTTTGCGGCCCCCGAGGATTGCATAACCATCGGCGAGCCGATCGAGCACGAGCCGGACTGGAGCACATCATGACCATTTCCATTGCGCGCAGCCTCACCCTTGGCGCCGGGCTGATGGCCGCCGCGGCGCTGGCGGCCTGTTCACCATCGGTGGGGAACCGTCCCAATCCCTTCGTTACCCCCCAGCCCTCGACGCCGGTGTCGACCGGGGTGGTGCAGACCAGCGATCTGCCCCCGATCGGCGGGCAACCGGCGGCAACCACCGGCACCGGGCAGGTTCCCGCCAATACGACCGGGCTTTACGATCCCCTGACCCAGACGGCTTCCACCGAAGGGTTCGTTTCGCTCGATGGCATGGGCCAGCCGGGCAACACCACGGGCGGGCGCGATCTTTCCGGACCGCTGACCATGGAAAAGCTGCTCGGGGGATGGACGATCATTTCGGGCGCCGAGCAATGCCGGCTCAACCTCACCTATACCGCCAAGGGTTCGACCGGGCGCTACCGCGCCTCGACGCCGACCTGCGCGCAGCCGGTGCTCACCACCGTCACCTCCTGGCAGCTTCTGGGCAACCAGATTCAGCTCTATAACGAGGCCGACGAACTGGTCGGCACGCTGTTAAAGAGCGGGGACCGGTTCGTGGGCACGCTGGCCGGAGGCCAGGCCGTTTCCATGGCGGGCTGATCTTGGATCACGACGCCGGGCAGGCGGACGCCTCGGTCCTCGACCGCTATGCCGAGTTGACCGTCTCGGGACAGGTGCGGCCCGATGCGGCGCAAAAGGCGGCGGCTGAAAAGCTCGGCGCGCTGGCCGAACAGCTTTCCGTGCTCGAAGCGGGGGAGGGTTCGGTCCTTTCCCGGCTGTTCAAAAAAAAGCGCGGCACGCCAAAGGGGCTCTATATCTGGGGCGATGTGGGGCGGGGCAAGACCATGCTCATGGACCTGTTTTTCGCCTCGGTCCCGCTGACCGCCAAGCGGCGGGTGCATTTCCACGAATTCATGAACGAGATCCATGAGGGGATCGCCGCGTTCCGGGCGCAGAACGCAGGGACCAGGGGCGCGCGCGATCCGATCCCGGCGGTGGCGCGGCCGATCAGCCGGGCGGTGCGGCTGTTGTGTTTCGACGAGTTCTTCGTTTCCGACATCACCGATGCGATGCTGTTGAGCCGTCTGTTCGAGATCCTGTTCCGCGACGGGGTGGTGGTGGTCGCAACCTCCAACATCCCGCCCGAAAAGCTGTATTGGAATGGGCTCAATCGCCAGCTCTTCCTGCCCTTCATTGATCTGCTCAAGACCCATACAGAGGTGTTCAACCTCGATTCCGAGACCGACTACCGGCGCGAAAAGCTCAACGCGCAGGATGTCTACCGGTTCGGCGAGGGGCCCGAGGTCCGCGCGCAGATGGACGCCTTGTTCGCCCATCTCACCGGTGGGGCGGCGGCGGGGCCGGGGCGGATCGAAAATCTGGGGCGGACCATCGCCGTGCCGGCGCAGGCGATGGGGGTGGCGCGGTTCGGCTTTGCCGATCTGTGCGAGGTGCCGCTGGGCGCGCGCGACTATCTCAGAATCGCCAACGCCTTTCACACCGTCGTCATCGACGGCGTGCCGGTGTTCTCGCACCTGAAATCGGACGCGGCCAAGCGGTTCATCCTCCTGATCGACACGCTTTACGACCGGGGGGTCAAGCTGGTGGCGAGCTTTGCCGCCCCGCTCGACCAACTGGCCCATAACGAGAAGACCCGGTTCGAGTTCGCCCGCTGCCTTTCCCGGCTCGAGGAGATGCGCTCGGCGGACTATATCGCCCAGCCCTTGCGGCAGGCGCGGGAGCAGGGCGTTTCCCAAGGCCTTTCTAAGACGAACGGTTCACTTGCGTCTGTTTGTCACAAGGCGTAAGAGGGGCCCGGGAAAACATCAACTTTACCTATAGGGAAACTTGCTGATGGCGCGGAAGAAAATCGCCCTGATTGGGGCCGGTCAGATCGGTGGGACGCTGGCGCATCTGGTCGCGCTCAAGGAGCTGGGCGACGTCGTCCTGTTCGACATCGTCGACGGCGTGCCGCAGGGCAAGGCGCTCGATCTGGCCCAGTCCGGTCCGGTCGAGGGCTATAATTCCACCCTCAAGGGCACGTCCGAATACAAGGACATCGAGGGCGCCGATGTGGTGATCGTCACCGCCGGGGTGCCGCGCAAGCCGGGGATGAGCCGCGACGATCTTCTGGAAATCAATCTGAAGGTCATGGAGCAGGTGGGCGCGGGCATCGCCAAATACGCGCCCGAGGCGTTCGTCATCTGCATCACCAACCCGCTCGACGCCATGGTCTGGGCGCTGCAGAAATTTTCCGGCCTGCCGACCGGCAAGGTCGTGGGCATGGCGGGCGTCTTGGATTCGGCGCGGTTCCGCCACTTCATCGCCGATGAGCTTGGCGTCTCGGTGCAGGACGTTACCGCGTTCGTCATGGGCGGGCATGGCGACACCATGGTTCCCTTGGCGCGCTATTCCACGGTTGCGGGCATTCCGCTTCCCGATCTGGTCAAGATGGGCTGGCTTTCCAAGGACCGGCTCGACCAGATCATCCAGCGCACCCGCGACGGCGGCGCGGAGATCGTGGGGTTGTTGAAGACCGGTTCGGCTTTCTATGCCCCCGCCGCCTCGGCCATCGAGATGGCGGAAAGCTATCTCAAGGACAAAAAGCGCATCCTGCCCTCGGCGGCCTATCTCGAAGGTCAGTTCGGGGTCAGCCAGATGTATGTCGGCGTGCCGGTGGTGATCGGCGCGGGCGGCGCGGAAAAGGTCGTCGAGATCGAGTTGAACGCTTCGGAAAAGAAGATGTTCGACGCCTCGGTCGACGCGGTGCAGGGGCTCGTCGAAGCCTGCAAGAAGATCGCACCCAAGCTGGCGTAAGCCTTGCTGCCCCGGATGGTGTGCCGTCCGGGGTTTTTGTATATCATCGGCCCTGTCTTGCGGGGCGGCGGCATCCTTTAAAGGGATAAATCCATAATGAACATCCACGAATACCAGGCCAAGGAACTGCTCAAATCCTATGGCGCGCCGGTGGCGCAGGGCGTTGCGATCCATTCGGCCAGCGAGGCGGAAGCCGCAGCGAAATCGCTGCCCGGACCGCTTTATGTGGTCAAGTCGCAGATCCACGCCGGCGGGCGCGGCAAGGGCAAGTTCAGGGAACTCGGCCCCGACGCCAAGGGCGGGGTGCGGCTGGCCAGATCGGTCGACGAGGTTGTTGCCAACGTCAACGAGATGCTGGGCAATACGCTCGTGACCGCGCAGACCGGGGATGCGGGCAAGCAGGTCAACCGCCTTTATATCGAGGATGGCGCGGACATCGCGCGCGAGCTTTATCTCTCGCTGCTGGTCGATAGATCGAGCGGCAAGGTGGCGTTCGTTGCCTCGACCGAGGGCGGCATGGACATCGAGGCCGTCGCCGAGGAAACGCCTGAAAAGATTTTGACGCTGCCCATCGACCCGGATGCCGGGGTGACCGATGCGGACGCCGACAGGCTTGCCGCCGCGCTGGCCCTCGAAGGCAAGACCGCCGAGCAGGCCAAAAACGTCTTCAAGCTGGTTTACAAGGCCTTTGTCGAAAAGGACATGAGCCTTCTGGAGATCAACCCCTTCATCGTCATGGAAAATGGCGATGTGCGGGTGCTCGATGCCAAGGTCTCGTTCGACGGCAATGCGCTGTTCCGCCATCCCGACATCGTCGAGCTGCGGGACCTCTCCGAAGAGGACGAAAAGGAGATCGAGGCCTCCAAGTGGGACCTTGCCTATGTGGCGCTCGATGGCAATATCGGGTGCATGGTCAATGGCGCGGGGCTGGCGATGGCCACCATGGACATCATCAAGCTCTATGGCGCCGAGCCCGCCAACTTCCTCGACGTCGGGGGCGGAGCCTCCAAGGAGAAGGTGACGGCGGCCTTCAAGATCATCACCGCCGACCCCAGCGTCAAGGGCATCCTCGTCAACATCTTCGGCGGGATCATGCGGTGCGACGTCATCGCCGAGGGCGTGATCGCGGCGGTCAGGGATGTGGGGCTCAACGTGCCCCTCGTCGTGCGGCTCGAGGGCACGCGCGTTGCCGAGGGCAAGAAGATCATCGATGAGAGCGGGCTGAACGTCATTTCAGCCGACGATCTCGACGACGCGGCGCAAAAGATCGTCGCCGCCGTGGGCGGCAAGTAAGCCCAGCCCGTCCGCCCCAAGAACATTCCGGAGCATCCGCAAGACAATGTCCATTCTGGTCAACAAAGACACCAAGGTCCTCGTCCAGGGCCTCACCGGCAAGACCGGCACCTTCCACACCGAGCAGGCACTGGCCTATTACGGCACCAAGATGGTGGGCGGCATCCACCCCAAAAAGGGCGGCGAGAGCTGGACCTCGGGGGTCGATGGCACCGCGCTTCCCGTTTTCGCCAGCGTTGCCGAGGGCCGGGAGCGGACCGGGGCCAACGCCTCGGTCATCTATGTGCCGCCCGCAGGGGCCGCCGCTGCCATCATCGAGGCGATCGATGCCGGGATCGAGCTGATCGTCGCGATCACCGAGGGCGTGCCGGTGCTCGATATGGTCAAGGTCAAGGCAAGGCTGGAAAAGTCCAATTCGCGGCTGATCGGGCCGAACTGCCCCGGCGTCCTGACCCCCGAAGAGTGCAAGATCGGCATCATGCCCGGCAGCATCTTTTCCAAGGGCTCGGTGGGCATCGTGTCGCGCTCGGGAACCCTCACCTACGAGGCCGTGTTCCAGACCACCAATGAAGGGCTGGGGCAGACGACCGCCGTCGGCATCGGGGGCGACCCGGTCAAGGGCACCGAATTCATCGACGTGCTCGAGATGTTCCTTGCGGATGATGAAACCAAGTCGATCATCATGATCGGGGAGATCGGCGGCTCGGCCGAGGAAGAGGCCGCCCAGTTCCTGATCGACGAGGCCAAGAAAGGCCGCAAGAAGCCCATGGCGGGGTTCATTGCGGGGCTGACCGCGCCCGCGGGCCGCACCATGGGCCACGCCGGGGCGGTGATCTCGGGCGGCAAGGGCGGCGCCGAGGACAAGATCGCGGCCATGGAAGCGGCGGGGATCAGGGTCTCCAAATCCCCCGCCCAGATCGGCAGGACGCTGGTCGAGGTCCTCAAGGGGTAGGGGGCCTTACCGGTTAACCGAAACGAGATATCGGACGGTCATAGTTCCAACCCAATTGGCATTCCCTTAGGGGAAAAGGTTGGTTTTTTTAAGGGGGATCGGGACCCCCATAGAGAGTGAAATGACACGACAGGATCAGAACGAAGCGTTCCTCCTCACCTCATTCCTTTATGGCGGCAATGCCGACTATATCGATGCGCTCTATGCGCGCTACAAATCCGATCCCCAGAGTGTCGAGCCGAGCTGGGCCGAGTTCTTCTCGGGACTTTCCGATTCCATCGAGGACGTGAAAAAGAACGCCGAGGGGCCGTCCTGGCAGCGCAAGGACTGGCCGCGCCCGCGCAATGGCGACCTGGTCTCCGCGTTCGACGGGGACTGGGGCGAGGTCGCCGTCAAGGTGCAAAAGGCGGTGGCCGAGAAGGCCAAGGCTGAGGAAAAACCGGTTTCCGACGTCGACGTGATGCAGGCGACGCGGGATTCCATCCATGCGATCATGATGATCCGCGCCTACCGTATGCGCGGGCATCTGCACGCCAATCTCGATCCGCTGGGCCTCGAGGTCCAGGAAGAGGCGCCCGAGCTCGATCCGGCCGCCTATGGTTTTACCGAGGCCGATTTCACGCGCGAAATCTATATCGACAACTATCTGGGGCTCGAGTTCGCGACCGTGCCCCAGATGCTCGAAATATTGAAGCGCACCTATTGCGGGACGATGGGCATCGAGTTCATGCACATCTCGGACCCCGAGGCCAAGGCCTGGATCCAGGAACGCATCGAGGGCCCGGACAAGGAAATCACCTTCACGCGCGAAGGCAAGCGCGCCATCCTTTCAAAGCTGGCCGAGGCCGAAGGGTTCGAGAAGTTCCTCGACGTCAAATACACCGGCACCAAGCGGTTCGGGCTCGATGGCGGGGAATCGCTGATCCCGGCGCTCGAGCAGATCATCAAGCGCGGCGGGGCGCTGGGGGTCGAGGATATCGTCCTGGGCATGGCCCATCGCGGACGGCTCAACGTTCTGACCCAGGTGATGGGCAAGCCGCACCGGGCGCTGTTCCACGAATTCAAGGGCGGGGCGTTCTATCCCGACGACGTGGAAGGGTCGGGCGACGTCAAATACCATCTGGGCGCCTCCTCTGACCGCGAGTTCGACGGCAATCAGGTGCACCTCTCGCTCACCGCCAACCCCTCGCATCTGGAGATCGTCAACCCGGTGGTGCTGGGCAAGGCGCGCGCCAAGCAGGACCAGCTTTCCGCGCTCGAGGAGGGCCGGTTCGTCTTCGATACGCGCGAGACGGACCGCTCCAAGGTGCTGCCGCTGCTGCTGCATGGCGATGCGGCGTTCGCGGGCCAGGGCGTGGTTGCCGAATGTTTCGGGCTTTCGGGTTTGAAGGGCCACCGCACGGGCGGGTCGATCCATTTCGTCATCAACAACCAGATCGGGTTCACGACCTCTCCGCATTTCTCGCGGTCCTCGCCCTACCCCACCGATGTCGCCAAGATGATCGAGGCGCCGGTGTTCCACGTCAATGGCGACGATCCCGAAGCGGTGGTCTATGCGGCCAAGATCGCCATCGAATACCGCCAGAAGTTCGGGCGTCCGGTGGTTATCGACATGTTCTGTTATCGCCGGTTCGGCCATAACGAGGGCGACGAGCCGAGCTTCACCCAGCCGCTGATGTACAAGGCGATCCGGGGCCACGAGACGACCTTCGAGCTTTACGGCCAGCGCCTCGCCGACGAGGGCGTCGTGACGGGCGAGGAAATCGCCGAGATCAAGGCCGCCTGGCGCAGCCATCTCGAAACCGAATTCGAGGCGGGGCAGGACTATCGCCCCAACAAGGCCGACTGGCTCGATGGCGCCTGGAAGAACATCAAGCTCGCCGAAGCCGATGGACCGCGCCGCGGGGTCACCGGGGTTGCCGTCGAAAAGCTCAAGGCGCTGGGCGAGAAGATGACCGAGGTGCCCGGAGACTTCAGCGTCCACCGCACGGTGCAGCGCTTTCTCGACAACCGCAAGAAGGCGGTCGCCGAGGGCGAGGGCATCGACTGGGCGACCGCCGAGGCGCTGGCCTTTTCCTCGCTGCTCGCCGAGGGCCATCCGGTGCGGCTCTCGGGGCAGGACGTCGAGCGCGGCACGTTCTCTCAGCGCCATACGGTGCTCTACGACCAGGAGGTCGAGGCGACCTATACGCCCTTCAACCATCTCGATGAGGGGCAGGCGCGCTACGAGGTCATCAACTCGATGCTTTCGGAAGAGGCGGTGCTGGGGTTTGAGTACGGCTATTCGCTGGCCGAGCCCAATGCGCTCACCATCTGGGAAGCCCAGTTCGGCGATTTCGTCAACGGCGCCCAGGTGGTGATCGACCAGTTCATCTCTTCGGGCGAGCGCAAATGGCTGCGCATGTCCGGGCTCGTGATGCTGTTGCCGCACGGCTATGAAGGGCAGGGCCCCGAGCACTCCTCGGCCCGCCCCGAGCGGTTCCTGCAATTGTGCGCCGAGGACAACATGCAGGTGCTCAACTGCACGACCCCGGCCAACTATTTCCACGCGCTGCGCCGGCAATTGAAGCGCGATTTCCGCAAGCCCCTCGTGATCTTCACGCCCAAATCGCTGCTGCGCCACAAGCGGGCGGTGTCGGGGCTCAACGAAATGGGCGCGGGCAGCTTTTTCCATCGCCTGTTGTGGGACGACGCGGAAGCGCCGGGCCTGCCCAAGACCGATGTGAGCCTGCAGCCGGACGACAAGATCCGGCGGGTGGTGATCTGCACCGGCAAGGTCTATTACGACCTGCTCGAAGACCGCGAGAAGCGCGGCATCAACGATGTCTATCTGATGCGTCTCGAACAGCTCTATCCGTTCCCCGCCAAGGCGCTGATCGACGAGTTGTCCCGCTTCCAGCACGCCGATGTCGTCTGGTGCCAGGAAGAGCCCAAGAACATGGGCGCCTGGGCGTTCGTGCAGCCCTATATCGAATGGGTGCTCGAACAGATGGGCCGTCCGGGCGACCGGCCGCGCTATGTGGGCCGCCCGGCTTCGGCGTCCACGGCCACGGGCCTGATGCGCACCCATGTGGCGCAGTTGCAGGCCTTTCTTGACGAAGCGTTCGAGTGACCCCCTAACTGGAGAAAGGGCGCGGCCCCTCACGATCGCGCCGCCCCGCCCACAAGAGAGACAAAAGGAACCTTAGAGATGTCCACCGAAGTCCGCGTTCCGACCCTGGGGGAAAGCGTTACCGAAGCCACGATCGGGCAATGGTTCAAGAAGGTGGGCGACGCGGTCGCCGCCGACGAGCCGATTGTCGAGCTTGAGACCGATAAGGTGACCATCGAGGTTCCCGCACCCGTCTCGGGCACGCTGGAGGCCATTTCGGTCAATGAGGGCGACACCGTTGAGGTCGGCGCGCTGATCGCGGCGATCGCCGCGGGGGCCGCGCCCGCCAAGACGGCGGAAAAGCCCGCCGAAGCGCCCAAGGCTGAAGAAGCCCCCAAACCAGCGCCCGCCGCTGCCGCCCCGGCCCCCGCGAGGACCGAAATGCCCCCCGCACCCTCGGCCGCCAAGCTCGCCGCGGAAAAGAGCATCGATGCCGCCGAGGTCGCGGGCTCGGGCAAGCGCGGGCAAGTGCTCAAGGAAGATGTGCTCAAGGCGCTCGACAGGACGCCATCGGCACCCGCCGCCGCCCCGGCCCCTGCCGCGGCGCGCGCGCCCTCGCCGGGCGATGATGCGGGACGCGAGGAGCGGGTCAAGATGACCCGGCTGCGCCAGACGATCGCCAGGCGCCTGAAGGACGCCCAGAACACCGCCGCCATGCTCACCACCTTCAACGAGGTGGACATGAAGCCGGTGATGGACCTGCGGGCCTCCTACAAGGAGCTGTTCGAAAAAAAGCACGGGGTCAAGCTGGGCTTCATGGGCTTTTTCACAAAAGCCATCGTCCATGCGCTCAAGGAAATCCCGGCGGTCAACGCCGAGATCGACGGCACCGACATCATCTACAAGAATTTCGCCCATATCGGGGTGGCGGTGGGGACCGACAAGGGCCTCGTCGTGCCGGTGGTGCGCGATGCCGACCAGATGACCATCGCCGAGATCGAAAAGGAAGTCGCCCGGCTCGGACGCGCGGCGCGCGACGGCCAGCTTTCGATGGCCGACATGGCGGGCGGCACCTTCACCATCTCCAATGGCGGGGTCTATGGCTCGCTGATGTCGACCCCGATCCTCAACGCGCCGCAATCGGGCATTCTGGGGATGCACAAGATCCAGGAGCGGCCCGTGGTCGTCGACGGGCAGATCGCTATCCGTCCCATGATGTATCTGGCGCTCTCCTACGACCACCGGATCGTCGACGGCAAGGAAGCGGTGACGTTCCTCGTGCGCGTCAAGGAGAGTCTTGAAGATCCGCAGCGGCTGGTGCTCGATCTTTAGGGAGCCGGGCAATGGCGTTGGAGCTGTCGCTGCTGGTCTGGTCGGTGGTCCTGCTGTTCGTCCATATCGGATCGCAGGGCGTCCTTTTGACCCGCGAGCACGGCAGCCGGTACAATGCCGGCCCGCGTGACGAGGAGCGCGCGCCGGGCATGTTTGGCGGCAGGGCCGAGCGGGCGCTGCGCAACTTCCTTGAAACCTGGCCCGCCTTTATCGCGCTGGCGCTCGTGTGCGGGGTGACCGGCACGTCCAACGGTCTTACCCAGACGGGCGCCGCGCTCTATCTGGGGTTCCGTCTCGTTTATCTTCCGCTCTACATTTTCGGGGTCACCAACATCCGCTCGCTCGCCTTTGTGGGCGCATGCCTTGGACTGGCGCTGATGGCAGCGGGATTGTTGCTCTTTTAAAAAGGATACAGCCCAATGGCCGACACATTCGATCTCACCATCATCGGTTCCGGACCGGGGGGCTATGTGTGCGCGGTGCGCGCGGCCCAGCTCGGGATGAAGGTCGCCATCGTCGAGAAGTGGCCCAATTTCGGGGGCACGTGCCTCAATATCGGCTGCATCCCCTCCAAGGCGCTGCTGCACGTTTCAGAGCTTTACGAGGAAGCGGGACACAGTTTCCCCCAGCTCGGCATCGATGTGGGCACGCCGAGGATCAATCTTGAGGGCATGATGGCCCACAAGGACGATGTGGTGAAGTCCAACACCTCCGGGATCGAATATCTTTTCAAGAAGAACAAGGTCACGGCGTTTCGCGGCACGGGCACGATCTCCGCGCCCGGCAAGGTCACGGTGACCGCCGAGGATGGCGGGGTGACCGAGATCGCAACCAAAAACATCGTCATTGCGACGGGATCGGTATCGGCCAACCTGCCGGGCATCGAGATCGACGAGGAACGCATCGTCACCTCGACCGGCGCGCTCGAGCTTTCAAAGGTGCCCGGCCATCTGCTGGTGATCGGGGCCGGGGTGATCGGGCTCGAACTCGGGTCGGTCTGGGCGCGGCTGGGCGCAAAGGTGACGGTGGTTGAATATCTCGATCGCATCCTGCCGGGCATGGACGGGGAGGTGGCCAAGCAGTTCCAGCGCATGCTCACCAAGCAGGGCTTCGCGTTCAGGCTCGCCACCAAGGTTTCGGGCATCGAAAAGTCCGGCGAAGGCATTGTGGCAACGATCGAGCCGGCTGCTGGCGGCGATGCCGCGCAGATCGAGGCCGACGTGGCGCTCGTTGCGATCGGGCGCCTGCCCTATACGCAAGGGCTGGGGCTCGAGAGCGTGGGGGTCGAACTGGACAAGCGCGGGCGCGTCGTCACCGACAACCGCTACAGCACCAATGTCGAGGGCATCTACGCCATTGGCGACGTCATCGCCGGGCCGATGCTGGCGCACAAGGCCGAGGACGAGGGGATCGCGGTTGCCGAACTGCTGGCCGGGCAGGCCGGGCACGTCAATTACGGCGTCATTCCCGGCGTGGTCTATACCTCGCCCGAGGTCGCCTCGGTCGGCAGGACCGAAGACGAGCTCAAGGCCGAAGGGATCGCCTACAAGGCCGCCAAGTTCCCCTTCACCGCCAATGGCCGCGCCAAGGCGATGCTGGCGACGGACGGCTTCGTCAAGATCCTTGCCGACAAGGCGACCGACCGGGTGCTGGGCTGCCATATCGTGGGCAAGGGCGCGGGCGAGATGATCCACGAGGCCGCCGTGCTGATGGAATTCGGCGGGTCCGCCGAGGATCTGGCGCGCACCTGCCACGCCCACCCCACAATGAGCGAGGCGGTGCGCGAGGCCGCGATGGGGCTCGGGGACGGCTCGATTCATATTTGATCTCACGGCGCGCACCGCTGCGGGCATGACGGCGCTAAAGCCGCGCCTATGCCCTCCGCTGCACCTGCGATGGCGCGCGCGAGACGTCGCGCGGGGTCCTCGGCTTTGCCTCGTCCATATTGATCTTACGGCGTGCACTGCTGCGGGCATGACGCGCGAGGCGCTTGAGCAGATCAGTATTTGACGGAATCGTCGGGGTTCCCGCGGTTGCGGCGGGTTTGGTCTGGACCCCGGGAATAAATCCCGGGGTGACATGGGAGATGGGATGATCCTGCGCGAAACACCATTGTCATTCCGGGACTTGTTCCCGGCAATCCAGTGCGGTCCAACCCCAACCGCCCGGCAGGCCGTTTCCATGTTGAATGCTGCACCTCCGCTGGGGCGCGCAAGCGCGGGGGCCTCGCTGTGCTCGTCCGGACTGCAGCTCAAGAAAAAAAGGCCGCATCGGTGGATGCGGCCTTTTTCGTTGGGTTCGTGTTTGGCGCTCAGGGGGCGTAGGTCACGGTGCCGGCTTCATAGGCCGCGCGGCAGTCGGTTGCGTCGCCCAGAAGGTTGTCGTCGAACAGCTCGAAGGCTCCGCCTCGCCCCTGGAACCGGGGGTCGTCGCACTCGCCGTCATGGGGGTGGCTGCCCGAATCATCGCCGAAATTGATGCGGAAACCATCCGTGGACGCCCCGCTGTCCGCCGTGCTGCCGACCCCGGCGAGATAGACCTCGCCGCTTTCAAACAGCGCGCGGCAATCGGAGGCGTCATGGCCGAGATCGCTATGGATGAGGATCGAATCGGTGCCCGGCCCGGCAAAGCGCGGGTCATCGCACCTGTCGTCATTGGCGTAGTCCGATGCATCGTCTCCAAAATCGATCCCGGTTATGCCCGCAAGGGCCGGGTCGCCATCGACGCCGTTAAAATGGATCTGCCCCTGGGCATAAAGCGCCCGGCAGTCATCGGCGTCGGCCATGCGGTCGGCAAACAGCAGCGTGGTATCGGTGCCCGGGCCGGTAAAACGCGGATCGTCGCACTCCCCGTTATTGGCGTAGTCGCTGGAGTTGTCGCCGAAATCGATGCTGCCGATAAAGGCGGAATCATCGCGCATGGCCGTGGCTTCGTTCTCGCCCGCATAGATCGAGGGGTCGGCTTCATACGCCTCGCGGCAGTCGGTGGCATCGGCATGGGCGTGGTTCTGGAGCGCGCCGCCAAAACGCGGATCGTCGCATTCGCCGTCATTGGCCCAATGGCCCGAATCGTCGCCGAAATCGATATCGCCGGACAGAGCGCTACCGCCATCATCGCCGCTCTCGCTCGTATAGATCGAGGGATCGGCCTCGTAAGCGGCGCGGCAGTCGGTGGCGTCGGCATATTCATGGCTCGTGAGCGCCCCCCCGAAGCGGGGATCGTCGCATTCGCCGTCATTGGCCCAGGAACCGGTATCCGCGCCAAAATCGATGCTGGCCGAGGGGGCGGAGCCGAGATATTCGACGCGCCCGCCCTCATATGCCTCGCGGCAATCGGTGGCGTCGGCAAGAACGTGGCTTTCGAGCGAACCGCCGAAACGCGGGTCGTCGCATTCTCCGTCATTGGCCCAATTGCCCGAATCGTCGCCGAAATCGATCTCGGAACTGGGCTGGACGGCGCCGCTGATGGTGATCGCGCCGTCGAAGATGACCTCGCCGGCCTCGTAGGCGGTGCGGCAGTCGGTAGCGTCGGCCATGCGGTGGCTGTCGACCGTGCCGCCGAAGCGCGGATCGTCGCACTCCCCGTCATTGGCCCACCGGCCTGAATCATCGCCGAAATCGATATCCTGGGCCAGTGCCGGGAAGGATAAAAGGAGCGAAAGCGCCATGGTGGCGCTGCCAAGAATTGCACCCGTCTTTTTCATTGTGGTTCCCTCACGCTGCGGGGTTCTGGGCAACCGCCCGGTGCCGCGTGAGACGAGTGAACAGCAAAATTCCGCAGATTACCAGTACCGTTCCAACGCCATGATAGGGGGTGAAGGGCTCGTTGAGAATGACGACCGCCAGAACGATGGTGAGGATGGGGGAGATATTGCCGAAAATGGCGGTGCGCTCGGGCCCGATGCGGCCGATGGCGGCGGCGATCATCAGGACGGGCAACACAGTCGCGATGGCGGCAAGGCCGATCAGCATCAAAAGGGTCGCCGGCTCGATGGCCAGCGCGGTGAGGGGGTGGGTGAAAAGGAAATGGGCAAAGATCGTGCCCCCCGCCGCCGTCATGGCGATGCCGGTGAAAAGCGCCGAGCCGAGCGCATCGATCGCCGATTTGGCAAAGAGCTGATAGAGCGCATAGGCGAGCGCCGCCCCAAGCACCAGCAGCGTGCCGGTCAGGACGTTATCGCCTTCGATCGTCAAATCATGGGCAAAGATAATGGCGATGCCCGCATAAGCCAGAAGCGCGGCGGCCACAGCGCCAGCGGAGAGCCTGCGCCCGAACAGCACGGCGCCCAGAATCAACACCATGAAGGGGTAGGTGAGCAGCGCCAGGCGGTTGAGCTGGGCGGAAATGAAAGAGAGGGCGGCGAAATCGAGATAGCTCGCGCCATAATAGCCGACGATGCCGACCCCGATGGCGACCAGGACGGCGCGTACCGGCACCGGCGTGCCGCCATGTTTTCCCCGGCCCCGCCTCCGGGCGGCAAGGCCCGACCAGCCCAGCACCATGAAGGCGGGGGTTGCAAGGACCATGCGCCAGGTGAGGATGGTGAGGGCGTCGAGCCCGTCGGCGAGCACCAGTTTGACGAAAATGCCCTTGGTCGCGAAAAAGCCGGCGCCGAGCGCGGCAAGAACGAGACCGATGGTTTCGTTGCGGGACGTGGCGGCAAAGGGGGAAGCGATGGGGGCGGTCATGGTGCGGCGGACCTTATACCCGCGCGGGTTGGGCCGCCATCGTCAATTTCAGCTTCGTGGGTGTGCCTTGGCGTAAGCCTCGAGCAGCCGTTCGGTGTCGACATGGGTGTAGATCTGGGTGGTCGAGAGCGAGGCGTGGCCCAAAAGCTCCTGGATGGCCCTGAGATCGCCGCCCCGGCCCAGCAGATGGGTGGCAAAGGAGTGGCGCAGGGCGTGGGGGGTGGCCGAGGCGGGAAGCCCGAGCGCGCTGCGCAGGGCTTGGAGCCGAATCTGGACGAGACGGGGCGAGAGAGGCCCGCCCTTGACGCCCCGGAACATGGGTTCGCTGGCCGAGAGTGCGAAGGGGCAGAGCTTCAGATATTGGGTGATCGCATCCCGTACCGCCGCAATGAGCGGGACGAGCCGGACGCGGCCGCCCTTGCCGACAACCCGCAGGCTTTGCCCGTCGAGATCGCGCCGGGTGAGCGCGAGCGCTTCGGAAATGCGCAGGCCCGCGCCGTAACAGAGCGCGATGACCGCCGTGTCGCGCGCGGCGACCCACGGGCGCTCTTCCAGATTATCGACCGTATCGATGGCTGATTTGGCTTCCGTGACGGTCAATGCCTTGGGGAGCGTCGCGGGGCGTTTGGGGGTGCGGATGACCGAGAGCGCTTCGAGGGCCATGACGCCGTTGCGTTCGAGATGGGCAAAGAACGACTTGATGCCCGAAAGCCCGCGCGCCAGAGACGATGACCCAATCCCGTCCCGGCGGCGGGCGGCGAGAAAGGCGCGCAAATCGGCGGCGCGCAAATCCTTGAGATCGGAGAGATCGACGGTCCCGCCGATATGGCCGGACAGGAAGGCCATCAACTGGTCGAGATCGCGGGTATAGGCCTCGACGGTTTTGGGGGAGAGGCGGCGGATGGCGGACAGCTCGGCAAGCCAGCCGGCGCGCAGGCGTTTGAGCGTATCGGAAAGGGCGAAGCCGGTGTCGGTCATGGGGCGAAGGATAGCGCGGAGGGGTTTAAAAAGCGACAATCGGCCCTGTGGCCTTGGGCGTAAGAAAGCGCGGAGCTTTTGGAAAGATCGCTGTACCCCTCATCCGACCCGGCTTCGCCGGGCCACCTTCTCCCGCAAGGGGAGAAGGGGATTCCGTGGATATATCGGCTCTTGAGTTCCCCTTTCTCCCCCTTTGAGGAAGAGGTGTTGGGGGTGACGGGTAATGCCGTGCTAGCCGGAAGCTTGAACGGCACCGGGTGACGAAAGGCTGGCCGAATCGCGATTGCGGTCTATTTTGTTGTTTTGGTCCTTCAGTGGATGTTGGATGTTCGAGCCCGGTTCCATCGTTGCCGTCATGGTCGCCGTCGCGGTGGATGCGCCCTATTCCTATCGGGTGCCCGAGGGGATGGCGGTGATGCGCGGATCGATCGTCGTCGTACCGCTCGGGCCGCGCCCCACGCTGGGGGTGGTTTGGGGGGCGCCCAAGGACAATTTTGCCCATAACCGATTGAAGGATATCGCGCATCGTTTCGATCTCCCCCCGCTCCCCGAGGAGCTTTTAAAGACCGTTGACTGGGTGGCGCGCTATACGCTGGCCCAGCCGGGAATGGTTTTGCGCGGGGCGCTGAGGAGCCGGGAGGCGCTCGATCCGCCGCGGCCGGTAATTGCGTTGCGGCGCACCGGGCACGTGCCCGAAAGGCTGACGGCTGCGCGGGCGCGGGTGCTCGACATGTTCGAGGGCGAGGACCGGCCATGGGCGAGGACGGCGCTGGTGGGCGCCTCGGGGGTCTCGCCGTCGGTGGTCGACGGGCTGGTCAAGGCTGGCGCCCTCGAGGCGGTGGAGCTGCCCGCCCCACCACCGGTCCTTGCGCCCGAGCCCGATTTCGCGCCCGCGACGCTTTCGGACGATCAGCAGACGGGGCTCGATGCGATCAGGGCGCACGACAAGGGGGGGGTCTCGGTGGCGCTCATCGACGGGATCACCGGATCGGGCAAGACAGAAGTGTTCTTCGAGAGCGTTGCCGATGCGTTGCGCGCCGGAAAGCAGGTGGGGATCATCCTGCCCGAAATCGCGCTGACCCATACGTTTCTCGACCGCTTCGAGAAGCGCTTCGGGCACCGGGCCGCCGAATGGCATTCGGAAATGACCCCGGTGCAGCGCGCGCGCGTCTGGCGCGGGGTGCTGCTGGGGGAGGTGCGCGCGGTGATCGGCGCGCGCTCGGCGCTGTTCCTGCCGTTCCGGGAACTGGGGCTTTTGGTGCTCGATGAGGAGCATGACGGGGCCTTCAAGCAGGCCGACCGCGTCAACTATCACGGGCGCGACATGGCGGTGGTGCGGGCCTCGCTGGCCGATGCGCGGGTGATCCTTTCATCGGCCACCCCCTCGATCGAAAGCCGGTACAACGCCGATCAGGGTCGCTATGCCCATATAAGGCTCGAAAGCCGGTTTGCCGACGCGGCGCTCCCCGATGTCTCGGCAATCGACATGCGCGAGGAAGGCCCCGAAAAAGGCCAGTGGATCGCGCCGCGCCTCGCGCGTGCCGTCTTCGATGCGCTCGACAGGGGCGAGCAGGCGCTGCTGTTTCTCAACCGGCGCGGCTATGCGCCCCTGACGCTGTGCCGGGCGTGCGGGCACCAGTACCAGTGCCCTGAATGCTCGACATGGCTGGTCGAGCACCGGTTCCGTGGCGTCTTGATGTGCCACCATTGCGGCCATGAGGAGCGGGCGCCCGAGGCGTGCGGGGCGTGCGGGGCCACCGATTCGCTGGTGGCGGTGGGGCCGGGGATCGAGCGGGTGGCCGAGGAGGTGGCCGAACGGTTCCCCGGGGCGCGGGCGGTGGTGCTCTCCTCGGACATGGGCACGATGAGCCAGATCCGCGAGCGGTTCTCCGAGATCGCGCGTGGGGATTACGATATCATCATCGGCACCCAGCTCGTTGCCAAGGGCCACCATTTCGAGAAACTTTCGCTCGTGGGCGTGGTCGATGCCGATCTGGGGCTGGCGCATGGCGATCCGCGCGCGGCGGAAAAGACCTTCCAGATCCTGACCCAAGTGACCGGGCGGGCCGGACGGGCGAGCCGCTCGGGCAAGGCGCTCTTGCAAACCTACCATCCCGAACACGCGGTGATGCGGGCGATGATCGCAGGCGACCGCGAGGGGTTCTACGCCCATGAGCTCAAGGTGCGCAAGGACGGTATGCTGCCCCCTTTCGGGCGGCTGGCGGCGCTGATCGTTTCGGGTAACGAGCACGGTGAAACCATGGGTTATGCGCGGGCGCTGATGGCGGCGGCCCCGCTCGCCGCGGAGGTGAGGCGCTTCGGGCCGGCCGATGCGCCCGTGGCCATGGTGAGGGGCCGGCACCGGGTGCGGATTCTCGTGCAGTCGCCCAAGGGGTTCGACCTTTCGGGCTATGTGCGTTTCTGGCTCGAAAACGCCAATCCGGCACGGGGGAATTTGCGGGTTCAGGTCGATATCGATCCGGTGAGCTTTTATTGAGCGGGCCCAATGCGACATTTGCGCCGCCTCAATTTGGCCCTCTTGGGATTGCGTGGCCATTTTGGGCATGATAAGGCCAGCCCCGGATCGCAAGGCTGCATCCGGCTCGTGCCGCCGGCGAGGTTTTGGGTCAGCAAGAGTTGTTCGTGCCCGTCACGCATTCACCACCGGCCATCCGGTCCATTATGTTGAATGATGCGACGGCAAAAAGCGGGGTTTGAGGGCTTGAGCGCTACACAGTCTGTTCTGACCGGAATCGCACGCCCTTATGCGGCGGCGCTGTTCGAGCTGGCCAGCGACGCCAAGGCGGTCGAGGCGACCGAAAAGAGCCTCGATGCCCTTTCGGGTCTGATCGCGTCATCGGACGATTTCAGCCGGTTCCTCAAGAGCCCCGCCATTTCGACCGAGGACAAGCGCGACGCGCTCGAAGCCCTTCTCCAAAAGGCCGGTCTTGCCGATCTGGTGGCCAATACGCTCAGGCTGGTGGCAAGGAACGGACGGCTTTTCGTGCTGCCCGCGATCATTTCCGCCTTCAAGGGGCTGGCCGCCGCGGCGCGCAACGAGGTTGCCGCCGATGTCGTTTCGGCGACCAGGCTGACGGCCGCCCAGGAAAAGGAGCTTGCCAAGGTCCTCAAGGCAAAGCTCGGCAAGGACGTGACGCTCAGGACACATGTCGATGAAAGTCTTATCGGGGGCCTTGTGGTCAAGGTCGGCTCGCAGATGATCGACACTTCGCTCAAGACAAAACTTTCGGCCATGAAGATCGCCATGAAAGGGATCAGCTAATGGATATCAAGGCTGCGGAAATTTCCGCGATCCTCAAAGACCAGATCAAGGATTTCGGCAAGGAAGCACAGGTTTCCGAAGTCGGTCAGGTGCTTTCGGTCGGCGACGGTATCGCGCGCGTTTATGGGCTGGACAACGTCCAGGCCGGTGAGCTTGTCGAATTCCCCGGCGGCATCAAGGGCATGGCGCTGAACCTTGAAACCGACAATGTCGGTATCGTCATCTTCGGCGCCGACCGCGACATCAAGGAAGGCGATGTCGTCAAGCGCACCGGCGCGATCGTCGATACCCCGGTCGGCAAGGGCCTTCTGGGCCGCGTCGTCGACGGGCTGGGCAATCCGATCGACGGCAAGGGGCCGATCGAATATACCGAGCGCCGCCGCGTGGACGTCAAGGCGCCGGGCATCCTGCCGCGCAAGTCGGTGCACGAGCCGATGTCGACGGGCCTCAAGGCCATCGACGCGCTGATCCCCATCGGGCGCGGCCAGCGCGAACTGGTGATCGGCGACCGCCAGACCGGCAAGACCGCGGTCATTCTCGACACCTTTTTGAACCAGAAGCCCGCGCACCAGTCCGGTGCCTCGGAAAGCGACAAGCTCTACTGCATCTATGTGGCCGTGGGGCAGAAGCGCTCGACCGTCGCCCAGTTCGTCAAGATGCTCGAGGACAATGGCGCGCTCGAATATTCGATCGTGGTTGCCGCGACCGCTTCCGATCCCGCGCCCATGCAGTTTCTCGCCCCGTTCACCGGCTGCGCGATCGGCGAATATTTCCGCGACAACGGCATGCACGCCGTGATCGCCTATGACGACCTTTCCAAGCAGGCCGTGGCCTATCGCCAGATGAGCCTCTTGCTGCGCCGCCCGCCCGGGCGCGAAGCCTATCCGGGCGACGTCTTTTATCTCCATTCGCGCCTGCTCGAACGGGCCGCAAAGCTCAATGAGGACCACGGGCTCGGGTCGCTGACCGCGTTGCCGGTCATCGAGACGCAGGCCAACGACGTCTCGGCCTATATTCCCACCAACGTGATCTCGATCACCGACGGCCAGATCTTCCTTGAGACGAACCTGTTCTTCCAGGGCATCCGCCCGGCGGTGAACGTGGGTCTTTCGGTGTCGCGCGTGGGCGGTTCGGCCCAGATCAAGGCGATGAAGCAGGTGGCCGGTTCGATCAAGGGCGAGCTCAGCCAGTATCGCGAAATGGCGGCCTTCGCCCAGTTCGGCTCGGACCTCGATGCGGCGACCCAGCGTCTGCTCAATCGCGGCGCGCGCCTCACTGAACTGCTGAAGCAGCCCCAGTTCTCGCCATTGAAGACCGAGGAACAGGTCGCGGTGATCTTTGCGGGCGTGAACGGATATCTCGACGACCTGCCCGTGCGTGGCGTCGGCCCGTTCGAGAAGGCGCTTCTGGGCGTCCTGCGCTCCAAGCATGCCGACCTTCTGGGCGACATCGCAAAGGAAAAGGCGATTTCCGACAGCATCAGGGAGCGGCTGGTGGCTGCGCTCGATGCGTTCAAGAAGACCTACGCGGCCTGAACGGGTCGATCCACGTCCGACAAGGAGCATTGAGGCACGATGCCCTCATTGAAAGACCTGAAAAACCGGATCGCCTCGGTCAAGTCGACCCAGAAGATCACCAAGGCCATGCAGATGGTCGCGGCGGCCAAGCTCCGGCGGGCGCAGAACGCGGCGGAAGCCGCGCGCCCCTATGCCGAACGCATGGAAGGGGTGCTGGCCGGGCTGGCATCGGCCTATCAGGGCCGCGAAGGCGCCCCCGCGCTTCTGGCCGGGACCGGCAAGAGCGACACCCATCTTCTGGTGGTGGCGACCGGCGAGCGCGGGTTGGCCGGCGGGTTCAATTCCTCGATCGCAAGGCTGGCGCGCGAAACGGCGGCACGGCTGATTTCGGAAGGCAAGACGGTCAAGATCCTGAGCGTGGGCAAGAAGGGCGCCGATATTCTGAAGCGCTCGTTCGAAAAGAACATGCTCGATACGATCTCGCTGCGCGAGGTCAGGCAGATCGGCTATGGCACCGCCCAGGAGATCGGGGAAAAACTGCTTGCGATGTACGCGGCGGGTGAATTCGACGTCGCGACGCTCTTTTACGCCGAGTTCAAATCGGTGGTGTCCCAGGTGCCGACCGCCCAGCAGCTCATCCCTGCCCAGTTCAAGGCGGGTGAGGGGGAAGCCGGGCTTGCCAGGAACTACGAATACGAGCCGGACGAGGACGCGATTCTCACCGATCTGTTGCCGCGCAATGTGAGCGTCCAGATTTTCCGTGCGCTTCTGGAAAACAACGCCTCGTTCTTCGGCGCCCAGATGAGCGCCATGGACAACGCAACGCGCAACGCCGGCGAGATGATCGACAAGCTGACGCTGTCCTACAATCGCCAGCGTCAGGCCCAGATCACCAAGGAACTGATCGAAATCATTTCGGGCGCCGAGGCGCTCTAACGTATCGAGTTGTCGCGTTTCCAAGCCGAAAAAGTGAAACCCGCTTTTTGGAAACGCTCCAGATAAGGACAGAACACCATGGCAGACAAGAAAATCGGCCGCGTTACGCAGATTACAGGCGCCGTCGTGGACGTCACCTTCGACGATCACCTGCCCGCCATCCTCAACGCGCTGGAGGTGGACAACAACGGCAACCGGCTCGTGCTCGAAGTCGCCCAGCATCTGGGTGAGAACACGGTGCGCACCATCGCCATGGACACGACCGAGGGCCTGGCGCGCGGCGTTGCGGTCACCGACACCGGCGATTCGATTTCGGTGCCGGTGGGCGATGAAACGCTCGGGCGCATCATGAACGTCATCGGCGAGCCGATCGACGAGGCCGGCCCGGTCAAGACCGCCGGGCGCAGCGGCATCCACCAGGACGCCCCGCCCTTCGTCGACCAGTCCTCGGAAGCCCAGATCCTGGTCACCGGCATCAAGGTGGTGGATCTGCTCGCCCCTTACGCCCGTGGCGGCAAGATCGGCCTTTTCGGTGGCGCCGGCGTCGGCAAGACCGTTCTGATCCAGGAACTGATCAATAACGTTGCCAAGGCCCATGGCGGGTATTCGGTGTTTGCCGGTGTGGGCGAACGCACCCGCGAGGGGAACGACCTTTATTACGAAATGATCGAATCGGGGGTGAACAAGGACCCCAAGGAGAATAACGGATCGACCGAGGGGTCCAAATGCGCGCTGGTCTTCGGGCAGATGAACGAGCCCCCGGGAGCCCGTGCCCGCGTGGCGCTGACCGGGCTGACCGTTGCCGAGCATTTCCGCGATCAGGGCCAGGACGTGCTGTTCTTTGTCGACAACATCTTCCGGTTCACCCAGGCCGGTTCGGAAGTGTCGGCGCTTCTGGGCCGCATTCCCTCGGCGGTGGGTTATCAGCCGACGCTGGCCACCGATATGGGCGCACTCCAGGAACGCATCACGACGACCAACAAGGGGTCGATCACCTCGGTGCAGGCCATTTACGTGCCGGCGGACGACCTGACCGACCCGGCGCCGGCGACCTCGTTCGCGCACCTTGACGCGACGACGACGCTCAACCGTTCGATCGCCGAAAAGGGCATCTATCCGGCTGTGGACCCGCTCGATTCGAGCTCGCGCATGCTCGATGCCTCGATCGTGGGCGAAGAACACTATAACGTCGCCCGTTCGGTGCAGGAGATCCTGCAGCGCTACAAGTCGCTTCAGGACATCATCGCGATCCTGGGGATGGACGAGTTGTCCGAAGAGGACAAGCTGACCGTGGCGCGCGCGCGAAAGATCGAGCGTTTCATGAGCCAGCCCTTCCACGTCGCGGAAGCCTTTACCGGCGCGCCGGGCATCTATGTGGAACTCGAGGACACCATCAAGGCCTTCAAGGGGCTGGTGGCCGGTGAATACGACCACCTGCCCGAGCAGGCCTTCTATATGGTCGGCACCATCGAGGATGCGGTCAAGAAGGCCCAGAAGCTGGCCGCGGAAGCGGCTTGATTGAAGGATTGAGTTGATGGCCGATGGCGTCAAAGTCGAAATCGTTTCGCCCGAAGCGCTGGTTCTGAGCGCCGAGGCCCGTTCGGTCACCGTACCGGGGGCCGAGGGCTACATGACGGTGCTGGGCGAGCATGCGCCGGTGATGACCGTGCTCCGGCCCGGGTTCGTTACCGTCACCGATGGCGCCGGGACGGCCACGCGGTATTTCGTGGCCGGCGGATTTGCCGACATTTCCGACGACGGCGTGGCGATCCTTGCCGAAGAGGCAAGGCCGGCCGACGCGTTCGGCCGCGCCGAGATCGAGGCGCGCATCAGCGCAGGACAGGCCGCGCTCGATGCTGCCTCGACCCCGGAAGAAAAGATGGCGGCACAAACCGCGCTCGACACCTGGAAGAATCTTCTGCTCGAAGCCGGAACGGCGGGTGCGACGGCGCACTGAGCCCAAGCTCTCCGCGTTGCAATATTGATGAAAGAGGGCGCTCGTGGCGGCGCCCTTTTTTATTTGCCGGTTCTGGATAATGAAAAAACCGGCAACCTTCACTTAAACATATTTGCGTAGTGTGGCGGCAATCTCCTTGAGGGGGGCACGGCATTTTGTCGATAGGAGCTACACAAATGCAGGGGCTTGCCAGCAAATTCTTTGGTCGCATCCGGATGACGACCATGATCGCCGCGACGGTGGTCGCCGGCGTCGTTCTTTCGGTTGGAGCGGTCTGCGTGGCCGTTTACATCAACCTGTCGGCCAATTCGGACAATGTCGCGATCGCGACCCAGAAATCCAATATCCGCACCGCCACGACCATTCTGGGCGGCATGGGCGGCATCCAGGTCGAATGGACCGAGGACGGGGATGTGGGCTCGATCGGCACCTGGGTGATGCCACGGTTTTACAATCACGACCTCACCGATTCGATTGCCCGGGTGACGGGGGAGGTCGCCGCGGTGTTCGCCTGGAACCCGGAAACCGAGGTTTTCGAGCAGGTAAGCGGTTCGATGACCGATGCCGAAGGCAACCGCGTGCTGTTCGATCCCATTGCGGGCGACAGTGAACTGGCGGCCCGGATCAATGCCGAAGGCGCGATCTATACCAATACCCAGTTCGGCGGCGAACATTATTACTCGGTCTATCAGCCGATCTCCTATCTGTCGGGCAGCGACGTTCTGGGGATACTCTATGTGGGAGTAAGCCAGGACGCCATTACCGCGGTGGTGTCCAACACCATGAACCTTCTGCTTGTGGTGGGGGGCATCGCCATTGTCGTGATCGGCGCGATGGCCATCCTTGCCTCGCGTGCGATTTCGCGTCCGATCCCTGCGTTGTCTGGTGTTATGGGGAAGATTGCGGGCAACGAGTTTGAGGTGGAGGTGCCCTATACCGGGTTTAGTAACGAGGTGGGGGAGATGGCGCGGGCCGTGGAGGTGTTCCGCCAGAACGGGCTGAAGGTGGCGCAGATGACCGAGGCGGAAGCGGCGCGGATCGTGGCCGACGAGGAAGCCCGGCGCAAGATGATGGCCGAGTTGCAGGAATCGTTCGGCGAGGTGGTCGATGCGGCGGTGGCGGGCGATTTCGGCAAAAGGGTCGAGGCCAGCTTCGCCGATGCCGAACTCAACGGGCTGGCCGGCTCGGTCAACGCGCTGGTCGAGACCGTGGATCGCGGGCTGGGCGAAACCGGAACGGTGCTGAGCGCTTTGGCCCAGACCGATCTCACCCGGCGGGTCGAGGGCCATTACGAGGGGGCGTTTGCCCGATTGAAGCACGACACCAACGCGGTGGCCGAAAAGCTCTCCGATATCGTGATGGAGCTGCGCGGCACCTCGGGGGCGCTCAAGACGGCGACGGGGGAGATTCTTTCGGGCGCCAACGATCTGAGTGAACGCACCACGCGCCAGGCGGCAACCATCGAGGAGACCTCGGCGGCCATGGAGCAGTTGGCGGCAACGGTGATGGAGAACGCCAAGCGGGCCCAGGACGCCAGCCAGACGGCGGTGACGGTGACCAGCGCGGCCGAAGAGGGCGGGCAGGTGATGGACGAGGCGACCTCGGCCATGGAGCGGATCACGACGTCTTCGGCCAAGGTGTCCGACATCATCAAGATGATCGACGACATCGCGTTCCAGACCAACCTTCTGGCGCTCAACGCTTCGGTGGAAGCGGCGCGGGCCGGGGAGGCGGGCAAGGGGTTCGCGGTGGTCGCGGTCGAGGTGCGGCGGCTGGCGCAATCGGCGGCGGAAGCCTCTTCGGAGGTCAAGGCGCTGATCGAGCAGTCCTCGCACGAGGTGGATGGCGGGTCACGGCTTGTGGCGCAGGCGGCTGAAAAGCTTGTGGCCATGCTCGAGGCGGCGCGGGCCAACACCGCGCAGATGGAAGAGATCGCGCGCCAGAGCCGCGAGCAGGCGTCCTCGATCGAGGAGGTCAACACCGCGGTGCGGCAGATGGACGAGATGACCCAGCACAACGCGGCGCTGGTTGAAGAGACCAACGCGGCGATCGCCCAGACCGAGGAGCAGGCCAGCGCGCTCGACCGGATTGTGGAGGTCTTCCGGCTCGACGGCCCCGGCACCGCACCCCAGCAGCGGCCCGACCCCGCCCCCTCATCCACCCAGCCAAAGGTCAGGCAGGCCCAGGCCGCCTATCTCAGCCATGGCAGCGCCGCAATCGATGCCGACTGGAGCGAGTTCTGACCTTTCTCCAAAAGGAGAAAAGCCAACGTACAGTCAAGGCCGCCCCCCCCCCGGGGCGGCCTTTTCTCTTGGGCGTGTGCCGGGCGAAGCATGGTTGACGATTTAATAAGTCTTGGCGCGGTAAATTGCGGACAACTCGGTATGTCGCAGGGGATGGCGGCGCGCTGGTTTGGGGCACGGGATGCAGCCGGCGCGGGCCGCTCCCTTTCATCGGAACCCAACGAGCCGACCGGGCGTCGAAGTGGATCGATAACGGGTTTGATGGGTTTTTTTGTCTCATGTTCTCAAAGTTAAGCATTGCCGCACGGGTTTATGGGGCCTTTGGCGGGTTGATTGTCTTGTTGTGCCTGGCCGGGCTGGCCGGGGGCTATGGCGTGCAGCACCTTTCCGGGCTCTTTAACGAATACAGGGCCGCGGCGCGCCAGTCGCTCGAGATCAACGATTACAATCGCGACCTTGCCGCCGCCCAGCGGCTGTCGCTGCAATACCAGCTTACCACCGACGCCGCGGTCGCCGACGAGCTGCTGGTGATGATCGACGACGTTGCGACCTATGACGCGGACGGACTGGCCATGTTCGAGAGCGACCCGGCAATGCTCGAAGGGCTCGACCGCGCGCAGACGGTATCGCTCACCTATCTCGATCTTGCCCGCCAGCTCATTGCCGCCATCGAAACCAACAATGTCATGGTGCGCGTATCGGTCGCCCGCGACATGGACGCGGTGGGCAACGAGCTTCAGGCGATCTATGACGAACTGATGGACCGGGCCAAGGACAACCAGAATGTGATCGGGCCGGTCGCGGCAGCCGATGCCCGGGTCAGCACCATCGCCGTCATCGCCATATCGGGGATCGCGGTGCTGCTCGGGGGGGCGGTGGCGTTCCTGATGGGACGGTGGCTCTCGGGCGCGATCGCGGGGATGACCGCGCTGATGCGGCGGCTGGCTTCGGGCGAGTTCGGTGTCGAGATCGAGGGCACGGACCGCGATCACGAACTGGGACAGATGGCCAAGGCCCTGCAGGTGTTCCGCTCGAACGGCGAGGCCATGGAAGCGGCGGAAGCCGAGCGGCGGATCAATGCCGAAAGGGACGCAAGGCGCGCCGAGATGATGGCGCGATTCCAGACGGCCTTTGATGAGGTGATCGCGGCTTGCGTTGCCGGCGATTTCTCGCGCCGTATCCACGAGGAATTCGGGGATGCCGATATCGACCGGGTGGTCGCCAATTTCAACGCCATGCTTGATACCGTCAATGCCGGTCTTGCCGAAGCGGGGCAGGTGCTGTCGGCGCTGGCGCGGACCGATCTCACCCAGCGCATGGAAGGCGTTTATCAGGGCGCATTCGCCGCCTTGCGGGACGACACCAATCTGGTGGCCGAACGGCTTGGAGAGGTGGTGCGCAAGCTGCAATCGACCTCGCGCGGGTTGAAGACCGCGACGGGGGAGATCCTTGCCGGGGCGAACGATCTTTCCGAGCGCACGACACGCCAGGCGGCGACCATCGAGGAAACCTCGGCGGCCATGGAGCAGCTCGCCTCGACGGTGATGGAAAACGCCAAGCGCGCGCAGGAAGCCAGCCGGACCGCGCTCGCGCTCACCACAGCCGCCGAAGAGGGCGGGCAGGTGATGGACGAGACGACTTCGGCCATGGAGCGGATCACGACGTCTTCGGCAAAAGTGTCCGATATCATCAAGCTGATCGACGATATCGCGTTCCAGACCAACCTTCTGGCGCTCAATGCTTCGGTGGAAGCGGCGCGGGCCGGGGAGGCGGGCAAGGGGTTCGCGGTGGTTGCGGTCGAGGTGCGGCGGCTGGCGCAATCGGCGGCGGAAGCCTCCTCGGAGGTCAAGACATTGATCGAGCAGAGCGCTTCGGAAGTCGATGCGGGCTCGACGCTCGTCGCGCAGGCCGCCGAAAAGCTGGTCACCATGCTCGGTGCGGCTCGGGACAATATGGGGCTGATGGAGGGCATCGCGCGCGAAAGCCACGAGCAGGCCTCGGCGATCGAGGAGGTCAACACCGCGGTGCGCCAGATGGACGAGACGACCCAGCACAACGCGGCGCTGGTCGAAGAGACCAACGCGGCGATCGAGCAGACCGAGGCCGAAGCAAGCCGGCTCGATGCGATCGTTGAAATCTTCAAGCTCGACGCCGGGGCCGTGGCGGCGCAGGCGGTGGCTGAAAAGCCTGCACAGGCAGCGCCCCGGAATGCGCGCAAGGCGTATCTTGCGCATGGCAATGCGGCCGTCGAGGCGGACTGGAGCGAATTTTAGATTGCGTCAGTTTTTGATGGAAGTGGCACATTCCACCAATTGTGAAAGGACCGCTCTGGATTGCCGGCAATAAATACCGGAATGACACTGGTGATTTTGGCAAGCTGTTGCCCAAAACTCCACCGTCACCCCGGTACTTGTTACCGGGGTCCAGAGCACGGTTTCCACAAAGCGTATAGCCTCGGTGCTTCCGTCAAGACCTGAACTGCTCCAGGGGCGTTACGCCAGCGCGGCTGTCACGGCGGCCCTGGCGTGCAGTTCGGTGGTGTCGTAGACCGGCAGGGGGCTGTTGGTCTCGTCGATCAGCATGTTGAGTTCGGTGCAGCCCAGAATGACGGCCTGGGCGCCGTTGGCGCCCAGCCTTTCGATGGCCGACACATAGGTGGCGCGCGAGGGCTCGGTCACGATCCCGCGGCACAATTGCTCGAAGATGATGGCGTCGAGATCGGTGTGGCCGATTTCGGGGACCAGCGGGGTCAGCCCCCGGGCGCGCAAGCGGTCCTTCAAAAAATCCATTTCCATCGTAAAGCGCGTGCCGAGCAGGCCCACCGTTTGCGCGCCATCGGCCAGAAGCGCGTCGGCGACGGGGTCGGCGATGTGGATGAAGCGGCCGGGGACCGCGGCTTCGATCGCCCCGGCGGCGATGTGCATGGTGTTGGTGGCAAGGATGACGATCCCGGCACCTGCCGCCGCAAGGTTTTTGGCGCTCTCAACGAGGATCGTTTCCGCCTTTTCCCATGCGCCCGCCGCCTGCATGGCGGCGATGGGGGCGAAATCGAGCGAATGGATGAGCATGGGCGCCGAATGGAGCCCGCCGCACAGGCGGGCGGTCTCGCGGTTGATGAGGGCGTAATAGCGGGCCGTCGATTCCCAGCTCATCCCGCCGATAAGGCCGATGGTCTTCATGGACGTTCTCCCGCTGCGAGCCGGGCCGGGATATGGCCGAACCCCTTTTGCACCGCGAGATAGGCGGGGCGCTTGAAGGGGACGATGATGTCGTGGACGGTGGAAAAATCGGCCCAGCGCCAGGCATCGAACTCGGGATCGATGGGGCCGGAGCCGGGGGCCTCGAGATCGATCTCGGTTTCCGCCCCGGTCAGGAGAAAGGCGAACCATTTTTGCTGCTGGCCGCGATACCGGCCTTTGAGGGCAAGCCCGAGCGCCTCATCGGGCAAGTCGTAAAAGATCCAGTCATCGATCGCCCCGAGCAGGGAGACCGAGCGCACCGAGGTTTCCTCATAAAGCTCGCGATGGGCGGCGGCGAGCGGATCTTCCCCCGGATCGATGCCGCCTTGCGGCATCTGCCAGGGCTGGTCGACTTCGGACGTATCGGGCCCGGGGGTGAAGATGCGGCGGGCGATGAACACCTCGCCCCCTGGATTGAAGAGCGCAATGCCCACGCAATCGCGATAGGGCAGGGCGTTGCGGAGGGCTTTCTTGTCGGTGCTCATGGCTGGGATCGGGTTAGGAAAAGGAAAAGGAAAAGGAAAAGGAAAAGGCGGTTTATTGGGCCTGGGCGAGCCGGTCGGTCAGGAGCGCGCTTAGTGGCACGAGAAGATAGGCGTTCTCGTCGAGCCCGGCGCTCCATTCGGAAAGGGTGCGGATCGAAACGGGAAGCGCAGAAAGCGTGCCGATGGCCCAGCCGCGTTCGCTCGCCCGGGTTTCGAGCCCGTCAAGCGCTTCGAGAATGGCGCTGCGGGCCGGGTTGGTGTCGAGCGCGGCATCGGCGCGGGCAAAGGGGACGTTGTTGGCGCGGGCCAGTTGCGGGGCAACCGAGCGGTTCGATGTCCCGTCGTCGAGATAGGCAAGCCCGCGGATGCCGAGTTCTTCCATGACGGGAGAAAAATCGGCGGCCGAAGCGGTAAAGCGCGCGCCCATGTGGTTGAGAACGCCCGTATAGCCGCCCATACGGGCCAGGAGCCAGTAGAGCTTTTCAAGATTGTCGCGCGCCGGCTGGTCGGCCAGAAGCGTATGGGGGCCGGGATCGTTCTGGGGATAGTCGAAGGGCTCGAGCGGCAATTCGAGCATGATCTCGTGGCCGCGCCCACGCGCGGCGCCTGCCGTTTCCAACAGCCCGTTGCCATAGGGGGCGAACGCCAGCGTTACGGCGCCCGGGAGGCTATCGATGGCTTCGCGGGTCGTGGTCGCATTGAGCCCGAGCCCGGTGACCACGATGGCGATCAGCTTGCGTCCGCCCGCCGTCTCGGGGGTGATGGCGGGGCGCGCATAGGCCTCGTGGGGCTTGAGACCGTCCGCGCCGATGCGCGGCAGGGGGCCATGCTGGGTCTCCTCGACGAGCTGGGGCAGGGCGCCATGGGTCTCGATGGCGGCGATGTTGCGCTCGATGCGGGTGACCTCGCTGTCGAGCGTGATGAAGGACGGACCTGCCCCGGTCGCGGGGATATCGATTTCCCCGGCGGGAATCTCGCGTCCGACCTCGATGGCGACGGCATTGGGCGAGGCCGTCATGGTGATGGGGGCTTCGGCCACCGGCCGGCCGCCGGTGGGATCGTCGACCAGCGCGATCCAGGCGACTATGCCGGCGGCGGCCAGAACGAACGCGCCAAGCCCGATCCGGCCCCACGGCCACTGGTTCAGTTCCAGCCCGCGCCCTGAGGGGCGGCGCTTGCGCCGCTTCCTGCCAAGGGGGGCGTCCAACTCGTCGGTCATGCCGGTCCGGTCCGGTCCCCGCCCATTGCCGCACCGCGCCCGCCGGGCGGCAGGGACCGAATCACGCCCGGAACGCTTTCATGCAAAGCTAGAGCATTTCCTGTTTTGATGGAATCAAAACAGGAGCTCTAAGTCTTTGTTATATCGCGTTTCGCTTACGCGGCCCTTCGGGTCCGAACCGCATAAGTGGTATCCACTTATGCTGGAAACGCTCTTGGGCATTTCCCATCCCGATTGAATCGGAATGGGCATTTGGGCCTGTTTTGTCGCGCTCCGGTGCAGGGATCAGTTCGCCTCGCCCTCGTCTCCGATCTCTGCCGCTTCGCGCGTATTGGCGACGACGGAGGCGGGGTCGGGCGGGAAGGCATCGTCGGTTTCGACACCCAGAATGAGGTCGATGGCGTATTGCATCTGGTTGTCCTCACTGCGCTCGGCGGGCACATAGACCGAGGAGCCTGCCGTCGCTTCCTCTTGCTCGCCTGAAATATGCCCGGCCAGCCCGGCTTCGCCGATGATCTCGTCGCGGCCCTGGAATTCTTCGGGCACGTCCTGGAGGATCTGGATGTCGGGGGTGATGCCGAGGGCCTGGATCGAGCGGTTGGCGGGGGTGTAGTAGCGCGCCGTGGTGAGCCGCATGGCGCCGTCAAAGCCGAGCGGGATGATCGACTGGACCGAGCCCTTGCCGAACGAGCGGGTGCCCACGAGCGTCGCGCGCCCGTGATCCTGCAATGCCCCGGCAACGATCTCCGCGGCCGAGGCGGTGCCGCCATTGATGAGGACGATGACGGGAATATCGCCGATCAGAGCGTCGATGTCGTCGGCCCCCGCGTCATAGCGAGCGCTCTGGCTGGCGGCGCGTCCGCGCGTCAGGACGATCGAGCCGCGTTCGAGAAAGGCATCGGCGACGAACTGGGCCTGATCGACCAGCCCGCCCGGGTTGTTCCTCAGATCGAGGATGATGCCCGGCGGGGGGCCGCCTTCCTCGTCCATGATTTCGCGCAGGGCGCGCTCGAGGCCCGAATAAGCCTGAGCCGAAAAGCGCGAAAGGCGGATGACGGGAATGTCGCGTTCCGCGCTCCAGCGCACCGCCGCAATGGCGATGACGTCGCGGGTGAGGGTCAATTCGATCAGCCGGTCGGCGCCTTCGCGCGATATGACGATGTCGATGTCGGTACCGATCTCGCCGCGCATCATGTCGACCGCTTCATCGAGCGTCATGCCCATCACCTGCTGGCCGTCGATCTCGACCACGAGGTCGTTGGCAAGGATGCCGGCGCGCGAGGCGGGGCTGTCGTCGTAAGGGGTGACCACCTTGACCAGCCCGTCCTCCATGGTCACCTCGATCCCGAGACCCCCGAATGTGCCCGAGGTGTCTTCGCGCACATCGGCAAAGCTTTCGGGGGACAGATAGGCCGAATGCGGGTCGAGCGAGGTCAGCATGCCCTGGATGGCGGCGCGGACCAGTTCGGTTTCGTCGGGCGCCTCGATATATTCGGCGCGGATCTGGTCAAAGACGCGGCCGAACAGTTCGAGCTGACGGTAAAGCTCCTCGTCGGAATTGGACTGGGCGCCCGCGCCCGCCGGCAGGCTGAGGGCGAGAACGGCGAGCCCGCCGAGCGCATGGCGCACGATGCGCGGCCAAAGCGTTGCGATCCGTCCGCGTCCGATTGTCAAATCTGCTGCCATCAGCCTTGTTCACTTTCCTCGTTTTCGCTCCGGGCCGCCCACCAGCCCTGCGGGTTGATCGGGATACCGCCCTCACGCAGTTCAATATAAAGCGTGGGGCCTGCAACGCCAGCATTGCCTGCAAGCCTCAGGCCCTCGGCGCGCCCGCCCATCGTGCCGACCGGAGTGCCCATGGTGACGAAATCTCCAAGCTCCACATCGACAACGCCCAATCCGGCCAGAACGATCATATAATCCTGCCCGGCATTGAGAACGAGGATTTGGCCGTAATTGAGGAAGGGTCCGGCATAAGCCACCCAGCCATCGGCGGGGGCGAGAACCGGCGCGTCGGCGCGGGTGGCGAGCGTCAGCCCCTGCGCGGTGCCGCCAAAGCCGTCGGCGGCGCCAAAGCTCTGGACGGCGACGCCATTGGCGGGCCGGGTGAGAAATCCGCGCGCCGCCTCAAGCGGGACGGCGGGCTCGGTGCGCGTCGCGTCGGCAAAGGCGATGGCAAGGGTTTCGGGGTCAAGCACCGGCACGTCGGACCCGCTTGATGCGGCGCTGCGCGCCTCGTCCGCCGCGGTCAGCGCCGCGATGCGGGTTTCGAGCCCGGCGATCAACTGTTCGAGCGAGGTCGCTCGGTCGGCGAGCGCCCGGGCCTCGGCCTCCTCGACCAGCAGTTCCTCGCTCAGCCATTCGCGCCCCTGGTTGCGCGCCTCGATGACGGTGGCGATGCGCAGGCGCTCGGCGTGGAGGGTCTCGATATTGGCGTTGAGCCGGTCGGCTTCGGTAAGTGCCGTCTGTTTGAGTGCCAGCAGGGCGTTGAGGTCCTGGGTGACGGTCCGGGCCTTGTCCTGAAGCTCGGGGAGCACGGCGCTGAGCAACAGCGCGGCGCGGGCCGAGGCCAGGGCATCGGTGGGGTCGACGATCATGGCGGGGGGCGGGCTGGCCGAAATGCGCTGAAGGGAGGCGAGAAGGTTGGAGATCGAGCGGTCGTGCCCGTCGAGCCGGGAGCGGATGGCGCGTTCGGAGGCGAAAAGCTCTTCGAGCCGTTCCTCGATCAGCCGCACGTCCTCGCCGGCCAGATCGACGCGCTGGCCGGTGGCGACAAGCTCGGCGGCGAGTCGTGCGGTGTCGCCCTCGAGCGCCTCGATCTCGGCGCGTATCTGATTGATGCGCTCCTCGGAAAGCCTGATCTCGCCGGTTATCGTTTCAAGATCGTCCCCGGCCTCGCGGGCCGTCGGTCCAAGTTCGGCATGGGGCAGGGATTCGAGATCGGGCGCGGTCTCCGCGTTCTCCTGGGCAGCGGACGGCGAGAGCCCGTAAAGGCCCGCCAACATCACAACCGGTAGCAGGAACAGGGGACGCGACAATCTCAGGGCCTTCCGAATCACGGACGCAACATATCAGGGAAGCTTTCTTTTTGTCGCGCTTGTGAACCGCAAAAGTGGCGCCCATCCCCGTTCAGGCCGGGGACAGGCTTTTGCTGGAAACGCTCCTGTTCTTCAATCGCCCCGGTGATAGGGGTGGCCCGATAAAATTGTGGTGGCGCGGTAGAGCTGTTCGGCGGCCATGATGCGAACGATCTGGTGGGGCCAGGTCATGGGGGAAAAGGAAAGGACGAGGTCGGCGCGGGCGCGGACCGTCTCGTCCAGCCCGTCGGCCCCGCCGATGACGAGGGCAAGGGCTGTGCGGTTCTCGTCGCGCCATTGGGAAATCCTGCCAGCAAACCCCTCGCTCGAAAGCGATTTTCCGCGTTCGTCGAGCGCAACCAGGACGGAATTTTCGGGGAGCTGGGCGAGGATGGCCCTGGCCTCCTCGCGTCTGCGGGCCTCGGCGCTGCGTTCGCGGCTTTCGGCTAGCTCGACGATTGCGGGGCCCGAAAGGCCGAGCGGCCTGCCCCCTGTGGCGGCGCGCCCGATGTAACGCGCAACGAGGGCCCTTTCGGGCCCATCCTTCATGCGCCCGAGGGCAATGATCACCAGCCGCATCGATAGCCTCTATATTTTGGTCACGCAGTCGAACCGAAAAAGTCTCCAACTTTTTTCTGACTGCGCTCCTGAAATACGATCAGTGCGTGTCGGCGCTGAAATCGGCGGCCCACATCTTCTCTATATTGTAGAACTCGCGGACTTCGGGGCGGAAGATGTGGACGATCACATCGTTCGCGTCGACCAGAACCCAATCGGCTGCAGGCAGGCCTTCGATCCTGGGTTTGCCATAGCCGTTCTCGCGCAGCGCCTTGACGAGCTGGTCGGCGATCGCCGAGACGTGACGATTGGAGCGGCCCGAGGTCACGACCATATGGTCGGTGAGGCTCGATTTGCCGGTTACGTCGATGGCGAGGGTGTCTTCGGCCTTGGCGTCCTCGATTGCGGCGAGGATCAGATCAAGCACGGGCGGCTGCGGGGCGGCCTTGGGGCGGGCATCACGCGATGCGGTGTTGATGGGCGTCGGAGCCATTAAGCGGCGCCCTCCGCCTTGAGGATTTGTCTCTGGGTCATCAGATGAGAATCTGGTCCTTTCTCCTTGCAAACCGGCACCCGTTGCGGCCCGGCTGTCACCAATATGCGCGCGTGCCCCCCATTTGCCAAGGGCATGCGGCGTAACGAGCCCATCATGACTTGATGTCGTTAATGAGACGGTAACCATAAGTCAGGGGCAGCGCCCTATCGGGAGCCACGCAACTGGGTCGAGGACAACGGGCTCATCAGCCCGTGCAGCAGCACCCAGGCAGGGGGGTGGAGCCCGGCCAGAAGGGGGGCGTCGGACTCTTCAATCCGCCCGTGCTCAAAGACCGTCGCGGCGCGCGAGGCGATGGCCTTGCGGGTCGAGCCGGGCCGCACATAGACCGCGACCGGCATCAGCGCGAAAATTTCCTGCCAGCGCTCCCAGTGGTGGAAGGTGGCGAGGCTGTCGGCGCCCATGATCCAGACGAACTTCCGGTCCGGCATGGTCTGGCGCAGGTGGGAGAGGGTCTGGTGGGTGTAGGTGAAGCCGCGCGCCGCCTCGAAACCGGTGACGCGCTCGCGCGGGCTTGAAACCAGCGCGCGGGCCGCCGCGACCCGCGCCTCCAGCGGGGCGAGGGCCGAATGGTCCTTTAACGGGTTGCCCGGCGTCACCAGCCACCACACGGCGTCCAGTTCGAGCCGCTTGAGGCATTCGCGCGACACCAGCCGGTGGCCCTCATGGGCGGGATTGAAGCTGCCCCCGAACAGCCCGATCCGCATGCCCGGCGCCGAGGGCGGCAAGGCGGTGATGTCGCGGGGTAGGGCGGTTGTGCTCAAGGGCGGGTCTGCCCCGTGCCGCGCACGAGATATTTGAAGCTCGTCAACTGCTCGACGCCGACGGGGCCGCGCGCGTGCATCTTGCCGGTGGCGATGCCGATCTCGCCGCCGAACCCGAACTCCCCGCCATCGGCAAACTGGGTCGAGGCGTTGTGGAGGAGGATCGCGGAATCGAGACGGTTGAAGAAGGCTTCGACGACTGCCGGGTCCTCGGCGATCACCGCTTCGGTGTGGCTGGAGGAATAGCGCTGGATGTGATCGATCGCCCCTTCGATCCCTTCGACGAGCTTCACCGAGATGATGGCGTCGAGATATTCGGTGCGCCAATCGTCTTCGGTCGCCGGTTCCGCCTCGGCAATAGCGGCCTGGATTTCGGCGTCGCCCCTGATCCGGCAGCCCCGCGCGGCCAGCGCGTCGAGCACGGGCTTGAGGTGGGTTTCGACCGCCGCGCGGTCGACGAGCAGGGTTTCGGCGGCCCCGCAGACGCCGGGGCGGCGCATCTTGGCGTTGGCGATGATTTCGACGGCCATATTGAGAGCGGCGCTTTTGTCGAGATAGACGTGCACGATCCCTTCGAGGTGGGCAAAGACCGGCACGCGGGCTTCCTTTTCGACGCGCGCCACCAGCGCCTTGCCGCCGCGCGGGACGATGACGTCGATATTGCCATTGAGCCCGGCCAGCATTTCGCCGACCGCCGCGCGGTCGGTGGTGGGGACGATCTGGATGGATGTTTCGGGCAGGCCGGCGGCCTTCAGCCCCTCGACAAGCGCGCCGTGAATGGCGCGTGAGGAAAAAAAGCTGTCCGAGCCGCCGCGCAGGATCACCGCGTTCCCGGCCTTGAGACACAGCGCGCCGGCGTCGGCAGTAACGTTGGGGCGCGACTCGAAGATGACGCCGATGACGCCCAGCGGCGTGCGCACGCGGGCGATGTCGAGCCCGTTGGGGCGCTGCCAGCGGGCGATCTCGGTGCCCACGGGATCGGCAAGGCCGGCGACGTCGCGCAGGGCCGTGGCGATACCGGCGATGCGGGGGCCATCAAGGGTCAGCCGGTCGATGAAGGCTGCGGCGGCGCCGTTGGCTTTGGCGGCGTCGAGGTCCCTGGCATTGGCGGCAAGGATTGCGTCTTGTGCGGCGAGCAGGGCGTCGGCGGCGGCCAGCAGGGCCTTGTCCTTTCGGGCGCGCGGGGCGGTGGCCAGCACCCGTGCGGCGGCGCGCGCCTCACGGCCCATTTCGGCCATGATGGCGGCGACATCCCCGGTTTTCGCGATAGCGGCCAATGGTCTTCTCCTTACGCCTTCAAGAGCACGAGATTGTCGCGGTGGACGAGTTCGGTGCGGGTGCTGACCCCCAGCATGTCCTTGATCGTCCCGCTCTTTTTCCCCATGACCAGCCCGGCGGTCTGGTGATCCATCCCGGCAAGCCCACGCGCGATCTCGGTGCCTGCCAGATCGTGAATGGCGATGGTGTCTCCGGTCTCGAAATCCCCGCGCACGGCGACGACCCCGATGGGCAGCAGCGAGCGGCCCGATTTCAGCGCCCGCACCGCCCCGTCATCGATGGTGACGTGGCCGGACACCTCGAGCGTGCCCATGATCCAGCGCTTGCGGGCCGCCTTGGCGGTGGCGGTGGGCGCAAAAAGCGTGTGGACGCCGCCGTCCATCAGGGCCCCCAGTGGGTCCGCGCCAGTTCCCGGCGCGATGATCATGGCAGTGCCTGCGTGGGTCGCGATCCTGCCCGCCTCGATCTTGGTGGTCATCCCTCCGCGTGAAAGATGGCTCGCCGCGCCCCCGGCCATGGCTTCGATCTCGGGGGTGATTTCGGCAACGAAGGGAATGTGAGTCGCGGCGGGGTCGCGGGCGGGGGGGGCGGTATAAAGCCCGTCGATGTCCGAGAGCAGGACCAGCAGGTCCGCCTCGATCATCGAGGCGACGCGCGCCGAAAGCCGGTCGTTGTCGCCATAGCGGATCTCGAAGGTCGCCACCGAATCGTTCTCGTTGATGATGGGAACCGCGCCAAGGCCCAGAAGCGTCTTGATCGTGGTGCGGGCATTGAGGAAATAGCGCCGCTCCTCGGTGATGTTGGGGGTGAGGAGAATCTGGCCCGTGACGATGCCGTGCCGCCCCAGATGGCTGGCCCAGGCCTGGGAGAGCGCGATCTGCCCGGCGCTGGCGGCGGCCTGGCTCTCATCGAGCGGCAGCGTTCTGGCCGCCAGCCCCAGGATGCGGCGGCCCAGCGCGATGGCGCCGGACGAAACGATCACCACGTCCCTTCCCTCGGCCTTGAGCCGGGCGATCCCTGCGGCGAGCGCTGTCAGCCAGTCCTCGCGCGGCTTTCCCGCCGCCGCATCAACGAGGAGGGCCGAGCCGATCTTGATAACCAGTCTTCTGTAAGGCGCCAGCGCGTTCATTTCGGGTTGAGCGGTGGCCATCAGGGGGTCCATTTTTCCGGCTGCCCGGCGCGTGAGGAGCGTGCCTCATTGTCCTTGTCGTGGTCGAGCGCCTCAAGGACGGCATAGAGCACCGCATCGAGGTTCTTGCCCGCTGCCGCGGAAATGGCGAGGACCGTGCCTCCCGACGCTTCTTCAAGCGCCGATTTACGCAGCTCAAGCGTTTCGGGGTCGAGGGCGTCGGTCTTGTTGAGGCACAGGATTTCCTCTTTTTCCGCCAGCCCCCCGCCATAGGCGGCCAGTTCGCCCCTGATGGTCCGGTACGCGTCCACGACGTTTTCCTCGGTGCCGTCGACGAGATGGATCAGCACAGCGCAGCGCTCGACATGGCCAAGGAAACGGTCGCCCAGTCCCGCGCCGTCCGAGGCACCTTCGATGAGGCCCGGAATATCGGCAAGCACGAATTCGCGCGCGTCGATGCGCACGACGCCAAGGCCGGGATGAAGGGTGGTGAAGGGATAATCGGCGATCTTGGGCTTTGCGGCGGTGACGGCGGAAAGAAATGTGGATTTGCCCGCATTGGGCAGGCCGACGAGCCCGGCGTCGGCGATGAGCTTCAGCCGCAGCCAGATCCATTTTTCCTCGCCCGGCAGGCCGGGATTGGCGCGGCGGGGGGCCTGATTGGTCGCCGATTTGAAATGGGCGTTGCCGAACCCACCATTGCCGCCTTCGAGCAGTACCTCGCGCTGGCCGACTTCGGTGAAATCGGCGACCAGCGTCTCCCCGTCATCCTCGAAGATCTGCGTGCCCTGCGGCACCTTCAGGACGATATCGGCCCCATCGGCGCCGGTGCGGTTCTGGCCCATGCCGTGGGTGCCCGTTCCGGCGCGGAAATGCTGCTGGTAGCGGTAGTCGATCAGCGTATTGAGTCCGTCGACGCATTCGGCGATCACATCGCCGCCGCGCCCGCCATTGCCGCCATTGGGCCCGCCGAACTCGACGAACTTCTCGCGCCGGAAGGCGACCGCGCCGGCGCCGCCGGTGCCCGAGCGAATATAGACCTTGGCCTGGTCGAGAAATTTCATAGTGTCTCCAGCGCCTTGTAGAAGGCCTCGCGGCTCAGTTCGGTTTCGATATGGTCGATCTCGGCCTTTTGGGCAAGGCAGATACGCTTGCCGATGCGGGTTTGGGTAAAGCCGAATTTCTTCTGGATGGCGAGCGATGCGGCGTTGAAGTGAAAGACCCCGGACACCAGCGTGTCGAGGTTCGATGAGGCGAAATACCACTCGATCACCGCGCGCACCGCCTCGCTCATATAGCCCTTGCCCCAATAGGGGCGGCCCAGCCAGTAGCCGATTTCGGGAATCCGGTCCTCGCGGTGGGTGCCGCAGAACCCGATGAGCCCTTCGCGTTTTTCGTAAATGGCGAAGGTTATCGAGCCGGGGCTCCACTCGCGCTTTTGCCGCACCAGCCAGTCGAACGCCATCTGCATGGTATAGGGGTACGGCACGCGGGCGAGGTTCTTGGTGACCTCGTAATCGTTGAGAAGGCTCGCGATACGCGGCGCGTCGCGCAGGCGCGGGCGGCGCAGGACGAGGCGCGTGGTTTCGATCTCGGGCTGGGGCGTGGCTTGGCGGGTCATGGCCATGGGCTGTCCAAACGCAAAAAAGGGGAGCCGGCGACCGGCTCCCCTTATTTCTAGCTGAGCGCGACGCCGGGGAGAAGGTCTCCGGCAGCGCCAAAGGCTGCCGTTATTCGGCGGCCTTGACTGGTTCGACGGAAACAAAGCTCTTGCCGCCCGCCTTGGTGGCAAAAGAGACGGTGCCGTCGACCAGCGCGAAGATGGTGTGGTCCTTGCCCAGCCCCACATTGGAGCCCGGATGCCACTTGGTGCCGCGCTGGCGCACGAGGATGTTTCCGGCGACGACGGTCTGGCCGCCGAACTTCTTGACGCCGAGACGGCGGCCGGCTGTGTCGCGACCGTTGCGGGATGAGCCGCCTGCTTTCTTATGGGCCATGGTTCAAATCCTTGGTAACGGTTGGTTTTACTGGTCGGCCTTGGCGCGCGGGGGCTTGCCGGCGAGGAGTTCCTTGGCCTGCTCGACCCACTCTTCGCGCTCGATGCGGCCCTTGAAGTTCAGTTCCCCGTCGACCCGCTCGATGTCCTCGGCGGTCCAGGCGGCGATCTGGCTAAGGCTGGTGACGCCCAGCCCTGCGAGCTTTTTTTCAAGCGCGGGACCAACGCCGCCGATCAGCTTGACGTCGTCCTTGACGCCCTCGGCAGCGGCGGGCGCGGCCTTGGGGGCCTTTTCCTTGGCTTTGGGCGCGGTTTCCTCGGCCTTCTTTTCGGCGGGCTTGGCTTCGGCGGCCTTGGTGTCTGCAGTCTTGGCGGCAGTCTTTTTGGGCGCCGCGGCCTTCTTGCCCGAGGGCTTGGCGCCACCGGTCAGGATTTCGGTGATGCGCACCAGCGTCAGCTCCTGGCGGTGGCCGAGCGTGCGGCGATAGCCCTGGCGGCGCTTTTTCTTGAAGACGATGACCTTCTTGTCGCGGAACTGCTCGACGACCTCACCGGCCACCAGCGCGCCCTCGACGAGCGGGGTGCCGATGGCATCGCCGACCATCAGCACGTTGTCAAAGGTCACGACCTCACCGGCGTCCCCGGGGATCTTTTCGATGCGAACCAGATCGTTGGCGGCAACCTTGTATTGCTTGCCGCCGGTCTTGATGACTGCGAACATCATTGTTTACGACCCGGACGTGAACTGTCCGGTTCCCTTGTTTTCGCGTCCTGTCGGCGCCGCGGCGTGGGCCCGTTTGTTCCGCGGTCTTTGTTTTTTGACGGCCTTGCGCATCGGGAGCGGGTCGTCGGGGCGGCCTGTGGCTGCGTGTTGAACAGACAAAACCGGCGAGAGGGCATGGCCCCGGCGCCGTTTGCCGGTGCTTATCGGTATAAATGCCCCAAGAGTCAAGCGGTTTGGGCGGTCAAGCCATAGGCGGTCAGAGGTCGGGGTACCAGTTGCGCGCGCGGACTTCGGTTGCGCTGTCCTTGGGCATCAGCGCGATAAGCGCCTCGGGCTCGGTGCCGATCTTGTCGAAGGGATAGCGGTAGTGGAATGGGTAGGCGACTTTCGGCCGTACCTTTTCGATCGCTGTGCGGACCTGTTCGGGCGTCATGGTGAAGGGCAGGTTCATGGGGAAAAAGGCGATATCGACCGGCCCCAGATCATCCATATGGGACGTCGGTTCGGTATCGGACGCGAGATAAACCCGGGTGCCCGCGAAATCGAAGAGATAGCCGTTGCCGACACCCTTTTCATGGTATTGGAGGCGCTCGGGGGTGGTGTTGTACATCGGGATGGCGCGAAGGCCGATGCCGTTGATGGTGGCCTCGTCGCCATTGGCCATCAGCCGGGTCTTGGCGGCCATGTCGGCGGGCATCTGATCGTAAACGATGCGGGGCGCGGCCAGAACGGTTTTTTCGCCGATCAAGGGGTCGAGCGTTTCAAAATCGAGATGGTCGCCATGGTGGTGGGTGAGGACGATGATGGTGGGCCGCGCGAGGCTCGCATACCGCTCGGCGCCCCCCACCGGATCGCAATAGATCACCTCGCCATCCCATTCGAGCACCAGCGAGGCGTGATGCACCGGAATGACCGCAAGCGTACCGCTCGCCGTTTCAAATTCGTCGCGCTCGAACATTGTCTCTCCCTTCCATTGCTTGCGGCCCCTTGATCGCTTAACGCATCAAGGGGCCTTTCGATCCGCTTCCGGCGCGTCGATGACGGGCCCAGCCTAGCCGAACTTGCCCGCGCTTCAAACAAGGTGTTGCGGGCACCGAACGGCTATGCCATATAGCGCCCACCCAAGCGACCCCAACGGGTTTTTCCCAATCGATGGGAAGGCGACAAACCAGACGGAGAGGTGCCGGAGTGGTCGAACGGGGCGGTCTCGAAAACCGTTGAGCGCGTAAGCGTTCCGAGGGTTCGAATCCCTCCCTCTCCGCCATTTTCTACTTTGCGCCGTACCGCTTTGGTTTTATATCTCTTTTGGAAACCATTGCGGCGGTGCGGTGCCCCAAACGCGGCTGTTGGGAACGTGTTTCGACAATTGCGGCGCGGCTTCTGGGCGCCAGAACCCGGCCTGCTCCAGCATCGGCGGTCAGCCGGTCTTGGCTACCTCAATACGAGGGCTGACATGTGTTCGTCCCGTACGTTCTCCAGGGGGGCGAAAACAGGCCGTTTGAGCCGGTTCAATCGCCCTCGCCGGGGGCGGGGCTGAAATCCTTGAGTTTTCCGGGGACGCCGTTGAGGGCGTCGGCGTCGGGCATGGGGTCTTTCTTGCGGGTGATGTTGGGCCACAGGTTGGCGTGGTCGAGGTTGAGTTCGAGCCAGTGGGGCTCGACGGTGGGATCGGTGTCGGGAAAGATGGCCTCGGCCGGGCATTCGGGCACGCACACCCCGCAATCGATACACTCGTCGGGGTGGATCACCAGCATGTTCTCGCCTTCGTAAAAGCAGTCGACCGGGCACACTTCCACGCAGTCGGTGAATTTGCACTTGATGCAGTTGTCGGTCACCACAAAGGTCATGACAGAACCCCCGGCGGGGTGGGCGTGGAGCGGTCGAAACGAGCCGTGAGGCGCATGGCGAATTCCGGGATGGCGAAAGGTGGGAAGGCGTTATGGGGAACGGTACGTCACAAAACATATATTGACAATATATCTTTTGACGCAGATGCTGGCTTTCGCTCTCTCCGAGCGCTGATCAAACGGTTCGAGAAACCCAAAGGAAGCCCCATGACCCAAGCGTCCGCATATGCCGAAACGATCGACGTCCGCACCATCATGCCGCGCGAGCGGCATCCGAAAATCTTTTCGCTGGTCGACGGGCTGGCACCGGGAACGTCTTTGCTCCTGATCAACGATCACGATCCCAAGCCGCTCCACTATCAGCTCGAGGCTGAACATCCGGGGAAATATTCCTGGACCTATGTCGAGCAGGGGCCCGAGGTGTGGCGGGTCGAGATCGGCAAGCCGGCCGCCTGAACACGAACGTTCGTTCGCCGGCCCCCCCTCGGGTGGGTGGCGACTGCCGAGGGAAGCCATGCACGGTGTCGCGCTTTCGCGCTGGACCATGTCCTACTTCGCTGCCGCACTTGCCGCACTGATGGCGGCGGAGGTGCTCATGGCGGCCGGGTATGGCTTTCCCTCGGCTCCCCTGCGGGCCCCCGAGACATTGCTGCTCGTCCATCTCGTCGCCATTGGCTGGCTGAGCCTCTTGCTGTGCGGTGCGCTGTTTCAGTTCGTGCCGGTACTGGTGGCGCGCCCGCTGTTCAGCAACATGCTGCCCCTGCCCACGCTGGTGCTGCTGCTTGCAGGGCTCGTTGCCCTTCTCATGGGATTTCTCCAGCTTGGTGGCGCGCTGGGCGCCTGGCCCTGGCTGCTGCCCGTCGCAGCGAGCCTTCTGGCCGGCGGCTTCATGCTGGCGCTTTATAATCTTGGGCGCACCCTGTGGGCGGCGCGGCCCTTGCCGCTGCCGGCGCGGTTCGTAGCCGTTGCGCTTGTGTTTCTTGCCGCGACGATTGCCCTTGGAGCGCTCTTCAGTTCGGCCTTTGCCGGACTGGTTACGTCCGACGCGCTGCTCAGGATCGCAGGCGAAGGCGTCGGCCTTCACGCCGTTGCCGGGATCGGGGGCTGGCTGACCTTTACCGCCATGGGGGTGAGCTACCGCCTTCTGGCCATGTTCATGCTCGCGCCTGAAACCGATGGCTCCCGCCCACGCGCGGTGTTCGGGCTCGGCACGGCGGCGCTTGGCGTTGCCGTATTGGGCGGGGTGATCCTGGTTGTTTTCGATATGCCGTCGGGGCTGGCTTTGATTGCGGGCGGGGCGGCGGGCCTTGCGGGCATTGCCCTTTATGGTGCCGACATGGCGATGCTTTACCGTAAGCGCAAGCGCCGCGTGATCGAACTCAACAGCCAGATGGCGGCCTGGGCGCTCGCGTATTTTTTCGCGTCCATTGCGCTGGCGCTGATCCTCATCGGGCTGGGGGTGTTTTACGATCACATCGGCGCGGTGGTGTTCTTGCTGGCCTTTGGCTGGCTGTCGGGACTGGGGCTGGCCAAGCTCTACAAGATCGTCGCCTTCATGACCTGGCTCGAATGCTACGGTCCGGTGCTGGGCCGGATGCCGACCCCGCGCGTACAGGATCTTGTGGTGGAAGGTCCGGCCCGGAAATGGTTCGTCCTTTATTTCCTGTCGGTGCTGGCGGCGACGGCGGCGCTGCTCGGGCAACACATTTTGGGCTTCAGGCTGGCCGCCGGCCTTATGGTGGTTGCCACGGCCCTTATCGCCGCCCATCTGGTCCGTACGCGGCGGCTGGCCGGCATCGGGCTTGCCGGGGGCGTGCGGCGCCCGCACCTTTTCCTGCCCGGCCCCGAACCGGCGCAACCATGAAAGAAGACCATGCCATGACACAAACCTTTGTTGACCTCGATGTCCGGCCGATCCTGCTCAATGGGGGCGAGCCGTTCTCCAAGATCATGGAAGCCGTCGAGAGGCTCGCACCCGACGAGGGCCTGCGCCTGTACGCAACCTTCAAGCCGCTGCCCCTGTTCCAGGTGTTGGGCGCCAAAGGGTTCAGCCCCGAGGCCCGCGAGATCGAGGGAGGCGACTGGGAGGTTCTGTTCCACCGCACTGGCGAGCAGCCCCAGGCGCAAGAAGCCCCGGGCGAGGGTGCCGCCCACGATGATTCAGGCTGGCCCGAGCCCGTCCAGCTCCTGGACAACCGCGATCTCGATCCGCCCGAACCGATGGTGCGCATCCTTGCCGCGCTCGAAACCATGGCATCCGGCGCGGTGCTTTGCGCGCTGCTTGACCGCGAGCCGGTGTTCCTCTTCCCCGAGCTTGAAAAGCGGGGCCATGCCTGGCAATGCGGCCCCGATGCGGACGCGGGCACCTATCGGCTTCTGGTGCGCGTTGGGGGGTAGAACCATAGAAGGACAAAAGCGCCATGTTCATCCAGACCCAGCCCATGAGCGACCCCGACAGCCTGCGCTTTCTGCCCGGCCAGCCGGTGCTGCCCGGTACGGTCATGAAGATGGCCGACAGGTCCGAGGCGGTGACATCGCCTCTCGCGACCGCGCTGTTCGACGTCGAGGGCGTCGCCTCGGTCACGCTGGGGCCCGACTATATCGTCGTGGGCAAGAAGGGGATGGCGTGGGATCACTTGAAGCCCATGCTGCTGGGGCTGATCACCGACCATTTCGTGAGGGGCGCGCCGGTGATCCGCAGTGGCTCGCCGGCAAGGGAACCGGAGACGGAAGACCCGCTGGCAACGGCGGTCAGACACGCGCTGGAAACCGTGATCGACCCGGAACTGGGCTACAATATCGTCGGGCTGGGCCTTGTCTATGCGGTTGCCATCGACAAGGACGGCACGGCCGCGATCACCATGACCACGACCACGCCGGGATGTCCGGCCACCAACTATCTGCGCAATGGCGCCTATCAGGCGGCGGTGGGGGTCGAGGGCATTGACGATGCCGAAGTGGTGCTTACCTACGATCCCCCGTGGGAGCCCGAGATGATGAGCCAGGAAGCGCGGGCATGGCTGGGGTTTTAGAGTGCCTAACAAAACCAGAGACGGCCATGACGCGCGCAATTTGTCCAGCCCGCAAGGCGCCGCGTGCAGCCGATACCGAGGTATCGGCAAGCGCGGGAACGCAGCGGATGGACAAATTCCGCGCGCCGCAGGTGGGGTTTGGACGGCCGGCTGCCGTGTCCAGTCGCTTGGCGATACCCCCGGTATCGCCCGCGCGCCTGTCCTTGCATCCGACTCGTCCAAACCCCATCGTGGCCATCTCTGGTTTTGTTAGGCACTCTTAGCCGTGATCGGCGATTACCCTGCCCGAAAGATGCTGTAGGACTATATGTTGTACGCACGCGGTCCCGAGGAGATAAGAGCATGCGCCTGACGCAGTTTTCCGATTACGCCATGCGTCTATTGATCTATGCGGCGGTCCATGGCGACCGGCTGGTGACGATCGAGGAGGTCGCCGGGGTCTATGCCATATCGCGGGGGCATCTGATGAAGGTCGCCAACACCCTGACGCGGAACGATATCCTGCGGTCGGTGCGGGGCCGGTCGGGCGGGCTTGCCCTTGCCCGGCCGCCCGTCAGCATCGGGCTGGGGGAAGTGTTGCGCCTCACCGAGCCCGATTTCGCCCTCGTCGAGTGCTTTGGCGAGGACAGCACGTGCCGCATCATGCCCAGTTGCCGCCTGCGCGGCATATTGAGCGGCGCGCTGGGCGCCTTCATGGCCGAAATCGACCGCTATACGCTTAAGGACCTGGTCCTCGATCCCGCTGCGTTCGGGCTCGACAGGCCGGCGGCCTGACCATGGGGATCGTGCCGTTCCCGCAAAGCCAGGAGGAGGCTTTCCCGGCGTTTTTCGACGCGGTGCCGGTCGTGCGCATGCGCGATCCGCTCGCAGCGTTCCTTGGCACGGGCCATGGCGGGGTGATCACCTATCGCTATGCTGATGCGGTGCGCCTTGCCGGGCATTCCTGCCCGACGGTGGCGGGCGCGTGGCTGATGCTGGTCGAGGGGCTTGGCTGGCTTTATGACAGACAGGTGCCCGAGCGCGGCGCCATTGCGGTGCATATGCGCGGCGGGCGTGCCGAGGGGGCGACCGGCGTCATCGCCGCGGTTGCAACGCTCCTGACGGGGGCGGCGCCCGAGACGGGGTTTTACGGGATCGGGCCGGGCGGGCGTTTCGGGCGCCGGGGCCTGCTTATTTTCGACGCACCCATCGCGGGCACCATCGGGCTCAGGCGCCGGGACACCGGCGCGGGCGTCATCGTCGATATCGACACGGGCGCCGTTCCCCACGATCCGCGCATGGACGCGCTGATGCCGAAGGCCGTTTCGGGCCGGGCCGACGCGGGGGAGCTCGAACGGTTCGGGACGCTCTGGCAGGACCGCGTGCGCCGGATGCTGATCGAGCACGCCGACGATCCCAAGCTGATCCATGTTTATGACTGGCCGGAGCCATAGGAGGTCGAGAGGCGAGATGACGAAAAATGGCGAGGACCGTATCGTTTTTTACGGCAATGGGCTTGGGCAGGCGATAGGGCCGGACGATCCGGAACTGCGCGCCCAGTACGAGGCCCTCATCGGCGCCGATTACGAGCGCTGCAACCCCGGTGATTCATTTGCGGCCCTCAAGCACCGGGCGCGGTTCTCCAAGGAGGACCGGGGGCTGTTGCGCGACTGGATGCATGTCGCTGAAAAGCTGGCGCGGCAGGACATACCCACCAGCCACACCCGCCTTCAAGGCGTGATCCGCCGGGCGTAACGCTTTTCCTCCGTCACCGCCCGGATCAACCGGGTGAAGTCGGGGTACTCTAGGATCATTCCACGTTTTGATTGAACCGGCACAGAGCGGCGCGTTTTGAAAGATTGCGCTGGATTGCCGGTAATGAATACCGGAATGACACTGGTGCTTTTGGCAAGCTGTTGCCTAAAACTCCACCGTCACCCCGGTACTTGTTACCGGGGTCCAGAGCACGGTTTCCACATGCGTATAGCCTCGGTGATTCCGTCAAGACCTGAACTGCTCTAAACCTCATTCCAATCGGCATCGATTGCGGCGCTGCCATGGCTGAGATAGGCGGCCTGGGCCTGCCTGACCTTTGGCTGGGTGGATGAGGGGGTGGGGTCGGGCCGCTGCTGGGATGCGGTGCCGGGCCCGTCGAGCCGGAAGACCTCCACAATCCGGTCGAGCGCGCTCGCCTGCTCCTCGGTCTGGGCGATCGCCGCGTTGGTCTCTTCAACCAGCGCCGCGTTGTGCTGGGTCATCTCGTCCATCTGCCGCACCGCGGTGTTGACCTCCTCGATCGAGGACGCCTGCTCGCGGCTCTGGCGCGCGATCTCTTCCATCTGCGCGGTGTTGGCCCGCGCCGCCTCGAGCATGGCCACAAGCTTTTCAGCCGCCTGCGCCACAAGCCGTGACCCGCCATCCACCTCGTGCGAGGACTGCTCGATCAGCGCCTTGACCTCAGAAGAGGCTTCCGCCGCCGATTGCGCCAGCCGCCGCACCTCGACCGCAACCACCGCGAACCCCTTGCCCGCCTCCCCGGCCCGCGCCGCTTCCACCGAAGCGTTGAGCGCCAGAAGGTTGGTCTGGAACGCGATGTCGTCGATCATCTTGATGATGTCGGACACCTTGGCCGAAGACGTCGTGATCCGCTCCATGGCCGAGGTCGCCTCGTCCATCACCTGCCCGCCCTCTTCGGCCGCGCTGGTCACCGTCACCGCCGTCTGGCTGGCGTCCTGGGCCCGCTTGGCGTTCTCCATCACCGTTGCCGCCAACTGCTCCATGGCCGCCGAGGTCTCCTCAATGGTTGCCGCCTGGCGCGTGGTGCGTTCACTCAGATCGTTGGCGCCCGAAAGAATCTCCCCCGTCGCCGTCTTGAGCGCCCCCGAGGTGCCGCGCAGCTCCATCACGATATCGGAGAGCTTTTCGGCCACCGCGTTGGTGTCGTGCTTGAGCCGTGCGAACGCCCCCTCGTAATGGCCCTCGACCCGCCGGGTGAGATCGGTCTGGGCCAAAGCGCTCAGCACCGTTCCGGTTTCGCCCAGCCCGCGATCCACGGTCTCGACCAGCGCGTTGACCGAGCCGGCCAGCCCGTTGAGTTCGGCATCGGCAAAGCTGGCCTCGACCCTTTTGCCGAAATCGCCCGCCACTGCCGCATCGACCACCTCGCCGAACGATTCCTGCAACTCGGCCATCATCTTGCGCCGGGCTTCCTCGTCGGCCACGATCCGCGCCGCTTCCGCCTCGGTCATCTGCGCCACCTTCAGCCCGTTCTGGCGGAACACCTCGACGGCCCGGGCCATCTCCCCTACCTCGTTACTAAACCCCGTATAGGGCACCTCGACCTCAAACTCGTTGCCCGCAATCTTCCCCATAACACCAGACAACGCAGGGATCGGACGCGAAATCGCACGCGAGGCAAGAAGCGCAACGACGATGCCGCAGACCAGCGTGATCGCGGAGACCATGAGCATGAGATTGAACGTCTCGACAACGAGACCCCCAATGGCCGCCGCCGATATGGCGACGAGGAATACGCCGAGCACGCCCTCCTCGGTCATGGTCGCGATGGGCTGGTAAACGACGTAATAGGCCTCGCCATCGAGCTCGATCTCGTCATAGACGGCGGTGCGCGACATCATCGCCCCGAACAGCTCGCTATCGGAGGCGATATCGGGGTGGACGACCCGGGTGCCTTCGGCGTCCTGCAGCGAGGTGGTGATCTGGGTGAAGGCCGAGCCGTCATTTTTGAGATTGAAGAGCGCGGCGGAATGGCCCGTGACGCGCGCGATCGAATCCATGATGACGTAATCATAGCTCATGGGCGGGATCGCCCAGGTTCCCACGCGGTCCAGTTCCCCGTCCTCTGTCCAGAAGACCTTCGATCCGGCGAGCTGGCCCACCAGAATGGTCGAGGCGGTTCTGACCGTATCGTTCTGGGTGTCGCGCGCCAGCCGGTCGGTGCCCGCCGTGAGGTTAAGATAAACCGCCAGAACGATGGCGACGACGACGGCGATCATCCCCCCGATGACCGTGCCCGCGATCATCGTCGACATTTTGATATTGCCCAATCTGGCCAATAATGACGTCATGGCATCCCCCTCCCACGCAATCGCCATTGGTATCGGGTAAGAATACGGACAAGACAATTAAGTATAGGTTGCGAAATGCCTGGGGGTGTCCAAAAATGTAATCGATTGCAATTGTTGAGGCATTTCAAGGGGATATGGAAGGCGCTTTTTTCACGCCATCGATGATTGCAACGAAAAAGGCCGCTCCGGGGAGCGGCCTTGCGGCATGGACGGGCGCGTTCAGTCGCGCAATTGCGGCAGGTCGCGGTAAAGGTCCAGCGCTTCGGGGTTGGTCAGCGCCGTGGTGTTCTTGACCGGGCGTCCGTGGATCACGTCGCGCACCGCGATCTCGGAAATCTTGCCCGAACGGGTGCGCGGGATGGCCGCCACAGCAATGATCCTTGCGGGCACGTGCCTGGGGCTCGCGCCCGAGCGGATGCGCGCGCGGATGGTCTTTTCGAGCGCCTCATCGAGCGCGGCGCCATCGCGCATGGTGACGAACAGGATGACCCGCTGGTCGCCGGCGATGTCCTGGCCCACGGCAATGGCCTCCCCGATCTGGGGGATCGTTTCGGTCTGGCGGTAGATTTCCGCCGTGCCGATCCTCACCCCGCCGGGGTTGAGCGTCGTATCGGAACGGCCATGGATGATGAAGCCGCCCGAAGGGCGCTTTTCGACATAGTCTCCATGCGCCCAGATGCCGGGGAACCGCGCAAAATAGGACTCGTGGTAGCGTTTGCCGTCCGGGTCGCCCCAGAAACGGACCGGCATCGAGAGGTGGGCGTTGCGGCATACGAATTCGCCCGGCGCGCCGGAGACCGGATGGCCCTCGTCGTCGAGGGTATCGACATCCATGCCCAGCAGGGCGCATTGAAGCTCGCCCCGCCGGACCGGCAGCAGCGGGTTGCCGCCCAGAAAGCAGGCGCAGATGTCGGTGCCGCCCGAGATCGAGGCCAGAAGCAGATCGGCCTTCCAGTCGCGGTAGATATAGTCAAAGCTCGGCGCGATGAGCGGCGATCCGGTCGAAAGGATCAGCCGGAGCTTTTCGAGCCGGTGGGTTTCGCGCGGCTTGAGGCCCGCCTTGTTGCACGCATCGATATATTTGGCGCTGGTCCCGAATATGGCAATGTCTTCGGCGTCGATGAGATCGATGAGCGCATTGGGGGCGGGGTGGAAGGGGTTGCCGTCAAAGGTGACGAGCGTTGCGCCCGACGCCAGCCCGGAGACCTGCCAGTTCCACATCATCCAGCCGCAGGTGGTGAAATAAAAGAAGTTCTCGCCGGGCTTGAGATCGCAGTGGAGCACCTGCTCCTTTTTGTGCTGGATGAGCAGCCCGCCCCCCGAATGGGTGATGCATTTGGGCTTGCCGGTGGTTCCCGAGGAATAAAGGATCGCCAGCGGCGTATCGAAGGGCAGGCGGTTGAAGGCGATCTCGCCCGGTGCGAAGGGGGCCAGCCAGTCGGCGAGCGCGATGGCGGGCAGGCCGGAAAGTGTTTCGGGCACGCCATCCCCGATGACGACGATTTTTTCCAGCCGTGTGCCTTCAGCAACCGCCCGGATCGCTGGCGTCACGTCGATGCGCTTGCCGCCATAGCCGTAGCCGGCGACGGCGATCAGAATTTTGGGATCGATCTGGCACAGCCGGTCGCTGGCGCCTTCCGGTCCGAAATCGGGCGAGCAGGACGACCAGATGGCGCCGATGGCGGCGGTGGCGAGATATCCGATGATGGCTTCGATATCGTGGGTGACGATGGCGGCCACCCGGTCGCCCTGGTCCACGCCCGCGGCGCGCAGGGCCTGGACCATGCGCGAAACCTCGTCGTAAAGCGCGGCCCGGGAGATCTCGCGCCGCGTGCCGTCGTCGCGATGGGCGATGATGGCGGGGGCAGCGTCGCGCGATTGCAGCAGGTTCTCGGCGTAGTTGAGGCGCGCGCCGGGGTAGAACTGTGCGTCCTTTATGGTTGGTCCGGCCCGGAACGCTGCCTCGCCCTTGTCGCCGACGATGCCCAGCGCATCCCAGAGGAGGGCATGAAACGCTTCGGGTTCGCGGATCGACCAGTCGAGCAGCGCCGGGTAATCGCCTTCAAATCCGGCGCGCTGTGAGAAGGCCCACATCGCCGAGGCCTTTTTTTGCGCTTCGGATGGGGTCCAGACAATCTCGCTATCCATCATCCTTCCTCCCGGCCTTTTTAGCGTTCTACGCACAGGGCAATGCCCATGCCGCCGCCGATGCACAGCGTTGCCACGCCCTTGCGGGCATCGCGCCGCGCCATTTCGTAGAGCAAGGTCACCAGCACCCGGGCGCCCGACGCGCCGATCGGGTGCCCCAGCGCGATCGCGCCGCCATTGACGTTGACCTTTTCCGCATCGATCCCCAATTCGCCCACCACCGCAAGGCTCTGGGCCGCAAAGGCCTCGTTGGCTTCCCAGAGATCGACATCGGCGACCGACCAGCCGGCCTTTTCGAGCGCTTTTCTTGCGGCGGGGATCGGCCCCAGCCCCATGACCTGCGGATCGAGCCCGCTGGTTGCCCAGGAGACGATGCGGGCCAGAGGTTGCGCGTCATGGGCGGCGAGTGCCGCCCCGCCCATCAGGACGAGCGCGGCGGCTCCATCATTGATGCCGGACGAATTGGCTGCCGTCACCGTGCCGTCCTTTTCAAAGGCGGGGCGCAGGTTGGCGATGGCGTCGAGCGTTGCGTCGTGCCGTATGAATTCGTCGTCCGACACAAGGGTGTCGCCCTTACGGCCCGGAATGCTGACCGGCACGATTTCGTCGGCGAACCGCCCTTCCTTTGCCGCCGCCGAGGCGCGCTGCTGGGAGCGCAGCGCAAAGGTGTCCTGATTTTCGCGCGTCAGCCCGCATTGGCGCACGATATTTTCCGCCGTTATCCCCATGGGGTAGCCATAAAAGGCGTCCGAGAGCCCGTCGCGCATGACGGTATCGACCATCTCGAGATTGCCGAGCTTTTTTCCGGTGCGCAGCTGGGCGACATGGGGGGCAAGGCTCATCGATTCCTGCCCGCCCGCTACGACCACCTGCGCGTCGCCCGTCATGATCTGCTGGTAGCCCAGCGCCACCGCGCGCAGCCCCGAGCCGCACACCTGATTGACGAGAAACGCGGTGGAGGTATCGGGCAGTCCCGCGCCGCGCGCCGCCTGCCGGGCCGGGTTCATGCCCGCGCCGCCGGACAGCACCTGCCCCATGATCGCTTCATCGACCGCATCGGGCGCGATCCCTGCCGCGTCCAACGCTGCGCTGATCGCCACCGCGCCCAGTTGGTGCGCGGCCACGCTCGACAGCGCGCCGTTCAGCATCCCGATCGGGGTGCGCTTGCCCGCAATGATAAAGACGCCGTCGGTCGCCATGGCAATTCCTCCTGTTCTCCGTGTCTAGCGCTTGCCACGCGCTGCCGGGTAGACGTATTTATACGTCATGGAGCCGCATGATCCCGCCCGCCATTTCCCGCTCGAAGCCCTGCCGGTGCCGCTGGTTTTTGCAACCTATCGCATCATCCGCGACGCCAATACCGCGTTCGGGGCGCTTTTCGGCTATGAGGTGGAGGAATTGCGCGGCCAGAGCTTTTCCATGCTCTATCCCAGCGTTGACGATTTCGTTATGGTGGGCGATCTGTGGCAGGCCAATTTCTCGGGCGGGCGCTCTTATACCGACGAGCGGATCATGCGCAGGCGGGACGGCACGCGCTTCTGGTGCCATGTGCGTGGTCGCTCCATGGTGGGGGCCGATCCCTTCTCGGAAGCGATCTACTGCTTTGATGCCATGGCGCGGCCCGCCCATCACGGTCGGTCGGGGCTGACCGACCGCCAGCGCCAGATCGTGACGCTGGTGGCCCAGGGCAAGACCAATGCCGCCATCGCCGCCGAACTGAGCCTTTCCCCCCGGACCGTCGAGACGCATCGCTACCGGCTGATCAGGCAGCTTGGGTTCAGGAACACCGCCGAACTGGTCACCTGGTTCACCTCGACGTAAAAAAGCGGGTGTTGGGCAAATCTCTGGAAAACCACACGGACGAGGAGTTTACGCCCGGAACAAAGTACGGCATGGTCAGAGGATCGGACCACGCTTTAAAAAGAAAAGAGGCGGGCCGGTTCATTGGGAGGAAGTATGACTATGCTCAAACGCGTGATTTTCGCTTCGGTGGCAAGCCTTGCGGTTGCCGGGCCCGGATTGGCTCAGACCGATATGCCATTTGCCCTCGACTGGCAGTTTGAAGGGCCCGCGGCCCCCTATTTCATGGCGATCGAGAATGGCCATTTCGCAGCCGAAGGTCTCGATGTCGAGATCACCGCCGGGCAGGGCTCGCTCGACGCGATCCCCAAGGTCGCAACGGGCGCCTATCCGGTCGGGTTCGCCGATACGGCGAGCCTCGTCAAGTTCCTGGACCAGAACCCCGACGCGCCGGTAACCGGTGTCATGATGTTCTATGACAAGCCCGCCTTTTCCATCGTCGGGCGAAAGAGCCTGGGGATCGAGGCGCCCAAGGATCTCGAAGGCCGCGTCCTCGGTGCGCCGCCGCCGGACGGGGCCTGGGCGCAGTTCCCCGTCTTTGCCGAGGCCAATGATATCGACGTCTCGCAGGTGACGGTCGAGCCGGTGGGTTTTCCCACCCGCGAGCCGATGCTGGCCGAGGGCCAGGTGGCGGCGGTGACGGGCTTTTCGTTCACCTCGTTCCTCAACACCACACGCCTTGGCGTGCCCGAAGACGACATGACCGTGCTCCTGATGGCCGATTACGGGCTCGATCTTTACGGCAACGTCATCATCGCCAACACCGATTTCGCGCGTGAAAACCCTGAGCAGCTCACAGGCTTCCTGCGCGCCATCGCCAAGGGCCTGCAGGATACGGTCAACGATCCCGAAGCGGGGGTCGATGCCATGGTGTCGCGCAATCCGGCCATGGACAAGGACCTCGAGGTGCGCCGGCTCGAGCTTGCGCTGCGCGACAACATCATGACCGACTGGGTGCGCGAGAACGGGCTGGGCGGGATCGACGAGGCGCGGTTCGCCAACTCGCTCGAACAGATCGCCGTGACCTATGATTTCGTCAACGAGCCCGATGCCAGCCGCTATTTCGACGGCTCGTATCTGCCCGATGACGGCAGCCTCATGGTCCAGTGACCTTCGCATGAAACCTCGTGCGCCGCGCCTACCGGGCGCGGCGCTTCTTGCATGGTCTGGCCGAGAGTGTTGAAGAGCGCATGCGTAAACTCATCGAGATCGAAAACGTTACCCACGCCTATCGGACCGTCGCGGGTCCGCTTCCGGTGCTCGACAATCTCAATCTCTCGATCCCCCAGGGCAAGTTCTGCGCCGTCGTGGGCCCGTCGGGATGCGGGAAATCGACCCTGACGCGGCTGATCGCGGGGCTGATGTTTCCCGACAGCGGCGAAGTGCGGCTGCACGGCGAGAGGGTCAGATCCCCGCGCAAGACCGTGGGCATGGCGTTCCAGAACCCGGTGCTGCTCGAATGGCGCACGATCCTGCAAAACGTCATCCTGCCACTCGAGATCGTCGCCCCCACGATGGCCAAGGCACAAAAGGAGGCGCGCGCCCGCGAACTGCTCGCCATGGTCGGGCTGGAGGATTTCGAGGACAAGCGTCCGTCCGAGCTTTCGGGGGGCATGCGCCAGCGCGCTTCGCTCTGCCGCTCGCTGGTCCACAAGCCGGACATCCTGATCCTCGACGAGCCGTTCGGGGCGCTCGATGCCTTCACGCGCGAGGACCTGTGGCAGCTCATGCACAAGCTGCGCGCCGAAGAGCCGTTCACCGCGCTGCTCATCACCCACGACCTGCGCGAGTCGGTCTACCTGGCCGATCAGGTGGTGGTGCTCTCGGGCCGCCCGGCCACCACCCAGTTCGTGCTCGATATCGACATGCCCGGTCCCCGCCCCATCGACATGCTCTATTCGACGCAATCGGTCGACTGGCTGGCGCAATTGCGCGACCAGATCGAAATCGCGCAAGGGCGCGGCGCCAAGACGGAGGGGGCGATATGACCCGCGCGGAAATCCAGAAAATCGTCACCCCGATCCTTGCCATCATCATCGTCCTGGCGCTCTGGGAGTTCTGGGTCTGGTACATGGGCTGGCCCACCTACAAGATGGCGGCGCCGTCCGATCTCTGGCCCGCCTTCTGGCAGTATCGCGAGCTGTTCTTCATCAATGCCTGGCAGACGCTGTGGCGCACGGTGGTGGGGCTGGGGCTGGCGGTGGTCGTGGGCACCATCCTTGGCATGATCATGGGCCTGAGCCGGGTGATGAACGATGCGCTCTATCCCTTGCTGGTGGGGTTCAACGCCATCCCCAAGGCGACGGTCGTGCCGGTTGTCGCGCTGATCTTCATCGGCCAGCACGATTTCAACACCATCCTCGTTGCCTTCATGATCTCGTTCTTTCCCATCTCGGTCTCGATCGCCATCGGGCTTTCGACGCTGGAGCCGGAATATCGCGACATCCTGCGCTCGCTGGGCGCGTCGCGGTTCACGGTCTTTTGGAAGATCGCGCTGCCCAAGACGCTGCCGGAGTTTTTCGGCGCGCTCAAGGTCGCGGTGACGCTGGCCTTCATCGGCACCAATCTCGTCGAGATCGTGACGCCCCACGGGCGGGGATTGGGGAGTCTGTTCGATTCCGGCCGTATCGCCTCGAACTATCCGCTGATGTTCGCCGTGCTCATTGCGCTCGCGATCCTCGGGATCGTTCTTTATTATTTTGTCGTGGCGCTGGAGCGGATCTTCGCGGGCTGGGCCGAACGCCGCCCGACCTGACGGGTTATTTCCCGCCCATCGCCTGCCCGTTGTGCACGATGGGGGCCGGGGGCGTGCAATGGGCGGTGTCTATCTTGCGGATGGCGGCGGCGCCCGATTGGCCGGCGCGGCCGATGTCCTCGAAGAGCATGGCGATTTCCTCGAACACCGTGGTGTCGGGTTCGTAAAAGCCGATCTCGTCGATCTCGCTCAAAAGTCCCAGAAGGGCGGCGATCACCTCGCGCTGATGTCGCGCATCGAGGACGGCCTGCCGCGTCTCGCGGACTTCCTCGAGCGCTGCGAAAGCGCGCAGCGCGGCGTCGAGCCGTTCGCGGCACGGGCAATCGAGATCGAGGCCCGAGATCACGGCGCGGATGCGGTTGATGGCGCGCGCCTGGCCGTATGAGGACGGTATCTCGTGGAGCTCAGGCCGCATCGATCCACTCCGCGCCCACCGCGCCATGGATGAAACCGTTGGAGAATGGCACGCCGGGATAAACCTCGCGCAATCTTGCCAGTCCCTCGTCTGGGGCAAGCGTGCCGTCGAGCACGCCCCGGTAGATTTGTGCAACCCCGACCATGTCGCAATGCTGCGGGGAAAGGCGGAACCGCCGGACCCCGTGGCGTTCCAGTGCTGCAAGCTCTTCCATAAGGACGTTGCAGGTGTGGGAGACGGTCTGCACCCCGTTGAGCGCAAGAAACGGCTGGCTGTCGAGCGTTTCCACCGGCAATCCGTCGGGGTCCTCGGCGCACACGAACTGGCAGTTGTCCTTTGTGTGCCCCTTGGCGCGCGCATGCGCGCAGCGCGCGGAGATGGCGAGCGGCACCTTGCCAAAGGCAGAGACCTCGAAGGAAACTTCGGGCGCGTCCTCCGCGATCCGGGCGATCGAAGTCATGGGAAGCTCGGGCGGCAGGCAGACGCTCTGGGCGCCGCGTGCCGCATAAAGGCGGGCCGTTGCCGCATTATAGGTGTTGACCAGTGGGCCGATGGTGTGCGGCCGGCCCTTGAGCTTGTGAAGGGCGGAAAGATCGGACACCTCGAACACGCGGTCTTCCCGCGCCAGCAGCTTGTCCTGGGCGCGGCGCTCCCTTTCGAGCGTGATCAGCGCCAGCGTTGCCAGATGCACGGTCTTGCCCGCCGCTTCGAGCCTTTCGAGCACCGCGTCGAAATGGGGGTCGAAAAAGTGCAGGCGCTTGGAGCAGACGGTTTCGCCAAGGCTCACGACGTCGACCGGGGCTTCGTCGGCGATGCGGAAATAAAAGTCGCGCCAGGCCTCGCCTTCCCACAGATAGGGAACCGGGCCGAGGACAAGCGTCGAGGATCTGGACATCGCTATCGCCACCGTTTTTCGTAAGCGCCCGAGGTCGTCTTCTGGCCTTCGCTGAGATTACGCAGGCTGGCCACGAGTCCGGCGCGCTCTTGGGGTGGAGCGGCGAGCGCCTTGCGAATGGTCGAGACGACGGCGGCGACGTAGGCCTTGCCGCGCTGGCGGCCCTCGATCTTGAGGGCCTTGACGCCCGCTGCGCGCAGCACGTCGATCTGGTCGAGGATGTCGAGGCTGACCGGGTCCTCAAAGGCATAGCCCTCGGCCTCGGCGATATGGAACCGGCCCTTGCAGAGCGTAGGGTATCCGGCGGCTTCTCCGGGCCCGAAGCGGTTGATGGTATAGGCGCCCAGTTCGGATACCAGCGTGTCGCCGTCATTGCGGTAGCGCACGTGGCTGGCGGGGGAGCAGACCCCGTCCATATTGGGCGATTTGCCGGTGGCATAGGAGGAAAGCGAGCAGCGGCCTTCGGCCATGACGCACAGCCCGCCGAAAACGAACACCTCGGTTTCGCAGGCGGACTTGCGGGTGAGGGCGGCAACCTCGTCGAGGGTCAGGACACGTGGCAGCACGACACGCTTGGCCCCGAACCCTTCGGCCAGAAAGGCGATGGCCTCGGGGTTGGAGGCGGCGGCCTGCACCGAGACGTGCAGGCGCTGGGCGGGGTGTTTTTCAGCCGTATAGGCCATGAGCCCGGTATCGGCGAGGATGACCGCATCGGCGCCCAGCGCCACCGCGTCATCGACCGCGTCGTACCAGATCCTTTCATCGCCCGCGCGCATGAAGGTGTTGATGGCGATGAACGAGCGGACGCCGCGCGCCCGTCCCAGCTCGATGGCCTGCGCCATTTCCTTGCGCGAAAAATTGAGGCCCGGAAAATTGCGGGCGTTGGTCTCGTCGGCAAAGCCGCAATAGATGGCATCGGCGCCCGCTTCGAGGGCTTCGCGGTAGGCGGCGGGGGTGCCGGCGGGGCATATCAGTTCCATCACCGCGTCTCCGGGGTGAGCACCCGCCGGCGGATGGCGCTGGCGCCGTGCCGGACGAGGGGGGCGAAGGGGCCCGCGTGGGCGGCCAGGTCGGTGGGCAGGTCGAGCGTGCTGTCGTCCATGGCGTTGCGCAGCGCCACGATGGCTTCGGTATCGCCGGCAACGGTGATCTGGCGCGAAAAGAACACCGCATCGCCATCGATCCGGCCTTCAAGCAGTGCCAGAAGCAGGAAAAACGGCCCCGAGATCTCGACATCGGCGCGGCGGGCGATGCCGCGGCGCTTGACCGACAGGCCGCGCCGGGCGGGGGTGACGACGAAGCTGAAGGGCAGATCGTCGGGCAAAAAGGCGAAGCGTTTTTCGCCGTGCGCGCCCAGCCGGTCGAGAAGGGCCGGGTGCCGGTCGAGAACGGCGCGAAGCGCCCAGCGGGCCGGACCCTCGACGGCGGCGAGGGGCAAAGGGGCGAGCAGCCGGAAGACGGCAGGGGAAAGGTCCATGGCGGAACGGTTCCTTCACCAGTGAGTGAAGCCACAATAGGGCAGGGCAGGGGAAAGCTGTTTGCGCGGGCGCAAAGACGTAACATTTGCCGCCGCGCACAAAACCAAGACATGAGCCAAGACAATCCTGTTCCCCGCCGTTCCGTGCCCGGCTGCGCCAACCTTGGGGCGTTTGTCGACCTTCTGGAGCGGCGGGGACGCCTGCGGCGCGTCACGGCGCCCGTCTCGGTGGTCCACGAGATTACCGAGATTCACAGGCGGGTGCTGGCCAGGGAGGGGCCAGCACTGCTATTCGAGCGGCCAGTCGATGCCGAGGGGCGGCCCTATGGCATGCCGCTCCTCGCCAATCTTTTCGGCACCGAGGAGCGCATCGCCTGGGGCATGGGGCTCGAACCGGCCGATCTTTCCCGGTTCGGCACGTTCCTTGCCGATCTCCGCCAGCCCAGCGTTCCGCGCTCACTATCGCAGGCCATGGAAAAGGCGCCGCTTGTTGGCGCGGCGCTGACCATGCGCGCCAGCCGGATGCGCAACGCGCCCGTACACCAGCGCATCCTGATCGGCGAGGCGATCGATCTGGGGCTGCTGCCCGTCCAGTGGTGCTGGCCGGGCGAGCCGGCCCCGCTCATCACCTGGCCGCTGGTCATCACCCGCGCACCGGACGATCCCGCCGACATTAATGTCGGGGTCTACAGGATGCAGGTGCTGGGGCGCGACCGGCTGATCGTGCGCTGGCTGGCCAACAGGGGCGGGGCGCGCCATTACCGGCTCTGGCAGGCGCGCGGTGAGGATATGCCCATCGCCATTGCCATCGGGGCGGACCCGGCGACCATCCTTGCGGCGGTGATGCCGCTGCCCGACGGGCTGAGCGAACTGGCATTTTCCGGCCTGTTGCGCGGGGCGCGCACGCCGCTCACGCGGGGGCGGACGGTCGATCTCCCGGTACCGGCGGAAGCCGAGATCGTGCTCGAAGGCCGCGTGTCGGCGACCGAGACGGCGCCCGAGGGGCCCTATGGCGATCATACGGGCTATTACAACAGCGTCGAACCGTTTCCGGTCGTGACCCTCGATGCGATCACCATGCGCAAAAATCCCGTCTATCTCTCGACATACACCGGGCGCCCGCCCGACGAGCCCTCGCGGCTGGGCGAGGCGCTCAACGCCCTGTTCGTGCCGCTCGTCCGGCGGCAGTTCCCCGAAATCGTCGACCTCTGGCTGCCGCCCGAGGCGTGCTCTTATCGCATGATGGTCGTTTCGATCGACAAGCGGTATCCGGGGCAGGCGCGGCGGGTGATGATGGGGCTTTGGTCGATGTTGCCCCAGTTCAGCTATTGCAAGCTGATCGTTGCGGTCGATCCCGATATTGACGTGCGACAATGGCCCGATGTCATCTGGGCGCTTTCCACCCGCTTCGAGGCGCCGCGCGATCTTATCGTCATCGAGAATACGCCCATGGACTATCTCGATTTCGCCTCGGCGGAAGCGGGGCTGGGCAGCAAGATGGGGCTGGACGCGACCACCAAGATCGGGCCGGAAACCAGCCGGGTCTGGGGAACGCCGCTCGCTATGTCCGACGAGGTCACGGCCCGGGTCGATACGCTCTGGGCTGAACTGGGGCTCGAGGATGGAGAAGGGACGGAAAATGGATAAGCGATTCATGCGCCCGATCCGGGTCGTTGTCGGCATGTCGGGGGCTTCGGGTGCCGCGCTCGGCCAGCAGATCGTGCGCCGGCTTGCCGACGAGGGCGGGATCGAGGTGCATCTGATCATCTCGGGCGCCGCCGAAAAGACGCTGGCGCACGAGGTGGGGCCGGACGCGCTGGTCGAGACGGCGGAAATGGCGCACCGCGTTTACGAGCCCGGCGAGATCGGAGCGACGATTGCCAGCGGATCCTTTCCCACCGATGGCATGATCGTCGCGCCGTGCTCGATCCGCACGCTTTCGGCAATCGCCAATAGCCTCAACGATACGCTTCTGATCCGCGCCGCCGACGTGCATCTCAAGGAGCGGCGGCGGCTGGTTCTGGGGGTGCGCGAGACGCCGCTTCATCTGGGGCATCTGGACCTCATGCGCCGGGCAACGCAATCGGGGGCCATCATCTTCCCGCCCGTGCCGCCGTTTTATATGGCGCGTTCGATGCGCGAGGTGATCGACCAGACCGCCTGCCGCATGATCGATCTGCTCGGCCTGCCCGTGGCGCGGCTGGCGCAGGACTGGCAGGGGCTCGACGCCGAGCGCTCTGTCCGACAGGGGCTTTGAGCGCGCTCACTCGGTACGCGCGGTCTTTGTCAGCAGTGGGCCGTAAAGGACGAGGAACACCGAAAAGGCGGTGATCCAGAATAGACCGGAAAGCTGTAAGGCGAGCATGTCAGGATAAAAGCCATAGGCGATGCGCAGGCAGGCCGAAAGGGCGGCGCAGCCGGGGATGACGCTATTGGCGAGGGCGGAGAACCAGGGCGCGCCGATCCACCCCTCGATCGTGCGGATCATGATGGCGAGCGAGACAGTCCCCATGGCGCCGATGGTAAAGGCGTGGAGGCTCGCGCCAGGGTCAACGATATCCGGGCGGACAAGGGCGAGGGCGGAAAGACCGAAACCCAGCGGGATGAACCCGTAGGCCAGATGAAGGCTGGCGATAGCCGGATGCCGCATGGCCAGATGACCGCGCCAGCGGCAGAGCCTTATGGCTTGCAGTATTGCCGCAAGGGTCAGAGGAAGCGCTGTGGCCTGTTGCGCGGGGACCAATGCCCAGAGCAGCAGGGCGATCACGGCGGCTATAATGGCGATGGCGTCGAATTTTGAGAAACGCGGGATGGGACGGGCGGCGTTTCCCAGCGCCGAGGCGGTGAATACCGGGATCATGCGGCCCGCGATCAGCATGATGAGCGTCATCTGCGCTGTAACGGCGAGGCGGAGCCCCGTTTCCGCGCCCATCTGCGCGAGCGGTCTTGCAGCGCAAAAAAGGGCGAGCACGATAGCGATCTTGCGGGTTCGGCGGTTGCCGCTCACAAGAGTTTCGCGCGCCGCAAACAGGAGCAGCCCAAGAGGCAGGGCGAGATCGGCAAAGGCGATGGCAGAGGCGCCGGAAAGGGCAGCGGCGATCATGGCGATGCGGCCCATCAGCCACAGGGCAAAGAGGGCGAGCACCACGCGTCCAGCGGGAAGCGGGCGGCCCGTCCAGTTGGGCATGGCGCTGAGCACAAACCCGGCCAGAACCGCGCCGCCATAGCCAAAGACGGCTTCGGTCGCGTGCCACACGGGCGGAAGGCGGGCCCATGCGGGCAGACCGGACAGAAAAGGCAAAACCAGGAGGAGGGCGAACAGCGCGGCGGCGGGGAAAAAGATCCCGAAGCCCACAAGCCTGTGACGCCCGTATCCGGGGGAAAAAGCCGAGAGGCGGGCCAGCGGGGGCGGAGCGGTCTGCACAAAGGCCATCTGCGCATCGGCCATGCGAGATGACGTTGCGCTGCCGCAAACTGGGCTAAGAGCCGGGGCGCGCTACTTTTGCCCGATGCTGCCGCCCAATGCGCTGGCCGCCTCGTGCTGGCTGAGAAAGATCCGGCCGTTGAGGGATTTGAGAAGATCGGTCGTCTTGAGCCGGTCCATCACCGGGCCTTTCACTTCCGAGAGATTGAAGGTGATCCCGGCATCGGTCAGTCGCCGGTTGATTTCCTCGAGGCTTTCGAGCGCGGAGGCATCGATGGCGTTGACCGCCGAGCACATCAGAATGACGTGCCTGAGTTCGGGCCGCTCGGCGGCATGGGCGGCGATGGTGTCTTCGAGAAAGCGCGAATTGGCGAAATAAAGGCTTTCATCGACGCGGATCGAGAGAATGTCCGGGCTGGTGAGTACGGAATGACGCTCGACATTGCGGTAGTGCTCGGTGCCGGGCACCTGCCCGACGATGGCGACGTGGGGCTTGCTGGTCCTGTAAAGATGGAGCAACAGCGAGAGCACGACCCCGGCGACGATCCCCAGTTCCACGCCCCAGCCCAGCGTCACGACGATGGTTGCGGCCATGGCGGCGAAATCGGAGCGGGAATAGGCAAAGACCTTGCGCACCGCGCCGAAATCGACCAGCGAGAGCACGGCGACGATGATGGTTGCGGCGAGCGTTGCCTGCGGCAGATTCGCAAGGAACGGGGTCAGGAACAGGGCGGCGAGCGCGATGCCGATGGCGGTGAAGACCCCGGCGGCGGGGGTTTGCGCCCCGGCATCGAAATTGACCACCGAGCGCGCGAACCCGCCGGTGACCGGATAGCCCGAGGACAGCCCTGCCGCGATATTGGCCGCGCCTAGCCCGATCAGTTCCTGATCGGGGTCGATCCGCTGGCGGCGTTTGGCGGCAAGGGTCTGGCCGACGGAAACCGATTCCACGAACCCCACCACCGAGATGAGAAAGGCCGGTACGAGCAGCGTTGTAACCAGATCTGAGGAAAAGGAAGGGACGCCAAAGGCCGGCAGCCCCTGCGGGATCGCGCCGACAAGGGCAACCCCTTGGGCCCCCAGATCGAGGCCCGCCGCCAGCGCGACGGTTATCGCGACCGCAAGGATTGGCGCGGCCCTGGCAATCGAATCGGCAAGGCGCGCGGGGATGCGGAGTGTGGCCAGAAGGGATTTGAGGCGCTTGCGTGCAAAGACCAGAAAGGCGAGCACGCCGACGCCGATGACCAGCGTTATCGGGTTGATGGAGGCGAGATGGCCGGAAAGGGACGCAACGATCCGGGGCAGCGTTTCACCGCCCCCCGCAACGCCGAGGATATGGTGAAGCTGGCCCGCGGCGATCAGCAGCCCGGCGGCGGTGATGAAGCCCGAGATCACCGGATGGGAGAGGAAATTGGCCAGAAAGCCCAGCCGGAAGATACCCATGACGGCGAGCATGCCGCCCGAGAGCAGGGCAAGGAGCATCGCGGCGGCGAGGTAGCCAATCGTTCCTTCGGCGGCGACCTGCCCGATGGCAGACGCCGTCATCAGCGAGACGACGGCGACCGGGCCGACCGCCAGCGTGCGGCTGGTGCCGAAAACCGCATAGGCGACGAGCGGCAGGATCGAGGCGTAAAGGCCGACCTCGGCGGGCAGGCCCGCCAGCATGGCATAGGCCAGCGATTGCGGGATCAGCATGATGGTGACGATCACCGCCGCGAGAAGATCGCTGCTCAGCGTCGTTCCGTCATAGGCCCTGGCCCATTGGAGGAAGGGGAAATATCGGGAGAATCTGGACATGGATGACGTGCTGCCAGCAAAGGAGAGTGGGCGCCGCCACAGGCGGCGCTGATGTCAAAGCGGTGGGGTCAGCGCGCGATGGCGGCGTAAAGGGCGGCGGCCCGGCTGCCGCCGCGGCAAAAGCCCAGAACCGGACCTTCCATGGTTTCCATGGCTTTTTCAAACCGGGCGACCTGCTCGGGCGAGGGGGGGGGGCCGCTGACCGGGATGTGGACGATGCTCATGCCGTGCCGTTCGGCCTCGCGGGCAATCTCGGCAAAGGCGGGCTGGCCCTGTTCCTCATCGTCGGGCCTCGCGCAGACGATGCTCCTATAACCCTCGCGGGCGAGCTCTTCGATGTCCTGGGGGCGGACCTGGCCGGTCGTTGCAAAGCGGTCGTCGATCTTGTTGATGTTCATTTTTCCACTCTTACGAAAGATGTTGAAGGGCCACATGTTCAAGCGGCCCTGATGCTGGCGCGGGTTGCAAGGGTTTGACGGGCAAGGCGCGCCAGGGCGATGCCGGCAGTCATCGCGCCCACGAACAGCCACGCATCGCCATGGCCCAGCCCGAGCGCGGGGATGGCGCCGCCGGGGCAAAAACCGGTGATGCCCCAGCCGATCCCGAAAATGGCTGAGCCTGCAACCAGCGGCATGTCGATGTCGCGGCGTGTCGGGAGATGAAACAGCCTGTCAAAGACCGGCGCATTGCGCCTGAGAACGAACAGATATCCGATGGCGGTGACGATGAGCGCGCCGCCCATGACGAAGGCGAGCGAGGGGTCCCACGTTCCGAAAAAATCGAAAAAGTTCAGCACCTTGGCCGGATTGGCCATGCCCGAAAGGGCGATCCCTGCGCCAAAGACGAGGCCGATGGCGAGGGCGGAAAGAATGCGGGCCATTCAAAAGCCTCCGATGAGATGGCGGATGATGAAGACGGTCAGGGCGGTAAAGGCCATGAAGGTGAGCGTTGCAACGATCGAGCGCGGCGAAAGGCGGGCCATGCCGCAAACGCCGTGACCGGAGGTGCAGCCCGAGCCCAGATATACCCCGACCCCGACGACCAGTCCGCCGACGATCAGCCACGGCGCGGGCGTGGGGCTTTCAAAGGGAATGGCATATCCCGACGAGATAACGACCAGCGCCGGGGCGGCGATGGCGCCCACAAGGAAGGCGGCGCGCCAGCCCCAATCGTTGGAAAAGGGCGGCACGAGGCCCGAGAGGATGCCGGTCATTCCGGCGATGCGACCGTGAAAGGCCATCAAAAGGACGGCGGCAAGGCCGATCAGGCCGCCGCCGGCCAGTGACAGCCAGGGCGTAAATTCAGTCATTTATCCTTGGTCTCCGAAGTCGAGAGATTGAAAAGCGCATAGGCGGGGCAGAAGCGGACGAGGCCGGTGACGGCGAGCACCAGCCCGACGATGACGAAGACCCAGGTCCAGACCGGGTTGGCAAACAGCGCCCAGCCGGTGATGAAGGGGGCGATCATCAGCAAGACCCCGACGATCAGGCGGGCGATGCGATCTGGCGTTCCCACATTGATTTTCATGGCAGTTCTCCTTTGTTTCACTTGCAGAACAGATCGTGCATGGTGTGGACGAAAATCCGGATGCGCGGATCGGCGAGCCGGTAGAACACCTGCTTGCCTTCCTTGCGTCCGACGATCAGCCCGGCCTCGCGCAGTTCGGCGAGCTGTTGGGAAAGGCCGGGCTGGCGGATGCCCAACCCGTCCTCGAGTTCGCGCACCGACCGCTCGCCTTCAACAAGCGCGCAGGCGACCAGCAGGCGGTCGGGGTTGGAGAGCTTCTTGAGGAAGGCGGTGGCTTCACCGACCTTGCCCCTGAGCTCGCGGGCCTCATCGGAAATCTGCATCAGTCGTCCCAGGCGGCGCCTTCGAGCAGGTTCATCGGGATCTTGAGATAGCGCCGTCCATTGTCCTCGGGTTCGGGCAGGCGCCCGGCATTGGTGTTGATCTGGAGGGCGTGAAGGATCAGCTTGGGCATGGCGAGCGTCCTGTCACGCGCCTCGCGTGCGGCAACGAACTCGGCCTCGGTCTTATAAACCGACATATGGATGTTTTTCGCCTTCTGCTCGGCAACGCTCGATTCCCACCTCGGCTCGCGCCCGCCCGGCTGGTAGTCATGCCCGGTAAAGACGCGGGTATCGTCGGGCAGGGCCAGGATGGCCTGGATCGAATTCCACAATTGGCCCGCATTCCCGCCGGGAAAGTCGGCGCGGGCGGTGCCGCTATCGGGCATGAACAGCGTGTCGTGGACGAAGGCGGCGTCGCCAATCACATAGGTGATCGAAGCCAGCGTGTGGCCGGGCGAGAACATGACGCGCGCATCGATATTGCCAATCCTGAAGGTTTCGCCATCGGCAAACAACTTGTCCCATTGCGAGCCGTCGGCGGGGAAGTGGGGCCAGTTGTAATAGTCCTTCCAGAGCGTTTGGACTTCGGTCACCTTTTCGCCGATGGCGGTCGGCGCGCCGGTCTTGTCCTTGAGATAGGCGGCGGCGGAAAAGTGGTCGGCATGGGGATGGGTGTCGAGGATCCACTCGACCGTATAACCCTTATCGGCGATGAAGTTGAGGATGGTGTCGGCATGGGCGGTCGCGGTCGCAGCCGACTTTTCGTCATAGTCGAGCACCGGATCGATGATCGCGCATTTTCCGGTCGCCGGATCGGCAACCACGTACTGGATGGACCAGGTGCGGGGATCGAAAAAACCGGTGACTTCGGGCCGCTGGGTCATGGGGTATCCTTATAGTTTGCAATGGCATTGTGAAGCGGATTGGTGGCTTCATATAAATGATTGCAAAAATATGCAAGTGATAATTTGAAAAAATGGAAACCCTGGGCTGGGTTGCCCGGACGGACCGGGCAACCACGAATGGGAGGGAGCGTTTCGCGCCGGGGTCTGACGTCGATCAGGAAGCCGTTTCGAGGACGGCGCGCACCGCTGCGGCCGTGCGATCGACGACGATGTCGGCTTCTTGCCGGGTCAGGCAGAGCGGGGGTGCAAAACCCAGAATGTCGCCCTGGGGCATGGCGCGCCCGATGACGCCCTTTTTGGCCAGTTCGGTCGCGATACGCGGGCCGACCTTCTCGCCGGGGTCAAAGAAGGTGAGGCTGTCGCGGTCCTTGACGAACTCGATCCCGCACAGCATGCCCTCGCCACGGATTTCCCCCACATGCGGGTGGTCGCCCAGCGCCTCCTTCATCTGTGCGACGAGGTAGGCGCCGACCGTGCCGGCGTTCTCGACGAGCCCGAGCGTATCGATCAGCTTGAGGTTGGCGACGCCGGCGGCGGCGCCGATCGGGTGGGCGGAATAGGTCCAGCCATGGCCGATCGGGCCGTTCTCGTCGGTTCCCTGTTCGAGCACCTTCCACATTTTCTCGCCCACGATCGAGCCGGAAAGCGGCGCGTAGGCCGAGGTGAGGCCCTTGGCGATGGTGATGATATCGGGGGTGATGCCGTAATGGTCCGACCCCATCATCGTGCCGAGCCTGCCGTAGCCGGTGACCACTTCATCGACGATGAGCAAGATGTCGTTCTTGGCCAGAACGGCCTGGATGGCCTCCCAATAACCTTCTGGGGGCGGCACGATGCCGCCGGTGCCCAGGACGGGTTCGCCGATGAAGGCCGCGATCGTATCGGCCCCCTCGCGGGCGATCAGCGCTTCGAGTTCCTCGACGCAATGGGCAACGAACTCGGCCTCGCTCATCTCGAGGCGCGGGCGGCGCAGGTAGTAGGGCGCTTCGGTGTGCAGCACATAGGGAAGCGGCAGATCGAACTTGGCGTGGAACGACGCCAGCCCGGTCAGCGAGCCGGTCATCAGTCCCGAGCCGTGATAGCCTCGCCAGCGCGAGATGATCTTCTTTTTTTCCGGCCGGTTGAGGATGTTGTTGTAGTACCAGACCAGCTTGATGTTGGTCTCGTTGGCGTCCGACCCCCCAAGGCCGAAATAAACCTTGCTCATGGATTTGGGCGCGCGGTCGAGGACCATTTTGGCCAGCGTGATCGAGGCTTCGGTGCCGTGCCCGACATAGGCGTGGTAATAGGCCAGTTCTTTTGCCTGCTCGGCAATGGCGTCGGCGATTTCGGTGCGCCCATAGCCGACATTGACGCAATAGAGCCCGGCAAAGGCGTCGAGAAGGCGGTTGCCGTTGCGGTCCTCGATATAAACGCCGGAACCGCCGGTGACGATGCGGCTGGGGCTTTCGCCGCGCGCGTGCTGGGCGAGGTGGGTCGAGGGATGGAAGAATGTGTCGCGGTCCCAGCGGTCGAGTTGGTCATTGGTCAGCATGGCATGGCGTCCTTGTGGAAGGTCTGGAAATCGGTGTGGAAGGGTTGTCGCGGTCCCGGCCCTAGCTGCCCCAGTCGCGGCAGACATATTTGACTTCGGTGAACTCCTCGAGGCCGAGCCGGGCGCCTTCGCGCCCCAGGCCCGACTGCTTGAAGCCGCCAAAGGGGATGGGTGCGCCGGTGATTTTGGTGCGGTTGACCGCCAGCATGCCAAACTGGAGCTGGCGCGAAACGCGGTAGATGCGGCGCGGGTCGCGGGTGTGGAGATAGGCGATGAGGCCATATTCGGTCGCATTGGCGCGCGCGACCACGTCCTCTTCGGAATCGAAGGGGGTGAGCGCTGCCACCGGCCCGAAGGTTTCCTCGGCCATGATGAGCGCGGTGTCGGGGACGTCGGCGAGAACGGTCGGCTGGAAAAAGAGGTCTCCCTGCGCGCCGCGCTTGCCGCCGGTGAGGCAACGCGCACCCTTGGCGAGCGCGTCCTCGACGTGTTCGATCTGCTTATCGATGGCGCGGGCGTTCATCAGCGGGCCGATATCGGGATCGGTTTCGCCCGGGCCGACCGAAAGCGCCGCCGTGACCTCGGCGAACCGGGCGCAAAAGGCGTCGTAGAGCCGGCGCTCGATATAAAAGCGATTGGCGCCGAGGCAGTCCTGCCCCGATGTCGCGAACTTGGCCTTTACCGCCTCCTCGACGGCGTGGTCGAGATCGGCGTCGGCAAAGACGATGAAGGGGGCGTGGCCGCCCAGTTCCATCACCAGTTTCTTGATCGTACCTGCCGATTGCCGGTAGAGCAGGCGGCCGATCTCGGTCGAGCCGGTAAAGGAGAGCACCCGGACGCGAGCATCGGCCGTCCAGGGCTCGACGATGATGGGGGCGCGGCCCGTGACGACGTTGAAGACGCCCGCCGGCACCCCGGCCCGGCCCGCCAGCACGGCCAGCGCGGTGGCGGAAAACGGGGTTTCCGAGGAGGGATGGACAAGGCAGGTGCAGCCCGCCGCCATCGCCGCCGCCGCTTTGCGGGTGATCATGGCGGCGGGAAAGTTCCAGGGGGTGATGAGGGCTGCAACGCCCGCCGGCTCGCGCCAGAGCTCGACCTCGGCATTGGGCAGGTGAGAGGTCACCGATTCGATATTGGGGCGTTTGGCTTCCTCGGCGTAGAATTCGACAAAGGAGGCGGTATAGTCGATCTCCCCGCGTGCCTCGGAGATCGGCTTGCCCTGTTCGGCGGTCATGATCCGGGCGAGGTCCTCGCGCGCCTCGACGATCAATTCGTACCAGCGCCGCAGGATGGCCGAGCGCTCCTGGGGCAAAAGGGCGGACCATGCGGGAAAGCTTTCTTCCGCGACATCGATGGCGTGGCGCGATTCATCGGCATCAAGCGAAGGAATATGGCCCAGCACCGTGCCGCTGGCCGGATCGGTCACGCCAAGGGTTGCGCGGGACGCGGCCTCGATCGCCCCGCCGCCCACATAGGCAAAGGGGAAGAAAAGGTCCGGGTCATCCAGACGTGATGCAAGACCGCTCCCGATATGCTTTGCAGACAGGCTGGACACGACGATGACTCTCCCTGGTGTTTTGCCGCCCACACTAGCGGCGAACGGGGAGAGGCTGGCGCCAATCTGGGCGCCAAAAGCCGATGGATTTGCTGCCCGATCGGAGGTCGGGGAGACGGTTCGTCTGCGAAGAAGGGCGCGCTGGCGCGCCTTGCCGTCAGCTCGTCTGGATGAGGCTGGTCAGTGGCAGGGGCTCGTTCTTGACCGGGGCGGTCACGACATAGGAATAGTAGCGCTTGACGCCGACCTTGGCGGCGAGCAGGTCGTCGATCAGTTTCTGGTAGGTTTCGAGGTCGCGGGTCACGACCTTGATCAGATAGTCCATCCCGCCGCCCACGGCCCAGCATTCCACGATCTGGTCGATGGTCGAGATGGCCGTCTCGAACCGGGCGAAGTCCTCGGCCTGATGGCTGTCGAGTTCGATCTGCACGAACACGATGGTCAGCGGTCCGAAGGTGCGCAGGGATATGCGCGCGCCGTAGCTTTCGATGATGCCGGCGTCCTCGAGCCGCTTGAGGCGTTCCCAGCATGGGGTGGGCGTGAGGTTGACACGCTCGGCGAGCGCTGCCTTGGGTATGCGGCCCTCGCGCTGCAGGATCGAGAGGATCTTCAGGTCGCGACTGTCGAGTTTTATATGACTGTGGCGAATGGCCGTGCCCTCTTTCCCGGTTGTTTTGATGAGGGCAGACTACAACTGTCGGCGGGCATGCGTCCAGTTTTGGGAAAAGGATGCACGTAAATCGTCCGCCGGACGAAGCGTGCGGCGGGCGTAGCGGTCTTTTTCGCGTTCGTCCCGGCTCAGTTGCTCTCGAGTACCGCCTTGAGAAACGCGCGTGTGCGCTCCTGCTTGGGATCGGTGAACAATTCTTCGGGCGGCGCCTGTTCGAGCACCTTGCCGCGATCGAAAAAGCAGACGCGATCCGAAATCTGCTGGGCGAAATTCATCTCGTGGGTCACGAGCAGCATGGTGAGGTCGTGTTCCTCGGCCAGCCGCCGGATGACGTTGAGCACTTCACCGACCAGTTCGGGATCGAGCGCGGAGGTCGGTTCGTCGAACAGCATGATCTTGGGGCGCATGGCCAGCGCCCGGGCGATGCCGACGCGTTGCTGCTGGCCGCCCGAAAGCTGGTGCGGATATTTGTCGGCGTGCTCGCGCAGGCCCACCATGTCGAGCAGGTCGTCGGCCCTTTCGCGTGCCTCGGCCCTGGGTATGCCCAGCACCTGGGTGGGCGCTTCGGTGATGTTGCGCCGCACGGTCATGTGGGGAAAGAGATTGAACTGCTGGAAGACCATGCCCAGCTTTTCGCGCATCCTGCGCAGATGGCCCTCGCCGGCTGGCCGCAATCTGCCATTGGCGTCCTTTTCGTGCCAGAGCGTGTCGCCATCGACATAAACGACGCCTTCCGAGATCGGCTCGAGAGTCATCAGCACGCGCAGAACGGTCGACTTGCCCGAGCCCGAGGGCCCGATGATGGTGACCTTTTCGCCGGGCCTGACCTCGAAGTCGAGTTCATCGAGGACGACGAAGCTGTCGAAGCGTTTGACGACCTTGTCGAATTTGATGATCGGCTCGGTCATTTCAGCGGGATTCCTCTCTTGGGCAATCGCATGTCGAGAAAGCGTACGCCGGCCGATGCGATCAGGGTCATGATGAGATAGATGCCGCCCACCATCGACAGCGGGATGAGATAGTTGAATGTCCGGTCGCCGATGATGCGCGCAACGTTGAGCATTTCGAGGACGGTCACGACCGAGAGCAGCGGTACGTCCTTCATGATCGAAACCAGGTAGTTGCCCATGGCGGGGATGATGCGTGGAACGGCCTGGGGCAGAACGATATGGGTGAAGGTGCGCATGCCTTTGAGGTTGAGCGCCCGCGCCGCTTCGTGCTGGCCGCGCGGCACCGCCTCGATGCCGGCGCGATAGACCTCCGAGGTATAGGCCGAATATTGCAGCCCCAGCGCCAGCGCCCCGGTCATGAAGGCGGGTAGAACGATGCCGTATTCGGGCAGGACGTAATAGAGAAAGAAGAGCTGGATGAGGAGCGGGGTGTCGCGCAGGAACTCGGTGACGATGGCCGCCGGCCAGGAGACGATCCTGAGCGGGGCCGCTTTCAGCGCGGCCCAGACGAGCCCCACGACGAGGGCGATGAAAAAGCCCACCACCGTCGCCTGGATGGTGACCACCAGCCCGCGCAAAAGGATGGGCAGGATGGATATGGCGAATGCCCAGCCGCTCGATGTATCCCATGCGATTCCGAACAGCATGGCGTTATCTCCCCCCCGCGCGCCAGCGGCCGACATAAAATTCAAGCATCTTCATCATGGCCGTCAGGACCAGCGCCAGCCCGAAATACATGAACAGTGCCATGGTGTAGATCGTGGTCGAATCCTGGGTGAAATTGCGCAACTGCTCGGCCCTGAAGGCGAGATCCGAAAGGCTGATGAGCGAAACGAGCGCGGTATCCTTGAGATTCTGGATGGCCAGATTGCCAAAGGACGGCATCATTTCGGGGATGGCCTGGGGCAGCGCGATGCGCCAGAGCGTCTTGCGCGGCGTGAAATTGAGCGCCTTGGCGGCCTCGTATTGGTCCCTGGAGACCGCCTCGATGGCGCCGCGCACCACCTCGGCGCCGTAGGCCCCGATATTGAGCGAGAGCGCGAGCACCCCGGCGACGACCGGGGGCAGTCTGAGGTCGATCCCCAGCGCCTGCCCGGCGACGGGAAGCGCGAAATAGAGCCAGAAAAGCTGCACCAGAAGCGAAGTGCCGCGGAAAACCTCGATATAGGTGACCGCAAGCGAGCGGACGGCAAGGTTCGTGGAGGTCTTTCCGATGCCGGCGGCAAAGGAAAGGATGGCGCCCAATATCGTCGAATAGAAGGTCAACTGGATCGTGACCCAGGCGCCCTGCATCAAGGGATTGAGATAGGCGGTCCAATCCATGGGGTCTGTCTCGATCCGGCGTTGGTGAACGGGGTTGTCCGGCCGGGACCGGCGGCGTTACCCACCGGTCCCGGGATCTGATGTCGTTGACCGGGCCTTATGAGCAAAGCTCTTCGGTGGTGCGGTCGAACGAGCGCGAAACGTCGGTATCGGTGAAGCCGTAGCCCGAGACCGTGGCTTCCCATTCATCGGTCTGCTTGTATTCGGCCAGCACCTCGTTGACCGCGTCGCGCAGGTCTTCCGAACCTTGCGCAAAGACAAAGCCGCCCCAGGAACGCTGGGCCTCGCCGTTGATGATGGGGTCGGAGAAGCCGGCCACCAGTTCCACGGCATCGCTCTGGTCGGCCAGCTCGTTGGCGGTGAGCCCGGTTGCGGCATAGGCGTCGGCGCGGCCGGTCGAAACCGTCGAGATCGCGTCGGCGTTGGACGAGATCGTCACCATCTGGTCCTCGTTGACCCCGAGCGCCTGCATCATGTCGAGCTGGTTGGCGCCGGCCATGATGGCGACCTTGAGGTCGGGATTTTCGGCGAAATCGGCATAGGCGCCGATGTCCTTGGGGTTGCCCGCCGCGACCAGAAGGCCCTCGCCATAGGAGGTGTTGGGCTCGGAATAGATGACGGTCGCGCATCGGGTCGGGATGATCGCCATTTCAGCGGCGACCATATCGAAACGATCCGCCTGCAGCCCGGGGATGAGCGAGGAGAAGTCGACGGTGACCCATTCGATGGTGTCGATGCCGAGCTGTCCGGCGATGTAGGCGGCCACGTCCGGCCCGGCGCCCTTGGTCTCACCGGTGACCGGATCGATATATGCGTAAGGGATTTCGTTGGCGATGGCGACGCGGATCGTCCCGCTTTCCTGGATCTCTGAAAGGCTCGCGGCCTGGGCGGCACCGGCAAAGCCGATGATAAAGGCGCCGGCGAGAAGGCATCCGTTGACGGGGGTCAAAATTGTCTTGCGCATAATTCCTCCTGTTTGTCTGGCCTATTTCCAGCCTATTTGGTGACGGCAGGTCATAAACATAGATGATCCGCAATATGTCACAGCTTCTCACAGCCTAACGGACCCATTGCATCCGGTAAACGGTGCAAGATGTTGTCCGTGGATGACAATACTGCCCGATCAGCTTGGCTATGCTTGACCAGTTAAGGTTGCGGACTTATGGGGCCAAGTCGAGGGATGATACGTCTATATAGGCGCCTTATTCGCAGCAAGACCGTCTGTGCAGGGGCGGTAAATTGGAAGGACTGCCCCGAAGGTCCGAATGCATAGTCGATGGGCCGCTCTCCTGCAGGATGCCATCCGAAAGCATGGGTTTCCGGCGGGATCGGCTTCCTGATTTTCCGGGGGGAGTGGTGCATGGCCGATGCCGTGACGATCGAGGACGTGTTCGCCGCCCGGCAGCGGGTGGCGCCGTTTGCCGGCCGCACGCCGCTTGTCGAGAGCGCCGCGCTGAGTAAACGGGCCGGGCACCCCGTCTATCTCAAGAAAGATCACCTGCTTCCAACCGGCAGCTTCAAGCTGCGCGGGGCGACCAACGCCATCCTGTCGCTGTCCGAGGGGCAGCGGCGGCGCGGCGTCGGGGCGGCATCGACGGGCAATCACGGGCGGGCTCTCGCCCATGCCGCAAGCGTTGCGGGCGCGCGGGCGGTCATCTGCATGTCATCGCTCGTGCCCGCCAACAAGGTCGAGGCCGTAAAGAGCCTCGGTGCGGAAGCGCGTATCGTGGGCCGGAGCCAGGACGATGCGCAGGCCGAGATCGACAGGCTCGTCGATAAAGGCGGTCTCATCGACATACCGCCTTTCGACCATCCCGAAGTCATCGCGGGCCAGGGCACGCTGGGGCTGGAAATCATCGAGGCCGTGCCGGAGCTTGAAGCGGTGCTCGTGCCGCTTTCGGGCGGCGGGCTGATCTCGGGCGTCGCGCTTGCCGTCAAGGCCCATTCGCCGGCAACGCGCATCATCGGGATTTCCATGGAGCGCGGCGCGGCGATGGCCGCATCGCTTGACGCGGGCAAGCCCGTGCTCGTCGAAGAGGTGGAAACGCTCGCCGATTCCCTTGGCGGGGGCATCGGGCTCGACAATCGCTATACTTTCGCCATGACAAAGGCGCTGGTCGACGATGTGATCCTTTTGACCGAGCGCGAGATCGCCGAGGGGATCGCCTATGGCTATGAGGCGGAACGGGATGTGCTCGAGGGGGCGGGCGCGGTCGGTATCGCGGCGCTCATTTCCGGCAGGTTCGCCCCGCGCGGGCCCACGGCGCTGGTCCTGAGCGGGAAAAATATCGACAGCACGGTGCATGGCGCCATCATTGCCCGCACCCATGCTGCGTTCAAGAAAGGCGCGTGATGGCAACGGTCAGGATTCTCACCCAGGCCCAGCTCGAGGGCCTCGTGCGTCTGGACGATGAAGCGGTGGCCTGTGTCCGGTCCGCGTTCGAGACGCTCGCCGCAGGATCGGTCGTCATGCCGCCGATCCTGCGGCTCGACATTGCCGATGCCAATGGCGAGGTCGACGTCAAGACCGCCTACGTGCCCGGCCTTTTGCGGTTCGCCATCAAGATCAGCCCCGGTTTTTTCGACAATCCCGCCATGGGCCTTTCCTCGACCAACGGCATGATGGCGGTGCTGAGCACGCGCACGGGCCTGCTCGAAGCCCTGCTGCTCGACAATGGCTACCTCACCGACGTGCGCACCGCTGCTGCCGGGGCCGTCGCCGCCGATCATCTGGCGCGCGAAGATGCGCGCTCGGTCGCGATCATCGGGGCGGGCATGCAGGCACGGATGCAACTCGAGGCGCTGGCGCTGGTGCGCGAGATCGACGAGGTGCGCGTCTGGGCGCGCGATGACCAGAAGGCGCAGGTTTTCGCGCAGCGCGTAGCGGCGGATCGAGGGCTGGATGCCAAAGTCTTCCCGACCGCAAGGGATGCCATGCGCGGCGCCGATATCGTCATCACCACGACGCCGGCGGCAACCCCGCTTGTCGAAGCGGAGTGGCTCGAGCCGGGCCAGCATATCACCGCCATGGGGTCGGACGCCGAGCACAAGAACGAGATCGCGCCCCAGGCGCTGCTGCGCGCCGACCTTTACGTTGCCGACAGTCTTTCCCAGACGCGGCGGCTGGGAGAACTCCATCACGCCATCGCGGCGGGGCTGATTGCGCCCGACGCTCCTTTTGCCGAGCTGGGCGCCATCATCGCGGGAGCGCATCGCGGGCGGGAGAGTGCCGCCGAGATCACCATCGCCGATCTCACCGGGACCGGCGTGCAGGATACGGCCATTGCCGATCTGGCCTGCGTCCGCGCGCTCGCCGCCGGTATGGGCACCAGGATTTCGACCTGACATTTTTCCGGGGGGATCACACAAATGGAAAATGATCGTCTATCGTTCACCCGTGCCGAATATGGCGACAGGCTCGAGGCGACCCGCCGCGCCATGGAGGCGAAGGGCATCGATGTTCTCATCGCCACCAATCCCTGCAACATGCACTGGCTGACCGGCTATGACGGCTGGTCGTTCTATGTGCATCAGGCGGTCATCGTCCCGCTCACCGGCGAACCCTTGTGGTGGGGGCGTCCGATGGACGCGGTGGGAGCGCAGAAAACCACCTGGCTGGGCGATGATTCCATCTTTTCCTACCCCGACGATTACGTCCAGAATCCCGAAAAGCACGCCTATGCGCATCTGTGCGGCATCCTCAGGGACAAGGGCTGGGACCGGCTGCGCATCGGGGTTGAAATGGATACCTATTATTTCACCGCCGCCTGCCTTGAAACGCTGCGTGCCGAAATCAGCGATGTGAAGATCGTCGATGCCACGACGCTGGTCGGCTGGCAAAGATCGGTCAAATCACCCGCCGAGATCGACTATATGGGTAAGGCCGCACGGATCGTTGAAGCCATGCACGCGCGCATCCGCGACGTGACGCGGCCGGGGCTGAGGAAAAACGAACTGGTCGCCGAAATCTATCAGGCTTCGCTGACCGGCGCCGAGGGCATCGGGGGCGACTATGCGGCGATCGTGCCGCTCACGCCCTCGGGCCGCGATGCGGCGGCGGCGCACCTTACCTGGGACGACCGGGAACTGGTGAGCGGGGAAGGAACGTTCTTTGAGATCGCCGGGTGCTACCGGCGCTACCATTGCCCGATTTCGCGCACGGTCTTTCTGGGCACCCCGCCCAGGGAAATGCTGACGGCCCAGCAGGCCGTGCTCGAAGGCATGGAAGCGGGGATGGCGGTTGCAAGACCGGGCTATACGTGCGGGGAGATCGCCGAGGCCTTCTTTGGGGTGCTGAGGAGATACGGCGTCGAAAAGACCTCGCGCACCGGTTATTCGGTGGGGCTGGCCTATCCGCCGGACTGGGGCGAGCACACCATGAGCATCCGGCCCGGCGACCGGACGGTGCTCAAATCCAACATGGTCTTTCACTTCATGCCCGCGATCTGGACGCCCGAATGGGGGCTCGAGATCACCGAAACCATGCGCATCACCGACGCGGGCGGGCCGGAATGCCTCGCCAATGTTCCGCGCGAGCTTCACGTCAAACCATAGGACCCGTCATGGCCCACAAACTGCTTGGCGAAACGCTGGCGATTCTTGCCGATCTCATCGGTTTTGCGACCGTCTCCAGCGACAGCAATCTCGAGATGATCGCCTATATCAACCAGCGGCTCGACCAGATCGGCGCGCGGACCTATCTGACGCTCAATCCCGATGGCAACAAGGGCAATCTGTTTGCAACGCTGGGCCCGCCCGACCAGGATGGCGGCATCGTTCTTTCAGGCCATACCGACGTCGTGCCGGTTGAGGGACAGGAATGGCGTTCGGACCCCTTTACCGCAACGCTGCGCAACCGGCGCGTCTATGGGCGCGGGGCCTGCGACATGAAGGGGTTCATCGCCTGCGCCCTTGCCTTTGCGCCGCGCTTGCAGGAGATCGGGCTGAAACGCCCGATCCATCTGGCGTTCAGCTATGACGAGGAGGTGGGCTGCCTGGGCGCGCAGGTGATGCTGCGCGAATTGCAGGCCAGCGGGCGCAAGCCCTCGCTGTGCATCGTGGGCGAGCCCACGATGATGAAGATCGTCGAAGGGCATAAGGGGTGCTGCGAATATACGACGACCTTCCTGGGGCTCGAAGGGCACGGATCGGCCCCCGATCTGGGCGTCAACGCCATCGAATACGCGGTGTGCTACGTCACCAGGCTGCTTGAGATCGGCGAGACGCTGAAAACGCGGGCGCCGGAGGGAAGCCGGTTCGATCCGCCCTGGTCCACCATCCAGGTCGGGCGCATGGCGGGGGGGATTGCCCGCAACATCATCGCGGGCTCGTGTTCGGTGGAGTGGGAGCTGCGTCATGTGAGCGGGCCGGACTACGAGTTCAGCCACGCCCAGATCCACGATTTCGTCAAAACCGAACTGCTCCCGCGCATGCAGACCATTCACCCCGATGCCGCGATCATCACCGAGACGATCGGCGAGGTGGCCGGGCTCGAACCGATGAGCCGGTCGGAAGCCATGGCGCTGGTCCGCGCCCTCACCGGCAATGAGGACCCGGCCCAGTGCGTTGCCTTTTCCACCGAGGCGGGCCTGTTCCAGGAGCTTGGTATCGATACGGTGATCTGCGGTCCGGGCTCGATCGAGCAGGCCCACAAGCCCGATGAATTCATCGAACTCGATCAGCTCAGCGCATGCCTTGAGATGATCGAGGGGCTGGAAGGGCAGGCTTAGCGCGCGTCAGTGTTTGACGGAATTGTCGAGGCTGTAGGCTTTGTGGAAACCGTGCTCTGTGCCGGTTCAATCAAGAGCTGAAACGCTCTGGTCGTTTTACCCCAGTACCATCTGCACTTTCATGCTGTCGGCGGGTGGATGGCCCGCAAGGATTGCCGCCACCTCTTCCATCGGCAGGCTGTGGGTGACCACCGTGCCGATCCGCGGCCCTATGGCGCGTATCGTTTCGAGGGCCCTGGGGATGTTGTGGTTGAGCGAATGGGTGCCGAGCAGCGAAAGCTGGCGGCGGAAGACTTCGAACGGGGAAATCCCGATGTGGGCCTCCTGCGGGCAGACCCCGAAAAACAGCGCGGCGCCGCCATTGGCCGTATAATCGAGGAGGCTGGAGGCAACCTCGGGGACGCCGGTGGCATCGACGGCGAGGTCGAAGGACTGGTGCAGTCCGGCCAGTTGGGGCGCTCCTGCCATATGGCCGGTGATGCCAAATGCGCTGGCCATCCCGAGGCGCGCTTCGTTGCGGTCGACGGCAACCACCTCGGCGATCCCTTGCGCCTTGAGCGTCAGCCCCATCAGGAGCCCCATCGGTCCGGCGCCGAAGATCAGCGCGCGGTCGATGATGCGGCCTTTCAGCGGAGACAGCCCGTTGAGAACGCAGCCGACCGGTTCGGCCAGCGCGGCCATTCCATAGCTCATGTCGCCGATCGGATGCGCCGCGGCGGCGCGCACGACGCTTTTTTCGGCAAAGCCGCCATTGACGGTAACGCCGTAGGCGCCCAGCCTTTCGCACAGATGCGCCCAGCCCCGCCGGCACGGCGCGCATGTGCCGCATTCGATATTGGGATCGACCACGACGCGGTCCCCGATCCGGAGCCCTTCAACCCCCGCCCCGGTTTCGACGATCTCCCCGGCATATTCGTGACCGGGCACGATGGGAAATGCCGAACTGCCATAGTTTCCGCGTCTGACCTCGATATCGGTGTGGCAGATTCCGCTGGCCCGCACCGCGATGACGACCTCCCCCGGGCCGGCCACGGGGTCGGGGATTTCGCCGGTTTCGGTCCTGTCTTTCGAGGGAAAATAGATCGCCCGCATGCCGTCCCTCACCGGTCATCGCCCAGATACGCCGCGATCGCGGCTGGGGTGCCCTTTTGCCAGATCAGCGACAGCCAGTTTTCAAAGGCATCGGCAAAACGCGGGTGCCGGCCGAGATCGCCATAGATGCGGCCCATGTCGAGCCAGGCGCGCGGGGTCTGGCGTGCCGCACGCGCCGTTGCCTGCAACTGGTTCCAGAGCGGATCGTTGGGTTCGATCGGCGATCCGTCCTCGCGCGTGCCGTAGCACATGCGCGCCCAGGCCGCCTCGACCAGCGCCAGCCCCTCGACCGGGGTTCCCGCCGCAAGCCCGTCCCGAACGCTGCCGAGGACGAATCCCGGATGGCGGGACGAACCGTCGAACGCGACGCGCCGCGTCGTGTCGCCGATCATGGGGTTGGCGAACCGGCGGAGCAGAAGGTCGAGATATTGCTCCGGCGTATAGCCGGATACGGGCGCGACATGGGGCATGATCTCCTCGCGCTCGACCTTTTCGAACACCGCTCGGATGCCGGCGTGCTCCATCGTGGCGGCAATCGTTGCCACCGAGAGCAGTTCGCCCAGATCGGAAATCACCTGATGGCCGCCATTGAGCATCCTGAGCTTCATGCGCTCGAAGGCGTGGACATCGCTGGTGAAGGTTGCGCCCGCCTTGTCCCAATCGGGCCGCCCGCGGCAAAAATCATCCTCGATCACCCATTGGCGGAAGTTTTCGTGGGTAACGGGTGCGGCGTCCCTTATGCCAAATTCCGCCGCAAGCGCAATTTCCTTGGGGCCGGTCGCCGGCACGATGCAATCGACCATGGCGTTGGGGAACGAGCAATTGCGCTCGATCCAGTCGGCAAGCGCCGGATCGGAAAGGCGGGCAAGAGAGACGACGACGCGGCGAAGGACCTCGCCATTGGCCTGGAGGTTGTCGCAGCACAGCCCCGTGAACGGACCCGTTCGGCTGGCGCGGCGCTCGCGCAATGCGGCAACCATGGCTCCGAACGCGGTGCGGGGCGTTTGCGGATGCGTTGCGTCATGGACGATGTCGGGGTGGGACACGTCCAGTTCCCCAAGAGGATCGAGATAATATCCGCCTTCGGTGACGGTGAGCGAGACGATGCGGATGTCGGGCCGGGCCATACGGGCGACGAGCGCGGCGTTGTCGGACTCGACGGGCAGAAAATCGATCATCGAGCCGATCACCTCCGCCGAGCGCCCGGAGGGGTCGAGTTCGACAAGGGTGGTGAGAAAATCCTGGGCGGCCAGTTTTTCGCGCTGCTCGGCATCGCTGGGCCGCACCCCGGCCCCCACGATCGCCCAGTCATGGGCCAGCCCCATCTGCATCAGCCGGTGCAGATACCATGCCTGATGGGCCCTATGGAAATTACCCACGCCGATATGAACGATTCCGGGGCTGAGACGCGCGCGGTCATAGGCCGGGCGCTTTATGTCCGGGGGAAGCTGGTCAAGGGTGGCGTCGGCAAGGGGGATGGCCATGGAAAGATACTCTTTTTGCAACTGGCTTGTGTGCCGCGGCAGGGCCGCCGCGGCCGGGATTTTGCGCCGCGTTGCGCGTCAGCTCATCCAGTTGCCGCCATCGACGTTGAGTGTCTGGGCGGTGACGTAGCGGGCTTCATCGGAGGCAAGAAAGATGCATGGCCCGGCGACTTCGCCGGGATCGCCCATGCGCCCGAGCGGGACCGCCTCGCCCACTTCGCGCTTTTTCTGGCCCAGCGGCTTGTTTTCGTACTCGGCGAATTTGGCGTCGACGATGTCCCACATCGGGGTGTCGATGACACCCGGGGCGATAGCGTTGACGCGGATATTGTCCCTTGCCAGTTCGAGCGCGAGCGACTGGGTGACCGAGATCACCGCCGCCTTGGTCGAGCAATAGATGGTGATGTTGGGTTCGCCCCGCCGACCCGCCTGGGAGGCGAAATTGACGATGGCGCCGCCGCCGCGCCGTTTCATCGCCGGCACCACCGCCTGGATGGCAAAGATCGTGCCCGCAACGTTGACATCGTACTGGCGGCGGTAGTCCTCGAAGGTGATCTTGTCGATCGAGGCCATGTTGAAGATCCCCGCATTGTTGACGAGGATATCGATGCCGCCGAAGGCTTTTTCCACTTCTCCAACGCCGCTGGCGATCGCCTCGGGGCTGGTGACATCCATGGTGACGGCCATGGCATTTGCGCCGAGGGCGGCAGCCGTTTCAGCGGCCTCCTGGGCGAGAAGGTCAGCCACGGCAACCCGTGCGCCCTCGGCGATGAAAGCCTCGCAAATCGCCCGGCCGATACCGCGCGCCCCGCCGGTGACCAGCGCGACCTTACCTTCAAGACGGCTCATTTTTACGCAATCCTTCACTGTCGAAACGATGGAGATATTGGGTGCGCGGGGTGAGATGGACCTCGGCGCCATATTTGAGGATCATCTCGCCGGGCGCGCGCACCGTTATGGGGGTGGGGGACACGGCGCACTGGACGTGAAAGAACGTGTCGGCCCCCAGATGTTCGGAGAGGCCGACGGTGCCTTTCCAAGAGCCCTGGCTCTCTGAAATCTCGATATGCTCGGGGCGGATACCGATCGTGTGGGCATCGTATTTCGCGGCCTCGGGCCCCTCGATTAAGTTCATCCTGGGTGAGCCGATGAAGCCCGCGACGAACAGGTTGCGCGGGCGCTGGTAAAGTTCGAGCGGGCTGCCTACCTGCTCGATGACCCCGGCCTGAAGGACGACGATCTTGTCGGCCATGGTCATGGCCTCGACCTGGTCGTGGGTGACGTAGATCATCGTCGTCCTGAGCCGCTTGTGCAGTTCGCTGATCTCGAGCCGCATGCCCACGCGCAGGGCGGCGTCGAGGTTGGAAAGCGGCTCGTCGAAAAGAAAGGCGGCGGGCTCGCGCACGATGGCGCGGCCGATCGCGACGCGCTGGCGCTGGCCGCCCGAGAGCTGGCCGGGGCGCCGGTCGAGATAGTCGCCAAGGTTCAGCACGCGTGCCGCCTCTTCGACACGGCGGTCCTGTTCGTTCTTGTCCAGCTTGGCCATGCGCAGGGGAAAGGCGATGTTCTTGCGCACGCTCATATGCGGGTAAAGGGCGTAGGACTGGAAGACCATGGCAAGGCCGCGCTTGGCGGGCGCGGTGCCCGTCGCGTCCTCGCCATCGATCAGCACCGCGCCGGACGTCACGTCCTCAAGCCCGGCGATGAGCCGCAAAAGGGTGGACTTGCCGCACCCCGAGGGGCCTACGAAGACCACGAACTCGCCCTCCTCGATCGAGAGGTCGAGCGGGCGGATCACCTCGACGGTGCCGAACGATTTGGAAACCTGTTTGAGCTCGATCTGTCCCATGCTCTTTTCCTATTTCACCGCGCCGAACGTCAGGCCGCGGACGAGTTGCTTCTGGCTGAACCAGCCCATGATGAGGATCGGTGCGATCGCCATGACCGATGCGGCGGACAATTTTGCATAAAACAGCCCCTCGGGGCTCGAATAACTGGCAATGAACGCGGTGAGCGGCGCGGCGCGGGCGGCGGTGAGGTTGAGGGTCCAGAACGCCTCGTTCCAGGCGAGGATGATGTTGAGCAGCACCGTGGAGGCGATGCCCGGAACGGCCATCGGCGTCAGGACGTACAGCACCTCATCGCGCAGGCTCGCCCCGTCCATGCGGGCCGCTTCGAGAATTTCGCCGGGGATTTCGCGGAAATAGGTGTAGAGCATCCAGATGATGATCGGCAGGTTCATCAGCATCAGGACGATCACCAGCCCAAGGTTGGTGTCGAGGATTCCAAGATCGCGGAAGATGAGGTAGATCGGGACCAGCACGCCCACCGGCGGCAGCATCTTGGTCGAGAGCATCCACATCAGGACGCCTCTGGTGCGCTTGGCGGGCACGAACGCCATGGACCAGGCCGCGGGGACGGCGATGAGCAGCCCCAGAAAGGTCGAGCCGACCGAGATCACCACCGAATTGGTGAAGTGCTTGAAATAGTCCGAACGGGCCTGCACCGCGCCATAGCTCTCGAGCGTCCAGCCCGAAGTCAGGATGGCGAGCGGGGAGCGGATCGCGTCGAACTCGGATTTGAACGACAGGATCACGATCCAGAGCACGGGAAAGAACATCACGAAACCGAGCAGGCCCGCGATGGCAGTGTTGAACGTCTTGCGGGAAGTCGAAACGGCGCGCGCCATGGTCTTTCTCCTCAAGCGTCCAGGTTCTTGCCGATCATGCGCATCAGGAAGATGGCGACGATATTGGCAAGGATGATTGCGATGACGCCCCCCGCGCTGCCCATGCCCACATCGTATTGCAGGAGCGAAGAGACGTAGATCAGATAGGTGAGATTGGTCGTTGCCGTCCCCGGACCGCCATTGGTCGTGACGAGAATCTCGGCAAAGATCGACAAAAGGAAAATCGTCTGGATGAGGATGACGACGGTGATCGCCCGCGCCAGATGGGGAAGGACGATGAAAGCGAAGCGCGATCCGAACCGCGCGCCGTCCATCTCGGCGGCTTCGAGCTGTTCCTGGTCGAGCGATTGCAGCGCGGTGAACAGAATGAGCGTTGCAAAGGGCAGCCATTGCCAGCTCACGATCAGGACGATCGAGAGCAGCGGGATCTGGCTGAAAAAGTCGATGGGCGGCAGTCCCAGTCCGTGGGCGATATGGCCGAAAAAGCCGTTCACCGGGTTCATGAACATGTTCTTCCACACCAGTGCCGAGACGGTGGGCATTACAAAGAATGGCGCGATGACCATGATGCGGATGACGCCCTGTCCCCACATGGGCTGGTCGAGCAGCAAGGCGAACCCGATCCCGCCCAGAACGGTGATCAGCAACACGCCGCCGACCAGCAGGAGCGTATTGATCATGGCGGCGTTAAAACTGGGATCGGTTACGAACCAGTGGTAGTTCTCCCAGCCCACGAACGGATGGTTGCCGGGGATGATGAGGTTGTAGCGCAGGAAGGAAAAGTAGAGCGTCATGCCCAACGGGATGAGCATCCAGCCCAGCAGCAGGATCACTGCGGGCGAGATCATCAGCCGCGCGGCGGATCGGGATGCTTTGGTTGCCATGCGCTCCTCCCCGGATGATGGCGGCAGTCTTCAGGATATGGTCCCCTCGGGGGGCGATCTCCAAAAGCCTGTAACGGATACTATAACAGGAAAAGCAGGCCGGCTCTTGCGAGCCGGCCCACCCCGGAGGAGGTCAGTCGATATAACCGGCCCGTGTCATTTCGCGCACGGCCATCTGCTGGCTCGCCGCAAGGGCCTCGTCGACCGTGGTCTGGCCCGCAAGGGCGGCCGCGATCTGTTGGCCCACGAAATTGCCGATGCCCTGGAACTCGGGGATCGCGACGAACTGAACGCCGGTATAAGGCACGGGGTTGAGCGTCGGATCGGCCGGGTTGGCGGCAAGGATCGAGTTGAGCACGGTGCCGGCGAAGGGCGCGGCTTCCTCATAGGCCGGGTTGGCGTAGGTCGAGGCGCGCGTGCCCGGAGGTGCGGCGACCCAGCCCTTGGTCTCGCCCACAAGTTCCACGTAGTCCTTGCTGGTCGCCCAGGCGAGGAACTCCTTGGCCGCGTCGACCTTCTGGGAGCTCGAGGGAACGGCGAGCGCCCAGGCCCAGAACCAGCCCGTACCCTTGTCGGTTACCTGCCTGGGGGCCTGGAAGAAGCCGGTCACGTCGGCAACCGAGCTTTCGTCGGGGTTGTAGATATAGCCTGCAGCCGATGTCGCATCGATCCAGGTGGCGCACCTGCCGTCCGCGAACAGCGCGCGGTTTTCGTTGTGCCCGTTCGAGGACGCGCCCGGAGGCCCGTATGCGTTCATCAGGTCCACATAGTAGGTGATGGCGGCGTGCCATTCGGGGCTGTCGATGGTGGGGTTCCAGTCCATGTCGAACCACTGGCCGCCGAAGGCGTTGACCATCGGGCCGACAAACGCCATGTTCTCGCCCCAGCCCGCCTTGCCGCGCTGGCAGGTGCCGAAGACGTCGTTGTCGGGATCGTGCACGGCAGCGACGATCTCGGCGAACTCGTCATAGGTGATCTGCTCGGTCGGCGCTTCGATGCCGGCCGCCTCGAACAGATCGGTGCGATAGAAGGTAAACGAGCTTTCGGCATAAAAGGGCACGGCATAAAGCGAGCCGTCGACCGAAAGTCCGTTGCGGACAGGCTCGAGAATGTCCTCGTAGTCGTAATCGTCTCCGAAATCGTCGAGGCTGTTGAGCCAGCCCTGCGCCCCCCAGATCGGGGCTTCGTAGGCACCGATGGTCACGATGTCGAACGAGCCGCCATTGGTGGCGATGTCGGTCGTCACGCGCTGGCGCAGGACGTTTTCTTCAAGAACGACCCAGTTGAGGGTGTGGCCGGTTTCGGCCGTGAACCGGTCGGACAGCTCCTGCATGATGATCATGTCGGAATTGTTGACCGTTGCAATGGTCAGTTCCTCGGCCGAAGCGCCTGCTGCGGCTACGAGGGCCAGGGCAGACGCCGCCAGCAAAGTGGTCTTGAGTCTCATCCGTATCCTCCCTTGCGTACTGGATGTACCGGCGGAGAGGTTAACGGCATAGATGCCCTGGCGTCAATAATTTTCTTTACGCGCGTAAATTTAAATCTCCGGTGCAACGGCGGGTGGAAGCGTCGGCGCTCCGGTCAGGCCGACGCGCGCATGACCAGCCTGCTCTCGAACAGCTTGGTTTCGCGTTCGGCGTTCTTGCTGTCGGTTTCGATGAGGCGGAACAGGGTCTCGACGCTGTATTCGGTGATTGCCGCGTAGTCCTGGGCGATGGTGGTGAGCGATGGGGAGGTGAATTTGGAAAAAGGGTGGTCGTCATGCCCGGCGATCCGCAGGGCAAAGCCCGGCCCGCGCCCCACGCGCATTCCCTTTTCATAGGCGGCCGCCAGAAGGCCGATGGCGAGGCGGTCGTTCGAGCACAGGATGGTGTCGGTGGGCAGCCTGCCATCGGAAATGACCTTCTTGCCCTCCGAATAGCCCACCTCCTCGAAGCCCCAGCCCTGGGCCTCGACGTGGATGACATGGGCCTTGTGCCCCAGCGCTTCCATGGTCCGGATATAGGCGTGGCGGCGCGTGTTGGCGTTGGGGTTGACCGGAGGCATCTCGAAAAAACACGGGGGTTCGCCGGTCCGGCACAGATATTCGACGATCAGCCCGATGGAATGAAAGTTGTTGGAGCCCACGAAGGCTTTGCCCACCCCTTCGAGATTGCTGTCGAACAGGACCGTGGGCACGTCGTGGCAGAATTTTTCCACCGCCCGGCGATCCGATGCGCGCCCTAGCGGGGCTAGCAGCACCCCGGCGGGCTTGAGCGAGAGCAGGCTGTCGAGGATGTCGATCTCGAGTTGGGTTTCCCCGTGCGAGCTGAACAGGATCGGCCAGAAGCCGGCTGCGATGCAGCGGCGCTCGATGTGGCGTGCCATCTCGGCAAAGAACGGGTCGGCGAGATAGGGCACGACCACGCCGATGCTTTTCGAGGTGCGCCGGTTCTGGTTTATGGCGTAGATGTTGGGGCGGTAATTGTGCTCTTCGAGCGCCTTTTCGATCCTGTCCCTCGTGCTTTTGCGCACGCTTGCCGGATCGTTGAAGTATTTCGAGACCGTCGGGCGCGAGATTCCGCTGATGGCGGCAAATTCCTCCATGTTGCGGATTTTTGAGTCCTGCATGTTTTTTTCACTCGTCCTGTCTGCGCCAGCTTGCCACTGTTCCTCTTTGCCCGGTGGGCCGCAAAAAGCCAACCATAACAGACCCGGACGTAAAGTTAAATTTTATCGCGCGTAAAATTTCGATTGACTTGAGCGGGGGCCGATGGCACCGCTTTAACTTGTTGGGCAGGGCTGGAGCGTCAGTTCAATATCAGGGTGGGCCATGAAGAACATCGTCGTCATTGGAGAGGTTCTGGCCGAAATCCTGGCGGATGCGCCCGGCATGGGTTTTCTCGAACCGATCGCGCTCACCGGCCCCTTTCCCTCGGGCGCGCCGGCCATCTTTGCCGATCAGGCCGCCCGGATGGGACATGCCAGCGCCGTCATATCGGCGGTCGGGGATGACGATTTCGGTCGCCAGGCGCTCGAACGCCTGTCCCGGGACGGGGTCGACGTCTCGGGCGTTGCCATCGCCCCCGGCCATCCCACCGCCACCGCATTCGTGCGCTACCGGACCGATGGCGCGCGCGATTTCATCTTCAATATCCGGCACAGCGCCTGCGGCCTTCCCCCCGACAAGGCAAAGGCGCAGCCGGTTCTGGACCGGGCCGGGCACCTTCACGTGATGGGCTCGTCCCTTTCGAGTCCCGACCTCATTGCCTTCAACCTCGCCGCAGCCCGCGCCGTCAAGGCGCGCGGAGGCACGGTGTCGTTCGACCCCAATCTGCGCAAGGAAATGCTCGCCAGCCCCGGCATCGGCGAGGCGATGGAGGCGGTTCTCGGGCTTGCCGATCTGTTCCTGCCTTCAGGGGACGAGCTTTTCCTTTTCACCCGCGCCAAAAAGCCCCGGCAGGCGGTGGACGAACTGTTCGGGCGCGGGGTTTGTGCCATCGTCCACAAGCTAGGAGCGGAGGGCGTCCGCCATTACGACCGCGAGGGCAGCCAGTTCGTCCCGGCCTTCGACGTCGAGGAAATTGATCCCACGGGGGCGGGGGACTGTTTCGGAGCGGCCTTTACCGTCCTGTGGCTGCAAGGCGCGCCGACGCGCGAGGCGCTGATCATGGCCGCCGCCGCCGGGGCCATTGCCGTTGGAAAAAGAGGGCCGATGGAAGGCACGTCGAGCCGTTCCGACCTCAGGGCCTTCCTTGCCGCGCGAGGAATGGAAAACCCATGAACCACCCGCTGATCGAAATGGCCGCGCAATTCCATGCCGGGCGTCCGGGGGGCATCACCTCGGTCTGTTCGGCCCATCCCATGGTCATCGAGGCGGCCCTGCTGCTGGCCCAGGAAACGGGGAGGGTCGCGCTGATCGAGGCGACCTGCAACCAGGTGAACCAGGAGGGCGGCTATACCGGCATGACGCCCACCCGTTTCCGCGCATTCGTCGAGGAGATCGCGGCCCGAATCGGATTTCCGTCCGACCGGATCATATTGGGGGGGGACCATCTGGGCCCCAACCCCTGGAAGCATCTCGATGCCGAGACGGCGATGGCAAAAGCCGAAGCGATGATCGCAGCCTATAGCGCGGCGGGTTTTTCAAAGCTTCATCTCGATACCTCGATGGGCTGCGCCGGTGAGTCCCTCGCTCTCGATGACGAGACGACGGCGGCGCGCGCCGCCCGCCTGGCGCTGGTTGCGGAAGCCCATAGCGGCGCGGACGCCCCGGTCTATGTGATCGGCACCGAGGTTCCGGTGCCCGGCGGCGCGCTCGAGGCGCTGGATACGGTAGCGGTCACCGCGCCCCAGGCGGTGGCGCGTACCCACGCCGTTCATCGCGAGGCATTCGCCGCGGCGGGCGCAAGCGAAGCGTTTGCGCGGGTCATTGCGCTCGTCGTGCAGCCGGGGGTCGAATTCGGTCATGCCGACGTCATCCGGTTCGATCCCGGCAAGGCCCGCGACCTTTCGGCGGCGCTCGCGTTTCTGCCCGGCATCGTGTTTGAAGCCCATTCGACCGATTATCAGACGGAGGCGGCGCTCGAAGCGCTGGTGCGCGCCGGGTTCTCGATCCTCAAGGTCGGCCCGTGGCTGACGTTCCGGATGCGCGAAGCGCTCTACGGGCTCGATGCCGTCGCCGATGCGCTCGATGGCCATCCGCCCCGCAATCGCCTCATGACGGCGATGGAGCGGCTGATGGAGGCTTCGCCGGATCATTGGAACCGCCATTATCACGGCGACGCGAAAAGCCTCTGGGTCCAGCGCCATTTCAGCTATTCCGACCGCATCCGCTATTATTGGTCCGAACGGCAGGCAATCGCGGCCGTCGCCCATCTGATGAACCGGCTCGAAGGCATCGACATCCCCGCCCCGCTGCTCGATCAGTATCTGCCCGGTCTTCCCGCACATGGAAGTGCGCGTGCCCTCCTGATTGCCGCGATCCAGGGCGTCCTTGCGCACTACGCGTGTGCCACGGCGCAATAAAACGTTTCCAGAACCAAGCGGGCACCGCCTTTCGGTTCGAACCCGAAGGACCGCGCAAGCGAAACGCGATGGATCAAAGACCTGGAGCCTCTGTTTTGACCCCGCTGAAACGGAAGCTTCAGGCGCACGCACGCGCCGGACCCATCCGTGAATGCCAGTGATCTCCGCGGAAACCGCGCAGGATTCCGACCCGATTTGTGAACCATTCAAACCATATTGACAAAATGGAACATTCGGTTCACTTGTTGCGAGGGAGGAAATTCAGTGCCGGACAACGCGCCGCTCAGGCAGAAACTGCTTGCTCTTTATGAGGACCTGCCCGCCCGGTTGCAGGCCGGTGCCCATTGGGTCATCGAGCACCCCAACGAGGTTGCGCTGCTTTCGATGCGCGACCAGGCAAAGCGCGCCGGCGTGCCCCCCACCACCATGACCCGGCTGGCAAAGCGTCTCGGCTTTGAAGGCTACGACGACATGCGCGCGCTCTATGCCGAGCAGCTTTTGCGCAGCACGGGCGGCTTTGCCGAAAAGGCAGGCGAACTGAGGGAGCGGCGGCGGGTCCGTGGCGAGGATGCGCTTTCAGCCGAACTCATCGACGCAGCGGCGGCCCGCGTGGCAGCGCTGGGAGAAAGGGAGGGGCTCGTCCAACTGGCCGAGGCGGCCCGGCTGATGGTCGCGGCGCGGCGCATTTTCATTGTCGGCCAGCGCGCAGGGTTTTCGGTCGCCTATCAGCTTGCCTATGTCTGCTCGCTGGCTGGGTGCGATGCGCGCCTGCTCGACCATCCCGGCGGCATCGGGCTCGATCCTCTCCGGGATGCCGGGAAAGGCGATGTGGTCGTCACCATAAGCGTCCACCCCTATGCCCGCGCCACCGCCGATATTGCCGCCTATGCCATCGAACGCGACATCGAGATCATCGCGATTACCGACAGCGTCGTCTCGCCGCTGGCCCGCAACGCGGATGTGGCCGTCATCATCGGCGCGGAAAGTCCCTCGTTCTTCCATACGATGAGCGCCGCCTTCGTTGCCGCGGAAGCCATCGCCGCGCTCGTTGCGGCGGGGGGCGGGGAAAGGGCGGGACAGGCGCTGGCCCGCAGCGAAGCCCAGTTCGCCGCGCTCGACACCTATCTTTTGCCGCGCTCCATCCGTCCTCCGGGGGAGCGGGCGCGGCGAAAACCCCCTGAGACCAGGGATACCGAGGAGCCCGGCGGCTCCACACAACCAGAATCACAAATCACCAAAGGGAGAAGATGATGATCATCGATATCAAATCCACGGCGAAGAGGGCTGCGGTTCTCGCGGCGGCATCGGGAGCGCTTTTCGCGTTTGCCGCGCCCGTCATGGCCCAGCAGCAATTCGTTACCATCGGCACCGGCGGCGTCACCGGGGTCTATTATCCGGCGGGCGGGGCGATCTGCCTCAACGTCAACCGCACGCGCGCCGATCATGGCATCCGCTGCTCGGCGGAATCCACGGGCGGCTCGGTCTTCAACCTCAACTCCATTCGCGAGGGCGAGCTCAATATCGGGGTCGTGCAGTCGGACGTGCAGTACAACGCCGTCCACGGGCTCGACCAGTTCGCCGATGTCGGGCCCTATGACGGCCTGCGCGCTCTCTTTTCGCTCCACCCCGAACCCTTCACGGTCGTTGCGCGCCCCGATGCGGGCGTCGTCAATTTCGAGGATCTCGAGGGCAAGCGCGTCAATATCGGCAATCCCGGCTCCGGGCAGCGCAACACGATGGAACTGCTGATGGACGAATATGGCTGGACCACCGACAGCTTCACCCTTGCCGCCGAGTTGCCCTCGCGCGAACAGGCCCAGTCGCTGTGCGACAACCGCTTCGATGCGTTCGTCTTCACCGTGGGGCACCCTTCGGGGTCTATTTCGGAACCGGTGGCGACCTGCGATGCGGTGCTCGTCAACGTCACCGGCGACATCGTGGACAGGCTCGTCGATGAGAACGACTATTACTTCTCGGCCACCATCCCGGCGGGTATGTATAACAATGACGAGGACGTGACGACCTTCGGCGTGGGCGCCACAGTCGTCTCCTCGGTCGATACGCCCGACGACGTGGTCTATGAAGTGGTCAAGGCCGTGTTCGAGAATTTCGAGGACTTCAAGGCCCTCCACCCCGCCTTTACCGTGCTCGAACCCGAGACCATGATCTCCATGGGCAATTCGGCCCCGCTCCATCCGGGTGCCGTCCGCTATTACGAGGAAGCGGGCCTGATGTAATCGGGTCATGGGGCACGCGCCGGGGATGGTCCTGTCCCCGGCGCGTGGCCGCGTTGTCGAACGAAGGGCTAAAAAAGCCCGAGAACGCGATGAGAGGGAGGAGCAGGCATGAGCACGAGCGGTGAAGCCGGCACGGTGGGCGACCGGGATAACCCCGAAGATCTGGTCGCGATCGCCGATACGGGCGCCCGCGCGCCGCACGGGTGGGCGGGCCGGGTTCTGTTCGGTGTGGCTCTGGCGTGGTCGCTGTTTCAGCTCTGGTATGCCTCTCCGCTCCCCTTCGTCTTCAATTTTCTCATTTTCAACGATACCCAGGCGCGCGCCATCCATTTGGCTTTTGCCCTGTTTCTGGCCTATACGGCTTTCCCCGGCGTCATAAGGCGCACCGCCACCCTGCCGGTCTTTGCCGGAATCCTGGCGATCGCAACGGCGGGTTTTGCGTTCTATGGGGTAAGCCTTGTGCTTGCCGGGAACGATCAGTGGTCGGCCTTTGCCGCCATGACCGTTGCCACAGGGCTCGCTGCTTACGCCGCATGGCGCCCCGCCCCGCTCGACAAGGTGCCATCGGTCGATTGGGTTCTGGCGGCGCTCGCCGCCTTTTCCGCCGCCTATCTTTATATCTTCTATTACGATCTGGCCCGCCGTCCGGGCGCGCCGATCCTTTTCGATCTGGTCGTTGCGGGTGTGGGGCTCGTGCTGCTGCTCGAAGCCACGCGCCGGGCGCTGGGGCCGGCGCTGCTGTTCATTGCGCTGGCATTCCTCTTCTATACCTTTGCCGGGCCTTACATGCCGGATATGATCGCCCATCGCGGCGCCTCGTTCCAGCGCGCCATGAGCCAGCAATGGCTGACCGCGGAGGGCGTGTTCGGCATCGCCATCGGGGTTTCGACCGCCTTTGTCTTCCTGTTCGTCCTGTTTGGGGCGCTGCTCGACCGGGCGGGGGCGGGCAATTACTTCATCAAGGTCGCCTTTGCGCTGCTCGGGCACATGCGCGGCGGACCGGCCAAGGCGTCGGTCGTTGCCTCGGCCATGTCGGGGCTCATCTCGGGGTCCTCGATCGCCAATGTCGTCACCACCGGCACCTTCACCATTCCGCTGATGAAACGCGTCGGCTTCTCGTCGGAAAAGGCGGGGGCCGTGGAAGTGGCCGGATCGACCAATGGCCAGATCATGCCTCCCGTCATGGGGGCCGCGGCGTTCCTCATGGTCGAATATGTGGGCATCCCCTATATCGAGGTCATCAAGCACGCGTTTCTGCCCGCTCTTCTGGCCTATGTGGGGCTCTTTTATCTCGTGCATCTGGAATCGCTCAAGGAAGGGCTCGAGGGCCTACCCCGGCGCACCCAGCGCCCGTGGTTCTGGAGCATTTTCAGCTTCGGCATCACGGTTTCCAGCCTCGTCATCCTCGCGGCGGCGGTCTATTACGGGGTGGGCTGGACGCGCACGGTCTTCGGCCCCGCCGCGACATGGATCGTGGGGGCGGGTGTTCTCGTCGCCTATCTGGGGCTGCTGTGGCTTTCGGCCAGGGAGCCCGAGCTTGCGCTCGATGACCCCAACGATCCGGTGCTGGTTTTGCCCGAAGTGGGCACAACGGTGCGCAGCGGGCTGCATTTCCTGCTGCCGGTGGTCGTCCTTTTGTGGGCGCTGATCGTCGAGCGGCTCTCGCCGGGGCTTTCGGCCTTTTATGGCGTCGCCTTCATGATGTTCATCCTCGTCACCCAGCGCCCCATTTTGAGCCTCATGCGCCGCCACGCCGATATCGCCGCGGCGACGCGGCAGGGCTTTGTCGAGCTTGTCGAAGGGCTGGCGGCGGGTGCACGCAACATGGTGGGCATCGGGGTCGCCACCGCCGCCGCCGGCATCATCGTGGGGACCGTGGCCCAGACCGGCATCGGCGGGGTTCTGGTCGAACTCGTCGAGCATATTTCCGGTGGCAACCTTGTACTGATGCTGGTGATGACGGCGATTTTCTGCATCGTCCTCGGTCTGGGGCTGCCCACCACGGCCAACTATATCATCGTTGCGACCCTGATGGCGCCGGTGGTCGTCGAACTGGGCAGCCAGCAGGGCCTCGTGGTGCCGTTGATCGCGGTCCACCTGTTCGTCTTTTATTTCGGGCTGATGGCCGATGCGACCCCGCCTGTCGGCCTTGCCGCCTATGCGGCGGCGGCCATCTCGCGCGGCGACCCCATCAAGACCGGGTTCAAGTCGATCACTTACGATATCCGCACGATCATCCTGCCCTTCATTTTCGTCTTCAATACCGAACTGCTGCTGATCGGGGTCGGCGATTTCGTATCCTTCCTCACGGTCCTCGTTGCGGGGCTGGCGGCGATGTTGACCTTTGCGGCGGGCACGCAGGGCTATTTCGTCACCCGGTCCCGGCTTTACGAGTCCGTGTTGCTGGTGCTGATCGCCTTCACCATCTTCCGTCCTAATTTCTGGATCGATCTGGCCGTTCCGCCCTATGACCCGCGCCCGGCGACCGAGTTGATGGAAATCGTCGCGCAGAAGCCCGAGAACGATTTCATCCGCCTCGGGATCGAGGGCATGGACATGCGCGGCAACGACATCTCCAAGGTCGTGATGCTCAATCTCGGGCCCGAAGCCCCGCCGATGGAGCGCCTGCGCTACGCCGGGCTCGACGTCATGGAGATGGGCGACAGCGTCCAGATCATGGGCGTCGAGTTTTCGAGCGAAGCGGAACGCTATGGCGTCAATTTCGGCATGGAGATCACCCGGGTGCTGACCCCCAACGCCAATCGTCCGCCCCGGGAGATCGTCTATGTCCCGGCGCTGGCGCTTCTGGGGGGCATCTATCTGCTGCAGCGCCGCCGCCGGGACAAGCAGCGGGCCGCCGGCAAACCGGCAGAGGCCTGAAAGGAGGGCACCCCAAGTGTTCAAGGACATCCTGCTCACCGTCGATCTTGCCAATCTCGACGATGAGATGCGGGCGGTGGAGTTCGCCGTCCAGTACGCGCGGACCTTCGGTTCGACCCTTCATATCCTGACCGTCGTGCCCGATTTCGGGCTCTCGATCGTCGGCGGTTTTTTCCCGCCCGATCACGAAAAGACGTCGGTGGCCAAGGCCAACGCCCAGCTTCGGGCCTTTACCGACAAGGCCATTCCCGCCGACATCCGCCATCGCCACATCGTCGATCACGGGGTGATCTACCGGATCATCCTGCACTATGCGCGCGAAACAGGGTGCGATCTGGTCGTCATGTCCTCGGGGCGCAAGGTCGATCTCGACGACTATCTGCTCGGCCCCAACGCCGCGCGGGTCGTGCGGCACGCCAAATGCTCGGTGCTCGTGGTGCGTGCCGAGGACTGAGCGCCTGCCCCCCAATATCTTCCCTGCGGAGTTCCGTGAGATGAAATCGCGTTATGTCTTTCCCCGCCACACCAAGGCCGATCTGCCGATGGCCGTCGGCGGGGAGGGCGCCTGGCTCATAGATGCGGACGGCAAGCGCTATCTCGATGCCAGTGGGGGGGCGGCGGTTTCGTGCCTCGGGCATTCCGACCCCGACGTCATCGCGGCCATCAAGGCGCAGGCCGATACGCTCGCCTATGCCCATACCGCCTTTTTCACCAGCCCTCCCGCCGAGGCGCTGGCCGAGAAGCTGGTGAGCCTTGCCCCCGAGGGGATCGAGCGGGTCTATTACGTCTCGGGGGGCTCCGAGGCCGTGGAATCGGCGATCAAGCTGGCGCGCCAGTATTTCCTCGAAATCGGCCAGAAGGAGCGCCGCAACGTCATTGCGCGCTGGCAGAGCTATCACGGCAACACCATCGGGGCGTTGTCGGCGGGGGGCAATCGCTGGCGGCGCGCGCAGTTCTCGCCCTATATGGTCGAGGCCATGCATCATGTCTCGCCCTGCCATGCCTGGCGCGACAAGCGCGAGGGGGAGAGCGACGCCGCTTACGGCGACAGGCTGGCGGCCGAGCTTGAAGCAAAGATCATCGAACTGGGCCCCGATACGGTCGCAGCGTTCATTGCCGAGCCGGTGGTGGGTGCGACCATGGGCGCGGTTCCGCCCGTCGAGGGTTATTTCAAGAAGATCAAGGCGGTATGCGAGCGCCACGGGGTGCTGTTGATTCTCGATGAAGTGATGTGCGGCATGGGCCGCACCGGTACCATGTTCGCCTGCGAGCAGGATGGTATCGCTCCGGACATGATCGCCATCGCCAAGGGGCTCGGCGCGGGCTACCAGCCTATCGGCGCGCTGCTGGTTGCAGGCCGGATCTACGACGCCATAGAGGCCGGGACGGGTTTTTTCCAGCACGGCCACACCTATATCGGCCATCCGATGGCCACCGCGGCGGCGCTGGCGGTGGTTGAAAAAATATCGCGGCCCGAAATGTTGGCCCAGGTGCGCGCGCGCGGCGCCCAGCTCAGGGAAGGGCTCGAGGCCCGGTTCGGCCAGCATCCTCATGTGGGCGACATCAGGGGGAGGGGGCTGTTCGTCGGTCTTGAACTCGTCGAGGACCGCCAGACCAAGGCCCCGTTCGCGCCGGAAAAAAAGCTAGCGGCCCGCATCAAGGCGGAGGGTATGGCGCGCGGTCTTGCCTGCTACCCCATGAGCGGCACGATCGATGGCGCGCGCGGTGATCACATCCTTCTTGCGCCGCCCTTTATCGTCACCCCCGAAGAGATCGCCACGATCATCGATCTTCTCGATCAAAGCCTCGCGGCGGCTCTCGCACAGCCATGACCGCGCCTGCCCTTGTGATGGTTGCCCCCAACGGAGCCCGGCGGAGCAAGGCCGATCATCCGGCATTGCCCGTGACGATCGAGGAAGTCGCCACGGCAGCGGCGCGATGCCGGGAGGCGGGGGCCGATGCCGTCCACGCGCATCTGCGCGACGCAAAGGGCGTCCATAGCCTCGATGCGGACGGCTATCGCGATCTCATCGCCGCCATCCGTCGCGAGGCGGGCCGGGAGATGGTCGTCCAGATCACGACCGAAGCGGTGGGGCGGTTTACCCCGGCCGAGCAGCGCGCCGTTGTCGATGCCGTCCATCCCGACGCGGCCTCGGTCGCCCTTGCCGAAATGGTGCCCGATGCCGCCCATGAAGCGCAAGCGGCCGACTTTTATGCCCGATGTGCGGCCCGCGATATCGCGATCCAGCACATTCTTTACGCGCCCCATGACGTCGAGCGCCTTTCCGGTTTCGTCCAGCGCGGGATCGTTCCCGACAAGGGGCTTTCGGTCCTTTTTGTCCTCGGGCGCTATACGGATGGGCAGCAGAGCGATCCCGCCGATCTTATGGGGTTCCTCGATGCGGCGCGGGTACTGGCGCCGACGGTCATGGTCTGCGCCTTCGGGCGGGGGGAAATCCCGGCGCTGGCCGCCGCGCTTGCGCTGGGCGGTCACGCCCGCGCCGGTTTTGAAAATTCGCTGACCGGCCCCGATGGTGCGCTCTGGCCCGACAACACGCACCCGGTCGCCGCCGTCGCGGGCATCGCGTCGACCCTGGCGCGTGCCCGCCCCAGCCGCGCCGAAGCGCTGGGGATTCTCGGTCTGGGCTGACGTTTATTTCGCGCCGCTCGTTTGCTGCCGAAGCTTTCCTGCAACGATGGGCAGGGCGATGACGGTTATCAGCATCAGGCCGATGAAGATCGACATGACGATCCCCGGCACGTTGAGAAGACCCAGCCCGAAGGTCACCAGCCCCATGATGAAGGCGGCGATGACCACCCCGGCGATGCTGCCCGATCCCCCCAGGATCGCGACCCCGCCCAAAACCACCATGGTCACGATCTCGAGCTCCCAGCCCGAGGCGATCGAGGGGCGGGTGGAGCCGAGCCGGGCCGTGAGCAGTATGGCGGCGATTCCGGACATCAGGCCCGTGAGCAGGAACAGCATGAATTTGATGCGCGCGACGCGGATGCCTGAAAACTGCGCGGCGACGGGATTGTTGCCGATGGCAAACACGGTGCGCCCGAAATTGGTGCGATGAAGAAGGACGTAGAATAGCCCTGCCAAAACGAGGAACAGCACCAGCTCGAACGAGATCACCCACCACACATAGCCCTGTCCGAACCATGCGAAATCGGACGGGTAGCCCCGGAAGGCCTGATCGCCCAGCACGAGATAGGAGATGCCCCGGAAAAGGCTCATGGTGCCGATGGTGACGACGATCGAGGGCAGGCCGAAGCCGGCGACCAGCGCCCCGTTGAACGCGCCGCAGGCCAGCCCGACAAACAGGCCGATCGCTACAAGCGTCGGTGTGTCCACTCCGAACTGGAGGGCAAAGCCCATGGCGGTCGAGGCCAGCGCGATGATCGAGGCGACGGAAAGATCGATTTCGCCCGAAATGATGACCATGGCCATGGCCAGCGCGATGATGGCCTTTTCGGTGAAGTTGAAGGTCGCGTCCGACAGACTCCAGGGGTTGAGGAAATAGGGCGAGGCGAAGCTGTTGGCGATGAAGATCGCCACCGCCACGACGATTAGCAGCGCCTCCCAGCTTTTGAGCGCCGAGCGGAACGGGCTTTCGAGCCGGTCGGGAATGGTGCGCGGTGTCTGGGGGACCTCGTTCATGCGCGGGCCTCCGCTTCGGCTTTCTTCAGGATGATGCGGCCGCGCTTGCGCTCGTTGCGGGCGTTGAAGATCACCGCGATGACGATTACCGCGCCCGAGATGGCCATCTGGGCGAAGGGCGAGACGTTGATGACCGGCAGGGCGTTGTTGACGACGCCCAGGAACAACGCGCCGAGGACCGCTCCTGCCACGGTGCCGATGCCCCCGGCGATGGATACCCCGCCGATGACGCAGGCGGCGATGATCGAAAGCTCGAACCCGCCGGCGATGTCCACATAGGCAACCGCGTAGCGCGCCACCCACAGATAGCCCGCCAGCCCCGAGACCATCCCGGCGATGGTAAAGGCGAAAAAGCGCGTCCGGCCCACGTCGATGCCGGTATAGACCGAGGCGGTGGGGTTGACGCCGACCGCGTAAAAGGCGCGGCCAAGCGGGGTGCGCCCCATCAGCAACGCAAAGAGCCCGATGACCGCCACGGTAATCCAGGTGGACACGGGAAGCTCGAGAAAGACGTTGCGCGGCAGGGCCTTGAAGCTGTCGCTCATCTGGTGGGCGTTGATCCACTGGCCACCGGCGAGAAGAAAGATCGCGCCGCGGAAGATGGTCATCGTGCCCAGCGTCACGACGATCGAGGGCATGTCGAGCTTCCAGACCAGAAGCCCGTTGGCCGCCCCAAGTGCCGCCCCTAGCCCCATGCCCGCTACGATCAGCAGGGGAATGGGAATATCGGGAAAGGCGGCGTTGAGCATGGCGACGACCATGCCGCACAGCGCCAGGTTGGCGGCCATCGAAAGGTCGATACAGCGGGTGAGGATGACCAGCATCTGGCCCAGCGCCAGCATGGCGAGGATGGCGGTGTCGTCGAAAACGCGAATGAGGTTGCGCGGCAGGATGAAGGCGGGAAAGCGCAGGGCAATGAGCGCCACGAGCACCACGATGGCGAAAACGAGGATCAGTTCGCGGTGCCGCAAAAGGGTGCCCGGTTTCATGCGGCCTCCTCGACGATTCCCGCAGCGGCGCGCACGAGGGTTTCGGCATCGAGTTCGGTGCGGCTGAATTCGCCCGCCATCCGCCCCTCGCGCATGACGATGACGCGGTCGGACATGCCCATGATCTCGGGCAATTCGGACGAGACCATGATCACGCTCAGCCCCTCGGCGGCCAGTTCGCTCATGAAGGCGTGGACGGCGGCCTTGGAGCCGATATCGATACCCTTGGTGGGTTCATCGAGAATGATGACCCGCGGGCGCGTGGCCAGCCACTTGCCGATCACCACCTTTTGCTGGTTGCCGCCCGAAAGCGTGCCCACGTCCTGATCGAGCGCGGCGGCCCTGAGATCGAGTCGCCCGGCATATTTGCGGGCCAGCGCCAGCTCTTCGGCCAGCCGCAGAAAGCCGGCGCGCGAGGTGGTCCTGAGCGAAGGGAGCGAAATGTTCTGGAAAATGGGTAGCCCGATCACCGCGCCCTGGCGTCCCCGTTCCTCGGGCACATAGACGATGCCCATATCGACCGCATGGGCGGGGTCTCTGGCAAGGGCGGGCCTGCCATCGAGGGTGACGGTTCCGGCGCTGGGGCGGGTAATACCGAACAGTGCCTGCATGATCTCGGTCCGCCCCGCTCCCACAAGGCCGTAAAAGCCCAGGATCTCGCCGCGCCGCAGCGAAAAAGAAATGTCCTCGAACTCGGTGGGATGTGAGAGTCCGCTGACGTTCAGCACTAACGCGCCGGGGGTGATGTCGAGCTTGGGAAAGACGTGTTCCACGGAACGGCCCACCATCAGGCGCACGAGATCGGCTTCGTTGGTTTCTTTCATCAGCCCCGCGCCGACCATCTCGCCGTCGCGGAACACCGTATAGCGGTCGGCGACCCGGAAAATCTCGTCGAATTTGTGCGAGATGAACAGGATCGCCTTGCCGTCCTTTTTCAAAAGGTCGATGAGGACGAACAACTCCTCGATCTCCTTGTGCGAGAGCGCGGCGGTGGGCTCGTCCATGATGACGATGCGCGCTTCGATCGAGAGCGCGCGGGCGACCGCGACGAGATGCTTGTTGGCGATGGAGAGGTCCTTGAGGCGCGTTTGAGGCGATATGGGCGCGCCCATGGACGACAGGATGTCCTGGGCCTCGGCGCGCAGTTTGCGCCAGTCGATAAGGCCAAGCCTTGTGCGCGGGGCATGGCCGAGAAAGATGTTTTCGGCCACCGACAACTCGTCGAACAGTACGGTTTCCTGATGGATGGCGGTGATGCCGTGCTCGAAGGCGGCGAGGGCGGTGGGCAGCGATATCGGGGTGCCGTCGATGCGGATTTCGCCCGCGTCGGGCTGATAGATGCCGGTCAGGATCTTGACGAGGGTGGATTTTCCGGCGCCGTTTTCGCCCACGAGCGCGGTCACCTCCCCGGGATAAAGATCGAGCGCGATGTCGTTGAGTGCCCGCACGCCGGGGAAACTCTTGGATACGCCGCTGAGGGAAAGGCAGGGCTGGGTCATCTGGGCTTTGTGGAAATGGGCTATGCGCAAGGATGATAGCCGCACCCCGCGTCCTTTCAAAGACGCGCGGTGCGACCGGCCCGGCATCTGGGACGCCGGGCCGGGCAGGAGCGATCAGAAGATGTTCTTGAACTCGTCGATATTGCTCGCATCGTAGGTGAACGGTTCGGACATCGCCGCCTCGCCGTTCTCCCCGATGGTGACTTCGCCTACGCGGCCGATCGGGATGGTGTCGCCTTCGTTGGCGGTCGCAGCGCCGGTGGCGAGCTCATAGGCGATATAGGTCGCCGAATAGCCCAGGTCGATCGGGTTCCAGATCGCAAAGGACTCGCTGGCGCCCGAGGCGATGTGGCCGGCCATCTCCGAGGGCAGAGCAAGGCCGGTGACGTTGATCTCGCCGATCTTGCCTGCATCGGTCACGGCTTGCGCGGCGGCGACGATGCCGACCGTCGTCGGGGCGATGATGGCATCGAGATCGGGATAGCTCTGGATCAGGCCTTGTGCCTCGCGATAGGACTTGTCGGAGAGATCGTCCCCATAAACGACGGTGACCAGATCGATGCCCGGATAATCGGGCAGCACCTTGCGGGCTTCCTCGATCCAGATGTTCTGGTTGGTGGCGGTTGCCGTCGCCGAAAGAATGGCGACCTGGCCGCCATCGGGCAGATGGTCGGCGGCAAGGCGAATGATGGTGCTGCCGATCAGTTCGTTGGATGAGGGGTTCAGGTGCATGGCGCGCCCTTCGGGGGCAACGCCCGAATCCCAGGAGATGACGGTGATGCCGCGTTCCATGGCGCGCTGCAGCGCCGGGACAACGGCGTCCGGGTCGTTGGCGGAAATGGCAATGGCGTCGACCTGCTGGGCGATCAGGCTGTTGATGACCTCGATCTGGGCCTCGGCAGTGGGTTCGGTCGGGCCGGTATAGATGATCTCGACGTCCCCCAGTTCCTCGGCGGCTTCCTGCGCGCCGGCATTGGCGGCCTCGAAAAAGCCGTTGCCGAGCGACTTGACCAGCAGCGCGATGCGCGTCTGGGCCTGGGCCGGAGCGGCCAGGGCAAACATTGCGGCGGTCAGCGCGGTGGTGACAGCCAGGTTCTTGATCAGGCTCATAGTGACAATCCTCCCCGGATTTACTGGTTAATTCCTTTTCCGCCCTCTTTGCGGTGGATGAGTGCTCCCCATGGCTCGCTTTGAGGCAAAACACCTTCCCGGACCCGCGCAGGGCCGGGCTTTCGCCGTCAGCAGCGCAGGGCGCGGCGGCGGTTTCACGCCAAAAGCGTTCGCGTTTGCATGAGCACTCCTCCCTGAGCATGGTTCCTACCAATTTCGATCATTGTCAATCAGATTCTGCCGCAACAATGCGCGTTTATGATTGTATATGATCGAGTTTGCCTTTTTCATGGGCGCGGGACGGCAATCATCACTGGAGTGACAATCATGAACGAGCGGATCGCGTTTCGCATGCGGCTCAACCCGGGGCAGGCATCGGAATATAAACGCCGCCATGACGAGATATGGCCTGAACTGGTGGAAACGCTGCGCGGGGCGGGGGTGTCCGATTACAGCATCTGGCTCGACCCCGAGACCAACTGTCTTTTTGCAACGCTTATAAGGACCAGCGATCACACGATGGGGCGATTGCCCGGCACCGAAATCGTCAAGCGATGGTGGGGGGCGATGGCCGATATCATGGAGACCCATGAGGACAATTCACCCATGGAGTGCGAACTGGTCCCTGTCTTTCATATGGCGTGAACGGGACCCAAGGCGCGGAACAACGCCTACCGGACGAGGGTGAGGAACGAGATGTCCTCGGCGTTGAAGGCCCCCTTGATCAGTTCGACGCGAGCGACGGCGCGGTCGCGCGAGACCTTGAGATGCCGTTCGAGGCTGTCGGCGGCGGCCCGGGGGCGGCCGAGTGCGAGAAGATCGAGGATTTCGCGGTGCTCGGGCAGGAAGGGCTCGGAGCTGAAGAGCTGCGGGGTCCAGCGGTAAAGGAAGTGATGGGCGACCAGCAGCGACTGGTGCTGGACGATGGCGCGCATCAGGGTGTCCTGACGGCAATGGCTGAGCACCTGCACGTGTAGCTGGTCTTCGAGCGTATCGAGCACCTCGCCGCCAATCTCGTGCGCGTGGGCGATGGCGCGGTCGAGCGCGGCGCTCATGGTGGCGAGCAGGCTTTCGGGCAGGTTGGGCGCCGCCTTCATGAGCGCCGCCGGTTCGAGCAGCCAGCGCATTTCATAGACCTCGCCAATATGATCGGGGGTGAGCGCGGGGGCGAGCCAGCGCCCGGCATCGTCCTTGCGCACGATGCCCCGCTGCTGGAGGCGCCCCATGACATCGCGGACCACGGTGCGGCTGACTCCGTAATGACGGGCCATGGCGACCTCGTTGACCCGCCAGCTTCCGAACGAAATGCGTGCGATGATCTCGCTTTCGACCTCGGCGTGGATGCGCTCCCAGCTCGCGCCGGCGTTGAGCGTCACCGGGCCTGCCGGCGCCGACCGGACGGCGGGCTTTGTCTTGTGGGCGCCCGAGACGATATAGCCGCGCCCCTCCGCCTTTGTGACAAGACCTCCGGCTTCGAGTTCCGAAAGCGCCTGCCGGGTGGGTGCGCGCGAGATGCCGAATTCGGCGGCAAGCTGGGATTCCTGGAGCCGCGTGCCCGCCGCCAGCGTGCCGTCGGCGATGCGGGCGGCGATGATGTCGTAAACCTGTGCGTAAAGCCGGGGCGCCGGTCCTACGGGCTGCTGTTCCTGCCGGGCGTTCCCGCCCGCCTGCCGTGCCACCATCGTGTGCCTTACCCCTTTGTGCCGCTGCCAAGGATAAAGCCTTGCCTGCGTCGGAGCAATATTGGGGGCTTGCGGGGACTCCAAAATTATGGCTAGTGTGTACATAAGACGTTTTAAGTCGGGAGGGTTGCTATGATGGCTGGACGGCTGGCGGGGCGGACCGCGCTGATCACCGGTGCCGGGCAGGGCATCGGCCGTGCCGTGGCCCTCGCCTTTGCCGCCGAGGGCGCAAGGGTCATCGCCACCAGCCGCAGCGCGGAAAAGATGGCGGATCTGGCCGCCAGCGATCCCGCCATGGCGATCCGTGAAATGGACGTTACCGATCGCGCGGCGGTGGACGCGGTGTTCGCATCCGCCGGCCCGGTCGATATTCTCGTCAACTGCGCGGGCTGGGTGCACAACGGCACGGTGCTCGATTGCTCCGAAGAGGACTGGGCGAAAAGCCTCGACCAGAACGTCACCGCCTGTTTCCGCACCATCAAGGCGGCGCTGCCGGGCATGCTTTCGCGGGGCGGAGGCGCTATCGTAAACGTGGCTTCGGTCGCCTCCTCGATCACCGGCGTTGCCAGCCGCGCGGCCTATGGCGCGTCCAAGGCGGGGCTGATCGGGCTGAGCAAGGCGGTGGCGCGCGATTTCATCGCAAAGGGCGTAAGGTGCAACGTGCTGGCGCCCGGAACCACCGAATCCCCCTCGCTTAAGGACCGCATCAATGCAACCGGGGACCCCGATGCCACGCGGCGCAGCTTTGTTGCGCGCCAGCCCATGGGGCGGCTGGGCCGGGTCGAGGAAATGGCGGCGGCCTGTGTGTTTCTGGCGAGCGACGAAGCCGCGTTCATGACCGGCACGGTGCTGGTGGTCGATGGAGGGCAGACGCTATGAGCGCGCATCCCCAAGCCCTTCGCATAAGCCTTGCCGAACTGGACCGGTTCGCCCGCGAGGTTCTTGTCGCTATCGGGGTCGATGCCCGGAGCGCGGACGCCGCCACCTCCGCCATGCTGCATGGCTCGCGGCTGGGGATCGACAGCCACGGCATCCGGCTTCTCGATCACTACGTCTGGGTCTTCGAGGGGGGGCGGGTTAACAAGACTCCCGCGCCGGGCTTTGCGCGCACGTTTCCCGGGTTCGGGTATGTGGATGCCGATGACGGCCATGGCGCGCTCGGCGCCTATCTGGCTGCCGACCATGCGGTGGAACTGGCCGAACATGCCGGGATCGGTGCCGTTTCGGTGCGCAACTCCTCCCATTTCGGCCCGGCGGGAGCCTATGCGCTGGCGATGGCGCAAAAGGGGTATATGGGGCTGGCTTTCTGCAATTCGGACAGTTTCGTGCGCCTTCATGACGGTGCGGAGCGGTTCCACGGCACCAATCCCATCGCCATGGCGGTGCCGGTGCCCGGCCGGGACCCCTGGCTGCTCGACATGGCGACCAGCGCCATCCCCTACAACCGGGTCAAGCTCTATCGCAGTCTTGGACAGGACCTGCCCGCCGCGACCGCCTCGGATCGGGAGGGGCGCGATACGCGCGACGCCGATGACGTTGAGATGCTGGCGCCGCTGGGCGGAGAGTTCGGGTTCAAGGGCGCCGGGCTTGCCGGGCTCGTCGAAATTTTCTCCGCCGTGCTTTCGGGCATGAAGCTCAGCCATGAAATCATCCCCATGAGCGGGCCGGAGCGCGCAACGCCGCGCAAGATGGGCGCGTTCGTCGTCGCGATACGGGTCGATGCGGTCACCGACAAGGCGGGCTTTTCCGATGGAATGGAACGCTATTTCGAGGCGGTCCGCGGTTCGGCAGTGCGCAAGGGCGGCAAGGTCATGATGCCGGGGGACCGGGAATGGGCCGTGGCGGCCGAGCGCGAGCGCTCGGGCGTGCCGCTCGATCCTGAAACGCGGCAGGCCTTTGAACGGCTGTCGCGGACATATGGCGTGAAATTACCCTTCGCCCCATAGGGGCGAAGCATGAGGCCCTCGCGATGCGGGCTGAGACGAGGCATCGTGCGACAAGTATATGAACAGGGAGGTTCATAATGAAAACGACCATCAGGACCGCCGCCGTGCTTCTGGCGGCAACGGCAATCGCCGGTGCGAGCGCGGTTCAGGCGCAGGATACCTATACGCTGCGTTTTAACCACGTGCTCGGCCCGTCCGAGCCCTTCCACGAAGGGTTCCTCGCCTGGGCTGAAGCGGTAAGCGAGCGGACCGGCGGGGGGCTCACGATCGAGGTGTTCCCGTCCGCCCAGCTCGGCGTTGAGGAAGACATCATCGAGCAGATCCGGCAGGGCGCCAATATCGGGCAGAACACCGACGCGGCGCGGCTGGGCACCTATGTGCCCCAGATCGCGGTGGTCAACGCGCCTTATTTCGTCGATTCCAACGAGGAGGCTTTTGCGCTGGCCGATTCGCCCTCGATGATCGCCTGGCAGCAGCAGCTTGCCGACGAGCATGGGCTCAAGGTGGTGTGCTTCGATTGGGTGCAGGGCGACCGGCACTTCTTCACCAATAGCGAGGTCCGCACGCCTGACGACCTGGCCGGGCTGCGCATCCGCACTCCGCCGGCCCCGATCTGGCAGGAATCGATCCGGGCTCTGGGCGCGGCCCCCACGGCGATGAATTTCGGCGATGTCTATCCGGGCCTGCAGCAGATGGCGATCGACGGGGCCGAGCTCGTCTATCCCAACATCACGGCGGGCAATCTTTATGAAGTGCTCGACTACGCGATCGAGACCGCGCACATCAAGCTGGTCAATTTCCAGGTGGTGAGTTCGCAGTGGTTCAACGGCCTGCCGGAAGACTACCAGACCGCGCTGGTCGAGGAATGCCGCGTTGCCGGGCAAGAAACCTCGGCGGTGATGGCCGAGGCGGCGCAGGCGGCCAAGCAGACCCTGATCGACGAGGGCATGACCATCATCGACGATCTCGATCTGGCTCCGTTCCGCGAGGCGGGCATGGCGGCCTATGAAGCACTCGGGCTGACCGAGGCGCGCGCGCAGGTCTATGCCGAGATCGGCAAGGACTGATAAACCAACCGGAGCGTTTCCAGAATAAGTGGGCACCATTTATTCGGTTCGGAAGCGCGACATATCAAGACGACGCCGGCGGGGACGGTTCGATGCGTAAAATCTATCAGGGCTTCCTGCGGATCGAAGCGGTGCTTGCCGGCGTATTCCTGCTCCTGATGGTGGTGATGATGTTCACCGGTGGCGTTGCGCGGCTGATGCGCATGCCGCTCAACTGGACCATCGACATCGCCACATGGTCGTTTGCCTGGAGCGTGTTTCTTTGCGCCGATATCGCGTGGCGCAAGGATCTGCTCATGTCGGTCGATATCGTTGCCGAGCGGTTCGCGCCGCCGGTGCAGCGGGCACTTACTTTCGTGAACTACATCCTCATTGCGGGGTTTCTGATCTATCTCGCCTATTCGGGCATTCACCTGTCCTGGGTGAGCCGGGCACGGCCCTTCCAGGGGATTCCATGGGCCAGCTATAGCTGGGTGACCCTGAGCCTGCCGGTCGGGGCCATGATCATGCTCGTCACCACCTGGCTCAAGTTCAAGGCATTCCTTGCCGGCCCCTCCGCCCCGGCCGAGCTTTGAATATGAGGGTGCCATGCTGATCGTCATCATCGCCTTTTTCGTGCTTCTGGTCATCGGTATGCCGGTCGCGTTTGCGATCGGGATTTCGGGCGCGCTCTTTTTCATCCAGTATCCCGAGCTTCCCTTCACCATTCCCGTGCAGGTGACGGTCAGCCAGACGCAGAACTTCTCGCTGCTGGCCATTCCGCTTTTCATCATGGCGGGCAATTTTCTCAACCATTCGGGCATCACCGAACAACTTTTAAAGCTCGCATCGGTCTTGACGGGACGGCTCAAGGGCGGGCTCGCCCAGGTCTCGCTGGCCCTCTCGGCGCTGATGGGCGGGGTATCGGGATCGGCCATCGCGGATGCGGCCATGCAGTCGCGCATGTTGGGCGAGCCGATGATGAAGCGCGGATTTTCAAGCGGCTTCACGGCGGGCATCCTCTCGTTCGGATCGGTCCTCACCCCCTTGATCCCGCCGGGGATCGGCATGATCCTTTACGGCTCGATCGGACAGGTCTCGATCGGGCGGATGTTTGCGGCCGGGATCATCCCCGCGCTGATGCTGTGGCTCGCGCTGGCCATTGCGGTGTGGATCACCGCCCATATGCGCGGTTATCAGCCCGAACGCCAGACACGGCCTTCGCTGGGCGAGTTGGGCGGCGCGCTGCGCGCCGGTTTCTGGGCGATGCTGTTTCCCGTGATGCTGCTGTTCGGTTTGAGGGCAGGAGTCTTCACCCCGTCCGAGATCGGCGCGTTCGCCGTTATCTATGCGGTGTTCGTGGGCGCGCTTATCTATCGAAGGCTCAGGACGCGCAATTTCATCGATGCGCTCGAGGGCAGCCTCGGCGACATCGGCGCCGTCATGTTTTTGATCGCGGTTTCGGCCATCCTCACCTATGGGATCGTGCTCGAGCGTGTGCCCGAGACGCTTGCCAACTGGATCATCGGGCTGACCGACGATATCTCGGTGATCATGGTGATGATCGCGGTGGGGGTGGTGGTCGCGGGGCTGGTGATCGATGCGACGGTTCTGATCATCATGCTCACGCCCATCTTCCTGCCGCTGATCCGCAGCCTTGACGGGGACCCGGTCCATTTCGGGGTGGTGTTCATCCTCGCGGCCACAATCGGCAATTTCACCCCGCCGATCGGGGCGGCAATGTTTGCGGTGTGCTCGGTGCTCAAGACGCGCGTCAGCGATTATACGCGTGAATCGGTGCCGTTCATCATTGCGGTCGTCGCCGTCACCATCCTTCTGGTCTTCGTGCCGCAGGCGGCGCTGTGGCTGCCCAACATGTTCTTTGGATAGATCAAGCGATCTCTATGGCGCAGCGGTGGAGATAGGGGCTTTCGGGGGTGATCACCGGCGAAGGGAAATGGGGATGGTTCATCGCGTCGGGAAAGATTTGGTCCTCAAGGCAGAGGCCACAATAGCGACCATAATGGCGGCCATCGATCCCGGGAACCGGCACCGAGAGTTTTATCCCGTTATAGACCTGAACGCCGGGCTGGTCGGTGTAGAGCCTCAGGGTCAGCGCCGCGTCGGGAGCGGCAAGGATCGCCGCCGGGTCTTCCGTGTTGCGCCGCGCGTCGAGGACGAAGTTGAGATCGACCGGCACGGGTGCGCCATCGGCGGTGCGGATCGGTCTTGCGGCGCGGAAATCGTAATCGGTGCCGGCAACGGGCAGGATTGCGCCGGTCGGAATCAGTTCCTCGTCGAGTTGGGTATAGGCGCCTGCCGCGAGCCACAAGCGGTGGTCGAGCACATCGCCTTCACCGGTCAGGTTGAAATAATTGTGTTGGACGATGTTGACCGGGGTGGGGCGGTCGGTCGTTGCCGCAAATTCCATATCGAGCCGGTGCCCGTCGAGCCGATAGGTGACCGAGATCGCGAGATTTCCCGGATAGCCCATATCGCCGTCGGGGCTGTCGAGCGTCAGCCTGACGCTCGAACCATCGTATTCGGCAATGGTCCAGTTCTGCCTGCCGATGCCGCGTGGACCGCCATGCAGGTGATTGCGGCCTTCGTTCAGCGGCAGGGTATAGGCCGTGCCATCGAGCGTGAACTGCCCGCGCGCCGTGCGGTTGGCGATGCGTCCGGCGATGGCGCCGAAATAGGGACTGTGGGCGGGGTAGGGATCGAAACTGTCAAAACCCAGCACCACCGGCCGCATCTGGTCGCCCACCGGCACGCGCCAGTCACGAACCAGCGCACCCCAGGTGAGGATGGCGATGGAAACGCCCGCCGGGGAGGTCAGCGTCACCTCCTCGACATCGCGTCCCTCGAAGGTCCCGAAAACCCGTCTTTGTCCGTTCATCTAGCCGCCCAGTCCTCCAAGCGAGATATATTTGGTGACGAGATATTCCTCGATCCCCTGCCTGCCGCCCTCGCTGCCCAGCCCGCTTTCCTTGACCCCGCCGAACGGCGCGACCTCGGTGGTGAAAAAGCCTTCATTGACGCCGACCAGCCCGTATTCGAGCGCATCGGCGACGCGGAAGGCGCGGCCAAGGTCGCGTGAGAAAAAGTAGCACGCCAACCCGTAGGGCGTGTCGTTGGCGATGCGGATGGCCTCGTCTTCGCCGGCGAAGCGATAGACCGCCGAGACGGGCCCGAAAATCTCCTCGCTGGCGATCTTCATCTTCGTTGTGGCACCCGACAGGACGGTCGGCTCGAAGAATGTGCCGCCCAGCGCGTGGCGCTTGCCGCCTGCAAGGATTTTCGCGCCGTTATCGGTCGCATCGGCGATCAGGCCCTCGATCTTTTCGACCGCGTCCATATCGATGAGTGGGCCCTGATCGATCCCCTCGCCGGTGCCCGGGCCAACCTTGAGGGCCCTTGAGCGCTCGGTGAGCTTTTCGACGAAGGCGTCGTGGATGCCGTCCTGAACGAGAAAGCGGTTGGTGCACACGCAGGTCTGGCCTGCATTGCGGTATTTGGCGATCATGGCGGCGTCGACGGCCTTGTCGAGATCGGCATCGTCGAAAACGATGAAGGGCGCGTTGCCGCCCAGCTCCATCGAGACCTTCTTGACCGTCGTGGCCGACTGGGCGATCAGCATCTTGCCCACTTCGGTCGAGCCGGTGAAGGTCACCTTGCGCACGTGCGGGTTGGCCGTCAACTCGCCCCCGATCTCGCGGGCCGAGCCGGTGACGACGTTGACCACGCCCTTGGGAAAGCCCGCCATTTCGGCGAGCGCGCCCCAGACGAGCCCGGAATAGGGGGTCTGGGAGGCGGGCTTGATGACGACGGTGCAGCCCGCGGCGAGCGCCGGGCCGACCTTGCGCGACAGCATCGAGGAGGGGAAGTTCCAGGGGGTGATCGCAGCGCACACGCCCACCGGCTCGCGCGTTACCAGCAGCTTGCGGTTCTTGAACGGGGAGGGAACGATGTCGCCATAGATCCGGCGCGCCTCTTCGGCGAACCAGCGGATATAGCCGGCCGAAAGCGCAAGCTCGCCCCTGGCCTCGGCGATCGGCTTGCCCTGCTCGGCGGTGAGGATGTGGGCCAGCTCGTCGATATTGGCGCGGATGGCGTCGTAAAGCGCGAACAGCATGTCGGCGCGTTCGGCGGCAAGGGTCTGTTTGAAACTGGTAAAGGCGGTGGCGGCGGCCTCGATGGCGCGGCGGGTTTCGGCTGCCCCGGCATTGGGCACCCGCCCGATCACCGATCCATCCGCGGGATTGATGACATCGAGCGTTTTGCCCGAATCGGCGGGCACCCACTCTCCATCGATGAGATTGGCGTTGTGGCGCAGCAGGTCGGTCATGGGGGGCTCCCTTGAAAGGTTTCGGAACGAGGCGGACCGTCAGCAAAAAGCTCTAGACGCGCTGGACGGTCCAGCGCACGATTTCCCCGATCACCTCGTTGAGCGCCGCGTTAAGGGCCGGCACCGCTTCGGGGGCGCTGGTTCCCGGGGCCGGGATGGTCGCGGCGAATGCCGAGGATGCAACGACCCGCCGGTTCCAGTCATCGACCAGCCGCACATTGAGGCTCACGACAGCCTGGCGCCCGGCCGAAAGATCGAGCTCGAACGCCCGGATGTCCGACGCCAGCACCCGGTCTGGATTGAGCGGGTCCGTGGTCCGGCCCACATTGGCAACCCCTGCATCCTGAAACGCCTGCAAGAGCCGGGTCTGGATCAACCGGGGCAAGCTGTCGGACCATTGGGCGGTGGGCAGGTAGCTCAACACCCCGCCCGGTTCGCGTGCCACGATCCTGTCGGTATCGTAGGTCTGGAGGGCTTCGGGCACCGAGATCAGCACGGTGCGGTTCGAGCGGCGTGCTGCCGGCTGGGTGGCGGCGGCGACGAGATCATAGGTGACCAGCGGGGTCGTCCCCGTACACGCGGCAAGAAGGCCCGCCGTGCCGGTTGCGGTCATAGCCAGAAAGGCACGCCGGGCGAGAACGGGGCCGGTTGCGGGCGTTTTCGATGTCATTGACCCAACTCTCTTACTGTCTGGCCGCCGAAAATCAGAAGCTGCGGGTTCCGCTCGAAATTTGCAAGTATGCGGTCGAGGCGACGCAAGGTTCCCCGTGCCTCGTTGGCAAGGGCAGTGTATTCGCCCAGGCCCCGATTGGCAAAGCCGGTGAGCCCGTTCGTGATCTCGGTGGTGCGTGCATCGAGATTTTCGGCGAGCGTCCTGATGGACTGGGAGGTGAGGGCCAGATCGCTGAAGAGCGTTTCACCCTCGTCCGAGCCAACCATCTCATCGACGCGTCCGGCGATGGCCTCGATCCGGTCGGCCGTGTTCATCAGACTCTCGGTCAGGATACGGCCGTTCTCGATGATCTCGGATACGGCGGGGGCGCCATCGCCAAGCGCAACCGAAAACGCCTCGATATTGTCCATGGCGCGGGCGATCACCTGAGGATCGACCGCCTCGGAGGCATCGTCGATCAGGCTCAGTGTATCCTCAAGGGCATCGGCGATGCCGGAAAGATTGCCGGCGAGCGCATCGGCATTGTCGAAGAAATTGTCGATACTGCCGGTGTTGCGGGCCAGAGATGCCGAGAACGCTTCGATATTGCTGAAGGTCTCGCGCACCTGTTCGGGGGGCACGGCCTCGACGACGCTGCGCACCTCGGTGGTCAGGTTGCGCAACTCCTCGGCCAGCGGACCGATGCGATCGGCGGTGTCGGTGAGGGTGGACAGGAAGTCGTCCAGCCCGTCGGCATTTAAGGCGAGCGCGCCGGAAAAGGTTTCCGCGTTGGCAATGGTCGTGGCCAGCGACGCTTCGTTATCGGCGATGAACCGTTCGAGGCGGTTGAACGTCGCGCTGGCGCCCTCGAGCGTTGAGCGCGCGGACTCGATGATGGCCGAGAAATCGGAATCCTCGCCCATGCCGACATTGTCGGCGAGCGCGGAAAGCGAGGTGGCAAGGTTTTCGACGCTGGCGATGGTGCGCGAGAGGCTGTCGGTGTTTTCTCCCAGGAACGTATCGATGCGCGAAAGGGTGGAATCGGCGCTGGCAACGATGTCGCGCGCGCCCTCGATGATGAGCTGGAAGTCGGAGGGTTCGCCCAGAAGGATCGCCGCGTCCTGCCCGGCGGAGGCAGCGACCGGACCTGCCGCGACGGTGCCACCCAGAAGCTGGATATGGGCCATGCCGGTCAGCCCCTGGATTTCGAGCACGGCGCGAGTGTCGTTCATCACCGGGGTGCTTTCGCGCACGGTGATGCGGGCGATGACGCGGTTGGGGTCTTCCGGATCGATCCTGACGCCGGTGACGTCGCCCACCTTGATGCCGTTGAAAAGCACGTCGGTGCCCGCGCCGAGCCCGGTGACCGAGCCGGTGAACACCACGTCATAGGGGGTGCGCGGTCCGGCATTGCCCGAGGCGCTGAACCAGTAGACGAACCCGAACAGGGCGGCGATGACGAGGGTGGCAAAGGCGCCGACAAGCGCGTAATTGGCTTTATTTTCCATCGTCCAGCTTCTCCAGGTGCCGCGCGCGGGGGCCCTTGAAATAGTCGTTGAGCCAAGGGTCGTCCGAGGCGAGCATGTCGGCCATGGTTCCCGCTTTCAAGAGCCTGCCATCGCCCAGCGCCACGATGCGGTCGCAGGCGGCGGCCAGGCTGTCAAGATCGTGGGTCACCATATAAACGGTCAGGCCCAGCATGTCGCGCAAAGATACGACGAGTTCATCGAACCGGGCCGCCCCGATCGGATCGAGCCCGGCGGTCGGTTCATCGAGAAACAGGATTTCGGGATCGAGTGCCAGCGCACGGGCGAGCGCGGCGCGCTTGATCATGCCGCCCGAAAGCTCGGAAGGGTAAAGATGGGCCGCTTCGGGCGGCAGGCCCACCAGATCGATCTTGTAGCGCGCGATCTCGCGGCGCATCCGGGCGCTCATCGAAAAGTGCTCGCGCATGGGAAACTCGATGTTTTCGAGTACGGTCAGCGCGGAGAAAAGCGCGCCCTGCTGGAACAGAACACCCCAGCGCCGCTCGGTCGCCCGGCGCCCGGCGGGCCCCAGATTGTCGTAATCGGTGCCAAAGACCCGCACCTTGCCGCCTGCCTTGGGCAACAGGCCGATGATGGCGCGCAACGTTACCGACTTGCCCGAGCCCGAGGGGCCGATGACCCCCAGGATCTCGCCCCTTTCGACCGTGAAGCTCAGCCCGTCGATGACCTTTTTGGGTCCGAAGGCGACCGAAAGGTTCTCGATCTCGATGATGGGCGTCCCCTGGGCCATGGCGTCAATACCCGATCGCAGCAAAGAACACCGCGAACAGACCGTCCACGACGATGACGAGGAATATGGCGCGCACCACAGAGGCGGTGGTGCGGCGGCCCAGCGATTCCGCGCTGCCCTTGACCTTGAACCCCTCGTTGATCGCGACCAGCCCGATGATGAAGGCCATGAAGGGGGCCTTGATCATCCCCACCAGAAGGCTCTGCATCGAGAGCGCGTCCTGCAGGCGGTCAAAAAAGATCCCGAGCGGGATGTCCCCATAGACGCGGGCGACGATGGCGGCTCCGGCGAGTCCCGCCAGCGACGCGATGAAGGCCAGAAGCGGCATGCCGAGCACCAGCGCGGCCATGCGCGGCAGGACCAGCGCGCGGTAGGGATCGACCCCCATCACCGAGAGGGCGTCGATCTCCTCGCGCATGCGCATCGAGCCGATCTCGGCGGTGATCGCCGAGCCCGAGCGCCCTGCGACCATGATCGCGGCGAGCAGCAGGCCCACCTCGCGCAGCATCAGGATGGCGGCGAGATCGACCACATAGACCGCCACGCCGAAATTGGCGAGTTGGAGGATGGTCTGCTGGGTGATGATGGCGCCGACCACCAGCGAGATGAGCACGACGATGGGCACCGAGCGAAAGACGATGAGGTCGAACTGGTTGACGAAGGCGGTGAACCGGAAGGCGCCGCGCCCCACGAGCGTCGCTCCCAACGCGGCAAGGATCTGCCCCAGAACCGCTGCGAGCCGGACGGTATCGGCGAGGGCTTCGACGATGGCACGGCCGAGGGCATCAAACGGACGGATCAGCAGGGGCAGGGGCTTTGCCCGCCCGGCATCGGGCGCGGGCCGGTTTGCGGCGACGCGCTTGAGCAGCTCCAGATGGGCCGGCTTGCCGCCGGTGATGGCGATTTCGGACCCCGAGGCCGCGGCGGCGTTCTGGGCGGCGACCACAAGCCAGGCGCCGGCGGTATCGAGTTCATCGAGGCCGGAAAGCTCGAACGTCAGGCGCGAGGGCGCAGGGGTCTGGCGCGAAAAATCGGCAAGCGCACGTTCGAGACCGCGCGCTTCATCGCCCGTCCAGCGGCCGGACAGTCTCAGCGTGGCGGTTTGGCCGGTTCGGTCTATATCGAGCCGCGCTGGCGCGGGGTCGGCGGTCCCGGACGTCATGATCTCGCGGATGGTTCCTCAACTCTTGCGCGGACAGGCACACGAATCACCCACGCAACCGCGCGTCCCCCTCCATTGGAAGTCAAGTTATAGCAACTGTTCGGGCGCGGCCAGTGTTTCGGACACGATCACGCGCCTACTGGCCGGCCAGCATCCGGTCCTGCTTTTCGCGCAGGCGGAAAAGTTTCGTCGTCCTGTCGGGGGTCGCGTTGGTGGTGGTCAGCAATTGGCCCTTCCTGAGCGGGGCGGTGGTGACACCGCCTTCGAGCAGGCCCACGGGGATGGCTCCGGCCGCGCGGGCGTCGGCGACGGTCATCGTCCAGGAGCGGTAGCAGGTTTCCCCGATGGCATCGAGCGGGGTTCCGGCGGGCAGGTCGCGCTTGGCGATGGCGCAGACCTCGGCGACCGGGTTTGCGAGCGGCACCATGTCGGGGCGCCCGTAAAGCATGATGCGCGCCGCGGTCAGCGGTACCTCAAGGCTGGTGAGATGGTAGGGGCGGTAAAAGCCGTAATAGGGGCCCTTGCCGATGTGGAGGTCATCGAGCCGCTCGATGATGCGGGGGTGATGGGCCCGGGCGATGACGAAGACGCCGGGTGCGACCCCCTTGCCGACGGTATAATCGACAACGCCCGAGCGCGAGAGCAGGCCCCCATCCTCCCTGGGGATCAAGACCTTGGGCAACATGTCGCGGCTTGCGTCGGGCCCGTGCATGCCGGGCTTGTCGGGGACAAGCCCCGTGGCGTTGGCGATCGCGGCCATCTCGACCATGGTCTTGGAGCCATCGACGAACTCGACCAGCATGCGCGGGTTCATGTTTCGCCGGGTGGCCTCTTCGATGTAGTCGGCGGGCACCGCGTCGGGGTTGAAGGGGTTGTTCTTGCCCTTGCCCGCCGCGACCACCTCGAGTTCGAGCGCGGTCGCGAACTCGATCAGCTCCATGCAGGACGAGGGTTCGTCCCCCGCCCCCACGCTATAGACGACCCCCAGCCGGTCGGCTTCCTTCTTGAGCCAGGCGCCGATGGTGACGTCGGCCTCGACATTCATCATCACCACGTGCTTGCCGTGTTCCATGGCCAGATGATCGAAATCGGCGGCAACACCGGGCTTGCCGGTCGCATCGATCACCACGTCGATCTCGGGGGCGGTGACCATCAGTTCGGTATCGGAGGTAACCGCGATTTTTCCCGCATCGATCGCCCGGCTCATCGCGGCCCGGTTTTCGACCTCGCTGGCGTGGGCCTTTCCCTCGCCCTCGCCATAGGCGATGTCCATGGCGGCCATGGCGGTGTGGGGGCGGCGGGTCGAGATCGCGGCGATCTCGATACCCTTCATCAGCATGGTCTGGGTCACGAGGTCGGTGCCCATCTCGCCGGACCCGATGATGCCGAGGCGGATCGGCTTTCCGGTTTCGGCGCGGGCTTCGAGGTCGCGGGCGATGCCCGTGCGGGCGATCTGGAATGTGGGGATGGATGGCATCTTGTTGTTTTATCGGTTTTTGGCGGAAGCGCGGTGAGCATTAGAGCATTTTCGCCGCCGATGGAAATGCTGGAGGCGTCAAAGCGCTTCAATTTGTCCGCCCGCCGTGCAGTATGAAGGCAAAACTACGGCATGCGGGGAGCGGAAATGACCACAGAGGTTGGGATCGGGACAGAAGGGCGGGCGGGCATCATCACCCTCAACCGCGAAAAGGCGATCAATGCGCTTACGGGTGAAATGATCGCGGCGATCTCGGCGGCGCTTGCCCGGTGGGCGGACGATCCGAACGTCACGCTCGTCCTCGTCGAGGGACGGGGCGAAAAGGGTCTTTGCGCGGGCGGGGACGTGCGCGCGGTGCGCGACATGGTGCTTTCGGGGCGCAGCGAGGCGGCGCGGGCCTATTTTACGCTCGAATACCGCATGAACGGGCTGATCGCGACCTATAAAAAGCCCATCGTCGCCTTCCAGCACGGTTTCGTCATGGGGGGCGGGATCGGGCTTTCGAGCCATGCGCGCTACCGCATCGCTACCCCGGCCAGCCGGTTCGCGATGCCCGAGGCGGCCATCGGGTTCTTCTGCGACGTGGGGGTCAACGCCATCCTCTACCAGACCGCCGAACACCGCGCGCTGGCGTTTCTCTTGAGCGGGATGCAGGTGGAGGCGGCGGACGCCGTGGCGCTCGGGCTTGCCGATGCGGTGGTGCCCGAGGCGGAACTGGGCACGCTTCGCGGCCGGGTAATCGAGGCGGCGCTCGCCGCCGATCCCGATACGGCGATCGCGGCGATCATCGGCGGGGTGGCCCTCGATCAGGAGGCGGCTGGGTTCTGTGCCGCGGCCGATACGTTGCGGCTGGCCTTTGAGGGCCAGTCCGCCGCCGATATCCTTGCCAATCTCGCTTCGCTGGCCGGGGAGGGTGATCCGGCGGCCTCTGCGCTTTATCAGGCAATGGCGGCGCATTGCCCCACCAGTCTTGAAGCCATCGCCCAGAGTCACCGGCTGGCGCGGCGGCTGCGCTCGGTGCCGGCTATCCTCGCCATGGATACAGAGCTTGCCGCTTTCATGGCCGGGCGGTCCGATTTTGCCGAGGGGGTGCGGGCGGTACTGGTCGACAAGGATCGCGCGCCGAGATGGTCGCCGGCAACGATGGCCGAGGTCGGCAGCGATGCGCTCGAGCGGGTTCTGGATTCCCATCGTCCCTGGCGCGCGCTTATGGTTAGGAGTTCTTAAACGCTTCATGGACAAAACTGCGTCCGGTTGGAGCGGAACCCTTTTGCATCGAACAAGCCGGGACGAACGCTCCGAACAGTGTCTGGCTGCGCGCCTGCCATGGGCGCGCGCCGAATCAGGGGGCCTGCCGTCAGATGTCGAAGTCCGAAGCCCAGCCGGTGGTTCTGCCGCGCGTCGTTGATCTGGATGCGATCGACGAGGTGCGCGAAACGCTGATCGAGGCGCTGCAAACAGGGCCGGTCGATGTGGCGGCGGGGACGGTCGAGCGCGTTTCGACAAACGGGCTGTTCATGCTCCTGAGTGCCGTTGAAACCGCCAGACGGTCGGGAAATGCCTTCTCGATCTCGGGGGCCAGCGACATCATGGTTGGTTCGATTGAAAAGCTCGGCCTCATGCCGGTCTTTGCGCCTGTTCTCAAAGGGTAAATCTCAAAATGCGTATCCTCACAGTCGATGATTCCCGCACCATTCTCGCCATGCTTCATCACACCCTCACCAATGCGGGTTTCGAGGTTCTGCAGGCGGAAAACGGGCAGATCGGGCTCGATGTCCTCAAGAACGAGGAGGTCGACGTGGTCATCACCGACATCAACATGCCGGTGATGGACGGGATCGAATTCATCAGGCAGGTGCGCGCCACCGGCAAGCACCAGAGCCTGCCCATCCTTATCCTCACGACCGAAACCAGCCAGGACAAGCGTGATCAGGGCCGGGCGGCGGGTGGGACGGGCTGGATCGTCAAGCCTTTCGATCCGGAAAAACTCATCTCGGTCATCAACAAGGTCGTCCACTAGCGGACGTGCAACAGGTTTCAGTGGGTCAGGTTTAGGCGAAAATGAGCGACCTCGACGAATTCAAGGCCACATATTTCGACGAATGTTCCGAACTGCTGCTCGAACTCGAAGAGCAGTTCATGGCCATTCAGGATGGGGATCGCGACGCCGACCGGCTCAACGCCGTGTTCCGCGCCATCCATTCGATCAAGGGCGGGGGCGGAGCGTTCGGGTTCGATGCGCTGGTGCGCTTTGCCCACAGTTTCGAGACGCTGCTCGATTACGTGCGTGACGGGCGGGTGGAGTTGACCGAAGAGGTGGTGGTGCTGTGCATCCGTTCGGTCGATCTGGTCGCCGATTTCGTCAATGCCGCCCGTACCGGCGAGGTGCTGCCAGCCGAATATGGCGCGACCGAAAAAGCGAGCTTTGATGCGCTGGCGCGCGGTGAGGCGGCGGAAACCGGCGGCGATGCGCCAGGTGCCACCGATGACCTCGACGAGGAATTCGATATCGATTTTACCCCCGTTAGCGTCGATCTCGACACCGATACGCCGCTTTCCGCGGCGGCACCCTCCGCCGGTGGCGCGACGCGCTGGCTGATCGATTTTGCGCCCTACCCCACGCTTTACGAACGCGCCAACGATCCGTTGCTGCTGTTCCGCGAACTGGCGCTTCTGGGCCGGACGACCGTTACCGCCAAGCTCGAGGCCCTGCCCGATCTGGCCGGGTTCGACCCGTTCGGGGTCTATTGTTCCTGGTCGATCGAACTGGCTTCGGACAAGGCGAGCGAGGACGCGATCCGCGAGGTGTTCGAGTTCGTCGACGGGGATTGCGCCATAGCGGTGACCCGGCTCGAGGCCCTGGTGGAGGACGAGCCCGCATCGGGGGACGATCTTCCCAGCTTTGCCGAACTGGCCGAGGCGGCCAAGGCCGAACGCAAATTCGTGCCGACGGGCGAACCCGACGCGGAGCCCGCCGTTCGCATAGCGCCTGCCATTTCGCTGGCCGCGAGCGCGCCAGCGCCAGGCGCGGCGGCTGAAAGCGCGGGCGCCGCGCCGCGTGATGCCGAGGACGGAACGGGCGCCGGCAAGGTGCCGGGCATGCAGTCGATCCGCGTCGATCTCGACAAGGTCGACCGCGTGGTCAACATGGTGGGCGAACTGGTCATCACCCAGTCCATGCTCACCCAGCAGATGGACGATGCGATCCGCGACCGTTACCAGGAACTGGTGCGGGGCATCGAGGTTCTGGCGCAGACGACGCGCGGCTTGCAGGATGCGGTGATGGCCATCCGCGCCCAGCCGGTCAAGTCGGTCTTTTCGCGCCTGCCGCGGCTGGTGCGCGAACTGGCGGGCAAGACGGGCAAGAAGATCAGGCTCGAAACCATCGGCGAGAACACCGAAATCGACAAGACGGTGATCGAGCAACTGTCCGATCCGCTGACCCATATGGTGCGCAATTCGGCCGATCACGGCATCGAAACCAGCGAGGAGCGCCTGGCGCGCGGCAAGCCCGAAACCGGCACCATCAGGCTTTCCGCCGAGCAGGCGGGGGGCAATATTCTCATCGTCGTCGAGGATGACGGGCAGGGCATCGATCGCGACCGGGTGCTCGATCTGGCGCGCGAGCGTGGCGTTGTCGGGCCCGACCAGCAACTGACCGACGAGCAGATCGACAACCTCATCTTTGCGCCCGGCTTTTCGACCGCCTCGGAAGTGTCCGACATTTCGGGCCGGGGCGTGGGCATGGACGTGGTGCTCTCCAACATCAAGAAGATCGGCGGGTCGGTGCATGTGCGCTCCTGGACCGGCAAGGGGACGCGTATGACGCTGCGCCTGCCGCTGACGCTGGCGGTGCTCGACGTCATGCTGGTGCGGGTCGCCGGTTCCCCTTACGTCGTTCCGCTCTCCTCGATCGTCGAGACCATCCAGAACTCGCGGGCCGATTTCGGGCACATGCCTTCGGGCGGCAAAGTGCTGCAGGTGCGCGGCGAATATGTGCAGGTGGTCGATCTGGCGCGCCGGTTCGAGCTCGGGTCCGAGCAGGACGATGCCGACCGGTTCGTGGTCCTGTGCGAAGCCGAGGGCAATTCCAAGATCGCGCTGGTGGTCGACGACATCATCGGCCAGCAGCAGGTTGTCATCAAATCGCTCGAAGAAAACTTCGAGCGCATCGACGGCATAGCCGGCGGCACAATCCTGGGCGACGGTAACGTTGCGTTGATTGTTGATGTGCAAAGCTTGAAGACGAGCAACGCGCATCAGAATGCGGCATGAGGGCCGCGCAACGGGGTTTTAGGGACATGGAAGCTCTCGAGATTCGTGACGAATATGGCGACGGTACAGCCGGTGTCAGCCAGAACACGCTCCAGCTCATCGCCTTTTCCATCGATGAGCAGATCTACGGCGTCGAAATCACCACCGTGCGGGAAATCCGCGCCTGGAACGGGGCGACCCCGCTTCCCAACACGCGCGAATATGTGCGCGGGGTGATCAACCTGCGCGGCACCATCGTGCCGATCTTCGATCTTCGCGCCCGGTTCGGGGACGGGCAGACCCAGCCCACCAAGAACCATGTCGTCGTGGTAATGAGCGTGGGCGACAAATGGATCGGCATCCTCGTCGATGCGGTCTCGGACATCCTCACCGTTTCCAGGGACGACATCCACAACGTGCCGGAAGGCAATTCGATCGATACCGAACTCTTGAACGGCATCGTCACCCACGAAAGCCGCATGGTCGGACTGATCGACCTGCACGCGGTGGTCGCCGGGGCCAAGCCCGACGCCTGACGGGCGCGCAAATCACAAATCCTTCAAAGCCCGCCGGCACCCCGGCGGGTTGTTTCATGGCGTCTCAGAAACCGAGCAGATTGATGCGGACGGCTTGAAGATGCGATTGCATGGCCCCGGCGGCCTCGTCGCGATCCCGCGCCTCAAACGCCTCAACGAGCCGGGCATGTTCGCGCCTCACATCGTCCTTGCGCTTTTCGGCGTGCTGGTTCTTTGAAATCTTGAGCTTGATCCATTCGGGGTCTTCGCGTGCGGCCTCGATCAGATCATAGGCACCGATCAGCAGGTCGTTGTGGCACGCATAGGCGATAGCCCGGTGGAAGGCGGCGTCGGCGCGCTCGAAATCGCGGGCATCGGAAATCCCTTCCATCGCCTCGGCTGCATCGCGGATCGCGCGCAAATCCTTTTCGGTGGCGTTCAGAACCACAAGCTCGGCCAGCCGGACCTCCAGCACATTGCGCGCTTCGAGCAGCTTGGAGGGGCTTGTGTCGATCACCGGGCGCCTCGCCTGATGAGAGGGTTCAATCCCCGGTGCGCTTACGAAAGTGCCGCGCCCGACATGGCGATGAATGCGATTTTCGGCTTCGAGAACGGTCAGAGCCTGACGCACCGCCGCGCGCGATACCCCGATTTCCTCGGCAAGAGCGCGTTCGGGCGGCAGGCGGTTTTCGGGCCTGAAGTCTCCACGCGTAATCGCGCCCACAATATAGGCCCTGACGGCGTCTTCGGCTTTTTGCAGCATATCGGCGGTTGGACCCCGCATTCAGATCCATTCAATGAGCGCCCAATTTGCCGGCATTTGCACGGATTTGCAAGGGCTCGTGCCATAATGGGCGCCCATTATGGCAAAATTTGGCTTGAATGGTCGCCCAACATGTGCAGTATTTGGCGAAATCGACGGGTAAGGCCAAATTCAGGCGTGCAGGCCATGCTATTGGTCGCCCAATTTTGCCGGAGGATATCTATGAGACTTGCCCTGATTGCGCGCGGCGCGGATAGCACGCCGGTGCTCGCCGTATTGATCGGCGATGGCCTGCTGCTCGATGTCGGGGCCGCTGACAGGCTTTTCGCTCTGGGCCTTGCTCCGGCCGTTTCGATCAAGGCGCTCGCGGAGCGGGGTGATGAAGGATTGAGGGCGGTCCGCGCGGTGGTGGCTGCGGTCGAATCGATCCGCGAGGCCGGCCACGACACTTCCAAGGTGACCATCGCGGAAGAGACAGCGATCTTCCTGCCTCCGGTGCCAGACCCTTCGAAATTCCTCGCCATTGGCAAGAATTATCGCGCCCATCTGGCCGAGCTTGAGCGCAACGGTCTGATACGGGAAATGCCCGACGAACCGACCGGCTTTATCAAGCTCAACGCTGTCATCGCGCCGCACAGGGGGTATGTCCGCCGTCCCGAAGGCATCACAACTTTCGACTACGAACCCGAACTTGCCTTTATCATCGGGAAGCGCGCCAGTGGCGTTTCGGCCGATCAGGCGCTTGGGCATGTCCTGGGGATCACCGCTTTCAACGATATGACGGCGCGCGAAATCCAGAAGCGCGAGGTGGAGACCGGCACACGGTTCTGGACCGCCAAGAATATGCCCGGTTTTGGACCTTTGGGGCCTTATGTCGTAACGCTCGACGAGGTTCCGGACCTGTCCGATATCTGGATTTCATGCGCGGTGAACGGAGAAAAGCGGCTGCGTTTTTCAACCCGTGACCAGATCCATTCGATCCCGACGATCATCGAACATTTCTCACGCTACATCCCGCTCGAACCCGGCGATGTCATGGCAACCGGGTGCCAGGAAGGCACTGCCTTCGGCCAACCCAATGCCGCCGAGCTGTTTTTGAAACCCGGCGATGCCGTCGAGGTCACACTCGAAGGGTTCATGACGCTGCGCACGCACGTCATCTGACATTTTCAGTCCAGTCGTATAAAGGAGGAATATCATGACCAGAAGTTCATTTCTTGCCGCGAGTATCGTGGCAGCCGGCATTGTTCTGACCGGGGGCGGAGCGGTTCTTGCGCAAGACTATCCCGCCCAGCCCGTCAACGTCGTAATCCCCTTCCCCCCGGGTGGCGGCACGGACACGATCGGCCGCATCGTTTTCAACAAGGTGGCCGAAGGCTGGAGCGAGCCGGTGGTTATCCAGAATCAGCCCGGTGCATCGGGGCTTGTGGGAACGCTTTCGGCCATGCGCGAAGCGCCTGACGGCTATACGCTGATCATGGGATCGACCGGCTCGATCCTGTCCCTGGCCCGCGAAGGCATGGGCATGGATAGCGGCGCTTTCCAGATCCAGGAGGTTCTGACGCCGGTCACCCAGCTTTCCGCCGATCCCTATGTCGTTGCAGTCCATCCCTCGCTGGGCGTCGAATCGATCGAGGAACTCGTTGCGCTCGCCAAGTCCGATCCGGACGCCATCCCGTTCGGGTCCTCGGGTATCGGCTCGGCCTCACATCTGACCGGCGTGCTCTTCGAGCAGCTTGCCGGTGTGGAACTGCGCCATGTGCCCTATTCGGGCACCGGTGAAGCCGTTCCGGCCCTTCTGGGCGGCGACATCAAGCTCATGTTCGCCCCGCCCTCATCGGTCCTGCCGCATGCGGAGGATGGCGCACTGATCGCGCTGGCCGTAACGAGCGAAGAGCGCTCTGCGCTGCATCCCGATCTTCCGACAGTCGCCGAAGGTGGCGTCGCAGGGTTTTCGGCGATCGGCTGGTTCGGGCTTTATGCGCCGACCGGGGTCGAGCCGGGTCTGCTTGAGGCCATCAACACCGCCGTAACCGATGCGATGGCCGATCCGGCAGTCGTTGAAGCGCTCGCCAATCAAGGTGCCGCGCCCGCACCGATGCTGCCCGATGAATATCGGGACTGGGTCAATGCCGATGTCAGCATGTGGCTCGAACTGGCGGCTATCGCGGAAGCCGAGGAATAATCCTTCCGGCCCGGGCCGTAGCGGTTCGGGCCGCATCCAAAAGACAGACGGCAATGATTGAGCTCAATCACAAGGATTTATGGGGTGGCGCGCTGATCGCGCTGACCGGCGGCTATGTGGCCTATTCGGCGGCGGGTTTCGGTATCGGGAACGCTGCGCGAATGGGGCCGGGCTATGTGCTGGTCATCGCCGGTGTGGCGATGGTGGTTCTCGGCCTTGCAATGGCTGTCGCCTCCCTTCGCTATGCCGACCCGCTTCCCGGGATCGCCTGGCGCCCGCTTGTTGCCGTTACGGCGGGCATGATCGGCTTCGCACTCTCGCTGAGGGTACTCGGCCTGGTTCCGGCGGTGTGCCTGCTGGTCGGGCTTTCCGCCATCGGGGATCCCGAATCCCGTCCACTGCCAACCACAGCGCTTGCCGTCGGTGTCGCGCTGGGCATGTGGGTCGTTTTTGTTCTTGGCCTGCGCATTCCGCTGCCCGCCTTTGCACTGGATTTCTGATGGATCTCTTCTCGATCGGTTTTCCAACCGCGCTTTCGCTCGAAAATCTCGCCTATTGTTTTGCAGGCGTGTTCCTTGGCACATTTGTCGGGGTGTTGCCCGGCATTGGCGGGCTGACGGCTGTCGCCCTCTTGCTGCCCGTCTCGTTTTATCTCGATCCGATCAGTGCGCTGATCCTGCTGGCGGGTATTTATTACGGCGCCGAATATGGCGGGTCGACCGCATCGATCCTGCTCAATTTGCCGGGAACGGCCTCCAATGCGGTCACCTGCATCGACGGCTATCCCATGACGCGTCAGGGCAAGGCCGGTCCGGCCTTGTTCATTACGTCGGTGGGGTCGTTTATCGGCGGGACACTGGGCATTGCGGTGCTCATGGCGCTGGCGCCGGCGCTCGTGAGTCTTGCACTTTCGTTCGGTGCTGCCGAATATTTCGCCGCCATGCTTCTCGGCCTGATCGCGGCAGGAACCATCGGGCGTGGCAAGCCAGTCAAATCGGTGGTGATGGTGCTGCTCGGGGTATGCCTTGGCTTGGCGGGTATCGACATCAATTCAGGCGAGCGCCGGTTCACCTACGGGTTCTTTGAACTGTTCGACGGCATCCCGCTGGTTGTTGTTGCCATGGGTCTGTTCGGCATGTCGGAGGTCATCGCCTCGGTCGGCAAGATAAAGTCGGTAACCGAGGCCGGACGCATCACGCTCCGCTCCATGATCCCGGACCGGAAGGACATGAAGGCATCGATCATGCCGATCCTGCGCGGTTTCGGTGTCGGCAGCTTTTTCGGGCCATTGCCCGGCACCGGGCCAACCATCTCCGCCTTCATGGCCTATGCGATCGAAAAGCGCATCGCGCGTCAGCCGGAGCGGTTCGGCAATGGCGCGGTAGAGGGCGTCGCAGCACCTGAATCGGCGAACAATGCCGCGGTGCAGACCTCGTTCGTGCCCACGCTGGCCCTCGGTATTCCGGGATCGGCGACGATGGCGATCATGCTGGGCGCGCTCATGATCCACGGCATCCAGCCCGGCCCCCGCCTCATGGGCGATCATCCCGAACTGTTCTGGGGGCTGGTCGCCAGCTTCTGGATCGGCAATGTCCTGCTGCTTGTGCTCAACATTCCCCTGATCGGATTGTGGGTCAAACTGCTGCAAATCCCCTACAGGCTGCTTTATCCCATCATCCTGTGCATGATCTGCATCGGTGTCTATTCAATCTCGAACAGCGTTTTCGATGTCTGGCTGGTCATCATCTTCGGCCTGGTCGGATACGGCATGAAACTGCTCGACCTCGAACCGGCACCGCTGCTTATCGGGTTTATTCTCGGGCCGATGATCGAGGCCCAATTCCGCAGGGCGCTCATTCTGACCGGCGGGGATTATCTGGCCCTGATGCAAAGGCCGATTGCCGCCGCTTTCTTTGCGTGCAGCGCGCTACTGGTGGGATGGATGGTCTATGCGATGTTCCGGCGGCGCAAGGCCCGGCCGGTTGAGGAACTGCCGGAGGTGGCTGAAGGAAAAACGCTTTAAGTCTTTGATTTTTCGTGTTTCCGAACCGAATAAATGGTTCTCGCTTATTCTGGAAACATTCTAGAAGAACTCGACTTCGCCCGAATTGGTGCGGGCGGCTATGCCGGAAAGGGATTCGTCGCGCAATTCGTCGAGCGTCAGGGACGACCAGACGCCTTCCGAGGAGACCTTGTCGACCCCTTCGTGCAGATCCGCCATCTTGCGGGCGGCTTCGGCCATGTTGCGGCAGCGCTGCTCGATGCGGTCCTGCATCTGGAGCGCGATGACGATCTGGCGGATGGCGGTGGAGCGGGCGGCGTTGCAGTCGATCGAGGTGTCGCCCAGCGTCAGAAGGCTGGCCGTGATCCCGTCCACCATCTCGGCGGTCTGGCGCGCGGTTTCTTCCAGCTCTCTGGCCAGCTTGTGCAGCCCCATTCGACATACTCCTGATTCATACCGATGCCGATGGTAACGGCAAAGTTCTAAACCGATGTTTACCGTAAATGCCTCGATGGACACTTGCCCGTGCGGGGTTAGAAAAGCCCTAACGCGATTGGAAATTTGCGCTTCACGCTCTCTGGGCTGGGGCGCTGGCGGGGCAAAAGGCGGAAATAATCGCTCATAAATCCGTTCGATCCCGCCCGGTTAGCAAATCGGCAAGGTTAATCGACAAGGATTTGCGTCAACAGGGATTGGCCTCAAAGCCGGGATACAAAAAGCATATGTCGTCAGCATCGCTTCCAGCCGATTTTTCGCGCGGAACGGTCTCCAGTGTCCATCAGGGTGACTGTCTGGTCTCGGGCAAGCCGGGGACCACATTTTCCACCGTGCTGGGATCGTGTATCTCGGCCTGCATCCGCGACCGGGTGGCCGGGGTCGGGGGGATGAATCATTTCCTGCTCGCCGTGCAATCGGGCTCGTCCAGGGACCGGTTCGGGCAATCGGCGCGCTATGGCGCGTTCGCCATGGAACAGCTCATCAACATGATCCTTTCGCGCGGGACGGGGCGGAAATCCAATCTCGAGTTCAAGATTTTCGGGGGTGGCAACATCCATCCAGGGATCAACGATGTGGGACTGAAGAACATCGAGTTTGTCCGCGAATTTCTGCGCGAGGAAAACTACGTCATCTCCAGCGAGGACATGGGGGGCAATTTCGCGCGGCGCGTGATGTTCCAGCCGACCACCGGCCGGGCGCTGGTCAAGCGCCTCGACAGCCGCGACAGCGTGCATCTGGTAAGGGACGAACTGGCCATCGCCAAGCGCCAGATCATCAAGCCGGCCGCCGCAGAGATCGAGCTTTTCTGACCGCAGCAAAGGTTATCAAGTCCTTATCGGGCGGCGTGGGCGCTCACAAAGCGTTAACCATGCCGCCATAGGATCGGGGAAACTGATTCCGGCTCCCTCGATCCAGGGCCTTGCCTATGCGCCGCACGCGGCTGGTTTTGCTGCTCCTTCCCTCCTGGCTGGGCTTTTGCGGGCTGGGCGGGTACGCGCTTATCTTTTTGCCGCCTTCCGTGGGCCTGATCGGCGCTCTCATTGCCGGAGCGCTGGTGATCGCGCTGGGGGCGTGGGTTGTGGCGTTGCGGGCCGATCGGAACCAGCGCGCGCAATTGTCGGCGCTGGGCGAGGCGGCGGGCATTGCGTCCATGGGGACGGGCAGCGAGATCGCCTATGTGGGCGAGATCATCGCAAATCTGTGCGCTCGGCTCGAGCGCGCCCATGTCTATCAGACGGCGTTCGAGCAGGCCGGCCAGCCCGCCATCATCGGGCAAAAGGATGGCACCATCGTCAAGATGAGCGCAGGGGTTGCGGCGCGCGCGCCCGAATGCGCCGAAATGCAAACCGTTGCCGCCCTCCTGGGTGGCGAGGTGCCCCGGCTCGACGGCCCGGCCAGCGCCACGGTGCGGTTCGCGGGCCATGACTGGCGGGCGGTTTCAGTGCCGTTGGGTAGCGAGCGCTGGCTGATCGGGCTCGAGCGTCCGGGTGTCGTCATCGGGGACGGCCATTGGCATGAAATGACCGAGGCTCTGGCGGGCGGGGCGACCGGGTTCCGGTTCCCGCCTGTGGCGGTTGCGGGCAATCCCGAGCTCGAGGCGGTCAATGCCGGGTTCGAGGCGCTCGACCGGAGCGTTCTTGCGATGGATGCGCTGGCCCGCGATGGCGGGGAGGCCGAGATCATCCCCGCCAATGGCGGGCTTGCCCCGCAGGTGACGGCGCTGGCGCGGACCATCATGGGGCTGGCGGCGGCGCGCGACGATGCGGCGGAGGCCAACCTTAGGGCGCGGGCCCGGCTCGAACGGATCGGCAGCCTGGTCGAGATGTGCCGTACGAGCGCGCGCGAACTGGTCGCGGGTGCGGAAGCGGCGCGGCTTTCCTCCGATACCGCCCAGGAGGCTTTCGCGGGCGGGCGCCGGAGCGCCCGGCGGATCGGGGAAACAAGGGACGGCATGACGGGGTACGCGGAGGCGGCGGGCGAAGCGGCCCGACGCGCCGGCCAAAGCGCCGTGGCGGTCGAGACCCTGGCGCGCGAGATCGACCAGTTGATGGCGGGGATCGAGGATGTATCGTTCCGCACCAACCTTTTGGCGCTTAACGCTGCGGTCGAGGCGGCGCGGGCCGGGGACAAGGGCGCAGGGTTCGCGGTGGTCGCCGCCGAGGTGCGCGAACTGGCGCAAGCCTCGGCCAAATCCTCAAAGACCATCCGCCAACTTGTCACCAAAAGCATGGGCGAAGCGGAAGTTGGGGCGGCCGAGGCCGATGCGCTCATCTCGGCGCTGGGCGATATCGATGCCCATTTACTGATTTTAAGAGATGAAACGGCAAGGATGGATGGCGCGCTCGGCGAGGGCGGTACGGCGCTCGAGCGGGCAGGAACCGAGCTTGAAACGCTGATGGACCGCGCCAGACGCCAGAACGATGCGCTCTCGGACAATGGATCCGGTAATGACATGCTGGAGGGGGGCATCGCCCGCCGCCGGTGAAAAGAAAGGCGGGGGCGATGGAGTACGGGGAATTTCCACTCAGCGACAAGGAGTTTTCGCGCATCCGCGAGCGCGTTTACAGGATCGCGGGGATTTCGCTGTCGGACGCCAAGCGCACCCTCGTCATTTCCCGCCTCTCCAAGCTTGTGCGCGCACTCGGCCTTACCGGGTTCAGCGCCTATGTCGACTATCTCGAGGCGCGGGGAAACGCCGATGACGACCAGAATTTCGTCAATGCGCTCACAACCAACCTCACGCGGTTTTTCCGCGAGGATCACCATTTCGACCATCTGGTCGCCCATGTCGGCGAACTGATGGAAAACCGGCCCCGCGTGCGCGGCGGGCGTCCGCGGCTGCGGATATGGTCTGCGGGGTGCTCGACGGGGCAGGAACCCTATACGATCGCGCTGTGCCTCCTCGATGCGTTTCCCGAGCTTAAACGCTGGGATTTCCGCATCCTTGCCACCGACATCGATTCCAATGTCGTCGCCAAGGCGGCCACCGGGGTCTATCCGGTGAGCGAGCTTAACGGGCTGTCGCGCGAGCGCGTGGCGCTGTTTGAAAAGGCGGGGCCCGATACGATCCGCATCCCGGCGGCGGCGCGCCAGACGATCGCGTTCAAGCTGCTCAACCTCATCGGGCCATGGCCGGTCAAGGGACCGTTCGATGCGATCTTTTGCCGGAACGTGGCGATCTATTTCGACAAGCCAACGCAAGGGGTGCTGTTCAACCGGCTGGGACAAGTGCTGGCGCCGGGCGGCTTTCTTTATATTGGGCACTCCGAGAACCTGCAGGCGGTGTCCTCGGGATTCAGGCTAGTGGGCAAGACGGTCTATCAACGCAAGGCGGTTTCAGACGCAAGGGATGCGGCATGATAAAGGTGCTGGTGGTCGATGACAGCGCGCTCATAAGGGAGGTTCTGAGCAGGACGCTGGCCCAGGATGGCGACATCGAGGTGGTGGGCACCGCCCACGACCCGCTCGATGCGCGCGAAAAGATCAAGGCCCTCAACCCCGAGGTCGTGACCCTCGATATCGAAATGCCCAACATGAACGGGCTGGCGTTCCTGCAAAAGATCATGCGCCTGCGCCCCATGCCCGTGGTGATGGTTTCAACGCTGACGACACGGGGGGCCAGCGAGACGATGCTGGCGCTCGAACTGGGCGCGGTCGATTTCGTCGCCAAGCCCGGACGCGATCTTTCCGGCGGGCTCGATGCGTTCGGGGCGACCTTGCGCGAAAAGGTGCGTTTTGCGGCAGCCTCGGACGTCAAGGGCCGCGCCATGCGCGCCGCCGCACCCGACCTGCCTTTAAAGACCGCCGCCGCCCCCAAGGGGGCGCTCGTCGCCATCGGAGCATCGACGGGGGGCGTCGAGGCGATCCGGCAGGTCCTTTCGGCCATTCCCGCCGATTGTCCGCCCATCGTCATCGCCCAGCACATGCCCAAGGGCTTTACCGCCCGGTTCGCCCACCGGCTCAACGATCTGTTGCCGATACGGGTGGTCGAGGCGACCGACCGCATGCCGCTCGAGGCGGGTACGGCCTATATCGCGCCGGGAGACAATCACCTGCGTGTTGAGAAAAGCTCCGGCCAGCTCAAATGCCGTGTCACCCATGACGAGGCGACATCGGGGCACCGGCCGAGCGTCGATGTGCTGTTCGGCTCGGTCGCAAAGGTCGTGGGGCCGATGGCGGTGGGCGCTATCCTTACCGGAATGGGGCGCGATGGCGCCCAGGGACTCAAGCTGATGCGCGAGGCGGGCGCCTTTACCATCGGGCAGGCCAGGGGTTCGGCACTGATCTATGGCATGCCCAAGGTGGCCGCCGAAATCGGCGCGGTGGTCGAAGAAGCCGCGATCGAGAAAATTGCCGGCCGGCTCGTGGCAGCGCTTTTGAAACTCAAGGCGGTTGCGTAAATTGCGGTGTCCGGTTGAGGGATTCGTAACGCTTGTTGCCTAGAGTTTTTTATAACGGGCCAGTCCGGGAGCAATCGGGGCGGCCGCAGGAGTGATACCGAACGCCTGCCGGTGCGGAACGGGGTTCGGCGCATCGGGGCGTAACTTGACCGGGGAAGCCATGCCAAAGGCCAGCGCTGTCAGCGTTCTCATCGTCGATGACCAGCAGTCCATGCGGGGCATCTGTAAATACATCCTGACCCAGTTGGGGTTCAAGGACATCATCGAAGCCAAATCGGGCCGCGATGCCCTGACCAAGCTCGAAAAGACCAATGTCGATCTCATCATTTCCGACTGGAACATGGATGATGTCGACGGGCTTACGCTGCTCAAGGTCGTGCGCAAGCACCCACGCACGCAATCGATGCCCTTCATCATGGCGACGGGCCGCTCGGACAAGGAGCAGGTCAAGGAAGCCATCGAGTGCGGGGTCAACAACTACATCATCAAGCCCTTCGATGCCGCGACCATGAAAAAACGCATCGAGGCGGTGATCGGCGCGCTGTCCTAGCGCAGATCAGTGTTGACGGAATCGTCGAGGTTCCCGCGATTGCGGCGGGTTCGGTCTGGGCCCGGCAATGAATCCCGGGGTGGCAAGCGGCATTGGGCGGGTATCGGCCAAAATCACCAATGTCATTCCGGGGCTCGTTCCCGGAATCCGGCGCAATCCAACCTCAACCGCCGCGGCAAGCCGTTTCCATCAAAACCTGAAACGACCCGGCAAGCGCCCGCTCACCCTGGTCCCGGTTCAACAGATCACCCGGGTAGCCGGATGATGGCGGAGAGGGACCCAGTCGGTTCCCAACCTTTTTCTCCCGTCATCGCCCGCGCCATGGATCGGCATCCCGATGTGCTGGACGCGGGCGGCAAGATCCCGCGCGATCGGCAGTGCGAGGATTTTGCGTCGATCCCCCCGGTTGAGCTTGGCAACGCCGTGCCCTTGTGATCTTAACAAAAAAGAGGGCGATGCCGCCGAGGGAAGGGGGAGTTTCATGGCGCAGCGGATCGGGCTTGTGGCCCATGACGACAAGAAGGACGATATGGTCGCCTTTGCGCGCGCCAATCGCGAGCGGCTGGCCGGGTTCGAGCTTTACGGCACGGGGACGACGGGGGCCCGCGTCACCGAGGGCACGGGGCTTGAGATCACATTGCTCAAGAGCGGCCCGCTGGGCGGAGATGCCCAGCTTGGGGCGATGATCGCGGAGGGACGGCTCGATGCGCTCATTTTCTTCATCGATCCGCTTTCGGCCATGCCGCACGATGTGGACATCAAATCGCTGATCCGGCTGGCGATGGTCTATGACATTCCGCTCGCCTGCAACCGCTCGACGGCAAGCGCCGTGCTCGCCGCGCTTTGAGCTCTCCGGATTTGTGAAGCACTCCAAGCATTCCGGTGGTTGACCGCACGGTCCGGTTATGTGCACATGCCGCAAAAAACGGGCAGTATAGTCCGGCGAGCAGATAAAACAGGGTAGGGGCTGGTCGATATTGGTATCTGATGCAGTAATCGAGGTTCGCAACGTCTCGAAGCGTTTCGGCGGGCTCCTGGCGGTCAACAAATGTTCGCTCGCGGTCGAACGCGGCTCGATCACGGGGCTGATCGGGCCCAACGGGGCCGGAAAATCGACGCTTTTCAACATGGTGGCGGGCAATTTCCCGCCCACCAGCGGCGAGATCGTCTTTGACGGGCAGGACGTCACCGGGCTGCGCCCTCACGAATTGTTCAAGCGCGGCATGCTGCGTACCTTCCAGATCGCTCATGAATTTTCCCACATGACGGCGCTCGAAAACCTGATGATGGTGCCCGGCGACCAGCCCGGCGAGCATCTTTCCAATCTGTGGTTCAAGCCCGGCCTCGTTGCCCGTCACGAGGCGGAGGTGCGCCAGAAGGCGCTCGACGTCATCGACTTTCTAAAGCTCGGCCATGTCAGGAACGAGCTGGCCGGCAATCTTTCGGGCGGGCAGAAAAAGCTCCTGGAGCTTGGCCGCACCATGATGGTGGACGCCAAGGCCGTGCTGCTCGACGAGGTCGCGGCAGGGGTCAACAAGACGCTGCTCAACGACCTTGCCGCCAATATCGAGCGCATGAACCGCGAACTGGGCTACACCTTCTTTGTCATCGAGCACGACATGGATCTGATCGCGCGGCTGTGCGACCCGGTCTATGTGATGGCGCAGGGCGAGGTCATCGCCAAGGGCACGATGGAGGAGTTGCGCTCCAACCCGCAGATTGTCGAGGCCTATTTCGGTGCGGCCGTGGAGGTCGTCAAATGAATGTGGTCGAACTCAAGAACGTCGTTGCAGGATATGGCGGCGCGCCGATCCTCAACGGGGTCAATATCGCCATCGAGGCCTCCGATATCGGGGTGATCGTGGGGCCGAACGGGGCGGGGAAATCGACCACGCTCAAGGCGATCTTCGGGCTCTTGACGGTGACTGAAGGCGAGGTCGAGTTCGAGGGGCGCGACATAACAAATTCCGAGCCCGACCGGCTGGTGCCGCTGGGGCTGTCGTTTGTGCCCCAGGAGCACAACGTCTTCACCTCGATGACCGTGCACGAGAATTTCGAGATGGGCGCGTTCGTGCGCCGCGACGATCTCTCGGCCTCTCTCGAGATGGTCTATGAGATGTTCCCCGATTTGAAGGCCAAGCGCAACCAGAACGCGGGCGAATTGTCGGGCGGGCAGCGCCAGATGGTGGCGATGGGGCGGGCGCTGATGAGCCAGCCGCGCCTCCTGATGCTCGATGAGCCCTCGGCGGGGCTTTCCCCGCGCTACATGATGGAGATCTTCGAGCAGGTGGTCAAAATCAACGCCGCCGGGGTGGGAATCCTGATGGTGGAGCAGAACGCGCGCCAGGCGCTGGCGTTCGCCACCAAGGGGTTCGTCCTCGCCTCGGGGCAGAACCGCTATACGGGCACGGGCCGCGAACTGCTCGACGATCCGGAAGTGGCCAAGAGTTTCCTCGGGGGTTGACCACCAGATGAACGATTTCATTTTCTTTTTCAATCAGGTGGTGATCGGCGGGGCGGTGCTCGGCTCGATCTATGCGCTGGGCGCGGTGGGCATCACGCTCATTTTCGGCATTCTGCGGTTCGCCCATTTCGCTCATGGCGACATGATGACGATGGGCGGGTTCGTTGCGTTCCTGCTCGCTGGGATCGTTGCGGCAACGGGCATCGCCTTTCCCCTGCCCACCGGGTTCGTGGTGCTGCCCTTCGCCATGGTGATCGCGGCGGTGCTGGCGTTGGGGATCGACAAGGGGTTCTATGCCCCGTTGCGGGCGCGCGGCGCGCGGCCGGTGACCCTGCTGATCGCCTCGATCGGCGTTACCATGATGATCCAGGGCGTGATCCGGCTGTTTTTCGGCTCGTCGAGCTATTCGTTCTTTGAAGGCGGGTCCAAAAAGCTTTACCGCATCGACCTGCCCTTCGAGGGCGTGACGCGCCCCATCTCGTTTACCGAACCGCAATTGCTGTTGGTGATCCTCACCGCCGTCGCGGTGATCGCGCTCCATCTGTTCCTCACCCGCTCGCGGCTGGGCAAGGGCATGCGGGCGATGGCCGACAATGCCGATCTGGCGCGGGTTTCGGGCATCAACACAAAGCTCGTCGTGCGCGTCACCTGGGTGATCGCGGGGGCGCTGGCGTGCCTTGCGGGCACCATGCTGGCGCTCGATGTGTCGCTCAAGCCCGACCTTGCGTTCAACATCGTCCTGCCGATCTTTGCCGCCGCGATCGTGGGCGGGTTGGGGCATGCCTATGGCGCGATCGCCGGGGGATTCCTGCTCGGGTTCGCCGAAACCATGGCGGTCTTCAACTGGGCGGTGCTGCTCCGGCCCTTCCGTGACGCGCTGCCCGAGTGGTTCGAGATTCCCAGTTCGCTGGCGCTGGTGCAGTCCGAATACAAGCTCACCGTCGCCTTCATCATCCTCGTCGTCGTGCTCCTTGTGCGGCCCACGGGAATCTTCAAGGGAGCTTCGACATGACCATGCGCTATGTCGGCCTCTTTTCGGGGCTGTTCGTCCTCATCGTCGTGGTGGGCCTTTTCATGGGCGCCCCGTTCACCGTGCGGCTGATGGTCGAGGCCTTCGCCTTTGCGCTGATCGCCATGGGGCTCAACATCCAGTGGGGTTTCGGGGGCCTGTTCAACTTCGGTATATTGGGGATGCTGATGGTGGGCGGGTTCGCGATGGTGTTCATCGCCTTTCCGGTCAATGAAGCCTTCTGGGCCTCGGACGGCCCGGCCATGCTGGGCATGACGCTTTTCGCCGCCGCGATCGGCGCGGTGCTGATCGTTCTGGCCCATAACGTCCAGCGCATCGGGATCATCGGCAAATGGCGCGGGGCGGTGATCGTTCTGGCGTGGTTCGTCGCCTATGTCATCTTCCGCTCGCAGATGGACCCGGCGGCCTCCTATATCACCAGCGAGGCGGGCTGGATCGGCGGGCTGGGCCTGCCCGTGCTGCTCGGCTGGGCATTCGGTGGCGTTCTGGCCGCCGCGATCGGGTTTTTCGTGGGCAAGATCAGTCTCGGGCTCAGGACCGATTATCTGGCCATCGCCACCATCGGCATCGCCGAAATCCTGCGCGCGGTGATCAAGAACGTCGACTGGCTGACGCGCGGAACGCTGACGGTCTCGCCGATCCCCTGGCCGGTCCCCAACCCGCAGGCTTTCCAGGCCATGGGACACGACCCGAGCATGAGTTTCGTTCTCGCCCGCTCGGGATTTCTGGTTCTGGTGGTGGCGGTGGTGGCGATTGCGCTGTTCCTCATCCACCGTGCCTATAACGGGCCGTGGGGGCGCATGATGCGCGCCATCCGCGACAATCATATCGCGGCCGGTTCGATGGGCAAGGACGTGACGAAACGCCAGCTCGAGCTGTTCGTCTTCGGTTCGGCCCTGATGGGTATCGGCGGGGCCATCCTCACATCCTTCGTGGGTATCTACGACCCCTCGAGCTACCAGCCGATCAACCACACCTTCATTATCTGGGTGATGCTGATCGTGGGCGGGTCGGGGAATAATTTCGGCGCGCTGATCGGCGGGCTGTTCATCTATATCGTGTGGGTGCTGTCCGAGCCTATGGCGCAGGCGCTGTTCTTGAATCTCTCGGATTTTTCCCAGGGCATGGGATGGGGCGAGATCCCCGACATATCGGCGCGCGCGATCCAGATGCGGGTGTTCGTGCTCGGGCTGGTCATCACCATCGCGCTGCGGTTCGCCCCAAAGGGCCTGCTGCCCGAATTCGTGCGCCGTCACGATTGAGGCTATAACTGAACGGATTGAACGAAATCCGTTCAATCCGTTCAGTTATTTTTCGGGCTTCAATGCGCTGATTGCCGTCTCCTTCGATGTCATTCCGGCATTTCTTGCCGGAATCCAGCGCGGAACCATCCACATGGTCCGGCGTCTTGGGTAGGCATCTTCTGGCCCCCGGGAATAAATCCCGGGGTGACATGCGAGGGTGCGGGTGGCACTGGGCCAACTTGGCAGGATAAGCGGAAGGGAACAGGGTGGGGACAAGAAAAAGGCCCGGATCGTTCGATCCGGGCCTTTGTCATCCTGGACGTTCCAGGTCTTATTCGACCGGGCCGACGGCGACGAATTCGCCGTTCTCGATGGTGTATTCGACGATCACGCCGGCGACGTCGCCCGCCTCGTCGAATTCATGGGTGCCCGAAGCGCCTTCGTAGTTGATGTCGGCGCCATCGGCGATGAGTTGCTTGGCCTTTTCCCATTCGCCCGGCAGGATCACTTCGCCCGGGCCGCTGGCGATTTCGCGCAGTGCGGCGGAAACGCCCTCACGGTCGGCCGAGCCGTTCTTCTCGATGGCCAGCGCCAGCATGAAAGCGGCGTCATAGGTCTGGGTCGAATAAACGGCGTCCGGAACCAGCCCGGCATCGGTGGCAAGCTGGGTATAGATCGAGGCGCCCTCACCTTCATACGTGCCCGCGCGGGTGATGATCATGCCCTCGACCGAGGAAGGATCGATGCCGTTGAAGATGCCGTCGCCCACCATGCCGTCGGCACCGATGAAGCGGGTAAACTCGCCGCTTTCGGTGGCCTGGCGCAGGATGGTCTGCCCCGAGCCCGAGGCATAGGCGAGGATCACCAGATCCATCGCGCCCGAGGAGGCGAGGTTGCCAAGCTCGGCGCGATAGTCGGCCTTGCCTTCTTCATGGGCGAGGCTGGCCAGCACCGAGCCGCCATTGGCTTCGTACTGGGCGGTGAAGTCGTTGGCCAGGCCCGCGCCATAGTCGTTGTTGACGTAGGTCACGGCGACCTCGTTGATGCCCTTGGAGAGCAGCAGGTCGGCCAGCTTGACACCCTGGAAGGAGTCCGAGGGCGTAGTGCGGAAGATGAGGTCGTTGTCGTCGAGCGTGGTCAGCGCACCGGCGGTGGAGGCCGGCGAGATCATGACGACATTGCCCGGAATGGCGGCGGTGTTGGCCGCGCCGATGGTGGCGCCCGTGCAGCCCGAACCGACGATGGCAACCACGTTTTCGCTGTTGACCAGACGGTCGGCCGCCGTGCCGGCGGTGGTCGCATCGCAGGCCGTGTCGGCCAGAACGTGCGTCAGGGTCTGGCCATCGAGAATGCCGCCCTGTTCGTTGACGTGAGCGATCGCCAGTTCGCCGCCGGCAACGATGCCGGGAGCCATGGATTCGATCGGACCCGTCATGTCCATCAGGATGCCCAGCTTTACGTCCTGCCCAAGGGCGGGAACGGCAGCACCCAGCACGCCGGTGGCGACCGCAAGGGTCAGAGCTTTCTTGAACTTATGCATGAATATTCCCTCAATGTTCGTTACCGCAGTCCACGTTTACGCCGCGACCCGTCGTTCTGACTGTGCGCTGCGGCAGGGCCGGGGGCCACTCGTTGACTCCCTCCGGCGCGAAGGATTGCACATTCATGGCCATGGAGTCACCAGAATTTGTGCTCTATTTCGTCCGTTGTGTCAGTTGCTTAACGGCGCCGCTTTTGTCAATTTCAGCCGTTCGGAAACAGGTAAAGGACCGCCGGGAAGGTGATGGGCCGCAAATTCTTGCAGATCGTTGCGATCCTTGCAGCCGCGCTCGCCCCGGTGGCCGGATCGGCGCAGGTGCAGACCCTTGAGACCCGCGTCCTGGGCGCCATGAGCGCGCCGCGCGAGGCCGCGCCTGCCGATCCGTGTGCGTCGGGAGCCTTCACCATCGCCGAGATGGGCTGGCCGTCGGCGGCGATTCTTGCCCACATCCACGCCAAGGTCATTGCCGCGCAGTTCCAGTGCCCCGTCCGGCTGGTGGCGGGCGATCCGGAAGCCACTATCTCCTCGATGACCACGACCCGCCAGCCCGCGCTCGCGCCCGAGATCTGGGCCTCGCGCCACGCCGATCTGTGGAACGGGGCGCTGGGGGCGCAAAGCGTGCGCGCGGCGGGCGATACCTTTACCGGCGGGCCGCTGGAAGCCTGGTTCGTGCCCCGCTATGTGCGCGAAAACCATCCGGGGCTGACCACGGCCAGCGGGCTGGGCGATTATTGGCGGGTCTTTGCCGCCAGCGGGGCGGAAAAGGGCGAACTGCTGTCCTGCCCCTCCGAATGGGCCTGCGCCCTGACGACGCCCAAGATGATCGATGCCTATGGGCTGGGGGAGCGGTTCGCCGCAACCGAGCCGTTCGACAGGTTCACGCTCGACAGGACATTGAGCGACAGGGTGACCCGGCGCGAACCGGCGCTCGCCTATTACTGGCAGCCCAACGGGCTCATCGACCGGCTCGATCTCGTGCCGCTCGACATGGGCCCGTTCGATCTGGGCAACGCCCAGTGCATGGCGCTTGCCGATTGTGTGCCGTTCGGGCCTTCGAGCTATGCCCCCGATACGGTGGTGATCGCGGCAGCCGAATGGGTGTTTACCGATGCTCCCCGGATCGCCGCCTATCTGGGCCGGGCGCAGATGCCGCTGGCCGAGATGAACCGGCTGCTGAACTGGCAGGCCGAGAACGAAGCCAGCGCCGACGAGGCGGCCACCCATTTCATCGTCACCCGACCCGAAATCTGGCAGGACTGGACGGGGGTGGATGAGGGGAGCGAGGCGCGTCCCCGGAGGGGAGATGCCCCATAAAGGGCTGGGCGCTGTTTTGTCGTGTTATCGCACCTCAAAAGTGGTATCGAGTGTCGTTGATAGCGCGCCGGCGGCCCCCGAAAGGGCCATTCGGCGTCAGACTGGCAAGCGGGAGTAGCGATCTTGGACATCAAAAAGATCAACGATCGAGTGAGCGTTGCGGGACAGATCCAGCCAGAGGACGTCGCCGCCATCAAGGCGGCCGGGTTCGTCGCCATCGTCAACAATCGTCCCGACGGCGAGGCTCCCGACCAGCCCGCAGGGGGCGAGCTTGCCGCTGCCGCGCGGGAGGCGGGGATCGACTATGTCGAGATTCCCATGGGCCGGGAAGGTGTGACCCCCGAGATGGTCGCAGCGACCCGCGACGTCTTTGCAAGCCATGACGGGCCGATCTTTTGCTTTTGCCGCTCGGGCACGCGCTCGACGACACTGTGGGCGCTGAGCCAGGCGGGAGAACGCGACAGTGGGGAGATCGTCTCCGCGGCGGCGCATGCCGGGTATGACATAAGCCATCTGGCCGGGCATCTCGACAAGCCGCTATCATAGGCTTGCGCCTGTCGGGAACGCGTACCGGGCTTTCCTGGCCGCCGCTCGTGCCGCCCCTGCGGCGCTCATAGTCAGTTTCCAGTCGCCGAGGGATGCGGGCCGCGCCCTTGCCGGCCAGTCCGGCTCTGGAACATCAGGAAAAAAAGGGGACCAGCCTGAATGACGATCAAGAAAATCCTTGTCGCCAACCGTAGCGAAATCGCCATCCGCGTGTTCCGGGCGGCCAACGAATTGGGGCTCAGGACGGTTGCTGTGTTCGCCGAAGAAGACAAGCTGGCGCTGCACAGGTTCAAGGCTGACGAGGCGTATCTGATCGGCCAGGGGCTGGGGCCGGTCGAAGCCTATCTCCAGATCGATGAATATATCCGCGTGGCGCGGATTTCGGGGGCCGATGCGATCCATCCCGGCTATGGATTGCTGGCGGAAAGCCCCGAATTTGCCGATGCGTGCGCCGATGCGGGCATTGTCTTTATCGGACCCGACGCCAAGACCATGCGCGATCTGGGCAACAAGGTCGCGGCGCGCAATATGGCGCTGAGGGCCGGGGTGCCGGTGGTGCCGGCGACCGAACCCCTGCCCGACGATCTCGATGAAGTGGCGAAAATGGCCGAAGCGATCGGCTATCCGCTGATGCTCAAGGCAAGCTGGGGCGGGGGCGGACGCGGCATGCGCCGCATCACGTCCGCCAAGGAATTGCGCCACGAGGTCTCCGAAGGCAAGCGCGAGGCCAAGGCCGCGTTCGGCAAGGACGAGATGTATCTCGAAAAGCTCGTCGAGCGGGCCCGGCACGTCGAGGTGCAACTGCTCGGGGACGATCACGGCAATCTGGTCCACCTTTACGAGCGCGACTGCTCGGTGCAGCGGCGCAACCAGAAGGTGGTCGAGCGCGCGCCTGCACCCTATCTCTCGCCGGAAACGCGCGAGGCGCTGACCGAGGCGGCGCTGAAGCTCGGGCGGGCGGCGAATTATCGCTGCGCGGGGACGGTCGAGTTCCTGATGGATGCCGACAGCGACCAATTCTACTTCATCGAGGTCAACCCGCGCATCCAGGTCGAACACACGGTGACCGAGGAGGTGACCGGGATCGATATCGTCAAGGCGCAAATCCGGGTGATGGACGGGGCGGCGATCGGCACGCCCGAGTCCGGTGTGCCGCCGCAGGACAAGATCAGGCTCAACGGTCACGCGCTGCAATGCCGGGTGACGACCGAGGACCCGGAGGAAAACTTCATCCCCGATTATGGCCGCATCACCGCCTATCGCGGAGCGACGGGGTTCGGCGTGCGGCTCGATGGCGGCACGGCCTATGCGGGCGCCATCATCACCCGCTATTACGATCCGCTGCTCGAAAAGGTCACCACCTGGGCGCCGACGGCCGAGGAAACCATCGCGCGCATGCACCGGGCCTTGCGCGAATTCCGCATCCGGGGCGTCTCGACCAATCTGGCGTTCCTCGAAAACATCATCACCCACCCCAAATTCCGCGACAACACCTATGCCACGCGCTTCATCGACGAGACGCCCGAGCTGTTCCATATGGAAAAGCGCAAGGACCGGGCGACCAAGCTTTTGACCTATATGGCGGACGTGACGGTCAACGGGCACCCGGAGGTGCGCGACAGGCCGCGCCCGCCGGCCCACGCCACGGTGCCGGTCATTCCCGACTATCCCCCGCTGCCGGTGATCGAGGGCTCGCGCCAGATCCTCGAGCGCGACGGCCCCACGGGGCTTGCGGACTGGATGACGCGCCAGAAGCGGGTGCTCTTTACCGACACCACCATGCGCGACGGGCACCAGTCCCTGCTGGCGACCCGGATGCGCACTTATGATATCGCGCGGATCGCGGGCGCCTACAGCCGGGGCCTGCCGAATCTTTTCTCGCTCGAATGCTGGGGCGGGGCGACGTTCGACGTCGCCATGCGGTTCTTGAACGAAGACCCGTGGGAACGGCTTCAAAAGGTGCGCGAGGGCGCGCCCAATATCCTCATGCAAATGCTTTTGCGCGGCGCCAACGGAGTGGGCTACACTTCCTATCCCGACAATGTCGTGCAGTTCTTCGTTGAAAAGGCCGCCGAGGGCGGGGTCGATATCTTCCGCGTGTTCGACAGCCTCAACTGGGTCGAGAACATGCGCGTGGCGATGGACGCGGTCAACGCAGCGGGCAAGGTCTGCGAGGGAACGCTCTGCTACACCGGCGACATGCTCGATCCCGACCGGGCCAAATATGACCTCAAATATTACGTCTCGCTGGCCAAAGAGCTTGAGGCGGCGGGTGCGCACGTGCTGGGCGTCAAGGACATGGCCGGGCTGATGAAGCCCGCTGCCGCCCGAAAACTCTTTGCAACGCTCAAGCAGGAAATCGGCCTGCCGATCCATTTCCATACCCACGACACCTCCGGGGCGGCGGCGGCCACGGTATTGGCGGCGTGCGAGGCGGGGGTCGACGCGGTCGATGCGGCGATGGACGCCTTTTCGGGCACGACCAGCCAGCCGACACTGGGCTCGCTCGTTGCGGCCCTGGCCGGCACCGAGCGCGACGCCGGGCTCGATGCCAAAGCCATCCGCGAAATCTCGTTTTACTGGGAAGCGGTACGGATGCAGTACCGGGCCTTCGAATCCGATCTCAAGGGTGGGGCCTCGGAAGTCTATCTCCATGAGATGCCGGGCGGCCAGTTCACCAATTTGAAGGAGCAGGCCCGTTCGATGGGGCTCGAAACCCGCTGGCACGAGGTGGCGCAGACCTATGCGGACGTGAACAAGATGTTCGGGGACATCGTCAAGGTCACCCCGTCATCGAAAGTGGTGGGCGACATGGCGCTGGCCATGGTCTCGTCCAGCCTCACCCGGGCCGATGTCGAAAACCCCGACAAGGAAATCGCCTTTCCCGATTCGGTGGTGGGGTTCTTTGCCGGCGATCTCGGCCAGCCGCCGGGAGGCTTTCCCGAGAAGCTGCAGAAAAAGGTTCTCAAGGGCAAGATTGCCATGACCAAGCGGCCCGGAGCCTATCTCAAGCCCGCCGATCTGGCTGCGGAAAGAGAAAAGGCCGAGGAGGCCGCCGGGGGCGAACTCGATGACTTCCGGCTGGCGTCCTACCTCATGTATCCCAAGGTCTTTACCGAGTTCGCCAAGGCGCAAGACACCTACGGGCCGACCGAAGTGCTGCCCACGCCGGTCTATTTTTACGGGCTCGCTCCCACCGACGAGATCATGGTCGATCTCGAAAAGGGCAAGACCATGGTGGTGCAGTATCTGGGGCGCTCGGAAACCGATGAGAAGGGGCGGGTGAAGGTGTTTTTCGACCTCAACGGCCAGCCGCGCACCATCGTCGTGCCGGATCGGCTGAAATCGGGGGATATCGCCGTGCGGCCCAAGGCGGTGCAGGACGATCCCAAACAGGTCGGCGCGCCGATGCCGGGGGTGGTTTCAACACTGGCGGTTGCGGTGGGCCAGCGCGTCGAGGCGGGGGACGTGCTGGTCTCGATCGAAGCCATGAAGATGGAAACCGCCATCCACGCCGAAACGGGCGGCGTGGTTGCCGAGGTTCTGGTCAGACCCGGCGACCAGATCGATGCCAAGGATCTTCTGATCCGGCTGGAATGAAAAAAGACGGGGCCGCCCGGGGGGCGGCTCCGCCTTTAAAATGGATGCAGGTCAGATTCGTCCCATCAGCATCAGGATCACGACGACGACCAGGATGACGCCGAGGATTCCGGTCGGGCCATAGCCCCATGATCGCGAATAGCCCCAGGACGGCAGCGCGCCGATCAGCAGCAAGACCAGAATAATCAGCAGGATGGTGGAAAGGCCCATTTCAATACTCCTCGCACGTCAATTCGTGTGAGCGGTAAAGTCATGGAGCGTGCATTTTGTTCCGATAACGTCGATTTTTGGGCAGAACCGGTTCAGGACGGGTCCTGGAAACGCTCCCGGGCCGTGCCGTCGATGACGGGGCCCTCCCGACGCGCGGTGGCGGGGGCGGGAACCGGCAGGCGCGAGACGATCCAGCTTACCATCAGCGGCACGAGGATGATGTCGTCGATCCAGCCGATGACGGGGATGACATCGGGCAGAAGATCGGTGGGCGTGACGAGATAAAGCACCGCAAAGAGCGTTGCCGCCTTGAGATAGAGCGGGGTCGTGGGCGCCCACAGCGCACGCCAGAGCAGGACGACCTCCTTGCGGAAACGCAGGAAGCGGGGCAGGGCCAACGAGAATAGTTTCTGGATCATGGGCCGTAAATCGTCATCGGCCATCCCCGTTTCAAGAGGTGGCGGCGCGTCACATGCTTGTGACATTGCACCTTGATGGTCGAGAGCGTATGTGTGGCACAGTCTTTAAGAAACCTTCGGAACACCAGATGGCGGGTCCACTGACACGCAGGAAGGCGGTCGGGGTCGATGTGGGCGGGGTGATGGTGGGTGGCGAACGCCCCATCGTCGTCCAGTCGATGACCAACACCGATACCGCCGATATCGATGCAACCGTGCGCCAGGTGATGGCGCTGGCGCGGGCCGGCTCCGAGATCGTGCGCATCACGGTCGACCGCGACGAGGCCGCCGCCGCCGTGCCCCATATCCGCGACCGGCTGATGGTTTTTGGGGTCGACGTGCCGCTGGTGGGTGATTTTCATTACATCGGCCACAAGCTGCTTTCGGACCATCCCGCCTGTGCAGAGGCGCTGGCCAAATACCGGATCAACCCGGGCAATGTGGGCTTCCGCGACAAGCGCGACAAGCAGTTCTCTCAGATGATCGAGATCGCCAACACCCACGACAAGCCGGTGCGCATCGGGGTCAACTGGGGTTCGCTCGATCAGGAATTGCTGACCGCCCTGATGGACGAGAATGCGGCACGCGCCGAACCCTGGAGCGCGGCGCATGTGCAGCGCGAGGCGATTATCCGGTCCGCCATTCTTTCAGCCGAACGCGCCGAGGACCTGGGGATGGGGCGCGACAAGATCATCCTTTCCACCAAGGTGTCCGACGTCCAGCAACTGATCGCCGTTTATCAGGACCTTGCCCAGCGCTGCGATTACGCGCTGCATCTGGGGCTGACCGAGGCGGGGATGGGCTCCAAGGGGATCGTTGCCTCTTCGGCGGCGATGGGCATCCTCTTGCAACAGGGGATCGGCGATACGATCCGCATTTCGCTGACCCCCGAGCCGGGCGGGGACCGGACGCTCGAGGTCAAGGTCGCCCAGGAACTGCTCCAGACCATGGGGTTTCGGCAGTTCGTGCCGGTGGTTGCCGCGTGTCCGGGCTGCGGGCGGACGACCTCGACGACATTCCAGACACTCGCCAAGGATATCCAGGACCACCTTTCAGGCTCGATGCCCGAATGGCGCGAAAAATATCCCGGTGTCGAGGCCCTGAGCGTTGCGGTGATGGGCTGCATCGTCAACGGGCCGGGGGAATCCAAGCACGCCGACATCGGCATCTCGCTCCCCGGAACCGGCGAAACCCCGTCCGCGCCGGTCTTCATCGAGGGCCGGAAGGTGGCAACGCTCAAGGGGGCGGACGTCGCCGACCAGTTCAAGAAGATGGTCGCGGACTATATCGAGAACCGGTTCGGCACAGGCAGGGCAAACGCGGCGGAGTAGGTTTACTCGAAAAGTTCGGAATGGGTGCCGATGCGGGTGAAGACGATATCGTCATCCTCAACACGATAAACGAGCAGGAAATCGCCGCCAATGTGGCATTCCCGGTGCCCCACCCAGTTTCCTTTCAGCGGATGATCCAGCCATTCGGGTCCGAGCGGCGCGTCGTTCCCGATCAGGAGCATCATCACGTGCTTGAGTTTGCCCATGTCAAAGCGTCCGGTTCGCGACAGCCTATCCCAATCCTTGCGGAAGGCTTTGGCGTAGCCGGTCGTTCTTGGGGGATTGGTGCGCTTACTCGTCGGTTTCTTTTTCGAGCGCATCGAATATTTCTTCTGCGGACTTAAAGCGCAAGCGGCGCTCTTTTATGATCTGATCAGCCTCTTCCATCGCCGCGCGGGTCTCGGCGTTGGGGACCTTCAGTTCAAAGGGAACGGCCTTGTCGCGAGCGACGCGAATGAGGGTCATGCGCAGAATGTCGGAAACCGTGAGCCCCATTTCCGCGAGAACGGCGGTGGCTTCATCTTTCACGTCTTCATCGATCCGGGCACGGACAACGGCATTGGCGGCCATGGGAAAACTCCTTTTGTAGCTACAATGTAGCCCAGGAGTTGCGTGATTTCAAGGTAACGCTCCGTCAGTTCTCTCGCGCGGCGAAGTGGCGGATCAGCTCGCGCAGGGGATCGGCCTGCGTACCAAAACCCTTGAGTGCGTCCAGCCCGCCTGAAACGGAGTGGTCAAGGATTTTCCGGGCGCCATCCAGCCCGCGCAGGGCAACGATGGTGGATTTGTTCTGTTCGATATCCTTGCCGGCCGTCTTGCCGAGCGCGTCGGAGGTGGCGGTGACGTCCAGGATGTCGTCGGCGATCTGAAAGACGAGGCCGGCGGAGATGCCGAAGCGGACGAGTTCGGCGCGGGCGTCGAGGCCGGCGTTGCCCAGGATCGCGCCCATCTCCGATGCGGTGCGGATCAGCGCGCCGGTCTTCAGCGCCTGCATCCTGAAGACGCCGTCTTCATCGAGCGGGACGGTTTCGCCCTCGATATCGAGCACCTGTCCCTCGACCATCTGGCCCGCGCCCAGCGAAAGGGCCGCGATCAGTTCGGCGCGGATGGCAGGGTCGGGATGGGTTTTTGGGCTCGATAAAAGCGCAAAGGCTTCGGTCAAAAGCGCATCGCCGGCAAGGATGGCGAGCGCGGGATCGAAGGCCTTCCAGACCGTTGGCTTGCCCCGGCGCAATTGGTCGTTGTCCATGTCGGGCAGGTCGTCATGGACCAGCGAATAACAATGGACCATCTCGATGGCTGCGCCCGCGGCAAGGCTCTGTTGGGGCGTGATGCCGAAAAGGGCGGCGCTTTCGCGCAGGAGCAAGGGGCGCAGGCGCTTGCCGCCCCCCAGCGCGCCGTGGCGCATGGCGGCGAGAAGCCGGGGCGGGCGGTTGGCGGCGCCCAGATGATGGTCGAGGAAGCCGTCGATGTCGGCGGAACAGGCGGCGATGCGGCTATTGAGGTCGGGGGTCGTCATGGGGGATTTGCTAACGGGTCGCGCTTCATTCTACAAGCATGCAAACAAAGGCCCGGGAAACAAAGAGTTTGGCACAAAAGGACAAGCGCAAGCGCGGCATTGCGTGGCGGGCCATGCGGTTCGTCCTTGTGCTGGCGGCAATCCTTGTTGCGCTGCCGCTCGTGCTGGTGCCGGTCTATGGCGTTCTCAATCCCTTCTCCACCCTGATGGTCTCGCGCTACCTCACCTTCCAGCCGGTGGAGCGCCAATGGCGTGACCTCGACACCATTTCGGACCGGCTCAAGACGGCGGTCATCCTGTCCGAGGACGGGCAGTTCTGCCGCCATGACGGGGTGGACTGGGGGGCGCTGAGGAACGAGATCGCCAACTGGCGGGCCGGGGAGGGTGCGCGAGGGGCCTCGACCATCACCATGCAGGTCGCCAAGAACCTCTTTTTGTGGAATGACCGCTCGGTTGTCCGCAAGGCGGTCGAGGTGCCGCTGGCCATCTATATCGATCTGGTGTTGTCCAAGCAGCGGATTTTCGAGATCTATCTCAATATCGCCGAATGGGGACCGGAGGGAACGTTCGGGATCGAGGCGGGCGCGCAGCGGGCGTTCGGGGCGACGGCGGAGAATTTTTCCTGGGAGCGGGCGAGCCTGCTCGCCGTGACGCTTCCCAACCCCCATGTACGCAATCCGGCAAAGCCCACGGCGGGGCTGCGGCGCACCGCGGCGATCATCGCGGCGCGGGCGCAACAGTTTTCTGGCCATGCCGCGTGCGTCTTTGACAGGCCCGCCCAGCTTTGAGCATTATGTTTTTCATCGACACAGATACTAGCCAAACCCCTTCGGCTCCTGTATAGAGCGCCACGATCCGACACACGGAAAAAGATATTGGCGCGACCGGCGCGGTTGAAGCCTTTTGGCCGACGGTTGCAGCAAGACAGGATGGAGTAAGGACAATGGCAGTACCCAAGAGGAAGACGACGCCCATGAAGCGCGGTTTCCGCCGCTCGGCCGACGCACTCAAGGCAGCGGCTTACGTCGAGGACAAGGACAGCGGCGAGCTGCGCCGCCCGCATCACGTCGATCTCAAGTCCGGCATGTATCGCGGCCGCCAGATCCTCGCGCCCAAGGGCAACTGATTTCATAACGCAGTCGCCGCTTTAGACCAAAAGCGCGATTGACGGAAAAGCCCATCAAGATTACGGCCAGTCCTTGAAACGGGGCTGGCCGTTTGCTTGCCTGCAACACATTCCGGAGATAGCGATGACGACGCGCACCGAAACCGATACGATGGGCCCGATCGAGGTTCCGAACGACAAGTATTACGGTGCGCAGACGGCGCGATCGCTCCAGAATTTCGATATCGGTGGCGAAAGGATGCCCATCGAGATCGTGCACGCCTTCGGGACGTTGAAGAAGGCGGCGGCCATCACCAACACGAAACTCGGACTGATGGAGGAAGCCACCCGCGACCTCATCATCGCGGCGGCCGACGAGGTGATCGCGGGCAAGCTCGACGATCATTTCCCGCTGGTCGTCTGGCAGACCGGCTCGGGCACGCAGTCCAACATGAACGTCAACGAGGTGATCTCGAACCGGGCTATCGAAATGGCGGGGGGCGAGATGGGGAGCAAGACACCCGTCCATCCCAACGACCACGTCAATATGAGCCAGTCGTCCAACGACACCTATCCGACCGCCATGCACATCGCGGCGGTGACGATCCTCGAGGACGTGCTGTTTCCCAAGGTAAAGCTCTTGCGCGATACGCTGGCTGCCAAGTCCGGGGAATTCATGGAGGTGGTCAAGATCGGGCGCACGCACCTTCAGGATGCGACCCCCCTGACCCTGGGGCAAGAGATCTCGGGCTGGGTGGCCCAGATCGATCAGGGATTGAAGGCCATCGAGGCAACGCTGCCCCAGCTTCGCGAACTGGCGCTGGGCGGCACGGCGGTGGGAACGGGCCTCAACACCCATCCCGATTACGCGGTGAGCGTTGCCGAGGAAATTTCCAGACTGTCCGGGCATGAGTTCGTGACGGCGCCCAACAAGTTTGCCGTCCTTGCTGGGCACGATGCGTTCGTCGGGTCCTCGGGGGCGCTCAAGCAGTTGGCGGCGGCGTTGATGAAGGTGGCCAACGACGTGCGCTGGCTTGCTTCGGGTCCGCGTTCGGGGCTGGGGGAAATCACCATCCCCGAGAACGAGCCGGGCTCCTCGATCATGCCGGGCAAGGTCAACCCCACCCAGTCGGAAGCCATGACCATGGTGGTGGCGCAGGTGATGGGGAACGATACGGCCATCGGGTTCGCGGCCAGCCAGGGCAATTTCGAGCTCAACGTCTTCAAGCCCGTGATCGCCTACAATTTCATTCAGTCGGCGCGGCTCCTGGCCGATGCGGCCAAATCGTTCAACGACAATTGCGCGGTGGGGATCGAGCCGGATCGCAAGAAGATCAATGAGCACCTCAACAACTCGCTGATGCTGGTGACCGCGCTCAACCGCAAGATCGGCTATGACAACGCCGCCAAGATCGCCAAGACCGCGCACAGGAACGGCACGACGCTGCGTGAGGAAGCCATCGCGCTGAGGCTTTTGACCGGCGAGGAATTCGACGCCGAAGTCAGGCCCGAACAGATGGTTGGGCCGTTGCCGGGCAAAAAATAGGCCGCCGGGCCCGGCGGGCGTTCAGGCGCTGAGATTTTTGCGGTAGCCGGGGGGCAGGCGCTTGACGTCGCTGGATTCGACGCGGCGATAGGTGCAATCGGCCTCGTTGCCCGAAGAGGACGAAAGGTTGGGCCGTCCGGTCAGCAGCTGGGTCAGAAAGGCCGCGCCGGGGCGGGCGGCGCCGGGCAGGGCGCGCGGACGCGGCACCGCAAGGGCGATGGGCAGTCTTTGTGCCGAAATGGGCCGGTCCCTGTCACGCTCCGCACTCAATCTGACGCTTCCCTGTGTCATTTCCGGGCATCTGTCCCGATTTGAAACGGATCGTGCCCTTTGCTGCCAATATCGTTGCAGCGGCCGTGCCAGTTGGCAACGATTTGTTAACGTTTTGCCCCGGGGAAGCGTTTCATGGTTAAGGCGGAAGGGGCGGGGTTAACCACCCATTAGGAAAGCCGCCGCAATTTCGCACAACTGTCGGGCCATGAAGACCCCCACAGCCAACCGCAAACGGATTTTTGCCTCCATGCACGCCATCTCCGCAAGACGTTCCATCGGCCTTCCGCTCGCGGCTGGGCTCCTTCTTGCCGCAACGCTTGCCGGATGCGTGGGCGGCCCCTCGGGCGGGCTGGCGCCGGGGCTGACCCAGGCCGTCAACACGCCCAATGCGCAAATGGATCGCGCCGCGGCTCTGGGGATCGTCAACCAGTATCGCGCGGTCCGCGGGGTTTCGGCGCTCAGCGCCGATGGCGCGCTCGACAGCCAGGCCCAGGCGCTTGCCAGCCAGTACGCGGCCAGCGGCACGCCGCCCTCGATGCCCTCGGGGGTATCGGCCATGCGGCTGAGCGCGGGCTATACCAATTTTGCCGAGACGTTCTCGGGCTGGCGCAATTCTCCCGCCGATGCGGACGTGCTCGCCTCGGCCGGCGCGCGCCGCGCCGGGTTCGCGGTGGTCTACAATCCCAATTCGGCCTATGGCGCCCATTGGGTGATGGTGCTGGCGCGGTAAGAGCTCTAAACAGGCATGGCGGGGCGGATCAGGCGGCGTTCGAGGTCGCCCATATCGAGAGGGTCGATGAACTCGATGGCAAAGCCGGGGTCGAGGATGCGGATGACGCGGCCCACGACGCTGCCAAGCGCCAAGGGCATGCCGATGGGCGGATCGATGTCGGCCGAGACGGCGGCGCCTGATACCGACATGTCGATGACAAAGCAGGGCAGCGTCACGCCGTCGGCAAGGATGATCAGGGACTGGGGATTGCGCGGCACGATACGCCGGTGGCGACGCAGTTCGGCCACCTCGTAATTGCGCCGCCGTTCGAACCACAGCACCTTGGAGGCAAGCTTTGCCCGATCGGCTTCGGGCATCCTGAGCGAAATGACAAAACCGAAACCGAGCGCGCGGGCGATTGGCCCGCGCAGGACCCCGAACTCATCGAAATGGGTGGTGACCCAGTCTCCGACCGTGCCTCCGACCGGCGCGGAAAGGGACAGCATCCGGGGGGAGATACGCTGAATGCGGCAGGCAAAACTCGAAACCGGCCTGTCATCGGCGGTCCGCCATTTTTCGAGATAGTAGTGGCCGGGCAGGTTGGCGAGATGGCGCAACCTGTCATCGAGGATCGGTTCCGATCCGGCCATTGGCGCTGCATTCCCCAGTGCGGCCATGTCTTGTACATCCCCCTCTTATGTACAAAGGCCGTCCGTAGCATTACGTGGTAAAGAAAAGCTTCTTTCCAGAAAACCGCCGCTTGGAACGTGGCAACAGACATTACCATTGCTTATTGCAAACGGTGGAATTTTATTGGTTTTGTCGTTCCGCTCGACTGACGGACGGATATTGAAGGACTTCCCCTATTGCCCCAGCCAGCCCCCGTCACCATCGACTCGCGTGGCGAAAAATGCCCGCTTCCCGTGCTCAGGACCGAAAAGGCCGTGGCCCGGCTTTCCAAGGGCGATCGGCTGGTGGTTCTCGCCACCGACCCCGTGGCGCGGATCGATATCGCGCTCTATTGCCGCCAGAACGGGCACGAGGTCGCGGTGGATGAAACCGAAGGGGCGATGCGGTTCGAGATCACCTGCGGGGGCGGCGAGGATTCCTAGATCGTTTCAGTTCTTGATGGAAACGATATGCCCGGATTGTTGGGTTTGGATCGCACTGGACCCCGGTAATAAATACCGGGGTCCAGTGCAAAGCCTCTGCTACGCCGATGATCCCGCCAAGCTCCGAAAAACGCTTTAGAAATCAGGACGCGGGCGCGGCAGGGGAACCGGTGTGGTCTCCGGCACGGCCGGGGCGCCATCGCCGTAGTCGAGCGTTACAAGGCCCGGCGCACCGGTCCCGGCGATCCGGGGCTCGAACAGGAAGTCGCCGGGCCGGGGGCGGGGCAGGGGCACGTCGCGCAACCTGCCCAGAACGGTCACGCGGTGAGCGGGCCGTTCGATGGTGTCGGTGAGATAGCTCACCTGCCCGTCGAGCCCGGCGGGGAACGCTTCCATGCGGGCCTGGGTGTATTCGGTGGAGCCCGCCCCGCAGATCACCGCGCGCATGTCGACCGGCGCAATCCCTGGCTGGTTGGGAAGCGAAACCACGTTCTGCCCGGTGCCGCGATAGCCGCCTGCAAAGCCGGAATAGAGCATGCGGGCCGTCAACTCGCCCCGCTCGCGCGACGAACTGGCGCCCAGCGTTATCGCCATCAGGTGGCGCCCGTTGCGGGTGGCGGTGGCAACGATATTGAGCCCGGAAGCGCAGATGTAACCGGTCTTCATCCCGTCGGTGCCCGCAAAGCGGGTCAAAAGCTCGTTATTGGCGTGCGAGCGGGTCTGGCCGTGTTCGACCGTCCGTGTCTCGAACATGGGATTGTATTGCGGATAGCGGGCGCGGATGGTGAGTGCGATGATCGCGATATCGCGCGCGCTTGCGGTCTGGGCCGGGTCGTGCAGGCCGTGGGGGTTGGCGAAATGGGTGGCGGCGAGGCCCATCTCGGCGGCGCGCCGGTTCATGAGATCGACAAACGCCACCTCGCTGCCCGCGATGGTTTCCCCGATGGCGACCGCGATATCGTTGGCGGATTTAACGATCAGACTATAAAGGGCGTCTTCAAGCGTGATCGCGGTATCGACCGGAAAACCCATCTTGGAGGGCGCGACGCTGAGTGCATTGGCCGTGGTTACAACCGGGGTCGAAAGCCGCACCTCGCCGCGCTCGATGGCCTCGAAAGCCAGCAGCGCCGTCATCAGCTTGGTCAGCGAGGCCGGATGCCAGGGGACGCCGGCGTCCTCTTCGTAAAGAACCTCGCCGGTCCGCATGTCGATCAGCAACTGGGGAATCGCAAACGCGCCGGAAAGCGACGCGAGGACAAGGCCGAAGGCCAGGGTGAGCGATAAAGCCGCATTCCTGACGGCATCCGGTAAAAACGTCACCGCTGAAGTCTCCCTGGTCGAGGCGGGGCTTGGGAAAAGGTTGGCGAAGTCTTAACAGGCCCAATATGGCAGAACAATGCCGGCGTCATGGGCTTGCCCGGCTCGTCACGGGTCATGCTGGTAACAAAAGGGAAGTTGGTCTAGATTGGGACAGCCAGTCTCAACCGATGGGCCTTGAACCATGTCCATATCCCTGATCCGGCCACCTGCCGAAGCGGTAACGCGCGAGCCGGGCACGACCTGCACGGCGATGAGCGACATTCTCAACCGCATTGGCGACAAATGGAGCGTGATGGTGGTGGCCCGGCTCGGCAACACCGGAACCTTGCGGTTCTCCCAGTTGCGGCGCGCGGTGGAAGGCATTTCCCAGCGCATGCTGACCCTGACGCTGCGCAATCTCGAACGCGACGGGCTGGTCAGCCGCACGATTTATGCCGAGGTACCGCCGCGGGTCGAATATGAGCTGACCGGGCTCGGCCAGACGCTGCTCGAACCGATCAACGCGCTCTGGGAATGGGCGGATACCCATGGCGAGGACGTGGCACACGCCCGCGAGCGTTATGACAGCGCGGCAGCGGAGTGAAACGCTGCCGCCGATTGGCTCTTGAGGTGACGTGGACACGGTGTTAGGTAAGCGCGCTTACCCATGGCCCTCCTGGCGGAACTGGTAGACGCGACGGATTCAAAATCCGTTTCCCTTGGGAGTGCCGGTTCGATTCCGGCGGAGGGCACCATCCATCTCATCGAGATATTTGTGAACGGTTTCGAGGGTCATCATGCTGCGTCGGCTCTATGACTGGGTGATGGCTCTTGCCGCTGGCAAGCAGGCGCCATATGCGCTGGGCCTCATCAGCTTTGCCGAAAGTTCCTTTTTCCCCGTTCCCCCGGACGTCATGCTCATTCCCATGGTCGTGGCCAAACGCGCCAAGGCGTGGCTCTTTGCCTCGATCGCCACAGTCGCGTCGGTGCTGGGCGGATTGTTCGGCTATCTGATCGGCGCGGTATTGTTCGAGGCGGTAGCGCGTCCCATTATTGAATTTTACCATTACGGAGAGGCGTTCGAGACGCTGCAGGTGTGGTTTGCCCAGGGCGGGGTGCTGCTGGTGTTCATCGCCGGGTTCACGCCCATTCCCTACAAGGTGTTCACGATCGCGTCAGGGGTAGTGGGACTCAACTTGCCAATTTTCGTCATCGGGTCAATTCTCTCGCGCGGGGGCAGGTTCTTTCTGGTTGCGGGCCTGCTTTATCTTTATGGCGAACCGATCCGCGCCTTCATCGAAAAGCGCCTTGGCCTTATGACGGTCATCGGTGCGGCGCTGCTGGTGGGCGGGTTCATCGCCCTGCGATATTTAAGATAGGAGCCTGGCCGATGCTGAATGCCATGACCGGAGACCGGGGGCTGGCCATTGCCGGTTTTGTTCTGGGGCTGGCGGCGATCCTGGGCGCGCTGGCCTTCCAGTTCATCGGTGGGCTCTATCCGTGCGAATTGTGCCTTACCCAGCGCCTGCCCTATTATATCGGGCTGCCGCTTCTTGCCGTTCTCGTTGTTTTCTGGACCCGTCTGCCCAAGCCCGTGCGGCTGGCGTTGACGCTTGTCGTGGCCGGGCTTTTCGTCTGGGGCACGGGGCTGGGAATCTATCATACCGGCGTCGAATGGGGCATTTTCGAGGGGCCGACGTCGTGCTCGGGCACGGGCGATGCGATGCTGAGCCTCGATATGCTGGGCGATCTATCCGATTCGCAGGTCGTGGCCTGCAACGCGGTGCAGTGGGAACTGCTGGGCATATCGCTTGCCGGCTTCAACGCGCTGATCTCTGCGGCGATCGTCGCCCTGCTCGGGCAGAGCTTCAAGCGGCAGCTCGGCCAGTAGCCCTACGGCTCGAGCTCGATATCCCAATAAAGATAATCGAGCCAGCTTTCGTGCAGATAGTTGGGCGGGAAGGCGCGGCCATTGTTGTGGAGGTCGTGGACGCTCGGGCGGAAGGGCTTTTGTACCGGGATCATGTTGATGTCGCGCGGCATCCGGTTGCCTTTCCGCAAATTGCAGGGCGAACAGGCGGCGACGACATTGTCCCACGTGGTGCGTCCGCCACGCGAGCGGGGGATGACGTGATCGAAGGTCAACTCATGCCGCGCGCCACAATACTGGCACTGGAAGCGATCGCGCAGGAAGACGTTGAAACGGGTAAAGGCGGGGTAGCGGGCGGGCTGTACGTAGTCCTTCAATGAGATGACGGAGGGAAGCCGCATCTCGAAGCTTGGACTTCGCACCACCCTGTCATATTCCGAAACGATCTGGACGCGTTCGAGGCAGACGGCCTTGATGGCGTCCTGCCAGCTCCAGAGCGACAGCGGATAATAGCTCAACGGCCTGAAATCGGCGTTGAGAACCAGGGCAGGGCAGACTTGCGGTGATACGTGAACGGTCACGTTCGTCTCCGGGTATGGGTGCACCCGAAACGGCAGTCAAAAGCCTCTGGCGCGCACTCTCAAATTCGGGAGGCGCCCGACGCTTCCGGACCGGGGTGGCCCGGAAGAGCCAAACGAATCCATTGGCCGATATTCTACGCCCCAAGTGACAGTGCTGTGAAGATTTTTGTTAGTCGGACACGATTCGGGCCCTGAGAAATGCGGTGGCCGCATCGAGCCCATCCTGGGCGATCGTATGGCCCGATCCTTCGCTGATATGGAGCGCGGCGGGAACGCCCAGATCGAGCAGCAGCGGCAGGGCGCCCTGGCTGCCCATCACCGGCACCACCTCGTCGGCATCGCCGTGAATGAGGAGAACAGGGGGCTTTGAGGCGATGTCCTCACGCAGCTTTTCGGGCGCGATGACCATCCCCGAAAAGGCGACGATGCCCTTGAGGGGTGATTGGAGCCGCAGGCCGGTGTCGAGAGCCATCATCGCGCCCTGCGAAAAGCCGATGAGCACGGTATCTTCGGGGCCCAGCCCCGTCTGGACCCAGAGATCGGCAAGGAATCCGTTTATGACCGGGCGGGCGGTATCGGCGCCCACCAGCCGGGAGCTTTCGCGCTCGGGATCGAGCGGGAACCACTGATAACCATAAGGGTTGCCGCCGCAGGTCTCATGAGCGTTGGGGGCGACGAACAGGGTATCGGGAAAGCTGTCGCGCCAATACTGCCCGAGCGCGATGAGATCGCGCCCGTCCGAGCCATAGCCGTGCAGCAGCACGACCAGTTGGCGGGCGGTCCCCGAGGCGGGCGGGAGCATGGGGCCGGAGAGTTTTACGGGGTCGTTCATCAAAGGGCTTCCCAGTTGTTTGCGTTTTTCATGGCCGCGAAATAGCGCCAGAACATGACTGCTGCCGCCCCGCGATGGGGCGACCAGGGTTCGGCCAGCGCGATCAGTTCCTTTGCGGCGGGGCGGGCGGAGAGCGAAAAGGCGTGTTCGACCGCCTTTTGCAGCGCGAGGTCGCCGGCAGGAAAGACGTCCGGGTGTCCGGCGCAGAACAGAAGATATATCTCCGCCGTCCATGGACCGACGCCCTTGAGCCTGGTCAGCGTGGCGATGGCCTTTTCCGCCGCCATTTCCTCGATGGCGTCGAAATCGAGATCCTTTTCGATGGCGGCGAGCGCCACCCCCCGGATCGTCTCGTATTTGCCGCGCGAAAGGCCGGTGGCGCGCAGGGTGGGTTCGTCGAGCCCGAGATAGATTTGCGGCGTCGTTGCGCCCAGCGCTTCGATACGGTTCCAGATGGCGCGGGCCGATGCGACCGAAAGCTGCTGGCCGCAGACGATCCGGGCGATCCCCTCGAACCCGCGCGGAGTCTGGCGCACGGCGACTTCTCCGGCGCGCGCGATGGCGAGAGCGAGGCGCTCGTCAAGGGCGGCGAGGCGCTCGAGATGAAAGGCCAGCGCCTCGGGGGTGTGGAGGCGCGCTGGAGCGTCGGGCGCTGTCATGCTAGGAGCCTTTGGGTCTGGATCTTGCGAGTGGGCGGGGCATGTCAGGGCCATCTCAACCGATTTTCCGCTTCGCGCCAAGCCCGAACGGGTATCTGCATATCGGGCACGCCTTTTCGGCGCTTTTCACCCATCACTGGGCAGACGCGCTCGGGGGGGTGATGCTGCTCAGGATCGAAGACATAGATACCGCGCGCTGCCGACCCGAATTTGTCGATGCACTGCTCGAGGATCTGGCCTGGCTGGGGCTTTCGTGGCCCGAGCCAGTGCGCCGGCAATCGGAACATTTCGATGACTACGCGCGGGCAGCGAAGACCTTGCGCGAGCAAGGCCTGCTCTATCCGTGCTTTTGCTCGCGGGCCGAAATCCGCGCGGCGGCGGGAGAGAGCACCGATCCGGAGGGGGCGCCGCTCTATCCCGGAACGTGCAGGGGACTTGGCCCTACCGGACGCGCCGAAAGGCTGGCGAGCGGCGCGCCGGTGCAGTGGCGGCTCGATATGGAAAGGGCGATCGCGGCGGCGGGGCCGCTTTTGATCCGCGAAACGCAACCCGACCCGTCCGCGCCCCTGACGGTCCGGCCAGCCGATCCGGCGCGCTGGGGGGACGTGGTGATCGTGCGCAAGGACACCCCGGCCAGCTATCATCTTTCGGTGGTGGTGGACGATGCCTTGCAGGGGATCACCCACGTGACGCGCGGCATGGACCTTCATGCGTCAACCGACATCCACGTGCTGCTGCAGGCGCTGCTGGGCCTGCCCTCACCGGTCTATTGCCACCACGAACTGGTGCTGGACGAGGCCCGCGAAAAACTTGCGAAGTCGAAAGGCTCGGAGAGCCTCAGGGCCTTGCGGGCCGCGGGATGGACCGCGGTGCGGGTGCGCAAGGAACTGGGTTTTTGACCGGCCGGGCGAGATGCCCGGAGACTGGCTGGATGGAAAAATGGTATCGCAACGGGACGGGCACCCCTTATAAGTGGTGCCGGCGCCTTGCCTGTCTTTTGTGAATCACGGCAGGAAACGCATTACGTCCCGACCCAGCCGAAAGTCGTTGCATCATGGAATTGCTCGTCAACATCGTTCTCATTCTCGCCGTCGGCGCGGTGGCCGTTATCCTCGGGATGGGGCTTTACAACATGTTCAAGGGGGGCTCGGCCAATACCAGCCAGAAGCTGATGCGCGCCCGCGTCATCATGCAGGCGATCGCCGTGGCGCTCCTGATGGCGGCGCTCTATTTCTTCGGCCCGCACCGCTAGGATCAAAAGATGATCAAGATCAACAAGATCTATACCAAAACCGGAGATGGCGGCACGACGGGGCTGGTCGACGGGCCGCGGCGGCAAAAGGACGATCTGCGGATCGAGGCCTATGGCACCGTCGAGGAGGCCAACGCCACGGTGGGGCTGGCCCGGCTCCATTCCAGGGACATGGCGCGGGCCGATCACACGCTGGCGCGCATCCAGAACGACCTGTTCGATCTGGGCTCGGACCTTGCAACGCCGGGCCCCGATGAGGGGCGGAAATACAAGGCGCTGAGGACCACGGCCAAACAGGTCGAATGGCTCGAAAACCAGATCGATATCTATAACGAGGCGCTCGAACCGCTGAGGAGTTTTATCCTGCCCGGCGGCACCCCGCTGTCCGCCGCGCTGCATCTGGCGCGCACGGTGACGCGGCGGGCCGAGCGGATCGCGGTGGCGCTCAAGCGCGCCGAGCCCGAGGTCAATCCGGAAGTCCTGCGCTATCTCAACCGGCTCTCGGACCTCTTGTTCGTTCTTTCGCGGGTTGCCAATGGCAACGGAAGCAAGGACGTTCTCTGGGAGCCGGGACGCCATACGGGCGAGACCAAATCGGGGTGAGCGGATCGGGGACCGGAAAGGCGTAAAGGGGGTGCGCAATGTTCCTGCCGCTTTATGACAGCAACAAGATCGCCCATATCGCGTTTCCTTACGTCAATTACGGGTTGCTCATCGTTACGATACTGGTGTTCACCGTCCAGTTTGCGGGTGGCACGGCGGGGCTCGAACAGGCTCATATAGAGTACGGAATGATCCCTGTTGTGGTGCGCGATGTGGTCGAGGGGCCGGCGCCGTGGCTTCCCGATCAGGCAACGCTTTTTTCCTACATGTTCCTGCACGCCGATCTTTTTCACCTGCTCTCGAACATGCTGTTCCTCTGGGTTTTCGGGGACAATGTCGAAGACGCGCTGGGGCACGTCAAATATTTGGCGTTCTATTTGCTGTGCGGGGTGCTGGCGGGGGTGGTCCATCTTTTCATCTATCCCGACAGCTATGGCCCACTGGTGGGCGCGTCCGGGGCGGTGGCCGGGGTTATGGGGGCCTATCTCGTCCTTTATCCGCGCGTCCGGGTGTTCGTGCTCAACAGGCTCGTCATCTTCTTCCCGCTTGCGCTGCCCGCATGGGCGGTGCTCGGCATCTGGATTTTCAGCCAGTTGTTCTATGCGGTACTGGGGTCCGATGGCGCGGTTGCCTGGTGGGCACATATCGGGGGCGTGGCCGCCGGCGCGGCGCTGGTTTTCCTGTTCCGCAGGCTCGCTCCGGGCCCCTCGATCGAAGGGTAAGAAATTGTTAGGCCCGCGGGTCTAGGCTTGGTCCCGTTGTTTTTCGTGGGAGCAGACCGTTGAGTGATCTGGCGCTGGGCATGGTGGCTGCAAAACAGGGGCAGACCCGGCACCTGATGCAGATTGCCATGGTCAGGAAGCAGCATGAGATGGAGATGAACCTCATCAACATGCTGACCCAGGCCGTCGAGAACGCGCCAGCCCCGGACGGCACCGGAACGCGCGTCGATAAGACGGCCTGATCTTGTACTGGATCACCCGGATAAACCGTGTGAAGACGGACCTGCCCTAGATTTCCAGAAGCGCCTCGATCACCCGGTTGCCATCCTCGCTGTCCCAATGGGCGGGGCCTTGCAACACCGAGATTTCGCACGCCGCGCCGTCGAGCAGCACCGTTGCCGGAAGGCCCAGCGTCACCGCTTCGTTGCGCAGGCGCTCGAAGACCTTGTAGGAAGGGTCGGCGTAAAGGGCGAGATTGTCCGCGCCGATCTCGTCAAGGAAAAGCCGTGCGGCGGTCGGGCCGTCCGAACCCATGTCGAGGCTGATGGCGACCACCTCGAAATCATCGCCCCCATAGCGCGATTGCAGGGCGTCGAGATCGGGCATTTCCTCGCGGCAGGGCGCGCACCACGTCGCCCAGAAATTGACCAGCAGCTTCTTGCCCGCAAAATCGGCAAGCGTCCGGTCGTTGCCATCGGCATCGATAAAGGCCAGGTCCGCGAAATCGCGCCACTGGCTCGAAGGCATCAGCGCGGCCAGCTCCCCGATCGCCACCGCATCGATGCTGGCCGCCGCATCGGCCCGGGCGGGACATTCATTGGCCACGCTCGTCCCGGCATTGCTAAGCCAGATCGCCGCCGCTATACCTGTCGCCGCAGCGAGAAGTCCGAGCCCGATGATCAGCGGGCGGTGGGATTTGGTCTGCATCTGGGTCATTTTTTACCGGTTCATTTCAAGGTCTGACGGGGCGCCGATGAGCAATCGCATGTGGGGGGGACGGTTCGCGTCCGGTCCCGACGCCATCATGGAAGAAATCAACGCCTCGATAGGCTTCGACCAGCGGCTCTACAAGCACGATATCGCCGGCTCGATCGCCCACGCGAACATGCTTGCCGCCGCCGGTATCCTCACAGTTGAGGATAAAGACGCTATTATCAAGGGGTTGGAGACGGTCCGCGACGAGATCGCGCAGGGGGGCTTCACCTTTTCGCGAGCGCTTGAAGACATCCATATGAATGTCGAGAGTCGCCTCAAGGAATTGATCGGGGAGCCGGCGGGGCGCCTGCACACGGCACGGTCGCGCAACGATCAGGTGGCCACCGATTTCCGGCTCTATGTGCGCGAGTGCATCGACATGCTGGTCGCCCAGGTCGAAACGCTGCAAGGCGTGCTGGTCGACCGCGCCGAGACCGAGGCGGCGACCGTCATGCCCGGCTTCACCCATCTCCAGAGCGCCCAGCCGGTGACCTTCGGGCACCATCTTCTGGCCTATGTCGAGATGTTTTCGCGCGACAGGGGACGGCTTCTCGATGCGCGGGCCCGGCTCAACGAAAGCCCGCTGGGCTCGGCGGCGCTGGCCGGCACCTCGTTCCCCATCGACCGGGAGATGACCGCCAAAGAGCTCGGGTTCGACCGGCCCACGGCCAATTCGCTCGATGCGGTCTCGGACCGCGATTTCATTCTCGAAACGCTGGCCGCCGCCTCGATCTGCGCCATGCACCTTTCGCGGTTTTCCGAGGAACTGGTCATCTGGTCTTCGGCCCAGTTCGCGTTCATCTCGCTTTCCGACAAGTTCTCGACCGGCTCCTCGATCATGCCGCAAAAGCGCAACCCCGATGCCGCCGAGTTGATCCGCGCCAAGGTCGGACGCATCTTCGGGGCGTTCACCTCGCTTTTGATGGTGATGAAGGGCCTGCCGCTCGCCTATTCCAAGGACATGCAGGAAGACAAGGAAGTGGCGTTCGACGCGCTCGATACGCTTTCCCTGTCTCTTGCCGCGATGACGGGAATGGTGTCCGACCTCGCTGTCAACCGCGAAAAGATGGCGGCGGCGGCGGGCGCGGGATTCTCGACTGCCACCGATCTGGCCGACTGGCTGGTCAGGGCGGCCAATGTGCCGTTCCGCGACGCCCACCACATCACGGGCCGGGCCGTTGCGGCAGCCGAAGCCAAGGGTTGCGGGCTCGAAGGGCTGACTATCGAGGACCTGAAGGCCATCGACGAGCGCATCACGAGCGCCGTGCACAAGGTGCTGGGGGTGGACAATTCCGTCAAGTCCCGGACGAGCTACGGGGGAACGGCGCCGGACAATGTGCGAAAGCAGGTTGCGCTCTGGCGCGAGCGGTTGGGTGCATGATCGCGATGGAAAAGCTTGTTGCGGGCATCGCCTCACCCCTCCCCAGCCCTCCCCATCAAGGGGAGGGTGTTTCCTTTGCTCGGATGCTTCCTGCGCACAAGACCAGCACCTCCCCCCTTGTGGGGGACTTGCAAGCGTTTCCGGTAACGCCGGAACGCGGGGCTCCGGTGGAGCCCTGCGAGTGCAGCAAGGGGAGGGGGGTAAGCGGATCTTCAGTCTGCGCAACGGTTGAGGCTTGGCGCTGATGGTCCACCACTTCCACTACCAGAACGGCCGTCTCCACGCCGAGGACGTTGACCTTTCCGCGCTGGCCGAGGAAATCGGCACGCCCTTTTATTGCTACTCCTCGGCGACCTTCCGGCGCCATGTGCGGGTGATGCGCGAGGCGTTTGCCGGGCGCGATACGGTCCTTGCCTACGCAATGAAGGCCAATTCCAACCAGGCAATTTTGAAGCTGATCGCCAGCGAAGGCGGCGGGGCGGATGTGGTGTCGCTGGGCGAGCTCGAACGCGCGCTGCGTGCCGGGATCGCGCCGGACAGAATCGTCTTTTCAGGCGTCGCCAAGACCCGGGAGGAGATGGCGCGGGGGCTAGAGGTGGGCATTTTGTGCTTTAACGTCGAGAGCGAGCCCGAGCTTGAGCGGCTCGACCGCGTGGCGGGAGAGATGGGAAAGATCGCGCCGGTTTCCGTGCGGATCAATCCGGACGTCGATGCCAGGACCCATGCCAAGATTTCGACGGGAAAATCCGAAAACAAGTTCGGCATCCCCTATGCCCGCGCGCTGGACGTTTATGCACGGATCGCCGGGAGCCCCAATCTCAAGGCGGTCGGCGTCGACATGCATATCGGGAGCCAGATCACCGAGCTTGAGCCGTTCGACAACGCCTTTGCGCTCCTGGCGGACCTCGTGGGGCAGTTGCGCGCGGCGGGGCACGGGATCGAGCATGTCGATGTGGGGGGCGGGCTGGGCATCCCCTACGACCAGAGCAACACCCCGCCGCCCGATCCGGTGGAATATGCGCGGCTGGTGCGTCGCCATGTCGACCCGCTCGGGTGCAAGCTGATCCTCGAGCCCGGACGGGTGATCGCGGGCAATGCGGGGATCATGGTCTGCCGTGTCGAATACGTAAAAAATACCGCCACGCGGCGTTTCGTCATCGTCGATGCGGGGATGAACGATCTGCTGCGCCCGACGCTCTACGAGGCCCATCACGATGTGTTGCCGGTTAACGAGGCCGGGCCGGATGCAGGAACGGTGCGCGCCGATATCGTGGGGCCGGTCTGCGAAACCGGCGACTATCTGGCGCTCGACCGGGAGATCGGCGATGTGGGCGAAGGGGACCTCATCGCGGTGATGACGGCAGGCGCCTATGGCGCGGTGATGGCCAGCACCTACAACACGCGCCCCCTCGTGCCCGAAGTGCTGGTCGAGGGCGGCCGCTGGCACGCCATCCGCCCGCGCCAGACGCTGGACGATCTTATCGGGCTCGATAGCGTGCCGGACTGGCTTTAGCCGGGGAAGCGATGGGGGCAGAGCTTAGGCCTTCGCCAGCACCCGATCCGGAATGATCTTGCGGAGTATCTTGTAAGGCGCGAGCAGGGCCAGCGCGACAACCAGCTTGACGAGGAAGTCACCTACGGCCAGCGAAACCCAGAGCGGGGTCTCGAACCCGAAAACCGACAGGAATGGCACGGGGAAGGCGAGCGAAGACTCTTCCATGCCGAACGCGGTGTCGAGAAACGCAAAGCTTGCGGCAAAGGCCAGCCCGAAAAAGAGGATCGTGTCGATCACCGATCCGGCGGTCGAGGAGATCAGTGGGGCCTTCCACCAGCTTGCGGCGCGCAGGCGGTGGAAAATTTGCGTATCGAGCAGTTGCGCAACGAGGAACGCCGTGCCCGAGGCTATCGCGATGCGCGGGGAGGCGAGCAGGACGCTCATCGCAACGGCGATGGCAAAGCCGACCAGAACGACCTTTCGCGCGGTGACTGGCCCGAAATGGCGGTTGGTGAGGTCGTTGACCATGAAGGCGACGGGATAGGTAAAGGCGCCCCAGGTGAGGATTTCAGCAAGGTCGAGAGCGCCGATCTGCGCATCGACCGGGAACTGGACGAGGAAATTGGAGGCGGTGACGACCACCGCCATGGCGAGGATCGCCAGGGCAAAGCGCAAACCCATCAGGGCATGTCCTTTCAAAAACAAAGCGGCAAGGGACCGCCGGACTTTTTTGCGATGCAGCGAACCGGCAGATGACCGATGCTGCGTGTCCCTCGCTTTACAGCTCTGGACACAAAAAGCCAAGCGCCGCACCCGGTATGCCGGACGCGGCGCTCCAAATCTCTTGTTTCGCCTGTGCCTTAGCTGGCGACGGCGGCGCGGATTTCCTTCTTGATGCCGCGGGCGCGATCGGAAAGCTCCTCGTCCTTGGCCTTCAAGAGAAACGCATCGAGACCGCCACGGTGCTCGACGGTGCGCAGGGCGGCGGCCGAAACGCGGAGCTTGACCTGACGGTCGAGCGCCTCGGAAATCAGCGTCACATCGCAAAGGTTGGGCAGAAAGCGGCGGCGGGTCCGGTTGAGCGCGTGGCTCACATTGTTGCCGGTCATAACGCCCTTGCCGGTCAGTTCACAGCGCCGAGCCATAATCGTAAATCCTGTCAATCAAGAACCGGCGCCGGGGCAAGCCCCCAGCCGGACGGTCCGGGTTTGTTAGAAGGTCGCGGCTAAATAGACAAAGGCGCCGGTTTCGTCAAGCATATAGCGGGTTTTGTGATGCGCCCGATGCTGGACAGATGGAAATAGGGAAGGCACGGTAAACAATGCTCTGATTCGTTTGCGGCTTTGTCCCGCGGATGGGGGCGCTATGACGATGTGAGCTTTGCGTGTGCTGAAAACCCTTGCCCGGTCGCTGGCCGTCTTCGCCCTTTCCGCCTTCGGCGCGGCTGCGGCCTGTGCCCAGCAGCCCGGCGCGCTGGCGCAATATGTGGTGGCGCTCAACGGCATCAATGTCGCCTATCTCAATGTAAGGCTCCATACGGAAGGCGAGACGTACCAGCTCGACCTGACCGCCGATGTGACGGGCCTTGCCCAGATCGTCGCGCAAGGCTCGGGTGCGGTCAATTCGGGCGGCAGGGTGACCGGGACGGGGCTGGCCTCGAACCGGTTCCATCTTGAAACCCGCACCAGTTCGGACCGGTTTTCGGTCCAGACGCGCTATGCGGGCGGCACGGCCAATGACTTTACCGTCAGCCCGCCCTTGCCCGAAAACCCCGACCGCGTCGCGGTAAGTACAAGCCACCGGCGCGGGGTCAACGATCCGGTGGCCGCCTTCATCCTGCGCGGTTCGGGGCTCGACCAGAGTCTTTGCAACCGCACCATGGCCATCTTTACCGGTATCGAGCGGTTCGACCTCCAGCTTTCCTTCGCCCAGATGGACAGCGCCACCTCGAACCGCACGGGCTATCAGGGGCCGGTGGTCGCCTGCGCCATGCGCTATCACCCCATCTCGGGGCATTTCAATTCTTCGGAAATCACCGCCTATCTGCGCGACAACCAGCGCATGATGGCCTGGTTCGCCCCGCTCGGGGAAACGGGCTTTTTCATCCCCTATCGCGTGCTGATCGGCACGAGCTTCGGTGATTTGTCGATGGTTCTGACATCGATGCAGTAGGCCGCCCTGCGGTTTTACCCAATCCCTTATGTCATTCAGGCATCCATTGCCGAAATCCAGAACGACATCTCAACACGCTCCGGCGGGTGGGAGAAATCCGCGCTGGTCCCCGGGAATAAATACCGGGATGACAATGGTGCAAGGGCAACCCCCGCTGTCCCATTCCGGTACGGTCAAAATCTTTTTTGCCAACAAACCGGAGATCGCGGCCCGGAAAGCGGGCGCTTCTGCGTTTACGAGGGGTGCGCGGTGGCAAAAAACATGTCAACCCGTGCTTAACACTTGGCCCGAATCCGGCCCCGTTAACCCAAACGTAACCAGGCTGAACGCCAAGCGGCTCAAATTGCCCGTGTTTTTCAAGATGTTGCTCCGCCTTGTGGCCGGCCCTGCAAGTAGCCACTAGATATCGTAGGGAACAAAGCGGGATTTGTGATTCCGGCCCGATTCGGACCGAGTTTGTTCCGTTTTCGTTCGGAACATTAACGCCACCGGCATTTGCGCCATTGCGTTTCCCGTTTCGGTACACCACGTTGGGGCCACCCATTCCGCCCTTTGCCCCGATTCTCCCCAGCCATGGTTCCGACAGTTTCCCAAGCGGTCAAAGCGGTGCTTGGACCGACCAATACCGGCAAGACCCACTATGCCATCGAGCGCATGCTGGCGCATCGCTCGGGGGTGATCGGGCTGCCGTTGCGGCTCCTGGCGCGCGAGGTCTATGGGCGGGTCGTCGAGCGCGTCGGGGAAAGCGCGGTGGCGCTGGTGACGGGGGAGGAGCGTATCGTCCCCAAGGCGGCGCGGTACTGGGTGGCGACGGTCGAGGCCATGCCCTCCGATCTTGCCGCCGAATTCGTTGCCATCGACGAAATCCAGACCGCCACCGATTTCGACCGTGGGCACGTCTTCACCGACCGCATCCTTCATGCGCGGGGACGATCGGAAACCCTGCTGCTGGGCGCCCAGACCATGGAGCCGGTGATCCGCAAGCTGCTGCCCCATGCCGAGGTGCAGTTCCGTCCACGTTTTTCAAAGCTCGAATGGGCCGGCTCCAGGCGCATATCGCGCCTGCCGCGCCGGTCCGCCGTCGTGGCGTTTTCGGCCAGCGAAGTCTATGCCATCGCCGAATTGCTCAGGCGCGAGCGCGGCGGGGCGGCGGTGGTGATGGGGGCACTTTCGCCGCGCACGCGCAACGCGCAGGTCGAACTGTTCCAGAACGGGGATGTCGATTTCCTCGTTGCGACCGATGCCATCGGCATGGGGCTTAACCTCGACGTCAATCACGTCGCCTTCGCTTCCGATTCCAAATATGACGGCCACCAGTTCCGGCCCCTCACTCCTGCCGAGATCGGCCAGATCGCGGGGCGGGCGGGCCGGCATATGCGCGACGGCACATTCGGGGTGACCGGGGGGTGCGACCCGTTCGAGGAGGAAACCATCGCGCGGCTCGAAGCCCATGATTTCGAGCCGGTAAAGGTGTTGCAATGGCGCAACCGCGAGCTCGATTTCGCTTCGCTTGCAGCGCTCCACGACAGCCTCGAGCGCACCCCCGACCATCCGGTTCTGACCCGCGTGCCGGTCGCCACCGACCAGCGGGCGCTCGAATTCCTGATGCGGCAGGAAGAAAGCGGGGGCGCAAGGGGCCGGGAAAGGGTGGAACTGGCCTGGGAGTGCTGCCAGATTCCGGACTATCGCGACATTTCCCCCGCCGCGCACGGCGAAATCGTCACGAGGGTCTTTTCAGACCTTTCAAGGGGTGGAAAGATCGATGCGGACTGGATTGCCGAGCAGGTCCGCTTCTGCGAGAATACGGAAGGTGACATCGACACCCTGTCCAACCGTATCCGCCAGATTCGGACCTGGACGTTCATATCCAATCGCAGGCACTGGCTGGAAGATCCCGATTACTGGCGCGAAAAAACCCGGCAAATAGAGGACGCACTGTCCGACGCATTGCATGAGAGGCTGATACAGCGTTTCGTCGATCGCCGGACCTCGGTCCTGATGCGCCATTTAAGAGACAAGCATATGGTATCACCGCAAATCACCGAAACCGGCGAAGTGACCATCGAGGGTCACACCATCGGCACCCTCGAGGGCTTCAGGTTCACGCTCTCGAAAATCGAGGGGGAGACCGATTCCAAGACCCTGCGCTCGACCGCCGGGTCGGTGATCGCACCCGAGATCGCCAAACGCGCCGACAGGCTGGCGGGCGCCCCCAACGAGGAGTTCGTGCTGACCACCGATGGGGTCATCCGCTGGCGTGGCGAGGTGGTGGCCGAACTGACGGAAGGGGCGGATATCTTTACGCCCCGCATCATTATCCTGGCCGATGAGAGCCTTTCGGGGCCCGATCTCGAAAAGGTCGAGGAGCGGCTTTCGCTCTGGCTCCGGCACCATATCAACACCCAGCTCGAACAGGTCGTTGCGCTCAAGGAGCCGGTCGAACTCGAAGGCGCGGCGCGCGGCGTGGCGTTCCGGCTGGCGGAAAACCTCGGGATCATCCCGCGCGCCGAGATCGCCGAGGAGGTCAAGGGGCTCGATCAGGACACGCGGGCGAAATTGCGCAAGCTGGGGGTCAAGTTCGGAGCCTATCACATCTATGTGCCGTTGAGCCTCAAGCCCGCGCCGCGCGAATTGGCGCTGATCCTCTGGGGCCTCAAGAATGGCGGCGTGCGCCAGCCGGGCATTGCCGAATTGCCCCATATCATCCTTTCGGGCCGCACCTCGTTTCCCATCGATCCCGGGTTCGATCCGCGCGTCTACGAGGTCGGCGGCTTCAAGGTGGCGGGGGGCCGGATCGTCCGCGTCGACATCCTCGAACGCCTTGCCGACATCATCCGCCCGCTGATTGCCTATGACGCGAGCCGGCCCGTCGATACCCCGCCGCCCGATGGCGCGGCAGAGGCCAACGGGTTCCGCGTGACGGTCGAGATGACTTCGCTTCTGGGCTGCGCGGGCGAGGACTTTTCGTCCGTGCTCAAATCGCTGGGCTATCGCGTGCGGCGCACGCCCAGGCCGGTGGCCGAAGAGGTGGCGCCAGTAACGAGCCAAGAAGCTGCGCCGGTCGAAACGGAAGCAGCGCCTGCGGAGAGCGAGACTGAAGCAGAACCGGTTGCCGCCGAAGCCGTGGAGACTGCGCCATCCGAAGACGTGGCGGCCGACGCGGAGGCGGCTCCCGCCGAGCCGCAATTTGACGAGGTGTGGTTCCCCGGCGGCAAGCGGCCCGACCGGCCAAACCGCCAGCGTTCGCAGGGGCGCCGCGCGGATGGCGACCAGCGTTCCAATGGTGAGGGCAAGCCCTTCCGGGGCAAGGGCAAGCCGGGTAAGGGCCCGCGCGAGGACAAAAGGGGCGAGCAGCGCCCGCGTCCCGAGCGGCGCGAAAAGCCCATCGACCCCGATTCCCCCTTTGCGGCGCTCGCCGCGCTCAAGTCGCGGCAGTGACGCGGGCGGCCAGATCGCGCCCCCTCACCCCCAACCCCTCTCCCACGAGGGGAGAGGGGGGCTCGTGTGGCTGCCCCACGCTTCCCCTTCTCCCCTCGTGGGAGAAGGTGGGCTTTCGCGAAGCGAAAGGTCGGATGAGGGGGCGCGATGTCTTCACCCGATAAGGCTATCCGCCAGCGCCTCGACAAATGGCTCTGGCACGCGCGGGAGACCAAAAGCCGGACGCTGGCGCAAAAGCTGGTGGAGAGCGGGGCGGTGCGGGTCAACGGGCGGCGGGTGACCGGGCCCGATATACGGGTGGGGCCGGGGGATGGGCTCACCATCCAGATCCATGGCCGGCTGAGGGTTCTCAAGATCCTTGCGCTGGCCGAAAGACGGGGCGCGCCAGCGGTTGCGGCGACACTTTACGAGGATATTTCGCCGGTGCTGCCCCGGACGGAAAGTTGATCCGGTGGGGGCGCAAGGTGTGGCACAAAGCGGTCTTGAAACCCGCCCCAAAACCGTTTAGCAACCAGTCGCGGCCGGTACAGGCGCCGGCCCACCTCACATTCGCGCCTGATCGGACTGGATTTCCATGACCTATGTGGTGACCGACAACTGCATAAAGTGCAAATACACCGATTGCGTGGAGGTGTGTCCGGTCGACTGTTTCTATGAGGGCGAGAACATGCTCGTCATCCATCCCGACGAGTGCATCGACTGCGGGGTGTGCGAGCCCGAATGCCCCGCCGAGGCCATCAAGCCCGACACCGAATCGGAGCTCGACAAATGGCTCGAGGTCAACGCGAAATACGCCGCGGTCTGGCCCAACCTCACCGAAAAGCGCGACCAGCTCCCCGAGGCCGAAGAAATGGATGGCGTCGAGGGCAAGTTCGAGAAGTATTTCTCCGAAGCGCCGGGCGAGGGCGACTGAACGGGGGACGGGCCGGTCATGCGCCGTTCTTTTGCCTTGCGGTTGCGCGGGGCGTGTGAACCCGTGCTGATTCGTAACTTTTGATTTTGTCGCAAAACTGTGGTATTGTTCCCACAACCAGTTGTTGAACGCCTCGCTCCGATCCCATGCCCTCCGGGCATTTTTTTGTGACAGACGTCAAACGGATGCAGAACCGGCCGGGCATCGTACCGGACGGGGAGGAAGAATGCGACTGGCGCGACGGCCCATCCCGGACTGTCCGAACCCGAACTTTTAAGGACGCGTCGGCCTTAATCGAGCGCGCCCACAAAAGGCGTCAACAGGAGTAGCCTCATGGCAACCAAAAAGACCACGCAGCGCGCGGGGTTCAAGACGGGCGAGTATATCGTATACCCCGCTCATGGTGTCGGCCTTATCAATGCAATCGAGGAACAGGAAGTGGCGGGGCTGAGCCTCGAGCTGTTCGTCATCGGCTTTGAGCAGGACAAGCTCACGCTGCGCGTCCCCGTTGCCAAGATCAATTCCGTGGGCATGCGCAAGCTCGCCGAGCCCCAGACCATCGACAAGGCGCTCGAAACCGTCACCGGCCGCGCGCGCGTCAAGCGCACCATGTGGAGTCGCCGCGCGCAGGAATATGAGGCCAAGATCAATTCGGGCGATCTGATCGCGATCGCGGAAGTCGTGCGCGATCTCTATCGCTCCGAAGACCAGCCCGAGCAGTCCTATTCCGAGCGCCAGCTTTTCGAGCAGGCCATGGACCGCATGAGCCGCGAGATCGCGGCGGTGAACAAGGTGACGCTGACCGAAGCGGTCAAGCTCATCACCAAGAACCTCGCCAAGAGCCCGCGCCGCCCGGCCAAGTCCGACGAGGCGGCGGAGGAAGCGGCGTAAGCTGATTTCCGTTTGGAATGAAAAAGGCCGGTCCAGCGACCGGCCTTTTTTGTTTCCGCTGCCTTCGCTGTCCCGGCGAAAGCCGGGACCCAGAGCGTGATCTCCACTTTCGCGGATGTCGCAGCATGGACCCCGACTTTCGCCGGGGTAGCGAACGGAGGGTGTGGCACGTCTTACTCCACCCGTACGATCTTGTAAGGCGCGCCCGATTCCACCGGGTCGCCGGGCAGGAGGTTGTTGACGACGAGGAACAGTTCTCGCCCGCGGTTGAGCGCGCCCATACGGGTGGCCAGCGTATCGGCGTTGTCGTTGCCGCCGGCGCGGACGAGGCGGAGCTTTACCGAGCGGATGGCGGCCAGGTCGGAGGCCTGGGTGCGGCGCAGGCTGTCGGTGGTCTGCCGCGCGGCGGTATGAAAGGCGTCCGAATCGTTTTTGTTGGCGAAGATGAAGCGGTGGACATTGCCCTCGATCCGCGCCACTGCGACGTGGAAGAACCACTGGTCGGTCCGCGCGCGGCCCGAGGCCATCTCGATGCCGTTGACCGTGCTGGTGGTGACGGTTTCGGGCAACAGCCCCGCGATCCAGCCCGAGCGCAGGTAATCGGCCAGCCCGGTATTGGCGGGGACCGCCGCACTGTCAAAGCGCAGGGCCGCGCCGTCGTCGGCCACCGCCACCACCGCCTGGTTGGACATCTGGAGCGCATAGCCGCGCGGTGCGGTAAAGGTCAGGCGCTGGGCGGGGTTGATGTAGCGCTGGCCGACGATGGCGCCCTGCTTGGTGGAATCGCCGAAATCCATGCCATCGATCGCCTGGAGATATTCGCTGCGTCCGGCGACCCCGGTGCCCGGCGGGCCATAGGAGCGGGCAACCTCGGCGGCGCGCTGGATGCGGTCGGGGGTCGAGGGGTGCGAGGAAAGGAAATCCTCGCCCGTATCGGCGGAGGCGAACTGGGCGAATCGGCCCATGGCGGTGAGGAAGCGGGCCGCCGCGTGCGGGTCGTATCCGGCGCGCGAGGCGATCTTGATGCCCTCGCGGTCGGCTTCGAGTTCCTGGCCTTGCGAAAAGGCGGCAAGCGATTGCGCGGTGCGTTCGGCGGTCTGGCTGGCATCGATCACCCCGCCCAGAACGCCGGTGATGACGCGGTCGACGATTTCCGAGGTCCGCACCCGGTTGGAGCGCGCGCGGGCGTGGCGCAGGGTGACGTGGGCGATCTCGTGGGCGATGACGGCGGCCAGTTCGCTCATGTCGTTGGCCAGCGCAAGGATGCCGCGCGTCACATAGATGAAGCCGCCGGGCAGGGCAAAGGCGTTGACCTCGGAGGAATCGAGGATGGTGATGGTGAACTGGGTGTTGGGCTGTTCGGCGGCGGCCAGCAGGTTCGAGACCATGCGCGCCAGCAACACCTCGGTCTTTCTGTGCTCATAGACCCCGCCATAGGCGGAAATGATGCGCGGATGCTCGCGCAGGCCGATGACGGTATCCTCGGGGTGGGTGCCGGCGGGAACGGCGGGGGTGTGCTCGCCCGTGCGGCGTGTCGTGATACCCGACCGGCCGCCCAGAAGGGTTGTGCACCCGGCAACGCCGGCAACCAGAAACAGCCCGGTTCCGGCCAGAAAACTCCGCCTTGAAAGGTCCGATCGCGTCATGGTCAGCCCAATATCTCGATCTGTTCGGGGTGGGTGACGAGGACGCGGGGACCATCGTGGGAATCGATCCAGCCGCGCACCCGGATGACGCGGTTTTCCAACCCCAGAATGTCAAAACCCTCGCGCTCGAACAGCCGCAATCCGGCGCCCTCTATCACGACCGTGAAATCCTCTTTCCAGTAGCGCCCGAAATTGAGATAGGCGCGTCCGCCTACAAGATCGGCATTGAGGACGCGGCCTTCAACCAGTTCGTACTGGCCGATGCGCTCGAGCAGATCTTGCGGGTTGGCGCCATCGCGGATGGCATAGAAGGGATCGCGCCATATCCCCCGGCGATCGGCGCGCCCCGCGCGCTCGGCGGCGTAAAGTTCGGAAAGGCAGGCGCGGTTGTCGGGGAAGGAATAGACGCGCGCCAGCCCCGATCTGAGCATTTCGCCCTGCACCCAGACCGGCCCCTCCTCGCCCGCGATGACCACGTGGGCGAGCGCCCGGCCGTGGCGGTCGCGGCTTTCCCCGCCATAAAAGAGCGTTGCGGTTTCGCCCAGGGCGAGCCCGGTGATTTTCGTCCTGGCCTCGTCGCCGAGCGGCCAGGACTCGAAATCGGGCCGCCCCAGAGGCAGCTTGGGCGCCTGAATGCCGACAAGGCGCACCGTGAGCCCGGTATCCAGATCGAACGTATCGCCGTCGGAAATCGATACCACAGTGCCGGTCGGGCCGGGGGTGAGTGCGTCGCAAAACTGGGCGAGGGCCGGCGCCGAGAAGGCCGCGGCCAGTCCGAAAACGGTCACAAACAAGGGTCTGAACAAAGACAGGCCTCTATCCGCATCACTCTTGCGCCGTGCGGCTCGCGCCGCGCTTCGCCCAATCTGGTTGCATCGGGCAGGTCCTGTCCGGACGGAACCTGCGGGAAACCCCCGTGCCCCCACGCGCACGCGGATTCGATCCTGGTCCCAGTCTGCACCCAATTGCGGCAAAAATCATCTATATTGTCGCATGGCGCCTCCTGCCGCTCGGCCAGCGAAAGAACACCCCCGATACTGCCGGGCATGAAGGGCAAATCAGAGCTTTTGCCGCAATTCGTCTATGCGCTGGATCATGATCTCAAGCTCGGATTTCAGCGCGAGGCGTTCGAGTTGGGGGAGTTTTGATGCCCCGGCCAGCGCCGTCTGAAGCTCGGCGATGGCCCGCTTGAGCCTGGTCAGTGCGGCAACGGACATGGGCGGGGCTCCGGCTATCAGGGGAATGTGGTGATCCCGACTGGATTCGAACCAGTGACCCTCAGATTAGGAATCTGATGCTCTATCCTGCTGAGCTACGGGACCACTGCGGACCTGATACACCGGATTGGCGCGATTGGTGAACCCCAAACTTCGCTCAGAAATCGTCTTTTGCCTTGCGCAGTGCGCCGAAAACCTCGGCGGCGGGAGCGCCTTCGAGCTTCATGGCTCGCGCCAGCCCCGGATCGTCGGCCCGCAGAAACGGGTTGGCGGCGATCTCGTCGGCAAGCAGTGCCGGGATGGTGGGCTTGCCCTCGTCGATCTGACGCTGGACCTCCTCGGCGCGGGCCTTGAGGACGGCGTTGCCGGGATCGACCGAAAGCGCGAAGGCGGCGTTCGAGAGGGTATATTCGTGCCCACAGTAAAGCTGCGTCTGGGGGTCCAGCGCGCGCAGGCGCTCAAGCCCGGCCCACATCACCTCGGGCGTGCCCTCGAACATGCGGCCCACCCCGAGCGAAAAGAGCGCATCGGCGGCAAAAAGGAGCTTTTCGCCCGGCGCGTGCCAGGAGATATGGCCCAGCGTGTGGCCGGGGGTGTCGATGATCTCGAAGCGGGTGTCGCCCAACGTAACCGTATCGCCGCCCGCAACCAGATGATCGAGCCCCTCGATCTTGTCGGCTTCGCCGCGCGGGCCATAAGCCGTTGCGCCGTATTTTTCCTTTAAGGGCAGGATGGCGTCGGTGTGGTCGGAATGGTGATGGGTGATGAACAGGTAATCGAGCGTCCAGCTCCGCCTTTCGAGCGCGGCGACAACCGCCGCGGTTTCCGGCGCGTCGATCGCTGCGACCTTGCCGGTGGCGGTATCGCGCAAAAGAACGCCGAAATTGGTTTCAAGGGCTGGGAAAAGTTCGATTTCAACGGGCATGGACGGTCCTTCCTTGGGTAACCCCAAACATAGAAAGCGGGAGCGCCAAGGGCAAGGGTTTGACCTTTATGCGCGCTGGCCTCAAATTGGGCAGGCTCAGAATACGGAGGGCAGATGACACCCGACGTCGAGGGGCTGATCAGGTTTTACAAATCCCCGCTGGGGTGGCTGACGCGCCATTACATCCGCGAGCAGGTGAGCGCGCTCGCCGGCGACGTGACGGGGCTGCGCATCCTGGGGCTGGGCTTTGCCACCCCCTATCTGCGCGGGGCGCTCAAGGGCGCCGAGCGGGTTCTGGCCTTCATGCCCGCACGGCAGGGCGCTTCGGCCTGGCCGCGCGAGGGGCCTTCGCACACGGTACTTTGCGACCCGCTGGAATTGCCGCTGACCGATGCGGCGGTCGATCTGGTCATCATCATCCACGGGCTCGAGCACGTGCCCGATGCCGAGGACATGATGCGCGAGCTCTGGCGGGTCTGCGCTCCCAACGCCCGGCTGGTGATCGCCGTGCCCAAACGGCGGGGGCTGTGGGCCGGCATCGACAATACCCCTCTCGGGTTCGGATATCCCTATTCGCGCGGGCAGATGGACCAGTTGCTGCGCGCCCATTCGTTCACGCCCGAGGCGTGGCGCGACTGCATCTTCTTTCCTCCGGTGAAATCCGGTCCGATCCTGCGTTCGGCCCGGCTCATCGAGCGGACGGGGCGCCTGTTCGGCCCCACGCTGTCCTCGGTGATGTGCGTCAAGGCGAAAAAGGAACAGTTTCCTGCTGTCGCCCGGCGCAAGAAGGCCGAAAGGGCCCAGGAGGAACCGGCGCTTGCCCCGCAGACGGCGCGGATGAAGGTTTAAGGGCGCTGCCCTCTTTCCCTCCAATTTTTCTCTCGTCTTTGCCCGGCTTGTCCGGGCAATCCAGCCTCTATTGCCGCTGGGTCACCCGGATAAACCGGGTGACGACGGGGAAAGGGCAGGGGAGCGGGGCATTGTGGCAACACCCGGCGCAAAACCGGGTTTCATGTGCTGCGCAACTGCTCTATGGTCCGCCGCGGTTTTCCTCTCCGTTTTTCAATAAAAGAGACGATGAAGTGAGCGTCCTTTCCGACAAGCCCGTTCCGCAGCCCGGTATCCTGGAGATCGCGCCCTATGTGCCGGGGCGCTCGAGCGGGCTGGGCAAGGGCGCCGAGATCAAGCTTTCGGCCAATGAATCCCCGCTGGGCGCCAGCCCCAGGGCGATCGCGGCCTATCGGGACATTGCCGAAACGCTCGAAATCTATCCCGAGGGCTCCTCGCGCGAGTTGCGCGCCGCGCTCGGGGAGGTCAACGGGATCGATCCGGACCGCATCGTCGTGGGGGCGGGCTCGGACGAGGTGCTGCACCTTCTCGCCCAGACCTATATCGGGGCCGGTGACGAGGCGGTGATGAGCCAATATGGCTTCATGGTCTATCCCATCATCACGCAAGCCGCTGGCGGGGTGCCGGTGGTCGCCCCAGAAACGGACTACCGCGCCGATGTGGATGCGATCCTTGCTGCGGTAACGGCGAAAACCAGAATCGTCTTTCTGGCCAATCCGAACAACCCGACGGGAACCTATCTGGGAGCCGAAGAGCTCGACCGGCTGCACGCGGGGCTGCCCGCCAACGTGCTGCTGGTGATCGATTCGGCTTACGCGGAATATGTGACGGCAGAGGATTATGGCGTCGGCATCTCGCTGGTCGAGCGCAGCGAGAACGTCGTGATGGTCCGCACCTTCTCGAAAGTGGGACTGGCTGCGGCGCGGGTGGGGTGGTTTTACGGGCCCGCCCACATTGTCGATGCGGTCAACCGCATCAGGGGGCCGTTCAACGTCTCGGCGCCCGGTCAGGTGGCGGCGGCGGCGGCGGCGCGTGATCTGGCCTTTACCGCCAGGCTGCGCGACCACAACGCCAGGTGGCGGGACTGGCTGACAGACGAGCTTTCGAGCAACCGGATGCGGGTTCTCCCCAGTCAGGGCAATTTCGTTCTGGTCATCTTCCCCGACACGCCGGGCAAGACGGCGGCCGATGCCAACCGCGCGCTGCTCGAAGCGGGATTGATCGTGCGCGAGATGGGCGGTTATGGCATTGCCAACGGCTTGCGCATCTCGATCGGCAACGAGGAGGCGATGCGCGCCGTCGCCGCTTGCCTCAAGAGTTTCATGGATAGTTAGATGATCGAAAAACTTGCCCTTATCGGCATCGGGCTTATCGGCTCCTCGATCGCACGCGGCGTGAGGGCCAGGGGGCTGGCCCGGACCATCGCGATTTCGACGCGCAAGAAGGATACGCTTGCCGAGGCCGAAGCGCTGGGGCTGGGCGATATCTATACGCTCGATGCGGCCGAGGCGGTCAGGAACGCCGATCTCGTGATCCTTTGCACGCCCGTTGGCGCCTATGAGGCGGTCATGGACCAGATCGCCCCGGCGCTGGCGCCGGGGGCCATCCTGTCCGATGTCGGCTCGGTCAAGGGCCACGTCCATCAGGCGCTCAAGCCCAAAATTCCGCAAGGGGTGCATTTCATTCCCGGCCACCCGCTGGCGGGCACCGAGCATTCCGGGCCGGCGGCAGGGTTTGCCGAGCTTTTCGAGAACCGCTGGTGCGTCCTGACGCCCGATGCGGACGCCGATCCGCAGGCGGTCGAAAAGCTCACCGCCTTCTGGCAGGGGCTGGGGGCCAATGTCGAGACGATGGACCCCACGCATCACGATCTGGTGCTGGCCATCACCAGCCACGTGCCGCACCTTGTGGCCTATAATATCGTGGGCACGGTGGCCGATCTGGAGGCGCATACGCAATCGGAAGTCATCAAGTTTTCCGCCTCCGGGTTCCGCGATTTCACCCGTATCGCGGCTTCCGATCCCGTGATGTGGCGCGACGTGTTCCTCACCAATCGCGACGCGGTGCTCGAAATGCTGGGGCGGTTCCTCGAGGACCTTTCGGTGCTTCAGCGCGCGGTCAGGATCGGAGACGGTCCGGCGCTCGAGGATCTGTTCACCCGCACCCGCGCCATCCGCCGCTCGATCATCGAGGCGGGCCAGGAGACCGATGCGCCCGACTTCGGGCGGCACGGGGCATCGCCCAAAAAATAATGACCGCACTCTAGGTGCCCGTGGAGCGCAACGTTTCGTCGGCCAGGGGGCCGGACAGCCCCGGCATGGCGCCATTGGCGCAGACCACGCGGTCGCGGCCGTCCGATTTGGCGCGGTAGAGCGCCCGGTCGGCGGCGCGGTAAAGGTCGCGGGCCGAATGGCCCTGGGAGAGTTCGGCTATGCCCACCGAAAAGGTCACCGGCTGTGGGAGCGGCAGGGGCTGGCTGGCGCGCAGCCAGTCGCGGCGGAACCGCTGCACGGCCCGCCAGCCCGCCTCGATATGGGTGCCGGGCATGATGAGCAGGAATTCCTCGCCCCCACCCGTCCGGCGCGATTGATATTGCGGAAAGCGCCGGCCAGTTCGCGGCCCAGATGGCGCAATACCTCGTCGCCCGCGTCGTGGCCGAGCGTGTCGTTGATCTGCTTGAAGTGATCCAGATCGATGAGCGCGATGGTGAGCGGGCTGGCCGTGCGGGCCGCCGTATCGAGATAGCGCATGATGGCGCGGCGACTGGCAGTGCCCGTCAACTCGTCGGTCCGTGCTTCTTCCTGGGCGGCGTCGCGGGCGATGGTGAGATCGGTCTCCTTGGCCTTGAAGGCCGTAAGATCGACAAGGACCAGAAGTACCCAGCCGTCGCCATAGCTGGTTTCGTGCGCCTGGAACCAGCGCCCGTCGCGGAAATCGATCTCGAACCGCCGATAGGGCACCGAGCGTCGCCGGCGGCGGGCGGCCCTGAGCCAGAATTCGATGTCGTCAGTCCGGATCAGCGGGCCCTGCCCGGTTCCGTGACAGCGGCGGATGACGCTCGAAAAGGTCTGGGGGCCGTCCGCGACGGCATAGAGCGAGGCAAAGCTGGAACTGCAATAGACCAGCCGGTCATCGGGATCGAACAGGGCCAGAGGGACGGGGCTTGCCGCAATGCCTTCGACGAGCCGGGAGATCGTCTCGACGCCGTATCCCGCGACGAGGCCGCGAACGGACGCAGGAATGTCGGCCTTGAGGCGTGTGACCATGGGGTCCGCGATCCGTTTTCCGGTTGGATGACGCGCCCTGCGGCGGGCGGATCATGCGCGATAAGCCAAGCAAGCCACGGCGGAGATTGCCAAGCTTTTAACGCATCCGGTTTTGCCGTGCGTTTCGTTGCCGGTGGATTACGCGCGGGGCGGGGTTTTTAGTCAAATTGCGAAATTCCCCGTCTTTTTCAAAAAAGCGGGGCGATGGCCATGACCGGCAGGATGCCCACAAAGAGCATGCCCCCGCGCGCCGACAGGTTCTGGCTATAGGTGCCCTCGGCGTCGGGCTCACCAAGGAGCATGGCGGCGAGCGGGTCCTGGACAAGGCCGGGGAAACGTTCGACCAGCCCCTGCGAGGAGACGGCGAGCGTTGCATTGAGCCGGCCCGCGTCATCAAGGGTGGCATCGCCACTGGCGCTGAACGCCATGTCCTGGGCGTGGGCCTCCAATTGCCTGAGGGTCGCCGTACCGCCCGCCATCTGCCAGAGGCGCAGGGCGTCGGGGCGGGCGAGGAGATCGAATGGCGGCAGGCCGGTCAATCGCCCGTCCATGCTCGCCTCGCCATCGGCGATCGCAAAATCCTCGACTGCAAGCCCATCGAGGCGGGCATAGATGTCGAGGCTCGTGCCCTGGGCCTCGGGGGGGTGGGCCGATGTGGCATCGATGAGGTGGAATTCGAGGTGGCTGGCGCGGGCAAGTTCCACCGATCCGAACAGGGCATCGGCGTGGACCAGATTGTCGCCGATCATCGAGAAGCGGGCGAGGCGGTCGCCGCCGAGACGCAGGCTGGCGCGCAGATTGTCCCAGCGCAATTCATGGGTGCTGCCGGTGAAGGCATCGGAAAGGCGCGCGGGGCTGTGGGCAAAGAGCTGGAGGTGGGTGGGGCGGTAGAAAAGCGCGGTGGCGCTGAGCTCCGGGATCGTCAGGGTCAGGTCGCCCGAGGTGATTTCGGCGTTGGTGCAGACGGGCGAGAAATGGAAGGGAAAGCCCGAAACGGCAAACGTCCCGCAGGCGATGCGGGGGGAGGTGGTCCCGTCGGCCGCGGCCAGCCGCTCGGCTTCCGCGCCGATCCGGTTGGCGATGTAATACCAGCCGCCGGCCCAAAGGGCCGTGGCGCCGAGAACAAGGACGATGAGAATAAGGAATCGCTTCATGGCTCCATCTTCTATCGCGCGGGAACGTGGCCGTCATCGGGCAATATTGGTGGCAGGGCAATCGCATATGGTTCGGCTGACGCCGAATCCCCCCTCCCCTTTCGGCGCTCGCAAGGGTCCACTGGACCCTTGCGTTCCGGCGCTGCCGGAACCGCTTGAAAGTCCCCCACAAGGGGGGAGGTGCTGGCCTTGTGCGTAGGGAAGTTCCCAAGAAAAGGAAACACCCTCCCCTTGATGGGGAGGGTTGGGGAGGGGTGAAGCCACAAGCGCAGATTCATATGCGATGGCCCTGATATCGGCGGGCGGCCCGCTTGCGGGCGGGGCCGAGTCGTGGCATCGAAGAGGCATGTCCCATTCTATCGACGCTCCCGTTCCCTGGATATTCGGGTATGGATCGCTGATCTGGTCGCCGGGCTTTGCCTATGAGGCCGCCGAGCGCGCGCTGCTGCGCGGGGCGCACAGGCGGCTGTGCGTCCTGTCCCACCACCATCGCGGAACGCCCGAGCGGCCGGGACTGGTGTTCGGGCTCGAACGCGGGGGTGCCTGCGTGGGGCGGGCGTTCAGGGTCGCGCCCGATGCCTGGCCGGCGGTGCGCGACTATCTGCGCGAGCGCGAGCAGGTGACGGCGGTCTATCGCGAGGCCCTGCGTACGGTAAGGCTCGCGGGCGGGGAGACCGTCACGGCGCTTGTGTTTCTCGCCGATCCCGGTCACGCGCAATATGCGGGACGGCTGTCGCTCGATGAGCAGCTTGCCTATGTGCACGGCGCGCGGGGGTCTTCGGGGGCCAATGAGGACTATGTCATCAACACCGCCGAACATCTGGCGGTGCTGGGGATCAAAGACCGGCAGGTGCTGGCGCTGAGCGCCATGCTCAAAAACGGCAGACAGGGCGCTTGAGGCCCGGGATGCTCTAAACTGAACGAATCGAACGAAAACCGTTCAATTCGTTCACTTGAAAATTTCAGGCGGCGCTGCGCCCGATGGCGGCATGGGTGCCTTCAAGGTCCCACACCAGCGTCATGCGGGCCAGGTCGTCGCCCGGCGCGGGCAGGGTGAGGATGGAGGCACCTGCGGCGAGCGCTGTGCGAAAGCGCGCGCGGCTGGCGTGGTCGATGACCAGATCCTCGGAAATTCCGGCCCAGCGGATCGTGCCGTGATCGCACAAAACGTAGAGCTGGCCCTCGCGCAACGCAAACCCTTCCGCCTCGACGGCGGTCAGAACGTAGCGCCGCCCCGACCGTCCGGTCCACAGCACTCGCAGGGCCTTGATGCCGCTCTCTGGCGCAATTGCAGCTTCATGAGTCATGGCCGCCCCTCCAGGGACCAAATCGGGGTTTGGAACATCCGGTTGCGCGTGGTGCGTTGAACGCCAGCGCTTCCGACCCGTTCCACACTACGCCCCACCGGGTGAACCGGGGATAAACGGGGCAAAGAAGAACAAAATTAGAACAAATGCGATCGATCGTCAATATTGCAATCCGACGATTAGGCGACGATAGGGAGAAAAAGTCAATATATTGTGTTCATGGTATGGCGGGGCACAATCTGTGCGTCAAAATGACTCGATGACGGGCGCTCAGAGCTTGTCGCCGATCTGGGTCTCCAAGCGCGCCAGAGCCTCGCGCAGCCGCGGCGAAATGGGGCGGGCCAGGCCTTCGCGGGCGTCTTCGAGCACCATGCGGTTGGTCTCGGTTTCGATGGCATTGGTCAGCGTTGCCAGAAATTCGTCGGCGGCAAGGCCGGGCATGATGGGAGGCAGGAATTTGGCGCGCGCCGTGCCGGGCCAGAGAACGAGGCTGTTGCGCCCCCAGTAGAGGCCCGAGGTCAGCGCCACCGGCACCACCGGCACATCGAGCGCCCGATACATCTTGACGATGCCCGAGCGGTAGGCGGGCTCGTCGAGCGGGGCACGGCGGGTGCCCTCGGGGAAGATGACGACGCGGTAACCCCGCGCCAGCGCGGCCCGCGCCTCTTCCATCATCAGGGGCAGGGCGTCCTTGCCCTTCTTGCGGTCGACCGAGATGGTGTTGATCCAGCGCGCCGCCCAGCCAAAGAGGGGAATATCGAGCAGTTCCTTCTTGGCAATGAATGCAGGCTCTTCGGTATGGGGGAGGATGGCGAAGATGTCCCAGTCGGACTGGTGCTTGGCGCCGATGATGCAGCCGCCCCCGGGGATGTTTTCGGCACCGCTCACCTTTGTGCGGATGCCCACGATCCAGCGCAGGAAAAAAAGATTGGCGCGGCCCCAATACATGGCGATGGCCTTGCCCTGATCCCGCGCCCCGGGAGTGAGCCTGCTCATCAGGCCCACGACGATGGCGAGCGGAATGGTGTGTATGAAGAACACGAGATAGAAAACGATCGAGCGCATGGCCTGAATGATCATCCGGGCGGCCTTCATCCTCAAAATTTCAGCGCCACATCGCTTAGCGTTCCGCGCGCGGGGGGGCAAGCGGCAAACGTCGGAGGAGGCAAGGTGGAGACTTCGTCCTCAGGAGGCAGCACCAACATAGTTGCTTCGGCTTACGCCGATCCCCCCTCCCAGCCTCCCCCACAAGGGGGGAGGTGCTGGCCTTGTGCGTATGGGAGCGCCCAAGAAAAGAATGCACCCTCCCCTTGATGGGGAGGGCTGGGGAGGGGTGAAGCCACAAGCGCGGATATGAAATGCGAAGGGCCCTGTCTTCACGGCGGAAGCGGGCTCACGAAATCTGCAGCAGGAACCGCCGGACGGTCAGCCGCGAGGTGATGGCGGTGAGCCCCGCGATCACCATCACGACCCCGGCAATGCCCAAAAGCCCGTTGAGCCCCAGAGCGAACCGACCGAAGAAAAAGCCGAGCTGGGCCGAAGAGGGTTCGGGCATCACCGCGTTTATCGCCATCCCCACGGCGATGAAAAAGACGATGGCCGCCAGCCCGCCCGCCGCGCCGCCCTTCAGCCCGATCATCAGGAACCGGCCCTGGAACTCTCCGGCGATGAACCGGTTCGAGGCGCCGATGAAATGGAGCACGTCGACGATCTCGCGGTTGGTGGACATGGTGCCGCGCGTGGCAAAAACGATGGCGAGCGCGGTGGCGACCAGGATGAGCGAGAGGACCAATATGCCCGAGACGACGATGGTGCCGGCCATGGTATTGAGCTGGACGCGCCAGGCGGCGTGGGTTTCGAGCCCCGCCCCTGCGATCCCCGCGATCTCGCTTTCGAGCCGGGTGATGTCGGCGGCGTTGGGGTCGGAAAGCCTCACGATCACGAGGCGGGGGATGGAAAGATCGGAAAGATCGAGCCCGGCCCCCAGCCAGGGTTCGAGCAGAGCCTCGCTTTCCTCGAGCGAGAGCGCGCGCGCCTCGGCGACGCCGGGAATGGCTTCGGCAAGCGAAATGGCCAGCCTTATATTGCTTTCGAGCACCTCGCCATCGACGGGGCGGATCTGGATGGTGAGTTCGCGCCCCACATCGGCCGACCAGCCCACCGCCGATTTCTGGACGAGCAGCACCCCCCCGAAGGTGACGCAGGACAGGAAGGTCATGATCCCGATGAGCAGCATCAGCGTGCGCCCGGCCACCGACTGGGCGGGCACGATGGGACCGGGGCGGTAAAAGCCGATCTTGAGACCCTCACTCATGGATGACCAGTTCCCCCTCGTTCAAGAGCATGCGCGGATAGCCGAACTTGTCGAGCAGCGCCAGCTCGTGGGTGGCGAGGATGATCGTCGTCCCCATGCGGTTGAGCTCCTCGAAAAGATGCAGCAGGCGCTCGGACAATTCGGGGTCGACATTGCCGGTGGGCTCGTCGGCAAGAAGGATGTCGGGCTTGGCGATCACCGCGCGGGCGATGGCCGCGCGCTGCTTTTCCCCACCCGACAAAAGCGAAGGATAGGCGTCCATGCGGTCGCCCAGTCCGACCCAGTCGAGCAGTTCCTCGACATTGGCGCGGTAGCTCGTTTCCGACTGGCCGCGCACGCGCAAGGGAAGTGCGACGTTCTCGAAGGTCGTCAGGTGATCGAGCAGGCGAAACTCCTGGAAGACGATGCCGATATGACGGCGCATCTGCAACAGCCGGTCGCGGTCGAGCTTGATGACGTCCTCGCCGAACATGGTGACCCGGCCGCGCGTCGGTTTGAGCGAAAGCAGCAGGAGGCGCAGCAGCGAGGTCTTGCCCGAGCCCGATGGCCCGGTCAGGAAATGGAACGAGCCGGGATCGATGGAAAAGGACAGGTCCTTGAGGATTTCCGGGCCATGGCCGTAACGCAGCCCTACATTTTCAAATGCGATCAACCGGTGCCTCTTGTTCCCGAATCACCTCTATGGGCGCGATAATATCAGTCATCGCGCTCCAGTGGCCGTATTGGGGCGGTGTTTTAAGAGTTTTAACCCAAAGCGCCCTAGGGTGCGGCATGCACCCCATCAACCTTTGCGCCGGGTCCGCCGCGTGATCATCACCTGCCCCAATTGTCAGACCCGTTACAGGGTTGCGTCCGATGCGCTGAGCGCGGCGGGACGGCAGGTGCAGTGCGCGACCTGTGCGCAGATGTGGATGGCGACGCCCAGCTTCCCCCCGCCGCCGGACCCGTTCGACGATCCCGATCCCGATGACGACGAGCTTGGCTTCCGCGCCGATGACGATACGCTGTTCGGCGAGGCGGATGAAACGATGCTCGATGCCGCGTTCATCGCGGAAGAAGAACGCGAAAACGGCCCGCCGGAACCGCCCGGGGACCCTCCCATCGTCCGAAAGCGCAGCGGGGAGGGCGATGGCGTTTTGGTACGGGCGCGTATGGATGAACTGGCCAGGCGGCGCAATGCGGCAATCCGCAAACTGCCCATGGCGCGCTTTCGCCGGGCGGCCCGGGTCGTGCTGGTGCTGATAATGGTGATAAGCGTTGCCGCGGGGATCTGGCTGCGCACCGATATCGTGCGCAATTACCCGGAAATGGATGCGTTTTACCGGCTCCTGGGCCTGGGCACCAATGTCATCGGGCTCCAGATCGGCGATCTTAACATTTTGCGAACCACCCGCGATGGAAACCCGGTGATCTTGGTCCATGCGGAGGTATCAAATACGACCGCGGGCCTTGTCCCTGTGCCCAACGTGCTGGTGAGCCTGCTGGGTATGGACCGGCAGGTGATCTACGAATGGAGCGTCACGCCCTCGGTGCGCAGCATCCTGCCGGGGGACGTGCTTTCGATCGATACGCAACTGACCTCGCCACCGGCGGGGGTGGAAACGGTGCGACTGAGCTTTGTCGAAGGGTCGGCGCCGTAAATGAACGTCAATAACGAACCGCGTGCCCGGACACGCAAACCAGACAGGGGTGGGAAGATGGCACGCATACTGGTGGCCGAAGACGATGACAATGTCCGCGCGTTCGTGGTGCGCGCGCTCGAAATGTCCGGGCACGTCGTGAGCTTTGCCGAAGATGGCGGGCTGGCGCTCGAGGCGGTGGCCGAGGCCGATGGCGCGTTCGATCTCCTGCTCTCCGACATCAAGATGCCGGTGATGGACGGCATCGGTCTGGCGCTTTCGGTCAGTTCGGCCTATCCGGACCTCAAGATCATGCTCATGACCGGCTTTGCCGACCAGCGCGAACGCGCGCACGGGCTCGATGCGCTGGTCTATGACGTGCTCAACAAGCCCTTCTCGCTCGCGCAACTGGTCGAAAAGGTCGCCGACGCGCTGGCCGGGCGGCCAGTCGAGATCGTGCCGCTGGCGCGGTCGGTTTAGGGTTTTCCGCCTCGATATCCGGAGCTTTTGGACAAGCACCGCACACCCCTCACCCCCAACCCCTCTCCCGCAAGGGGAGAGGGGGGCTCGTAAGCCGATATATCCGCAGGATTACCCTTCTCCCCTTGAGGGAGAAGGTGGCCGGAGCGAAGCGGAGGTCGGATGAGGGGTGCGCGATGCCTCCGGGAGCGCAGAATGGGGCGGCTTTTACTTCTCGCCCAGATACGCCACCAGAATATCGAGCGCCGCCTTGAGGTCGGTCTTGTCGATCATTTCGGTAACGGTGTGGATGTAGCGGGTGCCCACCACGATCCCCACGGCCTTTGCGCCGGCAGCGGCCTGCTGGGCGGCGGCGCCGTCCTGGCCACCCGAAGCGAGGATGGTGCGCTGGAGGGGGATTTTCCTTTTTTCGGCCAGCGCCTCGATTTCCTCGACAAGGCCGATGTCGGCGATGAACGAGGAATCCTTGATGTGCAGGCCAAACCCCTTGCCCTGGACGGTGACGGTCTCGTTTTCGGGTACGCCCGGGGTATCGCAGGCAAGGGTCGTATCGATCCCCAGCCCGATATCGGGCTTGATGGCGTAGGAGGCGGTGCGGGCACCGCGCAGGCCAACCTCTTCCTGGGCGGTGAAGACGACGTGGATTTCGCAATCGTGCTTGATGCCGGATTTGTCGAGGGCGCGGACGGCCTCGATGCCCAGCCAGCAGGCGATGCGGTTGTCGAGCGCCTTTGAGACGATCTTGTCGCCCATCTCGATCAGCGGTTCGTCCATGACGATGTAGTCGCCGACCTTGACCTTGTTCCGGGTCTCCGCACCCAGCCCGATATCGACGAAGAACTCCTTGGTCTCGGGCACTTTCTTGCGCTCTTCGGGGCCGGAAATATGGACCGGGCGGCCGCCGGGGTTCATCACGCCCTTGTAGTCGCCGTCGCGCGTGCAAACGAGGACGCGGCGGGAAAACAGGTTTCGCGGGTCGAACCCGCCGACCGGATCGATATGGATCCAGCCCTTTTCGCTCACATGGGTGACGAGGAAGGCGATCTCGTCCATGTGGCACAGCAGCATGACCTTGAGCGGGTTCTTTGCGCCCGAGCGCGATTTACGCACGCAAAGGAGTGAGCCCATGGGATCGGTGCGGGTCTCGTCGAACAGGCCCTCGCTCTCTTTTTCGATAAGCGCGCGCACGCGCTGTTCGCGGCCGGGCGCGCCGGGGGTTTCGCAAAGGTCGCGGAGAAGATCGATATTCATGGGGAACTCCGGGGAAATCAGGGCAGGGCGAAATCGAGCAGAATATTGCGCTGGAAGCGATTGAAATTGTCGTCCGAGACGATGGCGATGCGCACCTCGCCATCCGGCAGGGTGCGCACCCCCAGACCTTCCATATTATCGATCTGCGCGCCAGAGGCGACAAGGATGATTTCGCCGTCGAGGGTTGCGCCGGGGCGCACGGTTTGGGCGGGGATGCGGCGGATCTGCATGGAAAAGGTAAGAAAGGATAGGCCGCGTTCGAGCACCAGAAGGTCGCCATCGGGCAGGAATGCGCAATCGGTGGGGTTGAGGCCGGGGGACTGGACGAGGTGCAGATCGCCCTTGTCGTGTACACCCAAAAGGGTCGCGGCCCAGGTGCCGGGCGCGCGCGAATGGCCCTCGGCGATGATAAGGGTCGAGCCGGCGATCGGGGAGGCGGGCGGGGCGATGCAGACCGATTCAATGGATCCGTTGTCGCGCAGCGCGGTCATCCAGTCGGGAATGGCAACGGGCCGCGCCGCGCCGTGGGGACGGCCATTGGCAAGCTCGAAATCGGCAAGGCGGGCAAGGTGCTCGAAGCCGACGCGGACGGTGGCGGGCGCGCCATCGCGGAACACCACCTCGATCGCCTCGGAATCGGACGAGAACTTGCTGGGCAGCGGATTGCCCGCCGAATTGCGGATCACGTCGATCTCGACGTTCTCAAGCCCCGCCGGGGTCAGTTCACCGGAGACGAACCGGCCCTCGTCGGTGACCATCACGAAGCGGGCGGCGTCGAGAAAGGCAAGGCTTGAAAGCCCGCCGAACTCGGGGCGGTCGCCGGTCATGACGAAACCGCCGCGAAAGACGAGGCCATCGACCGGCTGGCCGATGGCGGCGCCCTTGAAGGTCGCGATGGGGGTGGAGGTGATGGAGACGGGTTCGGCGGCTAGGGTACTGGCCCCCCAAAGCAAACCTATCAGAAGGCCGATATATCGCGCACCCCTCATCCGACCTTTCGCTTCGCGAAAGCCCACCTTCTCCCTCAAGGGGAGAAGGGTATCCCGTGTATGCCTCGGCTCTCGAGCCCCCCTCTCCCCTTGAGGGAGAGGGGTTGGGGGTGAGGGGTGCGCCAAGGCCACCGGACTGCCCGGGCTGCTCACCGCCGCTTCCGCGCCGCGGAGGGTGGTTCCTCGTCGAACAGTGCGGCGAGATTATCCGTCATGGCGCCAGCCAGCTCGTCCGCGTCGAGGATGGTGACTGCGCGGCGGTAATAGCGGGTGACGTCGTGGCCGATGCCGATGGCGACCAGTTGCACGGGCGAGCGGGTTTCTATGTCCTCGATCACGGCGCGCAGATGCGCTTCGAGATAGTTGCCGGGGTTGACGCTTTGGGTCGAATCATCGACCGGCGCGCCGTCGGAAATGACCATCAGGATGCGCCGGTTCTCGGGCCGGGCAAGCAGGCGCTTGTGGGCCCATTGCAGCGCTTCGCCATCGATATTTTCCTTGAGCAGCCCCTCGCGCATCATCAGCCCCAGATTGCGCTTGGCGTGCCGCCAGGGTTCGTCGGCGCTCTTGTAGATGATGTGGCGGATGTCGTTGACGCGGCCCGGATTGGGTGGACGTCCCGCATCGAGCCAGGCTTCGCGCGATTTGCCGCCCTTCCAGGCACGGGTGGTGAAGCCCAAAATTTCGACCTTTACCCCGCAGCGCTCGAGCGTGCGGGCAAGGATGTCGCCGCAGATCGCCGCGATGGTGATCGGGCGGCCGCGCATGGAGCCCGAATTGTCGATCAGGAGCGTCACCACCGTGTCGCGGAATTCGGTGTCGCGCTCTTCCTTGAAGCTCAGTGCCTGCAAGGGATCGGTCACGACGCGGGTGAGGCGCGCGGTATCGAGCACGCCTTCCTCGAGGTCGAAATCCCAGCCCCGGTTCTGCTGCGCCATCAGGCGGCGCTGGAGCTTGTTGGCCAGCCGGGCGACGGCGCCCGCAAGGTTTTCGAGCTGCTTGTCGAGCAGCATGCGGAGTTGGTCGAGTTCTTCGGTGGGACAGAGATCGGCGGCCGAGATCACCTCGTCGAACTTTTCGGTGAAGATGCGGTAGGCAGGCTGGTTGGAAAGCCGGTGCTCGCCTTCGCCCTGCGGGGGCGGGGCGGGGGAATCCTCACCAACCTCGCTGGTCGCTTCCTCATCGCTGTCGGCGGTGTCGGCGTCTAGCCCATCGACGTCGCCGGCTTCCTCATGATCGCCAGGCGCCTCGTCGGTGCCTTCGGCGTCCGCGCCTTCGCTGTCGCCCTGCTGCTCGTCCTCGTCTCCGTTGACCGCCTGATTGTTCTGGGCATCGTCCGCGCCGTCGGACTGGCCGTTATCGGTGGGGTCCGGCTCGGTGTCGGCAATGAGGTCGAGATCGCGCAGGATGGTGCGGGTGGCCTTGGAAAAGGCCGCCTGGTCGTCGAGCAGCCCGGACAGCGCCGCGATCGAGGTGCCGCTGCGCGCCTCGATCCTTTCGCGCCAGAGGTTGACGAGGGGCGCGCCCGAAGGGGGCACGGGAATGCCGGCGGCTTTTTCGCGCAGGATCAGTCCCAACGCCTCGGCCAGCGGAGCATCGGCGATGTCGCTTACATTGGCGTAATTGGCGCGGAACAGCCGGTCCTCAAGCATTTCCCCGATATTGCCACCCATCCCGGCCATGCGGGTTGCACCCAGAGCCTCGACGCGGGCCTGTTCGAGCGCATCGAAGGCGGCGCGGGCATCGGGATCTTTGGGCGTCATGCGCCGATGGGTATCGGGGTCGTGGCTGGCCATGCGCATGGCGATCGCATCGCCCTGCCCGCGGGCGATGGCGATGTCGCGCGAGGTGGGCAGGCGCGGCAACGCGGCCAGACGCGCCTTGTCGGCGGTAAGGATGGGCCGGTCGGCGGTAAAGGACACCTCGAGCTCGGCCTTGCCCGCAACCGTGCGCACCACCGCGCCCACGGCGGATTTGAACACCGTCGTGGGGTCGGGATTGTTGGCTTTGCTGTTGCGTGGTGGCTGGGCCATTGGAGTTCTCAATCAGTCTGCGGCGCCGGCGGTTCGCTTTGCTCCCCCCTCCCAGCCTCCCCCACAAGGGGGGAGATGCTGGATCGTGCCACTGGCAGTCCCTTTCGCTCCGTAGCACCCTCCCCTTGATGGGGAGGGCTGGGGAGGGGTGAAGCCATGGTCACCGGGCTTGCATGCCCTAAGCCGAAATCGCCAGGTTTGCCGCCGATTCCGGCAGGTCCTCGCCAAAGACGCGCTGGTAGAATTCGGCGACGACGGGGCGTTCGAGTTCGTCGCATTTGTTGAGGAAGGTCAGCCGGAAGGCAAAGCCGACATCGCCGAAGATCTCGGCGTTCTCGGCCCAGGTGATGACCGCGCGCGGGCTCATGACGGTGGAAAGATCGCCATTGATGAAGGCCGAGCGTGTGAGATCGGCGACGCGGACCATGTTGGAGACGAGCTTTCTGCCCTCTTCGGTCGCGGCGTAGGTCTTGTTCTTGGCCAGAACGATGCCGACTTCCTTTTCGTGGGGCAGATAGTTGAGCGTCACGACGATCGACCAGCGGTCCATCTGACCCTGGTTGATCTGCTGGGTGCCGTGATAAAGCCCCGAGGTATCGCCCAGCCCGATGGTATTGGTGGTCGAAAAGAGCCGGAAGGCCGGGTGCGGACGGATGACGCGGTTCTGGTCGAGCAGCGTCAGGCGCCCCGAGACCTCGAGCACGCGCTGGATGACGAACATCACGTCCGGGCGGCCCGCGTCGTATTCGTCGAAAACCAGCGCCACGTTGTTCTGTACCGCCCATGGCAGGATGCCGTCGCGGAACTCGGTCACCTGCTTGCCGTCCTTCAAGACGATCGCGTCCTTGCCGACAAGGTCGATACGGCTGACGTGGCTGTCGAGGTTGACGCGCACCAGCGGCCAGTTGAGCCGTGCGGCCACCTGCTCGATATGGGTCGATTTTCCGGTGCCGTGATAGCCCTGCACCATGACGCGGCGATTGAAGGCGAAGCCGGCGAGAATGGCGAGGGTGGTGTTGCGGTCGAACAGGTAATCGGGATCGATCTCGGGCACGTGATCGGTGCGCGCGCCATAGCCCTTGACCACCATGTCACTGTCGATGCCGAACAGGTCGCGGACCTTGTAGTCGGTGTCTGGCAGGTTGGAATACTCAGTCATAATTTGCCTCGTTGTGGCGCGTGAGAGCCACTGGAATGCGTTGCAGGCGCGGGGAGGGTTTCGCGTCGCGTCGGGAAATTGCGGGTGCGCTTATAACAGCGATATTGCCATATGCCCATATGGGCGGCTGCCGCAAGGGGGAACCGGGATCAATCCGCAACCCGGAGCCCGGCGAAGCATCGCGCACCCCTCACCCCCAGCCCCTCTCCCGCAAGGGGAGAGGGGGGCTCAAAAGCTGAGACATCCGGAGGGTTACCCTTCTCCCCTTGAGGGAGAAGGTGGGCTTTCGCTTGAAGCGAAAGGTCGGATGAGGGGTACTGCGATGCTTGCCAAGCCCTCGAATGTCAAACCAGCCCCCGGCTCTTCAAATGGTTATACGCCACGATGATCGCCCGCAGCCGGTCTTCCGAGCTTCTGTCGCCGCCATTGGCGTCGGGGTGGTGGAGCTTGACCAGCGCCTTATAGGCCGACTTGATCTCGGTGGCGGGCTTGCGGCCTTCAAGGCCGAGGGTTTCGAGCGCCATCCGGTCCTGTCCGGTGAGCGTCACGTCGCGCTGGGAGCGGCCGGGGGTGCCGGTCTGGCGCGCCTGGTTGCGGCGGACGCGGGCGAACAGATTGTTGGGGTCGTTGAACTGGCGGGCCGAAAAGTCTCGGGTCTTGAACTTCCTGGGTTCGGGGTTGGAGCGCCCGAACCGGTTCGAGCCGAACGCCCAGGTCTCACGCGAGCCCGGCGCGTTCATCTTGGTTGCGTGCTCGGCGATTTCCTCGTCGTTCATGCCGGAAAAATAATTATAGGCCTTGTTGTAATGGCGGACGTGTTCGAGGCAGAAATTATGGAACTGGCCATCGGCACGTGCGCCCTTGGGGGCCTTGTAGAGACCGGTGCCCTCGCACCCCTCCCAATCACAAGCCGTACGGGCCGGCGCTTCGGCTTCAGAGGCGCGGCGAGGCTTGATGCGGATGGAATCAAAAATGCTGGACTTGGTGTTTATCGTCATCGATCCATATAAGGTGGCAGTGAGAGCTCGTTTAAGAACCGGGCATCATAGAGGTTTTCGGGCATGATGGCCCGCAACAAATCCGCACACGGTGCAGAAAGGGGTGTTGACACGATGAGCGTCGCCAGGGAAATCGAAGCCGTTCTCATGCAAGAATTTGCTCCAGGCCATATCGAGGTCATCGACGAATCCGAGCGCCATCGTGGGCATGCGGGATGGCGGGAAGGTGGCAACACCCATTTCCGCATCAGGATTTCCGCACCCGCCCTCGATGCGATGAGCCGGGTCGAGCAGCACCGGGCGATCAACGCTGTGCTAAAACCCCAGTTCGACGCCGGCCTGCACGCGCTGGCCATCGAGGTGAAAAAGAGCGGCGCGTTTTGAAAGATCGTGCTGGATCCCGGGCACGAGTCCCGGAAATGATATTGGCGGCTTTGGCCGATACCTGCCCCATTCCCGCTTGCTACCCCGGGTTCCAGACCGGCCCCGCAGCAATCGCGAGAGCCTTGAGGATTCCGTAAAACACCCTAACCCGCCTTCGTTTCCACCGGCGAAACCCGCAGGCGTGTGATCCGGTTGTGCGCCCTACGCAGGATCTTGAACCTCAGATTGTGGAAGGTGAAGAGCTGGCCCTGTTCGGGAATCAGCTTGGCTTCGTGGATGACGAGCCCGGCAATGGTCGTGGCCTCCTCGTCGGGTAGCCTCCAGTCCAGCGCGCGGTTGAGATCGCGGATCGGCAATGTGCCGTCGACAATATAGGAGCCGTCGGCCTGCTTGGTAAGGCCCTGCACCCCTGAATCGTGTTCATCGACGATGTCGCCGACGATCTCTTCCAGAATATCCTCAAGAGTGACGAGGCCCTGCACCTCGCCATATTCGTCAACGACCAGCGCGAAATGGCTCTTGCGCTTCAGAAACGCGTTGAGCTGGTCCTGAACCGAGGTGGTGTCGGGCACGAACCAGGGTTTGTAGGCGATCTTTGCGGGAGCGACCCTTGCAAGCTCGCCATCGGCCTTCTGGATGGCGCGCAATAAATCCTTGGCGTGGACGACGCCCACGATATTATCCTGCTTGTCCTTATAGAGCGGCACGCGGGTATAGGGGCTGTCGAGAATGGCGCCGATCAACTCCTCGGGCGGCATGGCGGCGTCCAGCGCGAGCATGCGCGTGCGGTGGACCATGACGTCGGAAACCTCGAGTTCGGAAAGATCGAGTACCCCGCCCAGCATGTCGCGGTCGCCCTTGACCACTTCCCCCTCGGAATGAAGGAAATCCACGGTGCCGCGCAATTCCTCATGGCCCGATATGGCCGAAGCCTTGTCGGCATCGAACCCGAAGAGCTTCAGGATCAGGTTGACGAGAAGCTGGATCATGCGGGTGATGGGGGCGAAAACCGCGACCACGAGCCGTACGGCGGGTGAAACGGTCATGGCAAAACCATCGGGCCGGATGAGCGCCAGCGTTTTGGGCAGAACCTCGGAGAAAACCACGACCAGCGCGGTCATCACAAGGGTGGCATAGGCGATGCCGGCTTCCCCGAAAATGCGGATCAAGACGCTGGCGGCCAGCGTCGAGGCGAGAATGTTGACAATGTTGTTGCCGAGCAGAAGCGCGCCGATCAGGCGCTCGCGTTCGGCGGTGAGCCTTTCCACGAGACCGGCGCGCGCGTTCCCGTTCCGCGCCAGCTGATGCATGCGCGCGCGCGAAGCGGCGGTCAGGGCCGTTTCCGAGCCGGAAAAGAAAAAACTCACACCCAGAAGCGCGAATATGGCGAGAGTCGAAAGCCAGAAGAGGGTGTCCATCATCGCATGTCCTCAAGAAAGGTGCTGACGGCGGCGGGGTCGATGTTCTTTTCGATAAAGGACTGCCCGATGCCCCGGGTAAGGATGAAGGTGAGGCTGCCGCGCGAGACCTTCTTGTCCTGGACTATGGCGTCCATCAGCACCTCGGTTGAAAGCCGTTCGCCGGGAATGTCGGAGAGCGCGGTGGGCAGGCCCACGGCCTTTAGATGCGCCTCGACGCGGCCCGCGTCCTGGGAGGGGCACAGCCCCAGACGCGCCGAGAATTTGTGCGCGAGAGCCATGCCGATGGCGACGCCCTCGCCATGCAGGAGCCGGCCGGAAAACCCGGTGGCCTTTTCGAGCGCATGGCCAAAGGTGTGCCCGAGGTTCAAAAGCGCGCGGACACCCTGCTCGGTCTCGTCCTCGACGACGACGCGCGCCTTGGCCGCGCAGGATCGTGCGATGGCTTCGGCGCGGGCCGGGCCGCCTGAAAAGATCTCGCGGTGGTTGGCTTCGAGCCAGAAAAAGAACGCCGCATTGTCGATCAACCCGTATTTGGCGATCTCGGCATAGCCGGCGCGGAACTGGCGCAGGGGCAGCGTATCGAGGGCGGCAAGGTCGGCCAGGACGAGACCGGGCTGGTGGAAGGCGCCCACGAGGTTTTTCCCGAACCCGGAATTGATGCCGGTCTTGCCCCCGACCGAGGAATCGACCTGGGCGAGCAGCGATGTGGGGATCTGGACAAAGCCCATGCCGCGCCGGGCGATGGCGGCGGCAAATCCCGCCAGATCGCCGATCACCCCGCCGCCCAGCGCAATGAGGATATCGCCGCGCTCGAGGCGCGCGCGCAAAAGGAAATCGACCGTTTCCTTGAGATGGGGCCAGGACTTGGTCGCTTCGCCCGCAGGCAGCGTCAGGAGGGCATGGTCGAGGCCGTGGGCGTCAAGGCTCGCGGCAAGCCGCGGCAGTTGGGCGGTGGCGACGTTTTCGTCGGTCACGATGCCGAAGCGGGCGCCGGGAAAGAGGGTGTCGAGGAACGCGCCCGCCTTGTCGATGGCGTCGGGGGCGATGACGATGTCGTAGGCGCGCGCGCCCAGCGGCACATGGACGGTGCTGGCGGTGCTATCGGACGTCGGCATTTTTCATCTCGCTGGAAAGGTGGGCCGAAAGGGCCCTTGTGATCTGTTCCACCACCATTTCGTGGGGCACGTCGCTGGAGGTGACGGTGATGTCGGCGAGCGCGTAGGTGGGGTAGCGCGCCTCGATCAGCCTTTGCAGCGTCCCGCGCGGATCGGGGGTATGGAGCAGGGGACGGTTGGAGCGTTTGGAGACGCGGGCGAACAGGATCTCGAAATCGGCCTTGAGCCAGACCGATACCGCGCTCCTGCCGATCACCTCGCGGGTTTCCGCGCTCATGAACGCGCCGCCCCCCGTGGCGATGACCCCGGGATGCTCGCGCAGGAGCCGGGCGATGACGCGGGCCTCCCCGGCGCGGAATTCATCCTCGCCGCGTGCGGCAAAGATTTCGGGGATCGACATGGCGGCGGCGGTCTCGATCTCGGCGTCGCTGTCGACGAAACCGAGCCCGAGTCGGGCGGCAAGGCGGCGGCCCACCGTGGTCTTGCCCGAGCCCATCATCCCCACGATGACGATCGGACGCCCGGCCAGCCGCGCAACGATGTCGCTGTCCGGGAGGGAAATGGAGCTCTGGTCCGGCGCACTGGCCATGGGCGCGAAGGGGTCCTGCAGTGTTCGTTCGCGCATCAAGCCTTCCCTTGTCCGGATGTCAAGGCGCGCCTTGCGGGCAGGGGGCAAATCTGGGAAAATTGCCTATTCCCATAAATGTTGTTTGCCGATGCCCACCCTTTTCCGCCTCCTGACTGTCGCTGCGATCCTGGTGGGCCTCGTCTATGGGGCGATGTATGCGCTCGTGGCCATGGTCGAGCCGCGCGAGCGCGAGGTGACGGTCAGGGTGCCGGCGCGGGTCCTGCTCTCGGGGGCCCAGTGAGCGGGCGGGACGGGCATCTGCTCGAAGCGTTTCTCGAAATGATGAGCGCCGAACGCGGGGCGGCGGCCAATACCATTGCGGCCTATGGGCGCGACCTCGCCGATTACCTGGGGTTTCTCGCGCGCAAGAAAATGCGTGTTGCAGAGGCGGGAAAGGACGAGGTTGCCGCCTATATCGGGGGGCTCCAGGCCGAGGGGCTGGCGGCAAGCTCGGTCGCGCGGCGGCTGAGCGCGGTGCGGCAATTTCACCGGTTTCTCGTTGCCGATGCCATCAAGGGGGACGACCCCACGCGCATCCTTGCGACCCCAAAGGCCCGGCGCGGCCTGCCAAAAGTGATGAGCGTCGATGAGGTCGACCGGCTTTTGGCGCTGGCCGACAAGGAGGCGGCGAGCGGAGAGGAAAAGGCGGTCCGGCTCTATGTGCTGGTCGAATTGCTCTATGCCACCGGCTTGCGGGTGTCCGAACTGGTGGCGCTCGAACGCAAGGCGGTGACCGGGGATGCGGGGTATCTCACCATATCCGGCAAGGGCGGCAGGGAACGCGTGGTGCCGCTCAACGACCGGGCACGCGATGCGGTGAGGAAATGGGCGAAGGAAACCGGAAAGCAGAAATACCTTTTTCCGGCCAAGGGCGCCCAGGGCCATTTGAGCCGGCAGGTCTTTGCCCGCGACCTCAAGGAGCTGGCGGGGCGGGCGGGCCTTTCGTCCGACAAGGTTTCCCCGCACGTCCTGCGCCATGCCTTTGCCAGCCATCTGCTCCAGAACGGGGCCGACCTGCGGGTCGTGCAGATGCTGCTGGGCCATTCCGACATCTCGACGACGCAGATCTATACCCATGTGCTCGACGAGCATCTGCGCGCGCTATTGGAAACCAGCCATCCCTTGAGCGAGGGTCCTTGACATCGGAGCGGGCAATCGACACTTTCGCGCCACTTTGAGACCATAGCGCAAAGCCGCCCGGCCCTTGGCAGGGTATGCTGAACATGAGAAGGTTGCCCAAAACGGGCGGAGTGAATGCAGTCATATCTCGACTTTGAAAAGCCGGTTGCCGAGCTTGAGGGCAAGATCGCCGAGCTCAAATCCCTCGCCCAGACCGACGAGGCCGTTTCCATCGGCGACGAGGTGGTCCGGCTCCAGCAGCGCGCCGAAGAGGCGCTGCGCGACGTCTATAAAAGGCTTTCGCCCTGGCAGAAGACGCAGGTCGCGCGCCACCCGCAGCGCCCGCATTTTTCCAACTATATCCGCGCGCTGGTCAGCGAGTGGACACCGCTGGCGGGCGACCGCAAATTTGCCGAGGACCCCGCGATCCAGGCCGGGTTCGGGCGTATCGACGGGGTGCCCGTCGCCATTATGGGCCAGGAAAAGGGCAACGATACCGAAAGCCGGCTGAAACACAATTTCGGCATGGCGCGGCCCGAGGGCTACCGCAAGGCGGTGCGCATCATGGAGATGGCCGACCGGTTCGGACTGCCGGTGATCTCGTTCGTCGATACCGCCGGGGCCTATCCGGGGATCGGGGCCGAGGAGCGGGGCCAGGCCGAGGCGATCGCGCGCTCGACGGAAAAGTGCCTCGAAATCGGAGTGCCCAACCTCGCCGTCATCATCGGGGAAGGCGGCTCGGGCGGGGCGATCGCCATTGCGACGGCCAACCGGGTTCTGATGCTCGAGCACGCCGTCTATTCGGTGATCTCGCCAGAGGCGGGCGCCTCGATCCTGTTCAGGGACGCAGGCCGCGCCCAGGACATGGCGGCGGCCCAAAAGATTACCGCGCAGGACCTTCTGGCGCTCGGGGTGATCGACGGGATCATCGAGGAGCCCGTGGGCGGCGCGCACCGGCACCCCGAAAAGGTCATCGCCGACACGCGGGCCGCGATCAAAACCTTCCTTGCCGATTTCGACGATGGCCGCGGCCCGCTGGAAATCCGCGAGCACCGGCGCGAGAAATTCCTTGCCATCGGGTCCAGCCTCACCTGAAAGTGAGTGGGATTTTGCGCAAATTGCGCGAAATGTGATCGGCGGGGTGTAAAAGTCTTACCGGGCGTTAACCCTCCTGGGGGTAAGCGGATACGAAGCGTGTTTGTATCCAGCGTATAGGGCTAGGGCATAGATGATCGGCAAGCTGTGGGGCCTTGTGGCCAGCCTATTGGTGGTCGTGACGTTGGCGGCATGCTCTCCGCTCGAGGGCGATGGGCGCCATCTCGTGCCGCTGTCGGGCGCGGCCAAATCGCGGCTGGCCATGATGGGCTCGACGCCGGAAGCGGCGATGATGGTGCGGATCTTCAAGGAAGAAGATACGCTCGAGGTCTGGAAGCAGCGGCGCGACGGGTCCTATGCGCTCTTTCAATCCTACGACATCTGCACCTGGTCGGGCGAATTGGGTCCCAAGATGCGCGAAGGCGACCGGCAGGCTCCCGAAGGCTTTTATACGATCACCCCGGCGCTGCTGAATCCCAATTCGAGCTATTACCTCGCCTTCAATCTGGGCTTCCCCAACAAATACGACCGCACCTATGGGCGCACCGGCAGCCATCTGATGGTGCACGGGGCGTGTTCGTCGGCGGGGTGCTATGCCATGGAAGACGACCAGATCGCGGAAATCTACGCGCTGGCGCGCGAAAGCTTCAAGGGCGGGAACCGGTCTTTCGAGGTGCAGATCTTTCCCTTCCGCATGACGCCGCAGAACCTCGCCAAACATCAGTCGAGCCCCCATCTCGAGTTCTGGAAGAACATCAAGGAAGGCCACGACTATTTCGAGGTGGCCAATCATCCCCCGAGCTGGGACGTGTGCAACGGGCGTTACGTGTTCAACCAGCCCACCGCCGCCAATGCGGCGGGCTCGATGGCGGGGGCGTGTCCGGCGGTGAGCGCCGATCCCACCATCGTTTCGGCGTTCCTTGCAAAGCAGGATGCGGACGCAACGGCGCTTTCCACCGAGATCACCCGGCTGGCAAACGCCGAACAGGCGCGGGTGGCCGCCGCCGAGCAGCGCGAGCGCGCCGCCGTTGAAGCTGCCGAACGCGGCCGGGCGATCAACGAGGCGGTCGACGGGTTCTTCAACGCCCTCTTTTCTCCCTTCGGCGGCGGCACGCAAACGGCAGAGGCCGAGCCGGGCACCTAGATCATTTCAGGTCTTGATGGAAACGGCCTGCCACGGCGGTTGGGGTTGAATCGCGCCGGATTCCAGGAACGAGTCCCGGAAATGACATCGGTGATTTTGGCCGATACCTGCCCCGTTCCCGCTTGTCCCCCCTGGATTCATTGCCGGGGTCCGGACCGAACCCGCCGCAATCGCGGGAACTTCGACGTTTCCGTCAAACACTGATCTGCTCTAATTCTGCTCGTCGGGCAGGTTGGGCAGCGGCATGAAGGTAATGCCCTCTTCGGCGAGACCGGCGACCTCGTCCCCGGTCGCCTCACCGTAGATGCCGCGCGCTTCGGCTTCCTCGTAATGGATCTTGCGCGCTTCCTCGGCGAATTTGTCGCCCACGTAATCGGCATTCGCCGTCATCTGGTGCTTGATCTCGCGCATCGCGGCGATGAATTTGGCGTGCTCGGGGTGGCCGGTCGAAAGCGAGACGGTTTCCTTTTTCGTTGCAACGGCAGGCGCCATCAGCGCCTTTTCAATTTTTTGCGAATTGCACACGGGGCAGGTCAGAATCCCGCGCGCCGACTGTTCGTCGAACGCCTCGGCGTTCCTGAACCATGCGTCGAACCGGTGCCCGGCCTCGCAATTGAGCGTATACTGGATCACGTGTCTTCAATCCCTATAAAGTCTCGAGCGTGAAATCCCGCCCGTTCGACAGGGCGGGCACCCTTTGCCGCGCCACGTCCACCGCGTCAAGGTCAAGGTCGGCGAAGATGAGCTTTTCGGCATCGTCTTCCGCCGAGGCGATCACCTCGCCCCAGGGCGCGACCACCAGCGAATGACCATAGGTCGCCCGCCCATTCTCGTGGGCGCCCCCTTGCGCCGCGGCAAGGATGAAGCATCCCGTTTCGATGGCTCGTGCCCGCAGGAGCACGTTCCAATGGGCCGCGCCCGTCGGAACCGTAAAGGCCGCAGGGACAGCGATCACCTGCGCCCCGCCCTGCGCCAGCGTCCGGTAAAGGGATGCAAACCGCATGTCGTAGCAGATCGAAAAACCCAGCCGGAAATCGCCCGTATCGGCAACGACCGCCCGTTCGCCGTCCCGGTAGGTCGCGCTTTCGCGGTAAGCGTTAAGCCCGGGAATGTCAGCATCGAACAGATGTATCTTGTCGTATGTCGCCCTGATCGCGCCATCGGGCGCGAACAGCACCGAGCGGTTGGCGAATTTTTGGTCATCGAGCGCGATGGCGAGCGAGCCGACATGCAACCACAGCCCCGCTGCCCGTGCAATTCGGGAAAGCCGGGCAATATCGGCATTGCCCTCCCAGCCCCCGGTACGCTCACGAAGCATATCGCGGCTCTCGGCGAAACAGACGCTCATCTCCGGTGTCAGCACATAGCTTGCGCCACCGGCCCGGGCATCGAGCGCCATTTTCTCGATCGTATCGAGGCTATGCGCAGGCTCGATCCCCGTGCGCATCTGCGCGAGGGCGACCCGAACGGAAACGCTCATGCCTCTTGGCCCAGCAGGGGATCGAGCTTGCCCCGCCGGTCGAGCGCCGCCATGTCGTCATACCCCCCGATATGGGTCGCGCCGACAAAGATCTGCGGCACCGTGCGGCGGCCATGCGCGCGCTGCACCATCGCGGCGCGCAATTCAGGTTCCAGAACGCTGATTTCTTCGTACGGTACGCCCTTTTCGTCCAGCAGCGCCTTGGCCGCGTGGCAGTAGGGGCAGGTGGGCGTCGTATAGATCTCGACCTTTGGCATGGGGGTAAAAAAGGCTCCGGTTACAAACTAGCTATACTGTCATATCGGCATCGAACACAACGCGGGCAAAGGTCATCACATCGATGGCGCCGGCGCCCTTGCGCCTGAGCATCCGTGCAATGGCCTCGACCGTTGCGCCGGTGGTCAGCACATCGTCGACGAGGACGACCCGCCGACCGGCCAGCCGGCGTTCGGCGCCGGGCCTGAGCCGGAACGCGCCATCGACATTGCCGGCCCGTTGCCGGGCGGTGAGCCCGACCTGCTGGCGTGTGGGGCGATGCCTTTCGATCATGTCGGTGTCGAGTGGCAGGTTTGCAACCCTGCCCAGCGCCCGCGCCAGTTCCCCCGCCTGGTTGTAGCGCCGCGAAAACTGCCGCCGCCGGTGCAGCGGCACCGGCACGAGTACCGCGCCCTCGCCCAGTATCTGATGACCCGCACCCGCCATCATCCGCGCGCAGAACAGCGCCAGTTCGGGCCGGTCGCCATATTTGAGCTTGGCAATGATGGCCCGCGCCACCTCGTTATAGGTCACCGCCGAGCGCGCCCGGTCAAAGGCGGGCGGAACGGCGATCGCCTTGGGCGAAACCGCGCCCGCGCCCATATCGGTCTCGAACGGCAATCCCAGAATCGGGCAGAGCGGTGCGCTGATCGGCACGAGCTTTCCCCAGCAGGTCGGGCACAGCCCGTCCGGCGTCCCCACCGCGCGGGCGCAGGCAAGACAGACGGGCGGGAAGAGCCCATCGAGCACGAGGCGGCCCAACCCGCGCGCGCCTTCGAGGGCCCTCCGGCCAATCGGTGTTTTGACAAGCCCGGCTTCGCTCTCCATAAGGGCACAGCCTAACCCGCAACCCGCTGCCGGACCAGCCTCGATGGCACCCACCATTTTCGACCGCCCCCTCCTCGCCCGCCGGCTCACCCGGCGCGCATCCGCCGATGACTGGGTCACCCGTCATGTGCTCGATGAATTCCACGAGCGCCTGAGTCTCATCACTCGCGATGTCGAAAAGGCCGCCATCCTCGGCCCCGACGCCACGCTGCTGCCGGATCGGGGCGCGACGGCCAATGGGAGGTTCACATTCGAGACATTCGCAACCCTTGCCGGGCCCGAAACGGTCGACGCCGAAAACCTCGAGCTTCCCGCCAGCGACTACCAGCTCATCGCCTCGGTCCTCGACCTTCAGGCGGTCAACAACGTTCCCTCATATCTCGAAGCGCTCCGCCGCCATCTTGCACCCGACGGGCTGATGATGGCTGCCGCCATCGGGGGCCGCTCGCTGACTGAATTGCGCGATGCCTGGCTTGCGGCGGACGTGGAAATGAGCGGCGGGGTCGTGCCGCGCGTTGCCCCCATGATCGATGTGCGCGACGCGGGGAACCTTCTCCAGCGCGCCGGGTTCGGCCTGCCGGTCACCGATGTCGATACCCATGACGTGCTCTATGCCGACCCGCTCGCCCTGATGAACGACCTCCACAAGCTGGGCGCCACCAACCCCTTGGCCGCCCGCGACCCGCGCCTTACCTCGCCTCGCCGCCTGATGCGCGCAGCAGAGATTTACGCCGAAAAATTCTCCGCTCCCGATGGCCGCGCCCGCGCCACCCTCGAAATCCTCTGGCTCTCGGGCTGGGCGCCTCACGAAAGCCAGCAAAAGCCGCTGCAACCCGGTTCGGCCAAGGCGAGTCTGAAGGATGTGCTGGGGGGCAGGGGATAGTCTCCGGCACTCCTTATGGGTAATCGTTTGTGGCCCCATCGTGGCCATCTCTGGTTCTGTTAGGCGCCCTAAATCCATCCCAAACACAATGTCACCCCGGTATTCATTACCGGGGTCCAGAGCGGTCTCCACCGCAAGCTCCAGATCAATCTTTTCAACGGATAAACTTTCCTCAAAGCAGATCGCACAATGGCGCGATCAGCGGCTCGTCGGCGGGCGGCATCGGGTACTCGCGCAATTTCTGCGGCCGCACCCATTTGAGCGCGGTGTGCTCATGGCTCACGGGCGTGCCCTGCCATTTCCGGCACACATAAAGCGGCATCAGGAGGTGGAAATCCTCGTAGGCATGGCTGGCAAAGGTCAGCGGCGCAAGACACGCCTCTTTCGTTTCGACGCCAAGCTCCTCGGACAGTTCGCGGATCAGCGCGGCTTCCGGCGTCTCGCCCGGATCGACCTTGCCGCCGGGAAATTCCCACAGCCCGGCAAGCTGCTTGCCCTCGGGGCGCTGGGCGATCAGGACGCGCCGGTCGGTGTCGACCAGCGCACAGGCGACGACGAGGACGATCTTCACGAGCGATAGCTTCCGTTGATGTCGATATAGCCATGGGTGAGATCGCAGGTATAGACCGTGGCCTTGCCGCCCCCCAGCCCGATATCGGCGGTGATCTCAAGTTCCTCGCCCTTCATGTAGGCGCTGGCGGCGTTCTCGGAATAGTCGGGTGCCCGCTCGCCCTGCCGCGCCACGACGATGTCGCCGAAGGCGATCTGCAACAGGTCGCGGTCGGCGGGCTCGCCCGCCTTGCCCACCGCCATCACGATCCGCCCCCAGTTCGCGTCCTCCCCCGCGATCGCGGTCTTGACCAGGGGGGAATCGGCGACCGCCCGGGCGATGCGTCCGGCGCTCTCGTCGCTCACCGCGCCGGTGACGTTGACGGTGACGAACTTGGTCGCCCCTTCCCCGTCCCGCACCACCTGCATGGCAAGATCGAAAAGCACCGCCTGAAGCACGTCCCCGAAGATTTCGGCGCGCGGGTCATCGAGCGAGGTTATGGGCGCGATGTCTGCCTTGCCCGTGGCAAAAGCGAGCAGCGTATCGGAGGTCGAGGTGTCGCTATCGACCGTGATGGCGTTAAAGCTCGTTTGGGTATGGCGCGCCAGGAGCGCCTGCAGGACCGGGGCGGCGATGGGCAGGTCGGTAAAGACGAAACTGAGCATCGTCGCCATGTCGGGCGCGATCATCCCCGAGCCCTTGGCGATCCCCGCGATGGTTATATCCACGCCGTCGATCGCCACCGTTTTCCCCGCGAGCTTGGGAAACGTATCGGTGGTCATGATCGCCTTTGCAGGCTCCATCCACGGTGCATCGGCCAACTCCCCCGCGAGCTTATCGAGCACGCCCTCGAACTTTCCCGCATCCAGCGGCTCCCCGATCACCCCGGTCGAGGCAAGGAACACCTCGTTTTCCGCGCAGCCCACGGCCCGCGCCGCGATTTCGGCGGTCAGGCGCACGGCTTCTCGGCCTCTGGTTCCCGTAAAGGCGTTGGCATTGCCCGAATTGACCACCAGCGCCCGCGCCTCGCCGCCTGGAAGATTGGCGCGGCACCAGTCGACCGCCGCCGAAGGGCAAAGCGAACGCGTCAGGACGCCCGCTACCGCCGTACCGGCATCGAACACGGCCAGCAGCACGTCTGTGCGCCCCTTGTAGCGTATCCCCGCCTCGGCGGTCGCAAAGCGAACACCTGGGACGGGGGCAAGGTCGGGAAAGGATCTGGGCGCGAGGGGGGAGACCGGATGGGCCATTTTTGTTGCTTTCGGAAAGCCTTCAACTGGCGTCCGATGTGCCTCAAACCGGGAACCGGCGCAAGGGGGACCGCCCCTTGCGCCAAATTGCTCAAGGCAGGGGCTTAAAGTCCGCCCTGCGCCTCGACCGCTTCGGCCAGATCGGCGTCGGGAATGTCGATCTCGGTTTCCGCCTTGAGATCGCCTACGATGCGCGAGAAATTGTCGTAGAGCACCTGCTGGGCCACCTGCTGGCGCACCTGGTCGAGCGTCGGAGCCGTGGTCACGCGCCGGTCTTCGAGCTTGATGAGGTGCCAGCCGAACTGGCTTTCGACCGGCTCGGACAATTGGCCCGTTTCGAGCGCAAAGGCGGCTTCCTCGAAAGGCGCGACCATCATGCCGCTGGAAAAATAACCCAGATCCCCGCCGGTGGCGCGGGTGCCGTCCGTGCCGTATTCGGTAGCGGCGTCCTCGAAGGACTTTCCGCCCTCGATCTCGGCGCGGATCAACTGGGCTTCCTCGAGGGTCGGCACGAGGATGTGGCGCGCGCGCACCTCGGGCTGCGCCTCGAACCCGGCCACCATCTCCTCATAGGCCGCCTCGACCGCCTCGTCGGTCACCCCCGCCTCGACCACCTCTGCGAAAAAGGCGCGGCGCAGCGAGCGTTCCTCGAGATAGTCGAGCCGGCGCGCGAAAATATCGCTCTGGTCCAGTTCCGCCTCGCGGGCGGCATTGGCCATCACCTTCATGTCGATCATTACCGTCAACAAAAAGGCGCGGTGCTCGGTCGGCGGGATCGACTGCAATTCGGCGGCCAGATCCTCGGCGGCGAACATGAGATCGGCTTCGGTGATGGGCTCGCCGCCGACCGTCGCAACGACCGTGTCGGGCGAGGTTTCGTCCTGCGCAATCGCGGGCGCGACGCCAAGGCCGGCAACTAGGACCAGCGGGACCGCAAATCCGCGAACCGCCGCACTGAGCCGTGCGGCCAATGAAAATGACATGATGAAAACCTTCTCCTTAGACCTTCCGGTCCCCCAACGCGGGCTGGTTTGGCTGATTTTGCCAGCGTTGACAACCCTATCCGGCACTCTTACATGTCCCGGACGCGAATTCCCGCGCCTCTTGTGGCCCGCGCCCGACGACTGCCGCATTTTCTCCTTTTGCGTGCCGGGAAGTGCTTCCTTCAAGGGGCGTGAAACCAGAACAGGTCCAAAGGACAATCAGGCCATGGCTCTTGCTGCGCTTGCGCGAAAGTTTTTCGGTTCGGCCAATGACCGGCGCATCCGGAAATACCAGCCCCTCGTCGATGCGATAAACGCTCTGGAACCCGAGCTTGAAAAGCTCACCGACGAGGAACTCGCCGCCCGTACCGTCCAGTTCAAGGCCGAAGTGGCCAACGGTAAAAAGCTCGAAGACCTGATCGTTCCCGCTTTCGCCACCGTGCGCGAAGCGTCCAAGCGCACGCTGGGTATGCGCCATTTCGACGTCCAGCTCATCGGCGGCATGGTGCTCAACGAGCGCGCCATCACCGAGATGCGCACCGGCGAGGGCAAGACGCTGGTGGCAACGCTCGCCGCCTATCTCAACGCCCTATCGGGCAAGGGCGTTCATGTGGTCACCGTCAACGACTATCTGGCCCGCCGCGACGCTGACTGGATGGGCACCATATACCGCTTTCTGGGGCTCGAGGTGGGCAATATCGTCCACGGGCTCAGCGACGTCGAGCGCAAGACGGCTTACGACGCCGACATCACCTATGGCACCAACAACGAGTTCGGCTTCGACTATCTGCGCGACAACATGAAATATTCGCGAAGCCAGATGGTCCAGCGCGGGCACAACTACGCCATCGTCGACGAGGTGGACTCCATCCTGATCGACGAGGCGCGCACCCCGCTCATCATTTCCGGCCCCTCCCAGGACCGGTCCGAGCTTTATACGGCAATCGACAAATACATACCCCTGCTCGACGAGCAGGATTATACCATCGACGAAAAGCACCGCGCCGCGAGCTTTACCGACGAGGGCATCGAAAAGCTCGAGGAACTGTTGTCGCGCGATGGGCTTATCAAGTCCGGCTCGCTTTACGACATCGACAACGTCTCGGTCGTCCACCATCTCAATTCGGCGTTGAAGGCGCACAAGATCTTCACCCGCGACAAGGACTATATCGTGCGCAATGACGAGGTGGTGATCATCGACGAGTTCACCGGGCGCATGATGCCCGGCAGGCGCTATTCGGAAGGCTTGCACCAGGCACTCGAAGCCAAGGAGAACGCCAAGATCCAGCCCGAGAACCAGACGCTGGCCTCGATCACCTTCCAGAACTATTTCCGTCTCTACGGCAAGCTGGCGGGCATGACCGGCACCGCCGATACCGAAGCGGCCGAATTTGCCGACATCTACGGCCTCGATGTCGTGACCATCCCCACCAACCTCCCCATCGCCCGCGTCGATGAGAACGATGCGATCTACCGCACCATCGATGAAAAGTTCGACGCCATCACCGATCTCGTGGCCGATTGCCGTAATCGCCGCCAGCCGGTGCTTGTGGGTACGACCTCGATCGAGCGCTCCGAAATGCTCGCCGAGCACCTGAAGAAAAAGGGGGTCAAGAACATCCAGATCCTCAACGCCCGCCACCACGAGCAGGAAGCCCAGATCATCGGGCTTGCCGGCGTGCCGGGCGCCGTGACCATCGCCACCAACATGGCGGGCCGCGGCACCGATATCCAGCTCGGCGGCAATCTCGATATGCGCGTCGCCGCCGAGACCGAAGGGCTCGAAGGCGAGGCGCGGGAAAAGAAGATCGAAAAGATCAAGGCCGAGATCGCCGAACTCAAGGCCGAAGCGCTCGAAGCGGGCGGGCTGATGGTCATCGGCACCGAGCGCCACGAAAGCCGCCGCATCGATAACCAGCTTCGCGGCCGCTCGGGCCGCCAGGGCGACCCCGGGCACTCGCAGTTCTTCGTCTCGCTTCAGGACGATCTGATGCGCCGCTTTTTCCCCGAGCGCATGGAAAAGATCCTGACCTCGCTGGGCTTGAAGGACGGCGAATCCATCCAGGACGGCCTCGTCACCAAGGCCATCGAGCGCGCCCAGACCCGCGTCGAGGCGCACAACTTCGATATCCGCAAGAACATCCTCAAATATGACGACGTGATGAACGATCAGCGCAAGGTGATCTTCGAGCAGCGTCTTGAACTGATGGATGCCGAAACCGTCACCGACACCATCGCCGACATGCGCCACGACGTGGTGGATTCGGTGATCGCCAAATCCTGTCCCGACCGGTCCTATCCCGAGCAATGGGAAATCGAGCAGCTTGGTGCCGCGCTCAAGACCTATCTGGGGCTCACTCCCACGCTCGCCGAATGGGTCGAGGAAGAAGGCATGGACGTCGAGGTCCTGCGCGAACGGCTGACCCGGCTGGCCGACGAATTTGCCGCCGCCAAGACCGCCCGCATCGGGGTCGAGACCATGCGCCAGATCGAGCGTTCGATCCTGTTGCAGTCGATCGACGGGCTGTGGCGCGAGCACCTCATCACCCTCGATCATCTCTCCAAGGTTGTGGGCTGGCGCGGGCTTGCCCAGCGCGATCCGCTCAACGAATACAAGCAGGAAGCCTTCGAGCTCTTTGCCCAGTTGCTCACCAATCTGCGCGAACTGGTGACGACGCAGATGAGCCATTTCGAGATCCAGACGCGCCCGCCCGAGCCCCAGGCGCCCGATTCCTCCCAGTTGCAGGCCACCCATATCGACCCTCGGACCGGTGAGAACGAAGTCGCCGAATCCGCCGCGCCGCAGGGCCAGCTCTCCGCCGAGCAAATGGCCCGCACCCGCCGCAACGATCCCTGTCCCTGCGGCTCGGGGAAAAAGTTCAAGCACTGCCACGGGGCGTATTGAGCGCATTCTGATCCGGTCTGCAGCATCGCTGGCTCCCTCATCCGACCTTTCGCTAGCGCGAAAGCCCACCTTCTCCCACGAGGGGAGAAGGGTAATCCTGCGGATGTTTCGGTTTTTGAGCCCCCCTCTCCCCTCGTGGGAGAGGGGTTGGGGGTGAGGGGGGCAGCGATGCCAGCCACCTCCCTCGCCGGACCGACCGGCAGGCTTAACCCCCCGTTAACCCCCAATACAATTTTTCTTAAATTGCCCCCATCCCGCTAATCGCCGGTTCAAGCTGGTGTGTGATATTCTCCCGTTTGACTAAGGCAGGCGCTATACCCCTGCGGTTCGGCAGTGGCAGGGCATGCCCCCGCGCCGGGCAGAGGGATGTGATTATTGTGCTTTAAAGGAGGCACAATATGACGATTGGTCAGGTTACCATCAGTGCTGCGGACTGGATCGCCTCGCGCGTCAGCGATCGCATGGCGCTCGTTGCGGCCGGCCAGCGCGCCAGTCTTGCCCAGCAGACCGGTTCCGCCGCCATCCAGCCATCCGATGAGAACACCGGCGCCCAGCTCGACCGCCGCGAGCGCGAGCGGGCCGCGCTTGCCGCGCAGGAAAGCTACAAGCGCGTCGCCCAGCGCATCAAGGCCCGGCTGGCCAACCCCCTGCCGCCCCCAGAGGATGCAAGGCCCGCCACCGGGCGGGCTGTGCCGACCGATGCCTTGCGCGGCACGGCAAAGTTCCTCGCCACGGTCATCGCATCGGAACAAAAATCGGAGGCGCCCGGCCAGCCCGGCGCGGCCCCATCACGCTCCGATCCGCGCTTCGGGCTCGTTGAGGGCGAACCAAAAAAAGCAAAGGACCGGCAGGCCGCGTCGGTCGCAGAAAAAGAGGCCGTAAAAGAGGCGCAGATCCGCATCGCGCTTGAGCGCGAAAGAGCCCTTGAAGCGCTCAACCAGACGCCGCTCTTTGAAACGGGCCTGTGGGACGACCTGTTCGTTGCCGACGAACTGGCCGAAAAGGGCTGATACCCGCCCCATTCCCGTTTGATTCATACACAGGCAACCGCCGGTGTCGCGGCAAGGCAGGCCGGCCATCCGGTGCGTTCATTACAAGCAAGGCTCATTGCCCCCTCTCCGCCTTGCCACGCCTTACACTGTCGTTGCTTCAGCCTTGGCAAACAGCAGCATATAGTTTACCGCCATGTCCTGGCTCGGGCCCCACTCGTTTTTCAGCGGATTGAACGTAACGCCGGTTTCGTCGATCTTTTCCAGCCCGTGCCGCCGCGTGATCGAGATGATCTCGTCGGGGGTCAGAAATTTTTCGTATTGGTGGGTGCCTTTGGGCAGCCAGCCCAGCACGTATTCGGCGCCAACGATCGCCAACGCAAAGGCGCGCGCGGTGCGGTTTATGGTGGCAAGGAACATCAGCCCGCCCGGCTTGACGAGGGCGGCGCAGCTTTGAAGATAAAGCGGGACATCGGCCACGTGTTCGACAACTTCCATGTTGAGCACGATATCGAACTGCTCGCCCGCTGCGGCCAGCGCTTCGGCTGTGGTGGCGCGGTAGTCGATCTCGAGCCCGGACTGCCCGGCGTGGATTTTGGCGACCGCGATGTTCTTTTCGCCCGCATCGGCGCCGACGACGTCAGCCCCCAGCCGCGCCATGGGCTCGCACAAAAGCCCGCCCCCGCAGCCGATGTCGAGGATGGACAGACCCTCGAAGGGCCTCAATGATTTCTCGTCGCGGGCAAAATGGGCGATGGCTTTTTCGCGGATATAGGCAAGGCGGACGGGATTGAATTTGTGCAGCGGCCTGAACTTGCCGCTGGGGTCCCACCACTCCTCGGCCATCTTGTGGAATTTGCCGATCTCGTCGGGATTGATCGTGGTGTCCGCCATGGTTCGGGGTCCCGCCCTGATGTGTGTCGCCGCGTCAACAGGTGGCCGCTCGCCTGCCTCGAGTCAAGCGCGGCAGGGTCGCAGCACCCTCAAGCATATTGCAAGGCCACCGGCTTTGTGGCACTCACCGCCGCGAAACGATTGAACGCGACCGGGCCGACCTCACCGGCAAATCCGGTTCAACGGGACTTCTTGAGCATGGCGCGTATTGTGATGAAGTTTGGCGGCACCTCGGTTGCCGATGTCGAGCGCATCCGGCAGGCGGCACGGCACGTCAAGCGCGAGGTGGATGCCGGCCACGAGGTGGCGGTGGTCGTTTCGGCCATGTCGGGCAAGACCAATGAACTCGTGGGCTGGTGCACGGAAGCCTCCAAGATCCATGATGCGCGCGAATATGATGCGGTGGTCGCCTCGGGCGAGCAGGTGACGGCGGGGCTGATGGCCATCGTGCTCTCGTCGATGGGCGTCCAGTCGCGCTCCTATGCGGGCTGGCAGGTGCCGGTCAGGACCGACGACAGCCACGGATCGGCACGGATCATGGACATCGATCCGGCAAATCTCAACGAACGGCTGTCCTCGGGCTGGGTACCGGTCATCACCGGCTTTCAGGGGATTTCCGAGCGCGACCGGATCACGACGCTGGGGCGCGGGGGGTCCGATACGAGCGCGGTGGCGATCGCGGCCGCCGTCAAGGCCGACCGGTGCGATATCTATACCGATGTGGACGGGGTCTATACCACCGATCCGCGCATCGCCCCCCGGGCGGGGCGGCTCGAGCGGGTGGCGTTCGAGGAAATGCTCGAAATGGCCTCGCTGGGCGCCAAGGTTTTGCAGACCCGCTCGGTGGAACTGGCCATGGCGCAGGGCGTGCGGCTGGTCGTGCGTTCGAGTTTCGAGGACCCCGAGGCCGGCAACGCGCCGGGCAGCGAATGGGGTCAGGCGGGCACGCTTGTGTGCGATGAGGATGAGATCATGGAAAAGCAGATCGTTTCGGGCGTCACCCTGGCGCGGGCCGAAGCCAAGATCACCCTGCGCAAGGTCAAGGACAAGCCGGGCATCGCCGCCTCGGTCTTCGGGCCCCTGGCCGATGCGCGGATCGTCGTCGACATGATCGTCCAGAACATTTCCGATGACGGGCAGATCACCGACATCACGTTTACGGTTCCCGACAGCGAATTCGACAAGGCGATGGGCGTCCTTAAAAATACCCCCGAGATCGAATATGAATCGATTTCAGGGTCCAAGGGCGGCGCCAAGATTTCGGTGGTCGGGGTCGGCATGCGTTCCCATGCCGGCGTTGCGGCCTCCATGTTCAAGGCGCTGGCGGAAAAAGGGATCAACATCCAGTTGATCACCACCTCGGAAATCAAGACGTCGGTCCTGATCGACGAGGAGTATGCCGAGCTTGCAGTCCGCGCCCTCCATACCTATTACGGTCTGGACAAGGCGTAAGAAAGCGGGCGGCCGTCCCGCGGGGAAGAGCAATGGTTACAGCAATTGGCGGTCCGCGCGTTCTGTTACGTCAGTTGCGCGAGACCATGGCCGAGCCGCTGGCCAGCCAGGAACGGCTCGACAAGATCGTCGATCTCATCGCCGCCAACATGCGCGCCGATGTGTGCTCGTTCTATGTCCTGCGCGACGATGGCGCGCTCGAACTGTTTGCGACCCACGGCCTCAAGCGCGAGGCGGTGCACGTCACGACCCTCAGGCTGGGCGAGGGGCTCGTGGGGCTGATCGCGGCGGAAGCCGAGCCGCTCTCACTCCAGAACGCGCCCGAGCACCCTTCCTTTGCCTATCGCCCCGAAACCGGGGAAGATCCCTATTTCTCGTTTCTCGGCGTGCCGGTCCTGCGGGCCGGGCAGACGCTGGGGGTGCTGGTCGTCCAGAATCAGGAGCGGCGCGCCTATGGCGAGGACGAAACCGAAGCGCTCCTGACCACGGCAACGCTGCTCGCCGAGATGATCTCCACTTCGGATTTCGATTCGCTGGTCAAGCCCGGCTCGGACATCGACGTCAGGCGCACGCGTATGTTCAGGGGGGTGGGCTTTTCCGAAGGCATCGCGCTGGGTGAGGTTGTCCTGCACGATCCGCGCGTCGAAGTGACCAATTTCGTCGCCGACGACACCGATGCCGAAAAGGTCCGGCTCGAGGATGCGTTAAGGACCATGCGCGTCTCGATCGACGACATGCTCAATTCGGGGGACATGCAGATCCCCTCCGATCATCGCGAGATCCTCGAGAGCTACCGGCTTTTCGCCCATGACCGGGGCTGGGTGCGCCGGCTCGAGGAAGCCATCGATTCCGGGCTGACGGCGGAAGCGGCGGTCGAGCGGGTACAGAACGACACCCGGGCGCGCATGCTGCGCCAGACGGACCCCTATATCCGCGACCGTCTGCACGATCTCGACGATCTGGCCAACAGGCTGCTGCGCATCCTGACCGGCAATGGCGCGGGCGCGGGCAAGAAACTCCCCGAAAACGCGGTGCTGGTCGCGCGCAATATGGGCCCGGCCGAACTGCTCGAATACGACCGCACGAAACTGCGCGCCGTGGTGCTCGAGGACGGGGCGGCGACCGCGCATGTGGCGATCGTCGCGCGCTCGGTGGGGCTGGTGGCGGTGGGGCAGGCTGAAAGCGTCGTCTCGATGAGCGAGGACGGCGACGACATCATCGTCGACGGCTTCACGGGCGCGGTGCATCTGCGGCCCTCGCCCGATGTCGAGGCGGCCTATGTCGAAAAGGTACGGCTTTCGGCCAAGCGCCGGGCCCATTACGCCGCGCTCAAGGACAAGCGCCCGGTCACCCGCGACGGCATCGAGATCACGCTGTTGCAGAATTCGGGGCTTTTGGCCGACATGGGCACCCTCGAAGAGTCCGGTGCCGAGGGAATCGGGCTGTTCCGCACCGAACTCCAGTTCATGATCGCATCGAAAATGCCGCGCGTTTCCGATCAGGTCGAGCTCTATACCGAAGCCATGCGGCAGGTGGGCGACAAGTCCATCGTCTTCCGCCTGCTCGATATCGGCGGGGACAAGGTGGTGCCTTATATGCGCTCGATGGCCGAGGAAAACCCGGCCATGGGCTGGCGGAGTTTGAGGCTGGCGCTCGACCGCCCGGCGCTTTTGAGGACACAGGTGCGCGCGCTCTTGCAGGCGGCGCGGGGTGGGACGCTCAAGATTCTCGTGCCCATGGTCACCGAGACGGTCGAATTCCTGAAGGTCAAGCGGTTCATCCTCAAAGAGCACGACAAGCTGCCCAGGCTGGGGTTCCCCACCCTCGAAAGGCTGGAGATCGGCGCGATGATCGAGGTGCCTTCGCTGCTTTTCGAGCTCGATCGGCTGCTGCCCGAGACCGATTTCGTCTCCATCGGGTCGAACGACCTCATCATGTTCCTGACGGCCACCGACCGCGCCAATCCGCGCGTTGCGGCCAATTACGACCCCATTGCGCGCCCGCGCCTCAGGGCGCTCAAGATGATCGTCGATGCAGCGCGGGACCATGGCAAGCCCCTGACCATGTGCGGAGAGCTTGCCGGGCGGCCGGTAGAGGCGCTGGCGCTATTGGCCATCGGCATGGACCGGCTTTCGATGGGCGCCTCCTCGGTGGGTCCGATCAAGGAAATGATCCTGGGGCTGGACCTCGCGCCGGTGCGCGCGGCGATGGCCGAATTGCTCGATGATGGCGCGTGCGAGGATACGCCGCGCGACCTTCTGGCCGAACTGGCGGAGCGCCAGGGGCTTTCGCTTTAGTTTTTATTTTTGCTGGAATTTCCGATGGCGCAATTGCCCCACGACAAGCTGGATGCCCTGGAACGCCGCTTCGATTCGATCGAGCATGCCATGTCGGCCAATCCCGACCCGGACAATTATGTCAGGCTCTCCAAGGAATATTCCGAGCTTTCGCCGATGGTCGAAAAGATCAGGGCCTATAAGGGTGCCCTATCGGACCTCGAGGGCGCGCGGGAGTTGGCAGGATCGGGCGATGCCGAAATGGCCGAGCTTGCCGAGGCGGAGATCGGGGAGCTGGAAGAAACCCTCGAAACGCTGGCCCAGGATATCCGCATCCTGCTTTTGCCCAAGGACGCGGCGGACGAGAAAAGCGCAATCCTTGAGGTGCGCGCCGGCACGGGGGGCGACGAGGCGGCGCTTTTCGCGGGCGATCTTTTCCGCATGTACCAGCGCTACGCGGAAAACGAGGGCTGGCGGGTGACCGTCATGGAAACCTCGGACGGGGATGCGGGGGGCTACAAGGAAATCGTCGCTTCGATCTCGGGAGCGGGGGTGTTCGCCAAGCTCAAATACGAATCCGGGGTGCACCGCGTGCAGCGCGTGCCCGATACCGAAGGTTCGGGCCGCATCCATACCTCGGCGGCAACGGTCGCGGTGCTTCCCGAAGTCGAGGACATCGATATCGATATCCGCCCCGAAGACATCCGGATCGACACCATGCGCGCCTCGGGCGCGGGCGGGCAGCATGTCAACACCACCGATTCGGCGGTGCGCATCACCCATATCCCCTCGGGGATCGTCGTCACCTCGGCGGAAAAATCCCAGCACCAGAACCGGGCCAACGCCATGAAGGTGCTGCGCGCCCGGCTCTATGACGAACAACTCCAGAAAGCGTCGTCCGAACGCGCCGAGAGCCGCAAGAGCCAGGTGGGCTCCGGCGACCGCTCCGAACGCATCAGGACCTATAATTTCCCGCAAGGGCGGGTGACCGACCACCGGATCAACCTCACTCTCTACAAGCTTCCGCAGGTGATGGCCGGGGACGGGCTGGGCGAGATCATCGATGCGCTGATCACCGAGAACCAGGCGGCGCAGCTGGCGGCGATGGAGGGCAATGGGTGAGGCATCGGGGCGTGTGGCTTCACCCCTCCCCAGCCCTCCCCATCAAGGGGAGGGTGTTTCCTTTGCTTGGTAGCTTCCAAACGCGCAGGGCCAGCGCCTCCTCCCTTGTGGGGGAGGCTGGGAGGGGGGATTCGGCGAAGGCCGAAATGGCCTGCCTTTCGAGGGGTGAGGGCAAGCGATGTCTCTGACCCGCGGCCAGCTCTGGCGATCCGCGCGGGACCAACTCGCGAGTGTGGGAATCGAAACCGCTGCGCTCGATGCGCGCGTGTTGCTGGCGCATGGCCTCGGGCTCGACCGTACGCAACTGATCGCATCGGAGGCCGAGCCGGTGGGCGATGCGGATATCGCCGCCTATGAAGCGCTCGTTGCCCGCCGACTCGCTCGCGAGCCCGTGGCCCGCATCGTAGGGCGGCAGGAGTTTTACGGGCTCGATTTCTCTCTCAACGAAGCCACCCTCATCCCGCGCCCGGAGACCGAAATGCTGGTCGATTTCGGTATCGCCCGGCTCAAGGGGCGCCAGGGAGCGACCATCCTCGATCTGGGTACGGGCACCGGGTGCATCGTGCTGTCGCTGCTTGCAAATCTTCCTGACGCAAAAGGGGTGGGGGTCGATCTTTCGGTGCGGGCGCTGGCGCAGGCGCGGGAAAATGCCGTGGTGTTGGGGCTGGACAACCGGTTCGCGGCGCTGGAGGGAAGCTGGTTTGCTCCGGTCGAGGGGCGCTTCGATCTTATCGTGGCCAATCCCCCCTATATCGCGAGCGATACGGTCAAGGAGCTTGCGCCCGAAGTTGCGCTATATGATCCGGGGCTGGCGCTCGATGGCGGGCAGGACGGATTGGAGCCCTATCGGGCGATCGCGGCGGGGGCGGCAGATCATCTCGATCCCGGCGGCGTGCTGGCGGTCGAGATCGGTTTCGATCAGGGCGCGAGGGTTTCACGCTTGCTTGAAGATGCAGGTTTATCCGGCGTGGGGGTTGAAAAGGACCTTGCGGGACACGATAGAATGGTGGTGGCCGCGTTGCCGGGTTTACCGTGATGTGCGGCATTTTGGGGGATTGGGAATATTCTTCTTGGAATATCGGGGCGATGAGGTTAGGTTGCTCCCGCTGATGAGGTGTTTCGTACGCCTCGATGGCCCCCACCCGAACATCTATGTCGTTCAAACTGCCGCATGAGCGGATTGTTATGCAACGCGGGTTCTGGACGATGACGGGAGTGGCCGGGCTTCAGCCTTTTTGGGGACTCCAGAATGTCGGCGCGTGCGGCCTTTCGAAAAGGCCCGTTGTCGCGTGATCTCGATGGTCCGGCCCGGTGGCCGGATGCAATCGGGGACCCTTTGAAGTTAGTGCATTCCTTCACGAAGTGTGTTGAAGCGAGCAGATGAGACCAAACCAGCAGAACAACAAGCAGCGTTCGCGCGGCCGGAACAGCAATCAGCGGCGCGGCGGTGGCGGCAATCCCTTGTCGCGCAATTACGAGAGCAACGGTCCGGATGTGAAAATCCGCGGCAATGCCGCCCATGTCGCCGAAAAATACGTCCAGCTCGCGCGCGACGCGACCGCATCGGGCGATTCGGTGATGGCGGAGAACTATCTCCAGCACGCCGAACATTATTTCCGCATCATCCTTGCCGCGCAGGCCCAGTATCAGCCGCGCCAGGACCAGTTCGCCGAAACCGGCAACGAGAGTGACGAGGACGAGAGCGAGGTCCAGGCCGCCAATGGGGAGGCCAGCGAGGCGCCCCAGCAGGCAGCACCAGAAAATGACGAGGCGGAAAGCGGGCGCGAAACCCGCCGCCAGCCGCGCCAGCGCCGCGTCCGCCGTGAGGAGCCTGCCGAAACCGAGGCCCAAGCCGAAACCGGCGAGGCGGCGCCCGAGGCCGAGCAGGCCGCGGGCGAAGCCGAGGAAAAGCCGCGCCGCACCCGGCGTCCGCGCCGCACGACGCGCGCCGCCGAAGGCGCCGACCCGGCCGAAGCGCCCCAGCCCGAATTGCCCGCCTTTCTGACGGCGGGCCGGGAAGCGGCGGCGGAATAGAGCCGCGCGTTTACCTGCCGACCCCTCGCTTCTCCGGCGAAAGCCGGAGTCCATGCCACACGCCTTGTGGCTGTTGCATGGAAATGGATCCCGGCTTCCGCCGGGACAGCGATCGTGGGGAATGGATGGTTCTGGTTGCAAGCAAGATCAATTCGGGCCGGGCGGTTGCGTCCGGCCCTTTTTCTTTTTGCAAGCGCGCCTATATCAACCTTTGACACGAGGTCAGTGCCGCGATGCGGGCTGGTCTTGTAATCCAGACCAACGCTTCGGGCGTTCGTTTTCATGCCGGTGCCGGGTGAAGCGCAACGTGCCAGCAAAAGGAGAGTTGAAGCGATGAATATCGAAAAATATACCGAGCGGGCACGCGGGTTCATCCAGAGCGCCCAGCAGCTCGCACTATCGCGCGGCCACCAGCAGTTCGTGCCGCTCCACATCCTCAAGGTGCTCGTCGATGACACCGAAGGCATGGCCTCGGGGCTGATCGAGCGCGCTGGAGGCAACGGGCAGGCGGTGCGCGCCGGCGTCGAGGAGGGGTTGAACAAGATCCCGTCCGTTTCGGGCGATGGCGGCCAGATCTATCTCAGCCGCGAGCTGGCGCGGGTTTTCGCGACGGCTGAAGAGGCGGCAAAAAAGGCGGGCGACAGTTTCGTCACCGTCGAGCGCCTGCTTTTGGCACTGGTGATCGAAAAGGACACCGATGCGGGCAAGGTGCTTGCGTCCGCTGGCGTTACCCCCAACGGGCTCAACGCCGCCATCGAAGCGATCCGCAAGGGGCGCACCGCCGACAGCGCCTCTGCGGAAAACACCTATGACGCCTTGAAGAAATACGCCCGCGATCTCACCGAAGACGCGCGCGAAGGCAAGCTCGACCCCGTCATCGGGCGCGACGAGGAAATCCGCCGCACCATCCAGGTGCTCTCGCGCCGCACCAAGAACAATCCCGTCCTCATCGGCGAGCCGGGCGTGGGCAAGACCGCGATCGCGGAGGGCCTGGCGCTCAGGATCGTCAATGGCGACGTGCCCGAATCATTGAAGAACAAGAGCCTGCTCGCGCTCGACATGGGCGCGCTGATCGCGGGCGCCAAATATCGCGGCGAGTTCGAGGAGAGGCTGAAAGCGGTCCTCAACGAGGTGACGGCTGCCGAAGGCCAGATCATCCTGTTCATCGACGAGATGCACACGCTGGTGGGCGCGGGCAAGGCCGATGGTGCGATGGATGCGTCCAACCTTTTAAAGCCCGCCCTGGCGCGCGGCGAGTTGCACTGCGTGGGCGCAACCACCCTCGATGAATATAAAAAGCACGTCGAAAAGGATGCCGCGCTCGCCCGGCGCTTCCAGCCGGTATTCGTGTCCGAACCCACGGTCGAGGACACTATCTCGATCCTGCGCGGGTTGAAGGAGAAATACGAACTGCACCATGGCGTCCGCATCTCGGATTCGGCGCTGGTGTCGGCGGCGACGCTCTCGAACCGCTACATCACCGACCGGTTCCTGCCCGACAAGGCCATCGACTTGATGGATGAGGCATCGGCGCGGCTGCGCATGGCGGTGGATTCCAAGCCCGAGGCGCTCGATGAACTCGACCGGCGCATCATTCAGCTCAAGATCGAGCGCGAGGCGCTCAAAAAGGAAGAGGACGAAGCCTCCAAAACCCGCCTTCTCCGGCTCGAAACTGAACTTGCCGGGCTGGAAGAAGAATCCGACGCCATGACCCAGCGCTGGCTGGCTGAGAAAGAAAGGCTGGCGGGTGGCACCAAGCTCAAGGAGCAACTCGACCAGGCACGGACCGAACTCGAACTGGCCCAGCGCAAGGGCGATCTGGCGCGGGCGGGCGAGCTTGCCTATGGCGTCATCCCCGATCTGGAACGGCGATTGAAGGATGCCGAAGCCCATGAGGCGCAGCCCGATTCCGATATGGTCGAGGAGGTCGTCACCCCCAATCATATCGCGCAGGTCGTCTCGCGCTGGACCGGGGTGCCGGTCGACAAGATGCTCGAGGGCGAGCGCGACAAGCTGCTGCGCATGGAAGACGAACTGGGCAAGCGCGTCATCGGGCAGGCCGAGGCCGTCGAAGCGGTTTCCCGTGCCGTGCGGCGCGCGCGCGCAGGGCTGCAGGACCCCAACCGGCCCATCGGTTCGTTCATGTTCCTTGGCCCCACGGGCGTCGGCAAGACCGAATTGACCAAGGCGCTCGCGCAATTCCTTTTCGACGACGAAACCGCGATGGTCCGGCTCGACATGTCCGAATTCATGGAAAAGCACGCGGTCGCCCGCCTCATCGGGGCGCCTCCGGGCTATGTCGGCTATGAGGAGGGCGGGGTGCTCACGGAAGCCGTACGCCGCAGGCCCTATCAGGTGGTGTTGTTCGACGAGATCGAAAAGGCGCATCCGGACGTCTTCAACGTGCTGCTCCAGGTGCTCGATGACGGGCGGCTGACGGACGGGCAGGGCCATACGGTCGACTTCCGCAACACGCTGATCATCATGACCTCGAACCTTGGGTCCGAATATCTCGCGGCCCAGCCGGACGGGGAATCGGTGGAACTGGTGCGCGGCAAAGTGCTCGATACCGTAAAGGCCGCGTTCCGGCCCGAATTTTTGAACCGCGTGGACGAGATACTCCTGTTCCACCGGCTCGAACGCGGCCAGATGGGCGCCATCGTCGGCATCCAGCTCCAGCGCCTGCAAAAGCTGCTCGATACCCGCGAGATCGCGCTCGAAGTCACCCCTGCGGCGCGCGACTGGCTCGCCGATGAAGGTTACGATCCGGTCTATGGGGCGCGGCCGCTCAAGCGCGTCATCCAGCGTTCGGTCCAGGACGAGATGGCCGAAAAAATGCTGGCGGGCGAGATCATCGATGGTTCGACCGTCAAGGTCGACGCGGGCGATGGCTCGCTCCTCATCACGCCGGTGCTCGAAGGCGAGGCCGTGGACGCAGCGGCACAGTGAGTGCTGCCTGCAATGCCTAAATGAAAAAGGCCCCGGAGACGGGGCCTTTTTTGTTCGGGGGGCTTGACCGCGGAAGGGCCGAAAGCCGGCCCTTCCGCCCGTTTCCCGTCTTTGCCCGGCGTCGAAGAAGGATTGCGGGATCTCGTTTTTTATGAGAACATATACGGAACAGATGAAAGGGAAGCGAATGCAGGTCACCATCAATTATCTCGAGCTTTCGAGCGACGATATTGCCGCGAGCAAGGCTTTTTTCTCTTCGGCTTTCGGCTGGGGATTCACCGATTACGGTCCGGGCTATGCCGGTTTTGAGGACGCGGGCCTCGATGGCGGGATCGAACAGGCCGGGGACGGGCGCACGCCGCCGCTCGCGGTGCTTTACGCCCCCGATCTCGATGCCGCCGAGGCGGCGGTGCGGTCGGCGGGGGGTGAGATCGTCAGGGCGCAGTTCGATTTCCCCGGCGGACGGCGGTTCCATTTCCGCGAACCGGGCGGCAATGAACTGGCGGTCTGGAGCGAGGCGAAAGCCTGACGCAGCATGTATCGTTTGAGAGGCAGACAAATTGGACGAGACGAAGCCGAGGACCCCGCGTGACGTTTCGCGCGCGCCCGCCGGGAGGGCCAGTGAAATCCATAGGGCGGCTTTAGAGTGCCTAACAAAACCAGAGATGGTCACGATGGGGTTTGGACGAGTCGGATGCAAGGACAGGCGCGCGGGCGATACCGGGGGTATCGCCAAGCGGCTGGACACGGCAGCCGGCCGTCCAAACCCCACCTGCGGCGCGCGGAATTTGTCCATCCGCTGCGTTCCCGCGCTTGCCGATACCTCGGTATCGGCTGCACGCGGCGCCTTGCGGGCTGAACAAATTGCGCGCGTCGTGGCCGTCTCTGGTTCTGTTAGGCACTCTTAGCCCGTCATGGATTTCACGGTGCGGCCCGTGAGGCCATCAGTTCGACGCCACGGTAACGTTGGGATCGGCGTCATGGATCATGAGCGCGCGGATCTGGGCCACGGTGTTGTCGAAGGTGGGGCGGTACTGGGGGGGCAGGGAGTTGGCCCGGGGCAGCTTGACCGCGAGGGGGTCGACCGTGTGGCCGTTGATCTTGATTTCGTAATGCAGGTGCGGCCCGGTGGAAACGCCGGTCGAGCCGACATAGCCGATCACCTGTCCCTGACTCACCCGCGTGCCCGGCGTGATGCCGTCGGCAATGGCCGACATGTGGCCATAGGCGGTGTTGTAGCCATTGGCGTGGCGGATCTCGACGTAGCGCCCATAGCCCGAGAACCATTGCGCGCGTTCGATGACGCCGTCCCCGCCGGCATAGATCGGCGTGCCGGTGCGGGCGGCGAGATCTGCCCCGGTATGGAGACGATAGTCGCCGAAAACCGGGTGCTTGCGATAGCCGTAGCGCGAGCGCAGCGTGCCGCCGCCTTCGAGCGGCCGGCGCAGGAGGAACTGCTTTCCGGTCTCGCCGTCGGGGTTGTAGAAGTCGATCACCCCGTCGTCGGTGCGAAAGCGGAACAGTTCGCGCACGGTATTGCCCAGCTTGAGGCTGACATAGAGCAATTCCTGATCTCCGCTCTCCGGCGAGCCCGAGAGCAGCATGTCGATTGAATCGCCCGGCGCGATACGGCGTGTGAGGTCGAGATCGTAGGCATACATCGCCGCGATGCGATCGATGACCGTATCGGACAGGTCATGTTTGCGGCCCGTCTCCCAGAGAGAACGGTAGATCGAGGGCAGATTGGCGAGGTTGACCTCCTCGGTGTCCTCGTCGGTAAAGGCGATGGTGGGCGGTTCAAGCGCCAGCACATACTGGCCGCGGTCGGTCAGCGCCACGGTCACCCGATGGCTGGTGCCCGAATAGATGCTGATGCGATAGGGAACGAGCGATGTACTGCCGCGGACGGGCCCGAGCAGGATGCGCAGCCGCGCCCCTTCGGGCAGGACCGTGGCAGGATAGACATTGCCCATGGCGCGGGTGACAGCCGTCACCATCTGGGGCGTAAAACCATTGCGAATCAGCGCATCGGTCAGCGGGGTTTCCTCGCGGATCATGAGCACGCGCTCGGTGCGCGACTGGCTTGCGTCCTCGGCGGCGCGCGTCTTGGGCAGCACGGTGACGTTCTCGGCAAAGCCCACGATCGGCGCCGTGGCGGCGGGGCCGGCGGCCAACTCGCGCAGGCTGCCCGCGCCGAACCCGGCATAGGCCATGAGCGAGGTGTCTTCCTCGGTGTAGGCGCCCTCGACCGAGAGGCGCACGAACTGGGCGGCGCTGATGTCCGAGACGGCGCGCGGCGGCGCGAGATCGAGCGCGAGCGAGGCGGTGCGCACCGTCACTTCACCCTCGACATCGGCGCCGTAAATGTCGGTGCTGACCAGATCGGCGGTGTCGCTGGCGCGCAAGGGTTCGTTGCGGGCGAGAAGGGCCACCGGGTCGTATTCGGGGATGTCGTCGGAAAGGGCTGTCGCCGCGGTGGCCAGCGTCGCCTCGATACGGGTGAAAGGCTGGTTGCGGATGCGGGAGGCGCCATCGACCTCCTCGCGGATCGAGGCTTCGATGACCTGCCGGTCCGAAAGGGTCTGGGTCACCGGTTTGGCGCGCCGGGTCTTGGCAAGCAGCGAATCGGCCGAAGCGGTCGAGATATGCTCTGGCGCGGCGATGGCGAGCGCTTCGAAGGGGGTGGAAAAGGTGTCCTGACCCTTGAACGAGACCTGCAGCGCGGCGGCCATGAGAAGAAAAGAGGTCACCCCGGTCAGCACCGTACCGGCCAGCCATGCGAAGTTGAGTTCGCGCCCCTGGGGCAACGCACCCTCGGAGGATTTCACCGTCAGGGCCGGCGAATCCTCAAAGCCCGTCGCCCTCAAAAGGGCGGCATGACGGTTGCGCTGGGCTGCGTTCAACTCATATCCCCCGACCGTCCGGTCTTTCCGGTCCGTGCGTTTGAAAAAGGGATGGACGCACAAACATGTCGTGTCAAGCAATCAGCGGGGTCCCGCGAAAGGGCCGGCTGCCGAGTATCGGTGATGGAGCGTAAATGAGGCCAAACTTGGAAACCGGACCGCGCTTTTCCCAAGGTTTGCGGGGCACTGTCAAAAAAGAGTCATTTTAGGCAAAACCCTTGTTGACAGGGCAAGGGGCGGCACCTATAACGCCGGAACTGCAGACGCGGTGGCGCCCTCAGCGCCTAACGTTGTGGTTCTCAGGGACAAGGCGGGATGCTCTGCCGGATCGCTCCGGTTGGTCATCATCGTTTTCCCGGGGGCCTGCAGGAAACGCCGGGGCGTTTGCTTTTTGACATTGTTGTTTATTTGGAAGGGAAACGTGGGCTGCGGTTTGTGTTGTTGCCTTTGGATTTAGGTTCAGGGGTTATTTGCGGACACGACTGATACGGTGCACGTTTTTCTATTGAGGTACACTCTTTATTCTGGCGTTTATGCGCTGGAATTGGTGTGTGTCCTCGTCAATGTG
>NZ_QMEL01000020.1:2500-6027 GCF_003390885.1 Pelagibacterium sediminicola
TGTTGTCCGGATGCGGGAGCGATCCTGCAGTCGGGTGGCGGGGAGTTTGTCAGGAAAAGTGCTTCCCACTTTTCCGGTTCGACAAGCGACCCATCAAACAATGCGGTTATTGATAATGAGAACGATCAAGTGCCAAAAGGGCGTTCAGTGGATGCCTTGGCGCACACAGGCGATGAAGGACGTGATACGCTGCGATAAGCGTCGGGGAGCTGCGAATAAGCTTTGATCCGGCGATTTCCGAATGGGGCAACCCACTCCTTATGGAGTATCCCGCAAGGGAAGCGAACCCGGGGAACTGAAACATCTCAGTACCTGGAGGAAAGGACATCAATTGAGACTCCGGTAGTAGTGGCGAGCGAACCCGGACCAGGCCAGTGGCAGACAAGTAAGAACGGGAAGAAGCTGGAAAGCTTTGCCTTAGTGGGTGATAGCCCCGTACCGGTAGAAATCTTGTTTGTCCTTGAGTAGGGCGGGACACGTGAAATCCTGTCTGAACATGGGGGGACCACCCTCCAAGCCTAAGTACTCGTGTGCGACCGATAGTGAACAAGTACCGTGAGGGAAAGGTGAAAAGCACCCCGACGAGGGGAGTGAAACAGTTCCTGAAACTGGATGCCTACAAACAGTCAGAGCCCAAGGTTTGTCCTGGGTGATGGCGTACCTTTTGTATAATGGGTCAGCGACTTAGTCTGTCGTGCAAGCTTAAGCCGTTAGGTGTAGGCGTAGGGAAACCGAGTCTGAATAGGGCGATTAAGTACGACGGATTAGACCCGAAACCGAGTGATCTAGCCATGTGCAGGTTGAAGGTGTGGTAACACGCACTGGAGGACCGAACCCACGTCTGTTGAAAAAGACGGGGATGACGTGTGGCTAGGGGTGAAAGGCCAATCAAACTCGGAAATAGCTGGTTCTCCGCGAAATCTATTTAGGTAGAGCGTCAGACGAATACCTTGGGGGGTAGAGCACTGGATGGGCTAGGGGTCCTCACCGGATTACCAAACCTAACCAAACTCCGAATACCCAAGAGTACTATCTGGCAGACACACGGCGGGTGCTAAGGTCCGTCGTGGAAAGGGAAACAGCCCTGACCTACAGCTAAGGTCCCCAAGTCATGGTTAAGTGGGAAAGCATGTGGGAGTGCTTAGACAACCAGGAGGTTGGCTTAGAAGCAGCCATCCTTTAAAGATAGCGTAACAGCTCACTGGTCAAGCGCTCCTGCGGCGAAAATGTAACGGGGCTCAAACCATGCACCGAAGCTTAGGGTTCAGTGGCCAGTTGTCAGTGGTCAGTTGTCAGAAAAGAGACAGATGATGGGAGTTGAAGATCTTGAGGTCTTCAGGCGGGCTTATGCTTTGAGCCTCGAAATCCATCGTTTTAGTCTTGATTTTCCAAAAATCGAGCAGTTTGGCGGACTTGCCGATCAGCTCAGGCGGGCCTCGAAATCGGTCTGCGGGCTGATTGTCGAGGGTGCCGGGCGGCAATCGTCGTCTTCAAAGGAGTTCGCGCGCTATCTCGGGATGGCGGTCGGCTCTGCCGAGGAGGCGCGGTTGTGGTGCCGGTATGCCGCCGATCTGGGATATGTGGAGCGCAGGACGGCTTCGGGATGGCATGACGAATACAGTCATATCATCCGGATGCTGCAGGGCCTGCGCTCGCGTACGGAAAATACAAGAAAAACTTTTCTGACATCTGACCGCTGACATCTGGCCACTGAGCGGTAGCGGAGCGTTCCGTAAGCCTGCGAAGGGAGATCCGTGAGGGCTCCTGGAGGTATCGGAAGTGCGAATGCTGACATGAGTAGCGATAAAGAGTGTGAGAGACACTCTCGCCGAAAGTCCAAGGGTTCCTGCGCACTGTTAATCAGCGCAGGGTTAGCCGGCCCCTAAGGCGAGGCAGAAATGCGTAGTCGATGGGAACCACGTTAATATTCGTGGGCCTGCTGGGAAGTGACGGATTGCCAGGGTTGTACCCCCTTATTGGATTGGGGGTGCAGTGAGGCGGTCCCGGGAAACAGCCCCAGCGTATAGACCGTACCCTAAACCGACACAGGTGGACTGGTAGAGTATACCAAGGCGCTTGAGAGAACGATGCTGAAGGAACTCGGCAAATTGCACGCGTAACTTCGGGATAAGCGTGACCCCTTGACGGGCAACCGTTGGGGGGTGGCACAAAAGAGGGGGTGGCGACTGTTTATTAAAAACATAGGGCTCTGCGAAGTTGCAAAACGACGTATAGGGTCTGACGCCTGCCCGGTGCCGGAAGGTTAAAAGGAGAGGTGCAAGCCTTGAATTGAAGCCCCGGTAAACGGCGGCCGTAACTATAACGGTCCTAAGGTAGCGAAATTCCTTGTCGGGTAAGTTCCGACCTGCACGAATGGCGTAACGACTTCCCCACTGTCTCCAGCATCGACTCAGCGAAATTGAACTCCCCGTGAAGATGCGGGGTTCCTGCGGTCAGACGGAAAGACCCCGTGCACCTTTACTATAGCTTCACGCTGGCATTCGTGTCGGCATGTGCAGAATAGGTGGTAGGCTTTGAAGCGAGGACGCCAGTTCTCGTGGAGCCGCAATGTGAGATACCACCCTTATCGTCATGGATGTCTAACCGCGGTGTAACAGCACCCGGGACAGCGTGTGGTGGGTAGTTTGACTGGGGCGGTCGCCTCCCAAAGAGTAACGGAGGCGCGCGATGGTGGGCTCAGACCGGTCGGAAATCGGTCGTTGAGTGCAATGGCATAAGCCTGCCTGACTGCGAGAGTGACAGCTCGAGCAGAGACGAAAGTCGGTCATAGTGATCCGGTGGTCCCGCGTGGAAGGGCCATCGCTCAACGGATAAAAGGTACGCCGGGGATAACAGGCTGATGATGCCCAAGAGTCCTTATCGACGGCATCGTTTGGCACCTCGATGTCGGCTCATCACATCCTGGGGCTGGAGCAGGTCCCAAGGGTATGGCTGTTCGCCATTTAAAGTGGTACGTGAGCTGGGTTTAGAACGTCGTGAGACAGTTCGGTCCCTATCTGCCGTGGGTGTTGGAATATTGAGAGGAGCTGTCCCTAGTACGAGAGGACCGGGATGGACGAACCTCTGGTGGACCTGTTGTGGCGCCAGCCGCATTGCAGGGTAGCTAAGTTCGGACGGGATAACTGCTGAAAGCATCTAAGCAGGAAGCCTCCCTCAAAACCAGTATTCCCTATCAGAGCCGTGGAAGACCACCACGTCGATAGGCCGGGTGTGGAAGCGCAGCAATGTGTGGAGCTTACCGGTACTAATAGCTCGATCGGCTTGATCGTTCTCATTTATCAATAACCGTAAAAGATCATGCCTCTCATTCGTCAAAGGACGAGCAAAGCGAGGACCCCGTCGCACGTTTGCGACGCCCCGCCGGAGGGCCAGCGTAGGGCATAGGCGCGGCTTTAGCGCCGTCATGCCCGAAGCGGTGCGGCCCGCGAGGCAAAACAAAAAAAGACCAGTTCACGAAATGTGTTCTTTATCGATCTGGTGGCTATGGCGAAGCGCCCAGAACCCGA
>NZ_QMEL01000021.1 GCF_003390885.1 Pelagibacterium sediminicola
CCAGACCATCATCAAACAGCGAGAAAGGATCAAACGACAGACCATCGAGCATCGGCGCTTGCAGCACCGCAATCTCGCCGCATAAAACAATCAGCCCAGAGACGAGGCCGACGCTCCTCTAATCGACGCTCCAAATTGCGCCAAATGTTCTGATGACGGCCAGAGCGGCGAAAATCGCTGAGTAGATGATCCGCTCGCTGATTCCTTTCTTCGTGGGTTTTTCATACAAGGACGTGGTGCGGCCACTTGAGGCGAATAAGGCCACAGGCGGCCGCTGGTCCGGCGGCCAAGATCATCCGCGAACGACTATTTGCGCGGCGACCGAAACCCTAGCAACCGGAGAGACGCTCCGGATGCCCCGCAATCCGAAGTCCCTGCTGAGGTCGAGGAAACGGCGATCCTGCCCCTCACTTCCACCTGAAATTCCGCCTCTGAATCATCCGATCGGCCGAGTCCAAGCAGGTCTGGTGTTCCATCATCGGAGTGGGTTCAACACTTGACGAGCTGGCCGGTATCCGGACAAATTCTAGTTGGTATAGGAGGAGTTCAATGGTGGCATCAGTCGAGCCGCTGAAGGTGCCAAAGCTTGAAATAATGGCGGCTTCGGACTTACAGGAGGCTCCTCTGGCGTGGCTTTTGGACCAAACGCGCCAGGGAGCGCCCGGCGCTCTGGTTACCATCGTTGGCGTCGAGGGAGGAGCGCCCCGTCCGCTGGGCACACAAATGGCCGTTCTAGCCGACGGAAGGTTCCAGGGCCAGATTTCAGGAGGATGTGTTGAGCCGGCGATTGCCGCCGAGGTGCAGTCGGTGATCGCTGGGGGCGAAGACGCAATCCTCAGGATCGGGCGCGGTTCCAGGGCCATCGATATCCAGTTCCCGTGTGGCGGCGGAGTGGATGTGCTCGTGCACGTCGCTCCCGAGCCGGCCATTCTCCGGCAGGCACTCGCATTGATGGCCGAGCGGCGGACATTCGCCCTAGTGCAGCACCCGGGCGGCAGCCGTACCGAGATCGTAGCCGAGCCCGATGTGGCCACCGGCTGGCGCGGCCAGGCATTCGCCCGCCGTTTCGCGCCGAGAACCCGCGCGCTTCTTATCGGCCGTGGCCAGGAACTGGAAGCTACAGCCAGGACTGCCTTGGCCGCCGGTCTGGATTTGCACGTCGCCAGCCCATCGGCGGAAACCTTGGCGGCGCTGGCTCTGACGGGGGTACCCGTGACCGCGTTGACCAGTCCCGCCCAGACTTGGCCCCCACCCATAGACCGCTGGACGGCGACTGTCCTGCTGTTCCACGATCATGATTGGGAACTGCCAATTCTTGAGAACGTACTGGCCGCCGACGGCTTCTACATCGGTGCCCTAGGCAGTCACAGAACCCACCGGAAGCGTTGTGAGCACCTTCTGGCACGCGGCGTTGCAGCGGCCGAAATTGATCGGATCAAAGGGCCTGTCGGGCTGATCACTCCGGCCCGCGATCCCGGAACGCTGGCCATTTCCATTCTGGCCGAAATCGCTCAGGAGCGCGCTCTCCTGCCCGCACTTTGAAACGGCCGAACGTCGGTTTGGCGGTCCTAGCTGCCGGTCTCTCCCGCCGGTTTGGGCCAGACGACAAGCTCATGGCGCCGCTCGATGGCCGGCCGCTCTGCGACCACATCGCCTGCACAGCGGCCGAATTCGACGCGGAGGTGAAGATCGCCATCTGCTCTCCAGCCAGTGCACCAACGGGCGTTTTCGCCATGCATGAGTTCGAGGTCATCGAAAACCCCCATTCGGAAACCGGCCTTTCGAGTTCCCTCAAACTGGCCGTGGGCCGCGCCGTCGCACACGGGTTGGATGGGCTGGTGATCTGCCTCGCCGATATGCCCTTCGTGACGCTTGCTCACCTCGACAGCCTTCGTGGCAGTTGGCTCGAAAGCGGCTGTTCCCGCTCTATTGCATCGCGCGCGTCAGGATCAGATAGTCGGCCTTGTCCACCCGCGATTTTTTCGGCAGGAGCTTTCCGCGATCTGCTCGCCACCTCCGGAGATGCCGGCGCGCGCGCCTTGATTGCCCAAGCGGCGACCGTGGAGATCAATGCCTCGTGCCTTTCCGATTTCGATAGGCCGGATGATTTTCGCGATCTCGGGGCCAAGGCTCAGGGTCTGTAATTTGAAAGGCATTGGCCGTGTTCTTGGTGCGCTCGTCTAGATCTTGCAATAAGGTGAACCTGCAACGGCAGTTTGCCGCGACCTTGATCCAAAACCGGACGGTAACCCGAGGGTGTCCACGAAACTCGGGGCTATTCAGGTCATGCTACCGCGGTTGCCTCCGTCACAACTTTCGCGATGTAGTCCGCAATCATCAGGTCCAGGTGTGCACCGCCACCATTCTTGAATACCGTTATCTCCGCCGCAGTCTCGCGCCCGGTTGCTGCGTTGCCTACCAGATCGTATAAATCGCCCCGGACCGCGTCGGCAGTAATGACGCCGGAGGCAATCGGGATCTTCAATTCTCCTATGTGGTCGATGGTCGTATCGCGACTGTCGACGAAGACCGATCCTTCCGAAATGAGTGCATCATCGGCCTCGCGCATATCAGCCTTGAAGGCGCCGATCAGGTCTACATGGGTTCCGGGCCGTATCCATGCGCGGCGTAGCACCGGCTCACGCGCCATCGTCGCGGTTGAGATAATGTCTGCCTCAGCAGCGGCCGTTTCGAGATCGGCGGCGGCGGCGATTTTTACACCCTGTACCCTCACATCGCCCGCCACAGCCACGGCCTGTTCGGCACGGCGCGCCCAAACGAGTACCCGCCGGATCGATGGGAACGTCGCCGTATAGGCATGGATGAGGCTGCAGGCTACCGTGCCCGCGCCCACAATCAGCAACGTCTCGCTGTTGGGGCGCGCCAGCAGTAACGCGCCCAGAACAGAGTCTGCGGCCGTCTTCAATTCCGTCACGAGCTTGCTCTCGATGATCGCGTTGATTTGGCCGTGCGCGGGGTCGAATACCAGCATGGCCCCCTGAACTGTGGGGAGGTTTGCTGCAGGGTTATCCCCAAATACGGTGACAGATTTCACCCCGAAGCCGAGTCCCTTGATATAGGCACCACGGCTAAGCAGAGAGCCGTCCGAGGGGCCGAGAAATATGTCGGAAACCTGCGCCTTAGGCAGACGATGGCCCTTCCGCAGCGCGGAGACCGCATTGAACCAGGTCACCAGCGGAGAGGCTTCTTCATAGGTGATGAGTTGGGGGGTGGTCATTGATTTCTCCTACAATGAAACAAGCCAGGCAATGCTATCAAAATCGTAAATGGCCCAGGTGTCCGATTGCCTCTTTGAGCCTGAGCGAAAAGGAGTTGAGCGACATCATCAGGTTGTGGTTCTTATTCGTTGTCGAGACGGTCGAGGAAAGATCGATCTACTGGAAGCACGCCTCATAGGCGCGCCATGACGGCATGCTCCAAATGTGCGCCAGAGCCGTAATTGGATGCCAATTGACACACAGCTCTTCTAGATGTCCGAACGGAAGCTTATCCTGCAAATGATCCAAACGATCTTTGCAGGAATATCACCGAGGTTTTCGAACGCATGTGGTATAGAGCTATCAAACTGAAAACTATCGCCCTCGGCAAGTTCGAAAACGTCATCCCCCAATCTGAGCTTAAAACGCCCCTCCAGTACCAGACCAGCTTTCTCCCCATCATAGCTATAGGTCTGCTTGCCCGAACCACCGCCCGGCGCAACGTTCAGTAACATGAATTGGAGATGCTCGGATTTGAATGGCGAGAGAAATTCCTTAATCAGTTGGTTTCCGCCAATACTAAGGGTCTCTCTACTATTGGATCGTTTGACGTGTCGCACTTCGTTCGAATTAATTACATCCGGCTGGCCGATAAGCTCGCCGAGTGACACATCGAGGGCGACGCGGAGCTTCGTCAGCGTTCGGAGCGACGGAATCGATCTCCCTCTTTCAATCTGACTCAATAGTCCGACGGAAACACCCGCAGCGGCCGCCAAGCGACTCAGCGACCATCCCCGTGTTGCGCGCAACCTTTTGAGCTGGGCGCCCACCGCCTCGGTGTCGTCCCGTAGAAATGCAGCGGGCCCGCCAGTCTCAGACATCAGTGAACTCTTCAAAACAAATGTGTTTAGG
>NZ_QMEL01000022.1 GCF_003390885.1 Pelagibacterium sediminicola
GGTAAGCATCCGCTGAGGGCCGCGGTTATTTCGCTTTCGCCTTGGGTTTCCATCGCCGAGCGTAGCGCTTGAGCTCACCTTCGATGGCTTCCACATCGACCAGACGTGGATCGAAGCCGTCCTCGAGATACCATTCACGCATTTCGGCATGATCGTCATGGTTGGGGTCGTTTATGGCTTCGAGGAAGAGTTCATAGCCCGGCGGGCCGCCGATATCTTCGGGCGGCGTGCGTCCCTCGGCCAGGATCAACTGGGGATACAGCGCGCCGGACTCGGGCTCGGAGATAAAGTTGATCCGAATGGTGTGCTCCCAGCCATCACCGAAGTCATAGAGATAGCTGATGGCGCGAGCATTTGTTTCCTGAAGGACCCGGAGCAGTGTTGCCTTGGAGGCGTCGCGAAGATCGGTGCCAAAGTCATGATCGGGAACGCCCCACCCGATATTGTGGTAGCGGAACTCGTAAAGGTGGCTGTCGGTCCAGCCAAAGGCGATCTGCAAGACGATGTGGAGCCGATCCATGCGCAGGTTGAGCGGCACGACCAGTTTGCGCCTGACCTGCGGCTCGACGTCCTCGAGGATGACGGTGATGGTGGCAACGAAGTGGGATGCAGGGCTCATGCAACGAGCTTAACGGCATCCTTGTCAGCGTTCCAGTTCCAGGGAAGCAGTTCCCCTAGCCGGTTCTGCGGCATGTCGGCAATGCGGGCGAGCACGTCGGCGAGCCAGGCCTGGGGATCGATGTCGTTGAGCTTGGCCGAGACGATGAGGGTGTACATGAAGGCCGCCCGGCGGGCCCCGCGGTCCGATCCGGCGAACAGCCAAGCTTTTCTGCCAAGGGCAATTCCGCGCAGAGCCCGTTCTGCTGCGTTGTTCGAGAGGCAGATGCGGCCATCCTCGAGGAATGCCGTAAAGCCGGCCCAGCGCGCGAGCATGTAGTTCATGGCCTTGGCCACCGGAGCATGACGCGAGAGCTTTTCGCGCTCGGTCGTCATATAGGCATGCAGCTCATCGACGAGTGGCGCACACAGCCGCTGCCGCTCGGCAAGGCGCTGATCAGGCGGCAGACCGTAGAGATCGCGTTCGATGGCAAAAATCTCGTCGATCCTGCGCACCGCCTCGAGCGCGACCGGGGAGATGGCACCACCTTTGCCCTTCTTTTTTCGGACCTTTTCGATATCGGCGAGTTCGAACAAGGGTCGTCGTCCGTGAGGCCAGCAAAAGGCCGCCTGGATAGGCTCGCTGCGACGCTCGGGATCGAACAGGCCGTTGTAGCCGGCAAAGGCGTCCACCTGCAGGATGCCGGAATAGTCGGCGAGATGGCTCCTTGGATGCTCGCCCCTGCGATCTGGTGAAGCAAAGAACAGGGCCGCCGGACCATCGGTGCCGCCGAAGGGGCGGTCATCACGTACGTAAGTCCACACCCGACCTGTTCTGGTCTGTCCCTTGGCCAGGATCGGCACCGTGGTGTCGTCCCCGTGCAGTCGATCGGCGGCCATCACGTGATCGGCGATCAGATCATGGAGCGGCTTGAGCGCCACCGTTGCGGCGCCAACCTGGTCGGCCAGCGTCGAGAGACTGACGGGCACGCCCTCGCGGGCAAAGCGCTCGGACTGACGGTTGAGCGGCTGATGCTGACCGAACTTCTCGAACAGGATCGTTGCCAGAAGGTTGGGTCCGGCAAAGCCGCGCGGCGTGGGATGAAAAGGCGCCGGTGGCTGGCTGATCTTCTCACAGTCCCGGCAGCTGAACTTCTCCCGCACCGTCTGGACCACCTTCCACTGACGCGGGATCACCTCGAGTGTTTCGGTCACATCCTCGCCCAGCTTGACCAGATGATCGGACCCGCAGCACGCGCAGGCTTCGGGCGCCGGCACCACGACGCGCTCGCGCGGCAGGTGTTCGGGAAAGGCGCGCCGTTGTGCCCGCTTGCGGGTAAAGGCTTTGACCGGAGTGGTCCTGGCTGCGGCCATTTCGGCGGCAAGCTCGTCTTCGGTGGCCGCCGCTTCGAGATCCTCGAGTTCGAACTCGAGCTGGTCGAGCAGCTTGGCCTTCCTCTCGGACCGCTGCCCATACAGACTGCGCTTGAGCTTTTCGATCTCGAGCTTGAGGCGGGCGATCTCGGCGTCGCCATCAGTCTTTTCTGCAACAACCCGCGCCGCTTCGGCTTCCGCCAGATCGGCACGCTGTTCGGCTGCGGCAAGTGCAGCGCGAAGGGCAGCAATCTCGGCGTTTCCGGCAGGTTCGACCATGTCGCAAACCTAACAGAACTCGCCTCAGGTCACGAGCCGATTTGCCTGGCTTTACACCAGATGAGTCACCGTGTCGCGGCACGATAGATCATCCCGCCGAGAGCGGGCGCCACGTCTTTTGCGGCATGCGCCAGTCGATCCCCTCAAGCAGATAACCGAGCTGGGCAGACGAGATCGTCACAACACCGTCGGCTGGTGAGGGCCAAAGGAAGCGCCCATGCTCGAGCCGTTTGGTGAATACGCATGCCCCCTGACCATCATGCCAGATGATGCGGACCAGATTGCCCTTGCGCCCCCGGAACACGAACAGATGTCCGCAATGGGGATCGCGCTTGAGCACCTCCTGCACCACCAGCGCCAGAGAGTTGAACCCCTTCCTCATGTCAGTGTGGCCCGCTGCCAGCCACACTCGCGTCCCACTCGGAACCGGGATCATCGCTCCACCACATCAAGCAGACGCCCCAGCGCAACCGGAGCGATATCAGAGCGCACCAACATTCGGCGACCATTGCGCAGCACGATCTCGACCGGACTGACTGATCCATTCTCGGGCGGCTCGGGTGGAACACCGCCGTCGCCGGCATGTGCCCCAACCTCATCAACCCGCACCGGGTAGAACGCAGCCGCCTCGTTGCCAAGCCGGCCTTCGCGATACGCCTTGCGCCAGGCAAACAGCATCGGCACCGCGATCGAGTGTTTCCGCGCCGTCGCCGAGGCCATTCGCGGGGCCGACAAACTCTCCTCCACGATCCGGATCTTCTCCGCATCACTGAAACGACGGCGCCGGCCCGTATCCACGATCTCGAGCCGCTCGACACGGCTTCTATCTGTAAAGATATCCATACCGACAGTCAGCTATCAGACCGATCGCGCAAGCCAAGGCGGCTCTCAACGGAGGCTTAC
>NZ_QMEL01000023.1 GCF_003390885.1 Pelagibacterium sediminicola
CTGCCGATGATGATGACGGCGGCGGGCACGGTGCGCGCGGCCAAAGTGTTCGTGATGGGCGCTGGCGTTGCGGGGCTGCAGGCGATCGCCACCGCAAGGCGGCTGGGGGCTGCGGTTTCGGCCACCGACGTGCGCGCGGCGGCGGGCGAGCAGGTGGAATCGCTGGGCGCGAAATTCATCATGACCGAGGCGCTCAAAGACGCTTCGGGCACGGGCGGGTATGCGCGTGAGCTGACCAAGGACGAGCAGGCTGCGCAGGCCGAACTGGTTGCGGGCCATATCGCCAAGCAGGATATCGTCATCACCACGGCGCTCATTCCGGGCCGTCCGGCACCAAGCCTTGTGAGCAAGGCGATGGTGGAATCGATGGCGCCGGGTTCGGTGATCGTCGATCTTGCCGCCGAGCGCGGGGGCAATGTGGAGCTGACGCAGCCGGGCAAGGTGGTGGTCCACAAGAACGTGACGCTCATCGGCACGCTCAACATGGCGGGCAAGATCGCCGCGACCGCATCCCAGCTCTATGCCAAGAACCTGCTCTCGTTCCTCGAGACGATGATCGACAAGGACAGCAAGGCCATCGCGGTCAATATGGAGGACGAACTGGTCAAGGCGACGCTTCTGACCAGCGGGGGGGCGGTGGTGCATCCCAATTTCCAGGGCGCGGCGCCGGCGGCCAGGGCGGCGGCAAGAAAGCCCGCGGCCAAGGCGGGGGCTCCGGCCACATCCGGCGCTGCCAAAAAGCCTGCCGCCAAGGCCGGCGACAAGCCGGTCGCCAAGGCGCCAGCCAAGACGGGCGCGGCGGCGAAAGCGGCAAAGCCTGCTGCTGCCAAAAAGCCTGCCGCCAAGGCTGCCCCGGCAAAACCGGGGGCAAGAAAGTCCGCAACGCAAAAAGACGGAGGCCGGTGATGGGCGGCGAAATCGACTATTTCTTCTTTTTCATCTCGATTTTCGTTCTGGCGATTTTCGTGGGTTACTACGTCGTCTGGAGCGTCACCCCCGCGCTGCACACCCCGCTGATGGCGGTGACCAACGCGATCTCCTCGGTGATCGTGGTGGGTGCGCTTCTCGCCGTCGCGGTCGAAGGGTTGGGGCAGGACGGACCGGCGCGCTGGTTTGGATTTCTTGCGCTCGTCATGGCGTCGGTCAACATCTTCGGGGGCTTTCTGGTCACCCAGCGGATGCTGGCCATGTACAAGAAGAAGGGGTGACCGGCGATGATCTCAGCAAATCTTGCGGCTGTCCTTTATCTGGTATCGGGCGCTCTGTTCATCCTGGCCCTGAGGGGGCTTTCCAACCCCGCGCAGGCGCGCCGGGGCAATTACATGGGCATGGTCGGCATGGCCATTGCGGTGGTGACGACGCTGGCCATCGCCGCGCCCACGGACCCGTTCACGTGGGCGCTGATCGTTGCCGGCATTGCCATCGGCGGCGGGATCGGCGCCTTCATTGCGCGCGGCGTGCCGATGACCGCGATGCCGCAACTGGTGGCCGCGTTCCACTCGCTTGTGGGGCTTGCGGCCGTTTTCGTTGCCGCTGCCGCGCTTTATGCGCCCGACGCCTTCGGCATCTGGGCGGGCGATCATATCAAGATGCAGGCGCTCATCGAGATGAGCATCGGCGTTGCGGTGGGCGCGTTCACCTTCACCGGCTCGGTCATTGCGTTCGCCAAGCTCGACGGGCGGATGAGCGGCAAGCCGATCCTGCTGCCCGCCCGGCACCTGATCCATTTGGGGCTCGGCATCGCGCTGGTCGTGCTGGTCGGCATCTTCTCGACAACGGGCGATCCGACGCTGTTCTGGATCATCACGGCGATCGCGCTTCTGCTCGGCGTCCTGATGATCATCCCGATCGGGGGCGCGGACATGCCGGTCGTGGTTTCGATGCTCAACTCCTATTCGGGGTGGGCGGCGGCCGGCATCGGGTTCACCATCGGCAACACCGCGCTCATCATCACCGGCGCGCTGGTGGGGTCCTCGGGCGCGATCCTGTCCTACATCATGTGCAAGGCGATGAACCGCTCGTTCATCTCGGTGATCCTTGGCGGGTTCGGGGGCGAGGATGCCGCAACCGGCTCGGGGGACGTGGAAGAGCGCCCGGTCAAGCAGGGCTCGGCGGAAGACGCCGCCTTCATCATGCAGAACGCCTCCAAGGTCATCATCGTGCCCGGTTACGGCATGGCGGTGGCGCAGGCCCAGCATGCGCTGCGCGAAATGGCCGATGAACTCAAGGCCGCAGGGGTCGACGTCAAATACGCCATCCATCCGGTGGCGGGCCGCATGCCGGGGCACATGAACGTGCTGCTGGCGGAAGCGAACGTGCCTTACGACGAGGTGTTCGAGCTCGAGGACATCAACTCCGAATTCGCGCAGGCCGACGTCGCCTTCGTCATCGGGGCCAACGACGTCACCAACCCGGCGGCCAAGACCGACAAGACCTCGCCGATCTACGGCATGCCGATCCTGGATGTGGAAAAGGCCGGAACCGTGCTGTTCATCAAGCGCGGCATGGCGGCGGGCTATGCGGGGGTGCAGAACGAATTGTTCTTCCGCGACAACACCATGATGCTGTTCGGCGACGCCAAGAAAGTGACCGAGGCTATCGTCAAGTCGATGCACCACTGAAACATGCGCCATACGCAATCGCAAAAGGGAGCCCCAAGGCTCCCTTTTTTGTTTGGGCCGGCGCTGG
>NZ_QMEL01000024.1 GCF_003390885.1 Pelagibacterium sediminicola
ACGCTGCAGATCGTGAGGGACTGGGTACTGCGCTTCAATGCAGACGGTCCCGATGGTCTGGCTACGCGAAAGGCCCCGGGCCCCGACACGATCCTCAACGACACCCACCGGCGCGCGCTGGCGGACGGCAGTTCTTGCGCGAGAATTGGCTCTCGAACCGCATCTTCTCGTCCTACGACAACGTCGTCGACCACTGCTGCCATGCCTGGAACCGCCTCATCGATCAGCCATGGCGCATCATGTCCATCGGATTGCGCCACTGGGCGCATGGGTTCTAATCAGAGAGTCTTGGTATCAATGGCCACCCAGGCTTCGTCACTCAACCAAAACAGTCTGCTCATCAATGCCTCCGGCTTATCCGAAGCCAGAGAATCTGATTTGCAGCTCCTATTCAACAACCTGATTGGGTTTGGACCCTAACCTTGCGTTGTTCGCGTCTGTCTATAGGTTTCTCGCTAAATAGCTCGGCAATTAATAGGTCGCGAGAACCCCCAATTCACCCCATATCCGGTAAATATTGTAAGGGATGAGGGTGCAGATAACGGCTGTAAAAAAAGCCAAGCGCCCAAACTGCCCTCGCCCAGTTTTCCGAGATTGCACAAAGAGCGTCAGAACCATCACTTCCCAAAACAGTATTACAACCCGTTCAGGGCCAAGAAGGATCGAAGCTGGTCCTAGCGTTGCTATGAGGGCAATGCACACCACCAATGCGGTTCGGCTCATCAGCAACGATAGGGCAAAAAACGGGGCTGCTATAACGGCGAACCTCACCCCGTTCATCCAATTCAGGGTGAGGTAGTAAGCAATCTTGTCTTGAACGATGAGCAGGAAGAAGGGTGCGACGAGCGCACCTCCCAGCATTGCTATCATGGACGGTCGGAGCAAGAATAGCGCAGGGGCCAGCAATACAACCTGGAAGTGCGCCAGAGCGGCTACTGCCAACCCGATAATCTGGCGTCTCGCAAGTGTTGCAATCACAAGCGCCACGGCTACGGCAACCCCCAGGCGATGCAACTCGGACAGAAGCCGAAACATGTAATAGTCTGTCGAGACGTAGGCGACGAACAGCATGGCGCTTTTCCCGCTGCCTAAGTAGCGCTCTCTGAATCTATTCAGCGCTGCAAAGATCGCCACGTTCTTGACTATGACGGCTACGACGAACGGCGCACCGATCACGGCAAAGGCGTAGAAGAATAAAAACGACAGCGGCTCACTGGCACCAGTCTGGACGCGATATGAACTCACCGCGTCGATAATGCCAAATGGCGCATGGGATAGCGCGTCTGAATAGAAATTCCAGTAATTCAGATTATCGCGCGTCTTCTCGTTGGCCACGAGCGCCGAAAGGATGAAAATTGGCAGAAGTGCCGCGCAGCTCACCAACGCCCATATCGCGCGTCTCCTGCTGAATGTTGCGGTGAGCGGGTTCCATTGGCGCGGCGATGTATCTGTCATACGAGGCCCTCGTTCTAGCCCGAGGTCTAAGGGAATCTGTGGCGCCAAGTCCAGTCCAAACACCGCCTGAGTTGATCGCACCACTCCGGATTTCCGAAGGGGGCGATGCTAGGGTTGAGACTCAATCATAGCCAGTACGCAACTGCTGCTGCGAGCATGACGGCAGATAGATAATTCCGAGCGAGCTTGTCGTACCGTGTGGCGACGCGGCGGAAATCCTTGAGGCGGCAGAACATTGCCTCGACGCGCCAGCGGTCCTTGTAGCGCTTCTCATCGTATCGGATTTTGCGTTTGCGGTTCTTGCGGCCGGGGATCCACCCTGATCACCAGCAATCTGCCTTTCGACGAATGGACCGAGACCTTCGGGTCCGAGCGTCTCACCGGCGCGCTCCTCGACCGGCTGACCCATCACGTCAGCATCCTCGAGATGAATGGTGACAGCTATCGCCTCGCCCAAAGCCGGGCACGCAAAGCCAGCCGCACGTCCTGAAAAACGCAATGTTGGGGGTATCGAACACCGCTCGGGCTACGCCCTCCCGGCGCTCGATACCCCCAACATCAAGTGGCCTGGTTTTGCGCCGCCCAATGGCCGACTTTTACCCCGCCGTTGACAGGCATTTTTCAAGGACCGACGTCACGAAAGTCTGCGTGTTGCATTCGAGGCATGTTCGGGTGCGCATTGGCTTGCCCACCAGTTGATCGCGATGGGGCATGATGTCAAGCTGCTCACCCCCGAGAGTGTGCGCCCCTTCGCAAAAGCACAGAAGAATGACTGGAACGATGCACTGGCGATCGCTGAAGCCGCGCAACGCCCGGGTCGCCACGCGGTCGGGATCAAATCCAATGAACAACTGGACATGCAGGCGCTTCATCGCGTGCGCCAACGACTGGTGGTGGCGCGAACCTCGATCATCAACCAGCTCCGCGGCCTTTTGCGTGAGCGCGGCCTGGTGATCCCCTAGTCACCCGAATCTGAAGTTCGGTTCATTGTTTTCTGGCAGAAGCGTTTGACGGAGGCGAGGATTTCGTCTGCGGATTTGACCCATTTATAGGGTTTGGGGTTCTCGTTGTGGGCATCGATGA
>NZ_QMEL01000025.1 GCF_003390885.1 Pelagibacterium sediminicola
CTCGAGGACGGCTTCGATCCACGTCTGGTCGATGTGGAAGCCATCGAAGGTGAGCTCAAGCGCTACGCTCGGCGATGGAAACCCAAGGCGAAAGCGAAATAACCGCGGCCCTCAGCGGATGCTTACCTGCTAGGCTAGGTCGGCTGTTCGTTCACGATCGAGGGGAGTTGCCGTTGGACCGCGTTTTCTGAACTGCTAGGCTCGACCTCGCTATCGCCAAGATGGAGAATCTGTTGCCGTTGGACCGCGTTTTCTGAACTGCTAGGCTGTTGAGCCAGAGAATGCTTGCTCGTCTGTCGTTGCCGTTGGACCGCGTTTTCTGAACTGCTAGGCTCATCACCGCGCGTGACGGTCCCTACTGAGAGTTGCCGTTGGACCGCGTTTTCTGAACTGCTAGGCTTTGTCTGGCTCGCCAGCCGTAACTCCTGAAGTTGCCGTTGGACCGCGTTTTCTGAACTGCTAGGCTCCCTCGGAGGACAGAGCAATGAAGCCTGAAGTTGCCGTTGGACCGCGTTTTCTGAACTGCTAGGCTGGTCCTCGATGGGTCCACCCCATCCGGTTTGTTGCCGTTGGACCGCGTTTTCTGAACTGCTAGGCTTATTCCGCTCGACAGCCGGTTCTGGGAAGGGTTGCCGTTGGACCGCGTTTTCTGAACTGCTAGGCTACTGGACCGACAATCCGTTCCTCTCCCAGAGTTGCCGTTGGACCGCGTTTTCTGAACTGCTAGGCTTGTATTCTTTAACACCACACAAGCTGACGCGTTGCCGTTGGACCGCGTTTTCTGAACTGCTAGGCTATCGATCAAGCAGACCTCAACATTAATGGAGTTGCCGTTGGACCGCGTTTTCTGAACTGCTAGGCTGCGACACGTTCGTCGATATTGTGACTTCCTAGTTGCCGTTGGACCGCGTTTTCTGAACTGCTAGGCTATGACGCCGAACTTGCAACCGTCGATATCTGTTGCCGTTGGACCGCGTTTTCTGAACTGCTAGGCTTATATATCCAGCCATCTCTCGCGTGAAACTGTTGCCGTTGGACCGCGTTTTCTGAACTGCTAGGCTGGCGAGCCGTTTGTTCAGCTTCCAGCCGCTGTTGCCGTTGGACCGCGTTTTCTGAACTGCTAGGCTTGACGGTTTGGGCGCGCACCACGACCGGCCAGTTGCCGTTGGACCGCGTTTTCTGAACTGCTAGGCTGGCTGGCTGGTGAAGAATGGAAGCTGGAAGGTTGCCGTTGGACCGCGTTTTCTGAACTGCTAGGCTACCCTGCTGATACTTATGGCCGCTGCCGTGGTTGCCGTTGGACCGCGTTTTCTGAACTGCTAGGCTGCCCCGGTGAAGGTAAACGCCTTGCCGTCCGTTGCCGTTGGACCGCGTTTTCTGAACTGCTAGGCTGCTCGTCATATTGTGCCGGGCACCACGCGCGTTGCCGTTGGACCGCGTTTTCTGAACTGCTAGGCTCGCTATCGGACGCGATGCCCTGGCCGGTCGGTTGCCGTTGGACCGCGTTTTCTGAACTGCTAGGCTAATCCCATGCGCCGCTTGCGCTACAAACCCGTTGCCGTTGGACCGCGTTTTCTGAACTGCTAGGCTGCGTGGGGCCATCTGGATAATCATCGGAGAGTTGCCGTTGGACCGCGTTTTCTGAACTGCTAGGCTGAAAGCCGTCATCAAATCGGCATTTGAGCGGTTGCCGTTGGACCGCGTTTTCTGAACTGCTAGTCACCCGAATCTGAAGTTCGGTTCATTGTTTTCTGGCAGAAGCGTTTGACGGAGGCGAGGATTTCGTCTGCGGATTTGACCCATTTATAGGGTTTGGGGTTCTCGTTGTGGGCATCGATGAA
>NZ_QMEL01000026.1 GCF_003390885.1 Pelagibacterium sediminicola
GAGCTATGCCGGGAAATGGGTGACGGGGTCTGAAAGGGCGGCGTATCGTGGCGGGTGTCGAAGCCTGCCAGAACTTCCCAAAGGAACGATACGCCATGAAGAAGACTACAGACATCATCGCCTTTCGTCAGCCGGAATCTGTGGATGATCCTCTGACCGAGATCGCGCGCGACGGGGCGCGCCGAATGCTGGCTGCCGCGCTGCGGGCCGAGGCCGACGCCTTCGTCGCGCAGTATGCCGAAGAGACCCTGCCGGATGGTCGCCAGCGGGTTGTCCGACACGGCTACGGTCCGGAGCGTAGCATCCTGACCGGGATCGGGGCGCTCGACGTGCAGCGCCCGAAGGTGCGCGACCGTGCCCCCGATGTGTCGGCCGAGAAGAAGATCCGCTTCAGCTCTGCGATCCTGCCGAAATGGGCGCGGCGCTCAAGAAGCCTCGATGCTCTCCTGCCGGTCCTCTACCTGCGTGGCATCTCGATGGGAAATTTCCAGGAGGCGCTGGCCGCAATCCTGGGGAAGGACGCGCCCAACCTGTCGCCGGATGTGGTCTCGCGCCTGACCGGGGAGTGGCAGCAGGAATACGACCGTTGGCAGCGCCGCGATCTCTCGGCCCGGCGGTATGTCTACATCTGGGCGGACGGTGTCTACCTGCAGGCTCGGATGGAGCCGCAGGCCGAGTGCATGCTGGTCATTCTTGGGGCCACGCCCGAGGGGAAGAAGGAACTCGTCGGCTTCCAGGTCGGCTTGCGCGAGAGCGCGCAGAGCTGGCGTGAACTGCTGATCGACATCAAGGCGCGCGGCCTCGCGGTTCCGCCTGAGATTGCCGTGGGTGACGGAGCAATGGGGTTCTGGAAGGCGCTCGACGAGGTCTTCCCTGGCACACGCCATCAAAGATGTTGGGTCCACAAAATCGCCAACGTGCTCAACAAATTCCCGAAATCCATGCAGCCGGCGGTGAAGGCCGACCTGCGCGAGATCTGGCAGGCTGAAACCCGCGCCGTGGCGCAAACCGCGATGAATGTCTTCGCCGAGAAATACGGCGCCAAATACGAAAAGGCAGTGACCTGCCTGACCAAGGACAGCGTGGCGTTGCTCGCCTTCTACGACTTCCCGGCCGATCACTGGGATCACCTGCGCACGGGAAACCCGATCGAGAGTGTCTTCGCCACCGTTCGGCACAGGACTGTCCGAACCAAGGGTGCGCTGTCGCAGAAGACGGCGAAGCTCATGGTCTTCAAGCTCGTTCAGGCTGCCGCCAAGACATGGCGCCGCCTGAAGGGCGCGAACCAGTTGCCTTTGCTCATCGAAGGCGTCACATTCACCGACGGCGTAGCCACCAGCGTCGCCGAAAATCGCGCCGCTTGATCAGGCCGTATCACCCAAAATCCCGCATAGCTC
>NZ_QMEL01000027.1 GCF_003390885.1 Pelagibacterium sediminicola
AAAGGCGATGATGTCTGTAGTCTTCTTCATGGCGTATCGTTCCTTTGGGAAGTTCTGGCAGGCTTCGACACCCGCCACGATACGCCGCCCTTTCAGACCCCGTCACCCATTTCCCGGCATAGCTCCCCGCAGCAGAGGCATGACGCCTTCGGCGAGGTCGCCGAAAGATGTCGGCGCTGCGGAGGCGATTGTCAGCAGGACAAACCAAACCATGAAGGTTGCCAAACCGGCCAGAGGCCCCATCACGGCGAAAAGCGTGACAATTCCCGCCGAGCGGACCCAGCGGTGCTCGCCCTGCCGGCCTTTGACTTTTTTCACGGTTCCCTCTCACATATCGCCGGAATTGCCCGGCTATCGGAATATCCGGCGTGCGATCCATGTACAGGCGGCGGCGGCGAACAGATGCGCGACCAGCAGCCCCCCAATCCATTGCACCTGCCCTTCGGGCGGCACGACGGTCAGGACGACAATCACGCTCAACAGCCACATGACAAACGCCGATCTGAGAGCCCTGCGCCACGAAACGCCAAACAGACGCCGGTCTCCCAGCGCGACCGCAAGGCCGACGGCCAGTGCGGATACGCTTCCAAAGGCATAAGCACCTATGGCAAAGACCATCGTCCCCACCACCATGCCGCCCCAGAACAGCCGGGCGATGTCGCCAGAACTGCCGCTGACGATCCCGGTGCTCACGGCATAAACGGTGAAGATACCATTCACCCCGACCGCGCCCATCAACGGTCCGAGCAGGACGTAGAGCGCAACAATTCCTGCGAAACGCCTCCATGTTGGAAGGTGCGGCCGGCCATGCGCGGCCACGGCATCACTGTTGCTCATTGTTTCCCCCTGGTCTTGTCATGTTCGATACGGACGGCTTGCTGACGATCGCTCGCGTCACGAGCCAGCACAGACAGGCTGCGGCCAGATACCGGAAGCTGCACCCCCCCGAATAGGGGGATGAGCGTAGTTCCTACTGCCACTCGTTTCCAATGACCGTATCGGAACCGGGAGAATAGCCGCTATGAAGAATATCGCCGCGCCGCTTTGTGTCCTTGCTCTTTCCATCACCGCCTTGTCTGCCGTTGCCACTCCGGCCCTACCGGCACGGTGATGCTCCCCGATACGGGCGACAACTGCGCCGTCATCACCCTAGGGTTGAGACTCAATCATAGCCAGTACGCAACTGCTGCTGCGAGCATGACGGCAGATAGATAATTCCGAGCGAGCTTGTCGTACCGTGTGGCGACGCGGCGGAAATCCTTGAGGCGGCAGAACA
>NZ_QMEL01000028.1 GCF_003390885.1 Pelagibacterium sediminicola
CCTATAAAGTGGTCCGGTTTCAGTCTTAATGCATGATCGGCTTTTCGACCATTGCCTGTGCAGAAGGTGGTGCCGATCCACTGGTTGGCGCCGGCCAGACGATGGCTTCCGGCGCCGGCGGTTTGTAACCGAGCGATGAGTGCGGCCTCTAGGTGTTGTAATAGCGCCGCCATGCCTCGATGATGACCCTGGCCTCAGCGAGGCTATAGAAGATCTCACCGTTGAGCAGTTCGTCGCGCAGCTTGGAGTTGAAGCTCTCGCAGTAGCCGTTCTCCCACGGGCTTCCCGGTTCGATGAAGGCGGTTTTCGCGCCGACAGCGGCGATCCACTCCCGCACTGCCTTAGCAATGAATTCCGGGCCATTGTCGGAACGAACATGGCCTGGCACACCGCGCATGATGAACAGGTCCGACAAGGCGTCGATGACGTCGGTCGAGTTGAGCTTGCGATCGATGCGGATCGCCAGGCATTCCCGGGTGAACTCGTCGATGATGTTGAGCATGCGGAACTTCCTGCCATCGTGGGTCCGGCCCTCGACAAAGTCATAGGACCAGACATGGTTGGGGTGCTCCGGCCGAAGCCGGATACATGATCCGTCATTTAGCCAGAGACGCCCTCTTTTCGGTTGCTTCTGGGGAACCTTCAGCCCCTCCCGCCGCCAGATGCGCTCGACGCGTTTGGCGTTCACCGTCCAGCCCTCAGACCGCAGCATCGCCGTGATCCGGCGGTAGCCATAGCGGCCATACCGTGAAGCAAGACGAGTGATGTCGGCGGTGAGCGCCTCTTCATCCGGCCGGCCTGTGGGCTTCTTGCGTTGGGTCGAACGGTGCTGGCCGAGAACCTTGCAGGCGAAGCGCTCCGAGATGGAGAACTTTGCCATGACATGGTCGACGCAGCGGCGACGACGGGCGGGGCTTAGAAGTTTCCCGAGGCAGCCTCTTTCAGGATCAGCTTCTCGAGCGTCAGGTCCGAAACCGCCTTGCGTAGCCGATCGTTCTCTTTCTCCAGCTCCTTGAGACGCTTCACCTGGTCGCCCTTCAGGCCACCGAACTCCTTGCGCCACCGGTAATAGGTAAACTGCGTCACGCCGATTGAGCGAACCGCTTCGCCAACCGGGCGTCCTTGCGACAACAGAACATCGACCTGGCGCAGCTTCGCGACGATCTCTTCGGGCTTGTGCTTCTTCTGGGGCATTCCAAAATCCTCTCTAACGGCTAAATAGCCTACTTCAGGGAGGACCACTTTTCAGGGGGCAGGCCA
>NZ_QMEL01000002.1 GCF_003390885.1 Pelagibacterium sediminicola
ACCTACGACGCCATCATCGACGCTGCCTGCCAAGCCTGGAACAACCTCATCGACCAGCCCCAAACCATCACCTCTATAGGAATGCGCGACTGGGCGCATATCGGTCAATCATGACAGCCGTTGGTATGATGGGTGTGCCACGGCATATGCCGGTGCTCGGACCTACTTTGCGAGCAGGTTGACGGTCGGTGCACCCTGCGGTCCACAAGTGCATATGGGGAAACAACCAATGATGGCGACCGCCGAAGCTGCAGATTTCCAGCGGATTCCCCTACTGGAGCGGAGACCGGATGACTTCCCGTTCTATCGCGGACGGCCAGTGGCGCTCAGTCTCGGCCAATGGCTCCTGCTTATGGTGGCAATCTGTGTTGGCCTCTACCTGCTCATCCTGCCGCCCCCCATGCTGCGCGGCGGCGGCATGTTGGCGGTCGTGCGGGGCGCATTGCTTTTCCTGGTGCCGCTTATCGCGCTGATCATTGTTGCCCCCAAGGGATGGACAGCACTCTTCAGGCACTTGCGGGGCATCGACTTTGCCTGGATGGTCTTCTTCGCCCTGTTGAACCTATTGGTGACGCTCATCATTGGCTACCTGATGGTCAACCTAATGGAGACGACCAGCAACGCTGTCGTTGCGGCCGCTGGTTCGGCCAGTACACTTGATCAAATCCTGCTATTTGTGCGTGCAATACCACAGCTCTTCGGTGAGGAACTCGTTTCCATATTGCCGTTTCTGGCACTCCTGACGTTCTTTACGTCCAGGGGGATCGGCCGGGTTGCTTCTATTTTGCTTGCAATGCTCCTTACAGGGGTCCTGTTTGCGGCAATGCATCTGCCGACCTACGGCTACAACATCATCCAGAGCCTCGGCGGCATCGGTCCGGTGCGCCTGGTGCTGCTGGTCCCTTACATCGTGACCAAGAATATCTGGGTCTCCACCGGTGCTCACATTCTGAACGACTGGCTGTTCTTTGCCGTGAATATTGCGGGTTCAGCAGACGGATAAGGGGCACTGCGCCGTGCCGACCTCCGTGACCGGCCCCAAAACACTTGCCACCAAACAGTCGAGGCAGTCGCATGGCTACCGATCTACAACGCTTCGTTCACAAAGCATTTCCGGCCGGGCACGGCGTACTTTCCTTGTCGCAATGCGTCAAAGACGTCACCTCGGCCTTCTTCAAAAGCCCCGAGGGAGTTGTCAATGCGAATTACATACTGGCACTAAATCGTTTCAGGTTCTGATGGAAACGGCATGCCGGGGCGGCTGGGGTTGGATCGCGCTGGTTTGCGGGAACGAGTCTCGGAATGACTTTGGCGGTTTTGGCCGACACCTGCCCCATTCCCGCTTTTCTCCCTGAGGTCCGGACGGAACCCGCCGCAATCGCCAGGCAAATAGAGCCGAACGGGAACATCGCAAATGAATGCGCGACTGGCAGTCAGCTTCGCCCTATATGCGCTCTGGATCGCAGTCACGCTTTTGGGCGCGACTGTTCTGTCGGATGGAAAACAGGCGCCCCTGGATGAAATGGTGAAGAACGGCATTGCCTGGCAGTTCTTGGCTGCCATTGTACTGTTGATTATCTTCATCATCGGCAACCGATGGACTGACCTCGGTTTCAATGCACCGCACGCTCTGTTTCGTACGCTGTGGTTCCCCATTTTCTGGTTGCTGCTCATAACGACGTTGCTTCTGGTCACTGGCCTGCCGCCAGCCCACATGATCGGCTTCATTGTTCTAAACACCCTGATGGTCGGCGTTTCGGAAGAGGTCATGTTTCGCGGGGTGCTCTTTCGCGCCCTTTTGTCGAACTATCGTATCTGGACAGCAATCATCGTCAGTTCGCTCCTGTTCGGAGCAGTGCACATACTCAACGTATTTGCGACTGGAAACCTTTCCGGAGCGGTACTGCAATCGATTCCAGCAGCAATGAGCGGAGTGCTTTTTGTGGCCATCGTCATTCGCACGGGATCGATCTGGCCCGCGATAGGCTATCATGCCGTCTGGGACTGCGCGCTTTTCCTGTTGGTCACGTCCAACGCGAACAGCGGCGCCGAAGCAAACCCTTCGGCCCTTGAGTCGTTGGGGATCGGCACGCTGTTACTGCCAATCGCAATGGGCGTGCCCAATTTCCTGTGCGGGCTGATCCTGTTGCGCAAAGTTCGCAACGATACCGCTGCCGAGCCGAACGCTTCTGGACCATCTGCTGGTTGAGCTTCAATACCGAGGCAACTCGGCAGGCGGTGTTTCACACGCAAATGCGACACCTTGACCGCGAAGCGGATTGACAACTTCGGAGAATCTTCAAGGACATCTATCTCCCGAAGCTCGGATGGACCGTGGATCGGGCGCCGTGACGTTTGTGCATATACTGGTCAGTAAAGTTAACCTATTATTTATATTCTTTACGCAGCGGAAAAAGATGAAGTATGATGCTCGACTCTCGGCTGGGATGTTTGGGGCCAAAATGGGCGCGTACCCAACAACTATAGCATTTGTCGACGACCACCCCATCCTCTTGCGCGGGGTAGCGGATCTTTTCGCGCAGCACCCTGATTTCGAGGTCGTGGGACTTGGAGGCACCGCTGTCGATGCGATGGCATTGATGCACGAAAAATCCCCCGAAATACTGTTCCTCGACCTTTCCATGCCCGGCGACGTGTTTGCGGCGATCACGGAGGTCGCGCATGACTTCCCTTCGACGCGGGTTGTTGTCTTTACAGCATTTTCCAGCGTGGATTCGGCGCTTCGCGCACTCGATGCGGGAGCGATGGGATTCATTCTCAAGGGCAGCACATGTGATGAGCTGTTCGAGGCTGTCGTTACCGTGATGGGCGGAGAGATGTTCGTAACCCGCCAGTATGCGACGCAGGTCCTGAGCGGATTGCAGAAGCGCAGGCGTGCCGAAGAGGTCAGGGACGCGGTCAGGCTCAGCGTGCGTGAAAAGCAGATCGTGGCGCAACTGATGCACGCCCGCACCAACCGGGAAATCGCCACGACGCTGTCGCTCAGCGAAAAGACCGTCAAGCATTATATGACGGGGCTGATGGCCAAGCTCAAAGCCCGCAATCGGCTGGAAGTGGTAATTGCCGCCCAGAAGGCCGACCATCTGAACTGAAGGTTTGCCAAAGGGTCGAAATCATCGGTCACCGACTTCGAGCGGCAGCGCGACCCTTAGCCGGGTTCCCGTGCCCGGCGCCGATTGCACTTCAAGCGTACCCTGCAAGGCGCCCACCCTGTTGCGCATGCCCGCCAATCCAAGCCTTCCGTGCCCGCCCAGCGCATTTTCCTGAGGGCGCACCCCCGGGCCGTCGTCGCTTACATCGATCGTGAGCCATTGATCGACGACTTTCGCTACAACGCGCTGGTGAGCGCCCGGGGCGTGCTTGGTGGCATTGGACAGCCCCTCCTGCACAACGCGATACGCGCAAATCTTGGTTGCGTGCGTCAGGGTATCGGGAAGATCGCCAAAATCGGTTTCGATCCTGGTGCCCGCGATGTCCTCGTGGCGGAAAACAGCCAGTTTCAGGGCCTGCCTGGGTGTGAGTTCTTCGATTTCGGGCAAGGACAGGCCCGAGGAAATGGCACGCAGTTCCGCCAGGGCGGAATTGAGGATGCCTTCAAGGGGCTTGCGCGTTTCGGTGGACTGGCCTCGGCTATCGCCCATATCGGTGAATTTGAGCATGAAAAGGCTCAGTAACTGGATGGGACCATCGTGGATGTCCGAGCCGATGCGGGCAAGCAATTGCTCATTGGCTTCGCTCGCATCGAGCCGGGCCCTGTCGGCGGCGATGCGCAGGACGGTATTCTGACGCGCCATCTCCCGCGCCTCGGCGACGTGCCGCTGGAGGTCCGACCGTTGCCGGGCGATGGTGCGGCTACCGCGTCTGACGATGGCGTAGAGCACCGCCAGCATGAAGATCGTGGTCAGGCAGACGACAAGCCAGCTCGACATCTGGCTCGTGCGGAGTTCGGCGGCGAGGGCGTCGGCATTTTCATAGATCTCACCAATGGCGACCACTTCGCCGGTCTGGAAGCTGTAAAGTGGGGCATAGACCTCGATAACCGCCATATCGAGCGTTTGCTCATAAGCGCTTTCCTGACTGACCATGTCCTCATATTCGGCCACCACTTCGCCCGCAGCGGCGCGCGCGACATCGGTGGAGACGAAATGCTGACCGATCAGTTCGCTGGTCGTTGAATAAATGACCGTGGCATCCGTTCCATCGACCGTCCAGATCTTGATCGAAACCACGGTGTCACCCAAAGCGGTCCCCACAAAGAGGGCGTCGAGCTGTTGCTGGCGCGCAAGGGGAAGGGTCCCGTCGGGGTTGATGTCCTGGACGAGAGGTTCAAGAAACCCGTTCATGAAATTGGCGCCCTGCGCACCGGAGGTCACCAGAACGTTGTGCTTGATCTGGTCGTTTACCCACGTCCCCAGGACGGCCATCGCGACGAAAAGAACAACTCCAGCCGCAATCAGGAACTGGCTGGAGAAACTGAGGCGTGACCAGAAACCGGGGCCGCCATCATCAGACCTTAGTCTGGTTCGGGATTGGACCATGGTCGGGCCTTGCATGGGGCCAAGGTCTTAAAAGTCGTTGGACCTTGTGACCTTACGGACAAGCAGTCTTCCGATCAACACTGTCAAGTACATGTCCCCCGTTTTTGTTGATGGCGGGGGATGGTTACGGCGCTGTTCCGGGGAGGGTAAAATGGCTGTCAAACTCAACCGTCACGATCTCGAGTTCATCCTGGACCAGATCAGGATCGCAGAAGCACATGTGGCAGGTACGCCGCTCGTTCAACTGATTGCACAGCCTCATCTGCCTTACGGCCTGCGCACTGTCGACGGGAGCTACAACAACCTTATCGAGGGACGCGAGCTCTGGGGCGCTGCCGATCAGGTAATGCCCCGCATGCTGAACCCGAACTATCTCAATGACGGGGATGGCGATACCCAGGACATGGGGCCGGTCGAAATGGGGGCGCCTCAACCCGTGACCAATACCGATTACGGCGTGGTGGGGGCGGAAACCAACCCGTTCGCACCCGGCGGCAATGGTGGCCATACGGGCAATGTGGCCGATGCCGACCCGCGCATCATCTCCAATCTGATCTCGGACCAGACCCTGCGCAATCCGGCTGCGATCACGGCCGCCCTCCAACACGCCGGGTATGAGGACCTCGCAAACGGCGTCATCGAGGTGCGCGCGCATTATCAGGCCTACATGGCCGCGATCCAGGGGCTCGACAGCGACGATCCGGCGGTGAGTGCGGCCAAAGCCGCGCTCGACCAGACTCTTCTCGATACCTACGGAATCGAGATGGACGGCCATAGCGTCCTCCTGCCCAACGTCGCACCCGATGAGGGGTTGTCAGCGCCGTTCAACGGCTGGATGACCTTTTTCGGGCAATTCTTCGACCATGGGCTCGACCTGATCCACAAGGGCAATAACGGCACGATCTTCGTTCCACTCGCCGCCGACGACCCCTTGCGCACGCACGGCCCCGACGGGATAGCGGACAGCGGGGACGAGGTGCCGCCTCATATGGCCTTCATGGCCCTGACGCGACTCACTCCGACCATGGGGCCGGGCGAAGACGGGATACTGGGAACCGCCGACGACACCGCCGAGGCACAGAACAAGACAACGCCTTTTGTCGACCAGAACCAGACCTATACCTCGCATCCCTCGCACCAGGTCTTCCTGCGCGAATATGAAATGGTGTTCAGCGAAGCCCATGGCCGGGAGGTTCCGCTGGCGACCGGGCATCTGCTCGATGGCTCCAATGGCGGGCTGGCAACCTGGGCGGACGTCAAGGCTCAAGCCGCCGAAAAGCTCGGGATCATCATGAGCGATATCGACGTGCTGGGCGTGCCGTTGCTGCTCACCGATCCCTATGGCGAGTTTATCAGGGGCGAAAACGGCTTTCCGCAGGTCATCGTAAATATCGGCCCCGACCTCGTTCCCAACACCGATGACGACATTGCCGTGAGCTGGGACGGCACCACGGGCAACGAAGTGGTCCTGGCCGAGCTCAATGGCGGCCTCGGCCCGGTGCGCACCTCGCATCAGTTTCTGGACGATATCGCCCATACGGCAGCGCCATTCTTCGATCCGGCAACGCCATCGGTCCTTGCCGCCGATCCCGATACGGGCACGGACGCCTACGGCAATCCGGTTCCGTTCGACCCCAATACCGGCGCAAACCTTTATTATGACAACGAACTCCTCGACCGCCATTTCATCACCGGCGACGGCCGCGGCAATGAAAATATCGGTCTTACGGCGGTTCATCACGTTTTCCATTCGGAGCACAATCGCCAGGTCGAGGCCAACAAGGCCCACATCCTCGAGATTGCCAGCAGCGGCAAGGCTGAGGACATCGCTTTTCTCAACGAATGGCTTTTGACGCCCGTAGCGGCGGGGTTCGATGAAAATGCGCTGCAATGGGACGGCGAGCGCCTGTTCCAGACGGCACGGTTTGCCACGGAGATGCAGTATCAGCACCTGGTCTTTGAAGAGTTCGGGCGCAAGGTGCAGCCCCTGATCGATCTGTTCGTGTTCAATACGATCACCGACGTCAACCCGGCGATCTTTGCCGAGTTCGCCCATACCGTCTATCGCTTCGGCCATTCCATGCTCACGGATCACCTCACGCTCCTGCCGCTCAACGCGGCGGGCCAGCCGGTGGCCTATGATGCCGAAGGAAACGAAATCGCCGTTGATATCGCCGACTGGGGCGTCGATGTGGGCCTGATCGATGCTTTCCTCAATCCGATCCTGTTTGACCGCGACCAATCGATTTCAGCCGAACAGGCAGCCGGCGCGATCATGCGCGGCATGAGCTATGTGCACGGCAACGAGATCGACGAATTCGTCGTGGATTCGCTGCGCAACAACCTGCTGGGCCTTCCGCTCGACCTGCCGGCGATCAATATCGCGCGTGGCCGCGACGCCGGTGTGCCCTCTCTCAACGAGGCCCGGGCGCAACTTCACGCGGCGTCCAATTCGAGCTGGCTCAAGCCCTATGAAAGCTGGGCCGACTTCGGCGCTAATCTCAAGACCCCGGCCTCGATCATCAACTTCATAGCCGCCTACGGCACCCATACGTCCATCGTCGACGCCGATACGCTCGTCGAGAAGCGGGATGCGGCGACGGCTCTGGTGCTGGGCGGAACCGGCGCGCCGGACGACCGGTTCGATTTCCTCAATGGCACCGGCCTGTGGGCAGCGATAGAAACCGGCCTCAACCTCATCGATTTATGGATCGGCGGCCTTGCCGAAAAAATCATGCCATTCGGCGGCATGCTGGGTTCGACCTTCAACGCCGTGTTCGAGTTGCAGATGGAGAACCTGCAGGAAGGCGACCGGTTCTATTACCTCTCGCGCACCCAGGGCCTCAATCTGCTCAACGAGCTGGAAAACAACGCGTTTTCCAAGCTTATCATGGCCAATACCGACCTCTCCCAGCCCGGACCGGACGGCATAAGGGGGACCGAGGACGATGTCATCACCCACCATATCGGGGTGGATTCGTTCGCAAAGCACGATCTCGTCCTCGAAGTGGACGAAAGCCGGCAGATCGCGCTCGATCCACAAGGCGACGACCCGGTTCTGGAAGCCATCCGCGCCAAAGTGCAACGCGACGATCCCTCCACCGCTGCGGTGGAAACCAACTATCTGCGCTTTACCGGCGGTGAACATGCCGTAATGGGCGGCACCGATCAGGACGATACGATCATCGGCGGCGATGGCGATGACGCGATCTGGGGCGGCAGCGGCAACGACCGGATAGAGGGCGGCCATGGCGTCGACCTGATCATCGGCGGCGACGGCGACGATATCATCACCGATGCGGGCGATACCGGCGACTTCATCAAGGGCGAAGGCGGCGACGACGTCATCGCCAATTCCAACGGACTGGACGTCGTCATGGGCGGCGACGGTCAGGACGTGATCATCGTGGGGGTCGATGCGACCGAAGTCTTCGCCGGCGAAGGCAACGACTTCATTCTCGGCGGCCTCGACCACGATTTCATTCTCGGCAATGAGGGCGACGACTGGATAGAGGGCGGCGACGGGTTCGACGTTCTCAATGGCGACAATTCCGAACTGTTCTTCAACTCGACCATTCTCGGCCACGACGTCATGTTCGCCGGTGAGAACGAGAACGATTTCGACGCTGAATCGGGCGACGACATCATGGTTCAGGGCGAGAGCGTCATGCGCAACGAAGGCATGTTCGGCTTCGACTGGGCGATCCACAAGGGCAGCCCGGTCGCCGCGGATTCGGACATGCGCATCCCGATCTTCACGACCGTTGCCGACGACATCCTGCGCGATCGGTTCGACCAGACGGAAGGCCTGTCTGGCTGGATCCACAACGACGTGCTGCGCGGCGACGACCGTGGGAGCACCGAGGAGATCGAGGTCGAGTTCAGTCTCGAAAACCACGGGCTGACCCAGGCCGGCATCAACCGCATCCATGGGTTGCGCGAACTGCTCGGCGATGCCGTTGCGGCGGCTCCCACCGATCCCGATGTCGATCTGGAAAGCATCGTGGCCTGGGCCGAGGGCAATATCCTGCTCGGTGGCGACGGCAACGACACCTTTGAAGGGCGCGGCGCCAATGACTTCATTCACGGCGACGCCTGGCTCAACGTCAGGATCAGCGTGCGCGAGCTCGACACCGGGGGCAACGTCACCGAGACCGAAGCGTTCACCGTCGACAGCCTCAAGCAGATGGTCACCATCGACGGCCAGACCAAGCAATTGGCGAGCTTCCTGCTCGATGGGACAGTAAAGCCCAGGCAACTCACCATCGTTCGCGAGATTCTTTACGCCGAGGATGTCAGCGACGACACCGATACGGCCATATTCGCCGGCAACCGCGACTGGTACGAAATCACCCATGTGGGCGACCGCACCTATGTCGCCCGCCGCGAGAGCGAGGATATCGACCCGCAGGTCGACGAGGGCACCGACACTCTGATCGGGATCGAACGCATTCAGTTCGCCGACAGCATGTACACCATCCGTCAGACGGGAAATTTCGATCCGACCGGACGACTGGTGATCACCGGCTTGCCGGCGCAGGAAGATCAGACCCTGACGGTTCATGCCGCCAATATCGGCGATCTCAACAATCCTGACGGCAAGGTCGCCGAAAATGCCATCACCTATCGTTGGCAGATCGAACGCAATGACGGCACGGGCGACTATATCAATATCCCCGGAACCTCGGGCAACACGTTTACGCCCAGCGACGAGCATGAGGGCCTGCGTATCCGCGTGCTCGGCACCTATGTCGATGCGGCCGGAGTGACCGAGATCGTCTCTTCCCAGCCGACCGACCCGGTCCTGGGCGTGAATGACGAGCCGGTGGGCCCGCTTCCGATCAGCGACATGTCGCCGACCGAAGGCCAGCCGCTCACCGCGACGGTGGCCTTCACCGACCCCGACGGCATGACCGATGCATTCGAGGAATTTCTACTCACTTATCAATGGCAGTCCTCGGCCAATGGCGTGGACGGCTGGGTAGATGTTCCGGCGGAAGCGGGGGGCAACCAGCGCACCTTCGTGCCCGGCCCTGAAGTTGTCGAGCGCCATTTGCGCATGGTCGTCGTCTATCAGGACGACTCGCTTAACACCCATACGGTCATTTCCGAAGTGACCGAGGTGGTCGGCAACCATATCGTGACCGACCAGGCCGTAGTCAGCATGGCCCAGGGCGGCGACGCCGAAGGCGGCACGACGGTTGGCGCCGATTGGGTCGAGGCCGGCGATGGTGACAACTCCATTTCGGGCGGCGATGGCGGTGACGTCCTCAAGGGCGGCGGCGGCAACGACACGCTCAACGGCGATGGCGGAGACGATATCATCACCGGCGGGACAGGGAACGACACGATTGCGGCCGGCACCGGCAACGACACGATCGTTTACGCCACCGAGGACGGCAACGACGCCATCGATGGCGGCGCGGGCGAGGACACGCTGCGCGTGGTCCAGAAAACCAGCGGTCCGGACATCGACGATACCCTGCAGGTCACAATGAGCGGAGGCGTGGTCAGCCAGGCCAATGGCGCCAGCCTCACATCGGTCGAAAAACTCGAGGCCGACCTGGCCGGCGGCAACGATACGCTGGTCTATGACACGGCGGAAGCGGTCTCGGTCAACCTGCTCTCGGGCGCGGCGACCGGCTTCTCGTTCACGCGCGGCATCGAAAATGTCACGTCCGGTTCGGGCGACGACACGCTCTTGGGCAACATCCGCGACAACCTCTTCGACGGTCGCGAGGGCAACGATACCCTACGCGGCGGATTCGGCGGTGACACGTTGACCGGCGGCGAGGGCAACGACCAGCTCTGGGGCGAGGAAGGCGACGATCTGCTCGAAGGTGGAGCGGGCGACGACCGGCTCGATGGTGGCGCGGGTGTCGATACGGCGAGCTTTGCCTCGGCCCCCAGTGCCGTGACCGTCTCGCTTGCGGGGCTCACCAGTTTCGAGGAGCAGGACACGATCGGGGCCGGCGTCGACCGCCTGATCTCGATCGAGAACCTGATCGGTTCCGATCACGACGATACGTTGATCGGCAGCGATGGCGACAATGTCATCGACGGCGGCACCGGCGCCGATACCATGACCGGCGGTCTGGGCGACGACACATACGTGGTCGACAATGTCGGGGACGAACCTGTCGAGGCCGCCGATGGCGGCAATGATACGGTGCAGTCCGCACTGGCGAGCTACCAACTCGATGCGAATATCGAAAATCTCGAACTGGTCGGAACCGCCTTCGAGGGTATCGGTAACGGTCTCGACAACCGCCTGACCGGCAATGAAGCGGACAATTATCTGCGCGGCGCCGGCGGGACGGATACGGTGGTTCTGGCCGGCCCCGTCACAGACCATCAATTCACGCTGGAAGGCGGGGCGTTCTTCATCGCAAGCGACGCTGGCGGCAAGGACCGGATTCAGAATATCGAGCGGGCCGATATCGAGGGACGCATCTACAACTTCGTGCGTGCCAACAACAACAATAACCCCAACCCCGCGCAGGGTGGCGCTGAAGCTGACCTCATGCTGGGCTTTGATGGCAATGACGTGCTGACCAGCAATGGCGGCGACGACATCCTGATCGGCGGCAATGGCGACGATGTCATGCGGGGCGGCGACGGCGATGACGTCTATGTCGTCACCGAGGAGGGCGATGTTGTCGACGAAACCGGCGGATCAGGGATCGACACGATCCTTTCCACGGTCACGCGCGACCTTCACCCGGCCCGCGTCGATTATATCGAGGGCGATGTCGAGAATCTGACCCTGCTCGGCACCGCCGATATCGATGGTACCGGCAACGGCCTCGACAACGTACTGATCGGCAATGCCGGCAACAACCGTCTGGGCGGCGGCAATGGCAACGACACGCTGATCGGCAATGCCGGGGACGATCGCCTGCTTGGACACTCCGGCGACGACATGCTCGAGGGTGGCGAAGGCAGCGATATCATCAATGGCGGCAACGGTACCGATACCGCAGTCTTTGCGGGCGCTGCCGGCGACTATGCGGTGGATATGCTGAGCAATGGCAACATGACCGTTACTCATCTGGCGAGCGGCGATGTCGATAGGCTGATCAATATCGAGCAAGTGAAGTTCGGCGGCGGCCAGGCTCTCGCCATCGTCACCGATCCCGCCGCAACGCCGACCGGGCCCTCGCTGATCCTGGGCACCGAGGCAGGCGAAACCATTGTCGGCAGCAACGGGGACGATATCATCATAGGCGGTCCCGGCGACGACACGCTCAACGGGTACGATCTGGGCGACGGAGACGACGACACCGTCCCGCTTCAGATGGACGACGATACCTTCATCTGGCGGCCGGGTGACGGCACCGACACCATCAACGGCGGCGGAGAGGGCATCAATGGCGACCTGTTCCAGATCATTGGCGATGCTACGGCCGAGACGTACCGCATCTATACCTATGACGAGGCGGTAGCCCGGATCGGCTTTGCAGGCAGCGACGAAAGCGAGATCGTCGTTACCCGACAGGTGGAAGGCGAAGAAGAAACCATCATCGCCGAGCTCACCGAGATCGAGGAGATCGTCGTCAATGGCGGCGGTGTGAGCGCAAGCGGCGATTTCGGCGGAGATACCGTTGAGATGTATGGCAGCTTCGATGTGTCCACCAGCTTGCGGCCCGACACGATCACGGTGATCGGATCGAAGGGAAACGACACGGTGAACATCTCGTCGCTGTTGTCCAACCACCGCATCGTCTTCCGTGGGGCTGGCGGCAACGACATCATCATCGGCGCCCTGCGGCCCCAGGACGTGATTGTCCTCGCGACCGGCAAGACCATCGCGGACTATATCGCCGTGGAACACGGGGACGGTTCGACCTCGATCACCTCGGAGGATCACACCGTGACCTTCTGGGCCACGGATGGACTGCCGCAGTTTACGACGCAGCAGCCCGATGATGAAGACGACGAAACGCCCGACACCGACGGCCAACAGCCTGATGGATGGGACGATCATCATGACGATGACGACGACGATAATCAGAATGATGATGATCAGGACGATGACGATGACGACGATGATGACGATATCGACGTTGCGCCATCGGTGTCGGGTCCGATAACCGGAACGGCGGATGACGATGTACTGCTTGGCACGTCAGCAGCCGATCTCATTCTTGGGATGGCAGGCACCGACTACATCATTTCGGGCGCTGGCGCGGACGTGATCCGGGCGGGTGAAGGCGATGATCTCGTCGATGCGGGTGCGGGCCGGGATATCGTCTTTGCCGGGGACGGTGACGACGAACTCTTCGGCGGCGCAGACGACGATGTGCTTTACGGGGAAGACGGCAACGACTGGCTTTCCGGCGGTGCCGGGAACGATCTGCTGGATGGCGGGAGCGGCGACGATACCGTGTTCGGCGGAGAGGGAGATGACATGTTCATCGGCCGCCGTGACGATGGCGACGATTCCTACGATGGCGGGGCCGGTATCGATACGCTCGATCTGGGTGCTCTCAATCAGGCCGTTGAGGTCGATCTGGGGACCGGCATCGGCGGGCGCGGCAGCGTAACGGGCGCCCAATCGGGAACCGATATGCTCTATGGCATCGAAAACGTCACCACGGGGTCGGGGAACGACACCATCATCGCCAGCAACGCCGTCAACATCATCGACGGTGGCGATGGCAACGACGTCTTTGTCTTCACCTCAAGGGCTGCGGCAGACGGCGACACCATCGTCGGCTTTGAAACCGGCGACAAGATCGATCTTTCAGGGATCGACGCCAACACCGGCGCTTCCGGAGTCCAGAGCTTCACGCTGGTTTCAGGGCAGGCCAATGCGCCCGGTCAGGTCGCTGTGTCGCACGAAAGCCGGGAGGACGGCGACTTCACCGTGGTGACGGGCAATACGAGCGGAGGGGACGAACCCGATTTCCGTATCGAGATCGCCGGTAATCACACGCTCGGCAGCAACGACTTCAATCTCTGAACAAGGTGCCTGGCCGGATTGTCCGGCCAGGCAACCGTGATCGCGTGGGGGAGAACCGATGGCCACCGCACAAGTTTCCGACAAACTCGCCGAGCACCGCCGCGATGAGTTCCTGAAGCGCAAGTTCAAGAAGATCGGTATTTTCCTGTTCTGGATTTCGGGCATCATCAACGTGCTGGCACTCACCGGCGCGTTCTATATGCTGCAGATCTACGACAGAGCGCTGACCAGCGGCTCGATACCCACGCTGGCGGCGCTGTCGGTGCTGGCAGTGGGGCTCTACATGTTCCAGGGCCTGTTCGACACGATCCGCGGTCAGCTTATGGTCCGAGTTGGTGCGCGGTTCGACAAGATCCTTGCACCCATCGCCCACCGGGTAAGCGTCGACATGCCCCGGTTCGGCTTCTCCCCCTCCGAAGCTCTCGAACGGGGGCGGGATGTCGATACGGTGCGCAACTTTCTCGGTTCACAAGGGCCGGGCGCGCTGTTCGACTTGCCCTGGGTGCCGCTCTATCTGCTGTTCGTCTATTTCCTGCACCCGGTGCTCGGCGCCGTGACGCTGGGCGGTATCGCGGTCCTTACGCTTCTCACCATCATCACCGAACTCAAATCGCGCAAGCTGGCAAAGTCCGCGCAACAGGCAGGGATCGTGCGCAACGCGATCGCCGATTCCAATGCGCGCAATGCCGAGGTCATCAGGGCCATGGGGTTTGCCGGGAGCGCGGTGGGACGATTCAACCACGCCAATGACGAACATCTGGTTCTCCAGACCCGCACCAACGACATTATCGGCACGTTCAGCGCCTTTTCACGCGTACTGCGGATGTTGCTGCAATCGTCGCTGCTGGGCCTGGGCGCCTATTTCACGATACAAGGCCAGATGTCGGCCGGCGCCATCATCGCCGTGTCGGTGGCCGCCGGACGGGCGCTGGCGCCGATCGATCTGGCTATCGGCAACTGGAAGGGCGTGGTCGCCGCGCGGCAGGCGTTCAATCGGCTGCGCGACACCATGGTGGCACTCGACAAGGGCCCACAGCCGCTGGACCTGCCGGCACCCTCACAATCCTTGAGCGTCGAAAAGATCACGGTGGCATCCCCCGGCTCCGGCCAGGTGCTGCTCTCGGAAGTGGGTCTTCACATCGCGGCGGGACAGGCGCTGGGCATCATCGGCCCGAGCGGCGGCGGCAAGACGACGTTGATCAAGGCCATAACCGGAATCTGGCCGACACTGCGCGGCTCGATCCGGGTCGACGGGGCGGAGATCAACCAATGGGAAGAAGAAAAGCTGGGGCGGCATTTCGGTTATCTTCCCCAGGAGGTCTCGCTTCTCGACGGCTCGATCATCGAAAACATCTCACGTTTTGCCCCGGACCGGGACGGAGACAAGGTGGTGGCAGCAGCCAGGGAAGCCGGCGCGCATGACCTGATCGTGCGGCTGCCGAACGGGTACGATACGCAACTGGGGCCCATGGGGACGGCACTTTCGGCCGGCCAACGCCAGCGGATCGGGCTTGCGCGGGCGCTTTACGACCAGCCATTCATCGTGGTGCTCGATGAACCCAACGCGTTTCTCGACGCCGAAGGGGAAGCCGCGCTCAACGACGCCATCCGGCGTATTCGCAAGCGCGGTGCAATTGCGCTCGTCGTGGCGCACCGTCCATCCGTTCTCGCGGAAGTGGATATGATCGCGGTCATCCAGAACGGCAAACTCACTGGCTTCGGTCCCAAGGAACAGGTTCTGGGCGGAGCGCGCAGCGTGGCGGATGAGCCCGCCCGGCGCAGGGCGGGATGACCATGACGATCGAAGTCAAATCCAGCAGACAGCCCCTTCCGGATGAGCAGCCGCGCAAGAGATTCGATTTCTTCGCGCGCGAAAAGACGACCAGTTTGCCCGTTCATATAGGATTGGCGGTCGTGGCGCTGGCCGTCTATTTCCGCCACCTGCTTTCGCACGAGGCGGCCAAAAATGGTCCGGAAGATCGCGAAGCGGGCGGGGAGCACGAGGCGGCGCCGATGTCAGCCCGCATGCGGAGGGCCGGAAAGGACGAGCGCGACGCGCACGAACCGGCAGCCGAAAGCAAAAGATCGATCGCCGAACTTGACCCTTATGATCCCAAAAGCGAGACGGACTGGTCGCCCTCGATTCTGGTTTCCGATCAGAGTGGCAAACTGCGCTTCACGCGCCCGCACGTTGAGTTCCAGCCCATCAGCGTCTTTCCGGCGGCGTATGGGGTCCAGCTTTCCAACGACAACATCCCGCGCCGCCCGACGCCCCATCCGTTCATCCCGCACCCCATAGATCCGCTGGTCAGCGAGCCGGACAGCACCGACGCCGGCCCACAAAAGCCGGAGGAGGATCAAGACGATGAAGACGACCATGACGGGGACGGCCGAGCCAATCGTGCTCCGATCACGACCGGCCCCGTGCGGCTGAACGATATTATTGCCGGGCAGGCGGTCCTTATCGGCCTCACCCATCTTCTGGCCGGGGCATACGATCCCGATGGCGATCTGCTTTTGGTTGGCGACGTCAACGCAACGGGCCTGGATGTGTTGCCGACGGCCAGTGGTTGGACCATGCGGAGCGAGCATGGGATGCTTGGGCCGGTCACGCTCTCCTACATGATAAGCGACGGACAGGCCTCGGTCTGGCAGATGGCGCATTTCGACATTGTGCGGAACACCGTCACATTGACGCCGGGCGACGACGTGTTCGTAGGCACCGCCTACGACGACGATATCGATGCGGGAGCCGGTGACGATATCGTCAACGCCATGGCTGGTCATGACCTCGTTGTGGGCGGTCCGGGCGACGATCATCTGTTTGGCGATGATGGCGATGACGTCCTGCACGGCGGGGCGGGCATGGACGTGATATTCGGCGGCAACGGCAATGACATCATCCATGGCGGCGAGGACAACGACCGGCTGTTTGGTGAAGGGGGGGCCGATACGCTGTTCGGAGATGCCGGCGACGACTGGATAGAGGGTGGCAAAGGGGACGATATTCTCGATGGGGGCAGCGGCAATGACGATCTTTTCGGCGGAGAGGGCCGGGACAGACTGAGTGGCGCCGAGGGCGACGATAATCTGTCGGGCGGCGTCGGCAACGATGCGCTCGACGGGGGCGAAGGATCGGACATCCTTTCCGGCGGCGAGGGGGACGACGTCCTCGTCGGTGGCGAAGGTGACGATGCCGTCGAGGGGGAAAGCGGCGACGACACCGTGGTGGGTGGCGGCGGCAATGACGCTTACGACGGGGGCACCGGATATGATGTTCTGGACTATAGCGCCTCGGCGGAGGGCCTGATCATCGACGACAGGACCGGCGAAGCGAGTGGCGCCCAGATTGGCGAGGATGTCTTTACCGGCTTTGAACAGATCAATGGCGGTACAGGAGACGATCTGTTCGTGATCGGAGCGTCGGCCCGGGTCATTTCGGGCGGGCGCGGGCGTGACATGTTCATTTTTGAAGTCACAGACGAAAATCCTTCGCTGAGCGAGGATATCGTTCACGACATCCTCGACTTCGTGGTGGGAGATCGTATCCGTGTGCGCGACTACGATATCAGCCGCGAAGCGCGCGCCGCCGAGCGGGATCTGTTCCGCTCCATCTACGGCGACGATAATGACGACTGGCTGCGGGCGGACATTCCGATCCTCGTCACCCATGACACCGTGGAAGGATTCGAGAAAACGATCATCCATGCCGATTTCAACGGCGACGATGTCACCGACGTAACCATCAGCATTCGTAACGTCCTGCTCGCCTGGACGAACGATCCGGTCTCGGCCTGAGTTCCGGCGTCGAAAGGAAGATGAAATGTCCAATCCAGTTTACCAGACCGGCTTCTCCCGTATGGATATCGATCCGGTCGAGAAGATGTTCTCGCTCAGGGCGCGCGTGATCTGGGGTGTGATCTTGGCCATCCTGCTGCTGGGCGGTGTTTTCGGCTGGGCGGGCATGGCAAAGCTTTCAGGCGCGGTCATCGGGGTGGGCACCGTGCTGGTGGATGACGACATCAAGGTCGTCCAGCACCCGGATGGCGGCGTGTTGCGTGAAATCCTCGTGCGTGAGGGCGATGAGGTTGCCGCGGGGCAGGTGCTGATGCGGCTCGAAGACGCCGAGATCGCGGCGGAAAAGGCAATTCTGGAAGGCCAGCTCATCGAATTGCTGGCGCGGCGCGCGCGGCTGGCAGCCGAAGCGATGGGAATAGAGGCGATAGACTTCCCAGAGGCCCTTTCACCGGGGCGGCCCGGCGTTTCGGCAATCGCTGCCGGTGAGCGGCAATTGTTCGCGGGCGACCTGGCGCGTCATCGATCGCAGCGCAACCAATTGCTGCTGCAGGTCGATCAGCTCAATGAGGAAATCAACGGCCTGGAGTTCCAGCGCACAGCGACCATCGCGGAATCCGAACTGGCGCAGAGCGAACTGGAGCGGCTGAGGCAATTGGCCCAAAGCAATCTGATCGAAGCTTCCCGGGTAACGACAGCGGAGCGGGACATTATTCGCCTCCAGGGCCAAACGGGCAATCTCGATACGGGCATCGCCCGCGCCCAGGTCCGCATATCCGATGTGGAATTGCAAGTGCTCCAACTCGATGGGACCCGGCAGACCGAGGCACAACGGCAACTGGGCGTGGTCGAGGCGCAGATCGCCGAGCTCGAGGAACGGTTGAGCGCCTCGGTGGCGCGCTACGCCCGGACCGTCATCCTGGCCCCGGTGGCCGGAACCATCAATGAACTCAATGTCACTACCGTGGGCGGCGTCATTTCCCCGGCCGAGAGGCTGGTGACGATCGTACCCGACGATGCCGACCTCGTCATCGAATTCCGCGTGGCTATCAACGATATCGATCAGGTGAATGTGGGGGGAGCCGCGATTTTGCGTTTTGTCGCCTTCAATCAACGCACGACGCCCGAAGTGAGGGGGGACATCCTTCGCGTTTCCGCAGCGTCCCAGCAGGACAGCCAGACTGGCGAGAGATTTTATCTCGCACAGGTCGAGGTCGATCACGACAGCATGGCCTTCGATCCGAGCCAACTCGTTCCAGGCATGCCGGTCGAGGTGTTTGTCGAGACCGAGCAACAAACGGCAATCGCCTATTTCATGAAGCCGTTCACCGACCAGATCGCGAGGGCGTTTCGAGAAGAATAAAAGGTCGGCGGGCAATACGAAGGCGCTTGTTTCCCATGACATGGGCCGGCGGACTTGCCAGCTTCGAGCCGATGTGGCAAAGGCCGGTGGCAATCACCCCGGACCCGGTGCAATTCCGGGTGGCTCTTCCGGCCGCCGATCCGCCGGACACTCAGGATAAAGCTCGCCTTTCAACGTTCGGTCCGCCAGGGCGACCCGGACGACAGCTTCGATTGTGTTCATGTTCTCGATCAAAACCATCCGCCGCAACTGGTTTTCCAATATCCGCGCCGACATTCTCGCCGGCATCGTCGTGGCGCTTGCCCTCATTCCCGAAGCCATCGGCTTCTCGATCATTGCGGGCGTCGATCCGCGCGTGGGGCTTTATGCCTCGGTGATCATCGCCATCGTCATCTCATTTGCCGGCGGGCGGCCCGCCATGATCTCGGCGGCGACCGCCGCAACAGCAGTACTGTTCGGCGCACTCGTGCGTGACCATGGACTGCAATACCTTCTGGCCGCCACCATTCTCGCGGGCATCATCCAGATCGTCGCGGGGTGGTTGCGCATCGGCTATGTCATGCGGTTCGTTTCCCGTTCGGTGATGACCGGTTTCGTCAACGCGCTCGCCATCCTGATCTTCATGGCGCAACTGCCCGAGTTGATCGGGGTGACGTGGGAAACCTACGCGCTGATCGCGGCGGGGCTCGCCATCATCTACCTTTTCCCAAGGATCACCACGGCGGTCCCCTCCCCGCTCGTGTGCATCCTCGTTCTCACCGCGCTTGCGCTTGCCCTGGGCATCGATATCCGCACGGTCGCCGATCTGGGAGAATTGCCCGATGCGTTGCCGATCCTGCTGTTTCCCGACATTCCACTCAATCTCGAAACGCTCTGGATCATCCTGCCGACTTCGATCGCGGTTGCCGCCGTGGGGTTACTCGAAAGCCTCCTCACCGCCTCGATCGTCGATCAGATGACCGACACGAGCAGCGACAAGAACCGGGAGAGCATCGGCCAGGGTATCGCCAATATCGCCAGCGGCCTTTTCGGCGGCATGGCCGGATGCGCGATGATCGGGCAGTCCGTCATCAACGTCAAGTCAGGCGGACGCACGCGGCTTTCGACCTTCACCGCCGGAGCGTTTCTTTTGTTCCTGCTGATGGTGCTCGGCGACCTGGTGGGCTTCATCCCGATGCCCGCGCTGGTGGCCATCATGATCATGGTGTCGATCGGCACCTTTAGCTGGACCTCGCTGGCCGATCTTCGCCACCATCCCCGCCGGTCGAGCCTTGTCATGCTCGCGACCGTTATAACGGTCGTGGGCACGCAGAACCTGGCGCTGGGGGTTGGTGTGGGCGTATTGCTCTCGGGTATCTTCTTTGCCTGGAAGGTCGCGCAGATTTTCCGCGTCACGACCACGTTGTCAGAAGACGGAAAGCATCGGCGCTACCTCGTCGAGGGCCAGATATTCTTTGCCTCGGCGGACGATTTCCTTTCGGCCTTCGATTTCGGCGAGGCGCTGGAAAGCGTCATCATCGATGTCGGCAAAGCCCATATCTGGGACCTGACGGGGGTCAACGCCATCGACAAGGCCGTGCTCAAATTCCGCAAGACGGGAACCGAGGTCGAGGTCGCGGGGCTCAACGACGCCAGCGCCACTATCATGGATCAACTCGCCATGCACGACCGGCCGAACGCGATGGAAAAGGTGCTCGGCCACTGACTGTCAATCAGGCGGCGTGCTTGACGGCGACGGGCCTGTCGTCTCTTTCTACCAGCCCTCTGTGCAGAGCGATCACGGCTGCATCGAAATCATCCTCTTCGACCACCACCTGGAGATCGACCTTGCGCACCATGTCGGTGATGCCCACCGGCTCGATCCCCGCCAGGTCGAGGGCCTCGATGGCACGCGAGAGGATGCGGACGCCGGAAAGGTCGCGGCCGATCGCCGATACTACGGCGAGCTTGCGCAGCGTGGTCGTTGCGGAGGGGAAGGACTGGGCGAGATCGGTTTCCACCCGCCGGATCGCCTTCATCGACCCTTTGAGATAATGGGTGATGGTGTTGGCGTTCGAGGTTTTTGAAATGATCGAGACCTTGTGCCGCGTCAGCGCGGCGAGAATGCCCGCGTCATAGCCCTTTACGCCCACCATGTCCTGATCGTAGAACTCGAGCGCAAAGACATTGTTGAGCCCGGTCACGATCTCCGCGCCCGGCCTTTTGGGCGCCAGATCGCTCATAATCACTGTGCCGGGGTGTTCCGGCTCGAACGCATTGGTGACGCGCAGCGGGATTCCTGCCTGCCGCAGCGATTTGGCGGCGCGGGGATGGATCGCTTCCATTCCCATGTTGGAAAGCTGGTCAGCCACATCATAGTTGGTTTCCCCAATGACCCGCACCTTGTCGGCGCCCACGAGCCGGGGGTCCGCAGAGGACAGATGGAATTCCTTGTGGATGATCGCCTCCGCCGCGCCGGTGACGACGGCGACCCGCGAAAGCGTAACCTCCGAATAGCCCCGGTCATAAGTCTCGATCAGTTGTTCGGTGCACTGCGCGTAACCGGTGACGATAGGCAATTCGCGGGACATATCTATCTGCTCGAACTGTCGGGCGATGTGCTCATCGAGCGGCAAGGCACCATCCTGGCGCCAGCCCGTCAGGTCCACGAAGCGGGCGTTGACGCCATGCTGGCTCAGCATCAGCGCGGTGTTGAATGCCGACTGCGCCTCTCCCAGCGCCGAAAGCATTTCACGCACCGTCAGGAGATGGGATTCGAGCTGGAAATGGCCGAATGAGCAGAGCCGGGACAGATCGACAAGACATGAGCGCACGCCTTCGATCCGCTCGCGGATGAAGCGGTCGGCTTCCTCGCGCCTTGCAGGATCGGGAAAGATATCGGCGTTCTTTTGCTCCATCTTCAAAGCGACCGCCGAAAGGGCCTCGCTCCATTGGGACCCGCCCTCGGCGCTCGCGAACAGCCCGTAAACACCGGCCTCGCCGGACTTCTTGTGCTCAAGGAGCAAGTCGGTCATCCCTGCATAGGCTGAAACGACAAAAATCCGGTTGTAGAGTTCTGGGCCCTTGCGCTGGCCGATGAATATGGTGTCGAGCAGTTCATGGCTGCGCGACATGGATGTCCCGCCGATCTTTTCCACGGTGTGGGGGTGTTGCATCGTCGATTTGTCTCTGGTGATTTTGGGTATCTGTGCCGAACGGCCTATTGGATGGGACCGGAAACGATCTCGATCGGTCCCTGAGGGTCACGGCTGGAAAGAAATGCCGGACGCGGCTTGTTGGCCGCATAGGGCGCTTCGAGCCGGTTGGACCAGGCATTGTAAACGAAAAAGGCATTCGAGCGCGGGAACGGAGTAATGTTGCCGTTCGAGCCGTGCATTGTGTTGCTGTCGAAAAGGATGACCGTGCCCGCCTTGCCCGAGGCGTATTCGATGCCGAATTTCTGCGCCATGTGCGTCAAAGCGTCTGGGCTCGGCACACCCACTTCCTGCTTGCGAAGCGAGGATTCGTGGTTGTTGTCCGGTGTTTCTCCGGCGCAGGAGACATAGTGCATATGCGAACCGGGCATCAGCATCAGCGGCCCGTTGAGCGCATCATTGTCGGTAAGGAGCACCGAGGCCGAAATCGCCCGCATATGCGGCATGCCATCTTCGGCGTGCCAGGTCTCGAAATCCGAATGCCAGTAGAATTCCTTGCCGGTAAAGCCGGGCTTGTAGTTCAGCCGGCTCTGATGAAGATAAAGATCGTCATCGAGAAGAAATCTGACTTTTCCGGCGATCCGCTCGTCGCGCGCCATGCGGTTGAACAGAGCGCTTTCGTCTTCAAGACGGAAAATGGTGCGCACCGCCTCGGAACCGGGTTCGGTCACGACATTATCGGCGCTGAGCTGCACGCTGCCCGACCGCAGACGGCGCGATTCTTCCTGAAGCCGGGCGACCTCACCGGGCGAAAAAACGCTCTTGAGGATGAGAAAGCCCTTTTTCTCGAACTCTTCGGTCTGGGCGCGGGTAAGCGGCGCTTCGGGGGTCCATTTGCCCCAGAACACCGGGTCCTTGCGCTCTTGCCAGGCTTCCTGGGTCTGCCGGGTGGGGTACGCGTCCGATCGGGGATGAGCTGCGGAAAGTGTCATTGCTTCCTCTAATCGTTGGTCATGGATCAGGCCGGGTCTCAGGCGTTTTGTTCAAGTTCCCCGGCTGGTGCGTAGGAGCCGTCCTCGCGGTGCACTTCGGTGCCGGTGACGGGGGGATTGAAGCAGCACGCCAGCACCAGTTCGTCGCTTGCCGAAAGCCTGTGGCGGTCGTTCCTGTCGAGGGCATACATCACGCCGGGCCGGATCTGGTAGGTCTTGCCGGTATCGAGGTCCTCGATCTCGCCATGGCCCGAAATGCAATAAACGCTCTCGAAATGGTGCTTGTAGTGGAACTCGTGGGTGGTGCCCGGCGCGATGCGGGTAATGTGGAAGGAAAAGCCCATTCCATCACCGGCCAGCAGCAGGCGGGTGGAATCCCACCCGTTGGCTGTAACGAGCCTTTCGCCCTTGCGGGCTTCCTCGAGGTCGCGAACAATCATGGTCGTCTCCTGATCCTTATTCGGCTGCGACGTGCGAAACATCGTTGGCAAGAATTGCCTCGAACGCATCTTCGATGATGTCGAGCCCCTGGTCCAGTTGCGCGATGTCGATGGTCAGCGGGCACAGCACCTTGACCACCTCGTCATGGCTCCCCGACGTCTCGATGATCAGGCCGTTGTCGAAGCATTGCTCGCAGATCGCGGCGGCGACTTCGCCGCTTTCGGCGTTGATGCCCATCATCATGCCGCGGCCGCGCAGGCTGAGATCGTGTTGGGAGGCGATGGCGCCAAGGCGCAGTTTGAGGTGCTCGCCCTTGGCCTTGACCGATTTGCTGAACGTTTCATCGCGCCAGAACTTTTCCAGCGCGATGCGCGCCGTCACAAACGCATGATTGTTGCCCCGGAAGGTGCCGTTGTGTTCGGCCGGCGTCCAGATATCGTATTCGGGCTTGATCAGCGTCAGCGCAAGGGGCAGCCCCATTCCCGACAAGGACTTGGCCTGGGTAACGATGTCGGGGGAAAGGCCGAACTCCTCGAAGGAAAAGAACGAACCCGTGCGTCCGCACCCCGCCTGGATATCGTCGATGATGAAGAGCGCGTCGTGTTTTCTGGCGATGGCCTCGATCTTTTTTAGCCATTCGGGCGACGCGGCATTGAGGCCACCCTCCCCCTGAACCGGCTCGACGAGGATCGCGGCGGGCGCATCGACGCCCCCCGAGGGGTCGCCAAGCATCCGGTCCAGCATCTCGGCGGTATCGATTTCGGGTCCGAAATAGCCATCGAACGGTGCATGGTAGACGCCGTTGAGGTCGATACCGCCGCCATTGCGCTTGCCCGCATTACCGGTCGCCGCCAGAGCGCCCAGCGTCATGCCGTGGAACCCGTTGGTGAACGCGATGATATTGGAGCGGCCCTTGACCTTGCGAGCCAGCTTGAGCGCGGCCTCGACGGCGTTGGTCCCGGTGGGACCGGTGAACATGAGCTTGTAGTCCATGCCGCGCGGCTTGAGGATGATGTCCTCATAGGCGGCAAGGAACTGCTCCTTGGCATCGGTGAACATATCGAGCCCGTGGGCGATGCCATCGGCGGTGACGTAATCGACCAGGGCCGCCTGCATGTCGGGATCGTTGTGGCCATAATTGAGCGAGGAGCAGCCGGCCAGAAAATCGATATAGGCCTTGCCATCCTCGGAAAAGATCGTTGCGCCTTTCGCCTTGTTGAACAGTTTTGGGAAGCTGCGCGAATAGGAGCGCACCTCGCTCTCCATGCGGTCGAACGTGGTGGTTTTGTCGTTTGTCATGCACTGTCTCCTTTGGGGGACGGCGGGAAGAGGGATGAGGGGAAGGCGGTTTTGCATAGTTGCGGCTTCAGGCGACTTCGCGCAGGGGAAGCGTTTCGCGCTCGAAGGGGCCGATCGTTACGAGAAATTCGGTATCGTGCTTGCCTGCGAAGTGATCGTCGCGCCGGAAATAAGGCTTGCGCACAAGATCGGCGTCGAGCGTTTCGGCAACCGATCCGAACAGCGCCCATGAGGGGCGGTTGTCGCTCGTGATTGTCGATTGTATTCGGCGGATGCCGGCACAGACACGGCGGGCGAGAACGGCGTTGATGAGCCGCTTGGCCAGCCCCCGTCCGCGCGCCTTTTCGGCGACGCAGACCTGCCAGACAAAATAGGTATCGGGATGTTCGGGCGCGATATAACCCGAGAGCCACCCCACGATCTCGCCATCGATTTCGGCGATCGCGCAGGTCGAAGCGAAATGGCTGCACTGGAGCAGATTGCAATACATCGAATTGTCGTCGAGCGAGGCCGTATCGGCCACCAGTTGCCAGACAGTCGCGCCATCTTCGCGCCTTGGGCTGCGAATCGTGATTGCCGCGAGGGGCGTTGCGGGGGTGTGGGGGGTGCTCGCTGTGGCGAGTTCCATCTGAGTCCTCCGGTTTCGGTTGCGTGATAGTTAGATCGATCTAACTAATTGTCAACGCTGAAATGACTGCGACATGGCACCCGATACGCCTGTATCGCCCGATAGATGGGCGATACAGGCGCTAAAAATAATTTATGAAGGACATGTGGACTGTCCAATCGCCACACACGATAGTTAGTATAAGCTAAATGGTTTTATACTTGTATGCGGGAGAGGGCTTGGGAACGGCGGCTGGGAAAGATAAGAGGATGAAAGACGTTTTTCTGGAGCCAGACCGCGCCGTGCAAGCCTCGACAAAGACCGCTCTCTCGGCGTTGCGCAAAATACTGCGCAAGACCGAGCTCAATTCAAAAGCCCTGATGCGCGAAACCGGTCTGACGCCGTCGCAACTGGTGTTCATGCAGCTTCTCGACGATGGCGCGGAGCATACCGCAGGCGCGGTCGCCACGCGCATGGGAATCACCCAGGCCACCACCACCGCGCTCATTCACAAGCTCGAGGCGCTGGGCATGGTGATCCGGCGCAGGGGCGAAGCCGACCGGCGGCAGGTGTGGCTCAGCCTGACCGACAAGGGCCGCGAAATGCTCGACATCGCTCCCGACGGGGCACACGCACAGTTTCACGCAGAATTTTCAAAACTCGCCGAATGGGAGCAGTTGATGCTTATCTCGGCGCTCGAGCGCGTGGCCGCGATGCTGGGCGCGGAAGATGAAGCGGCTGCGGTCCTCACATCTGACGCGGTTCTTGCCCCTCGCACCGAAAAGGACATTTGAACCCCGGCTTGACGGCGCGCTCTCTCCGATGCAGGCGGCGGCGTCGCAGGTGCAGATGCTCATCGCGCGCAAGGAAACCGACCCGGCGTCAACCACGAGATCATCCAGAACGGGGCGACCGGAGAAGTGCTGTTCGACTTTCTCGTCAGCGACCTCGGCGCCGACCCGATCGTGGTCGAGTGGAATGCCTATCGCTATATGCCGCTCTCCGAGGGTGAGGGCGTCGCCCTGTTCGCGGTCAGCCGCCGCAGCTATGGCGAGGAAGGGGCCCGCAATTTTCTCGGCGGGCTGGGCGCGGTACGCAGCGAAGCGATCGCCACCCTTGCCACGTTCGATGCTCCGATGGTCAGCATCCCCTGAGGGGGTGGAGGCCGCGGGAATTGCCTGCGGCCTCCTTGTTCAAAGCAGCCGTTTTAGCTGGCGGCGCGAGCCGTTTCGAGCCAGCCGTCGACGGCGGCGCGGTTGTCCTCGATCCACTGGGCGGCCTGCGCCTCGATGTCGTCGTCACCCTCGTTCATCGCCGCGTTCTGGGCGAAGATGTCGGTGAGCGGGATTTCGACGGCGTCGAGCAGCGCGCCGACCGCGGGGTTCTCATCAAGGAACGCCGAGTTGATCACGGGCACGATGTCGTTGGCCGGGAAGCCCAGCATGCACGGATCGTTGACGCAGCCTTCGACGCCGTCGAGCGTTGCTGCATCGGCCAGGTCCATCAGGTCCTCGGGGAGATCGACCTCGGGCACCTCGATCCACATCACGTCCTCGCCCGGGACGAGTTCGTTGACCGTCCAGTTCGGGGTCCAGGTGTAAAAGAGGATATGTTCCCCAGACTCATAGGCCGCAACGGCATCCGCCATGGAGGCGGAATAGCCGGCCTTGATGAGATTGACGTGGTCGTGCAGGTCATAGGCGTTCATGTGGTGGTCGATATTGATCTCGCACCCCCAGCCCGGCGGGCAGGCGACCATGTCGGCGAGCCCATCGCCATTGCGGTCGAAGGCGGCCTTGACGTCATCGCGCTTGAAATCTTCCAGCGAGGTGATGCCAAATTCCTCGACGGCGGCCTTGTCGACCAGATAGCCCTCAAGCGCCCCGCCGCGCGCGACCGCGCCGACGATCTCGGCGCCTTCGCCGAACACCGGTTCATAGGTATTGTGCAGAGGGAACCAGCCATCGACCCACAGCGTCACGTCGCCCTGGGCGACCGACTGGTAAAAGGGCGGATTGTCGAGCGTAATGGCCGGATCGACGTCATAGCCCAGTTCCTGAAGCAACTGACGGTAGATTTCGGTGTGGAACCAACCGGTATCCCAGGTCGGCTGCGCCATGGTGATCGAAACGCCCTCGCCCGGATTGTCCTGGGCGAGGGCAGCGACCGGCATGGTGCTCACGAGAGCGGCAGCCGACAGTGTTGCAAGGAAATTCTTGAGACGGAACATGATGTTTTTGTCTCCTCTTCTTTTGGTTTTCAGATGGACGGGACGAGGCCCCGCCATACGAAGCCGGCGCTACGAGCGCGGCAACAGAAGCGGCGGCAATGGCGCCGCCGCATCATCGAAAGGCGGGGTCAGCCCGCCTTGCGGATTTCCCCCGTGGGCCGATGACTGCCCCTGAGGCGGATGAGATTGAGGAACACGGCGCGCAGCGAGACCGTTTCGGCCTGGTTCTGCTCGCCCAGCCCCTGCGTGATGCGATCGAGCACGATGGCAAGGATCACGATGCCCACGCCCCCGGCGGTCGCCCCGCCCACATCGAGCCGGCCCAGTCCGGTATTGACCACGAGTCCCAGCCCCCCTGCCCCGATCAGGGCGGCGATCACCACCATCGAGAGCGCCAGCATCAGGGTCTGGTTGAGCCCGGCCATGATCGTGCGCATGGCAAGCGGGATCTGGAGGTCGACCAGCATCTGCCAGCCTGTGGAGCCGAACGCCTGGGCGGCCTCGATGAGGTCCCCCCGCACGTTGCGGATGCCCAGATTGGTCAGGCGCACGATAGGCGGCAGCGCAAAGATGATGGTCGCGATGATCCCCGGCGCCATGCCGACGCCGAACAACATGACGATCGGCACCAGATAAACGAAGGAAGGAATGGTCTGCATGATGTCGAGGACAGGGCGCAGCACCTTCCACACCATGTCGCTGCGCGCCGCGACGATCCCCGCCGGAATGCCGATCACGGCGCAGAACAGCACCGAGGTGATGATCATGGCGAGCGTCGTCATGGTCTGCGGCCAGAGGCCGATCATGTCGATGAAGGCGAAGCCGATAAGCGTGAAGATGGCCATCGAACGGCCTGCCCATTTCCACGCGGCCAGCGCGAAGACACCGGTGGTGAGCAGCATGGGCAGCGCGTTGAAAAAGTCATCGAGCCCGTTGAGGACCAGTGTGATGGGCACTTGCGCTGCGCGGAAGGCGGGCCGGAAATTGGGCACCAGCCAGCCACGCACGAAATCGTTGACCCAGTCGTCGAAGGGGATGACGAGAAGATCGCCGGGACTAAGCATGAGCGCGCTCCTTTCCGGGGGAATCGGCTGTTTCGGTTGGGGTCGCCGCGTCTGGCGCCTCCTCCCCAGCCTCCTCCTCATCGCCGGAAAGCTGGGCGAAGACCGCCTCGGGCTCGACCACGCCGACCAGCCGGTCGCGTTCATCAGTCACGGCGATCGGCAGACCACCGCTGGCCGCGCCATAAAGCGCGTTGAGCTGATCGTCTGCGGCCGCAGTCGGATATTCGGTGATCAACGCCTCTTCCAGCACCGGATTGGGCGCTTCCTCGTCGAGCGTGGCGGCTGCCAGATCCTGATAGGTGACGACACCGGCGATGTTGTCCTTGTCATCGACCACATAGAGCGCGTTGCGGTTGAGATCTTCCATGGTGCGCATGGCATCCTCGGCGTTGTCGGTGCCCAGCCGCACGGCGGCAGGATCGTTCGAGACGTCCTCGGCGGTGAAGACGCGACCCCGGTCGATATCGGCAACGAACGCCGCCACATAGTCGTCGGCGGGGTTGGAGACGATTTCCTGCGCGGTGCCGACCTGCACGAAGCGTCCGTCCTTCATGATGGCAATCTTGTCACCCAGCAGCAGCGCCTCGTTGAGATCGTGAGTGATGAAGATGATGGTCTTTCTGAGCGTTTTCTGCAGGGCAAGCAATTCGTCCTGCATTTCGCGGCGGATGAGCGGATCGAGCGCCCCGAAGGGCTCGTCCATGAGCAGGACTTCCGGCCCGGTGGCCAGTCCGCGCGCCAGCCCGACACGCTGTTGCATACCGCCGGAAAGCTCGGACGGCAGGCTCTCAGCCCAGGCTCTCAGCCCCACCTGATCGAGCGCCTTGAGCGCCCTTTCACGCCGTTCGGGCGCCTGGACGCCCTTGACACGCAAACCGTAGGCGGCGTTTTCCGCCACCGTCCAATGGGGGAACAGCGCAAAGTGCTGGAACACCATGGCGATCTTTTCGCGCCGGATCTCGCGCAACCGCCGCCGGCCGCAACTGGCGACGTCGTCGCCATCGATGAGGATGGAGCCCGACGTGGGCGCGATCAGGCCGTTGAGCATGCGCACCAGCGTGGACTTGCCCGACCCCGAGAGTCCCATGACGACGAAGATTTCACCTTCGCCGACATCGAAGCTCGCGTCCTGCACGCCCACCGTGGCGCCCGTTGCCTTGAGGATTTCTTCTTTCGACCGGCCCTGGGCGAGCAGTTCAAGCGCGGCATTGGTCTTCCGGCCAAAGACCTTGAAGACATTTCGTACCGATAATTTTATAGGCATAAGCCTCTTTCTTCGCAGTTCATGTCAGCACGACATGAATATTGTATTGCCACCTTCAATGCAGAACAGAGAACAAAATAAATCCCGCGCAAGCATCATGAAAGAATCCGCTCGCACATCGCAGTGATTATGGGTGACGGGCGGGGACAATAATCATGTGGTCTCGATAAATCAACAGCCGGAGGGCGATTCATTGCCGCCCATCGGTTCTGCACATCTCGAAATCCTTCGTGAAGATACGGAATACAGGGCTTACTGGATCGCTTGAGGGGTGTGGATTACGCAATGAGACTTGCGCTTGTGGGGCGCTCGTTCCCAAGGGCGTGAGGATGCCGACGCATGAATCCTTGCTTGTGGCTTCCCCCCTCCCCTGCCCTCCCCATCAAGGGGAGGTATTTCCTTTTCCTCGGCTATCTCCCTGCGCACAAGGCCAGCACCTTCCCCCTTGAGGGGAGGTTGGGGGGGGAAGATTGGCGTTAGCCGGAACCAGAGAGGCTACCGCGTGCTCCGGTAGCCGCCCTTGAGGCCATGTTTGGAGAAGACGATCTGCCACAGGTGCACCCAGCGGGCGCGGAAGATGGCGGCGCAGCTCAGGAGGTAGTAGCACCACATGCGGTAGAAACGCTCGCCGTATTTTTCCTTGAGATCGGGCCATGCGGCATGGAAATTGGCCTCCCACGCCATGAGCGTCCGATCGTAATCGGCGCCGAAATTGTGCCAGTCCTCCATGACCAGCAGACTCTCGAACGCGTCGGAGACCTGGCGGGGGGATGGCAGCATACCGTTGGGGAAGATGTATTTTTCGAGCCAGGGATCGCCGTGCGACCGGCTGAGACTGCCCCCGATGGTGTGGAGCAGGAACAGGCCGTCATCGGTCAGGAGTTCGCTGACCTTACCGAAATATTTGCGGTAGTTCTTGAAGCCCACATGCTCGAACATGCCCACCGAAACGATGCGGTCGAACTCGCCTTCGAGCGCCATATAATCGATCAGCCGGGTTTCGATAGGCAGATCGCCGCGCGTATCGTTGGCGTAGGCCGCCTGTTCTTTCGATACCGTTATGCCGACGGCGGTGACGCCATAGCGTTCGGCGGCGAACTTGATAAGCCCGCCCCAGCCCGAGCCGATATCGAGCAGGCGCATGCCTTCCTTGAGGCCGATCTTGCGGCAGATGAGGTCGAGCTTTGCTTCCTGGGCATCGGCGAGATTGTCCGCCTCGCGCCAGTAGCCGCACGAATAGATCATACGCGGGTCGAGCATGCGCTCGTAAAGATCGTTGCCGCGGTCATAGTGCTTTTCGGCGACCTCGGCGGGCGCGCTGCGCTGGCGGTTGAAGATGATACCCTTGATGGTCGAGACAGCCAGCGCGAAATCGATCCGTATCTTGCTCTGCACATCGTTGACGAGTACGCGATAAAGAAACTCGTCGAGCGCCTCGGCGTCCCACCAGCCATCCATATACGCCTCGCCCAGACCGAGCGAGCCCTGGGTCATGATACGCCGGTAAAGGCGCTTGTCATGCACCTGAATATCCCAAGGACGTGGCCCGTTGACCTCGATGCCGCACTGGGCAAGCAGATCGACGATGAATTGTTCAAAACGCTCCGACATTGCCAACCCGGACGATATTCACCCCAAATTCCGGCAACCTTGTCCCCTATTACAATTTAATTTTACCGCGTTTGTCCAGTCCGGTTTCAAGTCCAGTCCGGACTGGCCGCCCCGCTCTCTCCGGACGAGCCATCCTCGTCCTCGGCGGCTTCGAGCAGATCGACCAGTTCGGCGACGACGCCGGTCGGCATGTGGGCGCCCTCGTTGATGCGCGCCTCGTCGGAATGGAGCCAGGAGAGAGCCTGCGCCAGATCGGCTGCATCCGCGCCGGTTCTTGCGATCTCGGCGGCGAGCTGGTTGTCCACCGGCCCCAGCATCTTTTCGATGGCGCGTCGGGTCAGTGCCATTTCCAATCCTCCCCGCGAAAAAAGAAGCAGTGCGGAGGAACGTATTGCCATGCGCGTTTGTTCCGATTTTCGTGTTTCCCTCAAGGATATCCCGTTGCAGTGTGAACCGCCGCCGGAATTGTTTCCCGGCCCTGTCGGAAAGAGCGGCGGCGAAACGTCCTGGGTCATATCAAGGAGCAATGCATGCTGTACGCCATCCTGTGCTACAATGACGAAGCCGAGGTTGCCGCCTGGCCCAAGAACCATGACGACAAGGTCATGGCCGATCTGATGGCGGTGCAAAAGCCCATGGCCGAAGCGGGCAAGCTCGGGCCCGTCGCCCGGCTGCTGCCGACAACAGCGGCAACCACCGTAAGAAAGACGGCGGGCGAACCATTGGTGCTGGACGGACCGTTCGCCGAGACCAAGGAGCAGTTCCTGGGCTTTTACGTGGTCGATTGCGAAAACCTCGAAGAGGTCGTGCAGTTCGTGCGCGAGCTGTGCGCGGCAAACCCCGGTTCGGGGTCCTATGAGATCCGCCCGGTGGGCTTTGCGAGCTTCGGAGTGGAAAAAGCGTGAGCGAAGTCGACAGCGAATGGATGGGCCTGACACTGACCGGCGCGCGCCCGCGAGCCGTTGCGGCCCTCTATCGCTATTTCCGCGATATCGATCTTGCAGAGGAAGCATTTCAGGAGGCGTGCCTGCGGGCGCTCAAGTCGTGGCCGCGCAACGGCCCGCCCCGCGACCCGGCGGCCTGGCTCATTCTGGTGGGGCGCAACACCGGCATCGACACGCTGCGGCGGCGCGCCAGGCAAACCGTCCTGCCCGATGAGGACCAGCTATCGGACACCGGCGATGCCGAAACGAATATCGCCGAGCAGATCGACGATTCCCAATATCGCGACGACATATTGCGGTTGCTGTTCGTGTGCTGTCACCCCGGTCTGCCTGCCACACAACAGATCGCGCTGGCGCTGCGGATCGTTTCGGGGCTGACTGTCAGGCAGATCGCGAGGGCATTTCTCGTAGGCGAAGCAGCGATGGAGCAGCGGATTACCCGCGCCAAGCGGCGGATCGCGGAAGCCGGGGTGGCGTTCGATACGCCCGATGCCGTTGCGCGGGCCGAGCGGCTGGGCGCTGTCGCCGCTATGATCTATCTGGTTTTCAACGAGGGCTATTCGGGCGCGGGCGAAGCCCGGGACGAACGCCAGCCGCTGACGAGCGAAGCCATCCGGCTCGCCCGGCTGCTGCTCGGGCTGTTCCCAGCCGAGCCCGAGATCATGGGGCTTCTGGCGCTTATGCTCTTGCAGGAATCGCGGGCGGCGGCGCGGTTCGATAGTGAAGGCAGCGTCGTGCTCCTGGACGATCAGGACCGCACGCTCTGGGACCGGACAAAGATCGCCGAGGGGCTGGCCCTGCTCGACAAGGCCATCCGCCACAGTCGTCCCGGCGCCTATCAGGTGCAGGCGGCAATCGCTGCGACCCACGCCCGCGCCGAGCGTCCCGAGGACACCGACTGGCGCGGGATCGAGTTGCTCTATCGTACGCTGGAACAGATGCAGCCCTCCCCTGTCGTAACACTCAACCGCGCCGTCGCGGTGAGCCGGACCGATGGCCCCGAGGCGGGGCTGGCGCTCGTCGATACGCTCGGCGCGCAGCTCGACAGCTATTTCCATTTCCACGGATTTCGGGGCTGGCTGCTGATGGAACTGGGGCGCGACGGGGAAGCGCGCAAGGCATTCGACCGCGCCATCGCGCTGGCCAACACGGCGGCGGAGGCAGCGCATATCAGGCAGCACCTCGATACGATCGCGGGACGCACAACCAGGGCTTCTTAGTGGAAAGGACGACGACCGATGCGCAAGATCATCTATTCCATGCAGATGTCGCTCGATGGCTATATCGAGGATGCGGCGGGGAGCATCGGCTTCACCCACCCGACCGCCGAACTTCACGCCTATTTCAACGCCCGCGAAGCCGGCATCGATACGCACATCTATGGGCGGCGGCTCTATGAGATCATGAACGATTACTGGCCCGACGCCGCCAGCGATCCTAAGGGCACGCCGGAAACGATCGCCTATGCGGGGATTTGGAACGATCTCGACAAGCTGGTCTTTTCGCGCACGCTCACAGCGGTCGCGGGCAAGGCACGGCTGGCGAGGCGAGACATCGCAAGCGAGGTCGCGGATTTGCGAGCGCGACCGGGCAAGGACATCAGCCTGGGCGGGGCGACACTGGCGCGGGACTTCATCGCTCTGGGACTGGTCGATGAATTCGAGGTGACCATCGCCCCAGTGCTGCTTGGCCGGGGCAAACGCTTGTTCGGGGATTTCGAGGGCGTGACGGGGTTAAGGCTCGTGGAGCACCGGGTGTTTGACGGCGGGTTTGTGGTTTTGCGGTATGAGCGGGATGGGGCTGACCGGGCGTTCGGTGCTTGATGCAGCATCGCAGCACCCCTCATCCGACCTCCGCTTCGCTCCGGCCACCTTCTCCCGCAAGGGGAGAAGGGGAATCGGGGCTCCTCGGCTCTTGAGCCCCCCTCTCCCCTTGCGGGAGAGGGGTTGGGGGTGAGGGGTGCAGCGATGCTGCCATGAACGGAGAAGGCGGAGGTTGCCCAGCCTACCCCCCATCCTTCCAGCGCACCCTGTAGAGATCGAACCGCCGGTCGCGTAAATTGCGCACCGCCCCTTGTGAGCGGGCCCATTGGAGGGTTGAGACGTTGAGGTCGGCGACCACCACCATCTCCACGTTCTCGCTCGCTTCCGCCGCAATGCCGTCGCGGGCGAATGGCATGTCCGAGGGAGTGAGGATGGCCGAGTGGGCGTAGTTGATGTCGAGGTTGTCGACATTGGCGAGGTTGCCGGTGATGCCCGACGTCACGACATAGCACTGGTTTTCGATGGTGCGGGCGTGGGCGCAGTAGCGCACGCGCAGATGCCCCTGCCGCGTGTCGGTGCAATAGGGTACGAACATGATGCGCGCGCCCTGATCGGCGAGCCGCCGGGCGACTTCGGGGAATTCGGCATCGTAGCAGATCATCACGCCGATGGGACCGCAGTCGGTGTCAATCACGTCCACCGCATCGCCGCCAACGATGCCCCAATAGTCGCGCTCGTCGGGGGTGGGGTGGATCTTTTCCTGGGCGTGGATGGTGCCGTCGCGCAAGAAGACGTAGCACACGTTCTGGATGTCCTCGTCATCGGTGACGGTGGGGTGGGAGCCGCCCACGATGTTGATGTTCCAGCCCAGCGCCATCTTCTGCATGCGGTCGAGGAATTCGGGCGTGAATTCGGTGAGCCGCACCACCGCTTCATGGGGCGGGCGCTCGGGCTCGCTCGAGAGCAGCATGAGGGTGAACAGTTCGGGGAAGACGATGAAATCCGAGCCGTAATCGGCGGCCACCTCGACGAAATATTGCACATACTCGAAAAATTCGTCGGCGTTGGCGACCTTGCGGGCCTCCATCTGGACGGTCGTGACGCGCACGGTTTCCTTGGAACGCTGGTGGACGGGACGGTCCTTGTCCTCCGGGTCGTAGCGCGGGTTGCGCCAGACCATGAGCGCGGCGTGCCCGCCCGAGGCCTTGTCATCAGGATGATAGTTGCGCAGCAGCATTTCGGGCTCGTAACCGAGCTTCATCTGGAAGGTGGCGACGGGATCGCGCACCTCGCGCTCCTTGACGGCGTTGAAATACTGGTGGGCGCGGGGATAGTCCTTCTTGTTGCGGCGATAGCCGGGGAGACGCCCGCCAAAGGCGATGCCCTTGAGCCACATCTCGTCGCACAGCCGCGTGCGCGCCTCATAGAGCCGCTTGCCGATGCGGGCGCGCTGGCGGCCCGGATCGACGCAAACCTCGACGCCATAGAGCCATTCCCCCTTGGCGTTGTGCATGGTTCCGTATCCGGCGCCCGTGATGTCTTCCCACGTGTGCTGGCGGAAAATCGTCTTTTCGGCGAGCTGGAGCGTTGCGGCGTAGCCCACGATCTCCCCGTCATAGACCGCGACAAACTGGCCTTCCGGGAAGGCGTTGATCTGGCCCCGGATCATGCCCGGCTCATAGGGACCTTCCTCGGGATAGACGCGCTGGGTCAGCCGGATGATCGCGGGGATATCGCGGATGCGGGCGTTGCGGATTTCAAGGACGGGCTTGGTTGAAAGCTGATGCACGTGGTTCTCTGGCAGGCTTGGGGGAAAACGAGCGCGCTTGCGCTAGCGGGGGGTGAACGGAATTCTTGCAGCCATTGTATAACCGCTCGCGCGGTCGATCCCAATATCGCCCTTCCATTTACGCACGATCAGCCCATCGAGCAGCCGCGACCCGAAACCTTCCCGCGGCGTTTTGGGATCGGGTTCGAGGTTGACCGGATCGTGCCAGACGAGGACGAGAATGTGCCGCCCTTCCTTATCCCGCTCGATGGTCCATGACAGCTCGGCCTGCGTGCCGCCCGTTCCGAGCGAGCCATGGCGGGCGGAGTTGGTCGTTAGTTCATGGACGACGAGCGCGAGGTCGAAGCAGAGTTCTGGGGGCAGCAGCACGTCCCGGCCCGAAAGGATCACCCTGCCCTTGAAGGGCGCAAGGGTTTCAGCCAGCAGGAGCTGGAGCCGGGTCGAGGTCCAGCCGCCCTGGGCGACGAGGTAGTTGGCGCGAGAGAGCGCCCCCAGCCGCTCAGCAAAGGCGCGCAAGGCAGTTTCGCGATTCATCGTCCCGGCAAAGGTCTGGCTGGCGATAGTGCTGACGAGTTGCATCATATTGCCCGCGCGGTGCGCCATTTCGCGCACCAGCAGCAGGCGGTGATCGGCGGCCTCGACGTGGCGGGCGCTGTTGGCAACCACTGTGGCAAGGGAACTGACAAACTCCGCATCGGCGTCGGTGAAGGTGCGCAGGCGCGTGCTATGGACGGTAAAAACGCCGAAGGGCCGCGAGGTCGAACCGGGAATGACGACGCTTATGCCCGAACGCACATTGTGTTCATGAAGCAATGGCGCGCCGGTGAACCGGGTTTCGGCCAGAAGGTCCGCAACGATGACCGGTTCGCGCGCGACCAGCGTATAGCCGGCCTGGGACTGTAGTTCGGAGGATACGGCTTGGCTCCCCACAAGGCCGTCCCTCCAGCCAACCCCCGCCGCCACCACGAGATGATCGGCAAGGCCGGAAAAGCGCAGAATCTTGGTCAATGGAACGTCGAGCACGTCAGCCGCGATCTCGCAGGCGCGCTGCATGACCGCACCGAGGCTGGTTTCCCCGAAGGCAAAGACGCCAAATTCGGCGAGCGCCTTTTGCTGGCGCAGGCGGCGCTCAAGTTCGCGTTGGGCGAGGACGCGGTCGGTGACGTCGGTGCAGGTGCCGGTGAGATACCGCGTGCCGTCCGGCGCATCGACGACACGGCCCCGCGCCTCTATCCAGAGCGGGTCGTTGTCCGCGTCGCTTCTCGTTCGGTAGGTGGTGCGGTAAGGATCGCCGGTCGCAAGCGAATGCTGGATGCAGGCCCAGACCCCCTTGGCGTCGTCGGGGTCGATGTCATGCTGGAAACTGGTGATGGTTCCGTCGAAAGTGTCCTCGGGCAGTCCGTGGATGTCCTGGAGATTGGAACTCCAGTCGAGCCGGCTGGTGTCGAGTGTCCAGCGCCATACGCCGATCCCACCGGCTTCGAGCCCTTCGAGCAGACGGACACCGTCAGAGAGATATTTCCGGTCCGCAGCACGGGTCGTGCGATGCATATTTCCCCCCTTTTCGATCGCCTGCCGGCCCCGCACTCCCGGATGACATCTGGGCACAACGCATGGCGGGCGTTTTCGATCCCGGCACGCAAATTTTTATCCGGAGGCCCGATCGGCTTCGCCATGCCGGGACAGCGAAGCCGAATATTTCGGTGTGAAATGCCGGACCGGCCTAGAGGCCGCTTTCCTCTTCCACCAGTTCGAGCGCGCGGGCGTGGAGCGCCCTGCCGTCGAACCCCGCCGCCTCGGCTTCGGCGAACCAGTCGTCGATGGTCACCTGCGCGGCGGCGCGCCAGCGGACGGTTTCGGCGGCATCGAGGGTCAGGATGGAATTGCCCCGCTCCGCTGCAAGCTCGCGGGCGACGAGGTCGTCCGCATCGTTTGCAGCCCCGAACCGGCTGGCCCATTCGATGCCGGTATTGGCGTCGATGACGGCCTTGAGGTCGTCGGGCATGCGCTCATAGACATCCTTGTTCATCACGAAGGCGAAGGTCTGGGTATAAAGGCCGTGATCGCCCGCAAAGCCGGTGTGGTTGGTGACGATCTCGCTGGTGCGCAGCGCAAGGGTCACCTGCCAGGGAATCGTCGTGCCGTCGATGACGCCGGTTACCAGGCTCTGGGGCACTTCGGGGACCGGCATGCCGATGGGTTCGGCGCCCAGATCGGCGAGCATGGCGTTGATGACGCGCGAGCCGCCGCGCACCTTCATGCCGTTGAGGTCTTCGAGCGCAGTGATCGGCGCGCGGGTGTGGAACAGGCCCGGCCCGTGGGTGTGGACCGCGATGAGCTTGACGTCCGCGAACTCGTCCATGGCGTTTTCCTCGACGAAACGCTGGAAGGCGCGCGAGGTCGCTTCCGCCGTCGTCACCATGAACGGCATCTCGAACACTTCGGATTTGGGGAAGCGCCCCGGCGTATAGCCGAGCACCGTCCAGATGAGGTCGGCAACCCCTTCACGCGCCTGATCGAACAGGGTCGGCGGCGTGCCGCCGAGCTGCATGTTGGGATAGTATTCTATCCCGATGCGGCCGCCGGACTGCTCCTCAATGGCCTCGCCCCAGGGGATGAGGCCCTCGCGCGGCACGCTGTCGGTCATGGGCAGGAACTGGTGGAGACGCAGGGTGAATTCCTGCGCCGTGGCATGGGTAAGGGTTGCGGCGCTCAACAGCGCAGCGAGCAGTAGAGATTGGCTCCTCATGATTGTCCCCATATGCGCGGGACCAGCAAGGGTGCCTCTCACCCTGTGCAGGTTCGATCCCGCTACGGGCCAAGGGTTGGAGACCCACGATCGGCCCGGGCGCCGGTTCCCCCGACGCACGGGCCTTTTATCGCGAGATTATTCGGCGCTCAACCTCAGAATCTGCCCCTCGGCATCGTCGGTCAACAGGTAAAGCGCCCCGTCGGGGCCCTGGACGACATCGCGGATGCGATAGGGCAGGTCATCGAACAGGAATTCATCGCCCACCACGGTTTCACCATCCATGTCGATGCGGATGAGATTGGTGCCGGCCAGCGCACCCATGAACGCATCGCCCTGCCACTCGGGGAACATGTCGCCGGTGTAAAATTCGAGGCCCGACGGCGCGGGGGACGGCACCCAGACGCGCTCGGCTTCGATCAGGTCGGCGGGCAAATCAGCGGGCGGATCGATCGGATCGCCCGAATATTCGGTGCCCTCGGTCAGCAGCGGCCAGCCGAAATTGCCGCCGGGGACGATCTTGTTGAGCTCATCCCCGCCGCGCGGGCCGTGCTCTGCCACCCAGAGCTGGCCGGTGTCAGGATGGAGCGCGGCGCCCTGCATGTTGCGGTGGCCATAGCTCCAGATCTCGGGCAGCGCGCCCTCGGTATCGACGAACGGATTGTCGTCGGGCACCGTGCCATCGGGCAGGATGCGGATGACCTTGCCCAAATGGGAATCGAGGTCCTGCGCCTGCACGCGGAATTCGGCATCGGAGCGCTCGCCGGTGGTGATGAAGAGATAGCCATCATTGTCGAAGGTGAGGCGCGAACCGTAATGGAGCGTGGCGGGGAGCTTGGGCTGCTGGGAGAAGATCACTTCCACATCGGCCAGTTCGGTCATGTCTTCGCTCAGGACGCCGCGCACCACGGCGGTGGAATTGGTCTCGTCCTCGCCGGGCTCGGAAAAGCTGAGATAGACATAACGGTTGGTTTCAAAATCGGGGTCGAGCGCCACATCGAGCAAGCCGCCCTGTCCGCGACTGTCGACATCGGGCGTACCCGCGATGGGTTCGGAAATGGCGCCATCGGCGGTGATATGGCGCAACGCGCCCTCCCGCTCGGTCACCAGCACGCTGCCATCGGGAAGGAAAACCAGCCCCCACGGAAATTGCAGCCCCTCGACATAGGGATCGAGGGAGACGTTTGCGAGTTCGGTTTCATAAGTTTGCGCGAAGGCTGGGGCGGCGAGCATGGTCGTCGCGAGAGCGGCGGCGGCAAGAGCGGTACGGTGCATGAGAGGTCCTCCTGTCTTCGGTGTGGTGGGGCAATGGTCCGGGGCGGAGGAGGGTTCCGCAACAATCGGGACGGAGTGAGGAGAGGGTGATCACGATTGGGTCAGGGCTTGTGGCCGGCATCGCTGCCCCCCTCACCCCTAACCTCAAGGGGAGGGTGTTTCCTTTTCCTTGTTGTCTCCCGACGCACAAGGCCAGCACCTCCCCCCTTGTGGGGGAGGATGGGAGGGGGATTCGGCGTAAGCCGAAGCATATGCGATAACCCTGCGTGGGAGAGGGGATGAGGGGGCAGCGATGCCGCCTAATACCCCGAACCGCCCTCTGCCCCGAACCACTTCGGATAGTCCGACACCAGCAGATGCACGGGGTCCGTGTCTTCCTCGATTTCGGAGAACCGTCCGATGGGATCGAGGAAGGTGTTGTCCGTGCGGTCGTCGTTCACCGTGGAGACCTCGCCGATCAGCACGTCGCCGCCCTCGCCCCAGAATTTGTGCCAGTTGCCCGGCAGGAGCGTGACGCTTTCGCCGGGATCAAGTTCCAGGATGCCGCCGGCGGGGAGGACGCGGCGGAGGCCGTCGGTAAAGACTTCGACATCGCCTTCGGTGTCGATGCCCGTGCCGGTGCCGTCATCGTTATAAAGCTGGAGGGCAAGCCTGGCGCCGCCGCGATTGATGATGTCCTCGGCCTTGATGGTGTGCCGGTGCATGGGCGAAATCTGTTCGTGCCGCGAGATCATGATCTTTTCCGCATAGAGCATGCCCCTGCCCTTTTCGAGATCGGCGGCATCGCCGTTGCGGACGGTGAAAAGGAACAGGCCCAGCGCCTCGAAATTGCCCTGCCCGTAATCGGTCACGTCCCAGCCGAGGCCGGACTTCACGATGTTGCCGATGTCGGCCTGGCGGTCCTTGAACTCGCCTGGCGACCAGTAGGCAAAAGGCGGCAGGACATAGCCGAAGGATCGGATGAAGGCATCGGCTTCGAGGATGATTTCGTTAACGCGGGAGCGTTTCATGGCTGCGCCCTTTTGCAAAAGAGATTCAACAGGTCCGGGCCAGAAGCTAAGGCTTGCCTTCTGCCTCGGCAATAGGGTGAAACAGTTATCGTAGAAGTATCCCGCGCTATCCACATGGGTGTCGGTTGCGGAGGCCGGGGCGCGTCGTAATGTGATGGGCGCATGGGGCGCAGGGATTGGAGAGAAAAGATGATTATCGCGGGTTGGATCATGTCGGGGCTTCTGGCCCTTTTCATTCTCGGGGCGTCGGCAGCGCCCAAACTCATAGGCTCCGAGCTTGCCATCGCGCCGATGGAGGTGGTGGGCTGGCCGGTCAAATACATGGTGCTGATCGGGCTGATCGAGGCGGGCACCATCGTGCTGTTCCTCATCCCGCGCACGGCCCTCTTCGGCGCGGCGCTGTTCACCGCGCTGCTGGGCGGAGCGCTGGCGGCGAATTTGCGGGTGGACAACCCGCTGTTCAGCCACACGCTGTTCAGCCTCTATCTGGGGATTTTCGCGTGGGCGGCATTGTGGCTGCGGGAGCCGAAGATCCGGGGGGTATTTCCGGTCACCTGAGTTCCTGGCTGGCGTCGCTGGCCCCCTCATCCGCCCTTCGGGCCCCTTCTCCCACGAGGGGAGAAGGGGAATCGGGGCTCCTCGGCTTTTGAGCCCCCCTCTCCCCTTGTGGGAGAGGGGTTGGGGGTGAGGGGGCAGCAGTGCTTCGGCAGCACGCAGATCAAACCGCCGCCTCCTCAACCTCCGCGCCGATAAAGCCGCCCGATTGCCGGGCCCAGAGTTGGGCGTAGTGGCCCTGGGTGGCCAGCAGTTCGGCGTGGGTGCCTTGTTCGGCGATGCGGCCGCGGTCGAGGACGACGAGGCGGTCCATGGCGGCGATGGTGGAGAGGCGGTGGGCGATGGCGATGACGGTCTTGCCCTCCATGAGCTTTTCGAGCTGGCTCTGGATCGCCGCCTCGACCTCGCTGTCGAGGGCGGAGGTGGCTTCGTCGAGCACGAGGATGGGCGCATTCTTGAGGATGGCGCGGGCGATCGCGATACGCTGGCGCTGGCCGCCCGAGAGTTTCACCCCACGCTCGCCGACCTGCGCCCGATAGCCCCTGCGGCCGCGATGGTCCGAAAGGTCCATGATGAATTCATGCGCCTCGGCCTTTATCGCGGCGGCGATCATTTCATCCTCGGTCGCGTCAGGCTTGCCGAACAGGATGTTGTCGGCAATCGTGCGGTTGAGGAGCGCGGTGTCCTGCGTCACGATGCCGACGTTGGCGCGCAGCGATTCCTGGGTGACCTTGGCGATGTCCTGGTCATCGATGAGGATGCGCCCGCCTTCCAGATCGTAAAAGCGCAGCAGCAGGTTGATGAGGGTCGACTTGCCCGCGCCCGACTGCCCGATAAGGCCGATCTTTTCGCCCGGCGCGATATCGAGATCGACGTTCTCGATGATCGAGCGCGAGCGGCCATAGTGGAAGCGGACGTTCTCGAATTTGATGGCGGCGTCGGTCACCTCGAGGGGCTTTGCATCCGGCGCGTCGGTGATGTCGATGGGCTGGGCGACGGTTTCCATGGCGTTCTGGATGACGCCGAAATGGCGCATCAGCCCGTTGAGCTGACCCATCAGGCGCCCGAGCATCATATTGAGGCGCAGGATGAGACTGAGCGCGAAGGCGACGGCGCCCACGCTGATCGCGCCGCTGGTCCACAGATGGATCGAGAGCACGCCGAAACCGGTGACCATCACCGCCGAGAGCAGGCCCAGCGAGGCCCGCGCGCCAGTGACCATGCGCGACAGGCGCGTCGAGGAGAAAAGATAGCGCTCGAACCCGTCGCGGACATAGCTGTCATTGTCGTCGGCGGTGCCGAACAGGCGGATGGTCTGGATGTTGGAAAAGCTGTCGGTGACGCGCCCGTTGAGGGTGGAGGCGGCCTCGGCGTTGTCGGCGGCGCGCTCACGCATGCGGGGCACGAAATACCAGGCGAGCAGCGCAAAGACCGCGATCCATACGACAATCAGCACCACCATGCGCCAATCGAGCTGGGCGAAAAGCAAGATGGTCGTGCCCGTATAGATCAGCATGAACCACACCACCTGCAGCACGCCGGCGACGAAGTCGTTGAGCGAGCCGGAGACCTGGCTGACCTTGGTGACCAGCCGCCCGGAAAAATCATCGGCGAAAAAGCGCATGGATTGCTGGGAGACATGGGCGTAGGTCTGCCAGCGCACCAGCGAGACGAAGCCGCGCCCGATGGTCTGCTCCTCAATCAGCGCGTTGAGCGAGGGCGCGATGAAACGGCCAAGGAAAACCACGGCGACCATCAGCGCCAGTTCCGGCCCGTGCTGGGCGATGAGCCCCTGCCAGCCGCCAGAACTGGCGCCTGCGTCGAGAATATCGACCAACCGGCCCATGTAATAAAAGAAAAGCGCTTCAAAGAGCGCGACAAGCCCGCCGGTCACCATCACGAAAAGATAAGGGCCCTTCGCCTGGCCGACATAGTGCCAGAGAAAGGCCCAGACGCTCGCGGGGGGCTGGAGGTTGTCACGGGGGCGGAAGGGGTCGATCCAGGTCTCGAACAGACGGGATATCCAGACGGCGGGATTTCGGGATTGCGTGCTCATGGACCTTAAAATGGTTCTTTCCCGGGAAGAGTTCAAGATATATCTTGATATATTCTTTTCTAGCGATGGGGTACTCCGGTAAGCACCGCTGGCCCCCTCACCCCCAACCCCTCTCCCACGAGGGGAGAGGGGGGCTCGTGTGGTTGCCTCACGCTTCCCCTTCTCCCCTCGTGGGAGAAGGTGGGCTTTCGCAAAGCGAAAGGTCGGATGAGGGGGCCAGCGATGTCCCCTACTACTCCGCCGCCGCCTCTTCCACATCGATGAACCCGCCCGACTGGCGGGCCCAGAGGCGGGCGTAGGTGCCGGCGTGGTCGACCAGTTGGGCGTGGGTGCCCTGTTCGACCACTCTGCCCTCTTCGAGAACGATCAGCCGGTCCATCGCAGCGATGGTCGAGAGCCGGTGGGCGATGGCGATCACCGTCTTGCCTTCCATGAGCCTGTCGAGCTGGCTCTGGATAGCGGCTTCCACTTCCGAATCCAGCGCGGAGGTCGCTTCATCGAGGACGAGGATGGGGGCGTCCTTCAACAGCACACGGGCGATGGCGATGCGCTGGCGCTGGCCGCCCGAAAGCTTGACGCCGCGCTCGCCCACATGGGCGTCGTACCCCTTGCGGCCTTTCGCATCGGACAGCCCCAGGATGAAATCGTGGGCTTCGGCCTGCTTTGCCGCCGCGATCATCTCCTCGTCGGTCGCATCGGGGCGCCCATATTTGATGTTTTCGCGCACCGAGCGGTGCAGGAGCGAGGTGTCCTGCGTCACCACCCCGATATTGGCGCGCAGGGAATCCTGGGCGACCGATGCCACGTCTATCCCGTCGACGAGGATCTGCCCGCTCTGGCGGTCGTAAAAGCGCAGGAGCAGGTTGACGATGGTGGATTTGCCCGCGCCCGAACGGCCCACGAGGCCGATCTTCTCGCCCGGACGGATCGAGAGGTTCAGCCCCTCGATGACGCGGGTGGTCGTATCGTCGCCCTTCTTGCCGTAGTTGAAGGCCACGTCCCTGAACTCGATGGCCCCGATTACCCGGCCGAGGCGCGGGGCGTCGGGCTCGTCGGCGACGATACGCGGGAGCGAGAGCGAATTGATGCCGTCGCGGACCGTGCCGATGTTCTCGAACAGCGCCGACATCTCCCACATGATCCACTGGCTCATGCCCTGGAAGCGCAGAACGATGGCAGCCGCTGCGGCCACCGCACCGGCGGTGACGAGGCTGTCGAGCCAGAGCCAGATGCCGATGAAGCCCACCGCGAACAGCAGGAGCGAGTTGAGCACCGTGATGCCCTGATTGAGAATGGTGATCAGCCGCATCTGCCTATGGACGGTATCGAGGAACTGGTCCATCGAGTCACGCGCATAGGACTCCTCCCGGCTTGAATGGGAGAAGAGCTTGACCGTTGCGATATTGGTGTAGCTGTCGACGATCCGCCCGGTCATCATCGAGCGGGCGTCGGCCTGAGCCTCCGAGATCCGGCCCAGCCTGGGCACGTAGTACCAGAGCATGGCGATATAGATCGCCACCCAGACGATGAACGGAATGGCCAGCCGCCAGTCGTTCATCGCCGCCAGCACCACCGCGCCGACGAAATAGACGATGACGTAATTAAGCACGTCGAGCAGCTTCATCACCGCCTCGCGCACCGCAAGCGCGGTCTGCATGACCTTGGTGGCGATGCGCCCGGCGAACTCGTCCTGAAAGTAGGTCATCGACTGGCGGATGAGATAGCGGTGCGCCATCCACCTGATGCGCTGGGGGAAATTGCCCAGCAAGGTCTGGTGGATGACCAGGTTGGAAAACAGAGTAAGCAGCGGCAGCAACACCACCACGAACACGCTCATCCAGAACAGGCGCGCACCTTCCTCGGCAAGAAACGTCTCCCGGTTCGCTCCCGAAAGCCAGTCGATGATATTGCCCAGAAACGCAAAAAGCACGATCTCGGCCAGCGCGATGGCCGTGGTCAGGACGGCCATCACGGCAAGGGGCAGCTTCACCCCCTCCATATAATGGAGACAGAAGGCCAGCAGCCCCTTGGGCGGCTGGGCCGGCTCATTGGGGGGATAGGCTTCCAGTCGATCTTCAAACCAGCGGAACATCACAACATCACCAACGGGAGAAACAGGCAGGCTGCAGCGAAGACGTTTGCGCGCCGGAAATCCCGACGGCGGAGGCAGAATCATCATGCAGCCGATCAGAATATCACCCTTGCCGGTCACGTTGATGTAACCGGCCCGCTACAGTTCACGATTTATTCCGCGCCGAAACGAATCACTCCGGCAGGGACTGGCCCGATCCCTGCTCCGACACGCCCTGTGGAAAGATTTTTCACGCCGGTTAAGTGATTCTCGCGACTCGCGATTTCGTCCCCGGGAACGGGGCGGCCAAATTTGCCTATGGACAAGAGTCCTCGTGCTGATTCAATGTCCTGGCATCACAACAAGGGACACGGGAGCACCTGCGCGAGCGGGTGTGGCGGCATGGGATCGGCGGAGCTATCCGGCGTCAGCGATGGGGGATTCGGTCGCGGCATTTCGCCGGCCTCGCTCGCCATCGCGCTTTCCGCCTTTGCCGGGTTACTCCTCTTCTCACTTTACGACATTCACCGCACCTTTGGCGAAACCCGCGTACGCGTCGAGATGGCGGCGCGGCTCGCGGCATCCGAGATCGCGCCGCGCGAGGTGGACGCGCCGCGTTCCACCGGTTTCACCATGCCCGACGACCTCAAGGATATCGCCCATTATGCGATCATCGCCGGGGACGGCGAGGTGCTGGCCGGCACGTTTCCCGCCGAAACGATGATGACGGACCCTCGCGCGCCCGATCACCACATAATAGCGGCGGCGCCGATCGCCGGGGAGCTTGGCGAGGTGCTGATCGGGGTGCCGCTGATAGAAGTGGTTCCCGAACTGGCCTTCCGCAACGGGGGCCTGCTGGGCGCGGTGCTGATCCTCGCCTTCGTCACCATCCGGCGCGAGCGCCCGCAGCGGCGCGCTACCGGCAGCAACCTAGAACCGGCCATCAATGCGGTGCCTTACGGGCTGGCGCGATGGACCGCCAGGGGCAGGCTCGTTGCCGCCAATCCGGCCTTCCGGTCCCTCCTCCGGGTCGAGGAGCGCCACGCGCGGCGGGGAGCATCCTACGGGACGGTCTGGGAGAAGATCACGGGCCGGATCGAGTCCCGTCCGGTGCTGGACGACACGTGCCAGCGCATGGTGGAGATCGAACGCGAGGACGGCACTTTCCTGCTGATCGACGAGCGGCCCATGCCCGATGGCGGGTTCGTCACCATCGTCACCGATATCACCGATCGCCGCGCCGCCGACCGGATGCTGGCGGCGATCCGGGACGACCAGCGCCAGCTTGCCCGCCAGTACCACGAGGAAAAAATCCGCGCCGAGGCTGCGAGCCGCGCCAAGACCGCGTTCCTTGCCCACCTCTCCCACGACATCCGCACCCCGCTCAATCACATCATCGGGTTTGCCGATCTCATCGGCATGGAGACTTACGGGCCCTTGGGCGACAAGCGTTATGGCACTTATCTCTCCGACATCAGGCAAGCGGGCGAGCGGCTGCTCGGGTGCTTTGCCGACATTCTCGAATTCGCCGAACTCGAAGGTGGCCGCCGGGTGCTCAAATGCGAGCCGATCGCGTTGTGCGACCTGATCGAAGAGGCAGCCGCCCGCTTTTCGAGCCCGGCAGCGCGGGCGGGGCTGCATCTGGATGCCCGCCTGCACGCAGCGGGCTATATCGCGGGCGACCGGCAGGGGCTGAGCCGGATGCTGGGCAACATCGTCGAGAACGCCATCCGCCATACCCCGCGCGGCGGCGAGATCAGGCTGGCGGCCTGGGCGGCGGAGGATGGCGTGGTGCTGGAAGTGTCCGATACCGGGCTGGGGATGAACGAAGACCAACTATCCCGCCTCAGCCAGCCTTTTGCACTCTCGGACGCCGGATGCGCAAAAAGCCACGACGGGGTGGGGTTGGGCATCGCCATCTCCCGCGCCATCGCCGAAGCGAGCGGCGGGCGGCTGGTGATCGATTCGCTGCCCGAAGCAGGCACGACGGTGGCGATATCGCTACCCATGGCGGAGGGATTGCCGGTGGTTGGGGATGTGGCGGCGCGGGCGGCTTAGAGAGCGGGCTTCATACCCGGCGCGCCCAGCAGCATCGCTGCACCCCTCACCCCCAGCCCCTCTCCCACAAGGGGAGAGGGGGGCTCGTAAGCCGAAACACCCATGGAATACCCTTCTCCCCTTGCGGGAGAAGGTGGTCCGGCGAAGCCGGGTCGGATGAGGGGTGCAGCGATGCCAGCGGGAAGGCTACGGGCCAGCTATAGCGAAAGAACCTACCCCCGCATCTTCCCGTAAAACGCCTCTGCCGCCGCGCTGACCTCCGCGCGCATGGCCGCCACATCGGCTTCGAGCAGGTCAAACGAGGGATAGCTGGTTCTCCGGCGCAGGAGATCGCGGAAGGCCGGCGTCCAGCTTTCGTCGTTGAGCGGGTCGATAAGGCAGGCGCTCATCAATTCGAGGATGAAGACATAAGCGCCGTGGATTTCGGCCAGCCTTTCGCCTTGCGGCAGGATGCCTGTTTCGCTCAAACGCGCGAGCACCTGCGCCGGAGGCGCTTGCGGGATGCCGAGGGTTTTGCCTTCGAGCAGTTGGGCGGTCTGAGCGATGAATTCGAGATCGACCAGACCACCCTCGTGAAGCTTGAGATCGAACGGGTGGCGCGGCGGGCGTTCGCGGGCCATGAGGGCGCGCATTTCGAGGATATCGGTGACGATCTTCTGCCGGTCGCGCGGTAGAGCCATGACACTGGCTATTTCGGCGTCGATGGCCTGTCCGAAACCCTCATCGGCCAGCACCACGCGGGCGCGGGTAAGCGCGAGGTGTTCCCAGGTCCATGCTTCGTCGTGCTGGTAGGCGCGGAAGCGATTGAGGCTGGTGGCGAGCGGGCCGGCATTGCCCGAAGGGCGCAGGCGCATATCGACCTCGTAGAGCACGCCTTCAGCCGTGGGCGCGGACAGCGCGGTAAGAAAGCGCTGGGTGAGTCTCGTGAAATAGGTGGCGGGATCGAGCGGGCGATCGCCATCCGAGCCGGAAGTGCCTTCGGGTATGTCATAGAGCAGGATGAAATCGAGATCGGAGGTGGCGGTCATCTCGCGGCTGGCCATCTTGCCGAAGCCCAGAATGGCGACGCGGGCGCCGGGGACGTGGCCGTGCCGTTCCGCAAAGGTTTCGCGCACCGAGGCAAAGAGGCGCGCCATCAGGGCTTCGGCCAGCGCGCTGAACTGGCGGCCCGCCTGCCCCGGCCCGAGCGCGCCGCCGACGAGGCCCGCCGCGAGCAGAAATCTTTGTTCCGAACCCACGATGCGCGCACGGTCGATAAGGTCCTCATAGCCCCGGGCATCGGCGAGAAAGGCGTCGACGCTGGCGACCAGCCGTTCGTGGACGCCGATCTCCCCCGCAAAGGCGGGATCGATCAGCCCGTCAACCACATGGGCGCGATGGATGACCGCTTCGGCCAGCCGGGGGGCCGAGGCCATGAAATCAATCAAGAGATTGCGCAGTTCGTCATGGGTGCGCAGCAGCGCGAAAAGCTGGACGCCCGCCGGAAGCCGCGAGAGGAAATTGTCGAACCGGGCAAAGGCCGCATCGGCGTTGCCGGTGGCGGCGATTGATTTGAGGAGTGCGGGCATCAGCTCGGTCAGGTGCTCGCGGGCCTTGGCGGTGCGGGTGGCGTTATAACCGCCATAATGCCATTTGCGGATGGTGGCCGAGATGGCGGCGGGATCGGAAAAGCCCAGACCGGCAAGCGTTTCGAGCGTGCCGGGGTCGTCGTCGGTTCCGGTGAAAACGAGGTTGCCCAGATCACCGGCCAGCGACTCGCCTTCGGAGAACAGCCCGGCATAGCTGTCGGCGACGCTGGCCAGCGTCTTGCGGTAGTCGCGCTCAAATCCGGCCGCATCGTCATAGCCCATCAAGAGGGCGATTTCGGCAATTGCCTCGGGCGTTTCGGGCAGGGTATGGGTCTGTTCGTCGCGGAGCATCTGGAGGCGGTTTTCGACGGCGCGGAGGAACCAGTAGTTTGCGGCGAGCCGGTGCGCGGTATCGCTGTCGATCCAGCGCCCCTCGATAAGCGCATCGAGAGCGTCGCTGGTCGAGCGCACGCGCAGGTGAGGGTCGCGGCCACCGGCGATCAATTGCTGGGTCTGGACAAAGAACTCGATCTCGCGGATGCCGCCCCGCCCGAGCTTGACGTTGTGCCCGGCGACCCTGATGCCCCCGACATTCCTATGCACGTTGATCTGGCGTTTCATGGCCTGAATGTCGGCGATGGTCGCGAAATCGAGGTGCTTGCGCCAGATGAAGGGCGCAAGCTCCTTGAGAAACTGCCGGCCCACGCCGATATCCCCGGCGCAGGGCCGCGCCTTGATCCAGGCGGCGCGTTCCCAGTTCTGGCCCCGGCTTTCGTAATAGGCCATGGCCGCATCGACCGATATGGCGACAGGCGTCGAGCCGGGATCCGGGCGCAGCCGCACGTCGGTGCGGAACACGTAGCCGTCCCCCGTGCGGTCCTGCATGATCGAGACAAGGCGGCGGACGAGCCGGACATAGAACCGGTTGCGGTCGGCGCCTTCAGGCAGGACAGCGAGGTAGGGATCGTAAAAAACGACGATATCGATATCGGACGAATAGTTGAGCTCCTGCCCGCCATGCTTGCCCAGCGCGAAGAGGGCAAGGCCGGAAGTGGCGGCGCAGGCGCGCTCGGCGGGCATGGCGAGGTCGCCGCGCCCGGCGGCCTCGCGCATCAGGAAATCGAGTGCGGATTCGAGCGCTGCATCGGCGATATCGGACATGAACCGGGTGGTCTCGCGCGCCGACCAGACTGTGCCGATCTCGGCCACCGCCGCCAGCAGCGCTCCACGCGCCTTGCCTGTGCGCAGGCGGGCCATGAGTGATGCTTCATCGGCGCTTTCGACGCCTGCTGATTTCATATCCGCGAGGATGGCGGCCATCATGTCATCAGGATCGGCATCGAGGGCGGCGGCGCTGAACCATTCGGCGTGGCGATGGGCGAGATCGCGGAGATAGGGGGCGATCGTGAAGATGGGGTCGAGGGTTTCGCCGCCGGGGAGGGGTTTTAGGCTCTGAGCGAGAGGCGTCATCGCTGGCACCCCTCATGATTTCGGCTTCGCCGAATCCCCCCTCCCAACCTCCCCCATAAGGGGGGAGGTGCTGGCCTTGTGCGTTTGGAGACAACAAGGAAAAGGAAACACCCTCCCCTTGATGGGGAGGGCTGGGGAGGGGTGAAGCCACACGCACAGAATGTCGCGTTATCGTGGGCCGCCCTACCGCCCCGAAAACCTGATAACCGCCCTCGCCCCCGGCCCGTTATCCTCGAAATGCACCGTGCCGCCGTGGAGCCGCACCACCGCCGAGACGAGGGAAAGGCCCAGCCCTGCGCCGGGTTCGGTGCGGCTGGATTCCAGCCGCGCGAAGCGCTCGAAGACGCGCTGGCGGTCGGTTTGCAGGATGCCAGGGCCGTTGTCGGCAATCTCGATGACAATGTCTTGCGCCTCCCGCCTGAGCGACAGGGTAATCGTCCCCGCCTCGTCCTTGCCGCCGTATTTTATGGCGTTTTCGACAAGGTTCACAAGGGCTTGCCCGATAAGCTCGCGGCTGGCCTGCATGGCGATGCCGGGCGCGATATCGGCAGTGAGGGTCAGCCCGGCATCCTCGGCCACCGGGCCGTAAAGATCGGCCACATCGGCCACCACCGCGCTGATATCGGTTTCGGTGAGCGCGCCGCTGGGGGTGCCGGCCTCGGCGCGGGCGATGAGCAGGAGGGCGTTGAAGGTGCGGATGAGCTGGTCGCTTTCGGCGATCGTGGTTTCCAGCGCGAGGCGTTGGGCCTCGGGGTCCGCGTTCTCGCGCAGCGCCGCCTCGGCCTTGTTGCGCAGGCGGGTCAGCGGAGTCTTGAGATCGTGAGCGACGTTGTCGGTGACTTCCTTGAGCCCCGTCATCAACTGCTCGATGCGGTCGAGCATGGCGTTGAGGTGGGTGGCCATGGAATCGAATTCGTCGTTACGATGGGTCACGGGGATGCGCTCGGAGAGATCGCCCGACATGATCTTGCGCGAGGTGCCGGTGATCGCGTCGATGCGGCGCAGCACGTAGCGCGCGGTGATCCCGCCCGCAAGGATCGAAAGAAGGACGATGGCCACAGCGCCCCAGAGGAAAGTGGTGAAGATGATGCCGGTAAAGCTGCGCCGCTCACCCACATCTCGCCCCACGACCAGTTGCAACCCGTTAGGGAGCGTCAGCGAATCCACGATTGCCGTGCCCGAGGTGGGTAGCGATTCGTCGGGCTCGCCGTAAATCTCGAGGCCGCGTTCGTAGGTGAGTTCATATCTTCCCGGTTCGACAAGAAGCGCGGCGGGCAGGTCCGAGACGTTGCCGGCCAGCATCGTGCCGGCCTGGTCGCCGAGGTAATAGATGCCCGGGCCGGGCCGGTCGGCGAGCCGCTGGATGGCGAAAGCAACGGCGCGGATATTGGCCTGCCGGGAGAGCAGCTCGATCTGGGCGACCTCGCGCTCGATGGCCGTCACCTGCTGGCGCTGGATCTGGATGGAAGTCTGGAAGGCGAGATAGCCCAGAAGGACGATGGCAAAGCCGACGAAGATGGCGATGAACAGCACGGTCAGCCGCACCGTGGTCGTGCGCCACAGGCTGCCGATGCCGGGTTTGGGATGGGCGTATGTCATTGCCGCCCCCCTTTCGCTTCTCCGGCGAAAGCCGGAGTCCATGTCGCCACAGCGGCGAGTCCGGATAGTGAGCAATGGGTCCCGGCTTTCGCCGGGACAGCGAAGGGAGAGGAAAATGCCGAGACACCTGCAGTACTAGTCACGGATCATGTACCCCGCGCCGCGCACGGTTTGCAGGAGCTGGTCGGCGTGACCCTTGTCCACCTTGGCGCGCAGGCGGGACATGTGGACGTCGATGACGTTGGTCTGGGGGTCGAAGTGATAATCCCAGACGTTTTCGAGCAGCATGGTTCGGGTGACGACGCGCCCGGCGTTTTTCATCAGGTATTCGAGGAGACGGAATTCGCGCGGCTGGAGAAGGATGGTCTCCCCTCCCCGCTCGACCTTGCGTGAAAGCCGGTCGAGGACGAGATCGCCCACCTGATATTGCGTCTGGGCCTCGCTGGGGGCTGCACGGCGCGCCAGAACCTCAATGCGGGCGAGAAGCTCGGAAAAGGCATAGGGTTTGACGAGGTAGTCGTCGCCACCAGCCCTGAGGCCCTTGACGCGGTCGTCCACTTCCCCGAGGGCGGAGAGGATGAGGGCGGGGGTCTGATCGCTTTCTGCGCGCAGGGATTCGATGATGGACAGGCCGTCGCGGCGGGGCAGCATGCGGTCGACGATCAGGACGTCGTAATCCATGCTCGAAGCCATCGCGTAACCGGTTTCGCCGTCCGCGGCATGGTGGGTCACATGGCCGCTTTCATCGAGGGCCTGGATGAGATAACCGGCGGCTTCCCGATCGTCTTCGATCAAAAGGATTTTCAACGTCGTGCCCCCCAGAAAACTGGCCATGCCGTAAAACCGGCCCCGCCGGAGCGGGGCCGAATTCTTGCATGCCCGGGCCTATTCTTCGAGAGGGATCCCGAGGAACCGGACCACGCCATCGCGGGTGACCTTGAGCGGCACGGCGGTGCGTCCGCTGTCGCGGACGGCGTCGACCGCGCTGTTGAAGCTGGAGACCGAATTCACGGTTTCGCCATCGATCTCGAGAATGATGTCGCCTGCACCAAGGCCACGGGCGGCGGCAACGCTGTCGCTCACCACGTCCTCGACAAGCACACCGTCGCCATCAGGGTTCGGCCCGATAATGACACCGATGCTTGTCTCGCTCGAACCTGCTTCCGGCTCCTCGATGGGCGCCTGCGGGGTCGGGGCGGCCTGCTCGTCTTCGGGCAGGCGGTCCAGCGTTACGGCGATGTCGAGTTCCGCGCTATCGCGGATGATGCCGAGTTCGACCGAAGTGCCGGGCGAGCGCTGGGAGATGAGTCGCGACAGCTCGCGGCTGGTGCGCACGGCCTGTCCGTCGACGGTAACGATCACGTCCCCGGACTGCACACCGGCCTCACCGGCGGGAGCGCCTTCTATGGGCTCGGTGACGAGCGCGCCGTTGGTGTTGGCAAGCCCAAGCCCTTCGGCCAGATCGTCGTTGAGGTCCTGAAGCGAGACGCCGAGGAAGCCACGGGTCACCGCGCCATTGTCGATCAACTGGTCGATGACGTCCTGCACCACCGAGGTGGGGATGGCAAAGGCGATGCCGACATTGCCGCCCGAGGGCGAATAGATAGCGGTGTTGACGCCGATGACCTTGCCTTCGAGATTGAAGGAGGGGCCGCCCGAGTTGCCCCGGTTGATGGCGGCGTCGATCTGTATAAAGTCGTCATAGGCCGAGACCCGGATGTCGCGGCCGCTGGCCGAGACGATGCCGGCTGTCACCGTGCCGCCGAGGCCGAAGGGGTTGCCGACGGCCACCACCCAGTCGCCCACACGGGCTTCCGCTTCGGCGAATTCCACGAAGGGCAGGTCGTTGCGGTCTTCCTGAACCTTGAGGACCGCCAGATCGGTGCGCGGGTCCGTGCCCACAACATCGACGGCCAGTTCGGTGTCGTCATTGAGCAGCACGGTCACTTCCGAAGCGCCTTCGACGACATGGTTGTTGGTGACGATGTAGCCGTCGCCCGAGATGAGAAAGCCCGAACCCACGGCCTGCATGAACTGGCGCGGACGGTTGGGACGAGGACTGCCGGGTTCACCGAAGGGGCCCCCAGGGCCCTCGAACTGGTCAAAGAACCTGCGCAGCGGATGATTTTCGGGTAGATCGGGGAACTCGAACTCGAAATTGGGCCCGCGCCGCGTGAACTGCTGCTGGGGCACTTCGCCCCGCACACGGACCGAAACGACGGCCGGGCTCACCGCCTCGACCAGATCGGCAAAGCCGGCGGACGCCTCGACGGCGGGCACCGAAACCTGGGCATGGGCCGGCTGGATGGGAATGACGTTGGACGCGACCGCGCCACCGGCGACAACGAGCGCCAGCGTGGAGGCCGCGATCCATTTGCGGGATGGAGTAGACAGAATGGAAGACATTTTCGGTTGTCCTTTCCGGTCACGGGATGAACCATTCAGATGAGGTCTAGATAAGCACCGCCGCCTTTCCGTACAGTGTCGTCCGGATTAAAACTTGGTAATGGTGTTGGCCGAAACCGGGCACTACCAGATGGCGCGGCGGACGATTTCCAGCGCGAGCAGGGTCAGCATGATGTTGAAACCGGCCCGGAACCGGCTTTCCGGCATGGTATCGAGAAAGCGCGATCCGGTAAGCGTGCCCAGAAAGCCGGTCACCATCATCGCGCCGACCAGCGGCAGATATTCGGCCAGTGCAAAACCCAAAAGGGTAAAGGCAACGACCCGAAAGACATGGCTGAAGGTCATCAGTGCGGCGTGCGTACCAACCAGACTCCGCCGGTCGGGCAGCCATTTCACGAAAATTGCAACGAGTGGACCGGTCGCGCCCACCAGCATGCCGATGGCGGACGTGACGAGACCGCCCAGAAAATTGGCCAGCGGCCCTTTTGTCTTTACCCCGGGCTGCGGAACCCACGTCGCATAGAGAATGAAAACAGCGATCAGGACAGCAAACAGCCGCTCCGGCAGAGCCAGCGCGACATATCCTCCGAGCAGCGAACCCGGCACCGCACCGAGGGCAAACCACAATATGGTCGGCCAGTGGAGATGGGCCCGCAAAACGATGGCCCGCCCCAGATTGGAGCCGAACTGGACGAGCCCATGCACCGGCAGCAGGACGGCGGGTGGAAATACGAGACCCAGCCCCGCAAGCATGATGATGCCCCCGCCTATCCCGAACGACGCGGTGATCGCGGACGTAACGAAGCTGAAAGCAACGAGGCCCAAAGCGAGCAGCGGCCCGATATCGGCAGGAAGAAGTCCAGAAAGCATACGCAAACCCGAAAGATAATCACTCCTTCGAGTATCGATCCGGCCAAGGTTCGGCAATTGCCCTATGGCGATGCCGGGTCTGCCGGCATCAGTCTCCGGCGAGCCGTTCGAGCGCCTTTTTCTCCTCGGCGGTCAGGGCGGGCGCGGTCTGCTGCGCCCTTTTCCGGCGCGCGCCGAGGATGACGAAAACAAGACCGATGAGCAGGAAAACGGGCGCCGCGACCCACAGAACGATGGTATGAAGCGCCATGACCGGGCGCAGCAGCACGAACTCGCCGTAACGGGCAACGATATAATCGATGACCTCGGTGTCGGAATCACCGGCGACCAGCCGTTCACGCACCAGCAGGCGGAGATCGCGCGCCAGTTCGGCATCTGAATCATCGATCGACTGGTTCTGGCACACAAGGCAGCGCAGATTGGCCGAGATGGCGCGGGCGCGGGTTTCCAGCACGGGATTGTCGAGGATCTCGTCGGGCTGGACGGCGTATCCGGCGACGGGGGCCAGCATGAGGAGCAGCGCAAAGATTGCAAGGATGCGGCGGACGATCATTGCGCGGCCTCGGGGCGTTTGCGGCGGGCGGCCTGGGGCGCGCCGATGCGCATGCGGCGGTCGGTGAGCGAGAGGAACCCCGCCCCCGCCATGATGATGGCGCCCAGCCAGATCAGCAGCACATAGGGCTTGTGCCAGAGCCGCACGACGCGGCCATCGGCGCCGAAGCGCTCGCCGAACTGGACGTACATCTGGCTCAAACCATAGGTGTTGATGCCCGCCTCGGTGGTCGGCATGCGGCTGACGGCATAGACGCGGCGCTCGGAGGTGAGCCTGCTCGTCGTGCCCCAGGGGGCGATGATGCGGAACGTGCCTCGTTCGGCGATATAGTTGGGGCCTTCGAGCATCTGTTCGCCATCGTAATGGACGGTGTATCCCGCGATTTCGGCGCTTTCGCCCTGCCGCATGGAAGTGACGATCTCGGTCTGGAAGGCGGTGGCAAAGACGACGCCCAGGACCGTGACGCCCACCCCGAAATGGGCGATGGCCGTCGACCAGACGGTACGCGGCAGGCCCTTGAGGCGAGCGAGGCCCCGCCGGAAACCGGCACGGCGGAAGGCAGCCTTGTCAAACAGTTCGGCAATGGCGCCCAGCATTACCCAGAAGCCAAGGCCGAGGCCGAGCGGGGCGAGCGAGACCGGGAAGCCCAGCAGCGTAAAGACGATGATGGTAACGAGCACCGTGGCGATGATCGCCCCCATAAGGCGCTGGGTGACGGCGGCAAGGTCCCCGCGCTTCCAGGCAAGGAACGGCCCGAACGGGATGAGCAGCAGCAGCGGCACCATCAGCGCGCCAAAAGTGAGGTCGAAGAACGGTGCGCCGACGGTAATGCGCGCGCCGGTCAGCGCTTCGAGCACTAGCGGATAGAGCGTGCCGACCAGCACCCCCGCCGTTGCGGCGGAGAGGAACAGATTGTTGAGGATCAGCGCGCCTTCCCGGCTGATGGGCGCAAAAAGTCCGCCCGAGCGCAGCGCGGAGGCGCGTAGGGCAAAAAGCGTGAACGCCCCACCGATCAGCGCGGCGAGCATGGCGAGGATCACCGTGCCGCGCGTCGGGTCCGAGGCGAAGGAATGGACCGAAGTGAGGACACCCGAACGCACGAGGAAGGTGCCAAGCAGGGAAAGCGAAAAGGTGATGATCGCGAGAAAGATCGTCCAGACCTTGAGCGCGTTGCGCTTTTCCATGACGATGGCCGAATGGAGCAGCGCGGTGCCCGCCAGCCAGGGCATGAAGCTGGCGTTTTCGACCGGGTCCCAGAACCACCAGCCGCCCCAGCCCAGTTCGTAATAGGCCCAGTAGGAGCCCATGGCGATGCCGAGCGTCAGAAAGGCCCAGCTTGCCAGCGTCCATGGCCGGACCCAGCGGGCCCACGCTGCATCGATCCGTCCCGAGATGAGCGCGGCGGTGGCAAAGGAAAAGCACACCGAAAATCCGACATAGCCGAGATACAGCAGCGGGGGATGGAGGGCGAGGCCGATGTCCTGGAGGACGGGGTTGAGTTCGGTGCCATCGATGGGCGCCGGATCGAAGCGCCAGAAGGGGTTGGAGGTGAACAGCACGAACGCCGAGAAGGCCGCGACCATCACCCCCTGCATCGAGAGTACCAGCGTGCGCAGATCGTCGGGCAGATTGCGCGAAAACGCCGCCACCGCCGCCCCGAACAGCACGAGGATCAGGACGAACAGCAGCATGGAACCTTCATGGTTCCCCCACACGCTCGTGATCTTGTAGAGCATGGGCTGGATCGAGTGGGAATGCTCGTAAACGAGCTTCACCGAAAAATCCGAAACGATGAAGGCCTGGGTCAGCGCGGCAAAGGACGCGCCGACCAGCACGAATTGCAGGATGGCCGATTGCTGCACAAAAGCCGCCGCCGCCCCGCCACGCTTCCAGAACGCAAAGCCGACACCCGCCTGGGCGAATGCAAGGGCGAAGGCGAGGATGAGGGCGAAGTGGCCGAGTTCTATGAGCATAACTGCACCTCCTGCGCCTGCCGAAGCATCGCGCACCCCTCATCCGACCTCCGCTTCGCTCCGGCCACCTTCTCCCTCAAGGGGAGAAGGGGAACCGGGGCTCCTCGGTTCTTGAGCCCCCCTCTCCCCTTGTGGGAGAGGGGTTGGGGGTGAGGGGTGCTGCGGTGCGTGTGAGGAAACACTATTCCTCCTCCCCCTGCCAGACACCCTGCTCGCGCAGCGTGTCGGCGACTTCGCGGGGCATGTAGTTTTCGTCGTGGCGGGCGAGGACGTTGGTGGCGAGGAACGTGCCGTCGAGCTGGAGGCTGCCTTCGGTGACGACGCCCTGCCCTTCGCGGAAGAGGTCGGGGAGGATGCCGGTGTAGTTGGCGGTCATCCGGGTCTGTCCGTCGTGGACGATGAAGCTGTTGACTTCCCCCTCCTGCTTCCAGCTTCCCTCGAGGACGAGGCCGCCCATGCGGATCGGGGTACCGGGCTGGACGGCTTTTTCGGCGATTTCGCTGGGGGAATAGAAAAAGACGATCTGGTCGCGCAGCGCGGTGAAGATCAGCGCTGCGGCCAGCGCGAGGACAAGGCCCATGCCGGAAATCACGGCCAATCGCTTCTGCTTGCGGGTCATTGCCATATGTCTTTTCCTGCTACAGTCCCAGTTCAGCGGCCAGATCGGCCAATGCCGTCCGGCCTTCGGCGTCAAGAGCGGCAAGGCCGCGATCGAGATCCTGCCGCGCGGCGTCTTGGCCGTCGATAACCATCCGCGAGCGGACGAGCTGCATCCACTCGTCAGTGCTGCCGCCCGTGTCATAAAGCCGTGCGGCCAGTCCCTCAACCATGCCGCGGATCATAACCTCTTGAGTGGCGTCGGGCACGGGGTCGGAAAGCGTTGCATCGGTGCTTCCCGCTTCGGCCGCCGCAAGTCCGGCGCGGGCGGTCGCGACCCAGGGTTCCTCGCCCACGGCGATGTCGAGAAGCTCGCGCCAGAGTGCGGCGGCTTCCTCGAAATTCCCGCTGCGCGTCAATTCACCCGCCAAATAAAAGCGCGAGCGCACATGAACCGGATCGCGCCCGGCGGCGGACCGCAGCAGCGCAATGGATTCCTCGTCGGCCGCCCCGTCGTTTACGAGGATGAGCGCCTCGGCCAGATCGGTTTCGGCATCGGCGGTCGGCGGGGCAAGATCGAGGATATGGCGGAAGGCGTTGGCGGCTTCCGAATAGCGGCCCATCTGCATGTAAACGGGACCCAGCGCCTCCCAGCCGCGCACGTCATTGGGCGTTTCGACCAGACGCGCCTCGACCTGGGCGATGGCATCCTCGATGCTGATCTGCCCGCCCTCGGCGGCCAGATCACGCCCGGCGAGCGGCTGGCCGGGAAGATCGGCGCGTCCGATGGCGATATAGACGGCGAACGCCACAACCGCGACGAGCGGCAGGACGATGAGCACCGGCAGGATTTTCGCGGCTGGCGCTGAAGCGGGTTTTCCTTCCTCGCGCTCGAAGCGCAGGACCTCGCGGGCCAGTTCACCCCGCGCCGCCGCCGCTTCGGATTCGGAAATCCGCCCGATGCGCATATCCTCTTCGATGCCTTCGAGCTGACTCTTGAAAAAGGCGCGTGTGGGCGCATCCTCATCCGCGCCCGCAAGGGGCCGGCGCATGGCCGCATAAAGCGCGCCAAGCGCGGCGAGCGTCAGCAAAATGGCAAATAACCAGAGCAAGTGCGCGGCAAACCCTTGAAAAGCAATTCGATCGTGGTTCTATAAGCCAAAATCGCGCCGTTTGCAGGCAATCTCTGGGCGCGCATTGCCGCACCTCTTATATGCGGCGCGGCTTTATCGGGGAATCGTATCTTATTATGGGCGAAGCGCCGCATACCATTGCCGTTGCCGGAACGACGCCCTTTTCCCTGGTTCTTGCCGGTCTGCTTGCCGCCGATCATGGACGCAAGGTCTTTGTCGTGGGCGACAGGCCCTCGGTACATGACGTGCCGCCTCCCCCCTCTTTTTCCGTTACCCCGGTCACGCGGCCCCAGACGTTGCAGCTCGCACTCGCCAGCGGACCCGACATGCTGCGGCGCATCGGGCGGGTTGCTCCCGATGCGATCGAGCGCACCGACCTGCTGGTGCGGGCAGGAACGCCTTATCACGAGACGGCGCTAAGCCATTTCCGGCACCTTGCGACGGGATACGGGCAGGTGGTGGAGCGGGAAGACGCCGATGGGGGCGGCACGATATTACGCATCCGCGATGCCACGCGGCTCTCGCCCTCGGGGTTGGCGGGCCATGTGCGGGATTGGGCCGAACGGGTGGGAATCGAATGGATCGAAAACGCCAAGACGTTCTCGGCCCGCCGCAACGGCACGGCCCTGCTGGGCGGCAAGGACATCGATCAGCTCGTTTTGGCCGACGATGCGGCGATCCTTGCATGGCTCGACGCCAGCATTATAGAGCGGATGGGGCGTGTCCGCGACGATCTCGCCTATATCGCCGAGCGCGGGCACGGCGTTGCGCTTCCAAGCCTTTCCCTTGCCGATGGCACGCTTTTCGATCCGCTGCGTGACGGGACTCTCGCCATCCATGCGGACAACACCGACGGGCTGGCCGATGCGCGGATCGCCGCCGCGTTACCTCAGGGCGCAATCGTGAGAAAGGCCGCGCGGAAAGGCCGGACCCGCCTTGACACCCATGACGGCGCGCCGGTGGTGGGCACCCCGCCCCGCAGCAAGGTTTACATAACGGCGGGACTTGGCCCGCTCGATGTCGCGCTGGCCCCGGTCATCGCCCGCCACATCATGGGCGAGGCGCACGGCTTTGAGGCGGAATGGTGCGGCATGCGCGCGCCGGGCCGGGAGATGAGCGGCTCGACAGTGGCCGAAATCGCGGCGGGGGTGGCGCCATGAGCCAGCCCAACAGGTTCGCCGCCAGCGTGCCGCCCGAATTCGCCAATCCGCTGATCGACCGCACCAGACCTATCCGCTTCACCGTCAATGGCATGCGCGTCGAAGGCTATGACGGCGATACGGTGCTTTCTGCGCTGCTCGCCAATGGCGTTGTGAGTGCGGGTACGCAAAGCGGGTTCGGGGTTGCGCTCGATGAATGGTCGGCGCCACCGGTTATCGTTGCGGGCGCGCCTGCACAGATGCCCATGGCGCTTTGCCCCGCTGTCGACGGCGCGGCGTTCCACACCGTTGCGGCGAGCAAGGCGGCGGCGCCTTTCCGGCGGTTGCTGGCGCGCGGGCGCGACAGTCTTGGCCACGACCTCGATGCGCCCCGCGTGCCGGGAAGCTGGATCGATGCCGAACCCGATGAAACACGGCACACCGATGTCCTCATCGTTGGGGGCGGGGTCGCAGGAATGGCGGCGGCCCTCGAAGCGGCGCGGGGCGGATCGCAGGTGACGCTTGTCGAGCGCAATATGGTGCCTGGCGGCATGGCCGTGTTTTTCGGCAAGACCGATGGCGAAACCCCGCCAGAGGAGATCACCGCCAGCCTTGCCGCCGAAATTGCCGCCCATCCCGCGATCACCGTCCTCGTCCGTGCCGAAGTGTTCGATCTTTCGGACGGGGTCGCGCGTGTCGTGCAGGTGGTCCGGGAAAACAGCCGTCCCCGGCCACGCGTCCTTACCATCGGCTTTTCCGGCGCGGTGCTGGCGACGGGGGCGGAGGAGCGCCTGCCGATCTTTCCGGGCAACCGCCTGCCCGGCGTCGTTGCGGCGGGGTTCGCGTGGCGCATGGCGCGGCAATATGGGATTTGGCCGGGCGAGACGTTTCATCTTCACACCGCGACCAACGCGGGTTACCGGCTCGCCATCCTCGGGTCGGAATCGGGCAAGACGGTGCTGCGCGCCACCGATCCGAGACCCGATCCGCGCACGCGGTTCATCGAGTTCTGCAAGGCCTATGGCTTCCGGCTCGGCTGGGGCACCGCGATCGCCTCGGCCCGGCCCGAGCGCAGCAGGCTGGTGATCGGGCTCGACGAGCACCAGTTCGGTACGGACGCGAACGAGCCCGTCAAAGCACACGCGCTGATCGTTTCAGGAGGATGGCAGCCCGTCATCGGGCCCTGGCTTCTGGCCGGCGGCACCGCGTCATGGGATGCAGCGCGCGGCCAGTTGATGGGCGAGGGAACTTCGGACCGGGTGGTGCTGGCCGGATCGGTTACGGGGATCGCGGGCACGACGGGGTGCATCGAAAGCGGCAAGGCCAGCATCGGCCAGTTGCGCGACGGCAAGCGGCGGGCGGTCGCCGACCCGCGGATCGACGAGATCCATGAAAGCCGCGATGGCGAATTTTCGGTGCGCGCACCGGCATCGCACGGGTTGCCGCCCGCATGGCTCGGCCCGTCGCGCCGGGCCGCTATGACCGAACCGCCCCAGCGCGGGATCGCCACCCTCCTGCCCCGCCGCCCGGGACAGGAGGTCGATATCCGGGCCGCCGATGTCGCCGATATTTCCGGAGCGATAGCAGGGGGCACCATCGCGCCACGAGACGCGCCCAGCTACAGCGCGCAATGGCATATCCTGCCCCAAGCCTTCAAGGCCCCTGCCCCACCCGCAGTTCCGACGCACAGCGCACCGGGCCTGCCCGGTTACCTCAAGGGCAGGTTCGGGCTATCGCAGGCGCAATGGCGCCTCGAACCGGACGGCGCGCGCGCCTTCGAGCCGGGCTGCCTCATTTTCATCAACACCGACGAAACCCATCCGGCCAACACCATCGGCACGATCGTCTCGTGCACCAGCACCGATTGCATCGCGCTGATGGCGCGGACGGAGTTCGGCGCTGGCGATATCGTCTATGTGAGGGATGGCACGGCGTGCACCCCGGCGCGGCTGCGGGGGAAGGTTTAGGCTTTTATCGACGGCGGCAGCATCGCTGGCCCCCTCATCCGACCTTTCGCTTCGCGAAAGCCCACCTTCTCCCACGAGGGGAGAAGGGTATTCCGTGGATATAGTGGCTCTTGAGCCCCCCTCTCCCCCCGTGGGAGAGGGGCTGGGGGTGAGGGGGCCAGCGATGCCAGCCTAAATACGCTAAACTGCGATCAACCCTGTGCAACCCTGCGGTCGGCGCTGTCGCGGGCGCGGCGGAGGATGTCGGCGTATTCGGGGTTGTAGCGGATTTCGGCCATCTTGATTCCGGCGTCGAGCCGTTCGCGAGCCACGGGGTCGGCAGGATCGGCGCGGAACTGATCGAGCGCCCGGGTCACCAGCACCTCGACAGTCTGTCCCGTATCGGCCCATGTCTTGTCGAGCAGCGCGTTGACGGCGAGAGAATCGCGGCATTTGCGGATGGTGGTCAGGAGGTAGAGCCCGTTGAGGGCCATCAGCACGTCGCCGGGATCGAGCTTGTCCGCCCCGTCGCGGGGACGGCGCAGGGCCTGGGTCACGTGCAGGCTGATTTCCTTCAAGGGCCGTTCGAGACGTTCGGAAAAGCGGGCCGTCAGGTCGGTGATAACGCTGCCCCAGAGCGATTTGCGCTCGATTTCAAGATTGTAACTGATCGAACGCATCAGCCGATGGAACCGGTCGACCGATTTGCAGGCGAGATCGTGGTCGGCGAACATGCCGGGCTGGGGAGAAAGCCCGCCGATCTGGCTCTGGGCATGGCTGAGGATGGCCTCGACGAGCGGAGTATACCCGGCGCCCGAAACGTGGGTTTCGGTGTTGCCGCCCGAGAGGCGGACCACCGCCGCCATGATGCGGCCCGGATTGGACATATAGCCCACCATGGCCTGCATCCAGAGCGCGCGGGTAAGGTAGTTGGTAATGTTGATGGTCTGGAGCGCCACACCCAGCGTTGCCTCGTCCTGAAGCCTGCCGATGGCCTGGCCGAAATTCCTGGCCTGTTCGAGCAGCGCGTGCCTTCGCATCGCCATGATGACGTAAGGCAGCCTTTCCCGCGCGTCCTCTCCGCCCATCTGCATGGTGTTGCGCCGCTCGGTCTCGATGTCGTCCTTTTCGGCGGCGGCGTTTTCCTTCAGGCGCTCGAGCATCTCGGGCAGCATCGGAACGAAGGCGGCGGCAGGTTCGGCGCCGGAATCGATCGCATCGGCGATGCGTGCGGCCTCCAATGGGGCAAGGTCGCGGGCCATCCAGGTCCAGATGCTTTTGGCAAGCTCCCGGTCGATCGCGCCCCCCAGCGGGTGATAGACGGGGGGATCGACCAATACGTCGCTGAAGGTTGCGAGAAAGGCGTCGAGAGCCGGCGGCGCGGCGGCGTCCTTTTTGCCCGCGCTCCTGGTGGAGGGCGGCGGCGCTTTGGAAGCTGCGGCGCGGGACTTGCCTTTCAGCATAAGGAATTACCGGGGATGAAATGGATCAGTGCATACGCGGGACGACTGTAGGCCCCGAACGTAAATAAACCTTTGTCCCAAAAGGGAAACGGTGCCGGAACCATACGCCCGGCATCGTTTCATGCGATCCGGCGAGGGATCAGGCGTTGACCACGTTCCACGCGCCATCCGCCTCGCGGCAGGCGGTGCCGGATTTGGTATAGGTCTGGCCGCTGACGGTCACGCGATGGGAAAATTCCCGGCAATCGAGGTTGTTGACACGGACATAGGGGCCGACCGAGACCTGCCCGCTGGCGCCCGAAGCGCTCCAGTTGCGCGGCGCGCCGGGGCGACCGAACTGGAGGGCATAGAACTGGGCGTCGTTGGCCGCGCTACGCTGGGCAGAACTGAGCTGGCCGAGCACACCGGCATCGAGATAGGAATAGCTGCCCGGATCGAGGCGCGCCTGCTGGATCGTCTGGACCTCCGTGGGTTGGGGGGTCTCAAAATCGGGCAGCGCCGTCGTCTGGGGGGCGGGAAAGGCGGTCCGGGTCGAGGGGAAGCCTCCCGTGCGGCTACACGCCGCGACGGTCAGGGCAAGACCCACCAGCAGAGCTGCTTTGAGAATGTTCATTTTTGTTTACCTCTCCATGGGGCCGCGCCCATTATGCGTGCTGAATCTAAAGTCCTATACGGCAAAATTGCGTTCAAGCTCATAGGCGTACGCCACCCCTTGCCGAGGGTAGCAGCAATGTCGCCTTGAGCCCGCCCAATTCAGACCGCGTTAATGTCAGAGAACCCCCGTACACATCCACAAGTTCCTTGACGATATCGAGACCAAGCCCGCTTCCGGGCGTTTTTTCGTCGAGCCTGACGCCTCTTCGCAACACCTGCCCGGCCTCTTGGTCGGTCAGCCCCGGTCCGTCGTCATCGATCTCGACCCGCACCTGACGCCCCTCGGCGCCGGCGGACAGCCGGACGGTGGAGCGGGCCCATTTGCAGGCATTGTCGAGCAGGTTGCCCGCCATTTCCTCAAGATCGCTCTCATCGCCCCGGAACCATGGCGTTGTTTCATCGATCGCGGTCGCGATATCGCAATGCTTGTTGATCTTTGCCATGACGCGCCCAAGCCGGGCAAGGACGGCAGCGGTATCGGCGCGCTTGCCGATGACGCTCGAACGGGCGGCGAGCCGGGCCTTATCGAGATAGGTCGCAACGATGCGCGACATGTTTTCGGTTTCGCTCATCACCGTGCGGGCCAGAAGGCCGTTATCCGCCCCGGCCTCGTTGCGGAGCACGGCGAGCGGGGTCTTGAGGCCATGGGCGAGGTTGCCGACCTGATTGCGCGCGCGCTCGATGATCTGAGTATTGGAGCGCATGAGTTCGTTGACCTCGTCGGCCAGCGGCGAAATCTCCTGCGGGAAATCGCCTTCGACTGTCGGGCGCTCCCCTTCGCGCACCGCCTCGACGGCCTCGCGCAGCCGCTCGATGGGGCGCAGCGCGAAGCGGGCGAGCATGGCGCTCATGGCGGCAAGGATCAGCGCAACCACGCCAAGCACGATGATCGCCTGCCCGCGGAAGGCCGAGGCCTGGCTTTCGAGATCGGAAAGATTGCCCGTGACGAGAATGGAGATACGCCCGGCCGCATCGAGCGTGATCCAGCGCTCGACCACGCGCAGGCGCTGGCCGTATGCATCGGTGACGACGCCGCTTCGCGCGCCGGAGGGATCGAACGCACCGCCCAGTTCGGGCAGCACGGTGCCGATAAGGGAGGAGGAAAAATTGATGACGGCGCCCGCTTCATCGCGAATCTGCCAGTACCAGCCCGAGGTGGGGCGGGTGAAACGGGCATCGGCGACGGCCAGTTCGGCCGAGCCGGGCGTTTCGCCCGAAAGCGTCTGGCCGACCAGCGAGGCGATATGGAAATCGAGGCTTTCCGAAAGGTCGCGGTCGAGCGCCTGGGTATAAAGCTCGGTGAGAAGGAACGCCGTCGCCACCAGCGCGATGATCAGCCAGCCCGCCGAGAGCCAGAACAGCCGGAATGCAATCGAGCCGCGCTGCATCAATCAGCGATGATCTGGTAGCCGAGACCCCTGATCGTCTGGATGAGGTCGTCGGGCAGCTTCTTGCGCAGGCGGCCGACGAATACCTCGATGGTGTTGGAATCGCGGTCGAAATCCTGATCGTAGAGATGCTCGGTCAACTCGGTCCGCGAGATGACCTTGCCCTTGTGCAGCATGAGGTAGGAGAGGAGGCGAAATTCGTGGGAGGTGAGCTTGATGGCCTGCCCATCGACGGTGACGCGCCCCGCCTTCACATCGAGCCGGACGGGCCCGGCGGTGATTTCGTTGGAGGCGTGGCCCGCCGCGCGGCGGACGAGGGCTCGCAAACGCGCCAGTACTTCTTCCATGTGAAAGGGTTTGGCGACGTAGTCGTCGGCGCCCGCATCGATCCCCTGCACCTTGTCGCTCCAGCGGTCGCGGGCGGTCAGAAGCAGCACGGGCATGGCGCGCCCTTCCCGCCGCCAGGCTTCGAGCACGGAAATGCCGTCCATCTGCGGCAGCCCGATATCGAGGACCACCGCATCGTAAGGCTCGGTATCGCCCAGAAAATGCCCTTCCTCGCCATCGCTGGCGCTGTCGACCACATAGCCGGCATCGGTCAGCGCCGTCACGAGCTGCCTGTTGAGGTTTTCGTCGTCTTCGACAACCAGTATCCGCATCTGCCCCGCCCCGGCCGAACCGCTGTTATCGTGCGCTGATGGTGAGATTACGCGCTTCGCCCGAGGCTTCAAGCACGGCGATTACGTAAACCGGCGCGCCGCCCTGTTCGCAGACCTTTACGTCGAGAATCTGCGTCGAGCCGGGTATACCCTCCCGCGCCCGCGCATCGGCCAGCGAAAGAATCTGCCCGCTGGCGACGGCGGCCTGAATGGCGGCATTGTCCCAGCACGCTCCTTGCGCAAACGCGGCCCCCGCCCCCACGGGCAGGACCAGCGTTGCGGCGAGCGCGGCAGAAACAAATCGGGAAAGAAGAACTTTTTTCATGCGCCATCAATAGCGCGAGTTTGCTGAACTGCAAATGAATGGGTGGGGTGTATCAGAACCGCTTGTCGCAACCCGCATCTTTCAGGATGCCATTGGTGGTGTGGCGGCTTTTGAGATTTCGGGGCACAAGAATGATCCTGCCCGCATCATTCTGCCACTTCTCGTGGGAGCCCTTGGCGTTCTCCTTATAGAAAAAGCCGAGCGCCTTTATCTCCTTGCAGACTTCCTTGTAGAAGCCCTCCGGCATCAGGCCGTCGCCAGATGCCGGGGAGGGTTGAGGATGATGGAGGGGATGAGATCGCGCAGCGAGAGCGTTTGCAGGTCGGGCTTGAGGTGGTTTTCAATGATCAGTTCTGGCGCTGTATCCAGAACGATCTCCTCAAATTCCTTGAAGGTCACAGCCTCGACGTGCAAGCCGATGATGTCGCTTTCGGAATAGAAGATTTTTGCGTCCTCATCCCAGAGGGCACTGACGACAAATCTGCGTTTCGCCATGCTGATTTCCTTCAGGGAGACGCTTTAAGATCCGTCTAATATGACCTTCCGGCGAGATTTTTCAATGCCGGGCCTAAGCCCGCCCCACCTCGCTCTTGATCCCCCGGCGCAGGAAGATGATGCCCAGCGCTTCCATGACGAGCTGCGCGCCGGAGTATTCGCCGAAGACCGGGATGGTGATCCCGGCGAACTGGGCAATTCCGATGGCCAGCATCAAAAAGCCGATGACGTAGGTCTTGTAGCCGTCGAGAACGGTCATATCGTTCACTCCTTGGGGGTTGTCGGGCGCGGGGGCGCTGGCGGCGTCGGCCAGTGCGGTTGCACGGATGTCGGCGACGCGGTTCGTCCAGCCGCGCCCGAAGGTCGAAAAGATCGCAAGGCGCTGGAGGAAGCCGAGACGCTGGTCGCAAAGGGCGTTGATGAGGGCGCGGGTATCACGCCGGGCGACCGCATCGAGGGTGACGGGGCCGACAAAGCCGTCCTCGACAACGCCGACCAGCGCCTGCAGCGTCTTTACGGCTCGGTCGGGGCCGGAATTGACGGCGTAGTCGAAGACGGCGAGATCGAGGCCCGGCGGAAGCGAGGCAGCCTTCACGCGCTCCCAGTAAAGTGCCTTGTAGATCCCGGCGGCCTCGGCTTTTTCGAGTACCCTCACCTCAGCCTTGTCGAGCGCCCACCAGGGCTCCACACCGCGCCAGCGGGCCAGCGTCTTGTGGGTGATGCCCATATTGGTGGCGCCGCCGGGGTCGGAGGGATGATCGGCATATCCGCCCTCGTGCTTTAAAATCTGCGCAAGGCAATGGGTCCAGCGCGAAGCGGGCATGGTTTGGTCTCCGTGGGAAAAAGAAATCAGGCGTTGTCGGCGTAGCTCAACGCGATCCAGTCCGTGCCGCGCCGCACCAGCATCAGGCTGTCCTCGAACGCATCGAGTACCCGGTCCCCGCCGAGCTTGAGATTGCCGGTGCCATCCTTGAAGGTGAGCGTCGTCCCCGCCGTGCCGGCAAGGATCAGCAAGGCGCCGTCAAAGCCACCGGTGATCGTGTCGATCTCGTCGGTCAGCCCCGTCTCGGGCGCGGGGACGGCGCAGCTTGTCGTCACCGCAAGGATGCCCGATGCGATGGTGGGAAAACTGACCGTCGAACCGGCCATCTGATCGAAGCGCACGAAGCCATCGGTCCGGTCGAGCGTCATCGCCGTCGACCAGGCCTCGCCATCCGGGCTGACCTTGAAGGCGAAGTCGTCATTGCCCGAAAGTCCGATTTCGGCGCGGCCCGACCAGCCGGACTGGAAGATCAGCGTGGCGCTATCGGCCGCCGTCTCCTTGTTGAGCGTCAGGCGCAGATTGCCGTTGCCGCCATCGCCATCGGGAATGGCGGTGAACAGCGCCGCTTCGGAGCGTACCGCAAGCCGGTTGGTTTCGTCCGGCAGCGCGCCGATGCCGAGGCCGGAGACGTTGGAAAGGAAGGCGCGCCAGTTCCCGCCCTCGAAGATGACGGGCGCGGCATCGGTTTCGTCCCAGGCGACCCAGCCGGTCCGGGGGATAAGGTAGCGCCAGCCGCCCTCGGTCCAACAGGCAAGCTGGCCGTCCCGGCCTTCCCATGCCGCTGTTGCGCCCGTGCCGATGGCGAATGTTTCGCCCGGTTCGGGTGTTTCGGGCGGATCGGTCAGGTCGCGCGCCGTCAGCCGCAACTGGGTGGCGGCATCGAGGATCAGCAGCGCCTCGTTATGGGTGACGTGTTTTTGCGCCTGTTCGGCGGCGATAAGCGGCAGGTCGAGCCGCGCGGTCGAGGTCATGGGAACGCTCCGGTTGATGTGGCGCCCGGACCAAGCTCCGGGCTGATCTGGGTGACGGTGAAGGTGAAGGCGGATGGCTGCTCGCCGAAGTCGGCGGCCTGCTGGGCGGCGGTGTAGATCGTGCCCGGCGTATCGGAGGTGACGGTCCGCACCCTCTCCGGCCCGTCGAAAATCTCCACGCTGTAGCGCTCTGGCAAAAAATCGAGCGGCATGTCGCCATAGGCCCAGCCCGTGCCGGAAGCGCGGCTGCGGCGGGTCCAGCTTAGCGAAACATCGTCAGTGCCAGGATCGCGGAAGGCCACGAGATGGACAGGAGACAGCGGGGCCGCCGGTTCGATGCCCAGCGCGATATCCAGATTCGTCCCCTCGGCGTCCTCAACGCCCGCATAAGCCTTGAGGGCGCGGGTTGTGCCAAGATTGTCCTTCGGCACCGGCATGCGCACCACACGGTTGTCGAGAACCATTACGGATGCTTGTACCGTCGCCTCGCCGGGCGATGTACCATCAAGGCCCCGCAACAGGCCGGTGAGGCGATAGGCACCCGTTTCGACCAGTTCGGCATCGGCGAACCCGATGACCTCCCAGTCGCCGTTGGCAAGCTCTACGGCGATGCGGTTGACGCCCGAAAGCACAGCGCCGGGCGCAGCCGAAGCCAGATGGCCGCTGAAGAGGTTCACGAGAAGCGGTGCCTCGTAGGACCAGATCTCCGAAAGCCCTTCGGGCATGGTTGCGGCGAGTGTGCCGAGAAAGGCGGGGCGATTGAGCGTGGCAACGGCGGCACCGGTCGTTGAATCGCGGATATCGATCGCGCCGGGCCACGGGGCGGCAAAGGCGCCCAGCACAAGCTCGGTCCCACCGCCCGCAACCGGCAGATGCGCGGCGGCGAATAGCGGATCGGCGCCCGCAACTGGCACGATCCGCCCGCTGCGGCGCGGCTCGGAAACCACCGTGGCGGGCACTGCTTCGCCATGGGCGCGGGCGCCGATGGCGCGGCTGGCCCCGTCGCGCACCTCGCCCACGAGGAACGGCCCGTCGGTCTCCCCGGCAATGGTGACGATATCGGCGGGCTCGAGGGCCAGAAGCGATGGCGGCAGCTTGAAATCGAGCGTGTCGCTGCCGCGCGCCATGCGGGCAATCATCGCTTCGGCGGCAAGGCGGGCTGCCGAAGGATCGAGCACGAGGCCCGTATTTTCTGCCGCGATGCGCGTGCCGCCATGGGAAAGGGCCAGCACGGACGCAGCCTGATAATCGCGGCCCCGGTCGATGAACGAAAGGGTCAGCCGCCCGGCAGCTTCAGCGGGGTCTCCGCGCCGCCGGGCGAGAACCGGGCCGTCCTCACGCACCATCCGGCCATGGTCGAGCACGAGCGGCTCGCGGTCGTCCGGCGCAATCCAGTTGAGCCCTTCCGGGCCATCGCGCGGCACGAGACCGGTGGCCTCGGTCACCATGGCCAGGACATCGCGCATGGTCGCGACCGCCTCGATGGTCAGGCCCTGGATCAGCGGCGGGGCGACGTCGATCCTGCCGACATCCACGCCATAGGCATCGGCCACTGCCCCGATCATCTCATCGACCGCCGCAACGCCAAGCCGTCCGTTGAGCCAGTGGCCGGTGGCGTAATTGTCGCCATCGGACCAGATATCGGTGAAGGCGGGGAAGGCCGGATAGGGCCGCGCGTCCCAACACCAGATATAGATGCGCTCAAAATCGAGCATCGCGCCGCCTCTGGCCTTCCAGTATTGGAGGCAGGCGCGCAGCATCTGGCGCTGGATCAGCGCATCGGGCAGGCCGGACGAGAAGGGCGGGCGGGCATCCTCGGCGCTCTTGGGGTCGCCAAAGGCGTTGGGCGCGTTGGGGCCCTTGTCCACCGCGCCGCAACCCAGTTCAGTCAGCCATATCGGCTTGCTTTTGGGCACCCACGCGGTGGGCGTCGCAGACCGTACGCCGCCGACGCGGTTGTGGTGGGGCTGGCTCCACCAGTTTTCGAGGTCCTTATAGCGCCAGATCCATGGCTCGCCATGCCCCGCATCAGTTATGGGGGAGCGTTCGCTGCCGGCGCGCGCGCCGGCGCTGGCATAGTACCAGTCGAACCCCTCCCCGCCCGCGATGTTGGCGGCAAGATAGTCCGTGTCGTAGATCGAGCGCGCGTGCTGGGCGTCGGGGTGGTCCCGGCCATCGCGCCAGTCGGCGAGCGGCATGTAATTGTCGATGCCCACCGCATCGATATTGGAGTCGGCCCACAGCGGGTCGAGGTGGAAGATCATGTCGCCCGGCGCATCGGCGGGCTGGTAGCCGAAATATTCCGACCAGTCGGCGGCATAGACGATCTTGGTGCCGCCCCCAACGATGTCCTGCACGTCCCCGGCCAGCGTTTTCAGCCCGTTGACGAAGGGAAACGCAATCGCGCCCGAGCGCACTTGCGTAAGCCCGCGCATTTCCGAGCCGATCAGGATGGCATCCACACCGCCCGCCGCTTCGGCGAGCTGGGCGTAATGCAGGATCATCTCGCGATAGCCGGAATTGAGGAAGGCGTCGACCTGCGTGGTGGCCGCGCCCGTTTTGTCGGGAGAGCCGGAAGCGCCCGGCGCGGGATGGCACGTGATCCGCCCGCGCCAGGGGTAAGCCGGCTGTCCGCTTTCGAGCGTATAGGGATCAAGCCGGGTGTTGGACGTGGGAATGTCCATCATCACGAACGGATAAAGCGTCACCTTGATGCCGCGCGACCGGAGATCGGCGATGGCCCGGCGCACCGTCGCGTCCGATGGCGTGCCGCCATAGGCCGGTCCGCCAGCGTGGCTCGAAACGGTATTGGCCGTGCCCCGCGTGCGCCCGGCGACGGACCACTGGGCATCCTTGATCTGCCGGGAGGCGGATTCGACGCGCGGCTCCACCGCGCAATTGCCGCAGCGCAGATCGGTGCCGAACCAGGAGACGACGAGTCCCACATGCTCGAGATTGGGGCAGAGCGCGGTCAACTCGTCCATCGATACGTCCCAGTCCGAACGCATCGCGCTCATATGGGCGTTTTCCGGCGCCGTGCGGCCCGCGCCCACGATCCTGACGCGGGGCATCGGGTCGTAGCCGAATTCGGTGGAGCCGGGGATGACGCAGACGGCGCGCAAATCCTTTTCCAGTTCCCCCACCGGGCGGCAGAGTTCGACGCTGAGATTGGGAATGCGGTTGCCGAACTGCTTGAGCGGCAGGCGCTCGAAAACGAGATAGCAGAGTCCGCGATAGCCCGGCACCTGCCCCGCCCCCTGCCGCGCCACCATGAAGCTGTCGGGCTGCTGGCTGGCGGTACCACGATAAAAGCGGACGGTCAGCCCTTCGGTTTCGAGCGGCTTGCCATCGGCCCAGATGCGCCCCAGGTGGGCGACCGGGCCTTCGCAGAGCGCCAGCGCGAAACTGGCAGCGATAACGTCCTCCTCCTCGCGCTGGCCGCCGAGGCCCTTGCTGCCGGAAGTCTCCTGCGGCAACCGTTCCAGATCGGTCGCCCAGATGATGTTGCCCGACACCCGGCTCCAGCCGAACAGGCGCGGCACGGACACGCCTTCGCTCGAACCGGTGATGCGGATATCGCTTCCGGTGCGCTGCGGCGCGCTTTCGCCAAAGATCTGCGCATCCACCGCGCTGCCCGCCAGCGCTCCGAGCGCGCGCCCGATGGTCGCCCCGATGGGGCCGCCGAGCATACCGCCAACGACCTGCCCGGCCAGCGAAAGTGCCAGTGTTGCCATGAATTATTGTCCCGGAAATGCAAAGACGCCCGCGATGCGGCGCTGCCAGGCTTCGGTAAGGTCCGCCTCGACGACGCCAACCTGCTCCTGGGCATGAATGAAACGCCCCGCCTCCACCATGATCGCGCAATGGCGCGGCGGGCGGTGCCGGACGAGGGCGAAAAGGACGAGGTGCCCCGGCAATGGCTGCCCCTCGACCGCGACCATATGGCGGCGCGCCGCTCTTTCCAGCCCGCCGTCGCCCGCCGCGCGCCAGTCCGCGCCATAGGGCGGCACGGCCTGCGGCTCGCGCCCATAAAGCTCGCGCCAGACCCCACGCACGAGCCCGAGGCAGTCGCAGCCCGCCCCGCGCGTTGCCGCGCGATGGCGATAGGGCGTGCCCAGCCAGCGCCGCGCTTCGGCGATGATTTTCCCGCTCATCGCACCATCACGCCACCGTCGAGGCGGTCGGTGGCATTGGGGTAGCGCATAAGAAAATCGCTGCCCGGAATATGCGGGAAACCCTGAAAATTGGCGCCGTTGGAGAATTTTGTGCGGCAGGTCCCGAACTGCTTGTCGCATCCGGCGTAAACGGTCAGCGTATCGCCCGGCTCGGCCCAGTTGCCGACCGGGGAGGCGAACCCAAGCGTTCCGCCGGCATGCTGCGTGATCGCGTCTTCGATCCCGATACGCTTGCCCGAGGTCCAGCGCGCGAAACCGTGGGTAAACCAGCCCTCGGCCAGGCTCCCAAGGCCGGTGACAGCGAGCGTTGCCGGACCTCTGACCGCGCTGACCGTGGCGTTGCGCCTGTAGGCCGATGCCTCGAGATTGACCGTGCACCGTCCATCGCCGAGCGCGGCGTCGCACAGGTGCTGATAGAGCCTGCCTTTGGGCACATTGAGCGCGTGCTGGCCCGAGCGCAGTTCGGCGCGGAACACGCCGTCCTCGCGCACGATCTCGCCGATGGTATCGGCACGGATCAGCGCCCGCTGGTCCACATCGCGCCAGTTGACCCGCCAGCTTTCCACCCGCGCGCCATCATAGCGCCCGAGCAGGATGTCCTCCTCGGAAATGGCATCGGAATGGAGCACACCGAGCACTTCGGCGGTCTGGGCCTGCGCACCCGCGCGCTCGACGGTTTCGGAAGGATCGAGCCCGTGCGCCGGATTGAACCGGGTGCCGGCAAAATCGAGCGCCAGATCGTGATCGGTGAAACCGAGTACCACCCCGTCCCGGCGCACAATTTTCCAGCACCAGCAAAGCGTCGTCGCCCCGCTGGCGATATGATTGGCGAACCGGGAAGAAAAAGCCTTCATTCGTCGAGCACCTCGATCAATGGGATATTAGGCGCAACCGCCGCGTCGAACCCCGAAAGCTCGACGTCGAGCCGGTCGGTATCGAAGCGCACGGGCACGTCGAACACGAAGCCCGCGGTCACAACCGCGCCATTGGCGGGCGCGGTGATGAGCGTCACGATGCCGGTTGAAAGGGCGACCGAGAATGCCCCGCCCGCCAGCGGCGAGCCATCGACCGCGAGGATGACGCTTCCCGTCACCGGTTTGGTGATCGGCCGCAAATAGGGATCGAAGCTCGCGCCGTAGCGCTTGACGAGCTGGAATTTGGTTTCCGCGCCGTCGCCCGTCCCGATCTCCTGGTCGAGCACGGTGGGCGCCGCGCCATCGTTGCGCGAGGTGCAATCGAGCGCGTCGCGCCAGAGAAAGGCATGAAACCGCCCGCGCCGTTCCTCGAAGAATTCGAGCACGGCCTGCATGTCGGCTTTCGACTTGACGCCGTAACCGGCATTGTACCGCCGCCGCGACCGCGCCCACCGGCTATTGCGCTCCTCGCGCCCGGAGGCGAGCGTCACCACATCGGTCAACCGCTGCGGGCCTCCGACGGCGCCGAGCGCGATATCGAGGGGGAAGCGGATTGGGTGGAAGGACATTTTTGGGGTTCCTATAGGCGTTTGTGTCGTGGATGGATCGCTGGCCCCCTCACCCCCAGCCCCTCTCCCACGAGGGGAGAGGGGGGCTCGTGTGGTTGCCCCACGGTTCCCCTTCTCCCCTCGTGGGAGAAGGTGCCCCGAAGGGGCGGATGAGGGGGCAGCGATGCTGCTTCAAACAGTGTGGATTCAGCCTAACTCCCCCGCCCGCCCCTGCGCACCGCCCGCAGGAGCATGGCGTTGACCTCCGCTTCGGCGGCCAGAAAACTTCGCGCGTCCGAAGCCGTCACGTTGAAATTGACCGTCACCGCGCCACCGCCCGCGACGCCCAGTCGCCCATCGGCTCCGCGCTGGAGGGGCATCACAGCTTCCGGTCCAGCCTCCCCGGCCAGCCCCCACTGCCCCGGCATCGGGAAATATGTGGGCGATCCGATCACGCCGCCCTTGGCAAACGGCTTCACCCCGCCCAGCGCCGGATTGAGGGAAGCGAACAGACTTTCGATGCTGCCGGACACCAGGGTTCCGAGCGGCTTCAACGCCGCCTTGAGGGCGATATCGGCAAAGGCGCGGCCGATTTCGCTTAAGAGGCCGCGCAGCGAGCGGCCTTCCATCATCGCGCCGCGCAAGCTGCGCGTCAGCGTTGCGCCGACCGACTGGCCGAGATCGCGGATGCGTTCGAGTTCGACCGGAATATCGGACAGTTCGCGGTCGAACGCCTCGCCGAAAAGTTCAGACATTATTGCCTCCATCCGGGTGCAGTGCCATCAGCGCTTCAAGAGCCGAGCGGTCGAGCGGGCCCGCCGCGCCGCGCCCCGAAAGCCCGGCATGGGCCTCGGCCAGTTCACGCGGCGTCATCGCCCAGAAAAGCGGTGGCGGCAGGCGCAATACGCCCAGCCCGAACCGCATCATCTCGCTCCAGGGCAAGCGACTCATTGCGCGTCCCCGAAGGTCGCCTTCAGAAGCTGCACGGCGATTTCCGCCGCGCCCCGCAGTCCGCCTTCGATCGCAAGCCGGGCGAGGTCATCGTCGGTCACCGGATGGCCCGCCCCGCGCAAGCCCGCGCCCAGAATGGCGGTGAGGTCGCGTGCCGAGATACGGCCTTGGGCAAACCGCTCGACGAGCCCGTTGAGATCGCCGGTCTGCAACCGGGCCTCGAGTTCGGCGAGCGCGCCCAGCGTCAGGCACAGCGTCATCGTCTCGCCGCCGATCTCGGCGTCGATTTCACCCCTTTGGGGATTGGCCATTTGGGGTCCTCCTAATCCGCCGTGAACGTGATCTCGCCCGCGCTTTCCAGCGCCAGCTCGAACGTCACCTCGCCTGCGTGATCGCCGGAAAACTCCAGCGCGACGATCTGGAACGGCCCCTCGACGGTCCCGAAATCGGGCAGGATCAGCTGCCAGTCGCGGATCGTTCCATCAAAGAACAGCGCCCGCACCTCGGCGTCCGAGGTCTTGTCCTTGAAGATGCCCGAGCCGGAGACCGAGGCGCGCTTGATGCCGCCTCCGGCCAGAAGCTCGCGCCAGCGTCCGGCGCTTTCCGCATCGGTGGTGTCGACGCTTGCCGCGTTGAAGGCGAGGCTGCGCGTGCGCAGGCCCGCCACGGTCAGAAAACTGCCCGACCCGGTCTGGTCGAGCTTCAAAAGCATGTCCTTGCCGCTCTGGGCCGTCATCGTTCAGTCCTTGGGTTCGGAGAAAAAGCGAAAGGTCACCGCCGCACGGGCGCGGCCGGTGGAAAGATCGATCCTGGTTTCGGTGCGCACATGGCGGCGCACCGTCAGCACGTGCTCGTCTGGCTCGATCGGGCCGGCCACCACCACCCGCTCGATGCGGTCGGCGATTTCGAGGGCGGCGCGGCGGGAGGGGTGCGGGGTCCAGCAATGGACGGTCATCCGATGCTCGAAGCCGGGCGTCTCATCGCCATCGCGCGGCGCGGTGTCGTGGCTGAGGATGGTGACATAGGGCGGCTGGCGGCCCCTGGGCGGGGCGTCGAACACCGCGCCCGCCCCCACCAGCAGCGTCAGTGCAGCGTCAGAAGACCAGGCGGAAACAAGAGCGGTCTGGATGTCGTCGATAACGTTCATCGGCCTACCCCACCATCGCGGTTTCGATGCACAGGCAGGCGAGATAAGCCCGCCGCCCGTTGATGTCCTCGGCCTCGACGATCTCCAGCGCCCGCCCGCAATAAACGATGCGGTCGCCGGGCTTGAGATCCTTGCGAAAACGCATGGTGACGGCGTGGGTCGAGGTCGCGGTGCGCCCATCCCCTTCGCGCGAAAAGCGCGCCGAACGCGCCCGGACGCGTGCCCAGACGCTGGCAATGGGCAGGAACAGCGTTTCGTGCCCGCCATCGGGCGCAACGCTCATTTCGCGCTTCTGGAGCTGAACGCGGTCACGGAGTGTGCCGAGCGGCGGCGATAGCTCTCTCATATCCGCACCCGCCGGTAACTGGCGAGAATGCGGTCGAACCCCGACGGAATGATCCCAGCCGCGCCGACCGCAAGCACCGCGTCGCGGTTTTCGTACCAATAGGCAACAAGGGTCAGCAGCGCCTGGATGAGATCGGCGGGCACATCCTCAGGCGCCTTGCCATACCCGGCGGTATAGTCGATCTCGACGCCGAGCCGTTCGCGGATCGAAGGCCGGTTGCCGGGCAGCACCACGCGCGGCGGAATGCCGTGCCCGTCCAGCAGCGCCCCCTCGGTGTCGATGATGTGCGGCTCGCCATGCTCATCATAGGTACGGATTTCATCGAGCGACTGCACCGGGCCAACCGGTAGCATGACGATGCCGTTGGCAGGCCAGTCGTCCCGCACCAGCCGCCAGCTCTGCTCCAGCAGCGCCCGGCCCGTCACGCCCTCGATATGGACGCGCGCGGCGGTAATGAGGCTTTCGATCAGCCCGTCCTCGGCGTCATCGTCGACCCTGAGATGAGCCTTGGCCTGGACGAGTGAAACCGGCTCCTGCGCGGGCCCCGCGAGAAGGAAGGAGGTCATGTTGGTGCTCTTTATCGGTTGGTCGATGGTCTGGAGCGCGTGGCTTCACCCCATCCCAGCCCTCCCCATCAAGGGGAGGGTGCTTTCTTTTCTGGGGCGTCCCCAAACGCACAAGGCCGGCACCTCCCCCCTTGTGGGGGAGGTTGGGAGGGGGGGCGGCGTAAGCCGATCAATCCTCGGCAAATCTGAGCAGCTTGATCGCGTCGAAATCGGCGATCCCGCCGCCCACGCGCTTGGTGGTGTAGAACAGCACGTAGGGCTTGGCCGAATAGGGATCGCGCAGGACGTTCACGCCCTGGCGGTCCACGATAAGGTAACCGCGCCGGAAATCGCCGAAGGCGATGGGGGTGGCATCATTGTCGATGTCGGGCATGTCCTCGGCCTCGACCAGCGGGAAGCCCATCAAGCTGGCGCGGCCATCGGGTGCGGCGGCAGGTTGCCAGAGGTAGTTGCCGTCGGCGTCCTTGAGCTTGCGGATCGCCCCTTGCGTGCGCCGGTTCATCAGCCAGGTGGCGTTCTGGCGGTAGCCGGATTTGAGCGCATAGACGAGGTCGATCAAGACGTCCGAGGCATCCGCGGGTGCCGATCCGCCGGGGAACCCGCCGTCGACACCGGTCGCGATATAGCCCAGCTTGTCCCACGCCCAGTTCTCTTCGGCAACGATGTCCGCATCGAGAAAGCCGGTGGGCTTGTTGGCGCCGTCCCCGAGGATGAAGGCGGCGGTTTCCTGTTCGGCAAAGGCGGCATTGACCTCCTCGGCGATCCACTGGCCGACATCGACGGCGGCGTCATCGAGGAAGTTCTGGGTTGCCGCGGGCATGGCGTAGAGTTCGGTCGTGGGGAAGGCGAGTTCGTCCAGCACCTGCGAACCGGTCTGGACGCGCGCCGCCGTCTCGCCTACCCATCCGACCTGCGGGCCGGTGATAGTAATCGGTTTTTTATAGACCGATGACGACACCTGCCGCACGCCGCAAATGGCGCGCATGGGCGAGATGGCCGTCAGGAGCCGCGAGATTTCGGTTTCGGTCTCTGCGGGCACGAGATAGCCGCCGTCTTCATTCGAGCCGACCGAGAGTGCCTTTTCCTCGCCGCGCTTCACATAGGCCGAAAAAGAGTCCTTGTATTCGTCGCCGGCGCACAGGCGGCCGGTTTCCAGCGCCGGGCGGGCGCGGTCGATGCTGGCCTTGTCGATGGCGGCTTTCCGGTCATCGAGAAAGGCGTTGAGCCGGTCGAGCTTGTCCTCGATCAGCGTATCGGCGCTCCCGCGCTTTCGATCTCATCGAGGCGCGCGTCGTTGGACGCCTTGAACTCCTCGAAAGCGGACATGAATTCGCCAAGCATGGCGTTGACGTCGCCCAAAACGGGGCTGGCCGCCGCCTTGTTTTCAAGGCGCGGTTGGATGGTCTTGGTCATTGCTGTTCCTTTTTCAGCTAAACATGCGCGCTGCCGCGCCGAGCGTTGCGGCAAGCCGGGCCTCGTGCCCGTCGGGCGCGGAGGCGATCCGCGCCGCTTCCATCATCGGGAAAGTGACGATGGAAATTTCCCACAGGTCCACGGCCCAGAGCCGCCGGTGACCCGTCCCCCGGTCGCGGGTGGCGCGGACCGCGCGGAACCCGATGGAGAGCCCATCGAGCGCGCCCTGCGCGATCAGGGATTTAAGATGAGCGGCGCGCGGCACCACATCGAGGAGGCGCCCCGAAACCCTCAATCCCCGCGCGTCCTCGACGATCTCGTCCCAGAGCCCGATCGGCTCCTTGGGGTCGTGCTGAAACAGCAGCCGCACTCTTGCCGGGGCGCGCCTGCGGAGCGTTTCGGCAAAGGCGCCGGGCATGACGATATCGCCGCCCTGGTCGAGCTGGCCGAACAGCGAGGCGTAACCGGAAAACCGCCCGTCGGCATCGATAGTCGCACCCATTCAGCGCCCCGTCGGCTTGCGCCGTGTGCGCGGCGATTTTTGGGCCGCAAGCGTGCCCGCGAGCAGCCAGGCGAACTGGCGGAAGACCTGCTGGGCTTCCTGCTGGCCGGCCTTGCCTGTCTGGACTTTCTTCATGGTCAATCCTTCTCCCTGAAGAGGCGATTGAGGTGGGCGATTTCGGTGACGAACGCATTGAAGCGCCGGTTGGCGGTCGCCAGTTCACGCAGCAGGAACACGACGACCGCACTCGCCCCGCTCGCCCACAGGAACAGCGCCAGATGCGCAAGGTCCCCGCGGTCGAGGATGGTTTTCGTGATGTCGTCCATGTTTCCAAACTCCGTGGGTCACCCCACCCCAACCCTCCCCATCAAGGGGAGGGTGTTTCCTTTGCTTGGCTATCTCCATACGCACAAGGCCAGCACCTCCCCCCTTGTGGGGGAGGTTGGGAGGGGGGATTCGGCGTCAGCCGAAATCAGCTCTTCCAAACCCGAGCAATTCCCGCTTCTCGTCATCGCTGAGGAACGCCGCGTTCCCCACCCGCTCCCAATCGAGCTTGCGATCCGCCGCCAGCGCCTCGATCACGTCGAAGTCCGGCACCAGCGCCGCGCCGTCGAATGCAGGCGAGAGCCAGTGGTTGAGCGCGGCAAGCACCTTGGTGACGAGCGGGATCACCGTCTGCCGCCAGAGCGCACGGCTGGCTTCGGCGTAATTGGCGTAGGTGTTGTCGCCGGGAATGCCCAGCAGCATGGGTGGCACGCCGAAGGCCAGCGCGATCTCGCGCGCGGCGGCGTTCTTGGCTTCGAGAAAATCCATGTCCTTGGGCGTGAGCGCGATGGCCTTCCAGTCCAGCCCGCCCTCGAGCACCATGGGGCGGCCCGCATTGAGCGCCCCGGCGAAACCTTCCTCGAGTTCGCCCTTGAGCCGCTGATACTGGTCTTCCGTGAGGTTCCCGGAGCCCGCATTGTAAACCAGCGCACCGGAGGGCCGCGCCGCGTTTTCCAGCAGCGCGCGGTTCCAGGCGGTCGCCGCGTTATGCGTTTCCAGACTGCCCTGCGCGGCATCGAGCGGGGCCTGCCCGTAATGATCGTCGAGCGGGTTGAACAGCGTCAGATGCAGGACGCGCGCTATGGGCGCGGTGTCGAGCATCAGGCGCGCCGTCCTGCCTCCGGCGGTATAGGCGTAGCCCGTCGGCCACCCGTCGCGCCCCGCGATCACCGTCATCCGATCGGGCCTGAGGCCATAGAGCCCCTTCACCACGCCATCGACGATCGCGGCATCAAGATAGGCGTTGCCCGCAATCTGGAGATAGGCATAGACGCTTTCGAGCAGCGCCTTGCCATCCTCGCGCGGGTTGGGACGGGCGAGCAGGCCGAGCAGGGGATGCTCAGTCAGAACCGCGTTGCCATCCGCCACTTCCAGCGGCACCCGCGCGGCGCTTTCGGCCACCAGCCGCACGCAGCGATAAGCCACCGGATTGCGCGCGAACCCTTCATTGGCCAGCGCCGCGAACCCCTTTTTCAGGCTGGTGCCGGTGCCCAGGTGCGACAGCGTGAACAGCGTCTGCGGTCCGGCCATCTTCCTTTCGGAAGGCACGGCGGCAGGGCCGGCAAACAGCCGGGTGAACCAGTTTGGCATCGTGTTTTCCTTATAATCCTACCGCACCCTTGGCACCGGACCATCCTCGAGCATCAGCGCTGTAATGGCCCAGACCAGCGCGTCCACCCGGTCCGGCGAATGGCCATCGGCCATCCCGTCCGCGCCGAACACGCACATTTCGTCTTCGAGTTCGGGGAAGGGCTCGGCGTGCTTTACCCGTCCCCGCGCATAGAGCGCCGCAACCGGTTCGGCCCGCACCCATTTGCCGCGTGTGGCGCGCACCTGGCGCACCGGCACCGCTCCATCCACGTGCGAGATCAGCGTGCTCACCAGGTCGCCGCCCTGGTTGACCTCGGCAACGATGGCATCGGCCTCGAATTCATGGAACGCAACGACCGCAAGGCTCGCCCAGCGATCCGGGCTCACGCCCCTCACCGTCCGGTCGGCCAGCACCACCGCGATCTCGTCGGCCCGCCCCGCAATAACGATACCGCAGGCATCCGAACGCGCATGGCCTGTGACCGGCGGGTCTACCGCGACGACGATCCGGCCCATATCCGGCGCCATGCCGATGCGTGCCGCCTCGATTCCGCTGCGCGTCCAGAGCGCGCCGGGCAAGTCCTCGATGAACTCGCCCTCCAGTTCCTGCCGCCCCAGCGCTGTGCCATCATAACGGCCCACCACAGCCGAAAGGAACGGCGGCGCGAGATTGGCCGCGTTATCGGAAGTGGGCATTACCGTTTTCACCGTCCCCGGCTCGGCCAGCAGCCGCTTCAGGAGCCGCGTGGGTTTTGGCGTCGTCGTCACGATCTGGCGCGGCCGGTCGCCCAGCCGCAGCGCAAATTGCAGCATGTCCCAGGCCGCTTCCGCATTGGGCCATTTGGCCAGTTCATCCGACCAGGCCGCCGCAAATTGCGGCCCGCGGAACCGTTCGGGATCATTGGCGGGCAGGAGCATGGCCTGCGCGCCATTGTTCCAGGTCAGGAGATGCCGCCCCGCATCGAAATGCGGGCGCTCGTCATGGGCGTGGATCGCCAGAAGACCCGAAACCCCTTCCACCATCACGGCCCGCGCCTCCGTCATGGTTTCGCCGACCAGCGCGATGGGCGAAACTGGCGGATCGGCCAGCGCCATCAGCCTGATCCATTCCGCCCCGGCCCGCGTCTTGCCTGAGCCGCGTCCGCCGATCAGAAGCCATGTCGTCCAGTCGCCGTCGGGCGGCGCCTGTTCGGTGCGCGCCCACCAGCTCCAGAAGCCGTATTCGCGGATGAAGGCTTCATCGTCGAGTTCGGCGACGAGCGGATGGATGCCCCCGTCAGCCCTTTTGCTGCTCAAGCTCGAATATCCGGCGCGAGAGGCGCTTTCTCATGTCCTGCAATTGCGGGCTGGACGGCTTGTTGCGCTGTGCCGACCGGCTGGCGACATCGAGTTCGATCAGTTTATCGAGCGTGCGCGCCATGTGGCCAAGCGCCTGCACTTCGGGCGCCCGGTCGTCATCGGCCATGTCGCTCAACTGGACGATCTGGTTCTCGAACAGCCCGAAAAGCTGGCCGATCAACGCATCGTGCCCCGCCCCGGTCGGTCTGGTATGGCGCAGCCGCCAGCCCTCGCACAACCGCCTGCGGCGCAACGCCAGCAAGGTGATGCCATATTTTTCCACCAGTGCCGCCACCGGCATTTCGCCATCCTCATACTCGGCCCGGACGGCACCCCAATCCGGCTCCGTGCTGCCCGACATCGCCCCTCCAAAACAAAAGGGCACCGCCGCTGCCGGCAATGCCCATTTCTTCGACCATGGCAGAACTATAGCTGATCAGCGTGACGCGGGGATAAGTTCTTCCGGACCGGAAAATACGGCGTTCCGGAGAGGCATCGCAGCCCCCTCACCCCCAACCCCTCTCCCACGGGGGGAGAGGGGGGCTCGTGTTGCCTCCCCACGGTTACCCTTCTCCCCTTGTGGGATTGAGGAATGTCCCGAAGGGCAAATCGCTCCAGTGGAGCGATTTGAATGACGAAAGTGGGCTTTCGCGAAGCGAAAGGTCGGATGAGGGGGCTGCGGTGCCTGCCCAAACGGCTGCCGCCTAAAGCACCTTCGTCAGCGTCAAGAACCCGTTCCGCTCCGTGTTTGCCTCGGTGAGCGCCTTTTCGGAACCCATCACCACCACGTGCCCATTGCGCGCCACCTCGGCGAGCAGATCGGCTGCGTCGGTGAAATCCTTTGCACTGGTTGCGAGCACCTGCTCGCGCCGTTCTTGCCGGTAGTCCTCGGTCACCCCCGTGAGGGTGCGGGTCAAGGCGGTATACCCCTTGGCGTCGGGCAATTGATAGGGATCGAGATCGCCGATGGTGCCGATGATCGAGCGTACGATGTCGCTTTCCGATACGCCCTTGCGCAAAAAGTCGGGCGCTGCGTCATAGATGTCGAGCGTCGCAACGAGGTTGGGGTCGCGGTAAGAACCGAAGGCATAGGTATCGGCCAGGGGGCTATAGCTCGCAAACCCACCATAGGCCCCGCCCTCGACCCGCACCTTGTCCCAAAGATAGGCGGTTCCGAGATATTTGGTCACCACCGACAGCGCCGCGCTGGGGCTGTGTCCGAGTTTTTTGAGGTTCACGCCCTTTGCGACATAATTGACCTGCGCGGGGATGGTCAGCCCCTCATTGGCGGGCGCGGGCAGCGGCGACCAGTCGTGCCGGACAAAGCTGTGACGCGGCAGGGTCGCGGCGAAAGCGGCCAGTTCCTTTTCAAACCCGGCAAAAATCCCGGCATCCGTTGTGACATTGAACACCGCCGCCCCGGCATTGACCAGATGCTCGCGGATCGCCACCAGATCGGCCTCGACGCTGGCCCAGTCCTCATCGATCCGCCTTGCCAGGTCGCGAAGAAAGAAGAGTTGGGAAACGCCGGTGCATTGCTCATTGGCCCAGTCGGCCTCGTGCAGCGAAGCGCGGAGGCGCGAAAAGACCTTCTGGTGCCCCGAGGGCACCAATCCGGCCTCCAGATGCGCCTTGTTCTGCGCCACCATCTGGCGGATGCGCTCGCGGTTGTCGAGGCGCGCATCGGTCAGCGTGTCGGTGAGGATGGCAAGCATCTCCCCGGTCTTGTCGGCAGTCGCCTTGCCCCGGATGACCACATAGGCCGCCGCCTCATCCGTATCACGCACGGGCGCGATCAGACGGCTTGCAACGATGCCGCCGGTCGAGCGCCCGATGCGCTGGGACAGCGAAACGAAATCCTCTTTCGAGGTGCCGGTCTGCGACAGCGCCTGGGTGAAGATGGGCAGGTAGGGCACATACTCGCGCGGCAGCGATTTGAGATCGAAGCCGAGGTCGAAATAGACGATGCCATTGGTCGGCAGGTCGTGGAACAGCGTCCGCACGCCGTCGACCGCCATCTCCTCGCTGGGGATCGTAACACCTTCGCGCGGCAGGTCGGCGAGCGTCAGCGTGGGAATCCTTGCAAGGTCCTCGGGCCTGTCGACGGCGTTCTGCAGCGCCTTCAGCCGGCGGGTGGTTTCGATGGTGTCTTCAACTTCGTTATCGTTCATCGCCGCCCGGACCGCATCGAGCTTTTGCCGCTCGGCGGCGGCTTCCCGTTCGGCCTGCTCCTTGTCGGCCCTGACGACGACAGTCGAGCGATGCCCGTTTTTGATCAACAGCTTACGGATCAAGTCTTCCAGAACCGATTCACCTGACTCAAGCCGCGCTTTAAGCCGTTCAAGCGCTGATTCATATTTCAATCCGTCAAGTGGGTTGCCGCCATAGAGCCATTCGTTGAGTGCTGAAAAGAAGAACACGATGCCGCGCGGATATCCGCCCGTATTGTTCTCGCGAAGCTGGAACTCATAGGTATTGACGGTCGCTTCGACCGTCGCCCTGTCGATGCCTTTTTCGGCCAGTTCCTCGAGCCCTTCAAGGATCAGCGCTTCGAGCTTTTCGGCATCCTTCGGGTCGACGCCGCGCATGCCGGCGTAGAACCATGGCTGGCGGTACATGCCGTTGAGATAGGCCATGACGGCTTCGCCCAACCCGGAATCGGTGAGCTTTTTATAGAGCGGGGCGGCCTGCGTTCCGAACAACGCCAGCGCCATCACATTGCGCGCAAGATTTTCCTCGATGTCGTCGGTGGGATCGAACAGCCAGTTGACCGACACGAAGGCATTGCGCGGGTTGTCCTCGTCGGCGGGATAGCTCGCCTCGACCCGGACGGGTTTGTCGAACCGCTTCTGGAGCGGCACCACGGACGCGCGTTCGGTCCGCTCGAAACGCGAAAGCGCCGCATCGAGGATTTCGAGCCGCCGCGCCGGATCGTCATCGCCGTAGAAAATAATCTGGGCGTTGGAGGGGTGATAATAGCGCTCGTGAAACGCCTTGAACTGCTCATAGGTCAGATCCGGCATCACGCGCGGATCTCCCCCTGACGACAGCCCATAGGTCGTGTCGGGGAAAAGCGAGAATTGCGCGGTTACGCGGAACACGGTGTCGGGCGAGGAATAGGCACCCTTCATCTCGTTAAAGACCACGCCCTTGTAGATCAGCGGCGCATCGGGGTTTTCGAGTTCGTAATGCCAGCCTTCCTGCAGGAACGTCTCGCGGGAAATGAGCGGGAAGAACACCGCATCGAGATAGACTTCGGTGAGATTGTAGAAATCGGCAAGGTTCTGGCTGGCCACCGGATAGACCGTCTTGTCGGGGAAGGTCATCGCGTTGAGAAATGTATGCAGCGAGCCCTTGAGCATTTCAACGAACGGCTTTTTGACCGGGAACTTTTCCGAGCCGCACAGCACCGAGTGTTCGAGGATATGGGCAATGCCCGTCGAATCCTCGGGCGGGGTTGCAAACGAAATCCCGAACACCTTGTTTTCGTCGTCATTGATGAGCGAGAGCACTTCCGCACCGGTCTTCTTGTGCCGGTAGTGCCGGGCCAGCGCATTGACCTCGGGGATGTGTTCCTGTGCAATCAGGTCGAATGCGGGGTGGGCTGACATGGTGGCTCCTCTTGGGCAGATCCTTTGGGTAGATCATGTAGGCACAACATTGCCGAACGCCAACCGTTTCGTGGCCCGCGCAAACAATAGCGTGAAAACATATGGACTTGGGCGGCGCGGGCCACCACATTGGACTAAACCAATTTTGGGAGACTTGGCATAATGGGCAAACACTGGCTGGCGTGGACAGTCGCGATGGCAGGGTTTTTGGCCGTTTCACCCCTTGCCGCGCAGCCCTCGCCGGAGCGTTGTGCGCTGATCGGTCCGGCGACTGAAAGGCTCGCCTGTTATGACAATCTGTTCCGCTCCGAGCAGTTCACCGGCGGAGACGACGAAGACGTCACGCCCCAGCAGGGCATGTGGGCCAGCGGCGTCGAAATCTCCCAGATCGAGGGCACCGAGCGTCCTTTCGCAAGCCTGCAATCGGAACAGTTGATCCCCGCCCTCCCCCGCGGCCGCGCGCCGGCACGCATGACCATCCTGTGCCTTGATGACAACACCGTCGTCCAGTTCGCTTTCGCAGGCTATGCACTGGGCACGCCGACCTCGAACAGCGGCACGCTCACCATCCAGTTCGACCGCCTGCCCTCGCGCAGCCAGTCGCTGGAACTCAATACCGACCGCACGGCGCTGGGCTTTTTCACCGATACGCAGGCCATGGGGTTCCTCGAGCAGCTCCTGGACGCAGAACGCCTGTTCGTCCGTGCCCAACCGCAAGGCCAGCGCTCGGTCACCGTGAGCTTCCAACTCGAAGGCATCGAGGACGCGCTGGTCCCGGTGCGCGAAGCGTGCGGGTGGTAGATTAAAGCGTTTCCAGAATAAGAGCGCCTAACAAAACCAGAGACGGCCACGACGCGCGCAATTTGTCCAGCCCGCAAGGCGCCGCGTGCAGCCGATACCGAGGTATCGGCAAGCGCGGGAACACTGCGGATGGGCAAATTTCGCGCGCCGCAGGTGGGGTTTGGACGGCCGCCTGCCGTGTCCAGTCGCTTGGCGATACCCCGGTATCGCCCACGCGCCTGTCCTTGCATCCGACTCGTCCAAACCCCATCGTGGCCATCTCTGGTTCTGTTAGGCGCTCTAAGTGGGCACCACTTATTCGGTTCGAAAACGCGATGAAGCAAAACTCTAGGCAAAACCCAAAACCAGCGCCAGGGTCCGGTTGAGCGCGACCATTGTTTCATCGTCCAGATGGCCGATATGCTGTCCGATACGGCTGCGGCGCAAAGTCATGACCTTGTCGGCCATGATCTGGGAAGGAAACTGCAATCCGTTGCCGGTTGTGGGCGCGACCGGCACGCGCAGCAGCGGCGCGTCGGTCAGCGTGCTCGTCAGCAGTGCCACGATGACCGTGTCGGATTGGGAAAAATTATCCGACTGAATGATAACGGCCGGACGCGGCTTGCCGAAATCTCCGGGCGCGGCAACCGCCACAATGTCCCCGCGCCTCATTCCGCGCGGTCATCGAGATCGGCGAACGCCGCATCGAGGAAATCCATCAGACCGGCATCCGCGCGGTCCGCCTCCGCGACAATCGCCGACTGGCGCCTGCATTCGTCGCGGAAACCGGGCTGCCGCGTATCGGGCACCCAGATCTGTACCGGACGCATCCCTGCGCGGCGAAGCGCCTCGCGATGCTTTCTGACTCTTTCGCGAACCGATGAAGACATGATTGTCTCCCTTATTCGCTGTTACATGTAACAAATCTTGTGCGCAGTGTCCAGTTCCCTAAACCGCCGACAGGAACATCGCGTATGCCGGATTGCCGGACTCGTCCCAGTGCGCATAGCCCAGTTCATCGAGATACGCCTCGAACGCATCGCGCTCGCGGTCCGGCACCTGAATGCCGGCCAGCACGCGGCCATAGTCGGAGCCGTGATTGCGGTAGTGAAACAGCGAGATGTTCCAGTCCGAACGCAGGCCCTCGAGGAATTTGAGCAACGCGCCGGGCCGTTCCGGAAACTCGAAGCGGTAGAGCAATTCGTCCACCAGCCCCTCGACGCGCCCGCCAACCATGTAGCGGATATGGAGCTTGGCGACCTCGTTGTCGGTCAGGTCCAGCACGTGATGGCCCGCGTTGCGCAGCGTTTCGATGATCGCCTGCTTTTCGCCCTCGCCGCCCTTCAATTGCACGCCGACGAAAATCTGCGCGCGCGCGCCGGGCGCGTAGCGGTAGTTGAATTCAGTGATCGCGCGGTCGCCGATCAGCCGGATGAAGGCGCGGTAGGCGCCGGGCTTTTCCGGTATCGTCACCGCCAGAAGGGCTTCGCCGCGTTCGCCGATCTCGGCGCGCTCGGCCACATGGCGCAGCCGGTCGAAATTGATGTTCGCGCCCGAAGCGATCGCAACCACGGCGCCGGTTTGCTCAAGGTCCCGTGCGTGCTTGCGCACCCCCGCCAGCGCCACCGCCCCGGCAGGTTCCGCGATGGCGCGGGTGTGGTCGAAGATATCCTTGATCGCTGCGCAGATTTCATCGGTGGTCACCGTAACGATGCCGTCGAGATACTGGCTGCAGAGGCGGAACGTCTCGTCGCCCGCCTGCCGCACGGCAACGCCGTCCGCAAAGATGCCCACCTCCTTGAGCGGAACGGGCCGCCCCGCCTCCAGCGCCGCCTTCATCGATGCGGCGTCCTCGGGCTCGACGCCGATGACCTTGATATCGGGCCGCAGGAACTTGGCGTAGGTCGCGATGCCCGCCGCCAGCCCGCCACCGCCGACCGGCACGTATATCGCGGCAATGGGTCCCGAATGCTGGCGCAGGATCTCGACGCCGATCGTCCCCTGCCCGGCGATCACTTCGGGGTCGTCATAGGGGTGGACGAAGACAAGGTCCTGCTGCTCGCAGAGTTCGAGCGCGTGGACGCGCGCATCGTCGAACGCATCGCCGAAGATCACCGCTTCCCCGCCCAGCCGCCGGACCGCCTCGATCTTGATCGAGGGCGTCGTGCGCGGCATGACGATGACCGAGCGCACGCCCATTCGGGTCGCCGAATACGCCAGCCCCTGCGCGTGGTTCCCCGCCGAAGCGCAGATCACGCCCCGGGCCTTTTCCGCATCGGTCAGCGTTGCGAGCTTGTTATAGGCCCCGCGCAGCTTGAACGAAAAAACCGGCTGCAAATCCTCGCGCTTGAGCAACACCGTCCGCCCCATGCGATCGGAAAGCGGCCCCATCCTTTCGAGCGGCGTTTCGATGGCGACGTCATAAACGCTCGATGAAAGAATGCGCCGGATGGTTTCCCGCATGTGTTGATTTCCTGCCTTCAATTCGATTCGCCGCGCGCCGCCGCCATGTCCACCAGTCTGGCAATGGTATTCATGTTGCGCGCCGTTCCGTATCTGGCCGCCGGGATCTTCAATTTGGATTGTCCCATGCCGTCGCCGTAATGCACGTAAATCTCGCGCTTTCCCAGCGCAACCTTTTCCTCTTTTTGATGTGTGACGCGCTCCAGGGTGTCGGACGGGGGCGCATCGTCGAGAAACGTGACGAGGACCCTGTTGCCGGGACCGTCAGGGAACGGATTGGCATTCAGCACCGCCTGCATCTCCTCAGGCGTGCGCACGAGCACGCCGACCGGCTTGCCCGCATAGGCCTCCAGCCCTACCTCCAGCGCCGCCTTGGCGGCGCGCGGGTCGAGAGCGGTCCCGAAAACCAGATTGCCGCTGGCGATATAGGTTTGCGGGTCACTGAACCCGATCTCCCTGCATATCGCCTTGAGATCCTCCATGGGCAGCTTGCCGGTGCCCCCGACATTGACCGCACGCAGCAATCCGATCAGTACGTTCATTCCCATTTCCACAGCGACTTCGCAACACAGGACCAATAAACGTCCCTGCCTCCAGATCACCTCAAGGCTAATCTCGTTTGCGGCGTATGACAAAGGCGCAGCGAAAAAAGGAGAAGGTCGGCCCCGGGCCTGCCGGGTATCACTGAATGAACGATCTGCCCGCCGCCGCTCCTGAAATGCTTCCTCAAAATCCGTGCCTGATCCGTTTCGCCCTAAAGCACCCCCGTCCGCCACAACGTCACGCTGATCCCGCCATTGTCCACCGGTTTCCCCGGCGGCAGGAACGGCAGGCCGGTTGCCTTGGCCAGTGTCGCGTCCGCCGCGATCAGCCCCACACGCCAACCGCTGAACCGTGCCGTCAGCACCTGTCCCATTTCCCGGTAAAGCGGAAAGAGTTTCTGGCGCTCGCCGAGCCGTGCGCCGTAGGGCGGGTTGATAATGACCAGTCCCGCCGGCCCATCGGGCGGCACGATCTCTCCGACGGATCGCTGCTCGAAGGTACAAAACGCCTCCACCCCGGCCCGTTCGGCATTCTCGCGGCTCATGCGCACCGCTCCGGCGTCCCGGTCGCTACCGTGGAACCGGACCGATGGGGTTTTGGGTTGAGCCCTCTTGCGCATCTCGGCCCAGGCCTGGGCATCGAAACCCTTCAGCAGCTCGAACGCAAAACTTCTCGCCCGACCCGGCATCAGCCCCGCCGCCATTTCGGCGGCCTCGATCACGAAGGTGCCCGATCCGCACATCGGATCGAGCACCGGTTCGCTACCATCGAACCCGCATTGGCGCAGGAACAGCGCCGCCAGCGTCTCGCGCATCGGCGCCTTGTTCACCGCCTGCTTGTGCCCGCGCCTGTGCAGGCCCTCGCCGGACGTATCGATGCTGATAGTGCAGAGATCGTCCTCGATCCGCACCTTGATCTTCACCGGGGCATCCTCGGCAACCGGCGCCTCCAGTTCCTCGGCGATGGCCCGCACGACCCGCTGAGCCGCCGCGCCTGCGTGATAGATGCGCGATTTCCGGCACGTCGCCTCGACGCTTACCGGCACATCGGCCCGCAGAAAATCGCCCCACGGCACCTTTCGCGCCCGCTTGTCGAGCTGGGCAAGATGCATCGCGCGAAACGATGCAATCCGCACCAACACCCGGCTCGCGCCCCTGAGCTCGAGATTGGCCCGCATCGCCTCGGGCCAGCCGCCCTCGAACGCCACCCCGCCCGGCACGACGCGCGCACCTTCAAACCCGCATTCCCGCGCCTCGCCGCAAAGCGCGCCTTCCAGCCCCGGCACGGCAACGAGAAAGATTTCAAACCTGGTATCCATGCCTCTCAGTAGACCGTTTCAGGTTTTGACGAAATCACCAAAAGCGCTGCCGCCAGACCATGTCGTTTCCGTTAAAACCTGAAACGATCCACAAACCAAACCGGCCCCCGCGAGCGCGGGGGCCGGCGCAAGGACCTAATCCGGCCGGATCAGCCCAGAACGTAGCGCAGCCTCTCGTTCCGTGCGATGGGCCCGAGCCCGTTCACCCAGCCCTGCAAGCCCCAGAACCGGCCCGCCCCGATCGAGGCGAGGTAGATCATGATGAGCGAATAGATAACGTGGGCGTCGGTGAACACCTCCGGAAAGGAGAGTCTCGGCAGCACGTAGAGGATCATCAGAATCGAGCCGACCACTGCCGCGCCACGTAGGAAGACCCCGAGAAAGAGCGCGAGCCCTAAAAGCAGATGTATCCACGGGATCAGGGCGTCGATCAGGTAGATGAAGGGCGGCTGGGCAAGAAAGTTGAAAAAGAACGCGAAAGTGGACGCGTTGTTCAGGAGGTTGGCGGCCGTCCATGTGGGGTCGGGTATCTGGCGCAGCGCAGCGCCGAGGAAAACCCACCCTACGATGAAGCGGAAGGCCAGCAGGATCAGGCGTTGGAGAACTGTCGGTTCGGCCATCGTGCATGCCCCATGATATGCAGCGCCGCAGATATTGCAGCCTTTCCTTACTGCATGAGGCCGATAATGACGCATTGAGCGCGGCCCGCCGTGATCTGGATCAAACGGCAGACACAAATTGCCGCGCCAGCTATCGCCGAATTGGGCCGACGTTCACGCTCGCTATGGCAGCACGAAAGGCAGATCGGTGTCGCCCGTCGCCTCGCCAAGCGCGGTCAGCGCGGCGTGGACCTGTCCGCGGTGATGGGTCTGGTGGTTGAATATCTGCATCACGCACAGCGCGCGCGGCTTGCTCATTTCGCGCCCCGCCGCGCCGCTGAACCAGCGCAATTCGCCCTCAAGATCGGCCGGTGCAATCCGCTCGCCCCACGCGATGATATCGGCATCGAGGGCCTGACGCTGCGCCCACAGCTCATCGAAATCCTCGAGCATCGCACCGCTCTCCTTGATGGGAAGGTCGGGCGCCTCGGCCGCCCCGAAACGCGATAGCCAGATGCGATCGGCCCAGTAGAGATGGCTCAGCGTGCCGTGGATCGATGTCCAGAACAGCCCTCTGTCCGCCTTGCGTTCGGCGTCGTCCAGACGTAGCGCCGCTCCATAAATCCGGCGGTTTAGTTCCGCATTGTAGGCAACCATCGTCTGCACATAGCCCGGCAGGATCATCATCGTCTTTCCCTCCAGCTTACAATCTAGAGTATTTCAGGTCTTGATGGAATCACCGAGGCTGTACGCGTGTGGAAACCGTGCTCTGGGCCCCGGTAACAAGTACCGGGAATCCAACGGCTTCCCTCCCAACCCAAACCTACACCAAATCAAATACACAGGGATCCAGAGCGATCGCTCAAAACGCGCCGCTCTGTGCCGGTTCGATCAAAACCCGAAACCACTAGCGCCGCTCCGTGGGGCTGGCAACGGGGCCGTGTGCAGCGAAACAACCGCAGAAAGCTTCCGTCAAAAACCGACGCACCCCTGCGATCCGGTTCTCGTCTCTTCGTGCCGTACCGTACGGTACGGTACGGTTTTCCTTTACTTCCGGCCCGTGGCGGTCTAGAACTCGGGCCATCATGTTCCCGCGCCCGGAATCGGGGGACCGCGCGCAGGGCGATGCTTTGGCATTTCCTCCCGGCAGGTCGTTTCATCATCATGCCCGCATATCGTTCACGCACTTCCACCCATGGCCGCAACATGGCCGGCGCACGCGGCCTCTGGCGCGCCACCGGCATGAAGGACGGGGATTTCGGCAAGCCGATCATTGCCGTGGTCAATTCCTTCACCCAGTTCGTTCCCGGCCACGTGCACCTCAAGGATCTGGGACAGCTCGTCGCGCGCGAGATCGAGCGCGCGGGCGGGGTCGCCAAGGAGTTCAACACCATCGCCGTCGATGACGGCATCGCCATGGGCCATGACGGGATGCTCTATTCCCTGCCCTCACGCGAGGTGATCGCCGACAGCGTCGAATACATGGTCAACGCGCATTGCGCCGATGCCATGGTCTGCATCTCGAACTGCGACAAGATTACCCCGGGCATGCTCAACGCGGCCATGCGCCTCAACATCCCGGTGATCTTCGTTTCGGGCGGCCCGATGGAAGCGGGCAAGGTGATGATCCGCGACCAGATGCAGGCGCTCGATCTGGTCGATGCCATGGTCGTTGCCGCCGACGACAGCTATAGCGACGAAGAGGTGCAAGCCATCGAGGAAAACGCCTGCCCCACCTGCGGTTCGTGCTCGGGCATGTTCACGGCCAATTCGATGAACTGCCTCACCGAAGCCCTGGGCCTGTCGCTGCCCGGCAACGGCTCGACGCTTGCCACCCACGCCGACCGTAAGCGCCTGTTTCTCGAGGCCGGTCACCTGATCGTCGATCTTGCCCGCCGCTATTACGAGCAGGACGATGGAAGCACCCTGCCCCGCTCCATCGCCACGAAGGAAGCGTTCGAGAACGCCATGACGCTCGACATCGCCATGGGCGGATCGACCAATACGGTGCTCCATATCCTCGCCGCTGCCTATGAGGGTGAGGTGGATTTTTCCATGGACGATATCGACCGGCTATCGCGTCGCGTGCCGGTGCTGTGCAAGGTGGCGCCTGCCGTCGCCAACGTTCACATGGAGGACGTGCACCGCGCTGGCGGCATCATGTCGATCCTCGGCCAGCTCGACCGCGCGAACCTTCTCAACCGCGATTGCCCCACCGTCCACGCGCCGACGCTGGGCGATGCGCTCGACAAATGGGACGTCTCGCGCACCAATTCGGAAAGCGTCCGGCAGTTCTTCATGGCCGCGCCCGGCGGCGTGCGCACCACGCAGGCTTTCTCGACCGAAAACCGCTGGAAGGAACTGGACCTCGACCGCACGGCGGGCGTCATCCGCTCAGCCGAAAACGCCTATTCCAAGGATGGCGGGCTTGCCGTGCTCAAGGGCAATATCGCGCTGGACGGGTGCGTGGTGAAGACCGCGGGCGTCGATGACTCGATCCTCAAGTTCACCGGCAAGGCCGTCGTTTACGAAAGCCAGGACGCCGCCGTTTCGGGCATCCTCACCGGCAAGGTCAAGGAAGGCGACGTGGTCGTCATCCGTTATGAAGGCCCCAAGGGCGGCCCCGGCATGCAGGAAATGCTCTACCCCACGAGCTATCTCAAATCCAAAGGGCTGGGCAAAGCCTGCGCGCTCCTGACCGATGGCCGCTTTTCGGGCGGCACCTCGGGCCTTTCCATCGGCCACGTTTCGCCGGAAGCCGCGCAGGGCGGCGCCATCGGGCTCGTCGAGCCGGGCGACCGGATCGAGATCGACATCCCCAACCGCACCATCAACCTGCTCGTCTCCGACGCCGAACTCGAGAGCCGCCGCGCCGCGATGGAAGAAAAAGGCGCCGATGCGTGGAAACCGGCGGAAAAGCGCAAGCGGAACGTAACCACAGCCCTCAAGGCCTACGCCGCCTTCGCCTCGTCCGCGGATCTGGGCGCGGTGCGGATCCTGCCGGAATAGGCGGGCACCGCTCCCCTTTCCCGCTTCCATCCGCACCCACTCCGTCTCCCCCCGCGGCTTGCACAATATCTTCAATCCGATAGGCTTTGGTTCAACCCCTCCATTCCTTTCAGGCTCCCTCATGCTCAAACCTACCGGGTCCACCCAGGACAGGCGCCTGTTTGCCATCGGCATCGTCCTCACCACCTATATATTCTTTGCGTTGTGCGATACGGCGGCCAAATGGATGGTGCTTTCGGGCATTCCGCCGCTACAGGTGGCGTTCGGGCGCTATATCGTGCAGTTCGCTTTCATGCTGGGACTGGCGCTGCCGGAATCGGGGCTGGGCGCATTCCGATCGTCGCGCGGACTGGCGCTGACCGTACGCGGATTTCTGTTGCTGGGCATGACGGCGCTCAATTTCACGTCGCTACTCTATCTGCCACTGACGCTGACCGCGACGATCATGTTCACCATCCCGCTCATGATCACCGCCCTTTCGGTGCCCATGCTGGGCGAAAAAGTAGGCTGGCGGCGCTGGGTGGCCATTCTTGTCGGCTTTGCCGGCATCATCGTCATCGTCCAGCCCTGGGGGGCGCAGTTCCACTGGGCGGTGTTCCTCTCACTTGCCTGTTCGTTCTCGGGCGCGCTCTATTACATCATGACGCGCAAGCTTGCCGGCAAGGAAAGCGCACTGACCATGCAGCTTTATGTCGGTGCCGTGGGAGCCATCGCGCTCCTGCCATTCGTCATAACGAGTTGGGTCTGGCCGGATTCGATCTTCATGTGGATCGTTTTCCTCAGCGTGGGCGTCGCGGCGATGACCGGGCATCAGATCGCCATCACCGCGCATCGCTATGCGCCCGCCTCGGTGCTCGCCCCGTTCGGCTATACGCAGATCGTCTGGATGGCGCTCTCGAGCTGGCTCATCTTTGCCGAGCCGCCCGATATGTGGATGTTCGTCGGCACGCCGATCGTGGCGGCTTCGGGCCTCTATATCTGGCTGCGCGAGCGCGAACTGGCCAAGTCCGTCGCCATGCGCGCGTCGCCCTCGGCGACCGATCAGGTGCTGGCCGAGGAGCCTGGCAAATAGTCACAGCCGGCTGATGATCATGGCATCGAATATGGCGATCAGGTGCAGCGTGGCGCCGATAACGACGAAGGTGTGCCAGAGCACGTTCTGGAACCGCAGCCTCTCCCAGAGGTGAAAGACGATCCCCACCGAATAGGCGACGCCCCCGGCAACCAGCAGCCATAGGGCGGCGGTTGGCAGCGCTGCCGCCAGCGCGTGGAACGCAATCACCCCGCTCCATCCGATTGCAAGATAGAACGGGATGGCCATACGCCCGAAATGCTGCGGGACGAGGAGTTTCAGCGCCACCCCCACGATCGCCGTCGCCCAAACGAACAACAGCAGTTTTTCTGCAACCGGTACGTCGCCGAGGACCGCAAGGAACGGCGTATAGGTCCCCGCGATGAAAAGGAAGATCGCGGCCTGGTCGAGCCGGGCCAGCCAGGCTTTGAAATTGCCTTCCGGGCAGAGATTGAACGCCATGGATGCGGTGAGCAGGGTGACGAAGGAACCGATATAGATCGCCAGCGCGCCAATCTCGTCCTGCGCCGTCTGGAGTAGCGCGACCGTCAAAAGAATGGTTCCGGGCACCAGCGCCACCAGAAGCCCGATCCCGTGCACCACCCCATCCGCGATCAGTTCGGCCCGCGTGAAGGCGCGGCGCTTGCGCAGGATATAGGCTCGTGCATTTCGGCTCGCGCTACCGCGCATGCTGGCACCTCCGTGGGAATTCTTCCCATTGTCGTAAGCGTAAGCTCAAAGACTATAACGAGAGGTAAGGCAGAATGATGAATGCGGTGCTGTCAAACATCGTGAACAGGAAATGACCTTGAAAATTGGGCCTCGCCCTCAGGCGTGAACGTCACCACGCGCGAGCCCTTCTCCCGGCGGGCCCAGCCCTGGTCCTGCATATGGGTGAAAAGGGCGGCTCCCAGCCTTCCGGCCAGATGGTAGCGCCTTGCGCTCCAGTCGAGGCACGTCCGGCACAATTGCCGGCGCCCTCCGCTGCCGGGAACCGCCATCCCGAGCCCGGCGAAAAACCCTTTTCCCGTCTCGGTGAGCGCCACGTTTTCTCCTAAGAGCGTTATCAGCCCGCGTGCAAGGAGGCTGTCGAACGCCGCCACGCCCATTTCTCCAGCCAGATGGTCGTAGCAGACCCGCGCCCGGCGCATCGCGGCATCGCGCGGTCCGGTACGGGTACGCATATGTCCCGCCCGCGCCGCCAGCCCCATCAGCGCCTCGATAGCCGTCGCGACTTCGGGGTTTGCCAGCGCGAAGTAATTGTGCCGCCCCTGCTTGCGCCGCGCGATCAGCCCGCCTGCTTCCAGCCGCGCCAGATGCCCACTGGCCGTCTGGGCGGTGATATCAGCGGCCTGTGCCAGTTCCGTCGCGGTCAGCGCGCGCCCGTCCATCAGCCCGACGAGCATGTTCGCCCGGCCCGGGTCTCCCAGCAGCGCCCCGACGGCAGCGATGTTCGGCCCTTCCTTCATACTTCGATCTTAACCGAACCATATTTGTGCAGCAACGGGCTATGCTATCGCCGCGTCAAGTTTTTCAAGCGGGTGGATATACGATGATCGCCGTCATTTTCGAGCTCGAACCTGGCCCCGGCCGCACCGCCGATTATTTCGGCATCGCCGCTTTTCTCAGGCCGCAGCTCGAAACCATGGACGGGTTCATATCCGTCGAGCGCTTCGAGAGCGTTTCAACGCCGGGAAAATTCCTGTCCCTGTCGTTCTGGCGCGATGAGGGGGCGGTGGCGAACTGGCGTAATCTCGAGGCCCACCGCGAGGCGCAGGCCGCCGGCCGCAACGGCATTTTCGCCGGGTATCGGTTAAGGGTGGCCAGCGTCATGCGCGATTATGGTCTCACCGACCGCGCGCAGGCGCCCGCCGACAGCATCGCTGCCCACGGCTGAACGATCAGTGGAGCCGCGCCGTGGCGTCGGCGTGCGTATCATCGGAAAGGCCCACCGGCTCGGCATCGACCGGAGGAGCGAAAGCCACGCAATCGCGCCCCGCCCGCTTGGCGTTCACCACCGCCAGGTCGGCCTGGGCGAACCAGTGGACAGCGGATTTGATCGCGCCGTTGAGTGGAGCCACGCCAAAGCTGGCCGTGATCGAAACGACGCCCATTTCGGTACGAAACCGTAGCCGCCCAATCATTTCGCGCAACCTTTCAGCGCATTGACTGGCTTCATAGGCGAGCGTTTCGGGCAGCAGCATGCCGAATTCAGCGCCAGCGATCCGTCCGAAAACATCGGTCGCGCGCAGCGCCGCGCGGCAGCGATTGGCGATGGCCTTAAGCACCTCATCGGCCATTTCCGGGCCCACGGCCGCATTGATCTGCGCGAAATTGTCGAGATCGATAAAGACGAGGCAGGCCGGACGCTCGTAACGCACGGCACGGTCGAACTCGCGCTCCACATCCGTCTGGAATCGACGTCGGGTGAGCGCACCCGTTATGAAATCGAAGCTGTCGGGCTGGCGCGCCGCGAGATGAGCAGCCGCGAGCCGGGCAAGATTGGAAAGGATTGCCACTTCGTTTTCCGAAAAGCGGCGCGGCCGGGTGTCCATCACGCACACGGTCCCCAGCGCATAGCCATCCGAAGACGTGATCGGCACGCCCAGATAGGCGCGCACGCCCTTGTCGCCCCGGACCAGATCGAACCCGGCGTAAGTCTCGTCGGCCTGCGCATCGGGAATAAGAAGCGGCGCGTTGGCGGCGACCGCCGCCGCGCAGAAGGACTGTTCGAGCGGCAGTGGCGTGTCCTCGAGCCCGCGCACGGCGAGAAAGGACTGCTGGCTGCGTTCCACCGCCGTCACCGCGGCGACGGGTACCCCGAGCGCCATGCGCGCGATCTCGGCGATGCGGTCGAGACCATCCCCCATATTCGCGCTCGGAATGCCATGACGGAAGAGCGCGCCAATCCGGCCTTCGTCATCGGTGCCCGTTTCGATCGCCATGGTACATTCCAGACTAAAGCTTCGCGTTTCCAACAGACTAACCCAAATTTGTGGAAAACTGCGTATTGGATGGCCCTGATGGTTACGAACTCGGAAACATCCAGCGTCAGTTCGCTTGCAATCTCAGCAATCAGCGTTTTGGACAAGCACCGCACACCCCTCACCCCCAACCCCTCTCCCTCAAGGGGAGAGGGGGGCTCAAGAGCCGAGGCATCCCCGGAGTCACCTTCTCCCCTTGAGGGAGAAGGTGGCCGGAGCGAAGCGGAGGTCGGATGAGGGGTGCTACGATGCCAGCTAAAAACGCCGGGGATGCAAATAGAACCTACCGCAGCCGCGCCAGCAGCATGCTCGATGCATGGCCATCCGGCGTCAGCCCGCTGGCGCGCTGATAGGCGATGATGCCCGCGCGGGTCTTGGGGCCGATGGCGCCATCGGGCGTACCGACATTGAAGCCCCGCGCGTTGAGCCGTTGCTGGAGTTCTGTGCGCATGGCCTTGTTGAGCCCGGTTTCGTTGGCCGGGAACGACCGCGCGAAACCGCCCACTCCCAGGATGCGGTCGGCGAGGTGGCCTACGGCCAGCGCGTAGTTGTTGGAGTTGTTGTACCGTTTGATGACATCGAAATTGTGCACCAGAAGGAAGGCCGGGCCCTGCGCGCCGGAAGGCAGGAACAGCCGCCCCTGATCGCCCGCGCGCGGGAAATCGCGCCCGCCGGTGCGGCGCACGCCCATCGCCTGCCATTGGCCCAGGGTCTGGCGGTCGATATCCCAGGCGCGTCCGTAATCGAAGCCGCCGGGCAGATCGACCTCATACCCCCAGGTCTCGCCGTCGCGCCAGCCATGCGCCTTGAGGTAGTTGGCGGTCGAGGCCAAGGCATCGGGGATCGAACCCCAGATGTCGCGCCTGCCGTTGCCGTTATAATCGACAGCATAGGAAACAAAACTCGAGGGCATGAATTGGGTGTGCCCCATCGCCCCGGCCCACGATCCCACCATATTGGTGGGCGCGACGTGCCCCGCCTGCAATATCTGCAACGCGGTCAGCAGTTCGCGCTTGAAGAAATTATAGCGATACTGCCCGTAGGTCAGCGTCGCCAGCGCGTGGATCACGTTGTTGCCGCCCATATAGGAGCCGTAATTGGTCTCCATGCCCCAGATGGCCAGCACCACTTCCGGCTGCACGCCCCAGCGGTTGCGCACATTGCCAAGCGTCTGGCTCCACTCCCCGCGCATGTTGCGGCCGGTCGAGACCCGGGCGGAACTCACCGCATCGCCCACATATTGCCCGGTGGTCTTGACCACTTCGGGCTGGGTGCGCGTCAGGTCCATGATCCGCTGGCTGGGAGCGAACCCGGCAAAGGCCTGATCGAAGATGCCGCGCGAGACGCCGCGCGCCTGCGCTTCGGGCCAGATGGAGGAAACGAAATTGGGGACGCTGGCAAACGCCATGCCCGGCAGGGCCAGCGATGCACCCGCGCCAAGCGTCAGCGCCAGCGCGTGACGGCGCGAGATACGGGGTGCAACAGGAGCAGGGGCTGTTTTACGCATGGTAACACCTTACAAAAATCCAGCCTGCCGCCTTTTTACCCTGCCAATGTGGCAAGAGCCTGTCCGTGCCCCCGATCCCGGACGTTGGCGGCCTGATGCCGGTACGCAACTGCACCCATTCTGCACCCTGCCCGTTAAACGGGCGTTAAGCACGTTGCCCGTGAGGGCCCGGCGGTCCGTCCTGACGTTCAAACTCTCGTGACTGCCTCGAATTCAAATCGTCCTGGCCAGCGCTTCGAGCTGATCGGCGCAGATGCCCCAGCCTTCGTGAAAGCCCATCTTTTCGTGCTCTTCCTTGGTTTCGATGTTCCAGTGCTTGGCCCGCGCGATATAGCGCGTCTTGCCCCCCTCGTCGGCAAAGGTCAGTTCGCACACAAAGAACGGACGCTCGGAGGGCTCCCACGCCGAGGTGAAGGCATCGGTAAAGACCAGTTTTTCGTTGGGAACGACATCCAGATAGACCCCCGGATTGGGAAACTCGTTGCCTTCGGGGTCCGCCATCACCACCATGGTCGAGCCGCCGGGGCGGACATCGAGTTCGGCGCGCGGGGTCGACCACGGCTTGGGCGCGAACCACTGGACGAGGAGTTGCGGATCGGTCCAGCAGCGAAAGACCTTTTCGCGCGGCGCATCGATCAGGCGGTCGAGCACGAGTTCACGATCGCTTCTTGGGGTGGCGGGACTGGTCATCGGTTTACTCCTTGGTTGATGCAGAAAAGACGGGAGCGGCCTATTCGATCCGACATAAGATGCGAAATAATCTTCCGCTGGCCCACATCCCTTGACAACCAGACCCGCCCGCACAACCGTATTTCTATCAAACCACCTGGTTATAAAAATGAGCAAGCCGGACAATCTCGACGCCATTTTCATTGCGCTTTCCGACCCCACGCGCCGCGCCATCCTCGCGCGGCTGATCGAGGGGGAGGCGAGTGTGATGGAACTGGCCGCGCCGTTCGCGATGAGCCAGCCCGCCATTTCCAAGCACATCAAGATGCTCGAGCGCGCCGGACTCGTCTCGCGCCGCCGCGATGCCCAGCGCCGGCCGGTCAAGATCGAAGGCCCCGCCCTCAAGGCGGCCACCGACTGGCTGGAGAGCTACCGTAAGGTCTGGGAACAGAACTATGCCCGGCTGGACGCCCTGCTCAACGATCTCCAGCGCGCCGGGGAAAGCCCGAAGAACTAAAGCATTTCGGAGTTTGGCTGAATCACCTGCGTGACAGAGGGCTTTGCTCTGGACCCCGGTAATAAATACCAGGGTGACGCTGGAGGTTGTGGTTGGTTCCGGGCCAGTCTCCCCCTTCAATGTCACCCCGGTATTTATTACCGGGGTCCAGTGCGATCCCAGCCCAACCATAACGGTCTCAGCCCGCCACACCTTTTTGAGTGCCCTCCCGGCCCGCGCCGGATTTGTTTCATATTCCCGCCGATAGCGGCCAAAATATTTCCATCTCTGCAAGGTCTTCGCAATCGCAGAGGCTTGGGAAAGGGCAGGCCCGGAACTAATATCTGGCCCAGCAAGCGGGTTCCGGGTTCTTAGTGCGCCCCCCGCCAGACAATACAGGCATTGCAATGACAACCTCTTCGACGGCGGCCAGACCGCCCAGACCCCTATACACCAATTTCGGCTTCCAGGTTCTCGTCGCGCTCGTCGTCGGCGTCATTCTCGGGCTTATCGCGCGCGGCATCGGGCCCATCGATGGCGGACCGAACTGGCTGGCACAGACGCTTTCCACCATCGGTTCGGCATTCGTCACGCTTTTGCGCACAATGGTGCCGGTGCTGATCTTCACCGCGATCGTTGCCTCCATCGCCAATCTGCGTGAGCTCAACAATGCGGCACGTCTGGTGTGGCAGACGCTTTTGTGGTTCGCCATCACCGCGCTGATCGCGGTCGTGATCGGTATCGCGCTGGGGCTGATCTTCCAGCCCGGCCTCAACACCGCCGTCACCGAGGAGGCCGCCCGCCTGCCCTCACGCAACGGGTCGTGGCTCGATTTTCTCACCGGCCTCATCCCCGTCAACATCCTGGGACTCCAGGCGTCCACTCGCATCACCGACGGCGGCGCCACGACCAGCCTCAATTTCAACGTCCTCCAGCTTCTCGTGCTCTCCATCGCCATCGGCGTTGCGGCGCTCAAGGTGGGTGACGCGGCCCAGCCGTTCCTCGATTTTACCAAGTCCTTCCTCAAGGTCGTGCACAAGCTGCTCTGGTGGGTGATCCGGCTGGTTCCCATCGGCACGGTGGGCCTGCTCGGCAATGCCATATACGCCTATGGCTGGGAAACGCTCGCGCAGCTCGGCGTTTATGCGGGCGCCATCTATATCGGCCTCGCCATCGTGCTGTTCGTCGTCTATCCGGCCCTTTTGTCGGTCAACGGGTTGAGCCCGATCCGCTATTTCCAGGGGGCGTGGCCCGCCATCCAGTTCGCCTTCGTTTCCCGCTCCTCGATCGGCACCATGCCGATCACCGAGCGCGTCACGGAAAAGAACCTCGGCGTGCCGCGCGAGTACGCCGCCTTTGCGGTGCCGCTCGGCGCCACCACCAAGATGGATGGCTGTGCCTCGATCTATCCGGCGATCTCGGCGATTTTCGTCGCCCAGTTCTTCGGCATCGATCTGGGTATCCAGGATTATCTGCTGATCGTCTTCGTGGCCGTGGTCGGCTCGGCCGCCACCGCCGGCCTCACCGGCGCAACGGTGATGCTGACCCTCACGCTTTCGACACTGGGCCTGCCGCTCGAAGGCGTCGGCCTCCTGCTTGCCATCGACCCCATTCTCGACATGGGCCGCACGGCGGTCAACGTCGCGGGGCAGGCGCTGGTGCCCACCATCGTCGCCAAGCGCCAGGGCATTCTCGATCAGGAATCCTATGACCGTATCGAGAGTATCGATGCGTTGGACGCTTCACCGGTGCCCGCAGAATAAACACCCCCCAAAGCCCCGGAGAAATCCGGGGCTTTTTTCTTAACCGCCCCAGGTCCGCTCCAGCAGATTTATCCAGTTCCTGTGGGTGATCCTGGCGATCAGATCGGCGCCATATCCCGCCTTTTCCATCGCTTCCACGAGATTGGGCAGGCCCGACGCATCGGTGATTGCTTCGGGCACAGTACAGCCGTCGAAGTCCGAGCCGATCCCCACCCCGTCCTCGCCGAGCCTTTCGAGCATATAGTCGAGATGCCGGATCGCCACATCGAGGTCCGTATCCCGCCGCGTGTGCTGTCCGTCTTCGCGCAGGAAGCCGCAGGCGAAGTTGAGGCCCACGAGGCCCCTGGATTCCGCGATGGCGTCGAGTTGCCTGTCGGTGAGGTTGCGTGGCGAGGCCGCCAGCGTATGAACGTTGGAATGGCTGGCAACGAGCGGTTTGCTGGAAACCCGCGCCACGTCCCAGAACCCCTTCTCGTTGAGATGCGAAAGGTCGATCAGCAGCCCGCGCTGGTTGCAGACCTTCACCAGTTCCACCCCCGTGTCGGTCAGGCCCTCGCCGTGATCGGGGTCGCCCGGAAAGGTGAACGGCACGCCATTGCCGAAAATGTTGTTACGGCTCCAGGTGATGCCCACGGAGCGCAGCCCGCGGGCATGCAGCCAGTCGAGCGCGGCGAAATCGCTGTCGATCACCTCCGCGCCCTCGATATGATAGACCATCGCCATCGCGCCCTCTGCCATCGCAGAGCGGATATCGGCGGCGCTGGTGCACAGCCGCAGCGCGCCATCCGAAGCCGCGATCAGGGCATCGCCCTTGTCCATCATCAGGCGCGTATAGTCTTCGGCCCGTTCGCGCGTAATGGGCCCGCCCATCACCGGCTTGCCCGCCAGCGCCCCGCCTGCGCCCTCCGGGTTGGGCGTGAACATCGCGAACAGCCCGCCCGCAAAGCCCCCCGCCCTCGCCTTGGGCTGGTCGATATGGAGCCCGCCCGTACCGTCGAAAAAATCGAAATTCTGATGCTTGCGGTCGGCCTCGACGAGCCTGAGCAATGTATCGTTATGGCCGTCGAAAACGGGAAATTCTGCCGGCATTTCAACTCCTGTGCGCTTCATGCGCGACGAGACTGCACCGATTCCGCCACACCCCGCAAAGCAAAGGCGCCGTCCCGGAAACGGGCAGCGCCTTTTGTCAAGAATGGGTCCAGCGGTTTACCAGCCGAAGACGAAACCGAGCCCGGTCTGGCCGCCATGCTGGTTGACATGGGCGTTCGTACCCTTGCCGAACTGGAACAGGCCATAGCTGTTGCCGCCACCATTCTGTTCGAGCGTACCGCTATGGTCGTTGCCTTCCTGATGGATAACCCCGAAATTCCCGCCCCCGTTCTGGAGCACACCGGCCATGTTGTTGATCCCGTTCTGGGTAATGCCGCCGCCCCCCTCGATACCCTGAAACAGCGCATACATGCCAAGGCCGAGATTCATGGCCTGCGCCTGATCGGCGGTGGTGGGAGCAAAATTGATCGAGAACTGACCGCCAGCCTGGGCGGGCGCTGCAAAGCCGATGGCTGCCGTGATGAGTGCTGCGATTGCGGTCTTTTTGATATTGCGTGCCATTGTTCCTGCTCCTTTATGTGTTGCGTCCGGCGTTCAGCCGATGGATGCACTTTGAGACAGGCGGCCTGAACCGATCCGGAAACGGGCGTTTATTCTGGGTTAAGGTTTGAGGCATGAGCGTTCGTGGCCTCACCCCTCCCCAGCCCTCCCCATCAAGGGGAGGGCAATCGCATACGCTTCGGCTGTCGCCGAATCCCCCCTCCCCTTGCTGCGCTCGCAAGGGTCCACTGGACCCTTGCGTTCCGGCGATGCCGGAACCGCTTGCAAGTCCCCCACAAGGGGGGAGGTGCTGGCTTTGTACGTAGGGAGATAACAAGGAAAAGGAAACACCCTCCCCTTGATGGGGAGGGCTGGGGAAGGGTGAAGCCACAAACGCAGATTTATATGCGATAGCCCTTCCTCTTGAGGGAGGGGTGGGGGTAGCCGATGTCGCCCAAACAAAAAAGCCCCGGCCAAAAACCGGGGCAAGTTGGAGGCATGGGCTTTTGCGTCAGGCGTTCGTACTGATCCGCCCGCCGCACTCCACCGGCTGCCCGCCGGCATCGATGGTCAGCGTCACGTCATAGGCTGACGCCCCGCCGACATTGACCCGTCCGAGCGTCAGGGTTTCCCCCGCACGAGCGGAAAAGCCGCCGCCCTGGTTGATGCTGGTGCGGTTGCCGCCACCTGCGCTCTGGACCGAGAACCGGTAGGCTCCCTGCGTTGACACCTCGGCATGGTAGATCGCCTCAAGGGTGAAACCGCCATTGCCGGGGTTGGCGAGCACTTCGCAGCCGCTTGTCGCGTCTACTTGTGCGAGGGCCGTTCCCCCGAAGGCGACGGCGATGCCGCCGGCCGCCAGGGCAAAGGCATGAATGGGATTGAAGGTCCTGCTCATTATCGTCTCTCCCGTTCTATCACCCAGCTCAGGGGCAGGTCTGGACGAAGGCGGCCACATTGCCCGAACCGGCCTGATTGACCGTCGCGCCGCAGCCATTGCCGACCTGCACTCCGGCGGCGATGTTGCCGTTGCCGTCCTGGGTCAGAATGGTGGTGTGGTTGGAGCCGAACTGGCCGACGCCTGCCGCGTTGTTGTTGCCGTTCTGCCAGGTCTGGGCATCGTTGTTCCAGCCATCCTGGCCGACGGCCGCGGTGTTGTTGTTGCCGTACTGCTCGCTGGTCGAGGCGTTCCACCAGCCATTCTGATGGACGCCGATGGTGTTGTTCCAGCCGGTCTGTACGCCGCCGGCCGCGTGACCGAAGCCCCACTGGTTGATGAAGACGTCGTTGGCCATTGCCGGGATCGAGACAAGGGAAAATGCCGCGACGACCGCGCCTGCGATAAGGGTCCTGGTGTTCATGTTCCTTCTCCTGCTCATGTGTTGCGGTGTGTTGCGTACCGCGTTGATGTCGTTTGCAGGATCAGGTGTAACGGGCTCGCCTCGAACGGCCCCTGAATTCCATATTCAGAAGCCGTTCATCGGCAGGATTTTTTTACCCTTCTGTTTTTCTTCAGGAAAATTGGTCCGCCAGATCGGCCTTGCGCCGCAGCGGGTAGTTGCCCGACGCATAGAGCGCCTTGATGCGGGCACCCGAATATCCCTCTTGTCCGACGACGAGCAGCGCGCCGTGAAGGCTCACGGGTGCAGCTTCCTCGGTTGCAAAGCGGATCGCCTCGGCGGCGGTGCGGAAGGTCTTGGCCCCCTGCGCCAGCGCCGTGGCGCGGTCGCGGCCCAGATACAGCCGGGCACGGGCATTAAAATCAAATCGTGTCATTTCTTGTTCTTTCGAGGCCGCCGGATGCGGCCAGTTTATCCATTGTTGTTCATGATCACGCGCTTGATAGCCGTTCGACGGCACAATCCGATGACAATCGGACCGGCAGGAACGCCGGGCCATTCATTGCGTTATGGCCGGATTTCGCTAATGCGCGGGGTTTGTCAAAACGGGGCTCGACCCTCGCCCTTGCGGGGGAGCCACCAGTACACCGGCAAGTGCGGTGCAGGGGAGCGGGCGCGGGGGCCGCTCCGGGGAAAGGGGCGGGCGAAGAACCCGCCCCTTTTTAGTCTGGCCTATTCGGCCTTGAGGTTGACGGCGGCAACCTTGCCGTCGCGTCCGTTCTCAAGGTCATAGGTCACGACCTGGCCTTCCGAAAGGGTGGAAAGACCCGAGCGCTCTACGGCCGAAATATGCACGAAGGCGTCCTTGGAGCCATCGTCAGGCGAAATGAAGCCGTAGCCCTTGGTCGTGTTGAAGAATTTTACAGTGCCGCGAATCATGGCGCTATCCTCTTTCATGGTCTCCGCTGGGGCGGGTAGACCGAATTTCCCAATACGCACCGTGCGCACAGGGTTTAACGTCGCAAAAATCAGGATTGGCCACAAAAACCGGCATTGCCGGGAAATCGAAAAGCCATCGATTGGCTGAAACGTAGCCGCAATATGGGCCCTTGCTGCTCAAAATGCAAGCCTTGTCGAATCAGTCCCGTTCGCGACGCCCCGGAGGGCTGAAAAAGCCCCGGCGCTCCCACGCCAGGGCCATTCCCATAGGCTCAGAGCGCGTCGAGGGCCTGACCGACATCGGCCAGGATGTCCTCGATATCCTCGATCCCGACCGAGATACGGACGAGGTCCTCGGGGACCCCGGCGGTATCGAGTTCTTCGGGGCTGAGCTGGCGGTGCGTTGTCGTTGCCGGATGGCAGGCCAGCGTCTTGGCGTCGCCGATGTTGACGAGGCGATAGATCATCTTGAGGTTGTCGATGAACTTGCCGCCCGCTTCGCGCCCGCCGTTGACGCCGAAGCTCACGATCCCCGACGCCTTGCCGCCATACACCTTGTCGCAGACGGCCTTGTAGGGGCTCGAGGACAGCGCTGCGTAATTGACCCAGCTGACCTTGGGGTGCTTTTCAAGATATTCGGCGAGCGCGAGCGCGTTTTCGCAGTGGCGCTGGATGCGCAGGCCGAGTGTTTCGAGGCCCATCAGGAACAGGAACGCGCTCTGGGGCGAAAGGGCCGCGCCGGTATTGCGCAGCGGCACCACGCGGCAGCGCCCGATATAGGCGGCAGCGCCGAGCGCCTCGGTATAGACCACGCCGTGATAAGAGGGGTCGGGCTCGTTGAGGATCGCGAAGCGCTCCTTGTTGGCCACCCAGTCGAACTTGCCCGAGTCGACGATGATCCCGCCGATCGAGTTGCCGTGTCCGCCGATATATTTGGTGAGCGCGTGAACGACGATGTCGGCGCCCAGATCGATCGGGCGGCAGATATAGGGGGTGGCGACCGTGTTATCCACGATCAGCGGCACGCCGTGACGGTGGGCGATCTCGGCGAGCTTGCCGATATCGACCATGTTGCCGGCCGGGTTGCCGATCGATTCACAGAAGACGGCCTTGGTGTCCTTGTCGATCAGCTTGTCGATGGCGTCGTAATCGTCACCGCGCGCCATGCGCACCTCGATGCCCTGGCGGGGCAGCGTGTGCATGAACAGATTGTACGTGCCGCCATAAAGCTGGCTGACCGAGACGATGTTGTCGCCGACGCTGGCGATGGTCTGGATCGCGTAGGTGATCGCCGACATGCCCGACGCCACCGCGAGCGCCCCGATCCCGCCTTCCATGGCCGCGACGCGCTCTTCGAGCACGGCGGTCGTGGGGTTCATGATGCGGGTATAGATATTGCCGGGCACCTTGAGATCGAACAGGTCCGCCCCGTGCTGGGTGTCGTCGAACGTGTAGGACGTGGTCTGGTAGATCGGCACCGCCGCCGACTTGGTCGTCGGATCGGGGGTGTAGCCGTGGTGCAAGGCGATGGTATCGAGTTTCATCGAGGACTCCTGATAAAGTGCTGGGCGGCACCATAGGTATGTGTCCCCCAGCATTCCAGAGGGTAAGCCTGACTTTGAAATGAAGTTTTCCCGAATATCCCTCTGGCGCGTTCTGCTTCCAATGCATCGCGGCTTTGGGGCAGAAAAAACCAGCCCGGCTTTCGCCGGGCTAAAGGGGGTGGAAACAGAAGGCCGGGCTGGTGCCGTTACAGCCTGAAATGACCTAATTCTCGGGCTCCCAATGGGGCCAGTCGACGATATGGCTTTCCCAGTCCTCGGTGTTGGCGTCTTCCTCGGCAACGGTGCGGCCCCGCACCGAAATGCCTGCCAGATGCACCGTTTCGGGGTCGCCCGAAACCAGCGGATGCCACCAGGCGAGCCCCCTGCCCTCGGCCAGCCGCCGATAGGCGCAGGATTTGGGAATCCAGGCGATTTCGGTTACCTTTTCGGGGGTCAGTTTGATGCAGTCGGGCACCTTGGCCTGGCGGTTGGGATAGTCGGTGCACCTGCAACTTTCCCCGTCGAGCAGCTTGCAGCGCACATCGGAGGTATAGATTTCGCCGGTGTCCTCATCTTCGAGCTTCAAAAGGCAGCACTTGCCGCACCCGTCGCAAAGCGCTTCCCACTCCTCGGTGGTCATGGCCTCCAGCGGCTTGTCTTCCCAAAAGGCCATTCCTAGTCCTGTCCTGCCCCGTCAACGCACAATTGTAGTGACCCACCCCTTGAAAAAACAATACAATAGCCATCATAACCACCGGCGCCACGCCCCTTGCCGGGCAATACCGGCGATGTGATGGCAGGAGGACGCGCAGGGCCAAGTGCAGGATCCGTTCTACAAAAAACAGAAGCGATCCAAAAGCCGCACCCGCTTGCTCGAAGCGGATGCGTGGCTGGATTCGTTCCTTTACGGCGGCTTGCGCTCCGTGGGGCGGTTCTGGACGCGGGTGCAGGACTTCTTTGCGCTGTTCACGGTGCGCGGCTTCAAGCGCATCTTTGTCGAGCTGGCGTCCGACGCCCTGAGCTTTGGCGCGATCGGCGCGGTCCTGATGACCGCCTTTGCGCTTTCGGCCATGGATGCCACCGCCATCGGGCATTACAACAAGGCCGAGGACTATTCGGTCACCTTTCTCGACCGCTATGGCAACGAGATCGGCCGGCGCGGCATCCGCTCGGACGATTCGGTCGAACTTTCAGCCATTCCCGATCATCTCATCAAGGCGACGCTCGCCACCGAAGACCGACGCTTTTACGAGCATTTCGGCATCGATGTCTGGGGCACGTTCCGCGCATTCGTTTCAAACGTTGAAGGCGACTCCTCGCTCCAGGGCGGCTCCTCGATCACCCAGCAGCTCGCCAAGCTTCTGTTTCTTTCCAACGAGCGCACCATCGAGCGCAAGATCAAAGAACTGTTCCTCTCCTTCTGGCTCGAAGCCAACTACTCCAAGGACGAGATCTTAAAGCTTTATCTCGACCGCGCTTATATGGGGGGCGGCGCGTTCGGGGTGGTGGCCGCCGCCGAGTATTATTTCGGCAAGGAGGTGCAGGATGTAACGCTCGCCGAGGCGGCGATGCTGGCGGGGCTCTACAAGGCCCCGGGGCGCTGGGCGCCTCATATCGATCTTGCCGCCGCGCGCGGGCGCGCCAATATCGTGCTCTCGAACATGGTCAACGCTGGCTATCTCACCGAAGGCCAGGTCACCGCCGCGCGACGGCGGCCCGCCGAGCCTGTCGACCGGTCCGACGAGGTGGAAGCGCCCAATTATTTCCTCGACTGGGCCTTTCTTGAAACCAAGCGCATCGTTGGGGACAGCAACGAGGTCGGGTTCGTCGTGCGCACGACGCTCGATCCCGAACTCCAGCGCGCCGCCGAGGATGCCATCATTTCGGTCATCCGCGAGGAAGGCCCCGCCTTTGCGGTGACGCAGGCGGCGATGGTCGGCATGGACCTCAACGGCGCGGTGCGCGCCATGGTGGGCGGGGTCGATTACGGCCAGAGCCAGTTCAACCGCGCGACGGCGCCCAACCGGCAGCCCGGCTCGTCCTTCAAGCCGTTCGTTTATGCTACCGCCTTCGAGATGCTCGACATCACGCCGCGCTCCTCGATTTCGGACGCGCCCGTTTGCATCGGCAACTGGTGCCCGCAGAACTATGGCCGTTCCTATCGCGGGGCGACGACCATCAAGGCGGCGGTGGCCGCCTCTATCAACACCGTGCCGGTCCGCCTTTCGGTGCAGACGGGCCGCCAGCCCATCGCCGACATGGCGCACCGGCTGGGCATCCGCAACGAATTTCCCGTCACCGCCTCGCTGGCGCTGGGCGTCACTTCGGTGAGCGTCCTCGACATGGCCTCGTCCTACGCGGTCTTTGCCAATGGCGGCTACCGGGCGACGGGCTTCGGGATCACCCGCATCACTACACTCAAGGGCGACGTGGTTTACGAGGCACGCCCCGGCCAGAACCGCGAGCGTCTTTTGAGCGAAGAGGTGGTGCTCTCGATGAACGACGTCCTCAACGCCGTCAATTACGGCGGCACGGGCGGGCGGGCCGTGGTCGAGGGCGTACCGAGCGCGGGCAAGACGGGCACCACCAGTTCCTATCGCGATGCGTGGTATATCGGGTACACCGGCAATTACGTGGCTTCGGTCTGGTACGGGAACGACAATTACGCGGTGATGAACAACCTGACCGGCGGGCGCCTGCCCGCCCAGAGCTGGCAGAAATTCATGGCGTTCGCGCACTCCAATATCGAGGTCAACCCCCTTTACGGCGTGGACATGGCGCCTCGGCCGTTCGTCATCGCGGAAGGCGGCGCGCAAAGGGAAGGCGAGGACAGCGACGAGCGCGCGCCAAGCCTTGCTCCCGCGGCGGCGCTCAAGCTGCTCGATCTTTCCGAAAAAATGCGGCAGGCGCAGGCCGGCGGCGAGCCGCAGGCCACCCCGGTCGCCAATTTAAGCGAAAGTCCTTAGGGTCTTGGGTTTCCTGTTCCGCCTGCTCGCCGGCATATTCGTCGCCATCGCCCTGGGCTTCGGCCTGAGCTGGTACGTGCTGACCGATGGGCGGTTGATCGCGGCGGTCCGGGCCGGTCCGTGGGCGGCCTGGCCCGATATCGGGCAGGAAAATCCCAACCCCTATTCACGCGCCTATCTCGCCCGCACCGGCGTCATGCAGCTAGGCTATGCCGAGGGTATCCAGTTTATCGCCATCACCGACAGCGCCGGGGAAACACTGGAACGGCGATGCACCTACCGGCTTGAGGGCGGCGTTCCGGGTGCAACGTTCTGGACACTCGTTGCAACGGACGCGGACGGCGCCAACGTCGCCGCCAGCCCCCAAGCTCTCGCCCTTCATTCCGAGCGGATCGCGCGGGGAGTGGAGGGCTCGGTCAATATCGCGGTCGGCCCCGATCTTGCTCCAGGCAACTGGCTCGAGATCGCCGGAGAAGGGCCATTCCAGCTCGCGCTCACCTTCTATGACGCCGCGATCTTTGCGGGCGGCTCGACGACCGTCAACCAGATGCCGGAAATCATGCGGGAGCGCTGCCGATGAAACGTCTCCTCATCTGGCTTCTGGCCGGCGTGATGCTGGGTGGACTGATCCATCTCGTCGTCATCCTTACCCTCCCCGGCGCCGCGACCCGCGATCTCTGGGCCAGGCTCGCCACGGTCGAGGCAATCGAAGATTTCAAGGTGCTCGACGACATTGCGCCCGGTGCGCCGAACCCGCTGGGGCTCGACCCCGAACTTGTCTATGGCGTGTGCCAACTCGACCTGCGCGACGGGCCGGGCGTCGTCAACGGCGCTCTCCCTCTGGCCTTCTGGTCGGTAGCCGTGTTCGATCGTCAGGGCCACGTCATCTACGCCACCACCAACCGGTCGGGCGCGGGCGGAGCCATCGACATGGGCATTTTCAACCCGGCCCAGACGCGCCTTCTCGCCGAACAGCGCTTCGAGATCGCCGATGGGCTGTTGCTGGTCGAGGCGCCGGGCAATAACGTGATGGTCGTCCTCCGCCTCGCCCCCCCGCATGCGGCAATGCGGGACCGTTACGCCGAAGCGCTGGCGGGGCTGGAGTGTGGGACGATCAGGTAGGGGCCGGCGTTTCTGGCTGGCATCGCGCACCCCTCATCCGACCTTTCGCTGACGCGAAAGCCCACCTTCTCCCTCAAGGGGAGAAGGGAACTCCGTGGATGTTTCGTCTTACGAGCCCCCCTCTCCCCTTGAGGGAGAGGGGCTGGGGGTGAGGGGTACTGCGGTGCCGACTGGAAAAAGCCGGCGCAACCTACTTCCGCACCAACGGCTCCGCCGGATAAGCCTGCCGCTCGAATCTCGACGGCAGCGGACCGTCTTTGCTGACGAATCCCGTCCCTGCCCCACCGCAGAAATCGCGGGCGCGGGCGCGGTGTACGTAGGTTTCCATTTCGGCGAGCCGCGCATCGACGATCCGCGCTTCCTCGTGCGGCGTTTCCACCAGCAGCCGGTCGAGCGCGGTGGAATACGCGTTAAAGCGGTAGCCGAGGGCGCGGACGAACCAGCTTATCTTCTGGTCGTTCTCCCATGTACGCGCGGCAACCTGATAGGTGCCGTCCGGCGCGCCCAGACTGACATTATCGACCGCGATGGCCCGCTGGCGGTCGACCTCGATCACCTTGCAGATGGCGATGAAAGTCGAGGGGATCGTTGCAAGATCATGCCCAATGTCGCTGGCAACGGTCTGGTAGCGCACCCGAGAGGATGCGTAGGTCTGGGCGCGCAGGTGCTGGTAATACCGGTCGGGATCGAAGCGCAGGTCGGTGGCGGCGGTCAGCCGCGTGCGCTGGAGTTCCACCGCCGTGTCGTAGAACCAGTCCTTTGCGTGGGGGGCGACGAGGAAACGCCAGACGCGGTCGTGCATCTCGCGTTCCTGATCGGTGAAATTGAAGCGCGAGACCGGCTCGCCATCCGCCGAGGCGCGGGCCCGGCCCATTGCGGGCATGATCTCGTCGTGCAGCGCGCTGGGCGCGGCGCGGCCGAAATCGCCCACCGGCCGGGCGCACCCTGCCAGCGCCGTGACCAGCGCAACCGCCAATATCGCGGCGAGCTTGCCGCGCCTGCCCCTCGTCTTCACCGTTCCGCCCGGCCCTTGCGTGCGCGTTTACGGCGGGGCTCCTGCTTGTTTTCCACAGCGACCGGCTCGCGTTCATAGCGTACGCCGGTGAACAGCAGGACCCTTGCGGGGGTCCCCCTGTCTGCGGCGTTCGACCCGGAACGCTGTGCTCTGGCACTGAATCTCAACACCCTACCCATTGTGGCCTCACATCTTGCCACCCGGACAGCGCGCCCCCGCCGGCCCGATGCCGGTTCTGTCCCGATTTGGCAAGGCCATTAAGAATTCATCAAGGTTAATGATCCGCTAACAATTTTAATCGAATAGTGCAGTATAGAGTGGGTTTGCGCGAACGAATCAAAAATGATCGGCTTTCAGCCTTACGAAACATTTCAGCTTCTGATTGAAACGGGTGGCGTCGAGCGCGCCAATACCCTGCTTATTGCCGCGTGCGATGCCTATGCCCGCCGCCCCCGGCCGCTCGCGGCCGAAACCGAGCAGTTCGAGGCGCTGGCCGTAAGGCTCTTTCCCACCGCCGCCCCCACTGTGCGCACCAGGGCCGCAGCCATCCTTTCCAGCGCATCGCAGTTGACGCCCTCGCTCGAAATGCTGGTTTTCGAGAATCTGGGGACCGGCCTTGTCGAGCACATCGCCACCGCGCCCGCCATTTCCGACGATGTGATGATGCGGCTGATCGACAAGGGCGATCTCGATATCATCGCGGCAATCGCGGGGCGCTACGACATATCCAATACGGTGCTGGCGCGACTCTTTCCCATCAACAGCCGCAAGATCTATCGCGCACTGGCCGCCAATGAGGGCATCGCGCCGCGCGGGGCCTATCTGTCGGCGCTGCTGCGCTCGGCCCAGATGGACCACAAGGTTGCCGCCACGCTCTCCCGGCGTACCGATTTCGACGCCGCGCTGCTGACCACCATCTTTTTCGACCTGCCCGAGCGCGGGCGGCTCAACGTGTTGCAGGCCTTTGTGCACCGCAACATGCCGCAGGCCCCCATGATGCGGACCTTCGAGCATATTTCAGTCGCAACGGACGAGTTCACCGCCGCGCTGATGCGGCTTTTTTCCGACAACCGCCGCCCGGCCATCACCCGGCTGCTCACCCAGATCACCGGGCTCGACGAGGTGCGATGCGGGGAGATCGCCCACGATACCAGCGGAGCGGCGCTGTTCGTCGTCCTGCGCGCCTTCGGCTGCACGGCCTATGACGGGCTCAAGGTGCTGATCCATGCAACGAGTCATGACGAGGACCGCTCCAAAACCCTTGCCGTTTTCGCGCGGCTGTTCGAGTCGGTGAGCACCCCGGCCATGGTCTATATGCTGAGTGCCTGGCGCGGCGACGTGAACCCGATGGAGTTGACCAGGCCGGAATTTGCGCCCCTTGCACAACCCAGCCGCCGCACGCCCGAACGCCAGCCCCTGCCGCGCACCGGTTCGCTGAGCGATCAGGCCATCGAGGCGCTCGGCAAGCTCCAGTCGGTCAGGCGGACGGGCTGATCTCCAGCCCATGACCGTCGCCACGCATTTCGAGCGACAGCACCCATAGATCGTCGTCGAACTCGGCTTCGCGCGCGATGCGCTCGCGCACGGTCAGCGGATCGGCATGATCGTAGCGCCGCTCGAAGACGCGGCCGCCATGGTCGTTTTCAATGAGGGCCGATGGCGCGGGGCTAAAAAGCGAGACGGTGCCGTTGAGGTGGTCGATCTCCACCCAGATCTGCCCCGCCGCAGGATCGCCCCGCCGGGACACGACGCACATATGCCCCAGATCGTTATGCCGCCGCACAAAGGCGGCGCACCATATGTCACTGCGCAGGCGCTGCATGGTAGTTGTCCAGATTGTTGTATGCCGCAAGCATCGCAGCCCCCTCATCCGACCTTTCGCTTCGCGAAAGCCCACCTTCTCCCTCGAGGGGAGAAGGGCATCCGTGGGGCTGCCGCACGAGCCTCCCTCTCCCCTCGTGGGACTTCGAGGTGGTGGCGCAGCCACCAATCGCTCCAGTGGAGCGATTGGAGCCGAAGAAGGGCTGGGGGTGAGGGGGCCAGCGATGCTTACAGTTGGAAACCGGAAAACTTCTCGCCCTGCTTACATATACGCGCCCGCCGCGACAAGCATGTCGAGAACGGCGGTGGAGACTTCGCCGGTGGCGGGGAAGTTGTTGAACACCTGGAACTTGCGGATGGCGAGGGCGGTGGTCTGGTCGGCCACCCCGTTTGCCTGCCCCTGCAGGAAGCCCAGCCGCGAAAGGCCGCGCTGGATTTCGCTTACGAGGTCGCGATCAAGGGCGGCGGGCACGCTGGGCGGCGCGGAGGTTTCTGCAAGGGGATCAAAAAGGGCCGCCTCAACGTCCGGTTCCCCGGCGGGCACCTCCTCTGCCGCAGCCGGCGCGGGTTCGAGCCCGGCGATGAGGGCATTGAGTTCATCCTGGGCGGGTTCGGCCACCACCTGCATGGGCCGGGGCGGCGCCTCGGAGGTGTTGAGGGGCGCGCTGCGCACCGCCTCGATCACCTGCGGCGAAGCGGCGCCCGTGCGCGGCAGGCCGTGGCGCTGCTCGAAGGCGCGGATGGCGTCGGCTGTCTTGGGGCCGTAATAGCCATCGACCGTGCCGTCGAAAAGCCCAAGCTGCTTGAGCTTTTCCTGCATGGCGGCGATGTCTGCATTGCCGATCAGGGTCTGGGCGGATTCCGGCTGGGATACTTCCGCCGGGGCCGGCACAGGCTGTGGCGCCGCGACCGGCTGGGCCGTCTCTTGCGCCGGCGCAACGAGAACCGGGCGCACTGGCGGCGGAGCGATCAGTTCAGCCACCGGCGTATCCGCGACCGAGGTGAACATGGGTGCGGGGTGCCGTACCTCTTGCAGATAAAGCGCGTTGGTCCCCGCCATCAGGGTCAGCCCGGTCACAAGCACGAAGGCCGTTGATCCCATGGGGGAACGGACCATGCGCTCAAGGCACCATTGCCCGCCCCGGGCGGCGAGACCGGCAAGGCCCGCCCCGATAGCGAGCGGAATGTTCGTCATCGTGCTCGTCGTCATCGTGCTGCGCTTCTTTTTTCGTCTTCTAGCCATTTGGTTTCATCGTCAGGTCTTTGGCGGGGGGAATGCAGAGGCTCGACATTGGCCTCGGCGACGCTTCCCGGCCCGTCGAGCGGCAGCAGCACGACGACCGTCGTGCCATTGCCCGGTTCGGATATGATCTCGATGCGCCCGTTATGGAGCCCCACCAGCCCCTTGACGATCGAAAGGCCAAGCCCGGTGCCTTCGTAGCGGCGCGAGAGCCCGTCCTGTGCCTGCAGGAACGGCTCGCCGATCCGGCTGATCATCTCGGGCTTCATGCCGATCCCGGCATCGCTAACCGAGACCAGGAGCATCCGGCCCCGGCGCTTCATCGCGAGCCTGACCACGCCGCCGTCATGGCTGAACTTGACGGCATTGGAGAGCAGGTTGATGAGCACCTGGCGACAGGCGCGCTCGTCGGCAACCAGCATGGGAAGGGCCACGGGCATATCGGCCTCGAGCCTTATACCACGATCGGCGGCGGATTTCTCGACGATCTGGATGCAGGGCTCGACCAGCGTCTCGGGCTTGAACGGCTCGGGCTGCACCTCGAACTTGCCCGCCTCGATCCTCGACATGTCGAGCAGCATGTTGACCACTTCGAGCAGGTGGTGCCCGCTCTGGCTGATGAGCGCGGCATATTCGCGGTGCTGGGCCGAAGGCTCGCCCCCGATCCCGGCCTGCATCATGTCGGAGAACCCAACGATCGCATTAAGTGGCGTGCGCAGTTCGTGGCCGACCGTGGCGAGAAAACGCGACTTGGCCTGCGAGGCTTCCTCGGCGTCGACACGGGCCTTTTCAAGCTCGCTCTCGGCCTGCTTGCGGTCCGAAATATCGCGCAGGAGGCCGATGATCTCGCGGGGTGCGGTGCCTTCACCCTCATCGATCACGGGGGAAAGGTCGAGTTCCACCCAGATGAAGCGGGCAGGCTCGCCCGCCTCGCCATCCCGGCGCATGCGGATTTCCACCCCCGTACGCAAGCCCCGCTTGCCCGCATCCGAAAGCGCGGCCAGATAGGCGGGGCGGTCCATGACGTGGACGCGCTCGAAAAAACCGCTGCCATCGAGCTCGAAGCGCTGGCAGTTGAGCAGGGTCGCCGAGGATCTGGACAGGAACAGGATGCCGCCATCGGTATCGTAGCGCACCACGGCGTCCTTGACGCTTTCGACCAACATGGAAAACGTCTTGAGATGGTTCCGGCTGCTGGCATTGGCGGCGAAGTTGAGCCGGTTGGCGGTGACGGCGATGATCATCACGGCAGCGGCATAGGCCGCGATCCCGACGAACAGCCAGTCCGCCGTGCCGCCCGCAAAGGGGCTGGGCAGGTGCCCCGAGCGCACGCCAAGGCCGATGGCCAGCGCAAAGGCGGGCGACGCCCAGGCCAGGTGCTTGTAGCGGCTGTGGGACATCAGAAGCGCCTTCAACGTCGCCATCATGGCGATGGCGAGGCCGAAATCGAAGACGTCCGCGTCGACCAGCGTCAGCGCGCAGCCCACGATGGCGATCAGCGTCACCTGGCAGGCCAGTTCCTGCTCGAAGGCGCGCCGCATGTGGAAGACCAGGGCCAGCGCCGCCAGGGCGAGCGCGATGGTGACCAGCATCACCGGAGCGGCACTGCCCATGATAAGCATGTAGATGGCGACGGGATAAGCGATGGCAACCGCGCCCAGTAGCAGGAGCGTATTGAAGAACAGGGCCTGCCTGCGCAACACATCGGGACGCGCGCCAGCCCATTGGGGGCCGGAAAACAGCATGCCAGGGGCTGAGAAAATGGAACGGTTACGCATCTGCTACTCAACTGTTCCGGGTAGAACACGCGACCCGGTGCCGGATCGATCCGGCGCTGGCCCCACACTTCACCAGAAGCCCTAACCCACCCTTAAATCGGGCGCGGGGAAACCAAAGGCGGCAGCGGGAGGGCCGTGTTTCTGCCGATAGCGTAAATAGAGTCTTGCTTAGCGGTGGGTTTCGGCGGTCTTGCGCATTTGCGTAAAATTTGAATCAAATATGCGGAAAATCCACGAGATCGCCTTTACGGGCCCCCGCTATGCTCAAATCCAATCTTACGCATATGGATTGACCCCGCGATGTTTCTCATGCGCTCCGCCTTCTGGCTCACCATTGGCTTCATGCTCGTTGCTCCCACAGCGGGCGCGGATATGGACACCATGGGCGAAAAAGCCGGCCGGATCGCTCAGGAGAGCCAGCAGGCGCTGGCGACGGGGGTCAAGTCGATCGAATGCGATTCGCTCGAATGCGTGGTCGGGCGCGCCGTGGTGGTGGGCGCGCTCGAATCCAATGCCACGGCCCCTGCCCCCGTGCCGCCGCCCCGCCCGGACTGGGCCAGCTAGCTTTTTACGGTGGAATCGCGGGCCCGAAGCCATTACATAACGGCTTATGCAGACCACAGCCGCCTTTGACGACATCGCAGAAAACCTTTCCTTTCTCGACGACTGGGAAGACCGCTACCGCTACATCATCGAACTCGGGCAGGGCCTGCCGCCGCTGGCCGAAACCGAGCGCACCGAAGCCAACCGCGTGCGGGGCTGCGCCTCGCAGGTGTGGCTGGTGACCGAGCGGGACGAAAGGGACGGCGAAACGGTGCTCACCTATCGCGGCGAATCCGATGCGATGATCGTCCAGGGGCTCGTTTCGATCCTCCTCGCGCTCTATTCCGACCGCGCGCCCGCCGAAATCGCCGCCACCGATGCCCTGCCCGTTCTCGACGGGCTGGGGCTGCGCGAACACCTTTCCACGCAACGCTCCAACGGGCTGGCCGCCATGGTCAACCGCATCCGCAGCGATGCCAGGGCAATCGCGGGATAACTGAACGGATTGGACGGATTGCGTTCAATTCGTTCAGTTATTTTTTGGCGGTTGGGGGTTTTGGCTGGCATCGCTGGCCCCCTCACCCCCAGCCCCTCTCCCACGAGGGGAGAGGGGGGCTCGTGTGGCTGCCCCACGGTTTCCCTTCTCCCCTCGTGGGAGAAGGTGGGCTTTCGCGCAAGCGAAAGGTCGGATGAGGGGGCCAGCGATGCTTCCTGAACGCACCCTACCCCACCTCCGTCGGCCTTGCGCCCTCGCCCATCCAGCTTTGCGCCCCGTTCGGCTTCGGCCCTGTCGCCGATGCGGAGAGGCCGAAGTGGGCGGCCAGATGGTCGAGGCCGATCCTGAGGACCAGTTTGGCGCTTCGCCGGGGCCAGCCGCGTTCGGTTTCGATGGTCTGCAGACCCTTTTCGTAGCAGCACACATCGATGACCACGGCGGCGCAATCGGCGGGCAGGGTGCGATGGATTTCGGCGAGGGCCCGGCGGGCTTCGGCGGCCATGTCGGTGATCCCGCCCGGCGCACCGGTGTTGGGCCCCGCCTTGGGCATGGGCGAATAGTGCATGGTGACACGCGGGGTCAGATGGGCACGATCGAAAAGCTGCGACACGCGGCGCGCGGTCTCGAGATGATGGGGCTCGAGGAAGCCCTTCCCGGACCTTCGTTCAGACCGCAGCATCGGCCACCACCTCCCGGCGGGCGCGGGACCCGGTTTCCATCCAGCCGGAAATGGCATCCTCCAGAATTTCGATTTCACGGTCGACCGCATTATCCTCGCGCGCATCCTCGATAAGCGCGCAGGCATACGAGACGGTGGTCCGGTCGCGGCCGAAATAGCGGCCCACTTCGGTGAGGTTCAGCCCCAGCATGACATGGCACAGATACATGGCCAGTTGCCGCGCCGAGGCGATCGGCAGGCGCGAGCGCGTCGGGCTGAGCATATCGGCACGGCGCACCCCCTTATGGGCGGCAACGATGCGCAAAACCCGCGCACAGCCCATATCGGACACAGCGGGTGCGGAACGAGACTTTCGTGTCATAGGACCACCTTCTCATAAATAGGATATAATTCCTATAACGAAGATGGATGGGGGCGGGGATAAGTACGGGGGCTTCATTTGCCGTCCCGGCTAGATCATTTCAGGTTTTGATTGAACCGGCACAGAGCGGCGCGTTTTGAAGGATCGCGCTGGATTGCCGGGAACGGGTCCCGGAATGACATTGGCGGCTTTGGCCGATACCTGCCCTATTCCCGCCTGTCACCCCGGGATTTATTCCCGGGGTCCAGACCGAACCCGCCGCAATCACGGGAGCCTCGATGATTCCATCAAACACTGATCTGCTCTAAAGCCGGGACCCGTAGCAAACCATCCGCGACGGCGGGTGCCGAAGCATGGACCCCGGCTTTCGCCGGGGTAGCGAACAAAGCAAGTTGCAACTCCCGGAATCAAAAAGGCCATCCGCGGATGGCCTTGGTAAGAGTTTCCTCGATGGGATGACGGTCAGCCGGCCTTGCGGCCCAGCCCGTTTGCCTTGGCAAGCCTCGAGCGGGTTGCCGAGTAGGATGGTGCGACCATCGGGTAATCGGCGGGGAGACCCCACTTTTCGCGGTATTCTTCCGGCGAGAGATTGTAGTGGGTTCGCAGGTGGCGTTTGAGCGACTTGAACTTCTTTCCGTCTTCAAGACAGATGATGTAATCGGGCGTCACCGACTTGCGAATGGGCACTGCGGGCTTTTTTTCTTCAACAGGTTCGGCAGCCTCTTCCTGGGTGAGACCTTTGAGCGCGGCGTGAACTTCGGCAATGAGCTTGGGAAGATCGCCGGGGGCTACCGCGTTGTTGCTCACATAGGCAGCGATGATCTCGGAGCTGAATTCCACGAGGTCGAGGTTGACCGGCGTTTCCGCAGGAGCGGTCATCGACATTGCACTTCCTTTCTGGCCTGGGGGGAGCCAATATTTACACAACAATGAGAAATCCGCGTCATTTCACGGTTCTTGTCTAGGGTTATTTAACGTCCCTGACAAGCATTTTACCATATATTGGCAGAATTTTGATTGTGCTAAAGTTTATTGGTTGTTGAACCAGGGTTTTCAAGTTCGTTGAGCACGGTTTCATCGCAAGGACGGTATCCGGCAATATAGGCGGCACGGGCCAGAAGATGGGCCGAAATGGGCGCGGTGAGCATGAAAAAGACAATTCCCACCAGCGCGCGCAGGATGACCGCACCATCGAACGAGACGAGCGCGATCGCCACCAGCACCGCCCCCGAACCCACCGTTCCGGCCTTGGAGGCGGCGTGCATGCGCGTATAAAGGTCGGGCAGGCGCAGGATGCCGATAACCGCCAGAAGGCTGAACAGCGCCCCGATGATGACCAGCGCGCCGGCCAGGTAGTGAAGGGTTTCCACGATCATCGGCGTGCCTCCGGGCGTGACTGCTCCTCGGCCGCCTGGCTGATCTGCCAGCGCTGCAGGATGAAGCGGGCGAAAGCGACGGTGGAGAGAAAACCCACAAGGCCCAGCGCGATGGCAATGTCGAGATAGAGCATGAAGCCGGTCCTGAGCGCGATGACCCCGATATAGCCGATGACCACCGCGACCAGCATATCGAGCGCCAGCACCCGGTCGGCTAGCGAAGGCCCGGCCGCGATGCGGTAGACGGCCAGGAGAAAGGCGAGGGTCAAAAGCCCGAGCGAGACGGTCGTTGCGAGGTGGAGAAATTCAGGCCCGCTCATCATTGGAACACCTCGATGATCCTTGCCTCGAAGCCTTCGCGGATCGAGCGGATGGTCTCCTGCTTTTCGCCGATGTCGAGGGCGTGGACGTAAAGGGTCGATCGATCCTCGGAAACGTCGACGGACAGCGTGCCGGGCGTCAGCGTGATGAGGTTGGCAAGCAGTGTAATCTGCTGATCGGTCGTCACCGTCAGCGGATAGGCGAAGATCGCGGGTTTGAGCTTTGCATGCATGTTGGGGGACGCCACGAGCACCGCCACACGCCAGGCCGAAAGAATCAGTTCGGAAAAGAACATCACCACGAGCCGGATAATGCGCCCAAGCCTGCGCAGGATGAAGGGCTGGTCCACCTTGTCCCGGATGAACAGGGTCGCCACAGCGCCGATGGCGCCGCCGAGCAGCAGATTCATCAGCGTGAAGGAGCCGGTGACGGCAGCCCACATCAGGGCAAGGACGATGACGAGAAGAACGAAGGTCACGGCTGGGCCACCTCCACAAAGACCGCTGCAATATAGCGGGACGGGTCGAGCATGTCGAAACCGGCCATGCCGCTGGCGTTGAACAGCCAGTCGGGGAACAGGCCAAGCGCTGCAATGAGCCCCGCCAGCACGACGACCGAGGGGAGCCCGAAGCGATTCTCAGCCCCCGAAAGTGCGCGCAGCATGGTGTTGCGCTGCTCGGACCGCTCACCCTCCGGCCCGTTGCGCCAGAAGACGTGCAGCCAGATGCGGCTGGTGGCGATGAGGGTGATAAAGGAATTGAGCAGGAGCCCCGAGACGATGAACCAGTCCCCTGCCCTCACCCCGCCTTCGACCAGCAACAGCTTGGGCCAGAAGCCGAGGAATGGCGGCAGGCCGGAAATGGTGAAGACCAGAAAGATGAAGACGGCCGAAAGCAGCGAATTGGCAGCGTAAATACCGCCCATCAGCCGAATCTCCGTGGTGCCGCTCATCTTTTCGACAAGACCGGCGGCAAGATAAAGCGCGGTGATCGTCAAGATGGAATGGACGCCATAAAACACCGCGCCGCCGATCCCGTGCATCGAGCCGAGCGAAAGCCCGGCAAAGAGCGCGCCGATGCCACCGATGACGAGAAAGCCGATGGCGCGACGGATATTGGTCTGGGCCAGCGCGCCGATCGGACCGAGCAGCAGGGTCGCCACGGCGATGACGGCGATGACCGGCTCGAGAGCAGCCCGCCCCTCGGGCAAGACGAACATCAGCACCCTTATGATGGCGTAGGCGCCCACCTTGGTCAAAAGCCCGCCGAACACGGCCGACACCGAAACCGCCGGGGTGTGATAGGAGGCGGGCAGCCAGGCATTGGCCGGGAAGGCGGCGGCCTTCACCCCGAAAGCGAAGAGAAACAGCGCCGCCAGCGTAAGCATGATGCCCAAGGGGATAGTGTCGGCCTTGGCGACGAGATCGGCGAAATTGAGGGTGCCGGTGACGCCATAGAGATAGGCGACCGTGGCGAGGAAAAAGGCCGTGGCGAGGAGGTTGAGAAAACCGTATTTCACCGCACCGTCGAGCTGGACCTTGCGCCCGCCCAGAATGAGCAGGCCAAAGGAGGAAATCAGCATCACCTCGAACCAGACATAGAGGTTGAAGATATCGCCGGTGAGGAACGAGCCGCACACCCCGCAAAGCAGCAGCAGCAGCATGGGATAAAAGCCGAAACGATGCTCGCGGGCGTCGATCTCGCCTTGTGCGTAAAAGGCGACGAACAGCGCGGCGGCCGATGCGGCGAGGCTGAAGAGCGCGCTGGTCATGTCGGCGCCAAAGGTGATCCCGAACGGTGGCAGCCATTTGCCCATGGTCATGGCTACGGGGCCGGTCTCGAGGACACGCAACACGAGCGTGACGTTGGAGACGACAATGGCGAGAATGATCGCCACCGCAAAGGCCAGTTGCATGTCGCGATGACGGCGCAGCATGACCAGAAGCCCCGCGCCCAGCAGCGACAGGGCGACCGGCCAGACCACGACCCAATCATCGATCGCGGTCGCCGTAGCGATCATCGCGGGGGGCAGGTCCAGGGATTGATATGGGCTCTCCATCGTCGGGCGTGGTCCTAATAGCTCAAGGGCGGGCGCGGCGCTTCGGGCGGCTCGGCAAGGCGCATGGTGTCGGTGTTGTCGGCATCGAGCTCCTGATAGGCGCGGTAGCCGAGCACGAGCAGGAAGGCAAAGAGGGCAAAGCCGATAACGATGGCGGTAAGGATCAGCGCCTGCGGCAAGGGATTGGCCGAGCCTTCGAGCGGCAGATAGTCGCCCGCCGGAACGATGGGAGGTATCTCGACGGTGAGACGCCCGACCGTGAAGATCATGAGGTTGACGGCGTTGCCGAGCACCACGACGCCCAGCAGCATGCGGATGATCGACCGCGAGAGCAGGAGATAGACCGCGACGGCGAAAAATACTCCGATCAGACCGGCAAGCGCGACTTCCATCAGAAATGCTCCTCGTCGCTTTCGAGCGTGAGCGCGATGGTGGACACCGCGCCGACCACCGCGGCATAGACGCCGATATCGAAGATCAGCGGGGTCGAAAGGGCGATTTCCCGCCCTTCGAGTTCAAAGATCCACCACAGCCCCGTAAGGAACGGAACCTCGGCAAACAGCGGCAGAAGGCCGGAAATGGCGGCGATGAACACACCGAAACCGGCAATGGTGATGGGGTGGACGACCATGGCCTTGCGCGCCTCGCGCACGCCGCAGGCGATGCCGTAAACCGCTAATCCCGATGCGCCGATGAGCCCGCCGATGAACCCGCCGCCCGGCTCGTTGTGGCCACGCAGCAGGACGAAAACCGAAAAGACCAGCATCAGCGCCGCGATGCCTGGCGCCACCGTGCGGAAAATGACCGTGTTCATGCTTTTGCCCTCCGGCGGCCGGGGCCGGACTTTGCCGGCCTTGCGGGCGGCACGCGCCCCTCATGGAAACGCACGCGAATGACCGCCAGAATGGCGAGGCCAGCCGCCATCACCACGGAGATCTCGCCCAGCGTATCGATTGCGCGGTAATCGACGAGGATGACATTGACGATGTTGCGGCCGTGGGCGATCGGGGTGCTGGTCGCCCGGAACAGCTCGGTCAGCGAAAGATCGAGATCGACCCCCAGCACGGCAACGAGCATCACCGCGAACCCGGAAGCGACGGCAAGGGCGACCGCCCCGTCGCGTACCCGTTCCTCGAGCATGCGATGGTCCCTTGCATCGAGATGGAGCTTGGTCATGACCAGGGCGAGGATGATGACCGAGAGCGTTTCCACCATGAACTGGGTGAAGGCCAGATCGGGCGCGCCGAACAGCATGAAGATCACCGCAACGGCAAATCCCTGGACGCCCAGCGCGACGATGGCGGCAAGCCGGGTTACCGAAAGCAGCACGGTGATCAGTCCCAGGACGGCGATGAGAATGGCGCCCCATTCGTAAAAGGTCAGCGGAGCGAGTTCGGGCATGGCGGGCAGCGTGCCTGTGATGATCATCGGCAGGTAGAGCGCCAGCGCCAGCGCTATGAACAGCACGAGCATATAGATTTCGAGCCTGCCGTGATGGAGCGTGCGGGTGATCGCATCGGCGGACCGGATAAGGCCGGAAATGAAGGCATCGAATCCGTTGTCGAAAGTCCAGCCGATGGCGTTTCCGGCCCGGCGCAGCGCCGAACGCACCGCATCGGCCCGCCACACAAGCAGCGCGCCGAGCGCCCAGGTGACGACCGAGGCCCAGAGCGCGGGATTGGCCGGATCGAGGCCGAGGTGGATATTGGCATCGACCGCCCCGTTATGGATCGCGCCGCCGGTGGGGTCGAGAAGATGAACGTTGAGCCAGCCTGTGAAGAGGCCGGCGACGAGCCCGAGCACCGCAAGCACCACGGGGCCGGCGAAAAGCGCGGGCGACACCTCGTGCGGGGCTTGCGGCGTGGGGCGCAGCGGGCCGAGGAACGGTTTCGTCGCAATCAGCACGCCCACCGCCATCATCAGCGCGTTGCCCACAACGAGGACAGCCAGGAACAGCAAATCGGGCCACGCCCCCCCGACCATGGCCAGATACATTTCCTCCTTGGCGAAAAAGCCCAGCGCAATGGGCAACCCGGCCATGGAGATCGCCGCGAGGACGGCCGCGATAAAGGTGACCGACATCTTCTCGCGCAAGCCGCCAAGGACGGTGATGTCGCGGGTGCCCGTGCCGTGGTCGAGATTGCCCGCCACCATGAACAACGCACCCTTGAAGAGCGAATGGGCGCAAAGATAGAGCACCGCGCCAAGGATCGCCTCTTTCGTTCCGAACCCGATCAGCAGGACCAGAAGGCCGAGCGACCCCATCGTCGTATAGGCGAGCATCTGCTTGATGTCGGTCTGGCGCACGGCCAGCGCTCCGCCCAGGAGGAGCGTCACGCCGCCGAACAGGGTGAGGACCCAGAACCAGTGGCCGGTGCCGCCCAGTATGGGGCTCATGCGGGCGAGGAGGTAAACGCCCGCCTTCACCATGGTCGCCGAATGGAGGTAGGCCGAGACCGGCGTGGGCGCTTCCATGGCGTTGGGCAGCCAGAAATGCAGCGGCACCTGTGCCGACTTGGCGAACGCCCCGGCGACGATCAGGAGCATGACCGGCAGATAGAAGGAATGTTGCTGGACGAGCCCTGCGGTCGTCAGCAGGCCGGTGAGCGAATTTTCTCCCGTCATGACAGCAAGCAGGATGAATCCGGCCAGCAGCACCAGCCCGCCCCCGCCCGTGACGACCAGCGACTGATAGGCGGCACGGCGCGCGGCCTGGCGGGAATGGTCGAACCCGATCAACAGGAACGAGGTGATCGAGGTCAATTCCCAGAAAAGGAACAGGGTGAAAAGATTATCGGCAAGCACAAGGCCCAGCATGGAGCCCATGAACATCAATATATAGGCAAAGAACCGCCCCTGATGCGGGTGACCGGCCAGATAGCCGCCCGAATAGATGACGATGAAAACGCCGATGCCCGAAATCAGCAACCCGAAGAGCAGGCTCAGTCCATCAATGAAAAAGGAAAACGCAATCCCGTAGGCCGGTATCCAGCTCAGGCCGCCGCGCACAACCTCGTTTTCGGCCACCGGCCCGATAAAACCGGCAAGGAACAGGAAGATCGAAGCGGGGACGATGGCGAGCACCCAGCCCGCGAGCGGACCGGTGAATCTTTTGACCCAGGGCGCAAGGAGCGCGGCAAGGAACGGTGCGACCGAAACGAGCGCTATGGAAACGTCGATGCTGGGACCCAAAATTCCCCCCGAAGTTCAAATGACCGCCCCGCGGCCCTGCCGATCCGACACAGAATCACCAGGGGGTGAGGTTAACGCTCTCGTTCCCAAGCTCAACCAAAACCGAAAACCCTCCCCAGGGAACCGCACGTTGACCCGCGCAGTTGTGAACACCATATGGAGAAAAAGTGCTATACATCTTGCGTTCAACAGACGAGGCGGGGTTGAAAATGACCGACATGAAAACAGTTTCCAATACCGAGTGGCGCGCCAAACTGACGCCCGAGCAGTTTCATGTCACCCGCGAACACGGCACCGAGCGCGCCTTTTCCCATCCTTACAATACCGAAAAGCGCGAAGGCACCTATTATTGTGTATGCTGCGGGGCGCCGCTTTTCACCTCCGACGCCAAATATGATTCCGGTTCGGGCTGGCCGAGCTTTTTCCAGCCGGTATCGGAAGACGCCATCATCGAGATCGACGATCGCAGCCACTTCATGCGCCGCACCGAAATCCGCTGCGCGAACTGCGATGCCCATCTTGGCCACGTCTTCCCCGACGGCCCCGCGCCGACCGGGCTGCGCTATTGCACGAACGGGCTTTCGCTGGAGTTCGAGGCGGGGGAGTAAAGTCGCTTGAAGCAGTATAGCGAACTGCTATATTGTGGCGATAAAAGCGATCGCCTTCACCACGACTGCCCGGCGGTCCTATCGTAAACTCCCTCCCGACGTGCGTGATCGGATCGACAAGGCCCTACACCGATATAGGGAAACAGGCGCAGGCGACGTCAAGGTGATGGTGGGCGGGACCTGCGCGCGGCTGCGTATCGGCGATTTCCGGGCCATTTTCGTTGAGACTGGGGACGTCATCGAGGTGCGCGCCGTAGGACATCGTCGCGAAATTTATCGTTGAAAGGAAGCGATCATGGGTACGCCCCAAATCATCCGCACTGAAGCCGGTGAAGACCTGATCGTTCTGTCGCGCCGTGATTACGATGCCCTTCTTGCCCGGCTCGGCGAAACCGATAGCGAAGACGCGATGACAGCGCGTATTATCGCTGAGACCGGCGCGGAACTGGAGCGCGGGGACGAGGTGGCGCTGCCTGAGTCGGTCTGGCAGGCGATCGAGGAGGGGGATGCGCCGGTCAAGGTGTTGCGTCTGTTCCGCGGTCTCACACAGGCACAACTCGCCAAAACCGCCGGCTTTTCCCAAGCCTATATTGCCGAAATCGAGACGGGACGAAAAAACGGTACCGCCGAAAGCCTCAAGGCCATCGCCCGGGCACTTGGCGTGCCGCTCGACGTGCTGGTCGGCTAAGAGTGCCTAACAAAACCAGAGACGGCCACGACGCGCGCAATTTGTTCAGCCCGCAAGGCGCCGCGTGCAGCCGATACCGAGGTATCGGCAAACGCGGGAACGCAGCGGATGGACAAATTCCGCACGCCGCAGGTGGGGTTTGGACGGCCGCCTGCCGTGTCCAGTCGCTTGGCGATACCCCCGGTATCGCCCACGCGCCTGTCCTTGCATCCGACTCGTCCAAACCCCATCGTGGCCATCTCTGGTTTTGTTAGGCACTCTAAGTACGCTTGCACAACGGGCTCGGATGACGATATTCGACAGCCTCAGTCATTTCGTCGAAGGCTCCCTATGATCACCCCGCCCCGCGCCGAACAGCGCCAGCATTCCGACACCCGTCACGGCATTACGCGCAACGATCCCTATCATTGGCTGCGCGCCGATAACTGGCGGGAGGTGATGGCCGATCCTTCGGTGCTGCCCGAGGATATCCGCGTTTATCTCGAAGCGGAAAATGCCTGGTATGAAAGTCAGTTCGGCGAACCGACCAAGGCGTTGCAGGAGACGATCTACAAGGAAATCCGGGGCCGGATCAAAGAGGACGATTCCTCGGTGCCCTCCCCGGACGGGCCATTCTCCTATTATTCGCGCACCCGCGAGGGCGACCAGTATGCGCTCATCTGCCGGACGGCGCGGGAGGGTGGCGATGAGACCATCCTGCTCGACTGCAATGCGGAAGCGGGAGACGGGTATTTTGGATTCGGCGGGGCCGAGCACTCGCCGTGCCATACGATGATCGCCTGGGCGGCGGACCGGAACGGGTCGGAATATTTCGACATTCTCATTCGTGATGTCGAGAGCGGCAAGGATCGGGAAGAGAAAATCGAAAAGGCGGGCAGCGGCGCGACGTGGATGAACGATTCAAGATCGTTCTTTTATGTCGAACTCGATGAAAACCATCGGCCGTTCCGCGTGCGCAGACATGTCCTGGGCACCGCGCAGGCCGATGACGAGATCGTCTATGAGGAAAAGGACCCCGGCTTTTTCGTCGGCGTCAGCCAGACCCAGTCCCGCCGCTTTATCACCATTTCCGCCCATGACCACCAGACATCCGAGGTCTGGCTGATCGATGCGGACAAGGGCGGCGCGCCGGTATGCGTCGAACCGCGCCATGAGAACACCGAATATTCGGTCGAGGAGCGGGGCGGCACGCTCTATATCCTCACCAATGACGATGCGGCCGAGGACTTCAAGATCGTCACCGCGCCGCTCGCCGATCCGGGCGTTGCGAACTGGAACGATCTGGTGCCCCACGAGCAAGGCACGCTGATCCTCGATATCGAACTGCTCGCCAACCACCTCATCCGGCTCGAGCGCAAGGACGGCCTGCCGCGCATCATCGTGCGCGACCTGCGCACCGGCGAGGAAGAAACCATCGCCTTCCCCGAGGAAGCCTATTCGCTGGGGCTGGTCGGCGGCTATGAGTTCGATACCGCAACCATCCGCTTTTCCTATTCCTCGCCCACCACCCCGGCGCAGGTCTTCGATATGGACCTTGAAACCGGTGAGCGCGTGCTGCGCAAGCAGCAGGAGGTGCCCTCGGGCCACGACCCCGCGCTTTATGAGACGAAGCGGCTGTTCGCCAGGGCGCCGGATGGCGAGGACGTGCCGGTGACGTTGCTGTACCGGAAAGGCTTGAAGCTCGACGGTTCGGCCCCTGCCCTGCTCTATGGCTACGGGTCCTATGGGCATTCCATCCCGGCGGGCTTTTCGGTGTCGAACCTATCGCTGGTCGACAGGGGCTTTGTCTATGCCATCGCCCATATAAGGGGCGGCATGGACAAGGGCTATCGCTGGTACAAATCGGGCCGTGCCGAACACAAGACCAACACCTTCACCGATTTCATCGCCGCAGCCGAAATGCTGATCGAAAAGGGCTATTCCGCCAAGGGCCGGATCATCGCGGAAGGCGGCTCGGCGGGCGGGATGCTGATGGGCGCGATCGCCAATATGCGGCCTGACCTGTGGGGCGGGGTCATGGCCATCGTGCCGTTCGTCGACGTGCTCAACACCATGCTCGACGACACCCTGCCCCTCACCCCGCCCGAATGGCCCGAATGGGGCAACCCTATCGCCTCGACGGAGGCTTACAGCCGCATCGCGTCCTATTCGCCCTATGACAATGTGGAAGCAAAGGCCTATCCGCCGATCCTGTCGCTGGCGGGCCTCACCGATCCGCGCGTCACCTATTGGGAGCCGGCGAAATGGGTGGCCAAGCTACGCGCGGAAAAGACCGACGGCAACCCGCTCTACCTGCGCACCAATATGGGCGCAGGCCATGGCGGTGCCTCAGGGCGCTTTGAGCGGATCAAGGAGACGGCGATCACCTACGCCTTCGCGCTGCGGTGTGCGGGGCTGGCGTAGCCCCTTACGCCGCGTCGTCCTGCAGGGCGCGTACTGGCGGCTGTTCGTGCTGCATGGCTTTCCAGAGGTCATAATTGGCCTGAAGGGCAATCCATGCCCGCGCGGTGCTGACTCCGGCCTGTTCGAGCCGGATGGCGAGGTCGGGGCTGATGCCTGCCTTGCCGTTGAGCACCCGGGACAGCGCCACCCGCGACATGGCAAGCCGCTCGGCGGCTTCGGTCACGGAAAGACCGAGGGGCTCGATGACATCTTCCTTGAGGACCTCGCCCGGATGGGGATGATTGTGCATCAACATTTGCCTGCTCCTCAATGATAATCCTGATAATCGACAAGCTCGACGTCCGACCCGACGAAGCGGAACGTCACCCGCCAGTTCCCATTCACCCAGATCGACCAATGGCCTGCAAGGCCACCCTTCAATTGATGCAATCGGTACGAAGGAACCATCATGTCCTGCGGCCGTTGAGCAATGTGCAAGAGACCCAGAATGCGCGCGAGCTTTTTTGCGTGCGCAGGCTGAATGCCCCGCGTCGAGCCGGTATGAAAAAAGGTCTCCAGACCCTTGTGCCGAAAGCCGACGATCATTAGAGCAATGTATAGTGGTGCGATACACTTTACAAGCCCCGCACCCGAGACAACTTTTTCCCGCTATCCGATTGCCGCCGCTGGCTGCTCGCGATATATAAAAAGAACTCGCTTGGTAAATTTACCGGGCGCCAGAAATCACAATCATCAAGGAGGCCTTACGATGAGCTTTTCCCTGCCCGACCTGCCCTATGCCTATGACGCGCTTGGCCCGTACATGTCAGCCGAGACGCTCGAATTCCACCACGACAAGCACCATCAGGCCTATGTGACCAACGGCAACAAGTTGCTCGAAGGCTCGGGTCTCGAAGGCAAATCGCTCGAGGAGATCGTCAAAGAGAGTTATGGCAAGAACCAGGGCCTGTTCAACAATGCCGGCCAGCATTACAACCACATCCACTTCTGGAAGTGGATGAAGCCCAATGGCGGCGGCAAGTCGCTGCCTGCCAAGCTCGCCAAGGCCGTCGATTCCGATCTGGGCGGCTATGACAAGTTCCGCGAGGATTTTCTTGCCGCCGGTGCGGGCCAGTTCGGCTCGGGCTGGGCATGGCTGGCACTCAAGGACGGCAAGCTCGAAGTCACCAAGACCCCGAACGGCGAAAACCCGCTGGTCCATGGTGGCGTGCCGCTGCTCGGCGTCGATGTGTGGGAGCACTCCTACTATATCGACTACCGTAATGCGCGCCCGAAATACCTCGAAGCCTTCTTCGACAATCTCGTGAACTGGGAATATGTCGAAGAGCTTTATGAGGCTGCTTCGTAACACACTGACTGTCACCCCGGAAAACCGGAATGCCCCGCTTGTTCACAGGCGGGCGCATTCATTTTAACGTTAATTCACTCCTGCTGTCGTGGCATCCGCGCGCTGTGTTAGGTAAGCTTTCGTTAAGCATGCCCGACTCAACGGAGACAACGCGGTTTGAACGCACCGGCGCCCACCATTGCGGTTCTATCCACCAGCCCGGCGCTGGCCTCGATCCTGGGGGCAACGCTGCGGCGGGGGCACAACTGGCGCGTGCGCGAATTCCGCGACACCCGCGCCCTTTCGGCCTATATGCGCATCGCGCCGGTCGCGGTTCTCGTGGCCGACTATGCGCTGGAAAGCGCCACCGCCGCCGACATCGCGCTCGAATTGCGCTCGGACGAGATGGTCGTCTCGCGCCACGTGCAGATCATCGCACTCAGCAGGCAGGTCGATCTCACCATGCGCCAGCGCTGCGTGCGGGCGGGGATCGATGAGGTCATCATGAAGCCGATGAGCCCGCTCTATCTCGAAGAGCGCGTCACCGCCCGTCTCCGCCGCCCGCCCCACGACCACATCGCCTGCGGTCCCGCCTATGCCGGCCCCGAGCGGCGCGGGCGCGTCCATGTGAAGGACACCCGCCCCATCCCCATCGAGCGCCGGAGCAACGGGACCAACGTGGTCTCGTTCCTCGCGCACAAGGCCCGGCTTGAGAACGGACGGGTGGAGGTTTAGAGCATTTCAGGTCTTGATGGAAACGGCCTGCCACGGCGGTTGGGGTTGGATCGCGCTGGATTCCGGGAACGGGTTCCGGAATGATATTGGTGGTTTTGGCCGATATCTGCCCCATTCCCGCTCGTCACCCCGGGATTCATTCCCGGGGTCCAGACCGAACCCGCCGCAATCGCAGGAACCTCGCGGGCAGGCTGGGCGCGCTTGGCTTGCACCGCTCCTGAGCGCTCCTTTTTCCTCCGTCGTTGCCCGGTTTATCCGGGCAATCCAGCTTTTGTGACTGTTGGGTCACCCGGATAAACCGGGTGACGACGGGGAGGTCTGACGGCGGGAAGGTCGGCAGAGCGCAAGCAGTGCCTGCTACTCGACCACCCTTGCCAGCCGCGTCCACAGATCCTCGAAATTATCCGACACCTGCACGAACTGGTCGACGCTGCCCAGCCCCACGGCGGCAATATCGGTCAGGAAGCCGCGTACGACCTCGAAGGCCGAATGGCGGTTGAGGAGGCCAACGGGCTTGCCGGCATCCGGGCCCCCGCCATCGGCCCAGGCGTTATAGAGCGCGGAAACCGCCCCGAGCCCGCCGGGGAGCGCGATGAGGGCCTGTCCCAGCTTGGCGGCGCGCGCTCCGGCGGTACGGATGTCGCCGGAGCGATCGATAACCACCCCCCGCGGCACGTTCAGCGCGGCATCTCCTGCGGTGCAGACCGTAACCGTGCCGCCATGGGCGAGCGCGGAATCGACCAGCGCGCGCGGCCATTCCCCCTCGCAGGCGAGGCAGACCAGATGCGCCTTCCGGCGCGCCACCGCTTCCCCCACGTGGCGGTATTGCGCCTGGTGGGCGGTGACGCCGCAATCGGCGAAAACGGCAACGGAGGTCAGTGCAGCCATCGGCCCTTTTTACCTTCTTGCCTTGAAGATGCCCATAAGGTTGCGCGCCACTTCGCGCCCCGCCGTGCGAGCAAACTGGTTGAGCGCGGCTTCGACCGGCGTTTGCCGCGTGGAACGGCGCGGGGCGGATGCCTTCGCGCGCGCCTTGCGGGCTTCCTCGGCGGCCTTGCGGATTTCCTCTTCCCGCGCGGCCATTTCCGCCTCGCGCGCGGCGTCTTCGGCGCGGCGCGTGAGCAGTTCATAGGCCGACTCGCGGTCGTAGTCCTCGTCGTATTTGCCTGCGACCGGGCTTGCCGCCATCGCCGCCCGGCGTTCCTCCGGGGTTAGCGGCCCCATGCGTGAGGATGGCGGGCGGATCAACGTGCGCCCGACGATGGAGGGCACGCCCTTTTCCTCGAGCACAGAGACCAGCGCCTCGCCGGTACCGAGCTGGGTGATGACCTCCTCGGTCGAGAAATCGGGGTTGGGCCGAAAACTGTCGGCGGCGGCGCGAACAGCGCGCTGTTCCTTTGGCGTATAGGCGCGCAGGGCGTGCTGGACGCGGTTGCCAAGCTGCGCCAGCACCGCCTCGGGCACGTCCATGGGGTTCTGGGTCACGAAATAAACCCCGACGCCTTTCGAGCGCACGAGCTTGACCACCTGCTCGATCTTGTCGAGCAATGCCTTGGGCGCTTCATCGAACAGCAGATGGGCCTCCTCGAAAAAGAAGACCAGTTTCGGCTTGTCGGGATTGCCGACTTCGGGGAGCTGCTCGAAAAGCTCGGACAGCATCCAGAGCAGGAAGATTGCGTAAAGCCGGGGCGCGCGCATCAGTTCGTCGGCGGCCAGTACCGAGATATAGCCCCTGCCCTGCGGGTCGACGCGCATCAGGTCGGAAATCTCGAGCGCGTGCTCGCCAAAAAAGTTCTCGCCGCCCTGTTGTTCGACCACCAGCAGCGCGCGCTGGATGGCGCCGATCGTTGCCGTTGCGATGTTGCCATAGCGCCCCGAAAGCGTGGAACGGTGTTCGCCCATATGGACCAGCAGCGCCCGCAGATCCTTGAAGTCGAGCAGCAAAAGGCCCTCATCGTCGGCATATTTGAAGGCGGCGTTGAGCACGCCTTCCTGGGTCGCGTTGAGTTCGAGGATACGCGAAAGCAGCAGCGGCCCCATCTCGGAAACCGTCGTGCGCACGGGGTGTCCCTGCCGCCCGAACAGGTCCCAGAAAATGGTCGGAAAGCCCTCGAACGCATAATCGGAAAAGCCAATCTTTTCGGCGCGCGCGGCCAGGAAATCCTGCGGCTCGCCTGCCGCCGCGATCCCGGCGACATCTCCCTTTATGTCCGCGCAGAATACCGGCACCCCGGCGCGCGAAAAGCCCTCGGCCAATATCTGGAGCGTCACCGTCTTGCCCGTGCCGGTCGCCCCGGTGATGAGACCGTGCCGGTTGCCGTAGTTGAGCGCGAGATATTCGGGACGCGTACTGGTGCCGAGATAAACAGCATTATCGAGAAGCATCGGTGGCCTTTCCCGTCCGATTCAGCTTGGGGTGGATATCTATAGCGGCGGGGGTTGCCAGCCTGCAAGGCTCGCGGGGGGAGAGGGGGGATTTGCGGGTGTGGCTTCACCCCTCCCCAGCCCTCCCCATCAAGGGGAGGGTGCTTTCTTTTCCTCGGCACTTCCCTACGCACAAGGCCAGCACCTCCCCCCCTTGTGGGGGAGGTTGGGAGGGGGGGTCGGCGTTAGCCGAAGCCTATGCGATGCCCAAGCCCATCCCTACAGATAAACATAAGCCTCGCTGGTCGCCTCCAGCGTGCCCACTTCGATGCCGCGCCAGTTCGTCATCGGCTTTTGCGCGTAGCGCTTGAGCGTCGCTAGCGCCCCGTCTTCGGGGTCGGCAATACCTTGCAGGATCGCGGCGATCATGGCGGTGGCGGCGGGGAGGCTGCCGTCGTCGCATTTAAGGGCGAAGCCCAGGCCCTTGTCGCGGATCGCGCCGCAAAAGACGCCGTCCGCGCCGATCTTGACCATCAGCCGCCCCTTGAATGCGGTCATGGCGTCAGTATCGAAAGTGTCGGTGCCGGCGATGAGGTGGGGGTGCGCGGTTGCGGCGTCAAAGAGACGCTGCGCGGCCCCTGCCATATCTTCGGGCAGGCCCACGCCGGTTGCCATGCGGGCAAAGCCGGTAGCAAAGCTGTGCAAGGGGGCAGCCCAGGTCGGGATGGAGCACCCGTCGGTGCCGCAGCGGTCCTCGGTCAATGCCTCGCCGATCACGGTCTCGACGGCCTTGCGCACCCGCTTTTGAACTTCGTGCTCGCGCTCGATATAGCCCCTGGTGTCAATGCCCAGCGCACGGGCCACCGAGAGCATGCCGGCGTGTTTGCCCGAACAGTTATTGTGGAGAGCCGAAGGCTTTTCCCCGCTCGCTTCGAGCGCCTTGCGCGCGGCAGCGTTGGAGGGGGGATGGGCGCCGCATTCCAGATCATCGGCGGAAAGACCGGACGCGGCCAGCATCTTGCGAGCGACCGCTACGTGATCGGCCTCGCCGTGATGGGAGGCGCAGGCAAGGCTCAGCGCATCGTCGCCAAGGCCGAAGCTGCCCACCGCACCGGTCTCGAACATGGGCAGGGCCTGCATGGCCTTGATCGCGGAACGCGGGAAGATGGGCCGGTCGATGTCGCCCATCGAGATTTCGATATTGCCATTGGCGTCCGAAAGGCAGAACGCGCCGCGATGGCGGTTCTCGACCCAGTTGCCGCGCATGAAACGGGCGAGGACGGGATTGGCCTGCATGATAAAAACTCTCCGCAACGGTCCGTGCATCGTTGCCATTCAAGGCACGGCGCGGGGAAAGTCAACAGGGGGCATCAGTCGGTGTGGAGGGCCAGATATTGCGCCGCGACCCAGCCTCTCTTGCCGCCGCGCTCGACGAGGCACCAGCCGTCCTCGCCCATGGCGCCGGTGCAGTTTTCTACCCAGATGAAGGCGTTGCGGGCGATGGTCCCGGTCAGTTCGGCATCGGCGGCGGGCGCGGCGCGGACGTTCAGCACCCGTGCAACCGGCACGCCGGAGACCTGCGCGATCGTTTCGTAATGGGTCCATGAGGCATGAACCTTTGGCGAAAACAGCCCCGTTGCCGCCAGCACAATGATACCGCCGATGAGTGCCGGAATGGTCAGTCTGGAAACCAGTGTCATCGGTCGTTCCCCCGTCTCGACGCAGCGCAGAGCGCCATTTGCTAAAGGGGAACTAGCGTGGATGGCTTGAACCCTTGCTGATATGCCCGTTCATCGGCCGTTCATCGAAGGAGACGTCGGGGTCAGGACGTCTGTGGCACACTGCCACGCGTCTTGCGGGTCAGCGCCTTGTCGATCATGGCGGTGGCGCGCAGGCGGCATGTGTCCTCGCCCTCGGCGCGGCTGGCCCGCACGCGCTCCGCAAGCTTTGCCGGTATGAGTGGCGGCCAGACCTTGATCTGCCAGGTTTTGTCGAAGTGGGTGCGGATACGGTATCCGCGATACTGATATTCGGGCATGCCAACCTCCCGCAGATTGATGCCTTTGATCATGCGGCGCTCATCCGCCGTCTCTTCCGCTATCCGCTAACGCGGATACGCGTCGATTCAATGACCGAAATGAGACAAGGTTGCATCGGCCGGACGGAGTGTCGCACCCTAGATCGTTTCAGGTTTTGATGGAAAACACCCGGCTCCCGCCATCTTGGAGAAATTGCGCTGGATTCCTGCAATAAATGCCGGAATGACAATGGTGGCTTTGGCCGATACCTGCCCTATTCCCGCCTGTCACCCCGGGATTTATTCCCGGGGTCCAGACCGAACCCGCCGCAATCGCGGGAGTCTCAACAATTACGTCAAATACTGACCTGCTCTAAGTCTTTGATTTATCGCGTTTCCAGCATAGATGGTGTCCACTTATGCTGGAAACACTCTATAGCGAAACCGTCAGTCCGCCATCGACATAGAGCGTATGCCCGTTGATGAAACTCGCCGCGTCGGACGCCAGAAACACCACCGCGCCTTTCAGTTCCTCCACCTCGCCCCACCGCCCAGCGGGCGTGCGGTTTTCGAGCCAGGCGGAAAAATCGGGGTTTTCGATCAGCGCCTTGTTGAGCGGGGTCTTGAAATAGCCCGGCGCGATGGCGTTGATCTGGAGGCCCTTGCCCGCCCAGTCCGCCGCCATGCCGCGCGTGAGATTGCGGACCGCGCCCTTGGTCGCGGTATAGGGGGCGATGCCGGCGCGGGCCAGTTCGGACTGCACCGAGGCGATGTTGATGATCCGCCCTTCCCCGCGCGCGATCATGTAGCGCGCGACGGCCTGCGCCACGTAGAACACCGAGGAGATATTGGTCTTGAGCAAGGCGTCCCACCGGTCGTGGGGAAAGTCCTCGAGCGGCGTGCGGTACTGCATCCCGGCATTGTTGACCAGAATGTCGATGGGCCCCTGCTGGTCCTCGATCTCGACGACGGCCTTTTCAACGCTTTCGGGGTCGGTGACATCGAACGCCACGGGCGTTACGTCTAGCCCTTTTTCCCGCAGCATTTCGGTGGCGTGGCCGAGCCTTACGGGATCGCGCCCGTTAAGCACCAGCCTGGCGCCATGCTCGCCGAGCGCCTGGGCCAGGGCAAAGCCGATGCCCTGGCTCGACCCGGTCACCAGCGCGCGACGGCCCTCGAGATCGAAAAGGCTGGAGGCCACGCTTGCCCTCCCCTAATGGTTGTCACGTTTCCGAACCGGATAAGCGGTGCCCACTTACCCTGGAAACGCTCTAATGGTTATCGCGCGGCAGGCCCTTGGTCTGGGCGATGCGCTGGTATCTGACGGCGGGCTTGAGCACCGCGCCATTGCCGAGCTGATCGGTGATACCGCGTTGGATCTCCTGCCAGGGGGTCTGGTGGTCGGGATATTTGTAGCCGCCCCCGGCCTCCAGTTCCGCCCGGCGACTTGCCAGTTCCTCGTCGGGCACAAGCATATTCGCCGTGCCGGCCCTGAGATCGATCCGCACGCGGTCTCCAGTGCGCAGCAGCGCCAGCCCACCGCCGGCGGCAGCTTCCGGGGAGGCGTTGAGGATCGAGGGGGAGCCGGACGTGCCCGACTGGCGGCCGTCGCCGATGCAGGGCAGCGAATGGATGTCCTTCTTGATGAGATAATCGGGCGGCCGCATGTTGACGACCTCGGCGGCGCCCGGATAGCCGATCGGCCCGGTGCCGCGCATGAAGAGCATGGTGAATTCGTCGATCCCCAGCGCGGGGTCGTCGATGCGGTCGTGATAATCCTCGGGCCCGTCGAACACCACCGCCCTGCCCTCGAAGGCCTCGGGATCGTCCGGGTTGGAGAGGTAGCGGTTGCGGAATTCGGGGCTGATCACCGAGGTCTTCATGATCGCGTTGTCAAAGAGATTGCCCTTGAGGACAAGGAACCCGGCCTTGTCCTGCAAGGGTGCGTCGTAGGGCCGGATGACGTCGGTATCCTGGATGGAGGTTACGCGGCAATTTTCCCCGATCGTCTTGCCGTTGACCGTGGGGGCGTCCTCGCGGATCAGCCCGTGCTTCATCAACTCGTTGACGACGGCAGGCACGCCGCCCGCACGGTGATAGTCCTCGGCGAGATAGAAGCCAGCGGGCTGGAGGTTGACCAGCAGCGGCACGTCCAGCCCATGCTCCTGCCATTCCTCGACCTTGAGTTCAACGCCCATGTGGCGGGCGATGGCGTTGATATGGATGGGCGCGTTGGTCGATCCGCCGATGGCGGAATTGACGACGATGGCGTTGAGGAAATTGTCCTTGGTCATGATGTCGGAGGGCTTGATGTCCTCCAATGCCATCTCGACGATCCGCTTGCCCGTGCGCCAGGCCATCGCCGCGCGATCCTTGTGCGGCGCGGGGATGGCGGCGGAGCCGGGAAGCTGCATGCCCAGCACCTCGGCCAGCGAGTTCATGGTCGAGGCCGTGCCCATGGTGTTGCAATAACCCACCGAAGGAGCGGAGGAGGCGACCAGTTCGATGAACTCCTCGTAACCGATCTCGCCCGCCGCCATCATCTCGCGGGCTTTCCACACGATGGTGCCCGACCCCGTGCGCTGGCCGTTGTGCCAGCCATTGAGCATGGGCCCGACGGAAAACGCGATGGCCGGGATGTTGACCGTTGCCGCGCCCATCAGCATGGCGGGGGTGGTCTTGTCGCAGCCGATGGTCAGCACCACGCCGTCGAGCGGGTAGCCATAGAGCACCTCGACCAGCCCCAGATAGGCAAGGTTGCGGTCGAGCCCGGCGGTGGGGCGCTTGCCGGTTTCCTGAATCGGATGAACGGGAAACTCGAAGGCGATGCCGCCCGCTTCGCGGATGCCTTCGCGCACCCGTTCGGCAAGCACCACGTGATGGCGGTTGCAGGGGGAAAGGTCCGAGCCGGTCTGGGCGATGCCAATGATCGGCTTGCCCGATTGCAGCTCTTCCCGCGTCAGCCCGTAATTCATGTAGCGCTCGAGATAGAGCGCGGTCATGTCGGTGTTTTCGGGATTGTCGAACCAGGCGCGCGAGCGCAGCTTTTTCATATGTTTTCTCCGAATCCGCCTGCCACGCCCCCGGCCGTGGCGGCACGTCTGGCGCGCGTGTCGCGGACATAGATGATGAGGCCGGAAGCCATGATGATCGCGGCGCCCACGAGCATGAGGGGCCGGGGGAGATCACCAAAAAACAGATAGCCCAGGACGATGGCCCAGGGGAGCTGGGTGTACTGGAACGGCGCCACGATCGCCGCGTCGGCGAGCTTTACGGCGCGGTTGACGCAGATATGAGCGAGCATGGCAACGACCCCCAGCGCGCCGAGCAGCGCGAAATCGAACGCGTTGGGCGTCACCCACCCGAAGGGAGCAAGGATGACTCCGGCGATGAGCGCGCCCGTGATCTGAAAAAAGACCAGCGTCTTGTCGGGTGTGCCGCGCAGGGTGCGGCCCGTTATGACCATCAGGGCAAAGGAAAAGGTGCCCACGATGGCGATGAGGATAGCAATGGGCTCGATCTCGCCCGAGGGTGTCAGCGCAATCAGAACGCCTACGAAGCCCAGCGCAATCGCGGCCCAGCGTATCGGTCCCACCTTTTCCTTGAGGAGAAACGGGGAGAGCGCGGCGACATAGATGGGCGCGGCGAGCCAATAGGTCATGACATCCGCCAGCGGCAGGTAGACCACGGCGCCGTAAAAGCAGAACACCTCGGCGGTCGAGAACACGACGCGCATGAATTGCAGCCAGGGCCGTTCGGCGCCCAGGATCGGCCCGAGCCCCGATTTCCACAGGAAGGGCAGCAGGATGGCCAGCGCCACCGCCGAGCGGATCAGGATCACCTGCCCCACCGAATAGGTCGCGACCAGCCATTTGCCCATCGCATCGTTGAGGCAGAACAGGAACATGCCCAAAAGCATGATGAGCATGCCCATGCGGGCGGGCGTCATGCCTGTCTTTGCCACGGCCGTGCCCGCACTCATTTCTGCTCTCCTTGCGCATCGGACCGGCGATGGATGGCGTCGGGCCGGGCAAACAGCCCGGGCTGCAATTCGGTGCCGATGCCCGGCGTATCCGAAAGCGTGATCTGGCCATTGCTGACGGCAGGCAGCGCAGTCACAAGTTCGGTATACCAGCCGGTATAGAAGGCGCGCACCGATTCCTGGATGAGCGTGTTGCGCGCGTGAAGCGAGAACTGGCACGAGGCCATGAACACAACCGGCCCGGTGCAGTCGTGCGGGGCGACAGGGATGTGGTGCGCTTCGGCCATGGCGGCGATCTTGCGCGCTTCGGACAGGCCCCCGCACCATGAAAGATCGAGCATGGCGACGCCCGCCACGCCGGTCGCGAGGTAGTCGCGGAAGGCGTGGGGATAGGCCAGCGTTTCGGACGCGCAGATCATCGCCCTTGAATGGGGGGCATAGGCCTTGAGGGTTTCAAGGCTGTCCATGCGCACGGGGTCTTCGTGCCAATAGGTGTCGAACGGCTGGAGCGCCCGCGCGATCCTTTGGGCGGCGGGGAGCTTCCAGAGCGAATGGAACTCCACCATGATGTCCATCTTGTCGCCCACGCTCTTGCGGATCTTTTCAAAGGGGGCAAGCGCGGCGTTCAATTCCCCGGCGCTGATATCGAGGCCGTGCGTGCGTTCGGCCGCGATATCGAACGGCCAGATCTTCATCCCCGTTATTCCCTCTTCAAGGAGGGAATGGGCCAGTTCGTCCGCCCGGTTCAGAAAGGCGTCGAGGTCTTCGTAGGGTCCGGGGGCCTTATCGCCCAATCCCCAGTTCTCGACGGCTTGCGCGCGAGTGTCGCGCACATAGCGGTATCCTGCGCAGGTGTTGTAGGTGCGGATGGTGTCGCGCGATTTGCCACCCAGTGCGATGGAAACAGGGACGCCGAGTGCCTTGCCGAAAATGTCCCAGAGCGCGATGTCGACGGCGGAATTGCCGCGGGTTTCGACCCCCGCGCCGCGCCAGCCGAGATAGCCCATAAGGTCGCGGTTGATCGCCTCGATCTGGAGCGGATCACGGCCGATGAGCTTTGGGGCAACGGTCTCGTGGATATAGGCTTCCACCGCCGCGGCGCCCATGAAGGTTTCCCCAAGGCCGGTAACGCCCTCGTCGGTATGAATGAGAACCCAGACGATGTTGGGAAACTCGCCGAGCCGCAGGGTCTCGACGTCGGTGATCTTCATTGGAACAGCCCGGACAAGACATGGATCGAGCGGGGCCGTGAGGCGGCCCCGCTCATGCGTGGAATTACTGCGCGCGCAATTCTTCGAGCGCGGCCAGCATGCGATCGACCACTTCGGCGCCGATCGTGTCCTTGTGGCGGTCATAGACGCCCTGAACGGCGGCGCGGATTTCCGCGAGCCCCTCTTCGGGCACTTCGTTGTGCTGCATCCCCGCCTCGGTGATGCGGGCCAGAGATTCCTCGGACAGCGCACGGCTCGATTCACGCTGGACGTCACGCCCGACGATCGCGCAATCGACCAGAATCTGCTGCTCCTCGGCCGAGTAGTTTTCCCACAGCGCCCTCGAGAACAGGACCATGAACGGGGTGTAGGCGTGGCGGGTGGCCGACACATACTCCTGAACCTCGAAGAACTGCGAGGTGTCGATGGTCACGTAGGGGTTTTCCTGGGCGTCGATGGTGCGGGTCTCGAGTGCGGAAAACACTTCGCCGAACGCCATCGGCAGGGCGTTGGTGCCCAGCGTCTGGAAAGTGTCGAGGAAGATGTTGTTCTGCATCACGCGCACGCGCATGCCGTCGAAGTCCTCGAGGCTCTGGATCGGGCGCAGGCTGTTGGTGAGGTTGCGGAACCCGTTTTCCCAGTAAGCGAGGTTGATCAGGCCATATTCGGGCATCATGCCGGAAATATAGTCACCATATTCGCCATCCAGGATCGCATCGGCCTCGGCTTCGTTGGCGAACAGGAACGGCAGGTCGAACACGCCAAGCGCGGGGATGATGCCCACGATGGGCGAGGACGAGGTGATGACCATCTCCTGGGTGCCAGAGCGCAGCGCCTGGGTCGCCTGAAGGTCATCGCCCAGCGCCGAACTCCAGAACGCATTGAGCGTCCAGGCGCCGCCGGTCTTTTCATCGTAGCAGGCGCGCATCGCGGCGACGCCATCGCCCACCGGGTGTTCTTCGGCAATACCGTTGGAAACGGTGATGGTGCGGGTGGAAATCTGGGCGTGAGCGGGCAGTGCCACGCTCATGGCCAGGGTTGCCGCCAGAGATGCAGCGATGATCGGTTTCATGAGTCTTTTCCTCCTTGGTACGATCATTCTCGCGGCCCCGCTCAGCCTCTCAGCCATTCGAGCGGGACCATCACGAGTTGCGGAAACAGCACCAGCGCGGACATCACGATGGCGTGTGCGAGCAGAAACGGCCAGACACCGATGATCACGCGACCCATGGGCACGCGCGCCACCCCGCTGACCACGTTGAGCACCACGCCCACGGGCGGGGTGATCAGGCCGATACAGGTGTTCATGATGAAAAGAACGCCGAAATAAACCGGGTCGATGCCCGCCTGGCGGACAATGGGCATCAGCACGGGCGTCAGGATCAGGATGGTCGGCGTCAGATCGAGGGCCGTGCCCACGACGAACACCAGCGACATCATGACGATCATCAGCAATATGGGATTATCCATCAGCGGACGCAGCATCGCGCCGATCTCGTTGGGAATGTTGGCCCGGGTGATGAGCCAGGCCGAAACGAGCGCCGAGGAAACCAGGAACATCACCACCGCCGTGGTCTTGGCGGCGCGCAGCAGCACACCGTAAAGCTCGGTAATCTTGAGTTCACGGTAGATGACCAGGCCGACGAACAGCGCGTAGAACGCCGCCATCACGCCCGCCTCGGTCGGGGTGAAGATGCCGAAGCGGATACCGCCCAGGATGATGACCGGCATCATGAGTGCCCAGCCGGCCCGCGCCGTGGCGCGCCCACGCTCACGCCAGCCCTGGCGCGGAAGCGTCTGGACGTTGTCGCGGCGAGCAACGATCTGCCATGTGATGATCAATCCCGTGCCCATCAGCAGACCCGGCACGATACCGCCGAGGAAAAGCTGGGTGATCGAAACGTTGGCGGCGACCCCGAAGATGATGAAGGCGACCGAAGGAGGAATGACCGGCGCGATGATGCCGCCCGCCGCGATCAGCCCCGCCGAACGTGGAACGTTATAGCCCGCCTTGCTCATCATCGGGATAAGAATGGCTGCGAGCGCGGCGGTATCGGCGGCGGCCGAGCCCGAAAGCGAGGCCATGATGATTGCGGCAATGATCGCCACCACACCGAGCCCGCCCCGCATGTGCCCGACAAAGGCAATCGCGAAATCGATGATGCGCTTGGAGAGCCCGCCTGCGTTCATCAATTCGCCCGCCAGGATAAAGAAGGGAATGGCGAGCAGGATAAAGCTGTTCGCGCCGTCGATCATGTTCTGGGCGACGATCTGGGCATTGAAGATGCCCATATAAGTCATCAGCACGACGCCGCAGAAAACCAGCGCAAAGGCGATTGGTGCGCCGATGGCCATGGCGCCCAGAAGCGAAGCCAGGAATACGACAATAGTCATTCGCCCCGCCCCACAAGCGTTTCCACGTCACCGAAATCACCAACGAAGATGGCTATTTCCTCTTCGCTCACCCGCCCCGTCACGACCTTGACAAGCCGCCAGAGCGCGATGGCGCCGATGCCGATGGAGGTGAAAAAGCCCACCCCGAATACGAGGATCATGGGCATGCCGCTGACCGGCGCATGCATGGAAGCATTGATCGGGGCCTGAAGCCACGTCCCCCAGAACAGCAGGGCGCAGCAAAAAACGATGAGAGCGTTGGTCAGCCCCATACAAATGACGCGCCCGCGCCGCCCGAAGACCCGAACGAGCGATTCCACGCCGAGATGACCGTGCTCGTGAAAGGTCACCACCGCGCCGATGAAGGTAAGCCAGATAAAGAAGATGCGCGACATCTCCTCGGAGATGACAACCCCCGAGTTGAAGCCGTAGCGGAGCACCACGTTGACGAAGACCATCAGCGCCATGCCGGATATCAGCAGCACGAGCAGGAACTCGACGAGCCTGACGCCGCCGGTCAGTATCTTGTTCACGGCCGGACACCCCGACCCGGAAACACATGGATGGCGTAAGGCTCCATGCCCCTCTCCCCTTACGGCGCGGACCGCAGGCCCCACGCGCCCCACTTTCTTCCCCATTGGACCGGACACGCTGCAAAAGACGTTGAATCCGGAAACCAGTCTGGACAAAGGCTTAAATGATAGCGTATGTCATTGTCAACGGCCCGCGATCAAAAAACCTGCGGATCGGAGGGAGGATTGAGCAAAAAACCTAATATATACAAAGCAGTAACACTAAAAGATGTTGCAGCGGCAGCGAGTGTAAGCGTTATCACCGTTTCCCGCGCCCTGCGCACGCCTGAGATCGTGTCCGAAAAGGTGCGCGCGCGCGTCGAGGAGGCCGTAGACCGGCTTGGCTATGCACCCAACCAGGCGGCGCAGGCGCTTGCGTCAGCCACCACGTCGATCATCGGCGTCATCATCCCCTCGATCACCAATCTGGTTTTTTCCGACGTGCTGCGCGGCGTTTATGACGCGGTCGAGGGCACGCCGTGGCAAGTCCAGCTCGGCAACACGCGGTATAATTCGCGCAAGGAAGAGGAGTTGATCCGCATCTTTGCCTCCCAGCGCCCGGCTGGTCTCATCATTTCGGGAATCGATCAGAGCGAGGCAACCCGCGCCATGCTCGACAGCCTTGCCTGCCCGATCGTCCAGATCATGGATCTGGGGCCCGATCCCATCGACATGATGATCGGATTCGACCATCGCGAAGGCGGGCGGGCGGCGGCACGGCATCTGATCGAGAACGGTTACCGCCGCATCGGCTTTATCGGCGCACGCATGGACCCACGCGCCCAGCGGCGCCTCGAAGGTTATACCCAGGTGCTCGGTGAGGCGGAGCTTTATGACGAAAAGCTCGTGATGACGACGCCCCACCCCTCCTCAGTCACCATGGGCAGCCGGATGTTCTCCGATTTCCTCGGACTCAATCCGGATGCCGATGCCGTGTTCTGTAACAATGACGACATGGCGCTCGGCGCATTGTTCGAGTGCCAGCGGCGGGGCATCCGCGTGCCCGAGCAATTCGGCATCATGGGCTACAACGACCTCGAATATTCGGCGACCAGCAATCCCACGATCTCCTCGATCCGCACCCTGCGCTACGATATGGGGCATCGGGCGGTCGAAATGGTGATCGCCACAGCCAGCGGGAACCGGCCGGACCCCGCCATTATCGACACCGGGTTCGCGCTCAAGGTACGCCAGAGCACGGACCGAAAATCCCTCATACAAGCCGGAGGCGACAGCTCCTTATGAATATCCTCATTATCGGCGCGGGCGGCATGGTCGGGCGCAAGCTCACCGCAGCCCTCGTCAAGAACCGCACGCTGGCGGGCCGCGAAATCGCCCGGATCGACCTCGTCGATGTCGCCGCGCCCGACCTGCCGCAAGCCCAGGACATCGATATCCGCGCGCTTGCCGCCGACATTTCCGACCCCACCACCGCCCCGCGCCTCATCGCGGACAGGCCCGACATGATCTTTCATCTCGCGGCGATCGTTTCGGGCGAAGCGGAACTCGATTTCGAGAAGGGATACGCCATCAATCTCGACGGCACGCGCTATCTGTTCGAGGCGATCCGTCTTGCCGGCAAGGATTCGCCCTATTGCCCGCGCGTCGTCCTCACCTCCTCGATCGCCGTCTTCGGCGCGCCCTTCCCCGACCGGATCGGCGACGAATTCTTCCAGACGCCGCGCACCAGCTACGGCACGCAGAAGGCGATGTGCGAGTTGCTGCTTTCCGACTATTCCCGACGCGGCTTTTTCGATGGCATCGGCATTCGCCTCCCCACCATCTGCATCCGTCCCGGCGCACCCAACAAGGCCGCTTCGGGCTTTTTCTCCTCGATCCTGCGCGAACCGCTGGCGGGCAAGGAGGCCGTGCTGCCGGTCGATGAAAGCGCGCGGCACTGGCATGCGAGCCCGCGCGCCGCGGTCAATTTCCTCATCCACGCCGCCCAGCTCGATACCGCCCTTCTGGGCGCAAGACGCAACCTCAACATGCCGGGTCTTTCGGCAACGGTAGGCGAACAGATCGAGGCGCTGCGCCGGGTCGCGGGGGAAAAGGCCGTCGGCCTCATCCGGCGCGAGCCGGACGCGATGATCGTCGAAATGGTCGATGGCTGGGCCAAGGATTTCGACGCAAGCCGGGCACTTTCCCTCGGCTTTTCGGCGGAAAGCTCGTTCGATGAGATCATCGGCATCCATATCGAGGATGAACTTGGCGGGGAGTTGCCGCAATGAGCGGGAAAATCGCAATCGTCACCGGGGGCGGCACCGGTATCGGCAAGGCCATCGCAGGCGCGCTGGTTGCCGATGGCTATCGGGTGGCCCTGTTCGGACGCAGGGAGACCGTGCTTGCCGCGGCGGCGCGGGAGATCGACCCGTCGGGTGAGGCGAGCATGACGGTCAGCGTCGATATCGGGGATGCCCGGGCGGTGGAACAAGGCTTTGACGCGGTCGTTGCGCGCTGGGGACGGCTCGACCTGCTGGTCAACAATGCCGGGATGAACGCACCCTCGGTGCCGCTCGAAGAGGTGGCGCCCGAGGCCTGGGACCAGATCGTGGCGGCCAATCTTTCCGGCGCGTTCTTTTGCACGCAGGCCGCGTTCCGCCGGTTCAAGGCGCAATCGCCCCGGGGCGGGCGCATCATCAACAATGGCTCGATCTCGGCCACCACGCCCCGCCCGCAATCTGCCCCTTACGCGGCGACCAAGCACGCCATCACCGGGCTCACCAAGGCGTCATCGCTCGACGGGCGCGCCTTCGATATCGCGGTGGGGCAGATCGATATCGGCAACGCGACCTCGGACATGACCGAGGCCATGTCGAGCGGCGTGCTGCAAGCGGATGGCAGCGTCGCGCCCGAGCCCACGATCGATGTCGCGCACATTGCCCGCGCGGTGCTCCACATGGCCAGCCTGCCGCTCGATGCCAATGTCCTGACGATGACCGTCATGGCCAACAGGATGCCATTCGTCGGGCGGGGATAACACTCCGGCTCTGTATTCTGGGGCGGACGGAGCCTATGGTTCGCCCCTCCCACATCCATCATCGGGAGAACGTTAAATGCCTTACGTCAACATCAAGATCACCCGCGAAGGGGCAACGCCGGAGCAGAAGACACGGCTCATCGAAGGAGTGACCGACCTGCTCGTCGAAGTGCTCGACAAGAACCCGGCGACGACCTTCGTCGTGATCGACGAGGTGGATCTGGAAAACTGGGGCGTCGGAGGCATGCCGGTCACCGAATACAGGAAGAAGAACGCCCAGTCGTCCTGATCGTTGCGGGCAACCCTTGACGCCCGCCTTCGAGGGGTATGAGCTAGGCGGGAACATCACAGCATCGATCAGGTCTATCCGCCATGCCCTTCAACGAACGCTCCAAACACATCACGCAGGGCATCGCCCGCTCGCCCAATCGGGCCATGTATTACGCGCTGGGCTATGAGAAGGCCGATTTCGACAAGCCGATGATCGGTATCGCCAACGGCCACTCCACCATCACCCCCTGCAATGCCGGGCTCCAGCCGCTCGCCGACGCGGCGGTGGCGGCCATCAGGGAGGCGGGAGCCAATCCGCAGACCTTCGGCACGCCGACCATTTCGGATGGCATGTCCATGGGCACCGAGGGGATGAAATACTCGCTGGTGTCGCGCGAGGTGATCGCCGATTGCGTCGAGCTTTCGGTGCAGGGCCAGTGGATGGACGGCGTGCTGGTGCTGGGCGGATGCGACAAGAACATGCCCGGCGGCATGATCGGCATCCTGCGCGCCAACGCCCCCGCGATCTATGTCTATGGCGGCACCATCAAGCCGGGGCGCTGGAAGGGCGAGGACCTGTCCATCGTCTCCGCCTTCGAGGCGGTGGGCGCTTTCATGGCCGGAACGATGACCGAGGAGGATTTCGAGGGCATCGAGCGGAATGCCTGCCCCACGACCGGTTCGTGCGGCGGCATGTACACGGCCAACACCATGAGTTCCTCGTTCGAGGCGCTCGGCATGTCCCTGCTCTACTCTTCCACCATGGCCAACCCGGACCCCGAAAAGCTCGAAAGCACCGCCGAATCGGGGCGCGTTCTGGTCGAGGCGGTGAAAAGAAACATCCGGCCCAGCGACATCATCACCGCGAAATCCATCGAGAACGCGGTCGCGCTGATCATGGCCATCGGCGGGTCGACCAATGCAGTCCTGCATTATCTGGCCATCGCACGGGCTGCCGGGATCGACTGGACGCTCGACGATTTCGAGCGCGTGCGGCGCCAGGTGCCGGTGCTGTGCGACCTGAAACCCTCGGGCAAATACATGGCGGTGGATCTCCATCAGGCCGGGGGCATTCCGCAGGTGCTCAAACTCCTGCTCGATGCCGGGCTGATCCATGGCGATTGCCTCACCATCACAGGGCGCACGCTGGGCGAGGAACTGGCCGATGTGCCCTCCACCCCGCGCGATGACCAGCACGTCATCATGCCCTTCGACAAGGCGCTTTACCGCGAGGGGCATCTGGCCATCCTCAAGGGCAATCTGGCCGAGGACGGGGCCGTCGCCAAGATAACCGGGCTCAAGCAGCCGGTGATCACCGGCCCGGCGCGCGTCTTCGATGACGAGCAGACGGCGATGGACGCGATCCTTTCCGACAAGATCAAGGCGGGCGACGTGGTGGTACTGCGCTATCTCGGCCCCAAGGGCGGGCCGGGCATGCCCGAAATGCTGGCCCCCACCTCAGCGCTCGTCGGGCGTGGGCTGGGGGAAAGCGTCGGGCTCATCACCGACGGGCGCTTTTCGGGCGGCACATGGGGCATGGTGGTGGGGCACGTCGCGCCGGAAGCCTATGAGGGCGGCACCATCGCGCTGGTCGAGGACGGCGATACCATCACCATCGACGCGCACCGGTTGCTGCTGCAACTGGAGGTGAGCGAAGAGGAACTCGCCCGGCGGCGCGCGAACTGGAAACAGCCAGAGCCGCGCTACAGGCGCGGCGTCCTCTCGAAATTCGCCGCGCTGGCCCGCCCGGCCAACGAGGGCGCGGTCACCGGCTGACCGCGATCAGTTCTGTGCGGGTATCGCGGGCCGCAGAAAAGAGGCGGCGAGGGGCGGATATGGAGCGCTTCCAGTATAAGTGAACACCACTTATGCGGTTCGGAAGCGCGACCAATCAAAGGCTTAGATCGTTTCAGGCTCTGATGGAAACACCCAGCTTCCGCCCTCTTGGAAAATTGCGCTGGATTGCCGGTAATGAATACCGGAATGACACTGGTGCTTTTGGCAAGCTGCTGCCTAAAACTCCACCGTCACCCCGGTACTTGTTACCGGGGTCCAGAGCACGGCTTGCACAAAGCATACAGCCTCGGTGATGCCGTCAAGACCTAATAGGATCTTAGAGTGCCTAACAAAACCAGAGACGGCCACGACGCGCGCAATTTGTTCAGCCCGCAAGGCGCCGCGTGCAGCCGATACCAAGGTATCGGCAAACGCGGGAACGCAGCGGATGGACAAATTCCGCGCGCCGCAGGTGGGGTTTGGACGGCCGGCTGCCGTGTCCAGTCGCTTGGCGATACCCCCGGTATCGCCCGCGCGCCTGTCCTTGCATCCGACTCGTCCAAACCCCATCGTGGCCATCTCTGGTTCTGTTAGGCACTCTTAGCGCGCTTACAAAAACGCGCCCTGCGCAAGCAATTGGCCGCGCACTGCGGGCGCCGAGACCTTTTCCCCTCCCGACGCGCTGAGCGCGGCGGAGATGCCTGCGGCGTGGCCCGTGGCGAAGGCCGTACCCATGACCCGGATCGAGCCATAGGCGATCTCGTCGGCACAGCCGATGACACGGCCGGCGATCCACAGATTGTCGAGATTTCGCGGGCGCAGGCTATCGAAGGGGATATGGTAGTACCGGTCCCCGCCCACAGGCCGATATTCCGCGCCGTCCAGTCCGTGATGCACTTCGGCGGGCCAGCAGCCGCAAGCTATGCCGTCATCCCGTTTCCTGCCCATCAGCACATCCTCGCCCGAAACGCCAAGACGCGGCGCGGCCTGCTCGGAGGCTCTTATCCCCGCCTGCGGCCCGGTCGAAGCGATATAGGCATCGGCAAAGGCGGGAACGGATTTTTTGAGCCTGGCAACCGCGCGCCATGCCAGATCCCGCCCGACCTGCTCGGCACGCGTGAGGGAAGCTCCGGTGAGCCCGTCTGTCAGGATGTCGATGCCCAGCCACCAGTGATCGCCCGAGTCGGGCAGCTTGAAAATACCGCCGCCATCTGATCGGATGCGGGCATCCGGATAGTCGTTGGTGACATCATCGAGGCTGCGAGCGATTTCGGCACGGTCCCAAACGGCATCGCGGGAAATGCCGCCGATCCGGACGGGAAAGGACGCCGGAGGCCGCTGCTCGAATGGCCTTTCGGGCTGGGAGAGTGGCGCCGAAGCAAGGCGAACCAGATTGGCGTCGCCCGACGCATCGACGAAGGCATCGGCCGAAATCTGCCGCCGGCCGCCATGGTCCTGGATCGTAATCGCTTCCACACCTTCATCCGTCGCCACCGCGTCGACCACACGCGTATGCAATAGAACCTCGACACCTGCTTCGGCCACGACGCCATCGAGCGCGTGTTTGAGGGCTTCGGGATCGAGCATCACGATCCAGTTGCCGGTCCTGTTACGGATCGGCTCGGCATTCGCACCAAGTTCGGCCAGCGTCTCAAGGACACGGGCGCCCACACCCCGCACCCCCATCAAAGGCACTTCAGTGCTCGTCCAGAAACCGCAATAGGCCAGAACGTTCGATCCCGTGGCCGCCCCGCCCAGAAAGCCGTAACGCTCGACCAGCAGCGTGCGTGCACCCGAACGTGCCGCACCAACCGCTGCAGCGACCCCGGCCGAGCCACCGCCCACCACCACCACGTCGTAATGCCTATCGATCAAAATCAAACCCCATATACCTGGCAACCTCATCGGTCTGCATTTCGGCCATCGCATTACCGCCGATCGTCCTGAGACCTCGCTGCCTTGCCGCCTTCAGAAGGGGCGTATCCACGGGTTCGGTGATGACATCGGCAACGCAGCAATGGCCGGCGAGCGCCGCCAGACCATGCGCGTCCAGCGGACTTGAACGGCCATCCATGCCAACGGGCGTGGCGTTGACCAGAATGGAAAGCGCGGCAGGATCCGGCGGCCTTCCGGCGGAAAGCATGGAGCGGCCATGCAACGCGAAGCGGGCGGCCACCGCTTCCGCCCGGCCCGGCCGTGTATCGGAAAGCCAGACAAGGCTCGCCCCGGCATCGCAGAGCGCCAGCGCAATGGCGGTGCCTGCGGCGCCGGCGCCGATTACCCAGCATGACGCCCCTTCTATGGCGACATCATTGGCGGCAAGCGCGCCGGCCATGCCCCATCCGTCCAGCATGTCGCCCTCGAGCCTGTTGTCCGCTGTCCGGCGAATGACGTTGACGGCACCGATGATCGTCGCGGAGCCTGAAACCTCGTCGATCAGAGCGCTCACGGCTGCCTTGTGCGGAAGGGTTACGACACAACCCGGAATGTTGGCCGAGAGCCGCATCATATGCACAAAGCTTGGCAGGGCGGGCGGGGCGAGGTCGAGCGCCACCATGACCGCGTCGATCCCGTTGCCGGCAAAGCGCGCGTTCAGCACGCCCGGCATATGCACCTGCCGCACGGGATGACCGATCATGGGTATAACGAGCGTCTTGCCCGATATGGAAGAATTGTCGCCAGGCAAGATCATGGACCGGGGGATAGATTTGCGCGCTTGGCCGCGCCGCAAGGTGAAAAAATGTCGGGCGACAACCGGCCCGACCCTATGGCCGCTTCGATATGTTCAATGGCCGGAGAAATGTCGATATCCTGTTCGGCCAGCCAGTCATCGCTGAAATAGGTGTCGTGATATCGCTCTCCCGAGTCGCAGATCAGGCTGACGATCGACCCCTCACGGCCCTCCGCCGCCATCCGGCTCGCCGCCCACAGGACGCCGATGAAATTCGTGCCGGTCGACCCGCCTACCGTCCGCGAGAGCATGTCCGAGAGAACCCGGCACGCCGCAATCGATGCAGCGTCGGGCACCTTGATCATCGCATCGACCACGCCGGGGATGAAGGAGGGCTCGACGCGCGGCCGGCCAATGCCTTCGATCCGAGAGGGACGGTCGGCGGTGCGTGAGGGATCTGCGTCGCGCCAGCCCTCGAAAAAGGCCGAATATTGCGGGTCCGGCACGCAAAGCTTCGTCGGCATCCCGCGGTAGAGGATGTAGCGCCCCAGCGTGGCCGATGTGCCCCCCGTTCCAGCGCTCATCACGATCCATTCCGGCACCGGATGCCGTTCGAGCGACAATTGCTCCATGATGGAACAGGCAATGTTGTTGCTCCCACGCCAATCCACGGCGCGCTCGGCATAGGCGAACTGGTTGAGGAAATGACCGTTTTTCCGCGCCGCCAGAGTGCTCGCTTCCTGGTAGATATCGGAGGGGTCATCAACGAAATGGCATAACCCGCCATGCTGGATGATCGCATCGATCTTGCTCTTGCTCGTGGCGCGCGGAAGAACGGCGTAGAAATCGAGCCCCAGGCATCGGGCGAAATAGGCCTCGCTGACAGCAGTCGAGCCGGACGATGCTTCAACCAGCACCGTATTGCGCCCGATGATGCCGTTGCAGACCCCGTAAAGGATCAATGAGTGGGCCAGCCGATGCTTAAGGCTTCCCGTCGGATGCGTGGATTCGTCCTTGAAATAGATGTCGATGCCGGGAAATCCCGGGAGGGTCATGAAGCGCAGATGGGAATCGGCAGCACGACGCCCCTCGGCCTCGAGCAAACGCACGGCCTTCTGAGACCAGGCCTTATCCAATCGCCGGTCGTTTTCGACGACAGAATTTTCCAGCATGCCAGACATTTGGAACCCGTTGTGCCCAGGGAGAGACCGGGCGAACCGCGCCCGTTTCGATGCGGGCACGCAAGTCGCCTCGCGTGCCCGTACTGCGTTTGGATGAAGATCAGTCGGCGGTGATGAAGCCGGGGCCGAACATCATCGCGTCGCTGTTGACCGTGGTCCATTCGTAGTCGTTGGACACAACCCAGTTGACCACGTTGCGCCACAGCATCAGCGCCGGCTGCTCACGCTCCCAGATCGCAACCATCTCGCGGAACAGCTTGACCTTTTCTTCCGGGTCGGGCTCGGCCAGATACTGTTCGCCAATCTCCACGAAATCGGCCGGAGGCGTCCAGCTACGGTCGTCGGCGCGGGTGGCACGGGCCGAATCCGGCCCCCAGAAACCCCAGATCGCGCGCGTCGGCGTCCCGTCGAACACCACCGACATGGACATGTTGAGCAGGCCGAAAGGATGCTTGAGGGCAAGCGGCCAGCTATCGACGATGTTGAGACGGACGTTGATCCCCAGATTGCGCCACTGCTCGGCCACGAATTCGACCGCAAGGTCGAAATTGGCATAGGCGCCGCGCACGACGTTGATGACGACTTCCTCGCCATCATAGTCGGACTGTGCCAGATATTCGCGCGCCGCATCGAGATCGTATTCGATGAGGGGACGGACATCGGGGTCGTAATAGGCCGGAGTGTCGGGGAAGTTGAACGGCGCGGGCGCAAAGGTCGCCTCGCCCCAGAGCGCCTGCACCAGTGCATCGCGGTCGATGGCTGCCGTCATCGCATAGCGCAGATTGACGTCAGCAGTCGGGGTGGGTGCGAATTCGGGCAGGTCCAGCGTATTGTAGGCCAGCATGATGTAGCCATCGGCCGGCCGGCTGATATAGGTCAGGTCCTCGTAGGACTGGACGGTTTCGATTTCATCGACCGGGGTATTGACCATGACGTCGTACTGGCCGGACACCATGCCTGCCAGACGGCCCGAAAACTCGGGAACGACGCGGAACTCGATGGTTTCAAGCGGCGGCGTTCCGCCCCAATACTCATCGAACGCCTCAAGCTTGACGTGGCTGGACTGATCGAACTCGACCACCCGGTAAGGCCCGGTGCCGATCGGCTTCTGGCCAAAGCCTTCCGGCCCCACTTCCAGATAGTAGTCGCGCGGCACGACGAAGCCGAGCGGCGTGACGAAGCGGTAAGGCAGGTTGGGGTCGGCCACGGACGTCCTGACCTCAACGGTCGTGTCGTCGATCGCCTCGACCGAAGCAAAAGAAGTGGTATAGCGCGTGCCGGTCGGCACCAGCGCATTTTCACCCCAGATCCGTTCTTCCGAAAGCGTGAACGCCACATCTTCCGCCGTCATCGTTTCACCGTTGTGGAACTTGACGTCTTCGCGGATGGTGAAGCGCCAGGTCATGTCGTCGACCTGCTCCCATTCATCCACCACCGATGGCGCCAGCTCCCCGCCTTCGGGATCATCGAGCCAGTTGCGCCCCACGATGGGATCGTAGATGTTGCTCATGATGCGAAGGGAATTGGTGGAGTTCCCGTCGATCGGTTCGAGACTGCGGTAAAGCCCGTTGACGGCGATCACGAAATCGGGCCGATCGGTCTCCTGGGCAATGGCGCCGCCCCCGATCAATCCGGTGGCGATCACCGCGAATGTGGTTAACAGAGTTTTCATTTTCGGTGTCTTTCACTCCCTGAGCTTGCGCTGGAACATCGATAAAAGCCGACCGGTAGCGCAGAATCCGGCGGGCGTCATTGGTAGGCCGGTCCGTCAGCTTCGGCGCAATGTCGGGTCCAGCCTGTCACGCAGCGCATCGCCCAGAAGGCTGATCGCCAGCGTAGTGATGAAAATGAGCGAACCGGGGATAACCGCCAGCCACCAGGCCCGGGCAAGGCTGTCCCGCCCTTCCCCCAGAAGCTGGCCAAGACTGGTCAGCGGCGGCTGGATGCCCAGCCCCAGAAAGCTCAATCCAGTTTCGAGAAGGATGGTCTGCGGAAAGTTGAGCGTCGCCTGCACGATGACGATATTGAAGACCGTGGGCAGGATATGGCGCCTGTCGATGGTCATCTTGGAAACGCCAATGGTGCGCGCAGCTTCCACGAACGGCAACGTATGCGCGGACAGGGCCCCGCCACGTACGAGGCGCGCATAGCTTTCCCAGCCGTAAAGCCCCAGGACCACGACGAAAAGGGTGAGCGAATTGCCGAAAATGGCAACGATCGCGAGGGCAATGATAATGAAGGGAACTGCCGCCTGAAGGTCGATTACCCCCAGGATCAGTCCGCCGACAAGTTTTCCGCTCCGGGCCGAAAGCAACCCCAGAACCGTGCCCAGCACCGCACTGATCACCGTGCCCACCAAGGCAAGCCCGATGCTCAACCGCGTGCCAAAGACCAGCCGGGCCAGCAGATCGCGGCCCAAGCCATCCGTGCCCAGCGGATAATCCCAGCTACCGCCGGCGAAAATGGGCGGCAGGTTGCGCGACAGCAGATTGGACGCGCTATAATGATGGGGCGTGAGGTAGTCCCCCAGGAGCGCAAAAGCCACGACCAGCACGAGCATCGCGGCGGGAATCGCGACGCCAAGGTTCAAACGCCTCATCACGCACCTCCCGAGCGGCGGCTGGTGCCGATGCGGGGGTCGAGCCACCCATAGAGCAGGTCGACCAGCATGTTGGAAAGCGCCATCGTGGCGGCGGCGAGGATAACGACAAGCTGAACGACAGCCAGATCCCGATCGGTAACCGAAGTCACCAGAAGCCGGCCAACCCCCGGCCAGGCAAACACCGTCTCGATAACCACCGCCCCGGCAATCATCGACCCGACACTGAAACCGGCCAACGTCACCAGAGGCACCAGAACGGCGCGCGCGACGTGATGAGTCATCCGCCGCAGCGGCGGCACGCCGTTTGCCTTGGCCGTACGCATGAAGGGAGAGGACAGCACCTCTAGCACCGCCGACCGCGTCATGCGCGCATAGGAACCGGCAGTCGCCATGCCCATCGTGATGACCGGCATGATGAGGCTGGAAGGACCGTCAAAGCCGCCGGCAGGAAGCACGCGCAGGCTCAGCGTAAACAGCAGGATAAGCAGAATGCCCAGAAAGAAATTGGGCATTGCAAAGCCGAAAACCGAAAAGCCCATGACGAATCTGTCGAGCAATTTGCCGCGATGGACGGCGGCGAACATCCCCGCCGGAATCCCGACGACAAGAGCAAGGAGCAGGGACAGGCCCGTAAGCATCAGGGTCGGGCCGATCCGCGGCGCGACCATATCCCAGGCACTGCCACCGGTGCGGAAGGAAATTCCGAAATCGCCTGCCAGGATGCCGCGCAAATAGGACAGGTATTGAATGAACAGGGGCTCACCCAGGCCGAACCGCTCGCGATACTGGTCGATGACGACCTGCGGCGCGTCGGATGGCACCATCGCAGCCACCGGGTCGCCGGTCATGCGCAGCAGGATAAAAACCAAAGTGGTGGCCGCCCAGACCGTCAGCACGAAACGGAGCAGCTTCCCCAGCAAAAACGAGAACGACAAGGAACCTCCGGCTTACCGGTATTTTTTAATATATCGCCATCTATTGGGTACAGTTACCCTAAAATCGACATCATGCGCAACACCATTCTTCAATATCACAATAAATTAGAATATCATATCGATCTGATATTGACAGCACTTTACATGCGGACTAAGGAAACGAGCTTGGCGCGCGCCTGCTCCGCGAGTGAGCTTGCATGCGCTTCGGCCAACTGTTCGAATGGCCAGGGAAGAGGCCTGAATGCACCAGCCACTACTCGATGTTCGTAATCTCTCGGTCCGTTTCCAGACGGCGGGCGCTCCGGTGATTGCCGTGGACAATATCAGTTTCTCCGTCTCTCAAGGGGAGGTCCTTGGCGTGGTGGGGGAATCGGGTTCGGGCAAAAGCCAGACCTTCATGGCCTTGGGTGGACTTCTGGCTTCAAACGGCGAAACCACGGGCGAGGCGCTGCTCGAAGGGCATGACCTGCTGGCGCTTTCCGACCGCGAACTCGACCATATACGAGGCCAGAAGATTTCCTATATCTTTCAGGACCCGATGACGGCACTCAACCCCTTTCGTTCGGTTGCCGCACAGATGACAGAGCTATTGCGGCTGCATCGTGGCCTTGGTCAAGCCCGCGCGCGAACCGAGGCGCTGCGATTGCTCGAACGTGTCCGGGTGCCCGACGCGCGCCGCCGCCTCGACGCTTATCCGCACGAACTCTCCGGCGGCATGCGCCAGCGCGTCATGATCGCCATGGCACTCTCCAATCAACCCAGGCTTCTGATCGCCGATGAGCCCACCACCGCGCTTGACGTCACGGTTCAGATTCAGGTCCTCGATATCCTGGACGAGTTGCGCCGCGAGGAAAACCTTGCCGTCGTCCTGATCACCCACGACATGGGCGTTGTGGCCCGGCTCGCTCACCGGATAATGGTCGTCTATGCCGGAACGATCGCCGAGGAGGGGGAGGCCGAAGACGTGCTGCTCCGGCCAAGCCATCCCTATACGGCCGGGCTCCTTGCATCCATGCCGGACCTTGCGGCTCCGCTGACCCAGCTCCAGCCCATCCGCGGCTACCCGCCCGACGGACGGAAGGCCCGCATAGGCTGCATGTTCGCACCCCGCTGCTTCAAGGTTCAGCCTGTTTGCAGGGACGTGACGCCTGCCCTCGAGGCCCGGGTCAGCCGTCAGCGGCAGGCTTGCCATTTCCCGCTTGAACCCCGGGACACCGCGATCGCGGGAGGCGCGTCATGACGACGGGCATGGAGGGGCTGGAAGTCGATGCCCTCTCGATAACCTATCCCATCGGCCAGGGTCCATTTCGTCCCCGCCTCGAACTCAAGGCGGTGCGCGAGGTGAGCCTTTCGATCGCCCCCGGCAAGACGCTCGGAGTGGTGGGAGAATCCGGCTGCGGAAAATCGACGCTGGCGCGCGGCATCCTGCGGCTGCAAAGGCCCGACGGCGGCACTGTCCGCTGGAACGGCCAGTCGATTTCAGATTTGACCGATGACGAGTTCCGGCATGTGCGTCCCGAGATGCAGATGGTGTTCCAGGACCCGCTCGCATCGCTCAACCCCCGGATGCGGGTGGCGGACATCATTGCCGAGCCCCTGGTCACCCACCGACCGGAACTTTCGGGGAGCAAACGCCAGGCGCTCGTTGCCAAGGCCATGGAGCGAGTGGGGCTGCTGCCCGACATGGCACGGCGCTTTCCTCACGAGTTTTCCGGCGGACAGGCTCAGCGTATCGGGATTGCCCGCGCCATCGTCCTCGAACCGGGATTGCTCATTTGCGACGAGGCCGTATCCGCGCTCGACGTTTCCATCCGCGCGCAGGTGCTCGTCCTGCTTGAAGAATTGCAACAAACGCTCGGACTGGCCATCCTGTTCATCAGCCACGACCTTGCCGTGGTGCGGTACATCGCCCATGAGGTGATGGTGCTCTATCTCGGCCGGGTCGTGGAACATGCCGAGCGCGATACGCTTTTCGCCAATCCCAAGCATCCCTATACACAGGCGCTGATCGGTTCGGTTCTCTCCAAGGACCCCGAGATCGAACGCAGCCATGAGGTGCCTCGCATCGGGGGTGAACTCCCCTCCCCGATCGATCCACCGTCCGGCTGCCCCTTCAACACGCGCTGCCCGCTCGTCCAGCCGATCTGCCGCCAGACCATGCCGGCTCTGGTTGTTCAGCCGGACGGATCGCAGGTCGCCTGCCATGTGGTGGAAGCTCAAAAGGCCGCCTAGAGGGCTTCTTGTTTTGACGGAAACAGCCTCCCCCTCTCCCCACGCTTTTCCGGTGAAAACCGGAAACCAGAACGAAGTCCCAACCGCCGCGAATGTCGAGGCATGGACTCCGGCTTTCGCCGGAGAAACAAGGAAGGGATTGCCGATTCCATTAAAGCCGGAAGCGCTCTACCGGGTGCTTTGGCGGCATAAAACCGGTGCACCGGTCATAGAAAGGAAACAGCAATGACGATTTCGGATCGCGAATGGGTGCGCCGCCATCTGGCGCTGGCCGATACGCCGGTGTCGGCTGAGGAGGCAGCCATCCTTGGCATGTTGACCGCCGATACCGTTGCCATCGCCCATTATGCCCGCGCACATCGGGTGGGCGGTACGGCTCACGATGACGTTGCAATCAATCTGGGTAAAGAGGGTAGCGTCGTCTGGGGCACCGGGCAGCGTGCGCCTTTTCTCGATGCCGCCTTCCTCAACGGGTCGGCTGCCGAAGCGCTGGATTTTCAGGAAGTGCTGCTCAATGGCCGAAACAACGGCCATGCCGCCGTCGTGATCGTTCCTGCGGTGCTGGCGCTTGCCGAACAGCGCGGTTCGAGTCCCGATGCGGTGTTGCGGGCCTTGCGCAGCGGATTTGTTGCCAATATCGGGTTTGGCGAGGCGCTGGGCCGCGCCCATCGTACCGAAGGGCGCGGCTTCCGCACGACCTCGCTCACCGCGACGCCGGCTGCCGCATTGGCTTGCGCCGCCCTTCTGGAAGCCGATCTCGAGGCGGCGCTGGCAGCGGTGGGCATCGCGGCCTGCGCGCTGCCCGCCGGATTGCTCAGCGCCATGTCGCCGGCGGTGGGCAGCTATAGCCAGGACAAGGATCTGTCCGTCGGATTTTCCGCCCGCCACGCGCTGCATTCCGCACTTCTCGCGCATGCAGGCGCCACCGGACCCGAGGCCCCCATCACCGGGGACAAGGGCTGGCTGGCCAGTTACGCCTCCGGATCTGCCGATACCACCTATCTGGACATTACACCGGAAGATCGGGAACTCTCTTCCTATTCGATCAAGCTTTTCCCCGCGAATTTCGGCTGTCAGGCGGCGATCCGCTGCGCCATCGAACTGGGGCAAAAGATCGACCCGTCACACGTCGAACATCTGGAAGTGCGGGTGAAGTCATCCAGCGCGCAGTCGCTGTCGACGCGGGCCATCGACAATCACCTGGCCGCCCGTTTCAGCCTGCCCTTTGCCGTTGCCAGCGCCTTTGTCCGCAAGCGCTCCGAGCTTGCCGACTTCGAGGGCGGGGCCGTGGCCGATGCGGGCGTTCTCGAATTCATGTCGCGTGTCGAGATCGTCGGCGATGATCAACTCGAAAAGCGGCATCTGGAACTTGGCATCTTCCCTGCCCGGATGACCGCGCGCGGTCCGGACGGCGTTCTGGCCGAACTTGCCTATGATGGCCCCTTCCACGACATGAGCGAGACAGAAGTGGAAGCAGCCTTCGCCGCCAAGCTCACAAGCCTTACCGGTGAGGAGATCGGCGGGCGGCTGATGGCGTATGCGCGCAACCCCGCCGCATCCGATGCACTCGCGCTTTTGCGATAGGTTCGGACAAGGACGCTGGAAATGCTCGATCTGGAAGACCGCGTTTGCCTTGTCACCGGCGCGGGGGGAGATATCGGCGCCGCCATTGCCAGCCGGCTCGCCCGGTTCGGGGCCCGAGTGGAAGGCGCCGATCTCGATCCCGGCCGCGTCACGGCAAAACTCGCCCGGCAGTGCAACGCCCTCAAGCTCGATGTCACCAGCGAAGCGGATTGGGACGAGGCCATCGCCGCCATCACCGCGCGCCATGGCCGGCTGGATGTCGTGGTCAATTGCGCCGGCCTTTTCTCCCGAACCGGCGACCGCATCGACCGGATGGATCTATCCGAATGGCAACGCCTTCACGCCGTGAACGTCGATGGGGCTTTTCTCGGCACGCGTGCCGGCATTCGCGCCATGAAGAATTCGGGCGGCGCGGTCATCAATATCGGTTCCATTGTGGGCTATTTCGGCGCCCGCAGCGGTGTTGGCTATGGCAGCAGCAAGGCGGCGATACGGGGCCTCACCATGCAGGCGGCGGCCAGTTGCGTCTCCGCGGGCATACCGGTCCGTGTCAATGCGATCCATCCCGGCTATGTCCTCACCGACTCGGCTCTGGCGAGCGAACTTGCCCGTCACGGCACGCGCGAAAAGGCGGTCGCCGCCTTTGCGACGCGCAATCCCGGCGGCACCGTCATCACGCCCGAGAACGTTGCCGACGCGGTCGCCTTTCTTGCCTCCGACATGGCCCGAATGATCAATGGCGTACAGCTATTGGTCGATGCCGGGCTTTCGACACAGATGCCGGGACGCAGCTTCGTCCCCTCCGAAGACACATAGCAGAAGCGGTTGGACGCCATGACCACCGACAGCGCGATAAGCCTCATCGAAACCTTGTTGTGGGAGCAGGATGCCGGATACAGCCTCATGGACCGGCACCTGAAACGCCTCGAGCACTCGGCCCTGTTTTTCGGCATTCCCCTGAATTTGTACGAGATCGGAAACCTGCTGACCGGCACCGCTGCCGGCTTTGAGACCGAGCGCATGCGCGTGCGCCTGCTGCTCGACCAGGAAGGCGTTCCGAGCATCACGGCCACGCCCCTGACGCCCCCCGACCCCCGGCAGCCGTTCCGTTTCGTCATTGCGCGCGAGAGGGTCGACACAGATGATATCTACCTCCGGCACAAGACCACGCACCGGGCCTTCCTCGACGAGCCGAGGCTGTGCGCGACAGCCAGTTGGGGCGTGGACGAAGTGGTGTTTCTCAATCAACTGGGACAGTTGACAGAAGGCTCGTACACATCGCTTTTCCTGGAAAGGGACGGAAAACTACTGACGCCCTCGATCGAATGCGGCCTGTTGCCGGGAACGCTTCGTGCCGAGTTGCTCGCCACCGGCAGGGCATGCGAAGCCCTGCTCTACCCCGCTGACCTCTCGACGGCCGACCGAATCTGGTTGGGAAATTCGGTGCGCGGACTGCTGCTGGCGCAACTTGAGATTCCGCCCGATTCGCTGTCCGAGCATATTGGTGCTTGATGGATACAATTTAAATGCGCAAAGAAAACAGTCATGAAAAGACAACGCATTCTTGTGACTGGTGGCGCGGGTTTTCTTGGGTCCAATTTATGTCGAGAACTGCTTGGGCAGGGCAATGAGGTTCACTGCCTTGACAATCTGGCGACGGGCACGATGCACAACATTTCGCCGTTACTTGGCGATCCGGCCTTTCAATTTGTCGAGCATGACGTAACCACGCCGATGGTCCTTGACGTGGACCGGATCTATAATCTGGCGTGCCCGGCTTCACCCAGGCACTATCAGGCGGATCCAATTCGCACGCTCAAGACAAGCGTCGTCGGGGCGCTGAACATTCTGGACCTTGCGGCGCAGAAAAACGTGCCCGTACTGCAGGCCTCGACGTCGGAAGTATATGGCGATCCCGAGGTTCATCCCCAATCGGAAGACTACTGGGGACACGTCAACCCGATCGGGCCACGTTCCTGCTACGATGAGGGCAAGCGGGCCGCTGAAACGCTGTTCTTCGATTATCATCGCCAGCGCGGGGTCGATATACGGATTGCCCGTATCTTCAACACTTATGGCCCCCATATGCACCCAAATGATGGCCGTGTTGTTGCAAATTTCATCATTCAGGCGCTGCAGAACAAGCCAATTACTCTTTACGGCGATGGCTCCCAGACCCGCTCGTTTTGCTATGTGGACGATCTCATCGCCGGTCTTATGGCATTGATGGACAAGGGGGCGGGGCTCGGCGCCGTCAATCTGGGGAACCCCGCCGAACTGCCGGTCAGGGAGTTGGCGGAGATTGTCATCGAGCTTACCAACTCGCGATCCCCGATCATCCACATGCCACTCCCGATCGACGATCCCCGCCAGCGGTGCCCCGACATCGAAAAGGCCCGGAAGACCCTCAACTGGACGCCCCGCGTAACGCTCGAGGAAGGACTGCGGCACACCATCCAATATTTTGACGCGGCAATATCCGCCAAGCGGCACGTTTAATTGACCGAATAGAACGAAGCGTCACGGGCCCGGTGTTCTCCAATGAGTTCTACGGCGCGGCGTGTCTGGGTTTCAAAAGCAAGCGTTTGCGCGAACGCCTCGCTGTACCTGACAATTGCTCTCACCTTGGCATCGTTACTGCGAACCCATTGGATTTTTTCGGCAAAGTCTGTCATGTCCGCAAAAATGGACACACACGGACGGCGCCTTTGCACCAACCCGATTGAGCGCCAAACTGGCAGGTTCAGACATTATTTCCGTAATTATGCGGATCATGCTTGCCGATGTCGGGGACGTCCTTCAAGAACTTTACAATGCCCTACGTCTCACCCTTTGCCGGGCACAACTATAAGTGCTCCCATGATCGCTCCATAGAGGACGGTCTGGGGCAAGATTCCGATCATTGTATTGGTTAGACCGAGGCCAAAGAAACCACCTGCCAGGACGAGCGCAACAATCAATCGCGCCTTACCATCGGAAGACCGGTTGTTCCACCATGCCAACAATGGACCAACAATAACGAGAGCGTAGGCAACGAGCCCCAAGGTTCCACCCAACACCGCAAAGTTGGAGACATCGTTGTGCAGATGATCGAAACCCTCATAAGGGCTGTTGTCCGGGAAATACGCTTCCACAACCGGCATCATATTGGCCCAGCCATGTCCCCAGATTGGCGAGTCCCGGAAAGCTTGAAAGGCGCCTTCCAGCATCTGGCTTCTGGGAATATCTACAGCATGGAGATTGCCGGTCAGCACGCCCTGGTAGAGGTCGCCAACTCCCGTAATTGCCCGCGATGCCAACGGGGAAACCGCGAAACCTATAAATCCGATAGCGGCTGACAGCGCCATCCCGAGCAGGAAGACCTTGTCGCGCCAGTGCCAGGCAATGAACAAGGGCAAGATGCACGCGATGAGCAGGAAGGCTGCCAGAAAGGGTCCGCGCGAGCCGGACAGAAAAACGCCAGCCAATCCCAGCGCTGGTCCAAGAAGAAAGATGTAGCGCCACCGGCTTCTTGACCCCTCGAATCCCGCCAGTGCGATAAAACCCAGAAGTAGCATAATACCGGCGTAATGGATCGGATTGTTCCCCACGCCCATGCGCAGGCTCTGACCGCTCCCTAGTTCGGCGGCACCGGCAACGACGCCCAGAGCGGCACCGATAAATGCCAGACTTGCGATCACTTCGATGCTAGCCAATCCCGGTACAATACGCGGCAGATAGAGAAAACCAAGTGAAAGTAACGGTAGAACGAGAACGGCCGGCGCAAGCCAGTTTTCAGCGGTTTGCGGCCCGGCGAGCAATGTTGCCAGCACGATAAGGCCCAGGGCTGAAAGCAACACCCATGTTACAGGCATATTGGCTCGCCCGGCTTCTCTGATGAGGGTCAGCAGCGTCAGGATTGTCAGTCCCGCCATCGTGACATAGACGGCGTGATAGGGCGCAACCGCTGGCAAGACGAATGCCGAAACCAGCGTCACGGCGGCAATGGTATAAAGTAAAACATTCATCAAAACAGTCCTGAAAACCTATAGGCAGGCATTAAACGCCGCAAAGGCGGCGCGGGTCCGAATTGAACTCTACTGCGCTGCAGCGGTAACTTCATCGAAAACTCCGATATTATTCTGCTGGCGAAATGGGGAATGCCATGAGATCACAAGCCGCAAGCTTTCGGAGGCGAACTATACCTCAGGGACCGCGGAGTTCGTTCAGTCCTGTTAAACGCTCCAATACCGTGCCACCCAGATCATCAGACCGCCAGCGATGGCTGAGCTTGTGAACCGGCACTTTACGCTCATCGATGAGCCGTAATACGCTTGCAGGCGGATCCTCCGAAAAAGCGTGGACAGCAACAGCAAGAGGGCCCAGAGCCGACCGCTTGCCCATCGCATCCCAAATACGACGAGCCTCCGGATCAGCCTTTGCGAGGTACTCCATGAGATACATCATCCAGTAGTACCGGTGTTCTTTCCTGAATCGCCCCCAATAGGCCTTAAACAGTTCCAGCATCGTTGCGATGAAGTAATTGTCCTTGGCGCCGGCAATGAACCAATTTTCGATAGCGCGATAGGGTCGAGGGTCAGTGAACACAAAAAAGCCCGCGCCTGCCACTTGGGGCAACCAGCCATCAAGCGGTCGGACGCAAAAAAGCGATGCATCAGCCCACACGCCGCCATGCTGATGCAAAAGCAATGTTCGGGCCAGATCGGAACGGTTCTGCCGGGTCATATCGGTCCTGACGATCTCGCTATAGCCCGCGATATGGCGAGGCAGGCTTTCCTCATCCAGAAGCCTTACGTCCCAGCCGGGGTTCTGCTCCTGCCAGCTTTTCGCGCATGCCTTTGCAAGATCAGGGGCCTTGTCCCATCCCTGCTGCCACAGCATCCAGATCGTTTTCGGAATATCGGGATGAAGGCTTGTGGATGTCGTCTCCAGCGAACTGTATGCCTGCCGCGCCTTTTCCACTTCGAGAGGATCGCGCAGGTTCACTGGCCGGTATGCCGGATCAAACGCGCCCCGAGCGGCCTTCAAGGCCGGGGCAAGCATGATGGAGCGAATGGTCCAGGCGCCGGGCATCCTGAACGAGGAATGCCCGGCGTTCTCGGGCAGGCGCGGCGCGCTATTATCCTGCATCTGTTTTCAGGCCCCTTATCGATGCATCGTCAAGTCTGGTTCGCGCCCTTACGAGTTCGTCGTCGACAGCAAGATCATTGGTACGGCTGCTCAAACGACTCTCGTCCTTCCATCCGGTGTTGATCCCGCGAAAATGCCAAAAGAACGCTCCTTTCAAGAACGTCTTCGTAAACGGGGGACGCTTATGAATCCAGTGCCAGTAAGGATGGACGGCAAGTGACTTCGTCCAGGAGCGGCGGGGATCGAGTATCCATTTTACAGGGGAACTGTCACTAAGGTTTTTGTCCCGATCCACCAGTGAAAACCGCTCATGGGCATCGCTGCTGGCTGAGGTTTGCCCCGACGATCCCGTGTCTGGCTCGACCCAGCGTCCCGGCAGGATCAGCAACCCTGCCCGTGTTTCTGCGACAATGTCGTAAAGCGAGCGGCCACCGGGCGCGTTTGCCAGTTCATCGATATCGCAGTTGAGCAAGCCACGGGCCTGCCCGGCAAGTCGCCTGAGAACAATACTCATGCTCGAGATCTGGGCAAAGTGCGCCCAGTACGGATTGACCTTTACCGCTGGATCGAAGGCACCGAAAAGATACGGAAAATCTATGACACCGACCGTCTTCAGCCCATCGACCGCGCCGAGCGCTGCCTCGATCTCCCCGACATCGTAACGATCCGAACCGTTGTCGAACAGGAAGACCGTGTCGGTGCCGTGCAACCGGACATGCCAGTCGGCCCAGTAGCGAATCCAGTCCAGATCGTTGTTCTTGCTCATGGTGAACAGGACACGCGATCCGGCAGTTTTTTCAACGAAATTCGGTTGCACCGCCAGTTCAAAAACGCGGCCGGCAAATTCGAGCGCGATGCGGTCCGTATTTTCCGGCGCGGGAGTCGTTTCGACCAGCATCGTGGAAAGCGATTTGTGGCTTTGAAAGCCAAGCCTTTCCCCCGAAGGAAGCGCTGTGATCCTGGCCTTTTTCCAAAGCCTTGCGAGATTCAGAGACGGGGGCCCCGCGATGACTATACGCTTGTGGTCCTCGTGCCAGAAAACGTCATAAATCAGTTGCAACGCGTCGAATGCGGCGGAGAACGCCGCTGGCCGTTCTCTTGCCGGATGGCGCATCTGCCGCCGGATGCCCATGTCCGCGGGCAATCTCAGGCTCGTGCATCCTATCTGCAGTTGTGTTGCAGCATCGTTTGTCATCGGCCTGGTTCAAGTTTCGCTGTTGGAAAGCAGATGTTCGTACGGCAGGATCGCCAGGTGTCCTTGGGTCAAGCCCGGCAAAATGTCAAATATCGTCGGCGGCAATAGTATCGAGCTTTGACCGATGCGGGCTTGATGGCTACAAGGCCCGACAATCATTTGTTTTTCAACCGGCAATTGCGATCCCTCTATGCGTCCGACCCTGTTCATCTCCAACGGCATGGGAGAAGATTCCATGTCGGCAGAAATCATAAGGAGAGTGGATTCATGCCTTGAGGCCGAGGCCTACCCCCTGATCGGTGCCGGGCGCGCCTTCGATAATCTGTGCAGGATCGTCGGCCCCCGCGCCGATGTTCCCAGTGAAGGCTGGAGGCATAGGCGGTGGTCGGTCGTGCGGGACCTTGCCTCGATCTCCGCAATCATGCCCCGCGCCATTGGCTATCTGCGCAGGTGCAGGGGCCGCTATGACAAGGTCGTGGTGGTCGGCGATACCTCCGCCGTCATCCTGAGCGCTCTTGCCGGGTTGAAGGTCGATCTCTACATAGACGTATTCAAAACCGGCTACTCCCACCGCTACACAGCCGTCGAAAGTCAGGCAATCCGCCGCGCGGTCAAAAAGGTCTTCTGCCGCGACGACATGTTGGCGGCACAGCTACGCGAAAAGGGGATCGATGCCGTCTCGCATGGCAACATCATGCTCGACACGGTGACCTATGGCGATATCGCGATCACCGGCTCAAAGGATGACGGCATAAGCCGGGTCGGGCTGCTGCCGGGATCGCGCACAGGCACGCCCCAGGCTTTTGCCCTGCAAATCGATGCGCTCGAGATGATCGCCAAAAGGGCGAATGTCATCGGTGTCGCCGCTATCGCCGACGGCATCGATATCGCTGCGCTGGCGCAGGCGGGCGGATTGGCATATTCGCCTCTCCCGGCATCCCATACGCACGATATGGGGCACCTGTCCGGTCGCGGCATCCGGATTGAACTTTATCGGGGGGCAACGGGAAACGTTATCGAAGCGTCCGATGTCGTATTGAGCCAGGCTGGCACAGCAACCCAGCAGGCATTGGGACTGGGCAAGCCGGTCATCACATTTTTTCCGCCCGAGCACCGCAAGAAGCGCATGGACGACGAACAGGCGCTCATGGGCGAATCCCGTCTCCTGCTCCCCCCCGATCCGGCCGCGATCGCATTTGAGACGGCACGGCTGCTTGAAGATCCGGCGGAACGCGCACGGCTGGGCGCGATCGGCAAGCAACGCCTCGGCGGGCCGGGAACGCTCGATGCGGTTATTGCCGAACTCTGCAGGGGCGATCCAGCCGACAAACGCGGCACGGGCCATCCGAAATAGAAACCATACCTGAAAGCGAGGCCCGAGGCAGCCCGCGCCGGTCAGAACGGCCAGAATACCGGAATGAAAATCATGCCCAGAACCCAGAAGATCAGATTCAGCGGCAGGCCCACCTTGAGAAAATCGGTGAACCGGTAGCCGCCGGCGCTGTAGACCATGGTGTTGGTCTGATACCCCACGGGCGTTGCAAAACTGGTCGAGGCGGCAAATGTCACCGCGATCAGGAAAGGGGTGGCATCCACGCCCAGGATGTTGGCGGTGGACATGCCGACGGGGGTGAGCAGCACGGCGGCGGCGGCATTGCTCATGAACTCGGTCAGCAGCAGCGCCATCAGATAGAGTACGGCCAACGCGGCCAGCGGCCCGAACCCGCTTGCCAGGCCCAGAGTGTTGGCAACGATGAATTCGGCGGCGCCGGTCTGACTCATGGCGACGCCCAGCGGCAGGAGCCCGGCCAGAAGTATGATGATGCGCCAATCGATGGCGTCGTAGACCTTGTCCGCGTCCAGACAGCCCGCAAGGGTCATTACGACGCCCCCGATCAGCGAGGTGATGGCGATGGGCGCCCAGCCGACTGCCGATATGCCGATCACCAGCGCCATGGTGGCGAGGGCGAAAGGCGCCCGCCAGCCGGCTGGCTTGTCCGCTCCGCGTTCGCTGAGCACGATGACGTTCGGGTCGTTGCGCAATGCCGGCATCTCGGCTTCCGGGGTGAGCATCAGCAAGACATCACCGACATCCAGCCGTACATCCTTCAATTGCTTGCGCAGTATCTGGCCGCGCCGGTGAATGGCCAGAACCGTTGCATTGTGCCGCCAGCGCCGGTCGAGCAGCGCCAGCGAGCTTCCGATGACGCGCGACTGGGGCGCGATCAGCACCTCGGTCAACACCTGTTCGGTGCCTTCTTCCAGGGTCTGGGTCCTGAACTGGAATTCGGTATTGATCTCAAGCCCGGCCTCCACCCTCAGGTGATCGAGCTTCGACCAGTCGCCCCGGGCAATCAGGATGTCGCCTTCCTCAAGGATCTGCGAGCGGGGCGACCAGACCTTTTCATCCCCGCGCAGCAATTCGAGAACGAAGACGCCGAAGTCCTCACCCAGCTTTGCCTCACCGACGGACACGCCGATCAAAGACGAATCCGGCAGCACCCGAAGCTCGGTGATGTATTTGCCCAGCTCATACTGTTCAGCCAGTTCGGTGGCGCGCGCATCGGGCAACAGCCAGCGCCCCAAAGTCAGCAGATAGATGCAGCCGACAACAAAGCAGATCACCCCCAGCGGAGTGAATTCAAACATGGAAAAGCCGGGATGACCCAGATCCCGGGCCATGGCATTGACCAGCAGGTTGGTCGACGTACCCACAAGGGTACACACCCCCGCCATCTGCGAAACATAGGACAGGGGAATCAGCGCCTTTGAGGCGGACATGCCGATGCCGGCGGCGGCGGTCATGACCAGCGGCATGAACACCGCAACCACGGCGGTGTTGTTCACGAAAGGCGCAATCACGGCCAGCACCCCGAACAGGATGAGCAGGAACATGAGGGGCGACCTGGCCCGCCCCAGCAGGCGCCCGATGCCCGAAAGAGCGCCGCTGTTTTCCAGGCCAGCCGCAAGAATGAACATCGCCGCGACCGTGATCGTGGCCTGATTGCTGAAGCCGCCCAGCGCCTCGCCCGGACTGACGAGGCCAAGAATGGCCAGCGCCGACAACACGAGCAGTGCTATGGCATCGATCCTCAGCTTCTCGGTGGCAAACAGCGCGATGGCGATCAGGGCGATGCCCAGCACCAGTGCAATCTCGACTGTCATCGTTGGTTCCTTCCTGCCCTGATGCCCGGAGGCATCCCCCGGGAAAGCTAGATCGTTTCAGGCTCTGATGGAAACACCCAGCTTCCGCCCTCTTGGAAAAACTGCGCTGGATTGCCGGTAATGAATACCGGAATGACACTGGTGCTTTCTGCTGACTCCCTCCCTTCAATGTCACCCCGGTACTTGTTACCGGGGTCCAGAGCACGGTTTCCACAAAGCGTATAGCCTCGGTGAATCCGTCAAGACCTGAACGGCTCTAGCATATTCATGCCGAGGTTGATGGCTACCCGGATGCGGGGTCGATCGCTCATAAAAAAGCCCGCCTTGTGAGGGCGGGCCGTTGGTATGTAAGCGGAGGTATTCAGCCGCCTCGCGCCATCGATGGCGCCTGGGGGCGAGATGGTCCCCGCCTTTTCGGGCCTTCGATCAGCCCTTCGCGAATAGCCTTCTTTCGCGCTTCCTTGCGCGTTCGACGCACAGCCTGCGCCAGTTCCCTGGCTCGTTTTTCAGATGGTTTCTCATAGAATCTCCGAAGCTTGGCCTCACGAAAGACACCTTCTTTCTGAAGCCTCTTTTTCAGGACACGGAGAGCTTGGTCGACGTTGTTGTCGCGTACTTGTACCTGCAAATATTTTCCTATCTTCGTGCCCGCTTCACCCGGCGGGCAAGCGGCAAAGCGCCTCCGGGCGCTCCCAGGGCATACCTATCACAATGAATGCGCGATTGCACGTTGAGCGGAATCGTCCATCAGGGCCATGATCCTGCCGGGGCAAAAATGCAGCGTGCGAACGACGCATTTTCATTGGTCATGAGCGCGGTTGCCCCTCTCATCCAGTCCCGAAAATATCGCGCGTGAAAACCTTGCCGCGCACATCGGCGAGATCCGATGTCAGCCGGTTGGCGACGATGACATCCGATGCCGCCTTGAAGGCGGCGAGGTCCGTCATCACCTCCAGGGACGCAAAGGTGGGGCTATCGACCGCCGGTTCATAAACGATCACCCTGACGCCCTTGGCTGCCAGCCGTTTCATGATCCCCTGCACGGCCGAATGACGTATGTGGTCCGAGTTCGTTTTCATGGCGAGACGGTAGATGCCGACGCATCGGGGGTTTTGCGCAAGAATGGTTTCCGCCATGAAATCCTTGCGTGTCCTGTTCGCCTCGATAACCGCTCCGATGAGGTTTTGGGGGACATCGGCGTAATTGGCCAGCAATTGCCGTGTGTCTTTCGGCAGACAGTAGCCGCCGAAGCCAAAGCTGGGATTGTTGTAGTGGCTGCCAATGCGCGGATCGAGGCCGATGCCTTCGATGATCTGCCGTGCGTCGAGCCCATGCGCCATGGCGTAGCTGTCGAGTTCGTTGAAATACGCCACGCGCAGCGCAAGAAAGGTGTTGGCGAACAGCTTTATCGCCTCGGCTTCATCGGAGCCGACGAGCATCACCGGCACGCCATCACGCTCAATACCACCCATCAGAAGATCGGCGATCGTGCGCCCCTGCGCGCTCCTGTCTCCCACGACGATCCGCGAGGGATTGAGGCAATCGTGCAGCGCCCGGCCTTCACACAGGAACTCGGGGACAAAAACGATCCGGTCGGTTGCAAGCTCGGCGCGAAGCCTGCGGGTGAACCCCACGGGAACGGTCGAGCGGATGACGATGATCGCCGAGGGATTGATCTTGACGATATCCCTCGCGACGCTTTCCACCGAGCGCGTATCGAACTGGCCGGTTCCGGGATCGTGATCGGTCGGCGTTGCAATGAAAACGACATCGGCTTTTCCATACGCCGCGTGCGCATCCTGCGTCGCCTCCAGCGTCAGCCGGTGCCCGGCGATGAACCGGTCGACTTCCTTGTCCTCGACCGGGCTTTTTCCCCGCGCGACCGCACCGACCCGCACGGGATCAAGATCCACGCCCACCGTTTCGTGATGCCGCGCAAAAAAGATCGCGTTCGCAGTCCCGACATACCCCAAACCCACCACGGCGATCTTCATCTAAAACACTCTGAAATCCCTGCCGTGGCGGCGCGCGTCCGCCGAGCGCAACAAGATCAAGGTCATCGTTACCTTACAACCTCAAGTCAACGCCGACAGGCACCGGGCCGGGCCGTTCCATGGCTATGGCGCGCGCCCATGTCCGTCTGGCCCAAATCAACCTCCGCGCCAATCGCGAAGGCTGATTTTCGCCGTCCAATTGATAAACATGGACGGGATTGGCGCTTTCTGCATTCATGCCCGGTGCCAAAGTATCGAATGCCATGCTCTGCTGCCTAACAGGCTTTGCAGACCAATTATAGTCAAATGAACGCGCCGAAGAGATTGTGGAAGTTTTATTTTGGTTATAACATCCTATCTCCGCTTAGAATTTCCTGGACAGAAAGTGCATCATGCAGACGATGGTGGATGAACAACACTACCCTGACGATGAAATAAGCCTGCTCGACCTGCTGGTGGTCATTGCAGAGCACTGGCTGGTCCTTGTTTTTGTTCCGCTCCTTGCGGGCGTGGCTGCCTTCGGTTTTCTCACCCTCCAGCCTCATGCCTGGACGGCCTCCGCCGTATTGGGGCTGCCGCCAGCCGAAGTGTCCCGCTATTTGCCGAGCATTCTGAATGGTACAGTCGATATAGAGCATGGCCTCGATATAACCGAGGGGAGTTCCGCGGAACGCTCGATGCTCATCCTTACTCTCGATGATCGGGATGCGGTCTCGGATGGCCTTTTATTGCTGATCGGCCAGTTGACTGCCGCTATCGAGGAGGGCGAGATAACGTTGCCGGGTGCGTCGCTCCAAGCAAACTTACTCGATATCGAACGAGAGATTATCTTGCGCGATGGTATCGCAGACCGTCTTGCGCAGGCACTCGAAGACATCGAAGCCGCCGTCTCCTTCGATGCGATGGCCTATGCGCAGACGGCTTCGTCGCTCAATGAAATGATGGCTGCGCGTGACGATCAGCGCGAGCGTTACGAACAGTTGTCCGTCAGCCGTGCGGAGCTTCCGGGGGCGCTGATCGAGGAAGCCCCATCAGAGCCGGTGCCGGCGGGCCGAACCTCTCCTGTGGTCGTATCTGCATTGGCGGTACTGGGCACGGGGTTCGTGCTTCTGGTTCTCGTCTTTATCCGCAACGGCTGGAGGAATGCCTCAGCCGATGCCGAAACCCAAGGCAAGATCAACCGCATCCGGCGCGCGTTCGGCCTTCCGCCACGTTCAGTTCGGCATGGATAAAGCGGCATTCACCGCTTCATGTTATCCGGACGGGCCGAGACGTGGTTGAGGGTGATGGTCCAGCCGATGCCGGGGCGTTTGTGCAGGATGCGGGTGTTGATGCCCGACTGGGATAGAGGGCCGCGGACGAGGGTATAGGTACCGACCAATTGCGCCACGCCGGGCGCCAGAAGCTCAATTTTGAGGTCGGAAAAAGTCAAATGGCCCTGCTCGCCTTCCGGGTCGCCGTAGTCGCGCTGATAATGCGCCAATGTTGCGGCCCAATCGGCCTGGATCTCGCCTCGCGACACAAAGACGACATCGGGGTTGGCGAACCCGTTCATGTATCCGGCAAAGTCGCCGCTGTTCCAGGCGGCTTCCATGCGCCGCATCAGGGCAACGATTTCTTCCTGATCGTTTGTCGTGCTCATGCTTCAACCTCGCCCTTGCGCCGCAGAAGGAATTCCTGCGCGGCGGAAACCAGATGGCGCCGCAACGCCGTGCCCGCCCGCTGCGCGTCCTGATCGAGCAAGGCATCGACAATATCCTGATGCTCGGCGCAAGACCTGCTGATCCGCCCCCGGTCATGGAGCTGATACTTGCGGAAGGGCCGCAGCTTGGCGCGCATGGATTCGGCGAGCGCAACAAGGTCCTTGTTGTGACACCCCGCAACGATCAGGGTGTGGAAACGCGAGTTGACCCCCTCATAGGTCTCGTAATCGCCGGCGTCGGCCAGGGCGTTCATTTCGCGGTGCATGGTTTCGAGTTCCGCACGCTCGCTCATGGTCATGCGCTGGGAGGCGAGACGTCCGCATGTCGCCTCCATTTCCGCCATGGCCTCGAACATCTGGTCGATATGCTCAGGCGAAAGAGCGAGCACCAGCACGCCCTTATAGGGAACACGCTCGGCCAGAGACCGTGCACAAAGGGCATGAAGGGCTTCGCGGACCGGGGTGCGCGACACACCGAACCGGTCACCAATCCCCGTTTCGTCGAGCCGGGTGCCAGGGGGAATGATGCCGGCAATGATCTCGGCTTCAAGGCCCTCAAGCACAATCTCGCTCTGCATCCTGCGGTGCTGTGCGCTGCCCCCCACCATGTTGTCATCTCCCAGCATTTTTCCCTCCTCTCTCACAGATCATCGCTCATTGACATAACAAAGCGGTTGCATTTTGTATATCTCGTATACAATATGCCGGAAAAATTGGGAATATTTGGCTGAAACCCGGACGTTCGTACCTGTTAGGCCGAATAAGGGCCAGTTTTGTCGACAATGATCAGGGAGGAAGGATTTCATGGCGGCCTTTACGACGCGCCCCGAACTGAGAGGAACGCTCGGCGCTGTCTCGGCGACCCACTGGCTGGCCTCGACCGCGGGCATGTCCCTGCTGGAAGCAGGGCATACGGCGTTTGATGCCGCCGTCGCCGCCGGCTTCGTTCTGCAGATCGTCGAACCGCACCTCAACGGTCCGGGCGGTGAGGTCCCCATCATCGTCACTCCCAAAGGCGAGCGGCCGATCGTGATATCCGGTCAGGGCCCCTCCCCGGCCAGGGCCACGCTGGAGCATTTCAGGAAACTCGGCCTCGACCTCGTCCCCGGCACGGGCCTGCTGCCGGCCTGCGTGCCCGGCGCCTTCGGTGCCTGGCTTACGGTATTGCGCGACCATGGCACTGCCGAACTCGAAGACGTGCTGCTGCCCGCCATACATTACGCCGAGAACGGCCATCCGATCGTCCCCCGCATATCGAATACGATCGGCACCATGCGGCAGCTCTTTGAAACCCATTGGCCGAGTTCCGCCGAGCTTTACCTGCCCAATGGCGAAGTGCCGCAAGCCGGAAAGCTCTTTCGCAACCCGCAGGTCGCAGCCCTTTACCGCAGCATCCTCGACGAAGCCCGTCCGGCACCCAACCGGGAGGCCCGGATCGAGGCTGCGCTGGCCTATTGGTATGAGGGACCGGTGGCCGAGCGGATCGGGAATTATTGTGAAACGGAGGCCGTGTGGGACGTCTCCGGCACGGCTCATAAGGGTCTCATGACCGCCGATGATCTCCATGGCTGGCGCCCGGGCATCGAAGCGCCTCTTTCGGTCGATTATGGCGAGTACGAGGTTTTCAAATGCGGCCCCTGGTCTCAGGGACCAGTCCTGCTCCAGGCTCTCAATATCCTGTCATTTACCGGCATCGCCAAATGCGATCCTCTGGGCGCCGATTTCGTCCATCTCGTTGCCGAAGCAACGAAGCTGGCCATGGCGGATCGGGATTCCTGGTATGGCGATGACGCCGATGTGCCCATGACAGCGCTGCTCGGCAGCGCTTATGCCGAGCAACGCGCCGCGCTCATATCCGATACCGCCTCCGGGACCATTCAACCGGGCCAGCCCGATGGCCGCACCCCCATCCTGCCGCCGCATCGCGCGTTCGGAACGATCAGCCAGGCAGGGCTCGGCGGCGGCGAACCAACCGTTGCCAAGGACACGGCCCCGCCGACCGGCGCCGATGGCGAGCCCGCACTCAGCGGCTCTGGCGCCCAGCGCGGCGACACCGTTCAGGTCAGCGCGGTCGATCGTTGGGGCAACATGATTTCCGCCACGCCGTCTGGCGGCTGGTTCCAGTCCAGCCCCGTCATCCCGGGGCTGGGATTCTCGCTGACGACCCGCGGCCAGATGTTCTGGCTCGAGGAGGGGTTGGCCTCGAGCATGCGGCCGGGCGTTCGCCCTCGTACGACGCTCACACCAACTACTGTGTTCAGGAACGGCACGCCATATCTGGCGTTGGGCACACCCGGCGGCGATCAGCAGGACCAGTGGCAATTGCAGTTCCTGCTGCGCCGCATTCATGGCGGCCTCAACATCCAGCAGGCAATCGACGCACCGGCGTTTCACACCGACCACCTTCCAAGCTCATTCTGGCCGCGCGAAGTGGGGCTGGCTTCGCTCGCGATCGAGCCGGGTTTTGGCGAGGACGTGCTCAATACGCTCAAGCACCGTGGCCATGATGCGAGATTTACCGACCCTTGGGCGGAAGGACGCCTGAGCGTGGTCGGACGAGAGATGGACGGAGCCGACCAGATCGTCCTGGCCGGAGCCAATCCTAGGGGGATGCAGGGCTACGCCGTGGCCCGCTGACCCTGCCTAAAGAGAGGAAATCAAATGAAAAAGCCATTTATCCTGGCACTTATGACGGGTGTCGCCCTGACGAGTGTCGCACTCGCGCCCGCACAGGCACAGAACGCCGGCAGCCTGCTCAACATCGCATTGCAGGACGACCCCGATACACTCGATCCGGCGACCAACTGGAGCTTTGTCGGACGTCACGTTCTGCAGCAGCTTTGCGACAAGATCGTCGACATCAACGAGAACAACGAAATCGTGCCCATGCTGGCCACGGACTGGAACTGGAACGAGGACAGCACCCAGCTCACGCTCAGCATTCGCCAGGATGCGAAGTTCCATGACGGCACCCCGGTCAATGCCGAAGCCGTCAAGTACAATCTCGAACGCGCCCTGACGCTCGAGACGTCGCGCCGCGCATCGGAAATCAGCGCCATCGACAATGTCGAGGTGATTGATGAATTTACGGTTCAGATCAATCTTTCCGAACCTTCGGTGCCGCTGCTGGCTGCCCTGACCGACCGTGCCGGCATGATCATCAGCCCGGCCGCCGGGGAGGAGATGGGTGAGAATTTCACCAACAATCCCGTATGTTCGGGCCCCTACGAATTCGTCCAGCGCGTGCCTCAGGACTTCATCGAACTCCAGAAGTTCGCCGATTATCACGACGCTGACGATTACAGTTTCGATCGTCTGATTTTCCGCGGCATGCCCGACAGCAACACGCGGCTGCTCAACCTGCGTTCGGGCCAGTTCGACCTGATCGAGCGCCTGGCCGCAACCGACGTCGCCTCGGTCAATGACGATCCCGATCTCGTGAGCTCGCCGGTCGTGGGTCTTGGCTATTACGGCATCACCATCAATATCGGCGGCGATGGTGCCGACCCCGATTTCAGCACGAGCCAGGCGGTTCGCGAAGCGTTCAGCCTCGCGATCGATCGCGAAGCGATCAACCAGGTGGTCTTTGAAGGTCAGTTCGCCGTCGGCAACCAGCCCTTCCCGCCGACCAGCCCGTTCTACAACCACGACCTCCCGGTCCAGCCGCGTGACGTCGAGGCTGCAAAGGCCCTGATGGCTGAGGCGGGCGTCGAGCAGATCGATCTCGAACTGCTCGTTCCCACCGACGCCGAGCGTCAGCAGGTTGCAACGCTCGTCCAGTCGATGGTTGCCGAAGTCGGCATCAATGTCGACATTCGCCCCACCGAGCTGATGACGCTGCTCGATACCGCCCGGAACGGCAATTTCGAGGCGCATCTGGTGGGCTGGTCGGGCCGCGTCGATCCGGACCTCAACATCACCCCGATGCTTGCCTGTGAGGCTGCCGGCAACGACGCTCATTATTGCAGCGAAGAGCTGGAAACGATCCTCACCGAAGCGCGCGCGATCGGCGACATGGCACAGCGTCAGGCAATCTATGCCGAGGCTGTCGAAAAGCTCCTCACGGACCTGCCCATCGTCTATCTCTACCACTCGCAGTGGATCTTTGCGCATGACGCAGATCTTGAAGGCTTCAACCCCTTCCCGGACGGGATCATCCGCCTCGGCGGCGTGACGATGGCCGAGTAAGATCAGAGATGGCGATGGACGCATCAAATCCACCGCCGGCTCAAGAGCCGCTAGCCCGGGATGACCGGGCTAGCGGGTCGGACGGCGCGGTCCTGACCGTCAACGATCTGCGCGTCTGCTTTGCTGGCGACCGCACGACGACGACGGCCGTCGACGGCGTAAGCTTCACCCTCAGGAAAGGGCGCAGCCTGGGCGTTGTGGGGGAATCCGGAAGCGGCAAGAGCGTCAGCTCGCTTGCCGTCCTGCGGCTGCTTCCCACCGACAGTGCCCAAATCTCCGGAGAAATACTGTTCGCGGGGCAGGATCTGCTGTCGATCGGGGAAAAGCAGATGCGCAATCTGCGTGGGAACCAGATCTCGATGATCTTTCAGGAACCCATGACCTCGCTCAACCCCTCCTATACGGTCGGCGATCAGGTCGCCGAAACCATTCTGCGGCATCGCAGCGTCTCCAAGGCCGAAGCATGGACACAGGCTGTCGAAATGCTGCGCCTGGTGCGTATTCCCTCGCCCGAGACGCGCGCCCGGCAATACCCCCACAATCTTTCCGGCGGCATGCGCCAGCGCGTCATGATCGCCATGGCGCTGGCCTGCGAACCGCAAGTGCTCATCGCCGATGAGCCGACCACCGCGCTCGACGTCACGATCCAGGCGCAAATCCTCGATCTGCTCGAAAACCTCAAATCGACAACGGGCACAGCCATCGTCCTGATCACCCATGACCTCGGGGTGGTGGCGGAAGCCTGCGACGACGTGATCGTCATGTATGCCGGACAGGTGGTCGAGTCCGGTTCGGTTGAGCAGATCTTCAGCTTTCCGCAGCACCCCTATACGGTCGGGCTGCTGGGCTCGTTGCCCCGGCTCGATGAAGAGCGCGACGAACTCGTCGCCATCGGCGGCACCGTTCCGGACATGACCCAGCCACCCGCTGGTTGCCGGTTCGCGGCCCGCTGTCCGTTCCGCATCGAAAAATGCGCTGAAACGCCCCCCATGCTCGAAGTCAATCCCGGCCATACCAGCCGGTGCTGGCGCACCCCGCTCGAGGAGCTCGCCGATGAGTTTTGAGACGACATCCTCCCAACCTCCGTTGCTCGTCGCCTCGGATGTGAGCAAGCACTTCACGCTCAGGCGCACGATTTTCGGGCGGCCGCTCACGAAAGTCCGCGCGGTCGACGATATCTCCTTTTCGCTCCAACCGGGGGAAACCCTCGCCATCGTTGGTGAATCGGGGTGCGGAAAATCCACGCTGGGCCGGGTGCTGATGCGGCTGATCGAGCCCAGCGCGGGCGCCGTGACTCTCGACGGGGTGGAACTTACCGCGCTTTCAAACCGGGACATGCTGGCCCAGCGCAGCAAGATCCAGCTCGTCTTCCAGGACCCCTACGCATCCCTCAACCCCCGCATGACCATTGGCCAGACGGTGGGCGAGCCGCTCATGCTCCACAACGTGGTGCCAAAGGCACAGCGCGCCGAGCGTGTGAAGGAACTGCTGAAAATGGTGGGGTTGCGGCCCGAGCACGCGAGCCGTTACCCCCATGAATTTTCCGGCGGGCAGCGCCAGCGTGTGGTGATCGCACGGGCGCTCGCCTCGGAACCTAAAATACTGGTATGCGACGAGGCCGTCTCGGCGCTCGATGTGTCCATTCAGGCCCAGGTTCTCAATCTTTTGAAATCTCTGCAGAAAAAGCTGGGGCTGGCCTATATCTTCATTTCCCACGATCTCAGCGTCGTAAAGCACATCGCGGACCGGGTTGCCGTGATGTATCTGGGCAAGGTCGTCGAGCTGGGAGAGACGCGCAAGATCTTTTCCACCCCGCGCCACCCTTATACCCGTGCCCTTCTGTCGGCCATTCCCGCCGCTCATCTCGGACATGGACGCGACACCGCAGCCCACGCTCTGGCGGGCGATCTTCCCAGTCCGATAGACCCACCCTCCGGCTGCCGCCTTCATACGCGCTGCCCGCACGCGCGCCCCGAATGCAAGGCCGTCGACATGTCGCTCGACGTGGAAGCGGACGGCCACGCCAATGCCTGTGCGTTCTGGAAGGAACTGCCGCAGACAGACGACCTGCTTGGCAAGGGCCGCGCGACGGACCCCAGGCTTGCAAAGCTCTTTGCCGCGTTCTCCAACCCTCTGCCGGAAGGGGAGCAAGCACCATGCTAAGGCTGCTCGGACACCGGTTGCTTCAGCTCATACCAACGATCTTCATTCTTTCGCTGATCATCTTTTCCCTTCAGCACCTTCTGCCCGGAGACCCCGCGCTGGCGCTGGCGGGTGAGAACCCCGATCCCGAAACGGTCGCCGCCATCCGGGCGCGCTACGGGCTCGATCAGCCGATATTCATGCAGTATCTCTACTGGGTCGGCGGCGTGCTGACGGGTGATCTTGGTCTTTCCATGCGCCACAACCTGCCCGTCACGACCCTCGTTCTGCAAAAACTTCCGGTCACGCTGCAACTGGCCATCATGGGCATCGTGCTGGCCCTTGTCTTTGGCGTCGTGGGGGGTGTCATTGCGGCTGTCCGCCGCAATACAAGCATCGACTACGCGGCCAATGTGGTCTCGCTGGCTGGAATCTCGGTGCCCAATTTCTGGCTGGGCATCATGCTCATTCTTCTGTTTTCCATACAGCTTCGCTGGCTTCCGGCCTCGGGTTATGTTCCGCTGTCCGTGGATTGGCGGATGAACCTTGCCACCACCGTCATGCCGGCCTTTGTGCTGGGAACCGCGATCGCGGGCATCATCATGCGGCACACGCGGTCGGCCATGATCCAGGCGCTCGAGAGCGACTATGTGCGGACCGCCCGCGCCAAGGGCCTTTCGCCCACCGTCGTCGTCGTCAAGCACGCCATGCGCAACGCCCTCACCCCGATCATCACACTGGGCGCGCTCGAATTCGGCGCCCTCCTGTCAGGGGCGGTTCTGACCGAACAGATCTTTGCCATTCCAGGCTTTGGAAAGCTGATCGTCGATGCGGTCTTTACGCGAGACTACGCCGTGGTTCAGGGCGTCGTGCTGGTCACGGCCCTCTTCTACATCACGCTCAATCTTCTGGCCGACATCGGCTACATCCTGGCCAACCCGCGGTTGAGGAGCTGATAATGGCCCAGCCTGCAATCCCCTACATTCCGTTCTCGCAGCTTTTTGAAAGCCGGGTCTGGCGGCGGTTTTCAAAGACCAAGAGCGCTGTCTTCGGGCTCGTCGTCGTGCTCATCGTGGTGTTCGTCGCGGTTTTTGCACCCTTTCTGGCGCCTTACGATCCTGCGGCACAGATCTGGACGGCGGTGCGTCAGCCGCCATCGGCTCTATACTGGCTCGGGACGGACGAGAGCGGACGCGATATCTTTTCGCGCCTGGTGTTCGGCGCCAGAGCCTCATTGATGGCCGGCGTGATCTCGGTAAGCATTGCCATTGCCCTTGGCGTGCCGCTCGGGCTTGCCGCCGGGTTTGTCGGCGGGCTCGTGGACGGCGTGATCAGCCGGTTCACCGATGCCATGCTCGCCACGCCATTTCTGATCCTGGCGATTGCCTTTGCCGCCTTTCTCGGGCCCAGCCTCACCAACGCCATGCTGGCCATCGGGATCACCGCCACGCCTCTCTTTATCCGGCTGACCCGCGGTCAGGTCCTTTCGCTGCGCTCGGAAGAATATGTCGAGGCGGCGCGTTCGGTCGGCAATCCGGGCTGGCGCGTCGCATTGCGCCACGTCCTGCCCAACATCCTGCCCCAGCTTCTGGTGCAGACAACGATCACCATCGCCACCGCGATCATCGCCGAGGCAAGCATGTCCTTCCTGGGGCTGGGGCAGCAGCCCCCTGCGCCCTCCTGGGGCTCGATGCTCAACAGCGCCCAGCGGTTCCTGTCCAACGCGCCCTGGATGGCGCTCTGGCCCGGGATGATCATCTTCCTCACCGTGCTTTCCTTCAATCTTCTGGGGGATGGTCTGCGCGACGCTTTTGATCCGCGGTCCAAGACCTGATCGCGGCAAACGCTCAACGAGTCCGATTATGACTTTTCACTATGATCTGCCCGTCCTCCTGGCGCTGTTCGCCGGTCTCGTCGCAACAGGCGCCGTGGGTGGCCTGCTGGCCGGCCTGCTCGGGGTCGGGGGTGGCATCGTTATCGTCCCGGCGCTGTTCTGGGTTCTGACCGCGCTTGATTTTCCGTCCGGCATCGCAAGCCATCTGGCGGTCGCGACGTCGCTCGCAACCATCATTTCCACCTCGCTCTCCTCGATGCGTGCGCATTCCAAGCGGGGGACGGTCGATCTCGATCTGCTCAAGCTCTGGGGGCCTGCTGTTGTCGTCGGGGCGCTTATCGGGGGCGGGCTTTCCAAGGTGATTTCCGGTGACGGGTTGCGGCTCGTGTTCGGATCGGTCGCAATCCTTGTCGCCATCAACATGGCCATTCCCAAAACGCTCGTGGTCGCGGACCATCTGCCCGGAAGCAAGATCGTCAATCGCGCGATTGCATCGGCGATCGGGTTGGTGTCCTCGCTGATGGGGATCGGAGGCGGCACCTTGTCGGTGCCCACGCTCAGCGCGTTCTCCTTTCCGGTTCACCGGGCCGTCGGCACCGCTTCGGCGATGGGGCTGCTGATCGCCGTGCCGGGCGTTCTCGGCTTTATCTGGAGCGGGTGGTCGGTTCCCGCCCGGCCGCCTTTAAGCCTGGGCTATGTCAATCTCGCCGCGGTCGCGATCATTGCTCCCGTGAGCTATATGATGGCCCCGTTCGGCGCACGCCTCGCGCATGCGCTCAATGCCCGCGTGCTCAAATCCGCCTTCGCGGCCTTCCTGCTGATCACGGCCTTGCGGATGATCCTGAGCTGACAAGAGCGGCCGATCCGGCCACTCCTTTCCTTATCCCACGAAGGTGAGTTCGCGCGGCAACTGGGTCAGGATGCTGGCGCCGGTCTCGGTTACGAGCACGTCGTCCTCGATCCTGACGCCCAGGGCGCCTGGTTCGTAGAGGCCGGGCTCAATGGTGATCACCATGCCCGGCGCAAGCTCCTCATGGTTCCCGACCATCAATTGCGGCGCTTCGTGGATATCGAGGCCAAGGCCGTGGCCGAGCTTGTGCCGGATATTGGCGGCGTATCCGGCATTTTCGAAATGGGCCAGCACCGCCTTGTCGAGATCGTTGGCGCTGACGCCCGGCGCCACCATGCTGCAACCGATCCGGTTGGCCTCGAGCACCGCATCGTAGAACCGCCTGTGGGCATCGGATACATGCTGGCAGAAAAAGGTCCGCGTGATATCGGCGCTGTAGCCATCGACCTTCGCCCCGAAATCAAAGAGCAGCGCATCTCCGGGCTTGAGAATCCGTTCGGCCGAGGGGATGCCGTGGCAATCGGCGGCTGCGCCGCCCACCAGAACGATGGGGTCGAACCCCGGCCCGTCCGCGCCGCGCATGAGCATTTCGATCACCAGCCGGGCCCTGATATCGGTTTCGCTCATCCCCGCCCCGATCTGCGAAAGCGTTGCCGTCAGCGCGGCTTCGCTGACCGCTATGGCATGACGGATCGCCTCGATTTCCACAGGGTCCTTGGAAAGACGCAGCGGTTTGACAATGGCGGTGCCGTCGACGACATCGAAGGCAAAACCCCGGCTCAGAGCCTGCGCTTCAAACTGGCGCATACGATTGCCCTCGACCGCGAGCGCCTTGACCTTGAGCCCTGCCGCGAGCTGGCCGATTGCGTTCTCGTAGCCCTCGGCATCCTGCCAATAGACCGTTCTGGCCTGCGGCATGTGCGCCGCCCATCTATCCCGTTCGAGCGCCGGGATCATCGCATGGATCCGGGCGTCCGATGTAACGACGAGAAAGGTCGGACGCTCCATCAGCGCCAGATCGACCCCGGTCAGATAAAAGAAATTGGGCCCGGGAACGAACGCCATGGCTTCGCACTTTTCGTCGTCCAGCAGACGGGCGAGTTTGTCGATCCGGTGAGCGTAATCCATGGCAAGATAACCTTTGTGGGTGGGATATTTCCTGGGCGGCAGACAAGGAGCGCTGCATCGTGTCCAGGGTGGGGAAATGGAACTGACAGGGTTGTCTAAGATGGTCGTGGATGTTCACCGAATACCGGCCCGATGGGAGCGTTCCGCAAGCGATCTTGGAGGGTTAAACTGCCCGGGTCAAGCGGTAGCAGGGTGGAATGGCGAGCCTTGGGAGACTGCAATTAGCGGGAGGCATCGGAAGAAGAAGGCGCGATAGAGCGGTCGCCTCGGCCCTATCGCATTCCTTGCCCTATAACCGCAATTCCGACGTCACCTCGAGCGCCCGATCCTCTCGCACCTGCACACCCGTTGCTGGCTTATGTGCGTTCAATGTGCGGTCGCGTTCACGGATGAGGTTGGCGATTTCGTCTTCATGGGCGGCGAGCACCGCAGTCAGCCAGCGGTTGACCAGATAGGACGGGCGCGGCATGTGGACGTCGAATTTGTCCAGCAGCGCAATGGTTGGCTCGGCGTCCAGCCAGTCGTCGCCCACCACCCATTGATTGACCGTGAACAGCCGCACCAGCTTGCCGTAGGGATCGACCCCCACGGCGATCAGGTGATGGATGGGCCCATCCGCCCCATCGGGACGTACGAAGCAATGGAAATGGCCGTGCTCGGTCGCCCCGTCGGGGTCGTCGGCGGGGTGGGAGTGGTAGAACCACTGCGCGCCCGTTTGCGGATCGAACACATCGTCCTTGGGGTAATGCGTCCAGGTCGAAAGATCGGACGCATCGCGCAGGGTTTCGGTGAGGACGGAAAGGCCGCCCTTGGCGAGCACGCTCTCACAGAAGGCGATTTCGCGCCGGGCCTGTTCGCGTGCCTCGCTCATCAGTTCACCACGAGATCGGGAGCCTCCACCGCACCCTCCGGCAGAGGCGCGGGGACCGGCGGAGGCGGTGCGAGTTGCTGCGCCTGCGGCATGGGTGCGGGCGGCGGCGGTGGCGCGGCCAATGCGGGAGCGGCGCCTGCCTGTGGCATCGGGGCCGGTGGGGGTGGCGCGGCGGCCAGCGGAGCACCAGCCGCGCAGGGTGCGGCAGCGACCGGCGCCCCGGCAGCGCAAGGGGCCGCCGCAACGGGCGCGCCCGCGGCGCAGGGGGCGCCTGCGGCACAGGGCGCAGCGCCCCCTGCCCCGGTTTGCACCACGGCGGTTTGCGCGCGCGGCATGGGGTTGGTGAGGTGATCGGCGACAATCGCCACGGTGCCGGCGGCCAGCGCCACGCCGAAAAGCAGGGTGTTGCGTCCGGTCGTCATTTCCTGGTCAATCCATCAAGTCCAAACAAGGGGCGGGCCCAGATGCCGGCCAGCGAGCCGACGAAAGCAGCGGCGAACCAGACCCAGCCATGCAGGCTGCCCGAGGCGATGCCCGAGAACAGCGCGCCGATATTGCATCCGAACGAAAGCCGGGCGCCATATCCCATCAGGATGCCGCCAATGGCCGCCGCAAGGAACGAGCGGAGCGGAATCTTGGCCTTGGGAGCAAATTTCCCGGCTAGCGCGGCAGCAAGACCCGCGCCGAGGATGATGCCGAAATTCATCACCGAAGTGTTGTCGGCCAGAACCGAACTGGAGAGCGCCTGCGCCTGCGCGGGCCAGGTCCAGAACTCCCAGCTTGCCACCGGAATGCCCACCGCATCAGCGGCCTTGGCGCCCCAGAGGCCAAACCCATAGGTAATCGACCAGGGGTGCCCCGCGACCAGCAGCGTCGCGATATTGAGGATGGCGAGGATCAGCCCTGCCCCGACCAGCGGCCACGGACCATAAAGCAGCCATGACCAGCCCGGACGGCGCGGGGCGGGCTCGGGTTCGAGATCGCCATGCGCACGTCTTTCGACGACTGCGGTCACCAGCGCCACCACCGCAAGGGCGAGGATGGTCACCGCAAGGCCGAAGCCGACGCCCAGTTCGGCACCGATGCTGATGGCGGGCAGCGAAGGCTGAGCCAGCCACCAGGGCAGATGCGCGGTGCCGATCACGGCGCCGACGATGAAGAAGACCAGCGTCACCAGCATGCGCGAGGAGCCGCCGCCCACGGTAAAGAGCGTGCCCGAGCCGCAGCCGCCGCCCAGTTGCATGCCCAGCCCGAAGATCGCGGCGCCGATCACCACCGAGACGCCCACGGGCGCCAGCGCGCCGACCAGCGGCTGGCCGCCGAGATTGCCCGCCGCCAGAAGCGGCATCATGGCGATGGCGGCCACCCCGATCATCAGCATCTGGGCGCGCATGGCGCGGCCGCGCTTTTCGACGACAAAGCGGCGCCAGCCGCCGGTAAAGCCGAACGAGCCATGATAGAGCGCCGCGCCCAGCCCGCCGCCGATGGCAAACAGGGTCGCCTGGCGCAGGTCGACAAGCAGGGAAATGGCGATGAAACCGATCAGCAAGCCAAGGGCGGCGACCAGCGTCGGCGCGCGGTCGGAGATAGCCGCAGGCAGGTAATCGGGACGATCCAGAGCGATGTCGGACATTTCAAACTTTCAGTGATTTAACACACAGATGCCCCGGAGCCGGGGCATCTGCAAGATCGGGAAAAAAGCCGTCTGGGTTTATTGCAGAGGGCGCGCGGGGTCCTCCGTCCACTCGGCCATCGAACCATCATACATGGACGAATGCTTGTTGCCGAGAATTTCGGAAAGACCGAACCAGGCGACGGACGCCCAATGGCCGGTATTGCAGAAGCTGATGTTTTCCTCGTCCGAGGTCACACCCACCGCCTCGACCAGCGCGGCGACCGTTTCGGGCTGGGCGAAGCGGGCGTATTCGGCGCTGTAGAAGTTCGAGTGCGGAATGTTGACCGCGCCGGGGATGGTGCCGAGCGAGGCAACGACCGGGCTCTTGGACTGACCTTCATACTGTTCGAGCGGACGGCCATCGACCAGGGCGACACCACTTTCGAGCGCGGCGAGCACTTCGTCGGTGGTGGCCAGAAGGTTTTCCTGAAGATCGACGGTGAACTCGGCCGGCTCGGGCTGTGCCAGTTCGGCCACGCGCTCTCCGCCCGCGGCATCGTACTGGCGCCAGCCGCCATCGAGGATCGAAACCTCGTCATGGCCGAGATATTTGAACGTCCAGTAAACGCGGGTCGCGCTGCCGATTTCCGAGGAATCGGTGCCCCAGGGCACGATCACCACATGGTCGTCATTGTCGATACCCAGCCCGGCAATCAGCGCGGTGATCTGCTCGACGGGAGGCATCATGCCCGGTACGCCGTCAAGCTCGGTGCGCCAGCCGGCGCCCGCGTAGGGCGCGACCACCGAGTTTGCGACATAGGGCAGATCGCCAAGATCGGTTCCCTCGATATTGTCGCGAATATCGAGAATGACGAGGTTTTCGGCACCGGCATTGGCGGTCAGCCATTGGGCATCGACCAGCGGTGTGATCTCGGTTTGGGCGAAAGCCGGCGCGGTGAAGGCCGCGGCGACGGCAAGGGCAGTGAACGCCAGACGCATATTTGCTCTCCAGGAAAAATGTGGCCACACCATCGCAAATGCCTTCTCCCATCGCGAGGTTTTGACGGCTAAAGTTCCGCGCCTCACCGGAAAAGACTCCCACGAAGTCGGCGCCGTTGAGCATGCAATATCTCCCAGGACCATCGCATATGAATCTGCGCTTGTGGTTTCACCCCTCCCCAACCCTCCCCATCAAGGGGAGGGTGCTTCCTTTTCTTGGGAACTTCCCTACGCACAAGGCCAGCACCTCCCCCCTTGTGGGGGACTTGCAAGCGGTTCCGGCATCGCCGGAACGCAAGGGTCCAGTGGACCCTTACGAGCGCAGCAAGGGGAGGGGGGATTCGGCGAAAGCCGAAGCATATGCGATTGCCCTGTAATATCTCCCCTGCCCTCTGGCGCTGGCCGCGCAAAGCCTTTAGCGTTCTAAAAAGCCTCCCTGCATTCCAGTTTTCAGAAGTGAGTCATGGCCGAACCTTCCCTGTTTGCCCGCCTCGTTGCCCTTGTCGGCCAGATCGCCGTTACCGTCCGTCATTCGGGACAAGCCCCCCATCAACCGCTCTATGGCACGGCGCCGGAAATCCCGGAGGCCAAGCCGCAAGGGAAAATCCCCACGCTCAAGATGCCGACCGCCAGAGGCTGGGAAGGCGAGCATCAACCGGTCGCTGCCGCCGGGCTCAAGGTCAATGCCTTTGCGCGCGATCTGGTGCATCCGCGCAATCTCTACCTCCTGCCCAATGGCGATGTTCTAGTGGCGGAATCCATGGGCGAGACCCGCGCGCCGCGCGACCTGTTCGATCATGCCATGACGGCGACGATGCAGCGGGCGCGGGCGGCGGGTGCCAGCCCCAACCGCATTACCTTGTTGCGGGATGCCGATGGCGACGGGGTGGCCGAGCAAAGCCACGCCTATATCGAAAATGTGCGCCAGCCCTTCGGCATCGTCCTGATCGGAGACACGCTCTACATCGGCGCCAGCGATGCGCTCCTTGCCTATCCCTACGATGCGGGCGCGACCAGAATAACGGCCCCCGGCCAAAAGCTGATGGATCTCGTTCCGGGCGGGCACTGGACGCGCAACCTCATCGCCAGCAAGGACGGCACGAAGCTTTATGTCGCCGTGGGGTCGTTGAGCAATATCGCCGATGAGGGCATGGAAGCCGAGGAGAACCGCGCCTGCATCCACGAATACGATCTTGCAACCGGGCAATCGCGCATTTTCGCCGGTGGCTTGCGCAACCCTGTGGGCATGGCGTGGGAGCCCGAAGGGGGCATGTTGTGGACCGTCGTCAACGAGCGCGACGGGCTGGGCGACGAGACACCGCCCGATTATCTCACCTCGGTGCGCGATGGCGGGTTTTACGGCTGGCCCTATTGCTATTGGGACCGGGTGGTGGACGACCGGGTGCCACAGGACGAGGCAAAAGTGGCCTCGGCGCTGCAACCCGATTACGCCCTTGGCGGCCATACCGCTTCCCTCGGGCTGTGCTGGTTGCCGCAAGGCACGCTTCCGGGCTTTCCCGCCGGCATGGCAATCGGCCAGCACGGCTCGTGGAACCGGTCCAAGCTCTCGGGTTACAAGGTCGCTTTCGTCCCCTTCGAGAATGGCAAACCCGTCGGCATGCCGCGCGATATCCTTACGGGGTTCCTCTCGCCGGACGAGAAATATTCCTATGGCCGCCCGGTCGGCGTCGCGCAGGCGGCGGACGGTTCGGTGCTGGTGGCGGACGATGTGGGCGATGTCATCTGGCGGGTTACCGGGGCCTGACCATCAGGCCACAGTCCCGGAAGGAACAGGAACGGTCACAGTGGGTACAGAGTCGGCGAACGGGATCGAGATCACCAATCTTAGCCACGCCTTCGCAGGTCGCACGGTTCTCAGCAATATCGACATGAGCGTGCCCGATGGCAGCAGCGTTGCCCTTCTGGGGCCCAACGGGGCGGGCAAGACCACGCTCATGAATATCCTTTGCGCCCTGCTCACCCCCGATAGCGGGCGCGTGATGCTTGGCGAGATGGACCTTGCGCGCCAGCCCGATGCCGTACGGCGCAAGATCGGCGCCGTCTTTCAGGACCCCAGCCTCGACACCCGCCTGTCGGCCTGGGAAAATCTCGATTTTCACGGCCTCATCTACGGCCTTTCGCGGCGGGAGCGGAAGCGCAGGGCTGCCGAGGTTCTCGAACTTGTCGAGCTCGATGCGTGGCGGGACGAGATCGTCAGGACGTTTTCGGGCGGCATGAAGCGGCGCCTTGAAATCGCGCGCGCCCTGATGCACCAGCCCAGCATCCTGTTTCTCGATGAGCCGACCACCGGTCTCGACCCGCAATCGCGCGCGCGGATCTGGTCCTATCTCGAGGGCCTGCGCGCAAGCGACAATCTCACACAGGTCATCACCACCCATTACGTCGAGGAAGTCGAGGACCACGACTATATCTACATCATCGATCAGGGCAGGCTCATCGCGTCCGGCACGCCGCACGAACTCAAGAGCCGCCACGGCACCTCGATGATCCGCTGCCTCCCGCGCGACGCAACGACCGAAGAGGAACTGATGGCCGCCTATCCCGAGGCGATGCCGCTGGCGGATGGCCGGATCGGCATCACGCTCGGAGCGGGGGATATGCTCGATGCGTTCCTCGGGCGCTTCGGTGCGCGCCTCAGGCAAATCCAGATCGACGAGCCGAGCCTTGCGACCGTCTTTCTTGCGCTGACCGGGCGCGAGATCGACCAGCGCACGCCCGGAGCGCCCAAGAAAGCAGCCGGGGTTCAATGACCGCGCTTTCCCGCATCGGCGTGCTGGTCATTTTCTTCATGGCATGGGCCCTCGCTTCGGTCTACGCCCCCCGGGGCATCATTCCCACGCCCGAAGCCACCTTGCAGGCGGCTCAACGCCTGTGGGAATCCGGCCAGCTCTGGACCGCGCTTGGAGACAGTCTCACCATTTATGGCACCGGACTGGGACTTGCCGCCCTCGCCGGCACCGTGATCGGGGTTCTGATGGGCGCTTTCCGACCGCTCGGCCGCGCGCTGGACGTCTTCGTCTACGGGCTGGCGGCGACCCCGCGCGTTGCCTTCATCCCCCTCATCATCCTCCTTTTGGGATTGGGCGTCGAGGCAAAGACCTTCATCGTCTTTCTGGGCGCGGTGATGCCGGTCATCATCAACACCTATGTGGGGGTTACCAACGCCGATTCCGAACTCATCGAGATGGCGCGTTCGACCGGGGCGGGCGGCATGCGCATCTTTGCGCATGTGATCCTGCCGGGCGCCGTTCCCTTTCTGGTGGTGGGCCTGCGCCTTGCGGCGACCATCGGGCTGATCAATACCGTCGTCGCGGAACTTTACACCGCCGTGCGCGGTCTTGGGGGCCTGCTTGCACTTTATGGCAATACGTTCAGGATGGCGGAATATTTCGTGATCGTCATGACCCTTTCCCTGATCGGCGTTATCGTCACGGAAGCGCTGCGCCTTCTTGAGAACCATCTGGTTCGCTGGCGCTCCAGCTAGAGCGTTTCCAGAATAAGTGGACGCCACTTATTCGGTTCGGAAACGCGATATAACAAAGACTTAGAACTCCTGTTTTGATTCCGTCAAAACAGGAGTGTTCTGGTTTTTCGTTTTACAGGAGAGAGAAATGAACAAGCTCAGCCTTTCCGTTTTTACCACGATTGCGGCGCTTCTTCTGGCGCCCGCCGCCAATGCCGAGCCGTTCAGGATCATCGTCACGCATCTCGAACCCCCGCTCGTGCCCAATTCGGTGCTCGATCTGGCCCTGCAGGAAGGCTATTTCGAGCGCGCCGGGGTGGATGTCGAACTCATCCGCGTGCAGCAGACACCCTCGGCGCTCGCCGCCTTGCGGGCCGGCGAGGGGGAGATGGCGAACGTTTCGACCGACGCGCTCCTGCAACTCGTGGCGCAGGGCGTTGAGCTTACCGCCGTCAGTTCGCCCAACAGGGCCCTGCCCTTCATCATCGCGGCGCGCGACGAGATCACCGAACCGGTTCAGCTCGAAGGACGGGTCTTCGGCATCGGACGCGTCGGCAGTCTCGACCATAGTCTCAGCTCCAAGGTTCTCCAGAACGAGGGGCTGGACACCGGGACGATGGAGTTCGTTTCCATCGGGCAGCCCAATGTGCGCGCCGAAGCCCTCCTGAACGGCATGATCGATGCAACGACCATGTCGATCGGCGTTTTTCTCTCCATCCCCGATAAGGACGGCATCCACGTCCTTATCGATCAGGACCCTTATTACCGGGCCGCCCCGGTGATCTCCAAGGTCAACGCCGTTACCGCCGAGGTGCTGGAAACACGCCGCGACGATGTCGTTGCGGTCACGCGCGCACTGGTCGAAATCTCCCGAGATTTTGCCGCCGATCCCCAAGCCTGGGTCAACGCGATGGAAAAAGCCCTGCCCCACATCGCGCGCGAGGAACTCGAATTTCTTGCGGACAGCTTTGTCGATAGCTGGACGGTCGATGGCGGCATGACGCCCGAGGAACTGGAGTTCACGGCGGACTGGATCTACGACACCGAGGATTTCGCCGACGTTCCCGCCCTCGATCTGGACGACTGGGCCGATTTTTCGGTTCTCGAAGATGTCATGGCCGAGATCGGCACCGCATCGGCGGGCAGTCAGGCGCAATGATGACGTTCGGGCTCGCCCACAGCATGGTCAGCGAACCTGCCTTGCGGTTCGAGGCCGTCTCCAAAAGCTATGGAGCGGGCGAGCCTGCCGTTACCGGGATCGACCTGTCGGTCGCTCCGGGAGAGTTCGTCGTCTTCCTCGGGCCATCCGGCTGCGGGAAGACGACGCTTCTCTCGCTCTCTGCCGGCCTTATCAAACCGACGGAAGGGCGCGTATTGCTGGCTGGCGCGCCCCCTGTCCCCGGCCAGAAGACCGCCATGGTCTTCCAGTCCTTTCGCCTGCTTCCCTGGAAGACGGCCCGCGATAACATAACCTTTGCACTGCCGCACCTGCCGCCGGCCCGCCGGCGGGAACGGGCGGACGAAATTCTCGGCTTCGTGGGGCTTTCCCGTGTCGCGGATATCTATCCCGGCGCGCTATCGGGCGGCATGAAGCAACGGCTGGCGCTGGCGCGCGCCCTTGCGCGCGAACCCGATATCCTGCTCATGGACGAGCCCTTTGCCAGCCTCGATGCGCAGGCGCGCGAACTCATGCAGACCGAGTTGCTGCAATTGACCACCAAACGCGCGGCAACGGTGCTCTTTGTCACCCATAGCGTCGACGAAGCCCTGCTGCTCGGCGACAGGATATTCCTGATGTCACCTCGCCCCGGCCGCATCGTCGAAACGATCGAGTTGCCCTTCCCCCCCGACCGCCTGTCGGAAGACCCGCGCAGCCATCCCGAGTTCACCCGGCTCCGCGCCCACCTTTGGGACAGCTTGCGCGACATGGTTCTCAACGATCCCGGTTCCGATTTTTATGGCCGGGGCGCCGGGGAGCGCGTCTCATGAGCAGGTTCATGCACATAGGCCGCGGTCTATACGGCATCTGGCTGCGCGAGGTGATGCGCGCCGTCCGCGATCGCGGCCAGTTGATCGGCGGCGTTTCGCGGCCCCTCATCTGGCTCCTGATCCTGGGGATCGGGCTCAACCCCTATTTTCGCGGCGAGGTCTATGGCGAGGTCCGCTTCGTCATTCCCTACACCTATCTGCAATTCCTGTTCCCGGCGGTGATCGTCCTCAACATCATGTACACCTCGATCCAGTTCGCGGTGTCGGTGATCTGGGACCGCGAGTTCGGCTTCCTGCGGGCGATCCTCATCTCGCCGGTGCCCCGGTGGATCATCCTGCTCGGCAAGATCCTCGGCGGCAGCACCGTCGCCACGGGGCACGGTGCGCTCGTTCTGATCCTCGCCCGGTTCGCCGATATCACCCTGAGCTGGGATCAGGTGGCGCTTGCGCTTTTGCTGATGTTCGGGCTTTCCTTCGGCCTCACCTCGTTCGGCGTCATTCTGGCCGCGCGGGTGCGCAGTTTCGAGGGGTTCGGGGTGTTCTCCAATACCATCATCCTGCCGCTCTATTTCTGTTCCTCCTCGATCTTCCCGCTCGACCCCTCCCTGACGCGCGCCCAGACAGTTGCCCTTTACCCCGAATGGCTGGTGTTCCTCGTCGAGATCAACCCGATCACCTACGCGGTCGATGCGCTGCGCGGCGTTCTCATCAACTTCCACCAGTTCGATCCCCGGCTCGGGCCGATGGTGATTGGAGGAATGACGGTCGTCTTCTTTCTGAGCGCTCTTTTCGATTTCCGGCGCCGATGAGTTCTCCCCGGCCCATCAGGAAACGCCCGCGCTGGCTGGCAGGTGCGATCAACATTATCGCCGTGGCGGGATTGCTCTATCTTGCAACCTTCCTGCCGCCCGACACATCGCTCGATGTGATGCGCGGTGGCGGCACCTTGCGGGTCTGTGTGCCGCAAAGCGCGCCCCCGCTCGTCACCGGCGATGCGCGCGCGCCGGGCTATGACATCGAGGTGCTCCAGCACCTTGCCGGGCACCTGAATGTGAGGCTGCACCTCAATTACAATCCCGCCATCGGCCAGGATTTCAACCCGAGGAACTGGCGCTTGACGCGCGCCCAGTGTTCGATCGTTGCCGGAGGTGTCATCGATTCCACGGCAACGCGCGGCTTCTTGCAATTGCTGCCGACAGGCATCACCAGCGGATGGGCGGCCATCGTTCCCGACGACACATCCCCGCAGCCCGTGAAAGCAGTGGCGGTGCTCCCGAGCCAGGGGCTGGACCGGCTCGCCCTCAGCGGCTTTTTGCGGGAAAAGGGCATTCGCGCCGTCCCTGCCCGGTCCCCCGAAAATCTTGCCGCGGCACTCGAAGCCGGAACCGCCGACATGGCGATCGCCGACCGCTTCACGATCGGCGCGGTGCCGGTGGGGGAAATCGATATCCGGGTCGTCTGGCTGCCCGAGCCCCCCTTCACCCGGCTCCCCCTCGCCTTCGGGCTCTGGAAGGGCGACCTGACGCTCATGCGTGCCCTGCGCGATGGCATGACCGAACTCGAGCGCGACGGCACGCTCCGGACCATCGCCGAACGTTACGGCCTCGATATCGAACCGGAGGCGTCGGACGACATGGCGGTGCTCTTGAGCCTCGCCCCCGAGGTCACGCCATGAATCTCCTGCACGATATAACCATGGTCGACATCGTTTCGCGCATCGCCGCGATGCTGATCTTCGTGATGGTGCATGGCGGCGTACTGGCGCTGCTGGCAAGACTTTTGGGGAGCTTTGCGCCCGAACGGGCGCAGCGGCTGACGCTCAATCCCTTCGCCCATCTCTCATTGTGGGGACTGGCCATGGCGGTGCTTTTCCGCACCGGCTGGATACGGCCCCTCCATATCGACCCCGCCGAGCTCCGGGGCGGCCGCGCATCGCTCGCGCTGATCGCGCTGGCGGCGATCCTCGTCAGCCTCGCGCTCGTGCCCCTGCTCGATCTGGTCCGGCCGCTGGTTGCCGCCGGCCTGCCGCGCACGGCGGGCTATGCGGTGCTGATGGTCATCATAACGCTTCAGGAGGTCTCGCTGCTCTCGGCCCTCCTTGCGGCCCTGCCCTTCCCCGGCCTTACCGGCGGGCTGCTGCTTGTCGCGCTGTTTCCGGGCAAGGCGAAACTCTTTAAAAAGCTTGAAAACCCGGTTCTTGCGGCACTCGTCATCTGCCTCATTGCCGGGCTCATCACCCCCGAGCGCCTGCTCCCGGTCCTATGGCCGATCTTTTCGGGTCTTTAGATCACTACTGACCCAGGCCAAGCTCTGCAAGGATGGCATCGAAGGTGCCGTCGCGTGTCAGCGCTTCAATTGCCGCGTCGACCTCGGTGCGCAGGAACGTATCGTGCGAGGAAATAAGCGCGCCCACCTGAACCACAGGCGTTGGCACCGGATCGAGCGCGATCACCCGCAGGTCGCGCGCTTCGCTGTTGCTGGCCAGGATACGCGTCCAGGCCGGTTCCCAAAGCACCATGCCTTGCAGCGAGCCGTCCAGAAGGCGCGTCGTCATGAGATCGAAGTCGGCGTAAGGGAGGCGTTTCCAGCGCTCGCTTTCCCGCCTTTGCAGCATGGTGGTGATGAACACACGTTCGCCCAGGCTGGCAAGGGCGGTGCCGATCATGCTTCCCAGTGGAATATCGGCCAGCGCGTCATAATCGGGGTTGGCGGTGACGAGAACGAACGGCACCTCGGCATAAGGCCGGGTCATCGCCGCCCATTCAGGAAACGGCGAGCTTGGCTGAACGGCTATCCCCATGAACAGATCGCAATCATTGTGGAGGTGGATTTCCATCTCCGCGAGATAACCCTCGGCATTGATCGGAAAACCGGTCAGGGCCGGGACATATTCGACGTCGAGAAAGAGCGCGTCCGCGATAGCCTGCGCCACCGCGCGGTCCAGCGGACCTCCGGGGCTGGTGTCGTCGACGCAGGCGCGGATTCTGTCTCCCTGCGCTGGCCTCGACATATCGATAAGCTGGCGCGGCAACATCTGCCCGCTCACCGGGGCCGTGACGCCAGCCAATGCGCAAGCGGTCAATGCGATTTTGACGAACGGTTTCATCTGACGCGTCTTTCAAAAAGAGAAAGGGGCACTGTGGCCCCTTTCGCGGTTCGTGTTGCCGGGCTTGTCAAACGGTCCGGCAAAGAGCGGTTCCCTGCTCAAGAATCCGAATTCGGAAGCTTGAAGACAAAGACCGAGTTACCGGTGCCCGAAGGCAGCGGGATTTCGGGGAAGGCTGAGGAGATCGAACTGGCAGCGGCGCTGAAGCCCGTCGGGACGACAAGATACTGCTCGCCATCAAGCTCGTAAGTCATCGGCGAACCGCCAACCGGCGCGTTGAGGCGCTGCTCCCAGAGCACTTCACCGGTTTCCTGATCCCACGCCTTGACGTAACGGCCGGCATCGCCGCCGATCACAAGGCCACCGCCGGTGGTCAGGAGCGAGGAGGTCATGGACGGGCGCTGACGCACTTTCCATCCGCCATCCTCATCGCGCGTGGTGCCAACCTGGATGGCCTCCACCAGTCCGGCCTCGGTAATGCCTTCGGGCAGAACGCGCGGACCAAAGCGCATCGAGCCGGTCGCGTTGCCCGCCGTGAACTCGGTCTGGGTCGCCTCGACGACGTTACAGGCCTCGGTGAGCGGCACGTAAAAGCGCTGGGTCAGCGGGCTATAGGCACCGGCCTGCCAGAGCTTGCCGCCCGAAACGGAGGTGCAGATCAGCACTTCTTCGCCCAGGGCCTTGAGCATCAGGTCCTCATTGGTATGGACGGTGCCGTCCTCATCAATGCGGGAGACCGAGTTCTGGTAGACGGTTTCCTGGGACCAAAGATATTCGCCGGTGTCGCGGTCGAGCGCAAAAAAGATACCGTTCTTGCCCGGGACCGAAACCAGAAGGTGGCGCGTTTCCCCGTTTTCCTCGATGTCGACCAGTACGCGCTCGAACGGGCTGTCGAGGTCCCAGTCATCGCGCGGCAGGTGCTGGTAGTACCACTTGAGTTCGCCCGTATCGGCGTCGAGGGCCAGCGTCGAGTTGGTGTAAAGGGTGTCGCCGTCTTCGGAACCGCGAACCAGCGCCGCGTAAGGCGCGGGCATACCCACACCCCAGAACGTGGTGTTGGTGCGCGGGTCATACGAACCGGTCGCCCAGGGCGTGCCGCCCCAGCGGTTTTCCGGCGGCACATCGCCCCAGCTTGCCTGCTGCTCTGGATTGCTGGGATCGTCGAGCGTGTTGAAGCGCCACTGCTCTTCAAGCGTTTCAAAGTCGTGCGCAACGACATAGCAGCCGCCGGCGGTGCCCGAGATCGAACACCCTGAGATCGCCGAGATGATCGTGCCGTTCACGACGATCGGGCCAACGGTGTAGCTGTAGCCCACATTGTAGTCGAACGCCTGCACTTCACGCAGAACCTTGCCGTTGGTCGCATCGAGCACGATGATGCGGGCGTCGACGGTGGTCAGCACAACCGTGTCCTCATAAAGCGCGATCGAGTTCTTCTGGCGCCGGGACTGATAGTTCTGGTAGCCCCATTCGGCCGGGATCTGGGCCAGGGCCGGGCGGTATTCCCAGATCAGGTCGCCCGAGCGGGCGTCGAGAGCCTGAACGATGTTGTTGTTGGTCTGGAGGAACAGAACGCCGTCATGCATGAGCGGCGCGGTTTCCTGCAGGCCAACGTCGGCCATCGGCCATGCCCAGGCCAGTTGCAGCGAATCGACGGTTTCGCGATTGATCTGATCGAGCGAGCTGAAGCCCTGATTGTCGATCGTGCCGCGCCAGGAAATCCACTCGCTCGCGGGGGGATCGAGCACCATGTCGTTGGTGACCGGCGCGTAATTCTCGCGAACGCCTTGCGCGTTGGCAACGCCTATCAGCGCCGACGTACTGAGCGCCAGCGCCAGGGCCGACTTGAGTGTGAATTTGATCATGAAGTTCTCCTATTGAACTCAAACTCCGGGAACCTGCTGGTTCACCCGTATGCTGTGAGCGGTCCGGTCAATCGATGCTGGGAAGCGTTGTGCCCCAGGTATAAGCCTGAGGGACGCCTGAGGCTTCCTGCTCTTCCGGCTCGATCGAGGGGAGCGTTTTGCCCCACGTATAAGCCTGCGGAACGGCACTCGCCTCCGGTGCGGCAGCGGCTTCATCGTCGACCGTAGCGACCGGCGCTTCCGATGTCACGGCCGCAAGATTGATCGCCCTGAGCTCATCTTCATTTGCGGTCAGTTCGACATCCCCGCCCACGGCGCCATTCGCTTCCAGGATATAGGCAAGGATATCCACGTAGACCTCTTCATCCAGAGCCCCTGGCGCCTGCGGCGGCATTGCCGAGACGATGAAGCTGAACAGGCCGTGCGCGGTATCGAAGTTCTGCATGACCTCACGCCCCACGAGTGCGGGAGCGTCGGGACCCAGCAGAGCCGCGCCATGACACATGGCGCATTGGGTATCGTAGAACTTCTGCCCTTCAGTCGCCTGCTCGTCGGTAAATACACTTGCAGCAAAAGCGTGCGTGGCGGGAAAAACCAGCGCACCGGCAACTGCCAGCCCTAAGAATAACTTTTGTTTCGGGATGCTCAATCCTTGACTCCTAATATAAAACCGCACGGGATCTGAAAAAAGAGCCCGGAACAGGTGAGACTGCCTTAAAAAGAATGTTTGTTACGATCCAGGCGCCACGCGCATGCGATCGAGGTGCCGCAAACATATGTCCGTTGAATTTCGTTTCTCAAAGAAAAAGGCTTCGGGCTTCAAGGCCGCCACAGCCGTTTCCATCTCCTCCAGATCGATATTCAGGTTTGATTTCCTGCCGCCGCAAAGACATTTTCTATGTCCTTCCAGCCCCGACGCTTCCAGCGCCTGCTTGCCAGTATGGGAGCAAGCAAAACGCGTGCAGTCAATCCCCCAAAAGTCCAGTACGGCGAACTATGGGTCCTTGTTGTCTGGTTGTCAGGATCGTTTTGGCATTGCACGGTTCGACAAACGATGCTGACCGGACGTAGCCCATCGCAGGTGAATACGGGGCCCCCACTTTCCGATGAACGGGCGATCGCATCGAGGGAATCGTCGGGGCTCCCGCGATTGCGGCGGGTTCGGTCTGGACCCCGGAATGAATCCCGGGGCGACAAGCGAGCGTGGGGCAGATATCGGCCAAAACCATCAATGTCATTCCGGGACCCGTTCCCGGACTCCAGCGCGGTCCAACCCCGACCGCCATGGCAGGCCGTTTCCACCAAAACCTGAAACGGTCTAAACAACAGGGCGCGAGGCGTCTTCAAAAGAATGGAACTGCCGATGTCTATCTCGATCCGCCGGCTGGACTCCTCCGGTCTCGCCGAAATGCGCCGGTTGAATGTCCTGTTCGGCGAGGTCTTCGAAGACGCCGAGACCTATACGGCGGAACCGCCAACCGATGCCTGGCTGGCCGGCCTGTTGTCCAAAGATCATGTCGTCGCGCTCGTCGCAACGGATGGGTCCGCCGTGGTCGGCGGGCTGGTCGCCTACGTTCTGGAAAAGTTCGAGCGCGCGCGGTCCGAGATTTATATCTACGATCTTGCCGTTGCACAAACCCATCGCCGTCAGGGCATAGCGACAGCGCTCATCGAACATCTGCGCACGCTCGCGCCGGGCCTTGGCGCCTGGGTCGTTTACGTGCAGGCCGATTACGGCGATGCGCCCGCCATCGCCCTTTACACCGGGCTCGGCCAGCGGGAGGACGTCATGCATTTCGATATCGATGTGGACGGCAGGGATTGATCCCACCCGCAGCCGGAAAGGTGCTCAGATCGGCTTTGCGGCCAATATCCTGATCTCGTGCACGCGGCCGCCCGCCTCGAATTCGGCAGTGTCCCCCGGCCCGTTGTCCTCGAGCGCCCGGGCCAGCGGAGAGGTCCAGGCGATATAACCCGTCTTGGGATCCGCCTCGTCCTCGCCGACGATGCGGATGGTTTCCTGCTCCTTGTTGCGCTCGATGGTGACTTCCATCCCCATGCCCACCACATCGTCACCGGGCTCGCGCTCGATGATCTGCATCGATGCGCGGCGGTTCTCCCAATATCTGAGCTCGGGCTGAAGCGCCTCGCCCTCCTCGTCAGATGCGGCATTGAACAGGTCCATCAGCCGGTCCACCTCGGCTTCGATCAGCGCGGCGCCCCGCTTCGTCACGTAGTTCGGCGCACTGCTTATCGTGCGCTCGGGTGCCTGCACCTCGGCGATATCATCTGTCTCTTTGACGAATGCGCGGCTCATGATGCCCTCCTGGGAACATTCCCATCTAAGATAGGCATTGAGGCCCATACTATTCAATCGGCAACAGCCGGTTTTGTTTGTCCGGGGCTGGAGAGCCTTCCCGAATGAAAAAGGGCGCCCGCGCGGGGCGCCCTTTCGTTTTTCCTATCGAAACCTGATTATTCGCTCACCGCATCGAGGGCTTCCTGGGCGGCTTCATAAAGAGCTCGGCCGTCATGGCCCATGCCTTCCATCTCGGTGAACCATTCCTCGATGGTCACCTCGGCAGCTTCCCGCCAGCGGGCCGTTTCGGCTTCGTCCAGCGTTATGACGTTGTTCCCGGCATCGATGGCAATCTGCAGACCCACTTCGTCGCCATGATCCATGACGCGGCCAAATTCACGCGACACCTCGAGGCCGGAATTGGCATCGATCACCGCGCGCAGGTCGTCGGGCAGGGATTCATAAGTCGAACGGTTCATGACCACGCCAAAGGTCTGGGTGTAAAGGCCACGATCGCCCGAGAACCCGGTGTGGTTGGTCACCAGTTCCGAGATGCGCAGCGAGGGTGTGACCTCCCACGGCACGGTCGTGCCCTCGATCACGCCGCGCGAAAGCGCTTCGGTGGTTTGGGGCACGGGCATGCCGACCGGTTCCGCACCAAGATTGGCCAGCATGTCGGAAACGATGCGCGACCCACCGCGGATCTTCATGCCCTGGATATCCTCGAGCGCGTTGACCGGCTCGCTGGTGTGGAAAAGTCCGGGGCCGTGCGCATGGAGCGCAATGACGTGTACGCCGGTGAACTCGTCGGCAGCATGCTCCATTGCGTAGTTGTAAAGGGCGGCGGAGGTTTCCACGCCATTGGTCATCAGGAACGGCAGCTCGAACACTTCCGACTTGGGGAAACGGCCCGGCGTATAGCCCAGAATGGTCCACACGATATCGACGACCCCGTCCTGAGCCTGATCGTAAAGGCTCGCCGGCGTACCGCCCAGTTGCATGGCGTGATAGAGCTCGAACTGGATGCGTCCGTCGGATTCGGCGGTGACTTTCTCGGCCCATGGAATGATCGCCTGGGCGGGAATGGCCGCCTGGGCGGGCAGCATCTGATGGATGCGGAGCGTCACGTCCTGCGCCATCGCGGTGCCCGCGGTCATGATGACAGCGACCGACGACGCTGCGATCAGTTTACCGATATTCATGTTATCTCTCCCTTTTCGCATGACCTTGCATGCGGTTATGGCGCGTCGGGTGAAGGTCGTCCGGCGCGCCCGGTTGCGCTCCCTAATAGAGCCACCACACCATCGCCAACGTGATGCCGGGAAAGGCCACGAGGAGGATGGTACGAACGATATCGCTGGTAACGAAAGGCAGCACACCGCGGAACGTCTCTGAAAGCCGCGTTCCTTTGGCCAGCGAATTGATGATGACGAGGTTCATGCCTACCGGCGGGGTGATGAGGCCGACCTCGACAACGATCAGCACGATGATGCCGAACCAGATGGCGAATTCGTCCGGGCTCAGTCCGAAATCGAGCGCCGACATCATCGGGAAGATGATCGGTACGGTGAGCAGGACCATCGAAAGCGAATCCATCACACAGCCCAGGACCAGATAGAACAGCAGGACCACGGTCAGCACCACCCAGGGGTTATATCCCTGCCCCAACACCCAGTCGGCCGCAAACTGGGGCAGTTGCGAAAGCGCCAGAAAGCCGTTCAGCGCCGCCGCACCGAGGACGATGAGGAAAATCATCGCCGTCGCCGACGCCGTTTGCAGGATTGCGTCGGTCAGCTTGCGCCGCGAGAGCGTGCGCGAGACGAGCGCAATGACCGCCGTGCCGGCCGCACCGATGGCGGCGGCTTCGGTCGGCGTGAAGATGCCCGTATAGATGCCGCCGATGACAATGAAGAAGACCGCGATGACCGGCCAGATCCCGGCCAGGTCTCGCCAGCGTTCGCGATAGGGGACGCGGGGACGCGTTCCGCCCGATTCAGGCGAAACGCGCACATAGATCATGATAGCGATTGCATAACCGACCGCGGCAAGAATGCCCGGAACGATGGCGGCCATGAACAGCTTTGCGATGTTCTGCTCCGTCAGCACCGCGAAAATAACAAGGATCACCGAAGGCGGAATGAGGATGCCCAGCGTACCGCCTGCGGCGACCGCGCCGGTGGCAAGCGCTCCCGAGTACCCGTATTTGCGCATTTCGGGCAAAGCGACCTGCCCCATCGTGGCAGCGGTAGCGAGCGAAGAGCCGCAAATCGCGCCAAAACCCGTGCACGCGCCCACGGCGGCCATCGCCACACCGCCCTTGCGGTGCCCGAGCCAGCCGGCGGCGGTACGAAACAGCGCGGCCGACATGCCGCTCACCGTTGCGAACTGCCCCATCAGCAAAAAGAGCGGCACGACGGAAAACGAATAGCTGGCGAACGTGGTATAGGTGAGGTGCTTGAACTGGGAGAGGATCGCATTGGGGCTTCCGGTGACGATCCACATGCCGAACACTCCGACCCCGAGCATCGCGAGCCCGATCGGCACCCGGAGGAAGATGAGCAAAAGCATGACCGGAAAGCCGATGAGGCCGATAGCGAGACTGCTCATCAGTGCTGCACTCCGGAGGTGGCGACATCTTCGTCCTTGCCTTCCAGCGCGGCGCTCAGGCTGCGCCCCAGCACGTAAACGGCGATGATGACGAAGACGACCGCGCCCACGAACCCGGTGGCGTAGGCCCAGCCCATGGAAATTCTCAAAAGCAGGGTGGTTTCTCCATACCGGAACCTGTCCAGCATGCCGTAATAGAGCCGCCATGCGATGAATGCCGCCGCCGCCAGCATCATCAGATCGGTGATGACCAGGATCCAGCGGTTGACCGTCGGACCGAAACGATCGGTGAGGATGGACACGATCGCATTGCCGCGCTTGAGATGAGCCCATGGCATGAACGCAAATATCGCGAACCCGACGATGACCTCGGCGATCTCGTAATCACCGTAGATCGGGCGCAGACCCGCCCAGATCATGGCACGCCCCACGACGCTGACCACCACCATGCCGACCAGAACCAGCAGCGCGATCCCGCCGGCCAGCGCCATCACCATGGCCAGAAAATTGACTATGCGCCCAAGAGGCGAGTTATCATGAAACAATATTTCCTCCCGATCCGGCAACGCCCATCCCGTTTCCGGCCCTCTCTTCCTCCCGTCAGGCGCGATGGTTCCGCGCCAGGCGCCATTATGTTATGAATTATAACATATAGAATAGCATGGCAATCAAATTGCGTAGAGAACCGCCCGCTTGTCCGTTGCGTTATGGGCGATGGATGACAATTAGAGCAGGTCAGTATTTGACGGAATCGTCGGGGTTCCCGCGACTGCGGCGGGTTCGGTCTGGCCCCGGGAACAAATCCCGGGGTGACGAGCGGGAATAGGGCAGGTATCGGCCAAAGCCATCAATGTCATTCCGGGACCCGTTCCCGGCAATCCAGCGCAGTCCAACCCCAACCGCCGCAGCAGGCCGTTTCCATCAAGACCTGAAACGATCTAGTCGAGCAACCTGTCGAGCAGCGAGAAGAGCGCGTCGCGTTGCTCGATCCCGCCCACCTTTTCAATGTATTGCGCTTCAAACGTATCCTGCGTCTTGCGTATCCGGGCAACGAAGGCGTCGCCCGCCGGGGTGAGATGCAGGGCGTTCGCCCTGCGGTCCCCCGCCGCGACCCGGCGTTCGATCAGCCCGCGCTTTTCGAGCCGGTTGATGAGGGTGACGAAATTGGCGCGCTTGATGCCCAGCACCTCGGCGAACTCGGTCTGCTTGCGGCCCGGATTTTTCGCAATCAGCACCAGCACGCTGTATTCGGCCGGCCGCAGGTCGAAGGCTTCAAACGCGGCCTTGAAGTTCTTGAAGACCGAAAGCTGGGCGCGCCTGAGACGATAGCCGATGACATCGGTCGTGTCCTCGGTCTGCAACTGGGTCTCAGGCGCCGCCCCGCCCGTTTCATCGGCCATTTTCCTCGCCCCGCAAATATTGTTATGTTGCAGTACTTGCAGAGGCGATCCGGGAAGTAAAGCGCTGCCACGCCGTTCAGGCGTAGGCAACCTCATTGCCGCGCCTTGCAAGGTGCAGAAGGGCTTTTTGCAGGAGGATGAAGGCAAGCACCAGCGCGCCGATCACGATCTTAGTCCACCAGCTCGATAGCGTGCCGTCGAAAACGATGTAGACCTGGATCAGTCCCATGGTCAGCACGCCGATGAACGTTCCGAACATGTAGCCCGCACCGCCGGTGAGCAGGGTGCCGCCGATCACGACGGCGGCGATGGCCGTTAGTTCCGTTCCCACCGTCGCCAGCGAATAGCCCGAGCCGGTATAGATGGAAAAGACGATCCCCGAGAGCCCGGCCATGAAGCCGGAAAAGGCGTAGATCATCACCGTCACCCGGCCCTGCCGCACGCCCATCAGCCGCGCGGTGGCCTCACCGCCTCCGAAGGCGTAGACGGCGGTGCCAAAGCGTGTCTTGTGGACGATCAGCATACCGATGACGAAGACGACGAGCATGGTGATGCCGATCAGCGTCAGGCGCCCGCGCCCCGGCAGGAGAATGTAGGATTGCAGGACGTCGTAGAATTCGTGCTGGATGGGCACGGAATCGATCGAGAGCATGTAGGCCGCGCCGCGCGCAAGGAACATCCCCGCCAGCGTCACGATGAAGCCGGGCATGACGAGGGCGTGAACGAGCCCGCCCATCGCCGCGCCGAAGGCTGTGGTGATGGCCAGCAGCATGGCGAACACGACCATCGGGTGGAGCCCCGTGTCGCGCAGCACGACCGCGATGAAGACGCCTGAAAAGGCGATGACCGATCCCACCGAAAGATCGATCCCGCCCGCAAGGATCACGACGGTCATCCCCACGGCGACGATGCCGAGATAGGCGTTGTCGGTCAAAAGATTGCCCAGAACCCGCGTCGAGAACATGTTGGGAAACTGGATAAAGCAGATGACGAGCGCCAGCATGAAGATGGCGATGGTGGCGAAAAGCGGCAGCAGGCGGGCGTTTGTCATGGCTTGGGCTCTTCGGTTTGCGGCGCATGCCGGGCTTCGCGGCGCGACAGGAGGGCCGTGCGCAGGAAGGCGAAATGGCCTCCAAGGCTCGGCGATTGCACCACGAGGATCACAACGACCAGCGCGGCCTTGATGACGAGGTTGTACTCGGGCGGGAACCCGGCGAGCAGGATACCCGCATTGATCGTCTGGATGATGAGCGCGCCGATCACCGAGGCGGCGATGGAAAACCGCCCGCCGAGCAGCGAGTTGCCCCCGATCACGACCGCCAGAATGGCGTCGAGTTCGAGCCAGAGGCCGGCATTGTTGGCGTCCGCGCCGCGAATGTCGGCGGTGACGACCAGCCCGGCCAGCGCCGCACAAAAGCCGGCCACCGCATAGACCGCAATGAGCAGCACGCGGGCGTTGACGCCCGACAGCGCGCTGGCGCGGCGATTGATGCCCACCGCCTCGATCAGCATCCCGAGCGCGGTGCGGCGCAAGATCAGCGCCATCAAGACGGCGGTCGAGAACCATAGCCAGACGGGCACCGGAAGGCCCAGCAGCGTGCCCGAGCCGATCCAGGCAAACCCCGGATCGGTGAAGGTCAGGATGCGCCCTTCGGTGATGAGCTGGGCGATGCCGCGCCCCGCCGTCATCAGGATGAGGGTTGCAACGAAGGGCTGGATGCCCACGATGGCGACCAGCACCCCGTTCCAGAGCCCGCAGGCGATGCCCGCCGACAAGGCGATGAGCAGCGCCGGCCCCAGTCCGTATCCCGCCCCCACCGCCCAGGCGGCGGAAGCTCCGCAGATGGCGATGATCGCGCCAACCGAAAGGTCTATCCCCTTGGTGGCGATCACCAGTGTCATGCCCACGGCGAGCAGCGCCACCGGCGCACTGCGCTTGGCGGCGTCGACCAGCGGGCCGACGAGCCGCCCGTCGACCAGCGAAAGGTTGAGAAAGGAGGGAAAGATGAGGGTGATGAGCACGATCAGCGCGAACAGCGTGATCAGTTGCGGGGCGACGCGCCTCAGGACCGGAAAGATCATGCCGCCTCCTCCGGGTTGGCGTCCGGGGCGGCGATGGCGCGCACGATGGTGTCGGTGGTCATCTGGTCACCGGCCAGTTCGGCCACGTGCCGCCGGTCACGGACGACGATGATCCGATCCGACACCGCGATCAGTTCCTCGAGTTCGGATGAGATCACCAGAAGCGACATGCCCTTTTCGTTGAGTGCGCGGATGAGGCGCACGATCTCGGCGTGCGCGCCCACATCGATGCCGCGCGTGGGTTCATCGAGGATCAGGAAGCGCGGGTTCATGGCCAGCCAGCGCGCGAGGATCACCTTTTGCTGGTTGCCGCCCGAAAGCTCGCCGATCAGCTTTTCCCTTCCCGTGGTGCGGATATCGAGCTTTTCGATATATTCGTCGGCCAGCCGGTTCTGCTCGGCGCGCGGGATGGGCCGCATCCAGCCCTTGCTGGCCTGCAAGGCCAGCACGATGTTCTCGCGGATGGTGAGGTCGGCGACGATCCCGTCGGTCTTGCGGTCCTCGGGGGCAAAGCCGAATCCGGCGGCGATCGCCGCGCGCGGATTGCGGATATTGATCGGACCATTGGCATCCCGCGCCTCGCCGGTCTGGGCGGTCCTGATGCCATAGAGCAATTCGGCGCTTTCGGTGCGGCCCGAGCCCAAAAGTCCCGCCAGCCCGACGACCTCGCCCTCATGTATATCGAGATCGAACGGCTCGATGACGCCCTGCCGGCCGATATTGCGGAAACTGAATGCGATGGGGCGCCCGCCCTTTTCAGGCGCGGCGGCACCGGCGCGCGCTTCCACCTCGCTTTCGAGCGCGTGGCCGAGCATGTGTTCGATGAGTTTTACCCGGTCGATCCGGGCCGTATCCTCGGTGACGATCCGGCGCCCGTTACGCAGCACCGTGATGCGGTCGGAAATGGTGAACACCTGATCGAGAAAGTGGGAAATGAAGACGATCCCCAGCCCCCGGTCGCGCAAATCGCGCACCACCTTGAACAGCATCTCGACCTCGCGCGCATCGAGGCTGGCGGTCGGCTCGTCGAGGATCAGCACCTTGCCCGAAAGCGAGACGGCACGGGCAATGGCAACGATCTGCTGGATAGCGACCGAATAGGCGCCAAGATCGCGGTTGACGTCGATATCGAGCCCATAACCGTCGAGCATTTCCCTCGCCAGCCGCGTACGGGCGCGGGCATCGATCAGCCCGAAGCGCGTGGGTTCGCGTCCGAAGGTCAGGTTCTGCGCCACGGTCAGATTGGGCAGCAGGTTGACCTCCTGATAGACCGTGCCGATCCCCAGATCCTGCGCCTGCGAGGTCGAGCGCGGGTCGATCGCCTCGCCCTCGAGCGCGATGGTTCCCGCGTCGCGGTGATAGGCCCCGGTCAGGCACTTGATGAGTGTGGATTTTCCCGCGCCGTTTTCTCCCAGCAGAGCATGGACCTCGCCCGCCGCCAGATCGAAATCGACGGCATCGAGCGCCCTGCTGCCAAGGAACGACTTGCTGAGATTTTTGACGGTCAACAGCACGCGTTCACGCCCCTCCCCTTATGCGTGTAACCAACGACGCGGGGACAATGCGCCCCGCGTCCTTTCTCCGGCTCTAGTAGCCGAGGTCCTTGCGGGTATCGTACTCACCTTGCGGATCATCGGCCTGGGTGTAAAGGGTCGATTCCGTCTGGATGAACTTGGGTGGAACGGTGCCGTCGGCCCAATAGGCTTCAAGGGCATCGAAAGCCGGTCCGGCCATGTTCGGGGTCAGTTCCACCGTGGCGTTGGCCTCACCGTTGGCGATGGCCAGGAAGACATCGGGCACCGCGTCGATGGAAACGACGAGGATATCCTCGCCGGGCTTGAGACCCGCCTCGTTGATCGCCTGGATCGCGCCGAGCGCCATGTCGTCATTGTGCGCATAAACCGCACAGATGCCGGCGCCACCACCCTCGGCCTGCAGGAAGCCCTCCATCACCGTCTTGCCGCCCGAACGGGTGAAGTCGCCCGTCTGGCTGCGCACGATCTCGATATTGTCGTGATCGGCGATGGCCTGCTCGAAACCGGTCTTGCGGTCAATAGCCGGGCTCGATCCGGTCGTACCCTGAAGCTCGGCCACGCGGCAGTCTTCACCGGCAACGGTATCGACCAGCCACTGGCCGGCGACCGCGCCTTCATGCACGAGATCGGAGCCCACGGCGGTCAGGTAAAGATCATCGGAGCTGTCCACCATGCGGTCGAGCAGGATGACGGGGATTTCGGCTTCAGCGGCCTCTTCGAGCACCGCATCCCAACCGGTTTCCACGACCGGCGCGAGCAGGATCGCATCGACGCCCTGCGCAACGAACGAACGGATCGCCGCAATCTGGTTTTCCTGACGCTGCTGGGCGTCCGAGAAGCGCAGGTCGTAGCCGCGTTCCTCGGCCTCCATGCGCGTCAGGGTCGTTTCAGCGGCGCGCCAGCCCGATTCCGAGCCGATCTGCGAAAAGCCGATGACCTGGGCAAAAGCGCCACCGGTGGTCAGTGCGACGATAGCCGTCGAGGCCAGAAATGTCTTGTAGGTCATGGGTTCCTCCCTGGGTTTGACCATAGACTATGATTTGTAACGGCCGGAGCGGATGGGCCCGCTCCGGGTCTAGCGGTCCCTCATTCCGGGTGCGCCGGGATGGGTGGGACCAAGCCGTCCGGCGGCAAATGCGCCGGAGCGTTCCTTGGGAAACGGGCGGCTCATCGCTGCGTGTCCCAGAAAAACGGTTCAACCGCGTTGCGGCGCGCGAGCATCATCGCGTCGGCCACATGCACCATCGGGGAGAGATCGACATCGGATTTCCTGGCCCTGACGAGTTCGGCCATCCGGACGTAAAGCGCGGGGTATTCGCCAGAAAGCGTTTCCTCGCTCTCGATGGCACGGCCATCGATTTCGAGCACATTGCCGCCCATCCCCAGCACCAGCCGCCCCGCGTCCGTTTCGAGCGTGATGTCCCAGGTTTGCGGCCCCTCCTGCCGCCAGTCGAAATCGGCCGTGATACCGCCCGAAAAGCGCAAGCGCGCCGCGATGGGGGTCTGGCGGTTGGCCGGAACATCGAGTTCGGCGGAGGCCAGATGGACGGGCGCGGGCAGGATCTCGGTGAGGATCGAAAGCGCGTTGATGCCGGGATCGAAAACGCCCATCCCGCCCGGCTCGAACACCCAGTCCTGCCCCGGATGCCAGTGGCGCACGTCCTCGCGCCAGACGATTTTCCCCGAAAGAACGGTCTTGCCTGCGAGCCAGTCCCGCGCAGCCGCCACGCCCCGGGCCATGCGGCTGTGCCAGGTGGCAAAAAGCGTCAGCCCCTTCTGCCGCGCGTGTCTTTCGAGCGCATGGACCTCGGCCAGTGTCGCGCCGGGCGGCTTTTCGAGCATTGCGTGCCGTCCCGCCTCCAGCACAGCACGGGCATAGTCGTAGCGGGGCGCCGGCGGCATCGCCAGCGAGACCGCCTCGATATCGGGCCGCTGTGCGAGCAGTTCGGAAAGATCGGAAAAAGCGGGCACACCCTCAACGCTCGCGTTACGCGAGACGGTCGCGGCCAGTTCCCAGTCCTTCGATGCGGCCAGCGCGGGGATGTGCTGGTCGAGCGCGATCTTACCGATGCCTGCGAGTGCCAGTTTCATCAATGGCTGTCCCTCCCCACCGCTCTGCCGCGCTTGCCGCGCAGGAAATCGAGATCGGCCCCGGTATCGGCACCCTCGACGTGCTGCTGGTGCAGCCATGCGTAACCGGAACCGGCCATCTCGTGCGTCGGCGTCCAGGCGGCAAGCCGCTCGGCAAGCTCGGTATCGGAAATGTCCAGATGCAGCCGCCGTGCCTCGACATCGATCTCGATCACGTCGCCTGTGCGCACCACGGCCAGCGGCCCGCCCGCAGCAGCTTCGGGGCTTGTGTGCAGCACCACGGTGCCGTAGGCGGTGCCCGACATGCGCGCGTCTGAAATCCGCACCATGTCGGTGATGCCCTTGCGCAGCACCTTGGGCGGCAGGCCCATATTGCCGACCTCGGACATGCCGGGATAACCCTTGGGGCCGCAATTCTTGAGCACCATCACGCAGGTCTCGTCGATGTCGAGCGCCTCATCCTCGATCCTTGCCTTGTAGTCGTCGATATCCTCGAAGACGACCGCGCGGCCACGGTGTTTCATGAGATGGGGCGAGGCCGCCGAAGGTTTGAGTACCGCGCCCCTGGGCGCGAGGTTGCCCTTGAGCACCACGATGCCGCCCGATCGGGTCAGCGCCTTGTCGGCGGGCCGGATGACCTCCTCGTTCCAGTTGCGGACGTCCTTGACGTCGTCCCAGATCGCCCCGCCCGAAACGGTCAGCGCATCCTTGTGCAACAATCCCGCTTCCCCCAGCCGCTTGAGGACGACCGGCAGCCCGCCGGCATAGAAGAACTCTTCCATCAAATAGTGGCCCGAGGGCTGGAGATTGACGATCATCGGGATGTCGCGCCCGCAGCGGTCCCAGTCGTCCAGCGTCAGATCGATGCCCACGCGGCCCGCGATTGCCAGAAGGTGGATCACCGCGTTGGTCGACCCGCCGATGGCGGCGTTGGTGCGGATGGCGTTCTCGAACGCCTGCCTTGTCAGCACGTCAGAGGGCTTGAGGTCATCCTTGACCATCTGGACGATACGCCGCCCGGTAAGTTGCGCCATGACACGCCGCCGCGCATCGACCGCGGGAATCGCCGCGTTACCCGACAGCGCCATGCCGAGCGCTTCGGCCATCGAGGCCATGGTGGAAGCGGTGCCCATGGTGTTGCACGAACCCGCCGAGCGGGTAACGGCGGCTTCGGCTTCGAGAAAATCGTCCTGGGTCATCTCCCCGGCCTTGACGGCCTCCGAGAACTGCCACAGATGCGTCCCCGCCCCCACCGCCTTGCCGCGCCACCAGCCATTGAGCATCGGCCCGCCGGACACCACGATCGAGGGAATGTCGGTCGATGCCGCCGCCATCATCAGCGAAGGGGTGGTCTTGTCGCACCCCACCATCAGCACCGCGCCATCGATAGGCTGGCCGCGCATGGCTTCCTCGACCGACATGGCGGCAAGGTTGCGGAACATCATGGCCGTGGGGCGGAAGGTGTTTTCGGACGCCGAGAACACCGGCACTTCGAGCGGGAAGCCGCCCGCCTCCCAGATGCCCGCCTTCACCTTCCTCGCCAATTCGTCCAGATGCCCGTTGCAGGGGGTGAGTTCCGACCAGGTGTTGAGGATGCCGATGACCGGGCGGCCATCGAAGAGATCGTCGGGATGCCCCTGGTTCTTGAGCCAGCCGCGATGATAGATCGCGTCGCGCGACGTGCCGCCATACCAGTGCTGGGAGCGCAGCTTTCGGGGCCAGGGCGCGGGTTTGAACGTCATTTGCGCCCCCTATAGCGCCCGGACGCGGGCAACGCCCGTGTCCTCGGCGCGCGCCAGCGGGTTGACCAGCGGCAGCCCAAATGGCGCCGCCTCGATCTCGAAGACATCGCCGGGCTCGGTCTTGACCCCATCGGCAAAGCTCAGCGTTGCCGTGCCGAACATATGGACGTGGACGTCGCCGGGCTGACGGAAGATGGGATATTTGAAATGGTGATGCTCGAGATTGGCCAGCGCGTGGGACATGTTGGCCTCGCCCGAAAGGAACGGCTTTTGCCAGATCACCTCGCCGTTGCGGCGGATGCGTGAGGTGCCCTCGATATGGGCGGGCAACTCGCCCACGAGGATTTCCGGGCCGAACGACGCCATGCGCAATTTGGAGTGCGCGAGCCAGAGATAGTTGACCCGCTCGGTGACGTGGTCGGAAAATTCGTTGGCCAGCGCCCAGCCGATCCGGCAGGGCGTGCCGTCCGCCGCGATGATATAAACCCCGGCCACTTCCGGCTCCTCGCCGCCATCCTCGGCAAAGGCGGGCATGGTGAGCGTTTCGCCGGGCGCGGCCAGCGCGTGGCCGTTGCCCTTGTAGAACCATTCGGGCTGCGCGCCGGGGAGGGACGTGGGCTTGCCGCCTTCGAGCCCCATGCGGAACATGCGCATGGAATCGGTCAGCGTCGCGTCATCGGCGCTCGCCTTGGCGTGCATGGCGTCGCGGGTGGCGGCAGAGCCGAGATGGGTCAGCCCGGTGCCGGTCAGGTGCAGATGGGCGGGATCGGGGTGGGTGATGGGCGCGAGCAGCCGCCCTTCGAGTGACGCCCTTTCGATGTCGATGGCTTCGCCCAGCCCCTTTTCACCGATGGTCTCGGCAAGGCTGCGGCCACTGTCGGCGCATTCGCGCGCGAGGTCATAGAGCGTCGTGTTCCTGCCAAGTACATAGGCTTCCGAGCCTTCCCGGACGACGACTTGCGTCCGGCCATCGACAGTACGGCATTGGGAAACCAGCATTTCATCCTCATTTTCATACCGCCCGCGGCGCAAATTTTCGGAAAGTGCGGGCGAGGTGCACATTGACTTGACTCAACATGCAATTCAAATATCTCTTCTGCGCCTAATTATACCGAAAACGATATATCTATGCCGTATCGCAAAGTGCAGGACGAGTTTATCCGCAAGGGGCTGAGACTGCCGCATCTGCGGCTACTGATCGCGCTTGAGGCCACCGGCCAGATGTCCGGCGCCGCCTCCCATCTTTCGATCACCCAGCCGGCGGCTTCGCGCCTCATGGCCGAGCTTGAGCGCATCGCGGGCACCTCGCTCTATACGCGCCACGCAAGGGGCGTTATCCTCACCCGGGCCGGGGCGCTGCTGGCCGAAAAAGCGCATGCCATCCTGCGCCAGCTCAACGATGCGAGCCAGGAGATCGGCGAAATGGTCGAGGGCGTGCGCGGCCATGTGCGCATCGGCGCGGTGACCGGCCCGGCGCTCGAAATCGTGCTGCCCGCTCTGCGTGAATTGCGCATCGCCTTCCCCGAGATCCAGATTTCGGTCGATATCGAGACCTCCGACAAGCTGGCCGGGTCGCTGCTGTCGCGCGAACTTGATTTTTACATCGGGCGGCTACCCGACAGTCTCGATGGCCGCACGGTGCGCATGCGCAGGATCGGGCCCGAGCCGGTCAGCTTCGTTGTGCGCTCCGAACATCCGCTTACGCGGAAAAAGGCCATCACGATCACCCAGTGCCTGCCCTTCGACTGGGTCATGCAGCCGCCGAACGGGCTGATGCGGCGGGAGGTCGAAGCCTATCTCCTGGAAAACGGCTACCCGATCCCGGCGCGTATCCTGAGCACCAGTTCGCTGCTCCTCACGCTTGCGATCATCAGCGAAACCAACGCCATCGCGCCCCTTGCCCGTTCGGTGGCCGAGTTCTATTCCCGGCGGAGCGGACTGGGTGGCAATATCGCCCTGCTCGACCTGACCGATCGCCTTGCCGTTTCGCCCTTTTCTTTCGTTTTCCCCGCCGGGCACGACCTCTCCCCGGCCGCCCAGCGCGTCCTTGCGGCGCTCGAGCGCAGGGTCCCGGCTGTTCCAGCAGGGCGCGCCTGAAGGCGGGCGAGACCTTGCGGCGTCATATCCACCGGGGTTCCTGAACGAGTTCCACGCCAAACCGCTCGCGCACCGACGTCTTCACCCGTTCGGCCAGCTCGGCCACATCTTCCTGGCGCGCGGTGCCCAGATTGACGAGCACGAGGGCATGATCGGCGCTGATCCCGGCGTCCCCGATTCTCGTCCCCTTGAGCCCGCATCTCTCGATCAGCCAGCCCGCCGAGAGTTTGGCCGCGCCGCCGGGGAGGGCGTAGACGGGCATATCGGGATATTCTTCCCGCAAGCGCCCGGCCTGCGGGCCCGGTATGGTGGGGTTGTGGAAGAAAGACCCCGCATTGCCGATTTTCCGCCAGTCGGGCAATTTGCGCCCGCGCAGGGCGAGAACGGCGTCCTTGATCGTAACGGGCGTAGCGGTTTCCAGCCCCCCGAGACCGCTATATCCGGTCCGGGGCCGCCAGGCACCGGGCAGCACCAACGTCACCTCGACAATGACGAAGCGGCCCGATTGCTGCTTGAAAATGCTGTCGCGGTAGGAGAACTGGCACGCATCGCGCTCATAGCGGTGAAATTGTTGCGTGTGCATGTCGAACGCAACGAGCGAATCGAAGAATTCGGCGAGCTCGGCGCCATAGGCCCCGATGTTCTGGACGGGCGCCGCGCCCACCGTTCCGGGAATCCCTGCGAGATTTTCAAGTCCGGGCAGGTCGTTGTCCAGCGTCCATTCGACAAGGCCGTGCCAGGATTCTCCCGCCCCTACCGTCACGCGCGTGCCTTGGGGCGAGCTTTTGAGAATCTCGCGGCCCTCGATCTTCATCAGCGCGACAAGGGCATCGATGTGCCGGTTGAGCACCACATTACTGCCCTCGCCCAACACATGGAAGGCGAGCCCGCTCTCCCACGCATGGCGCACCGCTTCGCGCACCTCGTCCTGATCGCGGACGACCCCGCCCAGCCTCGCATGAGAAACAAGGCCAAGGGTATTGTGGGCCGAAAGGTCGAAATCGGTTTCGGGACGCATGGACCACCTGGATTGGGCTTCTTAAAGCCCTGTCAGTGCACGCCGGCGCGGCGGGGTGTCAAGCGGTTGGTGGCCGCCGGGCCTTCATGCGCCTCGCAATCTTGCACACGACTTGTCGACAAGAAAAATACAATGTATAGAAGCGGACAGTATCCTTCGGCGTCACGCTACGCCGGGCATTCAATTGGAAGGAAAGCCAATGACCTCCCCGATCTTCAAGGGCTGCATCCCCGCACTCATGACCCCCTGCAAGGACGACCGGACCCCGGACTTCGATGCTCTGGTCCGCAAGGGCAAGGAACTGATCGACATCGGCATGTCCGGCGTCGTCTATTGCGGGTCTATGGGCGACTGGCCGCTGGTGACCGACGAGCAGCGCATGGAGGGCGTCGAACGGCTCGTCAAGGCGGGCGTTCCGGTCATGGTGGGAACCGGCGCGGTCAATACAAAGATCGCCGTCGCCCATGCCGCCCACGCCCAGAAGGTGGGCGCCGAGGCGCTGATGGTCATTCCACGCCTCCTGTCGCGCGGCCTTTCGCCCGCCGCCCAGAAGGCGCATTTCAAGGCGATCCTTTCCGCCGCCCCCGATCTTCCCGCCGTGATCTACAACAGCCCCTATTACGGGTTTGCAACCCGCGCCGATCTCTTCTTCGAGCTGCGCGCCGAACACCCCAATCTCATCGGCTTCAAGGAATTCGGCGGCGTTGCCGATCTCAGCTATGCGGCGGAAAACATCACGAGCGGCAATGACGACATCACGCTGATGGTCGGCGTCGACACGACGGTTTACCACGGCTTTGTCAATTGCGGCGCGGTTGGCGCGATCACCGGCATCGGCAACGTGCTGCCCCGCGAAGTGCTCCATCTTTGCAACCTGTCGCGGGCCGCCGCCGCGGGCGATGCCGAAGCGCGCGTCAGGGCAAAAGAGCTCGACGAGGCCCTGCACGTTCTGTCCACGTTCGATGAAGGCCCCGACCTCGTCCTGTTCTACAAGCACATGATGGTGCTCAAGGGCGACAAGGAATACGCGCTCCACTTCAACGAAACCGACGAGCTGAGCGCAAGCCAGCGCGGTTATGCGCAAGCCCAGCTTGCCCTGTTCGACGCCTGGTACGCCGGCTGGAGCAAGCAGGGTGGCGCGGTCGCCAAATACGCGGCCTGAGCGGAGACACGCAAACCGTGAGCGATCCCGCTCCACGCAAGAGAGGTTCAGGCGTTGCGCAGGTCTATGATGTCCTGCGCAACGAAATCCTCGACCTCAAGCTGGCCCCCGGCGCGCCGGTCGACGAGGCGCAACTGGCCCGCCGGTTCGACATGTCGCGCACACCCATCCGGGAAGCCCTCGTGCGGCTGACGGCGGACGGGCTGGTCGAGAACCTGCCCAACCGCTCGACCATCGTCGCGCCGATCGACTTCTTCAACCTGCCCAATTTTTTCGATGCGCTGACCCTGCTCTATCGCCTCACGACGCGGCAGGCGGCGGCCCGGTGCACCGCAAAGGACCTTGCGCCCGTAAGAGCCCATCAAAAGGAATTCGTGCGCGCCGTGCGGGCCCGTGATTCGGTGGGGATGATCCTCGCCAACCGCAATTTCCACGTCGAGATCGCAAGGATCGGCGGCAACCCCTATTTCATCGAGATGTTCACGCGGGTGCTCGACGAAGGCCGCCGCATCCTGCGCCTCTACTATTCGTCATATGACGATACCCTGCCCGCCCGCTACGTCGAGGAGCACGACGACATCATCGCCGCGCTTCTCGCTAACGATGTCGAAAGGGCCGACGAACTGGCCCTCGCCCACGCCGACCAGATCGTCATCCAGATCCAGAACTTCATCGCCGCAGACCGCCGCGTCGTAGGACGGGTCGCGCTTTAGGGTCCATCCGACGCCCCCCTTCTCGCTTCTCCGGCGAAAGCCGGAGTCCACATCTCGACATTGGCATAAGTTGAGATTTCGGTCTGGGCCCCGGCTTTCGCCGGGGAAGCCTGGGAGCGCGAGGCTGCTTCGGTCAAAATCCGAAACAGTCGAATTCTCTTTTAAATGCAAACCAATGGATGGTCGGCCACCTCCGAATGAGGCACACTGACGCAAGTTCATTTTTCTGCTTGCGGCTTCTGCACTGTCATGACGACCCGTCCCTCCATGCTCGCCCCCTTCCGCCACGAAGCCTTCCGCCTGTTGTGGCTGGCGACGCTGGCGTCCAATCTGGGCGGGCTGGTGCAATCGGTAGGCGCGGGCTGGATGATGACCACGCTGACCGACAGCCACAACATGGTCGCCCTGGTGCAGGCCTCGACCACCCTGCCCATCATGATGTTTTCCATCATGGCGGGTGCGCTGGCCGATAATTTCGACCGCCGCCGGATCATGCTGATCGCCCAGTGCGGCATGGCGGCGGTGTCGCTGGGGCTGGCCGTCATCACGTGGATGGGCATACTGACCCCGTGGCTGCTTTTGTCCTTCACCTTCCTCATCGGATGCGGCACGGCCCTGTTCAACCCCTCCTGGCAGGCATCGATGGGCGATCTCGTCCCACGCGAGGACCTTCCGGGCGCCGTGACGCTCAATTCGGTCAGCTTCAACATGATGCGCAGCGTGGGACCTGCCATTGGCGGGCTGATCGTCGCCTTTGCCGGGGCGGCGACCGCCTTTGCCGCCAATGCGGTCAGCTATCTGCCTCTTATCGCGGCCCTCTGGCGCTGGGAGCCGCAACGGCGCTCACAGGTGCAGCACCTGCCGCGCGAGCGGCTGGGCAGCGCCATGTGGGCCGGGCTGCGCTACGTCTCGATGTCGCCCAACCTGCTTGCGGTGCTGTTCCGCGGGTTCCTGTTCGGCCTTTCGGCCATCGCCATCCTCGCCCTGCTGCCCTCCATCGCCGCCAGCTATGAAGACGGGGGGGCGGTGGTCTACGGCACGATGCTGGGCAGTTTTGGCGTCGGCGCCATCATCGGGGCCTATTTCAACAACCGTCTGCGCGCCCTGCTCAGCAACGAGCTGATCGTGCGCCTCTCCTGCACCGGCTTTGCGCTCAGCGCGGTTGGGCTGGGCTTCAGCCAGAACGTGTTGCTCAGCCACTTCGCCCTGCTCCCCGCCGGGGCGTGCTGGGTACTGGCGCTGAGCCTGTTCAACGTATCGATCCAGCTTTCCTCGCCGCGCTGGGTCGTGGGGCGGGCATTGTCGCTTTACCAGACCGCGACCTTCGGGGGCATGGCCGGGGGAAGCTGGCTATGGGGCCTCAGCGCCGATGCCTTCGGCCCGGAATGGGCGCTGTTTCTTGCCGCCCTTGTCCTGATCGGCTGCGGCCTTGTGGGGCTGCGCCTTGCATTGCCGGCGTTCAACACGCTCGATATGAGCCCCCTCAACACGTTCAACGAACCCATGCTAAAGCTCGACCTCAGGCCCAGCAGCGGGCCCATCCTGATCATGGTCCATTATCATATTGCCCAGGAGGATATTCCCCGGTTCCTGGCCCTGATGAGCGAGCGGCGGCGCATCCGCATCCGCGATGGCGCGCGCCAATGGGCCATATTGCGCGATCTGGAACACCCCGACATCTGGGTGGAATCCTATCACGTCCCCACCTGGGTCGAATATGTCCGGCACAACCTGCGGCGCACCAAGGCCGATGCCGAGAACGTCGAAAAGCTCCGGGCGCTCCATCGCGGCCCCGATGCCCCCCACGTCTATCGCATGATCGAGCGCCAGACCGTGCCCCGGGACGACACCACCCCGCTGCGCAGCAGCCCCGAGCCCGAGGTGTGATCGGTCCCCCGGCCAATATTTCGGTGGAATACCCGTAACCGCCTTGAGAATTACCGATCCCCGGCCATGCTATGGAGCATCGGACGGCATCGGTATGCCGTCACTCCTCTCTTTTGTTTCGGAAGGGTTGATATGACTGTCGTCCTCAAGGAAATCGCCATCCCGCAATTCGGTGTGCCGGAGGCCCGTCCGGAAATCCCTGCCGCGACTTACGACAAGCGCGCGGCAACCCTCGTCGAGCGGGCGGCGAGCGATTGGGTGGTGGTCTATGCCGACCGCGAGCATCTGGGCAACATCGCGTTCCTGACGGGGTTCGAGCCCCGCTTCGAGGAAGCGCTGCTCCTTCTTGGCCGCAATGGCGAGCGCATCATCGTTACCGGCAATGAGAGCATCGATTACGTCCCCGTCGCCGGTCTGCCGGACGTAAAGGGCGTGCTGGCGCAGAGCCTGAGCCTCATGGGGCAGGACCGCAGCCAGTCGCCCGATCTCGCCGCCGTCCTGCGCCAGTGCGGCATCTCGCGGGGCCAGACCATTGCGCTGGCCGGATGGAAATATCTCGAACCCCGCGAATGGGACCCGAGCGCGCCCACATTCTTCGTACCCGCCTTCATCGTGGATGCCCTGCGGACGGTGATCGGTACGTCCGCGCCTATGGCGGACGCGACCCCGATCCTGATGAGCCCCGCCGACGGCATGCGCGCCATCGTCGATGCCGACGAGATCGCCCAGCTCGAATGGGGGTCGGCGCGCAGTTCGGCCGCCGTATGGCGCATCGTCGAGGGTGCAAGGGCCGGCATGAGCGAGCTCGAATGCGCGGCGCTGATGGGCTATGCTGGTGAACCGCTCAACTGCCACGTGATGATGAGCGGCGCCAGTGCGCCCGACCCGGTCATCGGCTTGCGCAGCCCCTCGAGCCGCAAGATCAAGGAAGGCGATGGCGTCACCACGGCGATTGGGTATTGGGGCGGCCTGTCGTGCCGGGCGGGCCTGATGAGCGATGGCGACGAGGCTTTCCTTGAAAAAGCCATCTGCTATTTCGACAGCCTGCGCGCCTGGTACGAAACCATCGATATCGGCGTGGCGGGCAAGCAGGTAGCGAGCGCGGTGGAAACCACGCTGGCGCGAGCGGGCCTGCGCCCCGCCCTCAACCCCGGCCACCTCATCAGCCACGACGAATGGATGCACTCCCCGCTGCGTTCCGGTTCCGAAGACGTCATCCGGTCGGGAATGGTCTGTCAGGTCGACATCATCCCGGCCCCGATGGAGCCCGGACAGGCGCTCAATTGCGAGGATGGTGTCGTCATCGCCGACGAAGCCCTGCGCGCCGACATCGCCCGGCTGCACCCCGAAGTCTACGCCCGCATGCAGGCCCGCCGGGATTTCATGAGCGACGTCATCGGCGTCACCCTCAAGGACTGCATCCTGCCGCTCTCCTCAACGCCCCTCTACTTCCCGCCGTTCTGGAATAAGCCCGATCACGTGCTTGTGGTGGAGAAACAATGACAGACAATCGGGACGAGATCATCCTTTCATGGGAAGAACTGCTCGATCTGGCCCATGGTTTTCTCACCGCGCACGGTCTTTCAGAGCCGCAGGCACGGGCGCTCGCCGGTGTCCTGTGCAGGTCCGAGCGTGACGGTGGCCGCTCGCATGGATTGCAGCGCCTGCCCGGCACGCTGGAGACGATGGCGCATCCGACGTTCAACAAGCACGCGGACCCCACCGTAGAGGAACTGACGCCCGCCATCATCCATGTCGATGCCGATTACGGCTTTTCCACGCTGGCCGCCGAGCGCGGCCTGCCGCTGCTGGTTGCCAATGCGCGGCGGCTGGGCATCGCCATTCTTGCCATCAACAACGGTTTTCATTCCACCGCCCTCTGGCCGATCGTCGAGGATATCGCGGTGCAGGGGCTCGCGGGACTTTCCATGAATCCCACCCATGACTGGGTGGCCCCGGCGGGCGGGACCGGCGGCGCCCTTGGCACCAACCCCATCGCTTTTGCCTGGCCGCGCCCGGGCCACCCCCCTTACGTATTCGATTTTGCCACCAGTGCCGCCGCCCGCGCCGACATCGCGCTTTACCGCCAGGAAGGGCGCCAGATCCCCTCCGGCTGGGGGCTCGACCGCGAAGGCCAGCCCAGCACCGATCCCGCCGCCGTCCTTGCCGGCGCCATGCTGCCGTTTGGCGGGCACAAGGGCTCGGCGCTGGCCACCATGATCGAGCTGCTCGCCGGCCCCTTCATCGCCGACAGGACCAGCCGGCAGTCCGCGCAATTCGACCAGCAGGCAAAGGCCGCGCCGTGCCATGGCGAACTGATCCTCGCCTTCAACCCCACCCTCATCGGCGCCGCGCTGGGAAAGGAAGGCGAAAGCCAGGATGCCGCCGAGGACCTTTTTGCCCGCATCGAGCAGCAGGGCGCCCGGTTGCCCGGCTCGCGCCGCTACGCCATCCGCGAACAATCTAACGCGCGCGGCATCCCCATTCGCAGAGCGCTCCACGAAAAGATCATCTCCATGATGCCGGACGCGCGCCCCGGCTAGATCGTTTCGGGTTAGGCGTGATGGCAAGATCGCGCTGGATTCCGGCAATAAATGCCGGAATGACAATGGTGTGAGGGGCACGGTTACAACCACAAACTCCACCGTCACCCCGGGACGGGTTCCCGGGGTCCAGTGCGGTGCAAACCGCGTCCGCTGTGTTTGCGATTCCACCAAACACTCATGTGTTCAGATATATCTGAGTCCCTTTTCGGCCAGCCTTTCGCGCATCTTGTAGATGTCGAGGCCAAGTTCCCCCGCCGCCAGCCGCTTGCGCTTGTCCTCCTCGGCGGCAACCCGCGCCTCGGCCTTGTCGGCCACCGACGCGGCCTCATCGCGCCGGACCACGCACACCCCGTCGTCGTCGGCAATGATCACGTCGCCCGGCTCGACCAGCGCACCGGCGCAAACGACAGGGACGTTGATCGAGCCCACCGTCTCCTTGACCGTCCCCTGCGCAGAGATCGCTTTGGACCACACCGGGAATTTCATCTCGGTCAGGTCGGCCACATCGCGTACCCCGGCATCGATGATCAGCCCCTTGCACCCGCGCGCCTGTGCCGAGGTGGCCAGAAGATCGCCGAAATAGCCGTCCTCACTCGGACTGGTGGGCGCGAGCACGAGAATGTCGCCGTCCCTTAACTGCTCGATCGCCACATGCACCATCCAGTTGTCGCCCGGCGGCGCCGAGATGGTAACCGCGCTCGCCGCCAGCCGCGCGCCGGAATAGATCGGGCGCATATAGCTGGCCAAAAGCCCCTTGCGGCCCTGCGCCTCGTGCACCGTCGCCACCCCACAGGCCGCAAGGCGCTCGATGACGCCCTTGTCGGCCCGCTCGATGTTCCGGACAACCACCCCGCCCATTACAGTTCATCCACGGTGCGCGGGAAGATCGACTGGAAGCCTTCGGCGTATTTGGCCGCCCTTCCTCCTGCCTGACCGCCCGAATTGCGCCGGAAGTGGTTGGCCCGGTTCTGCGCCACGTTCTCGTAATAGTGCCACAGGTGCTCCTGGCCTTCCATCGCCTGGATCGCCGCCCACTTCTTGTCCCACACGGGCGTGATATCGAGAAAGGTATCAGGCTTCCATTCCATCTGCTCGGTCTGGTGCGGCTCGAACAGATAGACCTGCGGCGCCCCGAGGACCTTTTCACCCGGATTGTGCCCCCAGGCCTGCGCGATGGCCCGGCATTCGAGCGTCCACTGCGACACATACATGTGGTCGGTGTTGTAGGGATCGTATTTGGAGTGCGTCATCATGAAGGCGGGCTGCACCTTGCGCATCACATCGACCAGCCGGTCCTTGCCCTCGCGGGTCATTTCCAGTGGGTAATCGCCCAGGTCGAAAAATTCGATATCGTGGACGTCGAGCGCCCTGGCCGCGTTCTCGGCCTCGCGGCGGCGCTCGGTCTTGACCTTGTCGAGCGTCATACCCTCGTTCTTCCAGAGCTTGGCGCTCTCCCCGCGCTCGCCATACGAAAGGCAAACCACCGTCACCGCGTAGCCAAGCGAAGCATGCAACGCAATCGCCCCGCCGCAGCGCCACACAAAATCGGCCGAATGGGCCGAAACGATAAGAGCAGTCTTGGACATAAGTAAAAATCCCCAATAAGCAGGTCGTCAGGATCGCCCTGCCCGGACGGCGTCCGGGCAGGGCCTTGATGAAGGATCAGTCTTCGGCAAATGCAGTCTGCCGCGCCTTGCGCAGTTTGGGCAAGGCGGCAAATACGAGCATGGCGATGGAAACCGCCAGCAGAGCGGCGGAAATCGGACGCGACACGAACACCGAGAAATCGCCGTCCGAGAGCACGAGCGCGCGGCGGAAATATTCTTCCACCATCGGCCCCAGAATGAAGCCGAGCAGTAGCGGCGCCGGTTCGCAGTCGAGCTTGGCCAGCACATAGCCCGCGGCCCCCAGTCCCGCCACCATGAACACGTCGAGCACCGAATAGGAGCTGGCATAGACCCCGATGCAGCAGAACATCAGGATGGCCGGGAACAGCATCGAATAGGGGATGCGCAGGAGGCGCACCCACATGCCGATGAGCGGCAGGTTGAGAATCACCAGAAACAGGTTGCCGATCCACATCGATACGATCAGGCCCCAGAACAGATCGGGATTTCTCGTCACCACCGACGGGCCGGGCTGGATATTGTGGATGACCATCGCCCCGAGCATCAGCGCCATCGTGGCCGAACCGGGAATGCCCAGCGTCAGGGTCGGTATGAACGAGGTCTGCGCGGCCGCGTTGTTGGCCGATTCCGGCCCCGCCACGCCCTCGATCGCCCCCTTGCCCAGTTCGTGCCTGTATTTCGAGGTCTTCTTTTCAAGGCTATAGGCAAAGAACGAGGCCAGCGACACGCCGGCACCCGGCAGGATGCCCAGGAAAGACCCCAGCGTCGACCCGCGCAGAATGGCGGGGGTCATGCGTTTGATGTCCTGCCTCGTCGGCATGATGGACGCGATCGGCGCCACCTGCGCTTCGCCGGTCTTCTGGCGTTCCAGCGTGCTGACGATTTCAGCGAAGGCGAAGATGCCGATCGAGATGACGATGAAATCGACGCCTTCCCAAAGGGCGATGCTGCCGAAGGAAAAGCGCACCACGCCTGAGCTCACATCCATGCCCACGAGGCCGATGAGCAGGCCGACGACGATCATGCACAGCGATTTGAGCAGCGGTCCCGATGTCAGTGAAACCGCGCCGATCAGCCCCATGAACATCAGGGCGAAATATTCAGCCGGGCCGAAACTGAAGGCGACCTGGGCGATCGGGCCTGAGAACACGGCCAGCACCAGCACGCCCAGGCTCCCCGCGACGAACGAGCCGATGGCCGCTGCCGCCAATGCGGCCCCCGCGCGACCCTGCTTGGCCATCTGGTGGCCGTCGATGGTCGTTACGACCGAGGAGGCTTCTCCCGGCAGATTGACGAGGATCGCAGTGGTCGATCCCCCATAGGCGGCGCCGTAATAGATGCCGGCAAGCATGATCAGCGCGCCGATCGGGCTCAACCCGAAGGTGAAGGGCAGCAGCATGGAAATCGTCGTCAGCGGCCCAAGCCCCGGCAGCACGCCGATCAGCGTGCCCAGAAGGCAGCCGACACCTGCGTAGATCAGGTTTTCCAATGTCATGGCCGTTTGCAGGCCCAGGGTGAGATTAGCGACAAAATCCATCTTGCGAGCCTCAGAAGCCGAGAATGCGCGGCAGAAGGGGAATCTGCAGCTTGAGCAGAAGGTGAAAGACACCCAGACCGATAACCAGTTGAACGCCGACATTGCCGGCAATGACCAGCGGGCGCGCGCCCGGCGCCGCAAGGCTCGTGATGGCCGCACAGATCGAAAGCGTTACCAGCAACCCGAGCGGCTGAATCAGAATTCCAAAGAGGACCGTTGTAAAAATGATTACGCCCAACCCGCGCAGGTTGAACGTGTCCAGCCGGCCTCCCTCGTCCGGTTCGCCCCGCAGCGCGGTAAGGATGACGCCGCTACCCAAAAGGCTCAGCAGAATCCCAAGTATGAGCGGAAAGAAGCCTGGCCCCATGCGCGCAGGCGTACCCAGCCGGTATTCGAGAGAAGAAACGACAAAGAATATCCCTATGGCGACGAAAATCGCGCCGGCGACGAGATCTTTTTGACTTCTTATGGACAACATGGCGCCCTTTGGAAATGCGGTGCGAGCCACCCCACGGGGAGGCGGCCCGCAGCCACTATGGACTTTATTCGGGGCGGATGCCCTGTTCGTTGGCAACCCGGCGCCAGGTGGCGTATTCGCTCTTTACCTGTTCGGTAAATTCTTCGGGCGTGCCCCAAAGCGGGCGGGCGCCGTCGCTCTGCAGGAATTCGGCCATTTCCGGGGTCTGCAGCACGGTGTTGAGGTCGGCGTTGATCTGATCGACGATCGCCTCGTCCATGCCCTTGGGCCCGAACAGACCCCACCAGTTTTCGATCACGGCGTCATCCAGGCCGAGTTCGCCCACGCTGGGCAACTCGGGCAGGATGTCCGAACGCTCCGCGCTCGAAACCACGATACCGGTCATCAGGCCCTCGCGCACATGCGGGATAACCTGGGTGATGCTGCCATAGAAAAGGTCCGCGTGGCCCCCGATCACGTCGGTCATGGCGGGGGAGCCGCCATTATAGTGAACCGGCGTCATCTGGAGATCGGCGGCGCTGCGCAGGATTTCGGAGGCGAACTGGTTCAGCGACCCGACGCCAACGGTGGCGTATTTGAGCTCGCGCTCCTTTGCAAGCGCCGCGAACTCGTCATAGTTCGAGACGCCGAGCGAGGGGCTGGTGGCCAGCAGCAGCGGCGTGGCCCCGATGCGGCCGATATGGGTCAGGTCCTCGGCGGGATCGACCAGCGGGGTCTCCTGAATGGCAGCTCTCATGGTGACGGTCGCCGAGTTGATGAGCAGCGTATAACCATCGGGACTGGCGCTGGAGACCTGCCCGGTGGCCAGCAGCGTGCCGGCGCCCGGAATGTTTTCGACCACGATGGTCTGGCCCCAGATCGCGCTCAGCCTGTCGGCGATGAACCGGCCCACCATATCGACGGCGCCGCCCGGCGCGAAAGGCACGACCAGCGTAACGGGACGCTCGGGATAGTTTTGGGCATACGCTGCGCCCGATCCGGCTAGGACAAGCACCGAAGTGGCAAGTAAGGCTTTGATCAGTTTCATGATTTCCTCCTGGGTTGGTCGATTGGGTCTTTCAAACCCGCTAGTCATACGAACAGGCTGTCGAGCGTTACCGAAGCGGGCAGAATTTCCTGCTGGATCGAAAAATCGACCAGCGTCTGCATCGACTTGCGGTTGGCTTCGAGCCCGGATTTGTAAAGCTGGAGACCGGCTGGCAGTCCGTGCCGGGTACTGTCGAGATCGCCGCGCTCCTGCGCAATTTCACGTGCCCTGTCGAACACTTCCGTAACGGCTTGGACAAGCCATGGGTGCGCGTCCAGCACGTCGCGGCGCAGGCACAGCACATGGTTTACGGGAAAAATACCGGTGCGCGCATACCATTCCGCACCCGCTTCTGCGGCGTTCCCGATCACCGGACGCGTGCCTTCGGGAATGCCATGCAGGCCGGTGACCGCATCGACCTTGCCCGCCCTGAGCAGGCTGAGCGGGCTTTCCTCGCTCTCCACAAGGGTCACGAAATCGGGATCGGCAAACTGGGGCACATGCGGGCCCTCCTGGACGATCCAGTCGATATCGCGAAGCGCGATGCCATAGTCGCTCTGGAGAATGCCACGGATCCACACGCCCGTCGTTTGCGGCCACGAGCGGGCCAGCACCTTGCGCCCCACGAGGTCCCGCGGCCCCCGGATATCGGAATCGGCAGCGCAAAGAATCGAGGCGTGATGCATGCGGCACGAGGTCGGAACGGGCAGGCCCACAATGGGCACACCGGCATGGATCGCCTGCCCCAGCGTGGCGACCGGTATTTCCGAAAGATCGAATTCCAGCGTACGCACCATGCGGCGGAACGCGACGTGGAAGGGCTCGACACGGACACGTTCGAGCGCGAAGCGATCGGAGATGACCAGCCCCTCGTGAAGGGGGCGCACCTGAACCATATCGCCAATGGCACTTTTGAGCTGCAAGGCAGGCTGCATGAAAATCCTCTTTGTCCGGTTCCTTACCGGCTCTTGACTTTCGCGGAATATTTCAGCTTGCAGTCAATCAGGTCAAATGCGATGTAGTCCTAACTATATAACCAAACTGCATAGACATATGGCCTGGCGATTCAAACTTCGGCACATAGAAGTGTTCCGCGCCCTGATGCTGACCGGCAGCACCATCGAGGCCGGCCGCACCCTCAATATCAGCCAGCCGGCGGTCAGCCGCACCCTTGCCGAGCTCGAAGCGCAACTGGGAACCACCTTGTTTTCGCGGATCGGGGGGCGCCTCGTGCCGACGCCCAAGGCGGAATGGCTCTTCGATACCTCGCAGGAAACGCTGGCGCGCGTCGATCATCTCGATGCGATCCTGCGCGATATCGACCGCATGCCCCAGCGTCCGATCCGGCTTTTCGCCAACTCGGCCATGGCCCATTCGATCCTGCCCGATGCCCTGGTTCTTTTCCGGCAATCGTACCCGCAGATCTCGGTTTCCACCGATGTCGTGGTCCGGCGCGACAACCGCCGCTGGCTCAACGAGCAGGAGTTCGATCTGGCGGTGACCATGCTGCCGGTCGAATACCCTGCCGATCTGATCACGACCCTGCCCATGGGCGAGGGCGTATGTATCCTGCCGCCCGGCCATCGCCTGTGCGCGGAACCGGTCATCGATCTCGCCATGCTCGACGATGAACCGCTGGTCGTGCTCCAGAGGCACAACCTCACCCGTTACAAGGTCGAGCAGGCTTTCGACAGCGCGGGGCTCCGTTGCCGGATTGCGGTCGAAACCGCCACGGCGGCGTCTCTCGTCATGTTCGTGACGGCCGGGCTGGGAAGCGGTGTCATCGATCCGTTCACGGCCCTCAAGCTCAAATCGCTGGGCTACACGCGAAAACCCCTGCGCCCCCGCATCGAATTTTCCTACGGCATCCTCAAACCCATGCGCGTTCAGGCACAACCCGAACTCGCGGCCCTCTCGGCCTGCATCAAGACGGCCTATATCGCAGCGATGAAAGAGGCCATGACGTTCTAGAGCGTTTCCAGAATAAGTGGGCACCACTTATTCGGTTCGGAAACGTGATAAATCAAAGACTTAGAGCAGGTATCGGCCAAAATCACCAATGTCATTCCGGGACTCGTTCCCGGCAATCCAGTGCGATCCAACTCCAACCGCCACGGCAGGCCGTTTCCATCACGACCTGAAACGATCTAGGACAGTCCCACCGGGGTCTCAGCGCCATCGCTCCCCCAAAAAAGAAAAGGCGGCCCTTCTGGACCGCCTTCTCGCCTGGATGATTTGCTACTCTTAGAACAGACGCAGTACAGCCTGATCGGCCTGCGAAGCCATCGACAGGGCCGTCGAGGACAACTGCTGACGGGTCTGCAGAGCGAGGAGGTTGGCGGCTTCCTCGTTGGTGTCGGCGAGCGTCAGGTTCGCGGCGCCGGTTTCCAGCACGTTGATCATGTCCTTGGTGAAATCCTGGCGGGTTTCGACGACCGACAGGTTCGAGCCGAACTGGGAGGCCTGCGAACGCAGTTCACCGAGGGCGCCCTTGAGCTTGTCAAGAACGCCGTTGATCTCGGCTTCGGTGGCAAAGTCACCGCTGACCGGTGCCAAGCCCAGGCCACTGGACGTGAAATCGACGCTCTTGATGGTGATTTCAGAGGAACCCCTCTCATTGAAGATCACCTTGAGATCGTTGTCGGTTCCGCCAAGCAGGTTCACACCATTATAGTCGGAGTCGGCGGCAAGCTCATCGATCTGGCCGAGCAGTTCATTGTACTGGGCCGCAAGCTTTGCACGAACTTCGTTCGTGCCGGCAGCGCCCGCAGTGACGGTGAGCGAGGCCGTGTCGCTTTCGCCATCGACACCGGCATCATCGCCAGCGCCCGCGGCGCCTGCCTGCGTGAAGCCCAGACCTTCCAGTGCTGCCACAGCCACTTGATCGCCGTTGGCAACGGCTCCATCCGCCACAGTTGCAGTGACGGTGAGGTCATCGGAACCACCCACCGAGAACGACAGGAAGCCGGTGTCCGAGATATTGGCCTGGGCAAAACCCGAGGCATTGACCGCATCGACGAGTTCCCCAACGGTGCTGCCTGCCTGAACTTCAAACTCGAACTGCTCGACGACGCCGGTCGTGGAGTTTTCGCGCGAGAAGGTCAGCGTATCGCCAGCAGCAAAGCCGAGGTCAGTCAGTACCCGATTTTCCGCAACGCCCTTGTTGATACCCAGCGAAGTCTCCGCAGTGAGAGCGCCCCCGCCGGTTGCAGCCGAGCGGTCCTGAAGAGCCTGACGAGCCGTCGACTGGGCAGATTCGACGAGCTTGCTGATCGCCTTGATGCCCTTGTCGGCGGCCTGAAGCGTCTGGATCGAGTTGGAAACCGAATCCATGAGCTGACCGAGGTCGCCTGCACGGTTCTTCAGGGCGGAAGCCGTAAAGAAGTTGGTGGGGTTATCGAGGGCCGAGTTCACCTTGAGACCGGTAGCCAGACGCTCCTGCGTCTTGCCCATCATGGTCGCGGTGTTCTGAAGAGAAAGAAGATTAGACCTTACGGCCTTGGAAAGATTGATATCCATTTTGGCACCTTGTTCTTAGGGCACTGAAAAAGCCCGGGCTTCTGCCGGGGTGAGCCGACTATGACGGCGAGGCTCTAATGTCTGGTAAATGCGGTGCGGAAAAATTGATGAAAGAAACCGGACCGGCCAGCAGCGTTAACGGATGGCTAAAGCGTTTCCGGTTTCGAGGGAAACAAGGAGGTCCGCGTCCGCGGAGGCACCCTTTTGGTCCCCGGTAATAAATACCGGGGTGACGTTGAAGGAAGGGAGAGCAAGCAGGAAACACCATTGTCATTCCGGCATTTATTGCCGGAATCCAGCGCGATTCTTCCAGGATGGCGGAAGCTGGGCGTTTCCGTCAAAATCTGAAACGATCTAAAGCTCCTGCGCGCGGGTGCGCGGAACGATGCGCTTTCGCGGTAAAACCAATACATTATGGGAAAACTGGCTGGGGCGGCAGGATTCGAACCTGCGAATGTCGGTACCAAAAACCGATGCCTTACCGCTTGGCTACGCCCCAAGGCGGGTTGGTTCCTACACTGTTTGCCCCCGCCCCGCAACAGCAGCGAACGGGGTTGAACCGGCAATCTTCCCGCTATATATAGCCCTCACCCGCGCGGTCTTTGCGCGCGCCATGACGGAGTATAGCGCAGCCTGGTAGCGCACCTCGTTCGGGACGAGGGGGTCGGGTGTTCGAATCACCCTACTCCGACCAATAAAACCCCGGTCCTGCCAAGGGCCGGGGTTTTTCGTCGGCTCCCCGAATTCGGCCAGCCGGTGGTGGCAGGCGCCGTGGCCCGGGAAAGCAGCGGCTGGAAAAGCCGGGCGATCAGCGTTCGTCCTTGTGGTACATCCTGCGCGCGCCTTTTTCCGCGGCGTCGCGCTGGCGCCGGCTTGCGTGGGACGATCTCACCGCGCCATAGGCGATGGCGATCCCCAACAGCACCGCGCCGCCCAGAATGGCGAACAGCCAGGGTGAGGCGGACAGTTCCATTCCATTATCCTTTCAATATGCATTGAAAAGACAACGGAAGCGCATCGGGTGTGGTTGCATGAGAAAAGGCCGGCCCCTGGGGAGCCGGCCTTTCGGATCATTGCCGTCGATGGCGCGTTCAGTCGCGCTTGAGCAGCGCCCAGCCGCCCACCACGGTAATGGCGGCAAAGGCAAACTTGATCATGTCCCAGGCGATGAAGGGTTCGACGGCGCCCTTGTAGGCCGAGAACACCGGGTTGACCGGATCGATCCAGCCGGCCTGCCCCGAGAGCAGAAGCAGCCAGGCAAAGCCCGCCGCGAACTGCACGACGCCGGCGGCCACCATCACCGCGAACAGCGGCAGGAAGCGCCGCGAAAGCCCGCGATCGGCGGCATGCCCGATAATGGCGGCCATCGCCACCCAGGCCAGGATGAACCCGCCGGTCGGGCCGAAGAGATAGGCAGGCCCGGCATAGATACCGGCAAACACCGGCAGCCCGGCAAGGCCCTGCCCGATATAGAGCGCCACCGTCGCAACACCCACGCGCGCGCCGAACGCCGCCGCGATGGCTGCGACCGCCATCGACTGGAGCGTGACGGGCACGGGCCATGTGGGCACGTTCACCTTCGCCGACACGGCCAGAAGGATCGAGCCCAGAAAGGCGACCGCCAGCGCGGTCAGCGCCTGCGCGGCACGGCCCTTTGGCTGCATTGTGCCCAGAAGCGTGTTGGAAGTGGCAAAAGTCATGGCCATCGCGGGGTCCTTTGCGTTAAACGCTGAATTCGATTGCCCTTTTACCCATTCATTTCCCGACACGCAATGGCCGCCACTCAATCATCGCCCCCCGAAAGGCCCGGCTTCGACCCGCAGACCGGGGTGCTCGTGCCTATCGCTTCCGGCCTTGCCCGGCTCACGGCGCCCAATGCGTCCCCCTTCACCTTTACCGGCACCAACACGTTCCTTATCGGCCACGACAGGATTGCCGTGCTCGATCCGGGTCCGGACGACGACGCCCATCTCGAAGCGATTCTGGCGGCGGCGGGCCACCGGCCCATCGAGGCGATCCTTCTCACCCACACCCATATCGATCATTGCGCGCTCGTGCCCCGGCTCAGGCAGAGAACCGGCGCGCCGCTGGTGTTCGGCGGACGGCACAGGCTGTCGCGCCCGCTAAAATTCCTCGAGCGCAACCCCTTTGCCCATGCCTCCGACTATGCGCTGGTGCCCGACCGCGAGATAAAGGATGGCGACCGGCTGGAATATGGCGGGGTGGCGCTCAGCGCCATCGCGACCCCCGGCCATTGCGCCAACCATTTCTCCTTTGCCCTCGACGGCACGGACACGGTGCTCACCGGGGATCACCTGATGGCCTGGAACACGACGCTGGTTGCGACGCCCGACGGCGATCTGGCCGCCTACCTCGCCTCGCTCGACCGGCTCGAAGCCCTGCCCCAGACCCGCTACATACCCGCCCATGGCGGCGAGATCGCGGACGGCCCGGCAAGGGTGCGCGCGGTGCGCACGCACCGGCTGATGCGCAACGGACAGATTCTCAATGCGCTCAAATCCGGCCCGCTGTCGCTCTCCCGGCTGGCCGAACGCATCTATCCCGACGTCACGCCCAGGGTACGCATCGGCGCCCGGCGCACGCTCCTCTCCCATCTCGAATATCTCGAATCCACCGGCGCCCTGCGCATCACCCGCACCCCCTGGAGCCTCCGCGCTTCATTGATGGAGCGATAGGTTCGATCGATACCTAAAGCGTCTGGCCGGCACCGCTACCCCCTCCCAACCTCCCCCACTAAGGGGGGAGGTGCTGGCCTTGTGCGTAGGGAGACAACAAGGAAAAGGAAACACCCTCCCCTTGATGGGGAGGGGTGAAGCCACACACAGTTCTATCTGTGATAACCTGGCCCTTTAAGGAGACGAGAGCCATCTCACTCCCCGCCATCCCCCTCCAGCCCCTCGACCGTCACCAATTCGGTGTCCTCCTCCATGGCCGCCAGATTGGCCTGGATATACTCGGTCACGCTCTGGTCGAGCGCGCGCAGGAAATCCTCGATGGCGCGGCCGTTCTCGCCCAGATCGTGAGGGGTGGCAAAGAGCGAGGCGGCGCGCAGGTCGATCAGCGCACCGATAGGCCCCGGCGAGACGCGGAAGGCGATCTCGGTGCTCCAGCCCAAAAGCGACCGGCGGATGGCGTTGAGCGTGCCCCCGCTTTCCTCGTCAGCGGGCGAAAGCGCGCTGATGACCTGCCAGCCGCTGCGCCGCGCAAGGGTCTGGGCCAGATCGAACAGGACCGGCGAGGGGATCTGGTAAAACCGCGTGATGAGGTTGGGATAGGAAACGAGGATCAGTTCGGGGTCGATTTCGGTCCCCTGCGCCCGCGCCATGATGAGGTCGGGCGGGCTGGCCAGCGCCGTCGAAATATCGGTGGTCGCGGGATATGTGACGGCCAGATAGCCCGCGGCGGCAACGGGCAGGAGGCAGATGAGCCCGAACGCCACCCCAAAGCTCGCCGGCCGCCACCCGCGATCCCCGGTGAACCAGAGCCGGACATAGGCAAAAAGCCCCAGCAGCAAAGCCAGCGCCGCCGTGCCGAACCCTATGGCAAGGCTGATGCCGAACACATCGGTCGCGATGAGATCGAAGATATGAAGCGGGGTCGCAACCACCAGCACGGCCATCGCGAAGCTCGCGAGCCGACGGGACCATATGGCGCTTTTTGAGGTTCTGATGAGAATTCGCAAGGGCCGGGTCCGGGGTTCAGTCACACATTGGGGCTATCGCAACGCGTCCCGCTATGGATAAAGCCGCGTCCGCGACCAGCCATCCGCCTCCCGGCGCAGCACGACCCGGTCGTGCAGCCTGAACGCCCCGTCCTTCCAGAATTCGATCTGGTGCGGCAGCACGCGAAAGCCGGACCAGTAATCGGGGCGCGGAATGGGCCCTTCCCCATAGTCGCGCGCAAGGCTTTCGGCCTTTTCGACCAGAATCTCGCGGCTTTCGAGCGGGCGCGATTGCGCCGATGCGTGCGCGCCGATGCGCGACTGGGCGGGGCGGGTGGCGAAATAGGCGTCGGCCTCCCCAGTGCTCACCTCTTCCACATCGCCGCGAACCCGCACCTGTCGCCTGAGGCTTTTCCAGTGGAACAGCAGCGCGGCTTTGGGGTTGTCCAGCAACTGCCGGCCCTTGGCGCTGCCCAGATTGGTGAAGAACACAAAGCCGCGCGCATCCAGCCCGTTGAGCAGCACCATGCGCACATCCGGCAGCCCGTCCGCATCGACGGTCGCCAGCGCCATGGCGTTGCCGTCATTGATCTCGGATTGCCGGGCGGCGGCCAGCCATTGCTCGAAAAGCGCGAAAGGATCGATTGCGCCTTTAAGGGAATCATCGAAAATCGCATCGTTCAAAGGCGTATCGGCTGCGCTCATTTTCTTTGCACTTCTGGACAATACCGGGACCCGTGGCCATATAGAACGCAAATGAGCGGCGCTTCAACCGGCGCCGTCGGCAATGTTTGATCAGCGATGTTCCGGGCGGTATTCCGGCGGGGCATCGGGAAAGTGTTCAGGTAAGAGGAGCATGCGCGACCCTTATACCGTTCTCGGCGTCCCGAAGTCTGCGAGCGAGAAGGACATCAAGTCCGCCTACCGCAAGCTCGCCAAGACGTGGCACCCGGACCAGAACCCGGACGACAAGAAGGCCCACGAAAAATTCGCCGAGGCCACGGCAGCCTACGACCTTTTGTCCGACAAGACAAAGCGGGCGCAATACGATCGCGGCGAGATCGACGCCGAAGGCAACCCGAAATTTGCCGGGTTCGGCTTCGATCCGGGCGCGGCGCGCGGCGGCGCGCGCGCTGGAGGCACGGGCGGGTTCAGCGCCGAGGACATCCTGAAGGAATTCATGAGCGGGTTTTCCGCGGGCGGCGCCGGCGCGCGCCGTGGCGGGGCCAACCCGTTCGGCGGGGCGGGCGCGGGCGGCGGCGCAAGCTGGGACCCATTCACCGGCACGGCCAGTTCGAGCGCATCCGCCAAGGGCCCCGATACCACCGTCAATCTCGCCGTAACGCTCGAAGACGCCAATGCGGGCAATTCGGTGCCCGTCGTGCTGCCGACCGGCAAGACCGTTTCGGTCAAGCTGCCCTCCCCGCTCGAGGAAGGCCAGCAGATCCGCCTGCGCGGGCAGGGCAAGCCCTCCCCGCTCACCGGGCAGCCGGGCGACGTGCTCGTCACCATCAAGTTCGCGCGGCACAAGACCTTCCGCCGCGACGGCAACGATCTGCGCGTCGATGTGCCGGTCACCCTTTATGAAGCTGTGCTGGGCGCCAAAGTGCGCGTGCCCACGCTTTCGGGCGCGGTCGAACTCAACCTGCCCCCCGGCCCGGACACCTCCAAGGCGTTGCGCCTGAAGGGCAAGGGCCTGTTCGGCAAGGGCGACCTCTACGTCAACATCCGCATCGTCCTGCCCGAAGGCGGCGACGCAGACCTCGAAAGCCTCATGCGCTTCTGGCGCGACCAGAAGCCCTACAAGGTGCGCGAGAGTTGATTGTAACACTCCCATGTAAGCGTTTATCACTCCACCTCATTGTGAAAGGTGGTATATACTCCTGATGAAACAGGCCGCCGCAGAGATCGAGCGCACCAAGCTCACAGCGAACTTCATAAATTCCATCGCTTCCGGTACGGTACTGGCAGCCCTTCTCGGCCCGTTTATTGGCGTTGGACTTGGAACCATGCCCTCCCGGGACACTTGGAATATTGCCGGGCTGAGCTTACTTGGATTGGTCGTAGCTCTTGTGTTACATTCCCTTGCACAGCGATTGCTCGCCGGTTTGGAGGACTAATATGGAAATCCTTCTTCTTTGGGTGTGGCCGCTGTTTGTCCTCGCGGTGCTTTATGTCTTTTCTCTCTCGGTTACGCGCAAGGATCGCAAGCATAACGGGGCGCCTGCTGAATGAAGCTGCGAGAATGCAGCGTCATGCTTAGGCTATCTCGGATTCCCTCGGCGCTGCCGCCCGTTCCAGCCGGTCGTTAATCGCTTCGCCCAGTCCCTCGTGAGGGATGGGGGCGACGGCGATCCTTTGTCGTCCCTCGCCGTCCAGCCGGGCAAGATATGAGAAGAGATTGCGCGCCGCCTCGCGCAGATCGCCCGATGGCGAGAGGTTGAGCATCGGGCCGGAAAAGCCTTCCCGCTCGGGCCCGAACGCAAGGAACGCCTCGTCTGCGTGGGGCCTTTCCGCGTCGCGCCGGATGGCCGCTTCGGGCGCATAGTGGCTTTTAAGCATGCCCGGCGCGGCAATGGCTGTGTCATGGGACGCCGAATGCACCGGCAGCCCGAGAAACGCCTCCACTTCCTCGCGGGCCAGCGCTCCGGCGCGCAGTTGGGTCACGGTATCGCCTTCAATCGTCAGGATGGTCGATTCAAGTCCATTCCGGCACGGCCCCCCATCGAGCACCGGGACGCGGCCACCGAAGCCCTTGCGGACCTGCGCGGCGGTCGTTGGCGACAATTTGCCCGAGGGGTTGGCGGAAGGCGCCGCCACGGGCCTGCCTACCTTTGCAATCAGCGCGCGCGCATCGGCATGCCCCGGTACGCGGATGGCGACCGTTTCAAGACCGGCGGTCACAAGGTCCGAAAGGCCCGATCCGGGGATCATCGGCAGCACCAGCGTCAGCGGGCCCGGCCAGAACCTTGCCGCGATCCGTTCGGCCAAGGGCGAAAACCGCGCGTAGCGCCGCGCCATCTCCATGTCGGCGCAGTGCGAGATCAGCGGATTGAACCGCGGGCGTCCCTTGGTCTCGTATATGGCGAGGACAGCGTCGGAATTGGTGGCGTCCGCGCCCAGCCCATAGACCGTTTCGGTCGCAAACGCGCACAGCTTTCCAGCGCGGATCAGCGCGGCGGCCTGCTCAATCGTCGTGGGGTCGTTGGCATCGTGCGGCATTAGGGCTGTTTGACAAGCGCGGCTGCCCGCGTCAAGAAATCGATTGATCCAAGGTATGCGATGACAACGCTTCTTCTCACCCAGGCCAATTTCGGGCAGCACAGGACGCCGCAGGGGCACCCCGAGCGCGCCGGCCGACTCGCGGCCGTCATCAAGGCGCTGGAGCAGCCCCGCTTTGCCCGCCTCGAACGCGAAGAGGCGCCACAGGGGGACCTGACGCTGGCCGAGATCGTCCATTCCGAAACGGTGATGGACCGCGTCCGCGCCGCCCGGCCCGCCGAGGGCATCGGGCAGATCGACGCCGATACCTTCGTTTCCGCAACCAGCCTCGATGCCTCGGCCACCGCGCTCGGCGGCGTCTTGCGCGGGATCGAGGCGGTGGTGCTGGGCGAGGCCGACAACGCCTTTGTCGCCGCCCGTCCGCCGGGGCACCACGCCGAGCGCGACCGCCCGATGGGCTTTTGCCTTGTCAACACCATCGCCATCGCGGCGCGGCAGGCCCAGCGGCTTTATGGCGCCGAGCGCGTCGCCATCGTCGATTTCGACGTCCATCACGGCAACGGCACCCAGGACATATTTGAAGACGACCCTTCGGTCTTTTACGCCTCCTCCCACCAGATGCCGCTTTTTCCCGGCACCGGCGCACCCAGCGAAACCGGCGTCGGCAACATCGTCAACGCAGCTCTCCGGGCCGGCACGGGCACCGACGCGATGCGCGCCGCCTATACCGAGCGTATCCTGCCCGCACTCGATGCGTTTTCGCCCGATCTGATCCTTGTTTCGGCCGGCTTCGACGCCGAAAGGCGCGACCCGTTGGCGCAGTTGGAATGGGTGGGGGACGATTACGCCTGGCTCACGGGAAAGTTGCTGGACATCGCCGCAAGACGCTGCTCAAACCGCATCGTTTCGATGCTCGAAGGCGGATACGATCTGGCCGGTCTTGCTTCGGGGGTGTCCGCGCATGTAGGCATGCTGCTCACCGGCCAGGCCGGACCCGATTCCGATCATCAGGAAGGACAGGCGCAATGACCGACATCGCCGAAATGAGCTTCGAGGCGGCTTTGGACGAGCTTGAAAAGATCGTCCAGCAACTGGAAAGCGGGCGGGCGCCCTTGCAGGAATCCATTGCGATCTACGAGCGCGGCGAAGCGCTCAAGCGTCATTGCGAAGGGCTGCTCAAAAAAGCCGAAGCCCGGATCGAGAAGATCACGCTCGCCAGGGACGGCACGCCCACGGGCACCGAACCGCTGGATCCGCAATAACAGATTGAAGTCAGGAATATCGTCGTGCTGGGAAAAGTTCGCATCGTCCTCTGGGGTTTGGTGATCCTTGCGGCCATCGGGGCAACCGTCATCTATTTCACCCGCCCCTTCTCACCTTCCGGCACCATGTTCGGAGGGCCCTTCGAGATGGTGGCGACAACGACCGGGGAGACCTTCACCGAGGAGGATCTCAAGGGCACGCCGACCATGATGTTCTTCGGCTACACCTTCTGCCCGGACGTGTGCCCCATGACGCTGGCCGAGGCGACGGCGTGGAAGGCCCAGCTCGGCCTTGGCCCGGACGATCTCAACATCATCTTCGTCACCGTCGATCCCGAGCGGGACGATCTCGAACACGTTGCGACCTATCTCTCCAATTTCGGCCCCGACGTCATCGGGCTGGTCGGCGATCAGGCCCAGACCGACCAGATCAAGCGCTCCTACGGCGTGTTCTCGGAAAAGGTGGAGGCGGAAGGGTCGAGCGAATATCTGGTCAACCACACCGCCTCGATCTTCCTCATCGATGACGAGGGGACGTTCTTCGGCACCATCGCATGGGGCGAGGATTCGGAAACCGCCATCGCCAAGATCCGCAGGCTCATCGCTGCATGAGCGAGCGGCAGCGGCTCGACGTTGCCCTCGAGCAGCGCGGGCTGGTGCCGTCCCGCTCCCGCGCGCGGGATGCCGTCGCGCGCGGCACGGTCAGCGTCAACGGCGCACCCGCCTCGAAGGCCGGGCAACTGGTCGGCCCTGACGATCTCGTCACCATCGATGACCCCGCATCGGGCTATGTCTCGCGCGCAGCACTCAAGCTGATCGCCGGGCTCGATGCGTCGGGCTTCGATCCCAGGGGAAAAACCTGCCTCGATCTTGGCAGTTCCACCGGCGGATTCACGCAAGCGCTGCTCGAACGCAGCGCGGAAAAAATCTTTGCCGTCGATGTCGGGCACGGCCAGCTTCACGGCGACATCGCCGCCGATCCGCGCGTCATAAGCCTGGAAGGCACCAATGCCCGCGACCTTTCAGAAGCGCTGATACCGGACGCGGTCGATCTCGTCGTCAGCGATGTGAGTTTCGTTTCGCTCACCAAGATCCTCGACGCACCGCTATCGCTTTGCGCGCCGGACGCCCAGGCCATCCTGCTCGTCAAGCCGCAATTCGAGGTGGGGCGCGATCATCTCGGCAAGGGCGGCATCGTCGTGCCGGGGCCTCACGTCGAGGACGCCATAGGGGCGGTCATCGCCTTTATGGAAAGGCGGGGCTGGCGGCTTGCGGGCCGCATCACCTCCCCGCTTGCGGGAAGTGACGGAAATATCGAAACGGTTGCCTTTTTTACGCGCGGCAACCAGCGCGGTTTGCCCGGTTTCCCGGGCAAGGACGCGGAATAAACTGCCGTCAGCGGTCGTCGCTGGCGTGCTGGTCCGGCGGCGGCTGGACCTGACGGGCCCGGCCCTGCCCTTCGGCCGAGGCAAACAGATGCTCGGGCCTGCCGGGCAGGCCGTCAAATTCAGAAAAACACCATGGGCACCGGTGCGAGGCACGGGGCACCGGCCCGACGCACGAACTGCAAAGCCGCATCGCAGGCATATCTCTCTCCATGACCCCTGACGCTTGCGCGCGGGATTCTTATCAATGGCATATGTGGAAGTGGGCCCCCGCCATGAGGCCCGACACCCAACATGGCTATGGATCGCGGCGATTCAAGGGCCATTTCGTTAACGGCGGCAGCGCCTTATGCCGCATACGACTTTAGTATTATGCCTGGCGATTGACTTCATGGGGGACTTGGCCATGATGGCCGCCATGAGATGGTTTTCCAGGTCTTGCTTCACTGATGGTGGCGTACGGCTCCTGATTGGCTGATCGCCTGGTTCGGCTACCTGCCAGGCGGCAAGCGCCGGGCCAGGATAAATTCTCCCACAGATGAACCGCACGCACACGGGCCCCACAAGCGGGATCAGCCCCCGCTGCCTCTTGGTGCGCGGAAAAAAAGCTTTCGAGGATTGTGATGACCTTCAAATATGCCCTTGTTCTGCCCGTCACGGGCACCAACAAGATTTCCCGCGTCAAGGCATGGGCGCGCGCCCACATGCCTTCGGTCGAGATCAACCTGCCCGTTCAGGTTCCGGTCGACGCCACCGCGTTGACGGTCCGGCTGAAATCGGCCGCGGATCGCGATGCGGTCCGCACCGCCTTTCCCAAGGATCTGGCATGATGATCAACCAGTTGATGAGTGATCCGTTCATCCGGACGGTTCTCTGGCTTATCGGCATCGTTATTGTCGTCGGCGCGCTGGCGCTGGACTTCAAATATGGCGGCGCGCCGATGGAGAGGACCGGTCAGCTCTCCGAGACGATGGTGATACCGAAGGCATCCAGCCCCACATAGCGGCGCGAGCGCAACGTCATGGGGCGGATCGAGACGATCCCGAGGTCGCGCAGGATTTGCGCGCCCAGCCCCACCTCGCGCCATTCGGCCTCGCGGTCGCGGGCCGATCCATGGTCCTCGTCGCCGCGCGGATGGGTTGCCGATTCATCCTGCCAGGCGACCCCTGCCGTGCCTTCGCGCAGATAGACCAGCACGCCGCCGGTTTGCGCGAGGTTCTTGAGCGATTCATTGAGCCTTGACGCGCCCCCGAACACGTCGAGCGTGATGTCCTCGCGCTGGAGGCGGACCGGGATGGCTTCGCCCTTGCTCACATCGCCGAACACCAGCGCCAGGTGCTGCACGCGATCGAAGGGGGTGGAATAGGCGTAGGCCATGGCTTTTCCCGCGACCGTTTCGATCGCGAACGTGCCAACGCGCTCCACAAGCTTTTCGCGGCGCTGGCGGTAGGCGATGAGATCGGCGACCGAGACCAGCGGCAGATCGTGCTTTTGCGCGAAATCCGTAACCTCCTGGCCGCGCGTCACCGTGCCGTTGTCATTGACCAGTTCGCAGATCACCCCGACATCGGGCAGCCCGGCCAGCCGGCACATGTCGACGGCCGCCTCGGTATGGCCCGAGCGCATCAGCACTCCGCCGCGCCGTGCAATGAGCGGGAAGATATGGCCGGGGCGGGCAAAATCCTCGGCCGCCACATTGCCATTGGTCAGCGCGCGCACCGTTGCGGTCCGGTCCTCTGCGGAAATGCCCGTGGTGGTGCCGTGCTTGAAATCGATCGATACCGTGAAAGCCGTGGTATGGGCGGAGTCGTTGAGCGCGACCATGGGATCGAGGTGCAGCTTTGCAGCCCGCTCTCCGCTGATAGGCGTGCACACGATCCCCGATGTGTGACGCACGATGAAGGCCATCTGTTCGGGTGTCACAGTCGAGGCGGCGGCGATGATGTCGCCCTCGCCCTCGCGATCGTGATCGTCGATGACGACAACCATCCCCCCGCGCTTCATGGCATCGAGTGCGGCTTCCACGCGGCGGTCGGATTCAGGCAGCATTCTGTCGTACCTCAAAAATCGAGATCCTCCCCCGCGCGGTCCTTGCCTTGCAAGGCGGGGTGAGGGACCATCCTAAAAAATTCATCAATCTTCAAACCCGATGCCGCCGTCCCGGCCCGATTGCCCACGGTGGCGCAGGAAGTGGTCCGCCAGAACGCACGCCATCATCGCTTCCCCGATCGGCACGGCGCGGATGCCTACGCACGGATCGTGGCGGCCCTTGGTGATAATGTCGGTGTCCTCATTGGCGGTCGTCACGGTCTGGCGCGGGGTGAGGATCGAACTGGTGGGCTTGACCGCGAAGCGCGCAACGATCGGGTCGCCGTTGGAAATCCCGCCCAATATCCCCCCTGCCCGATTGGAGAGAAATTCGGGCAGCGGCCTTGCGGCGCGCATCTGGTCGGCGTTGACCTCGCCTGTCAGTTCCGCCGCATCCATCCCCTCTCCGATCTCGACGCCCTTGACGGCGTTGATCGACATGAAGGCCGAGGCGATGTCGGCGCTCAATTTGCCATAGACCGGCGCGCCCCAACCCGCCGGGACGCCCTCGGCGACCACTTCGACCACCGCGCCCACCGAGGAGCCCGCCTTGCGGATGCCGTCGAGGTAACCCGCCCAGTGCTCCGCCGCTTTGGCATCGGCGCAAAAGAAGGGGTTCTGGTCCACCTCGGCCCAGTCGAAATTGGCGTAATCGATCTTGTGCGGCCCGATCTGCACCAGCGAGGCGCGAATCCTCACCTGCGGGATCACCAGCCGCGCCACCGCGCCCGCCGCGACCCGCGCCGCCGTCTCGCGCGCCGAGGAGCGCCCGCCGCCGCGATAGTCGCGGATGCCGTATTTCTGGAAATAGGTATAGTCGGCGTGACCGGGCCGGAACTTGTCGCGGATATCCGAATAGTCCTTGGAGCGCTGGTCGGTGTTCTCGATCAATAGCGAAATGGGCGTGCCCGTCGTGCGCAGGCCGTCGGTGCGCTCGTCCTCGAAGACGCCCGAAAGGATCTTCACCGCGTCGGCCTCGCGGCGCTGGGTGGTATAGCGCGACTGGCCGGGCTTGCGGCGGTCGAGATCACGCTGGATGATCTCCGCGCTGATCGCAAGCCCCGCCGGGCAGCCGTCCACCACCACCCCGAGCGCGGGCCCGTGGCTTTCGCCCCATGTGGTGAAGCGGAACATGTGGCCGAAACTGTTGTAGCTCATGGGCACCCCGGTCCTGACCCGGTTCTTCTATGTGGCGCGCCGGACGGGGTCAATCGTTCGATGGGCGGATGGCGCCGGGGCGTCCTGGCCCACCATCTTTTCGCACAGCACCATGATGTCCTCGCGCACATCCTCCGGGCTCGCTGCCTTTGCCAGCACGCCCCAGCAGGCCGCCATAAGCACCGGCACGGTCTTTTCCGCTTCGGCAATCCCCGCAGCCGCCATCGATGCGATAATCTCCTCGCCGATGGCCAGATCGGCGGAATCGAGGCGGTCATGGTCACCGATCAGTTCATGGCCGAACGCCGGGCCCCGCAAAAGGGCGGCGGCCAGCCCGAACCGGGCCGCGAGCCCCTGCCCGACCCGGTCGGCGAGCGCGCCCTCTTGTGCAAAAGCTTGGGCGAACGCTTCGGCCCTTTCCGCGGCCAGATCGTCGGTGAGGGCCGCAAAGACCCCATCCTTGTTGGCGAAATGGCCATAAAGCGTCCCCTTGGCGACCCCGGCACGCGCCGCGACGACCTCCATGGTCGTCGCCTTGAACCCGGTCTCCAGGATCACGCCCCGCGCCGCGCCGAGGATTTTCCGCCGCATGTCAGAAGATTTTTTCCGCGCCAAAAGCCGCCCCGCCGAATTTTAACTGAACGAATTGAACGCGATCCGTACAATGCGTTCAGTTATAGCACCGCCTCTCCCCTGGGGGAGAAGTCTTCCGGCACTTGGAGGCACCTGGATCGTTTCAGGTTCTGACGGAATCGCCGAGCCCCCTGATTGCGGTGGGTTCGGTCTGGACCCCGGGAATGAATCCCGGGGTGACAAGCGGGAATAGGACAGGTATCGGCCAAAGCCACCAATGTCATTCCGGGACTCGTTCCCGGAATCCAGCGCGGTCCAACCTCAACCGCCGTGGCATGCCGTTTCCATCCAAACCTGAAACGATCTAAACCCCGATCTGGAAATACCCCAGTGCGTCCCCGATTTCCTCTTCCTCATAACCAAGGTGGGAGAGCAGCACGCGCTCGAGCGTATCGTTGATCTCGCGGGCCTTGGCAAAGTTCTCCGCAGTCGTCTCGCGCCCCAGATCGTTGAGCGCATCGACCAGCCGTTCGAGCAGTTCGTGGACGACCACATGCTCGGCGACCAGCCGGTCGGTGACCTTTTTCCACGCTTCGCCCTTTTCGGAGAGAGCCGGGAAGATATGGGCATCCTCGATCGAATGGTGCGTGTTGACGATATAGCAGTGCTGCCCGCAAAGGTTACCGAACCGCCGGTAGTTCTGGAGCATTTCCATCGCCTCGGCTTCCTTGCGCACTTCGGCCGCGCTCATCTCGCCGCGCGCCACCTCCTCGACCATCTGGCGCAGCGTCTGCATGTTCTGGCGCAGGTGATCGTGGATCATACGCAGGTGCCGGCCCGGCGCCTTCTGCGCCGGGGTCAGGTTTTCAAGTCTGGGCGCGCGCGGGCGCGTCGCATCGTCGAGGAAGTTGATGTCGAGAAGCATGTGAGGAAAAATCCTTGTTGGGCCCCCGATATAGGGTAGCCCGCCGTCAGTTCAACTCGGCCCGCGTTGCGTCCCGCTCAGGGATATCGCCCAGCAGCCTGCGGCTGGGCTGGGCAAAGTGCAGCCCGTTCTCCTCGAACCAGCGCGCCGCCGCAACCAGGATTTGCTGATGGATATCCATATAGACGTTGTAGTCCGGGCTCAGCACGTAATAGACCGCCTCGAACCGCGCGCCCAGTTCGTTGAACTCGGCCAGATGAGCACGATCGAACCGTACGCTGCCCATGCTCTCGATGATGGTCTTGAGGTAGGGCGGGAAGGCCTGCAACGTATCGATCGGGGCGCCGTACTGGGCATGAAAGCCGAACGCCACGCGCCGCTCGCTCATGCGTTTGAAGTTGCGCAGGCGCGTACTGAGCAGTGCATCGTTGGAGACCGAGATCTGCTCGCCCGACAGCGAGCGGACGCGGGTCGTTCTGAGCCCGATCATCTCGACGGTGCCCATATGCTCGTCGAAAATGATGAAATCCCCCACCACGAACGGCTTGTCGAGGATGATCGAGAGCGAGGCGAAAAGGTCCTTGAGCACCGATTGCAGCGCAAAGGCCACCGCGATGCCGCCCACGCCCAGACCAGCGATGAGCGCGGTGATATCCACCCCGAAATTGGAGAGGATCAGGAGCAGGATCGCCGTCCAGACGATAGCCAGCGCCATGATGCGGATAAGCTGGGCGGCGCTGCGCTTGGCCGGATCGGGCCGGGTTTCGTCCAGCAGCCCCTTGTCGATCCACGCGCCCACCAGCGTCGAGGCCCAAAGCCCCAGTTGCATCATGGATGCGACAAGAAAGATGGCGGCGATCAACCGGCTGACCGGGACGGGCAGCACCAGCACCTGCGCGGCGAAATAGAGCGCCACCGCCGCGATGAAGAACCGCCGCGTCCCCCCGATCAGCGCATGGGCGAGGCGTTTCACCATATTGAAGCGCTCGCCGCGCTCCTCGCCCTTGCGCGCCAGGAAACTGACGAGCAGCCCGCGCACCCAGGGGGCGAGGATGACGACCGCCAGAAAGATGAGAAGGGCAAGGCCCCAGACAATGATGTGGTTGCCCAGCACCTCGCCGGTGCGGGTGAACTGCTCGAATTCTTCCATTGTGCCCCGCAAGGGTTCTGGGATTCTGTTAGGCTAAAAGCATAGGGATCGAACCGGTTCCGTCAACCTTATCCCAACAGCTTTCCGGGGTTGAGGATGCCCTTGGGATCGAGCGCCGACTTGATCGCCCGCATCATCGAAAGCGCCACCGGGTCCTTCACCCCTTCGAGCAGCGCCGTCTTTAGCTGCCCGATACCGTGCTCGGCCGAGACCGAGCCGCCCAGCGCCCGCACGACGCTGTAAACCGCCTCGTGCACCGGCCCGGCGCCAGCCATGAACGCGGCCCCGTCCACCCCTTCCGGTTGCGAAAAATTGAAGTGGAGATTGCCATCGCCCAGATGGCCGAACGGCACGGCGCGGATGCCGGGGACGATCTTTTCCGCCGCCGCGATACCTTGCGCAATCAGTTCGGGCACTGCCGCGACGGGCACTGAAACGTCGTGCTTGATCGAAGCCCCCTCGCGCGATTGCACCGCGCTCATCTGCTCGCGCGCGCGCCAGAAGGCCTCGCGCTGTTTCAGTGAATCCGCGATGACGCCATTGGTGACGAGCCCCTCCTCAAAGGCTTCCTCGACCGCCGCCGCCAGCGTCCCGCCCGCGCCCCCGCGCGGCACCGAGATTTCGACCAGCACATGCCAGTCCGAGGGCTCGGGCGCCGGGTCCTGCGCGATCATCTTGTGCTTTAGCTGCAATGCGATCCCTATACGCGGCATCAGCTCGAACGCGGTCAGCGTATTTCCCGCCCGCCCGCGCATCCGCGTGAACAGTTCGAGCGCGGCTTCCGGCGAACGCACGTTGAGAAAGGCGGTCTCGTAAAAGTCGGGCTTTGGAAAAAGCTTCAGCGTTGCCGCCGTGATGATCCCCAGCGTTCCTTCCGATCCCACCAGCAAATCCTTGAGATCGTACCCGGTATTGTCCTTGCGCAGCGCGTTGAGCCCGGAATAGAGCGAGCCATCCGCCAGCACCGCCTCGACCCCGAGGCAAAGCTCGCGCGCGTTCCCGTAGGACAGCACCTGCACCCCGCCCGCATTGGTTCCCAGCACCCCGCCGATCCGCGCCGAACCCTGCGAGGCGATATAGAGCGGAAACATCATCCCCGCTTCTTCCGCGATCCCATGGGCCTCCTGCAAGGTCGTCCCCGCCTCGAGCGTCATATGTCCCGCCGCCGCATCCACATGCCGCGCGCCCCTGAGCCGGGAAATGGACACGATGATCTCGTCCCCGTTGAGCGGCACCTGCCCCCCGACCAGTCCCGTATTGCCCGCCTGCGGAACGACGCTCACGCCGTTTTGATACGCCCACGCCATCACCTGCCGCACCTCACCCACCTCACGCGGCAGGGCGACAGCAACGGCCGGAACATGAAACCGCCGGCGCGGCTCGGAAATATAGGTCGCCATCCGCCCCGGCTCGGAAACCACGCTGTCGGGGCCGAGGATTTCGGTGAGGGCGGAGACGATCTGTTTGGGGGAAAGTGGCATTTTGGGAGGTCCGGGTTTGGTTGGACGCAATATGGCATGGCCGGATCACTTGGCAAGCATCGCTGCCCCCCTCACCCCCAACCCCTCTCCCACGGGGGAGAAGGGAGCTCGTGTGGCTACCCCTCGGTTCCCCTTCTCCCCTTGTGGGAGAAGGGGAACCGGCGAAGCCGGGTCGGATGAGGGGGCAGCGATGCTGGCAGGGAGTGATAAGCGATACCGCTTACTCTAGCTTGCCCGTTTCCCGCCCCTGTGCCAAAACCACACGCAACGAGACCATATTCGGAGAAAACCATGGCTGGTTTGATGCAAGGCAAGCGCGGGCTCATCATGGGCGTCGCCAACAACCGCTCGATCGCTTACGGCATCGCCAAGGCCGCGCACGCGCAGGGGGCGGAGCTGGCCTTCACCTATCAGGGCGAAGCGCTGCACCGCCGCGTCACACCGATCGCCGAAGAATTCGGCTCCGATCTCGTGCTGCCGTGCGACGTCACTGATGCGGACGCCATGGACGCGGTGTTCAATGTGTTGAAATCGAAATGGGGCAAGCTCGATTTCCTTGTCCACGCCATCGGCTTTTCCAACAAGGAAGAGCTGGACGGGCGCTATATCGACACGACGCCGGGCAATTTCGCGCTGACCATGAACATCTCGGTCTATTCGCTCACCGCGCTCGCCCGCCGCGCCGAGGCGATGATGGAGCCGGGCGGCTCGATCCTGACGCTCACCTATTACGGCGCGGAAAAGGTGCTGCCGCATTATAACGTCATGGGCGTTGCCAAGGCCGCGCTCGAAGCCTCGGTGCGCTATCTCGCCGCCGACATGGGCCCCAACGGCATCCGCGTCAACGCGGTCTCGGCGGGCCCGATCAAGACGCTCGCCGCCTCGGGCATTTCGGGCCTGCGCGAAATGCTCAAGTGGAACGAGGAAAACGCACCGCTGCGCAAGAACGTCACCATCGACGAGGTCGGCAACGCCGCGCTCTATCTTCTCTCGGACCTTTCGAGCGGGGTGACGGGCGAAGTTCACTATGTCGATGCCGGTTACAACGTCATCGGCATGAAGACCCTCAATCACGACGAGGCGGGCGAATAACCCGCCGCAACGAACCGGTTCAACGATATGCCTTTAGTCCAGTGGCCGGACTTCTATTTCGCGCGCCACGGCGAAACCGATTGGAACTTCGAGCGCCGCTACCAGGGTAGCCGCGACATCCCGCTCAACGTACGCGGACAAAAGCAGGCCGATTCAAACGGCGTGCTGCTGCGCTACCTTCTGGAAGAAGAAGGGGTCGACCCTGCGTCCCTCAACTGGTTCGCCTCCCCGCTCGGGCGGGCGCGCGAAACCATGGAGCGCATGCGCGCCGCTTTCGACACGCCCCTTCCCGACGTTCATTACGACCAGCGGCTGGTGGAGATTTCCTTTGGCAATCTGGAAGGCCGCCTTCACGCCGAGATCGCCCGCGAGATGGCGGTTGCCGCCCCTGGCGAGCGCGACGCGAGCTACTGGCATTTCCGGCCCGAACGCGGCGAGACCTATGACGATGTGGCAAAGCGCCTGCTCGATTTCGCCGAGGCGCTGACCCACAATAGCGTCATCGTCGCCCATGGCGGGGTCATGCGCGTGCTGCGCCATCTGGTCGAAGGTGCGGAGCGGGCCGAAGTGGTCAACTGGGACCCGCCGCAGGGCGTCATCGCGCATTTCACAGAAGGTCACATGCGGCTGCATGCGGCGCAAAAGACATGGTGAGCGACAACCCTCTCGTCCAGCCCGGCCCGGCCCATCCCGACATAACCGACGCCTCGATCCCCAAGGTGATCGCAACGTTTTACGGTCGGGCGCGGAAGGACGACCTGCTCGGACCCATCTTCAACGACGCCGTCGAGGATTGGGACCACCATATCGCCCAGATCACCGATTTCTGGAGTTCGATCCTGTTGCGCACGGGCCGCTATTCGGGCCGCCCGCTCAACCCCCATTTGCGCCTGCCCATCGAGGGCGAGCATTTTGACCGCTGGCTCGAACTGTTCGAGCAGACCACGATCGAAATCGAGGGGAAGGAGATCGCGGAAGCCTATCTCATCCGCGCCCGGCGGATCGCCGACAATTTCGAGATGGCGATCGGACAGATGCACGGCGAACTGCGCTCGCCGCGCCATAGCCGGTAATCGGCTGGTCAAGCCGCAGAGCCGCTTTCAGGCACATTGCCTTCGATGACGATGTCCCCGCCCTGGCGCACCACCGCTTCGGCGGCGGCGCGGGCGGCCTGCACGGAATCAAAGACCTGCCCCTCAAGCGGGAAGACGCCGAGCTTGACCGCCATGAAGCGGAAATCGCCGCCATTGGGCACGACGACACCCTGGGGTTCTCCACGCACGGAAATAACGATTGGCTTGGTCATCTTGATAGTCTCCAAAGCAACCACCCGGCGCGGGGTGGTGCTAACAGTTCAGTGTGAGGGTCTTGTGACGGGGCGGGCGACTAAAGTCGCGAATTTCGCCAGGTCCAGGAGCTACACATGTATCCCGCGCGTTTAAGCGATACGGGATAAGCGGAGACGAACGCGGTCAGGCGTGCCCTAATGGTTTGATTTTTCATTTTGCCGTGCTCCAGCCTGACCTTGTCGCGCCCCACCGGGGTGCGACAATGGATCTTCTATCAAGAGTTGAGCGGAAAATCGAGGACGAATGTGTCAAATTGACAGTCCCTTGCGGAATTTCCTGCCTGTCAACGGCCCGAACACGCACCCGGTTGCAGCATGAAAGATCGAAAAAGCGGTCAGAAGAGATCGAGTTGCCCATCTTTACCGGACGGCGCCGGCACATCTTCGATGGCCGGCGCTATCAGATCCGGCCCGTCGTTGTGGGCCGAGTTGACGCGGGTCGAGACCGGGTGGGCGATGAGCGAGCCTTCCGGGGCGGGGCGGATTACCTTTTCCGCTTCCGCCGCCCTCACATTGCGCACGTCGAGCCAGAGATCGGCGGTCTCGCCCTCGATGAAGGCGGGCATGCGGTGGTGGATGCCGGCCAGATCGGCGTTGGCCGGCACCGTGACGAGCGCGAGCGAATCAATTTCCTCGCCCTCCGGGCCCGTCCAGGTGGCGTAAAGCCCGGCCATGATCATCGGGCGGCCATCGCGGAAGGCGATGAAATGGGGGCGCTTGCGGCCCTGTGCATCGGTTTGCCACTCATAATAGCCTGTGGCGGGCACCGCGCAGCGCTGGTGCTTGAGCGCGTCGCGGAAGGCTGGCTTTTGCGCCATGCTTTCGGCGCGCGCATTGATGATGAGGGGGAAATCGCGGGGGTCCTTCACCCAGCCCGGCACCAGCCCCCAGCGCGCCAGTTTCGCCTCCCGGCGCCCGGCCTGCTCCCAGACGGCCAGAACCGGTTGGGTCGGGGCGATATTGTATCGCGGCACGGACTCCTCTAGATTCCGCGTATTGAGCAGGGCTTGGATCGCCTCGGACGGCAAAGTCAGGACATATCGACCGCACATGGGGCGCTTTCCTTTTTTGCTTGCGACTATATCAGCGGAGGGCCGCGCATGAAGCCCAATGCGTGCTCGATCGCGCTGATCGATGAAACGCGCGTCTTCCTGATCCAGCGCGCCTATCCCCCTTTTGCGGGCCTGTGGTCGCTGCCGGGCGGACGGCGCGAGCCGGGGGAAACCGCCGAGGAGTGCGTCAGGCGCGAACTGTTCGAGGAAACGGGCCTGCTTGTCGATGATCCCGTTCCCGTCCTTGTGGAAAAGGTCGGCGAGGGCGTCCAGACGTTCACGCTTGCCGTATTCACGGCGCGGCAGGTCTATGTCGCGCCGGTGGTCTCCCATGAAGTGGCCGATTGGGACTGGGTGGAAATTTCCGAACTGGGCGGCTACGCGTGCACCGAGAATCTGGCCCGGATCGTAAGCGCTTGCGTGGACACGCTGCGGCTGTCATCGGAGCGCGTATGAGCTTTCGCAAATTCCTCCACCCGCTGCGCGCGGCCGTCCTGGCCGCAGGGCTCGCCCTGCCCGTCTCCGCGCTTGCCGTCGATCCGCCCTATCAGGCGCAGATGGAGCGGCTGGCCGAAATTCTGGGCTCGCTTTATATCCTGGCTCCGCTGTGCGGGCAGACGGAAATCGACTGGCGCGACCAGGTGGCCGAACTGATTGCGCTCGACGAACCCGAGCCCGACCGGCGCGCGCGGCTCGTGGGAGCGTTCAACGCCGGATACGAGGCCTATGCCCGGTTCTACCGCACCTGCACATCGTCGGCCGAGGCGGCCATCACGCTGCTTTTGGGCGAGGGCGAAACGCTGGCGCGCGACATTCATTCGCGCTACGCCGAATGAAGTTTCCCCAATTTTGGGTCCCGCGTTAACCAATTGGTCATTTGTGCTTAGCGGTGACACAAAGCCGTGTTAACAAGCGTGCCATGAGCACATCGCGCCCAGTTTTTCCATTCCCCACCTCCGATGCCACGGTCGAAGCCGAGCACGAAGAGCGCCAGATCGCACTCGAATATCTGGCCGATGCCTGGAACGCGGCGGATGCCGACGGCATAGACACCGGCGCGTTGGCCCACGCCGCGCTTTTCGCGGCCATCGCAACGCTCGTCAAGGACCATGGCGAGGACGCGGTCGCCCGACTGATCGGGGAAATCCCCGAACGAATCAATCAGGGCGAATATACGCTGGACCGCACGCTACAGTAGCTGCCAAAACTGTCCTTCAATCTCTCTGTCGATTTCCTCGAAAACGATCACGTGCCGGACCGCTCCTCTTTTTCCGGACGGTCAATGGACCACGGACTTCGAGAAGACGTTGACCACGATCACCCCGGCAACAATGAGGCTCAAGCCGATAAAGGCGGCAAGGTCGAGCTTTTGCCTGAAGACGACCCACCCCACCAGCGAGATCAGCACGATGCCCAGCCCGCTCCAGATCGCGTAGGCGATCCCCACGGGAATCGCGCGCAGGGCGAGCGAGAGGAAATAAAAGGCGGCGAGATAGCTCACCGCCATGGTCGCGGTGGGCAGCGGGCGGGTGAACTGCTGGGACGCCTGCAGCGCCGTCGTCCCGGCCACTTCAAGGACGATTGCGGCCAGGAGGGGAAGATAGATGGCGATGAACGAAGGCATGATCCTTACCACTCCAGCACGATCTTTCCCGCGCCGCCCTGGACGGCGCTCTGAAAAGCGGTCTCGAAATCTTCCGCCCGGAAACGGTTGGTGATGACCGGGCGGACATCGAGCCCGGACTGAAGCATGGCGAGCATCTTGTGCCAGGTCTCGAACATCTCGCGGCCATAGATGCCCTTGATGGTCAGCATCTTCAGAACCATTTTCGAGAAATCATATTCAAATGGCCTTGCGGGCAGGCCGAGCATGGCGATCCTGCCGCCCATCACCAGGTGTTCGGAAAGCGTTGCCAGCGCGGCGGGCGCCCCGCTCATCTCAAAGCCGATATCGAACCCCTCGGTCATGCCCAGCCCGTTGGCGAGCGCGCGCAGATCATCGCTCGTATTGATGGTGATGACGGAGGGAACGACGTTTTTGGCCAGCGCCAGCCGGTGGTCGTTGGGGTCGGTGATGACGATGTGGCGCGCCCCGACATGGCGGGCCACCGCCGCGCTCATGATCCCGATCGGCCCCGCACCGGTAATCAGGATATCCTCACCCACCAGATCGAAGGCGAGCGCGGTATGCACCGCGTTGCCGAGCGGATCGAGGATGGCGGCCAGTTCGTCGTCCACCGCATCGGGCAGGGGCACGATGTTGAAGGCGGGAATCTTCACATATTCGGCAAAGGCGCCCGGCAGGTTGACGCCGACGCCTTTCGTCTCCGGATCGAGATGGAAGCGCCCTGCCCTGCTGGCGCGGGACTTGAACCCGATGACATGTCCCTCCCCCGACACCCGCTGGCCAATTTTGAAGTGAGTGACGTTGGCGCCCAGTTCGGCGACGGTGCCGGAATATTCGTGGCCGATGGTCATGGGCACGGGAACCGCGCCCTGCGCCCACCGATCCCATTTATAAATATGAAGATCGGTGCCGCAGATGCCGGTGCGCGTGACTTTCACCAGCACGTCGTCGGGGCCGATTCGGGGGACCGGCACGTCCTGCATCCACAAGCCCGGTTCGGGTCTGGCCTTGACGAGGGCTTTCATCAGGCGGGTCATGAGCGGGGGACTTCGGATCCGACGGGTGTGGCTTCACCCCCCTCCCAACCTCCCCCACAAGGGGGGAGGTGCTGCATCGTGCCACTGGCTGCTCCATGCGCTCCGTAGCACCCTCCCCTAGATGGGGAGGGTTGGGGAGGGGTGATTGCTCGGAGGTTGCCTGTCATCAGATCACCCCCAATTCCCGCCCAGCCCCGACAAACGCGTCGATGGCAAAGCCGATATTGTCGTCGGTCAGCGCCGCCGACATCTGCGTCCGGATGCGCGCCTGATCCCGCGGGACGACGGGGAAGGAAAAAGCCGAGACGAGTACCCCGCGATCACGCAGGGATTGCGCCATCGCCTGCGCCTTCACCGCGTCATGAAGCATCACCGGGATGATGGGGGTTTCGCCGGGGACCAGATCGAAGCCGGCCTCGGTCATCGCGGTGCGGAAACGGGCGGTGTTGCGGGCGAGCGTTGCGCGCAGATCGTCGGCCTGTTCGGCGATCTCGATGGCCTTGAGCGCGCCTGCGGCGACGCCGGGCGGCAGGGCGTTGGAGAAAAGATAGGGCCGGGCGCGCTGGCGCAAAAGGTCGACCACCGGCTGCGGCCCGGCCACAAAGCCGCCCATCGCACCACCCAGCGTTTTGCCGAAGGTGCCCGAAATGATGTCCACACGGTTGCCCGCGCCGGTCAGCGTCGGGGTGCCCTTGCCCTTGTCGCCCAGATGGCCGGTGGCGTGGCATTCGTCGATCAGCACGGCGGCCCGGTAGTCTTCGGCGAGATCGCAGATTTCGGGCAGGTTCGCGATGAAGCCGTCCATCGAAAAGACGCCATCGGTGACGATCAGCTTAAAGCGCGCGCCATCGTCATCGGCGGCCTGGAGCTGGAGGCGCAGATCGTCCATGTCGGAGGTGTGGAAGCGATAGCGCCGCGCCTTGGAGAGCCGCACGCCATCGATGATCGAAGCGTGGTTGAGGGTATCGGAAATGACCGCGTCCTCGGGCCCCAGTATCGTCTCGAAGATGCCGCCATTGGCATCGAAGCACGACCCGAAAAGGATCGCGTCGTCCTTTTCGAGATATCGGGCTACGGCCCCTTCCAGTTCCTTGTGCAGTTCGTGTGTACCGCAGATGAAGCGCACCGAGGCCATGCCGGACCCGTATTTTTCCGTCGCCCTGATGGTCGCCTCGACCACCTCGGGGTGGTCGGCAAGGCCGAGATAATTGTTGGCGCAAAGATTGACCATCTGGCGCCCGGCGACCGTCACACTCCCCGATTGGGACGAGGCGATCACCGTTTCCGGCTTTTCGAGCCCGTCGGCGCGAATCTGGTCGAGGGTTGCGGAAAGGTGTTCAGCGAGGCCGTGCATCATGGCGGCGTCTCCTTTTGTGCTCCCGGCAAGCATCGCAGCCCCCTCATCCGCCCCTTCGGGGCACCTTCTCCCACGAGGGGAGAAGGAAACCAGGGGGGTTGCCATACGAGCCCCCTTTCCCCTCGTGGGAGAGGGGCCGGGGGTGAGGGGGACGCCACAAGCTCAGAGCGTCAAGCTTTTCTAGAGCTACAGCGCAACGCTCAGATCGGCAAGGGTGCGTCGGATTTGACTTCTTCCATTACCGGATAGGTGCGGGTTTCCGATACGCCGGGCATGGCCAACAGCACATCGCCGAGGAAGGACCGGTAATGGGCCATGTCGGTGACGCGGGCCTTGACCAGATAGTCGAACCCCCCGGCCACCATGTGGCATTCGAGGATTTCCGGCGCGCTACGGACGGCCCGGGAGAATTTATCGAAGGCGTCGGGGGTGGTCTTGTCGAGCGAGACCTCGACGAACACCAGCAGCTCCAGCCCCAGCCGGTGCGGATCGAGGCGCGCGGAATAGCCGAGAATATAGCCCTGCTTTTGCAGGCGCTTAACCCTGTCGCTCATCGAGGTCGGCGGAATACCGGTGCGCTGGGCCAGTTCGGTGTTGGTGATCCGGCCATCGCTTTGCAGAAGTTCGAGGATGCGGCGGTCGGTCCGGTCGAGATCTGGCATGGTGTCGTATTTTTCCTCTGTTTTCCGGTTAACCTACGGAAAATCTCCGCAAATGACAATCGACGTACGAGGCAAGCACGCTAGACTCCCATCGGTTCGTTTGGTCGGAGGTCGCACATGAACAAGATTGCGTCGGCATCGGGGGTGTTTTCGGAGTTTCTGGGACGGCCGCAAAGGGATGACGGGCCGTTGCGGGCGGCAATCACCGCTGCCACCCGCGTGCCCGAAATCCAATGCGTGCCGCCGCTGATCGAGGCCGCGGCGGTAACCGAAGCCCAGGCCGGACGTATTCGCGCGCTGGCGGAAAAGACCGTCAAGGCCATCCGCGCGCAGGGCGCGGGCGCGGGCGTCGATGGGCTGATCCACGAATACGCGCTTTCCAGCCAGGAGGGCGTGGCGCTGATGTGCCTCGCCGAAGCCCTGCTGCGCGTGCCCGACAACGAAACCCGCGACATGCTGATCGCCGACAAGATCGCGCCGGGCAAGTGGCGCGAGCATCTGGGGGTCGACCGGCCTCTGTTCGTCAACGCGGCAACGTGGGGGTTGGTGGTAACGGGGCGGCTCGTGACCCCGGTGGACGAGCAGGGCCTGTCGCACGCCCTCAACCGGCTTTTGGTGCGCTCGGGCGAACCGGTGATCCGGGCTGGCGTGCGCATGGCAATGAAGATGCTGGGCGAGCAGTTCGTCACCGGCCAGACCATCGGCGAGGCGCTCAAGAACGGCCGCACCATGGAAGCCAAGGGCTTTTCCTATTCCTACGACATGCTGGGAGAAGCGGCGACCACCGCCCACGATGCAGACCGCTACATGGCCGACTATGTTGCCGCCATCCACGCCATCGGCAAGGCGGCTAAGGGCAAGGGCGTTTACGAGGGCCCCGGCATTTCAATCAAGCTCTCGGCGCTCCATCCACGCTATGCCCGCGCGCAATACGGGCGCGTCATGGGCGAGTTGCTGCCCCGGCTCAAGGAACTGGCCGCGCTCGCCAAACAGTACGATATCGGGCTCAATATCGACGCCGAGGAGGCCGACCGGCTAGAGCTCTCGCTCGATCTGCTGGAGGCGCTGGCGCTCGATCCGGCGTTTGCGGACTGGAACGGGATCGGTTTCGTGGTGCAGGCCTATTCCAAGCGCTGCCCCTTCGTCATCGACTGGATCATCGACCTGGCGCGCCGCTCGGGCCACCGGATCATGGTGCGGCTGGTCAAGGGCGCCTATTGGGACACCGAAATCAAGCGCGCGCAGGTGGATGGGCAAACCGGCTTTCCGGTGTTTACCCGCAAGGTCTATTCGGACGCGTGCTACATCGCCTGCGCCAGAAAACTGCTGGCGGCGCCCGATGCCGTCTTCCCCCAGTTCGCAACGCACAACGCACAGACCATGGCGACGATCCACGAGATCGCCGGGCCCGATTTCGAGACCGGCAAATACGAGTTCCAGTGCCTCCATGGCATGGGCGAGCCGCTTTACGAGCAGGTGGTGGGCAAGAACAGGCTCGACCGCCCCTGCCGCATCTACGCACCCGTGGGCAGCCACGAGACGCTTCTGGCCTATCTCGTGCGGCGGCTCCTGGAAAACGGCGCCAATTCGAGCTTCGTCAACCAGATCGCCGACGAGGATATTCCCGTTGCGCGGCTGGTGGCCGACCCGGTGGAGGTCGCCAAAACCATCTCGCCCCTCGGCAGCCCCCACCCCGAGATAAAGCTGCCGGGGGATATTCTTGCGGCGGGCCGGAAGAATTCGCTGGGGTTGGACCTGGCGAGTGAAACGGCGCTGGCGGAATTGCGGAAGGGACTGGATGAGACGGTTGGTGCCGAGTGGATTGCCGGCATCGCTGCCCCCTCATCCGACCCGGCTTTGCCGGGCCACCTTCTCCCACAAGGGGAGAAGGGAAACCCGGAAGCAGCCACACGAGCCCCCCTCTCCCCTCGTGGGAGAGGGGCCGGGGGCGAGGGGGCCAGCGATGCCAGCCGCCCCGTCCTCAACCCGGCGGACCACCGCGATGTCGTCGGCACCGTCATCGAGCCGGGCATCGAGACCATTTCCCCGGTCATGGCGCGCGCCGTATCTGCCGCCCCCGGATGGGCGGCAACCGCGCCCGAAGAGCGTGCCGCCGCCTTCATCCGCGCCGCCGATATGATGGAAGCGCGCATGGCTACTTTCATGGGTCTTGCCATGCGCGAGGCGGGCAAGACGGCGGCCAATGCAGTGGCCGAGATACGCGAAGCGGTGGATTTCCTGCGCTATTACGGCCAGCAGGCTGCCGAAAGCTTCGACAATGCCACCGACAGGCCACTCGGGCCGGTGGTGTGCATTTCGCCGTGGAATTTTCCGCTGGCCATCTTCACCGGACAGGTCGCCGCGGCGCTTGTGGCGGGCAACCCGGTGGTTGCCAAACCCGCCGAGGAAACCCCGCTGATCGCGCAGGAGGCCGTGAACCTGCTGCATGAGGCGGGCATCCCCGCAGATGTGCTGCAGTTTGTGCCCGGCGATGGCAGGACCGGTGCGGCGCTGGTGGGCCATGAGGCCACCTCGGGTGTGATGTTCACCGGCTCGACCGAAGTCGCCCGACTGATCCGGGAGCAGTTGGCCGGGCGTACGCTTGAGGACGGCTCGCCCGTGCCGCTGGTCGCCGAAACGGGCGGGCAGAATGCGCTGGTGGTGGACACGTCCGCCCTCACCGAGCAGGTCGTGCTCGACGTGCTGGCTTCGGCCTTCGACAGCGCCGGGCAGCGGTGTTCGGCGTTGCGGGTGCTATGCCTTCAGGAAGAATGCGCGGACCGCACCCTCACCATGCTCAAGGGCGCGACGGCTGAATTGGCGGTAGGCAACCCCGCCCGGCTATCGACCGATGTGGGCCCGGTGATCACCGCCGAGGCGCGCGACGGCATCGAAACGCACATCGCCACGATGCGCGAGAAGGGACATGCGATCACGCAGGTGCAATTGCCCGAAGCAGCGCGGCACGGCACGTTCGTTGCCCCCACCATCATCGAGATCGACGACATTTCGGAACTGGGCCGCGAGGTGTTCGGGCCGGTGCTGCATGTGGTGCGGTTCCGGCGTCAGGACCTCGGCGCGCTGATCGACAGGATCAATGCGCTGGGCTACGGGCTCACCTTCGGGCTGCACACGCGCATCGATACGACGATCGCCGAGGTGACGGGCCGGATCAGCGTGGGCAACATCTATATCAACCGCAACCAGATCGGCGCGGTGGTGGGTGTCCAGCCCTTCGGCGGGCACGGGCTTTCGGGCACGGGGCCCAAGGCAGGCGGGCCGCTCTATCTGCGCCGGCTGATCTCGACCGTGCGGCGCGACGCCTGGGGCCTGCCCCCGCGCCAGCCGGGGCCAACGCTTCTGGCGTTTGCCGAATGGGTGCGCGGCAAGGGCTATGGGGACCTCGCCGAACAGGCCATCGCCTATGGCACGAGCGCGGCAATCAACGCTTTCAGCGAATTCGACGGTCCGGTGGGCGAACGCAACACCTATGGCACCCACGCCCGTGGCAAGGTGCTGATCGTGCCCCAGACCGTCGCCGGGCTGGTGCACGGGCTTGCCGCCGCGCTTGCCGCTGGCAACGAAGCGATCGTCGAGACCAACCCGCTGCTGCGCGCCATGCTTTCGGACCTGCCGGCGGAATTCGCGCCGCGCATCCAGATCGTCTGTGAGGAAGTGGAGGGCGGCGAAGTGGCAGCCGTGCTGGTCGAGGGCGACAGGGACACTGTCATCGCCGCCAACCGGCGCGTTGCGGCGTGGGACGGCCCCATCGCGCTGGTTCAGGGGGCAACGGGCGACCGGCTGGCCAATGGCGAGGCGACCTATGCGGTGGACCTGCTGGTCAACGAGGTCTCGGTCAGCACCAATACGGCTGCTGCGGGAGGTAATGCGACGCTGATGGCGCTGGCTTGATGTGTAGTCATTTTTGATTATATTGAATACAGTGTGAAAACGGAGGCTCTTCCATGGCCCGCGCCACAACGCTCACCGTTCGCCTGAACGACTCGCTGAGCGATTTCGTGACCTCCAATGTCAGCGAGACGGGATCGTATGAAAATGTCAGCGAATATATTCGTGACCTGATCCGTCGCGACAAGGAGCGCGCCGAGCAGGAAGCCTTCGAGCGATTGAGGGCTGAACTGAACGTGGCGTTTGCCGCGCCGGATTCGACCTATCAGCCCCTTTCCGCAGCAGATGTCATCGCGCGCAACAGGCGCTGACCCGTGGCCCAGGTCCGCATCCAGGAATCGGCTTCGGTCCGGCTGGACGAGATTTATCATTATACGCGCGACCGATGGGGCGAGGCGCAGGCCGAACAGTACATAACGGGGCTTTTCGCATCCTTTGGGAAAATCGAGACGCATGGCGTGACGTCACGGCCTATTCCCGCGCTCTTTGGCGTCGATGGATATTTCTTCCGCTATGAAAGGCATTTCGTTTATTGGCGGCGGCTTGCCAATGGCGATATCGGTATCGTGACGATCCTGCATGAACGCATGCACCAGATCGACCGGTTCCGGGACGATTTCGGCCTGTAGATTTACCCCTCCGCTTCCAATGTCTCCATGAAGCGGATGGGCTGGCCTTGGGCGGGGGTGACCAGTTCACCCTCCCACATCACCGTGTTGCCCCGGATGATGGTGCCCACCGGCCAGCCCTTGACCGCCACTCCGTCATAGGGCGTCCAGCCGGGTTTCGAGGCGACCCACTCATTGGTTATGGTCTGGGTGCGGTTCATGTCGACGATGGTGAAGTCGGCGTCATAGCCCGCCGCGATGCGCCCCTTGCCGGCAAGGTTGAACAGGCGATTGGGCCCGTGGCTGGTCATGTCGACGAAGCGCTGCAGGCTCATCCGGCCGGCATTGACGTGATCGAGCATGATGGGAACGAGGGTCTGGACACCCGTCATCCCCGAATGGCTTTCGGGATAGGGATGATCCTTTTCCTCGCGGGTATGGGGGGCGTGATCCGAACCCAGAATATCGGCAACGCCATTATGGACGCCGGCCCAGATGCCTTCCCGATGCGCGGCATCGCGAATGGGCGGATTCATCTGCACATAGGTGCCCAGCCGCTCATAAGCGGTTTCATCGAGCGTCAGATGGTGCGGGGTGACTTCAACGCTGGCCACGTCCTTGTGGCCGGCGAGGAACTCGATTTCTTCCCTCGTCGAGATATGGAGGACATGGATGCGCTTGCCGGTCTTGTGGGCCAGCGCGACGAGCCGTCTGGTGCTGTTCAGGGCGACCTCGGGCGAGCGCCACACCGGATGGCTCGAGGGGTCGCCGTGGACGCGCAGGCCCTTGCGCTCCTCGAGCATGATTTCGTCTTCCGAATGGAAGGCGGCGCGGCGGGAGATGGCGGAAAGGATCGCCTCCACGCCATCATCGTCCGCCACCAGCAGCGAGCCCGTGGACGAGCCCATGAACACCTTTACCCCCGCGCAGCCGGGGAGCCGTTCGAGCACCGGCAGTTCGGCGACGTTCTCGTGCGTGCCGCCGATATAAAAGGCAAAATCGCAATGCATCCGGTTGGTGGCGCGGGCGATCTTGTCCTCAAATGTCTCGCGGGTCGTCGTCAGCGGGATGGTGTTGGGCATCTCAAAGACGCCGGTCACCCCGCCCATGACCGCCGAGAGCGAGCCGGACTGGAGATCTTCCTTGTGCTCAAGGCCGGGTTCGCGGAAATGGACCTGGGTGTCGATGACGCCGGGAAGGATGGTAAGGCCGGTGCAATCGATCGTCTTGTCGGCGGTGTGTGATGAAAGCGAGCCGATGGCGGCGATACGCCCCTTGATGATGCCGATATCGGCGCTACCTATGCCATCGTGATTGACCAGCGTGCCGCCAGCGAGGATCGTATCGAAATGGCGACTCATGGCAGCAAGCTCCGGGTGATCGGTTCGGGGGTCTGGCCGGTTTAGCGGAGCGGGCACGCGCAAGGCAAGGGCAAGGAACAAAGATGAGCAACCAAATTCGCAAGGACCGCGTGGCCTTCCGCTTTTCCGGCGAGGACGCCACGCATCTGCTCCACGACGTTTTGACCCCGCCGGTACGCGAGGACGCCGAAGACCCGCGCTGGTTCGCGCTGCTGGCGCCGCAGGGCAAGATTCTGGCCGAAGGGCTGATCGGGTGGGCCGATGGCGCCTATTGGCTCGACGTACATCACTCGGTCGCCGAGAATTTCTTCAAGCGCATGCGGATGTACCGGCTGCGCGCGAAGATGGACATCGAAATGCTCGATGAAAGCCACCGCGTCGGCTGGAGCGCCGAGGCTCCCGCCGGAGGAATCGCGCACCGGGACGGGCGGGCCGAAGGGCTCGGCTGGCGGGTAATCGCGCCCATCGCGGAAGCGGAGAACTGGCAGGAGGGCACGGGACAGGCCAGCGCGCGCATCGCGGCGGGTATCGCCGAAATGGGCCCTGATTTCGATACCGAGGACGTCTTCCCGCATGACATCGGCATGGACCATCTGGGCGGGGTCGATTTCAAGAAGGGCTGCTATGTGGGCCAGGAAGTCGTCTCGCGCATGCAGCATCGCGGCACCGCCCGGCGGCGGCCGGTAGTCGTCGAAGGCACGGCGGGCGCGCGGGGAAACACGATCACCATCGGCGGAAAATCCGCCGGAACGCTGGGAACGCCGGTCGGCGGCAAGGCCGTGGCGATCGCCAGGATCGACAGGGTCGGGGCGGATGGCGCCGCCGAGATCGACGGCGCAGCGGTAACGCTTGCCCTGCCCTTCTGGGCCAGCTACCGTTTTGTGGAATCGGCGGGTGATAAAGACTAATAGAAGCATCGCTGGCCCCCTCACCCCCAACCCCTCTCCCACAAGGGGCGGGGGGGCTCGTATGGCAGCCCCACGATCACCCTCCTCCCCTTGTGGGAGAAGGTGGGCTTTTGCGAAGCGAAAGGTCGGATGAGGGGGCTACGATGTCTGCTCGATGGGCTGGAATAGAATACTGTCTGGGGGGACAAACCTGAACCATGGCGCGCATTCAATCCCGGGCGTGGCAGCGCATGCTGTCGGGGCGCAGGCTGGATCTTCTGGATCCCTCCCCGCTCGATGTCGAATTGTCCGATATCGCGCACGGGCTGGCGCGTGTGGCGCGGTGGAACGGGCAGACGCGGGGGGATTATGCCTTTTCCGTCGCCCAGCATTCGGTGCTGGTGCTCGAGATCGCCGCGGCGCTCGATCCCGAACTCGATGACAGAGGGCGGCTTTATGCCCTGCTCCACGATGCGCCCGAATATGTGATGGGCGACATCATCTCGCCGTTCAAGGCCGCGATGGGCGGCAATTACAAGGATGTCGAGGACCGACTGCTGGGCGCGATCCACATCCGGTTCGGGCTTGCGGCTCAGCGCCCCGGCGCGCTTACAAGGCTCATCAAGCGCGCCGACAGGGAATCCGCGTTCATCGAAGCGGTGAACCTTGCCGGGTTCGCGCCCAAGGAGGCGCGCAAATATTTCGGCGAGCCGAGCCTTGCCGGGTTCGATCTGCCCGGTTTCGAGCGCCTGATCCGCCCCTGGCCGACCCAGGAAGCTCATGACAGGTTCTCCGAGGCGTTTGAAAGCCTTGTGGCGCAGGGGTGAGGAGCCTCTCCTATTCTTCGCTTCCCCGGCCCTGAGCCGGGGTCCATCCATCGGCTTTCACAGTTGTGGCTGGTTTGCTGTGGGTCCCGGGTCAAGCCCGGGACAGCGAAAGAAGAGCGGGCACGAATAACGTTAACCCACTGAAATACCTAAAATTTTATTCAAATTTTACATATTAACCCTGCTGAACGAAGGGCTTTGTGTTAACGGGCCGTTAAGGTTGATAAAGGGTAACGAGCAACGCCCCGGAGTCCGTGATTCCATGCCAAACACCCTCGCCTGGACCCGCAAGAAGATGCCGGTTTCCCGCCTCAAGGTCGGGGTGGCCATCGGGTTTTTGCTGGTGGCGATGGTAGGGGCCGGGGCGAGTTACGCCGATGGCATCGTGGGGTCCGATCCCGAACCGCTTTCGACCCTCGTCCGGTTCAACGACCGCGACTACGAGGTTTCGGCGGCGGACTGGGTCTCGCTCACCCCGCTGTCGTCGGTGACCGTGCGCAAGATCGGCTATGGCCGGGCGGTCGATGTGTCGGTCGCGACCACCGCCACGGGCGTCTATTCGAGCGACGGGATGGTTTCGCCCCATATCCGCTATCCGGGGATCGATGTGCGCCCCGTTCCGCTGCGCCACATCGAGGCGTCGGTCATCTGGCATCACGTGCCCGGCACGCGCCTTTATACGATGGGGCGCATCCCCTCGAGCGTGCGCATCGTCGACCTCCGGTAAAACCGATCAGCCGAACTGCCAGCCGGGACGGAACCGGTAAAAGACGTGCAGGCCCACCTGGGTCAGCCGGGTCATGTTGCGCGCCCAATGGGGGCGGACATAGGTGGCGTGGTAGTGAGTCGCGTTGGCGACTTCGGGCAGGTAGATCTCTTCGTTCAGCACTTCGGCGGTAATCTTCTGGGCCTGCGCCCAGGCGGCGACTTCCGGGGTGCGGTTGACGTTGGTCTTGCCATCGCAGGCAAACGAGAACTGGCAGGCATTGCGCCGGTGCTGGTTCTGGTAGACGACGCCACAGATGGTATCGGGATAGTTCTCGTGGGCCACCCGATTCATGATGACCTGCGCCACGGCGACCTGCCCGCGATAGCTTTCCCCGCGCGCCTCGAAATAAATGCCCGTCGCCATGCACCACTGCTCGCGTTCGGACCAATCATGCTGGGGGGTGAAATCGGTGGCCGGGGTGTTGGCGCGGCCATAGGCAAGGGTTTCGGGGACCGAGACCGGCCGCGGAATGGAGGGGTCGAGGTTCGGGCCGGCGATAGCATCGATGGCACGCAGGCCCTCGGCATCTATGCGGGCCGGATCGATCGAGGCAACCGACATGCGCGGCCCGGTGTCCCCGGCCTCTCCCGCATCGGCGACGGCGATTTCCGGCTGGCCCCTATAGGACTGATCGGCGGCCCGCGCCTCGGCAATCGAAAGGCGCACGGCGTCGAAACTGCGGGCGAAGGTGGCGACGTCTGGAGCGGCGGCGGCGCGGTCGGTCTTTTCGGTCCGGTTGGGGCCGGCGAACATGGACGTCTCGAAGAGCGATGTGACGGAACCGGTGATGACGGGCCGGTCGTTCTCATAGGACAGCGAGGCGAGCGCGACGGGTGGCAACTCGGTTGCGGTATCGACCTCGCGATAACCGCCGGTACCGAAAGCGGTGGCTCCATATGCCGCTGCGCTCAATGACAGGGCGGCAACGCCTCGCGCCAGAATGGACAATGCGCGGACCCCTCGGGCCCGCACCGGGGAATACCGGTACGCCATCGCTTACAACTTTTTACGCCACAACTACTCAAGCGCCGGCGGAACGCATGACCCCGCATTTCACATACGCACGGGACCGGTTTGTCCGGGCGATCCAGCGGTGATGCACGGTTGCAACAGCCGATAGATCAAATGCCGACGATTTCGATGATCGGTTATTAGGGTTAGAAAGGTGTAAACAGGGAAAATTTGGTGGCGATTGGGCTGGCGTAAGGCGCGAGGGAGGAAATATTGGGGCCAATTTTGCCAAGTGTTCACGGCTGGCATCGCTGCCCCCTCATCCGACCTCCGCTTCGCTCCGGCCACCTTCTGCCACAAGGGGAGAAGGGAAGCTCCGTGGATGTATCGGCTCTTGGGCCCCCCTCTCCCCTCGTGGGAGAGGGGCTGGGGGTGAGGGGGCTGCGGTGCTTCCTCAACCTTCCGATTGCGCCAGCACCATCCGTGCCACCGGGACGCGGTAGGGCGAGCAGCTCACATAGTCGATGTTGAGACCCGAAAAGAACCGCAGGGAATTGGGTTCGCCCGCGTGTTCGCCGCAAATGCCAACCTTGAGATGCGGGTTGACCGCGCGCCCGCGTTCGATGGCCATCTGGATCAATTCCCCCACCCCCCGGCGATCGATGGTGACGAACGGATCGACGTCGTAAAGGTTCTTGCGGTGATAGGTCGCGAGAAACGCCGGGGCGTCGTCCCGCGAGATGCCGTAAGTCGTCTGGGTCAGGTCATTGGTGCCAAAGGAGATGAAATCGACTTCCTTGGCGATGTCCCCGGCCCTGAGGCACGCGCGCGGCAGTTCTACCATCGCGCCCAGGGAAAAGCTCGCGCCGCGCTGGAAGACTTCGGCATGGCCGATATGGTCGAGGATGCGCGACTTGACCCAGGCCACCTCGCGCGCCGATGTGACGAACGGCACCATGATTTCGAGCGCGACGGGCATGTCCTGGTTGTCCATCGCGGTTTCGACACCCGCCACCAGCGCGCGGATCTGCATGGCAAGGATTTCAGGATAGGTGATGACGAGGCGGCAGCCGCGATGCCCCAGCATGGGGTTGACCTCGACCAGCCGCTGCAGGCGCGCGCGCAAGGCCTTGACCGAAAGCCCGAGCGAGGCGGCGGTATCTTCCACGTCGTCCTCGGTACGTGGCAGGAATTCGTGCAGGGGCGGATCGAAGAGGCGCACGGTTACCGGCTTGCCCTGCATGGTGGCAAAGAGCGCGGCATAATCGGCGGCCTGGTAATCCACCAGCCCTTCGAGGGCCGCCTCGCGGTCGTCCTCGTTTTCCGAAAGGATCAGGCGGCGCAGCGCCACCATGCGCTCGGCGGAAAAGAACATGTGCTCGGACCGCGCCAGCCCGATCCCCTCCGCTCCGAACGAGAGCGCGGTGCGCACGGCGTCGATGGTTTCGGCGTTGGTGCGCACCGCGATGGTGCGGGTATCGTCGGCCCAGTCGAGCAGGCGCGAAAGCGCACCGCCGATATGGGGACGCGAGAGCGGGAGCGATCCGGCATAGATATCGCCCTCATTGCCGTCGATGGTGATGCGCTCGCCGGCGGAAAAGGTGCGCTCGCCCATCCGGCACGTGCCGTTCTCGGGGTCGATCTGGAGCGTGCGCAGGCCCGCAACGCATGGCTTGCCGGTGATGCGCGCGACAACCGCCGCGTGGCTGGTCATGCCGCCACGCGCCGTGACGAACCCGGTCGCCGCCTTCATCCCCTCGATATCGCCGGGCCCGGTTTCCATCACGACGAGAATGCAGTGGCGCCCCCGCGCGCGGCAGCGGGCTGCGTCGTCGGCGGTAAAGACGATCTCCCCGCTTGCCGCGCCCGGCGAAACGCCAAGGCCCGTCGCGACGGGCCTTGCGCCCTCGGGCGCGGCAAGGCGGGGGTGGAGGAGCTGCGGCAGTTGGGCTGAATTGAACCGGCGCACGGCATCGGCGGGCGTCCAGACCTTGCTGTCGACGCGCCCGACGGCGGCTTCGAGCTGCGCGCCCGCGCTCACCTGTACGGAGCGGGCCGAAAGCATCTGCGCTTCGCCGTTTTCCACCGAGATCAGCAGCGACATGTGCTGGCCCGAGGTCGCATCGATCGTTGCCATCAGTTCCGCGGTATCGGGCGGCAGGTCCGGCATGGTCTTGCCCGGAAGGGGAAAGGGGCCCGGCGCGCCGGTCACGGTGTCGCGGGTGAGGAACTGCGCGATCCGGCCCGATGCCAGCGCCTGAACGATGACGATTTCGTTGGCGCGCGCCTCAAGCTCGGTCTCGCTCGCCCAGCCCGGCGCGGGTGGGCCGTAGGAGCGGAAGGCCGCATTGATGGCGTAGCCGAAAGGGCCGGCAGGGTCGACGGCCTCGAACTCGTCGGCGGGAGCGGTCAGCCCGACCCGGGCCGAAAGCAGCCCCGGAATATGGCGTGGGGCGGAGGTGCGCACCACCAGTTCGGGCGGCCGGGCGCCGGGGCGCACCAGCTTGAACAGCGTTGCGACCCACACCTTGCGCAGCGTGTCGCCGCCCGAGTCGCATTCTGCTTCGAGCGCTTCCCATGCGGAACGGGTGATGGCGATGGTGGGCACGACCCGCAGCCCGGCCTCGGCAGCGGTATAAAGCCAGAGTGCCTTGCCCCGCAGCAAGCGCAACTGGCTCCTGCTCAGCGAGGGCCTGCCCTGGGCCGGCGCAATCGCGAACATGTGCTGGGATGGTGCCACGGAATTTTCCATATGATTCACGGCCATATTGCCCGCACGCATGGCTTGGAGCAACAGCGTCGATGCGCACGTTTGGTCACAGCATGATGGCTTGACTTGGGCAATGCCAGACCGCATGTCATGGGCCATGACCTCAAAGCCCAAACTCGATATTCTGTTATGCGCGCCGCGCGGGTTCTGCGCAGGCGTGGACCGCGCCATCCAGATCGTCGATCTGGCACTCAAGAAATACGGCGCGCCGGTCTATGTGCGTCACGAGATCGTGCACAACAAATATGTGGTGGACGGGCTGCGGGCCAAGGGTGCGATTTTCGTCGAGGAACTCGAGGAAATACCCGAAGGCACCGACGCGCCGGTGATCTTTTCGGCCCACGGCGTCGCCAGATCGGTGCCCGCCGAGGCGCGGGCGCGCAACATGTTCTATCTCGACGCCACCTGCCCCCTGGTCACCAAGGTGCATGTGGAGGCCCAGCGTCACGCCGATGAAGGGCACGATATCGTGCTGATCGGGCACAAGGGGCACCCCGAAGTCATCGGCACCATGGGGCAGTTGCCGCCCGGAAAGATCACGCTGGTCGAGACGGTGGAGGACGCGGAAACCTTCGTGCCGCGCGACCCGGACAATCTTGCGCTCGTGACCCAAACCACGCTTTCGGTGGACGACACCAGCGCCATCGTCATGGTACTCAGGAGCCGGTTCCCCAATATCGCGGTGCCCCACAAGGAAGACATCTGCTACGCCACCACCAACCGGCAGGAAGCGGTGAAGGCCGTTGCGCCCAGGGTAGATACGATGATCGTGGTCGGCGCGCCGAACTCGTCCAATTCCATGCGGCTGGTCGAGGTCGGGGAACGCGCCGGGTGCCGGGTCTCGGTGCTGGTGCAGCGGGCCAGCGATATCGACTGGTCGCTGTTCGAGGACGTCACATCGCTGGGCATCACCGCCGGCGCATCGGCGCCCGAAGCGCTGGTGGAAGAGGTGATCGACGCCTTTGCGGAACGGTTTACGGTCAATGTCGAGATCGCGGCGACGGCGGAAGAAAACATCGCCTTCAACATCCCGCGCGTGTTGCGCCAGCTCGAAGAGGCCAGCGGACGGTGAGCGATGCCGTCGTGATCCATACGGACGGAGCCTGTTCGGGCAATCCCGGCCCGGGCGGCTGGGGCGCGGTACTGCAATATAACGGCCACGTCAGGGAACTGAAGGGCGGGCTGGCCGAGACGACCAACAACCAGATGGAACTGACCGCCGCCATCGAAGCGCTCAACGCGCTCAAGCGCCCTTGCCGTATCGAGCTTCACACCGACAGCCAGTACGTCAAGAACGGCATTCAGGGCTGGCTGTTCAACTGGAAGAAGAACGGCTGGCGCACGGCGGACAAGAAGCCGGTCAAGAACATGGAACTCTGGCAGGCGCTCGATGCTGCGGTGCAGCGGCATGACATTTCATGGCACTGGGTGAAGGGTCACGCGGGCGATGAAATGAACGAGCGCGCCGACCGGCTGGCCAATGAGGGGATGGCGCCGTTCAAGGGGAAGCCGAAAACCCAAACAACCTTATAGCCCCGTCGCTGCCCGGTTTATCCTGACAATCCAGACTTTGTGGCCGCTGGGTCGCCCGGATAAACCGGGCGACGACGGGGAGCAGATACTAGATCTTTTCAGGTTTTGATGGAAACGGCTGCAACGGCGGCTGGGGATGGATCGCGCTGGATTCCGGGAACGGGTCCCGGAATGACATTGGCGGCTTTGGCCGATATCTGCCCCATTCCCGCTTGTCACCCCGGGATTCATTCCCGGGGTCCAGACCGAGCCCGCCGCAATCAGGGGAGGCTCGACGATTCCGTCAGAACCTGAAACGATCTAGGCCCCCGCCCTTTTCTTCCGGAACATGCCCAGTATCGGGGCGATCGCATATTGGGCGACGGGGATCAGGATAAAGCCCAGTACCAGTCCCAGAAGGCCGGACAATGCGGCGGTGGTGAGCCAGCCGAGGACGCCCGGGATGGCGGGGGCGATGGCGGCCACGGTGTGCGCAATGCCCTCGACCCAGTGCTCGGGAGCATCCCAGCCCAGTCCGGCAAGCCCGTGCAGGATGATGCCGCCGCCCACCCAGACCATGGCGGCGGTTCCCACGATCGAGAGCGTCTGCATGAAGCCGGGCATCGCCTTGACGAGCCCCCGGCCAAAGGCGCGGCCCGGCCCCGTAAAGCCGTTAGTGGCCAGATGCAGCCCGATGTCGTCGGCCTTGACGATCAGGGCGACACCGCCATAGACGACCGCCGTGATGCCGATGGCCACCAACAGGAGCACCAGCGCCTGATTGACGACGCTTCCAAGGGGGATCGTCGCGAGCGCGATGGTCATGATCTCGGCCGAGAGAATGAAATCGGTCTTGATGGCACCAGCGACCTTTTCCTCCTCGAGCGCTACAGGATTGGACGCGGAAGGCCCGACTTCGGCTTCGTGGGCGTGCGCCTGATGGGGGAACAGGAGTGCATAGACCTTTTCAGCGCCCTCATAGCACAGATACGCGCCGCCCAGCATGAGCAGGGGGTTGATGACCCAGGGCAGGAATGCGCTGAGCAGCAGCGCAGCAGGCAAAAGGATGATGAGCTTGTTGCGGATCGAGCCCAGCGCGATCTTGCCCACAATGGGCAGTTCGCGCTCGGCGGAAAAGCCGTGCACGTAGCGCGGGGTGACCGCCGCATCATCGATCACCGCGCCCGCCGCCTTGGCGCCCGCCTTCATCGCCTGCCCCGTGATATCATCGAGGGACGCTGCCGCGACCTTGGCGAGGGCTGCGACATCGTCGAGAAGTGCAAGCAGGCCAACGCTCATATCATCCGCTCCGATCAAACAAACCGCCGCGCTGACGGCACGGCGGGTTATAACGCAGAATGCGCCGGAAGCCACGAGTGTTGCGTTGCGTACCGGACCCGCTTACTGGAATTTTTCCAGGAAAAGTTCTTCCATGCGGTCGTAGCTCTTGTTCATGCCGTCGGTCATGCCCGAAGCAAGCGCGCCGTCGCGGATATCGGAATTGGCAAAGCGGATGGTGGATGTGAGCGTGGTCCGGCCATCGGATTCGACAAGGCTCAGCGTACATAGCGTCTCACCGTCCGGGCCCTCGATCGCGCCGGGAAAGCCGTACATGTGCTCGGTGTTGACGATATATTCGGGCGCCCTGATCTCGCGATAACTGCCTTTTGCGCCGAACTGGTTATCGGCGTCGTCCTCGCGCCAGATATAGTGATAGTTCCCGCCCACCCGCAGATCGATTTCGCACAGCGGCATGTGCCAGCCATCGGGGCCCAGCAGCCATTGCTGCACGTATTCGGGCTCGGTGTGGCATTTGAAGATCAGATCCGCGGGCGCGGAGAAAACGCGGGTGACGACAATGTCGCGGTCGTTCGGCGTTTCGACCCTTACGGTAGCGCTCATGGCTTGCCTCCTCTTCCATAGCCAATCTATTTAGTAACTATACGGTTATATATGTTTCGATGCGGCGTCAAGGCGATGAAAGAAAACCCCGGCGCGAGGCCGGGGTTCCAATGTTCCTCTATGACGAAGGTGCCCTCTACCCCGCGACCTTCCCGAAATCGGCCACCAGATGCATGGTATCGCGCAGGCGGGCGAGGAGGTTCAGACGGTTGGCGCGGATCGCCGGGTCGGGATCGTTGACCAGCACCGTCTCGAAAAACGCATCGACCGGCCCGCGCAGCGTTGCGAGCGAGGCGATGGCCCCGGCATAATCGTCGGCCTCGAGCCTTGCGGCGACATCGGTGCGCGCCAGATCGATGGCGGCGGAAAGCACCGTTTCCTCGGACAGCGCCAGCGCGGCGGCGTCGAGGTCGCCAGTATAGGTCTTGCCGTCCTTTTTTTCCTCGGCCACGAGAATGTTGACGGCACGCTTGTAGCCCGCGAGCAGCGCTTTTCCGTCCTCGGCTTCGAGCAGCGAGCCGAGCGCGTTCACCCGGTTGACGATTTCGAGGATATCGTCGCTATCAGCCGAGATCACCGCATCGACGAGGTCGTGGCGCGCGCCGGCATCGCGGAGCGACACTTTCAGGCGGTCGTGGAAAAAGGACAGCAGGTCGCCATCTGTGACAAGCTGGCCGAGCGGCAGATGCAGGCCGTTGTCGGCAACGATGCGGATCACGCCGAGCGATGCGCGGCGCAGCGCATAAGGGTCCTTGCTGCCGGTGGGCTTTTCGTCGATCGCCCAGAAGCCGGTGAGAATGTCGAGTTTGTCGGCCAGCGCCACGGCGATGGAAACCGCGCCGGAGGGCACGCGGTCGGAGGGACCGAGCGGCTTGTAGTGATCCTCGATGGCCGTTGCGACCTCGGGCTTTTCGCCCTGCGCCAGTGCGTAATAGCGGCCCATCAGACCCTGCAACTCGGGGAACTCCCCGACCATGCCCGAGGGCAGGTCTGCCTTGGCGAGCCGGGCGGCGCGTCTGGCGTCGTCCACATCGGCGCCCACCAGCGGGGCGATTTTGGCGGCAAGCGTTTCGATACGTCCGACCCGTTCGTATTGCGTGCCCAGCCTGGCATGGAACACCACATCCTCGAGCTTTGGCAGATTGTCGGACAGCGGGGTCGCGAGATCTGTCTCGTAAAAGAACTTGGCGTCCGAGAGCCGCGCGTGGATGACGCGCTCATTGCCCGCGACGATCGCCGCCCCGCCATCCTCGGCGATGAGGTTGGCGGTGAGGATGAACTTGTTGGCGAGCTTCCCCGTCGCCGCATCGCGAAGGCAGAAGCATTTCTGGTTGGCCCGGATAGTGGCGATTATGACTTCCTCGGGCACTTCGAGGAACGCGGCATCGAACGACCCCATCATCACGACCGGCCATTCGACCAGTCCGGCCACCTCTTCGAGCAGGCCTTCATCGGCGATGAGGTCCAGCCCTTGCGCAAAGGCAAGCTGTTCGGCGTCCGAGCGGATGATGTCCTTGCGCCGGTCGATATCGAGAACGACCTTCGCCTTTTCGAGCGCCTGCACGTAATCGTCGAACCGGCGGACCTTGATGGCCTCGGGCGCCATGAAACGATGGCCGAAGGTTACGTTGGAGGATGCCACGTCCTCGATGGTGAAGGGCACGATTTCGGGGTCTTCCCCATCGGGACCGAAGGTCGCCGTCACCGCGCGCAGCGGACGGACCCATTCGGTACGGCCCGAGCCCCAGCGCATGGGCTTGCCCCAGGGGAAGGATTTGACGGCGGCGGGCAGGATGTCCTTGAGGATATCGAGGGTGGGCGCGCCCTTCCGTTCGATCACCGCGACATAGAAATCGCCTTTTTTGGGGTCCGACTGCACCTTGGCCTGGTCAATGCCTGAAAGCCCCGCCGCGCGCAAAAAACCATCGATCGCCTGTTGCGGCGCATCGGTCTTGGGTCCCTTGCGCTCCTCTTTTGTGTCCGGCGAAGCGGCGGGCAGGCTGGTGACGGTCAGCGCGAGGCGGCGCGGCGTCGCAAACGCCCCCGCGCTTTCATAAACCAGACCGTTCTCGATCAGCGCGTTGGTCACGGCCTTTTTCAGATCCGCGGCGGCACGGCGCTGCAGGCGCGCGGGAATTTCCTCGGAAAAAAGCTCAAGCAGCAATTCGGGCATGGTCGAAGGGCCTTGGCGAGGGGAGTTCTATGCGGGCCGAACGGTTAGCAGGGGCGAGGCAGGATGTCTATCGACCCGGGCACACAAGCGGTGTTTTATGCGACCTGCGGATCGATGCGCTGAAGCCTGATACCGCCCTTGTTGCGTATCTGGGCCAGATCGTGGGCCGCCTGCATGCGCAGCCAGTGATCTGCCGAACCCCCGATGACCTGTTCGAGCCGCACCGCCATTTCCGGGCTTATCGCAGAGCGCTCGTTCAATACCCTGTAGAGCTGCTGGCGAGTGATGCCAAGAGCGGTTGCGCCTTGCGCCACCGTCAGCCCCAGCGCTTCGAGATCATCCTTCAATCCCTCGCCGGGATGGGGCGGATTTTTCATCGGCATCACAAACTCCTAGTGATAGTCGACCAGATCGACGTCGAGGATATGGCCATTCTCGAAGCGAAAGACCACACGCCAGTTGCCATTGACCCAAACGCTCCAGTACCCGGCATAATCTCCCTTGAGCGGATGCAGGCGGAAGCTGGGACGACTGAGATCCTCCAGCGTTTCGGCCACATCGAGCGCCGACAGGATCGTTGCCAGCCGCCGCACCTGATCGGCCCGCACCTTGCGCCGGTCGTCGCGCTCGAACAGCGCCCGCAGGCCCTTGTGGCGGAAGGACTCGATCATCCCGCCACTGTAATATGGTGCATTACAGTTTACAAGACTTCAATAAGCCCGCTGCGTGCAGAACTCGGGCACATCGAAAAGGATGTCGCGTTCGAGCGAGGCGGGGAGACTCGCCAGTGCGGCGCGGGCGGCTTCGGCGTGGCGTTCGGCCTTGTCCATGGTCGCGCGCAGCGTATCGTGGTGGCCAAAGATCGAGACGACGGCTTCGACCTCCTTTTCCCCGGCGTCGGGGTTGCCGAGGGCGGCGGCAATGGCCGCCTTTTCCGCCGCCGTGCCCGCAGCCAGCGCAAGGATGACCGGAAGGGTCATCTTGCCCTCGCGCAAATCATCACCGGTGTTCTTGCCCAGGGTGCCGCGCGCGCCGCCATAATCGAGCACGTCATCGACAAGCTGGAACGCCATGCCCAGTTCGCGGCCATAGGTGGCGAGCGCCTTGCGGGCGGCGGGGTCCGCGCCTCCGGCCATCGCGCCCACTTCGGTCGCGGCCTCGAAGAGCGTCGCGGTCTTGGCGTGGATGATCTTTTCGTAGTCGGCGGCGGTGGTTTCGAGGTCGCCGGCCTTGGCGAGCTGGAACACCTCGCCCTCGGCGATCACCGAAGCGGCCTTGGCGAGAACGCCCAGTGCTTCGAGGTCCTTGCTCTCCACCATCATCAGGAACGCCTGCCCAAGCAGGAAATCGCCCACCAGCACGGATGCCTGATTGCCCCAGATGGTGCGCGCGGCGGGGACGCCCCGGCGCATGGTGCTTTCGTCCACCACATCGTCGTGCAGCAGCGTTGCGTTATGCATGAATTCGACAGCGGCGGCAAAACGGATCTCGTTGCCGCCCGCCTGCTCAAAGGTCTGGGATGCGGCGATAGTGAGCATGGGTCGCAGGCGCTTGCCGCCGGATTCGAGCAGGTGATTGGCGACTTCGGGCACCATGTCCACCGGCGATTCCGAGCGCGAAAGAATGAGCCGGTTGACGGCCTCCATGCCCTCGCGTGTTGCCGCGATCAAATGATCGATAGCCTGTGCGGCGTCGGTCACAGGCCTTTGCGCCAAAGTTTCAACCGCCATAGGCGACGTTCTCCGCAGGACTGGCCCTATGCCGTCCGGTACGCTTGGTTTATGCTGGCAGGGCCTTTCATGCAAACAACCCCACCCAGCTCATGTCGGTAAACCAGCCGCCCGGATTTGTAAAACCTCAAGCGCACACAAAGGATGCGTTTTTGGGCGGCAAATTGTCCATTATCCAGCCGGGATCGGGTTTTCGGGCGGGCCTGGATTCGGTGCTGCTGGGCGCGAGCATACCCCAGGAGGCCAGAAATCTGCTCGATCTCGGAGCAGGTGTGGGGGTGGCGGGGCTCACCGCGCTGACGCACGATCCTGCTTTGGAAGCGGTTTTCGCCGAGATCGACCCCCAAACGGCCGATCTGGCGCGTGGCAACATCGCAGAGAACGGTTTTGCATATCGCGCCACCGTTCTGACGCTCGACGTTCTGGCGCCGGGCAATACCCGCAAGGCGGCGGGCCTCGGCAGCGACCTGTTCGATGCCGTTATCGCCAATCCGCCCTATTTCGCCGCCGGGACGCTCGCGCCGGATCGAACGCGCGCCCAAGCGCGGCATATGGAAAGCGATGCTCTGGATGGCTGGGTCCGGACGGCCGTTTCCAGCGCCCATGCGCAGGGGAGCGTAATCTTCATTCACGCCGCCGAGGCGCTCCCGCAGCTTTTGGCGGCTTTTGACGCGCGAATGGGCAATATCATGGTGCTGCCGCTCTGCCCGCGCCCCGGCATGGCAGCGAGCCGCGTGCTCGTCAGGGGGCAGAAGGGATCGCGCGCGCCGCTCACGCTGCTGCCGCAAATGTCCTTGCATGATGCGGACGGCCATGGATTTTCACCGCGGTTCAACGCTATATTTCGCGGGACGGCCCGGCTGGACTGGCATATGGCGCGTCAAGATCCTACATCGGGCCGGACCGATTCTGTGTGAGGCATCCCGATGAACGAGACAGCCCCCTCCACCCTGCCGCGAGCGGAGCGCTGAAATGGGAATAACGCTCGTCTATATCGTCATCGGCCTTATCGTCTTTATCGGCCTGCGCACCATCCTGCGCGACTGGGGCAAACAGTTTCAGGCCGAGGACAAGGAGAAGGCCGCGCGGCGTCAGGCACAGCTCGAGCGCAACCGAAGGGAGGCCAAAAAGCCCGGCGTCGTGACGCTCAAGCGCGGCGACGATGGGGTTTACCGGCCAGGCGACGAGTGAGGATCGCGATCAGTAATGGAACCGCAATTGCGCGATTTCCAGCGCCTGCGCCTCTCCCGAACCCGCAACGCGATAGACGAGCCGATGCTCGCGCGTGATCCGGCGCGACCACCAGCCGGACAAATCACCCTTTAGAGGTTCCGGCTTACCCCGCCCCTTGAAGGGGTGGCGTCGGCATTCGGTGAGCAGTTCGTTGATGCGCGCGAGCATTTCGGCGTCGTTCCGCTGCCCGAACAAATAGTCTTCCCAGGCATGGCTGGAGAAAATGAGCCTCAAGGCTCGATCAACTCCCGCTCGGCGCCCTTCCCGGCATCGAGTTCGGCGATAGAGCGGCGCAGCCGTTCGGCATTGGCCGGGGTGGAAAGCAGGTGCAGGGTTTCGTTGATGGACGACCAGTCTTCGAGCGACACCACGACCACCGCCTCGCCTTTGCGGCGCGTGATGACGACCTCCCGGTGGTCGTTGATGGCCTGATCCATAATGTCTTTGAGGTTCGCGCGGGCGTCGGTGTAGGTGAAGACAGTCATGCTCTTAGTTCCTGCATAGGCGCCTATATATGTACAATATTCTGTACATGTCAAGAGACGCAACGCAGACTGCTATTCCAGCGCGGCCCGCGCTTGACCTCCAACCGCGCCGCCACTAGGGTCGCGCCGCCTTCAACCTTCGCCGGATCGTCACGCGATGAGCGACGCCTACAAGCCCCATATGGACCCGAAAAACTCATTTCAGGGGCTGATCCTTGCCCTGCAGAATTTCTGGGCGGATCAGGGTTGCGTCATTCTCCAGCCCTACGACATGCAGATGGGCGCGGGCACGTTCCACACGGCAACGACGTTGCGCTCGCTGGGGCCAAAGCCCTGGAAGGCGGCCTATGTGCAGCCCTCGCGCCGGCCAACGGACGGGCGCTATGGGGAGAACCCCAACCGGCTTCAGCACTATTACCAGTATCAGGTGATCCTCAAGCCTTCGCCCGCCAATATTCAGGACCTCTACCTGCAATCGCTCGCGGTCATCGGGCTCGATGCGAAAATCCACGATATCCGCTTTGTCGAGGACGACTGGGAAAGCCCGACCCTTGGCGCGTGGGGGCTGGGCTGGGAGTGCTGGTGCGACGGGATGGAGGTTTCCCAGTTCACCTATTTCCAGCAGGTGGCGGGCTTTGAATGCAGCCCCGTGCCCGGCGAGATCACCTACGGGCTCGAACGGCTTGCCATGTATGTGCAGGGGGTAGAGAACGTCTACGATCTCAACTTCAACGGTCGCGAGGGCGACGAGAAGGTCACCTATGGCGATGTATTCCTGCAAAACGAGCAGGAATTTTCGCGGTACAATTTCGAGGCCGCCGATACCGACATCCTGTTCCGGCACTTCAAGGACGCCGAGGACGAGTGCAAGGCGATCCTTGAAAAAGGGGCGCAAGGCAACCGGCAGACCATGGCCGTTCCGGCCTATGAACAGGTCATCAAGGCCAGCCACACCTTCAACCTGCTCGACGCCCGCGGCGTCATCTCGGTGACCGAGCGCCAAAGCTACATCCTGCGCATCCGGGAACTCGCCAAGCTGTGCGGCGAAGCGTGGCTGCAGACAGCAGGTGGCGGCGCGGAGTAACGGCTTCGCGCTCTGGAACAGGCCAGACTGGATTGCCGGGAATAAATGCCGGAATGACATCGGTGGTTTTGGCTGAATTTCACTCCATCTTCGATGTCGCCCCGGTATTCATTGCCGGGGTCCGGACAGATGCTGCCGCACCACGACGCATCCGGTTGGCCTGAGTTTTCGCGGCTCCGCCCCATTGCCAATATCCGCCCGCGGTGCCAATCTTCCGACAAATGTTCAGCGGACGGGAACAACGCTCATGGAATGGGTCATTCTGGTTCTGGTCGTGGCCATCATCGGCTATGCGATCTATGCCTACAACCTCCTGGTCAAGAACCGGCAGCTTGTTGAGGAGGGCTGGTCGGGGATCGACGTGCAGTTGAAGCGCCGGGCAGACCTGATCCCCAACATGATGGAGACCGTCAAGGGCTATATGGGCCATGAACGCGAGACCTTGCAGGCGGTGACCGATGCGCGGGCCGCCGTGCAGGCTGCGGGCAACGCCTCGCCCGCCGAGCGTTCGCGGGTCGAGGGGCTTTTGTCGGGCGCGCTGGGGCGGCTGTTCGCCGTGGCCGAGGCCTATCCCGACCTCAAGGCCAATACGACCTTCCTCGAATTTCAGGGCGCTTTGCAGACGGTCGAGGACGAAATCCAGCTTTCGCGCCGCTACTACAACGGCGCGGTGCGCAACCTCAACGTTGCGGTGGAATCCTTCCCCTCCAATTTCATCGCCAATATGTTCAAGTTCGCTAAAGCCGAGTATTTCGAACTGGAAAACGAAGCCGACCGCGCGACGCCGCAGGTGAAGTTCTAGAGCATGTCAGCGTTTGATGGAGTCGCCCGAGGCACAGTGGTTGCGGTTGCATCGCACTGGTCCCCGGTAATAAATACCGGGGTGACATTGGAGATGAGGTTGGGCTCTTGCCAAAAGCACCGATGTCATTCCGGGATTTATTCCCGGAATCCAGCGCCATGCCGCTACAATCGCCCGAGCATACCGTTCCCAACAAAATCTGAAACGATCTAGCCGATCATGCTGGCCTTCGCACGCTGCATCGCCGCACTCGCCTTTGCCTTGATCACCCTGCCCGCGTTCGGGCAGGAGGTGATCCGCAATTTCGAGACGGCGATCGCCGTCCATGAGGACGCCTCGGTGCGGATCACCGAGACGATCACGGTCAATGCCGAGGGGCGGGATATCAGACGCGGCATATTCCGCGACATTCCAACGGTCCTGCTCGGGGAAGACGGGACGCGGATCCATAGCGAACTCGACGTCGTCTCGGTGACGCGCAACGGAAACGCGGAGCCCTATGCCGTCGAATCGATCAGGGATGGCGTGCGCATCCGGATCGGGGACGCCGGCGCGCTACTGGCCAACGGGACCCACCGCTACCAGATCCGCTATACCATGACGCGGGCTGCGCGCATGTTCGCGGACCATGACGAGCTTTACTGGAACGCTACGGGTAATTTCTGGCAGTTCCCCATCGAGCGGGCGACGGCGGTGGTGACGCTCCCCGAGAATGCGGAGATCGTCGATCTCAACGTCTTTACCGGCAGGCAGGGCGCGACCGGATCGAACGCGCGCGCCGAGCGGCTTTCCGACCATCAGGCGCGGTTCACTCTCACCCGGCCTCTGGGGGTCTATGAGGGGATGACTGTGGCGGTCGCGTTCGGCAAGGGCGTGCTGGTCGCCCCGGAAGGGCTGGAAGGATTGAAGCTCTGGCTTTCGGACAACAGGAACACCCTCGTTCCCGCCGGGCTGCTGCTCATTGTCCTGTTTTACAATTTCACCGCATGGATGCGCGTCGGGCGCGACCCGGAAAAGGGCGTCATTTTTCCGCGCTTTCATCCGCCCGCCAAGTTTTCCCCTGCCCTCACCCACTACGTCCACCGCATGGGCTGGCGCAACAGTGGCTGGCTGGCCTTTTCCGCAGCGCTCGTTTCGCTCGCCACGAAAGGGCTCATCGAGATCGACAAGGAGGGCAAGAAGACCGTCCTCTTGATGACCGGAAAATCGCCCGACGCGCCGCTGCCGTCCGGGGAGGCGGCCATCCATGCGTATCTCCGGGGCAAGCCCCGCCTCGTGATCGACAAATCCAGCGGCCCCTCGCTCGACACCACCCGCGAGAACTTCCTCAAGGCGCTCGAAGACGAGAACCGTCGGGTTTATTTCAACAACCACATCGTCTTCGTCGTTTTCGGCGTGCTGCTGACTTTTGCCTCGGTGGCCCTGATGACCGTGATGGGCATCCTGCCCTTCGAGTTCGCGTTCTTTGCCGTTTTTGCCGCCGTTTTCGTCTCCATCTTCGGGACGGCCCTGCGCTCGATCTGGCAGAAGCAGATTTTCGGCAAGATCATAGTATTGGTCGTCATCGGCTTCATCGTCTCCAATTCAAGCTTCCTGCTGCTCCATACCTTTGTCTTCGAGTGGCTCAGCTTTCCTTTCCTTGCCACCGTGTCCCTCGTCGCTGTCACCTTTATCTTCGGCATCCTGATGCGTGCACCGACCGTTCACGGGCGCAAGGTCATGGACGAGATCGACGGATTCAAGATGTATCTGGAGACGGCGGAAAAGGAGCGGCTGAACTTTCAGGACGAACCCGAAATGACCGTTACCCGCTTCGAGCGCATCCTACCCTATGCCATGGCGTTGGGGGTCGAAAAGCCGTGGTCCGAGCGGTTCCAGGCCGATCTCGCGCGCAATGCGGTCAAGGATGCCCGGACCGGTTACGCCCCGCACTGGTATCGCGGCTCGTCCTTTTCTCCCGCCACCTTCTCGAAATCCATGGCGGGCATCGCAACGGGACTTTCAAGCGCCATGATAGCGGCGCAACCGGCCAAGGCATCAAGCTCGGGTTTTTCGGGCGGCGGGGGCGGCGGTTTTTCAGGCGGCGGCGGTGGTGGCGGCGGCGGCGGCGGCTGGTAGTCGGTCCGGCGCTCGATGCGCCCCTCTCCGTCGTTATCCGGGTAACCCAGTGCCCACCTCTCTCGCTTCTCCGGCGAACGCCGGAGTCCATACTTCGATATCCGCCTACGTTGAGACTTGGTTCTGGGTTCCGGCTTTCGCCGGAAAAGCGAGTGGAGAGTGCGAGGCTGCTTCGGTCAAAATCTGACCCCGCTTCAAGCCTCGTCCAGCGCCTTCCTGATCGCCAGTAAATCCTGCCAGGCCAGCCGCTTTGCCGCCGGTTGGCGCAGGAGATAGGCGGGGTGGAGGGTTGCGAGCGCGCGCATGGTGTGGCCGTTGACCGTCAGGTCGCGCCACTGGCCGCGGATGCGCGTGATGCCGGCATTGGTTTCGAACAGGGTCGATGCCGACGCCCCGCCCAGCGCAACCAGCACCTTCGGGGCGACCAGCTCGATCTGGCGGTAAAGGAACGGCAGGCAGACTGCGACCTCGGATGGCGCGGGGGTGCGGTTGCCCGGTGGGCGCCAGGGAACCGTGTTGGCGATATAGACCCCGGTGCGGTCGAGCCCAATGGCTTTGAGCATCCGGTCAAGCAACTGGCCCGAGCGCCCCACGAAGGGCTTGCCCTGCAAATCCTCGTCGCGCCCCGGCGCTTCCCCCACCAGCATGACCCTGGCCTGGGGGTTGCCATCGGCGAAAACCAGATTGGTGGCCCGAAGCTTCAGCCCGCACCCGTCGAAATTTTCGAGCGCCTCGCGCAGCGCATCGAGGGTTTGGGCCCCGGCGGCAAGCTCGCGCGCCGTTTCGGGGTCGGCATCGGCCCCTGATGCGGCGATGGCCGGTTGCGGCGGCGCATCGCGCGACGCCGGGGGGACTGGAGCGGCGCTGCGCGGGGCCGCGGGCACGACAGCCGATTGCGCGAAACGGTCGACGGGCGCCTCGCCCACGGCCAGATCGACGCCCGCTGCTTCATACCATTGCAGCATGGCTAACATTTCATCGCGATTTATGGGTCGATCTGGCATTGCGAAGTCTGTTATGTCACAGCCCAAACCTCACTTCCACCGCCATTGGGGAGGCGTTGCCCGATGACCGACGCGATGACACGCGAAATCATGGAAACGGATGTGGTGATCGTCGGCGCGGGGCCGGCCGGTCTTGCCGCGTCCATCGCGCTCAAGAAAGCCGTTCCCGATCTCTCCGTCATCGTCGTCGAAAAATCCGCCGAGATCGGCGGGCACATCCTTTCGGGCGCGGTAATGGACCCCACCGGGCTCGATGCCCTGATCCCCGACTGGCGAAACAAGGGCGCACCGGTCGGCCCCAAGGTCAACGAGGACCGTTTCGTCTATCTCACCGAAAAATCGGCCATCCCCTTCCCCGACATGCTGATCCCGCCGATCATGAAGACCAAGGGCGGAGTAATCGTTTCACTTGGCGCGCTGTGCGGGTGGCTGGCGGGCGAGGCCGAGGCGCTGGGGGTCGATGTATTTCCCGGCACGGCGGCGGCCGATCTGGTCAAGGGCGAGAACGGAGACATTCTCGGCATCGTCACCGGCGATCTTGGCGTTGCCCGCGACGGCACGCCCAAATCGACCTTTGCGGCGGGAATCGAACTGCGTGCGAAATATACCCTCATCGGCGAAGGCGCGCGCGGCTCGCTCGCCAAACGCCTCATCGCCGATTTTGGGCTGGCCGAGGGCCGCGCGCCGCAGAAATACGGGCTGGGCATCAAGGAAATCTGGGAGATCGACCCGGCAAAACACCAGCCGGGCAAGGTCGAGCACTTCATGGGTTATCCGCTGGGCAACCGCACCAGCGGCGGCGGGTTCTGCTATCACGCCGAGGGCAACAAGGTCTATCTCGGGCTCGTCACCCATCTCGATTACGAGAACCCCACGCTTTCGCCCTACGGCGAATTCCAGAAGTTCAAGCTCCACCCGAAAATCGCGGACCTGCTCGAAGGCGGCGAAGTCGTATCCTACGGCGCGCGGGCGCTGACCTCGGGCGGATGGCAGTCGATCCCCAGACTGGCCTTTCCCGGCGGAGCGCTCATCGGCTGCGCGGCGGGGTTCATGAACGTGCCGCGCCTCAAGGCCATCCACAACGCCATCCGCTCAGGAATGGCGGCGGCGGGCGAGGTCGCGGACGCCATCGCGGCGGGCCGGGCCAACGACACGCTCGAAACGCTGGACGAGGCCGTCCTTGCCTCGGGCATTCGGGACGATCTTTATCCGGTGCGTGCCGTCAAGCCGCTCTGGAGCCGGCTGGGGACGTTGGCGGGCGTCGGGCTGGCGGGGACCGATATGTGGGCATCGAGCCTTGCCAAGATCTCGCCGCTTGGCGACATGGTTTCGGACAAGCCCGATTTCGCAAGGCTCAAGCCGATCGCCGAGGTCAGGTCCCTCGTCTATCCCAAGCCGGACGGCAAGCTGACCTTTGCGCGCTCCGAATCGGTCTATCGCGCCAACATCGCCCACGACGAGGACCAGCCGGTCCATCTCAAGCTGACCAATCCGGCGCTGCCCATACGCGAGAACCTGCCCCGTTATGGCGAACCCGCCCCGCTTTATTGCCCGGCAGGGGTCTATGAGGTGGTCAAGGAAGGGGGCAAGCCGGTGTTCCGCATCCACGCGCAGAACTGCGTCCACTGCAAGACCTGCGATATCAAGGACCCGGCCCAGAACATCACCTGGGTGCCGCCCGAGGGCGGGAGCGGGCCGAACTATTCGGGAATGTGACCTCTCCGGGCCGACGCGGCCTTGCCGGACGCGGCGAATTGAGGAAAGGTGCAGCGCGATTTTGCAACGGCCAGCCGCAAAATGGACGCACTTGCCCCGTCCGTTGCCCATCGTCCACTGATCCGCCTATCGGGAGCCCGAAGACAACGTGCCCAAACTTTCAAAAGCCGCTTTCGGTCTTGCCGTATCCGTCTGCCTCACGCTGACGAGCTTTGCACCCGCGCACGCTCAACCGGAAACTTATACGGTGCGCCAGGCCAGCCCGACGGGGAGTTATGTCGCGGGCATGGCCGCGCTCGACAGGCTCGATGCGAAGTCCGCTGCAAGGCTTTTGATGCAGGCCGCCGAGGCGGAATGGGACAATCCCCATTATTCGGGCCGCGCGTTTCTTGCCTATCTCCTGCTCGGGCGGGTGGCCGATGCCGCCGCGATCGCCCAGCATCTGGTCGATATCGATCCCCAGAACGAACTGGCGCGGCTGACCCTTGGGGCTGTCGCGCTCAAGCAGCGGCGCTACAATTCAGCCAGCCAGGAACTGGGGCGCATCCCCAACGAGACGCTGATCGGGGTCACGTCAGGCATTCTCGATGGCTGGGCCCATATCGGCAACAACGATGTCGCGGGCGCTTATGGCATCATGGGTCAGCTTGGCGAATTGGGGTTCGATGAGTTCCTGATCTTCCACCGCGCGATCATGTCCGATGTCGCCGGCGACAGGGATGCCGCCCTCGGCCTCTCCCGCGCGGCCTACGAGGCCGACCCTTTCGTTCCGCGCATCGCGGAGGCCTATGTCCGCATCCTTGCCAATGCGGGGCAGTTCGATGAAGCGCAGGCGGTTCTGGCTTCCTACGCGGCGGAGGGAACCTCTCATCCTCTCCTCGACGTTCTTGCCGAACCGGTAGCCGAGGGTCGCCGCCCAGGCCTTTTTGCGTCGAGCGTTCAGGCGGGCGCCGCCGAAGTGCTCCATGGGCTCGGCTCGGCCATCGCGCGCGACGGCTCGACCGAACTGGGGGCCATCTTTCTCCAGCTTGCGCGTTACCTCGATCCGGACGCCACCATCGTTGCCATGACGCTGGGCGAATTGCTGTCGGGGGCGGAGCGCTATGAAGAATCCAGCGAGGTTTATGCCAGCATCGCACCGGAATCCGCACTTTACGTCAACGCGCTGGTGCGGCAGGCGGAAAACCTCGATCTCGCCGACCGGCGCGAGGAGGCCGTCACCCGGCTGCGCAACATCGTTGTGAGATATCCCGACAATCTCGAAGCGCTCGGGGCGCTGGGCGACATCCTGCGCTATGACGAGCAATGGGGCGAGGCGTCGGACGCCTATTCTCAACTCATCGCGCAGATCGTGGGCGACCGGGCCGCCGAATGGCGCTATTTCTACGTCCGGGGTATCACCTATGAGCGTTCGGGCCAGTGGGAACTGGCCGAGGCCGATTTGCTCAAGGCGCTCGAACTCAACCCCGAGCAGCCTTATGTCCTCAACTATCTGGGCTATTCCTGGGTCGATCAGGGGCTTTATCTCGATGACGCGCTCGACATGATCGACCGCGCCATCGCCATCCTGCCACGCGACGGCTATATCATCGACAGCCTGGGCTGGGCCTATTACAAGCTCGGGCGCGTCGACGAGGCCATCGTCGAGCTGGAACGGGCGCTGCGGTTCCTGCCCAACGATCCCGAGATCAACGACCATCTGGGCGATGCCTATTGGGTGGCGGGCCGCGAGCGCGAGGCGATGTTCCAGTGGCGGATCGCCATCGATGTCGATGAGCGGGGCGTGGTGACCGAACGCGCCGCGCCCAAGCTGATCGGCGGGCTCGACCCCGACGCCCCCATCCCCGATTGATGCGGGCCGAACCCGAAATCCTCGAAACCGCTCCCGCCAAGGTCAATCTCGCACTGCACGTGACCGGGCGGCGCGCGGACGGGTTTCACACGCTCCATACGCTGTGCGTCTTCACCGAATTGGGTGACCAGCTTTCAGCCCGGCCCGCCAACGAGGATCGCCTTACCGTTTCGGGCCCCTTCGCGGACGACCTGCCGGTTGGCCGCTCCAATCTCGTCGTGCGGGCGATCGAAAAATTCCGCGCCCGTTTTCCCGGACATATCGAGGGGGGCGTTTCCATCCACCTCGAAAAGCACCTGCCAGTCGCGGCGGGTCTGGGCGGAGGCTCGGCCGATGCGGCGGCGGTGTTGCGGATACTGGCCCGCATGGGCGCGGCCCCGGTGCCCGATGCCGAACTTTTCGCGCTGGCGGCGACGCTGGGCGCGGACGTACCCATGTGCCTTTACTCAAGGACCTGTGAGGTCCTTGGAATCGGGGAACGCATAAAGCCGGTCACGGCCTTTCCGCCCGTCCATCTGGTTCTCGTCAACCCGATGGCCCCGGTTTCGACCGCCGATGTGTTCAGGCGCCTCGAAACCCGCGAAAACCCGCCCATGCCGCCGCTGCCCGAAGCGCTGGACCGCGCCGCCATGCTTTCCCTCTGGCTCAGCGACACGCGCAACGACCTCGAACCGCCCGCAATCGCAATCGCCCCCGCCATTGCCGGCGTCATCGAAACCATCGCCGCAACGGCAGGCTGCGCATTGGCGCGCATGTCGGGCTCGGGCGCAACCTGCTTTGGCCTTTACGGCAGCGCCGCCGCCGCACATCAGGCCGCGCACGACCTGCGCGAAAAACTTTCGGGCTATTGGGTGGCGGCAACGCCGGTGGTTTAGATCGTTTCAGATTTTGACGGAAACATCCAGTTTCCGCCATCCTGGAGGACCTGTGCTGGATTCCGGCAATAAATGCCGGAATGACAATAGTATTTTCTGCCAGCTTTCCCTTCCTCCAATGTCACCCCGGTATTTATTACCGGGATGACATCGAAGTGAAAGGTGGGCCCACTCTCCGCATATGCGGCAGATCGCTTCGCCATCTAAGCCGGGCTCGAAACCTTCCTTACATGCTGTCTTTCAAGACCCAGCCGGTGTTCGCGATAGATGATGAAGATGCCGGCGGCGGTGACGATGGTGCCGCCGATCAGCATCTCGATGGTGGGGATTTCCGAAAACACCACGAACCCGATGATGATCGAAAGCAGCATCGAGGAATATTCAAAGGGCGCGATGGTGGTGATTTCGGCGTGCCGGTAGCTTTCGGTCAGGAGAATCTGGCCGACGCCCCCGGCGATCCCCGCGCAGACCAGCAGCAGGGTCTGTTCGAGCGAGAGCGGCACCCAGCCGAGCAGGGGAATCGAGATCAACCCCAGCACCGAACTCACGAGCGAGAAATAAATGACGATGGTCGCGCTCGATTCGGTACGCACGAGGCTCCGTACCGTGAGCATGGCCGCCGCCGCGGTCATCGATGCCGCAAAGGCGGCGATCGCCCCTTCGGTTTGCGGGCCCAGATTGGAAAGGTCGCCGGAAAAGACAGTCAGACGGGGCCACATGATGATGACCACCCCGACGAGCCCGACGACGACGGCGCTCCAGCGGAAGAGCCTGATCCTTTCCCTGAGAAAGACCGCCGAGAAGATGACGATGAACAAGGGCGTCGCATAGTTGATCGTCGTCGCTTCGGGCAGCGGCAGACGCGTCAATCCGAAAAAGACCAGGAACATCCCCGTGGTGCCCAGGATGCCGCGCAGGACGTGGGACGTGAACCTGCTCGTCCTGAACCCCGCGATCAATTCGCCCTGGAAGCCAAGCAGGATGAAGATGGGGATGAGCGCAAAAAACGAGCGGAAAAAGACGAGTTGACCGACGGGAACGCCCTCTGCGCCCTTGATGATCGCGCTCATGGCAATGAACACCATGACCGAAACTATCTTGAGAACGATGCCCAGCATGGCGCCAGTGGGCATGAATCGCCGGCCTTGCGGGGTGGGCGCGGGCTCAAAGGAAGCGGGGTCTGACACGGCAGGAACCAGGCTGGCGGGCCGGAAGTGACAGGCCACGGAAATGGAGAATTTTCAATATATTCCATATGGCTAATCCGGTTGAGGGCCAAACGCAAGGCCGTGCCCGCCAATTTGGAACCATCGCCGAAGCAAGACGGTTGCGGTGTGGCAAGCCGCCGGCAAACCGGTTAGTCTGCGGCCAGCCAGAAAACGATCAGCATAGGGTCAGGCATGTCGCAGGTCGTCAGGATTTCCGCACTTTTGCTCAGCTCTGCCCTGCTGATGATTGCAGGGGGGATGCACGGGCTGATCCTTCCCGTGCGCGGGTCCGAGGAGGGCTTTTCCCTCATCGCGCTGGGTCTGATCGGAACGGGCTGGTCGGTGGGATTCATTTCCGGGTCGATCGCCGTGCCGTTCCTCGTGCGCCGCGTGGGCCATATCCGCTCTTATGCGGTGATGGCGTCCATCGCGTGCATGACGATCCTGTTCAACCTCATCTTCATCAACGACATGGCGTGGATCGGCCTGCGGGTCTTTTCGGGCTTCTGTTTTGCCGGGGCCGCCATGGTGGTGGAAAGCTGGCTCAACGAGGTTTCGGACAATGAGAGCCGGGGCACCACATTTTCGATCTATGTGAGCGTGACCCTGTTCGCCTCGACCGCCGGGCAAATGATCATCGCGGTGACCGGGGTGGCGGGGTATATCCCGTTCGTTCTTGCGGCCATTGCCTATATCGGGGCGGTGCTGCCCACCGCCGTTACCCTTACGCCGCAACCCGCACCGCTCAAGTCGGCGTCGTTCGATATCGGGCTTATCTACCGCACCTCGCCGGTTGCGGTCATCGCCGCCTTTTCGGTCGGCATGGCCAATGGCGCCTTCGGCACGCTGGCGCCGGTCTATGGCATCGAGCGCGGGTTCTCCACGTCAACCATCGCCTATCTGATGAGCCTTGCCATCGTTTCGGGCGCCATCGCGCAGGTTCCGCTGGGCCGGCTGTCCGACCGGATCGACCGGCGCAAGGTGATGATCGGGGTGGCGCTTGTAGGCGCGCTGGCGGGGGTCCTGCTGATGCTTTTCAACCCCGGCGAGAACGGCTTTCTTTATATCTTATTTGCCCTTTACGGCCTTGCCGCCTACTCGCTCTATGCCATCGCGGTCGCCCATGCCAACGACTTCGCCGATGACGGAAGCTTTGGCCGGATCGCCTCCGGCATGCTGCTGGTGCTGGGGTCGGGCCAGATGCTGGGGCCCATCGCGGCTTCGTTCACCATGCAGTTCTTCGGTCCCGTGACCCTGTTCATGGTGACCGCCGTGTTTCATTCCGCGCTGGCAGGCATTGCCTTCATACGCATGCGCATGCGCTCGCGGGCCCCGGCAGAAGAACGCGCGCCCTTCCAGCCCTTCCCGGCCGAACAGACCGTCACGGCGGAAACCATTGCGCTCGATCCGCGTTCCGATGGCGAGGATTTCGAGATTCCAGACAGCGCCAACCCCGACGAGACCTAGACAATGTTTCCCACCAGAGTTGATGAATCCGTAGCCTTCGTACCGGTCACCTTCGCGGTTCTCGCGGTCTCCGACACGAGAACGCTCGAAACCGATACGTCCGGCGCCCTGCTTGCCGAACTGATCGAGGCGTCCGGTCACCGGTGCATGGAGCGCGCCATTGCGACGGACGATGGCAAGGCCATTGCCGCCCAGGTCCAGAAATGGATCGAAGAGCCGACTATCGATGTGGTGCTGACCACCGGGGGGACCGGGTTTTCGGGGCGCGACGTGACCCCCGATGTCATAGAGCCAATGTTCGACAAGCGGATGGACGGGTTCTCGGTGCTGTTCCATCTGTATTCGGCCCAGACGATCGGCACCTCCTCGCTGCAATCGCGTGCCACCGCCGGGCTCGTCGGCTCCACCTTCGTCTTCTGCCTGCCGGGCTCGAAAGGCGCGTGCCGGGACGCATGGGAAGGCATCTTGAAGCACCAGTTCGACAGCCGCCACATGCCCTGCAATTTCATCGAGATCATGCCACGGCTCACTGAGCGGTAGGGTAACGCTCTCTCCGACGATTCCCCCCACCCGCCGTTCGCTTCTCCGGTGAAAGCCGGAGTCCACGCCACAACCGCCAGCGTATGCGGCAGTATGGGTCCCGGCTTTCGCCGGGACAGCGATTGGAGAAGGGCCAGGTAAACCTCACCAATGTTCTTGTTATGTTCTAATTCTTTCGCTATCGTTAAAGGAACGGAGAAGGCGCGATTCGCCTTTTTCATATGACGCGGAAGAATGGAGCCGGACGATGGCGCAGATCGGTGCAAGGGGTGACTCGCTGGACGCGCGCAGGCGGCTGTTCGGCACGCGCGATGTCGATCTCCTGAGCCGTCCGGTCATCGACACGGACCGGCTGCGCGGGCGCGGGGCGAAATCCAACGAAAGCGGGCGGTTCGAGGCGCACCGGCGCGAGATGTTCGCCGACGGCTGGGAGCCCGAGCCCGAGGAAACCTTCGAGACGCGCGAGCATATCGAGCGCGCCAGATCCATCATCACGCGCAATGTGTCGCCCGACATCGGGTTCGACCGCTCGATCAACCCCTATCGCGGGTGCGAGCACGGATGCTCCTACTGCTATGCGCGGCCCAGCCACGCCTATCTCGGCCATTCGGCGGGGGTGGATTTCGAGCGCGATATCTATGTCAAGGTCAATGCCGCCGAACTCTTGCGCGCCGAGCTTGCCAATCCGCGCTACAGGCCAAAGCCTATCGCCATCGGCACCAATACCGACCCCTACCAGCCCGTGGAGCGCAAGCACCGGCTGATGCGCTCGATCCTCAAGGTACTGCTCGAAACGAAACATCCCGTGACCATCGTCACCAAATCGGCGCTGATCGTGCGCGATCTCGACATCCTCACCAAACTCGCCAGACACGATCTGGTCGCGGTCGGCATGTCGGTGACTTCGATGGACCACAAGCTCTCGCGCTTCATGGAGCCGCGCGCCTCGACACCGTCGCGGCGGCTCGAAGCCCTCAAGCTTCTCTCCGAAGCGGGTATCCCGACGCGTATCATGGCCGCACCGATGATCCCGGCGGTCAACGACCACGAACTGGAACGCATTCTCGACGCCGGCAAGGCGCAAGGGGCGGACGCGGCTTCGATAATCCTTTTGCGCCTGCCGGGCGAGGTGCGCGACATTTTCCGCGAGTGGCTTTTGAAGACCTACCCCGACAAGGTCCGGCACGTGATGAACCTCGTGCGCGACACGCGCGGGGGAAGGGATAACGATCCGCGCTTCGGCTCGCGTTTCAAGGGCGAGGGCCCCTACGCGCTCCTGATGCAGCAGCGGTTCGAGAAGGCCATTATCCGGCTTGGTCTAGAAAAGGGCGGGCCGGCATTGCGCACCGATCTCTTCACCCACGCGAAAAAGGACGAGCCGCAGCTTAGTCTTTTCTAGTCTGCATTTGGCCCGATGATCGAGGCAGCGCACTGGATTGCCGGGAATAAATCCCGGAATGACGATGGTGTTTTGTTCTGTATTCTCCTCACCTCCGATGTCACCCCGGGATTTATTCCCGGGGTCCAGAGCGTGACACCGCGGTCGCAGCAGCTTCCGGTTCGGAGCGGAGTCGGGCATTGTCCCGGCATGGCCAGAACCGATTCGCCCGATCAGCCGGATCTTTTCCACGAACACGCCGCGCAGGCCGATGGCGCGCGCCTTGTCGCGGGCGTCGATGAGGCCGGGCGCGGCCCCCTCGCCGGGCCGGTGGTCGCCGCGGCGGTCATCCTGGACCCAGACAATATCCCCTCCGGGCTCAACGATTCCAAAAAGCTCACCGAAGCGCGGCGCGAGGCGTTGTTCGAGACGATCATGAGCACCGCGCTGGTGGGGTTTTGCGCCGCCCCGGTTGAGGTGATCGACAGGCTCAATATCCTGGGCGCCACGATGTGGGCGATGTGCGGGGCGCTCGATGCGCTGCCCGTCCGGCCCGACCTCGCGCTGATCGACGGCAACCGCGTTCCTCCCGGCCTTTCCTGCCCCGGCCAGCATGTGATCGGGGGCGATGGCCGGAGCGTATCAATCGCGGCGGCCTCGATCGTTGCCAAGGTGGTGCGCGACCGCATGTGCAGGGTAATGGATTGCCACCATCCCCATTACCGCTTCGCCCAGCACAAGGGATACGGCACCGCGCTCCATCTCGAGGCGCTGGCCGCGCTCGGGCCCTCCGAGTTGCACCGGATGAGTTTTGCCCCGGTCATGGCGGCCCTCTCCAAGTAAGCACCCGTTAACCCTAACCCTTAGGCGGCGTTTAACCCTAACGCGGTACAAAGACCGGGTTAGTATTGCGTTAGGGTTATCAAGATGTTGCGTACCGGCTCCGCCGCGCGTCAGCGCGGCCCGGAGGCTCAGGCGAGCCACCTTCCCCTCGACACCATTCTCATTGGCGACTGCATCGCGCAGATGGACGCGCTGCCCGAAGCTTCGGTCGATCTCATCTTTGCCGACCCGCCCTATAACCTCCAGCTCGAAGAGGGGCTCACCCGCCCCGACCAGTCGAAGGTCGATGCCGTCGATGACGATTGGGACAAGTTCGAGAGCTTTGCCCATTACGACGCATTCACCCGCGACTGGCTGCGCGCCGCTCGCCGCGTATTGAAGCCAGACGGGGCGATCTGGGTGATCGGGTCTTATCACAACATCTTCCGCGTCGGCACGGCGCTCCAGGATCTGGGCTACTGGATGCTCAACGACGTGATCTGGCGCAAGTCCAACCCCATGCCCAATTTCCGGGGCACCCGGTTCACCAATGCCCACGAGACGCTGATCTGGGCCTCGCGCAGTCGCAAGAGCCGCCCTACCTTCAACTATGAAGCCCTCAAGCTCGCCAATGACGACGTGCAGATGCGGTCCGATTGGCTGTTCCCGATCTGCACCGGGGGCGAGCGCCTGCGCGACGCCAATGACGACAAGGTCCACCCCACGCAAAAGCCCGAAGCGCTGCTCCATCGCGTGCTGATGGCGACGACGCAACCGGGCGATGTCGTGCTCGACCCGTTCTTTGGCACAGGCACGACGGGCGCCGTGGCGCGCAAGCTGGGGCGCCATTTCATCGGCATCGAACGCGAAAACACCTATATAAACGCAGCTTTGAAACGCATTGCGGCCATCAAACCGTACGATTCCGCAGCTATCGAAACCACCACACCCAAACGCAGCGCCCCGCGCATTCCGTTCGGCTCGCTGATCGAGCAGGGGCTGATTGCACCGGGCACGCAACTATTCGACGACCGTAAGCGTTATTGCGCTACGGTTCGTGCCGACGGATCGCTGGTCAGCGACGGCAAGAGTGGGTCCATCCACCGCGTCGGCGCTCTGGTGCAGGGATTTGAAGCCTGCAACGGCTGGACGTTCTGGCACTTTGAAGACAAGGGGAAACTTTTCCCCATCGACGATATGCGCGGCAGGATACGCGCAAGGCTCGAAAAGATTTCTGCCTGATCCCGACCTCCAATCAGTCAGGCATTCTGGCCCCCGAACCTGGTTCGGGGGTCCTTTTTTGGATGATGGCCGCCGCTCAGGAATCTGCAACTTGCTCATGTGTCACCCCGGGATTTATTCCCAGGGTCCAGTGCGGTTCTGCCGGGGGCACAGGAGTATTTGGAACCATCGCTGTGGATTCAGGCAATAAATGCCGGAATGACACTGCTGTGTGTGACGGTCATACAGGGATAACCACCAGTCTAATTCTCCACCCCCGCCACCCTCAGCACCTTGCGGAAAACACTCGGCAATGCCTCATTGTCGAGAGCATCAATATCGGCCCACCAGCCCTCGTCCAGCGGAAGATCGCCACTGACGCTCCACACCTCCGCGACCAGATGAAAATGCGTGAAGGTATGCTCAACCGTTCCGGCCCGCCTCCATCCGGCGTCGAAGGGAAACACAGGCTCGGTCGTCCCTGACGTCCACTCGCTCCCCGGCACCTCGGTCATCTTCGCCAGCAGGCCCTTGGGCCCACGCTGGCGGAGAAAGACCTTGCCCGCGTGAACGATGACGAACGCATGGCCGTATCGCGTGGGGCGCACCGGCTTTTGCGGCGGCACGGGAAAGGCGAGCGGGTTGCCCGATGCCGCCCCCGCGCAGTCTGGTTCGAGCGGGCAGATGAGGCAGTTGGCGCGACGCGGGGCGCAGACGGTTGCGCCCAGATCCATCATGGCTTGCGCGAAATCTCCCGCCCGTACGGGCACCGCGTGCTGCACCGTTGCCCGCACCAGCGGCTTTTCCTCACGCACCGGGCGCGGCAGGGCGAGGTATCGCGCCACCACGCGGTCCACGTTTCCATCGACCACCGCGACCCGCTCGTCGTGGCAAATCGCGGCGATTGCCGCGCTGGTATAATCGCCGATGCCGGGAAGATCGCGCAGGGCCGCCGCGCTCGTGGGGAATTTTCCGCCATGCCGTTCCACGACCGCCCGCGCGCAGGCGTGCAGGTTCCGGGCCCGCGCGTAGTAGCCCAGCCCCGCCCATTGGACGAGCACGTCATCGAGCGGGGCCGCCGCAAGCGCTTCAACGTTTGGCCAGAGGCGCGTGAAGGCGGCAAAATATTTCCCCACCGCCGCGATGGTCGTTTGCTGGAGCATGATTTCGCTCAGCCAGACGTGATAGGGGTCGGGCCTTGCCCCCCGCGCCCTGTCGCTCGGCGAAACGCGCCATGGCAGCACGCGCGCGTGCCGGTCGTACCATGCAAGAACGGCGGCGGCGTCGATGGGGCGGGGAGAATGTTGCGCAGAAGCGTCGTGGGCCATAATGGTTGTGGAGAGAACCTTATCCGCGAGCGGCACGCAAGCATGGCCAAGAAATCTCCACCACCCAAACGGGCCAACCGCGCCGTTCATCTGGGCGATATGCTGGGCAACACGCTCGACACCGCGCTGAGGCGGCGGGGGTTTGCCAGCCGCGACCTGATCGCCAACTGGAAATCGATCGCGCCCACCCCTTATGACGCGATCGCGGCCCCCGACAAGCTGGTCTGGCCGCGCCGCGACCGGCCCGACCCGGAAGGGGCGGTGCTTTATCTTCGGTGCCGCGAGGGCCATGCGCTGGCGCTTTCACACGAAGCCCCCGCGATTACCGCCGCCATCAACCGCTATTTCGGCTACCTCCTGATCTCCGGCGTCAGGCTCTCGCCCACCCCCTATACCGAGCCGCAAAAGGCGACGGACAAGCCCACCGCCGAGCTTCCCGCCGAAAAGGCCGCCCATTTGACCGAGGCGGTTTCGGTGATAGAGGACGAAGGCCTGCGCGCCGCGCTCGAAAAGCTGGGACGCGAAGTCATGGGCAAGAGCAAAAGGTAAGCAGTCCTCACCTTGAGTTGATTGTCCTGCCCACTTGCGGCCTTTGTCTCCATGTGTAGTGTGCGCCGCAATTATCTTTCGATCGGGAGTTGATCCATTGCTCAATCGCAGAAACCTGCTCGCCATGGGCTCCGGCCTCGGCATTGCCACGCTACTTTACGGGTGCAGCGACAGTTCCAACGCCCCGGACGAAGCGACCGCGCAAACCGCCGACGCACCGGATGGCGAGGTTACGCTTTATGACGGCTCCCCTATCGAGCCGATCGACAGCCAGCCGATCAACAACCCCGACGGGATCGCCGACCGCCCGCTGGGCGGGGTCGATGCCGATGTCACCCTCATCGAATATGTCTCGCCCACCTGCCCCCATTGCGCCAATTTCCACGTCACCGTCTATCCGCGCGTCAAGCAGACCTATATCGATACCGGCCGCATCCGGTTCATCGCACGCGCTTTCCGGCGCAACGTGCTCGATCTTGCCATCTTCATGGTGGCCGAGGCTTCGGGCAACGCCTATCACGATGTGCTGGCGGCCTATATGTCCACGCAGAACCAGTGGGCCACCGCCGAAAATCCGCGCCAGGCGATCTTCCAGATCGCCCAGCAGTTCGGCTTTACACAGGAAAGGTTCGAGGAAGTCTTGACCGACGAGGCAATGTTCGCTGCACTGGAATCCATGCGCGAACAGGCCCTCGACCAGTTCGGCCTCACGGGTACGCCAACCTTCTATGTCAACGGTCAACGGCTTGAAACGGGTGCGACTTACGAAAGCCTTTCCGAGGCTATCGACGCACAGTTGTAAGATCAGTCTGGCTGTCGCTGTCACCGCCCCCCCTCACCCCCAACCCCTCTCCCACGAGGGGAGAGGGGGGCTCGCAAGCCGAAACATCCACGGATACCCTTCTCCCCTCGTGGGAGAAGGTGGCCCGGCGAAGCCGGGTCGGATGAGGGGGTTGCGGAGACGGCCAGTTTCGCCTGAGCCGAAATGTTTCCCCCGAGACGCCCGATGAAATTCTCGCGCCTCAAGCTCACCGGCTTCAAATCCTTCACCGATCCGGTCGAACTGGTGTTCGAGCCGGGGCTGACCGGCGTTGTGGGCCCGAACGGGTGCGGGAAGTCCAATCTGGTGGAAGCGCTGCGCTGGGTGATGGGCGAAAGCTCGTACAAGGCCATGCGGGCCTCGGGCATGGACGATGTGATCTTTTCCGGTTCGAGCAACCGGCCCGCCCGCAATTCGGCGGAAGTCGTCGTCACCCTCGATAACACCGACCGCACCGCCCCCGCCCAGTTCAACACCGTCGATACGCTCGAAATCTCGCGCCGCATCGAGCGCGAGCAGGGCTCGGTCTATCGCGTCAACGGACGGGACGTGCGAGCGCGCGACGTGCAGTTGCTATTCGCCGATGCCTCGACCGGCGCGCACTCCCCGGCCCTCGTGCGGCAGGGCCAGATCGGGGAACTGATCGCCGCCAAGCCCACCCAGCGCCGTGCCCTTCTGGAAGAAGCGGCGGGGATTTCGGGGCTGCATTCGCGCCGGCACGAGGCCGAATTGCGGCTTAAGGGGGCCGAACAGAACCTCGAACGCGTGGACGACATCATCGCCCAGGTCGAGGTGCAGCTTGAAACCCTCAAGCGCCAGGCGCGGCAGGCAACGCGCTACCGCTCGCTTTCGGGCGACATCCGCCGGGCCGAAGCGACCCTCTATCACATCCGTTGGGTCAAGGCCCGGTTCGCCGAAAAGGAGACCGAGGCCGAGCAGGGGCGCCTCATCACCCAGTTGGCCGAGGCGACCCATCTCGATCTTGCCGCCCAGAAAACGACGCAAGCCGCCGATGCCGCCCTGCAGCCCCTGCGCGACGCCGATGCGGCGGCGGGCGCCGTGCTCCAGCGCCTCACCATCCTGCGCGGGCAGATCGAGGACGAATGGCGGCAGGCCAATGCGCGCCGCGCCGATCTCGAGGACCGCATCAGGCAGATCGAAACCGACAGCACGCGCGAGGCGGCGCTGATCGAGGAGAGCCGGACGATCATCGAGGGGCTCGTCGCAGAGCAAAAGGAACTCGAAAGCGCCGCCGAAACAGATCGTCAGGCAAGCGAAGTGGCCCGCAACGAGGCCGAGACGGCGCGCGCCGCGCTGGCCGAAGCCGAGACGGTTGCCCGCGCCGCCGCCGATTCCGTGGCCGAAATCCGGGCGCGCCGTACCCAGGCACAGCGCGCCGCCGAAGACGCCGCGCAGCGTCTTGCCCGGCTCGAAACCCAGATGGCCGATATCGTGCGCGACGCCGAGGCGGTGACCCGGAGCCTTGCGGCGGACCAGACCGTTGCCGAGCGGCGCACGGCGCTCGAATCCGCACAAGGGGCGGCAGCCCATGCAGAAGCCGAGACCGAACGCGCGGAACTGACGGCACGCGAAGCCCAATCGGCGCTCGATGCCGCCCAGCCCGCGCTCACCGAGCTTGAAGGCAGGCTCAATCGGCTCGAAAGCGAAGCTGAGACGCTGGCCCGGGTGCTCAATGTCGATGGCGGCGCGCTCTGGCCATCCATCGTCGATGCCCTCAAGGTCGCGCCGGGCTATGAAACCGCGCTGGGCGCGGCACTGGGCGATGATCTGGAAGCCTCTTCGGACAACGCCGCGCCGCTCTTCTGGTCCCCCGCCGGCGACGGCGCGAACGATGCGCCGCTCCCCGATGGGGTGTTACCGCTGTCGCAATTTGTGTCCGGGGCGACGCTGTTAAAGCGCAGGCTCGACCAGATCGGGCTGGTCGATGGCGATGCGGGCGCTATGCTGATGGGTCAACTCAAACCGGGCCAGCGGCTGGTGAGCAAGAATGGCGGGCTCTGGCGCTGGGACGGGTTCGTTGCCAAGGCCGACGCGCCGACACCCGCCGCGCAACGGCTCGCGCAACGCAACCGGCTGGCCGAACTCGATGCCGAGATTTCCGGTTTGCGCAAGGAGCGCGAGACGGCGCAGGGCGCGCTCGAAGCGCTCAAGGGCCTGCTCGATGCGGCACGGCAGACCGAGATCGGCCGGCGCGCCGAATGGCGCGAGGCCCAGCGCGCCATCGCAGCGGCCCAGGCCGGGCTCGATGCGGCGCAAAAGAACCTTGCTGATCTCGTCGCCCGCGAGGCGGCGCTCGAAGAATCGCGCCTGCGGCTCGATGAAACCATTGCCGAGGCGCGCAGCCAAAAGGACGCCGCCGACCGGACGCTGGCCGACGCCGGGGACGAGGGCGATGCGGTGCGCGAGGCCGAGACGCGTCAGCGCGCGCTCAGCGGATTGCGCGAAGCCGCCGAGCAGGCCCGCGTGCGGCTCGCCGGGTTCGATAGCGCCGCCCAGATGCGCCAGGGCCGGCTGGGCCGGATCGCCTCCGAGCTTGGAAGCTGGGAGCGCCGCCGCTCCGCCGCCCAGAGCCAGATCGAAACGCTCAAGACCCGCCGCGCCGAGATCGGCACGCAGCTTGAAGCACTCAACGCCACGCCCGATGCCTTCGACAAGCGCCGCGACGATCTCGACGAGCAGATTGCCGACGCCGAAGCCGACCGCAAGCGCGCATCGGACAGGCTGGCCGAGGCCCAGACCGGCTACCGCGAGGCAGAACGTGCCGCCCGGCTGACCGCCGAGGCGCTGGCCGGCACGCGGGCCGAGATCGCGCGCGTCGAGGAACGGCTCAAGGGCAATATCGTCCAGCGCCAGCAGATCGAGCGCCAGATCGGGGAAACCCTCAACATTCCCGCAAGCCGCACCGCGGAAGCGGCGGGCATCAAGCCCGAGGACGCGCTGCCCGAGGAGAGCGCCATCGAGGGGCGCGTCGATCGTCTCAAGGCCGAGCGTGGGCGGCTGGGCGGGGTGAACCTCATGGCCGAGGAAGAGGCGCGCGAGGTTCAGGACAAGCTTGACAAGATGATCGCCGACCGCGAGGACCTGATCGCGGCCATCGCCAAGCTGCGAACCGGCATTGCGAGCCTCAATCGCGAGGGCCGTGCGCGGCTCACCGAGGCCTTCGAGAAGGTCAACGCCCATTTCCGCGACCTGTTCACGACCCTGTTCGGGGGCGGCACGGCCGAACTTACCTTCGTCGAGAGCGACGATCCGCTCGAAGCCGGGCTCGAAATCATCGCAAGGCCCCCCGGCAAGAAGCCCCAGACCATGACGCTGCTTTCGGGCGGCGAGCAGGCGCTGACGGCGATGAGCCTGATTTTCGCGGTGTTTCTCACCAACCCCGCCCCCATCTGCGTGCTCGACGAGGTGGACGCGCCGCTCGACGACGCCAATGTCGAGCGCTTCTGCAACCTGCTCGATTCCATGCGCGAGCGCACCGAGACCCGTTTCATCGTCGTCACCCACAACCCCATCACCATGAGCCGCATGGACCGTCTGTTCGGCGTCACCATGCCCGAACGCGGGGTGAGCCAGCTCGTGTCCGTCGACCTGCGCACAGCGGAAAGCTTTCTCGAAGCGAGCTGACTGCTCAAAACTCGATTGCCCGAACAAGTCGCAGGTATCGGCCAAAGCCACCAATGTCATTCCGGGACTGGTTCCCGGCAATCCAGTGCGATCCAACCCCAACCGCCATGGCAGGCCGTTTCCATCAAGACCTGAAACGATCTAGCGCCCCGATCTCACCGGTCCCGCCTGCCCGGAGAATCCCTTCCCGCCCCAGTCTCGACACATTGGGGGTGTTGACGCAATGCCGCACCCCTGTCAGGTCGATTTAACACACTGATTTTGCTCACAAAAACACCATACATCGCGCCTTGACTTCAAAAGGAGCCGCAACTATGGTGCGCGCGACTTTCAAGGCACCCTTTGCCGGGTGTTCCGCGGGGGATCAGGGCAAGGTTTTCATGGCCAAATCCAGAGACAACCCCGAAGGACACGAGCCTTCCCCCTCACGGTCCTCGGAGACATCCGAGCTGGCCGAACGGATCAGGAAGGTTCAGGAGGCACGCGCGCTGGCTCAGGGCAGCGAGGCGGCGTCCCGGCAGGGCGACATGACGATGCTGGCGCGCGGCTTGCGCATTGCAGCGGAGTTCGTCGCGGCCATCCTTGTGGGGTCGGGTATCGGCTACCTGATCGACGAGGTTGCAGGGACGGCGCCTTGGGCATTGCTCGGAATGTTCATTCTGGGATTTGCCGCCGGAATACTGAACGTCATCCGCGTGGTGGCGGAACTCAATACCAGATCGTCGGCGTCCTCCGGGGACAAGGACGACGCGGACCAAAGGCGCGACGGGGTTTAGGCACTTGGCGAACGATCCAATTCACCAGTTTGTCATCAACGACATCTTTACCCTGGGCACCATCGGGGGCGACGGCACTGCCGGCAGCGGCACCACGATCGCGTTTACCAATTCCGCCCTGTTCATGGTGCTGACGGTGATTACGATCTCCGTTTATCTCCTGCTCTCCACCAGGGGGCGCTCGCTCATTCCCAACCGCTGGCAGCTCTCGAGCGAAATGACCTATGAATTCGTGGCCAATATGGTGCGAAGCAGCGCCGGCACCGAGGGCATGAAGTTCTTCCCCTTCGTCTTTTCGCTGTTCATGTTCATCTTCATCGGGAACATGTTCGGCATGGTCCCCTATTTCTTCACCTTCACCAGCCACATCATCGTGACCTTCGCGCTCTCGATGCTGGTGATGACGGTGGTCGTGGTCTACGGCTTTCTCAAGAACGGCCCGCGCTTTCTCAAGCTGTTCGTGCCTTCGGGGGTCCCCGGCTACATCATTCCCATCGTGACGCCGATCGAGGTCATTTCGTTCCTCTCGCGTCCGATTTCGCTCTCCGTCCGTCTTTTCGGAAACATGCTCGCCGGTCACATCACGCTCAAGGTCTTCACGGGCTTTGTGGTGTCGCTCGGCTCGCTCGGGGCCCTGGGCATCCTGGGGTCCGTGCTGCCGCTCTTCATGGGCGTGGCGATTACTGCCCTCGAATTCATGGTGTCCACGGTTCAGGCTTACGTCTTTGCCGTTCTGACCGCCATGTACCTCAACGATGCGATCCATCCGTCGCATTGATCGCTGACGACAATCCAATTTTCAGGCTTTGAAAGGATCATAAAATGGAAGCTGAAGCCGCAAAGTACATCGGCGCTGGTATTGCCTGTTTCGGTATGGCCGGTGCAGCTATCGGCGTGAGCAACATCTTCGGAAACTTCCTCTCGGGTGCCCTGCGCAATCCGTCTGCCGCTCCCTCGCAGACCGGCAACCTGATTTTCGGCTTCGCCGTGACCGAAGCCCTGGGCATCTTCTCGTTCCTGGTTGCTCTTCTGCTCCTGTTCGCGGTCTGAGGACCGGCGTTCGCGCTTTTACGATTTCCCGGTAGCCGGGCCTTTGGCCTTGCTGCCGGCTCTGCATGAACTGCCGTGCGGCGGTTCACTCAATTGATACCGGCGAGTGACGGATATGGCACGCATTACAATTGCGCAGGCAGGCGATACGGAAACGGTCGTTGTGACGCCCGAGTTTGACTCTGTCGGCGGCGACCATACCTTGTCCGAGGGCGCTCTGCTCGAAAGCACCGAGGCAAGCGTCGATGAGCACCACACCGAGGTGTTCCCTCCCTTCGATTCCACGACGTTCGCTTCCCAGATCCTGTGGCTGGCGATCAGCTTCGCGGCACTTTATTTCATCATGAGCCGGCTGGCGCTGCCCCGCATCGGGTCCGTGCTTGAGGAGCGGCGCGACCGGATCGAGGGTGATCTGGTCGAGGCCGACCGGCTGCGCAAGAAGACCGACGACGCCATCGCCTCCTATGAAACCGCGCTCGCCGAAGCCCGGTCCAGGGCGCATGTGATCGCCGAGCAGGCCCGTGCCGAGAGCAAGGCGCGGATCGATACCGAGCGCCAGCGCATCGAGGACGATCTCTCCAAAAAGGTCGCCGAGGCGGAAGGCCGCATCGCTGGGACCAAGCAAAAGGCGCTCGATCACGTGGGCGAAATCGCTTCGGAAACCGCGCAGGCGGTGGTCGGGCAACTGCTCGGCAAGGTGTCGATCGCCGACGCCCGCAAGGCGGTTGCAACGGTCGGCAAGGAGTAAACGGATATGGAACTCGATGCCACGTTCTGGGCCTTTGTCGCCCTCCTGATCTTTTTTGCGATTGTCATCGCGCTCAAGGTGCCCGGCATGGTCGCCAAGGCGATGGACGCACGGATCGCAAAGATTGCCGACGAGCTTGCCGAAGCCCGCAAGCTGCGCGAAGACGCGCAGGCCCTGCTCGATGAGTACGAGGCCAGGCGCAAGGCCGCCGAGGGCGAAGCAGAGGCAATCGTAGCCGCCGCCCACGAAGAAGCCGAACGCCTGACGGCGGAAGCCAAGGCCTCGCTCGAGGAGATGGTCGCCCGCCGCACCAGAGCCGTCGAGGACAAGATTGCACAGGCCGAAGCCCAGGCGCTGACCGAGGTCCGGGCCCGCTCAACCGACGTCGCCGTCGAGGCCGCCCGTCTCCTGTTGGCCGAAAAGGTCCAGGAAGATGGCGGTACGCTGGTCGATGAATCGATCAAGGACATCGCCGCACGTCTCAATTAGATCGGACCACGGCTGAGTTTCCAACAGGCCCCGCGGGGCCTGTTTTCGTATCGAACCCAAGGAGAAAGATCGTGACCGTCACCCGCTACCAGCCCGGCCCGCGCATGAGCCAGGCCGTCAGGCACGGCAACACCCTTTATCTGGCCGGACAGGTCGCCGCCGACGAATTCGCGACCATCGAGGTCCAGACCCAGCAGGTGCTGGACAAGATCGACGCCCTTCTCGCCGCTGCGGGCACCGACAAGAGCAAGGCACTCTCGGTGCAGGTGCTGCTTGGCAATATCACAGACTTTGCGGCGATGAACTCGGTCTACGATCAGTGGATCGATAAATCCAATCCCCCCGCCCGCGCCGCCTTCGAGGCCAGACTGGCCTCGCCCAATTTGCGTGTCGAGATCATCGTCGTGGCAGCGGTGGAGTAGAGCAACTCCTTATTTGCGGAACCACCGTCTTTACCTGTTCGCTTCCCCGGCGAAAGCCGGGGACCATACTTCGCGATTTGCGGTTACTGAAATTGGAGCATGGGTCCCCGCTTTCGCCGGGACAGCAACCAGAGCGTTTCCAGAATAAGTGGGCGCCACTTATTCGGTTCGGCAACGCGATAAATCAAAGACCTGGAGCACCTGCTTTGATTCCATCAAAACTGGTGCTCCAAGAAAACAGCCGTTTCCATCAAAATCTTAAACGCCCTAAACCCAGTCCACCCAGCGCCCGTGATAATCGGCGAGCCCGGCGGTTTCGATCTTGCCGCCCGGCCAGACGGTTTGCTTGAGGACGGCGCCGGCGGGGTGATCTTCGGCTTCCATATACATCCAGATCAGCGGCGTCTCTTCGGTCGCCGCCGCCCCAGCCACTTCAAAGGCCGCCATGATGCGGTCCTTGGTGTCTTCCGAGAGATACTGCCAGACGATGGTGTGGAAAAACACGCGGACGACACCCTCGGTGGGCGATTCGGCCAGTCTGGCCTCGACCCAATCCGCGGCGTCGGCCCGGTCGACCACATATGGCATGGAGGCGGCTGCCATCAGGGCGGCGGAGATGCGCTCGATGCGTTCGCGCTGGTCCGGCCAGATATAGGCGAGCAAGCGCTCGATGCTCTGGGGTTCATGCGGATCGAGGGGGTTGCGGTCGCAACCCGCGCGCGAAACCACCTCGAGTTCCGCCTCGAGCGGGGGCAGCGGACCGCGCCACTGGCTCTCGATCTCGACCAGCGCGTCCGATTTCCCCCATTCCCGGTCCTCGCCCAGACGATAGCGATAATTATCGAAGGCGAGATTGAGCCCGGCGCTGGCGCCGATCTCGTAAAGGGCGAGCGGCATCTTCCAGCGCTGGGCAAATTTCAGCGTCATCCCCAGCAGCGCCGAGGAACGGGAGACCTCGTTGGTCTGGGGCGGGCTGTCGAGAAAATCGTGCAGTGCGTCGTCGTGGCGGTCGATAGCGGTCTTCACCGCCTCCCACAGCACGTCGGGCCGCGTTTCGAGCGGGGGATAGAGCGCAGCAAGGTCGCGCGCCTTGCCCGAACGGGCCAGCCAGTGCAGCGCGCCGCAGGCGCGCAGTGCCAGCGCGTCGGCGCGGGCCGAATCGGGCCAGCCGATAATCCGCGCGCCGAACCGCGAAGACTCATCGAGATTGCTGAGCAGCAGCTCGCACAAATTGGCGGTGAATGGCGAGCCCAGTGTGCGGCAGGCGGCGGCCTGGAACACGAAGGTATCGGCCACATGCGGGGTCATGTGCGTCATTGGGTGCCCTCCGACTTTTTACGTCGGGAGTTTAGGGCCTTTGTCGACAGGATCAATGGGGAATTGATCCTGTCGACAAACTCTTATTCCGCCGCCTCGCGCGAGGCTTCGGGCCGAACCCATTTCAGCCGGGGCTGGCGGGCGGCACGGGTTTCATCGAGCCGGGCCAGCGGCGCACGGCGCGGGGCCGAGGTGAACCGCCCCGCATTGCCCGCCCTTGCGTCCTCCGCCAGTTCCCGCATCGTTGCGATGAATGCATCGAGCGTCTGGAGCGACTCGCTTTCGGTGGGCTCGATCAGCATGGCCCCTTGCACCACCAGCGGGAAATACATGGTCATGGGGTGGAAACCCTCATCGATCATCGCCTTGGCGAAATCGAGGGTGGTGACCCCTGTCCCCTTGAGGAACGCATCGTCGAACAGCGCTTCGTGCATCACCGGCTGCCCGTTGAAGGGCGCCGAAAACAGGTCTTCGAGCCGCGCCTTGATATAATTGGCGTTGAGCACCGCGTCGCGCGCTGCCTGTGCCAGCCCGTCCTTGCCGTGGCTGAGCATATAGGTGAGCGCGCGGATATACATGCCCATCTGCCCGTGAAAGGCGGTGAGGCGGCCGAAACTGCCACCCTCGGCGTGCTCGACCAGTTCGAGATGGTCCCCACCCTTGCGCACGAACGGCACCGGCGCAAAAGGCGCGAGCGCCTGGGACAGCACCACCGGCCCCGCACCCGGCCCGCCCCCGCCATGGGGGGTGGAGAAGGTCTTGTGGAGGTTGATATGCATGGCGTCGATGCCCAGATCCCCCGGCCGCACCACGCCCATGATGGCGTTGAAGTTCGCGCCGTCGCAATAGAAATAAGCCCCGGCCTCGTGGACCGCCTCGGCGATCTCGATCACCTGGCTCTCGAACAGCCCGCAGGTATTGGGGTTGGTGAGCATGATGGCCGCCACGTCATCGCTGAGCGCGGCCCTTACCGCCTCGACATCCACCGTGCCGTGCTCATTGGCGTCGATCGATCTCACCTCGTAGCCGAGAAACGCCGCGGTCGCCGGATTGGTGCCGTGGGCGCTTTCGGGCACCAGCACAATGTTGCGGTGTGTCTGTCCGTTGGCCGCATGGGCGGCGCGGATCGCCATCATGCCGCACAGTTCCCCATGCGCGCCCGCCTTGGGCGACATGGCGACGGCCTCGGTGTTGGTCAATTCCATCAGCCAGCGGGCCAGTTCCTCGATGGCGCCCAGCGCGCCCTGTACGGTCGAGACCGGCTGGAGCGGGTGGACATCGGCAAAGCCGGGCAGCCGGGCCATTTTCTCGTTGAGGCGCGGATTGTGCTTCATCGTGCACGAGCCCAGCGGATACATCCCCGAATCAATGGAATAATTCCGGCGCGAGAGGCGCACATAGTGGCGCATGGCCTCGGGCTCGGTTAGGCCCGGCAGGTCGAGCGGGGTCTTGCGCCGCAAGCCGCCGAGCCGGTCATCGGACACCTCGACATCGGGCAGATCGACACCGGAATGGTCGCGATCGCCGATCTCGAACAACAGCGCTTCCTCGGGCAGCAGCGCCGAGCCCGATGCCGGGGAGCCGACGGCAACGGCCTGCGGGGCGGTGGGACGGCCTTGCGTGTTCATGCTCATGCCAGTTCTCCGGTTTCTTTCTGGTCGCGATCCCGAACCGGAAAACCGGTTCCCACTTTTCCTGAGATCGCTCCAAGCGCCTCGACCAACGCGGCTATGTCGGCGTCGGTGGTCAATTCGGTGGCGGCAAGAACGAGAAGGTTTTCAACTTCAGGTTTGCCCGGTTCGAGCCTCGAAACCGGCACCCCCGCAAGGATGCCCCCGGCGGCCAGTCTTTCGACCAGCGGGGCCGCGGAAACCGGAAGCCGCACAGTCATCTCGTTGAAAAATGTCTCGTTGAGCACCTCGACGCCCGGCACCGTCGCCAGCGCATCGGCAAGCGCACAGGCCCGCGCGTGGTTGAGCTTTGCGAGGCGATAAAGCCCCCGCTCGCCCAGCAAGGACATATGGATGGAAAAGGCCAGCGCGCAGAGCCCCGAATTGGTGCAGATGTTGGACGTCGCCTTCTCGCGGCGGATATGCTGCTCGCGGGTCGAGAGCGTCAGCACGAATCCGCGCCGTCCCTCAGCGTCCACCGTTTCCCCGCACAGCCGCCCCGGCATCTGGCGGATGAATTTTTCGCGGCAGGCGAGCAGCCCGACATACGGCCCCCCGAATGTCAGCGGGTTGCCGATCGACTGGCCCTCGGCCACGACGATATCCGCGCCCAGCGCGCCGGGCGCCTCGATCAGCCCCAGCGAGACGATTTCAGTCACCACCACGATCAGCAGCGCCCCCTTGGCATGCGCCGCTTCGGCGAGCTTTGAGACGTTGCGCAAATGGCCGTAAAAATCGGGGGTCTGGATGACGATGGCGGCGGTGTCGTCATCGATATGGTCGATGATGTCGCCCTGCCCCTCCGGGGAAGGCGCGAGGCATTCGAGCCCCGAGAGCCCCGAGAGATAGGTCACCACCGTGTCGCGATATTGCGGGTGCAGCCCGCCCGACAGGATCACCTTGTTTTTTTTGGTGATGCGGCGGGCCATCAGCACCGCCTCGGCGGTGGCGGTCGAGCCGTCATACATCGAGGCGTTGGCGACCTCCATGCCCAGCAGATGGGCCACCTGGGTCTGGAACTCAAAGAGCATCTGGAGCGTGCCCTGCGAGATTTCCGGCTGGTAGGGCGTATAGGCCGTCAGCCATTCGGAACGCTGGATCAGATGGTCGACGCTTGCCGGAACGTGATGGCGATAGGCCCCTGCCCCCACGAAAAACGGCCCGTCGCCCGCCGCATGGTTCTGTCTGGCGAGCGCGCGCATATGGGCTTCGACCGAGAATTCGGGCTGGTGATCGGGCAGATCCGGCGAAAACGTGTCCAGCACCGAAGCCGGTACGGCGGCGAACAATTCATCGACCGATCTTGCGCCGATCACCCCCAGCATGTGGGTGCGGTCGGCCTCGGAATGGGGGAGGTAACGCATCGAAAATCCTTTAACGCTCAGACCGCGAAATCGGTATAGGCGGCTTCGTCCATCAGGCCGTCGAGCTCGCCCGCATCGGACAGCTCGAACTTGACCAGCCAGCCGTCCCCCGCCGCATCGGCGTTGACGAGGCCCGGTTCATCGGCCAGCCGCTCGTTGACCGCGACGACCTTGCCCGAGACGGGCGCATAGATTTCCGAAGCGGCCTTGACCGATTCGACGACGGCGATCTCATCGCCCTTCTTGAACTCCGCTCCAACGGCAGGCAGTTCGACAAACACGATGTCCCCAAGCTGCTCCTGGGCGTAGTTGGAAATCCCGACCGTGCCGGTCGTGCCATCGAGGCGGACATATTCGTGATCTTGAGTGTAGCGGGTGGTCATGGTGAGGCTCCCTTTTTTAAGCTTTGCGGACGTAGCGGTGTGGAACGAAAGGTGTGGCGACGACGGCGCCGGCCACCGGCCTGCCACGCACCATGGCGGTAATCGGTGTGTCCATGGCGGCAAGATCGGCGGGCAGATAGCCCAATGCTATGGACGCCTCGACCGTGGGGGCGAAGGTGCCCGACGTGACGCGCCCGATGACGGCGCCGTTTTCATCGATCAGTTCGGCCCCTTCGCGCACCGGCTGGCGGCCCTCGAAGCGCAGGCCCACACGCCGCTCGGCCACCCCTTGCGCCAGACGGGCCATAACCGCCTCGTCGCCGATGAACCCGCCCTGGGCGCGGCGGCGCTTGCCGATGGCGAACAGCAGATTGGCGGAGACCGGATCGATGGTATCGTCCATGTCGTGCCCGTAAAGGCAAAGCCCGGCTTCGAGCCGCAGGCTGTCGCGGGCGCCGAGCCCGGCGGGTTTGACCAGCGGGTTGGCCATCAGGAGGTCGAACAGCGCGGGCGCATCCTCGTTGGCAACGGAAATCTCGAACCCGTCCTCGCCGGTATAGCCCGAGCGCGAAACGCTGGCCGGGATCGAACCGATGGTTGCGGGCAAGGTCTCCATGAACGCCAGCCGGTCGGCGACATCGGTATGGCCGCCGAGCACTTCGGCGGCGGCGGGACCTTGCAGGGCGAGGAGGGAAACATCGTCGCGCAGCGTAACGGAAACGCCCTCCGGCAGCGCTTTTTGCATGAGCGCCAGATCGTGATGCTTGCGCGCGGCGTTGACGACCATGAATATCACACCGTCCGGCGCCTCCCCGGCGGCGGGGCGGGTGACCATCAGGTCGTCCTCGATTCCCCCTTTCGCATTGAGCAGGACCGTATAGCGCATCTGGCCGGGGGCGAGGGAAGCGAGATCCCCGGGGGTGAGGGCTTCGAGCGCGGCGATGGTCGTTTCGTGGTCCGGCCCGGTCACCACCATCTGGCCCATGTGGGAAACATCGAACAGGCTCGCCGCCTGGCGGGTGTGGTTATGCTCGGCAACAATGCCGGCGTATTGCACCGGCAGCGCGTAGCCGCCGAATTCGACCATGCGCCCGCCCGCCGCGACGTGGCGGTCATAAAGCGCGGTTTTCAGGAGGTCGGCGTTGTCCTGGGCCAATATGTTCTCTCCGGCATCAAGGTTTTTGGGCAGCACCGGACAACGCTTGTCGCGTCACATCCGATGCCCCCTCTGTCCTTGACCTGAGAGATTTCCCGAAGCGCTCTGCTTTGCTTCGGCTACGCCCGTCGGTGGGAAGCAAAACCTGCTTCCGCTTTCCAGAGTTCCATAACGCCAGCGGTCCCTTGTGCCTGAGAGTTTCCGGGGCGGTTGCTCCTTCGGCGCCGCAACGCAAACGCTGCGATCTCTCCCGCTGACAGGCGCGACCATGATGGAAACGCCCGGTGGCGTCAATCGTCTTTGATTATTACCTGGTTCGGAGTACGCGGAACCATCGCTGCACCCCTCACCCCCAACCCCTCTCCCTCAAGGGGAGAGGGGGGCTCAAGAGCCGATACACCCGCAGGATTCCCCTTCTCCCCTTGCGGGAGAAGGTGGATCGGGCCAAAGGCCCGAGACGGATGAGGGGTGCAGCGATGCCTGCCATAAGGCGAAGCAGCCTACGAATCAAACCCCACCCAGATGGTGATGGTTTCCCCACCCACGTAAGGCACCGCCACATTCTCGACCGTATGGGAGAATTCGTTGGGTGTGGATGCCGAAGCGGGAACGGCGACGTCGTAGCGTTGCGAGAAGACGGCGAGCCCGTCGCGTTCGACGGCAAAGCGCAGTGGCACCGTTACCGTGCCCCCCTGCCCCTGCGGGCCGAGAATAACGCGGCCCACGGCCCCCATGCGGACGGTGATGAGACCGTTGGCGACGGTGCAGTTACGCGAGATACGGTCGATGACGCCCTGATGGCGGAGCGCCTGGGGGTCGGCGGTGCGGTTGCCGGCAAAGACGCGATAGCTGCCTGCCCCTTCGCGCACGCGGATGGGCGGGCATTCGGTGGCGATGGCAGGGATCGCGCTGCCGGCGCCCTGCGCCACCTGAGCCGGCGTTGCCGTCACACCGGCAAGCTGGGCATCCTCATTGCCCCCGAACATCGAGCCCATGGTGCAGGCTGAAATGGAAAGCGCCAATGCCGCTGCCCCGGCCAGTTTGAACACTGTGATACCCATCGCCTCTACCCCTTGCCGCTCAAAGTGTCGCCAGCGCGTCGAGTATGGCCGGAGCGCCCGAGGCTGTCACCTCCCCCGGCACATTTTCGCTGGCCAGGAATTTTACAACGCCATCCTCGATAATGAGCGCGTGGCGGCCAAAGCGGATGCCCAGCCCACCATCGGTCAGGTCGCGCTCGAGGCCCAGTTCGCGCGCGAGCGCTGCGAGCCCGTCGGCGATGAACTCGATCCTGTCGAGCGCCTGGGTCGATTCCGCCCAGGCCTTGACGACGTGGTGGTCGTTGGCGGCGGCACAGACGATCTTGTCGACGCCCGCCGCACGGAATTTTTCCGCCGCAGCCAGATAGCCGGGCAGATGGTTCTTGTGGCAGGTGGGCGTAAAGGCGCCCGGCACGGTGAACATCACGACCCGGCCCTTGCCCAAAACCTCGGCGGCGGTTGCATCGGCGATCCCGCTCGCGGTCACGTGCTTGATGGGAATCGCGGGGATCGTTTGGCCGGGTTGGATGGTCATGAACGCAAAATCCTTTGGAACGGGCCCGTCTTTCATCCGGGAAACAGCGGCAAGGCAACACCCGATTGCGGCCAGACCAAGACGGGATAGCCGCAAATCCGTCCTGCCGGTGCACTCTTAGTGCACTTGGCTGGTGCCGTCGAGTTTTACGTTAACAAACGGTGACGGACCCCGCACAGGGCGCGCCCAGCCCGAGCGGCCGGACGATCTCGTAAGGCCCGTCGGGGCCCGTGAAGGTGATGTGCACCGTTTCCCCTTCCTCCAGCCCCGATGGCGGGCGGCCGAACAAGGGGAAATGCAGAGCCCCCTCCTTGGCCACGGGCGGACCGAACAGCAGCATGCGCCCGGCGATGTCGGCAATCGCGGTCCGGGCCGGAAAGGCCAGATCATCGAGCGCCGCGACGAGCGCGCCCGTACCGGTGTCGTATACGACGTCCCCGATCACGTCCGGCCCCGTCCAGGCGATGGGCACCTGCGCACGCGCCTGTTCGATGCGCAGCATGTTGGGGTGGTCGGGCGCGCCGGGATCGATCCTGAGCGTAAAATCCATGCTCACAGGCACGCAGACCTCCGAGCATATGCCCAGCACCGCCGCAAGTTCGACGACCGGCGCGTCCCCCTTCACCTCTATTGCGATGGGCAGGACGGTATGGCCGTAATAGGCGTGGTCGAGATAGGCTTCGTTTTCACGACGCGTGGGATAGGGCCAGGCGATTTCATGCTCCCCGATGCCCGCCGAACCGGAAAAGTCGAATTGAGGCGGAATGCCCGATTCACCGGGTATGCGCCAATAGGTGTTGATCGTTTCGGGCATGTCGATCTCGAGCGCGATCCAGACGCGGTTTCCGGCGTCCACCGCATCGGCAGAGATCAGCCGGATCGAAACGTCGGGCATCACCTCCTGCCACAAGGTTTCGCCGCCAAGGGCGAGACCGGGGGCGAGCAGCGCCAGCAGCGCAAAGGGGAAACGCGTCATCATGACGGAACCTCTAACCCACCTGCGCCTTCTCGAAAAGACGGGCAGGATCAGGGCTTCGTGATCGCGTTTGGTTTGCACTTTTCGGGGGACCGGCTAATTTAGAGTGTGCGGCGGGCAGAAAGTGAGTTTGCTATGGATACCCTCAAGGGCCGGTTCCTTGTTGCGATGCCCGACATGAACGACGAACGTTTCGTCGGCACCGTGGTCTATCTCGTGGCACATGGCGATGAAGGCGCGATGGGGCTGGTCGTCAACAAACCCATGCCCGACATGCACATCTCCGACATCATCGAGGAAGTCGAGCTGGGTGACGAGGACGAAGCCATCCGCGTTCCCGTCACCAAGCTCAACGAAGGCGTGCTCAAGGGCGGCCCGGTCGATACCAGCCGGGGTTTCGTGCTCCATTCGGACGACTATTTCAGGGACGGCAATTCCTATCCGGTCGAGGATGGCATCTGCCTCACCGCCACGCTCGACGTGCTGCGCGCCATCGCCAAGGGCAAGGGCCCGGCCAAGAGCCTGCTGGCGCTTGGCTATTGCGGCTGGAGCGCGGGACAGCTCGAAAACGAATTGCGCAACAATGGCTGGCTGACGGTCGATGCCAGCGAGGACGTGCTGTTCGAGACCCCGCCCGAAAAACGCTACGATGCGGCCCTAGCCAGCCTTGGCCTCACGCGCGCCACGCTCAGCACCCAGGGCGGGACGGCCTGACCCGGCGGCGATCTGGGCGGCGAGCTTTTTCTGCAACTCGGCACCCGGCATGGCCGCGCCAAAGGCAAAACCCTGCGCATAGCGGCAGTTGAGGCTCTTGAGCCTTTCGATCTCGTCCTCGCTTTCGACGCCCTCGGCGATAAGGGAAAGATCGAGTTCGCGCGCCAGCGTTACCATCGCGTTGATGATGGGCACCTGGGTGTGCGCGATGCCGCTTTCGTCGCGGATTTGAACGAAACTCGCCGGCAGCTTCACCGTATCGAAGGGGAAACGGTGGAGATAGGCGAGCGAGGAATAGCCGGTGCCGAAATCGTCGAGCGCCAGCCCAAGCCCCAGTTCCCTGAAGGCGCGCAGCATATAGACGGCATGCTCGGGGTTGCTCATCACCTGGCTTTCGGTGACTTCGAGCTTGACGTGGCGCGCCAGCCCCTTGTTGTCCGCAACCAGCGCCTTGACGTCATTGAGCAGGGATTCGGACGTCAGTTGCGCCGCCGACAGATTGACCGAGACGAAGAAATCCTCCGGCAGCTTGAGCCCGGCGATAAGCTGGCGCGTCTGTTCGGTCGCCTGTTCGAGCGCGATGCGGCCGAGCTTTTCGATCTGCCCGGTCCGCTCGGCCAGCGGGATGAAGGCGGTGGGGCTGACCGGCCCGCGCTCGGCGTGGTTCCAGCGCATCAGCGCTTCGGCACCCACGATCTTTCCCGAATGGATATCGACGATCGGCTGGTAGAGCAGTTGCAGGTCGCGCTTTTCGAGCGCCTCGGCCAGATCGTCCTCAAGCGCCTGCGCATAGACCGCGATCGAGCGGGTCGCGGCGCGGAACGCCTCGATGCGGTCGCCGCCATGGCGCTTGGCGTAGTGCATGGCCAGTTCGGCGTCGCGCAGCACGTCCTCGGCCTCGACGGGCTTGTTGTCATAGATGGTGATGCCGATGGAGGCGGTGAGCGAAAGGTCGCGGTCCCCGAAATTGAAGGGGGAGCGCAGCGCCTTGCGCATCTGCTCGGCGATCTCGGCGATCTTTGCCGCCGATTGCTCGGAAAGCAGCACCACGGCGAACTGGTCGCCGCCGATGCGGGCCAGCGTATCGAGGGGGCGCAGCAGCCGCGATAGACGCCGCGAGACCGCAAGCAGTACCGAATCAGCCGCCATATGGCCCATGCGCTCGTCGATGTCGGTGAAGCGGTCGAGATCGATGAGGAGCACGGCGGGCTTGACCTCGGTGGATTCGCGGGCGCGCATCAGCGCGCGTTCCAGCCGGTCGAGCAGGAGCTGGCGATTGGGCAGGCCGGTGAGGCTGTCGTGAACCGCGTCGTGCAGCAGCCGGTCGCGGGCGGCGCGCTCGTCGGTCACGTCCTGGAGGGTGCCGATGATGCGGTTGACCTGTCCGTCCCCGCCCACCACCGGCTTGACGCGCATCTTGAAGGTGCGGAACGCGCCGTCCGCCCCCGCGATGCGGATATCGGAATTGACCTTGCCGCGCTTCAACTCGATCAGGGTATCGAGCGCGGTGCGGAAGCGGTCGCGGTCGTCGGGGTGGATGCGGTCGAGCCAGCGCTTGATCGCGCCGCGCAAGCTTCCCTTGCGCTCGCCGAGGCGCACCGACAACTCGTCGGAAACGTTCACCCGGTCGCGGTCGATATTCCAGTCGAAGACGAAATCGCCGCTGCCGGTGACCGCCAGTGCCCGGCGCTCGACCTCGGACAGCGAGCCGATGGACACCTGCCCGTCCGAAAAGGCGTGCTGCACGGCGGTGAACCCGAGCAGCATCACGATCAGCACCAGCCCGCCCGCCACCGCCGATTGCGCGATGTCGTTGCTGACCTGGCCGTTGACCACCATCCAGGCATAGATCAGCCAGGCGATATAGATCACCCATGTGGGCACCAGCATCACCGCGCGGTCATAACCCCGGATCGAGAGCAGGAGGATGAGGAACATGCCCATCAGCCCGATCAGCGCCAGCGCGGTGCGCGCGATGCCCGCCGCGACCGGGGGATTGAAGAAGGCATAGGCCATCAGCGCGATGAAGATGACCGAAAAGCCGATGGCGAGGTGGGTGAAGCGCAGATGCCATCGGTGGAGGTTGAGATAGACGAACAGGAAGCCGAACAGCGTCGTTGCCAGCCCCGCCTCGGCGGCGGCGCGGAACGCCTGGATATTGGCGTTGCCGGTGCCGCTCAAGGGTCCGATGATGCCGAAATCGACCAGAAGATAGGCCACAACCGCCCATGAAAGGGCAGCCGTTGCCGGAAACACGCCACGGCCCTTCACCACGAACATGATGGTCAAAAACACCGCCGCGAGCGCCGAGATGCCCAGCACCGTCCCCCGGAACAGGGTGAACGAGTTGATGTAGTCGCGATAGGCGTCCGGCTCCCAGAGATAAAGTTCTGGCAGGCCGGTGGAGGAAAGTTCCGCCACCAGCGTCGTGGTTGCGCCGGGGTCGATGATGACGCGGAAGACGTCCGCCTCCCGGTCCGGCACGCGATCGGGGCGCAGGCCGTGGCTCGGGGTGAGCGCGGTGATGCGCGCCGAACCCAGATCGGGATGGAATATCCCCGAACCGGGGAGTCGGAAGTAAGGGGCGACCAGCAGCCGCTCGATCTGCACGTCGCTTTCGTTACGCAGCGCGAACACCGCCCAGTTGGGATTGGTGTCGGGAGTGAGCGAGATCACCTCGATGCGACGGATGATACCGTCCTCGCCGGGCGCCGTGCCGATCTGGACGCTGCCTTCCGAGCCGGGCAGCACGTCGATGGCCGCGCCCAGGTTAACCGCATTGATCCCCTCGGGGATCGAGACGATCTCGAAGGCCCCCGCGCGCCCCACGATACCGGTCACCGCCGCCATGAACATGACGGCAAGCAGCAGCGGGCGAAGCAGGCGAAACGGTTTCAACTTTATTCAATCCCTGTCAGAGTTTCCAACTAGCGGTGTTTTCCGCCAACTGGCAACCCATCCCGGCTCTCTATCAACCGGCAAACCCGTCATAGTGCTCGCGCGTCAGGGCGAACAGGACGTGATCGCGCCATTCGCCATTGATCTGCAGATAGTGCTCGGCCAGCCCGATTTCCCTGAACCCGTTCGCGGCCAGTACCCGGCGCGAGGCGGTGTTGTCGGGCAGGCAGGCCGCCTCGATCCGGTGCAGGCCCAACGTGTCGAAAACAAAGGGCAAGATAAGGGCAACGGCACGCGTCATGATGCCCTTGCCGGCGAAATCCACCGCCATCCAGTAGCCCAGCGTCACGTTCTGGGCGGCGCGGCGACGGATGTTGGACAGCGTCATGCCGCCCACCATCATGGGCCGGCGGCTCGAATGATCAAAGATCAGCAGCGAAAATTCGGTGCCGCTGGACGCATCGCGCCGGTTGCGACGCACGCGGTCGGCAAAGCCCTTGGCGGACAGTTCCATCTCGCCCCAGCGCGGCTCGAAAGGCGTGAGGAACCGGCGGCTCTTGAGCCGCAGCGCGCGCCATTCGGCGTGGTCGGTCAGGTGCGGGCACCGGATGGTGAGGCCGTCGCCGACGATGACCGGCGTCGTCTGGCGGCTGGTTACGAAACTGAACATGGCCCGCGCCGCCGCTCTATCGGAACGTGCTTTCGATGGCGGCGTAGTCGAGCATGTTTTCGACCGGGCCGATACCGGCGACCGCCGGGTGGGCGGCATCGAGAATCTTGCCCGCCACGTGCCGGACGCGGGCGGCATCGATGCGGTTGATGCGGTCTACGGTTTCCTGCAAGGGGATCGGGCGGCCCCACAGGATATGCTGGCGCGCAAGCTGGCCCGCGCGCGCCGACGGGCTTTCGAGAGACATCAGGAGACCGGCGCGGATCTGCGCCCGCACCCGCAGCACTTCTTCCTCGGTTATGTCCTTTGAGGCGCGATGCAGTTCATCAAGGATCACCGGAAGCAGTTCGCTCACGTCCTCCTCGCCGGTCGCCGCCGCCACGCCGAACACGCCGCTGTCGGCGAACGCCCAATGAAAGGAATAGACCGAATAGCAGAGCCCGCGCCGTTCGCGCACTTCCTGGAACAGCCGCGAGCTCATCCCGCCGCCCAAGATCGAGGAAAGAATCTGCGCGGCGTAAAATCCATCCGAATTATAAGCCTTGCCTTCCAGCCCGAGGACGATATGGGCCTGCTCGTGAGTCGAGGATTGCCGGTGCTCCCCGCCGCGATAGAGCGCTTTTTCAGGTTCGGGCGCACCGCTCTTTCTCAGATTATGGAAGCGGTCATTGGCAAGATCGACCAGCCGGTCGTGATCGACGTTCCCCGCCGCCGAGAAAACCATATGGTCGCCCACATAATGGTCGGCCATATAGGCGCGTACCGCCCCGGCATCGAAGCCGCGCACCGATTCCTCGGTCCCAAGGATGGTGCGGCCGATGGGCTGGTCGGGAAAGGCCGCTTCCTGGAACAGATCGAACACGTGATCGTCAGGCGTATCGTGGGAAGCCCCGATCTCCTGGCAGATGACGTTCTGCTCACGGGCCAGCTCGCGCTCCTCGAACACCGAATTTTGCAGGATATCGGCCATGATATCGGCTGCGAGCCCCACGTCTTCCTTGAGCACCCGCGCGAAATAGCCGGTATGCTCGATGGAGGTCGCCGCATTGATGTCGCCGCCCACCGATTCGATGGCCTCGGCGATCTCGCGGGCCGAGCGGGTCGTCGTCCCCTTGAAGGCCATGTGTTCGAGCAGGTGCGAAATGCCGTGCTGATCGAGCGTTTCGCTGCGGGAGCCGGATTTCACCCAGACGCCGAGGGCGGCGCTCTCGAGGTGGGGCATGGTATCGGTGATGATGGTCATGCCGTTGTCGAGGGTGGTGGTCCGTACAGTCATTGATCCTCCCAGGCGCGGGTTTTCGCGCGGATGAAGTCTTCCACGGCCTGCCGGTCGTTGGCCAGAACCGAATAGCGCTCCTCGCGGCTTTCGAGATCGGCCAGATGGCGGGGCAGTGCGGGATGAATGCCCGTCGCCGCTTCCACCACTTCGGGGAATTTGGCCGGATGGGCGGTGGAAAGGGTGATGAGCGGGGTGTGTCCGAAATTGAAGCCGCGCGCGACGGCGACGCCGACCGCCGTGTGCGGATCGATCGTATATTTGGACTGGTTGAAGACGTCGGCGATGATCGCTGCCGTCGCCGTCTCGTCGGTCGAGCCCGAGCCGAAATCCTCAAGGATCCTGGCCAGCGCGTTTTCGGGGATGGCAAAGCCGCCCGACTGATCGAGCGAGGCGAGCAGCGCCCTGGTCTTTTCGCCGTCCCGGCCCAGCGCCTCGAACAGCAGGCGCTCGAAATTGGAGGACACTTCGATGTCCATCGAGGGGCTGGCGGTGGCGATGACGCCGCGCTTGTCGTAGCGGCCAAATTTCAGCGCCCGGCGCAGGATGTCGTTGGAATTGGTGGCGATCACCAGTTTTTCGACCGGCAGGCCCATCTTCCTGGCGACGAACCCGGCAAAGATATCGCCGAAATTACCGGTGGGGACAACGAAGGACACCTTCCGGTGCGGGGCGCCGATGGCGACGGCGGCGGTGAAATAATAGACCACCTGCGCAACGATGCGGCCCCAGTTGATCGAATTGACGCCCGACAGCTTTGCCGCGTCGCGAAAAGCGTGGTTGTTGAACATCGCCTTCACGATGGCCTGGCAGTCGTCGAACGTGCCCTTGATGGCGATGTTGAAAACATTGTCGTCGAGCACCGTCGTCATCTGGCGGCGCTGGATGGCCGAGGTGCGGCCCTCCGGGTGCAGGATGAAGATATCGGTGTTGGTCCGGCCCCGGAAGGCTTCGATCGCCGCCGAGCCGGTATCGCCCGAGGTCGCCCCCACAATGGTTGCGCGCGTGCCCCGCTGGCCCAGCACATAATCCATCACGCGGGCCAGGAACTGCATCGCCACATCCTTGAAGGCGAGCGTGGGCCCGTGCCAAAGCTCGAGCACGAAGTGGCCCGGCTCGAGTTCGACCAGCGGGGTGCGCGAAGGGTGCGTGAAACTCTTGTAGGCCGCCTTGATCATGGCTTTGAGATCATCGGCGGGGATTTCGTCGCCGGTAAAGCGTGAAATCACGGCAAAGGCCACGTCCTCGTAATGGCGGTTCCCGAAATTGTGAATCTCCTCGGGCGTGAACTGCGGCCAGCTTTCGGGCACATACAGCCCGCCGTCGCGCGCCAGTCCGGTAAGGATGGCGTCACAAAAACCCAGCGTTGGCGCGTTGCCGCGCGTGCTCACATACCGCATCGAATTGAAAGTCCTCTCCAAGCGACGCCGCGCACACTAATCGGGTGTGCCGGTTTGGGCAAGATTTGCCCCACGCCCCTGACGCCAGAGCCAGAAACCCAGCATCACGGGGGTGATGATGGCAAAGATGAACCACGTTCCGGCATATTCAAGGTGCCGGTTGGAAAAAGTAACCTGCGTTTCCCCGCCCTGCGGCAATTCTCCGCGCGCGCGCGCCGGCAGGTCGATGGTGACCGGGGCGACGGGGACGCCCTCGATCCCGGCGACGTCGGAGAGCCGTTCGGGGTCGCGCACCCATTCGCGGCGCGCCGCGAAATCGGGGTCGGGTGTAAACGCATTGGCCCGCTCGGGCTTGCGGATGACGCCCTCGATCCGCACTTCACCCTCGGGCGCCAGCCCGCCATCGGCCCAAGCGGATGCAAGATGTTCGGGGACAAAACCGCGGTTGATCCAGACGATGCCGCCGTCCGCCGTTTCGAGCGGCGCCATGACCCAATATCCCGCGCGCCCGTACTGCCCAAGGGGATCGGAAAGATTGGTGAAGATCAGGACGGTGCGGGCGTTATCGAATGTGCCGGTGAGTTCGGCATTGCTGTAATCGAGCGCTTCTGGGACGAGATCGGGCCATTGCGCGGCGGGCGGGAAGGCGATGGGCGCTTCGACGAGGCGGGTTTCGACCGCAGCCATCAGCGCTTCTTTCTCACCCAGCCGCTGGAGCTGCCAGACACCGAGCGACACGAACAGCCCGGTCAGCATCAGCATCAGGACAACGAAACTGATGCGCCCCAGCCGTCCCGAAGACGGCTGGCGGGCAAGGGGAGCCATCAGCTTATCCGCTCACCCGGATCGCCGCCGATCCTGGCGCCGGACTTGTATTGCGTGTTGACGATGGCGCCCTTCACGGGCCGGAGAAACAATGCCGCCGATATGACCGTCATGGGCACCGCAAGGATCAGGTGGACGAGGGCCGGCCAGTGCCAGATGGCGTCCGTGATCAGCCAGAACGCAACGACGATCGTGCCCACGGGGAACATCACGAGAAAGGCGGGGGCGTCGGCGCTGTCGGCAAAGCTGTAGTCGAGTCCGCAGCTATCGCATTCCGATGCGATGGAGAGATAGCCCTTGAAGAGATGGCCCTCGCCGCAGCGCGGGCAGCGCCCCCTGATCCCGGTGCTGATGGGGGAGAGGTCCGTGTCGTATTCCGTCATTGAGGTGGTTCGCCGGAAGCCCTTTTGAGCTTCCGGCGCCTTTCGATTTGCTAGTGCTGGGCGATCGTCGCGCCCCAAGAGCCCCAGACGTAGATCGCGGCGAACAGGAACAGCCACACCACGTCAACGAAGTGCCAGTACCAGGCGGCGAACTCGAGACCGAGGTGCTGCTTGGGCGTGAACTGTCCGGCTATCGCGCGGACGAGGCACACGATCAGGAAAATCGTGCCGATGAAGATATGGAAACCGTGGAAGCCGGTCGCCATGAAGAAGGTGGCACCATAGATGTTGCCCGAGAAGCTGAAATGGGCCTGCGAATATTCGATGACCTGCACGCAGGTGAAGAGCACGCCGAGCAGGACGGTGAGGGCGAGCCCCCATTTGAGCCCCTCGCGGTCGTTCTCGAGCAGTGCGTTGTGCGCCCAGGTGATCGTCGTGCCCGAAAGCAGGAGGACGAGCGTATTGAACAGCGGCAGGTGCCAGGGGTCGAACACTTCGACGCCCTGCGGGGGCCACATCCCGCCGGTAAAGGCGGTGCGGGCTTCCTGGATGATCTCGTCGGGGTAGAAGGCCGCGTCGAAATAGGCCCAGAACCAGGCAACGAAGAACATCACTTCCGAGCCGATGAACAGGATCATGCCGTAGCGGTGATGGATCTGGACGACCGGGGTATGGTGGCCGGTTTCGGCCTCGCGGACAACGTCGGACCACCAGCCGAACATGACATAAAGCACGGCGACGACACCGGCCCAGAACAGCCAGGGCATATCGGCATGCATCAACACGATACCGCCCACCGCCAGAATGAAGGCCGCGATGCCCCCGAGCAGGGGCCAGGGACTCAAATCCACCAGATGGTAGTCGTGGTTCTTGGTGTGGGCTGCCATGTCGGTATTATCCCCAGTTATAGAGCATGGAATGTGTAAGACAGCGTGATCTGTCGGATTGTATGCAATGTGTCGTCGAGGTCCAGATCGGGATCGACGAAATATGTCACGGGCATTTCGACCGTTTCATAGGGCTCGAGAAACTGCTCGGAAAAGCAGAAACATTCGATCTTGTTGAAATAGCCGCCGGTCGTCAAAGGCGCTACGTTGAAGCTGGCGGTGGTGCCCAGCGGCTCGTTGCTCATGTTGGTGGCGCGGTAGACCACGGTGCGCACGGTGCCCATCGGATCGGTCTCGACCCTTGCCGGCACGACCCGCAGCGGCAGGCCCGGGGAGACCGTGGCATCGAACCGCACGCCCATTTCCCGCGCGATCGTACCCTTGGGGTTGGCATCGGCAACCTGGGTGGTGCCGGAAAAACCGGTCACACGGCAGAAAAGGTCATAGAGCGGCACGGCGGCAAAGGAGAGGCCGAGCATGACGAGGGTCAGCCCGAGGAGCCAGCCCATAAGCTTGCGGTTGGCTGAATTTTTCTGATCATGGGTGGACAGTACGCTCATCGCTCAAAGATCCCTTACCAAAATCTGGGGTCCGAGCTTGATAACGGTTATCGCGTAGAAAATCGCGACCAGTGTGCAAAGCGCAAGCGCAATGGCGATCGAGCGGCGACGGCGGCGGCGCAGGAATTCGTCCTCGTTGCGGTTTGCCAGCGGCTTTTGCTCGGCCATCAGAGAACTCCGAACCACTTGATAAGGCCGACATCGGCCAACAGGGCAACGAAGAGCACAAACAGATAGCTCAGGGAATAGGTGAAAAGGACGCGGGCGCGGCGCTTCATCTCCCGTCCCTCGGAAAAACGCACGCGCACCGCAAGCACCGAAAAGATGACCCCCAGCACCGCCGCCGGAACGGCATAGAACCACCCCACCAGCCCCGTCAGCACGGGGCCGAAGGCGGTAACGGTCAGAAGAACCGAATAGATGACGATCTGGTTCTGGGTGGTGCGCTCCCCGGCCACGTTGGGCAGCATGGGGATGCCGGCGGCCTCGTAGTCGCCTTTCTTGTAGAGCGCCAGCGCCCAGAAATGGGGCGGGGTCCAAAGAAAGATGATCATGAAAAGGATGAGCGCATCGATCGAGATCGTGCCGGTCACCGCCGCCCAGCCAATCATCGGGGGGAAGGAGCCGGCAGCCCCGCCGATCACGATGTTCTGCGGGGTCGAGCGCTTGAGCCACATCGTATAGATGACGGCGTAAAAAAAGATGGTGAAGGCCAGAAGCCCCGCCGCCAGCCAGTTGGTGGCAAGCCCCAGCACGACGACGGAAAATCCGGCGAGCGTCACCCCGAAATAGAGCGCATCGTCGCCGGTAAGACGGCCCGCGGGAATGGGGCGGTTGAGCGTGCGGCTCATCACGGCGTCGATATCGGCGTCGTACCACATGTTGAGCGCGCCCGAGGCCCCCGCCCCGATGGCGATGGAAAGGATCGCGATGAAGCCGATGACCGGGTGGATGGTGCCGGGCGCGACCAGCATGCCGACAAAACCCGTAAAGACCACAAGCGACATCACGCGCGGCTTAAGCAGCGCGAGGTAGTCTTCCACCTGCCCCAGAGGGAGGGCTTCCGAGGTGTCACTATGGTTGTCGGCGTAGGTCAAGGCGTGAGGGGCCCTTCTTGTTGATCAGGGGCGGGAGGGGAACGGCCTGTGGTTGGCAAGCAATCCTTTTCCATCCCCCTCCCGCCATGTGCTTACTTGAACCGCGGCAGGTTCTCGAACTGGTGGTACGGCGGGGGAGAGGAAAGCGTCCACTCCAGCGTCGTTGCGCCTTCGCCCCAGGGGTTGTCCGCCGCCTTGCGCTTGCGCGACCAGGCATCGATCATCGCCACGAGGAACACGAACATTCCAACTATCGTCACCACATATCCCCAGGAGGAAACGCTGTTCCAGAAGGTATAGGCGTCGGGATAGTCGATGTAGCGGCGCGGCATGCCCGCGAGCCCGAGGAAGTGCTGCGGGAAGAAGATCAGGTTCACACCGATGAACATGATCCAGAAATGCAGCTTGCCCAGGAACTCGTTGTACATCACGCCGTACATCTTGGGGAACCAGTAGTACCAGCCCGCAAAGATGGTGAACACAGCGCCGAGCGAGAGCACGTAGTGGAAGTGGGCCACGACGTAATAGGTGTCGTGCAGGGCCCGGTCCGCGCCGGCATTGGCCAGCACCACGCCCGTCACGCCGCCGACGGTGAAGAGGAATATGAACCCGATCGCCCAGAGCATGGGGGTGGTGAACCGGATCGATCCGCCCCACATCGTTGCGATCCACGAGAAGATCTTCACCCCGGTGGGCACCGCGATGATCATCGTGGCGGCAACGAAATAGCGCTGCGTATCGAGCGAGATACCGCTGGTGTACATGTGGTGCGCCCAGACGATGAAGCCCACCGCGCCGATGGCGATCATCGCATAGACCATCGCGAGGTAGCCGAAGATGGGCTTGCGCGAGAAGGTCGAGATGATGTGGCTGATCATGCCGAAGCCCGGCAGGATCATGATGTAGACTTCCGGGTGCCCGAAGAACCAGAACAGGTGCTGGTAAAGGATCGGGTCGCCGCCGCCCGCCGGATCGAAGAAGGCCGTGCCGAAGTTGCGGTCCGTCAGGAGCATCGTGATGGCGCCGGCCAGCACGGGAAGCGCGATCAGCAGCAGGAATGCCGTCACCAGCACCGCCCAGGGAAAGAGCGGCATCTTGAACATGGTCATGCCCGGGGCACGCATGTTGAAGATGGTGGTGATGAAGTTGATCGCGCCAAGGATCGAGGACGCGCCCGCGATATGGATCGAAAGGATCACGAAATCCACCGCCGGTCCGGGCTGGCCCGCCGTCGCGTAGGGCGGATAGACGGTCCAGCCGCCGCCCGAACCCATGGCACCCGGAGGGCCTTCCATGAACAGCGAGATCAGGAGCAGCAGCAGCGCAGATGGCAGCAGCCAGAACGAGATGTTGTTCATGCGCGGGAAGGCCATGTCCGGCGCCCCGATCATCAGGGGCACGAACCAGTTGCCAAAGCCCCCGATCACCGCCGGCATGACCACGAAGAACACCATGATCAGCCCGTGGGCCGTGGTGAACACGTTGAACATGTGCTTGCCCGCATCGATCGAGGCATCGGCGCTCACGCCATAGACGAGCTGGGCGAGGCCGGGGAAGATCTGGATGCCCGGCTCGGCAAGCTCCCAGCGCATGAAGCCCGACAGCGCGCCACCGATGACCCCCGCGAAAATCGCGAAGTACAGATAGAGCGTGCCGATGTCCTTGTGGTTGGTCGAATAAAACCAGCGCTTCCAGCCCGTGGGAGTGCCGTGATTGTCGTGGGCGAGTTCTGCTTGCGCCTGAGCCATTTTCTAGTCCCTTTTAAACTTCCATGCCGCCAGCGCGCTAGTCGGCTTGCGCCAAAAGCATGTTGGCACCAGTGAAATCGCCGGTTTCGGCGGCGGCGAGCCAGGCATCGTACTGATCCTGCTCGACCACGCGCACCGCGATCGGCATGAAGGCATGATCCTTGCCGCAAAGCTCCGAGCACTGGCCGTAATACATGCCGGTCTTGCGCGCGTTGAACCAGGTTTCGTTGAGCCGGCCGGGCACCGCGTCGACCTTGATGCCGAACGAGGGCACCGCAAAGGCGTGCAGCACGTCGGCGGCGGTCACGAGGACCCGGACGGTGGTGTTGACCGGCACGACGATTTCCTGATCGACGGCCAGAAGGCGCGGTTCGTCGGGCTTGGTCGTCGCGAGCTGCTCGTCGTTGAGCATCACCGAAACGAAATCGAACCCGTCATCGACATATTCATAACCCCAGTACCACTGATAGCCGGTGGCCTTGATGGTGAGGGTCGGCTCGGGCACTTCCACGTTACCGCCGGAAAAGATCGCCGAGCCGAGATAGAGCCGCTCGCCATCGGGGACCGTTTCCTGATCGGCCAGAACGCCGAAGGACGGGATGGCGATGACGATCAGGATCAGCACCGGCACGACCGTCCAGACCACTTCGATCAGCGTGTTGTGGGTGAACCGGGCTGGAACAGGATTTGTCCGCTGGTTGAAGCGCAGGATCACGATGATCAAGAGCACGAGCACCATCAGCACGATGCCGGTGATGACCCACATCAACAGGTGGTCATGGAACGATACGATCGAATCCATGATCGGGGTAACCGAGTCCTGGAACCCGAGTTGTCCCTGAACGGGCTGTCCGACCTGGGCGAACGCTGCTGCCGGAAAGAGCGCGAAAAGCGCCGCGAGCGAGGCCTGGACGAGACGGAAAGACAATCCTGTCACCTGGATCTCTCCTGAACATGTTGTTTTTGAGCGCCGTCGACCGGAATGTCTGTGCGTGCCAATGCCGCACGCTCCCGACTCACGATCAGGGCGCAGGTTCTTATCCGATCAGCTAAACCACATCCGGCCTGCCAAGGCAATTGACCTCGGCGCCACATTTTGTGCGTCATATTGCGCCAAGAGGTCGATTCGCGCTCGCGCGGGGGTGCGGGACGAGGTTGACAATCCCCTGCCTGCTGCACGACAGAAAGACTTTCCGACGCGCCCGGATTCGGCAGGAGACCCGCCTTGAACTTCCGCACCAATACGTTTTTTTCCGCACTCGCTCTCGCCGTGGCGCTTTTTCTGGCCGCGCTGCCCGCTCACGCGCAGGGCACCGTCCGCTCCCAGCACGGGGATTGGCAGATGAGTTGTGACATGCTGCCCGGCGCCAGCGAGGAGCAATGCGCGCTCATCCAGAACGTCACCGCCGAGGACCAGCCCAACGTCGCGCTTTCCGTCATCGTCCTCAAGACCGCCGACGGTCAGGCCCGCCTGCTGCGCATCCTGGCGCCACTGGGCGTGCTGCTACCCAACGGGCTGGGACTCAATATCGACGGGGAAGATCAGGGCCGCGTCGCCTTCGTGCGCTGCCTGCCCAATGGGTGCATCGCCGAAGTCGTGATGGACGACGACCTGATCGCAAAGCTTTCCGAGGGCGAGGTGGGCTATTTCATCGTCTTCAAAACCCCCGAGGAAGGCATCGGCATCCCGGTTTCACTGGCCGGCTTCGGCGAGGGCTTCGAGGCGCTGCCGTAAATCTCTGCGCGGTCCAGAAACATCGCTGCCCCCTCACCCCCAGCCCCTCTCCCACGAGGGGAGAGGGGGGCTCAAGTGGTAGCCCCACGGTTACCCTTCTCCCCTCCGTGGGAGAAGGTGGGCTTTCGCGCTAGCGAAAGGTCGGATGAGGGGGCAGCGATGCTTGCTAAAAGCGCCGAGCCAACAAAAAAGCCGGACCTTTCCGGTCCGGCTCGGGTCAGGAAACGGGACCAAGGCAAATGATCCTGCTTCTTGATGCGGATTCCCCGGTGGGTGCGGGGCGTCGGCAAAAACGCTTGTCCGCGTGAGGAACCCTTTTAATGGAGCCTTACGGCCAGGGGGAGGAAGGCCGCAAGCTCCAATGGGAAATGGTCAGCGCAGCCACTCGGAGGCGCGGGCGCTACGACGGGCGTCCAGCACTTCACCCGCATTGGCACCGCTGCGCAGGGCCTCGGCAATATCGTAACGCGTCAGGCCCATATCGCTGAGCTGAGCCGGATCCATATTGAACAGCGCGCGCAGCGTGGAGCGGCGCATACCATTGCCCTTGCGGGCCCAATTGAAGATGGAGGACATTTTTCTCTACCTAACCAGTCGTCTTTTACGATTGATACATAGGGCCTTGAATGTCATTATTCAAATAAATAGATTTCATCCGTTCGATCAAAGTTTGTGATGGAGCTTCGGCATGGCCACCCCGCTCGATCTCGACCAGTTGCAGACCTTCTGCGCCATCGCCGATTGCGGCAGCTTTACCGAGGCCGCCCGGCGGGTGTTCAAGACCCAGTCGGCGGTCTCCATGCAGATCAAGCGGCTCGAGGAGAGGCTGGGGCAGACCCTGTTCCTGCGCGAGGGCCGCCGCGTGTCGCTGACCAGCGACGGCGAGACGCTTTATGGCCGCGCGCGGCGCATGCTCAAGATCAATGCCGAGATTATCGACATATTCTCCCACAACGATCTGTCGGGCAACATCCGCTTCGGGGTGCCCGACGATTACGCGGTCAAGCTCCTGCCGGTCATTCTTTCGAGCTTCCAGCGCACCCATCCGCGCATCACCGTCGACGTGCGCTGCCAGCCCTCCGAGGAACTGCTGGAGGGGATGCGGACGGGCCGGTACGACATCATCGTTTTCACCCAGGGCACCATGCACCAGTTCGGCGAACTGTTCCGCACCGAAAAGATGTACTGGGTGGCCAATCACGGCGGCGAGGCGCTGGCCGGCGATCCCCTGCCGCTGGCGTGCGGGCCGAGCTACTGCATCTGGCGCGCCGATGCGCTCGATGCCCTGTCCCGCGCCGGACGCGATTTCCGCATCGCCTATACCTCATCGAACGCCACGGCAATCACCAGCGCGGTGCTTTCGGACCTGGCGGTGGGTTTTCTGCCCGAGAGCGCCCTGCAGCCGGGCATGAAGGTCAATGCCGACGATCACGACCTGCCGCGCCTCGCCGATGCACAAATCGCCATCATGCGCGCCAGTCACGCCTATGGCGGCATCTACGATGCGCTCGCCCGCCACATCGTCGACACCATGGGCAACCTGCCGGGCAGGACGCCGGCGGAAGCGGCGGAATAGTCGGGGCCCGGTCAGGGTCCCCGCCAAACGGGCTTAGCTCGCCGGCCCCATGGCGTGCTCGGCAAATATGGGAGTGACATCGCCGCCCCATTCGCCGTGGTAAAGGTCCAGCAGGCGTTCGGCCGGTGTCTTGCCGGTTGCCAGCGTATGCTCGATCGGCTTGAGGAAGATCGTCTCGTCGGCGCCTTCCCAGTTGCGCTGGTTGCGCGCCTTGAGCCCTGCGCGGGAGATTTCCACGGCCCGCCTTGCGATATCCATCAGCGTGCCATCGCGGAACGGGGTCTTTAGCGCGGTGGTGGGCACCTGACGGCGCAGGGTCTCGCGCTCCTCGCTCGTCCAGTCCTTCACCAGATCCCAGGCCGCATCGAGCGCGGTCTGGTCGTAGAGCAACCCGACCCAGAAAGCGGGCAGCGCGCAGATGCCCTCCCAGGGTCCGCCATCCGCGCCGCGCATTTCGAGGAACTGCTTTAGCCGCACCTCGGGAAACAGCGTCGAGAGGTGATCCTCCCAATCCCGGACCGTAGGCTTCTCACCGGGAAGCTGGGGCAGCTTTCCTTCGAGGAAATCGCGAAAGCTTTCTCCTGCGCAGTTTATATATTCATCGTCGCGGATGACGAAATACATCGGCACGTCGAGCGCGTGGTCGGCATAGCGCTCGAACCCCATGCCGTCCTCGAAGACGAAGGGCAGCATGCCGGTGCGCTCGTTATCGGTGTTGAGCCAGATATGGGAGCGGAACGAGAGGAACCCGTTCGGCTTGCCTTCGAGAAACGGGGAATTGGCGAACAGGGCGGTCGCGACCGGCTGCAATGCGAGGCCGACGCGCAGCTTCTTGACCATGTCGGCTTCGGACGAGAAATCGAGATTCACCTGAACCGTACAGGAGCGGTACATCATCGATGTGCCGAGCGTCCCGACCTTTTCCATATAGGGGGTCATGATCCCGTAGCGCGACTTAGGCATGGCCGGAATTTCATCGAGCGTCCAGGTCGGCGCAACGCCGATCCCGAGAAAATCGATACCCATGGGTTCGGTGAACTTGCGCAACAAACGCAGGTGATCGTTGGTCTCGACGCATGTCTGGTGCAGCGTTGAAAGCGGCGCGCCGGAAAGCTCGAACTGCCCACCCGGCTCGAGCGAGATCGAGCCGCCGCCCTTGGGATCGCTGAGCCCGATGACGTTTTCACCGTCGTAGGACGGCACCCACGCCGTTTCGGCCTGCACCTTGCCGAGCAGCGCCCTTATGCCGTTGTCGCCGAAATAGGGGACGGGCTCGAGGCTGTCGCGATAGAAGGTGAACTTTTCGTGCTCGGTGCCGATCCGCCAGTCCGCCTTGGGCTTGCTGCCGCGCGACATGGCCTCGACAAGCTGGGCGCGCGTTTCGATGACTGGCGACGGACTGGCCATAGGGATTACCTCGGGAAAAGAATCCGCGCGACAATAGCCGCATCGATCCGGAGATCAATCCCCTTTATCGTGATGTTACGATAAAGACCATTTCCGTTCCTACCAATCCCCGGCGATGGCCTGGATGAGTGCCATGGCGGCCACCGCCGCGGTGTCGGCACGCAGGATGCGCGGACCGAGGCTGATGGGGGTGACATAGGGCTGGGCGCGCAGCATATCGCGCTCTTCGGGCGCAAAGCCGCCCTCCGGGCCGATGATGAGCCCGATGCGCCTGCCTTCGAGCCCCGCCAGCGTATCGACCGGCGAGGACGACGCCGATTCCTCGTCGCCGAACACCAGCGCGCGGTCGCCATGAACTTCGCCCCACGTCTCGATCAGTTGGGAAAACGCGATGGCGGGCGCGATGCGCGGCACCGAGAGCACCTCGCACTGCTCGGCCGCCTCGATGGCGTTTGCCTCGAGCTTTGCCTGGTTGACCCTGGGGTTCTGCACGTAGCGCGTGATGACCGGCTGGATGGTCCCCGCCCCCATCTCGGTCGCCTTCTGGACGATATAATCGAGCCGCTTGATCGGTGCAAAGCCGTACCAGAGATCCGAGGGCGGGGTCTGGGCGGCGCTTTGTTCGAGGAGCGTCAGCGTCACCGTCTTTTTCGATGCCCCCTCGATCCCCGCCAGAAATGCCCCGTCGCGGCCGTTGAACACGACACACCGGTCCCCTGCCCCACGGCGCAACACGTTGACCAGATAATTGGTCTGCGCCTTGTCGAGATCGATCCGGAGGCCCGCACTCATGTCCTTGTCGATGAACAGGCGCGGCAAGGTCTTGTGGGTGCGTGGCATGTTGACTTGTGCTCGTATCGGTTTATGCGGGGGTGCAATCAGGCGCTCGCCGCAACATCGCTGCCCCCTCATCCGACCCGGCTTCGCCGGCCCACCTTCTTCCACAAGGGGAGAAGGGAAACCCCGGAGCAGCCACACGAGCCCCCCCTCTCCCCTCGTGGGAGAGGGGCCGGGGGTGAGGGGGCCAGCGGTGTCGCCACAAACGCCGAGCGCCAAATGGCCCAACGCCTTTGTGCCAGAGTTCCATAGCGGGAAAAAGGGGTTCCAGCGATGCAAGAGCCAAAGAGCGGAACTGTCGCCGATGCCGTACGCGGCAATTGGGTGGACCGGTTCGCCCCCGATGCCGCCAAGCCCTATCTGCGCATGTCGCGGCTCGACCGGCCCATCGGTTACCAGCTCCTTTTCTGGCCCTGCGCCTTTTCGCTCGGGCTTGCATCGATCGCGACCGACACCCCGTTCAACTGGTATTATCTGGTGCTGTTCTTCATCGGCGCCATCGCCATGCGGGGGGCGGGCTGCACCTTCAACGATATCGTGGACCGCGACATCGACGACAAGGTCGCCCGCACCCGCTCGCGCCCCATCCCTTCGGGGCAGGTTTCCATCAAGCAGGCGACCGTCTGGATGGTCGCGCAAGCGCTGGCGGGGCTTTCCGTCCTCGTCCAGTTCAACACCACGACCATCCTTTTTGGCATCGCCTCGCTGGCGCTGGTCGCCATCTACCCGTTCATGAAGCGCATCACCTTCTGGCCCCAGCTTTTCCTCGGGCTGGCCTTTTCGTGGGGCGCGCTGGTGGGCTGGACGGCGATCGCCGGTGCGATCGCATGGCCCGCCATCGTCATGTATCTGGGCTGCATCGCCTGGACCATCGGCTATGACACGATCTACGCGCTCCAGGACATCGAGGACGACGTGCTGATCGGGGTCAAATCCACCGCAAGGCTCGCGGGCGAGCACGTCCGCGCCTTCGTCGCCACCTTCTACGCCGCCGCCGCGATCCTCTGGGCAGTATCCGCCTGGCTCGTTGCCCCCGGCCTGCCCTTCTGGGTTCTGTTCCTCGTCCCCCTCGGCCTGCTCGCCTGGCAGGTGGCAACCCTTGAACGCTTCAATTCGGCCAAATGCCTGATGCACTTCAAATCCAACCACTGGCTGGGCGTTGCACTGACCGCTGCGCTGGTCGTGGATGGGTTGGTCTAGGAGCGCCCCTCCTCGCTGTCCCGGCGAAAGCCGGGACCCATGGCATAGCCGCCACAATCGCGGATGTCGAAGCATGGGCCCCTGCTTCCGCCGGGGAAGCGAACGGAGAAAGCCATGCTGAAAACAACAACCCCCGCTCTATCGAACGGGGGTTGCCGCTATCGGCTTTGGAGGACCGTCAAAATCTTTACGCCGGGATTTCACCCGGCTTGCGGCGGCGGGCGAAGCGGGTGCGGCGTTCGGCGTCGGCGGCCAGCATGCGGCGGCCCGTCCGGTTGCCGACCATCACCCCGTCGACCTGCTGGGAATAGGCCACCAGCGAGCCGTCACCAGCCCGGATATAGAGCGGCAGGCGGAGTTTTTTGCCCCAGTTCTGCCATTCGGCAACGACGTTGACATTCCCCTCTTCGGAAAACACCCGGTAATTGAAATCCTCGTTGGGGTGAACGAGTTCGATGGTGGAGGTCAGCGCGCCTTCCTCGGATATGCGCGAGCCGACGGCAACGCCTACATATTCGGCCACCGGCACCTTGATCCTGACCGTCACCCCGCTCTTGTCGAGCTTGCGGCGCACGGTCACCGTCATGGTTTCGCGGCCCGCGCCGTTGTCGTTGGCTGGCCGTAAAACCAGATCCTTGGGATATGCCGCCCCATGAAAGAGGGCGAGAGGGCCTGCGCCCATCGTCACGCCGCGAACCATTATCTGCCTTCCTGTCAACTTCCGAGAGCTTTTTGTTTTTTGCTGCTCTCTTGTCGCTGCCAATCTAGCGCGGTCCCCTCATCATCGGCTTAAAAAACGGGGTTAAGTTTCTCTTGTCTCGAAATGGGTTAGCAGATCGTGACACGGTGTAACGTCCGATTAACGCGTCTTGCGCGGGCGTGGCGAAGCGACTAGGTAGGGCACCGAATTGTCTCGCCCCTTTTCCGGCGCGGAGTGGCAATGCCCGCCCAGACCCACAGCGATGCTCCCGACGACCTCGGCCTGCTGAAATCGGCAGCGGTTCATGCCGGCATCATTGCGCTCGGGTTTTTCCGCACGGACCTGCGGACCTGGACCAAGAACGCCTCCTCCCCGGTTTCGGAAGCCGATATCGCGCTCGACAATTTCCTCACCCAGACGCTGCGCGCCGCGCGTCCGGCCTATGGCTGGCTGAGCGAGGAAACCGCCGACACGCCCGAACGGCTCGATCATGCGCGCGTCTTCATCGTCGATCCCATCGACGGCACGCGCGGGTTCATCAAGGGCGAGGATTCGTGGACCATTTCGCTCTCGGTGGTCGAAAACGGCCGGCCCGTCGCGGGCGTCGTCTATGCGCCGGTGCGCGACGAGATGTACGAGGCCGCGCTTGGCACGGGCGCGATGCTCAACGGGCATCCGCTCTCGCCCGTCCCGCGCCAGGGCCGCGACCGCCTGATCCCCGCCCCCGCCGCCGTCCATCAGGAACTGGCCCAGGCCGATATCCGCTACAGCAAGGGCCCCGCCTATCCCTCGCTCGCCTACCGGCTGGTCCAGGTCGCCGCGGGCCAGCTCGATGCCGCCGTCGCCCGGCGCGGCGCGCAGGACTGGGACGTCGCCGGAGCCGATATCATTCTCGGTGAGGCCGGGATCGATCTTATCGATGTCTGCCACGGCGTTCCGCGCTACAACACGCCCGACACACGGCACGCAGCGCTTGCCGCCACCGGCGACGCCTCGCTTGTCGCCCCGTTGCAGGAAGCCCTCAGGATCGTCTATGGCTGTCCCCAACAGCACGGCAAAGCGGAGCAAGAACCCAAATGACCGAGTCCCCGACCAAACAGTTGCTGCACCTCGTCATTGGCGGCGAAGTGATCGACCCCAAGCACGCCGAATTCAAGAACCTCGATGAAGTCGACATCGTGGGCGTCTATCCCAACTATGCCGAAGCCCACAAGGTATGGCGCGCCAAGGCGCAGCAGACGGTCGACAACGCCGAAATGCGCTATTTCGTCGTGCACCTGCACCGCCTGCTCGATCCGTCCGAGGACGAGTAGGCAGCATCGCAGCCCCCTCAGCCGACCCACCGTGGGAGAGCGGGGCAATCGCATATGGATTTGCGCTTGTGGCTTCACCCCTCCCCAACCCTCCCCATCAAGGGGAGGGTGCTTCCTTTTCCTGGGAACTTCCCTACGCACAAGGCCAGCACCTCCCCCCTTGTGGGGGAGGTTGAGAGGGGGGATCGGCGTAAGCCGAAGCAAATGCGATAGTCCCGCGTGGGAGAGAGGGTGAGGGGGCCAGCGATGCCCACTAAAAATCGCTGAAGCTAAAACCTCAGCCCTCTTCCCCGATCGACCGCCGATAAGCAACAAACGCCGCCTCGGCGTCGGCATAGGCTTCCTGCCGGTCGACGCTCCAATAGGTGAGGTCTTCGATGGGGATGGGCTTGCCGGTGATCGCGCAGCGCACGAAGGTGCCCGGCTTGACGACGACATAGTCGGCATCGAGATAGCGCACCTGCGCCTCGGAGGGGGAAAAGCCGCTGTCGAGAATGTTCATCATGGATCTTTCTTATCGGGCTTGCGGGTGCGGGTCAAAAAAGACTTTCCTGCCCGCCGCCGCCCTCGGGGCGTGGTTTGCGCCGGGGCACGGACGGCGCACCGGAAACCGTCGCATCGATCCGGCCATCGGCGACGGTGATGACCAGCCCCTCGCCCGGCCCCACCGTCTGGGGGGAGGTGACGATGGTGCCCGTCTCGTCGGCCACCAGCGCGAACCCGCGATCGAGCACCCGGCGATAGCTCAGCGTTTCAAGCAGTTTTGAAACCCCGTCCAGTTCCCGGCGCTTGTCGGAAACCCGGCGGATAAAGGCCGGTTGCAGGCGGACAATGATGGGCCGGGCCTTCAATCCTGCCCGTCCCGCCAGATTGCCCAGCGCAACCGGCGCGCGCGCGTTCATCTGATCGAGCCGTGCCCGGAAATCGGCAATGCGGCGGTTGAGAAGATCGGGGGCGAGCCTTTGGGCGCAGGAAGCCAGCCGCAGCCCCTCGCGCTCGAAATGGCGCCGGAGGATGGCCGGGCCGAAGCTGGCGCCTTTTTCCGCGAAGCGCAGCGCCTTTTTCTGATGCGAATGGCGCAGCGCCGCATCGAGCCGCGTTGCCGCCAGATCGAGCCGCTGGCGCTGGGTCGCGGTGAGGTCCGCCGCCCGTGGCAGGCCCGCCGCGGCCGCACGCAGGCGATCGCGCAGATGGGCAAGCGAACGCCGCGTCGCGCCCCGCTGGCGCGAACCCAGATCGTCGACATAGGCGATCAGTTCACTGCGCACCGGCACCGCCATTTCGGCGGCCCCGGTGGGCGTCGGTGCGCGCCGGTCGGCGGCATAGTCGACCAGCGTCGTGTCGGTCTCGTGCCCCACCGCCGAGATGACGGGAATGGCCGAATTCGCCACCGCGCGGACGACGCTTTCCTCGTTGAACCCCCAAAGATCCTCGATCGACCCGCCGCCGCGCGCAACGATCAAAAGCTCGGGGCGCGGGATCGGACCGTCGGGCGCAAACCCATTGAAGCCCTCGATGGCGCGCGTCACTTCCGGCGCGCAGGTATCGCCCTGCACGCGCACCGGCCAGACGATGACATGGGTGGGAAACCGGTCCTCGAGCCGGTGCAGGATATCGCGGATCACCGCCCCGGTCGGCGAGGTCACCACCCCGATGACGCGCGGCAGATAGGGCAATTCCCGCTTGCGCTCGGGCGCGAACAGCCCCTCGGCCAACAGTTTCTTGCGGCGCTCTTCGAGAAGCGCCATCAGCGCGCCAGCGCCCGCCGGCTCGATCTGCTCGATGACGATCTGGTATTTGGACGAGCGCGGATAGGTGGTCAGCCGCCCCGTCGCGATCACTTCCAGCCCTTCCTCAGGCTTGAAGGCAAGGCGCGAAAAATTGCCCTTCCAGACCACCGCATCGATCGATGCGCCCTCGTCCTTCAAAGTAAAATAGGCATGCCCCGAACTATGCTGCCCCCGATATCCCGAAATCTCCCCGCGCACCCGGACATAGCCGAACCGGTCCTCAATGGTCCGCTTGACCGCGCTGGCGACCTCGGAGACGGTGAATTCATGGGCGTTGGACTGGGTATCTGTCATAGGGGTTTTGATGCGGGAACGGGGAGATTCCGTCAAGGGTAGAGCAATGGTCGCGATGCTCGGTGCCCTTGGCCTCACCCCTCCCCAACCCTCCCCCTTGAGGGGAGGGTGTATCCTTTGCCTGGCTGCTCCCATACGCACAGAACCAGCACCTCCCCCCTTGTGGGGGAGGTTGGGAGGGGGGATTCGGCGTTAGCCGAAACGGGGTAGAGCCTCCACGAAAACCGTGGTACGGGGCGGCTCTCTGAACCAGCCAACAAACAGGAAAATGTCCATGCGCGTATTGCTGATCGGATCGGGCGGGCGCGAGCACGCATTAGCCTGGGCGATCACGCGCTCGAAACGCCTCGAAAAGCTGTTCGTCGCACCGGGCAACGGGGGCACGGAGCGGATCGCGGAAAACGTCGCGCTCGATGTGGCGGATCACGCGGCGGTTGTTGCCTTCTGCCACAAGGCGCGGATCGACCTTGTTGTCGTCGGCCCCGAAATCCCCCTCGTTGCCGGAATCGCCGACGATCTGCGTGCGGCCGGATTCGTCGTTTTCGGGCCCTCGAAAGCCGCCGCCCAGCTCGAAGGCTCCAAAGCCTTCACCAAGGCCCTGTGCGACGAAACCGGCATCCCCACCGCCGCCTACGCCCGCTTCACCGCGCTCGATCCGGCCCTCGACTACGTCCGCCAGCAGGGCGCGCCCATCGTCATCAAGGCGGACGGGCTGGCGGCGGGCAAGGGCGTGACGGTGGCCGAAACGCTCGCCGATGCGGAAGCCGCGCTGCGCGATTGCTTTTCCGGCGCGTTCGGCGCGGCGGGCGCGGAAGTGGTCATCGAGGAATGCCTTGTGGGCGAAGAAGCGAGCCTTTTCGCGGTTTCCGATGGCGAGCACATCGTTTTGCTGCCCGCCGCCCAGGACCACAAGCGCGTGGGCGGCGGCGACACCGGCCCCAACACCGGCGGCATGGGCGCCTACGCTCCCGCCCCGGTCATGACGCCCGAACTTGTCGCGCGCAGCAAAAAGGAGATCATCGAGCCCGCCATCCGGGGCATGGCCGCGCGCGGCACACCCTTTTCGGGCGTGCTCTTTGCCGGGCTGATGATCACCGACGCCGGGCCGAAACTCATCGAATTCAACACACGGTTCGGCGATCCCGAATGCCAGGTGCTGATGATGCTGCTCGAAAGCGACGTGCTCGACCTGCTCGAAGCCTCGGCCAGCGGCGGATTGGCGGGGGTGGAGCCCAAATGGCGCGACGGCGTCGCGCTCACCGTCGTCATGGCCGCTAAAGGCTATCCGGGATCATACCTCAAGGGCACCGAAATCAGGGGCGCGGACGGGCTCGACAGTGACACGGCGCACATCTTCCACGCCGGAACGCTCCGCGACGGCGATACGCTTCGGGCCAATGGCGGGCGCGTCCTGAACGTCACGGGCTATGGCGCAAGCGTTGCCGAGGCACAGGCCAACGCCTATGCCGCCGTCGGCCGGATCGACTGGCCCGAGGGTTTCTGCCGCCGCGACATCGGCTGGCGTGCGGTTTCGCGGTAGAACACATCGACTTGGAAGTGTGCAGCAGGCATCGCTGCCCCCCTCACCCCCAGCCCCTCTCCCACAAGGGGAGAGGGGGGCTCGTTTGGCTGCCCCTCGTGTTTCCCTTCTCCCCTTGAGGGATTGAGGAATGTCCCGAAGGGCAAATCGCTCCAGTGGAGCGATTTGAATGACGAAAGTGGGCCGGCGAAGCCGGGTCTGATGAGGGGGCCAGCGATTTTCCCTCAACCCCAAGGCAACACCTTCTCAATCTCCGTAGCCGACACTAGACTGCCCAACCGGGGAGGGCTGTGGCTGTGAGCACGATCAGCGATCCGCGCATCGGTATCGCGCTGGGGGCGGGCTCGGCGCGCGGGCTGGCGCATGTTCCGTTCATGGAAGCGATCGACGAGCTTGGCCTCAAGCCGGCCCGGATCGCAGGCACCTCCATCGGCGCGCTCCTGGGGGCAGGCTGGGCAGCGGGGCTGTCCGGGGCCGGGGTGCGCGAGCTTTCCTATCAGATGCTGGGGTCGGTCAACGGATTGTTCGGGCGGCTGTTTGCAACCCAGATGCGCTCGATCCGCCAAAGCCTGCGCACTGGGATTTCGATCCAGCTCGATCCTGAACAGATTTTCGACAGCTTCACCCCGCCCGACTTCCCGGCGAGTTTTTCCGCGCTCAAGATCCCCTTCACCTGCATCGCCACCGACTTCAACTCATGGCATCAGGTGGCATTCTATGAAGGGCCGCTGCGTCCCGCCGTTGCCGGTTCGCTCGCCGTGCCGAGCCTTTACCGTCCCGTACACCATCAGGACCGGCTGCTGGTCGATGGCGGGGTGACCAACCCCATGCCGCTCGATGCGGTCGCTTCGGACGCAGACATCCTCATCGGCATCGACGTCAATGGCGATCCGCAGGACTGGCCGGAAAACCGCATCCCCTCCCCGCTCGACATCGCGTTCGGCTCGGCCCAGATCATGGCCCATTCGCTGATCGCCAACATGATCGCCGCCTACCGGCCCGACCTTTATTTCCGCCCGCGCATCAGGGGTGTGGGTGCCTATGAATACTGGAAGGTGCGCGAGATCATCGCGGCGGGCGATGCCGACAAGGACCGGTTCAAGCGCGCGCTGACCGTCCGCATCGAGGATTTCATCGCCGGACGGCGAAGAATTTCCTGAGCATTTCGCCCGCCGCCCCCTCCCCCACGCCCCCGATCACCTCGGGCCGGTGATGGCAGGTGGGCTGATCGAAAAACCGCACGCCATTGTCCACCGCCCCGCCCTTGGGGTCCTCGGCGGCGTAATAAAGCCGCCTGATCCGCGCATGCGAAATCGCGCCCGCGCACATGGTGCACGGCTCGAGCGTCACATAAAGATCGCAGTCGGTGAGCCGATGCGCGCCAAGCGTTTCGATCGCTTCGCGGAGGGCGATCATTTCGGCGTGGGCGGTGGGATCGGCAAGCTCGCGCATCCGGTTGCGGGCCGAAGCAACGATCTCGCCATCACGCACGATGACGGCGCCGACCGGGACCTCTCCGGCAAGAGCGGCCTGCCCGGCGAGGGCGAGGGCGGTGTCCATGGGGGATTGGATGTGCATGGCGAGACCAACTGATCTTGAGACCTTGGCAAACATCGCAGCCCCCCTCGTCCGCCCCTTCGGGGCACCTTCTCCCACGAGGGGAGAAGGGGAACCGTGATGCAACCACACGAGCCCCCCTCTCCCCTCGTGGGAGAGGGGTTGGGGGTGAGGGGGCCAGCGATGCCGGCCAACTCCGCCACCCTATCCATTTTACCCCCGCCTGTCGCCGGGATATGCTCGCCCAAAGGAGAATCAGCCCCATGGCCATCCGCCAGCTTCCAGACGATCTGGTCAACAAGATTGCCGCCGGCGAAGTCGTCGAGCGGCCCGCCAGCGTCGTCAAGGAACTGGTGGAAAACGCGCTCGATGCCGGGGCGAGGCGCATCGCGATCACGACGGCCATGGGCGGGAAGAACCTTATCCGCATCGAGGATGACGGGTGCGGGATGGACGAGGCCGATCTGGTGCTCTCGCTCGAGCGCCACGCCACCTCCAAGCTCGCCGATGACGGACTCGACGACATCCGTACGCTCGGTTTTCGCGGCGAGGCGCTGGCCTCGATCGGCTCGGTCTCGGACCTTTCCATCGCCTCGCGCCCCGAAGGCGCGGAAAGCGGGCTCAAGGTTTCGATTGCGCGCGGGACAAGGGGCGGCCCGGTGCCCCATCCGATGAACCGGGGCACGGTGGTCGAGGTCAAAAACCTTTTCGCCGCTATTCCAGCCCGGCTCAAATTCCTCAAATCGGACCGCGCTGAAGCCAACGCCATCACCGATGTCATAAAGCGCCTCGCCATGGCGCACCGGGGCGTCCATTTCGTCCTCACCGGCGCGGATCGTTCCCCCGTCAACTGGCCCGCCCAGGAAGGGCCCGGCGCGGTCCATGCGCGGCTGGCGCAGATCATCGGCGCCGATTTTCCCGAAAATGCGCAGGAGATCGCCTTTTCGCGCGGGGGGATCGTCGTGGGCGGGCTGGCCGGGCTGCCGACCTATTCGCGCGCCAATACGCTCAACCAGTTCTATTTCGTCAATGGCCGCTCGGTGCGCGACAAGGTGCTGCTGGGCGCGGTGCGCGCGGCCTATGCCGATTTCCTGCACCGCGACCGGTTTCCGGTCCTTGCGCTTTTCATCGCCATCGACCCGGGCGAAGTCGATGTCAACGTCCACCCCGCCAAGGCCGAATTGCGCTTTCGCGATCCCGGTGCGGTGCGCGGCACGGTGATCCGGGCGATCGCCGAGGCGCTGGGCGCGGCGGGCTTCCGCGCCTCCTCGAGCGTTGCGGCATCGGCGCTCGAAAGTTTCAGGGCGCCCGAACCGGCAACCGGTTTTGCCGAGCCGGCAACCGCGCCGCTGCGCTACGAGCCCGCCGCGCCGCGCCACTGGCAGTCATCCTTTTCGCCAACCCTTGCCGCCGAAACCCGCCACTTCGATGCGCCCAGCGCGCGGGTGGAACCGGTGGCCGAAATGCCCGCCGAAACGCGGGATTTCCCGCTCGGCGTCGCCCGCGCGCAGGTGTTCGAGAACTATATCGTCGCCCAGAGCGGGGACGCCCTCGTGCTCATCGACCAGCACGCGGCCCATGAGCGGCTGGTCTACGAAAAGTTCCGCACGCAACTGCGCTCGGGGCCGGTGCCAAGCCAGCGGCAGTTGATCCCCGTGGTGATCGACTTGCCGGAAGAAGATTGCGGCCGACTCGAAGAGGCATCGCCGGTGCTCGAAAGGCTCGGGCTCTATCTCGATCGCTTCGGCCCCGGCGCCATCGCGGTCAACGAGACCCCTGCCCTTCTGGGCCAGACCGACGTCTCAAACCTCATCCGCGACCTCGCCGACGGGCTCGCCGAATGGGACAATGTGGCGGTGCTCGAAGAGCGCATGGACGCCATCATTGCCCGCATGGCCTGCCACGGCTCGGTCCGCTCTGGCCGAAGATTGCGCGGCGACGAAATGAACGCGCTTTTGCGCGAGATGGAGGCCACCCCCCATTCGGGCCAGTGCATCCACGGGCGGCCCACCTATATCGAACTGAAAAAGGGGGATCTGGAGCGGTTGTTCGGGCGGCGGTAGGGAATTTTGATATTCGGGGCCCGTGGCCGACACCGCAGCCCCCTCATCCGCCCCTTCGGGGCACCTTCTCCCACGAGGGGAGAAGGGGGTTTCGTGGATGTCTCGACTCTTAAGCCCCCCTCTCCCCCTGTGGGAGAGGGGCTGGGGGTGAGGGGGCAGCGGTGCCAGCCAAACGCACAAGAGCAACAATCGAGGAGACCACCATGTCCAAACGCATCGTATTCACCGGCGGCACCGGCAAGGCCGGGCGCCATGTCGTGCCATACCTTCTTGAGCGCGGCCATGAGGTGTTGAACGTCGATCTGGTTCCCCTCGATCACCCCGGCGTCAACACGCTCCGCGCCGATCTCACCGACAGCGGTTCGGTGTTCAACGCGCTTTCCATGCATTTCGGGTTCGAGGGGTTCGAGACGGGCGACGGCCCTGCCCCGGTCGATGCGGTGGTTCATTTCGCCGCCGTGCCGCGCGTGCTGCTGCGGCCCGACCATGAGACCTTCGCGGCCAACACCGTCTCGACCTACAACGTCATCGAGGCTGCCGCCAAGCTGGGCATCAAAAAGATCGTGATCGCGTCGAGCGAGACGGTCTATGGCGTCTGCTTTGCCGAAGGGGACAAGGATTACAAAGCCTTCCCGCTCGAGGAGGATTACGACGTCGATCCCATGGACAGCTACGGGCTCTCCAAGGTGGTCAACGAAAAGACCGCACGCGCCTTTGCCATGCGCTTCGGCATCGACATCTACGCCCTCAGGATCGGCAACGTCATCGAGCCGCACGAATATTCGATGTTCCCCGGTTTCCTCGCCAACCCGCCCTCGCGCAAGCGCAATGCCTGGAGCTATATCGACGCCCGCGATCTGGGGCAGATCGTCGATCTGTGTATCGCGAAGGACGGCCTTGGCTTTTCCGTCTTCAACGCGGTCAACGACACGATCACCGCCAGGGAGCCGACCGCCGAGTTTCTCGCCAAATGGGCCCCCAACACCCCGATCACCGGCCCCCTCGAAGGCTTTACCGCCCCACTCTCGAACCGCAAGGCGCGCGAGGTCCTTGGGTTCAAGGAGGAGCACGACTGGCGGCGATATGTTGGGTAAGAGCGCGACGTGGTCCCCGGCTTTCGCCCGCGAAGCGAGGGAGGAATAATCTGCTATCTTGCCTCTTGCTGCCCCGGCGAAAGCCGGGGTCCATGGCCCCACCCAAAGCTGATGGGACAAGAAGATGTACGAGGAGCGCCAATACTACGTCTATATTCTCACCAACAGACGGAATGGCACGCTCTATACGGGTATGACCAGCAATCTCGCACGCCGGGTATTCGAGCACCGCTCCAAGGCCGTTCCGGGCTTTACCAAGAAATACGACCTGACCCGTCTCGTCTGGTACGAAGTTCACGGTACGCTCGAAAGCGCCTATCAGCGGGAAAAGCGCATCAAGGAATGGAAGCGGGTGTGGAAGATCGAATTGATCGAGGCGCTCAATCCCGAGTGGCGCGATCTTACCGATATGTTGATATAGCGGCTGTCATCGCCATGGACCCCGACTTTCGTCGGGGTAGCGAATGGGGCGGATTGGAACCACCCCACAAATCGCTGTCCCGACGAAAGTCGGGCCCCATGCGTTCAACAATCCTCTGCGGCTGCGGTGACGCTATGATGCGGCATCGTCGGGCAAGATGGAGCACGCAAAATTGCTGCTTTCCAAATTCTCACTGAACGAATTGAACGGAAATCGTTTTCCCGTTCAATTATCGCTACGGAAAACCCCTATAGCGCCTCAAGCAGCGTCACCGCCGTGTCGCCATAGTCGCGCCGGTCGATGATTTCCGTGCCGTCCGGCGCGGTGATTTCGACGCTCTTGCGTTCCTCGAGGAGGATCAGCGCACCCTTTTCGATCCAGCCGCCCGCCAGCGCCGCCGCGATGGCTTTTTCGCCCAGCCCATCGCCATAGGGCGGGTCGACAAAGACCAGCGTCGCCGGTTTCAGCCGCTCGACCGGGCCCAGATCGGTGGCGTCGCGTTTCAAAAGCTTGGTCTGCCCGCCCACGCCGAAGCGCTCGATATGTCCCCGGATCAGCCCGCGCGCCTCGATCCCCGTATCCACGAAAACCGCCGTATCGGCGCCCCGCGACAACGCTTCGAGCCCCATTGCGCCGGTTCCGGCGAAAAGGTCGAGCACGCGGTGGCCGGAGAGGTCCGGACCCAGCCGCGAGCCGATAATCGAGAACAGCGCCTCGCGCACCCGGTCGGCGGTGGGGCGGATATCGTCCGATTTCGGCGCATCGAGCGGCTTGCCGCGAAACTTTCCGGCGACGATGCGCATGGGCTATTCGCCCCGCGGGCGGCGCGGCCCCTTGTTGAAGGGCTTGCCTCCGGACGGGCGCCCGCCATCCTTGCGCGGCCCACGACGATCGTCAGTGAATTTGCCGTCCTTGCCCGGCCCGGCGCGCCGCGCGGGCGGGCGATCATCGTCCTTGCGGCGCGGCGGGCGGTCGCCATAGGGGCGATCCTCGTTGTTGCGCGGGCGGAAACCTTCCCTGCGCTGAGGCCGCTCGCCATCGAACTCGCGGCGCGGCCCCTTGGCGAAGGGGCGGTCTCCGTCGCGGCGCGGCGGGCGATCGCCGTAGGGACGATCCTCATTATTGCGCGGACGAAAACCTTCCCTGCGCTGAGGCCGCTCGCCGTCAAACTCCCTGCGTGGCCCCTTGGCGAAGGGGCGATCTCCGTCGCGGCGCGGCGGACGATCGCCGAAGGCGCGCTTTTCGCCGCCCTCTTCACGCGCGCGAAAGCCGTCCTTGCGGAACGGCTTTTTGTCTCCGTCCTCGCGGGGGCGGGGCGGCCTGTCATCGAAGCGTTTTTTAAAGCCCTCGCCACGCGGGGGCCGGGCATCGCGTGCGCCATCTTCGTCGCGGCGCGACCTTGCCCTCGGCACGAAACTTTCCGAGGGGCGGCCATCGTCGAAATGGACGGTACGTGGCGCCGGTTCGGGCCGTTCCTCGCGCCGGTTGTCGGGGCGGCGGCGCAGGCCGGTGTAGCGGTCGCGCTCGGTCGTCGTCTTTTCGGGCGCGCGGCGACGCGGCTGGTTGCCCTCGTCGGGTTCGGGGGTCTCGAAATCGGCGCCGGCCGCTTCGGCCAGCCGCTTGCCGAGCTGGTCCTTGAGGATGCGCGTCTTGACCTTTTCGATATGACCCACGGGAAGATCGCCAAGCTGGAAGGGCCCATAGGAAATGCGGATCAGGCGGTTGACCTCGAGCCCGAGCCCGCCCAGCACGTTTCTCACCTCGCGGTTCTTGCCCTCGCGCAGCCCCATGGTGATCCACACATTGGCGCCCGCCGCCGAATCGAGTTCGGCATCGATGGGACCGTATTCGACGCCGTCAACGGTGATCCCGTCCTTGAGCGTGTCAAGCCTTTCCTGGGTGACCGACCCAAAGGCGCGCACGCGATAGCGGCGCACCCAGCCGGTTGAGGGCAATTCCAGCGTCCGCTTGAGCCCTCCGTCATTGGTGAGCAGCAGCAGTCCCTCGGTGTTGAAATCGAGCCGCCCCACGGTGAGGACGCGCGGCAGGCCGAAGCGCGAAAGCGCATCAAAAACCGTCGGGCGCCCCTCGGGGTCCTTTTCGGTGACCATCAGCCCGGCGGGTTTGTGGTACAGCCAGAGCTGGGTCGCCTGCCGGCGCGTGATCTGCTTGCCGTCGACGGCGATCGTATCGGCCTCGATAACGTTGAAGGCAGGAGTCTTGACCACGCTGCCATTGACCGCGACGCGGCCGGCGGTGATCCAGGTTTCGGCGTCGCGTCGCGAGCAGATTCCGGCGCGAGCAATGGCTTTGGCGAGGCGCTCGCCGGGCTGGGGGGCGGGTTTATCGCTCATGGGAGCGTTTTCTCTTTCTTTTTAAACAAGGCAAGGCCATCTGGCCCGCCATATAAAGGCTAAAGCGTTTCAGAGTCTCATTGAAGCCGCCTTCTCCCTCGTTCGCTTCCCCGGCCTTGAGCCGGGGTCCATGCCTCGGCATCCACGAGAGGGGATGGCCCGTTATGGGTCCCAGCGTTCGCCGGGACAGCGGTGGGAGAGATGAACGGCGTGCCTCAGCGGTTGGCCAGCGCCGCGCGGACGTCGGGCGGGCAGCGCGGGTCCTGGAGCGAGACCAGATCGCCATTGGAGGCCTGGCAGATGAGGTTCTGGCCGCCGACCCGGTTGAAATACTCCTCGGGCGGCAGATAGATGTTGCGCTCCTCGGCGCCCTGCGCGCGGCGATGGGCGGCGATGCGCGCGGCAAGCTGGCGGGTTTCCGCGTCGGTCAGCGGACGACCGGTGATCGAGCCGGACCCGATGACGCGACCCTGCCGCAGCATTTCGAGATCGGCGGTGGTCAACCCCGAAGCATCGATCGTCACCCGGTCGCTGTCCTCGGGGATCGCGGCAACCGACTCGCTGGGCGGCGGAGGCGTCGCCCCGGCGGCGGGCATGACGAGCGGCCCGCGCTCGACGACCACCGGCTGCTTGGTTTCCTGATCGATGACACCGACACCGGCCAGCGTCGTGCGCAGCACTTCGCGCTCGAAGGTCATGGGGTCGGTCAGCGCGTTGGTGCCCTCGATGGTCGTGCAGGCCGAAAGGGCAAGCGCCGCACCGATACCGGCAAGCGCAAGGCGCAAGGATCGGCGCATTGCAACGCCCGTGCTCTTTACTGCGATACTCATCAAGTCCTCGACTACCCTGCACTCGTGCCGCCCGATCGCGGCGTTATAACCCAACATCGGGCCTAATGCCAGAATTTGACTTAAATCGGGTTTCCGGCATCCCCGCCCCTCGAGGAGAGAGGCTATCGCAGATAAATCCGCGCTTGTAGCTTCACCCCACCCCAGCCCTCCCCATCAAGGGGAGGGTGCTTCCTTTGCTTGGCTGTCCCTATGCGCACAAGGTGAGCACCTCCCTCCTTGTGGGGGACTTTCAAGCGGTTCCGGCATCGCCGGAACGCAAGGGTCCAGTGGACCCTTGCGAGTGCAGAAAGGGGAGGGGGGGTACTCCCCATCAGGGCGATGCGGGTTTTTCTCCCCCTGCCTTCGGCCGCAACACGTCCCAGATCAGCAGTACGACGCCGAGGCTGATTGCGACGTCCGCAATGTTGAAGACGTACCAGGAAAAATCGCCCCAATAAAAATGGAAGAAGTCGGCGACCGCGCCATAGATCACCCGGTCGATGGCGTTGGACAGCGCGCCGCCGATGGCGAGCGCGATGCCGAGCCGCGTGAGGAGGGACTCGTCCTTCCACCACCAGACGGCCAGCGCCACCATCGCCAGCACCATCACGGCCAGCAGCATCTGCGGGGTCAGCCCGCCGAGCAGCCCATAGGAAATGCCCGTGTTCCAGACCAGCACGTAGTCAAAGAACGGCGCGATGTTGATCACCTCGCCGCCCCGCCAGCCGAAATGGTCGATCTGGATCAGCTTGTGCAACCGGTCAAGGATCAGCACGTCGATCCCAAGGACGAGACTCCAGAGGATCGACGGCTTGAGGACTCCGATCATGAGCCCAACCCGGCGGCGGCCCGTTCCCGCATCGCTTTCGCATCGCGGGCGGAGAGGTCGGGATAAGCGGGGTCGGACCCCACATCGCCCGTCACCTTCCAGGAGCGCGCGCAGCGGGTACCCTCGGCGGGCTGGTAGACCACCGCGACCCCCGACACGTCCTCAATGGTAAAGGCATCGTCGGGTGCTGCGCCCATCTCGATCGCGATGGCCGAGGTGATGCAGATTTCGGCCATGTCCTGCCCGCCGATCGCCTGGGCAAGAGCGTCGTCGGTCACGAACACTTTTGGCGCGGCCTCGAGCGAGGAGCCGATCACCTTGTTCTTGCGCTCGATCTCCAGCGCGCCCGTGACAACGCGGCGGACGGCACGGATTTTCTGCCATTTGTCAGCCAGCGCATCGTTCTTCCAGCCAGCAGGGATTTCAGGAAACACCCGCGCATGGACCGAGGAGTCCGCCCCCGGATTGCGCTCGAGCCACACCTCTTCCATCGTGAAGACGAGGATGGGAGCCAGCCACGCCGTCAGGCAGGAATAAAGGTGATCGAGCACGGTCAGCGCCGCGCGGCGCGTGGCCGAGGAGATGGGATCGCAATAAAGCGCGTCCTTGCGGATATCGAAATAGAACGCCGACAATTCCAGATTCATGAAATTGCCGACCGCCGCCGCCACGCGCTTGTAATCGTAATTGTCGTAGGCCGCGCGCACCTGCCCGTCGAGCACGGCGAGCCGATGCAGGATCAGTCGTTCAAGCTCGGGCATGTCCCCGGGATCGACCGCTTCCTCGGGCTTGAAGTGGGCGAGGTTGCCCAAAAGCCAGCGCAGGGTGTTGCGGATCTTGCGGTAGCTTTCGACCGTGTTGGCAATGATCTCGTCGCCGATGCGGTGGTCTTCGGAGTAGTCGACGGTTGCGGCCCACAGGCGAAGGATGTCGGCGCCGAACTTCTTGATGATGTCCTGCGGGGCGATGGTATTGCCCACGGACTTGCTCATCTTGAAGCCGTTCTTGTCCATGGTGAAACCGTGGGTAAGCACGGATTCATAGGGTGCATGACCGTTGGTGACGCAGCTTTCCAGCAGCGAGGAATGGAACCAGCCGCGATGCTGGTCCGAGCCTTCCAGATACATGGAGGCCGGGAACTTGAGGTGCGGCCACTTTTCCTTGTTGCGCAGGACGAAAGCGTGGGTCGAACCGCTGTCGAACCACACGTCGAGAATGTCGCGCACCTGCTCGTAATCATCGGCCGCGTAGGCGCCACCGAGGAAGCGCTGCGCCGCCCCTTCCGCGTACCATGCGTCCGCGCCTTCCGCCTCGAAGGCATCCGCGATGCGCTCGTTGACCGCCTCGTCCTTGAGGACTTCGCCGGTCTCCTTATGGACGAACACGGTGATCGGCACGCCCCAGGCGCGCTGGCGCGAGAGCACCCAGTCGGGCCGCTCGGCAATCATCGAGCGCAGGCGGTTCTGCCCGCTGGCGGGGTAGAATTTCGTCTCATCGATAGCGGTCAGCGCGCGGGTGCGCAGCGTATCGTCAGCCGCGCCGAACGGCTTGTCCATATAGACGAACCATTGCGGGGTGTTGCGGAAGATGATCGGCTTTTTCGAGCGCCAGGAGTGGGGATACTGGTGCTTGAACCGGCGCTGCCAGAAAAAGAGATTGCCCGCAGCCATCAGCGCGCGGATCACTTTTTCGTTGGCGTCGCCCTTCTTGCCCTCATCATCGATGACGCGAGCCGGACCGCCCTCGGCATCCGGGCCGAAGGCGGGGACGTCGCGGGTATAAAAGCCCGCATCGTCCACGGCGAAGGGGATTTTGGTATCGATGCCGCGCTCCGCGAGCATGCGCCCGTTCGCCATCCACACCTCGAAGTCGTCCGCGCCGTGCCCGGGGGCGGTGTGCACGAACCCCGTACCCGCATCGTCGGTCACGTGATCGCCGTCGAGCAGCGGCACTGGGAAATCATAGCCGATTTCATGGAGCGGGTGGCGGCAGGTGATCGCTCCAAGCTCTTTTGCCGTTACATCCGCAACGCGCTTGAAGGTCAGCTTGGCGCGCACCGCCGCTTCGTCGGCCAGCTTATCGGCAAAGATAAGCTTTTCGCCCGGCTGGGGCCCGAACTCATTGGCCGCTTCGGCCACCTCATAAAGCCCGTAATCGATGCGCGAGGAATAGGAGATGGCGCGGTTGCCGGGGATGGTCCATGGCGTCGTCGTCCAGATGACGACGAATGTGCCCTCTTGGCCCGCCACCGGGAATTTCACCCAGATCGCGTCGCTCTCATAGTCGTGATATTCGATCTCGGCCTCGGCCAACGCGGTGCGTTCCACCACCGACCACATCACGGGCTTGGACCCGCGATAAAGCTGGCCGAGCATCGAGACCTTCATCAACTCGCGCGCGATCTGGGCTTCGGCGTCATAGCTCATGGTGAGGTATGGGTTTTCCCAGTCGCCCATCACGCCCAGCCGCTTGAATTCCTCGCGCTGCACGTCCACCCAGTGCTCGGCAAAGGTTCGGCATTCGGCGCGGAATTCGTTGATCGGCACCTCGTCCTTGTTCTTGCCCTTGTCGCGATACTGCTCCTCGATCTTCCATTCGATGGGCAGGCCATGGCAGTCCCAGCCCGGCACATAGGCCGCGTTGTAGCCCAGCATCTGCTTGGAGCGCGATACGAGGTCCTTTAAGATCTTGTTGAGCGCATGGCCGATATGGATGTTGCCGTTGGCGTAGGGAGGGCCGTCGTGCAGCGTGAATTTCTCGCGCTCGCGGCTCTGCTCGCGGAGCTTTTCATAAAGGTCCATCTTTTCCCAATGGGCCAGCCATTCCGGCTCGCGGGCGGGGAGTCCGGCGCGCATCGGAAAATCGGTCTGGGGCAGGAACAGGGTTGCGGAATAGTCGCGCTCGGTGGTCGCGCCCGTCGTCGTCTCGGTCATATAAATCTCGCTGGGATTGCTTGAAATCGGCCTGCTGGCGGACCCTAACAGCGGGTGCCGCTCAATCCAATGGCTTTTCGCCATCGATCATGCCCAACGCGGCGTCCAGCCTGGAGAGCGGAGCCGCGCGGGCGATCATAATTCGGGCCTCGACCGTGTCCTTCTTCATCTGCGCGATGAGCCCGTCGAGGCTATCGAACGTCATCTGCCCGCGTATGAAGCCGATGAGCGCGACCTCCAGCGTTTCGCCATAGATGTCGGCATCGAAATCGAAAAGGAACGTCTCGAAGGGCGGGCGCGTGTTGTCGAACATCGGCTTGCCGTAAGCCGCTACCCCGCCAAAAACCCCGCCGCCGATCCGGGCCTTTACAGCGTAGACGCCCTGGGCGAGCTGGCAGGTTCCGGGCAGCGCGAAATTGGCCGTCGGGAACCCCAGCTCCCGCCCGCGCCTGTCGCCTTCGATGACCGTGCCGGAAAAAAAATGATGGTAGCCCAGCAACGCGTTGGCCGCTTCGACCTCTCCGGCGGCCAGCGCCTCGCGGATGCGAGATGACGAAACCGGCGCCTCGCCTTCATCGAGCATGTCCATGACGCGCACCGCAAACCCGCGCCGCTTGCCCTCGGCTCTGAGGAAATCGGGCGTGCCCCTGCGCTGCTTGCCGAAATGGAAATCGGCGCCGACCACGACGCCCGACGCGCCCAGCGCCTCGACGATATGGCGCGAAACGAAATCCTCGGCCTCGACCCCGCTCAATTCGCGCGAAAAGGGCATGATCGCGATGCCATCGAACCCCAGCGCCTCGACCAGCGCGGCCTTGGCGTCGGCGGGCGTCAGCCGGTAGAGGAAGGGTTCGGGCGCAAAGACATCGCGCGGATGCGGCTCAAAGGTCAGTACCACCGCCGGCACACCCCTCTCGCGCGCCATTTCGAGGGTGGCGGCAAAGACATGCTGGTGCCCGCGATGGCACCCGTCGAAATTCCCGATGGCAACAACGCCGCCGCGCAGCGTTTCGGGAACGCTGTCGAGACCATCGAGGCGGGTGAAAGCTGTGCCGGAAGTCATCGGATAAAGGAGAGGCCCTTGGGAAATATCGCGGCGGAAAATGCCCGTTTGTGATGGAGATTGCAAGGGTGGAGGGTGGTGCCGTTCGCATAAGCGGATTTGGCCGGCACCGCTACACCCCTCATCCGACCTTTCGCTTCGCGAAAGCCCACCTTCTCCCACAAGGGGAGAAGGGGAACCCTGCAAATGCGTCGGCTCTTGAGCCCCCCTCTCCCCTTGCGGGAGAGGGGTTGGGGGTGAGGGGTGCAGCGGTGACAGCAGATTTGGGCGGTGCTCAACCCAACCCAAAAACCCCCGCCATCCGCTCGCCCGCCCCTTCTCCGAACTCCGATACCGGATAGGCCGCCAGTTCCACCAGATCCTCCCTCGGCAGATCCGCGCGCCCGATATCGCCGATCAGCACGTCGATCCCCGCCTCCCTGCACCGCACCAGGAACAGCAGGACGGCGCGGGCCAGTCCGGCATCGTAGAAAAGGTCGCCGACAAGAATGGTCTGGACCTCCGGCGGCGGGCCGGCCAGCAGGTCGGCGTTGAGCGTTTCGATGCTGACGTTGTTGAGTTCGGCATTGAGCGAAGCTGCGACAAGGGCGGTGGGATCGGTGTCGCAGGCGATGATCCGGCTGGCCCCGCACAGTGCCGCCCCGATGGCGACGAGGCCGGAGCCGGCGCCCAGATCGAGGATCACCCGGCCCGCGACAAGACCCGGATTTGCCGCCAGATGCCGGGCCAACGCCAGCCCGCCCGGCCATGTCCACGCCCAATAGGGCGGAATATCGTTCCGCGCGAGGCGCCAGACACCGCTTTGGGGCACGGCGAGGTGAAGCCGGATATGGTCAAGATGGGGGACAGCCCGGACCGGCAGGTGCTTTTTGATATAAGCGGCCGCGTCGCGTGCCATTCACCACGCCAGCCGGGGCATGTAGCCGTTCATATCGGCGCGCGAGACCGAGACGAAATCGTGCACCCGCTTGGGCGGAGGATCGTTGAAGGCGTCCAGTTCTTCGGCGTGGATCGAACCGGTTATAAAGAGCAGCGGAATACCGAATTGGGCCGCGCCCACTGCATCGGTGCGCACCGAATCCCCGATGGCCAGCACCCGTTCATGGGAAACGCGCCGCCCGGCGGCCTTGTCGAGCAGAGCCTTGGCCTCCTGGTAGATCGGGTTGAAGGGCTTGCCCGCCATCATCACGCGTCCGCCCCGGTCCTCATAGGCATCGGCAAGTGCGCCGCCGCAATAGATGATCCGGTCGCCCTCCTCCACCACCTTGTCGGGGTTGGCGCAGATCAGCGGCAGGCCGCGCGCCAGCCATTGCTTCATGCGATCGCTGTAATCGGCGGGGGTATCGTCATCGGTATCGAGATCGGTGACCGCGATGGCCGATGCTTCTTCGACCCCGCCCAGCGTGATGTCCAGCCCCTCGAACAGCACATCGTCCTGGGGCGGGCCGACGCGGTGCACGGTCTTGCCCCTGAAGCCTTCGAGCAAGCTGCGTGTCGCATCGCCCGAGGTGACGATGCCGTCATAGGCTTGGCGGGTCACTCCGATCCGGTCGAGCTGGGCGATGATCGGGCCGCGCGGGCGCGGGGCGTTGGTGATCAGGATCACCCTCCCGCCGTTTTCCCGATATCTGACCAGCGCATCGACGGCGGAGACGTGCGGCTCGATGCCGTTATGCACCACGCCCCAGACATCGGAGAGGATACCGTCGAATTTGCCGGCAATGTCGGATAGGCCCGTCAGGGCGGCGTCGGGTCTGGTCATCATGGACGTCCTGGAAGCGTTCAGTTGGCGGCGGTACGGCGCATTTCATCATCGCCGTCGTCTTCGCGCAGATCGTGCCGCATCGGGCCGAGCGGGGCAATGGCATCGCCCTGCGCCAGCCTGATACCGTCATCGAGCAGCGAAAGCACCTGCTGTTCGTCGGCAATGCCGGTCACGACGAGGTTGATGCCGAAGCGGGCGACATAGTCGTTGATGTCCGAAGCGTGGAAATCGGAATAGCGCGTGGGGTATTTAAGGAAGCCCTCGGCGTCCACCCCGATATAGCGCACGCCGCGCTGGGCGAGGCTGGCAAAATCGAGCCGCAGGGAGGTGCAGTTGCTCAGCCCGACCGACGCGCCTTGCTGCACAAGGCGATGGAGCATGTCGGTCTCGAGTTGGTCCATGTCGCCGAAATCGGTATTGTCGAGCATGAAGCACAAATCTGGATTGACCGCGCGGTTGGCGGCGAGGACACCGACAAGCTGGTCCACCGCGACCTTATCGGAAAGCGTTGCCAGCGACAGCCGGGTCAGGATGCGCACCGGCTTATCGGCCAGCCGCGCGCGCCTCACGATCCTTATCGCCTCGTCGGCAAGGATGCGCTCGATGCGGCGCAGCACGACATCGCCTTGCGAATTGCGCACGGGCATGTAGTCGGGCGGATCGCAGATGGTGCCCTTGCCCAGCATCAGGCGCAGCGCCAGCTCATAGGCGTGCACCTTGCGCTGGGGGAGGGTGACGATAGGCTGGACGTGATGGAGCAGCCGGCCATCGTCGAGCGCGCTGCGCACGGCGGGGAGCGGCACAGAAGGCAGGTGACGGACGGTCCCATCCGACCGATCCTCGGCAGACGTGCGAGGTGCCGCGGTGGTCTGGGCGGTCTCGAGTTCGGACACCGCTTCGGCGACCTGACGCACCACGGTGCCCAGAACGCTCATATCGGCTTCCATAACCTCAAGCCGGGGCCCAAGATCGAGATCGGTGAGGGCGTTGACGCGCTGGCTCAGGACCTGGCCCGCCTGTGCGTCGGTGCTCAGCAAACGCCCAAGCTCCTCGATGCCCTTTTCGAGCCGCCTTTCGGAGCGGCGGCGCAGCCGGTGTTCGTGGACGACCACGGCGGCGAGCGTTGCCAGGATCGCCAGCATGGCGGCTTCCGCAGGGGTGAGCGCGAGCAGGTAGTAGCCCGCGACGCCGATCGCGAAACCGCACAGCCCCATGAACAGATAGACCAGACCCAGCACGCTTTTGCCCCTTTGGGGAATCGCGATCGGATTCCCGCTCCGATCCTTACCACTGCGGCCCGCGCGGCAAAAGCGCCGAGGGGGCGTTATGTGCACTTGCCAACTGTTTGTTTACCCTAACCGAATGATACTGGCGGGCATAGACAAGTGTCTTTACTTCCTCAGGCAAGGAGCCGCCTGCCCATGCGATCCGGAATTGCTTCCGCCGCAGACGTCATGTTCTTGCTCATCGATGCCGCGCCCCAGAGCGCGCGGGCAACGATGGCAGCAATTGCGGAACATTGGGGCGATGCCGCCCGCATCACGCTTTGCGCCGATGGCCGCCGCGCCTCGCAATATCTGGCATCGGGCGCCTTCGACGTCGTTCTGGCGGACATGGCCTCGCTTTCGGGGCTCGGCAACGGCCATGAGGATGCGTTCGCGGCGCTGTCGCAGGCGGCCAGCGGCGCGCTGGTCATCGCGCTTTCCGACAGCGGTTCGGTGTCCTCGGCGGTCGCCGCGATGCAGGCGGGCGCCCACGATTTCCTGACCCGGCCCCTCAATGGCCGCCTGCTGGCGCTGCGGCTCGAAGAGCTGGGCCAGCGTCACGGCAAGGCCCGCGCAGTAGCCTGCGAACAGTCCAAGGGCAGTGACACCGATTTCGAGGGGTTCGTTGGATCGTCCCCCCAGATGCGGGCGATCTACGATCAGATCGTGCGCATCGCACCCTCGGCCGCCCCCGTGTTCATCACCGGGGAAAGCGGCACGGGCAAGGAGTTGAGCGCCGAGGCGCTGCACCGGCGCAGCCCGCGCGCCAAGGGGCCGTTCATCGCCATCAACGCCAGCGCGATCCCGCGCGAATTGATGGAAAGCGAATTGTTCGGGGTGGTGCGCGGCGCCTATACGGGCGCCAATGAGGACCGCATGGGTGCGGTGGCCATGGCCGATGGGGGCACGCTGTTTCTCGATGAAATCGGCGAGATGGATCTGTCGCTGCAATCAAAGCTCCTGCGCTTCCTGCAGACCGGCACCATCACCCGGGTGGGCGATGCGCGGGTCCATCAGGTCGATGTGCGCGTCGTGTGCGCGACCAACCGCAATCCCATGCAACTCGTTACCGAAAAGAAATTCCGCGAGGACCTTTTCTATCGCCTGCATGTGCTGCCAATCCACCTGCCCCCGCTGCGCCAGCGGCCCGCCGACATCGTGCCGCTCGCCCGCAATTTCCTGCTGCGGTTCGCGCAGGAGGAAAACAAGCGCTTCGAGGGACTGACGCCCGAGGCCGCCGATCTTTTCATCGCGCGCGAATGGCCGGGCAATGTGCGCCAGCTCCAGAATCTCCTGCGCCGCATCGTCGTGATGTTCGACGGGGGCATGGTTTCGGCTGAAATGGCGATGGCCGCCGATATCGAATCGCGGACGGCCCAGCCGGTGGTGCCGATGAATGGCAATGCTCCCGGACCGGGGCAGCGCATCCTGCCCATGTGGCAACAGGAGCAAAGGATCATCGAGGAAGCGCTGGACGCCTTTGGCGGCAACATCGCCCGCGCCGCCGCCGCCCTTGAAATCAGCCCCTCCACCATCTACCGCAAGAAAACCAACTGGGATCGCGGCGCGGCCTAGGGCTTTGCCTGTTTTGACGGGATCAGCCTCAAGCCTCTTTGCTTCTCCGGCGAACGCCGGAGTCCATGCTGCAAAGTTCACCGTGTTGGATGGTTCGCTGTGGATCCCGGGTCGAGCCCGGGATAACGACGGAGACACGCTGATCGTTTCAATCAAAATCTGAAACGATCTAGGGCCGGAAACCCGTCGCCCTATAGAGCTGGATGTTGCGCAACTCCACGACACCATGCCGTTCGATATCGAGCGTTCCGGCGTGTTCGATCGTCTCGAACCTGTCCTGAAGCCTGTTGATGACCGCCTCGATATTTCCGGTCTGCGCGACGACATAGGCATCCCAACCCGCGTGGTCTGCCGCATCGAAATTATAGGCGAGGTTGCGGGGGTCCGGACCGATGCAGGCGAGCGGGGTGCGGCCTGCCACCTGGGTGTCGATATAGCCGCAATCGATCCAGTTGGTTCCGGCAACGAACACGTTTTCGCGCGCGAACGCTCCCTCGTCCGCCAGCGCATCGCCCAGTTCGGTCCATGGCAATTGGAGCGCAGTGGGGTCTTCCCAATCTCCCGGGATCACCGCGCGCATCCATCCCGTCGCCGCGTGCGAGACGACGAGGGTGAGAATGACAAGCGTTGCCGCCGCCGAGCCCCAGAGCCACAGCCCCAACCCTTGCGTATTTTTTCCCGCCGCCCACGCGCCCATCAGGATGAACAGCATCAAATAGCCCGGCGCCTGCCAGTGGAAGTGGAACTGGGTGTCCGACCAGAGCGCGACGGCGGTGAAAAAGATGATCGGCGGCCAGCCGATATAGGCAAAGAGCGCCGCCGCGCCCGGCACCGCACCGGTCGGGAACTGGCCGCGCGGACCCGCCAAAACGGCGCGGATGCCGACATAAAGGGCCGGTAGCGCCAGCCACGGCGTCATATAGAGAAGCTGGCCCCAGACCATGCGCACCAGCCCGTCCCAGCGCAGGCCCGAATCCGCCAGCGCCCGCCCGCCCTGAAAGCCGAACGAGACCCAGTCGTTCTGCGCGTTCCAGACGATGACCGGGGAAAAGACCGCCAGCGCGATGACGAGCGCCAGCCACGGCGCCTTGTGGCGCAGCCAGTGGCGCTGGGTGGAATTGAAGAGCATGAACAGGCCGGTGCCCGCCACGAGGAACACCGCGTGATATTTGGAAAGGAAGGTCAGTCCCAGCATCAGTCCGGCGAGCGCCCAGAGCGCATGGGGCCGTCGCACCCCGTTCCCGAAAAAGATGTCCAGCAGCACTCGGACCGTTGCCAGCCAGAACAGCACCATCGGGGCGTCGGGCTGCGTCCACGAGCCGATCGAGAGGGAAAAAAGGACGGACGCGTTGACGATCAGCGCGGCGTAAAAGCCGGCCAGCGGCGAATGGATACGCCTTGCGATGTCGAACACCAGCCAGGTGGACACCGCGAACATGACGATGAAAGGCAGACGGATGACCAGCACGTTCTCGGAACCTGTCAGCTCCATGGTCGTCCAGATCACCCAAAGCGAAAGCGGGGGCTGGTCGAAATAGGACAGATGGAACTGGCGTGCCGACGAAAGGTAATACGCCTCCCCCGTCCCCCAGCCAATCGCCCACGCACCGATGGCGCGCAGGATGAAGGTGGCCGCGATGAGGAGAAGAGTCGCCTGCGCGGGCGTGAAGGGGCCGATGCGGGAGGGTGTCATTGTCCGGTCTTGCCCTCGCTGAAACAGTCCTCCTCCTTTTGAGTTCGGCTAATGCCGAATCCCCCCTCCCCTTTCTGCACTCGCAAGGGTCCACTGGACCCTTGCGTTCCGGCGATGCCGGAACCGCTTGAAAGTCCCCCACAAGGGGGGAGGTGCTGGCCTTGTGCGCATAGGGACAGCCAAGCAAAGGAAGCACCCTCCCCTTGATGGGGAGGGCTGGGGTGGGGTGAAACCACAAGCGCAGATCTATATGTGACAGTCCTGCCCTTGAGGGGGGTGAAGCCGGATGTCTCAGCCATCCTCGTCACCGCCACGTAAACATGCGCGTCACCGCGTAGTTGAACACCACGCTCATCACCGCTCCCGCGATACCGGCGATCAGGAAATTGGCGGCGTTGGTTTCGTAAAGCACCGAGGCGACCGAGACGTTGGCGAGGGTGCCGAAGCTGCATACGATGTAAAAGCTCAGGAGCCCCGTCCAGAACCGCCGCCCGCGCAGCTTCTTATCGGCATAGGTCAACTCGTTGTTGAGGATGTAGTTGGTGGTCATGGCGACGAGGGTCGCCAGAAGCTGGCTGTTGGCGAAGTTGAAGCCCAGCACCTCGAAGGCGAGGGTCAGGACGCCCAGATGGACCACGACGCCCGAGGCTCCCACCAGTGAAAAGAGCAGGAAGCTGGTCGGCAGTATGCCGCGCGAGATCTGCGAGACGATCAGACCCAGAAATTGCGCGACGACCAGCGCGCTCATCTTGCTTTCGCCGGCAAAACGCCGACGGAAGCTGTAGGGCACCTCGGCGATCACCAGCTTGCCACCACGGCGGCGGTTGGCCGAAACGATGATGTCGAGCAGGATCTTGAACCCTTCGCGCGAAAGCCCTGGCGCAACCTCGTTGAAAAGAGCACGCGGCATCAGGAAAAAACCGCTCATGGGGTCCGAGAGCGTCTTGCCGGTCAAAATGCCGGAGAGCTTTGTCGCCAGCGTCGACCCGGCCTGGCGGCTTTTGGAAAAGCCTTCCGTCGAACTGCCCTCCCCATTATAGCGCGAGCCTACCGCTATATCGGCGCCCGCCTCCACCCGCCGCAGCATTTCAGGCAGGATCGTTTCGTCGTGCTGGTGATCGGCATCGATCACCGCGACATATTCGGCGGAGGACGAGGCCATCCCCTCGATACAGGCCGAGGAAAGGCCCCGCCGCCCGACGCGATGGATGCAGCGCACATGGCCCTTCTGCCGCGCCAGGTCCTTGGCCAGTTCGGCGGTGCCGTCGGGGCTGTTGTCGTCGACGACGATCACCTCGAAATCAATCCCGGCCAGCGCGGCCTCGAGCTTTTCAACGAGCGGCGCGATGTTGTCGCGCTCATTGAAGGTGGGCACGACGACCGAGAGTTTGGGCGGGGTCCAGGTTTGGGTTTCCGGCCGTTCGGCGCTGGCTGTCATCGAGATCATCTTGTTGTTCTGTAACGCTGGTCTGGAGCCCGCATAGCAAGCGCCGTCCGAGGATGCAAAATTTTTCGGCCCGCCTCGCTTGACTCCGCCATGCCCCCACCCTATCTCCCTCGCCATGCTGTTGGCACTCTACCTCATCGAGTGCTAACAGCGGAGGAAATTGCATTTCAACCTTACGTTCCAAGGAGCGACCATGAGCTTCCGTCCCCTGCATGACCGTGTTGTGGTCCGGCGCGTCGACAGCGAGGAAAAGACCGCTGGCGGCATCATCATCCCCGACACTGCCAAGGAAAAGCCTTCCGAGGGCGTGATCGTTTCCGTGGGCCCGGGCGCCCGTGACGATTCCGGCAAGGTTGCCGCGCTCGACGTCAAGGCCGGCGACCGCGTGCTTTTCGGCAAGTGGAGCGGCACCGAAGTCAAGATCGACGGTGAAGACCTGCTGATCATGAAGGAATCCGACATCATGGGCGTGATCGAGGGCTGATCCGCCCTTTTTCGCACCTTCCCGTCAATCAAGAAATTCGGAGCAGACCTCAATGTCCGCAAAAGAAGTAAAGTTCTCGACCGATGCGCGCGACAAGATGCTGCGCGGCGTCAACGTCCTTGCCAACGCCGTCAAGGTGACCCTGGGTCCCAAGGGCCGCAACGTCGTCATCGACAAGTCGTTCGGTGCACCGCGCATCACCAAGGACGGTGTGTCGGTCGCCAAGGAAATCGAGCTTGAGGACAAGTTCGAGAACATGGGCGCACAGATGCTGCGCGCCGTGGCCTCCAAGACCAACGACATCGCCGGTGACGGCACCACCACCGCGACCGTTCTTGCCCAGTCCATCGTCGTCGAAGGCGTCAAGGCCGTCGCCGCCGGCATGAACCCGATGGATCTGAAGCGCGGTATCGACCTCGCTGTCGGCGAAGTCGTTTCCAATCTTGCCTCCAAGGCCGTCAAGATCACCTCTTCGGGTGAAGTGGCCCAGGTCGGCACCATTTCGGCCAATGGCGAAAAGGAAATCGGCGAGATGATCGCCAACGCCATGCAGAAGGTCGGCAATGAAGGCGTCATCACCGTCGAGGAAGCCAAGACCGCCGAGACCGAACTCGATGTCGTCGAAGGCATGCAGTTCGACCGCGGCTATCTCTCGCCGTATTTCGTGACCAACACCGAAAAGATGATCGCGACCCTCGAAGACCCGTTCATCCTGCTGCACGAAAAGAAGCTCTCGAACCTGCAGGCGCTCCTGCCGGTGCTTGAGGCTGTCGTCCAGAGCCAGCGTCCGCTGCTCATCGTTGCCGAGGACGTGGAAGGCGAAGCGCTCGCAACCCTCGTCGTCAACCGCCTGCGCGCCGGCCTAAAGGTCGCTGCCGTCAAGGCTCCGGGCTTCGGCGATCGCCGCAAGGCCATGCTCGAGGACATCGCGATCCTCACCGGCGGCCAGGTGATCTCGGAAGACCTCGGCATCAAGCTCGAAAACGTCACCCTCGACATGCTGGGCACCGCCAAGCGCGTCGAAATTTCCAAGGAAAACACCACCATCGTCGATGGCGCGGGCTCCAAGGAAGACATCGAGGGCCGTGTCGGCCAGATCAAGGCGCAGATCGAGGAAACCACCTCGGACTACGACCGCGAGAAGCTCCAGGAGCGTCTTGCCAAGCTGGCTGGCGGCGTTGCCGTGATCAAGGTCGGCGGCTCGACCGAAATCGAGGTCAAGGAGCGCAAGGACCGCGTCGATGACGCGCTCAACGCAACCCGCGCTGCCGTCGAAGAAGGCATCGTTCCGGGCGGCGGCGTCGCTCTCCTGCGCGCTTCGGCCCAGCTCTCCGCCAAGGGTGAAAACCGCGATCAGGAAGCCGGCATCGCCATCGTCAAGCGCGCGCTGCAGGAGCCTGTCCGCCAGATCGCCAACAATGCGGGCGACGAAGGCTCGATCGTCGTGGGCAAGATCATCGAGACCAACGCCGACACCTTCGGCTATGACGCCCAGACCGGCGAATATGGCGACATGATCAAGATGGGCATCATCGACCCGGTCAAGGTCGTGCGCACCGCCCTTCAGGACGCCGCCTCGGTCGCTGGCCTGCTGGTCACCACCGAAGCCATGATCGCCGAACTGCCCAAGGACGACGCACCGGCAATGCCCGGTGGCGGCGGCATGGGCGGAATGGGCGGTATGGACTTCTAAGGTCCATAAAAGCTCAGACCTCTCCAGGTCTCGAACGGGAAGGGCGGCTCTTGGGAGCTGCCCTTTTCGTTTGTCTCGCCACGTCCTCGTTCGCTTCTCCGGCGAAAGCCGGAGTCCATTGATGCCGGCCACATTCGCCGTTGTTGCCGTGGATCCCGGCTTTCGCCGGGATAGCGAAGGGAGAGGGCCTGGCTATTCAGAGTGCCGCTGCTGCTAGAGCTTCTGTTTTGATGGAATCAAAACAGAAGCTCTAGGGAAAGAACAACAGCTTCACCGCCAGCGCGATCGAGACCACGATCACCAGCGGCCGGATGACTTTGGCGCCGTATTTGATCCCCGTCAGCGCGCCGAGATAGCCGCCGATCAATTGCCCGATGGCCATGACGATGGCGACGGGCCAGAGCACGTCGCCCGCCGGGATGAACAGGGCCAGCGCGGCAAGGTTGGAGGTGACGTTGAGCACCTTTGTGTGCGCGGAGGCGCGGGTTGCCGAGAGTCCGAACAGGGCAACGAAGCACAGCATGAAGAACGAGCCGGTGCCGGGTCCGAACAGCCCATCGTAAAAGCCGATGACGAAACCGATGGCCGGCACGAAGATCGAAAATTTGAGCCGTGCCGTACGGTCTACGTCCTTGATCGAGGGCGAAAGGGTAAAATAGAGCGCTACTGCAATGATCGCGGCGGGCACCGCGACAGCAAGCGCGGAGGTATCGATGGCCTTGACGACTGCCGCGCCGATATAGGACCCGACAAACGTTGCGACAATGCCCGGAACCAGCGTCCTGATCGCCACGTAACCGCTGCGCCAGAAAGTGAAAGCGGCGGTGACGGTGCCGACCACCGATTGCGCCTTGTTGGTTGCCAGCGCTGCGACGGGGGAAAGCCCGGCACTGAGAAGAGCGGGCAGCGCGATCAGCCCGCCGCCGCCGGCGACCGCATCGACAAATCCCGCAACAACGCCTACGCCGCCAAGGGCGAAAAGAACCCAAAGATCGAGCACTGAACCGATTTCCCTTAAAGGATGAACGCCGCCGCGCCGAGTTTTTCCAACAGCGCATCGAGCGTCCTGCGCCGGTTCCCGGCCCAGTCGGCGTTGCGCGAGACCATCAGCACGGCCTCGCTTTCGAGCATCACGCCATCGGTGAGGATGCGCAGGCCATTGGCCTGAAGGGTCGAGCCGGTGGAGGTGATATCGACGATGAGGTCCGCCGCGCCGGACGCGGGAGCGGCCTCCGTCGCGCCGAGGCTTTCAACGATCCGGTATTCGGCGATTCCCGCTTGCGCGAAATGGCGGCGGGTGAGGTTGACGTATTTGGTCGCGACCTTGAGCCAGCGGCCGTGCCGCGCGCGGAAATCGGCGGCGACATCCGACAGATCGTCCATTGCGGTGACGTCGATCCACGCATCGGGCACCGCGACCACCACATCGGCGCGCCCGAACCCCAGTCTTTTGACGATCTCGACCTGCATCGGCCCGGTTTCGGCCGTTTCGTGGATCAGATCCTCGCCGGTGATACCGAGGTCGATTGTCCCCCGGATCAGCTCGCGCGCGATTTCGGAGGCCGAGAGGAACCGCACGGTCACATCCGGCATCGCCGTCATCTCGCCCAGATAGGACCGCGCTCCGCCGGGCCGCGCGATGGTCAGCCCCGAACCGGCGAACAGGTCCATCGCCTCTTCCTGCAACCGCCCCTTGGAGGGCAGGGCCAGCATGATATTGCTCATCGCACCGCCTCCGCTTCGAGCCGCTCGACCCAGAGAGCGCACCCGACTGAGGGCACGTCGCCATCGGCGCCAAGGCGGCGCAGCAGGCGGTCATACTGGCCGCCCGAAACCAGAACCGATCCCCCTTGCCCGGTCATCTCGAAGGTGATGCCGGTATAATAGTCGAGGCGCGGGCTGAAGGCGGCGTCGAAGACGAGTCCGTTATTTCCATTGCCGTTGCGCAGTTGGCGGGCGTGCTGACGGGCGGTTTCAAGCGCGCCATCGAGCGCGATGCCGCCTGTTGCCGCCAGCGCCTCGATCCTGTCGAGGGCCGCGTCCGCTTCCCCGGAGATCGCGAGATATTCGCGCAGCAGTGCAATGGTGGCCTGGGGGACCTGTGCGGCTTCAAGCGCCTGTTTTTCAAGATACCGCGCCGCGATCTCCTCGGGGCCGCGGCTTTCGGTAAGGCTCAACCCATTGGTGAGCATCAGTTCGCTCACCCAGTCGGCAATGTCGCCCACCGGCATGCCTTTTGGTCCCGCTTCAGACTTGTGCGGGCCGGCAAGCCGGGTCAGCAGCCGGCTCATGGCCTGCCGGTGCCCGAACCGCGCGCGGATACGCGGGCGCCAGACCTCGGGCATGTCGCTCCGGGCCAGCAAGGTTTCGAAAAGACCGATGCTGCCGACGCGGATGGCGGGGCGGGCAATCCCGTAAACATCGAGCGCGGCCCGCGCGAAGGCGATCACCTGATCGAGCGCGGCGCCCGCATCGGGCGAGGCGAGCAGTTCGAGCCCGGCCTGATCGAACTCGGCCGGCCCATCGGCGCGCTGGCGGAAGATGGGCCCCAGATACCCATAGGCGGCAGGCGTTGCCGCGCCGCTTTCCAGGTGCTCGATGGCAATGGGCAGGGTGAAATCGGGGCGCAGACAGAACTCGGCGCCATCCGCCCCCGTTGTGAGGATCAGCCGCGCACCAAACTCCTCGCCCGCCAGATCGAAATAGGGCGCGGGGGGGATAAGGATGGGCGTGGTGATGAAGTTGACGCCCTCGCCGGAAACGAGAGCCTTGAGGGCTTCGCGGCGGGTTTCAGCGGGCATCGAAAAACACCCCCCTCCCAACCTCCCCCACAAGGGGGGAGGTGCTGGCCTTGTGCGTAGGGAGACAGCCAAGAAAGAGAAACACCCTCCCCTTGATGGGGAGGGCTGGGGTGGGGTGAAGCCACGCGCTCAACATCTGCCCTTTTCCGCCGGGGGTGAGGGGGCTGCGATCTATCGATGCCGCACCCATCACCCGTTCGCCTTCGTCCATGCGGCAACCGCCGGAATCCGCTTCACGAACTCGGCCATCTCCCCGCGCGGCACGGAATATTGCCCGGGCCGTTCCATTTTCCATGCCGCGTTATCGGTGATCGAAGCCGCCGCCTCCGCGCCTTCGGCCAGATCCTTGATCTGGACGATCCCCTCTTCGCGCTCGTTGGACCCCTGAATGACGACCGCAGGCGCGTTGCGCTTGTCGGCATATTTCATCTGCTTGCCCATTTGCCTTGAGGACCCAAGAAACAGTTCGGCCCGGATACCCGCATTGCGCAACTCGGCGACCATCTGCTGGTAATCGGCAATCCGGTCCTTTTCCATAACGGTAACCACCACCGGGCCGGTTACGGGCTCGGACGTCAGATTGCCGGTGAGCTTCAATGCCGAGGCGAGTCGCGAAACGCCGATGGAAAAACCGGTCGCGGGGGTTTCCTCGTTGCGGAAGCGCGAAACCAGCCCGTCATAGCGCCCGCCGCCGCCGACCGAGCCGAACACCACATCCTGCCCCTTCTCGTTCTGGACCTTGAAGGTCAATTCGATCTCGAAGACCGGGCCGGTGTAGTATTCGAGGCCACGGACCACGGAGGGGTCGATCCTGATACGGTCGGGGCCATAGCCTGCCGAGGTAAAAAGCGCCTGCATCGCATCGAGCTCGGCAACGCCTTCATTGTCGCCCGGTTTGGCGCCCTTCACATAATCGACGATCGCTTCAGCCTGTTCGACGTCAAGCTTGGCCCCTTCTGTAAAATCCCCGCTCTCATCCTTGCGCCCTTCACCAAGCAGCAGGCGCACACCCTCGGGGCCGAACTTGTCGAGCTTGTCGATGGCCCGCAATACCGTGAGCTTCTGGCCCTCATCGGTGACGCCAACCGCCTGCATCACCCCATCGAGCACCTTGCGGTTGTTCACCCGCACCACGTACTGGCCAGCCAGCCCTAGCGCGTCCATCGTATCGGCCATCATCATGCACATTTCGGCGTCGGCCTCGGGCCCCGCAGCGCCGACCGTATCGGCGTCGAACTGCATGAACTGGCGAAAGCGCCCCGGTCCCGGCTTTTCGTTGCGGAACACCCAGCCCTGCCGGTAGGAGCGGAAGGGTTTTGGCAGGTCCTGATAGTTCTGGGCGAAATAGCGGGCGAGCGGGGCGGTGAGATCGTAGCGCAGGCTCATCCATTGTTCGTCATCGTCCTGCACCGAGAACACCCCGGCATTGGGCCGGTCGGTGTCGGGCAGGAACTTGCCGAGCGTTTCGGTGTACTCAAGGAACGGGGTCTGGATATGGTCGAAACCGTACCGCTCATAAACCTTGCGGATTCTGGCGACCATCTGTTCGATGGCGGCGAGATCGGCGGGTTCTGAATCGATGAAACCGCGCGGCAGGCGCGGTTCGATGAGCGTGGTGTTCTTTGCCATTGACCTATAAATCCCTTGCCCCGGACAGCGGGCGGAAGTGCCGGGGTTTCCTAACGCATCGGCCCAACTGAAACAAGGCAAAGGCCGCTGTTGCCAATCCGCCACAATGCGCGACCAAGTGCGACAACCTGCCACATGCGGGGTTGGCGACTCCCGGGCATGGGCGTAAAAAGCGCCACCTTCGACACCAGCTTCTCAAGGAGGCGTGACATGACAGCATTCGCACAGCGCCTCACCCATGGTGTCAAAGGCTCCGGCTGGCGCATGGCCCGCCGATTCACCCGCCGCTCATAAGCCGCGCGTGAAATCCGGGTCGCTTCTTCTGGCCCGCACCTTCAAGACACACCCTATCGCAATGCGGTTCTGACGTTGGGCCTGTCGTGCCCTCCGACAGCACCCTCGCTCTTTCATCACGAAAATATTTGGAGCCAGCCCTGCCATTCGGCTGGCTGGAGGACGAAGATGTCGAATATTCATGCACACCGCGATTCCGCGATTTTGCGGGTTTCGGTGGATACGCTCGTTAACGAACATGGCCGCTGGCGCGTGGCACTGGCTGCCCTCGCGGCGGCCATCCGCGCCCGCAAGCGGCGCCTGCCGCAACCGGTTCCACGGCTCGACAACCGCCTGCGCGCCGATATCGGCATGCCGCCGGTCGTCGACCCGCCGGGGATGTACTGGAAGGCGCGGTGGTAAAACAAGCCTCAGTCGCAAGATTTGCGGTTGGGGCTTCACCCCCTCCCAACCTCCCCCATCAAGGGGGAGGTGCTAGCCTTGAGCGTTTGGGAGCAACCGCGCAAAGGAAACACCCTCCCCTTAATGGGGAGGGGTGCGCGATGCCAGCGAGAAATGCCAGCTTTTATATCTAAGGCCGCACAAACCCCGCCCTCAACCCTTCGATCTCCGCCCGGCAGGGACAGGTCTCGATATGGTCGTTGACCATGCCCATGGCCTGCATGAACGCATAGCAGGTGGTGGGACCGACGAACGACCAGCCCCGCCTTTTCAAGTCTTTAGACAGGGCTTTCGATGCCTCGGTCCAGGCGATCGCGCGCAGGCTTTCCCATGAAAAATCGCTGGGCCGCGTTTGGGGGTGCGGCTCGAAGCTCCAGACATATTTGGCCAGCGATCCGAATTCATCGCGCAGGACGAGGGCGCGGCGTGCATTGTTGATGGCGGATTCGATCTTGCCGCGATGGCGCACGATCCCCGCATCGCCCAGCAGCCGGGCCACGTCGTCCTCATCGAACGCGGCGAGCTTTTCGATGTCGAACCCTGCGAATGCGGCGCGGAAATTCTCGCGCTTGCGCAGAATGGTGATCCAGGAGAGCCCCGACTGGAAGCCTTCGAGGCACAGCTTTTCAAACAGGCGCGTGTCGTCGGTGACCGGACGACCCCATTCGGTATCGTGATAGGCGATATAGAGCGGGTCGGTGCCCGCCCAGGGGCAGGATGGTCCAGCGGCGGTCATCGGCAGGGTCCGGAATCAGGCGTTGGGGTATTGTCAACCATAACGCGTGAGGGAGCTTTAACCATCTCATTTGACTCAATATTTCCGCTCCGCCCTTAGGCTGTCCATCTTTGCGACCGCCAAGACGAGTTGGACCGGACCCATGCGTATTGTTGCCGTCCTTGCGATGCTGGCCATGCTGGCCACCCCTGCATCCGCCGCCTCCAAACGCGGCTTTCTCGACGCGATGTTCGGCCCCCCGGCGGGACTGGAACTGACGCGCGCCGCCCCCGCGCACCAGTTGCAGTACCAGACGCAATATGTGCGCCACCCGATGTTCCTGCGCCAGGTCGTCAACTATCAGACCCGTGAGACGGCAGGCACGCTGGTGGTCGATACGCGGCGGCATTTCCTCTATCTGGTCCTGCCGGGCGGCAAGGCGATGCGGTACGGGATCGGGGTGGCGCGGACCGGATTCGAGTGGAACGGCACGCACCGGATCACCGCCAAGCGCGAATGGCCGAGCTGGACCCCACCCGCCGAAATGCACGTCCGTCAGCCTGGCCTGCCCGCCTTCATGCCCGGCGGCCCCAACAACCCGATGGGCGCCCGCGCGCTCTATCTCGGCTCAACCCTTTACCGCATCCACGGCACCAACGAACCCTGGAGCATCGGCCAATCGGTCTCCTCGGGCTGCATCCGCATGACCAATGAAGACGTGATCGACCTTTACCGCCGCGTGCCGGTGGGCGCGAAAGTGGTGGTGATCTGATCCAATCTTCCAGGAAAAGATGGTACCGCCTCCCCGGATTGAACGGGGGACCTCCAGATCCACAATCTGGCGCTCTAACCAACTGAGCTAAGGCGGCACGGGGGTTGCGGCGGGCTAAGCCCTGTCCCGGAACGGGGCGGACCATAGGGCGAGCCGATGCGGATGACAAGTGCCGTTTGCCCCTATTAATGCGGTTTTTGCCTTTAACCATTATACCGTTTGGCAATCGCCCCGCGCCATTGGCCGATGGACCGGAGGCGGCGCGCACTATATTTAATAAATGATGAACCCGTGCGCCGACGGCGCGCCTACAACGAACGGAGCGAACGCCATTTCATGAGTGAAGCGTGGACCAGCCAGCCCCAGGCGGCGCGCGTATTGGCGCTCGCAACGGATTTGCGGCCGGCCTGGCTCTGGTCAGGGGACGGCACCCGTCTCGTCTGGCACAATCACGCAGCGACGCTGTTCGGCGCAAGGCTCAAGAACGGCACCTTGCGGCGCTGCGACAAACCCGTGCCGGTCAAGGGCCAGATTTCCCGCATCCTGCGGCTCGGGATTCTGGGCTATCCGATGCTGTCGCGCATGCAGTTCATCGCCGGGCGCAAGCCGCTTTCGGCCACTTGCGCCTGCACGCCGCTCGCGCTGGGCGAAGACCAGCCCATGCTGCTGGTGGTTGGATCAGACCCAATTACCGCCGATATTCTTGCCCACGATCCCGTTCCCCAAAACGGTACTTCGACAACAGAGGACACGCCGCAGGCGCAGGGCGAAACGCAAAGCCTTGGCGAACTCGTCGACCGGCTGGCCAGGGACGAGCGGCTGTTCGCACCGCTCGGAGAAGAGGACGAGGACGAAGCACCCGACGCGCCGCTCCCCGATGTGACCGGAACCGGAGACGCGTCCGACGACCTCGCCCCGCCTATCCGTGACAGCGACTGGGATCATGACGACCCGCTCGCCAGCGAGGAACAGGCTTTCACCGATGACTCCGCTGCCGACAGCACATCGGGCCGGAGAGGGCTCTGGCAGTTGACAGGGCGCGGGTTGACGACCGTTGCGGCAGGCCAGCCCGAGCCTCCTGCTCCCGAGCCGGACACCGAAGCGCTCGAACGGGTTTCACGCTACAATTTCGAGGAACTGGCGCGCATCCTCAACGACAAGATCGGGCAAAACGGCGAAGGTGATATCGAAGAGACCGAGCCAGCGCCTTCCTCTCCGGCACCCGCCAGCAATCTGGTTTCGCTCAGCGACGAGACGCTGGTGCTCAACCGCCTGCCTCTCGGCATCCTCATTTTCCGCGATCAGGACATCCTGTTCGCCAACCGGGCGCTGGTCGAGTTGACCGGCTATGGCAATGCCGCAACGCTGAGGACCGTGGGACTTGCAGCGGTCATCCCCACGACCGAAGGGGGCGAGCCGGCGGGTCCGGTCAATCAGCTCGTGCGGCACGATGGCTCGCGCGTTACCGTTTCGGCCCGGCTCAACACCATAAGCTGGCAGGGACGCAGCGCCATGATGCTCTCGGCCCGCGCCATCGATGGCGATGCGGGGCGCGAGGGCGAGATCCGCCGCTTTGCCGCCGATCTCGCCGCGCTGGGCGGCATCGGCTATATCGAGGCCGACAGGATCGGGCTGGTCACCGCCATTTCGGGCAACCGCGACATCCTGCCTGCCGGGGCGGAAAAAGGGGCCCGGATTTCCGATTTCGTCGCCCATGGCGAGCAGCAGGCGCTGGCGCGGTTCCTCGCCCTGCCCGCGCGGTTCTCGGAAACCTCGCGGCCAGCCATCGCGCTCAAGGGGCGGGTGCCCGGCATGGTGCTCAAACTTTTTGCACTGGGGCGTGCAGGAATCGTTTCGGGCTATGCACTCCTTGTCGAGCGGCAGACGCACCCAGCCGAGACGACCGGGTCGGTTTCCGCGGTCTTGCTGGCCCGGATCGGGCGAGAGCTGCGCCGCCCGCTCAACACCATCGTAGGCTTTTCAGAGTTGATCGCCTCGGAAAGTTTCGGACCGCTCTCCAATACCCGCTACCTCGAATATGCGCGCGACATCAACGCCGCCGGGACGGTGATTACCGACCTTGCCGACGAGATCGACGACTATGCGCGCATCGCCGAAGGCAAGCTCGAATTGACGCCGGACAATGTGGATCTATCGGCCCTTCTTGCCGACTGCCTCGTTCGCGTGCGCGGACAGGCGGGCATCGAGCGGGTCCTGCTGCGCAGCGCCATTTCCGAGCGGCTGCCGCTGGTGCGGGTGGATGCGGCCACCTTGCGGCAGGCCGTGCTCAACATGCTGGCCAGCGCCATCACCGATGCAGGCGAAGGCAACAAGGTGGTGCTGTCTGCCCAGCCGGAAGATGATGGGGCCGTCAACATCCATGTGCGCGATGCGGCGCGCGCGCCGGGAATTCTGGCCGACCAGTTCGTCGTCTTCCGCGACGGACTGGCCCGCGACGGCACTGCAAGGCAGCCGGTACGCTCGAGCATCGGGCTCACGCTCACCCGCACGCTGGTCGCGGTCAACGCATGCACGCTGGCGCTCGATCCAGCCAGCGAAACGGGCACGCTGATGACATTGACCATCCCCGCAACGCTCGTCGTGCGCTGACCGGCACGCCAGGCTGAACGCGCCCGATTTGTCCGGGAGAACCAGCCGGGCGCGTCCGAAAAGCCGTTCAGGCTTGGGGCTTTTCCGCTGTCTTGCGCGCCGTAGCCTTGGGGGCGGAGCGTTTCGCCGGAGCCCTGGAGGGCGTTGCGACGCCGTCCGTCACGGGCTCCCCCTCGGCGTCGAACCGGTGCACCAGCAGGTCGCCCTGGGGACCGAAGCTGATGGTCTGGCCGGCGTGGTAGGAGGCCTTGCCCTCCTGCCGCACGATCGCCGGCTCCTCGCCCCCGATATCGACATAGACGTAGCTGTCCGAACCCAGATTTTCCGAATAGATGACCTTGCCGCTCCACGCGCCTTTGCCCTCGAGTCGGATCTCAAGGTGCTCGGGGCGCACGCCCACGGTTGCCGCACCATATTTGGCGGCATCCTCGCCGGTGAGGAAATTCATCTTCGGGCTGCCGATGAAACCGGCGACGAACAGGGATTGCGGATGGTCGTAAAGCTCCATGGGCGAGCCCACCTGCATTACCCTGCCTTCGTTGAGCACCACGATACGGTCGGCCAGCGTCATGGCTTCGACCTGATCGTGGGTCACATAGACCATGGTGGTCTGGGGAAGCGATTCCTTGAGCTTGGCGATCTCCATGCGGGTGGCGACGCGCAGCGCGGCGTCGAGGTTGGAGAGCGGCTCATCGAACAGGAAAACCTCAGGGTTGCGCACGATGGCCCGGCCGATCGCGACGCGCTGGCGCTGGCCGCCCGAGAGCGCCTTGGGCAGACGTTCGAGATAGGGGCGAAGCTGGAGCATATCGGCGGCGGCCTCGACCTTTTCCCTCATCTCGGCGGCGGGCGTGCGCTGGAGTTTCAGCGAATAGGCCATGTTGTCGAAGACCGTCATATGCGGATAGAGCGCATAGGACTGGAAGACCATGGCGATGCCGCGCTTGGAGGGAGCGACGTCGTTGACCACCCTGCCCCCGATTTCGATGGTGCCCGAGGTAATCGTTTCGAGACCGGAAATGGTGCGCAGCAGGGTGGACTTGCCGCAGCCCGAGGGACCGACAAAGACAATGAACTCGCCCGACCGGATTTCGAGATTGATGTCCTTTAGAACCTCCACATTGCCGTAGCGCTTGTAGAGGCTGGTAATCCTGAGGTCAGACATGGTCCCTCCCTTGGGCCTTAGAGTGCCTAACAGAACCAGAGACATCCAAACCCCATAGTGGCCATCTCTGGTTTTGTTAGGCGCTCTTATTGTTCAGTTGCCTCGTTTGATCCGGCCAATATACGTGCCGAACGGCCCGAAGCTCAACCGCCCGTCTTCCAGCGCGGTATTGGTGCAGGGTGCGCCCGCTTCTTCGAGAAACAGCCCCGCCTGGGGCGTATACTGGACCGCTTCGGCGCTCATGTTGAACGCACAGAACAGCTCGTCCCCTTTAAGCGACCGGCGAAAGGCAAGGACTCCTTCGGGGGTATCGTCCAGCACATTGATCGCGCCGTCATGCAGAACGCGATTCTCGCGGCGGAAGCGCACCATGGCACGATAGACATGCAACATGGAGTTGGCGGCTTCCTCCTGCTGGTCGACGGCAAGCTGAAGATGCTGGGCGGGAACCGGCAGCCAGGTTCGGTTGGCCGCGGAAAAGCCGCCCTGATGGACATGGGCCTGCCAGACCATGGGCGTGCGGCACCCGTCGCGGCCCTTGAACTCGGGCCAGAATTCGATGCCATAGGGATCGGCCAGGTCCTCATAGGCCAGTTCGGCCTCGGTGAGCCCCAGTTCCTCGCCCTGATAGATGCAGACCGAGCCGCGCATGGTGAGCAAAAGCGCGATCGCCTGCCGTCCCAGCATGTCCTCGAACCCGTGCGGGGCCCAGCGGGTGATGTGGCGCACCACGTCATGGTTGGAAAAGGCAAGGCATATCCAGCCATCGGGGGCGGATTCGGCAACCGCGCGGATGGCGCGGGCAAAATGGTCCACCGAATATTCCCCGCCAAGAAAGTCGAACGTATAGCACATGTGCAACATGTCATCGCCCGATGTATATTGGGCCATGATCTCAAGTTGGTGCTGCGCATCGCCGATCTCGCCGACGCTGGTTGTCCCCGGATACTCGTCGAGCAGCGCCCGGACGCGCTTGAGGAACGCGATATTTTCGGGCTGACTCTTGTCGTAGCGATGATCCTGGAGGTTGTAGGGGTTCACCGCCGGGGCGGTCGAGGTGTTGAACTCCTCGGGCCGGACAGGGGGATTGGGTTCGAGCCCTTGCGAATGGAAATAGAAATTGACCGTATCGAGCCGAAAACCATCGACGCCGCGTTCGAGCCAGAAGCGCATCTCGGTCAGAAGCGCATCCTGCACCGCCGGGTTGTGGAAGTTGAGGTCGGGCTGGGCGGCAAGAAAGTTGTGCAGGTAATACTGCATGCGGCGGCCATCCCATTGCCAGGCCGAGCCGCCAAAGATCGAGAGCCAGTTGTTGGGCGGGGTACCGTCGGGCTTGGGGTCGGCCCAGACATACCAGTCCGCCTTTCCGTTGGTGCGCGAGATCCGGCTTTCCGAGAACCACGGGTGGCGATCCGAAGAGTGCGAGATCACCTGATCGATGATGACCTTGAGCCCGAGCGCGTGCGCTTTTTCGACCAGCCGATCGAAATCCTCGAGGGTGCCGAACAGCGGGTCGATGTCGCGATAGTTCGAGACGTCGTAGCCGAAATCCTTCATGGGAGACGTAAAGACCGGCGACAGCCAGACGGCATCGACGCCGAGGTCGGCGACATATTCGAGCCGGGAGGTGATCCCGACGAGATCGCCGATCCCGTCCCCGTTCTGGTCCTGAAACGAGCGGGGGTAGATCTGGTAGATGACGGCGCCCCGCCACCAGTTCGCATCGGCATCGGACCGGTCGGCCGGGTGCTGGGTCTGCATGGATTCGAGTGAAAAATAGCTCATGCCGCTACGGGACTCTCCAAAAAAGAAAATCGGCTTGATCGTTTCAGGCTTTATTGAAAACAGCGCGCTCCGGTGATTGTGGCAGGACCCGGCACCTGTTCCCGGGAGCCATCATCGGCAACCGCTGTGTGAGACTTGTCCCTCTCCCCCTTGAAAACGCCTGGCCGGGCGCATCCCTGCCCGCTCCCCAAAACGTTTTGGCAGTCCGATTGATACGCGTCCGCTTCCCTTTTCGTCAATGGGATTTGTGACCTCCGCGCGCTTGCTTTATCGAAAGGCTGTATGTATCGGCTAAAGCGTTTCCAGAACAAGTGGATACCACTTATTCTGGAAACGCTCTTGGAGGGTAACTCGCGAGGGGCGAGGAAGGAGCGGGTTTTGCTAACCCAGCATCATGAGAACAGCCGGGCGTTGGCGTGATGGTGCCGCAACCGCCCAGGCGCGCATCGCCGCGCGGGATGCGCAAGGTGACGATCAAGGATCTGGCCGCCGAGCTCGGCCTCTCGATCACCACCATCTCGCGCGCGCTCAACGGCTATTCCGATGTCGGCGAAGAGACGCGCAAGCGGGTCGTGGAAGCGGCGCGGCGCCTCGGCTACACCCCCAACCGCAACGCCCAGCGGCTGGTGACCAAGCGCAGCCATTCGATCGCCTGGGTCCAGTCCGATGACGACAACAAGTTCGTCGACCCCCATTTCGTCGAGGTGATGGCCGGGGTGCTGCGCGAAGCGCGGCTGAGCCATTACGACATCGTCATGACCAGCGAAACCCCCGAGCGCCAGATGGCGGCCTATGAGCGCTATGTCAGCGATGGCAGTGTCGACGGATTCATCGTCGATCTTCCCCAGCCCGGCGACCCGCGTATCGATTTCCTGCTCGATGCGGGCGTGCCCTTCGTCGTTCACGGCCGCGAGGGCTCGCAGGACCGCTATGGCTGGGTCGATGTCGACAATTACGGCAATTTCTACAATCTCACGCGGCTGATCGTTTCCAACGGTCACAAGCGTTTCGCCTTCATCAATGGCGACGAACGCTTTCTTTATGCGCTCACGCGGCGCCGGGCGGTGGAGGACGCGCTGCGCGACTTGGATCTGCCGCACGACACCTGTCTTTACCTGCGCGGTTCGCACCCCATGTTCGAGGCGGGCTATCAATTGACCGAACTGGCGCTGGGCGAGCCCGATATCACGGCCTTTCTTTATTCCTCGGTGCTTCTGGCCGTCGAGGGCCACTCGGCGCTCGGCCGCGCGGGCCGCGAGCCGGGGCGCGACGTGATGATCGCGGCGATGAACGACGAGCTGCAATATTTGCACCTGCCCAATGATGGGGAAAACATGACCTTCGTGCGCTCCTCGCTGCGCGCGGCGGGACGCGCGCTGGTCGCCGAAGTGATCCGCCAGTGCGAGCGCAAGAAGCGCAGCGGCACGCTGATCCCTTCCCTGTTCGATCTCGCGGAGGGGGTCGACCCCGCGGCCATCGGCGACAAGGTGCTGTTCGCCTGACATTTTCTCCTTCGCTTCCCCGGCGAAAGCCGGGACAGCGAAGGGAGGGGCAAAAAAGGCCGCCCCCAGGAGGGGCGGCCCTTCCCTTGGAGGAGGGAGGACTTTTTTTGTTCGTTCGGGTCAGCCGCCCTTGACCGAACCGGCGAGCAGGCCGCGCACGAAGTAGCGTTGCAGCGAGAAGAAGACGACCAGCGGCACGATCATGGAAATGAACGCCCCGGCGGTCAGCAGTTCCCAGTTGTTGCCGCGCGTACCGATGAGGTTGATCAGCCGTCCGGTGAGGACGAGTTGGCTGTCCTGCGAGCCAAGAAAAATCAGCGCCACCAGAAGATCGTTCCAGACCCAAAGGAACTGGAAGATGGCAAATGACGCCAGCGCGGGAAAGCTCAGGGGAAGCACCATGGTGGTGAAGATCTGGAAGTGGGTCGCCCCGTCCATGCGGGCGCTTTCCATGATCTCGCGCGGCAGGCCGACCATGTAGTTGCGCAACAGGAACACCGCGAGCGGCAGCCCGAAGGCGGTATGGGCCAGCCATACCCCCAGATAGCCCTGCGCCTGCCCGCCGAAGGGAGCGGCGATGCCGTTGTAGAGCCGCAGGATGGGGATGAGCGACATCTGGAGCGGCACGACCATCAGGCCCACGATCAGCGCCACGAGCCACCCCCGCCCCGGAAAGCTCATCCATGCCAGCGCGTAGGCGGCAAAGGCCGCGATCAGGATCGGCACGAGGGTCGCCGGGATCGCCACCGTCATCGAGTTGACGAAGGACTGGCCCACCCCGTCAGTGGTCAGCACGGTCACGTAGTTATCGAGCGTGAAGACGGGCGGTTCGCTTGCCACATAATAAACGCGCGGGGCGCCCGAGAACTCGAAGGCCACCGGCGAGGTCCAGCGGTAGGCCCCATCCTCGGACACCACCAGTTCGCCGCCCTGCGGCATCTCGATGACATCGCCCACGGCAAAGCCGCCGGGCTCGCGGCTGGTGATGCCTACCGCCTGCAGCGCCAGGGCGTCGTCGGTGAAAATATCGCCGGAGATGACGTAAAGCCCGCCTTCCTCGGCTTGTGTCGAAGCGGCGCCCAGACGCGAGGCGCCCTGGCTCTGGGAGGTTGTGAGCGCGGTCCACCACCCCGAAACGGCAAGCTGGTCGGCGTCGCGCACCGAGGAAATGAGCAGGCCTACCGTGGGAAACGTCCAGATCGCGACGATCAGGAGGAGCGCGAGATTGGCGATGATGCGCCCGATCCTGAGCCGGGCGAAAAAGCCCGGACGGTCTTGGGAGGTGGCGGCAGCCGCCATGGGCGCGGAGGTCGTGACGGTGCTCATCAGCGCGTCCCCTCTTCACGGTTGGCGTTGCGCACGTTCCAGATCATGATCGGCAGCACGGCCAGCATCAGGATGACCGCGATGGTCGATCCCCGGCCGAAATCGCCGCTGCGGAACATCCACGAATACATGAGATTGGCCAGAACCTCGGTCTGGAACTGCCCCCCGGTCATCGCAAAGACGATGTCGAACACCTTGAGCACGGTAATGGTGATGGTGGTCCAGACGACGGTGAGCGTCGGCACGATCTGCGGGATCATGATGGTGAAGAAGATCTGGACCTCGTTGGCCCCGTCGATGCGCGCCGCCTCGACGGTTTCCTCGGGGATGCCGCGCAGCGCCGCCGACAGGATCACCATGGCAAAACCGGTCTGGATCCAGATGAGGATGACCATGAGGAACAGCGAGTTCCACGGCACCATGGTGATCCAGTTCTGCGGCGGCAGGCCGAAGCCGGTGACGATGGCGTTGAGCACGCCGATCTGCTCCTGATCGGGCCCGCGATAGGCATAGACGAACCGCCAGATGATCGACGCCCCGACAAAGGAAATCGCCATGGGCATGAAGATCAGCGATTTGGCGATATTGCCCCACCACACGCGGTCGGCCAGCACGGCGATGACGAGGCCGAAGGCGGTCGACAGGGCCGGAACGATCAGCAGCCAGAGGAAATTGTTGATCAGCGACTGGCGGAACTGCCCGTCGCCGAACGCCCACCAGTAGTTGGAAAGCCCCACGAACCGGGAGCCGTTGGAATTGAAAAGGCTCAGCCTCACCGTCTCGAAAACGGGATAGACGAGATAGATGGTAAGAAACAAAAGAGCCGGGAACAGGAACAGCCAGGGCCGTACCGCCGTGCGGCGCTTGTCGGCCTCCGCCGATTCCGCAGCGTTATCGGATTTGAGGAATTTGTCGAGCAGCCAGTTGGTGCCCCAGAAATACGCCAGCGCGGCCGCAAGAGCGATCAGCACCGCCAGAATGGCGTTGAGAACCTGCACCACCATCGACCTCTCGCTCCCCTGCGGCGTGTTCCGCCAGCCACGTCGTTCATGAGATGGTTTTTTTCTAAAACCCCATGGCAGGCGGACAGCCCGCCACGGGAGAAAGTGTATCACACCCCTTTCGGGATGGGCAGCGTTGCCGCTCAGTCGATGGTGTCCCAGGCCGCCTGGATCTGGTCGGCGGCTTCCTGTGCCGAAAGGCCGTTGACGAAATCGACCATGCCGCTCCAGAACGCGCCGGCGCCGATCGCACCGGGCATCATGTCCGAACCGTCAAACCGGAAGGTCGTCGCTTCGAGCAGGATTTCACCCTGCTGGCGCAGCGCGTCGCTCGAATAGACATCCAGGTTCACACCCGAATGGGCCGAGAGAAACGCGGAATTGTCCTGGGCCATCCAGATTTCGTGCGCGAGCGGGGTCTTGAGATACTCGATGAACGCACGGGCGGCATCGGAATCGCGCGTGATGGACACGAGCGTACCCGAGCCGAGGACCGGACGGCCGAGTTCGGCGTGGGCCTCATAGGGCGGCAGATAGAAGAAATCGTAATCGACGCCCGCCTGCGTGTCCGCCGGGAACGAGGCGGCGATGAACGATGCCTGCTTGTGAAGGTAGCACTGAGGCGGAATGGTGAAGAGGCCCGCAGGGCTGTCACCAAAAGCGGTGGTCGCGACCGAGGCGGTGCCGCCGGCGACGTTGGCGTCGTCCTTCACGATATCGCCGAACACGTCGAGCGCGGCGACAACCTTGGGATCGTTGAACTTGAGTTCGTTGGTGACCCACGCGTCATAGTCTTCGGGCGCATTGATGCGAAGCATGATGTCTTCGATCCAGTCGGTCGCCGGCCAGCCGGTCGCCCCGCCCGATTCGATACCAATGCACCAGGGGGTGCCGCCATCGGCCTTGATCTGGTCCTGAAGGGCCAGCAGGTCCTCGAACGTCTCGGGCACTTCATACCCGGCCTCGGCGAAGTTGTCGGGCGAATACCAGACCAGCGATTTGACTTCCTGCTTGAAGGGGAAGGCATACTGGCGGACTTCGCCGTCCTGCCCCTCGAACTGGCCAAGCTCGGCCCAGGATTCGCCGGCGGCGTAGTTCTCGGCCAGCCAGTCGGTGGAGTCGGCACCCAGTTCGACCAGAGCGCCCTGGGAAGCGAAATCGGCCAGAAGGCCGGGCTGGGGAAGAATGGTGATGTCGGCGGGCGAACCGGCGGCAATGTCGATGCGGGCCTGCTCTTCGTAGTTGGGCGAGGAACCCAGTTCCACCGAAACGCCGGTCGTTTCCTCGAAATAGGACACGACGGCCGCCCACTGCGCGGATTCTTCAGGGCTGTTCCACGGGGTCCAGAACTTCAGCGATCCGGAAACATCGCCATATTCGGCCTCGAAGGCATCGAGCGAGTCCCAGCTGAAATCGCCCTCTCCGCGCGCGATGTCCTGAGCGAACACCGACGTGGCAGCCAGAGAAAGCACCAGAGCGGAGGCCCCGGTCAGTAGAGTTTTGTGCATGTAGTCCTCCCATGACACATGTAAGGCGCCGCATGAAGCGCCGAGAATGCCGCTTACGACTTCCAAAACGTTTTGGCAACCAAAACGTTTTCGCTGCAATTTGGAGCAACGCACTCGTCGTTTGACGGCAGACAGAAAGGTTACACAATCCCGTGTCGTTGCCAAGACAGTATCGCGCGGGCGGTTTGTTCCGTCTGGCGCGTGGCGATTGGCGTTGCTTGGGATTCCGGGAAACGCCGCCATTCTCTCCCCTCTCGCTGCCCCGGTGAAAGCCGGGACCCACAACGAACCCTCCATCCCGGCGGATATCGAGGCATGGCCCCGGCTCAAGGCCCGGGGTAGCGAAGGGACAGAGTTCGTTGAACCCTCACGCCACCTGACGGTTGGCGCCGGTGAGCAGTTCCTGGAACGCCCGGTATGAGGTCTTGGGGGTGCGCTTCTGGGTCTGATAGTCCACGTGGACCAATCCGAAACGCTTGGCATAGCCTTCGGCCCATTCGTAATTGTCGAGCAGTGACCAGCCGAAATAGCCGCGCACGTCGGCGCCCCGGCGCCGGGCGGCAAGGACCGCGCCCAAATGCGCGTCGTAATAGGCAACGCGGCGTGGATCGTCGACGCCTTCAACCTCCGCCATGCCGTTTTCGGTGACATAGAGGGGGATGGAGGTATAATCGGCGGAAATGCGGGTCAGGATGTCTTCAAGGCCCTGCGGGAAGATTTCCCAGCCGATATCGGTCTTTTCCAGCGGCCCCTCGATCTTGCGGATCGGGAAGGCGCCCCGCTCCGGATCGTGCTCGTAAAGGCCGCGCGTATAGTAGTTGACGCCCAGCCAGTCGATGGGGGTTGCAACCGTTTCCATGTCCCTTGCGAAAGCGTCGGGCATGTGCGGGGTGAAATGGGCCAGCACATCGGCGGGATATTTGCCCCGGAAGATGCCATCGAGATACCAGCGGTTGAAAATGCCGTCCCAGAGGCGAGCCGCCGCCATATCCTGGGGCTTGTTGGTCGCGCCATGCGCGATCTCGAAATTGAGCACGATGCCGAGATTTTTGCCGCCCACAGCGCGCATGGCTTCGATGGCCGTACCGTGAGCAAGCAGCACGTGATGGGAGGCGCGCGCCGTGGCGCGCACGTCGCGGTGTCCGGGGGCATGGATGCCGAGCATGTGCGAAAGAAAGGCAACGCACCACGGCTCGTTGATCGTCGCGGTGGAGGCAAGCCGATCCCCGAACCGCCGGGAGATCAGCACCGCATAGTCGGCGAACCAGCCGGCGATGTCTCGGTTCAGCCATCCGCCCCGGTCCTGGAGCGCGCTGGGAAGATCCCAGTGGTAGAGTGTACCGAACGGTTTGAGGTTACGTTCGAGCATGGCATCGATCAGCCGGTCGTAGAAATCGAGGCCGCGCTGGTTCACCTCACCCTTGCCCTGGGGCAGAATGCGCGGCCAGGCGAAGGAAAAGCGATAGGCATCGAACCCGCCATCGGCGAGAAGGTCGAGGTCTTCGGCATAGCGGTTATAGTGGTCGCAGGCATATTTGCCGCTGTCGCCATTGTGGACATTGCCGGGCGTGGCGGCGAACGTATCCCAGATGGACGAGCCCCTGCCCTCGGTCTGGCCGCCCTCGATCTGGTAGGCGGCGGTGGCCGCGCCGAACAGGAACCCTTCGCCGAAATCGGCGCGCTTGTGACTGAGCAGCATGGCGTGGAACTCCGCCCAAATTGTAATCGATTACAGCAAAAAATAGCAGACTCGCGGGTTTCTGTCACCATCCGGAATCCAGGAGGCGAAGTCAGGCTGCGGGGACTCTTTCCAGCATCGGCTGCAACGCGCGCGCGATATCGAGGAAGGCGCGGGCTTCCGGCCCCTCGGGAGCTGTGGCAACGGCGGGGCGCCCGGCGTCCGAGCCTTCCCTTATAGCCATGACGAGCGGGATCTGCCCAAGGAAGGGCAGGCCGAGTTCCCGTGCCGCCCGTTCGGCACCGCCATGGCCGAATATGTCGTAACGCGCGCCGGTGTCGGGGGCGATGAAATAGCTCATGTTCTCGACGATCCCGGCGATGGGGACGCCGGTGCGGGCCAGCATGTCGATGGCCTTTTTCGCATCGATCAGCGCCATGTCCTGCGGGGTCGAGACGATTACGGCTCCGGCCAGTTCCACCTGCTGGACCAGCGAGATATGGATATCGCCGGTGCCGGGAGGCAGGTCGACGACGAGCACGTCGAGTTCGCCCCAATCGGTTTCGCGCAGCAATTGCCGCAGCCCCGAGGTCGCCATCGGGCCGCGCCAGACCACGGCCTGATTGCCTGCCAGCATCGGCCCGATCGACATGGCCTTGAGGCCATGGACCTCGAAGGGGCGGAAGATACCGTCATCGCGCAGGGCGGGCTCGCCCTCGATGCCGAGCAGCTTGGGGATCGAGGGGCCGTAAAGGTCCGCATCGAGGATGCCGGTGCGCAGCCCCAGCGCCGACAGCGCCAGTGCGATATTGACCGAACAGGTGGATTTGCCCACCCCGCCCTTGCCCGAGCCGACCGCCAGAATATTGCGGATGCCGGGAACGGGCGTTTTGGGCGGCGGGCCGGGGCGCCTTCCACCGGCCGCGGCCTGGGCGGGCGGCTTGTCGCCGGTCAGCGACACCATCACCTTGCGCCCTTCCGCAATCGCTGAGATCGCCTGCTCGGCCGCCGTGCGCGCCGGGGCGAAAGCGGCTTCCATGCCCGGCGTCACCGAGATGGCAAAGGCGACCGCGCCCTTGGTGACGATGATGTCGGAAAGGCCGGGGAACTCGGCGAGCGAAGCGCCTCCGGGCACCTCGATGGCACCCAACGCCTTCATGATTTCAGCCTTTACGGCATCGTCCGCCATTCTCGACTTTTAGCCTTCCTTGCGGGATCGTGCTGGATTCCGGGAATAAATCCCGGAAGGACAATAGTGGTTTTGGCTGTATCCACCCCAACTTCTATGTCACCCCGGTATTTATTACCGGGGTCCAGGAGGATGCCCGCCACAAACGTCAGGATCAGATAATCGACTGCCCCGTGGACTTCCAATCCTTGACGAAGGCGTCGAGGCCCTTGTCCGTCAGCGGGTGGTCGGCCAGCTTCTTGAGCACCGCAGGCGGGATCGTTGCAACGTCCGCGCCGGCGAGCGCGGCATCGGACACGTGGTTGGCCGAGCGGATCGAGGCAGCGAGAATCTGGGTGTTGAAGCCGTAATTGTCGTAAATCTGGCGAATGTCCTCGATGAGCTGCATGCCGTCGAGATTGATGTCGTCGAGACGGCCAAGGAAGGGCGAGATATAGGTCGCCCCGACCTTTGCGGCGAGCAGTGCCTGGTTGGCCGAAAAGCACAGCGTCACATTGGTCTTGGTGCCCTTGTCGGTCAGCGCCTTGCAGGCCTTGAGGCCGGCGAGCGTCAGGGGCAGTTTCACAACGACGTTGTCGGCGATTTTCGAGAGCACGCCGGCTTCGGCCATCATGCCGTCATAGTCGGTCGCGGCCACTTCCGCCGAAACCGGCAGGCCGGGCAGAAGTTCGCAGATTTCCTTGACCACCTCCTTGAAATCGCGCCCGGATTTGGCAACGAGCGAGGGATTGGTGGTCACGCCATCGAGCAGGCCGATCTCGTGAAGTTCACGGATTTCGTTCACTTCGGCTGTATCGACAAAGAACTTCATTTTTTCTCCCCTTCCGGGATCATACTTTAGTCTAACGACCAAGATGGGTCATGGGCCGGTCGACTGCAAGGCGGTGGACCGGAATTTTGTCCTAAATCAGCGGGTCGCGCCGACAATGGCATCCGCGAGCCGCTGGATGCGCTCGTCGGCCAGCCCGGCGATGTTGATGCGGCTGTCATCGAGCATATAGACCGCGTTCTGCGCTTTCAGTTCGTTGACCGTCTCGACCCCGAGACCGAGCAGCGAGAACATGCCGCGATGCTCAGCCACGAAATCGAAATCGGAGCTATTGGAACGCGCGCGGATCGCGTCGGCCAGCGCCTGGCGGTTGGCAACCATCCGCTGGCGCATGGCTTCGAGTTCGGCCTGCCATTCGGCGCGCAATTCCTTGTCTTCAAGGATCGTCCGAACGATTTCCGCGCCGTGGTCGGGCGGTTGAGAATAGGCGCCGCGCACAATGTTGAGCATCTGGGAATTGGCAATGTCGGCTGCCGTCGCATTCTTGCCCGCGACGATCGCGCAGCCGGCCCGCTCGCGGTAGATGCCGAAATTTTTCGAGCAGCTCGTCGCCAGCACGAATTCGGGGATCGCCCTTGCGACGGCGCGCGCGCCATAGGCGTCTTCCTCCAGCCCGTCGCCGAACCCCTGATAGGCCAGATCGACCAGCGGGAAGGCGCCGGTCCGGGAGAGCGAGGCGACAACCTCGTCCCATTGGGCGGGCGTGAGGTTCGCGCCGGTCGGGTTGTGGCAGCAGCCATGGAGCAGCACGATATCGTCGGGCCCGAGCGTATCGAGCTTTGCGAGCATCTGCTCGAACCGCACGCTGCGGGTCGCGGGGTCAAAATAGGGATAGGCCTCGACCCTGAATCCGGCCTGTTCGGCCATGGGCTTGTGGTTGGGCCAGGAGGGATCGGAAATCCACACCGTCGCGTCGGGCCTGGCGCGCTTCAAAAGCGTCAGCACGATCCAGAGCGCACCGGTACCGCCCGGCGCCTGCACGGCACGCACCCGGTCGGCAGGCGCCGCGCCGGCCAGCGCCAGATCGACCATGGCGTTGCAGAACGCCTTGTTGCCGGCGACACCGATATAGGTCTTGGTCCTTGCCGTCGCGAGCATCCGCTCCTCGGCTTTTTTGACCGCCGACATGACGGGGGTGTCGCCCTCGTCGTCCTTATAGACGCCGACGCCCAGATCGATCTTGCCGGGCCGGTCGTCGGCGGCAATTTCGGCCATGAGCGCGAAAATCTTGTCCTGGGGTGCTTTGGTCAGGGTTTCGAACATTTGCTCTCTCGGGAAAAGACGGATAGGCGCGGGGCCTTTATAGTCCGTGCGGCCCGGTTTGCAATGCAATCATACGCGAAAACGAGCGCGATGTCGGGCGACCTCGAATTGAATACAGCGCTTCAAATCGTATCCCTGCGATGCTACCCGCTTTCAAACCATGAACACGTCATAACGCGTGGTCTTGCCCGCAATCTGGTGGCTGGGCCTGCGCAGGCCCTCGGGCGAGGCGGCGCGCAGGGGCCATTTTAGGACCACCCGCTGGCGCGCCGATTGGAGGGCGGCATCGATCAACTCCCGCTGGTCCGGATCATCGCCCACCAGCCCGCGCAGGACGCGCATTTCCTTTTTGACCAGCGCCGATTTTCCGCGCGGCGGGTGCATGGGGTCGACTAGAACGACCTCGGGGTTCAACCCGGCCAGAAGTGTGCGGGAATCGCCGTGGAGCAGCGTCATGCGCGAAATGATCGCGGCAAGTTCGGGGGAAGAATCCCCCGCGCGCGCCATCGCCTCGGCCAGCGCATCATGCACCGCACGGTTGCGCTCGATCAAGGTGACGTTTGCGCCCAGCGAAGCGAGCAGGAACGCATCGCGTCCCATGCCCGCCGTCGCATCGACGATGGAAGGCGTTGCCCCCTTGGCCATGCCCACCGCCCTGGGCAGCGCCTGTCCTCGCCCCTCCCCCCGGCGCAGCCGATAGCCGACGGTGCCGCCGATGAAGTCTATGGTGAGGGGAGCATCGGATGGCATGGTTCTCAAACCCGGGTCGACAATTTGCCTTCTGCCCATTGACGCGCCATACGCGGGGGCCGAAACTATGTCCTTACTGAACTATCCCTCCAGGATTTTCCATGCCCATCATCAATCGCATCGCCGATTTCCAGGCCGACATCGCCGCCTGGCGGCGCGACCTGCATGCCCATCCCGAATTGCTGTTCGAGGTGCACCGCACCGCGGCGTTCGTTGCCGAAAAGCTCAGATCCTTCGGCGTGGACGAGGTGGTGACCGGGCTTGGCCGCACGGGCATCGTGGGCATCATCCGGGGCAACACCAACCAGAGCGGCAGGTCGGTGGGCCTGCGCGCCGACATGGACGCGCTGCCGATCACCGAGGCGAGCGGCAAGCCCTATGCCTCGACCAATCAGGGCCTGATGCACGCCTGCGGGCATGACGGGCACACTGCCATGCTGCTGGGCGCGGCGCGCTATCTCGCCGAAACGCGCAATTTCGATGGCGCGGTGGCGGTGATCTTCCAGCCCGCCGAAGAAGGCGGCGGCGGCGGACGCGAGATGGTCGAGGACGGCATCATGGAGCGGTTCGGGATTTCCGAGGTTTTCGGCATGCACAACATGCCGGGGGTTCCGCTTGGCCGGTTCGCCATCCGCGAGGGCGGGATCATGGCGGGGACCGACGAATTCATCATCGACATCGAAGGCCATGGCGGGCACGCGGCCATGCCGCATCTGGCGATCGACCCGGTGATCGTTTCGGCCCATATCATCACCGGGCTCCAGACGCTGGTGTCGCGCAACGTCAACCCGATCCGGCAGGCGGTGCTTTCAGTCACCACCGTCAATGCGGGCACCGCGCACAACGTCATCCCGCGCACCGCCCAATTGAAGGGTACAGTGCGCACACTCGACGAGAGTGTGCGCCGCCAGATGGAAGAGGGCATGAAGCGTCTCGCGCCCCAGCTTGCCGAGGCGTTCGGCGCCAGTGCGACGGTCACCTACCGGCACGGCTATCCGATAACGGTCAACGAACCGGCCCAGACCGCCTTTGCCGCCTCGGTCGCAAGCGAGATCGTGGGAGAGGACAACGTCGATACCAACATCGATCCGATGATGGGCGGGGAGGATTTCGCCTATATGCTCAACGCCCGGCCCGGCGCCTATATCTTTGTGGGAAACGGGGAGAGTTCGGACCTTCATACCGACGCCTATGATTTCAACGACGAGGCGATTCCCTATGGGGTGAGCTTCTGGGTGCGGGTCGCGGAACGCCTCCTGCCTGCCGCATAGCCTCCATGCCGCTCGCCGTCCGCACGCTCCTTACCCTGGCGATTTCCACCATCGGCGCCATCGCCATGGGGTTCACCGGTATTGGCGGGGCCATGCTGATGGGCGGCGCGATCGCGGTGACGATCGCGGTCGCGGCAGGGTTCAAGGCTGTGGTGCCCAATGGCGCGCGCAACGTGCTGTTCGTGGGGGTGGGGCTGTCGATGGGGGCGAGCGTTGCCCCGGACACGCTCCAGCTTATCGGACAATGGCCCATTACCCTTCTGGCGCTGGTCATCGAGCTCATCCTGATCGTCATGGCCTGCGGGCTGTTCCTGACCTGGGTCTTCCGGCTCGACAAACCCACCGCCTATCTGAGCTCCTTTCCGGGGCATCTGTCCTTCATCGTCGCGCTCGCGACGGCGGGGACCGGCGATTCGCGCCAGATCGTCGTTATCCAGACAATCCGCGTTGCCTTGCTGACGCTTTTTGCGCCCATCGGTGCGCTGTTCCTGCCGGTCGGGGATTTCAGCGCGGGCGCGGGCGCCGAGCCCATGGCAATGGAAACCCTCGCCATGGCGGCGCTGGCCTGCACCTTTTCCGGCTGGGTCTTTAACCGCATGGGCATTCCCGCCGGCTACGTGCTCGGCTCGATGGCGACCGCGACCGTCCTCAAGCTCGCCGGCCTTTTTCCCGGCCAACTGCCGCAATTGCTGATCGATGCCACCTTTATCGGCATGGGCGCACTGATCGGCTCGCGGTTCGCGGGGATTTCACGCAAGGACATGGCAAACGCGCTGGCGGGCGGAATCGGATCGACGGCCATTGCTGTGGCCATCGTTACGCTCACCGCTCTCATCACCGCGCAATTCGTCGACATGCCGGTCGGCCAGATCTGGCTGGGGCTTTCTCCGGGCGGGCTCGAAAGCATGGGGGCGCTGGGGATCGCGCTGGGCTATGACACCGCCTTCATTGCCGCGCACCACGTCTTCCGGCTCCTGCTCCTCACCTTTGCCATTCCCGTGGTAGCCATGATGCTACGGAATACGGCTAAAGCGACCTGACCGGGAGCGCCCGCGAGGCCGGGCCCGACCTCTCGCCACATGCGATATAGGCAAAGCCATTGCCTTCGAGCGTCAGGGTTCCACCCGCCAGCGCCGCTCCGTTCGAGACGGCGGCGAGCCCGGCCTCCGAGGGGAAATCACCGAGCGCGACAGCGTGCGGCATTGCGGAAAGGTTGAAGACGCACAGATGGCTGCGCCCTTCTCCCTTACGCGTAAAGGCCAGGATCGGTGCGCCGGTCTCGAGAAAGTCGATATCCCCATCGACGAGCGCGCGGTTCGCTTTCCGATAGGCGAGGATTTCACGATAATAGTGGAGCAGCGAGCCCGGCTCGCCTTCCAGCGCCGATACATTGCGCTGGAGATGGGGTGGCTTGACCGGCAGCCAGGGCTTGCCCTCGGAAAAGCCGCCATTGGCTTCCCCGGTCCAGGGCATGGGCGTACGGGAACCGTCGCGGCCCTTCTTGTCGGGCCAGAAGCGAATACCGGGGGGATCGGTTAGTTCCTCATATTCGAGTTCGGCCTGGGGCAGCCCGAGTTCCTCGCCCTGATAGATGCAGACCGAGCCCTTGAGCGACAGCAGCAGGCCGACCGTGAGCCGCGCGAAAGATTGAGGGGTGACGGCGTGCGATTCCCAGCGGCTGACGTGGCGCTCGACGTCGTGGTTTGAAAAGCTCCAGCATGGCCAGCCATCCGGCGCCCCGGCAAAAAACTTTTCGACGCGCGAGCGGAAATGGGCCGGGCTGAACTGCCGCCCGAGCATGGCGAAGGAATAGCACATGTGCAAAAGATCGTCGCCCGAGGTGTAGGCCGCCATGATCTCGATCGGCCGATGCGCCTCGCCCACTTCCCCCACTGTGGTCGTGCCCGGATACTGATCGAGCAGCGCGCGGACACGCCGTAAAAACGCGATGTTTTCAGGCCGATTCTTGGAATAGAGGTGGTACTGCATCCCGTAGGGGTCGATCTCGAGGGGCGTTTCCTCTTCCTCGGGCGCGGGCGGGTTGGAGCGCAGTTCGGCGTCGTGGAAATAGTAGTTGACGGTATCGAAGCGAAAGCCGTCGACGCCCCGGTCAAGCCAGAAGCGCATGGCATCGAGAATGGCCTCCTGGACTTCGGGATTGTGGAAGTTGAGGTCCGGCTGCTCGATGAGGAAATTGTGCAGGTAATACTGCCGGCGCGCGCCGTTCCATTCCCAAGCGGGGCCGCCGAACACCGAGGGCCAGTTGTTGGGCGGGGTGCCGTCGTCATTGGGATCGGCCCAGACGTACCAGTCGGCGCGCGGATTGGTGCGCGAGCTTTTCGATTCCCTGAACCACGGATGCTGGTCGGAGGTGTGGCTCGCAACCTGATCGATGATCACCTTGAGGCCAAGTTCGTGCGCCTTTTCAATCAGCGCGTCGAAATCGGCCAGCGTACCGAACAGGGGGTCGATATCGGTATAGTCGGCCACGTCATAGCCCATGTCGGCCATGGGCGAGGGGAAGATGGGCGAGAGCCAAATGGCATCGACGCCGAGACTCGCGACGTGTTCGAGCCGAGAGAGGATGCCGCGCAGATCGCCCACGCCGTCGCCATTGCTGTCCTGAAACGAACGGGGATAGATCTGGTAGATCACCCCGCCGCGCCACCACTGGGTCATCGGACTCTCCTTTACATCGCCACCAGTTCAAGACGCGCGAGGCGTCCTGTCAACCGCTCCCCGGTTATCCCAGCACCAGAAGCCAGGTGGTGATCGTTATCACCGACAGCGTTGTCGTGAGCAGTATGGTGTTGGCCGCCACGTCCACCGCGCGGTGGTAGTAGGTGGCAAAGATATAGATGTTGATCCCTGCCGGCATGGCGGCAAGCAGGACGCCGTAGCGGGCGATGGCGGGGTCGACGCCGAGCACAGGCACCATCAGCACCCAGGCGATCAGCGGGTGGACGATGAGCTTGAGGACCGTCATCGTCAGCGCCTGCCCCCAGGTCTCGGCAAGGTGATACTGGTTGAGCGCCCCGCCCAGCCCGAAAAGGGCGACCGGCATCACGGTCGAGGCGAACAGCAAGGTCACGTCATCGACGACGCCACCCAGTTCGAGCCCGGCGAAATTGCCTGCCAGTCCCGCCGCGATACCGATCAGGATTGGGTTGGTCACGGCCTTGCTGACCCCCTGCCAGAGCGCGGCGGAAATCTTGCCGCCATCGCGCCGCGCCAGTTCCATCACCAGCGTGCCGAGGGTCAGCAGCATCGGTGCGTGCAGGCCGATGATCGAATAGACGATCGGCATGGCCGCATCGCCATAAGCGCGATGCATCACGGGGATACCCACCAGAACGGTGTTGGAAAACGTCGCCGAATACCCCACCGATACCGCTTCCCCCGGCGGTCGCCCGAACAGCGCGCGGGCCATCAGCCATCCAACGGCAAGGACGGCAAGCGCGCCGATATAGAATGGTCCGATCACGGCGGGATTGAACGCGGCCCCCAGATCGACCTCGATCATGGCGCGAAACAAAAGGCAGGGGGTGGCGAAATTGTTCACATAAACGATCAGCCCGCCAACGCCGCTGGCAGGATAGAACCGCAGCCTTACGGCGAGATAGCCGATGCCGATAAGGGTAAAGACGGGGGCGACGACGTTGAGAATGGAGAGCATGGACTGGCCGTGATGGTCGGATGCCCAAATGACACTCCCCCGCCCGAAAGGTCAATCGCGCGGCACAGTCAGGCGGCGCCGTACACCGCCAGCAGATTGGGCAGGACGGCAAGCTGCCAGTTGATCGATCCGCCCTCGGCCAGCGCGCGGCACGCCGAGTCGGCGGCATAGATCGCGGCAAAGGCCAGGATACGCTTGCGTTGCAGGCCCAGCTTCGCGGCAAACGCGTCAGCCATGGCGTTGATGCGCACCGGGTCGGCCCCGAGCTTCACCTTGCCCCAGGGGTGGAGGAAACTGGGGGCAACATCCCAGGCCGGGTCGCCCAGAAGCCCCAGTGGCGTACGTGCAACCCAGCCGCGTTCGGCCAGCACGATGCGGTCGTGGTGGATATTGCCGTGGAGGGGGATTTCCGCCGCGGGCTTGTCAAATACGCCATAGGCGATGCCCACCGAGCGGGCATAAAGATCGCGGGCGGTGTCGGGCCAGAGCCGAACATCAGCGGCCTGGAAATCGGCCAGATGCTCGCGCAGCGGCAAGAGGTTTTCGGGTGGTGCGGGGCGAGTGACGTGGAGCATGCCGACGAGATTGGCGATCGCACCGGTCGCCTGATCGTCCTTGCCGTCATTGGCCGGCTCGGACAGCAGCTTTCCCTCGCACCACTCGGTGAGAATACATTGCTCGGAGGTGCCGTAATGGCGAATGGCGCCGTCGCCGCGATACCAGTCGAGCAAGGCGCCGACCTGCTCGGCTTTTCCGGTATGGCCGGGCTTGAAGATGCGCAGCGCGGCGGGCCCGTCATCTTCGCGCTCGGCACGGTATGTCCACGCCTCGCCCGTTTCGGCGACCGGCGCGAACTTGGACAGGCCCCAGCGGATCGCGGCCTTGTTGAGAATCGTATCGGTGGGTGCGGTCGAGGGTCTTGTCCCCATCGGCTCCATCGCTTTGATCTTTATCGTGCGGAATCAGTGGCGTTCGGGAACAGTCTTCCCCTTTTACCCAACTTTGTCGATGCGGGCCGGGTTCCAGGGTGGACTGGCCGGGAATCGAGATCAGCCAAGCCACGGCATCAAGGCGTGGTTATGGCGGGTGCCGTCCGGTTTCGGGGCAAGGCCGGTGACCGCAAGGTCGTCGAGTTCGCCAAGACGCCGGATCGTCAATGTGAGCAGGTGGTCCGCTTCGGCATCGTAGATGGCGTCGGCCGAGAGCGCGGCGCGCACCTGCTCGAGCTTGTCTTTTGCCAGCATGTAGACGGATGCCATGATCGAGATACCAACGAATCGAATTGCCGATATCCAATGTTACGCCCCAACCGGGTTCGATCCGTGGCAGGCGTTGCCATAATTGGCCAAAGCGCACACCGGGCTGGGTTCACGCTAAACGGCTGCTTAATCGCGCCGGAAACATTTGTGTAAAACTGTTCCGACTCGATGAATCGCGCCGATTAAGGTTGCGGCAACGTCCTGGGGTGCACACTGTCAGGGTTTAATCGTACATGCCGACGGAACGACGGGAATTGGCCGGTGAGCAGATCGACCCTGGCAGGATGCCGAGTTTTGCTCGTGGAGGATGAATTCCTCATCGCGCTCGAACTCGCCGACGCACTGGAAAATGCCGGCGCGGAAGTGTCGGGGCCCCACGTCACGCTGGCCGCTGCGCAACAGGCCGCTCTGCAAGAGCCCGCCGATCTGGCCATTCTCGATATCGATCTTCGGGGCGAAGAGGTGTTTCCCGCCGCCGAACAGTTGCGCCAGCGCGGCATTCCGTTCCTCTTTTACACAGGCCAGCCCGAGCGCGAAACGCTGCGCGACGTCTTCCCCGAAGTGCCCGTGTGCGTCAAACCCTGCCTGCCCGCCAAGCTGATCGGCGAGCTCTCCCGGCTTCTCCCGATGGCCGCGTAAGGGCCGTTCCGGCCAGACCGTTTCAGTTTTTGATGGAAACGACATGCCCGGATGGTTGGGCTGGGATCACTGGACCCCGGTAATAAATACCGGGGTGACATCGAAGGGGGAGGCTGGCCCGCAGCCAACCACAAACTCCTGCGTCACCCCGGTATTTATTACCGGGGTCCAGCGCAAAGCCTCCGCCACGCCGATGATTCTCCCGAACTGCCCTAGTTATCAGCATCATTGTTGGTTACATTTCGCCGGTTTTGAGAGGAACGGGATAATCATGAGACTCTATGCAATCGGGATTTCCGCGCTCGTGGCCATCGCGCTCAGCGCCTGCGGGCCGCGCTGCCAGACGGTTTCCCAGGAGGTCGCCTATCTCGACGAGAATGGCCAAGTCGCCGTTCGCACGGTCGAGCGCGAGATCTGTCCGACAACAGCGAAGATGACGGCCAGCGACAACCCGGTTCATTCGGGCAGCGGCTCGATGACCGGCGGGACGATGATGGGGATCGACGATTGATCGCTCGCCGTTCGCCGCCCATGGAACCGGTCTCCTTCACGCCCGTTGTTTTGGCACGACAGGCACAAGGAGTTCGAGCATGGCGCAGCATAATATTGCCGAGGATGCGCGGGAAGCCGTCGAAGACCAGATCGCGCAGTTGCGCGATCAGCTTCACGCGATAACGCAGTCATTGCACGATCACGGCATCGGGATCGAGGAATTTCGCGAAGAGGCCCAGGAACTGGCCGACGGCGCGGCCAGGAACGTGCGGCGCGCCGCCGATTTCGCCCAGGATGAAGCCAAGGCTGTGGCGCGGGTGGCACGGCGCAATCCCGCAGGGGCTGGCACCGCGCTGACACTTGCCGCCGCCATCGGGTTCGGGATCGGTTATGCGGTGTGCCAGCTCCAGTACGAGAACGCCCATAGCCGGCACTGGTGGTAGAGTGTTGCCATACTGCCACACCAAGGGTTAGGAAAGCGGTGCTGACTTATTTGTGACCAGCACCGGCCATGATTGCGCCCGGTTCGATCTGCTAACCAGCGGGCCATGAACAAAATTCTTCCGATTGCCCTTTTTGCCCTGGGGCTGATTCTGGCGTTTACCGTGCTGGCCGCGGCCAAGACGCCGGATAGCCCCAAGGGTGGCATCTGCATCGAAGAGACGATTTCCACTCCGGTGGCCGAAACAGGCCACGCGGAGCCCAAAGCCATGCGCTGCTGGAAAAAGCTGAGGACCGGCCTTGCGGTAACCTCTTGCGGGCCGGAACCCGTTCTGGGAACCCAGGCGCCGCTCCCAGCGACGCCCCCGGCGGTGGAGGTGTTTTCCGGCGCGACTTTCTCTCCCACCCAATGCGACGGCCCCGAACTCGACCTGCCGCCGCCACGCGCCTGACCCTCCCGCTACCGATTTTTCCCCCGCGCGCCTTAGTCCATGGCAGGCGGCGACCTTTTCAATTTCACGAGAACAGACAGATGATCCAGTCAACGACCCTTTCGCGACGCGGTTTCCTTGCGGGCGCGTCGAGCCTTCTGGCCGTTACCGCCGCGGGCTGTACCACCACATCCTCCGGCACGCGTGCCACCGCCAATCTGCCGCCGCCGATCCCGCCCGAGGTCACGATGATGTATCGCGCCTTGCCGGAAGAAGAATTTCCGATTTCCGCGGTCGACCTGCACTACCTCAAGCCGCAATTCTACCGCCAGCGGGTCGCCTACCCCACGACGGAACGGCCCGGCACGGTCGTCGTCGATACGGCGGCGTTCTATCTCTATCATATCGAGGAAGACGGCATGGCGATGCGCTACGGCGCGGGGCTGGGACGCGCCGGGTTCGAGTGGTCAGGGCGCGGGCATATCGCCTATGCGCGCGAATGGCCCGTCTGGACGCCACCCGCCGAGATGATCCAGCGCCAGCCCGAACTCGAGCAATGGCGCCATGGCCAGCCGCCGGGGATCGACAACCCGCTGGGCGCGCGGGCGCTCTATATCCATCAGGGCAACCGCGACACTCTTTATCGTATCCATGGGACCGAAGAGGTCTGGACCATCGGCCTTGCGGTCTCCTCGGGCTGCGTGCGGCTGCTCAACCACGATATCATCGACCTTGCCAGCCGCGTCAGGTTCGGCTCGACGCTGGTCGTCGTCTAAGTCCATTGCCCGGCCCGGTCCGGGCAATCGGCCCTAACCGGCTTTCCTGCGCCTGCTGGCGGGCTTTTCCTTCGGGGGCCCGCCGAACGGCGTCCAGGCCGCGAGAAACGTGCGGAAGGCGTCGATGGTCAGGGGCCGCGCGATATAATAGCCCTGCGCGATATCGACGAGCGGGTTGGCGCGCAACATTTCAAGCCGCTCGCGCGTTTCCACGCCCTCGACCACAATGGCCCGGCCCGAAGCATGGGACATTTCGATGGCGAGGCCAAGGATGCGCGCCATGATCGAATTGTCCGGCGCCATGGCGAACGAGCGGTCGATCTTGACGCCCTCGACATCGAGCAGGGCGAGGGTGTGCATATTGGAATAGCCGACGCCAAAATCGTCGATATAGGTGGCGATGCCCCGCTCGCGGAGCCTTGCAATCGCGGTCTGCACCGGCTCGACCGGCAGGCTTTCGGTCTCGACGATTTCGGCCACGATCCGCATCCCGTCGGGAACCGGAGCGCCGGGCGGAAAGATGGTCGCAAGCGTTTCCACCGAGAAATCGCGCGGCGAGATGTTGAAATTGATCTGGAAATCCTTGCGCCCGATACCGCTCGAAAGCTCCCTGAGCGCGGTGCGCACCACCGCCAGCGTCAGCGGCAGGGTCAGGTTGGCCTTTTCGGCCACCGGCAGGAAGACGTTGGGATAAACGATCGTGCCGTCCAGATCGCGCCAGCGCGCCAGCACCTCGCACCCCACGATCTCGCCGGTCCGGGTGGACATCAGCGGCTGGTAGGCACAGACCACGCCCTCTTCGACATGGCGGCGGAAACGCGCATCGAACGACCAATGCTGCCGGATGCGCCCATGGATGATGACCGCTGCCATCGCGGCAAAGATCGCGGTGCCGAGCAGGACGATCGCCGTCCCCAGCACCCCTGCGTTGAAAATGCCCGAAAAGGGAATGCGCGAGGTGACGCAATGGAGCCCCACCGGATCGCAGCCGGTGTGGAAATAGCTGCCCCGATGCGGGAAGGGCCCGGAAGGCGCATCGAGCGCGGTGGCATAAAGCCCCGGCGTACCGGACCGGTGCCACCAGTCCCCCTCGCTCTGGACCACCACCTCCTGATCGAGCCAGCCGGGCAGGCCGGACGGCGGGGGCTGCATGGGCACCACCATCATATGCGGCCCGCGCACGACGATCGTCGCGGTCAGCCCCTCGAGCGCCAGAAACGCCAGATCGCGATCGAGCCAGAAGGACACCGCGAACGGGTTCTCCCCCGATATGTCGGGGGGCCCGAGCGGCACGGGTTGGGCCAGTGTCCCGGCATTGCCCGAACAGATCACCGCGCCGTCGCGCACGTGACCGAACTCGTTGATCCCGTCGGGCAGGAAGGCGACGCGGCGCAACTGGACCATATATTCGGGGGAACAGGGAATGGCGGTCAGCCACTCGTCCATGCGGTCGAAGGTCGAGAGCACATTGGTGCGCAGCCTTATGTATTCGGCCAGCGACTTGTCCGTCTCGGTGCGCAGGGAGTCGCGCATATTGGCCGCTGAAATGATGAGCACCACGGCCATGCAGAGCACGAAGACAACCAGCCAGATCAGCGCGATCAACGGCTTCTGATAGCGTTCCGAGACAAGGAAACGCGCCAATCCGGCCATATGCCCTCCCCCGCCGCCCGTTCCGGAAAGGCGACGCATACGGGAAAGTATGGATGAAAATCATCCACTTGGCGATAGCGGGGGAAAAGGGATTGCGGCCCGACCGGTATCGAAGTCCCTCCCTTCGAGGGACAGAGCTATCGCAGATGGATCCGCGTGTGTGGCCTTCACCCCTCCCTAGCCCTCTTCATCAAGGGGAGGGTGTTTCCTTTGCTTGGCTGCCCCTACGCACAAGGCCAGCATCTCCCCCCTTGTGGGGGACTTTCAAGCGGTTCCCGCACCGCCGGAACGCAAGGGTCCAGTGGACCCTTGCAAACGCAGAAAGGGGAGAGGGGAGCGCCAACCGCAGGGCTCTCTAACCCCGGGGACAAAGAAACCGGCTAGCTGGTGCGCAGAGGGATGATTTGGATTTCCACGCGCCGGTTCTGCGAGCGGCCCTGCTCGTTGTCGTTGGTGGCGATCGGCTGGGAGAAGCCGCGGCCTTCGACAAAGAAGCGCTGCGAGTTGACCCCGTTCTGGGACAGCACGCGGGCCACCGAGGTGGCGCGCTGCTGGGAGAGGGTGAGGTTGTAGCTCGCCGAGCCGGTGGAATCGGTGTGGCCGATGATGTCGACCAGCGTCTGATTGTACTTCTGGAGCACCAGCGCCACCGAAGTAAGCGTCGACTGGAACTGGGGCTGGACGTCGGACTGGTTGACCCCGAAGGTGATGTTGGAGGGCATGTTGAGCACGATGTTATCGCCCATCCGGGTCACCGAAACGCCGGTGCCCTGAAGCTGGGCGCGAAGCTCGGCTTCCTGCTGGTCCATGTAGTTGCCGATGGCGCCGCCCGCCAGCGCGCCGACGCCCGCCCCGATCAGAGCACCGATACGCGCATCGCCAGCCGCCGCGCCGATCAGGGCGCCGCCGAGAGCTCCACCGCCCGCGCCGATCAGCGCTCCGCCCGCGGTGTTGGAGATCTGGCTCTCGCCAGTGAACGGATTGGTCGTCGTGCACCCTGCCAGCAAAAGTGCCGATAACGCTGCGAACGCGACTGCCTGTTTTCTCATGATTCTTCCACCGCTTTGAAATTGTACCGGATGTGTTGCAGATCAATTGCGGCAGGAACTTGGTTGCCGCCTTGTTTCGACACCTTTGTACCCCGATTTGACCTCGATGTCAGGCCGTCGTGCGAAACGCGTTGAGACGCTCGCGCAATTCGGCCACTTCGATCGCCAGATCGCGCCCCGCCTCGCTAGCCCTGCCCACGAACCCGGCATTCTCCTGGGTCAGCCGGTCGAGTTGGACGATGGCGGAGTTGATTTCGTTGAGCACGTTGGCCTGCTGCTTGGTGGCGTTGGAGAAATCTCCCATATGTTCGGAAATCCTCCCCACTCGCGTAACGATGTCGGTCAGCGCCTCGCCGGTTTTCTGCACCATGCCCACCCCGTTCTCGACCTCGCCCGAGGACTGCTTGATGAGGCTCGACACGTCCCGCGCGGCCTGGGCGCTGCGCTGGGCGAGCGAGCGCACTTCGGTCGCGACCACCGCAAAGCCCCGGCCTGCGTCGCCAGCCCGCGCCGCCTCGACCGCCGCGTTGAGCGCCAGAAGGTTGGTCTGGAAAGCGATTTCATCGATCACCGAGATGATCGAGGAGATCTTGGCCGAGGATTGCTCGATCCGTCCCATGGCCTGGACGGCCTGCTCGACCACCGCGCCACCGCCCTCGGCGGCGGCGTTCGCCCCTTCGGCGATGCGGGCGGCATCGGCCGTGCCCGAGGCCGTCTCGTTGACCGTTCCGGTCACCTCGTCGAGCGCGGCGGCGGACTGCTCGATGGCCGAGGCCTGCCGCGTCATGCGGTCGGAGAGATCACCCGCCGTTTCCGCAACGGTATCGGCATCCCGGCCCATGGCGTCGACGGAGCGGCGAATCGAGATCAGCGCCTCGTCGAGCCCCGATGCGGCCACGTTGAAATCGGTCCTGAGCTTGTCGAATTCCCCGGCGAACGGCGCTTCGATCCGCACCGAGACCTCGCCCTTTGCCAGCCGCTGCAGAGCATCCCCCGTAACGCCCAGGACATGCTGCTGGGCCCGCGCGGTCTCTTCGGCCTCGGCCCGACTGGCTTCGAGTTCGGTTTCAAGGCGGGAGAAATAGGTCGTGACGGCAATGTCGATATCGACCATCACCGCCTTGATCAGATCGGCCAGCCCGGCGGCCATGGCATGGGTGGCATCCATGATCTCGGCGGGCTTGCGCCTGCGCATCTGGGGCAACTCCCCCGCCATCCAGTCCGCCAGCGCGCCCTTGACGATGGTTTCGATGATGAGGCCATACCCGCCGATATACCATTGCGGCTCGAGCCCGATCTTTGCGTGCCGCTCACCGATGGCAAGGCTCGATGCGTAATAGGCCTCGTCGAGCTTTCCCGTAGCGATCACGCCCCAATGGCCGCCCTGCTTGTCCTTGGCGTGGTCCATATGGGCGGGGTCCGAGAAGAATCTGGAGACGTCCGGGGTGCGCGCGATGCTGGCATAAAACCGCGTCAGTGCCGGTGCGATATGGGGCACGACCAGCGGCGATATCTTTGCGATGCGGTCCTGGGCCGCCTTGTCCAGTCCGAGAAATTCAAGTCGGTCCGCCAGCGGGGACGGATCGTAAGCAGGCACTGCACTCATGGGGGATGTCACTTCAGGCCGAAAGGTTGTTCTTGAACCTCCAAGCTAGAAGTTGCAGGGTTAACAAAGGCTTCATTGCGCAAAGTTCGGGGGATGGATGTTCGCGCGTCATTGCGTCACGCTGGTCAAGGTGGATGACACGCCCTATCATTCGGCTGTCAGCGCGTTGGGCTGGGGACTGCCGTATCGTCTTGTGGCGATTAACGGTTTGATCTGAATCATGGCCCGGATTACATACTGGCAATAAGCCCCGATGCGGCGGTGCCAGCCGCGCCGGACACAAACCTTGCAAGGTGCCCATGCCCGGCAGGCCGCCGGGTATTTCAAGAGGCGCCGCTGGAGTAGGCCTCATGGACTATCGCGGCATTTTCGACGACGCGGTCGATGCTCTTCGCAGTGAAAAGCGTTACCGGGTCTTTGCCGACCTCGAGCGCGTGGCGGGCGATTTCCCCCGCGCCATCTATCGCGACTCGGCGGACAATGCCCGCGAAATCACCATCTGGTGCTCCAACGACTATCTGGGCATGGGCCAGCATCCCAAGGTCATCGCCGCCATGCAGGAAACGGCGGGCCGGATCGGGGCGGGCGCGGGCGGCACGCGCAACATCTCGGGGACCAACCGCCCGCTGGTCGAGCTCGAGCGTTCGCTCGCCGATCTGCACCGCAAGGAAGCCGCGCTGGTTTTCACGTCGGGTTTCGTTTCCAACGAGGCTTCGATCTCGACCATTGCGCGGCTCATTCCCAATTGCCTCATTTTATCCGACCAGCTCAACCACGCCTCGATGATCCAGGGCGTGCGGCAATCGGGCATGGAAAAAAAGATTTTCCGCCACAACGATGTCGCGCACCTGCGCGAATTGCTGGCGGCGGCGGGCAAGACGCGACCCAAGCTCATCGTTTTTGAATCGGTCTATTCCATGGATGGCGATATCGCGCCCATCGAGGCGATCGCCGATCTTGCCGATGAATATAACGCCCTCACCTATATAGACGAGGTGCATGCGGTGGGCATGTACGGCCCGCGCGGCGGCGGCATCTGCGAGCGCGACGGGCTGATGGACCGCATCGACGTGATCGAAGGCACGCTCGCCAAGGGTTTTGGCGTCATGGGCGGCTATATCACCGCCAACGCCTCGATCGTCGACGCCGTGCGCTCCTATGCGCCCGAATTCATCTTCACCACCGCCCTGCCCCCGGCACTCTGCGCGGCGGCGCACGCCTCAATCGAACACCTCAAGACCTCGACGGCCGAGCGCGACGGCCACCAGCGTCAGGCCAATCGGGTGAAGCATGTGCTGGCCGAGGCCGGGCTGCCGGTCATGGCGACCAGCACCCATATCGTTCCGCTGATCGTGGGCGATGCGCGTCAGTGCAAGGCGGCCAGCGACATGCTGATGGAACGGCACGGTATCTATATCCAGCCCATCAACTACCCCACGGTCCCCAAGGGCACCGAACGGCTGCGCATCACGCCCACCCCCTACCACACCGACGAAATGATCGCCGAATTGCGCGACGCGCTCAATTCGGTCTGGGAGACGCTCGATCTCAAGCGCGATTTCGACATGACGAAACTCCAGGCCAACAAGCTGACCGCAGGCGACCTGACCTTGCCATCAGTGGGGGGCTGATCCGAGGGCTGTATCGATATTTACGATCGCGGGGCTAGCATCGCTGGCCCCCTCACCCCCAGCCCCTCTCCCACGAGGGGAGAGGGGGGCTCACATGGCAGCCCCATGCCTCCCCTTCTCCCCTTGTGGGAGAAGGTGGGCTTTCGCGCAAGCGAAAGGTCGGATGAGGGGGCTGCGATGCCGGCAACAGAGCAAATGCTCTAACGCCCCGCAAACCACCCCGCACCACCGCCCTGCGTGTTCGTCGCCATCATCTCAAGAAGGCGCGAGGTCGTCTCGAAGCTCGACATTGCCGTGCTCAGCATGTTTTCCGAAAACCCGGCGGCCTGCCGCACCTCGGGGGTCAGGGACGAATAGATGGAGATGATGTTGCGGGCAAAGGCCGTCGGATCGCTGCTTTTGGCGGCGTCTCGGTAGCCTTCCGAGAGCGCCACGTTCGCCCTGTTGCGGATTTCGGCCGTCGCGGCCCGCACTTTCTCGCCCGAGAACAGGCCGTTACGGTTGTGCACGATCGCCGAGACCGTTTCAGCATCGAAAATGCCCAGATCGATATAGGCGCCGCGCGTATTGCTTGCGTCGAAGGTGGGTATGCGCCCCTCCTGCCGGGCTTTTTCATATTGCTTGTCGAGCGCAGCGCGCAGCCCTTCTTCGAGCGAAACCGGATCAGTTGCCGCTTCCTTCTCCGTCGTGGCCCGCTTTTCGAGCCATGCCGCGACAGGATCGTTCGCGATACCGGCGGGCGATGTGCCCTTCTCCCCGGCCAGTCTGGCGAGCGCAGTATCGATCGCGGCGCGGGCATCCTTCCATTGGGGCGATGCCTTCTGCTCGGGGCCGAGGGCATCAAGCCAGGTGGCGGCGGCGCGATAGAGGGGGCGGTAGTCGGCGGTCAATTCGCTTATCGCGATGGGGCCTGTCATCGCGCTGTCGAACCGGCGCTGCATCTCGATCTCGGCGGCTTTGCGCTCATCGGAGGTGAAAAGGCCGTCATCGTTCACGGTAATGGCGTAAAGCTCCCGCTCGCCGAGGCGGGTCATGTCGAGGGCGAGCTTGTCGTTCTCGAGCGGCGATGCCCGTTCGGCCTCGGCCAGCAACTGGTTGAGCGTTTCGCGCGCGGCGGCGAGAACCTGGGAGAAATCGGGCACCGATGCCGCGCTGCGGGCCGCCTCGGACAGCGTCACCACCGTGGCCTGGCTGTCATCTTCCTGCCGGGGCGCGATGTTGCGGGCTTCGGCGCCGCCGTGAACGGGATAGCCCTGGGTGTGCCGCGCGTTGGCATACGCATTGGTGCTGTAAAATCCGACCTGCATGGCCCTGTCCTGATCGTGGTCGAATTGATCAAAGCAAGTTCCATGCCCACCCCGCAACGCCCCGGTTTGCGGCTGTCTTCGCCGTTCCGGCACAATATCATCCGTGCAGATTTTGCCGATGGTGGGCAAATCCGGCCCTGCATCGGCCGGAATTTCAACTCGTCAGGACGATCCGCATCAGGTCCGCCGTGTTCCGCGCACCCAGCTTTTCCATCACCCGCGCGCGGTGGACCTCTATGGTGCGCGGGGATATGCCCAGTTCCCGGCCTGCTTCCTTGTTGGACTGGCCGTTGGTGATGAGCTGGAGCACTTCGCGTTCGCGGGGGGTCAACTGGGTGAAGCCGCGGATTTCCACCTGCCGCTGCCCGTTCTGGACGGCGGCAATATGGACGTCGCGGCGCAGGGTTTCGCGCACGGCGGCGGCCAGTTTTTCGCCATCGACCGGCTTGGTGAAGACATCGCTCGCACCCAGCCGCATGGCTTCGACCGCAAGGCTCACATCGCCCTCATCGCCCAGCATGAACACCGCGATTCCCGCCCGCATGTCCTTGATACGCCCCAGCATGGGCAGCATGTTCTCCCGATGGAGACTAAAATTGAGCACCACGATATGGGGCCGCCGCCGCTCGAACGTGGCAACGAACGCCCCCGCATCGTTGGATGTAGCGATCTGGAAGCCATCGAGCCTGAAAAGCGTCGCAAGGCTGTCGCACACTGCCACGTCCGCATCGGCGATATGGATCAGCCGGTCGCGATTTAAAAAAGAGCGATAGAAAAAGTCATTGTTCATGCCGTTCTCCCTTGGGGCACGGCGCGGGGAGGCATGGACACAGGAAGCCTCTCCGCACCAGCCTCGTCAGATCAACTCATGAAGCGGCGCGCCTTGGTTCGCCGCAACGCGCTCAGGTCCGTCATGCGGCCCCCCCCCTTGAGTGAATCGCGTAAACAGTCTGCTATAGGTAATCTTTCTTGCCGACCGGAAGAATACGTAGGAGTGATTAGGCGATTATACCTTTGACACACCCATGAAAGTATGGTTTAACTGAATCAAGGAGTTAAGCCATGTCTATTCTCAGCGCCGCATATTTCCACGACGAAGCAGCAGCCTTCGAACATGTGGAATCCATTCTGTGGGCCAATGGCCCTGTCTGTCCTCATTGCGGCGGCTATGATCGGATCTACGCGCTCAAGAATGTGACTGGCAAAACCGGCAAGGTCCGCCACGGTCTGCGCAAGTGTGGCCAGTGCCGTAAGCAGTTCACTGTTCGCATCGGCACCATCTTTGAAGAAAGCCACTTGCCCATGCATAAATGGCTACAGGCCATCTATCTCATGGCGTCCAGCAAGAAGGGTGTTTCCGCCCACCAGCTTCACCGCACCTTGGAAGTGACCTACAAGACTGCATGGTTTCTGGCCCACCGTATTCGCGAAGCGATGCGCGCTGGCGATCTGGCACCGCTTGGTGGCAACGGCAAGGCTGTGGAGGCTGACGAAACCTATTTCGGCAAGTCCGATGACCAGCCCACCATGCGCACCGATGGCAAGCCCTTCCTGACCCGTGGCAAAAAGCGCCGCGGCCCTGCTGGCAAGCGTTCCGTCGTTGGTCTGGTTGAGCGCGGCGGTTCTGTCCGCACCTTCCACATTGACCGCGCCACCAAAGCCGCAGTCGGTGAAATTGTCGCAAACAACGTGAACCGCGAAACGGTTCTGAACACCGATGAAAGCCGCCTCTATACCGAGATTGGCCGCGAGTTCGCGGGTCACGAAACGGTCATGCACACCGCTAATGAATACGTTCGCGGCGATGCGTACACCAACACCATTGAAGGCGTGTTCAGCATCTTCAAACGGGGGATGAAGGGCGTTTACCAGCATTGCAGTGAGAAGCATCTGCACCGGTATCTGGCGGAGTTCGATTTCCGCTACAACAACCGCATTGCCCTAGGGATTGATGATAAGGCCCGCGCTGGCCGCGCCCTTGAAGGCGTGAAGGGAAAGCGGCTCACCTATAAAAGGACTTACGAAACCACGATCTCCGCGTAAGGGATTCACAAACGAAGACGGCGGTGATAGAACACCGCCGTCCCAAGTCTCGCTGATTTGGCCCACGATTGAGGCTCTGCAACCCTGCCAGGTTGTGGAGCCTTTTCAGTTAGCCCGCGCCGCGTCCGTGAGCGTGACCACGGCTAGAGCAACCCTCCTGTTCATCATCAATCTCCTTAGCGGTTGAACATCGGCAATGTGCCTTAGATTCGCCGCCCCCGTCAACAGGCAATCAATACGGACGTAAAACCAGTGTGGCGCTCCTTGTTGACGTGTCAGAGGTTTTGGGCGATATTCACTCCCAACAGGAGTGACGCCATGACCGAAAAACAGACTAAGGACCGAAGCCCGTCTTTCCCGTTCATTCCCCTTGAGGAGGTCGTTAAGCGGCTACAAGCCTTCGAGCAAACATTCGGCCGCCATCCTGCTCCGGCATCCAAAGCGGGGCTCGCGTGGGGAATGAAGGAAAATAGCAGCCAAGCCAACCAGACGCTGGCGGCAATGCGCGCATTTGGTCTGGTGCGCTACGAAGGTAGCGCTGCGGAACGCAAGGCTTTACTCACAGACGACGCCCGCACCTATCTTCGCGCTCAGCAGGAGAGTTTGAAGCGGGACGTATTGAAAAAGATTGCGCTGGAACCTGCGCAGATAAAAAAATTCTGGTCAGTTTGGGGCGCTGATCGTCCCCCTGACCCGGTATGTCTGGACGATCTTGTGCTTAAACATGCGTTCACCGACAGCGCTGCCCACACCTTTTTGAAGGTATATGACGCTACTATTGACTATGCAGGGCTGACGGATTCTGATACGATCGTAGAGCCAACTGACGATGACGCCGATGCCGCTCCCCCGGCTTCTGATATTAAAGTTGGCGATCTTGTCCAGATCGAGATCGGAGGCGCGTTTCAGCTTTCAGAGCCGAAGCGCGTACGGGCGATTCAAGGTCATGAGGGGCATGATTGGGTGTTCATTGAGGGGAGCGAAACGGGGTTCGAGATGAGCCAAGTTGTTTTGCAAGAGCCAGCCGCCGCGCCCACAGCGAAGTCGCCGCCTCGCCTCGCAATTGACCAACCTTTGGCACCTAGCGGCGGGTGGAGCGAAGAAACACTCATCGATGACGCGGGCGATGAGATCAAGATACGCTATCTCGGAAAGGCCTCCGTTGAGCGATATGAGTTTATCCGTGATTATCTTGACTTTAAGATCGCGCGCTTGAAGCCGAAACCCGCGAAGGCCACCGATGACGCACAAGGACAAGGATAGGCGATCTCAGTCCGACAAATTCAAAGAGCTTGCCCGCGAGCTTGAGGCGGACGAGTCCGCCGAACACTTCGACCGCAAGCTAAAGAAGATCGTGAAGTCGCCCCCACCCAAGGATGGCGATAAACCCAAGAAGGACAAGCCCGGCCAGTGAGCCGGGCTTTTTAGTGGAGATAGAAATGGCGAAGAAAGCGGCTCGGCTACTGGTGATATGGATGGCTCGGTTGTTGAGAGTGCCTGTAGCCATCCACCAGAGCCACTATCGCGAGTCCATAAAAGCCTTAAAGCGCGTCAAGTCCTGAACTCCCCTCGACGCATGTCCTTTAGGGACTGACAGGTTGATGACCAGCAGTAGGTCGTCAGAATTGGTGCGAGAGTTGGCGACAATTTCATCCTTCAAACCACTGGAATTCTTGTCCGACTCCAGCAGGTAGAACGACGTTGGTTCATCCCAATAGGCGTGCCCGCCAGCGGCTTCGATTGCTTCGGTCAATGAAATGTATCGGGCATCGTAATTGGGCCCGTCTTGGATTCTGAACGCTACAGCAAATAGAGCCATGTCCCCCTCCTTTGGCTACACCAAAAGTTAACCAAATTGGAGCGGGTGTGTCAAAGGTATAATCGCCAGTGATTACCTAAGTACTAGGAATAAACACCTACAACAAGAAAGGCAAGTACCGCGCAACCGGGGCTGCGCGGTCTATGTATGTTGAGCGGGATTGGCCGGTTCCGTCGTCGAGAGCGTTCAACTATTGATGAGATACCATCAGCCTACCTCGCCGTTATCCCGAGCTTGATCCGGGATCCATAGCGAGCCATCCACTTTTGCGGGTGTCGCGGCGTGGCCCCCGGCTTTCGCCGGGGAAGGTAAAACACCCAAACGCTATGATTCTACCCCTTGGCCTTGAGAATATCGCGGATCTCGGCGAGCAGCACTTCCTCGCGCGGGGGCGCGGCGGGTTCGGCCGGCGCTTCTTCCTTTTCGCGGCGCAGCATGTTGATGCCCTTGACCAGCATGAACAGCGCGAACGCCACGATAGTGAACTTGACGATTGCGTTGATAAACAGCCCGATATTGAGCGTTGCAACGCCGGCCGCCTGCGCGACAGCGAGCGATGGCACGGCCACGCCGTCGGGATTGGAGAGCACGATGAACAGGTTGGAAAAATCGACCCCCCCAAGGATCAACCCGATGAGCGGCATGAAGATGTCGTCGACCAGCGACGACACGATCGTGCCGAACGCCCCGCCGATAATGATGCCGACCGCCATGTCGACCATGTTGCCCTTGACGGCGAATTCCTTGAATTCCTTTAGAATGGACATGTCCTGTCTCCCTGGCCCTGCTGCTCTGGCCGATATAGCTAGCCCCGATTTGTGCCGCTTGTCCATTGGGATAACTTGACAGTCGGGGCGTTGGGGTGGACCAAGGGGCGACAGGTTTTGAGCCGGCCATGAGCGAGACAGTCCAGACGATACCTAGCGCGCTTGCCGATCCGCACTTGCGGGCGGCCCTCGAGCATCTGCCCTATGGCTTGGCGCTTTTCGACGAGAACCTCGATCTGGTGCTGGCCAATGCTACCTATCGGGCGGGGCTGTCACTGCCTTCAACACTGGTCGCGCCTGGCACGCCGATCGACGATATATTGCTGTTTCTTGCCCGGCGCGGCGATCTGGGGCCGGGCACGCCACAGGTTCTGGCCGATCAGCGCAAGCGCCTCATCGCGCACGAACCGGCGACGCTCACCCGGCGCCAATCGGTGCTCGGGCGGCATCTGGAGATCCACACCAGCGCCCTGCCCGGTCAGGGGCTGGTCATCTCCTTTTCCGACGTCACCGACCGGATAAAGGCCGAGGCAGCGCTCGAACAGGTCAACCATACGCTCGAGGAGCGGGTCGATGACCGCACCCGCGCGCTGACCCTGCTCAATGCCGAACTTGAAAAAGCGCGCACCAAGGCCGACGCGGCCAATCACGAAAAGACCCGCTTTCTCGCCGCCGCGAGCCACGACCTGCTCCAGCCGCTCAACGCGGCGCGGCTCTATACCTCGACCCTTTACGAGCGCACGCGCGGCACGCCCATGGCCGGAATCGCCGAATCGATCGATGCCTCTCTCAACGCCGTCGAGGACATCATGTCGACCCTGCTCGACATCTCGCGCATGGATTCGGGCGCCCTCAAGGTCACCCCGTCCAATTTCAACGTGCTCGATCTTTTAAAGAAGATCGAGATCGAGTTTCAGCCCCAGGCGCTCGAAAAGGACATCGACCTGCGCGTCGTGGGGGCCAGCCTGATCGTCCGGTCAGATCGGATGCTTCTGGCGCGCGTCGTCCAGAATCTGGTCTCGAACGCCATCAAATACACCAAGCCGGGCGGCCGCGTGCTGGTGGGCTGCCGCAAGCGCGGAAACATGGTCAGGCTCGATGTGATCGATACCGGCATCGGCATCGACCGGCGGCAGCACAATCTCATCTTCACCGAGTTTTCCCGGCTCGAACAGGGCGCGCGCATCGCGCCCGGGCTGGGGCTGGGACTCTCCATCGTCCAGCGCATCCTTGCCGCGCTCGATCACGCCATGGAAATCGAAAGCGTGGTGGGCCGCGGCTCGCGTTTTTCGGTCTCGGTCCCTCTGGTCGCCGCCGACGCCCGGCCTTCCCAGGCAAGGGAGGCCGCTCCGCCGCGCACGGAAAACCAGCTTGCCGGGCTGCATGTGCTTTGCGTCGACAACGAGCGCAACATCCTTGACGCCATGTCGGGCCTGCTCGAAAACTGGGGGTGCGACGTGCGCACCGCCACCTCGCTCAAGGAAATCGCGCAACTCAACATGCTCGAGGGTTGGGTGCCCGATCTGGTGCTGATGGATTACCACCTCGACCAGACCTCGGGGCTCGATGCCATCGAATGGCTCAAGCAGATCGTGGGCGGGCACCTGCCGGCCATCCTCGTCACCGCCGACCGCACTGCCGCCGTACGCCAGCTTGCCGAGACCCGGGGCACCGCGGTGCTCAACAAGCCGGTAAAACCCGCCGCGTTACGGGCGCTGCTCGCGCAGATGAGCAAGAGGGGATAGCCTCCATCGCCTCCTCCCCTCAACGGCGAGGGGGCGAAAGAGCGGGGGCATTCGCCATCTTCCAAAAGCCCAAGGCAACACTCCCCTTTAACCGCCCGGCCCGCCCTTTTTCTCCATCGCGTGCATCCCGCTATGGTGGGTCTTGGCCCAGTGATAGGGCCGCCGGATCAGTTCGATCACCGCGCGGGCGGTCGCGACCCAGGCCAGCATCCAGTAAACGGGGAGCAGGGTCTGCCATGCCCACAGATCCCGGCGGCCGACCCGCGCCAATCCGATCACGCCGATGGCAATGGACCCCACATAGCCGACCCCCAGCACCACGAGACTGGCCCGGACAGAGCCGCCCGGCATCCCGAAACGGATCGTCTCGATGATCGCCTGAGCCAGCGTTGAAACCAGCAGCAATCCGTGCACCGAGATCGAAAGCACCATACCTGCGACCATCACCTGAAAGCCGAGCAGCCGCACCCAGCCCAGATCGCCCAACAGCCGCCCCGGATAGGCCGAATGGACGATCAGCGTCTGCATCCAGCCCTTCATCCAGCGGCTGCGCTGGCGCAACCAGGCATGGACCGTCACCGTCGATTCCTCGGATGTATAGCTGGCAAAGCTCGCGATCTTGTGCCCCAGCCGCGCATAACGCACGCCCAGATCGGCGTCCTCGGTCACGTTGAACGCATCCCATCCGCCCGCGCGGCGCAGAATATCGATGCGGAAATGGTTCGATGTACCGCCTAGCGGAACTGGCAACCCCAGCCGGCTGATGCCGGGCAGCAGCACGCCGAAAAGCCCGGCATATTCGGCCGCGAACAGCCGTGTGACCCAGTTTCGCCGGGCGTTGGTGATAAGCAGTTGCGCCTGGAGGCAGGCAATATCGGGCCGTTCGGCAAGGAGCGAGGCCGCCTTGCGCAATTGGTCGCGCTCGGGCACGTCCTCGGCGTCGAACACCGTCACATGACGCCCGCGCACCAGCGGCAGGGCGAAATTGAGCGCCTTGGGCTTGGTATGCGGGGGCATTTTCGGCACGACGACCAACGAGAACCGTGCATCGCCGAGATAGCGCTTCACCGCCATCACCGTACGCTGGCTTGCACTTTCCACCACGAATTTGATGTCGAGCTTTTCGGGCGGATAATCGAGCCGGCGCAATGCCCCGGCCAACTGGGGCACCATATGAGCCTCGTCGCGCAACGGCACCAGCACCGAATAGCAGGGAAGCTCGGCATCGGGCAGCAACCGGCGCGGGGCAAGCGGTACGTTCTCGCGCGCCGTCAGCGCCGCCCATATCCGCAAGGCCGAAGGGGAAACCAGAAGCAGCGCCAGAACGGGCAATACGACGGGCTGGGCCGTCGTCTGGGCAAAGAGCGCGGCAAAGGCGATCGCCAGCATGATGGCCAGCAGTCCGTAGCAACAGGGCCTGCGCAGTTCGGTATTGGCGCTGCCATGGGGATACTGGCGCACGATGCGCTGGATAGCGTCTTCGGCGAGCCGTGCCGCATTGACCCTGACGATAGCGTCGGTCAGTGCACGCGGGCTCGTCACGATGACCTGGCGGGCGTTCGCGTCCCGGCCCGCCAAATCCACGAACTGCCTGAGGCCGGGAGCAAGGAACACGACTTCCACCCCGCGCCAGCACCCCCGCACCGAGGACAACTGGCCGAAGCTATCGATATTGGCCATGGGCCCGAAAGGGACGATGAAGGGTGCGATGTCATCGACGAAGGCCAGCCCGAACATGGAAGCGACGCGGGCATAGACCGCATCCTGATCCTCTCCGCTCGCATGGATCAGCGCCGTCAGCGGGTCGCAGCCCAGTTCCCGCGCCCGGCAAAGGATCGCCTCGGCCTTTCCCGGTTCCGCATTGGCGCCGAGCAAAGCCTCGATGATGGCCGCATCCGTCTGGAACCGGTCAAGCCGCCGCATGCTCGCTCCCCCAATGCAACGAACCTACCAATCGGCTCTCAAATGCGCCATAAACGGGGGAGACCCAACCCGACCCTGTGGAAAATACGTATGCTCCGCTCCCTGTTGCGCGTCCTCGTCATGGCCACGCTCATTGGCGCTTCCACTCTGTCAAGTGCGCAGAATCCTCCTGTGCATGTGGACCCTGCCGCGCGTGACGACCTGGTCGATCCGGCGATGGTCCCCGCCCTGCGTTTTCTCACCACGACCGATTTTCCGCCCTTCAACTACACCGACGGCTCGGGGCGGCTCGTGGGATTCAATGTCGATCTTGCCAATGCGATCTGCATGCGCCTTTCAGCGCGCTGCACCATTCAGGCCTGGCCTTGGAACCGGGTGCAGCAGGCGCTGGCCGACAATCAGGGCGATGCTCTGATCGCGGGGCTCGCGATGGAAGACGAAGCGGCCGAACGGTTCGATTTCTCCCGCATCTATCTCGAACTGCCCGCCCGCTTTGCCGTGCGCAAGGGCATTGCCCCCGGTCTCGATCCCGCCCGCCTTGCCGGCCCCATAGGCGTGCGCGAGGGCTCGACCCACGCCAGGCTTCTCGCCCGCACCCTGCCTGATGTCGAGGTCATCGACTTTGAAACCGAATTTGCCGCCCTCGACGCTCTCGGTGAAGGGCGGGTCGAAGCCGCCTTTGCCGACGGGATGCGCATGGCCTTCTGGCTCAACGAAAACCCCGATTGCTGCGCGTTCGCGGGCGGCGCCTATTTCCGGCCGGACCTGTTCGGCGACGGCATGACCGTCGCGGTGCCCGCCGGGCTCGACAATGTGCGCACCGCCATCAACTGGGCCCTGGTGCGGCTCGAGCGCGAAGGGCGGATCAACGAGCTTTACCTGCGGTGGTTTCCGGTGAGCTTTTATTGATATCCTTGCGTTGCAATCGCGATCAAAGGAGGGTCCCGTGACCCATCGCATCTATTCTATGAGCGTGGCGAGCGTTTATCCGCTCTATATCGCCAAGGCCGAAAAGAAAGGGCGCACGAAAGCGGAGGTCGACGAGATCATCTTCTGGCTGACCGGCCACGACCATAAATCGCTTAAGCAGGAGCTGGAAAAAGGCACCGGTTTCGAGGATTTCTTCGCCCGGGCGCCCCGGCTCAATCCTTCGCGATCGCTGATCACCGGCGTCGTCTGCGGCGTGCGCGTCGAGGAGATCGAGGAGCCCACCATGCGCGAAATCCGCTATCTCGACAAACTCATCGACGAGCTGGCCAAGGGCAAGGCGATGGAAAAGATTTTGCGCGCCTAGATCGTTTCAGGTTTTGCCTGGATCAGTCCCACACCTCTTCGCTACCCCGGCCTTGAGCCGGGGTCCATGCTGCAACGCTCTCCGTGATCGAGGGTCCGCTATGGATCCCGGCTTTCGCCGGGAAAGCGACGGGGGGGCAAGGCAATCGCTTCCATCAAAAGCTGAAATGTTCCAAGAGGGGGCGAGCGATGCCAGCCAAAGGCATTGCCTCTTCCACCCTATAACCGCCGATGCCGAATCCGCGCCGATGTCTCCAGTGCCGCCGTCGTCAACCTGTCGATGGAAAATGCGTCGCGGATCATTTCGAGCAGCCGCAGTTCCTCCTGGTTGAGCCTTAGATCGACCGTTGCGACCTCCACGGCCAGCGCATAGGCGGTTTCCTGCAGGCGCGGCTCCAGCGTATCGGCGATTTCGGCGAGAAGCGCGTCCAGCCCGCCCATATTGAGTTGCTCGACGCACCGGCTGGCCACTTCGGGCAGCCGGGCGGTATCGAAACCGGCAAATACCGGCCAGCGGCCGATCAGCGCCGCGAAACGATCGAGTTCACCGTCCGATACGTCGGTGTCCGACACGGCAGTGACGACCATGGTATAAACAAGGGCATCGACGGGCGAGAGGGTCATGGCGGCTCTGGAAAGCTGGTGGTGGTTGCCCGACCCTAGAAATACCCGCGCGCCCGCGCAAGCCCAAAGCCGGGAAGCCATTGACCTTTCAGGGCCGATGATGCAACACCAGCGCCGCATACTCCCTTTTTCTTTTCACCTTTTGAGGATGGACCGTACCGTGTCCCGTACCCTGCCCCCGCTCGACCCTTCCGCAGTCGCCGCCGCGCCCAATGCGCGCGCATGGCCGTTCGAGGAAGCGCGCAAGGTGGTCAAACGGGCCGAAAAGCTCGGCAAGGACGAGGTAATCTTCGAGACCGGCTACGGTCCCTCCGGCCTGCCCCATATCGGCACCTTCGGGGAAGTGCTCCGCACCACCATGGTGCGCACCGCGTTCCGGCTGTTGACCAACGATCAGATCAGAACCCGGCTCATCTGCTTTTCCGACGACATGGACGGGATGCGCAAGATTCCCGACAACGTGCCCTCGCGCGAAGCGCTCGAACCGTACCTGCAGATGCCGCTGACCGCCGTTCCCGACCCCTGGGACAAGGGCTATCCCAGCTTCGGGGAACACAACAACGCCATGCTGCGGCGCTTTCTCGATACCTTCGGGTTCGATTACGAATTCGCCAGCGCCACCGATTACTACAAGTCCGGCAGGTTCGACGACATGCTGGTGCGCGCGCTCGAGCGTTATGACGACATCATGGCCGTGATGCTCCCGACCCTGGGTGCCGAGCGGCAGGCGACCTATTCGCCCATCCTGCCCATCTCGCCCATTTCGGGCCGGGTGCTCTATGTGCCCATGAAGGAGGTGAACGCAAAAGACGGCACCGTCACCTTCACCGATGAGGACGGGCGCGACGTGACGCTTCCGGTCGCGGGCGGCAACGTCAAGCTCCAGTGGAAGCCCGATTTCGGGATGCGCTGGGCCGCGCTCGGCGTCGATTTCGAGATGTTCGGCAAGGACCACCAGACCAACCAGATCGTTTATGACAAGATCTGCTCGATCCTTGGCGGCACCCCGCCCGAGCACTACGTTTATGAGCTGTTCCTTGACGATCAGGGCCAGAAGATTTCCAAGTCGAAGGGCAATGGCATCTCGATCGACGAGTGGCTGACCTATGCCTCCTCGGAAAGCCTGGCGCTGTTCATGTTCCAGAAGCCCCGCACGGCCAAGCGGCTCTATTTCGACGTCATTCCCAAGGCGGTGGACGAATACTTCTCCTTTGCCGCCTCGGCGCAAGGCCAGGATGCCGCGGCGCTTCTCGAAAACCCTGCTTTCCACATCCATTCGGGGCTGCCGCCGGCCTATGACATGCCGGTGAGTTTTGCGCTTCTGCTCAATCTCGCCACCGCGTCGAACCCCGAGACACCCGAGGTGATGTGGGGCTATATCTCGGCCTATGCGCCGGGCGTCACGCCCCAGACCCATCCGCACCTCGATGCGCTGGTCGGCTATGCCATGCGCTATTTCGCCGATTTCGTCGAAAAGAACTACCGCGCGCCCGACGAAGTGGAGCGCAAGGCGCTCGAAGACCTCTCAGAAGCCTTCGCCGCCCTCTCCCCCGACGCCGATGGCGAGGCGATCCAGAACGCCGCGCTCGACGTGGCCCGCGAGATCGAGCGCTATCAGGACCATTCCCGCACCGGCCCGCGCGGCGGTCCGGGCGTTTCGGGCGCCTTTTTCCAGATGCTCTACCAGGTCCTGATCGGCCAGCAACGCGGCCCCCGCTTCGGCTCGTTCGCCGCGCTCTACGGGGTGGAAAACACCCGCAAGCTCATCGCGCGAGCGCTGGGCGGGGAGTTGGCGGGGGATGGCTGAGGCCGTTCTCGTTTAGATCGTTTCAGGTTCTAGATCATTTCAGGTTTTGATTGAACCGGCACAGAGCGGCGCGTTTTGAAGGATCGCGCTGGATTGCCGGGAACGGGTCCCGGAATGACATTGGTGGCTTTGGCCAATACCTGCCCTATTCCCACCTGTCACCCCGGGATTTATTCCCGGGGTCCAGACCGAACCCGCCGCAATTAGGGAAGCTCGACGATTCCGTCAAACACTGATCTGCTCTAAAACGTTCCCCGCCCCTCGGCCCAATCGGCGACCGCCAGCCCCGTGAGGTCGGATACCGAGGACAGCCCCCGCGCGGTGATCGCAGCCGACAACCCCGTCTTGATGTCCTCGACCATTTCCATGCCGCCATAGACCAGTGCGGAATAGAGCTGGATGACGTTGGCGCCCGCTTCGAGCTTGGCGACGGCACTTTGGGGCGAGTGGATGCCGCCGACCCCGATGATGGGGAAATCGGCCCCCAGCCGCTGGCGCATCTGGGCGAGGCGTTGCGTCGAGAGCGTGAACAGCGGCTTGCCCGACAAGCCGCCGGCTTCATCGGCATGGGGAAGGCCCATGACCGTATCGCGCGAAAGCGTCGTGTTGGAGACGATCAGCCCGTCGATGCCGCTTGCGAGCACGACGCGGGCGATGCCGTCCATCTGTTTTTCATCGAGATCGGGGGCGATCTTCAGAAGGATCGGAGGCTGGCGCTTTTGGGTGGTGCGGGCCTCGATGATGGCCGCGAGCAGGCGCGTGAGCGCTTCATCGGCCTGAAGGTTTCTCAGGCCCGGCGTATTGGGCGAGGAGATGTTGGCGGTGAGATAACCGGCGATCGGCGAGAAGGTTTTGACGCCTTCGACGTAATCGGCGACGAAATCCTCGCTGTCCTTGTTGGCCCCGATATTGATGCCAATGGCGACCCCGGCATCGCGCGCGGCAAGACGTTCGAGCGCTGCGGTGTGCCCTTCATTGTTGAAGCCGAGCCGGTTGACGATGCCCATGGCCTCGGGGATGCGGAAGACGCGGGGAGAAGGATTGCCCGGCTGCGCGCGTGGGGTAAGCGTGCCGACTTCAACGAAACCGAAGCCGACTTTCCCCAACGCACGCGGCACCTCGGCGTTCTTGTCGAACCCTGGCGCCATACCCAGTGGATTGGGGAGGTTAAGCCCCACAAATTTGACCGCCAGGTGGGCCGGGTCGGGATTGCCCCCGGGCGCAAGACCCATGCGCAGCGCGTTGATAGTCGCGCGATGGGCGGTTTCCGGCTCCATCTTCAAAAGTGCATCGCGCGTGAGACGGCCGAGGGCGGGAAGCTTGAGAAGATCGGTAAGGCTCATCGGACCATCTCCGGCAGATCGAACCCGCCATCCGCCCGCGCATCGAGGGGCCTATGAGCCGTCACCGCGCTCATGGGCAGGGGGGCGTAAAGATGGGGGAAGAGCTGGCCACCGCGCGAGGGCTCCCATTTGAGCGCCTGCGGCAGCCGGTCTTGATCGACGATGGCGAGCACGAGGCCCGATTTTCCGCGATAGTGCTTGTCGAGCGTTTCGGAAAGCTGGGCGGCGGTTGAGAAATGGATATAGCCATCGGCAAGATCGGCCGCGGTGCCCGCAAGCTCGCCGGCTGCCAATGCAGCGTCCCATTCGGCTTCGCTGGCGATCTTGTATATCGGGTCGGCCATGCGCTCGGCTCCTTTCGTGATGGGCAAAGCTCTAGAGCGTTTCCAGAATAAGCGTCACCACTCATCCGGTTCGGAAACGCGCTGAAACAGAGACTTAGCGCTTCTGTTTTGATTCCAGCAAAACAGGTAAAGCTCTAGGCAATTTGCGGGCGCAGGGAAACCCTCGTCAGCGGCCAGCTATTCACTCGACCCGCCATTTGTGGTTTCCTGTCGGCCATGAGACTGTTTGCTTTAGTGCTTATGTGCATCTGGACGGTTCCCGCCAGCGCTTCCGAAGACCTGACCGGAACTCTCGTGCCGCCCTATCCGGACGGCATGTCGAGCCAGATGGGCGCGTGCATTGCCGCGGATGACGATGTTTGCGCATATTCCATTGCCGCGCTCAGCGGACCGGATGGCGCGGTGGTGGCGATTTTTGCGCAGAAGCTGGTCGGGTTTTCCGATGACGGGCCTGTCTGGGAAGTCCTCGATACGCTCGATGCTCCCGAGCAGGCGGAAGGGCAGATATGGGCGTTCGAGGAATGTCATCTCGATGGAGCAATCGACCCTGCGGTGATCGGCCTCGTGACGGCGCGCGACATGGGCGGGTGGCTGGAGACGAAAGACACCATCTGGGCGGTGCGGCTCGAAACCGACAGGAGCGAACTGGTGGCGCTCGACCCGGCAGATATCAGATGCGTGCTTCCCGGTTCCTGACTGGGGTAACCGGCGTCATGGGAAAATCATCCCAGAAAAACGAGCATCGAGGCTGTGGATGGGCTGTTGAAAAAGCGACGCGGCATAGGAAACGCCTTTACAAAAGTGTTAACTGACCCTAGACAGCCTTAGGATTAGTTTCCGATGCAAAGATTTAATTCCTTAAGGCGCATGGGCATGCTGTCACACCGCGCAATATGGGACGCCCTGGACACCCTTGCCGAACGGCACGGGCTGTCGGCGTCGGGGCTTGCCAAGCTGGCCGGGCTGGATGCGACCGCGTTCAACCCCTCCAAGCGGGTGAGCAAGGACGGGCGCGAGCGCTGGCCCTCGACCGAATCCATCGCCAAGGTGCTCGAAGCGACCAATGAATCCTTCGATAGCCTGCTCTCGGGCGCGGTTTCTTATTTCCAGCCCCCCTCGCAGACCGGTCAGGGAACCACCGTGCCGCTCCTGGGCTTTGCCCAGGCCGGATCGGGCGGCTATTTCGATTCCGCCGGCTTTCCGGCGGGACAGGGCTGGGACGAGGTGCGGTTTCCCGGCCTTGGAGACGGCACAGCCTATGCACTCGAGGTTGCGGGCGATTCCATGCAGCCGCTCTACCGCGATGGCGACGTGCTGATCGTCTCGCCCACCGAACAATTGCGGCGGGGCGACCGCGTAGTGGTGCGCACCCATGAAGGCGAGGTGATGGCCAAGATCCTCCACCGGCGCACCGAAAAGCAGGTGGAGCTCTATTCAATCAACCCCGATCACGCCCCGCGCATATTCAGACCCCAGGACGTGGACTGGATCGCACGCATCCTGTGGGCGAGCCAGTAGGGCGCGCTTGGCACGGGCGGTCCGGGGGCTGGGTAAGGACGGCAGAAAAAAGAGAATTCCGTGAGGGATATGGCATGGCTGGCGCCTCCCCCCACACGCCGGGCTCGACGCCCTACCCCCGCACCAGCCTGTTCAGCCCCACCCGATAAAGCCGGTCCCGCCCCATCACCATCACCTGCAGCCGCGCGCGGTTAAACAGGCCGCCGAACGCTTCGGAGAGGATATTGAGGCTCCCCGTCGAAGCGCCGTAGGCGGGCAGGATCAAGAGGTTCTCATCCCAGACGAAACACGGCCGCCGCGTCGATTTTCCGTTCATGGCGATGCGCGCCGCCGGGTGCAAATGCCCGGCGATGACCCCTTGTGCACCCAGCACCGGTTCGTGGCGCAAAACGCAGCCGGACACCGAGATCTCGCTCGTGCACAGCCCACCCAGCCGGTGTACCGAGGGATCATGATTGCCCGCCAGCCACACCCAGTCGATCGTGCCCGTCAGCCGGCAAATCCGCACCCTTTCCGCATCCGGCAGGGTATCTGCGCCCTCGTCGCGGTGAAAGCTGTCGCCGAGCGCGATGACCTTCCTCGCGCCCGTCAGCGCTATGTCGCGTTCGAGCCGTTCCAGCGTCATCGCCGTGTCGTAGGGCGGCAGCAACTGGCCCGACCGGGCAAAGCTCGACATCTTCTCAAGGTGCAGGTCGGCCACCAGAAGCGTTTCGTGGGCGGGCCAGTAGAGCGCGCCGGAAACCAGCGGCGCAAAGGCATGGCCGCGGAAATTGATCGTGGTGATTTCGTTATCGGTCAGTGGGTGCGCCGATGACATGCCGAATCGCCCGAAGACATCGAAGAAACGTTTGACTAAGTCAGTTTTCGCTGTAGGTCAAAACGCTGAGATTGCGTATATCCTGCCCGGAGGAATTTGAGATCATGGCGCTTTCCCCGGTGACCCTTTCGGGCCGTCATGTCGAACTCGTACCCCTATCGCGCGCGCATCACGACGGCCTCGTCGAGGCCGTCAAGGACGGCAAATTGTGGGAACTCTGGTACACCTCGATCCCTGCCCCCGATAAAATGGCCGCCGAGATCGACCGGCGCCTGGGCCTTCAGACACAGGGCACGATGCTTCCCTTCACGGTCATCGGCAGACCCTCGGGCCGGATTGTCGGGATGACCACCTACATGAATATCGACCTTGCCGGCCCGCGCGTCGAGATTGGCTCCACCTGGTACGCTAAAAGCGCCCAGCGCACCCCGCTCAACACCGAGGCCAAGCTGCTGCTGCTCACCCATGCCTTCGAGGCGCTGGGGTGCCTTGCGGTTGAATTCCGCACCCATTTCCTCAACCACAAGAGCCGCCGCGCCATCGAGCGGCTGGGCGCAAAACTCGACGGTGTGCTACGTCAGCACATCCGCATGGCGAACGGAACGGTGCGTGACACCTGCGTCTATTCGGTCATACCGGCGGAATGGCCCACGGTGCGGGCCAATCTTGAAACGAAGCTGACGCAGGCGTGAACCGGGCTTATTTCTCGTCCCGCGTGAGCAGGCCGGTAAAGCCCGTCACAGCAATCGCAATGAGAATGGCACCGAGGAACCGCTCCATGATGAACAGCCAATGGAGGAGATAACCCAGCGGGATCTTGAGGGTCGGGGGCTGATCGAGGCCCGGCCAGTCGAGCGTGACATTGGCCCAGGCCCGTGCATTGGGCCGCCAATAGGTTTCCGTCCCGAAATCGAACAGCGGCACGAACGCATCGAGCGAATAGGCGATGTGGCCGAACGCCGGATATCCACCGCTATCGACGAAACGGCCATCGACATCGCCATGCTGCACCGCAACGAACAACGGCTGGCCGCCGCACTCTCCTGACGCGCCGCGCAGATTGGGATCGCCGCAAAGCGCCGTTCCACCCCAGTAGAAGACGGCCCAGAGCAGCACCACACCCACCGAGATCGCCACGGTCTTCCACGGGTTGAAGCCGTAATCGGCCACAAGGTGCAAGAGCCAGCTCACGAATTTCTGCCGCTTGGGCATGTCGCGCGCATAGCGCTCTCTCACCCGCCTCTCGATGGAGATGATCTGCGAGGAGCGGTCATATCCCATGGCCCTGAGAACCGCGGATGCCTGCCGCCAGGGCTGGGGGTTGAACCGTTCCGTCAGATCGTCGGCCGACTGAGCCGCGAGCCAGTCGACCCGCGCCTCTGCCACATCCTTGTTGCTGTGCTGATCTTCGGCGCTGTTCCCGTCGGGAAATTCGAAATAGTTGTATTCAAACCCGTCGAGCACGAGGTGCTGGATGTCGGTTTTCGTTCCGTCTTCCGTCACGTAAAGACGGCCAGGCAGGGCGCGGCGCTTATAGTCGATCGGGGCCGGCCATGCGGCTGCATGATCCTCGAGAACATTGCAGCACGCATGGGAGAAATCGATGATGCCCCGCGCCGGAATCCTGGACAGAACGAGCCGCCCACCGATCCTTGCCTCCTTGAGCAGCAGCGCGTGATGGCGCAGGCCGTGCACGATCTTGCGAGCGAGCGCGGTGCCCCAGTCGTTGGCCTGTTCGGGGATGAGCTTTTCCTCGACAGCGATGAAGGGAGCGATCAGCACCGAATCCCAGACCGTCAGCCGGCCATCGAACTTCGCCCTTGTGCAGTCAACGATCCCCTTGAACGTGGATGATGTGAAGAGAGTGTCTCCCTGAACATGAACTTCCTGCAGTCGTACCGCGATGTATCGGGCGGCGCTGAAGCTCGATTCCCCCAGATCGAGAGCCTTGCCGATCGTTGCGCCGGAAAGATCGAGATCGCCTATGACGGTCACGCCATCCCTGAGAAAAACCCCACCGCCAATTCGTGCGAAACAAGCCTCGAACGCACATCCGCCCGGGTTCTCGAACGTTGCGCCGGGCGCTGCGAAATACCCCTCTATGTTGACGGCATAGAGGTTGAAATTGCCCTTGACGATCGCGGACGTCATCGACCAGGACGCTGCCCTTGCGCCATTGGCCGAGAACGCGAGTTCGGCGTGCTCGAATTGCGCGCGCTCGGCGCTGAAATGGCCTTCGATATTGGCGCTGCTGATGTCGAAGCGTCCCTTTACGACGCTTTCATCCATGTACCAGCTGTTCACTTGTGCGGCATAGGCGAAGACGGCGGCGTCGGCTTCACCGAACGTCGTTTCGCTGGCCGCGAACTGGCCGCTGATCAGGGCGCTGTTGATGTCGAAGGTGCCGGCAACCATCGCATTGCACATGAACCAGCTCGACACCCTGACCCCCTGGGCCCAGACGGCCACGCCGCCGGGATTGAGGAATTTTACGGTGTTCGCATTCATCTGCCCGCCGATTTCGGCTTCATGCAGGTCGAACCGGCCTTCCACCGTGGCGCCGTACAATACCAGGGTCCCGGCCTTTGTGCGCTGCGCCCAGATGGCATCGCCGCCCGGATTGCTGAAATGGGTGTCTCCGGCATAAAAGCCATCATCGAAGTGAGAGCCATTGAAGACAAAGCCGCCCTTCACTACGGCCGAGCTCATGAACCAGCTGGATGCCTTGACGCCGAACGCCTGAACGGCCACGCCTTCGCCCTCGAACCGGGCTTCGTTCGCGCTCACCTGGCCGCCGATTTCCGCGCTGTTGATGTCCATGACGCCGTTGAACGTTGCTCGGTTGATGAACCAGCCCAATGATTTGACGTCCTGGGCGTTGAGCGCCACGCCCCCAGGGTTGTCGAATACCGCTCCATCCGCCGAAAACTGTCCCGCGATCGCCATCGAGACGAGGCTGCACCCCCCTACAACACGGCATCGCCTCAAAAACAGGCTGCCATTAATGCTTGCGCCATCGAAATCGAAGCCCGCCCGGAACTCGCATTGGTCGAAACTGAGCTTGATCGGGATATTGCGATTTTCAAGGACCAGGCGATCGCTCACGATCGCCCCGCGCAGATAAAGGCCGTAAGGGTGCTGGCGCCAGCCCTTCCAGTTGGCGTGGCTGAACGTGCCGGTCGCAATGGCCTCGATCAACTCGGCGGAAACCGCTTTTTCCTCGTCTGCAAGCTCCTCGCAGAAGGCACCGGCTCCCTTCCGGGTCGCCTCGATCAGCAGGCGTTCGGCCTCGGTCGGCTTACCGTCCGACCCGGAAAAAGCGCTGAAATCCCCGTCGCTGTCCTGCGTCATGCGTCCCCCCTCCCGACATGGAGTCAACACATCATAAACCAATAATTTTCTCGCGAAATCAAGCGCCGGTCATCGGCCCACCGCCTCCGCGATCAGATCCTCGGCCGCTTCCCTCAGCACTGCCTCGCGCGCTTCCCCGAAGATCGGCTCCTTGCCGATATCGAGCATCACCGGCACGGCAAGCGGGGAGATGCGATCGAGGGGCTTGTGCTGGATGTGGCGCCGGATGCGTTTGAGCGCCACACCCAGCCGCTCGATGTCCAACAGCCCGCGCGCCGCATCGCGGCGGGTGGCTTCGATGAGAATGTGGCCGGGTTCGTGGCGGTAAAGGACATCGAAGATGATGTCCGAACTCATGGTCAGTTGCCGTCCCGATTTTTCCTTGCCCGGATGGCGGCGCTCGATCAGCCCGGAGATGATCGCGCAGTTGCGGAAGGTGCGTTTCATGAGCGCGGATTCATCGAGCCAGGCTTCCAGATCATCCCCCAGCATGTCCTCGTCGAACAGTTGATCGAGCGAGAGCCGCCCGGTCCGTATCTGTGCCGAAAGGTCTGTCGCGCACCAGATGGCGAGTGCGTAGTCGGTGGCAACGAACCCCAGGGGCTGGGCCCGCGCCCGTTCGAGACGGCGGGTCAGCAGCATGCCCAGCGTCTGGTGCGCCAGCCGCCCCTCGAAGGGATAGCAGACGAGATAATGCTTGTCGGCACGCGGGAAGGTTTCGACGAGGAGACTTTCACGGCCCGGCAGCACCGAGGCCGCCTCCTGCAACTCGAGCCATTCGCGCACCTGATCGGGCAGCACCCGCCAGTTGTCGCGGTCCGCCAGTATGCGCCGCACTCCGTCGGCCAGAAAGGTAGAGAGCGGGAACTTTCCACCCATATAGGCGGGTATCCTGGGGCTCTCGGAATAGGACCGCGAGACATAGGCTTCGGTCTCCACGACGCCCTCGAAGGCGACGATCTCGCCGCCGAACATGAAGGTGTCGCCGCGCACCAACTGGTCGATGAAATATTCCTCGATCTCCCCCAGCACCCGCCCGCCGCGTCCGATGGGGCCGGTCGTTGCGCCCTTCCTTACGCCCCGCGCCCGCACCAGCCGCACCTTGAGCATCGGTTCCTCGACGATGGTACCGACATTGAGCCGATATTGCTGGGCAACCTTGCCATTGGCGATGCGCCACAGCCCTTCGGGGGTCTTTCTCAGTTTCGCGAACCGCTCATAGGCCTTGAGCGCATAGCCGCCGGTCGCGACGAAATCCAGCACGCGGTCGAACTTTTCGCGCGGCAGGTCGCGATAGGGCCAGGCGCGCGTTATTTCGGCAAAGGCCGCATTTGCATCGAGCGGCGCGGCACACGCCATCCCCAGAACATGCTGGGCCAGGACGTCGAGCCCGCCGGACAGCGGACGCTCGCTGTCCTGAGCGCCCGCCGCCACCGCCTCAAGCGCCGCTTCGCATTCGAGCACCTCGAAGCGATTGGCGGGGACGAACATGGCTTTGGAGGGCTCGTCCATCCGGTGGTTGGCGCGTCCCACCCTTTGCAGCATTCGGCTCGCCCCCTTGGGCGCGCCCACCTGCACCACGAGGTCCACGTCGCCCCAGTCGATGCCCATGTCGAGCGTCGAGGTGCAGACGACGGCGCGGATATTGCCCGCCACCATCGCGCTCTCGACCTTCCTGCGCTGCTCGACCGAGAGCGAGCCGTGGTGGAGCGCGATGGGCAGGGCGTCGTCGTTGATCGCCCACAGGCTCTGGAACAGCACTTCGGCCTGGGACCGGGTGTTGACGAACAGCAAGGTGGTGCCGTGCGCCTTGATGGTCTCGAGCAATTGCGGCACCGCATAGGCCGCCGAATGGCCTGCCCAGGGCACGCGATCCTCGCTTTCGAGGATCGAAAGCTCGGGCGCCGCCCCGCCCGGTGCGTTGATGAGGACGGCGGGGCGCGGAAAAACCGGCGCGGCAATCCAGTCGCGCAGGATATCCGGCTCGGCGACGGTCGCCGAAAGCGCGGTCACGCGCACATCCGGCGAAAGTTTGGCCAGCCGCGCCACGCCCAGCGCCAGCAGATCCCCACGCTTCGAGGTAACCAGCGCATGCAGTTCATCAAGGACGACCCGCTTGAGATTGCCGAACAGTCTTGCGCTGTCGGGATGGGAAAGCAGCAGGGCCAGTTGCTCGGGCGTCGTCATCAATATGTCGGGCGGATCGAACCTTTGCCGCTGCCGCCGCGAGGCGGGGGTGTCTCCTGTCCGCGTCTCGACCTTGATTTTCAATCCCATCCCAGCAATCGGGGCGTCGAGATTTCTCGCCACGTCCACGGCCAGCGCCTTGAGCGGCGAGATATAGAGGGTGTGCAGCCCATCATGAGGGTTGACGATCAGATCCTCGATGGAGGGCAGGAATCCCGCCAGCGTCTTGCCCGCCCCTGTCGGCGCGATCAGCAGCACTGAATTGCCCGCTCGGTCGGCTGCCAGCACGTCTAGCTGATGCGCCCGCGCCGCCCAGCCCTTGGCGGCGAACCAGTCCTCGACGATGGGTGAGAGTTGAGACACGCGGAATGGCGTCCTATATTCAGAATCACGATCAGAAGGCGGAACCGGCCATGCCCGAGACTATCGAGAGAAACGAGCCGAGGGAAAGACCTTCCCCCCTTGTCGCCATTCTGGGCGATACGCCGGGCCGGGTGGCGGTGCGGCTGATCCTGATGAGCCTGCTCATGGGTTTCCTCATGGCCATGTTCGGCATTTCGCCGCAGGACATCTTCCGCTCGATCGAGCGCCTGTTCTCAGGCATTTTCGAGAACGGCTTCGGCGTGCTGCGCGACGCCTGGGGCTATGCGCTGACCGGCGCGATGGTCGTCATTCCCATCTGGATCATCCTGCGGCTGGCCTCGGCAGGCCGCAAACGCTAGCCGTGCAGGAGCGGTTGACCCTTAATGATGATGAAATTGCGGCGGTATTGACGCGGCGGATTTCGCAGCGTGTGGCCAACATCGCAGCGACCTCTCCGCCCCGCCGTTTCCTCATCGGCATCATCGGCGGCCCGGGTTCGGGCAAATCGACGCTCGCCGCCCGCCTCGCCGAAACCCTTGCCGCCGCCGTGATCCCCATGGACGGCTTTCACATGCGGCAGGAAAAGCTTAAATCCCTTGGGTTTGCCGCGCAGAAGGGCGCGCCCCATACCTTCGAGGCCGAAGCCTTCGCCGGTTTCCTCGCCCATCTCAAGTCCGCGACCGGCCCCGTTTCAGGCCCCATCTATACCCGGGATATCGAAGAGGTGACGGAGAACGGCTATACCGTCCCGCCGCAAACCCCTATCCTTATCGTCGAGGGCAATTATCTCCTCCTCGATACCCCGCCATGGAACCGCATCCGTCCGCTGCTCGACCTTGCGGTCCATCTCGAGTTGCCCCGCGACACGGTGCGGGCGCGCCTGCTCCGCCGCCACGCCGAACACGGGCTTTTTTCGCCCGAACATGTCGCCACCCATGTTGAGCAAGTCGATCTTCCGAACTACGATCTGGTTTCCGCCACGGCCCGCCACGCGGACCTTGTGATCGTTTCCCGCCAGATTTCGAGTCCCCTGCCATGAAACCCGTCATCTTCATCACCGGCGCAACTTCCGGCTTCGGCGCCGCCACCGCACGCCAGTTCGCCCGCAATGGATGGAAGGTCATCGCCACAGGGCGGCGGCGCGAGCGGCTGGCCGAGCTAGAGGCCGAATTTCCCGAGATCGTCCACGGCATCGAGATGGACCTCACCGATCCGGCTTCGATCAAGGCGGCGGTGAAGGCGATCCCGGAAAACTTCCAGCCGGTCAGGTGCCTGTTCAACAATGGCGGGCTGGCACTCGGGGTCAATCCGGTCCCCGATATCGATCCGGCCCAATGGCGCACCATGGTCGAAACCAATGTGATGGGGCTCATCCACACGACGCTCGAATTGCTGCCCATGCTGAAATCGGTGGGCAAGGGCGCGTCCATCGTCAATGTGGGCTCGATCGCTGGGCGCTATGCCTATACGGGCGGCAACGTCTATGGCGCGACCAAGGCGTTCGTCCACCAGTTCACCGCGAACCTGCGGACCGACACCATGGGCACCGGCATCCGCATCACCTCGCTCGAACCGGGGCACGCCAAGTCGGAGTTTACAGCCGTGCGCACCGGCGGGGATTTCGAGGCCAATGAGAAGATGTACGCCGACAACGATCCCTTGCTGCCCGAGGACATCGCGGACACCGTCTGGTGGCTGGCCAACCTGCCCGACCACGTCAACGTCAATATCATCGAGATGATGCCGGTCTGCCAGGTGCCCCAGCGCCCCGTACTCCTCAAGCGCGACGAGTTCCCTAGCGCCTGATCCAGCCTGGTTGAAACTGGTTCAAGCTCTAACCTTATTGATTTATCGTGCGGCCGAACCGGAAAAGTCTGCAACTTTTCCTGACCGCACTCTTACCGCCTGAACAGCACGCCGCCGAACCAGCCGGTCACCAGCGCCAGAAGAACGCAGGCAAGGCCGTAGAGCAGCGGCTGGTTGCGTGAGGCATCGCCCAGAAAGCGCTCGAAGCCGGTTTTCTGGACGATGAACTGCTGGGCGTTCCGGGCCACCACCTCGCCGTCCCGCACAACGAATGCTTGCGCAAGGAACAGTCCGCTGGAGACGTTGGAGGGCAGCGCGGCGCGGGCCGTAAAGAAGGTGGGGGACAAAAAGCTCACCCCGCGTTCGGCGGTGCCGAACAGGCTGGCCTTTTCCATGAGCCGTATCAATTCGTTCTCGAACATCGGCACGTTGCCGGTCGTCGTCTCAAGGGCCGCTGAAGCCTGCGCCTCGACGGTAAAGCCCATCTCCGCGATCGCCTCCCGGGTGAGGATCGTTTCCAGCGGGCGGCTCGAAAGCACGCGATAATAGGAGGGAAGCTGGCCGAACAGGGCGTAGTCGGCATTGAGCATGATGCCGAACTGGCGCGCCTTGCGCCGCACCACGCGGTCACCCACCGGGCCGCGAATGACCACGACGATATCGTAATGGCCTTGCGGCGCCTGTCCGGCGAGGTCGGGCTCTATATTGCCGAACAGCGTGATCGTCTCGCCGGTGAAATTGGAGTGGATCCAGACCGTGCGGTTCGAGGTCGAAAAGACCAGATCCTGTGCATGGCCCGTCTGGGCCATGGCCAGCACCAGCATGAGGATGAGAAGCCCGCGCAGCGCCATCACACTGTCTCCCCGAAGCCGATGGCCGCCATCGAGAAAGGATCGGCGGGCGTCAGGAACAGCGAGAGTCCGAAGCGAATCGCAACCCCAAGCACGATCAGCGCCAGCAGGGCGCGCAACTGGTCGCCGCGCAGATACTGGCCCGCCGAGGCGCCGAACTGCGCACCCGCAACGCTGCCCACCATGAGGCAGAAGGCGAGCAATATATCGACGCTCTGGCTCTGGACGGCGTGGAGCACGCAAGTGACCGCCATCACCGCCAGTACGTGCAGCAGCGACGTGCCTACCACGACCGAACCGGGAATGCGCAGGAGATAGACCAGCGCGGGCACGAGGATGAACCCGCCCCCGATGCCGAGCAGCGCGCCCACGATCCCGATCAGAAAGCCGATGACGATAACCGGGATCACCGAGATATAGAGCTGGGATTTCTTGAACCGCATGCGCAGCGGCAGGCCGTGCACCCAAGTGTGTTGCCCCGGCATCTTGGGCCGCTGTGGCCCCCGGCGCGACCGGATGATCGAGCGAATGGCCTCATAGAGCATCAGCGAGCCGATGGCGCCCAGAAAAATCAGGTAACCCAGCGAGATGGCGAGATCGAGCTGGCCCAGGCTCCGCAGGAGCGAGAATATCCACACCCCCACTATCGACCCCACCGCGCCGCCCAGCACCAGGAACGCGGCGAGCATCAGGTCGATACCGCCGCGCCGCCAGTAGGACAGCGCCCCCGAGGTTGAGGCCGCCACCACCTGGCCCGTCACCGAGGCCACCGCCACCGGCGCGGGCACGCCCGAAAAGATCAGCAGCGGCGTGAGCAGGAAGCCGCCCCCGACCCCGAACAGGCCCGAGAGAAAGCCGATCGCGCCCCCGATCCCGACAAGGAAGAACAGGTTGACCGACAATTCAGCAATGGGCAGGTAGATCTGCACGCCGGGGGACCAATCGAATAGAACACAGGTTCACGACCAGGGTAGTACACCCGGGTTATGACCACTTTAACGCCAGAGTCGTTTTCATTACCGGCCCGGGTCCCCCGACGGGTGGCCGGATTTTTCGACCTCAGACCGGCTGGCTGCCCAGCACGGCGAGCAGGCGCGGGTTGACCTCGCCCTTCTCGTTCATACCGGTTGCGCGCTCGAATGCAAGGATGGCCTCGCGGGTGCGCGGGCCGGCGAGACCGTCGGGCTGGCCCACATCGTAGCCCAGCTTGCCCAGCAGCATCTGCACGCGCTCGACCACCTCGCGATTGGCGATCGCCTGTCCCGGGTCGAACGCTGCGTCCCAGGTGCCGATGGGCGCGAAATTGGCGGCCATGTCGATTTCGGCGGGCTGCCATGCGGCGAGCCGGTCGGACAGGACATTGATGGTTTCCGCTTCGAGCGAGCGGGCCACGTCCTCGCGGGCGGTCACCGCGTCCTCGTCGCCCGAGCGGGCGGCAAGCGAGAACCAGAAATAGGAATCCTCGAAACTCTGCTCGACCCCGAGCCCGCGCGCATGAAGCATGCCGAGGTTGAACTGGCTGTCGGTCAGCCCGCGCGCACCCGCTTCCTCGAACCAGTGCGCGGCGGCCTCAAAATCCTGAGTCTGGAGTTCCCCGCCCGCATAGAGCGAGGCAAGGTTGTGCATGGACATGCGGTTGCCCGCCTCGGCGGCGCGCTGATACCAGAGCCGGGCCAGTTCGAGGTCGCGGTCGACCCCGCGCCCGCTCTCGTAAAGATTGCCCAGCCGGTACTGCGCCGGGGCGAAGCCCTGCGCCGCCGAGCGTTCGTACCAGGCGGCGGCCTGAGCGAAATCCTGCTCGACCACATGGCCCTCGGTAAAGATCGCGCCGATCTCGAACTGGGCTTTGGAATCCCCCGCTTCGGCGGCGGTGCGGAGCAGTTCGGGTTCGATGGTGTCGGGCACGCTGATCTCGGGCAGCACCGCCGTGGCGGGCGGCGTATCGGGGATGCTGGCGGTCATCGTGCGGTCGATATAGCGGTCAGGCGGGTTGCCGAGCGCGGCGGTCTGGATGGGATCGACTGCTCCGGCATCGAGCGTTGCGGGCGAGAGCGCGGACGGCGCATCGATCATCCGCACGCCCGACATGAGGCTGCTGACATCGCCGGCGGCCTCGACGGGCTCTTGGGCGGGTGCCTGCGGCTCGGGCGCCGGGGCCTCGGCGGGAACAGGAGGCGTTGCCGCCTGCCGGATGGGCGCATCGCCGCCTGTAACGCGGTTGAGCACCAGCGGCACGGCAAGAGCGATGACGACGACCAGCGCGGCGCCGAGCAAAAGGGCGCGGCGGTTGCGGGCGATGAACCCCGGCTCGAACCCCTCCGCCTCTGATGCAGTCTCGACCGGCGGGGCAACGAACGGATCGGCTTGAGGCTCGATGGCCGGTGCGGGCTCTGCTTCCTGCGGCGCGTAAGCCTCCTCGGCCTCCGCTTTCTGGAACCGGGACAGCGCGCGGGCGATCAGCGATCTGGAGGCGCTTTCCTCCTCGGGCTGCTGGCGGGCGGAGCGCCGCGCGGCTTCGATGAAATTGGAGCGGCTGGCAAGGGGGCGCGACCCGGCTGTCTCACCCGGTTCGGCGCGTTCGGCGGCAAAGGGCCGCTCGGGCTCGTCGGCAAAGCTCGACTGCGGCTTGACCGGGCGGGCGATGGTTTCGGGATCGAGATTGAAGCCGGGCGCCGCCTGGGTCCGCGCGGTCTCAAGAGTGATGGCCGGGTCTTCGGACAGCACCTTGCGCGGCGCGCCCGATACCGGATCGGCGGGCATGGTGTCGGACGGTTCGCGGCGGCGCGGCCGGGCCTCGGCAGCGGGCGTCTCATGCCGCGTGTTGAGCATGGCCTCGAGGCGGCCGAGCCGGTTGTCCACCTGCGCGATGGAATCGCGCACGATATTGAGGCCGGGATCGGGTTGGGCGGTCTCGGGCTCGGCGGAAAAAAGCGCGGCCAGCCGCTGCTCGAGCGCATCGAGATCGGCCTTGGCGATGACCGGTGTACTTTCCGCCCCCGAATCGATGCCGCCGCGCGTGCGCTCGACGATGAGGTCGGCGAGCGCGTCGAGGTCGGGGGCCTGCGCCTCGACGCCACGCAGCGCGGCAAGGGTTTCGAGCTGGGCGCTGGTCTTTTCGACCGTCTGGGCGATGTGGCGAAGCTGGGTCTCGATATCGCCCGGCATGGCGGGCGCGGCAAGGGCCGCCAGTTGGGGCTCGATGGCCGAAACGATCGCGTCGCGCAGTTCTTCGATGGAAAAACCGAGATCGGCGCCAGCGCCCCCGCTCGGCGGCATCGCCGCGATCCGGTCCTGCAACGCATCGATACGCGCCAGAATTTCACCGGCATCGCTGCCCGAAGCGGCGATCGCCGAGGAGATCGCGCCGACCTCGCGGCCGATCCGCTCGATCTCGGGGGAATCCCCGCCTCGCGCCATTTCCAGCGCGTCGATGCGGTCATAGATGTTGCGCACCGTTTCCTGGATGGCCTTGAGCCCGGCATCCTGACGGTCCTGAAACTGCTGGTTGCGCCCGGTGGATTCGACCTGATAGGAGGCCAGCCGGTCGACCGTATCGGCGAGCTGATCGATGCGCTGGACTTCGCCATTGTTGCTCACCGCCCCGGCCAGCATCTCGATGACTTCGCTGAGCTGGGCAACCTGGGCGGCGATATCGGGCTGGTTGGCGAACCGGTCGAACCGCGAGGCCATCTCGGCCTCGAAGCGTCCGATCCTCTCACCCAACGCGTTGAGCGTATCGGCAAAGCCGGAAAGCTCCGCGGTCTGGGCGGCGGGAGCCGGACTGCGCGCGCCGGTCTGGCGGGCGCGGATCTGGTTTATGGCATCGGCAACGCTGTCGCGGACCACCCGGTTCGCCGGATCGGGGCTCGGAGGCGTTTCGGGCTCGGACCGGTCGGCGAGCCGGTCGACCGCCAGACGCACCGAGCGCAGGGCCTCGTGGCGGCGGCCTGTATCCCGTGGGCGCGCGGCGGGCGGCGGTGGAGGCGGCGGCGTATGCCGGGGCTGCCGGACGCCCGCGACCTGATCCTCGACATGATCGAGCAGCGCCACGATCTCGTTACGCAGGCTTTCCCATTCGGCGCCGTCCTGCCGGACCCCGCCCCGGCTGGTTCTGGCTGGTTCGTCCCAGTCGTGATGTGGATTCGTACGCGCCATGATCAAGTCCCAACAGGCTCCCGCAGGCGCCATTTCGTGACAGTGGAATCGCCCCGCTGTACAGTCCCGTTTTTATGGTAAATATCGCGTTAACTTAGCCTGCAATCTGCAAAATTTGCTATTTCCCCAGGCATCGGCATATGCACAATCCGGCGAACCGGGCAAAATGAAGGTGCGGCGTGGACTCAGATTACGATCTCATCATCATCGGGGGCGGGATCAATGGATGCGGGATCGCGCGCGATGCCGCAGGACGTGGATTTTCGGTATTTCTGGCCGAGATGAACGATCTGGCCTCGGCCACGTCCTCGGCCTCGACCAAGCTCATCCATGGGGGGCTGCGCTATCTGGAACACTACGAGTTCCGGCTGGTGCGCGAAGCGCTCAAGGAGCGCGAGGTCCTTTGGGCCATGGCACCCCACATCATCTGGCCGCTGCGATTCGTGCTGCCCCACCACAAGGGCCTGCGTCCCGCCTGGCTGCTGCGGCTGGGCCTGTTCCTTTACGACCATATCGGGGGCCGCAAGCGCCTGCCCGCCACCGCAACGCTCGATCTGTCCAAAGACCGGCTGGGCGCGGTGCTCAAGCCCGGCCACCGGAAGGCGTTTGAGTATTCCGATTGCTGGGTGGACGATGCCCGGCTCGTTGTCCTCAACGCCCGCGACGCGGCGGCACGCGGCGCAACAATTCGCACCCGGCTCAAGGTGGTGTCCGCCACCCGCAAAGACGGGCACTGGGAAGTCGATCTGGTCGATACCCTGACGGGCAGGACCCAAACCGCGACGGCGCGCATGCTGATCAACGCCGCGGGCCCATGGGTCGATACCGCGCTGGCCGGATCGGCCGATCAAAAGGACGTGCATCGCGTGCGGCTGGTCAAGGGAAGCCATATCGTCGTGCCGAAACTCCATGACGACCCGCGCTGCTTTTTCTTCCAGAATTCGGATGGACGCATCTTTTTCGCCATCCCCTATGAGCGCGATTTCACGCTGATCGGCACCACCGACCAGGACTATGAAGGCGACCCCCATAAGGTTGCGATTTCGGACGAGGAGATCGACTACCTGCTCGCCGCGCTCAACGGCTATTTCAAGCAGACCGTAGGCCGGGACCAGATTGTCTGGACCTATGCCGGGGTGCGCCCGCTTTACGACGACGGCGCGTCCAAGGCGCAGGAGGCGACGCGCGATTACGTCCTCAAGCGTACCGGCGAGCCGGCGCTGCTCACCGTCATCGGCGGCAAGATCACCACCTACCGGCGGCTCGCCGAATCCGCGCTGGACCATATCGAGGCGGTGCTGGGCAAACGCGGGGACCGGTGGACCGGCCAGTCGCACCTGCCGGGCGGAGATTTTTCCATCGATGGCTATGGGGAACAGGTTGCCGCGCTGCTGGCCGATTATCCGTTTCTTGAGCCGGCCACCGCGGAAAGGCTCGTCCGGCGCTACGGCACCGAGGCGCGGACGATATTGGGCAAGGCCACCGGCACCGCCGATCTGGGGACCCATTTCGGTGCCGGGCTCTACGAAGCCGAAGTGCGCTTCCTGATGGACCACGAATGGGCGCGCGATGTCGAGGACGTGCTGTGGCGTCGCACCAAGATGGGACTGCGCGATGTGGACAAGCCGGCGCTCGACGCTTTTATCAGGGGGCGGGCATTGCAGGGCGCGGCGGGATCGCCATAGGTTGCTATGCTCATTGGCCTGGGCTGGCACCGCTGCACCCCTCATCCGAGCTTTCGCTTCAGGCGAAAGCCCACCTTCTCCCGCAAGGGGAGAGGGTTGGGAGTGAGGGGTGTTGCGATGCTGACCGGGAGGCTTCAATGCCGACTGAGCCGGACAGGCAGGAATAATCGGGAGGAACGCAGTGGCAAAACACATCATTGCCATCGATCAGGGCACCACATCGTCGCGGGCCATCATATTCGGCCCCGACATGGCGCCCATTGCCTCGGCGCAAAAGGAGTTCACCCAGCATTTCCCGCAATCGGGCTGGGTCGAGCACGATCCCGAGGAGATCTGGGAGAGCGTCGTCTGGTCGGTGAGGACCGCGCTGGAAAAGGCCGGGATCGGGGCGGAGGACGTCGCGGGCATCGGCATCACCAACCAGCGCGAGACGACGCTTTTGTGGGATCGGGCGACCGGCACGCCGATCCACAACGCCATCGTCTGGCAGGACCGGCGCACCGCGCCTATCTGCGAGGCCCTGCGCACGGAAGGGCACGAGGCGAAATTTTCCAACCGCACGGGGCTGATCCTCGACCCCTATTTCTCCGGCACCAAGATCAAATGGCTGCTCGATAGCGTCGATGGCGCGCGGGAAAAGGCCGAAAAGGGCGAACTGGCCTTCGGAACGGTCGATGCCTTCCTCATCTGGCGGCTGACCGGGGGCAAGAAACATCTGACGGACGCCACCAACGCCAGCCGTACGCTCATCTACAACATCCGCGAAAACCGCTGGGACGAGGAACTGGCCGGACTTCTCGACGTGCCGCTTTCACTGCTGCCCGATGTCAGGGACTGCGCCGATGATTTCGGGGAAACCGATCCGGCGCTGTTCGGCGCGGCCATCCCCATTCTCGGCGTGGCCGGCGACCAGCAGGCGGCGACCATCGGGCAGGCGTGTTTTGCGCCCGGCATGCTCAAATCGACCTATGGCACGGGATGCTTTGCGGTTCTCAACACAGGTGAGCAATTCGTTGCGTCGGAAAACCGATTGCTCACCACCATCGCCTACCGGCTCGATGGCAAGACCACCTATGCGCTCGAAGGCTCGATCTTCATCGCCGGGGCGGCGGTGCAATGGCTGCGCGACGAACTGGGGATCGTCAAATCCGCCGCCGACACGGGCCCGCTGGCGCAAGAGGCCGATCCCAACCAGCAGGTCTATCTCGTCCCGGCCTTTACCGGGCTCGGCGCGCCCTGGTGGGACCCGGACGCGCGCGGGGCGATCTTTGGGCTGACGCGCGGGTCGGGGGCGGCCGAAATCGCGCGGGCGGCGCTCGAATCGGTCTGCTACCAGACTTATGACCTGCTTTCGGCCATGCACAAGGACTGGGCGGGCAAGGACGGCCAGACCGTCCTGCGCGTCGATGGCGGCATGGTCGCCTCGGACTGGACCATGCAGTTCCTCGCCGACATCCTCCATGCGCCGGTCGACCGGCCCACCAACCTCGAAACCACCGCGCTGGGCGCGGCATGGCTCGCCGGATCACGCGCCGGGGTCTGGCCCGACGCGGAGGGCTTTGCCCAAAGCTGGGCGCGCGACAAGCGGTTCGAGCCGGAAATGGACGGGGCGTTGCGCGCGCGAAAGCTCGAAGGCTGGGCCGATGCGGTGCGGCGTACGCTTTCGGGGTATGGGCGGCAGGAGTGATCGGGATGCGGTGCATGTTGTGGGCACCGCTGCCCCCTCACCCCCAGCCCCTCTCCCTCAAGGGGAGAGGGGGGCTCGTAAGCCGAAAACATCCGCAGGGTTCCCTTCTCCCCTTGAGGGAGAAGGTGGCCGGAGCGTAGCGGAGGCCGGATGAGGGGTGCTGCGGTGCCAACCGGAAACCCGAGCATCAATACAACCCACTCCCCCCTTGCGTCCGGCCCCGGATCGTGGTGATTTGCTTTCCCTTTGTGCTTTGCACGTAAACCATTTGCAGATCAGACGACCGCCATGAAAAGTGCCGCCCGCAAGGCCGCTGCGCGCCGCAGCGAAGGGCCTGCGATCTTTACCATTGCCGAACTGGCCGATGCGTTCGGCATCACCCACCGCACGCTGCGCTTTTACGAGGACAAGGGCATGCTGCGCCCGCGCCGGATGGGCAATCGGCGGCTCTATTCCAACCGCGACCGGCTGCGCCTGCGCATCATCCTCGATGGCAAGCAGGTCGGCCTGACCCTGCGCGAAATCCAGGAATATCTCGATACCTACGACCTGCGCGACGGCTCCTACGATCACCTGCGCCGCGCGCTCGACAAGGTCCACCACCAGCGTCACCTGCTCCAGCAGCGCCGCGCGGCGATCGAGAAATCGCTCAGCGAACTGGCGCGGGTGGAAAAGATCATCGAGGGCATGCTCGCCGAACCGCAGGACCCCGACGGGCGGGGGGATATTATTTAGCATCGCTGCCCCTCACCCCAACCCTCTCCCCCCGTGGGAGAAGGTGGGCTTTCGCGCAAGCGAAAGGTCGGATGAGGGGGCCAGCGGCGCTCGCCGCTATCCAACCAAACCACCAGCTCCTTATGTCGAACTTGTGTCGCCGCCCCCGATCCGCTAGACGCGAACAGATCAGGCGGGGAAACGGCATATGAGCCATCGCATCATCATCGTTGACGACCACCCACTGTTCCGCTCGGCGCTGCGCCAGACGCTCGAGGGCGCGGGGAACGGGTTTGCGTTCGAGGAAGCGGGCGATATCGAGGGGCTTTTGGCGGTGCTCGAGGCCAACCGCGATTGCGACCTCATCCTGCTCGACCTCAACATGCCCGGCGTGCGCGGATTTTCGGGGCTGCTTCTGCTACGGGCCCAGTTCCCGGAAGTGCCGGTGATGATCGTTTCCGCTGTCGAGGATCCGGCGGTGATCCGGCGCTGTTTCGATCTGGGAGCCTCGGGGTTTCTCTCCAAGTCGGAAAGCGCGGCGCGCATCCGGCAGTCTATCGATACCGTGCTCGGTGGCGGGCTGTGGCTGCCCGAGGACGTTACGCTGGCGCGCGATGCCGAGGAGAGCGAGCAGACCGAAATGCTCTCGCGCCTCGGCACCCTCACCCCCCAGCAGGTACGGGTGTTGATGATGCTGTCGGACGGGCTGATGAACAAGCAGATCGCCTATGAGCTTTCCATTTCGGAAGCGACCGTCAAGGCGCACGTCTCGGCGATTTTGCAAAAGCTCAATGTCGACAGCCGCACCCAGGCGGTGATCGCCGCCTCCAGGATCGAGCAGGGCCAGTTCGAGCAACTTGTCGAATCGGACGGCTAAAGCGTTTCCAGAATAAGTGGGCACCACTTATTCTGGAAACGCGATAAATCAAAAACGCTAACCCTTTCCCGTTATTGCCCGGGTTCTGAGCGCCAGAATGTGGCGGGCGATGGCCCAGAGGGCCGGGGTCTGCTTGATGGTGCGCTTGAGGCGGCGTGCCGCAAGAAGCAATGGCGCGACGAGGCGGCCGGCGAGGGAAACCGGGATCACGCTGTCATAAACGGTCGTTGCCTTGGTCCAGTCCGTCTTGTAGTCGAAATCGCCCAGGCCCATGTCGAACGAGCCGACGCCGTCCCGGCGCAGGTCGTCGATGAGGAACGAGAGCATCACCCCCATCAGCGAATATTTGGCCGCCGGGCCATCGGCGGTCGAATTGATATATTGCGAATAGTGGGTGGGGGTCGTCACCCCCAGGCTCGTGGCAAGAATCTCGTCGCCCGCATAAAGCGCGTGATAGCGGAAAATGGGCTTTTCATTCCCCAGCGATGCGATCGCAAGCGAACGGAACAGGGTCTGGAACGGTGCTTGGGCGAAGATGTTCTCGACCCCCATCTTCCTGAAGCGCCGGGCGCGCTGGTCGAGAAAGACGGCATGGATGCGTTCGACCTCCGCCACGCTGGCCGCGGCGCGCACCGAAAGTTCGCCATGCCCCTCGATGAGCCGGCGCCGCGAGCGGCGGATATTGGTGCGGCGCTTGTGTGGAAGCGCCTCATCGATAAACAGGCCATCGCCGGTGTCGAGCGTACCAAGATAAAGATTGTTGGGCGCCGGCACATGGGGGAAGGCGAGCAGCGGATTGGCGTGACCCTGCCACTCGGGCACGAGACAATGGAAGGAAACCAGATCGGCCCGCGCCCTGGCCCTGTTGAGCGCGCCAAGCGCGTCCCCGAGCACCTCGGGCGTCAGCCGTGCGGCATAAGCGGGGTCGTAAACCAGCGCGTCGGAATTGGAGATCGGCATGCCGATCAGTTGCGCGATGCGCACCCCGAACCGCCGCGAAATACCGAACGGCATGAGCGCCACCGGCCTCGCGCCCTCGGAAATGACCACAATGGCGATAGTATCGGGAAGGTCGAACCCGGCGCTGCAATAGGCGGAAATCCACTCAAAGCGCTGATAGGGCGTCATCGTCGCGCGGGTCTGGAGCGCGCGCCAGACCGGCTCGGCTTCGGCAAGGCCGAAAAAGACCGACACGGTCAACCCTTCCGCCGCAAGGGCGGAGTGGGAAAAGGTCATCGGCGCATCGGTAAGGGCCTGGGTTGTCATCGTTCCCTGTCTTTCGTCCGTTCCGGGAACTATGACGGAAATTTCCTATCTAAGCCTGAACCTTGCGCCGTGCGGGGCGGGCTATCGGACCTGTTGGTTAAAGATCCGATAACCCCGACAATAAAGAGCGGCGAACCGTGCCGTCAGGCGGCCGCGACGACCTCGACGAGTTCGACGTCGAACACGAGGTCCTTGCCGGCCAGTGGATGATTGGCGTCGACCGTGACCTCGGCGTCGTCCACCCCGACAACCGTCAATTGCATCGGCTGGCCATCGCCGCCGGTCGCCTGCAGGCGCGCGCCGATGCTGAGGTCGATGCTGGGCGGAATGCGGTCGCGCGGCACGGTCTGGACCGCTTCGGGCCGGTGGGGGCCATAGGCGTCATCCGCCGGGATCGAAACCGTCGCGCTGTCGCCGACGGCCATGCCCTGCACCTGCGCGTCGAGGCCCTTGATGATCTGGCCGGAACCGAGCTGGAACTCCAGCGGCTCGCGGCCTTGCGAGGAATCGAACTGGGTGCCGTCAGTGAGGCGGCCAGTATAGTGAATACGCACAGTGTCCCCGTGCTTTGCCTGGGTCATGCTGTGTCCTTTTTGGGCTTGTGTTTGCTCGGGGCACGACGGGCGCAATGGCCAGCACTGTCCTGCCCGGCGAAAATGGACGCGAACCGCCCGGTTCGCGCCATGCGGCTCCCAATGTAGGGGGCGAGCGCGCGATGTAAACCGCCCGCCGGTCATTTTATCGAAGCTCTAGAAACTGGTGCGGGCCTTCAGCGCCTGGGCCAGCGTGCCCTCATCGAGATAGTCGAGCTCGCCGCCCACCGGCACGCCATGGGCAAGGCGGGTGACCTTGACGCCGGTTCCCGCGAGCCGGTCGGTGATGTAATGGGCCGTGGTCTGCCCCTCGACCGTGGCGTTGACGCCGATGACGATCTCGCTGTAGTCGGCGGCCCGCCGCGCCAGTGCATCGATGGAAAGATCGTCGGGGCCCACCCCGTCGAGCGGAGACAGCACCCCGCCCAGCACGTGATAGCGCACCGGCCCCACCCCCGCCCGCTCGAGCGCCCAGAGATCGGCAACGTCCTCGACAACGATCAGCAGGCCCGATTCGGCGCGGCGCGGATCGGCGCAGATCGTACAGGGCGAGATCGTATCGATATTGCCGCAGGTCTGGCACACCTTCACCGCCTCGACGGCGCGATCGAGCGCCGCCGAGAGCGGCACCATCAACTGCTCTTTTTTCTTGATCAGATGCAAAACCGCCCGCCGCGCCGACCGCGGCCCCAGCCCCGGAAGCCGCGACAAAAGCTGGATAAGCTGCTCGATCTCCGGCCCGCCGGATGCGTGGGACATGGTCAGGAGGCCTCGGAGCTGAACGAAACGGAACGGGCCCCCGTCGAAATTTGTCCTCGGGGTAACATCGCACCCCCCTCATCCGACCTTTCGCTTGCGCGAAAGCCCACCTTCTCCCACGAGGGGAGAAGGGGAACCGTGGGGCCACCCCTTTCGCCATCTCCCAAGAGTCCAAAGAAAACACCCTCCCCTTGATGGGGAGGGCTGGGGAGGGGTGAAGCCACGCGCGCGAATCCATGAGCGCCAACCCTGACGGTGACGGAAGGTATTCGGGCGGGCTCGGAGGACTTCATCGCCATCAGAAAGGAAGCTTCATCCCCGGCGGGATGGGCAGGCCGGCGGTAATTTCGTTCATTTTCTGCGTCATGAATTCCTCGCCCTTGCGCCGCGCATCGGCGTGGGCGGCGACCAGCAGGTCCTCGACGATCTCGGCCTCCTCGGGCTTGAGCAGCGAAGGGTCGATCCTGACCCCCCGCAACTCGCCCCGGGCGGTCATCGAGACGGTCACCATGCCCGCCCCGGCGTTCCCTTCAACAAGGGTCGCGGCGGCTTCGGCCTGGATGTCCTGCGCCTTTTTCTGGAATTCCTGGGCCTTCTGCATCATGCCCATGATGTCTTTCATTGGTCGTCCTCCGGGTCGAGCGGGATATCTTGGCCGTGCGCATCAGCCTCGTCTTCGTGGTGGCTGCGTGTCCTGATATTGACCAGCCGCGCGCCGGGAAAGGTTTCCATCACGGCCTTGACCAGCGGGTCGCGCAGGGCCTCGGACCGCGCGTCGTCCTCCTGGGCTTCCCGCGCCTGACGCAAGGTGGGCCCGTCGATCTCGCGGTTCGAGATGGTGACGAACCACGGCTTTCCGGTCCATTCCTTGAGGCGGGCCTGAAGCACGGGCACGATGGCGTTGTTGGCACCGGGCACCATGGCCACCTCGATGCGTCCCACCTCGAAGGTCACCGGCTTCATGTCGGCTTCGAGCGCATGCTTGAGCATCACGTCACGCTTTTCGCCTGCCAGCGCAACCAGTTCGGCATAGGTGCGCGGGTTGGCGAGCGCGGCAGGCTGGGGCTGCGGGGCGGGCGCATATTGGCGGCTGGCGAGAGGGGCGGCCTGGGCGCGGGTCTGATAGCCGCCGCCATTGGAGGGCGGCGAGGCGGTGGGGCTAGAAGAAGGCGCATCGCTTCCCTGCGCGCCGAGCTTTTCGATCAGCTCGTCCGGGCTTGGCAGGTCGGCGGCGTAGGCCAGCCGGATCAGCACCATTTCGGCGGCCTGCAAACCGTTGGCCGACTGGGCGATCTCGGCAAGGCCGCGCGAAAGAATTTGCCATGTGCGCGTCAGGATTCTCAACCCCAGTTTTTGGGCAAATTCGGCCCCGCGCGTCCGCTCGTCGGGGGTCAGCACGGGATCGTTGGCCGCCGCAGGCACGATCTTGATGCGGGTGACCAGATGGGTGAATTCGGCAAGATCGGTAACAATGGTCGCAGGGTCGGCACCCGAATCGTAAAGCCCGCGCGCCTCATCGAGCGCAGCGGCGATGTCGCCACCCATGAGCTTTTCAAAAAGGTCCACCACCCGCGCGCGGTCGGCCAGCCCCAGCATGTCGCGCACCGCCTGTGCGGTGATCGCGCCATTGCCATGCGCGATGGCCTGGTCGGTCAGCGACAGGCAATCGCGCACCGAACCCTCGCCCGCCCGCACGATCATGGCCAGCGCCTCGGGCTCGACCGAAACCTGTTCCTTTTCGAGCAGCCCGCCCAGATAGTCCGCCATCACCTCGGGCGCGATGCGGCGCAGATCGAAGCGCTGGCAACGCGACAGGATCGTCACCGGCACCTTGCGGATTTCGGTGGTGGCGAAGATGAACTTCACATAAGGGGGCGGCTCTTCGAGGGTCTTCAGCAGTCCGTTGAAGGCCGAGGTCGAGAGCATGTGCACTTCGTCGATGATGAACACCTTGTAGGGCGCGCTCATCGGCGGGGTGCGGGTCATGGCATTGATTTCGCGGATCGAATCGATGCCGGTGTTGGACGCGGCGTCCATCTCCATCACATCGACATGGGTGCCCGCGATGATCTCGGCGCAGTGGAGCCCCGGTTTTGAAAGATCGAGCGTTGGGTGCGCCCCGCTCTCGTCGGCATAGTTGAAGGCGCGCGCAAGGATGCGGGCCGTCGTCGTCTTGCCCACACCGCGCACGCCGGTGAGGATAAAGGCGTGGTGGATGCGGCCAGACGCAAAGGCGTTGCCCAGCGTGCGGACCATGGCGTCCTGCCCCACAAGGCTTTCAAAGCTCGATGGCCGGTACTTTCTGGCCAGAACCTTATACGGCGTCTGTGGGGTCTCGGGGGTCGCCATCGCATATCGCTGTGAGGGAATCGCTGAATCGGCGGTTAGAGTGGCCGATAAGTGGGAGGCTGACAACGACCCGCGCCGTACTCGTTAGGGCTGCTTCCTTCCGGACCTGACCCGGTTGGCGAGCGGTTCGTCCGCCACCAACCTCCCGGACCCTATGTGCGGCATAGAAAGGGGTATTGCAAGAGGGAGCAGAAGTCAGAATACAGGTATCAGGTATCAGGTATCAGAGGAGTACCTTCTGATACCTGGCTTCTGATTTCTGACGTCTGATCACGGCGCCGAATCGGCGATCGGGTACACCCCCAGCAGCTTGATGTGGTCCGAGAAGAACCCCAGTTCCTCAAGCGCGTATTTGACGTTCTGGTCGTCGGGATGGCCCTCGATATCGGCATAGAACTGGGTGGCGGTGAATGAGCCGCCCACCATGTAGCTTTCCAGCTTGGTCATATTGACGCCGTTCGTCGCGAACCCGCCCATGGCCTTGTAGAGCGCGGCGGGCACGTTGCGGACGCGGAAAACGAAAGTCGTCTTGACCTTCTGCCCGTTTGATTTGGGCGTTCGGGGTTCGCGCGACATGATGAGAAAGCGCGTGGTGTTGTGCGCCGCGTCCTCGATATTTTCGGCGAGCACGTCGAGCCCATAGATATCGGCGGCAAAGCGCGAGGCGATCGCCGCCACCGACCTGTCGGCCTTGCTTGCGATCTCGCGGGCCGAGCCGGCGGTGTCCACCGCGTTGATCGTGCGCAGATTGTGCTTCTTGATAAAGGTCCTGCACTGGCCCAGCGCCACCGACAGCGACTGGACGGCCTTGATATCGGAGAGCGTTGCGCCGGGCACGGCCAGAAGGTTCATGCGCACCGGCAGGTAATATTCCCCGATGATGTAAAGCCCGCTTTCGGGCAGGATGTGGTGGATATCGGCGATGCGGCCATAGAGCGAATTTTCCACCGGCACCACGGCGTAATCGGCCGTGCCGGACTGCACCGCTCCGATGGTCTCCTCGAAGGTGACGCAGGGCAGCGGCTCGTCATCGGGGAAGACGGCAACGGCCGTTGCGTGGCTGAATGCGCCCAGTTCTCCCTGAAATGCGATCTTGCGGCCCATGTCGATTGTCCCGGCAGTTTTGGAAAGGCCCGTTCTATTGACCCTTGCGGCGTTCAAGTCAATTGCACAAAGGGGCGCTTTGGGTTAGGGCTCGGGGGGAATTGTCGCATCTGGATGATCCCGGTTGCACGGGCCAAAGCTTCTATTATAAGGTCCGCGCGCGGGCAGGTTTTGCTGATCTGCCGGCGCCGGCGGGTAACGGTACGGAGAGACCGAGATTATGAATTCATTCGAACTCAACAAGATTTTCGGCGCCATTCTTGGCACGCTGGTTTTCGTCATGGGCGTGGGCTTCATCGCCGACGAGGTTTATCGCCCGATCGAAAATCGCGGTTCGACCTACCTTCTGCCCGAGCCCGAAGCCGGCGAAACGACCGAAGTGGCCGAGGCGCCCGGGGTTGAGCCCATTGCCGTACGCATGCAGACGGCAACGCCCGAAGCGGGCCAGAGCCTGATCAACCGCTGCCAGTCCTGCCACGACTACTCGCCCGAGAACGCCAACCGCACCGGGCCCGGCATCCACGATATCGTGGGGCAAGAGATCGCCCATCACGAAGGTTTTGCCTATTCGGACATCCTGACCGAAATGGGCGCTGCTGGCGAAGTCTGGGATTACGAGCATCTCGATGGCTTCCTTGAGTCGCCCCGCACCTATGCACCGGGCACCAAGATGACCTTTGCCGGTCTGTCCAACCCGATGGACCGCGCCAATCTCATCGCCTTCCTGCGCTCGCTGTCCGACGATCCCTATCCGCTGCCCGAGGCCGAGGCTCCCGCGGCAGAAGAGAGCGGCGATGATGCGGCACCCGCCGACGACGCCCCTGTCATCGATACCGAAGATACGCCGAGCGCCGAGGAAGAAATCGACCAGCCCGGCAACTGATCGGCGAGGCGGACAGCTTCATTTGAAATCAACAAGGAGCCGTGCGAAATTCGTTCGGCTCTTTTTATTTGCGGGAGGATACAATGGCGCTGCTCATCCATCTTACGGGCGTCAATGAAAAAGCCTGGGCGGAAGGATTTCGGGGCGCCCTGCCCGGCTATCCGGTGTTCCTGCGCTCGGATGATTACGACCCCAAGGCCATCCATTATGTCTTTGCCTGGAAGCCGGAGGCGGACGCCTTCGAGGGCATGGACAACCTCAAGGCCATTCTCTCGCTGGGCGCGGGGGTCGATGCGCTGATGCAGCACCCCGCATTGCCGGACGTGCCCATCGTCCGGTTCGTCGACAAGGAACTCACCCATTGCATGAGCGACTATGTGATCGCCAATGTGATGATGCACCAGCGGCTTTTCACGCGCTACGCCGCGCACCAGAAAGCAAAGGTCTGGAACCAGTTCTACCCGCCCGCCTCATCGGAAATCTCGGTCGGCATCATGGGGCTCGGCACGCTGGGGCTCGACGCGGCGGAAAAGCTCAAGGTCATCGGGTTCGACGTCTGCGGATGGAGCCGGAGCAAGAAAGAGGTGGAGGGCGTCGAGACGTTTGCGGGCGACGGCCAGCTCGATGCCTTCCTTGCGCGCACGGATATCCTCGTGTGCCTCTTGCCGCTGACCCCCGAAACGCACGGCATCCTCAACATGGACACCTTCAAGAAACTCCGGCGCGGGCCGCTGGTCGGCGGGCCGGCGCTCATCAACGCGGCGCGCGGCGGGCATCAGAAGGAAGCCGATATCGCCGCAGCGCTGGAAGACGGAACGCTTGCCGCGGCCAGCCTTGACGTCTTCGAGGTCGAACCGCTCCCCAAGGACAGCCCGCTCTGGGACCTCAAGACCTGCTTCATCACCCCCCACATCGCCGCGATCTCCAACGAGCGTTCGGGCGTCGAATATTTCAGCCAGATGCTCAAGGACCACGAAGCCGGTCAGCCCCTGCGCAATGTGGTGGACCGGAAGCGGGGGTATTGAGGCCAACCTCGTTCACTCCAATACCTTCTCAGTGGTTGCCCGGCGCTGTCCGGGCAATCAAGCTCTCCGGAGCGTTAGAGCGCGTCAGTATTGATGAAAACAGCCAGCATTATGATGGCGGCGGCATCGTTCTGGCAATAAATCCCGGAATGACACCTGGTTTTTTGCGGATTTAACCGTCTCTCCCATGTCACCCCGGTATTCATTACCGGGGTCCAGTGCAGGGCTTCCACAAGCGTGGAAGCCTAGCGATTCCACGAAAACCTAATACGTTCTGGATAAACCGGGTGATGACGGATTGGGAGGAAATCAGGTCACGTGGACTCATGCCGTGCCGTATTTCTCCCTCAACACCGCATAAAGCGACCTGATGCCCTGATCGGTGCCGCCGAAGGGGCGGCCGGGGCGGGCCTCGGGGGCCCACCCGAAGATGTCGAGGTGGACCCAATCGGTTCCCGGATCGACGAACTTTTGCAAGAACAGGGCCGCCGTAACCGAACCGGCCATAGGGGCGCTGGTGATGTGGTTCACATCGGCGATCTTGGAGGCCAGCATTTTCTCGTAACCTTTCCAGAGCGGCATGGGCCAGACCGGATCGTCCTCCGCCAGCCCCGCCTCAACGATCTTGCGGCCCAGTTCCTCGTTGCGCGCGTATAGCGGGGGCAGTTCGGGGCCAAGCGCGATGCGGGCCGCACCAGTCAGCGTGGCCATATCGATGATGAGATCGGGGTTTTCCTCGTCGGCCAGCGCCAGCGCATCGGCAAGGATGAGGCGGCCTTCGGCATCGGTGTTGCCGATCTCGACGGTCAGCCCTTTACGCGATTGCAGCACGTCGCCGGGGCGGAAAGATGCGCCCGAAATCGCGTTCTCGACGATGGGCAGCAGCACCCGCAGGCGGACCTTGAGCCTTGCATCGATGATCGCGTGAGCAAGGCCGAGCACGTTGGCGGCCCCGCCCATGTCCTTTTTCATCAGCGCCATGCCCGAGCCCGGCTTGATATTGAGCCCGCCGGTATCGAAGGTCACGCCCTTGCCCACCAGCGTCAGTTTTGGATGGTTTGCCTGCCCCCACGAGAGATCGATCAGGCGCGGCGGCGCGGCGCTGGCCCGACCCACCGCGTGGATCATGGGGAAATTCTCGTCGATCAGCGTATCACCCGCGATGACCGTGACCTCCATCTTGCGCGCCCGGGCAAAATGGCGGACCCATGCCTCGAAATGCTCAGGGCCGAGATCGTTTGCAGGCGTATTGATGAGGTTGCGCGCGATCGTTCCCGCTTCGGTCAGCCGGGCGACTTCCGCACCGTCCGCCCCCTCGGGCAACTCAAGCACCGGCGCCTCGGGCCGGGAGGCATAGCGGCCGAACCGGTAGGCGCCCAGCGCGAAGGCCAGCGCGGCGCGCGTCGGGTCGCCATAATCGCCTTCGAGCCGATAGCTGCTGGGGACAAGCGCGGCCGCGGCGAGCCCGAGCACCAGGGGCGCGGGTTCGGCCGATGCGCCCATGCCGAACAGATACCCCTTGAGCGTGCCGTCCGCGCCGGGAAGGGCCAGAAGCTTGCCCTGCTGGCCCCCGAACCCGTTGGCCTTCGCCCATTGCCGCACGGCCCCCTCAAGCGGGGTGGCCTCGAAACGGTCCTCGAATATGCAGGTGATGGGGCGTGTGGCGGTCATGGGCAAGGCATCCATTTCACTTTGGTTCGTTGGTCTTCGGCTTCCCCGGCAGTCATCGCAACACCCCTCATCCGACCTCCGCTTCGCTCCGGCCACCTTCTCCCTCAAGGGGAGAAGGGTGACCCTGCGGATATTGCGGCTTTTGAGCCCCCCTCTCCCCTTGAGGGAGAGGGGTTGGGGGTGAGGGGTGCTGCGATGCCAGCCAAATCTGACGTCGCCATAAGCTAACGCGCCGCGCCCGCACGGGCAATCGCGGCACTGGCCGTTTTAACCGCCTGTTAGGGTTAATAATTTACTTCTCGCCAAGTGAACAGCCGCCCTTGCCCGGGGCGTTCTTGTTACCGATCAGGAGTGTGCGATGGGGCTTGCCCCGCTTTCCCGCATGGTGCGGACACTGGTTGTGGCTGGCGCCGCCGCGCTGATCCTTTCGGCCTGCGCGGCCAACCGCGCGGGGCAGGCCGTCAACGCCGACTATTCCAATCTTTCCGGCCCCCAGATCCAGGCGAGCGTGGCCGATCTTGCCGCGCGCTATCGCGCCGATCCACGCAACAAGGCGCTGGGCATCCATTACGCCGCCGCCCTGCGCGCCGCCCAGCAGAACGCACAGGCCATCGCGGTGATGGAAAACCTGATGACCGCATACGGCACCGACGCCGATGTCAGCCTCGCCTATGCGCGAGCCCTCGCCAGCGAAGGCCGCTTCACCCAGGCGCTCAACGTCGTCGATCAGGCGATCAACCCCGTGGCGCCCGATTGGGACGCGCTCTCGGTCCGGGGTGCCGTTCTCGACCAGATGGGTGAACACGCGCTGGCCCGGCAGGCCTATTCCCAGGCATTGCTGCTGGCGCCCCATCAGCCGGGCCTTCACGCCAATCTGGGTCTTTCCTATGCCATGACCAACGAACTGCCCCAGGCCGAAAGCCACTTGCGGCAGGCCGTAGCGCTGCCCGGCGCCTCGACGCGGGTGCGCCAGAACCTTGCATTGGTCGTGGGGCTGCAGGGCCGCTTCGATGAAGCCCGCACCCTTTACGCCGCCGAACTGCCACCCGATGCGGTGAGCGCCAACATGGACTACATCCGCGCCATGCTGACCCAGCAGAACCGCTGGGAGGCGATCAGGGGGGACATAGCGGGGTAGGCAAAGCCAAGCTCCCCCGGCTGGCATCTCCGCACCCCTCATCCGACCTCCGCTTCGCTCCGGCCACCTTCTCCCGCAAGGGGAGAAGGGATTCCCGGGGGTGCCTCAGCTTACGAGCCCCCCTCTCCCCTTGCGGGAGAGGGGTTGGGGGTGAGGGGTGCTGCGGTGCCAGCATCAACGACGTCAGGCATTTAGAGCGCCTAACAGAACCAGAGATGGCCACGATGGGGTTTGGACGAGTCGGATGCAAGGACAGGCGCGCGGGCGATACCGGGGTATCGCCAAGCGACTGGACACGGCAGGCGGCCGTCCAAACCCCACCTGCGGCGCGCGGAATTTGTCCATCCGCTGCGTTCCCGCGCTTGCCGATACCTTGGTATCGGCTGCACGCGGCGCCTTGCGGGCTGAACAAATTGCGCGCGTCGTGGCCGTCTCTGGTTCTGTTAGGCGCTCTTAATCAGGCGCTGTTCTCCGAAGACCTTGATTGTGACGGCAAGCTGCGTCATAAGGGCCGTGGTGTGCATGGCTGTGTGCCGCGCGTGTCAAATCGTTGAAACAACTAGAGACTTTAACCCGATGGACGACCCTTCCAGTCGTATCTGGACCGTAAATGGTGTCGCCCCTTACGCGCTGCGTCTGAGCTTTCCGGGTTAAGCCCGCCGCCTCGGTCGCCGTTCGTAAAGGACGGCGCGGAATCAACCGAGGTGCCCTATGACCTTCGATACCCTCGCCCGCGAGCTTGAATCCGGTTCGGATGCCGATGCCCGCATCAACCGCGAATTTCTCGCAAACCAGCACGCCGCTGACATTGCCCAATTCATCACCGACCACCCCGCCGACATAGACTGGCAGGTGCTCGACATGCTCGATTTGCCCCGGCAGTCCGAGGTTTTCGGTTATCTCGACCGTGACCTGCAGGTCGAGCTTGCCAATTGCGTGCCGCGCAAGCGCCTTGCCGAAATCGTGACGGAAATGGATTCGGACGACCGGGCCGACCTTTTCAATGCACTCTCCGAAAGGGAGCGGGAGGCGCTGCTTCCGGCGCTCTCCCATGCCGAACGCGAGGACATCCGCCGTCTTGCCTCCTATGAGGAGGGCACCGCCGGGTCGATCATGACTTCCGATTATGCGGTGCTCACACCCGAGCTGACCGCCCGGCAGGCCCTCGACAAGCTGCGGCTCGAAGCGCCTGAAAAGGAGACCATCTACCGCGCCTATGTGGTCGATGAGGACCGCAAGCTTGCGGGGTCCGTGCGCCTGCAGGACCTGATCCTCGTTGCTCCGGCAACCAGGATCGAAAAGATCATGGAGCGCAATACGCTCGCAGTGCGGGTCGATGAGGACCAGGAAGAGGTCGCCCGCAAGATCGCGCACTATGACCGGCTTGCCCTGCCGGTCATCGATGCGGATGGCCGGATCGTGGGCATCGTCACCCATGACGACGCGCTCGACGTTCTTCAGGAAGAGGCCACCGAAGATTTTCACAAATCGAGCTCGGTCACCGGTCTTGCGGAAGGTATCAAGCAGGCGACGATCTTCATGCTCTACCGCGCGCGGGTGGCGTGGCTGGTGCTGCTGGTGTTCGGCAATATCTTTTCGGGCGCAGGGATCGCCTATTTCGAGGACACGATCGCCGCTCATCTGGCCCTGCTGTTCTTCCTGCCGCTCCTCATCGCCTCGGGCGGCAATGCCGGGGCGCAAGCCGCGACCCTCATGGTGCGCGCCATGGCCACGGGCGATGTCCGCACCAAGGACTGGGGCCGGATGCTGGGCCGCGAGACGCTGGTGGCACTGCTTTTGGGGCTCACCATGGCGGTGGCGATCTACGGCATCGGCGCCTGGCGCGGCGGCATCGAGATCGCGGGGGTGGTGTCGGTCTCGATGATCCTGATCGTGCTGGCCGGTTCGCTGATCGGCATGACGCTGCCATTCATCCTCACACGGCTCAAGCTCGACCCGGCAACCGCTTCGGGCCCGCTGGTCACCTCGATCTGCGACATCGTGGGTGTGGTGATCTATTTCTCGATCGCACGGATGGCGTTGTTCTGAAACGGCTCAATAATTGCGCATTTTCCGATGCGGAATCCCGGCGTCCATGAACTCATCGCCATAAGCGATGAACCCCAGACGCTCGTAAAATCCCACCTTGTCGGATTGGGATTCGAGGTAGCAGCACTCCTGCCCCTTGCCGGCGGCGTGGGTCACCGCAAAGCGGATCATCTCCGCGCCCAGCCCCAGCCCGCGATGGGACTCGGCCACCGCCACGCGTCCGATCTTGGCGTGATCCCCCTTCCAGAGCACGCGCAGCACCGTAACCACCGCCCCATCGGCTATCCCCACGATATGGGTTGCGGTCATGTCCTCGGCGTCGATCTCGAGGTCCTGGGGCACCTTCTGCTCGATGACGAACACCTCGCGCCGGAGCGCAAAGCCCAGATTGGCCAGCGGGGAGAAGACCGGGACCGCGAGGATGGTGAGGTCAGGCAAAAACGCTCGCCCCCCTGTCCGCCGCACCGACGAGTTGGCGGAAACCGGCGAACAGTTCGCGCCCCATGCCGTGATGCGCCTCCTCGAGATTTTCCGAGGCCGGGGTGCGCGCGAGGAAAGCGTGCTCGTCGCCCAGATAGGAGAGCGTTCCGGCCGCGGCATCGAGCCGGAGCATGTCGCCATCGCGGATCTTGGCGATCGGCCCGCCATCCGCCGCCTCAGGGGTCAGGTGGATCGCGGCGGGTACCTTGCCCGAAGCGCCCGACATGCGCCCGTCGGTCACCAGCGCCACCTTGAGCCCGCGATCCTGCAGCACGCCCAGCGTGGGGGTGAGCTTGTGCAGTTCGGGCATGCCGATGGCCTTGGGGCCCTGAAAACGGATCACTGCAATGAAATCGGAAGTCAATTCGCCTGCCTTGAAGGCGTCCTGCAAACCCTGCTGTGTGTGAAAGACGCGGGCCGGGGCTTCGATGACCTGATTTTCCGGCTTGACCGCTGAAACCTTGATGACCGATTTGCCGAGATTCCCCGAAAGGAGCTTTAGCCCGCCATTGGGCGAAAAGGGCGCCGAAGCGGTGGTCAGCACCTTGGGATTGCCGCTCTCCCTGGGGGCGGGCTCGTAGCTCAGTTCCTCGCCGATAAAGCGTGGTTCCTTGGTATAAGCTTCCAGCCCCTTGCCCCAGACGGTGGTCACATCGTCGTGCAGATAGCCTGCGTCGAGCAGTTCGCGGATGAGGAAGGGCACACCGCCCGCCGCATGGAAATGGTTCACGTCCGCCAGCCCGTTGGGATAGACGCGCGCCAGCAGCGGCACGATGTCGGACAGCGCCGACATATCGTCCCACGTCACGTGCAGCCCCGCCGCTCTGGCCATGGCGATCAAATGCATGGTGTGGTTGGTCGAGCCGCCCGTTGCGTGCAGGCCCACAAGCCCGTTGACGATGGCTTTTTCGTCGATGATGTGCCCGGCGGGGGTATATTCGTTGCCCTGCGCGGTGATGGCCAGCGCGCGTTTGGTGGCGGCTTTGGTCAGCGCGTCGCGCAGCGGCGTGCCGGGGTTGATGAAGCTCGAACCGGGCAGGTGCAGGCCCATGATTTCCATGAGCATCTGGTTGGAGTTGGCCGTGCCGTAAAAGGTGCAGGTGCCGGGGCTGTGATAGGATTTGCTCTCGGCTTCGAGCAGTTCGGCCCGCCCCACCTTGCCTTCCATGTAAAGCTGGCGTACGCGCGCCTTTTCGTCGTTGGGCAGGCCCGTGGTCATCGGCCCGGCGGGGATGAAGACGGCGGGCAGATGCCCGAAGGTCAGCGCGGCGATCAGGAGGCCGGGCACGATCTTGTCGCAGATACCCAGGTACACCACCGAATCGAACATGTTGTGCGACAGGCCCACGGCGGCGGCCATGGCGATCAGATCGCGCGAAAAGAGCGACAGGTCCATGCCGGCCTGCCCTTGGGTCACGCCATCGCACATGGCGGGCACACCGCCCGCCACCTGCGCCACCCCGCCCGCCTCGCGCGCCGCTTGTTTGATGAGCGCCGGGTACGTTTCATAAGGCTGATGGGCCGACAGCATGTCGTTGTAAGAAGTGATGATGCCCAGATTGGGGATGATGTCCCCGGCCAGCGCCGCCTTGTCGCGCGGGCCGCAGGCGGCAAAACCGTGCGCGAGGTTGCCGCAGGAGAGCACGCCGCGGTGCACACCCTTGTCGCGCGCTTTTTCAAGCCGGTCGAGATAATCCCGGCGCGAGATTTCGGAGCGGGCCGCGATGCGGTCCGTCACGTCCTTGATTGCAGCTTTGACGGTCATTGGAGCCTCCTTGCGAGGTCAGGGACACCAGTAGAGTTGAACGGGCATGATCGATTGCGAGAGAACGGCGCGGACGGGCATGACGTCCACCGGGCCGGTTTCGAGGGCCTTGTCGAGAACTTTCGCCTTTTCCTCGCCCTCGATATGGAGATAGAGCGCGCCGGTGTCGAGCAGGCGCGGCAGGGTGAAGGTGACGCGCGGCTCGCCCGCGCCCGGTGCGCGGATGCCAACAAGCGGCCCCTCATCCGACAGGGCCGCCTCCAGCGCATCTCCGCCGGGAAAGAACGACGCCGTGTGCCCGTCGGTGCCCATGCCCAGAATGACCGCGTCGAACGGCGCCGGGGCGGCGGCAACTGCAAGATTGGCCTTGTCGATACCCATCGCGTCGGGCTCCGGGCCGCCTGCATAAAGCGGAATGAACCGCGCGGCGGCGGCAGGGCCTTGCAAGAGGGTATCCTTGACCAGCCTTGCGTTGGACCGGTCCGAAGAATCATCGACCCAGCGCTCGTCGACCAGCGTGACGGTCACAAGCTCCCAATCTATATCCTCGCGCCGGGCGAGTGCTTCAAAAAATTTCCGGGGCGTCGAGCCCCCCGATACGGCAAGCGAACCCGCGCCGCGTTTTTCGATCCCGGCAACGAGATTGTCCGCCACCGCCTCCGCCAGCGCTTCGGCCAGCTTGTCCTTGGTGGAAAAAACATTGCGTTCGATGGTCATTTTTCTTGTCCTTGTTTTTCGTCAGCAAGCATCGCTGCCCCCTCATCCGCCCCTTCGGGGCACCTTCTCCCACGAGGGGAGAAGGGAACCTGTGGGGTGGCAACATCCGCCCCCCTCTCCCCCCGTGGGAGAGGGGCTGGGGTGAGGGGGCGGCGCCGAAGGCGCCGGTCACCGCTCAATCCGCCGTTTCGTGCCAGGTCCGTCCGTCACGCTCGATGAGTGCCACCGAGCCGGTCGGGCCCCAGGTGCCCGCCGTATAGGTCTGGGGCGCGTCCGTGGCGTTGTCCCAGGCTTCGCGGATCGGGTCGATCCAGCGCCAGGCGGCTTCCAGTTCGTCGCGGCGCATGAAAAGGGTCTGGTTGCCGCGGATGACGTCCATCAAGAGCCGCTCATAGGCTTCGGGCGTCCTTTCGGTGAACGTTTCGGCAAAGGAGAGGTTCAGCGGCACTTCGCGCAGCCGCATGCCGCCGGGGCCGGGGTCCTTGATCATCAAAAAGAGCTTCACGCCCTCGTCGGGCTGGAGCCTGATGACCAGCTTGTTGGCCCTGGGCGCGCCCTCGGCGTGGTCGAAGATCGAATGGGGGATCGAGCGGAACTGGATGACGATTTCCGACACCCGGTCGCCCAGCCGCTTTCCCGTCCTCAGATAAAACGGCACGCCCGCCCAGCGCCAGTTCTCGACCTCGGCCTTGATGGCGGCAAAGGTCTCGGTCCTCGAGCCCTTCTTTTCCTCGGGCAATTCGTCCTGATAGCCGGCGACCGAGCCGCCATTGACCGCCCCGCCCTTGTACTGGCCGCGCACCGTAAACTTCGTGACGCTGTCCCCGGCGATCGGCTTTAGGGAACGCAGGACCTTGAGCTTTTCGTCGCGCAGCGCGTTCGCATTGTCCGAGGCGGGCGGCTCCATCGCAACAAGGCACAAAAGCTGCATCATGTGGTTCTGGACCATGTCGCGCAGCGCGCCCGATTCATCGTAATAGCCGCGCGTGCCCGCGCCCACTTCCTCGGCGACGGTGATCTGCACGTGGTCGATATGGGCGGCGTCCCAGATGGGCTCGAACAGCACGTTGCCAAAGCGCAGGGCCAGAAGGTTCTGGACCGTTTCCTTGCCCAGATAATGGTCGATCCGGTAGACCTGATCCTCGGCGAAAACCTCCGAGATCGCGTCGTTGATCTCCATGGAGGAGGCCAGATCGTTGCCCAGCGGCTTTTCCACCACCACCCGCGCGTCGCGCCGCCAGTAGCCCTTTTCGTCGAGATAGGCGCAGATCGGCCCAAACAGCGAGGGGGCCACCGCAAGATAGAAGGCGCGCACGATTTCTGGATCGTCGCGCAACGCGCCGTCGAGATCGGTCCACTTCTCCCTGTCGCCGACATCGTTGGGCACATAGGAAAAGCACGACACGAACTTTTCCATGATCGCCTTGTCCTGATATTCCTTCTCGACGAACTCGGTCACCGCGTCGCGGGCGAATTTCTGGAAATCCTTGTCCGAGAGCTTCGAGCGCGACACCCCGATGATGCGCGATCGCTCGTCGAACTGCCCATCGTAAAAGCGATGGAACAACGCCGGGATCAGCTTGCGCCGGGTAAGATCGCCCGTGGCGCCGAACACCACATAGTCGAATGGGGTAACGGGAATGATGCGTGCAGACACTGGGCTCGAAGCCTCCGGCTTTAAAGGGTTCAGGATCGGATAGACCCTATGCCGATGCGGCATTCTGGCGGGCCAGAATGAGCGCACCGTGTAGCGGTTCTCTGCGGGGCATGCACACATAGTCGCCATGGCGCGCTTCGAGCAACGGCATCAGCCGGTGCCCGAAACCACCCACGACGGCCAGCGAATGCGCACCGCATTTTTTGAAATAGGCGACGTAGCGGTCGATATGACCAAGCTCGATCTCGATCATTTTCGCAGCGACCGAATCGCCATCCTCGAAATATTCGACCAGCATGGGCATCAGCGCGCCGTAGTCGGCGGGCTGGCGGCCATCGAAGCTCCAGCCCATTACCGCATCGAGCGATCCGCCGAGCCGTTCGATGACGGCATCGGTAAGGGGCGATCCTTCCACCAGCCCGTCCCTGGCCTCAACCGCGTAGCGCACGAGTTCCCGGCCCAGAATGGCGCCCGACATCTGGTCCCCGATGTGAAATCCCCAGCCGCCGACCTGGAACCGTTCGCCTTTTACGAGCGCCAGACCGGCCGAGCCGGTGCCCACGATGATCACCGCGCCGTCCTTGCCCTCATGGGCGCCGGCGCGGGCGATGTCGATGTCGTCGTAAACCGAAACGCTCGCAAAGGGCCAGCCGCGCTGCGTGAACGCTTCACGCGCCGATATCAGCCGCCCCCCGGCCATGCCGAAGCAGGCATGGGTCCTCGCCGTCTCGGCAAGGTCGAGCCCGGCCTTTGCGAACACCTCGCGCGTGCCGTCGGTGATCGAGCGATAAGCCATCTCGCCCCCTTCGAGCTGAAGGTTGGCGCGCCCGCCGGACACTTCGGCGATGATATTGAGTTCGGTATCGGCGAGGCGCACGCGGCAGTTGGTGCCGCCGCCGTCAACTCCGAGATAATAGTGCGGCAATCGCGATGGCTCCCCTGATGGCGGTCGCGGACATGACACGGGACTAAGACAAAAGTATTATATGGTCAAATCGTAATTGCGCGAACACCTTGAACCCAAGCGCAGGAACGGGCAAGCCTGCCGGGCGTTTACCTTGGAATCTGGAGCGGATTTGACCATGAGCCAACACATTCTGGTGCTGGGCGGCGCGCGGTCCGGCAAGACGACGCTGGCCGAGCGCCTTGCCATGCGGCTGGGCTCACACCCGGCCTATCTCGCCACCGCCGAGGCGCTGGACGACGAGATGGCCGAACGCGTCGCCGCCCATCAGCGCCAGCGCGAGGGCCGGTTCGCGACCATCGAGGAGCCGATGGAGCTTGCCCAGAGCCTGTTCGCCGCCGCCCAGACCCATGACGTGATCCTCGTCGACTGCCTGACGCTGTGGATCACCAATCTCTTGAGCATGGAACGCGACGTTGCCGACGAGGTCGAAAGCCTTGTCGAAATGCTCGAAGGGATCGAATCGAGCCGGGTGATCCTCGTTTCCAACGAGGTGGGCCTGGGCATCGTCCCCGACAACCCCCTCGCCCGCTCCTTCCGCGACCTCGCCGGCACGGCCCACCAGCGGCTCGCCGAAACCTGCGGGTCGGTCTATTTCGTGGTGGCGGGGATTCCCGTGGTGGTCAAGGGAACCGCGCCCGAGATCTGAGGGAGACATGCGATTGGCCCGGGTGGATCGGTGCCCCTGTTATGCGCCCCCGGCTCCATTGCCCTTAAGATATGTCCTGAGGCCGCCAAACCTCAACCCGCAAAAAATAACTGAACGAATTGAACGCAATCCGTACAATTCGTTCAGTTATGAGGCCAAAAGCCACCACCAGACGAGCGAGGCCCCGCCCAACAGAGTCCAAACAGCGAACAATGCCCGCTTATAGAGCCCGATTGCGCGAACAATATCTTCTGCGCCAAGGTCGCGCCGCCCGCGTCCCATCGGCGCAAGATCGAGCATTCGGCCCTGATAGGCGCGCGGCCCGCCCAGCCCGATACCGAGCGCGCCCGCCATCGCCGCTTCAGGCCAGCCCGCATTGGGGGAGGCGTGATGGCGCGCATCGCGCCTTGCAGCTTCAAATGCGATGGTCTTGTCCCGGGCCATGACGATCAGGAAGCCGGCGGTCAGGCGGGCGGGGAGGAAATTGACCAGATCGTCGAGCCTTGCCGCCGCCCAGCCAAAGGCTTCGTAGCGTTCCGAGCGGTGCCCGATCATCGAATCGGCGGTGTTGATGGCCTTGTAGAGCGCAGCGCCGGGCAGGCCGAAAAGGACGAGATAAAAGAGCGGCGCGATGCCCCCGTCCGATGCGTTTTCCGCCAGCGTCTCGATGGCCGCCCTTGCCACACCGGCCTCGTCAAGCGTTGAGGTATCGCGCCCTACGATATGGGAAACCGCCTCGCGCGCGGCGGCGATGTCGCCTGCCCGAAGCGGGGCAACGACGCGCAGCACCGCGTCATGCAGGCCCTTGTGCGCCAGCAGCGCGGAGGCCAGCACCGCCTCCCCGATCCAGCCGAACGGCAGGGAACGCAAAAGCACGGTGATCGCCCCACTCGCAGCCAGCACGGCCAGCAGGACAACGCCCAGCGCGATCATCCCTCCCCTTCTGCGGGTGGCAAAGTCGCGTTCGGGGTCGTTGAAACGAGCCTCCAGCCGGTCGATCAGCCAGCCCATCCACATCACCGGATGGCCGATGGCGGCGACCAGCCTTTGCGGGTAGCCGAACAGCCATTCGCACCCCATCGCGATGAGTGCCACCCACAAATTCATGCGATAACCGGCTCCCGCGCCATCGCCAGCAGCGCGTCGAGATCGAGATGGGTTTCGATATGGGCCGCGAGCGCATCGAGCGTTGCATCGATATCGGCCTCGAAATCCAATAGCGGATCGGTGGCGATGCCCAGACGGGCCAGAAAATCGCGCCGGAACGCATCGGAGGCGAAAAGACCGTGGAGATAGGTACCCATCACCCGCCCCGATGGCCCGCGCGCGCCCTCGGCCTCTCCCGCGACATGGGCGAAGGGGCGGGCGGTGTCGGGGCCCGATGTCGTGCCCATATGCATGTGGTAGCCGGCAAGCGGCAGACCGGAGATCGCATCGATGGCGTTTTCGGGCCGCAACTGCTTTTGCGGACCGAGCACGGTTTGTACATCGAGAAGGCCCAGCCCTTCGCTGACGCCGGAAGCGCTTTCCAGCCCCCCGGGATCGGCCACGGTCCGCCCCAGCATCTGATAGCCTCCGCAAATGCCCAGCACGTGTCCGCTGGCTCGCACATGGGCCGCGATATCGATGTCCCACCCTTGCGCCCGCATGAACGCAAGGTCGGCGCGCGTTGCTTTCGAGCCGGGCAGGATGACCAGCCTTGCCTCGCGCGGAATGGGCTGGCCGGGCTGGACGATAACCAGCCTTGCCCCCGGCTCGCGCTTGAGCGGATCGAGATCGTCGAAATTGGCGATGCGTTCGAGCCGGGGCACGGCGATCACCGTTTCGCCCCCCGCTGCCCCAAACGTTTCCAGCCCCAGCACGTCCTCGGCAGGGAGGCGGTGGGCGCGGTCGAAATGGGGAATCGGGCCGAGGCAGGGTTGACCGGTCCACCCGGCGATCAGCTTCCTGCCGTCATCGAAAAGGGAAGGATCGCCGTGGAACTTGTTGATGAGCGTAGCGGCGACGAGTTCTGCATCCTCCGGATCGATCACCGCAAACGTCCCGATCAGCGAGGCGATGACCCCGCCGCGGTGAATATCCCCGATGAGGACAACCGGTACGCCTGCCGCGCGCGCGAAGCCGAAATTGGCGATGTCGGTCTCGCGCAGATTGACCTCGGACGCGCTGCCCGCGCCTTCGACAAGCACGAGATCGTTTTTCCCCGCCAGTTCGGAAAAGGCCGCCAGCACGTCGGGCATGAATGTCTGGCGTTTGCTGAAATAATCCCGCGCGCTCATCGAGGCGACGCGCCTGCCCCGCACTACCACCTGCGAGCCGGTTTCGCGCTCTGGCTTGAGCAGCACCGGGTTCATCGCCGTCACCGGCTCCCGCCGCGCCGCCCGCGCCTGCAAGGCCTGCGCCCGCCCGATCTCCCCGCCATCGGCGGTAACGGCGGCGTTGTTGGACATGTTCTGTGGCTTGAAGGGCGCGACCCTCAGCCCGCGATTGGCAAAGGCGCGGCACAACCCGGCAACGATCAGCGATTTGCCGACATCGGAACCCGTGCCCATGAACATCAGTGCGCGGGCGGTCATGGCGCCCCCCCCCCTCCCCTTGCTGCGCTCGCAGGGCTCCACTGGAGCCCTGCGTTCCGGCGTTGCCGGAACCGCTTGCAAGTCCCCCACAAGGGGGGAGGTGCTGGTCTTGTGCGTAGGAGAGACCCAGGCAAAGGAAACACCCTCCCCTTGATGGGGAGGGTTGGGGAGGGGTGAAGCCAAGAGCACGGGATCATCGGAACGTCTCCCCTGCAATCACATGCGCATAAGACCCCATCACCCGCCCCGATTGCACGCCCATCGGCGCCAGCGCCTCTCCTGCCGCGTCTCTTGCCTCGAACAACACAGGCAAACCGGAAGGCCCGGCGGAGGAATAATGAAACTCGTGTCCGTTGAGCCTTTCCGGCCATGGCAAGGGTGATGCGTGGGTGAGCCTGCGATAGCCCAGCACGCGTTTCGGCCGGTCGATGCGGGAGTGGACGGGTAAAAGGCCGGACATCGGGTGCACCTTGCCATCGCGGTCGGCAAGGGTTTCGCCCAGCACCATGAAGCCCCCGCATTCGCCGTAGATCAGCGCCCCGCTATCCTTTGCCGCCCGGAGGCTAGGCGTGAATTTTTTCGCATGGCCGAGCGTTTCGGCGTGCAGTTCGGGATAGCCGCCGGGAAGGAATATGGCGTCGGCATCCCCGGGGACCGGTTCGTCGGCCAGCGGGGAAAAGAGGCGGATCGATGCGCCCGCCTCGTGCCAGCCCGAAAGGATATGCGGGTAGGCAAAGGCGAAGGCCGCGTCGTGCGCGACCGCGATGGTCTGGCCCAGCGGCGGCAGGGCCTGCATGGTGCCGGAACCATCGAGCGGTTCGGCGATGGCGTCCAGAAGCTCGAAGTTGATATGGGTTTCGGCCACCGCTCCGGCGCGGGCGAGATAGTCTTCGATCCCCTCGATGTCACCGGGCAGGACCAGCCCCAGATGGCGCGCGGGCAATTCGAGATCGGCGCGGCGCGGGATGACGCCGAGAACCGGCAGTCCGGTCTCCCCGATAGCCGCGCGCAGCATGGTCTCGTGGCGGTCGGAAGCGACCTTGTTGAGAACGACCCCCGCCACCCGCACGTCCTCGCGCCAGGTCGCGAACCCCCTCGCCAGCGCGCCGACCGACTGGGCCTGCCGTTCGCAATCGATGACGAGGATGACGGGCAGAGCGAGCGTGGCGGCAAGATCGGCGGTCGATCCTCCGCCCGAAATCGCCCCGTCGAACAGTCCCATCACGCCCTCGATCAGCACGAGATCGTGCCCCTTCCCATGCGCCTTTGCCAGCCCCCGGAGCATGGCGGGAGGCATGGCCCAGGGGTCGAGATTGATGGCCGGCGAGCCTGCGGCGGCGGCGAGAAAGGCGGGGTCGATATAGTCCGGGCCTGTCTTGGCGGGCGCCACCGCCCTGCCCCTTTCCGCCAGTGCGCGCGCCACGCCGAGGGTGATGGCGGTCTTGCCCGATCCCGAGCGCGGGGCGGCGATGATGAGGGCTTTAGCGGGCATGGCTGCGCCCGGCGTTGTGGGGTTGGCATCGCGGCCCCCTCATCCGACCCGGCTTCGCCGGGCCACCTTCTCCCACGAGGGGAGAAGGGGATTCGGTGGATATATCGACTCTTGAGCCCCCCTCTCCCCTCGGGGGGGAGGGGTTGGGGGTGAAGGGGCCAGCGATGGTGCAGCTATCCAAAATCGTTCTCCCGCCTTGCGCCGAGATACCAGTCGAGCTGCTCGCGATATTTCGAGACCGGCCCCAGGACGACGATCGCCGGCGTCGGCAACTCTTGCGCCTGCACCAGCCCGCCCGCTTCACCGAGCGTTGTTTCGATAACCGTCTGATCGGGCCCGGTGGCGCGGGCGACGATGGCGAGGCGGTCCTGCGGGTCGCGGCCGGCGGCGAGCAATTTGGCGGCGATCGAGGCGAGGTGCTTGACCGCCATGTACATGACGATGACCGGCGCGGCGTTGGCGATCGCCGCCCAGTCGACGCCCTGCGGCACGTCGCCGGTGTCGTCATGACCGGTAAGGAAGATCACCGCATGATTGGTGTCGCGATGCGTTGCGGGAATGCCCGCGTAAGCCAGCCCGCCGATTCCGGCCGTAACGCCGGGCACGATGCGGAACGGGATGCCCGCTTTTGCCAGCGTTCCCGCTTCCTCCCCGCCGCGCCCGAACATGAACGGATCGCCGCCCTTCAGGCGCAGCACGCGCCTGCCCGAGCGGGCGAGTTCCACCAGCCGCAGGGAGATATCGGCCTGTCTGGGTGAGGGCTTGCCGCCGCGCTTGCCCGCATAGATCAGCTCCGCTTCCGGGTTGGCCATGTCCAGAAGACCCTGGGCGACCAGCGCGTCATAAACGATGGCGTCCGCCTGCCCCAGCGCGTGATAGCCCAGAAGCGTGATCAGCCCCGGCGCCCCCGGCCCCGCGCCCACGAGCCACACATGGCCGGGCTCGAACGCTGGGAAACCGGCGGCATCGAGGCGGGCGAAATGGGCTGGGCCGGAACCGGACATGGATTCTCCATTTGGCGAAGGGGCCGCCCATGTATAGTTCTTGCCGGGCAAATGTGGATACCCCTTTTGGGCCGGAACCCATGAACGAACGCAAGACCATCCTGATCCTTGGCGGCACGGGCGAAGCGCGGCAACTGGCCGGTCGGCTCGTGGCGCTGGGCCATGACGTGACCAGTTCGCTGGCCGGGCGTACGGCTACGCCACGCCTGCCCGCCGGCAAGGTGCGCATCGGCGGCTTCGGAGGAGCAGAAGGGCTGGCGGCCTTTCTCCGCGCGGGCGGCTTTACGCTGCTGATCGACGCCACCCATCCCTTCGCCGCACGAATCTCGGCCAACGCGGTAGCCGCCAGCGCGGAAGCGGGCGTGCCACTGATCCGGCTCGAACGCCCGGCCTGGGTGGCGCCCGCCGGTACGGCGTGGATCGAGGTCGATACGATTGCGGAAGCCGCCAGAGCGTTGCCGGATGGCGCGCGGGCTCTCTTGACTATCGGACGGCAGGAAATCGGCGCGTTCGCCGGGCGCACCGATTGCCACTTCATCGCGCGCGTCATCGATGTGCCAGACGATGTTCCCTTGGGATGGGAGATAGTTGCGACACGAGGGCCATTTTCAGTGGCCGGGGAAACGGAACTGATGGCGACGCGCGGCATCACGCATCTGGTGAGCAAGAACTCGGGCGGCGATCAGGCCGCCGCGAAACTGGAGGCGGCGGCGGCGCTTGGGGTGAAGGTGGTGATGGTGAGGCGGCCTATATTGCCGGAGGCGGAGACGGTTGCCGGTATCGAGGAGGTGCTGAACGGCTTTAGATGACTTCCGGTCCTGACAATAAACGGCACGCCTAAAGTTTTTAGGCCGGATCGCACTAGATTCCGGGAATAAATCCCGGAATGACAATGGTGATTTTTGCCCGATCCTGCACTACCTGCAATGTCACCCCGGTATTCATTGCCGGGGCCCAGTCTGACGCTTCCTCAACCGCCGGACCTTCGGTGGTTCCATCAAATGGGAAATGCCTTAAACCGGCCTGCCGAACCTGGCCGCATCGATCGGGCTCTCCGCCTTGCCGATGGCGCAGGTGGCCTGTGCGGAATTCTGCTTGGCAACGAGCAATTGCCCCGCCTTGAGCGCTACGGCCTCGCAGACCCCGGCGACACCGATCGCCGCGTCGACCGCGTCGGAAGGGGTCTGGAGCCGGGGGCGTTCCTTTTCGATCTCGCGCTTTGAAAAGACGCGGAGCGGGACGCCGAAATGCTCCGCTGCGGCAGCGAGGGCGGGGTGGGATTTTTTCGTTTCCAGCGTTGCCAGCACCGAGAGCGCCTGCGGGGCGAGGCGGTGGTCGGCGAGGGTTTTCTCGATCAGCGAAATCACCTCCTCCGCCCCCACGGCGCTGGTGCAGCCCACCCCGGCAACAAGGGTTCTGGGGTGAACGTGGAGCGTGGCTTCCTCCGCCACCTCTTCGCTCACGACAATCCTTAGCGCACCGTCCCCGGCAATGGGATAGCCGGCCAGTTCAAGCCAGCCCGAGGGCCCCTCGACCTTTAGCTTTTCGCCCTTCAGGAGCGCGGCCATGGCCGGCTTGACCAGATCCGGGGTTGCAACGACATAGCCCGGTGGAGGATCGGCGAGGGAAAAATCGTAGAGCGTATCGGAGGTCGACGTGACGGCGGCGGTGCCGCGCATCATGTCGGCGATCCAGCGCGCAAGGGCGTTGGCCCCGCGATGGATCCCCAGCAGCGGCACGGCGACCTTGCCATCGGCGGAAACAGCCAGCACCGGGGGCTCGTCCGCCTTTTCGCCGATATCGGGCCCGATCAGCCGGATCATCAGCCCGGCGGCGCACACCCCGACGATCGGCACCCGGCCCGCGTAAGCGGTGCGCACCATCTCGCCCGCGCTGCCGCGCCCCGGCCCCAGGAAATGGACGGGCGAGCCGAGCAACTGAGCCACGTGACGGGCGATCTCGTCGCCCTTTGGCGACATCGAGAAGACGAGCGGGGTTTTCACGTGGGACGGCTGAAAGTTGAGTGGACAGGGCAGCTTATCTGCCGTTTACACCAAGCACGACCCATGGGCAACGATGGGCAGCTAGCGCGCGATGCGCTTGATGCTGTCGCGAGGGATGAGGTGCACGGGCACCTCGACGGTGGGGATGGGATCGGTGTTGCGCTTTTCGATGATGTCGAGCAGCAGGTTCATCGCCCGGCGGCCGATTTCGTCGCGGGGCTGGTGGATGGTGGAGAGCGCGGGGATGTAGCTGTCTGCCAGAACAATGTCGTCGAAACCGAGAATGGAGACGTCCTCGGGGATGGAGAGCCCATGCTTGTGCACCTCGCTCATGAACCCCATCGCGGCAAGATCGTTTGCGCAAAAAACGGCGGTGGGCCGCTGGGGGAGCGAGAGAAAGGCACGCGCCGCGTTCCGGCCCAGACCTGCCTCGAACCCGCACTCGAAGAAAAATTCCGGCCTTATGGGCAGGCCCGCCTCGGTCAGCGCGCGGCGCAGTCCGTTGGCGCGCGCCCGGCGCACGGGCGTATTGTGGGAGGCATAGGTGTGCCCGATCAGGGTATGCCCCATCTCGATCAGGTGCCGTCCCGCAATGTAGCCAGCGTGCTCATTATCGATCAGCAATTGGGGGATCTTGAGGTTGCCCCGTTCCTCGCCCAGCGCGACGACGGGCGGGGTGCCCGCATACAGCTTTTTCATCAGCGCGAAATCGTCGGCCGAAATGCGGTGGCCCGACAGGAGTATCACCCCGTCGACCTTGGCGGTGCGCAGATTGGATAGGATCAGGTCCTGGGTGCCGCCGGGGCTGGGATTGGTGATCGAGACGGTGAAATTCGAGCTTTGCGCGCGGCGCTGGATACCCCGGAAAAGTTCGGAATAGTAGATCGAGCCCACGTCATGAGCGACGACCAGAACGGCGTTGGCACGCTGGAGCTTGAAATTGCGCGCGGTCTCGCTCTGGACGTAATGAAGCTCGTCCACGGCCTCCTGCACTTTGCGGCGCGTCTTTTCGGTAACGGCATCGGGGGCATTGAGAGCGCGGCTGACCGTTGCGGTCGAAACCCCCGCATGCCGGGCGACGTCACCGATAGATGGTCTTTTCACGTTTTCCAGCGTCCCAGCATTTTCGAGGGCGTCAATCTTCTAGCCATTTTGTCGCGGCTGGCAAGCCGAAGGGATGCCTTGCATGCGCCGCAATGGCGGGCAAATTGATAGGATCATGATTCGATGCGCCCTGTGTGCCCTCCTTGCCGCATGTCTTGCAGCGCCCGCGTTCGGCGCGGACTGGACACGCTATGTCAATCCGCGTTTCGGGGCCGGCGTCGACATTCCACCCGGCTACGGGGCGAGCGGGACGACGCCCGATGGCGAGGGCAGGATATTCCGCGCGGCGAACGGACGTTCGACGATCATGGCCTGGGGCGCTCCGCTGGGGGGCGACTTTTCCGGCGAGATGGCCCGCCGCATCGGCGCCGAGGAAGGCGAAGGATGGGCGCTGACCTACCGCTCGGTCACGCCCGATTGGGCTGCCTGGGGCGGAACGCGCAAGGGGCACGTCTTTTACGCCAAGACCATCCTCACCTGCGGCGGCAGACAGACCGCCAATGTCCGGCTCCAATATCCGGCAGCCGACATCCCCGATTTCGACCCCATCGCCCTCAGACTCGGCCGGTCCATAGGGCAGGACGGCGGGTGTTTCTGACAAAGCCGGCGCTTGCTTCATGGCGCTGTTTTCATCACAGTGACGATGCTTTTCGATTCGTTCAGGGTGGGGGGAGTTGCCCGATATGCTGAAAGCTTTTCTGAATTTCGATAATTTCGTTTTTCCCAAGCTGGTGACCGTTATCTACTGGATCGGCATCGTGCTGATCACGCTGGGCACGATTCTTGGCTTTTTCGGTGCCCTGATCGGGATGTCCAATCCCTATGGCTCGCCGGGCATGGGGCTGGGCGGGGCACTGGTTGCACTTGTCGGCGGCGTCATCGGCCTCGTTCTCTGGCGGCTCGTCGTCGAGTTCTGGCTGGTGATCTTCTCGATCCGCGACCTCTTGCGCGACATTCGCGACCAGCGCAGCGCCTGACAGCGCCACCCAATTCTATTTTTTCCGTCGTTGCCCGGCGTGTCCGGGTGATGGCGGGGAGGATTGATGGAAGGGGGGCCGATTCTAAAATTCGATTCCAGCCTGCGCCTTTATGCCCTGCTCGCGGAAGGGGTGTTTGATCAGCGTCATTTCGGTGACGAGATCGGCGATTTCGATCAACTCGTCCTTGGCGTTGCGGCCGGTGACGATGACGTGCTTGTCGGCGGGCTTGTTCCGTAGCGTTTCGATCACCTCGTCGAGCGGCAGGTAGTCGTAGCGCAGGCAGATGTTGAGTTCATCAAGCAGGACCATTTTGTAATCGGGATCGGCAATCAGTTCCCTTGCCCGGTCCCAGGCCTGCCGCGCCGCGGCCAGATCGCGCTGGCGGTCCTGAGTGTCCCAGGTAAAGCCGTCGCCCATGGCGTTGATCGAGACCTGATCGGGGAATTTTTCCAGAATGTCGCGCTCGCCGGTGCCCCACTTGCCCTTGACGAACTGGACGATACCGACGTTGAAGCCGTGGGCGATGGCGCGAAAGACCATCCCGAATGCGGCGGTCGACTTGCCCTTGCCCTTGCCGGTATGAACGATCAGCAGGCCCTTTTCCTTGTCGTTGGCCGCAACGAGCTTGTCGCGTGCCACCTTCTTTTTTTTCATTTTCTCGGCGTGATAGGCATCGCGCTCGGCCTCGGTCATGCGGTCGATTTTCTTGGTGCGTTCTTCGGTCATCGGTCCATCCTTTGGCTTACCCCAGAAATTCGTACGCCGCGTTCGATCGCGGGGTCCAGAAGCCGCGCTCGCGAGCTTCGTTGAAACGGTCGATGAGTTCGTCATAGCCGAAGCGGTTGGCTGTCTTGAGGAAATCCCGCGTCGCCTCGTCCATGACGAACGCCTCGAAGGCGAGGTCGAAATGATGCGTCTTGACCGCGCCGGTGGTGGCGGCGAAGCCGAACATGAAATCGAGCGTTGCGACGATCTCAAAGGCCCCGCGATAGCCGTGGCGCTTCATGGCCCCGATCCATTTGGGGTTGACGACGCGGGCGCGCATGACGCGGGCGATCTCTTCTTCGAGCGTGCGGACCTTGAGGTTTTCAGGCCGCGAGGTATCGAAGTGCCAGACGGCGGGCTTTACGCCAGAAAGGGTTTCGACGGCAGCCGAAAGCCCGCCCTCGAACTGGTAATACTGGTCGGAATCGAGCAGATCGTGCTCGGCGTTGTCCTGGGTGTGGAGAACGGCCTCGGCGGATTTGAGGCGCTGCGCGAAGGCCGCTTTTTCGGGACTGCCCTCAGCGTGCGCGCCGTAAGCATATTGGCCGGTCGCAAGAACGGCCTCGGCCAGATCGGCCTTGTCCTGCCACTTGCCGGTTTCGACCATTTTTCCGACCCCTGCGCCATAAGCTCCCGGCGCGGTGCCGAAGATGCGGTGTCCGGCGCGCAGCGCGGCCTCGGGCTCGCTCTGACCTTCGTTCATCAGTGCCAGCGCGTCGGTGCGCATGCGGGCTGCAATGGGGTTGTCCTCCACCGGTTCGTCAAGCGCGCCGATGGCGCGGACGGCGCGATCGAACAGCGCGATCTGGGCGGGGAACGCGTCACGAAACAGGCCAGAAATGCGCAAAGTCACATCGACGCGCGGACGGTCCAGCTTTGCCAGCGGAACGATCTCGTAGCCCATGACCGAGAGCGATGCGCCCTGCCAGACCGGCTTGGCGCCGATCAGCGCGAGGGCCTGCGCAATGTCGTCGCCCCCGGTGCGCATGTTGGCGGTGCCCCAGACGCTCATGGCGATGGACTGGGGATAGGTGCCGTGGTCCTGGAAATGGCGTTTCAAAAGCTGTTCGGCGGCGCGCTGGCCGAGCGCCCACGCCGTCTGGGTGGGAACGGCGCGGTTGTCGACGGAATAGAAATTGCGCCCCGTGGGCAGCGTATCGATGCGTCCGCGCGTCGGCGCACCGGAGGGGCCGGGGGCGACGAACCTGCCGTCGAGGCCATCGAGGAGCGCCTTTATCTCGTTGGGCCCGGAGGCTTCGAGACGGGGGCGGATGGCGGTTTCGATCTGGGCGAGGACGGCGCTCGTGGCCGTCCATTCGGGATCGGGCGCGCGGCCTGTCACGAGTTGGGCGGCAAGCGCTTCGAGCCGCTCGATGGTATCGCCGCCCGAGCGCCAGACGCCGCCGGTATCGAGAACTTCGGGTTTGGGCCCGGTCCATTCAGCCGCCATATCGAGGGCGAGCGGGTCGGTGCCGAGTTTCAAGTCATCGGCCAGCGCGCGAATGAGCGAGGCGTCGCCCCCCTGCCCTTCTCCGCGCGGCACACGGGCAAAGGCCACCAGAAGATCGCGCTTGAAATCGCCGGCGGGAGACCGGCCAAAGACGTGCAGCCCGTCGCGTATCTGGGCTTCCTTTAGTTCGCAGAGGAAATTATCGATGCGGTTGAGGGCTTCGGCGTCGTCCTCGGGAATGCCGATATCGGCGTCGAGGCGCGTGTCACGGGTGAAATCGAGGATGCGGCGCTTGAGGGTATCGAGCCTGCGCTGGTCCATGCCCATGGCGAGATAATATTCATCGAGCAGCGCTTCGAGATCCTTTAGAGGCCCATAGGTTTCCGCGCGGGTAAGCGGGGGCACCAGATGATCGATGATGGTCGCGCCGGTGCGGCGCTTGGCCTGGGTGCCTTCGCCGGGATCGTTGACGATGAAGGGATAAAAATGTGGCACCTGCCCCCAGAGTACCAAAGGATAGGATTCGCTGTCGAGCGCATTGGCCTTGCCCGGCAGCCATTCGAGATTGCCGTGCTTGCCATTGTGGATCAGCGCATGGATGCCGAAGGCGCGATGCAGCCAGAGGTAGGACGCGATATAGGCGTGGGGCGGCACGAGATTGGGATCGTGAAAGCTCACCTCTTCCGCCATGTCGTAGGCGCGGGCGGGCTGGAGGAGGATGGCGGCGTTGCCGAAAATCTTTATGGGCAGATGGAAGGCATCGCCGCGCACGAAGGGATCGGCCTCCGGGGCGCCCCAGCGAGCCGGGACGTCCTCGCTTATGCAGGGGTGAAGGTCGGCGAGCCAGGCCTTGTAGGTTTCAAGCGGCAGGACGGCATCGGAGACGCCGTGTTGGGGGCGGGCGTTGGTGGGGCCGGTCTGGAGATGGGTGATGAGGGCGATGCCGGATGGAAAATCTTGCGGCTTTGGCTGGCTCCGCGCACCCCTCACCCCCAGCCCCTCTCCCTCAAGGGGAGAGGGGGGCTCGCAAGCCGAGACATCCGCAGGGTTCCCCTTCTCCCCTTGAGGGAGAAGGGGGCCCGGCGCAGCCGGGTCGGATGAGGGGTGCGCGATGCCAGCCTCACCCACATCATACCCAACCTCCCCCAGCACCCGCAAAATCTCCACCGTCGATTGCGGCGCGTCGTAGCCAACGCCGTTGGCCAGTCGCCCGTCACGCAAGGGATAGTTGGCCAGAACAAAACCTATCTTGCGCCCGGCGCGGGGTGTCGTGCGCAGGCGGGCGTAGTTCCTTGCGAGGTTTGCCGCGCGGGAAATGCCGTCGGGTTCGGCGGCGAAGGATGTAAGCGGGCATTGCGTGCGCGCGTGCCAGACCGCTTCGGCCTTGTGCCCGACGATCAGGCCGCCGACGCGCCCGTCGAGTTCGGGCAGCACCACCTGCATGGCCAGATCCTTGCTCGTCAGCCCGCGCGGGTCGGCCTCCCACATCACCGGGGGGCGCGAGCCCTGGACGAGCTGGATGACCGGGGCGTCGGTGAGCGCGAAGGGGTTCTCTTGCGCATCGAGATCATTGATGCCCAGCGCAAAGCCGGTGAGGTTGAGGATGGCGGCGGGGTGGAGATCGCCCAGCGCCTGCCGGACGAAGGCGGCGCAGTCTTTGGCCTTGAGCGAGGAAATGACGATGGGGACGGGGTTGAGGCCGTTCGCTTCGAGGGCTTCGACAAGGGCTTCGAGGGTGGCTGTTCCGGCGCCTTCGATGAGGGCGCGGTAGAAGAGGATGGGGATGTGAGGCGCCGAATCCCCCCTCCCAACCTCCCCCACAAGGGGGGAGGTGTTGGCCTTGTGCGTAGGAACGTGCCCAGAAAAAGGAAGCCCCCTCCCCTTGATGGGGAGGGCTGGGGTGGGGTGAAGCCACACCGGCAGATCTATCTGCGATTCCTCTCCCGGGCTGGGGGTGGGGGTATTCAAAGTGATCCCTTTTTCCCGATCCCAAAATCCGAACGCCGGGAAAGGTTCTGCTTCCTGCGGCACCGGCTTTCCCTCGGCCAATGCCTGGAATGCCCCAAGGATCGCGTCGGCATTGTCCGGGCCGCCTGCGAGGAACAGTTTGTGCAATGCGTGCCAGTCGGCCTCGGGGATTGTCGAGCGGGCGAGAAGCACCGGGTCGGGGTTGGCGTCGCCGGGGAGGAAGGCAAGGGCGATTTTTTTCTCGCGGGCGAGCAGTTCGATCTCCTCGCAGCCATAGGGCCAATAGGCCGCGCCGCCGATGAGGCGGATGACGATGAGCCTTGCGCTCGAAAGCGTGTTCGCGCACCAGAGGTCAACCGAATAATTGTGCGCCAGCCGCATGAGGCTTGCGAGCCGCAGCCCATCCTCGCCGGCCCGGTCGGCGGCGGCGGCGAGCATGGCCAGTTCGCTGTCGGCGGACGAGGCAAAGGCGTAGCGGCCCGGGGTCTGAGCGAGGTCGATCGCCTCGCCTTCCTGCTGCAATGCACCGGCCTGCGCGGCGAGAAGGTGCATGGCGTCAGGCCGCTTGCGCGACCTTCCTCAAGCTTTGTTCGATCAGCTCGCGGCTGAGGGGACTTTCCCCGATGACGACGAGACGTGTCACCTGCTCCTCGCCATCCTGCCACGGGCGGTCGAAATAGGCGCTGATGCGCGGGCCGACGGCCTGGATGGCAAGGCGGGCCGTTGCGCCGGGGATGGCGGCAAAGCCTTTGAGGCGCAGGATATCGTGGGTGGCGATGGTGTCGCCGAGACACGAGAGAAGCTGGTCGCGGCTCGGCCCGGAAGGCAGGGTCAGCGAGAAGCTGTCGAAATCGTCGTGCTCGTGGCCTTCCCCATCGTGCTCCAGCTCGTGATGGCTTTCGCGGCCCTCGAGGTGATCTTCGGAGCCGATGCCGAGGCCCAGCAGGGCGCGGGTGTCGACATGGCCGTTGGCGGCGCGCACGATGCCGGTGCCGGGGCGCATGTGTTCGCGCAGCTCGTTTTCGACGGCGGCCAGCGCGGCCTCGTCGATCAGATCGGTCTTGTTGAGGACGATCATGTCGGCGGCGACGAGCTGGTCCTCGAACAGTTCGCCGAGCGGCGTTTCGTGGTCGAGCATTTCGTCGGCCCGGCGCTGGGCGTCGACGGCGTCCTCGTTGGAGGCGAAACGGCCTTCGGCAAGTGCTGCGGCATCGGCGACTGTCACTACGCCGTCGATGGTCACCTCGGCCTTGATCTCGGGCCAGTTGAAGGCACGGATGAGGGGCTGGGGCAGCGCAAGGCCAGAGGTTTCGATGACGATGTGGTCGGGCCGGTCGGGGCGCGCCAGAAGCGCGGTCATGGTGGGGATGAAATCGTCGGCCACGGTGCAGCAGATGCAGCCATTGGCAAGCTCGATCATATCCTCCTCGCGGCAGGTTTCGTCACCACATCCGGCAAGGATATCGCGGTCCACCCCGATATCGCCGAATTCGTTGATGATGAGCGCGATGCGCTTGCCGCCCGCGTGAGCCAGAAGGTGGCGCACGAGGGTCGTCTTGCCCGCGCCGAGAAAACCGGTGATGACGGTGGTGGGTATTCTGGTCTGTGCCATATCAAACTGCTCCGATGCGTCCGCCCGACGCGCCTGGGTTGAAGCCTTGGGCAAGCGCCCGGGCCTGAGGGTCGTGCTGGCAGGTCTCCTGGCTCGCCGCTCTCCCTGGAATCGGCTCTCGCGCACCTTCCCGGCGATCGATATCGCCAGTGGCACCGCGCGAGATCCATCGCGGCTTACAGTTGCGGGGGCAGCCACGGTTTTGGTCCCTTTTGGGTCGTCCGCACCGTGTTCCCTTTTGCTTCCCCAACCGACTCTTGCAACGAATGGGGAACCAACACGATTAGATGAGTGGCACGTGGCGCAAGGGCGAGTCAATCGCGCTTGCCGGTTTGCATCGGTGCGGTCACTCGCCTATCAATTTGGCGACGGCATGGAGGATGAAGATGAAGACGCGGCGACTGGGTAAAACCGGGTATGAGGTTTCCGAGATCGGGCTGGGCTGCTGGCAGCTCGGGGGAGATTTCGGGCCGATGGGGGATGACGAAGCCTCCACCATCCTTGCCACCGCCGCGCAGGCGGGGATCAATTTCTGGGATACGGCCGATGTCTATGGAAACGGGCTTTCCGAGCACCGAATCGGCGCCTTTTACGGCAAGCCCGAGGAACTGGTGATCGCGACCAAGGTGGGGCGGTCGGACACGCTTTATCCCGACAAATATACCAAGGCCGGCATGCGCGAGAGCCTTGAAGAATCGGCAAGGCGGTTGGGCGTCGAAACACTCGATCTCGCCCAGCTTCATTGCGTGCCGCCGCACGTCCTCAAGGAAGGCGAGATTTTCGGCTGGCTCAACGATCTCGTCGAGGAGGGGCTCATCCGCCATTACGGGGCCAGCGTCGAGACGATGGAAGAGGCGTTCGTGTGCCTCGAGCACGAGCGGCTGGCGAGCCTGCAGATCATTTTCAACCTCTTCCGCCAGGACGCCAACGAAAAACTGCTCGACGCGGCAAGGGCGAAAGACGTGGGCATCGTCGTGCGCCTGCCGCTCGCCTCGGGGCTTTTATCGGGCAAGTTCAGCGCCGATACGACGTTCGCCCCGACCGACCAGCGCCATTATAATCGCGACGGGGAAGCGTTCTCGGTCTGCGAGACATTCGGCGGCATTCCGTTCGGCAAGGGGGTGGAACTGGCCGAGGGACTGCGGGCGTTGATGCCCGAGGGGATGAACATGGCGCAGTTGGCGCTGCGCTGGATTCTCGACCACGAGGCCGTTTCCTCGATCATCGCGGGAGCATCGCGGCCCGAGCAGGTGACGGTCAACGCCGAGGCGAGCGATCTGCCGCCGCTTTCCGCGGGCCTGCACGAAAAGCTCAAGGACTATTACCGGACCGGGGTGCGGCCGCATATCCGTGGGCCGATCTGACAGCATCCGCCGTAAACCCACCACAATCGCCATGCTCAATCGGCGGGCGGCAGGGCGTCGATCATGGGGATATCACAATGGATTTTCTGGGCAGGATTGTTGCTGCGGCACTGATTGCCGTTGGCCTTGCGGGCGCGGGGTGGCTTGGCGGGCAGGCGCTGATCGAAAGCCGCCAGCCGATCAGGACCGTGACGGTCAAAGGGCTTTCCGAGCGACCGGTGATGGCCGATCTTGGTTTCTGGCCCATCAAGTTCGTCGCGACCGGGCCAACGCTCGAAGATGCGCGGGCCGAACTGGAACGGGCCGACGCGGCGGTGCGGCGGTTCCTTGAGGGCCAGGGCTTTACCAACGACGCGATGCGCGTGCAGAACATCCTCGTCGAGGACCGGCTGGCGGGCTACAACGCCTCCAACACGCCGGACCTTGCCCGGTTCGTGCTGACCGAAGAATTTCTCGTCACCTCGAACGAGGTCGAGATGATCGCCGAGGCGGCGCGCAATGTCGGCGAGATGCTGCGCGAGGGGGTGGTGTTTTCATCCGACAGCTACAATGCCGGGCCATCCTACGTCTTTACCGGGATCAACGATCTCAAGACCGACATGCTCGCCGAGGCAACCCAACGGGCCCGCGAGGCGGCAGAAGAGTTCGCACGCGAAGCCGGGGCGAGCGTGGGGACGATCCAGACCGCCAATCAGGGGGTTTTCGAGATTCTTGCGGCGGTGGAAATTCCCGACCAGCGCAGCGAAAAGCAGATCGACAAGAAGGTGCGGGTCGTAACGACGATCACGTATTTTCTGGAGTAGCCGGGGCTTACAAAGACAACGACTTCACGCCGCGCATTTGCGGCATTGGCCTTTTATTTCCATCGTGGTGCGCGAGGGCCTGAAATCCTGCGCTTGAGTCCAGGCGATGAGGCGTTCGCGGACCGTGTCGTCGGAAAACTCCCAGACCTGCCGGCACGTCTCGCAGATGGCGAAGGCGATGATTTCTGAGGTGTGCTCGTGAGGGTGGGCGCAGAGGATGAAGGCGTTGAGGGTTTCGAGGCGATGGGCGAGACCCATGTCGAGGAGCTTGTCGAGCGCGCGATAGACCTGGAGTGGGGCGCGCAGGCCGTCGGTGCGCAGTTCATCGAGAATCGCATAGGCGCTGATCGGACCTTCGGCCCTTTCCAGCGCGCCAAGAACGAGCGACTGGTTGCGGGTTAGATCGGTATGTAGGGTCATGTGGATGGTCCTTTCCCACCCATGGGCAAAAGCGAGGTGAGCGTGAAAACGCCAAGCGCGGCGACGACGATCGAGGGGCCTGAGGGCGTATCGAAATGGAGCGAGGCCCAAAGCCCCGCAAGGACGGCGGCGACCCCGCCGAGGGCGGCGTAAAGCGCCATCTGCTCGGGAGTTCTGGCCAGCCGCCGGGCCGCTGTCGCCGGGATGATGAGCATGGCGGTGATCAGCATGACGCCGAGGATCTTCATGGCGATGGCGATGAGCCCGGCCAGCAGCACCATGAAGACAAGGCGCGTGCGTTCGGGGTTGAGCCCTTCGGCCTGCGCGATTTCCTCCGAGACGGTGCCCGCGAGCATGGGCCGCCACAGCCAGGCGAGCGCGGCGAGCACAACCGCCCCGCCCCCATAGATCACGATGAGGTCCACCGCCGAGACGGCGAGGATATCGCCAAACAACAGCCCCATGAGATCGATGCGGACATTGGGCATCAGCGAGACCAGCACCAGCCCAAGCGCTAGCGCGGAATGGCTTAAAAGGCCGAGCAGGGAATCTGCGGAAAGCGTGCCCCGGCGCTGCAGGAACGCCAGGATCAGCGCAACGACCACCGCAATGGCAAAAACGCCGATGATCGGTGAAATGGAAAAGAACAGCGCCAGCGCGACGCCCAGAATGGCCGAATGGGCCATGGTATCGCCGAAATAGGCCATGCGGCGCCAGACGATGAAGCTGCCCAGCGGCCCGGTGACCAGCGCAACGCCAACGCCGGCAAGAATGGCGCGGGTGAAAAAGCTCTCAAGCATCCTGGTGTTTTTCCCCGTGCTCGTGTCCACAATGGGGGCCGTGGGCGTGATGATCGAAATGGAGCCTGCCCGCCGCATCGCGCACGGTGCCATCGGGCAGATGCGCGTGGTCGTGATCGTGGCGGTAGATGGCGAGCGTTTCGGCGCCCCGGGGACCGAAAAGGGCAGCATATTCGGAAGTCAGCGACACCGCTTCGGGCGTGCCCGAGCAGCAGACATGGCCATTGAGGCAGATGACCGTATCGGTGCGCGCCATCACCACGTGCAGATCATGGGAGATGAGCAGCACGCCACAGCCGGTGTCGTCGCGGATACGGCCGATGAGATCGTAAAGGGCGACCTCGCCGGAAAAGTCGACCCCCTGCACCGGCTCATCGAGCACCAGAAGGTCGGGTCTGCCGATGATGGCGCGGGCAATGAGGGCGCGCTGGAACTCGCCGCCGGACAGCGAATGGATCTGGGCGCCGGCGAGATGGGCGATGCCGACGCTGGCGAGCGTTGCGGCGATTTCGGATCTCGAACGGCGCCCGGTCAGCGCGAGCAAGCGGCTGACCGTCATCGGCAGCGAACGGTCCATGGCTACTTTTTGCGGAACATAACCCACGCGCAGCCCCCGCGCGCGCCAGACCTCACCCTCATCGGCGGGGACGATGCCGAGCGCGATCTTTACGGTTGTCGACTTGCCCGAACCGTTGGGGCCGATGAGCGTCACGATCTCGCCCCGGGCGATCGACATATCGACGCCGCGCACCAGCCAACGCCCGTCGCGGTGCACGCCCGCGCCGGCGACCCTGACGATCTCGTCGCGTAAGGAGGGCTTTGAATTTTCCATGATCTTGTTCGTCGAAGGTGTTGACATGGATATAAATGTTATAGCATTACATGGCGAACGTTATGACATAACATAGATTGCCGGAGCGCCATATACAATGTCGAAAACCACCATGGCGCTCGTTGCGCCTGCCATCATCGCCCTTTTTGCAGCCAGCCCCGCGCTTGGCGCGCCCAATGTGGTGGCGAGCGTCAAACCGCTGCATTCGCTTGTTGCCGCCGTCATGGACGGCGTGGGGACGCCGGAGCTTCTGGTCGAGGGGGCGGCGAGCCCCCACGGCTTTTCGCTGCGGCCCTCGGATGCCGCCAAGCTTGAAAGCGCCGATATCGTTTTCTGGATCGGCGAAGATCTCGAGACCTTCCTGCCCGGTCCGCTAAGCTCGCTTGCGGGCGATGCGAAGATCGTCGAGATGATGGACCAGGAGGGCATGACCATTCTGGGCCTGCGCGAAGGCGGACTGTTCGAGGCTCACAGCCACGATCACGAAGATCGTGAAGAGCATGACCACGCAGACCATGACGGGCATGATCATGGGCATGAGGGGCATAACCACGAGCACGAGCATGACCACGGGCACGACGATCATGGCCATGATCATTCGCATGACGATCATCCCCATGAGCACGGAGACGGACATATCTGGCTCGATCCGCAGAACGCCCGGCTGATGGTTGCAGTCATCACCGATACGCTGATTGCCGCCGATCCCGACAATGGAGAAACCTACAACGCCAACGGCCAGGCGGTTGCGGCGCGGATCGACGCGCTTCAGACAGAGATCGATGCGGCCCTCGCCCCGGTTCGCGGCAAGCCGTTCTTCGTCTTTCACGACGCCTACCACTATTTCGAGGCGCGGTTCGACATCGAGGCGACGGGGACATTTACCGTCAACCCCGAAATCGCGCCCGGTGCTGCGCGGTTGACGGAGATCCGCGAAAGGGTCGAGGCGAGCGCGGCGGCATGCCTTTTCGCCGAGCCGCAGTTCAGCCCGGCGGTGATCGAAACCATCGCGGAAGGGACCTCGGCGCGCGTGGGCGTGCTCGATCCACTGGGCGCGGAAATCGAGAACGGGCCCGGACTTTATCCGACCCTGCTCAGCGCGCTGGCCGACAGCCTTATCGACTGTCTTGCCGATTGAGTCGGCCTGCCATTTCAGGGGGCCCTTGAAGATGAAGAAGGCACCAAGGGGAGAAGGACAACTCCTTGGATGTATCGGCTTTCGAGCCCCCCCTCTCTCCCTGAGGGAGAGGGGGGCTGCGGTGCTCGCGCAAATCGCGGGATCAAGCCACCTTGGAAATATCGGGCACCGCCTCGAGCAGCATTTTTGTATAGTCCGCTTGCGGATTGCCGAAAATCTCCTCGACGGGGCCGCTTTCGACCAGCACCCCGTTATGGAGCACGCCGACCGCATCGGCCATCTGGCGCACGACCGCCAGGTTGTGGCTGATAAGAAGGTAGGTGAGGCCGAATTCTTCCTGCAGCGCCGTCATCAGTTCGAGCACCTGCGCCTGCACCGAAACGTCGAGGGCCGAGGTGGGCTCGTCGCAGATGATGATTTCGGGCTGGCTCGAGAGAGCGCGCGCGATGGCGACACGCTGGCGCTGACCGCCGGAAAATTCGTGCGGATATTTATTCATCACGCCCGGATCGAGCCGGACCTTGTCGAGCAGATCGGCCACGCGGTCGTTGATCTCGGCGCGGCTGGAGGTGAGGCCCAGCGCGCGGATCGGCTCTGCGATGATCTCCCCCACCCGCCAACGCGGATTGAGGCTGGCGTAGGGGTCCTGGAAGATCATCTGGATCGAACGGCGACGCTTGGCAGAGGCGCCCTTGTCCTTCCAGATGTCGGTGCCTTCGAGCTTGACGCTGCCGGCGGTGGGTGGCTGGAGGCCGACCATCATGCGGGCGCAGGTCGATTTGCCCGACCCCGATTCACCCACGAGGCCATAGGTCGAGCCGCGCCCGATGGTAAAGCTCACGTCGTTGACGGCCTTGACGATCTTGCGGTTGCCGCCAAAGAGGCGCGAAAAGACCGATGGCGAAAGATCGAACTCGCAAAAAAGGTTCTCGACGCTGACGAGGGGAGCGGTATCGTCATTGGCGGCGACGACTTCGCCCCGGGCGGCAGCGGCGGCGTAGCGCGGATTTTGCGACTTGATCGAGGGAATGGCCTCGATCAGCTTGATCGTATAGGGCTCCCTGGGGCGTTTGATGATGTCGCCCACCGTTCCGGTTTCGACGATCTCGCCCTTGTTCATGACGATCATGCGGTCGGCCGCTTCGGCGATGACGCCCATGTCGTGGGTGATGAGCATGACGCCTACCCCGCGCGAGGCGCAAAGGTCTTTGAGGACCTTGATGATCTGGGCCTGCACCGAAACGTCGAGCGCCGAGGTGGGTTCGTCCGCGATGACGAGATCGGGCTCGGCGGCGAGCGCGAGCGAAATCACAACGCGCTGGCGCATGCCGCCCGAGAACTGGTGCGGATAGGCGTCGATCCGCTCCTCGGGGCTCGGGATGCCGGCTTCCGCCAGAAGCTTGATGGCGCGTTCGCGGGCCTGGGCATTGTTGAGCGGTAAATGGCGCTGGATGGTTTCGACGAGTTGCTCGCCCACCGTATAGAGGGGGTTGAGGCTGGTCAGCGGGTCCTGCATCACCATGCCGATGCGCTTGCCGCGAATCTTGCGGAAACCCTCTTCATCGAGGCCATCGATACGCTCGCCCATCAGCCGGATTTCGCTTGCGGAGACTTCGCCGGGCGGATCGACGAGCCCCATGATGGCGGTGCCGGTCATGGATTTTCCAGCGCCCGATTCCCCCACCACGCCCAGCACTTCGCCGGGCATGATATCAAAGGAGATACCGTTGACGGCGGTGAAGTCACCGCGCCGGAGGTGGAAGACGACCTTGAGGTCGCGAACCGAAAGAAGCGGCTCAGTCATCAGCGAAGCCTTGGATTGAGCGCGTCGCGCAGCCAGTCGCCCAGAAGGTTGACCGAAAGCGCAAGCAGAATGAGCGTGAAGGCGGGAAAGGCGAGAATCCACCATTCACCCGAGAACAGGAACTGCTGGCCGATGCGGATGAGCGTGCCCAGCGAGGGCTGGGTGGGCGGCACTCCGACCCCGAGATAGGAAAGGGTCGCTTCCTCGATGATGGCCAGCGCAAGACCGATGGTCGCAATGACCAGCACCGGCCCGATGACGTTGGGCAGGATGTGCTTGATGAGGATGAAGAACGGAGGCACGCCCATGATGCGGGCCGCCGAAACGTAATCCTTTTGCCGTTCCACCATGGTGGCGCCGCGCACGGTGCGGGCGAACTGCGCCCAGTTGGAAAGCCCGATGGCCAGCACCAGCACCCAGAGCACGACATTTTCCTGCTGGCTGGCCGGAATGAGCCCCCGCGCCACACCAAAGATCAGGAGCGCGATGAGGATGGCGGGAAAGGAAAGCTGGATATCGGCGATGCGCATGATCACCGTATCGAGCAGGCCGCCCCGATAGCCCGCGACAAGGCCCAGCCCGACGCCCAGCGTCATGGCGAAAAGGGTTGCGGAAAGCCCCACGAGCAACGAGACGCGCGAACCATAAAGAATGGTCGAAAGCACGTCGCGGCCCTGATGATCCGAACCGAGCAGGAAGTAATTGCCGGCAAACGAGGAGGACATGGGCTTGGTAAAGCCGTCCATCAGGTTGAGCGTACGCGGGTTGAACGGGTCGTAAGGCGCGATCCATGGCGCAAGGACGGCGGCAAGGATCAGCCCCAGAGCCACGATCGAGGCGAGGATCGCGATGGGGGAACGGCGATACGAAAAAACGATGTCGGAATCGAAAAACCTTGCGATCCTGCCCTGGCGCCCTTCGGGAGTTGCGATGTCTGTCACGGCTTATCTCCCACCCGCAACGCGAAGGCGCGGGTCCACGATGTAGTAGAGAACGTCGACGATCAGGTTGATGGCGACGAAGATGAAGGCGACAAACATCAGGTAGGCCGCCATGACGGGCACGTCGACCACCGCGACCGAGTTGACAAAGAGCGAGCCGACGCCGGGCCACTGGAAGACGGTTTCGGTGACGATGGCGAACGCAATCACCGAGCCCAGTTGCAGGCCCGTGATGGTGATGACCGGAACCAGCGTATTCTTGAGCGCGTGACCGAAGTTGATGGCGCGCTTGGAAAGGCCGCGCGCGCGGGCGAACTTGATGTAGTCCTGGCGCAACACCTCAAGCATCTCGGCGCGCACCAGCCGCATGATGAGCGTCATCTGGAACAGTGAGAGCGTGATGGCAGGCAGGATGATCGAGCGCAGGCCGGATTCGGTGAGGAAACCGGTGCGCCACCAGCCCAGATTGACCACTTCCCCGCGCCCAAAGGAAGGCAGCCATTTGAGTTCGACGGCAAAGATGTAGATAAGGCCGATGCCGATGAGGAAGGTGGGCAGCGACACGCCGACCAGCGAAGCGGACATGATCGCGCCGGTCGACCAACTCCTGGGACGGAGCGCGGTAAAGACACCCAACACCAGCCCCACGGCCAGCGCCATCGTCGCCGAGACGAGCGCCAGCTCGATCGTTGCGGGCAGACGCGACAGGATAAGTTCGGTCACCGGCTGCTGCAGGCGGTAGGAAATGCCGAACTGCCCCTGGAGAGCGTTTGTGATGAAGCGGAAGAACTGGACATAGAAGGGATCGTTGAGGCCCAGACGGTCCCGCAACGCTTCCTGATCGGCGATCGAGGCTTCCTGCCCGACCATGGAGATGATGGGATCGCCCACATAGCGGAACATCAGGAAGGATACGACTGCAACTACGAGCATCACGACGATGGACTGCCCGAGCCGCCTCAGTATGAAGGCCAGCATTGTGTGGTCTCCGGTAGAGAAGCGCCGCGCCGCAACCTCAAAAGGTCATGGCGCGGCGTTTCAAGCGCGTAGCGGGTTACTCGAACGTCACCGTGGTCAACATCGGCTGGTTTTCCGGATGAACCGGCAGCGTGATGTCGGAACGCATCGCGTAAGCGAGAACCTGATTGTGGACCGGCAGCAGGACGCGATCCTCCTGAACCGTGGTCCAGATTTCATGGACCAGCGCGTCACGGGCCTCCAGATCGGTCATGGTGCCCAGTGACCGGATTTTTTCGTCCAGCTCGGGGTTTTCATAAAGACCGATATTGTAGGTGCCGTAATTGTCGAACTCGGCGGTCTTGGAGTGGATCAGGTCGTTGAAGATATAGGCCGAGTCAAAGGTCGGCACGCCCCAGCCAAGGAGATAGAAGTCTGTCTCATTGTTGAGAATGAGCGGGGAGTGCTGGGCGACGGGACGCGAACCGAGAGACACCTCGATGCCGATCTGTCCGAGCATGCCCACGACGGCCTGCGAAATGGCCTCGTCGTTGACATAGCGGTCGTTCGGGGTGTCGAGGGTCACCGAGAAGCCATCGGCGTAGCCTGCTTCGGCCATCAGTTCACGCGCACGCTCGACATCGGTCGGCGGGCAGGCGTCGAATTCGGGCGCCCAGCCGGCAACGAACGGCGGGTTGGCGACACAGGTGGGGATCGACTGGCCGCGCATCACGACCTGGCGGATCGCATCACGGTCGATGGCAAGGCTCATGGCTTCGAGCACCCGCACATCGTCGAACGGATTGGCGCCATCGGTGCCCGAGATGGAAGTACCATCACGCAGGTCGCCGAAGCGGTAGCCGAAATAGATGATACGGTTCTCAGGGCCGGTTTCGACCTTCACGCCATCGGTGGACGCCAGACGCTCGATGTCCTGGACGGGAACGTCCTGAACGATGTCGACTTCGCCCGAAAGCAGCGCGGCGACGCGAGTCGCGGCATCGGCGATGGGCGTATAGACGATCTCGGTGACTGCGGGGGCGTCGGCCCAATGGTCCTCAAAGACCCGCAGCACGGAACGCACGTCCGGATCGCGCTCGACCAGAACATAGGGACCGGTGCCGTTGGTGTTGCGGACGGCGTAGTTGTCCTCGCCGGCGCCGAAATCCTGCACCTCGACGACGTCGTTTTCCTCGGACCAGTCCTTGTCCATCATGAACGTGTTGGTCACGTTGTTGGGATAGAGCGGGGACGGCCCGGCCATCTGCACTTCAACGGTGTGGTCGTCGACCGCGCGGATCTCGACCACATCAGCGTGAAGCTGGCGCATGTTCGAGCCTTCGGACTTGGCGCGATCGAGCGAGAACACGACGTCCTCGGCGGTGAAGTCGGCACCGTTGTGGAACTTGACGCCTTCGCGCAGTTCAAAGATCCAGACCGTCTCATCGCCTTCCTTGACGTACCAGTCGGTGGCGAGGCGCGGCGTGAGTGTGCCTTCCGCGTCGCGATCCATCAGCGTTTCATAGATGTGGTGGTTGAAGTTGTGGGTCACGCCCTGGTTCTGGGAGTGCGGGTCCAGGGTCAGCGCATCGGAAGCGCGAGCCCAACGGACTGTTTCCGCGCTGGCGGCGCTAACGAGCACGGAGGAGGCCAGCAAGGCCACCGCGATGCCGGTCAGTGTCTTTTTCATGTCTGTTCATTCCCCTTGATATGCCTCACCGCCGGGAACGAGGCCCGGCGGTGAAGACTTATGCAAACAGAATACACCAAACGACACGGGCAGATCGAACAACCGACTCCCTCCTGGAGATCATCGCTGTCGAACGTGTCCGGTTAACTCGTATGGCGTTCTCTCTTTTTTGATATGCAGGGAACATCTTGCATGACGATCCCTCCCTGCGACTTGGGGCCCGCAACACGGAAAACGCATTGCATGCCGAGATCGCAACAAAGCGTCTTTTGTTTGATCGCGCAATGGGTATCTGGCACCCCTTTACGTCAATCAAACTGACCCTTCTTGACCTAATGGTCACAAAATCGAGGATTTACAGTGACTAAGGTGCGTACCGCAGAGTACTATCTTACTGGAAATACAGTAAAAAAATTTTGGTATTGCGATAGAACCGGATAGTCCGGCCCGGGTGACTTGCGGGCCATGCCGGTAAACCACCGGCGGCAGGGCGAATCTGCCCCTCGCACCGTTCAACGCGCCGATTTGCGTATATGGTCGAGAAGGACGTCCTTGGCCTCGTTAATGCGGGCGGCAAGAAAGGCCGAACCGCCATGGTCGGGATGGACTTTTTTCATCAACGTCCGGTGCGCCTTGCGGATATCGTCGGCGGTGGCGTCGGGCGTAAGACCGAGAATTTCGTAGGCGTCCTCGATGGCGGTCACGCCCGATGCGGCGCTGTGCATCTTCTCGCTGTCCGCCGCCCCATCGGTATCCATGCCGAACTGCTCGGCGAACCACTCGCGCCAGCCCGAGCGATTGGCGTCCAGCCAGCTCTCGAACAGGGCAAGGGAATCGGGGTCCCCATCCACCTCGTCATAAAGCGCCCAGCATTCTTCTGCGGAAAGCGAAGCCAGATCGCGGCCGGTGAACAGGCCCTCGCCGACCGTGCCCGAAACCGTTCCGGTTTCGTGATCAAGCCGCATGGACAGATACCGGCTTCTGACCGTGGAGACATTGCCGGGACTCGACATGCCCGCCCCGAAATCGATGGGACCAAGCCGTCCGCGTGTAAGGACCCCCGCTGCGGCAAATCCGATCATCGAGCCGATCATCATGTTCCCGCGTAGGGCAACGAACGATGCGACGACGGCAAGCATGCCGCCCACGACCCAGCGCAATGCGCGCACCAGCTTGCGGATTTCGCCCTGCACATAGAGAGAGTAAAGATAGATGGCCACAATGAGCACAGCCCCGCCGAGCAACACCCAGGTCATTTAAGTTGCTCGAGCAGCTTTTTTGCCTGCCCGCTCCCTTGAAGCCTGAGAGCCTGTCGTCCGCCGGCGGCGTAGGCAGCCACGGCCCGCAAAAGCGCGGCAAGCTCGCGCGGGGCGCTGGCATCGAAACGCGCATGGGCGCCTTTCGAGAGCCGGGCAAATTCCCGGAATGCGGTCTCGGCAGTCGGGTCGCGGCCTTCCTGGAACAGGAAGATCGGACACCCCAGAAGCCCGATCTCGCCCGCCTTCTGGGCAAGCTTGTCGATGTCTTCCTCCATGGCGTCCCCGACATAGACGATGGCGTTGATCCTTTTCTTTTTGTGCTCGGCGCGAGCATGGGAAAGGACCTTGGAGATCTGGGTGTGCCCGCCGCGGCATTCGATGCCGGTCATAAGGTTCGCCAGCGCGCGCGGATCGGCAACCCATTTGGAGGCGCGGCACTCGCCAAATCCTCGGAAATAGATGAGTTGAACGTTGAGCCCGCCGGAATCGGCGACCGCCTCGAACATTTCGGCCTGAAGCTGGCAGGCAAGATCCCAGGTGGGCTGGCGGCTCATTGTGGCATCGAGTGCAAAAAGCAGCCGGCCCTTGTCGCCCTCGCCGGTCTTCGATACGGCCATGGTGCCGACCTGTGCGATGAAATCGGCAACCGCACCCGATTGCGCGCGCGACCGGCGCGCCGAAAGAGCGTCATCGCGCTTGCTCGGTTGCTTTGTCTTCATGGCCCTTCCTGACTGGCTAGCAATATGGTCGCCATACGTCTGCATCGCAAGTGCAGACAAAAAGGCATTTCAATTCAGAAACTTGCTCTCGTTTTATTTTTGCGCCAAATTCCGGGTACGTTTCTTCACCCCGGCTGCGTAGAGTAAAATGCCCATATCCTCTCGGGGTTTCGCCCGAACCAGCCTGATTTTCATCTTAGTCGGCATGATCGCACTTGTGGGGATTGTCGCCACCTCGGTCTGGCTGGTGGAACGCACGCAGGTCTATTTCGAGGACGTGGTGGAGGCGCGCGATGCCCGTCAGGCTGCCGTCCAGTTGCGCAATCTGCTCCAGGACGCACAAAGCGGGCAGCGCGGCTACCTCTTGACCCGCGATGAAACCTATCTCGTTCCCTACCGCGCCGCCCTTGCGAGCATCCCGGGCGCCCTCATCCGGCTTGAAGCCGTTCTGACCCCCCACCCGCAGGCGACCGGGCCGCTGGTCGAGTTCCGGGCGCAACTGGACGCCAAGCTGGCCGAACTGACCCATACCGTCGAGCTGGGACAGACCGGCCAGTTCGTCGAGGCGATCGCGATCGTGAGGACCGATGAAGGCTTTGCGCTGATGGAGCAAATGCGGACTCTTCTCGATGCGGTGATCGCTGCAGCCGATGCCCTTTCGTTTGAAGGGGTGGTCGATCAGCGTGCGGCATGGAACAATCTACGGCTCGTTTCAGTCGTGGGCGGACTCGTCATCCTCGGCGTGGTCGGCGCGGCAGCGCTGACGGTGATCCGCTATACACGCGATCTCGAGACCGCGCGGGTCGAGGTTGAAACGCTCAATGCCGATCTCGAGGGGCGCGTTGCCGAGCGCACCACCGAATTGATGCGCGCCAATGAGGAGGTGCAGCGCTTCGCCTATATCGTGACGCACGACCTCAGGGCACCCCTGGTCAACATCATGGGGTTCACGAGCGAGCTGGAGGCGGCCATCGAACCGATCGGCAAGCTCATCGACCGGCATCCCGAAGACGCCGGCGATCCCGAGTTGGAAGCGGCCAAACTGGCGGCACGAGAGGATCTGCCCGAAGCAGTCGGGTTCATCCGCTCATCGACCCGCAAGATGGACGGACTGATCAACGCCATCCTCAAGATCTCGCGCGAGGGGCAGAGGCAGTTGAAGGCCGAACGGGTCGACCTTGCGGAAACCATCGAAACGGCCCTTGGTTCGGTCCGTCACCAGATCGATGAGCAGGACGGCCGGGTCGAGGTTTCGGTCAAGACCCCTCCGGTCTTCACCGACAAGCTGGCCCTCGAACAAATATTGGGCAATCTCCTCGACAATGCCATAAAGTACCATCAACCGGGACGGCCGACCGTGCTGGGCATCGAAGGCTGGCAGGAAGCGAATGGCCGCATCGTCATATCGGTCGCTGACAACGGGCGAGGCATCACCCCAGAAGACCATGAAAGAGTATTCGAGTTGTTTCGCCGCTCCGGCACCCAGAACATATCGGGCGAGGGAATCGGGCTTGCCCATGTTCGGATCATGGCCCGCAACCTCGGCGGGGATATCACTCTCACATCGACACCGGGCGAAGGCACGCGTTTCAACGTAACGCTGGCCCCCGATCTGCGCACAATCGTCAGGAACAAGGGATAGGAAATGGCCCAGGAATCCAGACCCGTCACCATCGTCATGATCGAGGATGACGCAGGTCATGCAAGGCTGATCGAAAAGAACATCAGGCGCGCGGGCGTAAACAACCCTATCGTGGCGTTCGGGACCGGAACCGACGCACTCGTCCATCTGTTCGGCGCGGACGGCTCGGGCGAGGTAAGTGCCGGACGCCATCTTCTCATCCTGCTCGATCTCAACCTGCCCGACATGACGGGGGTATCGATCCTCGAAAAGGTCAAGGCCAACGCCCATACCAAGCGCACGCCGGTGATCGTGCTCACGACCACCGACGACGAGCGCGAGATCCAGCGCTGCTACGATCTGGGCGCCAATGTCTATATCACCAAGCCCGTGGATTATGAGGGGTTCGCCAATGCGATCCGGCAGCTCGGGTTGTTCTTTTCAGTCATGCAGGTTCCGGAGACCGCATAGAATTGCCAAAAGGTCCCGCCAAGATTCTTTATATCGACGACGATCCCGCGCTGGGGCGCCTGGTCCAGAAGGCGTTGGGGCGGCAGGGCCGCGATGTCGAGCATATCACCTGCCCTGACGACGGGCTCGAGCGCATCCTGGCCGGCGTGTTCGACGTGGTGGTTCTCGATCACCAGTTCAGCAACGGGACGGGGCTCGAAATCCTCGAGGCCCTGGGCAAGCACCCCGAGGCGCCGCCGGTGGTTTACGTCACCGCCTCGACAGAGGCCGCAATTGCCGTGGCGGCGCTCAAGGCGGGCGCGGCGGATTACGTGCTGAAGGCGGTGGGGGAGGATTTCACCGCCCTGCTCCATACCGCCGTCGAACAGGCGATCGAAACCTCGCGGCTGCGTAAGGCCCGCGAGCAGGCCGAGCAGGAAATCCACGACGCCAAGGAGCGCGCCGAGCTTGCACTGGCCGAGGTCAACCATCGCGTCGCGAACTCTCTGGCGCTGGTCGCGGCGCTCGTACGGCTCCAGACCTCGGCGGTCGCGGACCCCGCGGCCAAGGAAGCTCTTCTTGAAACCCAGGGGCGCATCTCGGCAATCGCAGGCATCCACAAAAGGCTCTATACGACCGACGATGTACGGTTCGTCGATATGGACGCCTATCTCGCCAACCTCGCCCATGACATCCAGTCGACCATGTCGCTGGATGGGTCGAACGCGGAGATCCGGCTCGTTGCCGATCCCGTACGCCTGCCAACCGACAAGGCGGTGTCAGTCGCGGTGATCGTCAACGAGCTGGTGACCAATGCGGTCAAGTACGCCTACGTCCAGAGCGCGGGCGGCGAAATCCGCATCCTCGCCCATCAGCCGGCACCCGGCACTATCGATATCATCGTCGAGGACGACGGGGTAGGCTGGTCGGGTGAAGGCCCAGTCAAAGGCACCGGGGTCGGCTCCCGCGTCATTGCCGCAACCGCCAACGGGCTGGGCGCCACGCTCTCTTATGACGTTGTGGACAAGGGCACCCGGGCACGGCTCACGATCTCGATCTAGATCGAGATCGTTTCAGGTTCTTACCGAATCGTCGAGCTTCCCTAATTGCCGCGGGTTCGGCTGGACCCCGGGAATAAATCCCGGAGTGACAAGCGGGAATGGGGCAGGCATCGGCCAAAGCCGCCAATGCCATTCCGGGTCTCGTTCCCGGCATCCTGTCCAATGCAACCCCAACCGCCGCGGCAGGCTGTTCCCATCAAAACCTGAAACATTCCGGGGGCCATACTCAATCCAGCGCGGTCCTGCTGAAACGGCGACTATTCTTCGGTCGGCGCGCCAGGGGCATTCTTCTGGATCGACTGGGCGCAGTTGATGGCGTTACGCTTGTCGGTGTAGGTCTCTGAGATGACCATTGTTTCCCCGTTCGATGCAACGAAGCGTACAAAGAACTGGTCGTTCTTGGATTTTACGATCTCAAAGCGATAGCCCTTGCCCTCTTCGTCTTTCGTGAGATCCGCGATGGCGGCGGAGGGTGCATTTTTCTTGATGGAGTCGATACAGTTGATGGCGCTGGATTTCTGTTTGTAGCTTTCCGACCAGACCATGATCTCGGTGTTGTAAAGAAACTGGACGCCGAACTGGTCATCCTTGCGATCGACAATCTTGAATTTATGCATGGCCTCTTTACCCTCGAATCGGTTGCATTACAGCGGGTTTCAATTTCCCGCACAGCGACAAATGTGTACCGGCCAGAACGTGTTGGCAAGCAGAGGCGCGCCTCAAGGATATCTCAATGGGTAAAAAACCGCAGATCACCATTACCTATTGTACCCAATGCAACTGGCTGCTGCGCGCGGCCTGGATGGGTCAGGAACTGCTTTCGACCTTCGGCACCGGCCTGGGTGCCGTGACGCTTGTGCCCGAAACGGGCGGGGCCTTCGAGATAGATTGCAATGACGAGGCCATATGGGAGCGCACCCGCGATGGCGGGTTTCCCGACATAAAAACGCTCAAGCAGCGCGTACGGGACGCGATTGATCCCGGGCGTGACCTCGGGCATATAGACCGGTAGGCAGCCCGTTTCTTCCAATCGCGCCCATCGCGCAATCCCATGCTGGCCCGGCCATACAAAAGGCCAAACCGTTCCGCTTGCCCACGGTGCCCAAGCAGGGGCCGGACCCCATATTATGGTTCAAGAATTCATCGTCCTGGCATTTGGGGCCAGGAACCGGAAAGGAGACTGATCATGTCCGTTCTCATCGGCGATATCGCGCCCGATTTCACCGCGCAGACCACCGAAGGCGAAATTCGCTTCCACGATTATATCGATGGAAGCTGGGCGGTACTGTTCTCGCACCCCAAAAATTACACGCCAGTGTGCACAACCGAACTGGGCTATACCGCAAAGCTCAAGCCCGAGTTCGAGAAGCGCGGCGTAAAGGTGCTCGGCCTTTCGGTCGACAAGATCGAGGATCATACGGGCTGGGCGCGCGACATCGAGGAAACGCAAGGCTCGGCGCTCAACTTTCCGCTGATCGCCGATGACGGCACCGTTGCCCGGCTCTATGACATGATCCACCCCAAGGCCGACGATACGCTGACCGTGCGCTCGGTGTTCGTCGTAGGGCCGGACAAGAAGATCAAGCTCAAGATCGAATATCCCGCCTCGACCGGCCGGAATTTCGACGAGATTCTGCGCGTGATCGATAGCCTGCAACTGACCGCAAAGCACCAGGTGGCGACCCCGGTCAACTGGCAGAACGGCGAGGATGTGATCATCGTGCCCGCCGTTTCCAATGAGCAGGCCAAGGAAAAATATCCCGGTGGCTGGAATGAACTCAAGCCCTATCTGCGCATCGTGCCACAGCCGCGGGACTGACCCTCGACACAACGAGTCAAAAAAGAAGGCGGCCAATACGGGCCGCCTTTTTTCTTTGGCCGCATCAGTGTGCGCCGGGAACGGCTCAGGAAGCCGCTGGGAGGGGACAGGTGACGCCGGTGCCCTTCAGGCCGCAGTAGCCATCAGGATTTTTGGCCAGATATTGCTGGTGATAGGTTTCGGCGAAATAGAACGGGCCCGCGGGCGCGATTTCGGTCGTGATCGTGCCGGCACCGGCTTCATCCAGACGGGCCTGATAGCGCTCGCGACTGGCCGCGACGGCGGCGGACTGGGCCGCGTTGGTGGTATAGATCGCCGAACGGTACTGGGTGCCCACATCATTGCCCTGCCGCATGCCCTGGGTGGGATCGTGCTCTTCCCAGAAGGTCTTGAGCAGGGTTTCGAGCGGGACGAGAGCGGGATCGTAAACGACCATGACCGCTTCGGCATGCCCGGTGCGGCCCGAGCAAACTTCCTCATAGCTGGGATTGGGCGTCAACCCGCCCTGATACCCCGAGGCCGTTACCCAGACGCCGGGAAGCTGCCAGAAGAGGCGCTCGGCGCCCCAGAAGCAGCCCAGCCCGAAATAAATCGTTTCCGCGCCGTCGGGATAAGGGCCCTTGAGCGGGCGGCCGGAGACGAAATGGGTCTCGGCGACATCGAGCGGCTGGTCGCGGCCCGGCAGGGCCTCTGCAGCCGAGGGCAACGTTTCGGGTTTTGAAAACAGGGAAAAGATCATCGGCACAGCTTTCTTACTGACCGCCCTGCCCGTTCAAAGCTGATCGATGCTGACGAGGCGGCGGCGGTTCGGCGTACGGCCAGCGAGCGCCAGGACAACCCCAAGGCCGCCCAGCACGGCCCAACCGGGCCAGGACAATAACGTGGTAACAACCGGCTCCCAAAGCAAGGGATGCACAGAGGTTTCGATGAAGGTCCGGGCCGGTTCGAGCGTGCCGGGGAAAAAGCCGGACCATGCGCCGCCAAGCGGGGTGACGACAAGAGCGCTCGACGCCAGCGTGTGGGTGCCGTCCATAACCAGCAAAACCATCGCCACCGCGAGCAGCAAGGCGCCCAATATCCGCAAAATCCGTCTCATCGCCGCCATTCCGCACTCTGGCCGATATCACAACACACAAGTCATATCGTGTCCGGGCCCCAAGCAGCACATTAATCGCAAACATAGTAAAATTATCGAGGATTCGGGACGCAGAACCCGGCGTTTGTCATGGCCGGAGCGCAATGTCCCCAAAAACTGGCCTTACCCTCTTGGCATAAGCGCCAAAGCCGGATAATCGAGCACTCGCAAGCGGAGAGATGGCCGAGTGGTCGAAGGCGCACGCCTGGAACGCGTGTAGGCGGGTAACCGTCTCGAGGGTTCGAATCCCTCTCTCTCCGCCACAATTCTTCTACGACATATCGATTTTACAGATCTTTGACCGACCATTGCGGCAGTACGGTGCCCAATATGGCCGTTGGAAGCCTATGTCGAGAATAACAGTGTGGCCTCAACTCTTGAGAGCTCCCGGCATCGGCGAGCCAAAGCTCCCATTTTGATGGAAATGGCCTGCCGGGGCGGCTGGGGGCTAGATCGTACTGGATGCCCGTGTATCCCGGAATGGCATTGGTGTTTGTTTGACCAATACCTGCCCCATTCTGCTTGTCACTCCGGAATTCATTCCCGGGGTCCAGGCTAAGCTCGCCATAAATCTCAAAATATAATTTGAATTGCAAATCAATTTATATTCCCTATAATCAATGTATGAACACGTTTAGCCCCCTCCGCTCCCGTTTCGGGATAAAGTTCTCGCTGCTCGCCCGGCGCTGGCGGCGAGCGATCGATGCGCATCTGTCGGCCTCCGGGCTCACTGACACCACATGGGTTCCGCTGGTGCATCTCAGGCAAACCGGTGGCGGCATCACGCAAAAGGAACTGGCCGCGCTTGTGGGCGTCGATGGATCCAGCCTCGTCCGAGTCCTCGACATTCTCGCCCGTGAAGGCCTGATCGAACGGCGGCGCGACGAAAATGATGGCCGGGCAAACCTCATCCATCTGACGCCCGAGGGCGAAGATCGGGTGGGCGAAATCCGCCGGGAACTGGCAAGAGTCGAGCGCGTCATGCTTTCCGAGCTTTCCGATGACGACATCGCCGCGATGCTCACCCATTTCGAGGCCATCGAGCGGCGCATGCCTGAGCTGGAGGGCATGGCCAGCAAGACGGAACACCCATGAGCGGCGGCAATCTCATATCGCCACGGGGAGCGATCCCAAAGCCGCCGGCGCGGCGGCGCGATGCGGCCCGCCATTTGCTGCATCCGCGCCAGTTGAGGGACAGCCTGACGCTGGCCAGGCAGCCTTCCTTACGCAACGCCACACTGGCCGGCCTTCAAGCCGGGACTACGGCAGGTATCGCCCTGCCGCTCTTTTACCTTTCGCCATGGCCCCACCTTATCGGCTTTGCAGCGCTCGGTGCGCTGGTTGCCCTTTTTGGACGCTTTGCACCCTCCCGCAGCCGCCTGATCATCCTGCTCTTGTGCGGATTCTGGCAGACCTTCGCGGTTTTCAGCATGTCGATTGCGGTATGGCTTGGCACTCCGATCGAGGGTCAACTACTGTTGCTTGCGCTATTGTGCGGTCTGTTCCTGTTCGTCAGCGTCACTGGCCGGTTCGGGGCGCCCGGCCCGCTGATCTTCGTTTTTGCCGCCGGGGCGTCCATGTCACAGAGCCTTGGGTTCGAGCAGGTGCTCGAGCGCACCACCGCCACGGCAATCGTTGCAGCGCTGGCGTGGGCCATCTGCGCGGCAAGCGATATCTTCCGCCATTCCCCCTCCGAGGAACGCCCATTGCCTGTAGAATCGCTACGCCCGCTCGACCATCGGCTGATCGCGGCGGGGCGCAGCGCGGTCGGCGCCGGGGCCGCTATTTTTGCAAGCTACGCATTCGGCGCGAACCATCCCGCCTGGGCTGCGATGGGTGCGCTGGCGGTGATGCAGGGCGCGCACCTTCATATCAGCATGAACCGGGCCTTGCAGCGCATGGCGGGGACGCTGGTCGGCGCGGTGCTGGCGTGGGCACTTTTGATGCAGGACCCGTCCGTCTGGATGCTGATCACCGTTCTGGTCGGTCTGCAACTCCTTACCGAGATGGTGATCGGCATCAATTACGCTTTTGGCCAGATACTGGTCACGCCCATGGCGTTGCTGATGACCTATATGGGGGCGGCCCAGACCGTTGGGCCGGAAATGGCGCCTGAACGCGTATTCGACACCATCCTGGGCGCAACGATCGGCGTCGCCATAGCAGTGCTGTTCTCCACTCTCGACGACCGGCTCCATCTAGCCGAACGCCACTGGAGATCCGGCGGATAGCGGCCTCTCAGGCGCGGCGTCCGCGACGATAGTGCCGGTCCAGCGTTTCGGGATCGCTGAGGGCGGGCCAGTAATCATGTAGCCAGAGCAGGAAGGACGTCGCCCAGAAAAGCGCGGAGAAAAGATGCAGCGGACCCGGAGGCCACGGCATCCAGCCCATCTCCGGCAGCACCCGCAACAACGCCGCGGCCCCGGCGAGCACGAAAGCCAGGCTGGTCTGCCAGTGCAGGCCCAGCCCCTGCCCGGTATGGAACCGCCCTGCAATGGCCAGCACGGCCAGAACACCCAGGCCGAGCCCACCCATTAACGCCAGATGCAAGGGCGCAACCTCGCCCCATGGCGCACCGAGGCGGGAAGCGCCCAAAAGCATAAGCCCGGCGCCAGCAAGGCCGCTTGCCGCCATCAGAACGAGGATTTCCGCCCGGAACGCCTCGCGCCCGACAAAGCCTTCGGCCACACGATCCATGAAGCCCGCACCCGCCGCGATCCAGAGAAATCCCGTTACCCCGCGGGACAGGCCGAGAAGGTCTCCCGCAAGCGCCAGCGCCACAAGACCGGGGCCAAGGTTCAGCCGGCCGGGGTGGGGCCGAAAAGGGGACGTGGTTTCGCTGGGATCGAGCACCACATTGGTGACCGGCACGGTGATCCGCGCCAGGGCCAGGCCCAGCAGGCCCAGAAAGAGCAGGCCCGCCACCCGCAGCGCTTCGGAGGCGAGCGCCGCATCTGCCGTCATCATGCCCCAGCGCGCAATGGCGCCGGCCAGCCCCAGCGCGATGATCCAGCCTATGAAAGAAAGGACACGCCTCGTGCACCCGGTAAGGGAAATCCGGCCCAGCCAGACCGCCAACGCGGCAATCCACAAGAGATCGGCAAGACCCGAAAGGGGCAGCAGCACATCCGCGCCGGCCAGCCCGGCAATGCGCCCAAGGCCCCAAAGCCCCGCGAAAAGCCATAGGGCGCGCCCTCTTGGGCGCGGGGAATTGGTCCATTCGGGCGCCGCCGTGGTCATGAAGCCGATCAGCGCCGCGCCCCAGCTCCCAAAGATCATCTCGTGGGCATGCCAAATGCCCGGCGAAACATTGCGGGCCAGCGGCAGGTCGAACGACCAGACCGCCACCCAGAGAAACGGCCAGAACGCGACATGGAGCGCCGCGAGCGGGAAAAAGATGCGGAAGCCCTCATCGGAAAGCACGCGATGGAGCGGCAGCGGCGCCGTCATGGCCGCGCCCTTTCGTCGATCTCGTGGATATGGGCGAAAAGCGGGTCGCGATCCAGAAACGCCTGCCGCAGCGCAAAGCTCTTCTCCTCGCTCCGCTTGCCCGGCTCGTCGGCCATGCGGCGCTCGCCCGCGATACCCTGTCCGTCATGGGCAAGCACGAGGATGCGATGGCTGATGCGGATCGCTTCCATGATGTCATGGGTGATGAACAGCGCGCCAAACCGTTCCCCGGCCGAGGACGCAATGACAAGGTCCTGCATGCGGCGCTTGAGCGCGACATCAAGGGCCGAAAATGGCTCATCGAAGTATATGAAGTCCGGCTCGTTGACGAGAGCCCGCGCGATGGCGGCGCGCTGGCGCATGCCGCCGGAAAGCTCGACGGGGAATTTTTCCAGGTCCTCGGGCAGCAAGCCCGCACGGATGGCCGCCGCTTCGATCCGCTGCGCGCGGTGGCGGCGCGGGGTGCCCATGAGCCGCAGGGGAAAGCCGATATTTTCCCCGACCGTCGCCCAGTACATGAGTCGCGGTTCCTGAAACACCATGGCGTGGCGCTGGTAACAGCGCGCGACGCGGCCCTCCTTCTGGTCGATCAGCCCGGCGGCGATATGGGCGATGGTCGATTTTCCCGATCCCGAGGGGCCCAGAAGCGAGACGATCTCTCCTGGTCCGACGGCCAGATCGATGCCCTCGAGAATGGTACGCCCGAAAAAGGCGTGACCGATATCGTGCAACGTCAGAAGGGTCATCGCTTTACGCCCCAGGGCGCAGCGGCTTCGCGCCAGCGCTCGAACTCGGCCTTGGCGGGACGAACCAGACCATATTCCACGGTGAGCAACGCTATGACGGCAAGCGTGACCCAGGCCATGGCGCTGGAAATGTCGAGCATGGACCGGGATCGGGCCAGCGCACCCCCGACCCCGCCCGCATTGGCCAAAAGCTCAGCCATCACTGCGACCTTGAAGGCGGTGCCCAGGGCGAGAATGAGCGCGGGAAGCAGGTGCACGCCTATCTGGCGCAAGGCCACATGGGTAAACCGGCGGACCGGACCGGCGCCGAACACCTGTGCCATGGAATCGAGCCCCCGGTCTCGGGTAACGACACCCTCCACCGCGCCGGCAAAAACGATGGGCAACGCCGATATGAGGATGGTCACGGCGACGGTCGTGCTTCCTGTCCCGAACCAGATCATGGCCAGAACGATCCATGCAATGGGCGGGACGCCCAATAATATGGTCACGATGGGTTGTGCGACGCGGAGCGTAGCGGGCGAATAGCCCGCCGCGATTCCCGAAAGCCCGCCCACAAGGGTGCAGGCGATAAAGCCTTGCAAGGCTCGCCCGCTGGTGAGCAGCAGCAGGTCCCGTGCCGAAGCATCCCTGAGCAGCGTGATGGCTGCGGAAAGGGTCGCCAGCGGCGCGGGGAGGATGAAATCGCCATAGGCCTCGTGCCCCGCCTGCCAGAACGCGGCAAGAAGGCAAACCCCGGCCAGCCCCGCCCAGCCTGACCAGATAAACCGGCCGAGCCGGGCGAGACGATCCATCGCCCATCCGGAGGACCGGGCAAGCCCCGGAGCGCTCATCGTCAGCTCAACGCGTAAAATCCGTCATCGGGCAGTTGTCCGCCGATGATCGCCGCATCGCTTTGGGCCATCAGCGACAGCATCGCCTCGATCTCGGCCCTGATGGACCCGGCAGGCCGGGCAACCAGTGCCGAATGGGGGATCGATGTGGCAAGGACCGGCGCGGGCAATTCGAGCGGACCGCTGGCATTGGCGGCGGCGGCCGCCGGATCGGCGATGACCGCATCGGTCGTCTGGGCCAGAAGCTCGTGCAGCGGGGCGATGAGATCGGCATTGTTGTCCGAAAAGCCCTTGGTGACCGCGAGCCCCGCCTGGGGCACGATCGCGCCGAGCCCGGTTTGCCCGCCCCATTCCTTCTGGATATCGATCACCCGCGCAAGCTCGAGCCCGGCTTCCTTGCCGCGCGAAATGGCGACGGTGGAGAAAGGTTCGCTCAGCAGTGCGACCTCGATCTGTCCCGCCAGCAGCAATTGCGCGGATTCGGCGGGTGAGCCGGTGGCAACAATCTCGACACTGCCGGAGAGCCCCTCCTTATCGAGCAGGGCGCGCAGGATCAGGTCGGGCGTATCGTTGACGAAGTGCACCGCGATCTGCTTGCCCTCCAGATCGGCCAGCCCGCCGATGCTTCCCGCCGCGGCAACGATATTGATGAGCCCGTCGGTCATCACATTGACCAGCCGCAGCCCCATGCCCCGATTGTAGAGATTGGCCGCCGCCTGCACCGGCACGACCGAAAGGTCGATCTGGCCCGAGGTCAGCCCGGCGCGCAATTCGTCGGGATTGCGCCAGACCGTCAACGAGATGTCCTGGGCCAGTTCCGCCAGCGCCCCGGTGGCTACCGCATGGGCAAGCGTGATGGTGGGCGAGGCCGGCGGGCCGTAAAGCGCCAGCCGGGCAATGGGGGCCGCGCGTACGATCGCGGGCGCGGCAAGGCTTAGGGCCAGCCCGGCGGACCCGGCCAGGACCGCGCGGCGGCTAAGAGTTGAAGTGGACATGACGCCTCCGTGAGAAAGGTTGGTCGCAAGGGCGCGGACCAGCCATCATCCACTGCACGACGCCCCCGACAGCGGCATGATATTATAATGTGACTTAAAGAGTCATCTTTTTTATTTCCCCCGCGCAGGTCAAGTTGCCGCATCTGGTCACATGAAGCGATGGCATGGTATTGAGGGTTGATAGCAAAAAACCTCATCTGACCATGGACATCGCCCAAGCCAGGACGTTCCTTGAAATCGCGGAGACCGGAAGTTTCGTTGCGGCGGCCTCGCGGCTCAATGTGACCCAGACCGCCGTCAGCGCGCGTATTCGCACTCTCGAGGATCAGATCGGGCGCCGCCTGTTCGTGCGCAACAAGGCGGGCGCGCGACTGACGCCGGCGGGCGAGCGTTTTCTGCGCCATGCGCGCACGCTGGTTCAGGCCTGGGACCGCGCCCGCGCACAAGTGGCGTTGCCCGAGGGCCATACCGATATCGTCAGCGTTGGCGCCGAACTAAGCCTCTGGAATCCATTGCTTGTCGACTGGCTGGGCTGGATGAAGCGCGAAGCGCCGGGCATTGCGTTGCGCGTCGAGGTGGATGTGGCCGCCCGGCTGCTCGAGGCGGTGCATAGCGGCCTGCTCGATCTCACCGTGCTCTATGATCCTCCACCGCAGGGTCCCGGCATCGTCGTCGAACTGTTGCACGAGGAAAAGCTCGTCCTCGTCACCACCGGAACGGGCGACGGGCTGGACGATTATATCGACATCGATTGGGGACCATCGTTCCAGGCAAGCCTTCACGCGGCCTTTCCACACCTTTCGGCGCCGGGCATTTCGGTATCGCACGGACCGCTGGCCTTCGCCTATCTCACCGGGACCGGCGGAACGGGTTATTTCCGCCAGAGCGCGGTGCAGCCACTACTCGATGAGCGCCGCCTGCGCCGGGTTCCAGACGCGCCCGAATTCTCCCATTCGATGTACATGGTCTATTCGAGCCGCGTCGAGCAGGGGCTCACCGACCTCGTGCGTTACGGGTTTCGCATGAGCGCTACCGGCCCCACCCCGGCGCATTGAGCATTCAGGGCAGGACCGGCTCGGGCGCTTCCTCCATGGCGAGCCAACGCCGCAGCACGGCCAGATCGGCGGCGGGCGGCGCGTTGAAAAGGCGGGGCACGAACAGGCCAAGGCGATCAACCGCCGCCCGGCGCGCTGCATCCATGCCGATAGCCGCGCGCCTCGGGATCGGGGCATCACCGGTGACAGGAGCCAGCCGCACGATCCAGCGGGCCAGCGCATCACCATCGCGCGAAAAAGGCGGACCATTGCCGTCTTTGGATGCACCATCGGCGAGGGAGGCGGCGAGCATAGCTTTCAGATCGGCGAGCAGGGCCGCGATCTCGGCAGCGACTTCGTCGGGTTCGGGCTGGCCCATATAGGCCCCGCCCATCTCATGAGCATAGCAGGCAGGCGAGCTTTGCTCGATGCCGGTATCGGGAGAGACAGGCCCGGTCGCGGCCCCGACCACGATCTCGAGCAGGATTTCGGCGGCGGGTCGCACGGCATCGATGCTTCCCACCCCGGTCCCGGCATAAAGCGCCATGGATTCAAAATCCCCCGTCATCGATTGCAGCGGAGAATCGGTGCTGAAAAGATAGATCGGGCGCGTTCCCTCCGCCCCGATCACCCTGGACGCCTCGGCAGGCCTTGGCCCGCCCTCAGTCACCGCACTCGCAAGCACCCGCACCGGCGCACCCGGCGGCCAGTTGATGTGGAACATTTCGGTCAGAAGAGTGTCGCCGGGCCGTGCCTCGACCAACCGCTGCTTGTGATGTGAATGGGCAAAGGATTCGCTTGCCGCGAGAAATGCCGTGCCGAACACCGCCCCCTCCGCGCCCAGCGCCTGCGCGATCAGCAGGTCGCCGCCCGTCGCAAGCCCGCCCGCTGCAAGGACAGGAACGGTGACGGCATCGACCACTTGGGGAAGCAGGACATGCAGCGGCGTCGTTCCCCTGACGTGCCCGCCGGCCTCGCATCCTTGCGCGATGATGATCTGCGCGCCCGCGCGTTCGGCGGCCAGCGCCTCATCGACAGAGCCCACCTGATAGATGACGATGATCCCAGCCGCGCGCAATCGCGCGACGACCGCGGGATCGAGATCCCAGAAAAGGCACACCACCGGCACGCCCAGCGCGATGATCGTTTCGATCTGCGCGTCGAGCAGGCCCGGATCGGTCGCGGCGGGGATGATGTTGACGCCGAAGCGCTCGCAGCCAGCCGCGCGCAGCTTTTCCACCTCCGCGCTGATCAGTTCGGGCGGCTCGCGCACCATGCCCAGAAAACCGAAACCGCCGGCCCTGGTCACCGCCGCGACCAGTTCAGCGCGCGATGGCCCGCCCATGCCTGCAAGGACGATGGGGCGCGCGCAGCCCAAAAGGGCGCATGCCCGATTTTTCACGGTCATGATTTGCCCTTGAGATAATCGAGCAGCACCAGTGCGTGGTTATGCTTTTCGTCCTTTGCCGCGTAGATGAGCGTCACCTTCTGCTCGCGGGCCAGTTCCCTTATCTGGCCGACGGCGGAATTATCGGCCAGTTCCTCGCGGTAACGGCGGCGAAACTCCTCCCAGCGCGCCGGGTCGTGCCCGAACCATTTGCGCAAGTTGGGGCTGGGGGCGGCGTCCTTGATCCATTCCCCGATCGCCGCGCGGTGCTTTTCGAGCCCGCGCGGCCAGAGCCTGTCGACCAGCACGCGCAACCCGTCGCCATCGTCGGGGGGCGTATAGGCCCGCTTGAGCGTCAGTTGGGCTTTCGTCATGCCTCTTCTCCCGTCGCCACCAGCACCCAGTTGGGGTCGCGCGAACCAAGGGCGCGCGCAAAGGCCCATGTCTCGGCCACCTCGTCGACGCGGCGCGGATGGCCGTCGATGACGTTGCCGTCCCGGTCGGTGGTTGCGGAAACCCTTTGGGCGATGAACCGCACGGAAATCCAGCAGCGCCCCTCCTCCATTCCCGCGTCGACCGGGGTTGCCGAGACAAGGCCGATGAAGATCATGGTCAGCGTTTCTCCGCGTGCGGCCCGTCCGGCAATCGCCTCGTCGAACGCCTCGTGGACGTCGGGCGCGAGCATCCCCGCCAGTGAGGCAGTTTCCCCTGCCCCATAGGCGGTCACCACCGCCTCATAGGCGTACCGCGCGCCGCGTACGAAATCCTCGATACTGCCAAAGCCGCCCGCATCGCGGACACGCTGAAGCTTGCGCTGGACCGGGCCGCTCTTTGCATCCCTTGGGCCCGATACCGCTCCTGGCGGTTCTGCCTCGCCGGGTACGTGAGATTGGGGCTGGATCGTGTCGTACATCCGCCAGACGGCCGCAACCAGCGCCATGGTCAATATCCAATCTATCAGGCTGATGGTCTGCACGACATCCTCCGCCATCACTCTGTCTCGCTGAAGCGCGGCAGCGTCTCGAACTGGTGGAAGGGCGGCGGCGAGGACAGCGTCCATTCCAAAGTGGTTGCGCCTTCACCCCACGGGTTGTCTCCCGCCACCCGCTTGCGCGCGAACGCCTCGGCGACGACGACCAGAAAGAGCAGAACGCCCGCAGTCGAGAAATAAGCGCCGACCGAAGACACGAAATTCCAGAGCGCAAAGCCGTCGGGATAGTCCACATAGCGCCGGGGCATCCCGGCAAGGCCGAGGAAATGCTGGGGGAAGAACACGACGTTCACCCCCACGAAGGTGAGCCAGAACTGGGTCTTGGCCAGCGTCTCGTTGTACAGGTAGCCGCTCATCTTGGGGAACCAGTAGTAAAAGCCCGCAAAGATGGCGAAGGCCGAGCCCAGCGAGAGAACGTAGTGAAAGTGCGCGATGACGTAATAGGTGTCATGCAGGACATGGTCGAGCCCGGCACTGGCCACCACCACCCCGGTCACGCCGCCGATGGTGAACAGCAGGATAAAGCCGATTGCCCAGAGCATGGGCGTCGTGAAGCGCACCGAGCCGCCCCACATGGTGGCCAGCCAGGAAAAGATTTTCACGCCCGTGGGCACCGCGATGATCATCGAGGCCACCATGAAATAGCTCTGGGTGTTGAGCGAAATGCCGGTGGTGAACATGTGGTGCGCCCAGACCAGAAAGCCGATGAGCCCGATGGCGATCATGGCGTAGACCATGCCCAGATAACCAAAGATGGGCTTGCGCGAAAAGGTCGACACCACGTGGCTGACGATCCCGAAGGCGGGCAAGATCATGATGTAGACTTCCGGGTGCCCAAAAAACCAGAACAGGTGCTGGTAAAGGACCGGGTCGCCCCCGCCCGAGGGTACAAAGAAGGTCGTGCCGAAATTGCGGTCGGTCAAGAGCATGGTGATGGCACCCGCCAGCACCGGCAGGGCCATGAGCAGCATGAAGGCGGTGACGAGCATCGCCCAGGCGAACAGGGGCAAGCGGTGCATGCCCATGCCGGGCGCGCGCATGTTGAAGATCGTCGTGATGAAGTTTATCGCGCCAAGGATCGAGGATGCGCCCGCGATGTGGATCGAAAGGATAACGAAATCCACCGCCGGTCCGGGTTGGCCGATGGCCGAATAGGGCGGATAGAGCGTCCAACCCCCGCTATGGCCGGTCGATCCCGGAGGTCCGGCCATGAACAGCGAGACGATGAACAGCGCGAACGCGGCGACCAGCAACCAGAACGAGATATTGTTCATGCGCGGGAATGCCATGTCCGGCGCCCCGATCATCAGGGGTACGAACCAGTTGCCGAACCCTCCGATCAGCGCCGGCATCAGGACAAAGAAGATCATCACCAGCCCGTGGGCGGAAACGACCGCGTTATAAAGGTCGGTGTTGTGAAAGATCTGGACGCCGGGGAACTGCAATTCCATGCGGATCGCCAGCGACAGGCCGGTGCCCACGAGCCCCGCAAAGATCGAAAAGACCAGATAAAGCGTCCCGATATCCTTGTGGTTGGTCGAATAGAGCCAGCGCCGGAGACCAGAAACCGGTGGGTGGGTTGCGGATATGTCCATCGCCATGCGTCCCTGAGTGATCGGCGCAGGACGAACCCCGCGCCCAACGATCAGGCTAAGCCGGAGACTTCAATCACGCAAATGAGTATAATTGGACATTGAGCGCAAAATAATTGCATTCATTTTGTCTAAGGGCTGTCCTCTATGAGCTTGCCCCGACCGGGCTCTCACGCCGCCCCAGCACTACAGCGATGGCGAGGCCGCCGATGGCGATGGCCGCAAACAGGTACGGCACCCCGCCCCAGCCCTGCCATTCGATGCAGAGCGCCAGCAGGGCCGGTCCGGCGAGCTGCCCGATGGAGGACGCCTGCTGCACCATGCCCATCGCGAGCGCAAGCTGCTGGTTGGACGCCAGGAGGCGCGGCATGGTGACGATGATCGAGGAGGGCAAAAGCGCGGCGAGCCCCAGGCACACGCCCGCCGCCGCAACAGCCAGCACCAGGGGACTGCCGGCGTGGAAGATGGCAAAGCTCGAAAGACCGATGGTGGAAAAAACCACCACGAACAGCGCCCAGAGCGGGGCGCCCATGCGCAGGATAAAGCCCGCAGCGATGTTGCCGGCGATATTTACGGCCAGCGCGAGCGCGGAAACGGTGCCTGCCGTTGCCAGCGGCAGCCCCATCCGGTCAACGAGAAAGGTCGGCAGGAACGTGGTCAGCGCGAAATACTGGATCGTATAAAGGGTAAAGGCCAACGCCAGCAATACCGGGGTGCCTGCCCGTACGACGGCGAGAATGTCCTTTACGCTGGGGTTCACGCGCTTGCCCGCCACCGGCTGGCCGCGCCGGCCGAGCGTCAGGACCAATATGGCATGCCCGGCCGCCAGAAGCCCGTTGAGAATCCACAGCAAGCGCCAGTCGCCCTGCATCAGCCAGGGGCCCGCCAGCATGATCGCCACCGTGCCGACCGGCATATAGGAGGCCCAAAGCGCAAACACCACGTGCTGGGAACGCGGGGTCACCATGGAGCGCAAAAGTGTGGGACAGGCGATGACCATGGCGAGAAAGCCGATGCCCTCGATGACACGGCTCACGATCAGCAGCGTCGCATCGGGAGCCCAGGCCCCCAGGAAATTGCCGCATGCGATCAGGCCCAGTCCGAAGACGATAACGAGGCGGAGCGGAAAATAGGAAAAGACAAAGCCCGCCGCCACGCCACCCACGACGCCAAGCGTCGCGTAGGCGCCCGCAATCCAGGAGACCGCGAAAAGGCTCAGCCCCAGATCCTCGCGCAAAAGCGGGATGGCGATCGCCACCTTGCCGATCTGGAAGGAACCGATGATCCCGGCAATGATAATCAGCGCGGCCTGCGTCCAGTTGGTCCGTTCCTGCAAAGCGTCTCCCGCTCACACTGCCTTCGATTTGTCGCGTATCCGACCCGGATCAGTAATGTATACATGAGAGGCAGCGCAAGGGCTTGATTGGGAGAGCGAACCAAGGTCAGACTCGCTCCACTTTGGCTATCTGGCGATCTCGCAGAACCTGAATCGGCCGGCGTCGTGGTTGAAGACCATGAGATGGCGGCCCGACCCGGGCTTGTAGATGATGGCCGTTGCGTCCATGGCGGGGTCGGCATCGGCGCAGGGGGCCACCATATGGGTGCTATGCTTGCGCGGTTGCTCATAGCCGTAATAGAGGGCGCCGGCGAAAAATAAACTGCACGCGTATGATGTTTCCTCCTTGACGCAGGAAGGAAACAGCCGAGTCCGGCAACGCTGCGATTTATGGCCCGTTCAGGCGGCGGCCTTGCGGCCCGTCTCGCGCAGGAAGCTATGCAGAACCTCGTGACGGATATGGAGCGTGAGGGGATCGCCTGGATTGCCGCGATGGATGCCCTGTGACCTCAGAACCACGTCCTCGCTGAGCCCTTGCGCGTTGGCATAGATGAGGCTTTCCGAGCCCACGAGTTCCACCGCTTCCAGCGTTGCGGAAATGGTGAAATGGGGCGTTGCGGGTTCATCGAGCGCGATGTCCTCGGGCCGGATACCGATGGTGCCGGTGCCCGAGGGAATGGAGGCGGGCAGATCGGCCACGAGCCCGCGCAGCCGCTCGATATCGACAAGGTTCATGCCCGGCGATCCCATGAAAGCGGCAACGAAAAGCGATTGCGGGTCGGCATAGATATCGAGCGGCCTGCCGATCTGCTCGATGACGCCAGCGTTCATCACCACCAGCTTGTCGGCGAGCGTCATTGCTTCGAGCTGATCGTGGGTGACATAGACCGAGGTAGTGCCCAGCGTGCGCTGCAGGCGCCGGATCTCGACGCGCATCTGACCGCGCAGCTTGGCATCGAGGTTGGAGAGCGGTTCATCGAACAGGAACGCCTTGGGCTGGCGCACGATGGCGCGGCCCATGGCGACGCGCTGGCGCTGACCACCCGAGAGCTGGCGGGGTTTCCTGTCGAGGAACGGCTCGATTTCGAGGATGCGGGCGGCTTCGAGAACGCGGCGATCGATCTCGGGGCGCGGGGTGCCGCGGTTCTTGAGACCGTATTCGAGATTTCCGCGCACGCTCATATGGGGGTAGAGCGCATAATTCTGGAAAACCATGGCGATATCGCGCTCGGCGGGTTCGAGCCTGTTGACCACCGTATTGCCGATACGCACTTCGCCGGTGGTGATGGTTTCGAGCCCGGCGATCATGCGCAGGAGGGTGGATTTCCCGCATCCCGAGGGTCCGACGAGGACAACGAACTCGCCATCCTCGATCGAAAGGTCGAGCCCGTGAATGGCCGTCACGTTGCCATGATAGGTCTTCTTGACGGACGTAAGCGTGATGGACGCCATTGGTGTTATTTCTCCGTTTCCACGAGGCCTTTGACGAACAGGCGTTGCATGGCGATGACGATGACGACGGGGGGCAGCATGGCGAGCACCACGGCCGTCATGATGATGTTCCACTGGGGATCAACCTTCTGGGCACCGGCCATCTGGCGCACGCCCATCATGAGGGTGAAGTGCTCCTCGCGGGTGGTGACCAGCAGCGGCCAGAGGTACTGCACCCAACCATAGATGAAGAGGATGATGCACAGCGCCGCGATGTTGGTGCGCGAAAGCGGCAACAGGATATCGCGGAAGAATTTGAGCGGGCCCGCCCCATCGACGCGCGCCGCCTCCATCATCTCGTCGGGGATGGTCATGAAGAACTGCCGGAACAGGAAGGTGGCGGTGGCTGACGCAATCAGCGGGACGGTGAGCCCGGCATAGGAATTGAGCATGCCAAGGTTCGCGACGACCTCATAGGTGGGAATGATGCGCACTTCGACCGGCAGCATCAGGGTGATGAAGATCACCCAGAAAGCGAGCGTGCGGAAGGGAAAGCGGAAATAGACGATGGCATAGGCCGATACGATCGAGATGACGATCTTGCCGATCATGATGATCAGCGCCATCAGCGTCGAGTTCCACACCATCAGCCAGAAGGGTGGCGCGCCCGGCGGATCGAAGGTCCAGACGGCGATGAGATTGGCGACGAGTTCGCCCCCGGGCAACAGCGGGGCGCCGCTGTTGAGCGTCACGTCGGTATGGGTCATGGCGATAATCGCCACATAGACCGGGAAGGCGACGATTATGACGCCGGCGATCAGCACCGCGTGGGTGAGGATGCTGAGAAAGGGCCTGTTTTCAACCACGGAACCGTTTCCCCTCAGTAGTTTACGCGGCGTTCCACGTAGCGGAACTGGATGAAGGTGAGCGCGATGACGAACAGCATCAAGACGACCGACTGGGCCGAGGACGAGCCGATGTTGAGCCCGATGAAGCCGTCGGAATAGACCTTGTAGACGAGGATGTTGGTCGCCTGATTGGGTCCGCCATTGGTGGTGGCGGCGATGATCCCGAAGGTATCGAACATCACGTAATTGATGTTGATTATGAACAGGAAAAAGGTCGTTGGCGACAGGAGCGGGAAGACGATGGTCCAGAACCGCTTGAAGGGCCCCGCGCCGTCGATGGCGGCGGCCTCGGTCAGCGAATGGGGGACCGACTGCATGCCGGCCAGAAAGAACAGGAAATTATAAGAAATCTGCTTCCAGGCGGCGGCGGCGATGATGAGGATCATCGCATGTGTGCCGTTGAGGTTGGCATTCCAGATCACGCCGAAATAGCGCAGCATATAGGCTAGAATGCCGGTGGATGAGTTGAACAGGAACCACCACAATATGCCCGCAACGACCGGTGCGACCGCATAGGGCCATACAAGCAGCGTCGTATAGAATTGCGAGGAGCGTATCAGGCGCGAGACGGCGGCGGCAAACAGCAGCGCCAGCCCCATCGAGATGGCGGTGACAGCGATAGCAAACATCACCGTGCGCCCGATGGAATTGAGATAGAGCGGGTCCTGAAACAGGCGGATATAATGGGTGAGCCCCACGAACTGGGTCGAAAACCCGAAGGGGTCGGCCCGCTCGAACGAGGATTTGACCGCCTGGGTGGCCGGCCAGATGAAGAACACGAGGGTAATGATCAACTGCGGCGCCACGAACAGGTAAGGCAGCACCTTGTTGGGAAAGACTGTGCGTTTGGTTTCCATCGTCCGCCCGTCGTAAAAAAAGGCGAAGGGCCGGGTGCGACCGGCCCTTCTGTACTTATGGCCAAGGCTTACTGATTGGCAGCTTCAAACTCGCGCAGGATCTGGTTGCCACGCTCGACAGCCGAATCCAGAGCCTGCTGGGCGGTCTTGTCGCCCGAGAGAACAGCCTGGAATTCCTCATCGAGAACGGTGCGGATCTGCGGCATGTTACCGAAGCGCAGGCCCTTCGAGTTCTCGGTGGGAGCATTGAGGTTGATCTGGCGAATGGCGATATCAGAACCCGGATTGGCGTCGTAATAGCCCTGCTCCTGGCTCAACTCGTAAGCGGCAAGGGTCACCGGGAGATAACCGGTCGCCTGGTGCCATGCAGCCTGCACTTCAGCCGAAGAGAGGTAGTTGAGGAATTCGGCAACCCCTTCATATTCGACATCTTCGTGACCGGCGAGCGTCCAGAGGGTCGCGCCACCGATGATCGAGTTCTGCGGAGCGCCATCGACGTCGGCAAAGACCGGCAACATGCCGAAGCCGACCTCAAAACCATCGGCGTTGGCCAGAACGCCGGCGCGCGACGCCGAGGAGTTCATGTACATGGCGCATTCGCCCGAATAGAACTTGGGCGCGTTGTCCGGGCCACCGGCGGTGCCGCCATAGTTGTAGATGCCGGCATCCTGCCACTCGGCCAGCTTGGTCCAGAGGCGCTCGGCGATTTCATGATTGAAGGTCAATTCGCTCGAAAGACCGCCAAAGCCGTTCTCGAGTGTGCCGTAGGGCAGGTTATGAAGCGCCGAAAGGTTCTCGGTGCCCAGCCACGTGGCGGTATAGGCCATGGTGAAACCGCACTGAGCCGCACCGGAGTCGATGATCTGCTGGCTGAAGGTTTCGATGTCTCCCCAAGTTGCGGGAGCGGTTTCGGGGTCGAGGCCCGCGGCCGCAAACGCGTCCTTGTTGTAGTAAAGGATCGGGGTCGAGGAGTTGAACGGCATCGAAAGCATGTTGCCGTCGGTGTCGGTGTAATAGCCTGTGACGACCGGGAGATAGGCGGAGGGGTCGAAGTTCGAGCCGTGGTCGGCCATGAGCTGATAGACCGGATAGACGGCGCCCCTGGCGGCCATCATGGTACCGGTACCCACTTCATAGACCTGCACGATATGGGGCTGTTCGCCAGCGCGGAAGGCCGCGATGGTGTTGACCAGCGATTCCTCGTATTCGCCGCGATAGGAGGGAACGACGACATAGTCGGACTGGCTGGCGTTGAAATCGTCAGCGATCTCGACGAGACGCTCACCAAGCGCGCCGCCCATGGAGTGCCACCAATGGATTTCAGTCTGCGCGAACGCGGCCGGGGCGCTTGCAAGAAGTGCGAGGCCAGCGGTACCGCCGGCAAGAAGTGCTTTGAGCATGAAAGTATCCAGATCCTGAATGGTTTCTCCGGCATGCGGATCGCAAGCCGTTGCAGCGAGGAGACCTATTCGGGTGACTTGAAGCTGACATGACGGAACGATGTCGATTGGATGACTGTGCAAAGCGCCTGTGGCCGGAGAAGTGCGCCGTGGCCGTCAATGTCAGCGATGCTGGATGATAAGGTCGGCCTTTGGCTCAGGCCATCCCGGCCATGTGGGCCTCGACCTCGTCGCGTTCGGGGATCGAGGGCTGGGCGCCGGGCTTGAGGCAGGCAAGGCCAGCGGCGACCGTCGCGCGCCGCAGCGCCGTATCGAGCGCCGCCCCTTGCGCGAGGCCGGCGGCGAGATAGCCCACGAAGGTGTCGCCCGCGCCCACGGTATCGACCGGCGTTACGGCAATGGCAGCCACGCGGACTTCCTTGCCATCGGCACAAGATATCGCCCCCTCGCCGCCCAGCGTTGCGACCACTATGTTCCCCAGCCTTTCGGCCAGCCAGCCCACACCCTGCCTTACATCGTCGACGGGCGCGCCGAGCATTTCGAGAACGCCCCCAAGCTCGGTTTCGTTGACGACAAGCAGGTCGATCTCATCGAGCAGTTCGGGCGGGAAGGCCATGAAGGGGGCAAGGTTGAGGATGGTTTTTGCGCCCATGCGCCGCGCGTAGCGGGCGGCGGCGAGAATACCCTCGAGCGGGGTTTCCAGTTGCAGGAGCAGCCAGTCCCCAGCTTTGAGCCCCGCCCGTTCGAGGACGGCCGGAGAAAGGCGCGAATTGGCGCCCGGCAGGACGGTGATCATATTTTCTCCCGCGTCATCGACGACGATCAGCGCGGTGCCGGTGTGCCGGTCCATGCGGCGCACGAAGTCAAGGTCCATCCCCGACTCCGAAAGAAGCGCCAGCGCCTGGGTGGCGAAATCGTCATGCCCCACGCACCCGATCATCCGCACCTCGCCCCCCGCGCGCGCAGCGGCCAGCGCCTGATTGGCGCCCTTGCCGCCGGGGGCGATCTCAAGGGTCGTGCCCAGAACGGTCTCGCCAGGCCGCATCAGGGACGGCGCATGGCCGATGACGTCGATATTGATGGACCCGTAAACAACGATCATGCCGGCAACCCTTCTCTCAAGTTCACCCCTTGTGCCAGAGGCTTGCCTGCCGGTTCAACGGAAATCAGCCTCAGATCGCGGCGGCAAGCGTCAGGCCCAGCCGGGTCTCCTCATGGGATGGGGCAAGACCCGAATGGACCGCCTGGGAAAGGGCGGCGCGGACCGAAAGATTGTCGCCCAGCGCCGTCCGCGCCGAAAGCTCCGCACCGAGCGTATTCTTGTGCTCGATGTCAAAGCCCAGCGAGCGGGCAGCCGAGGCAAAAAGCGCCGCTTCGAGCCGTGCGGATAGCCCGATGGCCCGGCCGATCGCCGCGCGCCCTTCGAGCACCCAGTCGGCGAGCCCGTCGGCCGGGTTTTCGAGATCGAGCCGGGTGCCCAGCATCGTGCGCAGATCAAATCCCGCCGCAAGGGCAAGGGTGGTTTCCGAGCGCATGTAGGGAACGATGAAGGGCCCGGGTTCCGCGCGCTCCATCCAGACGATGTCGGCACCCGCTTCGAGCGTAAAGCTCGAGCGCAGGGGAAGGACTGCCTCGATTCCCCCCGCAAGACGCAGGGCGCGGAGGGGGATGCGCCCGTAATCGCGCCGGTCGGCTTCGGGAATCATATGGGCAAAGCCCATCACGAGCCCGGTAAGCGCGGCGTGCTCGTCGAGGCGATGGGAGAGGCGCAAATCGCCCTGGATCGTCGTTGTATCGGCGCGGGTGCGAAACGGGACAAGAGCCGGGTGATCGAATGCCGTCTCCCCGTGGCGGGTCGTGCCATAGCGCAGCCCGAATACCGCCAGGGCTTCGCCAAGCCCGGCGTGGAATTCGAGTTCCGCCCGGCCTTTGAGGTAGGGCGTTTGCGCGGCGAGGAACCCTACCGAAGTCCAAATGGCCTGCCCGTCTTCATGGAGCGTGAGCGCCAGCTCGGCGCGCATCAGGCTTTCCGGGGAGAGCGCGGTTTCGAGCACCAGTTCGGCGCCAGCCTGCCGGTCGTTTTCCTGCCAGAGCCGCCGGTAGCGGGTTTCGGCAAAGTTGAGCGCGCCGCGCAATGCGAAACCCTTGCCGGAATGGGTGAACCCGGCGGAATGGGAATGCTCGACGACCATGTCGCTTCCCCCGCCCGCCATGGCTTCCGCGTTGGATGTCCAGCCGAGCGTTGCTTCGGACCCAAGGTTAAAGCCCGCTCCCGATTCCTCTCCAACAGCGGCGGCCGGCAGAAGCGCCGCGGCCAGAGCCAGTCTAAGCAACATTCCCTATCGCCTCCCCAAACCGTCCTTCACCCGTGCCGTGGCCTGCTTGGGGAAGTGTGGAGAAAACGTCGTGAACAAAGGTCATGGACAATGCTGCGTAGTGATACCGATATTGGCCTCGCGCTGCGGCGATACCGGATCGCGGCAAGGCTCAACCAGGCCGACATCGCGCAATCGCTGGGCGTGTCGCAAAGCCGGGTATCGCGCTGGGAAAGCGGGCGCGAAATGCCCCGCGCGCGCAATCTGGAGATGCTGAGGGCTCTGGTCTGGGGGCGGAACGAACCGGTGCTGGACGCGCTGATCCATCAGGTGCGCGAATCGAACCTGCCGCTGGTGCTGGTCGATGCGCGGCTCGACCTTCTGGCCACCAGCCGGTTCCTGCGGCTTGCCGGCGGCCCCTCGAGCCAGTTCGGCACGGTTTTCGAGCGCCGGTTCAACCCCCGCATCGTCGAGCTTGCCGCCGCGTTCCGGGCCTGCGCCGAGAATGGGGCCACCGCCGCACGGGTAGTGCTTCCGTTCATATATGAAGGGGGACGCTGGCTCTGCACGGCGCATTTGACCTTCTGCCCGATCGGGCCGCGCCTTTATGGGATGGGCGAGATGGGTTTCAAAAAGGACCGCACCGAGCGCACGCGGGAGGCACGGGTCGTGCCGATTCATTCCGGACGCCCGATCTGAAACAGAACCGCGCGGAACAACTCGGGGTCGTGTTCCGCGCGGCGGTCGCCCGATCAGGGCAACCCTCTCACCTGGTTCGGGGTTTTACCAGGAACGAGAGTTGAACGAGCCGTGGTAGAAGTTACTTCCCCACTGGTTGCCGATCATGTTGCCGGCACCAACGACGTTGCCCTTGCCCACGACATTGCCGTGCCCCGGAACCACGGTATTCCCGTTACCGGGGACCACGGTGTTTCCACGGCCCGAAACGATCGAGCCCGAATTGCCGGGGATCACGGCGTGTCCCGAGCCGGTCGTGTTGGTGGAGGAGTTACCGGCGTAGGCGGCCGAACCGAGCCCAATGCCGGACAGAACGTTCGAGCCATTGAGGATGCCCCCATTGAGCACCGAGATATGGCCCGTCTGCACGCCGAGCAGATTGTTGCCCAGTCCGAGCAGACCGCTATTGCCCGAATTGAACAGTTGGGCATGCGCCGGAGCGGCAAGCGCCAAAGTCGCGGCAGCCGAGAGTACGAGAAGTTTCTTCATTTGAGCCTCCTTGGTAGCTTGAGAGGCACTGCGCCTCGTCAACGCGAGCGAGAAGGCCGCCGGAACGCCGGTGGCGCAACCAAAGGGCGCCATTTTATGCGTTTGATGCGAATGCCCGCGAAAATCGGCCGCAATTAACGATAAACGGTCACCTTGCGAGGGGGCCGGGGTCCATCAGGGCGTGCACACGGTCGGCGCCCAGCCGGGCGAGCTTGAGCATCATCGCCTTGCGCCGGGCGGGGGCGAGGGTATCGAGAGGGGCCGGGCGCAGGATATCGCCGCCATGGCCATCGGCAACCATCAGCCCTTCCCCGGCGGGAAAAATTCCGGCGTCGAGCTCGGGGGGCTTGCAGAAAAAGAAGCGGTCGCAGAAATCCTTGTAGTTGGGCCATTTCATATCGACCCGATAGTCGATGAGGCTCGACTTGATCTCGACGATCCAGATCTCGCCCTTGCCCCCCACCGCCAGCACGTCGGCCCGGCGGCCGTTGACCAATGGCACTTCGGCATAGCACGCCATATCGTGCACCGAGCGCAGGAACCGCATGACGCCGCGCTGTACGCGCAAGGCGGTCGGCGACTGGCGGCCATCGACGAGCACTGGCTCGATCGGGTTGGAATCGAATTGGGTCATAAATTCCATTTTACGCCTGCATCCTGGGACTGTCATCCTGATGGCAGGAACCCCATGCGCCGAAAAAACCTTTGGGCGGCGATGTTGGCGGGCAGGACTTTGAGGTCCAGCGTCTTGTGATAGCGGTTGCGGCAGGCCTCGAAGGTGCGCAGCATCAGTGCCTCGCCGATGCCCTGCCGCCGCCAGCCGGGCATGACGACGAGATCCTTCAAAAAGGCCGAATTCCGGCAATGAGCAAGAGCCACCAGCGCCCCATTGGAGGCCTGGGCCACCAGCATCAGTTCGGCATCGTATTCGGGGTCGGCACCGAGGGCAGCCCACCAACTGTCAAAACCGGGTACCTCGCCTTCGCCCTTGGCATAGCCCGCCTTTAAAAGCCCATGGAGTTCTTCGGCCATCGTTTCGGAAAACAGCACAGGGGCGACGCCATCGGGCCATGACGGCTCGGGGAAATCCGCGGTGAGGTCTCTGCGCATACGGATCGGATCGGCCATAGTGGCGCAACGATACCAGAAGCGGTGTCCCCGCTCAAACGCCCGGCCGTGTCCTCAGGGCGTATCGATATCGGAAAAGCACGAGAGGGGTTCTGCGTCCTCTGACGCCATCTCGTCGTAGAGCTGTGCCTCGACCCCGCGCGTCCACCAGACATATTGGCCGGACGCGTAGCGCGCGCCGGACCCCGAAATGACATTGACGAAGATAAGACGCTCGCCTTCGACCGGAACGATGGCGAGGAAAATCGGGTGGGCGTTGACATATTCGACCGTCAGCGGCTCGTCGCTTCCCTCGCACCGATAAACCATCACATCGCGCTGTGCATTGCCCTCGAGCGTCAGGACGAGCTGCATCGAGGTTTCGACCGCCGGAGCAGGAAATGCGAAGAGCCCCAGCGTTGCTGCGGCGAGGAGCCTTTTCATGGATCGTCTCCCTTTGGATCGATGGCAATGGCATCCAAAGCCTAGTCGAGTTCGGTAACAAGACCAAGGCGGGACCTCGGCGGGATGCGGTCCCTAAAGCAGCCAGAAGGCCAGCCCGTAGCCGAGCGCGCCGCCGATCGAGGCGATGGAGATATCGCGGCCCAGCCTGAAGCCGAGATAGGTTCCGGCAAGGCCAGCCGCAAGCATGGCCAGCGCCTTTACGTCGGCCTCGATGAGCGGGAGGAAGGACGCAACGCAGAGCGCAGCGATCGCGGCCGGGCCGGTGGCGTCCAGAAAGCGGCTGACGGGGCTGCCGGGCTTGATCGAGGACACATCGATCCTTGTCGGCAGATAGCGCATGGCCCAGGTGCCGACTCCCACGATCAGTCCGACAAAAAGCAGGTCGCTGTTCATCGATTGCCCCCTTTCCAGTCGACAAGGCTCGAAAGCGCGCCCGCCACCATGCCGCCAACGATGCCCACCGTGGTCGAAACGAAAAGCGTGAGCGGGACCGCCGCAAGGATGGTCACTGCCACGACCCCGAGCGTACGGCGCGAGACGAGGGCGAGCAGCATGGCAAGGAACAGCGCGGGCATCAGAAAGCCAAGCGCCGCATCGAGCACGGGATAGCCGGAGACCGCACCGGAAAAGACCGCCCCCGCCACGGTGCCGGCGAGCCATGAAAAATAGGGGCCGACACCCACGCCGAACATGAAGCGTTCGGAAAAATGGGCGCGCGACCTGTTGAGCGCGATGATCGCCGCGCCGAACGCGCCGTCGCTGAGCCATCCGGCCCAGCCCCAGGCGTGGCGGGTGGCGGCGCGCTCGCGAGCCTTTTCGAGAATGGCCGGCGCATAAAGGACATGCCGCAGATTGGTCGCCATGATCGAAAGCGCGGTGACGATCAGCGGGGCGCCGGTGCCCATCAGCGCGATGACGAGGAACTGACTGGCTCCCGCATAGATGACCGCCGACAGGAACCCCGCCTCGAGCGGAGAAAACCCCGCCCGCGCCGCCGCGATCCCGAAAGCGATACCCACCGGGAAATATCCAAGCGTAACGCCAAGGCTGGCCCTTGCGCCGGACCGGAAACTGTCTGGTGAACTCAAAGTGGACATTTGGGGGACAACTTGAATCTGGGGCTTTGCCTATAAGCCATCAGCCCAGGCTTGGCCAGCACGGCAACAGGTATGGCAGGCTGCATTTTTCTTTGTGGCAATTTTGCGCTTCCGCCACGAAATGGTCACGCAACCTCGCATCGGACGATCGCGTTTTCATCTCCGAGGGAGACAGCTCCCCACGCAAATGGAGATAAAAATGAACAAGCTTTCCGCTCTTGCCCTTGGCGCCGCGCTCGCGGTTGCCGCGCCTGTCGCCGCGACCGCACAGGATACCGATCTGGACCTCGACCTCGATAGCGGGGTTGGCGTCGAGCTTGGCGGCGATACCGTCGTCGGCGTCGACGCTGGCGCCGATGCCGGGGTTGAACTCGATCTCGGCGCCCTTACCCACGCCGATGTCGATACCGCCATACAGTCTTCGGGCAGCGTTGATCTGGGCGATGTGGATGCGACCACCGACATCAGGGTCGTGACGCTCTCGTCGCTCGCCGCCAATGATGGTGGCGATGCCTCTGTGCTCGCCGATAGCCGTGCGGCGCACGAGGCCGATATCACGGCGCTTCAGGGCAAGGTCAGCGCCAATGCCGACGTGGTCGCGGCGCTGGAAGCCGAAGGCTATTCGGCCCAGGACGTGATTGCCGTCTCGACGCAGGGCTCGGGAACGGTGGTGCTATTCGTGGACGCCTGAACCAATCACCATCTATGAAAGTTGCGGGCGGGCAGATTTCTGCCCGCCCGTTTTTTTGACCGTCTCGAGGCATCATTGACGCCCCTGCCCCTCGCGTTCACCGTTCCCGCAGACTGATTCGCGATTTTTCTCGGGAGCGCAGATGACCGCACTGGCCGAATTCGCCATGCTCAGCCACGGCTGGCGGCGGGCATTGCTGCTGATCGTTGCAGGTGGGATTGCCGCGCTATCGACCGCGCCGCTCTTTTTCCTTATCGCTCTTTTTCTGGGTCTGCCGGTGCTGGTCTGGACGCTGGACGGGGCCGAACGGCGCCGGGGTATCGGGGCAAGGATTTTCGGGCCCGCCTTCCGCATCGGGTTCTGGTTCGGACTGGGCTATTTTTCCGCCTCGCTGCACTGGCTCGGCTCCGCCTTTTTCATCGATGGCGGATGGCTCGTCGTGGTGATGCCGTTCGCGATCGTCGGGCTTGCGGGAATTCTTTCGATCTTCTGGGGCCTTGGGACCGCGGTCGCCCATCTTTTGTGGTCGGGCGGCACGGCGCGGATCTTTGCGCTCGCCTCGTGCCTGTCGCTGGCCGAACTGGCGCGCGGCACGCTTTTTACCGGTTTTCCCTTCAACCTTCTGGGCTACGCGCTCACCGCCAATATCGAGATGATGCAGGCGGCGAGCCTTGTGGGCGTTTACGGGCTGACCTTTGCCACCATCGTTGTCGCTGCGACCCCGGCGCTGGTCTGGCCTTCGGGCGACCGCTCGCTGGTTGCGCGGCTGCTGCCGCTTTTCGCCGGGCTGGGGCTCATCGCGTTGCAACTGGCCTGGGGACATCAGCGGCTTTCGAGCCTTGTGACCGAGCCCTATGACGAGGTTGCGATCCGCATCGTCCAGCCCGTGGTACCTCAGGACGAGAAATGGCAGGTTTTGGCACGCGAGGAGATCGTCAACCGCCTGATCGATCTTTCGGCCATGCGCACCGGACCGGACGATGCCGGACTCGACGACGTCGATCTTCTGGTCTGGCCCGAAGCCGCGCTGCCGTTCTTTTTGTCCGAAGAGCCGCAATATCTGGCGCAGATCGCGCGCATGCTGCCCGAGCAAACCATGCTCCTCACCGGCGCGCCGCGCGAGGCCTACGGGACCGACGGCATGATCGTTGCCGGGGCCAAGCCCTATAACTCGATCCTTGCCATAAACGCCGATGGCGAGGTGGTGACCAGCTACGACAAGACCCACCTCGTACCCTTTGGGGAGTATCTGCCGTTCCAGGATTTTTTCACCCGCTTCGGGATCAGCCAGTTCGTTCATGGCTCGGAAGGCTGGGCGGCGGGTGAGGCACGGCGGCTGATGGAACCGCCCGGCCTGCCCTCCTTCCTGCCGCTCATCTGCTACGAGATCGTTTATTCCGGCGCCCTCGGGCCGCTGGTCGAGGAGGCTGGCTTCATCCTTGTCGTCACCAACGATGCCTGGTTCGATGGCTCGATCGGCCCCGCCCAGCACTTTCATCATGCACGGATCCGGGCGGTTGAGGAGGGAAAGAGCCTCGTGCGCGCCGCCAATTCCGGCGTCTCGGCCTTCATCGATCCTCTGGGGCGGATCACCGGAACGCTTGCGCCGCGCGAATCGGGGGTTCTGGACGGTGCCCCCGCCAGACCGCTCGAAACCACGCTTTACGCCGATTTGCGGAACATCCCGTTCCTCGCCCTTGTCGGGGCCGGGTTCATCATCGCGCTGGCGGGGCGCCGGGGCGGACGCAGGAGGCGGACATAAGGAACTCTTTATGTCTATTGATTTCATGACGCCAACCTGCGACAAGCGCCGTTGAAAGTGCGCGGGAGAGGCCCGCGCACGCGCATCCCCCGTGCGCCCTCAGCCCACCTGCCAAGAGGTTCAACGTGGCCAGTTCTGATTATCTCTTCACCTCGGAATCGGTTTCCGAGGGCCATCCCGACAAGGTCTGCGACCAGATTTCCGATGCAATCGTCGATGCGTTCTTCACGCTCGACCCCTATTCGCGCGTCGCGGTCGAAACGCTGACCACCACCAACCGCGTCATCCTGGCCGGTGAGGTGCGCGGGCCCGCCGAAATCAACGCCGACAAGATGGAATCGCTCGCCCGCAACGTGGTGCGCCGCATCGGGTACGAGCAGGACGGCTTTCACTGGAAGAACCTCGATTTTTCCTGCTACGTCCACGAGCAATCCGCCCATATCGCGCAGGGCGTCGATGCCTCGGGCAACAAGGACGAGGGCGCGGGCGATCAGGGCATCATGTTCGGCTTTGCCGTCAACGAGACGCCCGAACTGATGCCCGCCCCGCTGATGTATGCCCACACCATCCTGCGCAAGATGGCCGAGGCGCGGCACAAGGGCGAGATTTCCGCCTTCGGGCCGGACGCCAAGAGCCAGGTGACCCTGCGCTATCGGAACGGCAAGCCGGTGGGCGCGACCTCGGTCGTCGTTTCCACCCAGCATGGCGAAAATATAACACAGGACGAAGTGCGCGAACTGGTGCGCCCGTTCGTTGAAGCGACGCTGCCCGAAGGCTGGATGCCTCCGGAGTCCGAGTTTTACGTCAACCCCACCGGCGCGTTCGTCATCGGCGGGCCGGACGGGGATGCTGGGCTTACGGGCCGCAAGATCATCGTCGACACCTATGGCGGGGCAGCCCCCCATGGCGGCGGCGCATTTTCGGGCAAGGATCCCACCAAGGTCGACCGCTCGGCGGCCTATGCGGCGCGCTATCTCGCCAAGAACGTCGTTGCGGCGGGGCTGGCGGACAAATGCGTCATCCAGCTCTCCTACGCGATTGGCGTTTCCAAACCGCTTTCCATCTTCATCGACACCTACGGCACGGGCAGGATCGACGACGACCGGCTCGAGCCAGTGCTCCAGAAGGTCATGGATCTCTCCCCGCGCGGCATCCGCTCCCATCTGGGCCTCAACAAACCCATCTACGAGCGCACCGCCGCCTACGGCCACTTCGGTCGCGAGCCGGATGAAGATGGCGGGTTCTCGTGGGAAAAGACGGATCTCGCCGAGGCGATCAAGGCTGAACTCACGTAAAGCAACCGTTCCGGTTGCTCACCCCTCCCCAGCCCTCCCCGTCAAGGGGAGGGTGTTTTCCTTTTCCTTGTTGTCTCCCTACGCACAAGGCCAGCACCTCCCCCCTTGCGGGGGAGGATGGGAGGGGGGTATCAGCGGCCCGACAAGGACAGGCCATGACTCTCAAACCCATTCCACAGGACCCGCGCGGGCCGCGCGCCTTTTTCGGGCGGCGCGCGGGGAAAAAGCTCCACAAGGGGCAGCAGGCGCTGTTCGAGACGCTGCTGCCCGCACTTTCGCTCGATATTTCCGTGCCGGTCGATCCGCGCGCCGTGTTTCCCGACGCGCAACGCATTCATCTGGAAATCGGCTATGGCGGAGGCGAGCATCTGGCACGGATGGCGCGCGAAAACCCCGAGGACGGGTTTATCGGCTGCGAGGTCTTTGCCGGCGGGATCGGCAAGCTGCTCGAAACGATCGATATCGAGGGCATCGAAAACATCCGCCTGTTTTCCGATGACGTCATCAAGCTGCTCGCCGTGATGCCCGCCGCATCGGTCGATTGCCTTTATGTGCTCTATCCCGACCCCTGGCCCAAACCGCGCCACCACAAGCGGCGGCTGATCCAGTTTCCGGTGCTGGCCGAGTTCGCCCGCGTCCTCAAGCCGGGTGGCACGTTCCGTTTCGCCACCGATATCGAGGACTATGCCAACTGGACGCTGGCCCATATCCTGAAGGCTCCCGGCTTCACCTGGCCGCCCTGCGCGCCCGGCACATGGCATACCCCCTATCCCGGATGGCAGGCGACGCGCTATGAGATAAAGGCGCGCCGTCAAGGGCGCGACACCAGCTTCTACCTTGAATTCAAGCGTACGGACCCTCAAGATTGACCCTTCATCCAGACCATCAAGCCCGCCATCGCGCGGTGCAGGCCATCGCGCGGGAAGCCGGGACGCTGGCGCTCGATTATTTCCTCAACCGCGAAACGCTCGTGATCGAGGACAAGGCGGGCCCGCAGGACGTCGTCTCGATTGCCGACCGCAACGTCGAGACCCTGATCCGCGAACGGATCGCCGCGCAATTTCCCGAAGACGGCATCATGGGGGAGGAGCACGCGCCGGTGCCGGCACGCTCGGGCTATACCTGGGTCATTGATCCAATCGACGGCACCTCGCCTTTCCTCATGGGACTTCCCGACTGGTGCGTGTCGATCGCCATCCATGATGGCAGGCAGACGGTTGCCAGCGCTATCTGTGCGCCGCGTGTCGAAGAGCTTTATCACGCCATACGCGGCGGCGGGGCGTGGCTCAACGGCAAGAAGATGGCCGCCGATCCGGAACGGACCGTACAATCAGGGCTGGTCGGTATGGGCGCCAATTACCGCATTCCGCGCACCTTCATCACCACCTTCGCCGAACGCCTGCTCGATGCGGGCGGCATGTTCTTTCGCAACGGCTCGGGCGCGCTGATGATCGCCTATGTGGCGGCAGGGCGACTGGTGGGCTATTTCGAGCCGCATATCAACGCCTGGGACTGCCTTGCGGCCAACCTCATGGTCGAGGAGGCGGGGGGATATCTCGCGCCCTATTGCCCGGACGGCGATCTGACGAAAGGCGATGCCATTCTGGCCGCCGCGCCGGGCGCGCGCGACGTCATGATCCGGCTGGCCGAGGGGCTGGCGCTCAGGCCCAGTTCTTGAGTTTCGATGTCTTGCCGATACCGGGGTTGAAGCTGTTGGTGGGGTCGAGGGACTTGTAGAAATCGGCGAGCGCGGGCTTGGCCTCGTAAAGATGGCCGACATTGTGCTCGGCGGGATATTCGACTCCTTCGGCATCGAACAGCGCCAGCAGCTTTTCCTTGATCGCCTCGACGTCGCCGCCCTTTCTCACCATGTAGTCGAGATGGAGCACGTGGCAGAAAAAGTGTCCGCAGGCGCCCTGATGGACCATTTCGCTGGCGATATCAGGCGGCAATGCGGGGACGAACCGGGTGGCGTTGCGCGGCAGGGCGACGTCAAGCGCGAGGATGTCCTCGACCTTTCGCGAATGGATGGCGCGATAACGCCCGCCCGCCCCGCCAAAGGCGAAACGATGCAGAAAGGCGTCGCGCCCTTCTTCGGGCGTGCACTCGAAAAAATCACCATCGGCCGACGGAAAGATCGAGGAGAGATAGGCCCGTGCCTCGGCAACCCCCTCTCCGCCCATCTTGACCATCAGATAATGGCTGAAGCGCTTTTCATAGTCGTTCATGCGCCTGGGCAGATGCTGGGGGAAAAACCGCACCAGTGCCTGCAAGACCTGATCGGTCACCCCGCTGCCCAGCCCGAGCTTTTCAGTCAGCCCGTCGAACCAGCTCTTGACCGCAAAGGCGAGCGGCACGCGGTCGGTGCCCAGATATTTGATGAGCAGGAAGACGTCTTTGCCGTATTTGCGCGTCGTCCCATAGGCGTCGCGGTCGAAATATTCGCCCTGGATGGGAAGAGTGCTGAAGTTTGCAAGGATATGCCGGCGGATGGCGGTCAGTTCGGCGGGATCGTTGGTGCCGATGTAAAAGACCTGACTTTGGTCGTCGGCGGGGAAGGTATCGAGCCGCAGCGCAAAGACCGCAAGCCGTCCGGCGCTGCCCGAGGCCTCGTAAAGCCGGCGCGGATCGGCGTTGAACCGGGCCGGCGTTGGCGCATCGATGTCGCGCACATGATCGCAATATTGGTGGTCGGACGCCCACTGATTGGTGCCATGGGCAATATCGGCTTCGGTGTAATCGCTCCGGTCGAGCCGGGAGAGAACGGTTTCGGCGTCCTCACCCAGTTCCACGCCCAGATGGTTGACCAGCCGCAACTGGCCGTCCGCACCGAGCTGGGCGAAGACCGCGAACTGGGTGTAGGCGGGCCCTCGCTGAATAAGCGAGCCGCCCGAATTGTTGCACACCCCGCCGGTGACCGACGCCCCGATGCAGGACGAACCGATCACCGAATGGGGCTCGCGCCCGATGGTGCGGAGCGTCTTTTCCAGTTCGTCAAGCGTTGCGCCGGGCAGGGAAATGACCTGCTTGCCACCATCGATCAGGTCGATGCGCTTAATGCGCATGACGTTGATGATGACCATGGGCCGGTCATATCCCTCACCGAACGGGGTCGATCCGCCCGTCAGCCCGGTATTGGCGGCCTGCGTGATGACGATGACGCCCGCCTCGACGCACGCCTTGAGCGCTCGCCATTGTTCGAGAAGACTACCCGGCCGCACCACGGCCAGCACCTCGCCATCCCCGAACCGGTAGCCCTTCCTGAAACGCCGCGTCGCCCGGTCCCCGACAAGGACGTGACGCGGCCCGGTGATGGAACGCAGGGTAGTGATGAGATGATCGGTCATGGAAGGCATTCTCTATAAAAATCGCCGGACCATAATCCGCCCTTGCCGATTTTGCCACCACGACCGCGATCATTGCGAAAATTTGACGCCTGGCCTTCGCTATGGCCATCATATTTCCGGCCATAGGCGAGGGAGCTGCTGGTTGAGCGCCATCAGGATGGGCGTGCCGGGCGGCGACATGAGCGCGAGCCGTTCGAGCGCACCACGCACGTCGATCTGGGCGGTGGCAGACCATTTGACGACAAACAGCACCGCATCAGCATGACCGGCAAGATAAAGCCCGTCCACCACCTCGCGGATGGGCGGAGTATCGAGAACCACGATATCGAAGTGATCGGCAGCTACCGCAACAAGCCGCGCGAAGATCGCGCCGGACACCAACTGGTCGGTGGGCATGCCCGAGCGGCGCGAGCCGACCAGGAGATTGAGGCCCGTATCCCCTTCCCGCACGACCATGCTGGTGAACGATCCGGCCTGACCATCCCCGATGAGATAGTCGAGCAGTCCCTTGTCGGGCTCGAAGTCGAGATGGTCATGGATCGAGGGACAGCGCAGATCGCAATCGATGATGAGCGTTTTGCGGCCCGACGCCGCATAGGCGCGCGCCAGCGAAAGCGCCAGCGCGGTCTTGCCCTCGCCGGTGAGCGAAGATGTGACCATCACCACCCGGCCCCGGGCCCCGTCGGCTTCGAGCGCCAACAAGTGTCGGTCCATGCCCGCGCGAAGCTGACGTATCGCTTCGGCATAACGCGACAGAGGCGCATCAATCATGAGTTGGGAAGCCGAGGCCATGTCGAGGGGCAATTTGTGGAATGGAACCTCGCCCAAAGCGGGCCGGCGCGTGACGGCCGCAAGCTGGGCACTGCTTGTCAGGCCGCCAAGGAAATTATCATAAATAAAGGCCAGCCCGATCCCCAGACCAAGCCCACCCAGCCCGGCAAACAGCAGCATTGCCCGCGCATTGGGGAAACTTGCCTCTGCCGGGGGAATGGCGGGCGATACGATGCGGCTGTCGGAAAGCTGGAGTTCGGCCTCCGCCTCGAGGTCGCTGCGGCGGGCCAGGAGCGTCTGATAGTGCGTGCGCGCCAGATCGGCGGCCTGCTGCAACGCAAAGAGCTCCGTCAGCACATCGAGCGGCAGATCGTCCGTCACGAGGCCCGAACGCATCTGCCGGCCCAGCCTGCCCATAGCCTCATCGGGCATTGCCGTCCCCGCCGTGCGCGTTTGCGCATCCTCGCTGGCGCTCTGTTCGATATAGCCTGACACAAAGATGTCGAGACGCCGTTCCGTTTCGGCCATATTGGTGCGCGCCTGCTCGGCACGCGCCTCGAGGGCCCTGCCCGCCGCCAATACGTTATCGATCTTGGCGCGCAACTGGTCCGCGATGTAGGCCTCGGCGAGCGTATTGGCGAGAAGCGCGGCGCGCACCGGATCGCGGGAGCGCACCTGTACCGAGATAAGGTAGGTAAGCCCCCGCCGCTGCACCGTTGTGGCGTCCTTGAGCTTACGCAATACTTCCTGGCGCGCCGCATCGCCCGTGGAGGGTTCTGCCTCTATGTACAGGAAGGCCCGCACACGATCCCGCCAGCCGGGGCGCACTCCGAATTCCGGGTCCGTTTCGAGCCCGAGCGTTGTAATGACATCGAGAAAGATCATGTCCGAGCGCAGGATTTCCGCTTCGCTGTCGATCCGCGCGTGGTCCGAGGCCGCGCTTGCTGCCTGCATGTCGGGATCGAGCAGGTTCTTGCGGCTCGGATCGATGAGGATGAGCGCCGAGGCGGTAAAGAACTTTGGAAGGGCGATCGCCGCCACCCCCGCCAATCCCGTAACCACCAGCAAGGTCATGACGATCAGGCGAAACCTGCGCCGCAGGAGACCCCAAATATCCCGTATATCAATGTCCGCCCCCGCCATGCCCGACCTACAATTCCCATAAGCCCTGCAAATTGCCCGGTTACATTAGCCCGGTAAGCCCGACATTGCATTCTGAATAAATTGAAGCCCGGGCATGGCATTGAACCGGCGCGCCTTTCATGACAGGGAGGCGCATCGGTTCTTGTGCAGAGTCTCCTTTCATGCGCGCGATTGAAATTTCCGAGCCCGGCGATCCGGACGTCCTGCGTCCGGCCGAACGCCCCCTTCCCCAGCCACAGCCCGGCGAAGTCCGCATCGCCGTAGCGGCAGCCGGAGTCAATGGCGCAGATCTGGCCCAGCGGCGCGGTGCCTATCCACCGCCAAAGGGAGCCTCGGACATCCCCGGGCTCGAGGTCTCGGGCGTCATCGATGCGTTGGGCACCGGGGTTTCCGGTCTTGCCATCGGCGACCGTGTCTGCGCGCTGCTGTCTGGCGGGGGGTATGCCCAATACTGCACCGTACCGGCCGGTCAGGTTCTGCCCCTTCCGCATTCCCTCGACATGATCGAGGGCGCGGGCCTGCTGGAAACCGTCGCAACGGTCTGGGCCAATGTCTTTGAACTAGGCAAACTCAGAGCCGGCGAAACCCTTCTGGTCCATGGCGGAGCGAGCGGCATCGGGACCACCACGATCCAGCTTGCAAAGGCATTCGGCGCAAAGGTTCTGGCAACGGGGGGAACAAACGAGAAGGCGGAAGCGTGCCGCAGGCTTGGCGCGGACCGGGCCATCAATTATCGCACCGAGGATTTTGCCGTCATTGCGCGCGAGGAACATAACGGCGCCGACGTCATTCTCGACATCATCGGCGGGCCTTATCTGGCGGGCAACATCAAGGCGTTGCGGCGCGGCGGCAGGCTCGTCTTCATCGCCTTTGGCGGGGGCCGGACGGGCGAACTCGACATCGCGCGGGTCATGATGAACGGGCTGACCGTCACCGGTTCGACCCTGCGGGCCCGGCCAGTTGCGGAAAAGGCGCAGCTCTTGTCCGAAGTGCGAACCCATGTCTGGCCGCTCATCGAGACCGGCGCGTTCCGGCCCGTCATCGATACCGTCTGGCCGTTGGACGAGGCCGCCGACGCGCACCGCCATATGGAAAGGAGCCGACACACCGGCAAGATCATTCTCAGGGTTGGCGGATAGCGGCGGGGTTACCTATATCCCCCCGCTCGTCCGGAAAAAGCACAAAGCCCTAAAACCCGCCGCCGGTGCGGAAGCCTCCTTTTTTTCCGATGCCGCCGGTGCGGGGGCGCGAGAAGCTGCCGCCGGATTTGCCGGACGATCCCATTGACTTGCCCCAGCTTCCTCCTGAGGGCGGACGCGGGCTGAAACCGCCTGGGGGGATGGGAAAGCCGCTCGAACGTGACGTTCGTTTGGGCGCAACGATCGGGCCGGGGGAGCCGGTCCAGTCCTGCGAACGCCGCCAGTGACCCCAATAGGTCGCCGCCGTCATGCCGCCCTTCAGGAACTCGGTCAAGAGATCGCCGACGAGATTGTCCTCCTTGAACCGCGAGCGCGGATCGTCGAATCTCGATTTCTTGAACTCATATTCGATGTCCTCAAGCTCGCGCCGCCGTGTCTCAAGTGTCTTGAGCCGGGCGCGCTGGTCCTTGAGTTCGCCTTCCTCCTCGGTAAACCGGGCGCGCACCTCATCGACCTTGGAGATGATCGCATCGTCCTGCGGGGTCGCCGTGCGACGGGCGTCTTCCATCAACTGGGCCGTATCGGCGTTACGCATGGCTGTGGTCAACATGTCCACCGCAGATGTGAATTTGGTGTCGCGCCCCTCGGCCAGCGCCTTCTGCCTTTCGGTCAACGTCTCGCGCGCGTCCTCGGCCTCAAGGCGCTTTTGATCGATTTCGGCGATCCGCGCCTGAGCCGCTTCCAGCGCCTCGCGCGCCGGGCGCCCACCCGCCGCATCGAACGCCTTGACCTCGAGCGCGGTTACCGCCGCCTGCGCATCATATGCATCCTGGGCAAGCCGATCGGCATGCTCACGCAGGCGGGCGGGGATTTCGTTGAGCATGGCGTAGTTAGGCCGCGCATCGGCGTAGCGCACCAGCCGGGCGACCCAGGCATCGAGCATACGCGCGATATTGCCCGCTTTATAGTCCGGGGTCAGATAACCGCGATCCCACAGATAGATGAACAGCGGATCGTCGCGATAGGGCTGGCCCTTTTCGGCACGATCCGTCTCGGACTGTCCGGCCTTCTTGTCGGCCTCCTCGGCGACCCGTTCGGCCTCGGCCTGCGCCTTGAGCGCATCGTCATAGGCGGGATCGGCCGCAAGGGCAGCCTCGACCGCACCCGAAAGTGCATCGAGTTCGGCCTGCCGGACCGCGACGGCTTCGAGTTCCTTGCCGCGCTCCATTCCCAGATCGGCGATGGCCGTCTCGTGGCCGGCCAGGTCGCGGTCGAGCGCGGCGAGATCGGCGGCGTGTTCCTTCAGCATTTCGCGGGCACGGGTTTCCGCTTCGCTCAACCGCCCGCCCAGTTCGGCCTGCGCCTCCGGGGAGAGCCGGATTTCGGCCAATACACGCAATTGGGCCAGTTCGGTCTCGTGCAGCTTGCCGATCCGGTCGGTGGTGCGCGCGATCCGGCGGGTGATCTCGTCTTCCTCGCGGCGGATGTCACGCAGCGCGTCCTCGATCGCCTTGATGGCCTGCGGTCCGTTAAGCGTCATGGCCTGGCCCTCACCATCGGGTTATCGCGCCGTCGAGAACGGGCATCGTATATTCGGTGTCGAGGAACCCGTATTGTTTTACGCCAAGAATGTTGCGCTGAATGATACCATCATCGAGCCGGTCGATGCGGATCGTCTCGTAGGTGACATCGGGCACGCGCTGGGCCCAGACCGAGACCTCCTCGGTTTCGCGGGTTTCCTCGTTCTCGATTGGCAGGGTCAGGACCTCGCCATCGAGCCCCACCGCCTCGACGATGATATAGTAGTTGGTGGCATCCGAATTGGCTTCCGGGAAGCGCCAGATGCCGGTCGATTCCCCTTCCTTGTCGACGATGCGCAGTGAATATTCGGCCAGAAGCGTCTGGAGGATCGTTTCGAGTTGTCCGATCGCGGTGAGCGCTGCGTCGCGGTCCCCCCGGTCGGCGGCGGCCTTGCCGCGCTCCACCCAGGGTTCGGCCAGATCGAGCGCGGTCTGCACCTTGGTTTCGGTATAGATCCGGTCGTAAAGCGCGTCGATCCGCGTAGGGAGCGTCTCGGCCAGTTCGATCCGCGCCGCCTCGGTCTGCGCCGCAAGATATGGCCGGTAGGCAAGGAAATATCCGCCCAGCCCCAGCGCCAGAACGGCGATGAGGATCAGGACCGGGCGGCCCCATTGGCCGCGATTGACATAGAGCCGGGCGAGCCGTGTCTGGAAATTGTCGGGGGGCGGGGTATAGACGAACCGGCTTTCATCGAGCGCCTTCACCCCTTCCTTGAGGATATGGTCGGGGACCTCGATGCCCTGATCGCGGTAGATGGCGCGCAGGCGGGCGATCAACTGGTCCTCGCGCTGGCTGGCGCCGAGTTCGCGGGCCACCAGATCACTCTGATGGCGCAGCGTATCGACCACGTCCATGGCGAGCATGACTTCGTCCAGCGGCGCTTTCTGACTTTTGGCGCCCGTCATCATCTCCTACCGCCCCCTGTCACGCGCCGCTATCTCAGCGCGCGCTCAAAAGCGCATTCCCATCGGCCGCCAGTGCTGCGAGCCGCTGCTTGCCATCCTCGACCGCGTCGCGGATTTCCCCGGAGTTCCTCGTTGCCTGTTCGCGCATCTCGTTGATGATGACACGTGAGTGCTCCTGAAAGCTCACCACCGAATCCACCAGCGCCTTGACCGCATCGGCCCGGATGGTGGGACCGTATCCGGCCTTCAATGCCTCTTCCTGCACCTTACCGCCGATTTCGGCCAGCGTTTCGAGGCTTTTCGACATACCCTCCTTCATGGCGTTGAGGGTTTCGGTCGATTCATGGAGCCCGAACAGGCCCGTAAACGAAGCGGAAAGCGCAGTGAACACCGTCTCGTTGGTCGAAAAGAACGAGATCGACTGCTGATAGACACGCTCCTTGGCGTTGGTGGTCTGCATAAGCCGCGCCATGATGACTTCCGAGGTGGAATAGGAAATCGTCAGATTGTCGGAAAGGTCCTTGGCGATCTGATAGCGGCGCTCCTCGTTCTGGAGCTCGCGCAGCCGCTCGTCGCGCGCCATTTCGAGCCGCGCGCGGTCGGCGGGTGTGCCTTCGGTGAACGCTGCAAGGGCATCGGCGGCGGCCTTGAGTTCGGCCTGTTTTGCGTCGAGCTTATCCTGGGCGATATCAAGCACCTCGAGCGCCATGACCTCGGCCTGCTTGAGCGCGCCGCGGAAATCGCGATAGGCCTCGAGGATGGTGTGCTCGCGGTCGATCTGGTCCTTGGTGTCGCGCGACACCCCGATATAGGTGTCCTTGATCTTGTCGAACCGGGTCGCGATATCACCGCGCGTCACCTTCATCCAGACGTTGGAGGCGCGCTCGAGGATATCGAGTTTGCCGTCATCAAGCTGATCGACCATTGACTTGGCGTCGTCGCGGATGGAATCGAAGGATTTGGTGATCTCCTCATAGCGCTCGCCGACATTCATCGCGGCAACCTGGGAGCGCACCACCTCGTTGAAGGCGCTCGCCTGAGTGAGAACGCGGCCGATGAGGACGACCCTCGTGTCGTCGAGATCGGTGATCTGGGCCAGAAGGCCGGTAATGGGAGCTTCCTCGGTCTCTTCGGGCCAGAGGCCCATCTGCTTGATGGCGCCCACCGCGCGATCGAGATACTGCAAGGGTTTATCGAGCACTTCGGTTGCCATTTTCGCGCATTCCCTGTTGATAGTCCGGCAGATGTAAGGACATGATTCCGCCTGGCAAGGTTCAAGACAATTGCCCAATCGCGTCAGGGGATTAATTTATTGCCATTGGTGCCAAAAAGCCGCAATCGGCGGCCCGGACGATGAGGTGAGCGGTGGAGTTTGGCGGACGGTACAGGCTGGGGGCGCCCCGATTGCAGGTCTGGGAGGCGCTCAACAGCACCGAGGTGCTCAAGGCTTCGATTCCGGGCTGCAAGCGCATAGAGTGGATCAGTGAAACGAACCTCGAAGCCGAGATCGGGGTCAATCTGGGGATCGCAAAGCCGGTCTTTACCGGGGATCTGATCCTTTCGGACGTCATCCCGGCGGAGCGCTATATCCTTACCGGTCAGGGCCGGGGCGGCGTGCTGGGCAAGGCGCAGGCCAGCGCCGAGATCGAACTTTCCGACATCGGCCTGGATACGCTTCTGGTCTTTACCGCCACGGGCGGCGCCTCGGGGCAGATCATGAAGCTGGGCAGGGCGCTGATCGGCAACTCCGCCCAGAAGGTGATCGACGGGTTCTTCGAACGCTTCGCCACCGCCATGGGCGCACCCGTCGAGCCCCTCGCGCATGAGGATTAGACGGCTCTTGCACCGGATTTTTGCCCAAATGGTCAAAAAGCTGAACTTGGCACTTGCGCCCGGACAAATTGCGCGATTGTATCGTGCCTCATCGTGCGCGATCGGCGGCGGCAACGCCGCCCTGTCCGCGGCGCGAAAATAGGGAGCATCATCAATGAAAATCAAGCAGACTCTAAAAACCCTTGTCGGCGGCCTGACCGTCACCGCGCTCATGGCAGGCACGGCCCTGGCGGACCCGGCGCTCGTTTATGACGGGGGCGGCAAATTCGACGGCTCGTTCAACGAAGCGGCCTATACCGGCGCCGAACGCTACAAGGCCGATACCGGCACCAATTATCAGGATCTCGAAATCGATGGCGTCGCTCAACGCGAGCAGGCGATCCGCCAGTTCGCCGCGCGCGGCAACAATCCCATCGTGCTCCCCGGCTTTTCCTGGGAAGAATCTCTGCGCGCGGTCGCCCCGGACTTCCCCGACACCATGTTCGCCATTATCGATACGGTCGTCGATGATCTGCCCAATGTCCGCTCGGTGGTGTTCAAGGAACAGGAAGGCTCCTATCTCGTGGGCGCGCTGGCGGCCATGGCCTCTGAAACCGGCACCATCGGCTTCATCCCGGCCTTTGACTTCTCACTGCTGCTTGCCTTTGGCTGCGGTTACAAGCAGGGCGCCAAATACGTCAATCCCGATATCGAGATCATCGAAACGGCGATCGGCACGGGTTTCGATGCCTTCAATAACCCGGGCGGCGGCACCGAGGTCGCCCGCTCGCAGATCGACCGCGGCGCGGACGTCATTTATCACGCGGCAGGCGGTGCGGGTGTCGGCGTGCTTCAGGCAGCGGCCGACGCAGGCATTCTGGGCATTGGCGTTGACTCCAACCAGAACCACCTGCATCCCGGCCAGGTCCTGACCTCCATGATCAAGCGCGTCGATGTTGCGACCTACAACGCCTTCGCCGATTATGAAAATGACGAATGGACCAGCGACGTGATCGTTCTCGGCCTTGCCGAAGACGGTGTCGGCGCCGCGTTCGATGAGAATAACGCCGACCTCATCACCGACGAGATGCGGGCAACGATCGAGGACATTACGGCCAAGATCGTCTCGGGCGAGATCGTGGTGCACGATTCGCGCACCGACAACACCTGCCCCGCCTGACCGGCTTCAAGACGCAAGAGCACGATGGCCAGTCCGACCCATCAAACCGACCAGCGGCCCTCACCGGCCGCTGGTTCTCCGCTGGCGATCGAGCTTAGAAAGATCAACAAGCGGTTCGGTCCGGTTCACGCCAACAAGGATATTGACCTCGCCGTCAAGCGCGGATCGGTGCATGGCATCGTCGGCGAGAACGGGGCAGGCAAGTCGACGCTCATGTCGATCCTTTACGGCTTTTACCACGCCGACAGCGGCGAGGTGCTCGTCGGCGGCCAACCCGTTACCATCAATAATTCCTCCGATGCGCTCGCGCTCGGCATCGGCATGGTGCACCAGCACTTCATGCTGGTCGACAATTTCACCGTTATCGAGAACGTCATACTGGGCGCCGAGGATTCCGCGCTGCTCGACCCCTCGATCGACAAGGCAAGGCGCGAGTTGCAGCGGCTCGCCGACGAATACGGCCTTGCGGTTCCCGCCGATGCGGTGATCGAGGATCTTTCGGTCGGCCAACAGCAGCGCGTCGAAATCCTCAAGGCGCTTTATCGCGGCGCCGACATCCTCATTCTCGACGAACCCACCGGCGTTCTCACCCCCGCCGAGGCCGACCATCTGTTCAAGGTGCTCGAAACCCTGCGCGACGAGGGCAAGACGATCATCCTCATCACCCACAAGCTGCGCGAGATCATGGCGATCACCGATACGGTCTCGGTCATGCGCCAGGGCGAGATGGTGGCAACGCTCGAAACCACCCAGACCAGCCCCGAGCAACTCGCCGAACTGATGGTGGGACGCCGCGTTCTCCTGCGCGTGGAGAAGGGGCCTGCAAAACCCGGCGAGGTTTTGCTCGAAATCGAAAATCTCGTGGTCGCCGACGATCTGGGCACCGAGCGCGTCAAGGGCGTGAGCCTTTCGGTGCGCGCCGGCGAAATTCTCGGCATCGCCGGCGTTGCAGGGAACGGGCAGTCCGAATTGCTTGAAGCCGTTGCCGGCATGCGGGCGGTCAGATCGGGCGCGATCCGCCTCAATGGAGAAGACGTCACCGCCCAGGACGAGGACAGCGCCGCGGACTTGCGCCGCAAGGGGCTCGCCCATGTGCCCGAGGACCGGTTGCGCATGGGGCTGGTGACCAATTTCTACGAATGGGAAAACGCCATTCTGGGCTATCACGGGGAGGCGCGCTACGGCAAAGGGGTGATGCTCAACGTCGACGCGGCGCGCGCCGAAGCCCGGCGCCAAATCGAAAAGTTCGACATCCGCCCTGCCGACACCGACTTGAAGACCGCCAATTTTTCGGGCGGCAACCAGCAAAAGATCGTTCTTGCCCGCGAGATGGAGCGCGACCCGGACGTACTGATCGTCGGTCAACCGACACGCGGCGTCGATATCGGCGCAATCGAGTTCATCCACGGCCAGATCGTCAAGATGCGCGATGCGGGCAAGGCGATCCTTCTGGTTTCGGTGGAACTGGACGAAATCCGCGCGCTCTCCGACCGCATCGTCGTGCTGTTCGACGGGCGGATCGTGGGCGAAGCCGACCCCGAGACCGCCGATGAGGGCGAACTGGGCCTGCTGATGGCGGGCGTCAACCAAAAGGAGGCGGGCCGATGAGCGCGCGCGTTTCCCTTCCGCGCTGGGTCGATATCGTTCTGTTGCCCGTGCTCAACGTGACGCTGGCCTTCATCATCGGCGGTATCGTCGTGCTCGTCGTGGGTGAAAACCCCATCGAGGCGGTGCGCATCATGCTTTATGGCGCGTTCGGCTATGGGTACGGGTTCGGGTTCACACTTTATTACACCACCAATTTCATCTTCACCGGGCTTGCGGTGGCGGTGGCCTTCCATGCCGGGCTCTTCAACATCGGCGGCGAAGGGCAATCCTATGTCGCCGGGCTCGGCGCGCTGTTGATCGCCTTTGCGGTGGGCGGGCTGCACTGGGCGCTCGCCCTGCCGCTCATCATCATCGCGGCAGGCCTCGTGGGCGGTTTCTGGGCCTTCATTCCCGGTTGGCTGCAGGCGCGGCGCGGCAGCCATGTGGTCATCACCACAATCATGATGAACTTCATCGCGACCTCGCTGATGAGTTATCTGATCTCGCGCATCCTCAAGCCCGCCAACGTCTCCTCGGACATGAGCGCGCCGATTGATCCGGTGACCCGGTTGCCGTTCCTTGCCGAATGGTTCCCGCTCTTGCGCAACACCCCGGCCAATATCTCCTTTTTCGTCGCCATCGCCTCGCTGTTCTTCGTTTACTGGCTGATCTGGCGTACCAAGTTCGGCTACGCTATCCGCACCATGGGCCACAACCCAACGGCGGCCCGCTATGCGGGCATGTCCAACGCCCGGCTGATCATGCTCACCATGGCGATTTCCGGCGCGCTGGCCGGGATGATGGCGCTCAACGAGACCGCGGGCGCGCAAGGCCGGCTGATGCTCAACTATGTCGCCGGGGCCGGGTTCGTGGGCATAGCGGTTGCCTTCATGGGCAAGGCGCATCCCATCGGCGTGGGACTTTCGGCGCTTTTGTTCGGGGTGCTCTATCAGGGCGGGCAGGAACTGGCCTTCTCCATGCCCGCCATCACCCGCGAAATGATCGTGACGATCCAGGCCCTCGTCATCCTTTTCACCGGCGCCATGAGCGAGATGCTGCGCCGTCCGGTCGAAATCGCTTTCTTGCTTTCAAGATTGCGAAGTGCCGACGAAGGGGGAGGGCGATAGCGATGGAAGACATCATTTCAATTCTCGTCACCACCGTGCGCGTATCGACGCCGCTCATTCTTGCGTGCCTCGCCGGGCTTTATTCCGAGCGATCGGGCATCGTCGATATCGGGCTCGAAGGCAAGCTGATCGCTTCTGCGTTCGGCGCGGCGGTCGTCGCCGCCGTCACCGGCAGCGCATGGGCCGGGCTTCTGGCCGGGATCGGGGTATCGCTGGTCTTTTCGGCGGTGCACGGGCTGGCGTCCATCAACTTCAAGGGCAACCAGATCATTTCGGGCGTGGCGCTCAATTTCCTTGCCGCCGGGCTCTCCACCTTTCTGGGAGCGGCATGGTTCGGGCGCGGCGGCAACACCCCTCCGGTTTCGGGCGACGCGCGCTTTTATGGCATCCAGTTGCCGTTTGCCGCCGAGTTGCGGGACGTGCCCATCGTTGGTCCGATCTATTCGGGGCTCATATCGGGCCATGCCATCATGACCTATATCGCCTTTCTCGCCGTGCCCGTCACCGCCTGGGTGCTCTGGCGCACGCGGTTTGGCCTGAGGCTCCGCGCGGTAGGCGAAAATCCCAAGGCGCTCGATACTGCCGGCATGTCAGTGTCCTGGCTGCGCTACAAGGCGCTGATCATTACCTCCGTTCTGGTCGGCATCGGGGGCGCATATCTTTCGATCGCACAGGCGGCGAGCTTTACCCCCAACATGGCGGCGGGCCGTGGCTATATCGCGCTTGCCGCGCTGATCTTTGCCAAGTGGAAACCGGTGCCGGCGATGTTTGCGTGCCTGCTGTTCGGGTTCCTCGAAGCCATGCAATACCGGCTGCAGGGGGTCGACCTGCCCGTTATCGGCCCGGTGCCCACCCAGGCCATGCAGGCCCTGCCCTATATCCTCACCATCCTGCTGCTCGCCGGGTTCGTGGGCCGCGCCATTCCGCCCAAGGCTTCGGGCCTTCCCTACGTCAAGGAGCGGTGAATGGTTACGCTTTCCGATGAGGATCGCCTGCTGTTCGATGCCGCCGAAAAAGTGCGGGCCAGGGCCTATGCGCCCTATTCGGGGTTTTCCGTTGGCGCGGCGATCCTTGCCGATGATGGAAACATCTATGCGGGCTGCAATGTCGAGAACGCCGCCTACCCCGTCGGCAATTGCGCCGAACCCTCGGCCATCGCCGCAATGCTGGCGGGCGGGGGCACGCGCATCGAAAAGATATTCGTGACGGGGCCGGGCACCGCCCCCGTTACCCCTTGCGGCGGCTGCCGCCAGCGCATCCGCGAGTTTGCCGGACCCCGGACCCCGATTATCTGCCTCGGGGTCGAGGGCGAACCGCTTTTTACGACGCTGGCAGAATTGCTGCCGCACTCCTTCGGCCCGGAATTTCTGGGCCGTCAACCATAGCGGTTCTCAAAATGGCCAAAGCACTCAAGACCATCCGCAACAAGGCAGGTGATGCGCCGATAGAGGCCGCGCTGATCCTTGGGTCGGGCCTCTCGGACGTCGGAACCCTTCTGGACGGCAAGATCACGATCCCCTTTTCCGAACTCAAGGGGTTTCCTCAAGGCGGGGTTTCGGGGCATGGCAAGGAGTTGCTGATCGGAGAGATGGGCGGCAGGCGCATCGCCATTCTCACCGGCCGCCAGCACTATTACGAGCATGGCGACCCCGCCGCCATGCGCCCCGCGCTCGAAACGTTGAAGCAACTGGGGGTAAGAACTCTTCTGCTCACCAATTCGGCCGGATCGCTCGACCGGGACGTGCCGCCCGGCAATCTGATGCTGATCGCCGACCACATCAATCATGCCGGGGTCAACCCGCTGATCGGCGAGGATACCGACGCACGCTTCGTCAATATGGTCGACGCCTACGATCCGACCTTACGCGCAGCCACCCACGCCATTGCGGCCCGCCTCGAAATCGCCCTCAAGGAGGGCGTCTATATGTGGTATTCTGGCCCGAGCTTCGAGACGCCCGCCGAAATCCGCATGGCGCAGGTGCTTGGCGCCAGTGCCGTGGGCATGTCGACGGTGCCCGAGGTGATCCTTGGGCGGTTTTTTGGAATGCGCGTCTGGGCGTGCTCCTCGATCACCAATATGGGCGCGGGGATGGCCGAGGAAACCATCTCCCACACCCAGACCAAGGAAGTGGCAAAATGGGGGGCGGAAAAACTGATGCGCCTTCTTCCGGCGCTGGTGGAGGAACTATGAGTCTCAAGATCGTTGATACAAGGCCACAGGCGCCCGCCCACAGGCGCAATCCCGGCTTCCCGCTCGATCTCGACTGGATCGGGCGCGTGAGGATGAACCGTTCGGCGCTCGAACGGCGCGCCGCGACCATCGGAACGCGCCGGACGGTCAAGAAGGACTATCAGCTTGCCTGGCTCTTGAAGGCCATCACGCTGATGGATTTGACGACGCTCAATTCCGACGACACATCGGGCCGGGTCGAGCGGTTGTGCGCCAAGGCACGCAATCCCCTGCGCGCCGATCTCGTCGAGGCCATGGGCGTCGAGCGGCTCGGCATCAAACCGGCGGCGGTCTGCGTCTATCACAATTTCGTCGCCACCGCGGTGAAGGCCCTCGAAGGCACCGGCATCCCCGTCGCTGCCGTCTCGACCGCTTTCCCGCATGGGCTGACGCCGCTAAAGATCCGCCTTGCCGAAATCGAGGCCTCGGTCGAGGACGGCGCCCAGGAAATCGACATCGTCATCGAGCGCCGCCTGGTGCTCAACGGGGAATGGGAAGAGCTTTACGATCAGGTCAGAGCCATGCGCGAGGCGTGCGGGGAAGCCCACATCAAGACCATTCTCGGTACCGGGGAGTTGGCAACCCTCACCAATGTGGCGCGCGCCTCGCTGGTGTGCATGCTGGCGGGGGCCGATTTCATCAAGACCTCGACCGGCAAGGAAAAGACCAACGCAACCCTCCCCACTTCCCTCGCCATGGTCCGTATGATCCGCTGGTTCTTCGAGGAAACCGGCATCGAGATCGGCTACAAGCCCGCCGGTGGCATTTCAAAGGCCAAGGACGCGCTCTCCTATATGGCGCTGATGAAAGAGGAGCTGGGCCGTAAATGGCTCGAACCCCACCTCTTCCGGTTCGGAGCATCGTCCTTGTTGACCGACATAGAGCGGCAGATCGAGCACGGCGTCACAGGCCATTACGCCGCCGATTATCGTTTCGCGATGGCTTGAGGAAAATCCAATGAGCAAGGTGGCGGAAATCTTCGAGACCCTTGAATACGGCCCGGCACCCGAAGCCGCCGGCCCTGCGCTGGAATGGTTGGAGAAATACGGGAAGAAATTCGGCCATTTCATCGATGGTGAATTTTCAAAGCCCGCAAAAACCTTTGCTTCGACCAACCCGGCGTCGGGCGAAAAACTGGCCGACATTTCGGAAGGCTCCAAGGCCGATGTGGACAAGGCCATCAAGGCCGCGCGCGCCGCTTTTGCCGGCTGGTCCGCGCTTTCCGGTTTCGAGCGCGCCAAATATCTCTACGCCATCGCGCGCCAGATCCAGAAGGAATCGCGACTTTTCGCGGTGCTCGAAACGCTCGACAACGGCAAGCCGATCCGCGAGACGCGTGACATCGATATTCCGCTGGTGGCACGCCATTTCTATCATCACGCGGGCTGGGCCCAGCACATCGAAAAAAGCTTCCCCGATCACGCCCCCTATGGCGTTTGCGGTCAGATCATCCCGTGGAATTTCCCGCTCTTGATGCTCTCCTGGAAGATCGCGCCCGCGCTCGCGGCGGGCAATACGGTGGTGCTCAAACCCGCCGAATTCACCTCGCTGACCGCGCTGCTCTTTGCTGAAATCTGCGGGCGCATCGGGCTGCCCAAGGGGGTGGTCAACATCGTCACCGGCGCGGGCGAGACCGGCGAAGCCATCGTCACCCACCCCGGCATCGACAAGATCGCCTTCACCGGCTCGACCGAGGTCGGCAAAATCATCCGCCGCGCCACCGCCGGATCAGGCAAGGGTCTTTCGCTCGAGCTGGGCGGCAAGTCCCCCTTTATCGTCTTTGACGACGCCGATCTCGACAGCGCCGTCGAGGGGCTGGTCGACGCCATCTGGTTCAATCAGGGGCAGGTATGCTGCGCGGGGTCGCGGCTTCTGGTGCAGGAAAGCATCGAGGAAAAATTCATCGCCAAGATCAAGGCGCGCATGGCAACGCTCCGCGTCGGCGATCCGCTGGATAAATCCATCGACATCGGCGCGCTGGTCGCCCCCGTGCAGGTCGAGCGTGTGCTCGATCTCTTGAAGGCAGGAAGAAAAGAAGGGGGCGAGTTTTATTCCCCCGACATGCCCGTGCCTGAACAGGGCTACTTTGTGCGCCCGACGCTGGTCACCGGCATTTCTCCCGCGCACACGCTGGCGTCAGAAGAAATCTTCGGTCCAGTACTCGTCGCCATGAGCTTCCGCACCCCCGAGGAAGCCGTGGCGCTGGCCAACAACACGAGGTATGGGCTCGCCGCTTCGGTGTGGACCGAGAACGTCAATCTGGCGCTCGACATCGCCCCGCAATTGAAGGCAGGCGTTGTCTGGATCAACTCGACCAACCAGTTCGACGCCGCGGTCGGCTTTGGGGGTTATCGCGAATCCGGCTTTGGCCGCGAGGGCGGGCGCGAAGGGATGAGGGCCTATCTCAAGCCAGACTGGGAGAAGGCGCTCAAAGCGGTTCCTCCCAAGGCGGCCTCCGCAAAAGCGGGAACCACCCGCAATGATAAGATGAGCATCGACCGCACCGCAAAGCTCTATATCGGCGGCAAGCAGGCGCGCCCGGATTCCGGCTATGCCCGGCCGGTCATCGGCACGGATGGCCAAATGCTCGGCGAAGTGGGCGAGGGCAACCGCAAGGACATCCGCAACGCCGTGGAAGCGGCGCGTGGCGCGCTCGACTGGGGCAAGGCGACGGCGCATCTGCGCTCGCAAATCCTCTATTATCTCGGCGAAAACCTCGACTATCGGAAAGCGGAATTTGCCGATCGCATCCGGGCGATGACCGGCGCTTCGGCAAACGCTGCGAAACGCGAAGTGGACCTCTCCGTCGAACGGCTGTTCGCCTTTGGCGGCTGGGCCGACAAGTTCGACGGCGCCGTCCACAATCCGCCCGCGCGCATGATGGCGGTCGCCATGGTCGAGCCCATCGGCGTCCTCGCCATCGCCGCACCCGATGAAAGCCCGCTGCTCGGCGCGGTCTCGCTGCTGGCTCCGGCGATGGCCATGGGCAACACGGTGGTTCTCGTCCCCTCCGAGCCGCACCCGCTGGCCATGACCGACTTCTATCAGGTGCTCGAAACCTCGGACGTGCCCGCCGGCGTCGTCAATATCGTCACCGGCCCCAAACGCGATCTGGCAAGGACCCTCGCCGAGCACGACGGCATCGAGGGCATCTGGTTCGCCGGATCGCTCGAGGACAGCACGATGGTCGAGGCGGCGAGCGCCGGCAACGTCAAGCAGAGCTGGACAACGCGCGGACTCGGTTTCGACTGGACAGCTCGGGAAATGGAAGGCCCCCACCTCCTCGACCGTGCAACCCAGATCAAGAACGTCTGGGTGCCTTATGGGGCTTGAGCCAAAGGGCGTTCGTTGCTTCTGGTGGGGAGCAAACGGCTGGCCTATATTGGCCTTAAAGGAGACGGGCCATGACTTTTGACCGCATTACAAGAACGCCGGGACTGATGGGCGGCAAGGCATGCATTCGCGGAATGCGCGTGACGGTCGGTATGATCGTCGGCCAGATCGGTGACGGGGTTTCGATTGAGGAAATTCTGGAGGCCTATCCCTATCTCGAGCGCGAGGACGTTCTCCAGGCTCTGCGCTATGCGGCATGGCGCACGGAAGACCGCGAAATCGACCTCGAGATCGCATGAAATTCGTCATCGATATGAACTTGTCTCCGAACTGGACGGCGGCGCTAAGGTCAGCAGGCTTTGAAGCCTTCCACTGGTCCAGCATCGGACCAGCCGATGCCAGCGACGTCGTGATCGCCGAATTTGCCCGCAGCAACGGGATGGCGGTCATCACCAACGACCTTGATTTCGGCAAGCTGCTTTCCACAGATCGCGCGCAGTTGCCCAGCGTCATTCAGATCAGGTTGGGTGATCTGAGGCCGGCAACCCTTTTGAGCACAGTCTGCCAAACCATAGAGGCGACCAGAGCGGATCTCGAGAAGGGCGCATTGGTGACGATCGGCGGCTCCAAGGTCCGCATTTCCACACTCCCCCTCGTAGACGGTGCCCCATGACCCTCCTCCCCCAGGAAATCATCGCCAGAAAACGCGACGGCGCGGTTTTGTCCCGCGACGAGATCGCCGGGTTCATCACCGGGCTCACCAGCGGCGCGGTCACCGACGCGCAAGCGGCGGCTTTTGCCATGGCGGTCTATTTCCGCAACATGGAGATCGACGAGCGCGTGGCGCTGACACTGGCCATGCGCGACAGCGGCACGGTGCTCGACTGGTCCCGCCTCGATGGCCCCGTCATCGACAAGCATTCGACCGGCGGGGTGGGTGACAATGTTTCGCTGATGCTCGGGCCCATCCTTGCAGCGTGCGGGGCCCATGTACCGATGATCTCGGGGCGCGGGCTCGGGCACACCGGGGGCACGCTCGACAAGTTCGACGCCATCGAGGGCTACACCACCAATCCCGATATTGAAACGCTGCGGCGCGTCGTCAAAGACGTCGGCTGTGCCATTATAGGGCAGACCGACGACCTCGCCCCCGCCGACCGGCGGCTTTACGCCATCCGCGACGTGACGGCGACGGTCGAGAACGTCTCGCTCATCACCGCCTCGATCCTGTCCAAAAAGCTCTCGGCGGGGCTCGATGCGCTGATCCTCGACGTCAAGGCCGGCTCGGGCGCCTTCATGAAAACGCTCGATGAGGCGACCGGGCTTGCCGAAAGCCTTGTGACCGTCGCCAATGGCGCGGGGATGAAAACCGGCGCGCTTCTGACCGACATGAACGAGCCCTTGGCCTCGGCGGCGGGCAACTGGCTCGAAGTCAAGAACGCCATCGATTTTCTGACCGGCGCACACCGGGACGAACGGCTGCTCGAAGTAACGCTTGGTCTTTGCGCGCACGGGCTCGTTCTCGGGGGGCTGGCGCTCGATCAGGACGATGGGTATCTGCGCGCCAAGGTGGCGCTTGAAAGCGGTGCGGCCCTGACAAAATTTACCGCCATGGTCCGGGCGCTGGGCGGGCCGCCGGACATCGAAAACCCCCGGCATGGTGAGCGGCACCACTGCCCCGTCATCCGCGACGTCTTTGCCGAGGGCGAGGGCCACGTCGCCGCCATCGATACGCGGGCGGTGGGCATGGCGGTCGTCGTGCTGGGCGGCGGGCGAACCGACCCCACCGCCAGCATCGATCATGGCGTCGGTCTCGACCGGCTGGCAAGGCTTGGCGCGACAGCCGACAGCAACACCCCCATTGCCCGCATTCATGCGCGCGATGAAGCGGCAGCCGACGAGGCCGAACGGCGTCTCAGGCGCGTATACAGGATCGGGGAAGCGCCCAAGGCCAACCCGGTCGTCTATCGCTATCTCGCACCGAAAGAGGAAAGCTGATGCCGCGCGCCATCCTTTGCGTTCTCGACAGTTTCGGAATCGGCGGCGCACCCGATGCCGCCGATTTCGGCGATGAGGGCGCCGATACGCTGGGCCATATCGCGCAGGCTTGCGCCCAAGGCAAAGCCGATGTGCCCGGTGTGCGTGCGGGGCCCTTGAGCCTGCCCAACCTCGATGCACTGGGCCTTGGCGCGGCAGCCGAACTGTCGACCGGCAAAGTGCCACCCGGCCTTTCCAACCATCCCAAGGGCGGATGCTGGGGCGTGGGGCGCGAGGTTTCGATCGGCAAGGATACGCCCTCGGGTCACTGGGAAATCGCCGGCGTGCCGGTGCCGTTCGAGTGGAGCTATTTCCCCAATACCGAACCCGCCTTTCCCGAAGCCCTGATCGAAAACGTCATCCGTGCGGGAAACCTTCCGGGCATCCTGGGCAATCGCCACGCCTCAGGAACCGCGATCATCGAGGAGTTGGGCGAGGAATCGATCCGCACCGGCAAGCCCATCTGCTATACTTCAGTCGATTCCGTGTTTCAAATCGCCGCGCACGAAACCCACTTCGGGCTCGAACGGCTCTACGATCTGTGCGAAACGGTTTTCCAGTTCACCGCGCCCATGAAGATCGGCCGCGTCATCGCCCGGCCTTTCGTGGGCGAGGATGCGAAAAGCTTTAAGCGCACCGGCAACCGTCGCGATTTTGCGATCGAGCCGCCGGAGCCAACGCTGCTTGACCGCGCCAACGAGGCCGGACGGCAGGTCTACGCCATCGGCAAGGTCTCCGATATCTATGCGGCGCGCGGGGTGACCCACAAAATCAAGGCCTCGGGCAATATGGTGCTGTTCGACAGAACGCTCGAAGCGCTCGACATGGCGCAGGACGGCGCGCTGGTCTTTACCAATTTCGTCGATTTCGACACCGAATACGGCCATCGGCGCGATCCCGGCGGCTATGCGGCGGCACTCGAGGCGTTCGACCGGCGGCTGCCCGAACTGATCGCGAAGCTGCGCGACGACGATCTTCTCATTCTGACGGCGGATCACGGAAACGACCCGACTTGGCGGGGCACCGACCACACCCGCGAGCAGGTGCCGATCCTGCTGTTTTCCCGTTCATTGCGCGCCGGGAGCATTGGCTTGCGCCCGGTTCTGTCCGATATTGGCGAGACCATCGCCCACTGGCTCGGGTTAGCCCCCGGCCCGCACGGCACCAGTGCGTTATAAGGACAAAAAGAGCGGCTCATGCAGAACCTGACTGTGATCGACCATCCCCTTGTCCAGCATAAGCTGACGATCATGCGCTGCAAGGAAACCTCGACCGCAGGCTTTCGGCGCCTCTTGCGCGAGATCGCACATCTCTTGTGCTATGAGGTGACCCGTGATCTCGAGGTTGAACTGGTCGATATCGAAACGCCGGTCAAGGCGATGCGTGCGCCAACCCTTAAAGGCAAGAAGCTGGTCTTTGCTTCCATCCTGCGCGCCGGCGAAGGGCTGCTCGAGGGCATGCTCGACCTCGTGCCCTCGGCACGCGTCGCCCATATCGGGCTTTACCGTGACCCGGAAACCCTCGAAGCGATAGAATATTATTTCAAAGCCCCGTCGGATGTCGCCGACCGCCTGGTGATCGTCGTCGACCCCATGCTCGCGACCGCCAATTCGGCCATCGCGGCGGTGACAAAGCTCAAGGAGCGCGGCGCCAACAATCTGCGCTTTTTGTGCCTTCTGGCCGCCCCCGAGGGGGTCGAGCGTTTTACAAAAGCCCACCCCGACGTGCCGGTCTTTACCGCCAGCGTTGACGAAAAGCTCAACGAACACGGCTATATCGTTCCCGGCCTCGGCGATGCGGGGGACCGGATGTACGGCACGAAATAGGCCCGGCGCTATCCCCTCGGCTTGGCACGATTGGTGGCTTTTGCCGCCAGCGGGTCATCGGGCCAGTGATGCCTGGGATAGCGGCCCTTGAGGTCCCTTGCCACATCCTTCCAGCTTCCGCGCCAGAAGCCCGGCAGGTCGCGGGTGGTCTGGATGGGGCGATGGGCCGGGGACAGCAGCGAGAGCAGGAGCGGCACCTTTCCCTCCGCGATTGAAGGATGCACGTCGAGCCCGAACAGCTCCTGCACCCGGATGGCCAGCACCGGGCCGTTCCCGGCCCCATAATCGATGGGGATGCGGCTGCCCGAGGGCGCATCGAAATGGGAGGGGAGCAGCCTGTCCATCTCCCCGCGCCTATCCCACGGCAAAAGATCGTAAAGCGCCGCCGAAAGGTGCTCGGCGGTGATCTCATCGAGGCGAGTAAGGCCATGGATATGAGGCGCGAGCCAGTCCGCATCATCTCCGGCCAGCGCCCTATCGGAGAGATCCGGCCAGTCATCGCCCAGATGCTGGCGGAGAAAGCCCGCGCGCCCGCGCAGGGATTTCTGCTCGCGGGCCCAGGGCAAGGCGGCGATACCGGTTTCGGCGATGCCCGCCGCGAGCAGCGTCGCGGCAGCGTCCATGTCGGTGATCCTTGCGGGTGCATCCCCGAGCCGCAGCGCGCCCAGCAGACGTTGGGTTCTCGCGCGTACCGCCCGTGCCTCGCGGTCGAAACCCAGAACGGTCTTGTCGATGATCCTTGAGGCGAAAATCTCCTCGATGGTCTGCCGGTCGATCGCCGCCGCCGCGCGGATCGTCGCGCTCGCCGCCTTGCCGGTCATGTCGGCAACGACAATGAGGGCCTCCTGGGCCAGCGCATCGGTTTCCTCGACACGCCCCTGACGGCCATTGGCGAGCCGGAAATGGCCGCGCGCCCCGGCGGCCTGCGCCACGCGGTCGGGAAAGGCGCGCGCAAGGTGACGGCCGATATCGAACGTACCCGCCTTTGCCGCCCCGGCCAGCCTTGCCCAGCCCTGGGCCATGCGCCGCGCCTCGGCGGCCCGTTTCGTATCCTCTCCCATGACGCGGCGGACGCGGGCGGCAAGGTCGGTATCGCTGCCGCCCAGCCCCTGCTCGCCCAGAACCACGCCGAGCAGCGCGGCATCGAACGCCGCGCCCTCTTGGCCCGCCAGCACGATCATGTGACCGAGGCGGGGGTGGAGTGGGAGTTTGGCGAGCAGCCTGCCGTGGGGTGTGATGCGGCCTTCACCGTCCAGCGCATCAAGGCTCTTGAGCAAGGCGACCGCCTCGGACCAGGCGGGCGCGGGCGGCTGGTCGGGGAACGTCAGGGTCCTTGGATCGGTAACGCCCCAACCGGCAAGGTCGAGCACAAGACCCGAGAGATCGGCCTCGGTAATCTCAGGGGGATCGAAGGGCACGAGGCTGGCCGTCTGGCCTTCGTGCCAGAGCCTGTAGCAGATCCCCGGTTCGGTGCGTCCGGCGCGGCCCCGGCGCTGGTCGGCGGCGGCGCGCGAGACGCGACGGGTCTCGAGCCGGGTGAGGCCGGTGTCCGGCTCATAGACCGGCAGGCGCGAAAACCCGGAATCGATGACGATCCGCACCCTCTCGATGGTCAGCGAGGTCTGGGCGATACTGGTTGCCAGAACGATCTTGCGGCGTCCCGCCGGGGCGGGCTGGATGGCACGGTCCTGCTCGGCGCCGCTCAACTGGCCGTAAAGCGGGGCGATGTCGGTATCCGGCCCAACACGTCCCGCCAGTGCTTCGGCCACGCGCCGGATTTCGGCCTGTCCGGGCAGGAACACCAGTGCCGAGCCCGGCTCCTCGCGCGTTGCGGAAAGAACGGCGGCAACAACAGTATTCTCGATTCTTGCGCCCGGCGCGGGCGTGATGTGCCGGGTTTCGACCGGGAAGGCCCGACCGGTACTTTCGATCACCGGCGCATCGCCCAGAAGCGAGGCGATCCGTGCGCCATCAAGGGTCGCCGACATGACGAGGATGCGCAGATCCTCGCGCAGCGCCGAGGCATCCATCGTCAGCGCCAGACCCAGATCGCCATCGAGGCTGCGTTCGTGGAACTCATCGAACAGCACCGCCGCGACGCCCGAAAGCTCGGGGTCGGCAAGGATCATGCGGGTAAAGACCCCTTCGGTCACAACCTCGATGCGTGTTTTCTCCGACACTTTCGTATCGAGCCTGACGCGATAGCCGACCGTTTCGCCCACCTTCTCGCCGAGCGTTGCCGCCATGCGGCGGGCGGAGGCACGGGCAGCAAGGCGCCGGGGTTCGAGCATTACGATTCTGCCATCGCCGCGCCATGGCGCATTGAGCAGCGCCAAAGGCACGCGGGTGGTCTTGCCGGCGCCGGGCGGGGCGACCAGCACGGCGCACGTATCGGCATCCAGCGCCGCTTGCAGCGCGGGGATCACGTCATCGATGGGGAGCGGATCATCTGGCAAACGCATTGCCCATCTCTTGCCGGTTTGCATACTGGAGGCAAGCGGGAGCTATTCGGCGGCGTCCCGGCCCGGCATGTCGGCGGGGGCATTGGGATCGCCCGCCAGCGTCTCGCAGCCCAGATCGGGGAAGGCTGCGATGCGGCGGCCGGAAAAATCCTCGCGCAGCACGATGAGGTCGCGTTCCTCGAAATAGGTCAGAAGCCGCCGCGCGCGCCCCGCCGAATGGCTGCCATAGGCGCGGGCCAGCGCCGCATCGGAGGGACACGGCAGACCATCGACCGCGGCGCGGGCCAGCAAAAGGAAAACGCCCTGCACGTCTTCGGTCAGCCCGTTGGCCAGGGCGAGCGCCTTGCGCCAGATCTCGCTTTCCGCCGTTTGTGCATCGACACCGGCACGGGCCACCGAGAAGCGACGCTTGAAACCGTTAAGATCGGGCGGAGCCCCCGGCACGCGCCTGATGCGGCAGCGCACGAGGAAATCCTGATAAAGCACCGCGACCGAGCGATAGCTCGCCTCAGGATCTTCGAGGATTTCCTCGAGCACGGCGGCAATCATTTCCTCGCGCTCGGCCTCGTCGATCTCAGGGAAAAGCGTTTCCGCCTGCGGTTGTGGAGCGGGCGTGCTCAACTGGGCGAGAATATCGAGGGTCGGGCGTGGCGCGGGCGGGGTGGCGCGCCGGGGCGGAACACGCAGATCCTCGTCGGCGCCGGGCGTAAAGATCAGATCGGCCGCATCCTCCCCGCGCGCCGCTTCAGGCAGCGGCATCAATCTGGGGCTCGTCGAACGGGCGCTGGTTTCGACCGCACCGATCACCACGGGAAGCGGGCGGCGCGACAGCGCGGGACCGAGCGCGACGAACTGGCCGCGCTCGAGATCGCGGAACATTTCCGTTCCGCGCCGGTCCATGCCCAAAAGATCGCCTGCCCGCGCCATGTCGATATCGAGAAAAGTGCGGCCCATCAGGAAATTGGACGCCTCGGCGGCGACGTTCTTGGCGAGCTTGGCAAGGCGCTGGGTGGCGATCACCCCGGCGAGCCCGCGCTTGCGGCCCCGGCACATGAGGTTGGTCATGGCGCCCAGCGAGAGTTTTCGCGCTTCATCGGAAACCTCGCCGGCGGCAGCGGGGGCAAAGAGCTGGGCTTCATCGACCACCACCAGCATGGGATACCAGAAATCGCGCTCGGCGTCGAACAGCCCGCCCATGAAGGCGGCAGCGGCGCGCATCTGAGCTTCGGCATCGAGCCCTTCGAGCGAAAGGACCACCGAAACGCGGTGCTGGCGGATACGGCCGGCGATCCGGGTCAACTCATTTTCCGAGCGGTCCGCCTCGACGACCACATGCCCGAACTTTTCGGCCAGCGTCACGAAATCGCCCTCGGGGTCGATGACGCATTGCTGCACCCATTTCGCGCTCTGCTCAAGCAGGCGGCGCAGAAGGTGCGACTTGCCAGAACCCGAATTGCCCTGCACCAGAAGGCGGGTGGCCAGCAACTCCTCGAGATCGAGCGGGACCGTCTGGCCGGTCCGTGCTGTGCCCATATCGATCTCGACGGTCATATCCCGATAAAGCTCCGACATTTCTCAAGGGGTGATTCCTGGTCGCGGATGCGGCCCGCGACAAGGTTATCCCAGCACGCGCCGCCGAACCATAGCTCGGAGATGGTTTTCCAGAGGGCTAACCTTGCCGCAGACGTTGCCGAATCCTTGCGATCCGCGATAGATTCGACCACTCGCCATATGAAGCTGGAAGGCCCGCTGATGCTCGATAGACTGCTCGCGCTCGTTCGCCGCCCGTTTCGCCGCGAAATCGAGCCCGCCGGGCCGCAATATGGCGCCCTGCCCTATACAGTATCCGACGGCCAACTCGTCGTGTTGCTCATCACCTCACGCGGGCGGGGAAAGTGGATATTCCCAAAGGGTGGGCTGATGGCGGACAAGACCCCCTGGGAGAGTGCGGCGCACGAGGCCTATGAGGAAGCGGGCGTCGAAGGGGAGATCGACCACACCCCGATCGGCTCCTATTTCCTCCCCGTCACCGATGAGCGGCCCGCCCCGGTCGAGGTCAAGATGTTCCCGCTCAGGGTCTCGAGCCAGCGTGAGGGCTGGAAGGAAATGGGCCAGCGCTATCGGCACTGGGCGGTGTTGGCCGAAGCCAGGCGCCTGATCACCCATGAAGGGCTCGCCGATCTGGCCGTAGCGCTCGCCGAACGCGAACTGGGTGGCGCTCAGAGCCCGAAAAGAAGCTTCATCAGAAGATAGATCCCCGCCGCGATCCCTGCCGCGGCAGGGACGGTCACCACCCAGGCCGCACCGATCGAAAAGGCGTGCTCGCGGCGCACGAGATAGCGGCGCTGACGCTTCTGAAAATTGGCGATGGCTTCCTCGGGCGTTGCATTGAGGTGGTCGGTCTTGAGAAAGACTCCCTCGGGGCTCACCGCCTTGTTGGGAATACCCTTGTTGGACAGGCTCTCGCGGAAAAATCCGACCCCGAAAACCGCGCCCACCGCAATATGGGTCGATGAGACGGGAAGCCCGAGCGCTGAAGCGATCAGAACCGTTATGGCCGCGGAAAGGGCGACGCAAAATCCCCGGATTTCGTTAAGCTTGGTGATCTTTTCGCCCACCGTGCGAATAACGCGCGGGCCGAAGAGCGCAAGCCCAAGGGAAATGCCCAGCGCGCCGATGGCAAGGACCCAGAACGGCAGGGCAACGCTGCCATTGCCGGCCCCGCCGCCGCCGGCGGCGGCCACGATGGCGGCGAGCGGCCCCACTGCATTGGCAACGTCATTTGCGCCATGAGCAAAAGACAGCAGGGCTGTCGAAAAGATCAACGGCAGGCGAAAAAGCGCGGCGATGTTCTTGTTGGTGCTCTGGCTGTCGCTGGTGCGTTTTTTGACCCAGGGCAAGGCAACGAGCCAGCCGATACCGGCAAAGGCAAGCCCGAGGAACAGGACGACATGGAATTCGGGGCTCCATACGCGCCTCAGCCCCTTCATTGCGATATACATCGCAAAAATGCCGGTCATCAGCGCAACGAGTATCGGCACCCAGATGCGCGCTGCCTCGGTCTTTTCGCGCTTGTTGAGAATGGTCGCATAAACGATGGCCAAAAGGGCTGCGGCAAGCCCGGCGCCCATGAGCGGGGAGATCACCCAGCTTGCCGCGATCCTCAAGATTGTCGGCCAGATGATTGCCGACATGCCGGCCGCCGCGACGCCCGCGCCCACAACGCCGCCCACAACGGCATGGGTGGTCGATACCGGCGCGCCCAGCACGGTTGCAAGATTGACCCATAGGGCGGAGGACAGGAGCGCCGCCATCATCACCATGATGAAGGCGTCAGTCGAAAGTGTGATATCGGGCGCTATGGTATCGCGCGAAATGGTCGTCACCACATCCCCGCCCGCAAGAAGGGCCCCGGCGGCCTCGAAGATCACCGCGATAACCAGCGCGCCGGTCATGGTCAGCGCCTTGGCGCCCACCGCCGGGCCCATATTGTTGGCAACGTCGTTGGCGCCGATGTTGAGCGCCATATAGGCGGCAATTACCGTTGCGATGACGACGAGATAGGAGAGCGGACCGCCGCCCACCACAAACACCGCCCAGACCAGCACGGCGAAAAGGAAGACAAGCGCCATCCCCGGTGCGGCTACGGCGCGGGCGGTTTCATGGGTGGCTGTTCCCAGTTGGCTGACCCGCTTGAGATCCTTGTCGATCGTCGTTTTTGCCATGTGCCCCAACTGGACGAGCTTAACTTCAAAGCCAGCCCATAGCCAAGCAGTCCGCGCAAAGCCAGAGCAAATGTGATAAAATTGCTGTATTTTTCCGGTTATCCGGCGTTTCGCCAGCCGGCCGCCCGGACGAAAGCGGTTATGTCATCGGCTGCCATGGGGCGGGCGAAGGCATAACCCTGTACGGCCGCGCAACCCATATCGGCGAGGATTTTCGCATGCTCACGACTCTCGACTCCTTCGGCAATCGCCGAGATGCCGAGCGTGGCGCCAATATCGATCATCGATTGCACCAGCGTGCGCTGTTCATGCGAGACGGTGATGGGCATGACAAGCTGGCGATCGATCTTGAGCCGCTTGGGCCTCAACTGCATGAGGCTCAGGATCGAGGCATAACCGGTGCCGAAATCGTCGATCTCGATATCGATGCCCAGTTCCTTGATCTGATCGATGTTCCAGCTCACGATGCCATCGCTTTCATCGAGATAGATCGATTCCACCAACTCGAACGCTATCGATCCGGGCGCGATATCGAGCGCCTTCAGATTCTTGATCAGCCCCTCATCATTTAGCCGCCGCGCCGAAACATTGACCGAGATGCGCGGGATAAGAACCCCGTCCCGGTCCCAGATGCCGCGCTGGGCGAGCGATTGCTCAAGAATCAGCCGGTCAAGGGTCGCAACGACGTTTATATCCTCGGCGATGGGCATGAAGGCGTCTGGCGCCAGAAGGCCGTGCAGGGGATGGTTCCAGCGCGCCAGCGCCTCGACCCCGATGATATCGAGGGTAACGGCATCGAACTGGGGCTGGTAGAATGCGACGAACTCGCCATTGTCGAGACCGGCAAGGATGTCGTCGGCCACCCGCTTTGCGGTCACGATCTCGGCCTGCAACTCATCGGAAAAGAATTCCGAGCGGTTGCGACCGTTCTTTTTGGCACGGTAAAGCGCGATGTCGGCGTTGACCAGCACCTGCTTGGGCATGACGCTCGTTCCGTTCGAGCTTGCAATGCCGATGGACACGCCGAACCGGCATTCGTGCCCCTGATAAGTCACCGGGCGACGCATGGCCGCGATGATCCGGTCGGCCAGCGCGCGCAGTTCATCGTCGGTCTTTTCCCCAAGGCAGAACACTACGAACTCATCGCCGCCGATGCGCGCCACGAAATCACTCTGGCGCACCGCCGATTTGAGGACACCTGCGGCATGGATCAGCATAGCATCGCCCGCCGCGTGGCCCAGCGTATCGTTGATCTGCTTGAACCGGTCTAGATCGACATGCAGGATCGAGGCGGAAATGGGTACCCTTGCAACCCGCCTTGCGTGCATTTCAAGCACATCGTCGAGATACCGCCGGTTGGGCAGGCCGGTGAGAGGGTCGTGCAAGGCGTTGTGCTCTATGCGTGCCTTGGCGGTTTCGAGCTCGAAATTCTTTGCCTCGGCCTGGGTCTTGGCGCGCATCAACGCTTCGGAAAGCAGGGCGTCGGAGGTGGCGTCGATATTGACCCCCAGGATGCGAGGCGCCGCCCCCTGATCCTGATAGAGCGCGCCGATCGCCCGGATATGGCGAAGCTGACCGTCCGGCGTCATGATGCGGAAACTGGAGACATAGCGCTCGCCGGTCCGCAGGGCCTCGTGAAACTCGCGTTCGGCCCGTTCGACATCCTCGGGGACGATCCTGTCGCGCCAGGTGTCGTAATCGCACGCGGGCCCGTTGCCTGGCACGCCGTAAAGCTCGTTCATCCTGTCGTCCCAGGACATTTCGCCCGTTGCAACGTTCATCTCCCAGACCCCGACCTGCGAGGTCTCGAGGGCAAGTTCGAGCCGTCGCGAAAGCCTGGCCAGGTCCACCTCACGCCGCCTTTGCTCGATAAGGCGCCGGCGGCGTTCCGTGTTAAGGTACGAGGCAAGGATGATGGGCACGAGAACGAGCGCGGCAGCGGCCGCCATGATGAGGCGCAGGGCCCATGTGTTGGGCGGCTCGGTTCCCCAGCCACCGCCGGGCGTGGCGGCGATCAGCCAGCGTCCGGTCGGCAATGTCACATCGGCAATAACCGGATCGTGTTCGAGGACGGCGGCATCGCCAAAAAACACGCGACCATCGCCGAGCGCGCCGTCGACACCGGCAACCGCAATTCTCAGATCGGGGGCAAGGTCGAGAAGCCCGCTTTCGGCATAGAGCCGGTCGGCGTCGATAACTGCCGAAACGATACCCCAGAACCGGTCCGGCCCATCCCCCTCATCGACAAAGACCGGGAAGCGCGCAATGAACCCGCGCCCATCCTGTACGAGGTGGACCGGGCCCGCCAATATCATCTCCCCGGTATCGCGGGCGCGCAGCGCGGTTTCGGACTGCTCGGGGTGGGCGGTGTAATCGAGCCCGATGGCGGCTTCGTTGCCAGCCACCGGATACATCAGCTCAAGAACGAAACCGGGCGCTGCCGCAAGGTTGTTGAGCTGATTTTTCTGGGCGAAAAGATAGCCGGCCAGCGCCGAGAAGCGCTCCTGGCTCATATCGGGTTCGGTCGCGATCGTCGAAACAAGGCCGTGGACGAGCTGGATATTGGAATTGACCATCCCCTCGAGCTGGGCGCGCACCAGTCCCACCTTGGCCAGCACCTCATTGCGTTGGGTCTGGATATGGATCGAGCGGTTCTGCATTTCGGCGAATGCCATCGCGGCAACCATCACGATAAGGGCGATGGCCGTGGGGATGTTGCTCGAATGGAAAGCCTTACGCGCAAACCGTCTCAGCGCGCCCGGAATGCCGCCTGCCACTCTATCCGATGCCCCCCTTGCACAGATTACCGGTGCGTTTGGCCGGCAAGTCTAGGGCTAGAGGGTTTAACAGGCCCTTTAAAGGATTTTCCGCCGCTCACAGATTCGTTACCGGCGGGCCTGCTCAAGAACTCGGGCGATACTATGGCTTTGCCAGCACAATCGCGGTAACATCGAGGTCTTCGCGAGAGCGCGAAGGGCAAGAGCAACCTTCGGCGGCGATATGGGGTCTCCCATGTTTCCGCCGTTTTTTTATCTGCCCCGGCCACTTCCCAAGCCTCCAAAGCAAAAGGACCACCCGGGTTTCGAGTGGTCCTTCCATGAAATCGTCACGCTAAAGAGTGACTGAACCAGACAACGGTTCGGTGGAGGGGGATCAAAGCGCCAAGGGCTGCCTCGCCGTTGTCACCCCACACCCAAGGCCACTCCCGCATGCGCGGATCTCACTAGACATTGGATCACCTCCTTTCATCTGGTTGAAACCGGGTTCGATGCTGCCCGTGTTCGATTCCGATGGCAAGGCCATAAGGGCCGATAAGAAAGGCGATTGGGCGGTTCACAAGCCCGATCGTTTGAACGATAATCCGCGCCTGATTTGCTCTGCTGATTTGGCGGGGTCAGCTTTCCTTCTTTTCGAGATGGGCCAGCGCGGTCTCGACGCTGCGCCGATACCTTACCAGCGGCGGACGGACGCCGTGGGTCATGAGCATGCGCCTTATGCCCGGCCGCGCGCCCGCGATGATGAAGCTGATCCCCGATTGCTTCGCCTTGCGGGCCGCCCCTTCGAGCGCATGGGCGGCGGTGGAATCGATCACCGGCAGGTCCGAACAGTCGAGAATGAAATTCTTGCGCTGGTCAGCGATGCGGTCGAGGATCGCGCCCACGCTGGCTGCCGCCCCGAAAAAGAAGGCGCCGGAAATCTTATAGACCACGGTATCGTCATCGGTCGCCTGGTGGGGGTCGTAAGGTGTCTCGCCATCGACCGGATAGGCAGCAAGCGCTGTCTCGCTTTCTTCGATCGCAACGGCTCCGGCCATGCGGTGGATAAAGAGCAGCGCGCCGAGCGAAAAACCGACGACGATCCCCTCGGTCAGATCGCGGAAGACAACGAGCAGAAAGGTTACCGCCAGAACCGCGGCATCGCCGCGCGACCCGCGAAACAGCGCCGAAATGGCGTGGCGTTCGACCATGTTCCAGGCGATGACGATGAGCCCGCCCGCCAGCGCTGCGAGCGGGATGTAGCTGGCCAGCGGGGCGGCGACCAGCATGAAGCCCAGAAGAAACAGCGAATGGAGCATGCCGGCGACCGGGGTCCGTCCGCCCGAGCGCACATTGGTGGCGGTCCGTGCGATGGTGCCGGTGACGCATATGCCCCCGAACAGGGCCGAGCCGATATTGGCGATCCCCTGCCCCAACAGCTCGGAATTGGATTTGTGCCGCCGCCCGGTCATCCCGTCGGCGACCACCGCCGAGAGCAGGGATTCGATGGAACCAAGCAGGGCAAAGGCAATCGCGTCCGGCAGGACGGCGATGATCCGCTCGGTGCTCAAGTCGGGCAGCGCCGGCATCGGCAGGGTGGAGGGAATGCCGCCGAACTGGCTACCGATAGTGGCAAGGGGAAGGTCGAACAGTCCCGTCGCCAGCGCAGCCCCGGCCACGGCAACGAGCAGGGCCGGCAGTCTTGGCGCGAAACGGGCGAGCGCCACCATCAGTGCAATGGTGGCAAAACCGACCGCGACGGCCACCCCGTTCATCGTCGGGCGCGCGGCCCAGAGCACCTGGAGCTTTTCGACCAGTTCGCCCGGTTCGGGTCCGGCCAGCGCCAGCCCGAACAGGTCGCGCAACTGGCTGGCAAAGATGATGACGGCGATGCCCGCTGTGAATCCCACGGTCACCGGATAGGGGATGAACTTGATATAGGAGCCCAGCCGCAACAGCCCGATGCCGATCATGATGACGCCCGAAATCAGGGTGGCGAGCAGCATGCCCTCGACGCCGTGGCGGGCGACGGTTGCCGCAACGAGGATGATGAAGGCGCCAGCCGGCCCGCCGATCTGGAAGCGGCTTCCCCCGAAAAACGAGACGAGGAACCCCCCGACGATCGCGGCGTACAGTCCCCGGTCGGGGGTGGTCCCCGAGGCGATCGCAATGGCCATCGACAGTGGCAGGGCGACGATGGCCACGGTCAGCCCTGCTATGGCATCGGCCCGCAGTTCGACGAGACCATAGCCTTCGCGAAGCGTGACCAGGCTCTTGGGGGAGAATTCTTCAATGAACCCGGGCTTGTCCGCCACGAGCTGGCGGGCGGGAACGGACGACATGGGAAAGGTGCCTCATCTGACAGGAGCGGCGAGGCGGCAAGATTAAGCTCTCACCGCCCGATAAGGCAACAAGCCGTCGCGAGGCCATCGCTGACGTGTCAGGCAAGCACCCAGCGGCGCCGGTATTCGCTGGCGAGCCAGACGAGGATCACGGCGATGGCAAGCCCGCCTGCAAGCGAAATCCAGTCGAGCCCGAGCACCATGCGCCCGATCAGTTCGGGCGCGTTCCATGGCTCGCCCAATATCCAGACCACCTCGAAATCGAGGCCATCGAAGCGGAAGTTCATACGTTCGCCCAGATAGCTCAAAAGCGCGCCGCCATCACGCGACCAGCGCCGCGTCACGAGATTTTCGGCCAGCCCCAGCGCCACGGGGATGAGAAAGGCCAGCGGAATGGCCCAGCGCCGGAAAAGGACGCTGAGAAGGCCCACCCAGGCAAAAAAGGGCGCATACCACAAGAGCCCCAGGGCAAAGAACACGATGGCGGTCGTCATGATGTTGGCCCAGGCACCGAGCGTGTCGAGAAAACCGGGAGGCGCATAGCCGGGGATCGCGGCGCCCACCGACAGGGCCGGCAGGTAGGCGATGATCCCGCTGATCGCCACGGCAAGCAGGATCGCGGCCGGAAAGACCGTGAACGCGGCGGCCATCTTGGAGCCGAAGATCTTGAAATCGGTCTGCGGCATCGATTTCCAGAACAGCATGGAATTGTTGCGGCTGTCGGACGAGAACGCATCGGCGAAATAAAAGAACAGCATGACCAGAAGATAGGCCCACCATCCCGCGACGATGATCGAGAACGCCGCTTCATAAAAGCGCAGGGAACCGGGAAGCTCATCGGCAATCCCGGTATGAACGCTCGCCGACCATGTCGAATAGAGCGATGCGAACAGCATCAGGCCGAGCAGAATGGCCGGACCGAAGACGAAGGCTCCGCGATGCTCGATATATTCACGTTTGACAAGTGCGATCATCGCCCGCATCAGGCCGCTCCAGCGTTAAAGGTTTCGCGCTGCATCAGCGCCACGAAAAGGTCTGAAAGGGTGGGCGTCGAGAGCTGGCCCAGAGCGGCCAGCGTCCCGCGCGGCACGCCGTCGAAGATCATCACGGTCTGGCCGAACCGGGTTTCGGTAAAGACCGGGCCCAGCGCCCGCGCTTTTTCCAGACTGGCGGGGTCCGAAACGATGAGCTGGAGATATTTCTCGTTCACGGTCTCCATCTGCATGTGCACGATCAACTCGCCATCGCGGATGAACATGATGTCCGAGAGCATGAACTCGATCTCATCGACCTGATGGGTGGTGATGAGCAGGGTGCGTTCCTCGGTCATGTAATCTTCGAGCAGGCGCCGGTAAAAGCGCTTGCGATAGGTGATGTCGAGACCCAGCGTCGGTTCATCGAGCACCAGCAGCCTCGCGTCGATCGCCATGACGACGGCAAGATGGAGTTGGGCGATCATGCCCTTGGAGAGATTCTTGATCTTCGCCCCTGGCCGGATGTCGGTTCCGGCGAGAAAATCCTGCGCCTTGGCTTGGGAAAAATTGGGGTGGATATTGGAGAGCAGGGAAAAAAAGCTCACGCACCCGCAAGAAGCGCGGCAGGCTGGCCACGTCGGAAATGAAGGCGACGTTCTCCATCAGCCTTGCGCGGTTGGCGAACGGATCGAGCCCCAGGACTTCGATGCGCCCCTCGCATTGGGTGAGGCCCAACAGCGCGTTCAGCGTCGTGGTCTTGCCCGCCCCGTTATGGCCGACGAGCCCATAGATGCGGCCCGCGGGGATGTCGAAATCGAGCCCGTGCAGGACTTCGGTCTTGCCGAACCGCTTGCGCAGGCCGCGCGCGGAAACGATAGGGGTCTCATCGTTCATTTGCTGTCTTCCCGGTTCAAGAGATCGTCTGCCGAAAGCCCGAGCGCTGCGATGCGCGCAAGGATGGCGGGCCAGTCTTCGGCGAGAAATTTTTCGCGCTCATGGGCGAGAAGCGCGGGCCGCGCGCCTTGCGTCACGAACATCCCCAGCCCCCGGCGCTTTTCGACAATGCCCAGATCGACGAGAGTTTCGTAGGATTTGGTAACCGTCAGGGGATTGACCGACAACTCGGTCGCCACCTGCCGGACAGAGGGCAAGGCGTCGCCTTCCCCGATGGTCCCGTTGAGGATCATGTCGATCATCCTTTGCCGGATCTGAACAAATATCGGCTGGTCGTCGCGCCACTGTGTCATGTGCAATTCCAGTTAGTGTGCTATATATGTAGCACACTAATACGCTATGGTCAACTTCCATTATGGACTTGCCAGCGCCGCCCCGGACCGGCACGAGTGCCATTTCCCATTTCAACCGCCTCATGCGATAATGGCTGAATGAACAAGATGATCCTTCCACAGCCCAAGCTCGATCACGTCACCGACTGGGTGTTCGACCTCGACAACACGCTCTATCCGCGCGAATGCAACCTGTTCGCGCAGATCGATATCCGTATCACCCACTACGTGATGGAACTGGCCCGGCTCGATTTCACGGCGGCGCGCGAGTTGCAAAAGACCTATTACCGGGATCACGGCACAACCCTCAAAGGGCTGATGCATACTCACGACATCGATCCCGACGACTATCTTTCCCAGGTCCACGCCATCGATTACTCCCCCGTTGCGCCCCATCCCAATCTGGTCGCGGCGATCAGAGCACTGCCGGGGCGCAAGTTCATCTTTACCAACGCGGATGCGGCCCATGCCCGGTCGGTGCTGGCCCGGCTGGGAGGCGAGGATCTGTTCGAGGCGATCTTCGACATCCGCTCGGCGCGCTTCCAGCCCAAGCCGCTGCACGTCGCCTATGAGGCGTTCCTTGAGAACCACGATGTCGACCCCTCCCGCGCCATCATGTTCGACGATCTGGAAAAGAACCTCGTCGTGCCCCACGAGCGCGGGATGACGACCGTGCAGGTGGTTGCGGGCGACGGTTTCATCCACGAGCAGGTCGACGAATGGGAGTTGGGGCGCGGCCATGAGCTTGCCCATGTCCATCACATTACTGACGATCTTTTGGGTTTTCTTCATCGCCTTGGGTGAACCCTCGCCCAACGATCAGACCGCGCATCCCGCAAGAAACAACGCGGCAGCGCCCAACAGCAGGGATTAAAGATGTTCGACAAGGTTCTGCCCATAACGGCATTGGGTGCGATAGCGGTTCTGGGCGCACAACCGGCATGGGCCCTCGATGCCGATCAGTTCGGCGCAAGGCTCAAGGGCGCCGTGGAACTGCTCGGCGTCGCCATCGACTACGACTCGGCCAGCGTTACCGGCGACACGGTAACGCTTTCCGATTTCACGATATTCATACCCGGCGAGGAAAAAGCCCGGGTGCCGGGCGATGTGGTCTTTTCGGGCGTTACGGAAACCGCCGAAGGCGGGTTCACCATCGAGACCGCGACGACCGCGGACCTCGAGATCGACGATCCCGAGGAAGGCCTGTCGCTTTCCCTGCGGAACGTCGCCATGGAAGGGATCACCCTTCCCGGGTCGATCGAGGAGGGCAATCTCGTGCCCGCCGTCATGAATCTATATCGCAGCATATCGGCCGGTCCGCTGACCGTCTCGCAGGATGGGTCGGAAATCTTTGGCATCAGGCGTTTTTCAACGACGATCGAGGGCCCCGCGGACAATAGCGATGTCGTTTCCCGCCTCGCCGTCGAGGGGATCAGCGCCGATCTTTCGGCGGTTCCCGATGCCGAAGCCCAGGAGATTGTCGCGGCCCTGGGGATCGAGCGCTTCAGCGCAGTCCTTACCGGAGATTCCGTCTGGAACCCGGAGACGAGCCGGGCCGGCATCAGCGATTTCACCTTCGCGGTCAAGGGGCTGGGATCGATCACGATGGACGGCGCACTCACCGGCTTTGACCGGGCGTTCGTTGAAGACCTCATGGCGCTCAACCTCCAGATGGCCCGGCTGGCGCAGGAGGACGAGGAGGTTCTGGAAAGCGAGATCGCCCGGATCGAGCAGACCATGCTCGATCGCTCGGCAAATACGGGAATCGAGGGCTTTTCAATCCGCTATAACGATGAATCGCTGTTCATGAAGGCGCTCGACATCGCCGCCGCCGAACAAGGGATCGACGGCCAGACGTTGGCGACCGGGCTCAAATTCATGGTCTCGATGGGGCTGACCGAATTGCCCGACGCCGCGTTCAAGGCCATGGCAACCACCCAGATCAACGCCTTCATCGATGATCCGCGCAACCTGACGATCTCCGCCGAACCCGATACGCCCGTCGACGTCACGGCCCTCGAAAATGCCGAGGAAGACCCGCTGGCCCTGATCGAGCTTTTCAACATCACCATCAAGGCGAACCAGTAGACGGGATTAACATCCGGCGTTTTTCCCCGCACCGCTGCCCCCTCCCTCCCAGCCCCTCTCCCACGAGGGGAGAGGGGAGCTCGTGTGACGGCCCCACGGTTGCCCCTTCTCCCCTCATGGGAGAAGGGGGGCTTTTGCGCAGCAAAAGGTCGGATGAGGAGGCCACGATGCCACCGCCGGCCATCAATCTCGATTGAGCCTGACCAAACTGGAACTTCCGAAGCCCCGCGCGGCCAGATTTTCCGCCTCAATCGATAGAAATAACCGGCAAATTATAGGCCTTGCGCACGCACTCCCAGGCTTCCTCGGCTGTGTCGACGATCCGGAACAATTCGACATCGTCGGGCGAGATAGTGCCTTCCTCGGCCAGCGCCTCGAGATTGATGACCCGGCCCCAGAAGGCCTTGCCGAACAGCAGGACCGGGATGCGATCCATGCGCCCCGTCTGGATCAGGGTCAGGGCCTCGAAGAACTCATCGAGCGTCCCGAACCCGCCGGGGAAGATCGCCACCGCCTTGGCGCGCACGAGGAAATGGATCTTGCGCGTCGCGAAATAGTGGAAATTGAACGAATATTGTGGGGTGATGAACAGGTTGGGGGCCTGTTCGTGGGGCAGGACGATATTAAAGGCGATCGAGGGTGCCCCGACATCGGCCGCGCCGCGATTGCCCGCTTCCATCACCCCCGGACCGCCCCCGGTCACCACTACGTAATCCTTGTAGCCGGTGGCCTCGGAGGTCTTTGAGGCCAGTTGGGCGAAGCGTCGCGCCTCGGTATAGTATTTCGAGCTTTTCTCGAGGTTCTTGCGCGCGATCTCTGTCTTGGCGGCCCAGGCCTCCTTGCCCGGCTCGGGGATACGGGCGCCGCCGAACAGCACGACCGTCGAATCGATCCCGGCCTGGCGCAGCCGGTTCTCAACCTTGAGATATTCGAGGTGGAACCGCATGCCACGCAGATCTTCGGAGGTGAGGAATTCCTCATCGGCAAACGCGAGGCGATAGGCCGAGGATCTGGTCTGGGGGGTTTCCGGCGTATGGCGGACGACCTCAATGTCCTCAACCGAGGACCTGAGGGAAGAATGGCGCTTACGGCCCATCTCCGGGCTCCTTGTTGTTTTTCCGATTGTTCCTGTTTTCGCAGCCCGGGGTTAAGGATCGGTGCCGGGCTATGCAAGCACAATCGAATTTGCCCCGCTCAAGGGTTTCTTGACCCCACTCCTTGCGATAAGGTCCGCGCCCGACACAGACCCATCAACAGCTTCAAGGCTCCGTCCGCCCATGCCCCACGCCGATCTCGCCGCAACGATCGATGCTGCTTTCGAGGGCCGGGACGCCATAACCCACGGGACGGATGGTGCAATCCGTAAGGCGGTGGACGAGGCGCTGAACCTGCTCGATTCCGGTACAGCGCGGGTGGCGGAAAGAGATGCGAGCGGGAGCTGGCAGGTCAATCAGTGGCTCAAGAAGGCCGTGCTGCTCTCGTTCCGCCTCAACGACATGCAGACCATCCCCGGCGGCCCCGGCGGCGCGCACTGGTGGGACAAGGTGCCGTCCAAATTTTCCGGCTGGGACGAAAACCGCTTCCGCGAGGCCGGGTTTCGGGCCGTCCCCGGCGCCATCGTCCGCCACTCGGCCTTCATCGGCCGAAACGCGGTCCTGATGCCCTCCTTTGTCAACCTGGGCGCCTATGTCGATGAGGGCGCCATGGTCGATACATGGGCGGCGGTGGGTTCGTGCGCCCAGATCGGCAAGCATGTTCATCTCTCGGGCGGCGCCGGCATCGGAGGGGTGCTCGAACCCTTGCAGGCCGGACCGGTCATCATTGAGGACAACTGTTTTATCGGCGCACGCTCGGAAATCGTCGAGGGGGTCGTGGTGGGCGAGGGCTCGGTCATCTCGATGGGCGTCTTCATCGGGCAATCGACCAAAATCATCGACCGCACCACCGGCAAAATCCATTTCGGCAAGGTGCCGCCCTATTCCGTCGTCGTCTCGGGTTCGACGCCGGGCAAGCCGCTGCCCGATGGCACCCCGGGGCCCGGCCTTTACTGCGCGGTCATCGTCAAGCGGGTCGATGCCCGCACCCGCTCCAAAACCTCCATCAACGATCTGTTGCGCGATTGATCCCCATGCCCAGCCCCTCCGTCCTGCTTCTCGCCGACCTCATCCGCCGCCCCTCTGTGACCCCCGCCGAGGAAGGCGTGCTCGACGTACTCGAAGCCTTCCTGACCCCGTTGGGCTTTGTCTGCACGCGGCTGAGGTTCGAGGGCGACGGGTCCTATCCGGTCGACAATCTTTTTGCCACGCTCAAGGCCGATGCACCCGGCCCGCATCTCTTGTTCGCCGGGCATACCGATGTGGTTTCACCGGGCGATGTCGCGGCGTGGACGCATGATCCGTTTTCGGGGGAGATCATCGACGGGGTGATGTGGGGGCGCGGGGCGACCGACATGAAAAGCGGGGTCGCCGCCTTTTGCGGGGCGATGGCACAACTCGTTGGGGACGGCGGACTCGAAAGAGGCACGGTTTCCCTCGCCATCACCAATGACGAGGAGGCCGATGCGGTCAACGGCACCAAAAAGCTGCTCGAATGGGCGACGAGCCAGGGCCACAGTTTCGATTTCGCCATCGTGGGTGAGCCATCCTCGTTCGAGAGGTTCGGGGATTCGATCAAGATCGGGCGGCGCGGCTCGCTCTCGGGCCGGATCACCGTTTCGGGCAAGCAGGGGCACGTCGCCTATCCCCGGCGCGCCAACAACCCCATGCCGGTGCTGGCACGGCTGGTCGAGGCGCTTTACGTGCCCCTCGACACCGGCACCGAACATTTCCAGCCCTCCAATCTCGAAGTCACCACCATCGACACCGGCAACCCGACTGCCAATGTCATTCCCGCCCGGGGGGAATTGCGGTTCAACATCCGGTTCAACGACACGTGGACGGGCGAAACGTTAAAGGCCGAGATCGAGCGCCGCATCGCAGCGTTCGATGCCCAGGGATGCACCATCGGTTTCGAGGTCATGGGACCGATCTCGCGCTGTTTCATATCCCCGCCCGAAGGCCATGTCGCCCATCTCTGCGAAGTGATGGAAGAGATCAACGGCATCGCACCGGCGCTCTCCACTATCGGGGGCACATCGGATGCGCGGTTCATCGCCGATTATTGCCCGGTGGTCGAATGCGGGCTGATCGGGGCGACCATGCACCAGGTCGATGAAAGGGTGCCGGTTGCCGATGTGGACCGACTCGCCGGGCTTTACGCAACCTTCGTTGCGCGGTTCCTCGCCAAAGGGCGCTCTTAAGCACTGCAAGCGTGTTGCAGGTCGGTGCCACACCCTCTACATGATGGCGGATGGATGGCGTTGCCATTTTTCCTTTAACCTGACTTCGAGGCCATAATCCCCGTGTCCGCCACTCCGCCGTCATTGCAGCAGGAAACCTTTCATGCGGCGCAGGGTGCGTGGCGGCTTCTGATCGGGCGGCGCGACGCGCCGGGCTACTTCGATACCAGCCTGCGCGGGCTCGTTTCGAGCTTTATCGCATTGTTTGCCTCGATCGCCATCACGCTGGGGGCGGCGGCACTCAGCCAGACGGGCACGGGGGTTTCCAGCTTTGCGCTGGTCGTGACCAATGCGGTCCTTTATGCCGCGCTGGTCGCGGCAAGCTGGGTGGTGTTGCAGGCGGTCGGCAAGCGCGAGAAATTCGTGCCGTTCCTTGCCGTCGACAACTGGCTCAACGCCTTCATCTCGATCGTCCTCGCCCTGGTCGGGCTGATGGGATTGAGCGGGGAAATGGTGATGTTCGCAGCCATCGTCGCGGGCCTTGCCGCACGCATCAACAACGCCCGGCTGGTGGCCGAACTCTCCGTCGGGCAGATCGTGATGCTGATGGTCGCGCAGGTGATTGGCGTCTTCATCGGGCTGGCCGTCCTTGGGTTGTTCATCCCGGTGCCAGTCTAATAATCCACCCCGACGAGATAGAGCCCGGATGCCGGGGCCATGGCGCCGCAGCGGGCACGGTCGCGCGCATCGAGCGCTTCCCGGAGCCCCTCCATCGGCCATTTGCCTTCCCCCACGAGCTTGAGCGAGCCGGTGAGCGAACGCACCTGATGATGAAGGAATGAAAGCGCGGAAACCCGCAGGACGACCATCTCGCCCTCTCGTGACACATCGAGCCGGTCGAGCGTTCTTATCGGTGATTTCGCCTGGCATTCGGCGGCGCGGAAGGTGGTGAAATCGTGCTGGCCGAGCACGGTCTGCGCGGCTGCGTGCATCGCATTTGCATCGAGGGGAACCGGCACGTGCCACACTCTTTTCTCGTCGAGCGCGGGCCGGGCGCGGCGGTTGAGGATGCGGTATTCATAGTGCCGGAACCTGGCCGAAAACCGCGCCTCGAAATCAGCGCCCACCTTCTCGCATGAAAGGATCGCGACGGGGTGGGGCCGCAAATGATAATTGAGCGCTTCGGAGACCCGGAACGGGTCCCAGTCCTTTTCAAGATCGAAATGGGCCACCTGCCCCAGCGCATGCACCCCGGCATCGGTCCGCCCCGCCGCCTGGGTGCGGATGGTCTCCCCGGAAAACGCCTTTATCGCGGTTTCCAGCACCTCCTGCACCGAAAGCTGCCCGTCCTGCCACTGCCAGCCGACGAAAGGGGTTCCGTCATATTCGATTTTGAGATTGTAGCGGGGCATCCCTAGCCCGCCCTTCGACCCGCCAGATCGCCCGCGCCCCGCAGGAAGGTCGCTGCATCCATCGCGCCCTTGCCCTCGCGCTGGACGTGGGTGAGGCGCACCGCACCCTCTCCGCAGGCGATGGTCAGTCCGTCCAGAATCGTGCCCGACTCCCCTTCCCCTTGCGCACGGATCGAGCGCAGCGCCTTGATGCGGGTGGGCCTGCCGCCCAACTCGACCTCGAACCATGCGCCGGGAAAGGGCGAGAGCCCGCGGATATGGTTGTGCACCGCTTCGGCGGATTTTGAAAAATCGATCCGGCTTTCCGCCTTTTCGATTTTCTCAGCGTAGGTGACGCCCTCCTCGGGCTGGGGGGTGAAATGGAGCGCGTCGCGCTCGAGCGCGGCCAGCGCCCGGCCCATGAGATCGGCTCCGCGCCGCATCATCTCGTCATGAAGTTCGCCCGCCGTCATGTCGGGCCCGATGGGGATTTCCTCGACCAACCCGACCGCGCCGGTATCGAGCCCTTCGTCCATCTGCATGATCGAGACCGCCGTCCGGGTATCCCCGGCCATGATAGCGCGCTGGATCGGGGCCGCGCCGCGCCAGCGCGGCAGAAGCGACCCATGCAGGTTGAGACACCCCTTATCCGGCGCTTCAAGAACCTCGGGCGGCAGGATCAGCCCATAGGCGACCACCACCGCGACCTCAGCCCCGAGCGCGGAGAATGTCGTGCGATCGGCGGGATCGCGAAAATTACGCGGGGTGAAGACGGGAATGCCGAATTCTTCGGCAGCCTCGTGCACGGGGGATCTGCGCTCGGCCTGGCCGCGTCCTGCGGGCTTTGGCGCGCGGGTATAGCAGGCTACGACCTCGTGCCCGCGCATCACGATTTCGGTGAGCGTGGGAACGGCGAAATCGGGCGTGCCCATGAAGACGACCTTCATCGCCGATCCTCCGGGAAATGCCCTAGCCGGCCAGCCGGGCGCGCTTCTGGAACTTCTTGTTCACCCGGTCGCGCTTCAAGCGCGACAGGTAGTCGATATAGAGCACGCCATCGAGATGGTCGATCTCGTGCTGCATGCAGACCGCCAGCCGCCCCGTGGCGTGGCGGGTGACTTCCTCGCCCTCGGCGGTAAGGAACCTGACGGTCACCTCGGCGGGGCGCTCGACCTCGTAATAGAATTCGGGGATCGACAGGCACCCTTCCTCGGTGATTTCGGTCTCCTCGCTCATGGCGACGATCTCGGGATTGACCATGACGATCTTGCCCGAATCGGGATTTTCCGGATCGGCGAGATCGATGACGATCAGGCGCTTCATCACTCCGATCTGGGGCGCGGCCAGCCCGATGCCGGGGGCGTCGTACATGGTCTCGAACATGTCCTCGACCGTCTTTTTGAGCGCGTCGTCGAAGACGGTGACCGGCTCGGTCACTTGCCGCAAACGCGGGTCGGGCAGGATCAGGATGGGACGGACGCTCATTTGGGCCTCTGTTCGGCGGGTTCGGGGCTCGTGGTAATGCACCTTGGCGGGCGCGGTCAAGCAAAGCCGGATATGGGGGCCTGCGAATCAGATAACAAGAACATTATGGAAACGGTTCTTTTCGATCTGGGCGGCCGACCGGTGACGGCCATCGAACTGCTCGCCGGCGGGCTGGCGGTGACGGTCCTGCTGTTGCTAATCATGTTCACCCTCCAGATGCGCGCCTCACGCCAGCGCGCCGTGGAAGCAGACGAGGAGGCGCGGCGCGCCTCGGAGATGGAGCGCCATCTGGCCGACATGATGCGCGTCCAGTCCGAGATGACGGGACGGATGCAGACCATGAGCGAGATTTTCGGCAACCGCACCTCCGATCTCGCCAAACTTTTGACCGACCGCATCGATGCCTCGAGCCATCGCGTCAACCAGTCGATGACCGAAAGCCGCGAGAAGACCGAGGAAACGCTGACGAAGCTCGCCGAAAGACTGGCGGTGATCGACCGGGCGCAGACCAACATCACCCAGCTTTCGAGCGAAATCGTCTCGCTGCAATCGATCCTCGCCAACAAGCAGCAGCGCGGTGCATTCGGGCAGGGGCGGATGGAAGCGATCATTGCCGATGGGCTGCCCTCGGGCAGCTATAGTTTCCAGGCGAGCCTTTCCAACAGCTCACGCCCCGACGCCCTCATCCACATGCCCAACGCCGCCCCGCCGCTGGTGGTGGACGCCAAGTTCCCCCTCGAAGCCTGGCAGCGGCTCAACGAAGCGGACGGGCCCGAGGCCCTGCGCGCCGCGATGGCCAGCTTTCGCAAGGATTGCGGGGTGCACATCAGGGCGATCTCGGAAAAGTACCTGCTGGTGGGCGAAACCCAGGACACCGCCTTCATGTTCGTACCCTCGGAATCGATCTTTGCCGACCTTCACGAACGCTTCGAGGACGTGGTGCAGAACGCGGCGCGGGCGCGGGTGGTCATCGTCTCACCCTCGCTCCTGATGCTCTCGATCCAGGTTATCCAGGCACTTTTGCGCGACGTCAGGATGCGCGAGCAGGCGCATGTGATCCAAAAGGAGGTCGTGGCGCTTCTGGGCGACGTCAATCGCCTCAACGAGCGGGTCAACAAACTGCAGAACCACTTCCGGCAGGCCAATGACGACATCGGCGATATCCTCATTTCCACCGGCAAGCTCACCAGGCGCGGCGAGCGGATCGAAGCGATGGATTTCGAGGAAAGGCCAAAGCTCGAAGGCGAGTGAGGTCGATAATTCCCCCCGTCTTCACCTGGTTTATCCGGGTGATCCAGTAGCCACCGGGCTGGATTGCCCGGCTAAACCGGGCAACGACGGAGAGGGTGCAGTTCGGTGCTGACCGGCACTCCCCTTTCTACAGCCGCCCGATCAGCGCCTGCGCGGCGGCGGGGTTTTTGTGCTTGGCGCCGGCGATGATATAGGCAAAGACATCGCGCGGCTTTTTTTCCGGTTTGGCGCCATAGGTGGGCAAATCGTCGGGCACGCCGCCAGCGGCAAAGGTCTTGAGCCGCCCGGCCCAGGCGTCGAGTTCGGTTTCCGAATAGCCTTTTTCATTGTCCTCGCTCGTGCCCATCAGCCGCAGATAGACGAAATCGGCGGTGGGGTCGGCGATGACCGGGAATTTGCTGTCGCACCCCGCGATCAGCGCAACGCCGTACTCACGAGCCAGATCGACGGCCTTTGCGTCGCAAAAGCTTTCGTGGCGCGCCTCGACCGCGTGGCGGATGCGCAGGCCGTCCATTTCATGGGGCAGGAGCTTGAGGAAAGCGGCGAAGTCTTCCGCGTCGAATGTCTTGGTGGCCGCCAGTTGCCAGTTGATCGGCCCGAGCTTTTTGGCAAGCCCCGTCACCCCGCTCGAAAGGAAACGTTCGAGCGAATCGCCCGCCTCGGCCAGCACGCGCCGGTTGGTGACGTAGCGCGTGCCCTTCAGGGCAAAGACGAAATTCTCCGGCACCTCGTCGTGCCATTTCTGGAAGCTTTCGGGCTTCTGGCTGCCATAGAAGGTGCCATTGATCTCGACTGAGGTCAGGTGCTCGCCCAGATAGGCCAACTCGCGCTTCTGCACGAGCCCATCGGGATAGAACGTCCCACGCCAAGGCTCGAACGTCCAGCCGCCCACCCCGATAAAGATCGATCCCGCCATCGTATTCCTCCCGCTCGCTCATTCAGCCTGGCCCGATTTTATCTCCGCCGCAAGGCTTGCATCCACGCAAACCCTGCGGGCACAAAGGACATGCGGGCGATTCGCCCGCGCCGTTTTTCTCCCAGCGACGTGAGCGCCAAGGTGACATCGCTTCTTGCCCCCGCCTTTGTCCATCATGACCCGTTAAACGTCCTCGCCTCGGTTTTCGGGCACAAGGCGTTTCGCGGCCAGCAGGAGGACGTGGTCAGACACGTGACGGGGGGCGGGGACGCGGTGGTCCTGTTCCCGACCGGCGCGGGCAAGTCCTTGTGCTACCAGATCCCGGCGCTCTGCCGGGCCGGGGTGGGCGTCGTCATCTCCCCCCTCATCGCACTGATGCGCGATCAGGTGGAGGCGCTGAAACAGGCGGGCGTAAAGGCGGCTTCGCTCAATTCGTCGATGGGCGGAGACGAGCAGCGCGCGGTGCGCGATGCTCTCTTTGCCGGCAAGATTGACCTGCTCTATGTCGCCCCCGAGCGTTTTTCCGCACCCGGCTTCCATGATCTGCTCTCGCGCATCGACATTGCGCTTTTTGCCATCGACGAGGCCCATTGCGTGAGCCAGTGGGGGCATGATTTCCGGCCCGAATACCGCGAACTGGTCCAGCTCAAGGAGCTTTACCCCGACGTTCCGCGCATCGCGCTTACCGCAACTGCCGATCCCACGACCCGCGCCGACATCATCGAGCGGCTCGGGCTCGAGCGGGCCGAGATTTTCACCGCAAGCTTCGACAGGCCCAACATCGCCTATACGATCGTCGAGCGCGCCAACGCCAGACGGCAGCTTCTGGCCTTTCTTGTCCGGCACAAGGGCAATTCGGGGATCGTTTATTGCCTGTCGCGCGCCAAGGTCGAGGCTACCGCCCAATGGCTGAGCGGCGAGGGCATCGCGGCGCTCCCCTATCATGCCGGGCTCGACGCGGCGGTGCGCAGCCGCCATCAGGACGCGTTTCTGCGCGAAGAGGGGCTGTGTCTCGTCGCAACCGTCGCCTTCGGCATGGGGATCGACAAGCCGGACGTGCGGTATGTGGCCCATCTCGATCTCCCCGCCTCGATCGAGGCTTATTATCAGGAAACCGGGCGCGCGGGGCGCGACGGCCAGCCCGCCGATGCCTGGATGAGCTACGGGATGGCCGATGTCGTCCAGCGCCGCCGCATGATCGCCGAGGGCAACGCGCCCGATGCGATAAAGCGGGTGGAAAACGCCAAGCTCAACGCATTACTGGGGGTGTGCGAAACCGCTTCATGCCGCCGACAGGCGATCCTTGCCCATTTCGGGGAAAGCCATCCGGGCAGTTGCGGCAATTGTGACACATGCCTCACCCCCGTCGAGACTTGGGAGGGGACCGAAGCGGCAATCAAGGCGCTGGCGGCGATCTACCGCACCGGCCAGCGTTTCGGCGCGGCCCATATCGTCGATGTGCTCGTGGGCAAGGCGACCGACAAGGTGGCCCGCTTCGGCCACGACAACCAGCCGGTTTTCGGGGCGGGGCGCGATATCGATGCAAAGGTATGGCAATCGGTCATCCGGCAATTGACAGCCATGGGGCTGATCATCGTTGACCACGACGCCCATGGCGCGCTGACGCTCGATGAAAGCGCGCGGGCCGTGTTCCGGAAAGAACGCCCGATCACCTTCCGGCGCGATCCGGGGCGCAAATCGGCCGAGGTGAGGCGCGCGCTGAGCGTCAGCGCCGATCTGGGTCCCGAGGCGCGCGAGATTTTCGAGGCGTTGCGCGCCAAAAGGGCGGAACTGGCCAAGGCGCAAGGAGTGCCGCCCTACGTGGTCTTCCACGATTCCACCCTCAAGGCGATGGCACTCGCCCGGCCGCGCTCGCTCGACGCGATGGCCCTGCTGCCCGGCATCGGCGCCGCCAAACTGGAGCGCTATGGCGAGGCGTTTCTGAAAATGCTGGCACAAACATAGGTGCATTTGGCTGGTGCCGCAGCACCCCTCACCCCCAACCCCTCTCCCACAAGGGGAGAGGGGGGCGTGTAAGCCGAGACATACGCAGGGTTGCCCTTCTCCCCCTGAGGGAGAAGGTGGGCTTTCGCGCAAGCGAAAGGTCGGATGAGGGGTGCAGCGATATCTGCAGCAGCCATCCGGAACCAGTGTTCTTAAAGCGACATCGCCGTGATGATGGCAGGAGCCATGATGACGATGAACAGGACCGGCAGGAAGAACAGGATCAGCGGCACGGTCATCTTGGGGGGCAGGGCCGCCGCCTTTTTTTCCGCTTCCATCATGCGCTGGTCGCGGCCCTCGACCGCCATGACGCGCAGCGCCTGACCGACCGAAGTACCGTAGCGGTCGGCCTGGATGAGCGCGGTCATCACCGAGCGCACGCCGTCGAGCCCCGTGCGGCGGCCAAGGTTCTCGAAGGCGCGGGTGCGGTCTTCGAGAAATGACAATTCGGCGGTCGTCAGCGTCAGTTCCTCGGCAAGCTCGGGACTTTGCAGCCCGATTTCCTTGGCGACGCGTTTGATGGCGTGCTCGATGGACATGCCCGCCTCGACGCAGAGCAGCATCAGGTCGAGCGCATCTGGCCAGGCCTTCTTGATCGAAGCCTGCCGCTTGTCGATACGGTTGCGCAGCAGCAGCACCGGCAGATAGGCTCCCACAAGCCCCACACCCATCGCATAGATCATGTTGAGGAAGGGCGGACGGTCGCCGGGAATGATGAGCAGAAGATAAACGGCTGCAAGAACGAACAGCACGATCGGGCTCACGAAACGCATGAACAGGTGACGCGTGAGCGCCGCCTGCCCGCGCTGGCCGGACTGGGCGAGCCGGTCGACCGTGTGCTCGTCCATGAAGGCCTTCTGGAGCGAAAAGCGATCGACCACATCCTTCATGTAGGTCTTGCTTTCCGCCCCGCGGATATTGCGTCCCTGCGCCTTGGCCGCTTCCTGATTGCGCAGGCGCGCCATTTCCCTCGCGCGCATCTGTTCGCGTTCGGTCGCGACACGCTTCATGCGGTCCTTGCGCTCGATCCGCTCGGCAAGGTGGGCACCGAACGTAAAGACGATCGCGGCAGCCGATATCGCCGCGAAAACCGCGGTCAGGAATTCAGGTCTGACGATCTGGTCGGCAAGGGACACGGGCGCAAAAACTCCTAATAGTCGAACTGGATCATGCGGTTCATGACGAAGGTGCCCGCCGCCAGCATGAGCGCGGCGACACCCAGGCAGATGAGCCCACCGTTGGTGGTGAACAGCGGCATCAGATAGTTGGGGCTGATGACCGACACCGCGCCGGCAACGAACAGGGGCAGCGAGCCGATGATCAGCGCCGAGGCCTTAGCTTCCGAACTCATGGCCTTGACCTTGGCCTTCATCTTCTTGCGGTCACGCAGCACCCCTGCAAGGTTGCCCAGCGCCTCGGAGAGATTACCGCCCGATTGCTGCTGGACGGTGATGACGACGATGAAGAAATTGACCTCCGGGAGCGGCACCCGCTCGAACAGGATCTCGACCGCCTCCTGGATGGTGCGGCCGATCGATTGCTGTTCGAGAACACGGGTGAACTCGGAGCGAACCGGTTCCTTGACCTCGCGGGCGACCAGCCGGATGGAATCGTTGAGCGGCAGGCCCGACTTGACGCCCCGCACGATGGCCTCGACCGCATTGGGCAGTTCGTCTAGATATTTGTTCTGATAGGACTTTCGGCGGTTGGCCAGATACATGTTGGGTAGCACATAGGCCCCGGCGACCGCAAAGACAGCCGCAAAGAGTATCGGCACCTGCAGGACGAACAACACGATAAACAGCACCGCTCCGAAGATGATGCAATTGCGCACCCATGCGCGCACGTCGGTCTTGCTGCCGGACTGGAAGAGCCGCGAGCGCAGGTTGGTCTTGGCCTTACGGGCGTTAAGCTGGTCGGTCTGGGCCTTGAGCGCATCCTGTACGGTGCGGCGGCGGGTCTCGCGCGTCTTTTGCGCACTGACCGCCTGCCGGTGCACGGTGACGTCGCCCTTCAGCGCCTTCCTGCGCTTTTCGGCGCGCCCGCCCCCCGCAAGCGCGGGCACGAACGCAAAGCCCAGCGCGCCGATGCAGATGACGACCAGAATGCCGAGAACGAGCGGAGACATCAGCGCATCATATCCATATGTTCGACATTGGCCCGTTCGAGCGCGTCGACGAGCGCGGCTTCCTCGTTGAAATAGCGTGCCTTCTCGGTGAAGTTTGGCTTGGTGATGCCGGTAGAGCGGTGACGGCCCAGAAGGTTGCCGGCGGCGTCTTCGCCAAGGATGTCGTAAAGAAAGACGTCCTGGGTGACGATCACGTCGCCTTCCATGCCCAGCACTTCGGAAATGTGGGTGATGCGGCGCGAACCGTCGCGCAGGCGTGCGGCCTGTACGATGACGTCGATGGACGAGACGATCATCTCACGGATGGTGCGGCTGGGTAGCGCAAAGCCACCCATGGTGATCATCGATTCAAGGCGCGAAAGCGCCTCGCGTGGGGAGTTGGCGTGGAGCGTGCCCATCGAGCCGTCATGGCCCGTGTTCATGGCCTGAAGCAGGTCAAAGGCTTCCGAGCCGCGCACCTCGCCCACGATGATGCGCTCGGGCCGCATACGCAGGCAGTTCCTGACCAATTCGCGCATGGTGATCTCGCCCTCGCCCTCCAGGTTTGGCGGGCGGGTTTCCAGCCGCACCACATGAGGCTGCTGGAGCTGGAGTTCGGCGGAGTCCTCGCAGGTGATGACGCGCTCGTCCTTTTCGATAAAGGCTGTGAGACAGTTCAAAAGTGTCGTCTTGCCCGACCCCGTGCCGCCCGAGATCAGCACGTTGGCGCGGATACGGCCCAGAACGCGCAACACCTCAGCACCCTCGGGAGAGATAGAGCCGAACTTCATCAACTGGTTGAGGGTCAGCTTGTCTTTCTTGAACTTACGGATGGTGAGTGCGGGGCCATCGATCGAGAGCGGAGGTGCGATGACGTTGACGCGCGAGCCGTCGGGCAGGCGCGCGTCGCATATGGGCGAGGATTCATCGACCCGGCGGCCGACCTGGGACACGATGCGCTGGCAGACGTTCATCAGGTGCGCATCGTCGCGGAAGCGCACATTGGTGAGCTTCACCTTGCCACCCACTTCGATGTAGCAACGGTGGGCGCCGTTGACCATGATGTCTGCGATGTCGTCGCGGGCAAGGAGCGGTTCGAGCGGGCCGTAGCCGAGGACGTCGTTGCAGATATCCTCGAGCAGGTCTTCCTGCTCGGCGATCGACATGACGAAATTCTTGAGCGCGATGATCTCGGCGACGATATCGCGGATTTCCTCGCGCGCCGAGATTTGATCCATCGCCGCAAGCTGGGACAGATCGATCGAATCGATCAGCGCGTTGAAGATCGAGGACTTGGTCTGGAAATAGTTCTTGTCGCGTGCCGCCGATTCGGTGGCGTGGATATCCATCACCTCCTCGCGCGGCGGCTTGGCCTGCTGTTGCGCAGGCGCAGGCCGCGCCTCGGGCGCCGGAGCCTCGGCCTGCGGGGTGGGCCTGGGCTCCTCCACCGGGCGCGAAGGGGGAGGCGCGCTTTGCGTATTGCCGCCAAAACTGGTGCGCTTGCCAAACATCTGGTCCGGTTCCTTCCCCTTTAGGCCCGCTTGAGCTTGCGCAGCAATCCGGGGATCTTGAGGCCCGCCGCCCGCGACTGGGCTTCGGCGGCGCTGCGGCCGGTCACCTCAAGCCCGATGGTGCGCAACAGATCGTTGATCTTGTGGGTTGCGGAGACCTCGGCAATCATCTGCCCGTTATTGGCCGCCGTACCGAACAACGCCGCCTCGAAGGCGATCTGCCCGATCAGCCGGCATTCGATGGTCGCGGCAAATTCCTCGGCGGGGATTTCGGGGCGGCGGGGGATGCCCGCCTTGTTGATGACCAGCAACGGCTCGCTTTCGCCGGGCCGCAGGCCCTTGACGACATCGGCGAGGCTCTTGGCGTTGCGCAGGTTCGCAAGGTCGGGCTCGGCAATGATCACCACCTCATCGACCGCCGCCAGCGTATAGCGCACCCAGTCGGTCCAGATGTGGGGGATATCGAGGATGACGCAGGGCACCTGCTTCTGGCTCAACTCGATGATCTGCTCAAAACTGCGCTCGTCAAGATCGTATGTACGTTCGAGCGTTGCCGGAGCGGTCAGGAGATTGACGTGGGCGGCGGCCTTGCTCATCAGCCGGTCGAGCATCACCGCGTCCATCTTCTCGTTGGCAAACACCGCATCGCCCATGCCCTGGGGGGGGTCCTGGTTGAAATTGAGCCCGACCGTGCCGAACGGCAGGTCGAGATCGAGCACCAGCACGTCCTGACGGATGGCACGGGCGACCGACCAGGCAACATTATGGGAAATGGTCGAGGAGCCCGAACCGCCTTTGGCGCCGACAAAAGCGATGGTGCGCCCGATGGGGGCGGCCCCTTCGCCAGCGAACAGCTCGGAGATCGCGTTGACCAGCGCAGGCGTTGTGGTCGGCGTCACGATATAGTCCGACACCCCTGCCCGCATCAGTTCGCGATAGAGCACCACATCGTTGACATGGCCGATGACGATGACGCGGGTCGAGGCGTCGCACACTTCGGCGAGCCGCGCGAGCGCACCGAGCATGGTTTCGGCGGGAAGCGTCGTTTCGACGATGACGAGGTTGGGCGTGGGGTTGGTGCGGTAGGTCTCCACCGCCCCCTCAAGCCCGCCATTATGGGTCGTCAGCGCCACCTTGGCCATACGCCGGTCGAGGGCTGCGTCCTCGATCATCTGGGCGGTCTGGGACTGCTCGCAAAACGCCTGGATGGTGACGCGCGGCACCAGCCGCGCGCCGCTCGGGGCTTCGGCGGGCGGCACATCCCTGGCGGTTTCGGGCCTGTCGTTATCGAGAAAGCTCATCTTATCGTTCCCCCGGCTCAATCCAGCACGAACCCGACCGAGCCACGGAACTGGCCGCCGCCATGCCCCCCGCTCACGCCATAAAGGCTTTCCATGCGGCCAAGAAACATCGCCTCGGCATCGGACGACGGTACATAGGTATCGGTGGGCAATTGCGGCTGGGCGTGGGTCGGCTGCGCGATCATTGGCGTTACGAGGATCACCAGTTCGGTCTGAGAAGTGCTGTATTCATATGAGCGGAACAGCGCCCCCAGGATCGGGATATTGCCAAGACCGGGCAACTGGTTGATCTGGCGGCGGGTGCGCTCTTCGAGAAGTCCCGCGATGGCCAGCGTCTGGTAGGCGGGCAACTCGACCGAGGTGGCGGCGCTCCGGGTGTTGAGCGCGCCGGTTATCGTATCGGAGACTTCGGAAACCTCCGTATCGATGTCGAGCGCGATCAAACCGTTCGAGCGCACGGTGGGTGTGAAATCGAGCTTGATGCCGTATTCCTTATAGTCATAGCTCGTCTCGCCGTCCTTGGTGACCCGGATCGGCAATTCGCCGCCCACATGAAAGTTGGCCGCTTGCCCCGACATGGCGGTGAGGACAGGTTCGGCCAGAAGGCGCAGCGCGTCGCGGTTCTGTAGCGCCCGCAGCGAGGCGTTGACGGAGAAATTGCCCTGAGTGAAATCGCCACGGTAGGCGCCCACCGTATCCCCCACGGGAGGATTGGAATTGAGGCCCAGATTGAGCGCGCCGACCGACAGCGAACCGGAGAGATTGATCCCCAGCGCGCGCGCCGCGTCGCGCTTGATCTCGGCAACGACGACTTTCAGCGCCACCTGCTGGCCGCCAGCCACGTTGATGACCGAGGTGACGTTCTGATCCCCGCCCACATATTGGGCGGCGATCGCCACGGCCTTTTCCATGTCGTCGCCCGACTGGACGTCGCCCGAAAGGATGACGGAGTTGGAAAAGGATTGCACCTGGACCCGCGCGCCCGGCAGCAGGCGGTTGATGGTGGCCGCAAGGCCCGAGGAATCCTGGGCGACCGAAATCTCGATCACCGCGATGCCCGACCCGCTGGGGTCCAGAAAGAAGATGTTCGTTTCCCCCGCCGCCATGCCCTGAATGACAGCGCGCGAACGGGTGCGCATAATCGCGTTGGCGACCTCAGGCTGGGAGACGATGACCTCGCCCGCTTCGAGCGGCAGGTCGATGATGATCGACTTGTTGACCCCGATCTCGATGTGCTGGGTGCGGCCGATCTCGTTGTGGCCGATCAAAAGATGGGCCGAGGAACTGGCAAGCACCGGCTGGACGCCAAGCGTAAGCCCGAGAGCCAGAAGCGCCGCGCCGAGATGGCGGGCACGGGGCAGGAAAACACCCTTGAGCATGCGGATATCAAACATCATCGGTCCCTATCTCAGCTCGATCGTCTCTTGGGTCGCGGGGGGCACGGCGGGTTCTGGTTCCGCGGTCATGGCGCTGATGCTGCGGCCGGACTGGGCCGCGGGGTCCGAGCCCTGATAACTGCCCGACATGACCGCCTCGGTCTGGCCGTAACGGATGAGGCGCACCGCCTGGGTGCGGCCCTGTTCGGCGGAGGGGCTTTGCGCGAAATCGACCACCGAGCGCAGGACCAGCGCCAGCCGCCCCCCCGAACTCGCGTTGAGAATGGTTTCGGATTGGGTGGGGGACAATTCGAGCGTTGCGATCTGGCTGCCCTCAAAGACCTGCGAGGTCGGCTCCTGCGGGTTGGCCGTGCCGGCGGTCTCTCCCACCTCGCCCAGCCGCTTGCCGATGGCGAGCACGCGCACATTGGCCAGAATGGTTTCCGAAAAGGCCGAGCCGGAGCGCGTCAGGACCACATCGACCCGGTCGTTGGGCACGATATAGCCGCCCGAGGCGGATTCGGGGGTTACGGGGATCGAAACGGCGCGCATGCCCTCGGTGATGACGGCGGAAAGATAACCCTGTTCGGAGCGGACGAGCTTGGCTTCGCGGATCGGCTCGCCGGGGAAGAACTCGAACCGCGCCACCGCCCCGGCGATCTGGGTCGGCGCGTCGGGCACCTGCCCGGCGGTGATGTATTCGGCGCGCAGCGCGCCTTCGGGCCAGTCCTGCCAGGCAACGTCATTGGCGGTGAGGCGCTGCCCGAGCCCGATGGCGCGGGTGGCCACCAGCACGCGGTCCCTCGTCTCGGGCCGCGTCTCGGCGACCTCGACGGCCTGGGGCGCGGGGGTATTGCCGCCACGGGTAGCAAGAAACGCCGCGAGCCCCCCGGCCACGAGGGCAACAACGATAAGCAGAATACGCGCCGGTTTCATCGCCTTAACTCCTGGTACCGCCGCTCGCGGCAGGCGGGATTTGAGGCGAAACTATGCGCAAGAAGCGTCAAAACTTGGTTAATTACGGCTTTTTTCTAAAGGTTAACCAATGGTTTAGAGAGTCCCGTTTGGTGCCGGAACGACTCTCTTCTCGCTGTCCCGGCGAAAGCCGGGACCCAGAGCCGTCCATCCACAACGAGGAATGAACAAGCATGGACTCCGGCTTTCGCCGGAGAAGCGATCGGCGGGAGGGTTAGTCCTGTCTATCCCCACAGACGCCGAACCACCAGCCGCGCTAAAGACTCTGCAACTGCTCGAACAGCACCTCGGACTGAGACGGGACGTCTGCAAAATGCTTGAAGATCGGCGTCTGAGGATAGACCATCAGCGCGGCGGCAGCCAGCGCGATGCCGTAGGGGATTCCGGTCTTTTCATTGTGCAACTTGACGATCCAACCGACACGCAAAAAAGATGCGGGCAACATGAAACGACGACTCACCAAGATAATCAGCGTCAACACACCACCGACTATCGCTGCGTAAAGCAGAAAAGGTAAAAGCAGGTCAAACCCGAACCAAAGCGCAATTCCAGCGGCTAATTTTGCATCCCCCCCACCGATCCAGCCTAATGCGAAGAAGGTAAAGGTGACGGCCAACACGACCGCACCGGCGGCCAGATGCCAGCCAATACCGGGAAACCCCATTCCCATGAGAAGGGCTGTACCGAAGAACGCTAAGGTGACCAGCCCTACGAGTATGTTGGGAATGCGCATGGTCAAGAGATCATAGAATGCCGAAATGAGCATCAATATGGGAAAGATGAAGACAACAAGCGTATTCAAGATATCCATTACCTACCCAGGGCGCCCGAAACCGCGTCGCGAACGGTTTCATACATACCGGTTAAATTTTCATTTATAAGAATAAGCGCTGCAATAATCACGATTGAGGTTACCGAGGCGATCAAGGCGTATTCAATTGCTGTTGCACCGTTCTCATCGGAGAAGAATTTCAAGAACATTTGATCGCTCCAGTATCCATGCGCGGCAAAATTCGCCCTGTGGATTTGATCAGCGTAGCGATTACTTTTTAAAAAAATCTCACTAAAAAAGGGGGTTTTTCAACCCCCTCTTACGTATGCCATCATTAGAATACTAAATTATTCGGGGCAATTAGTAGAATTGGGATCGCCCAAACAATCGCCGATTGTTTCAAATGTAGTTTGCAGGTTATCACCGAGCGTAAAGACAACCCCAATAATCACGACGGAAATCAGCGCCGCAATCAGCCCATACTCGATCGCCGTTGCGCCGGATTCGTCGGCGGCAAACTTCTTGAAGAGACTCATAACTCACTCCTTGTTCGTGCGTCCTCACACGTGACTGCATCGTTCGACGCGTCACACATCGAACTCGCACCAACGCTAGTCTTTAGCGGTTGAAATTGAGTTAATCCGATGCAGCAAACCGCCAGCATTCGCGGCAACACTATTCATGATTATTGAATGGTTATTGCAATCGTTACAAATTGAAATATTCCTGAAGGGCGCAAGGCCGCCGCCCTCGCACGGCGCGCCCCACCTTCCCCGTCGTCACCCGGTTTATCCGGATGATCCAGAGCAGGGCTTTCCATGAGTTCAAACGCTCGTGGAGATCGGTATGGGTCACCCGGATAAACCGGGTGACGACGGGGGATGGGCATCGAGCGCGCCACAGGCCGCCAACACTCATTTGCCAAATATAAACCATTGCCCGCCATGATCGGGTAACCATAGCGGGTTTGCCCCTTACCGACGGGAAAGTGCCATGCCGAGTTTTATGCGCAGCGCGTTGATTGCTGCGGGCCTTACAGTCTCAGCCCTCACCGGCATCGCGCCCGCCACGGCCAGCGACGAGACGACGCTGGTTTCGGTCAATGCCAACATGGCGCGCGTGCTGCGCCTTTCGGCGCCCGCCGCAACGGTGATCATAGGCAACCCCGCCGTTGCCGACGTCACCATCCAGGACCCACAGACGCTCGTTCTCACCGGCAAGAGTTTCGGGCGCACCAACATGATCATCCTCGATGGCCGGGGCGATCCCATCGCAGACACCGTGGTCGAGGTGACCCAGCTCTCGAGCGACACGGTGACCATGTTCATGGGCGCCCAGCGCACCTCGCTTTCCTGCGCGCCGACCTGCCAGCCTACCATAATGCTGGGCGATGACCCGTCCTATACCTCGACCGTCATCGGCTCGAGCTCCATGGTCAACGAGGCAGCGCGCTAAGTTTTCGTTTACCCTGATCCCCGATCGAGGGAACTTTAACGGCTCTCCTAAGATTGCATTAGGGGCCCGGTGCCTACATTTGCCGCCCAAATCGGCATTGGCACCGGCTGGACCCATGAGATCGGCAAACCGCAGCTTTATTTCATTGACACGCCTTGTGGCGCGCCGTTTCAGGCGCGGCGAGGGCGGCGCGACCGCCATCGAGTTCGCCATCCTCGCTCCGGTCTTTTTTGCCATCATCGGGGCGGCGATGGAAACGGCGCTGGTGTTCTTTGCCGGCCAGATGCTCGACAGCGCCGTCCACGACACCGCAAGGCTGATCCGCACCGGTCAGGCCCAGCAACAGGGCATGTCATCGGCACAATACAAGCAAGCGCTGTGCGGGCGGCTCCACGGGATGTTCGATTGCGACGGCCTGCGCGTATCGGTGCGCCAGATCGATACCTTTTCGGATTTTTCCACCGGCAGCGCACCGATCGACCCCGATAGCGGCGACTGGACGATAAACGAACCTTTCGTACCCGGCACGGGGACGGATACCGTCGTCGTCGAAGCCTATTACAAGTGGCCCACCATCATCACCATTCCGGGCCTGATGGCCGGGGTGACCGCTGATGGCAAGCGCCTCCTGAGCGCCACCCGCGTCTTCCGCAACGAGCCGTTCAGCTAACCCGGGCTTTTCCTGCCCCGCCTGCCGAGTCAAGTCAGTCCACGCCCCTCTGGATAACCCTGGGGACAACGAGGGCGACAGGGACGCAATAAAGCGCGCATCGGGGCGAATGGTTAATGAAACGTAAACAGCCAATGGAGTCTTTTACTGACGTGAACTATACTTAGGGGCGGACGATCCACGGCCCCTGTCTTTTGACTTCGGCCCCGGATCGGGAGGGGCAAAATGTCAGAAAAAGCGGCGATCAGGACGCTCGATTACTGTTCTGCACCATGGCTTGCCGGGGAAATTGCCGCAAAAGACTTTGGCGGCACGTCGGTTGCCACCACTTCTCCTTATTACGCCCGCCAGACCGTAAGGGACGTTTCCGGCCTGCCGCTGGTTTTCGACGGGGCCATGCCGGTGTCGAGCTCGCCGCCACGCCACGCGCTCCTCGTAGGCAAGCGCGCCATGGACATCATCTTGTCCCTGTTGGCGCTGCTGGCCCTGGCGCCGCTGATGCTCGCCGTTGCCGCGATCATCAAGGCGGCGAGCCCTGGGCCGGTGCTCTTTAGCCAGATGCGCGAGGGGGTCGGTGGCCGGCCATTCCGCATCTACAAGTTCCGTTCGATGTATTGGGGCCGGTGCGATCCGACCGGCCTTGCCCAAACGGTGAACGGAGACCGGCGGGTCAATGCTTTCGGGCGCTTCATCCGGCGCGCCAATATCGATGAGCTTCCCCAGCTCTTCAATATCCTCAAGGGTGAGATGTCGCTCGTCGGCCCGCGCCCGCACCCCATCGGCATATCGGGCGGAGGCATCCCTTACGAAAGGCTGGTCGGCTATTATCAGCGGCGCCACGTCGTCAAGCCGGGGTTGTCGGGCTGGGCACAGGCCAATGGCTATCGCGGGCCTACCGATGACCCGCGCCTTGCGCGCGCCCGGATCGATCACGATCTCGCCTATATCGCCAATTTTTCCCTCTGGCTCGACATCAGGATCATCGCAAGGACCGTGGTCCGCGAGATTGCCGGCGGCTCGGGCAGCTAGGATGCGTTCGGGCAGGAGATACATCCTCGTTACACAGACGGTAGCCAGACGCGCTCGTTCTGCTATGTCGGGGTCTGGCCGCTGCACGCGAGCAAAGGCGCGGCGGAGCGGCGATGGACATCTATCAAGGAGAGGCCGGTATGGCTGATATCCCTGCCATATCCTTTGGAACCTCGGGGCTGCGTGGCCCGGCGGAAGGATTTTCCCCGCGCCGCGTCGATGCCTATGTCGGGGCATTCCTTGCGCGGGTTGGCACAGGCGGGGGAAAAACCGTGCTGATCGGGGCGGATCTGCGCGCTTCGAGCCCGCGCATCGCCGCGCTGTGCGTTGCCGCCGCCGGGCGGGCGGGGTTTAATCCCGTTTACGCAGGGACCGTACCGACCCCGGCGCTTGCCGCCTATGCCATGGCCCGCAACTGGCCGGGCGTGATGGTGACGGGCAGCCATATCCCGGAAAGCCATAACGGGCTCAAATTCTATCGCCGCGACGGGGAATTGCTCAAGGAAGACGAAGAGCCCGTGCAGCGCGAGGCCGCCCGGCGCCTGTTGGAGAACGGCGAACTTGAACCCACGCGCCTGCCCGATGCCGAGCCGGCGGTGGCCGCCCAATACGTGGCCCGCTACCGCAACGCCTTTCCACCCGATGCGCTGACCGGGCTCAGGATCGGGGTGGACCTTCATTCGGCGGTTGGGCGCGACCTGCTGGTCGAAATCCTCACCGCGCTCGGTGCGCAGTGCTTTGTCTTTCGCCGCATGGAGAGGTTCATTGCCGTCGACACCGAAGCCCTTGCGCCCGATGATATCGTCCGCGCCAAAGAGCAGATCTCCCGCCATGGGCTCGATGCGGTTGTCTCCACCGATGGCGACGGGGACCGGCCACTGGTGATCGATGAGACCGGCAGGCAGATCAATGGCGATATCCTCGGCGCGCTCACCGCGCGGCTCCTTGCGGTGGATAGCGTTGTTACCCCGCTGACCTCGACCACCGCGATCGAGCAATCGGGGTGGTTCAACCACATGGAGCGCACCCGCATCGGCTCGCCCTATGTCGTTTCCGCCATGCGGGAGATGCGCCAGGACCGCACCATCGCCGGGTTCGAGGCCAATGGCGGCTTCCTGCTCCAGTCCCCCGTCCAGATGGGAAAGCAGGTTCTTGCCGCCCTGCCAACGCGCGATGCCGTCCTTCCCATTCTCGCCGTTCTTTTTTCGGCCAGAAGGGAAGGCATGCCACTATCTTCGCTTGCCGCCCTGCTCCCCCCGCGCTTCATGCGCGCCGACCGGCTCAAAGACGTTGCACCCGACACCGGCAAGGCGTTCCTCTCCGCCGTCCTCGCCTCCTCCGGGACGCGCGCATCCATCCATCCAGCGCTTGCCGAGCCCGCTGGCATCGACACGCGCGATGGCCTACGGATGACGCTTTCCGGCGGCGAGGTGATCCACTTCCGCCAGTCGGGCAACGCGCCGGAAATGCGGTGCTATATCGAAACCGGCGATGTGGATACGACCGAAAGCCTGCTCTCCTCGGTACTCGCAGGCATGCGGCGAGTCATCGCGCAAGAGGAACGATCATGACGACACCGGACCGGGACGATCGCGTGGTGCCCGTCATCCTTGCCGGGGGCAAGGGCACGCGGCTCTGGCCCATGTCGCGCGCCGCGCGCCCCAAGCAATTCCTGCCGCTGACCGGCGATCTGAGCCTGTTCCAGCTCACCCTCAGGCGGCTCGATGACCCGGCGCGCTATGGTGCGCCCATCGTCATCACCAATGAGGATTACCGTTTTCTCGTCGCCGAGCAGGCGCTCGAGGCGGGAGTGGAACTCAAGGCCATCCTGCTTGAACCCGTGGCGCGCAACACCGCGCCCGCCATTGCCGCTGCAGCGGTACTGGCCGGGCGGGACGGCGATAAACTTTTGCATATCCTGCCCTCGGACCACGACATCGTGCCCGATGCCGCCTACCACGCCGCGCTCGATGTCGCGATTGCCGCCGCGCGCGAGGGGCATCTGGTGACCTTCGGCATCACGCCCACCGAACCGGCCACCGGGTTCGGCTATATCGAGGCGGGCGAGGCGCTGGGGACGGGCGCCAACAGGGTACAGCGCTTCGTTGAAAAGCCCGACGCCCCCCGCGCCGCCCAGATGCTGGCCTCGGGCAATTTTTACTGGAACTCGGGCATGTTCCTGTTTGGTGCGGAACGCTTCCTCGCCGAATGCGCGCAACATGCGCCCGACGTCCTCGCCGCCGCCAGCGCCGCCGTCGAAAAGGCCCGCGAGGACCTCGACTTTCTAAGGCTCGACCGGGAGAGCTTTGCCACCGCGCCCGATATTTCGGTCGATTACGCGATCTTTGAAAAGACCGCCGACGCCGCCGTCGTCCCCGCGCCTATCACCTGGTCGGATCTCGGCTCGTGGGATGCGGTATGGAAGGCCAGCGCGCGCGATGTGGCGGGCAATATCACGCGTGGGCCCGCGAGCCTCACCAACTCACGGGACACGCTGGTCATTTCCGAAAAGCTCCATGTGGCGGTCGACGGGGTCGAGGACATCGCGGTCATCGCTTCGGAGGACGCCGTATTTGTGGGGCGGCTCTCGATGGCGCAGAACGTTGGGGCGGTGGTCAAGGCACTGGGCGCGCGGGCCGAGACGGCGGCGCTCATCGAAACCCACCAGACCAGCTACCGGCCATGGGGCGGCTATTCATCGGTGCTCAATGGCGAGCGGTTTCAGGTGAAAAAGCTGTTCGTCAAACCCGGCAAGCGCCTTTCGCTGCAAAAGCACCACCACCGCTCCGAGCATTGGGTGGTGGTAAAGGGCACCGCGGAGGTCCAGATCGGGGACAAGGTGATGACGCTGGGCGAAAACGAAAGCGTCTATATCCCGCAAGGGGAGATCCATCGGCTGCACAATCCGGGCAAGATCGTGCTCGAATTGATCGAGGTGCAGTCAGGCTCCTATCTGGGCGAGGACGACATCATAAGGATCGAGGACGAATTCGGGCGCAGTTGAGCGGGCACAAGGCCTGCCCGGGGAGGGGCAGCGCAAACGAGGGGGCAGAACATGGCAAGGACCGCGCTGGTGTGCGGGGCGGGCGGCTTTATCGGCAGCCATCTGGTCAGGCGGCTCAAGGCCGAGGGGCTCTGGGTGCGCGGCGCGGACCTTCGCTATCCCCCATTCAGCGACACCGCCGCCGACGATTTCCTCATCGGCGATCTACGCGACAAGGATGTGTGCGACCGGGTGATCGACCGTCCCTTCGACGAGGTCTATCAGCTTGCCGCCGATATGGGTGGGGCGGGCTATATCTTCACCGGCGAGCACGACGCCGACATCATGAGCAATTCGGCGACCATCAACCTCAACATCGCCGCGCTGTGCCACAGGCGCAAGGTGGGGCGGGTGTTCTATTCGTCCTCGGCCTGTATCTATCCCGCCCATAACCAGCAGGACCCCCACACGCCCGATTGCGCGGAAGCGTCGGCCTATCCGGCGGCGCCCGACAGCGAATATGGCTGGGAGAAGCTTTTTTCCGAGCGCCTGTTCCTCGCCTATAACCGCAACCACAACCTCGGCGCCCGCATTGCGCGTTACCACAATGTATTCGGGCCCGAAACCGCCTGGGAGGGTGGCCGGGAAAAGGCTCCCGCCGCGATCTGCCGCAAGGTGGCAATGGCCCCTGATCATGGAGAGATCGAAATCTGGGGCGATGGGCTCCAGACCCGCTCGTTCCTTTATATCGAGGATTGCCTCGAAGGGACGATCCGGCTGACGCGGTCCGGTTTCGAGGGCCCGGTCAATATCGGGTCCGATGAAATGGTCACCATCAACCAGCTCGTCGACATGGCGTGCAAGATCGCCGGCAAGACCTTGCATAAAAAGCACATCGCGGGGCCGACGGGGGTGCGCGGGCGCAATTCGGACAACCGGCTGATCGCCGAAAAGCTCGGCTGGCGGCCAGAGGGATCGCTCTATGCGGGCCTTGAAAAGACCTATCAATGGGTCGAAGCCCAGATACGCCGCGGCATGGCCGCCTGATGCCGGGGCCGCCACACAGTCATCGGATGCTTGGCATGCGGCTCGATTACGCCGAACCGCAAACCTACCTTGCGCACATCATGGACCGGGCGGCGAGCGGCCAGCCGGGCTATTGCTGCATCACCGATGTCCACCAATGCGTGCGGGTCCATGACAACCCCCGGTTCGCCGCAAAGGTGAACGGGGCAACACTGGTCATCCCCGACAGCGTCATCCTGCAGCGCGCTCGGGCCCTTTTCCACGGCGTCCCCTATATCGAGACGATGCACGGGGCCGACATCATGCTGGAGTTGTGCCGCCGCGCCGAGGCGCAAGGGGTGCTCATCGCGCTTATCGGGGGCCGGGACGACGCCGCGCTTGCCCAGTTGCAGCACCGGTTAATGGCCCGGTTCCCCGCGCTCGAAATCGCCTACGCGGTCTCCCCACCCTTTCGCCCACAAAGCGCACGGGAAGATACGGAAATGACCGGGGCGATCGCGGCTTCCGGCGCAAGGCTGGTGTTCGTGGGGCTGGGATGTCCCAAGCAGGAAAACTGGATGGCCGACCATACGGGCCGGATCGATGCCATGATGGTCGGGGTTGGCGCGGCGTTCGATTTCAACGCCGGGATCGTGCGGCTTTCGCCCCGCTGGGTGCACAGGGCCGGGCTCGAATGGCTCCATAGACTCGCAAGCGAGCCCCGGCGGCTCTGGAAGCGCTATCTTTGCACCGCGCCGCGTTTCCTCTGGCTCCTCGCACGCGATGCGGTGAAACGCCGGGGCAAGCCGGCATGAGCACGTGGCTGGAAACGGGGTCGGCGCTGGCAGCAAGGCTCTACCGGGGCTCGCGCCAGCCGCGCTGGGTCATGGCCAGCCAGATGGTCACCTCGGGCGCCAATTTCGCAACGACGCTCATTGTCGTCACCTGTCTCGGGCTCGAAGCGTTCGGCCAGTTCAGCCTCTGTTTCATCCTGATGATGATCGCGCGCAACTTTCTTGTCGGGCTGGTACTGGCGCCGATGTCCGCCATCGCGCCAAGGCTCGGGCGCCGCGCGCTGGCCGGTTATCGCGGCTTTCTCGCTGCCAACACCTTGGTCTTTTCGCTGGGTTCGAGCCTGTTGCTCTATGCGCTTGCCACCCCGTTGGGCGTAATGCTCGACGCGTCTTGGCTGCCGCAATTGGCGCTGGCCATGGCGTTGGCCAATTTTACCGCGAACGGCGCCGATTTTTTCCACCGTCATCATCTCGTGCAGGATGCCTCGGTCCGCGCCTTCATGGTCGATGCAGTCCGCTTTGCCGTGCAGCTTGGGGTGCTGCTGGCGCTGGCCCTTTCCGGGGGCGAAGGGTTTTCGGCCTATTCCGCTCTTTACACTCTGGCCGTGGGCGGGCTGGCCGGTTGCCTTGCCGGATTGCCGCGCTACGGCGCCACCGGCTGGTCCAGCCGCCTTGCGCGCACGGTCTGGCCACGGCACTGGAATTTCATCAAATGGATGACGCCCGGCGTTCTGGCCGAAACGGCGCAATCCCATCTGCCGATGATCGCCGCCACCGGTTTTTTCGGGGAAAGCGCGCTGGGGCTGTTGCGGGCGGTCCAGTCCCTCGCCAATGTCCTCAACCTGCCGCTCAACGCGCTCAATCAGGTGCTGCCCGTCATGGCCTCGGCTACCTATGCCCGCAACGGCGTAAGGGAACTGAGAAAGCTCGTCACGTCATCGATGCGCGTTTCCACCGCGCTTTACCTCCTCATCACCTGCCTTTGCATCGCCGCCTTTCCTTACCTCACCTCGATGTTCCGCTTCGATCGCGGCCCTGACGCCCTCATCGTATTCGTCATGTTTTCCCTGGCCAACTACGCCCGCCTCGTGCGCGTCAATCATTCGGTCTTCTTTCTGGCAACCGAGCGGCCGGGCCTTGCCTTTCTGGAAAATCTGGTTGGCACGATAACCTCCATGGCAATCGTTGCCCTCGCCATCGCCTTCGATCAGTTCCTTTTGATCCCTGCGGCGATCCTCCTCGCGAACGCCTTCGCCGCCGCCTGTCTTCCGGCGTTGATGGGGCGCGGAACCGTTGAATGCCATAACCGGGCATCCGCATGAAAACGGCGCGCAGGCTATATTGGAGCGCGGCCCGCTTTATCCCGGCTCCATGGCCGGGGGATGCGCCAAAAGTGTTCGCCAATGCGATCCCCAAGAGCGGAACGCACCTGCTCGAACGTATCCTCTGCTTGCACCCGCAAATATCCCGGGTTTTCAGGAAAAAGCTGTTCTCCGCCAACATCACGGCCCATGGCGGCTGGGAGAAAAGCATTGCGCATCTCGCGCGGGGCCGGATGCTGCTCGTTCATGCCGATTATGACCCTGCGACCCACGACGCCATCCGCATCCACGACGTCAGGCATATCCTGATGGTCCGCGACCCACGAGCAATCGTTCTGTCGCAGGCCCGCTATATCCTTGGCAATGAGCGCCATGAATTCCACCGCCACGTCCGGGGGCGCAATCTTGATTACGCGCTCGACTTTTGCCTTTACGAGCCGGTCTGCTGGGGCGGAGAGACCTTTATCGACACCTGCTGCCGCTATTCGGGCTGGAGCGAGCATGACGATGTGCTGATCGTTCGTTACGAGGACCTTGCAAGCCTCGACCTGCAAAAAAGAACAGAGGAAATCACGCGGCTCTATGGCTTCCTCTTCCCCCGAACCGACGACCGCCTCGTCCGGAACGTCGCCCGGAATGCCGTATCGGCGGCGAGCCAGACCTTTCACAGCGGCATCATCGATGCCTGGCGCGACGGTATGACCCCCGCCGTGGCCGAGAAGATTTACGACTATTGCGCCGATCATTTTGCGTGTTTCGGCTACCACAAGGCGGGGCCGAGATGACGATCCCCACCGACACAGCCGATGAGGGCGCACCACCCAGCACGATCGTTTTCGCTCCGCTTCTCTTCTGCGCGCTCCTTGCGCTCTATGTCACCCTGCCGGTCGGCCATCCGGGGCGCTGGGCCATCTATACGACGCCAGTCCTCATCGTGTTCGAGCTGCTGGCCCGCAAAGCCCTCACATTCAATCCGAAGACGATTGCGCTGTTGTGCCTCTATGGTGTTTATGGCGCGGCATTATCGCTGGGCACGGATGACGTTTCCTTCGCCATCAGGGACATGATCTTCATCTCGCTTCCCATTTTCCTCGCATCCGTCCGGTTCCGGGTGCATTGGGGCTTTCCCTATACGTTCCTTTTATCGGTCTTTGCCGGCATCGCGATCCTCATATCCCGATCCGACGCTCCGCTTTTCGCCGTTTCGCTCGATACCAGCCGCAGCGCGGCGGAAGCGAGCGTCGGGCTGGCTATTCCGCTCGGCGGTCTGCTCTTGCTTTATCGCGGCAAATGGGGTGCGGCGCTCCTCGCCGTTCTTGCCATGACGCTGATGTACAAGCGCATCGCCCTGGGCGGCTTCCTTTTTGCCTCGGCGCTTTCCGCCTGTTTTGGCCTCTTGAGGGCCGGACGCTTCCCCGTCGTCGCCGGCGCGGTACTGATCATCCTGTTGTTTGCCATCGGCCTCAACGCCCATTGGGTATTTCATCAGGTTTCTGGCATCCTTGCCGACATGGGGATATTTGTCTCCCCGAACCAGTTGTCGGCAGGCCGCTATGCGATGGAACTCAATTTCCGCGCCGCCGTCCTCGACCAATACAATACATGGCAGATCGTTTTCGGCGGCGGGCCGGGGTCCAGCACGCAGTTTTTCGATTTTTACGCCCAGTACATCGATGCCGCGTTTCCGCTGATGCACAATGATTATCTGCGCATCGTCTCCGAATACGGCATCTTTGGCGCGGCAACCGCCCTGTTCCTGATGCATCGCGCCATCTCATCGAGCCCCCTCGCCGGGCTCCTGATCCTTTATACAGCCATCTGCTTTTTGACCGACAACGTCCTCACCTATTCCTTTTATTGGTTTGTCCTCATCTTCTGCCTGCGCACGCAAGAAAAACCGGAGGCGGGATGAATATCCTCATCCTTCACAACTCCTACCAGCAAACGGGCGGCGAGGACGCGGTGGTCGCCGCCGAAAGCGCGTTGCTGCGCGGCGCCGGGCACAGGGTACGAGTGGAAACGGTTTCCAACCACGCCATTTCCGGATTGGCCGCCCGGGCAACAACCTTTCTCAATGCCCCATATGATCCCAAGCGCAAAGAATGGCTTGCTGACCTGGTCGCCAGGGAACGTCCCGACCTCGTCCATATCCATAATTTCTTTCCCCTCCTCACCCCGGCAATCCACGAGGCAGCGGCGGAGATGGGGCTACCGGTCGTCCAGACGCTGCACAATTACCGGCTGGTCTGCGCCAATGCCCGGTTGTTCCGCAAAGGTTCGATCTGTGAAAAATGCCTTGCGGGCAGTCGTTTCTGGGGTGTCGCTCACCGGTGCTATCGGGGGTCCTTCCCCGGCTCGCTGGCGGTGGTGCGCATGCAGGAACGCGCCTTTCGCGTCGGCATGTGGCACAGCCATGTGCATCGGTACATCGCCCTCACCGCCTTTGCGCGCAAAAAGTTCATCGCAAGCGGCCTCCCGGCGGACCGCATCGCGGTCAAACCCAATTTCGTCGCACGCACCTCAGCCCCGGCCGATGCGCGCCACGGGGCGCTGTTCGTCGGGCGGCTTTCTCCCGAAAAAGGCGTCGAAACACTCATCAAGGCATGGAGGCGATTGCCCATGTTCCCGCTGACCATCGCGGGCAGCGGCCCCGAGCTTGAAAGCATGCGCGCGCTTGCCCCGGCCAACGTCATGTTTACCGGCGCGCAAGAGCCGGAGGAGATTGCCCTGCATATGGCAAAGGCGCAGGCACTCATCGTGCCTTCCCTCTGGTATGAGGGCTTTCCGATGGTGGTGGCTGAAGCGTTCGCCGCCGGGCTGCCCATCATCGCCTCCAACATCGGCTCGCTGGCCGAGATTGTCGTTCCGGGCCGGAACGGCAGTCATTTTGTCCCCGGCGATGCGCAGAACCTTGCGGTAATGGTAAAGGCGCTATTGGCCGATCCCGCCGCCCTGCAACGCCTCGCCGCCGGCGCCCGCGCCAGCTACGAGACCCATTACAGACCCGAAACCAATCTGGCTCAGCTCGAGCGCATTTATGCCGAAGCTATAATAACGGCCCGGATGGGTTGAAAGACAAGTCTTAAAACACACCCCGTCGGGCAATGACGGAGAAGATAGATGCGTAAGGCATTTCCTTGTCTTTGCCCCTCGTCACCCCTCCCCGAGTTTCAGGCCCAGATAGCGGTCGAGGGCATCGTGATCCTGCAAAAGTTCTGCCGAAGGGGCGCTGTGGGCGATGCGGCCGCGTTCGATGATGATGGCATTGGTGGTGAGCGCCAGCGCCACCGGGGCGTGCTGTTCGACGAGGATCATGGCAATGCCCTCGTCCTCGGTCATTTTCCGCACCGCCAGCGTCAGTTCCTCGATGATGATGGGCGCAAGCCCCTCGAACGGCTCGTCGAGCAGAAGGAGTTTGGGATTGGTCATCAGCGTGCGGGCTATGGCCAGCATCTGCTGCTCACCGCCCGAAAGCTGGTTGCCCATATTGGTGCGGCGTTCCTTGAGGCGCGGGAAGACCCCGTAGATCGCCTCGACATCCCAGCGGCCAGGCCGGGCGGCAACGGTGAGGTTCTCCTCGACCGACAGCGAGGGGAAGATGTCGCGTTCCTGGGGCACCCAGCCGAGTCCCGAATGCGAACGCTTATGGGGGGCAAGTTTCGAGATATCCTCGCCCGCAAGGCGGATGGCGCCGCGCGAAACCGTTACGAACCCCATGGCGGTCAACAGCAGCGTCGTCTTGCCCACGCCGTTGCGGCCCAGAAGCGCCAGCGTACCGTTGGCGGGCAATTGCAGGGAAACCCCGTCGAGCACCACGGCCTCGCCATAGCCTGAGCGCACATCGATGAACTCAAGAAGCGGCTCAGCCATGACCCTGCCCCAGATAGACTTTGCGCACGCGCGGGTCGGTGCGCACGATTTCGGGATCGGCCTCGAGCAGCACCGCGCCGGATACGAGCACGGTGATGCGCGAGGCGAATTTGAAGACGATGTCCATATCGTGCTCGATGAACAGCACCGAGATATCGCGCGGCAGCGCCGAGATGACCGAGAACAGCGCCGCGCTTTCGTCCTTGGGCACGCCCGCAGCTGGCTCGTCGAGCAAAAGAACGCGGGGCCTTGTTGCCAGCGCCAGCGCGATTTCGAGCAGGCGCTGCTGGCCATAGGCCAGATGGCGCGTGGTGCGGGTCGCGGCATCGGCAAGGCCGAGCTGGTCGAGAATGCCGTGGGCCTCATCGATCGCCTCGGCGTGCCCGGTGAGCCTGCGCCAGAACTGGCCCGCCCTGCCCTCGCGCTCAAGGATGGCGAGTGTCACCGCTTCGATGGGGGCCAGGTCGGGGAACAGGGTATTGATCTGGAAGGTGCGGGCCAGCCCGCGCCGGACGCGCGCCTGCGGCGAAAGCGCGGTGATATCCTCGCCGTTGAGCGCGATCGAACCGGCATCGGGGCGCAATTGCCCCGTGATGAGGTTGATGAGGGTCGTCTTGCCCGCCCCGTTGGGACCGATCAGCGCGTGACGCGCGCCCTGTGGCAGCGAGATCGAGACATCACGGGTCACTTCGAGCTTGCCAAAGCTCCGGGTGAGACCCGCGGTCGAAAGGGACAGGGTCGCCTCGCTCATTTCCCCCGCCTTTCGACAAGACCGGCAAGAAAACCCAGAATACCCTTGGGCATGAAGAGCACGACGAGCATCAGCAGCACGCCGATGCCGAAATACCAGTATTGCGGATTGATCCCGGCCAGTTGGTCGCGTGCCACGAAGTAAATGAAGGCACCAAGGATCGCGCCGTAAAGCCGTCCGGTGCCACCCAAGATGAGCATGACGACAACGTCGGCAGAGCGCTGGAAGGACAAGGCATCCATGCCCACGACATTGGTGGTCTGTGCTGTCAGTGCGCCCGCCAGCCCGGCCATCGCGGCGGAAATCGTATAGATCTTGCGCAGGTGCCATTTGTGGTCCGAGCCGATGGCAGGCATGCGCTTGATGTTCTCGCGCACCCCGCGCAGGGCCAGCCCGAAGGAGGAATTGACGAGGCGCCGGCTGAGCAAAAAGCAGATAAAGAGCACGACCAGCGAATAGGAATAGGCCGTATAGCCCCAAAGATCGAAGCGGAAGGTATCGAAAATCGGCCAGCGGTTCATGCCGCGCAGGCCATCGGTTCCCCCGGTCAGCCAACTCATGGCGTTGGCCAGTTCAAGGGTCAGATACCCCAGCCCGAGCGTCACCATGATGAGCGCCAGATGCTGGACGCGCGTAATGAGGAAGCTGGAGACAAAGCCGACGAGCCCTGCAAAGGTCCCGGCCATCAACAGCCCGGTGATCGGCTCGCCCCAGCCATGAACCGATATGATCCCGGCAAAATAGGCGCCCAGCCCGAAGAACATGGCGTGCCCGAGGGTAACGATCCCCGCATAGCCCAGGATCAGGTCGACCGAGAGGGCAAAGAGCGCGGCAATGGCGATCTGGTTGGCCAGCGGAAGATAGGTCGGGAACAGGAAAAACGGCGTAATCGCGGCGGCCCAGGCAATCAGTTCATAGACCGACCAGCGGCTCTGGCGTTTCATCCAGTCCCTGGGCGAAAGTGATTTGGGGGCGGGTTCGGGTACGCGCATCGGCCGGCCCCTCCTAACGCTTGCCGAAAAGGCCCGCGGGCCTCACCAGAAGGATCGCCACGAGGAACAGGTAGATGAAGAATCCCCCGAACTCGGGCAGGAAATATTTCCCCGCCACGTCCCCGATCCCCAACAGGGCCGCGCCCACGAAAGAGCCGGTGATCGAGCCAAGGCCGCCCACCGAAACCACGATGAGCACATAAACGAGAAAATGCAGGGCAAATGAGGGCGACAGCCCCACGATATCGATGGCGAGCGCGCCGCCCAGTCCCGCAAGACCGCTACCGAGCGCGAAGGTGATGGCAAAGACCCGCTCGACATTCAAACCCAACCCCTGCGCGACGCGCTGGTTGTCGACCGAGGCGCGAATCTGCGCGCCCAGCCGGGTGCGCTCGAGCCCGAAGACGAGAACAGCGGTAACGATCAGCGCCACGACGATCAGGAAGACGCGGTAGGAGGTGAAGTTCAGCCCCGCGAATTCGACCGACCCCCTGAGCCACGAGGGCAGGATGATGACCTGCTGGACGGTACCGAACAAAAGGGTGGCAAGCGCGATGGAAACAAAGACCAGCCCGATGGTGAACAGCACCTGATTGAGTTCTCCTGCCTTATAGAGCCGGCGAAAGAGCGTGCGCTCGAGAACCACCGAGGCGAGTGCGGCGGCGATGAAGGCGAGGGGAAGCGCTGCAAGGAACGGCAGGCCGAGCTGGCGCATCACCAGCACCGTGACATAGCCCCCCAGCATGCCGAAGGCGCCATGGGCGAGGTTGATGAACCCCATCAGCCCCAGCGTCACCGACAGTCCCACCGAAAGCAGGAACAGCAGCATGCCGAAGGCGAACCCGTCGAACAGCACAATGGCGATCTGGCCGATCATGGGCGTGGACCTGTCCTGAGCGTGATGATGGTCATGGCCGATACCGAGGGAGCCCGGCTTCGGCGGGCGAGGGAAAGAAGGGCCGGCCCCGATGCGGGCCTTGCAAGGAGCCTTCCGCCCCGGTCGGGGCGGAAGGCGATAGCTTGCCGCGGCCTAGTGGAGCGGGTCCTTGACCTCGGGGATCTCGTGGATGATCACGTTCTCAAGCTCACCATCCACTTCCTGAACCTCGCGGATATAGACCGTCTGGATGACGTCGCGGGTCTCGGGATCGATCGACATGGGGCCGCGCGGGCTTTCCCAGGCCATGCCCTTGGCCGCTTCCACCAGCGCGTCGCCGGAGGTGTCGCCATTGGTCGCCTTGAGCGTCTCGAAGATCAGGTGCATGCCGTCATACCCGCCAATCGAGAACAGGTCCGGCTCGCGGCCATTGTTGGCGGCGGTATAGCCGGCGACGTATTCATTGTTGAGCGGATCGTCGCGTTCAAGGGTGTAGTGGAACGTGGTGATGATGCCACGGGCGTCCTCGCCCATCGATTCCAGCGCCTCGGGGTGGGTCAACTCGCCCTGCGCGAAAATCGCGGTATCGGGCGGCGCAAGGCCACGATCGACCAGCGCACGGCCGATGGCCGCAGGCTGCGCGCCGCCGGGCACGAAGATATAGACCGCCTCGGGATTGGCATCGCGCACGCGCTGCACATAGGCCGAAAAGTCGGGGTTGTCGACCGGGGTGCGGTCCGACCCCAGGATCGTGCCGCCCACTTCGGTAAAGCCCCGGGAGAATGAGGATTCGGCATCATGGCCCGGTCCATAATCGGAAACCAGCGTATAGGCCTCTTTGATCCCGGCCTCTTCATGGGCCCATTGGCCCAGCGCGTAGTTAAGCTGGGGAATGGTGACCGAGGTGCGCACGATATAGTCGGACTGCTCGGTGACGACCGAAGTGGCCGCGTTCATGACGACCATCAGCTTTTGCGCTTCCTGGGCGACGGGAGCCGCGCCGAGCGCTTCAGGGGTGAGGGCAAACCCGGCGAGGATGTCGACGCCGTCGCGCACGACCAGTTCCTGAGCCAGACGTTGCGCCACGTCGGCAGCCGGACCACCCGTATCACGCTTGATGATCTCGATCGTCTTGCCCGCCACCTCATTGCCGTGGGTGGCGAGGTAAAGGTCGATACCGGCCTGCAACTGGTTGGCCGCGTCCGCGAACGGGCCCGAATAGGGCAGGATGACACCGACCTTGACGGTATCCTGCGCGATTGCCGCCGAGCCCCAGGCCATTCCCAGGCCCAGCACGATGGCTGCCGTTGTTCTTCCCAACATGAAGTCCTCCCTTGGTTCCTTCCTGACGACAACCCCGAATGCGGCCGCTGAACGGGCGCGGAGCGTCGTTGCCTAAATTGTATACATAATATCGTGCTCTCGCCAAGAGGCGAAAACCTACCCGCCATCGCCGGAGCGACAGAAGCATTATCGCCTCCGGGCGAAACCGGTCATATCCTCCATCACAGCAATGTACACAAAGCCTACTGCTGCACACCCTATCAGACGAGCCGGCGGCGGCCAATGGGCTTTGCCTGCTCAGCCCTCGGCGCTCTGCGCGCCTTCATTGTCTTCATAAAACCCGTTCTCGACCAGTTCGGTAAGCGCCTCGACCGCCTCACGGGCCTCGGCACCGGTCGCCTGCACCAGAATGGTGGTGCCTGGCCCCGCCGCCAGCATCATCAGCCCCATGATCGAGGTGCCGCCCACCGTCACCCCGTCGCGAGTAACGGTGACGTTGGCATCGAAATGATCGGCGGTCCTTACGAACCGCGCGGAGGCGCGGGCGTGCAACCCGCGCTTGTTGCAGATGGTGAGGCGCTGGCAGACGGCGCGGTCGGTATCGTTGGTCGCGTTCATTTGCCGAGGAAATCGTTTGCCACGTTGATGTATTTGCGCCCCGCCTCGGCCGCAAAGCGGGCCGCCTCGCGGATGTCCATGTCCGAGCGCACGCGGGCGAGCTTGACCAGCATGGGCAGGTTGAGCCCGCACAGCACCTCGACATTGCGGTCCTGCATCACCGAGATGGCAAGGTTGGACGGCGTGCCACCGAACATGTCGGTGAGGACGATGACGCCCTCGCCCTCCTCGACCGTCTCGATAGCGGTGATGATATCGTTGCGCCGCGCTTCCATGTCGTCGTCCGGACCGATGGAGACGGCGGCGACCGCCTCTTGTGGACCGACGACATGCTCGAGCGCGGATTTGAACTCTTCAGCCAGTTTGCCGTGGGTCACAAGGACCAAACCAATCATTGCGATACTTTAAATCCCTGTTCTAAACCGGGCCGCCGCGAGAGGATCGGAGTGTCGATTGCTCCGCTGCCGGTTTCAAGTCTTTTGTCGAAAAATCAACCGATACGCGCACCGAGGGCCCTGAGGGCGGCGTGAACGAGAAATCTCTGGTGCAGCCCGTCTATACGGCCGCGCGTCGGCACGGGGCACCGGGGAACCCAGATGCCATGAATCTTGGTGGTCATCTCCGATTCTTCAAGGAGGCGCTGCTCGTCCTCGACCAGTTCGACCACCAGATGCACATGCGCGGACTTCACATATGGCAGGGTGATGATGCCCCGCCCGCGCAATTCGATCATCCCCTCGATGGTCGGGGGCGGCTCCATCACCAACCCGTCCTCGTCGGTCGAGAGCAGAACGCGGTCATCGGAAATCAGAAACGCGGTTTCGCGGCGCAAACGGGCCTGCTCGATCAGGTCGAGCGCCAGCAGCGACTTGCCCGCCCCCGAGACTCCGGTGAGCAGAATGCCGTGATCGCCGATCAGGATGCCCGTGCCGTGTGTATTGTGTTTCTTGACCGTCACGTCCTGGCTCGCGGTAAGGTTAGCGTGAACAAGGCGCCGGCCCTGCCGTCATCCCTGTTCCCCGCTTCTAGCGCGCCTTTATGGGCCTGTGCAATCTGCCGTGAGATGGAAAGCCCCAAACCCGAATGATCTCCAAAGGATTCGGCCTCGGGGCGGTCGGTGTAAAAGCGCTGGAACACCTTTTCGGGGTCGGAAACCCCCGGCCCCTCATCGGTGACGCGCGCCACCACATAATCGCCCTCGACGCCCACCGAGACCCCCACCGTCCCGCCCGAAGGCGAAAAGGAGATGGCGTTGTCGATGAGGTTTGTGAACACCTGGGCGAGCCGGGTGTCGTGCCCGAGCACCAGCGGCTCGGCCTTGCCTTTCTTTTGCGAAAAGACCACCGAGACCCCGTGGGTGGCGGCAAGATCGCTCTGGATGGCGCAGATGGCCTGGGCGAGCCCGGCCAGATCGACCTTTTCGGTATTCTCGCGTGCCAGTTCGGCATCGATCCGGCTGGCGTTGGAGATATCGGAGATCAGCCGGTCGAGCCGCCGTACGTCGTGCTGGATGATCTCGGTGAGCCGGGCGCGATCCGCATCGGTTCGGGCCAGCGGTAGAGTCTCGACCGCGCTTCGGAGGGAAGTCAGCGGGTTCTTGAGTTCGTGCGCCACATCGGCCGCGAACCGTTCGATGGCGTCGATCCGGTTGTAGAGCGCGTTGGTCATGGCCCTGAGCGAGCCCGAAAGGTGCCCGATCTCGTCGGACCGGTCGGTGAAGTCGGGGATCTCCTCGCGCGCGGTGATCGAGGTCTGGACGCGCTCGGCGGCCTCGGCCAACCGCCGCATCGGCCCGGCAATCGTCCCCGCCATCAGCGCCGAGAGCGATCCGGTAACGAGCGCGGAGACCAGCGCGATCCGCAGGATCGACCAGCGCTCCTGGGTGACGATCTCATCGATCTCACCCGGCGATGTCGAGAGCAGCAGCGCCCCCACGATCGAGCGCTGGCGTTGGATCGGGACGGCGACGGCGACAACGAGTTGGCCGCGCGAATCGACCCGCACGATATCGGCGGGCGATCCGTTGAGCGCCGAGGCGACTTCGGGGTAACGCAGCCCCTCATTGGCGGGATAGTCCTGATAGAGAGGATAGGTTCCCCCAGGCAGGAACCGGGCCACCCAGTTCCAGATATCGAAGAGGAAAAAGCCGGTGCCCTCGGGCTCGGCGGGCGCTGCTGGCGCGCTGAGAATCTCTCCGCTCGCAAAGATATTGTTGGAATCGATGATCATCATCCCGTCCCGCCCATAGATTCGGGCCCGTGTCCGGGTCGGCGCCACCACGTTGCGCAGGAGCGGGGCAACCCGCTCGGGATTGATGGGGAATTCGAGCGTGGGATCGAAAAACGAAAACGGCGAGGAATATTCACCCATATAAAGTTCGAGCAGGCGGTCGGGGTTGACCTCGATAACGTTGGAATCGGCGGTGGCCGACGCCGCGATCGCTGCCGAGATGATCTCGCCCTGGACCCTTAGCGCCTGCACGCGCACATCGATCAATCCGGCGCGGAAGGAGTTGAGGTACATGATTCCCGCGACCAGTGCGGCCAGCGCCACGAGGTTCAAGATGACAATGCGGCGGGTAAGCGAAGAAAAGAAGGTGAAGTTGATGAGCCGCCCCAGCCCGCGAAAGAACGCAAAGACTGGACGGGCCAGCGGCATGCGCGCCGCGCGGCGCTCCTCGTCCGCGCGCGCCTTCTGCTCGGCACGCGAGGCCGGAGCACCGGTCTGACTTGTCTCTCTGATGTCCAAGCCGGACTATTGCTCCTTGAAGCGGTATCCGACCCCGTAAAGGGTCTCGATCATGTCAAAGGCCGTGTCCACGCTCTTGAACTTCTTGCGCAGCCGCTTGATGTGGCTGTCGATGGTGCGGTCGTCGACATAGACCTGATCGTCATAGGCCGCATCCATCAGCGCGTTGCGGCTCTTGACGACGCCGGGGCGCTGGGCAAGGGCCAGAAGGATCAGGAATTCGGTGACCGTCAGCGTCACCCGCTGGCCCTTCCAGGTGCAGGTGTGGCGCTCCTGGTCCATCACCAGCGCGCCGCGTTCGATCGAGGTCCGGGCCGCGCCCTCCTCGCCATTGGCGGCGGGGGTGGTGCCTTCCTTGGGGGCGGCGGCGCGGCGCAGTACGGCCTTGACGCGCTCGACCAGAAGCCGCTGGGAAAAGGGCTTGGTGATGAAATCGTCCGCGCCCATCTTGAGCCCGAACAGCTCGTCGATCTCTTCGTCCTTAGAGGTCAGGAAGATCACCGGCACGTCCGATTTCTGGCGCAGGCGGCGCAACAACTCCATCCCGTCCATGCGCGGCATCTTGATGTCGAGAATGGCAAGGTCGGGCCGGTCGCTGGTCAGCCCCTCGAGGCCCGAAGCACCGTCCGTATAGGTGGCCACGTGATAGCCTTCGGCTTCGAGCGTCATCGAAACCGAGGTGAGAATGTTGCGATCGTCGTCAACGAGAGCGATCTTTGGCATGGACTTCCCTTCATGTTTGCCGCGCACCGGCCCGGTTTCTCAGGTGTTGCGGGCGCCAGTACTGCCGTCACGATTGGTCCATTGCGTAATGGAACGCATATTACGCGGAAAATATGGCAAGGCCAATTGGTTCCATTTGCTACCCCAGATGGGGATAGTCGGCCCGGAAACCAATCCTTTTGCGCCGGGCCGCAACTGCCATCGGCTAGACGAACGTCTTACGACCCATTGCCAGATGGCGGGCGAACGCCGCGCGCGGCTAGTCTTGCCTCACAATGGCGGGCCATGACGGACTGCCGGACAACATTGCCCAGAGTATTTGCGATGACCACCGTAAGCAGCCAGAGCCTTGCGACCGAAACGGCCCGCAAAGCCGCAAAGGTTCACCTCAACGATGCCGCGCCCGCCCTCGTGGAGATGGCGATCGCGCGCGGGGAGGGCTCCTTGAGCGTCGATGGCGCCTTTGTCACCGATACCGGCCAGTTCACGGGCCGCTCGCCAAAGGACAAGTTCATCGTGCGCGACGCGCTGACTGAAAAGCTCGTCTGGTGGGACAACACGAAAGCCATGGCGCCCGAGCAGTTCGACGTGCTGCTGGCCGATTTTGCCAGGGGCATGGAAAATAGCGAGATTTTCGTCCAGCAGCTTTACGCCGGCGCTGATCTCAAGCACCAGCTCAACGTCGCGGTACTGACACCTTCGGCCTGGCACGCGCTGTTCATCCGCAACCTTTTGATCCGCCCGGCAAAGGCGGCGCTCGACGGGTTTGCGCCAGACGTCACCATCCTTCACAACCCTGCCTTCAAGGCCGACCCGGCACGGCACGGCACCCATTCCGAAACGGTCATCGCGCTCGATTTCTCGCGCAACATCGTCCTGATCGGGGGCACCGCCTATGCGGGCGAGATCAAGAAATCGGTGTTTTCGCTCTTTAATTTCCATGCTCCCAACAAGGGTGTCCTACCCATGCATTGCTCGGCCAACACCGGCAAGGCAGGCGATACCGCGCTGTTCTTCGGGCTCTCGGGCACCGGCAAGACGACGCTTTCGACTGACCCTGAACGCGTTCTGATCGGGGACGACGAGCATGGCTGGTCCGAGGACGGGGTCTTCAACCTCGAAGGTGGGTGCTACGCCAAGACCATCAACCTGTCGCCAAAGGCCGAGCCGGAAATTTTCGCGGCGACCAAAGCCTTCGGCACGGTACTCGAAAACGTCACCATGGACCCCGACACCCGCGAGCTCGATTTCGGCGACGGCTCCCGCACCGAAAATACCCGCGCTGCCTATCCGCTCTATGTGCTCGACAACGTCTCGCGCACCGGGACGGGGCCGACGCCGGCCAATGTAGTGCTTCTGACCGCCGATGCCTTCGGCGTCCTGCCCCCTATCGCCCGGCTCTCGCCCGAACAGGCCATCTATCATTTCCTTTCCGGCTACACCGCAAAAGTCGCCGGGACCGAGCGCGGGGTGACCGAGCCTGAAGCCACCTTTTCGGCCTGCTTTGGCGCGCCGTTCATGAGCCTGCACCCCACCGTTTACGGCCGCATGCTTAAAAAGCGCATCAAGGAGAGCCTTGCCGAATGCTGGCTTCTCAACACCGGCTGGACCGGGGGGGCCTATGGGGTCGGCCAGCGCATCTCGATCAAGGATACCCGCGCCCTGCTCAACGCCGCGCTTTCGGGCGCGCTGGTCAACGTGCCTTCGCGGGTCGATCCCGTCTTCGGGTTCTCGGTGCCGCTCGAAGTGCCCGGCGTTGACGCAAAACTCCTCAACCCGCGCGAAAGCTGGGCCGACAAGGCCGCCTATGACCGCCAGTCGGCAAAGCTCGTGGGGCTGTTCGAGGCCAACTTTGAAAAGTTCGCCGCAGCCGACGTGCAGATCGCCGAAGCCGGGCCAAGGCTGGCCGTGGCAGCGGAATAGATCGCCATTGAGTTTTATTTTCCTCCGTCGCTTTCCCGGCGAAAGCCGGGGAAGCGAAGGGAGAGGCAGGGGCGCGGGCGCGGTTAATAAAAAATATGCGCGCCAATAGTGGCGACCGCCACATAGGCCGAGGCCCATTGCGGTTCCACGCTGGTGGTGTGGAAGTGCAGCGCTGTGGTCAGACCGTCCTCGTGCCGCTTGCCGCGCAGGTATTTATCATAGGCGATCGAGGCGAGGAGGTGGGATTTGACCCAACTCTGGCGATCGATGCGGTTGCCGTGCCCGCCATCGTCGGGCCGCCCGTCGCAGGCAAAAGAGAACTGGCAGCGGTTGGGCATATGCGCGTTCTGGAAGACGACGCCGCAGACCGTATCGGGGTATTGCCGCGATTCGACGCGGTTGAGGATGACCGAGGCCACTGCCCATTGCCCCTGATCGGGCTCGCCGCGCGATTCGTGATAGACCGCTTGTCCAAGGCAGTGAACTTCGCTTGCCGCGAACGCCTTGCGCTCCTCGGTCAGCCGGAAATCGGGCGAGGCCACGTAGCTGGCGACCAGGTCAGGGGTCAGCGCTTCCTGGGCGAGCGGCGCGGACAGAGCCGCCAAAGCCAGCGGCAACGCAAGCGCGGCCGCTTTCGCGCCGCGCAAAATTCCACCTATGGCGTTTCCACCCAGCGCCATCCCGATTGTCCCAAGCCCTTGTTCTTGCACCGCACCTCGAACGGGCGCGGCCTGCCCTGTTGCATCGCTTTTTAACCAAAGCTTAGTATTAACGCGATGTTAAGCTTAATCAATGGTTAACGGCGCCCTTTACGGCGCGATAGGGCTCAATAAGGGTCCGGGATTAGCACCGGCTTGTGCCAAAGGATGGCATTTTAGCGAAATTGGCGCGGTCGGTCACACGACCACGATACCTGAATGCTTGGCCTTGTGCTCGGGCTCGACATGGATGGTGACGCGGGCGCCATCTGTTGCGGCCTTGAGCGCGGCTTCGATCCGGTCGCAGATTTCGTGGGCGGTCTCGACGCTCATTTCTCCCGGCACGACGAGGTGGAACTCGATGAAGGTCGCCGGCCCCGCCCGCCGGGTGCGGATGTCGTGAGCCTCGATCGCCCCTTCGGCGTTGGTCTGGATGGTCTGGCGCACGGTTTCGAGGTCCTCGGGGGGAAGCGCTGCGTCCATCAGCCCGCCCACCGAACGCGCCACCAGAAGCGAGCCCGACCACAGGATGTTGAGCCCGACCAGAACGGCGATCAGCGCATCGAGAATCATCCAGCCCGTCAGCAGCGCAGCGGCCAGCCCCACGATGACCCCGAGCGAGGAGAGCACGTCGGTCCACAAATGATGGCCGTCCGCCTCGATGGCTGGGGAGCGCAGCTTTCTGCCCTGGCCGATCAGCACCGCGCACCACGCGCCATTGATCGCGGTGGCAGCAAGGACGATGGCGGCGCTTTGCACATCGAGCGCGATCGGGTGCGGATTGGCGATGGCCTGCCAAGCCTGGTAAAAGATCGCGAGGGCGGCGATGAGGATGAATACACCCTCGAGCACGGCGGAGAAATACTCGGCCTTGTGATAGCCATAGGGGAGCGTCGCATCGGCCGGCCGCGCGGCGAGCCGCACCGCGATCAGCGCGGCAAAGGCAGCCACGACATTGACGATGCTTTCGAGCGCATCCGAGAGGAGCGCGACCGATCCCGTGATCTCCGCCGCCCAGAATTTGAGCGCAAGAACCACAAGCCCGACAAGGATCGAGCCGATGGCAAGACGGATCGGGGTAGGTTTGAACATGACGTCGTCCGCGCGGGAAGCAGGGTGTGAACCTTCCTTACGTGCGCAGGCGCACCTTGTCTATCCCCTTGTTTTTACTTGCAAATGCTATTGAGAACCAGTTGCATCACCGGGGCTGGATGCAAGCTGGAAACGGGCATGCTCGAGGCTGTCGATTACCGCATGGCACAGCGCCCTGATGTCCTCGGTGGGGTCGACGAGATCGGGCACCATGACCGTACGCATGCCCGCTGCATGGGCCGCACGAACCCCGGCCAGCGAATCCTCGAACGCCACGCAATGACGGGGCGCGGCGCCCAGACGGCGGGCAGCGGTAAGATAGGGTTCGGGGTGCGGCTTGGGGTTACTGACGTCGTCGCGGGTGATGATCGTATCGAAATGCTCGAGGATTCCGGCGCCGCTCAGATGGGTTTCGGCGTGGGCGCGCCGGGAGGAGGTGGCAACCGCGAGCGGCACCCCTTGCGCACCGAGCGCTGCAAGCAGGTCCGCGGCACCCGGCTTGAGCGGCACCGGGGACAAGGCCACTTTCCTGTGCATGTGGCTGCGGCACATATCATCGAACAGGGCATAGGGAAAGCTCACCCCATAGGCCTCGACCAGCAGCTTTTGCGTCGCCTCGTGGGAACTGCCGACAATCGACTTGTGGACGAGGTCGGTCATCTCGAAGCCGAGTTCGGCGCACACATCGAAAACGATGGTGCGGAACACCGCTTCGGTATCGAGCAAGGTGCCGTCCATATCGAAAATGACGGCGTCGAAAGGATCGGAAAAATAGAGCATGGATCGCTGGAAAGGCTTCGGACAGAAGAAGCACTCGTTCCTATCACGCCCGGGCGGAAAGGTTAAGGGCTCCTCCTTTGGGGCGTTATTGATCCCCCATCTTGAGCGCCTTGATAAAGGCCTCTTGCGGGATTTCGACCTTGCCGAACTGGCGCATCTTCTTTTTCCCCTCTTTCTGCTTTTCGAGCAGTTTTCGTTTACGCGTCGCGTCGCCGCCATAGCATTTGGCAGTCACGTCCTTGCGCAGCGCGCGCACCGTTTCGCGGGCGATGATGCGTCCGCCGATGGCGGCCTGGATGGGGATGACGAAGAGGTGGGCGGGAATCAACTCCTTGAGCTTTTCGCACATGATGCGCCCGCGATATTCGGCCTGCGAGCGGTGGACCAGCATCGAAAGCGCGTCGACCGGCTCGGCATTGACCAGAATCTGCATCTTGACCAGATCGCCGGGGCGATGGTCGGAGAGCTGGTAGTCAAAGCTCGCATAGCCCTTGGAGATCGATTTCAGCCGGTCGTAGAAATCGAACACCACCTCGTTCAACGGCAGGTCGTATTCGACCATGGCCCGGTTGCCCACATAGGAGAGGTTGGTCTGGATGCCCCGCCGCTCCTGGCAGAGCTTTAAAATCGCGCCGAGATAGTCGTCGGGCGTCAGGATCGTCGCCTTGATCCACGGCTCGCGGATTTCGGCGATCTTGACCACCTCGGGCATGTCGGCGGGGTTATGGAGCTCGATCTGGCTGCCATCGGTCATCTCGATTTCATAGACCACCGAAGGCGCGGTGGTAATGAGGTCGAGATCGAATTCGCGCGCCAGCCGCTCCTGGATGATCTCGAGGTGCAGAAGGCCAAGGAACCCGCAGCGGAACCCGAAGCCCAGCGCCGCCGAGGTCTCCATCTCATAGGAAAAGCTCGCATCGTTCAGCCGCAGCTTGCCCATCGCGGCGCGCAGGTCCTCGAAATCGGAGGCATCGACCGGGAAGAGCCCGCAGAACACTACCGGCTGGGCAGGCCGGAAGCCGGGGAGCGGCGCGTCGGTCGGCTTTCTGTCATCGGTGATGGTGTCGCCCACATTGGTGTCGGCGACTTCCTTAATGGAGGCGGTGAAGAACCCGATTTCGCCGGGGCCAAGCTCGCCCACATCGATCAGCTTGGGGGTGAAGACGCCCACCCGGTCGAGCTCATAGGAGGCGCCGGTTGCCATCATGCGGATCTTCTGGCCCTTTTTGATGCGCCCGTCGATCACCCGGATAAGCACCACGACGCCGAGATAAAGGTCGTACCAGCTATCGACCAGCAGCGCCTTCAATGGCGCATTCTCATTGCTCTTGGGGGCGGGCAGGCGCTCGACGATTGCGGCGAGCACCTTGTCGATCCCCAGCCCCGTTTTGGCGGAAATCTCGACGGCATCGGACGCGTCGATCCCGATCACGTCCTCGATCTGCTGCTTGACGCGCTCGGGCTCGGCGGCGGGCAGGTCGATCTTGTTCAGGACCGGCACGATCTCGTGATTGACCTCGATAGCGTGATAGACATTGGCCAGCGTCTGCGCTTCCACCCCCTGCGCGGCGTCGACCACCAGGAGCGAACCCTCGCAGGCGGCGAGCGAACGGTTCACCTCATAGGCAAAGTCCACGTGTCCCGGCGTATCGATGAGGTTGAGCACGTAATGCTCGCCATCGGTGTGCTCATATTCGAGCCGCACGGTCTGCGCCTTGATGGTGATGCCGCGTTCGCGCTCGATCTCCATGGAATCGAGCACCTGCTCTTTCATCTCGCGCAGGTCGAGCCCGCCCGTCATCTGGATGAGGCGGTCGGCAAGCGTTGATTTCCCGTGGTCGATATGGGCAACGATCGAGAAATTGCGGATGTGGCTCAAAGGGGTTCTGGACGGCTTTGTCATGGCGCCGCTGATAGCAGGAAACCCGGGGCGTTTGGAAGATGGTTTATTACCCCTTAAGCGCGCCCGGCAGCAGGCAGCGCAAATATCATTCCCCCTTTTCCCGAGCGGCAAGGATGCCGCCGCTACCATCGGGTTTGTCGAATTCCGGACAATCGCCTATATCGGGGGAAAATTCATGGCCACACCGGTTTTACGGCAGGCATTGTGATCGGGAACGCATGACCGGGACGGCACGCTTCGAGCGCAGGACCATGACGGGCGACGGTGTCGAGATCGTCTGGTTCGATCATGGCCAGTCGGACGGCCGCCCCTTGATGATCGTCCACGGCATGGGCGCGGGGGCCGACCAGTTCGACGCCGACGCACGGTTCTTTGCAGGCCAGGGGTTCCGGGTCATCGTGCCCGATCTGCGCGGTCATGGCCGCTCGGGGCGGGCGCCCGAGGCGAGCTACACCATCGAGCGCATGGCCCGCGACCTTCTCGAAATCATGGACGATGCCGGATGTGAGGCGGTCGATTATGTCGGCAATTCGCTGGGCGGCATTTTGGCGCTTTTTCTCGTCAAGGACCATGCCCGACGCTTCCGTACGCTGACGACATTCGGCACGGCCCCGGCGCTCGGTTTGCCGAGAGTGACACCCTCACTCCTCCCGCTCACCTACCGGTTGATGGGCAAGCGCGCCGTGGGCTGGGTCGCGGCGCGCGGTACCACCCCGACCGCCGAAGGGCGCGCCATCATCGGCCCCCTTGTGCGGGACTTCGACCCCACCGTTGCGCTGGCCGTGGGGAGAGCCGTGCACCGCTATGATCTCACCGCCAATGCACTGGGTTTCGAGGGGCCTTATCTCATCATCCGCGGCGCGCGCGACAGCGCGGTCAACCGCGCGCTCGATCCAAAGCTCAAGGCGCTGGAGCAACGGCCAAACGTCACGGTGGTTCGCATGCAAGGCGCCGGCCATTGCGCCAATCTCGACCGGCCCGATGCGTTCCGCAAAGCGGTTCTGGAATTTATCGAGAGATAAAGTCGCTCAGCCGTTGCCGATCAGTGCCGCGATCTCGGCGCGCAGGGTGTCGATCCCCTCGCCCTTTTCGCTCGAGGTCACGATCAGTTCGGGATGGGCAGCAGGGCGCTTGGCGATGAATTGCGCCGTTGCGGCCAGCACCGCATCGAGCCCCTTTTGCGGCAGCTTGTCGGCCTTGGTCAGCACCACCTGGTAGGAAACGGCGGCCTTGTCGAGTTCGTTCATCACCGTTGCATCATTGGCCTTGGGCCCGTGGCGCGCATCGACCAGCACGTAGACGCGCCGCAAATTGGGGCGCCCGCGCAAAAACTGGTGGATGAGTCTCGTCCATTTCTCGACGACGGGCTTGGGCGCCTTGGCAAACCCGTAGCCGGGCATGTCGACGATACGGATGCCGCCCTGTTCGGGCGCGAAAAGGTTCAACTCCTGCGTGCGCCCCGGGGTGTTCGAGGTCCGGGCCAGCGCGCGCTGGCCGACCAGCGCGTTGATGAGCGAGGATTTGCCCACATTGGAGCGCCCGGCGAAGGCCACTTCTATTACGTTATCGGCCGGCAGGTCCGATACGCGCACACACCCCTTGAGGAACACCCATGGGCGCGCGAACAGCAGGCGGACGGTTTCGGCGGGATCGGTCATGGTGCACCAGAAGCGGGAAAGGCCGGTTTCCCGGCCCTTCCTGTTGTCTTGATCAATCCGCAGCCTTGGGCTTGCGCTTGAAGCTGTTCTTGATGTTGCCCAGAAGGTCCACCTCCACGCCATGGCGCTTCATGATGACCCATTGCTGGATGACCGAAAGGAAGTTGTTCCACGCCCAGTAGATGACCAGCCCCGCCGGGAAGGTCGCAAGCATGAAGGTGAAGATCACCGGCATGAGCGAAAAGACCATCGCCTGGGTCGGATCGGCCGGGGGCGGGTTGAGCTTCATCTGCACCCACATGGTAACGCCCATGATGAGCGGCCAGATGCCCACCTGCAGGAACGGACCGATGACCGGCACGATGGTGGGGTCGTAAGGCAGAAGACCGAACAGGTTGAAGACCGTCGTGGGGTCCTGGGCCGCGAGGTCCTGGATCCAGCCAAAGAACGGGGCGTGCCGCATTTCGATGGTGACGAAAAGGACCTTGTAGAGCGCAAAGAACACCGGAATCTGGATCAGGACCGGCCAGCAGCCCGAGACCGGATTGATCTTTTCTTTCTTGTAGAGCTCCATCATCGCCTGTTGCTGGGCGGCGCGGTCGTCCTTGTACTTTTCCTGAATCTCCTTCATCTGCGGCTGCATGCGCCGCATATTGGCCATCGAGGCATAGCTCTTGTTGGCAAGGGGGAAGAAGATCGCCTTGATCATCACCGTGACCGCAAGGATGGCGAGCCCGAAATTGCCCAGGAACTCGTAAAGCAGCCGGATGAGATAGAACATGGGCTTGGTGATGAAGTGGAACCAGCCCCAGTCGATCAGGAGCTCGAACCGGTCGATCCCGTGGCCCTGCTCATAAGCATCGATGATCGATTCGACCTTGGCGCCGGCAAAAGCGAGGCTCGTGTGCTCGGCGGTGGCACCAGCCGGCACGGCAACCGCCGACTGGGAAACGAAATTGGCGCGATAATCATTGCCGTTTCCGGCGCGCGGGGTGTGGAAGAACCGCGCATTGATCGTCTCGTCCTGACCGGGAATGATCGCGGTCGCCCAGTATTTGTCGGTAAAGCCCAGCCACCCGCCGGTCGCCGCGTAATCGCGCTGGCCGTCCCCTTCGAGATCGCCATAGCTCATCTCGATGAGATTGGCATCGCCCAAAACCCCGATAGGGCCTTCGTGCAGGATGAAGAAATTCTGCGTCCGGGGCGTATAGAGCCGCATGATGCGCGAATAGGGATAAAGCGCGATCTCGGCGGCGCCGGTGTTTTCAACGCTCTGGGTGATGGAGAACATATAGCTCTCATCGAGCGCGATGGTGCGGCGGAAGACAAGACCTTCCCCGTTGTCCCAGGCAAGGGTCACAGGGGTTTCAGGCGTCAGGGTCTCCCCGGTCTCGAGCGTCCACATGGTCTGGCCGTCCGGCAGCGCGATCGCGCTTCCCGCCGGGGCCACCCAGCCCTGTTCGAGGAAATAGGGTTCGGGCGAACCGGCCGGGGACAACAGCGTGATGGTGGGGCTGTCGTCGTCGATCGTCTCGCGGTAGCGCAAAAGATGCAGATCGTCGATCTGCGCCCCCACGAGATTGATCGAGCCGGAAACCGCCGGGGTCCGGATGGGAACGCGGGGGCTGGCGGCCAGCGCGGCATCGCGGGTTGCAAAGCTGAGAATGTCGGTCGAAGAGGACGTTGCGGCCCCCGCTCCCGGTTCGCCCTGGGGGGCGGCGATATCGAGCCCGTCGCGCGCCACCTCGCCGGCGGCCTGCTGCTCGGCGGCAGTCTCGGCCTGGCGCTGGGCCTGTTCGAGCTGCGGCCCGGCGATGAAGAATTGCCAGCCAAAGAGCACAGCCATGCTCAGGACGATGGCCAGGATCATATTGCGTTGGTCGTTCATGGCTCTACTTCAACACCCGCTCGGCCCTTGCGTGGTTTATCGGGCCGTTCAACCTTGTGGATACGCCTTATCGAAGCGGAGAGGTCCTCCACCAGCGCAGCAAAGGGTTCATTTAAGGCCTCGCGCCGCCCGATCAAGACATAATCGTGTCCTGCGGCAAGCTGGCCGCCGGTTTTTGCGACGGCCGCGCGCAGCCGGCGCCTGATCCTGTTGCGCGCGGGCGCGTTGCCGGTCTTGTTGGTGACCGTGAACCCCACGCCCGGGCTGTCTTCTCCGACCCGCACCGCCTGCAACACAAAGCCGCGCCTGGCAACTTTCGTGCCCCGCGCGGCTTTAAGGAACTGCGCCCGCTTTTTGAGGCGTCTTAACGGTAATGCCGGGGTGTCCGGCACGGCGCCGACAATTACGCCGAAAGCTGGCTGCGGCCCTTCGCACGGCGGCGGGCCAGGATGATGCGGCCGTTCTTAGTGGCCATGCGGGCCCGGAAACCGTGGCGGCGCTTGCGAACAAGATTGCTCGGCTGGAAAGTACGCTTCATGGGTCTTTACCGCGCGCGCCGGCGCGATCCTCTTGATAAAAAACTTGCGTTGGTCTTTTTCGACCGCTTCGGTCCACCAAAGAGCAAAGGCATGACGCCCGCTGCCATGGCAAAGGTTGGGCGGCTTATAGGTAAAAGGGAACCTCAAGTCAATCGAGCAGATGGCCTGCGCACCGATCAGGCCCCGACTGGTCAGCCCCGGCGATCTACGCTAGATAATTTGAGGTTCTGATGGAAACGGATGACGTTCTGGCTTCAGTCGTGACCCGGAACGGTTTGCAATGATCCCAATTTCAAGAGCGGCGCGTCGAGGGGGCCGGAAGAACGAGTGGCAGTTGCGGAAAAATTCGACCTGTGCGTGATCGGCGCGGGTCCGGCCGGGCTTGCCGCCGCCGAAAAGGGGCTCGCGCTCGGCAAGACGGTGGCGATCGTTGAGGCCGTCGAGATGGGCGGGGTGGCGCTCAACTGGGGCGCCCTGCCCGCCATGGCGCTCGCTGCCTCGGCGCGCCGCGCCCTCGATATCCGCAACGCCGCCGAGTTCGGCATCGGGGCTGACGCCCCGCGCATCAATTTTTCGCGCCTCAACGCCCATATCAAAACGCTGATCGAGGAAGCCCGGCCGCAAAGCTCGGCTGAAAGGCTGGCGGCGCTGGGCGCCGAGATCATCCGCCAGCCCGCGATCTTTACGGGACGGGCAGCCATTATGGCGGGCGAACGGCGGATCGGGGCGAAAAAATTCATCCTCGCCACCGGCTCGCGCCCCTTCGTGCCCGAAATCCCCGGTCTCGATACGGTCGCCTTTCTCACCCCGGAAACCGTTTTCGAGATCACCCGCCGCCCCGGCCATCTCATCGTCATCGGCGCGGGAGCGACGGGCCTGATGCTGGCGCAGGCCCACCGGCGGCTGGGCAGCGCGGTAACCGTCATCGACATGCTGGTCCCGCTCGGGGACGAAGATCCCGAACTGGCCGGCCTGCTCACCGCCCGGCTGGAAGAAGAAGGGATCGAGATCATCGCCAATAGCGGCATCGTCTCAGTGGGTGGCGAAGAAAACAACATCGCGGTGATCGTCAGGACCGGCCCCGAGGAGCGCAGCATAGAGGGCACCCATCTGCTGGTCGCGACCGGGCGGACCTCGAACCTCGATACCCTCGATCTGGGCAAGGCGCGCGCCCGGGGCGGCGGGAACGGACCGATACTCGACAAAATGGCGCGCACCTCCAACCGCCGCATCTATTGCGTGGGCGATGCGGCGGGCACGCGCTCGGTCCACGCCGCGCGCTTCATGGGTGCCTGGACGGCGAACCACGCCGTTGGGGGCCGGCTTGGCCTTTTGCCCCCCCCGGTGCTGCCCCGGCTCATCGCCACCGACCCTGAAATCACAGCGATCGGCCTCACCGAAGCCCAGGCCCGTGCCCGCTACAAGGACCGCTTCACGGTTCTCCGCCATGGCTTTGCCGGACTCGACAAGGCCCGTGTCAACCGGCGCGAGGACGGGCACATCAAGCTGCTGGTCACCAGCAGGGGCAAGATCGTGGGGGCAGGGCTATGCGGCGAGGGCACGGGCGAGATTGCGGGGATATTGGGGCTGGCGATGGCGCAGGGGCTGACGCTGTTTGACCTCGAAAACCTCCTTGCCCCCTACCCGGCCCTCTCCGAGATCGTGCCACGCATGGCCGCCCAATACGCCTCGACCCACCGGCAGCCACCCTTCTGGCGAGCTGTCGGGGCGCTTAAGCGTTTGTTGCCATAGAAAAAATCCCCCTATAGGCTTTCATGATGACGCGCGATGGCAAAAAGGTTGGGGGGCCGGTAAGGGGTTTGTCCTTCAAACTCATCACCGCCATCGCCTTTGTCATCCTGCTCGTCGAAGTCGCGGTGTTTTTCCCTTCGCTCGCCAATTACCGGGCAAGCTGGCTCGACGACCGGCTGCGCATCGGCGGGGTGGCGGTGCGGGTGTTCGACGCGGTGCCCGACGTCATGGATCTGCCCGTCGAGATCACCGATCCACTGCTGCAATCGGCGGGCGCGCTCGCCATCGTCTACCGCCGGGCCGGGCAGACCGATCTCATCGCCATCGAGGGCGCCACGATGCCCGCCGAAGCCCATCTCGCCGACATGCGCGACCGCAACCCTGTCCGGCTGATCATGGATGCCACCGAAACGCTGTTGTTGGGCGGAGACCGCATATTGCGCATCGTGGGCGTGCCGCCCGGCGCCGGGGACGTGGTGGTCGAGGTGCTGATGCCCGACGGACCACTGCGCGCCGACATGCTCACCTATTCGGGCAATATCCTTGCGCTTTCGCTGATCATTGCCGGGGTGACCGCCATCGTCATCTATGTGCTGGCCGAAAGCCTGCTGATCGCCCCGATCAAGCGGTTGACCGCCAATGTGCTGGCCTTCCGCAACAATCCCGAGAACGGCACCCTCATTATCACGCCCGATCCGGACCGGGACGACGAGATCGCCGTACTCGAACAGGCGCTGGCCGATACCCAGGCCGAACTGTTCTCGATGCTGCGCCAGCGCCGCCATCTGGCCGATCTGGGGCTGGCGGTCGCCAAGATCAACCACGATCTGCGCAACATGCTGACCTCGGCCCAACTGCTGTCCGATCAGGTGGCGACGCTGGACGACCCCAAGGTGCAAAGGCTGGCGCCAAGGCTCGTCAACACCCTCGACCGGGCCATCGGCTTTGCCCAGTCGGTGCTCGACTATGGCCGCCAGCAGGCCGGACTGCCCCGGCCCCAGCCGGTGGGCGTGCGGGCGCTTGGTTTTGAAAGCGCGCTTGCTGCCGGTCTCGCCGGCCATCCGGTCATCCGGTTCGACAACCGGGTGGGCGACGACATCGTGCTCGAGCTCGATCCCGACCATCTTGGCCGCGTGCTGGTCAATCTCATGAAGAACGCGCGCGAGGCACTCGAGGCGGTGGACGGGAAGACCACCGGCCCCACCGTGACGCTTGATGCCGAACGCTCGCCCGGCCGGACGCGGCTCTTCCTTGCCGACAACGGCCCGGGCCTGCCGCCCCGGGCCCGCGAAAACCTTTTTGTCGCCTTTGAAGGCTCGGCCCGCGCCGGAGGCACGGGACTGGGGCTGGCCATCGCGCGCGAACTGGTGACGGCCAATGGCGGCGAGTTGACCCTGCTCGAAACCACCACCGGCGCCACCTTCGCCCTCGATTTTCCCACGCCCACCTGCGCCTGAACGGTACGGCACAGCACCCCAACACCCCGGCAGACTTTCCCCTTTGCAAGCCGCCGTCCACTTATTCCCAAAACGCTCGCACCGACACTTGCATTGCACGCCAACCCGGTATAAGCGTTCCCCCTGCCGCCGGGGACCACCCCATCAACCGGCACCGCGCGCCCGTAGCTCAGCTGGATAGAGCACCAGACTACGAATCTGGGGGTCAGAGGTTCGAATCCTTTCGGGCGCGCCATAATTACTTGATTTTATTGAATTTTTTGAACGTGACGGGAAGTATCATACCGGCCATGTTTTTTAATTATGCCGGTTTTGGCTAAGAACTCCTAACAAAACCGTTCTGTTGCTCTGAAGCATATGATTGCGGCAGCGATGACGAGGAAAGCGCGATAGAGATCGGCATGGCGTTCGTAGCGGACGATCAACCGCCTAAACTGGTTGATCCATGCGAACGTCCTCTCCACGACCCATCGGTGCTTTCCGAGGTGGCTGCTGGTTTCGACGCCGCGCCTTGCGATGCGGGGCGTGATGGAGCGGGCGCGCAGGTCGCGGCGGCAACGGTCGAAGTCGTAGCCCTTGTCGGCATGGAACTTGGCGGGTCGCTTGCGGGGCCGGCCGCGCTTCTGGCGCACGGGATGGACGGCCTCGACGACGTCGGTCAGCGCCATGCTGTCGTGCCGGTTGGCTCCGGTCAGGACGAGAGCGAGAGGGATGCCGGCGCGGTCGACCATGATGTGGCGTTTGGCGCCCGGTTTGCCGCGATCGGTCGGGTTCGGGCCTGTCGCATCGCCCCCCTTTTGGCGGGAACGGACGAGGCATCCACCGAGGCGCGCGACCAGTCGATCTCGCCGGCCAGATTGAGCCGGTCGAGCATATGGCGATGCAGCTTGTCCCACAGGCCCGCATTCTGCCAGTCGCGCAGCCGGCGCCAGCAGGTCATTCCCGAGCAACCGGCGACCTCAAACGGCAGCCGTTCCCACGGGATCCCGGTGTAGAGCACAAACAGGATGCCGATCAGCGCATCGCGGGCTGCAACCGGCGGACGACCGCTCTTCGGGCGTGCAGCGGGAACAGGCATCAGCGGGGCGACCTCTGCCCACAAATCATCAGGAAGGAGTTTCTTAGCCATGCCAGAAACTCGACCATCCATGGTTAACAAAAGGTTTTGTTAGGAGTTCTTAGGCCGACATGCTGTCGAGCCATGCGGCGGCCATCGATCCGACGGCCACGGCAAAGACGTTCCGGGTGATCGAAGCCGACGACCCCGATTCCGTATTTGAGTATCTGGACACGGCCTCAAGCCGCGCGGGCATCTACGCCCTGTCGCAAAAGCTGGCCCTGCCCAGGATGGCGATCATCGGCCTTGGCGGCACGGGTTCCTACGTCCTCGACGTGGTGGCGAAAACGCCGGTCCATGGGATCCATCTTTTCGACGGCGACCATTACCTCCAGCACAATGCGTTCCGCTCGCCCGGAGCCGCGACGCTTGCCGAACTGAAGGCCGCGCCGAAAAAAGTCCACTACTTCCGCGACCGCTATGCGCCGATGCGCCGGAACATCGTGGCGCAGGATTTTCACATCGACGCCGCGAATGCTGACTGCCTCGACGGGATGGTGTTCGTCTTCCTTTGCGTTGATCGCGGCGATGTAAAGCGGCCGATCATCGAGAAGCTGGAGGCCCTCGGCATCCCCTACGTCGATGTCGGGATGGGCATCGACCTTGTGGACGACAAGCTGCAGGGCATCGTGAGGACGACGACGTGCACCGCACGCATGAATGCGCACGTCCGCGACAAGAAGCGCATCGGCCTTTCCGCCGGCGCGGCCGATGACCTGTACGCCAAGAATATTCAGATTGCCGACCTGAACGCGGCGTTGGCGGTCATCAAGTGGAAGAAGCTGTTTGGCTTCTACCTCGATCTGGATGACGAACACCATTGCACCTACACGCTCGACGGCAACATGCTTCTGAACGAGGACAAGCCATGAAACAGCCCATCGTCCTCGACACGGAATTTGTCACGAGCGTCCCGGACCGACTCGCCGAGCATACGCTTTACGTGTCGATGGAATACGCCACGGTCGCGCATAAATGCTGCTGCGGCTGCGGCCTGGAAGTGGTGACGCCGCTCAGCCCGACCGACTGGAAACTGACCTATGACGGCGTTTCGGTGTCGCTTCATCCTTCGATTGGCAATTGGAGCTTTCCCTGCCGCTCCCACTACTGGATCGATAAGGGCAAGGTCCGTTGGGCGGGTAACATGACCCAGGAGCAGATCGACGGCGTCCGCGCCCACGACCGTCGCGCCAAAGCCCGTTATTTCGACCAGTCGGAACAGGCTGCCAAGCCGACTCGCTCCGCGCCGCCCGCCAAGCCGAAGAGCGGATTCTGGTCGTGGCTCTCCCGTTTGTGGTCCTGATACGGGAAGGCCCCTGATTTCGCCGAGGTTGCGTCAGGATGCGTTCTGGCGCTGACCGGGCCGAACACCCCCTGAAGGCCATACCGCATTCCCCGCCCCGCAATCGGGCCGGAATCGGCATGGCTGTAGCGGCCCGGATTGTCAGGCCGGAGCGATAGCAGGCAGCCCGGCGAGCGGGTCGGTTTTTATAAGGGAGCAGAAAACGCCGTCCATGCAGCGCATGGCCCATTGCTGAACCGGAATTTGAGGGCAGTTGCCCTTTATATAACCCTTGAACCTATGTTTCTGTGACGCCGCTGTCGCCCCTGCATTCCGGGCGCTGCCGAGCCATTTTTGCCGGTGATGGCGGGCGATCAGCGGATCGCACAGCCGCACGACCAGCCCGACGCACATGCGCGAGCGCGCCCCGGCAATCACATCGACCGCGATATAGCCTTCCCGTTCGAGCGGGCGGAGATAGCGTTGCACCGTGCGGCGGCAACGGCCGAGCGCCCGCGCGGGGTATGTGACTGTCACCGCCAGCGAACGGCTGTCCCGGTCCTTGCGGTAGGTTTCTTCGGCGAGCTTGCGCGCACAGCGCCGCGCGCCGTCGCAGAGATTGGGGTCGTCTTCGAGCCGCGCCGCCAGCTCCGGCACATAGGCCCCGCTATCCTTCGGCACCGGTCGCCGTTCCGGCTCGTGCGCCCGGTAGCGATGACAGGTTTGCAACGAGCGGGCGCGGCGTTCCGTGTTGACCGGAATTGCCGTGACCGGCGCGGGCGCACTGCCCTCGACGATTCGGGTTTTCAGGTGCCGGTGCGCGTCCACGAAGGCGGATTGCGCGCAGGCGTTTTGCATAGTCATGGTTTTCTCCCCTATCGGTTCGGAGAAAACCCGCAGAAAATCAGGGCGCACGAAAACATCGCAAAAATTACTTGCGTGATTGTAACTGTTTTGAGATATTTGGATTGCTGATTTCACAAATATCTCTATCTAACGAACGGCCCGACTCTGGTGGATTTTCTTTTTGTTAGGGGAATTTTCCTCGTAAGTTGTTGGAATAGATTGCGCGAGGTCGGAATCGACCACCGCAAATTGTCCGCAATGTACGGCGCTATGGCAAGTTTGTTCTGTCAGCCAAGTATTCACGCGGCTTTCGGAGCGCCTTTTTTCAAAAGCGCAGCCAGCATTGCCCCGAATCGTCCCGAGCGGCGCATCTTCATTCCGAATAATGAACACAGATAGCTACCAGAAAGCGCGCCTGTTGCTATCTGGTAGAACAAAAAACTATCCGGCCTCTTTCAAATACTCGTTTGGTATTTGATAACTATCTGGTATTTTTAATTAGTTATACGTTTCGACTATTTACATAGTGAGAGTGCATGCCCGTCATTTCTTTTGCAAATCCAAAAGGGGGAGCCGGAAAGACAACGTCCGCACTGCTGTTGGCCGGTGAATTGGCCGGAAAGGGCGCGCGCGTCGCCATTATCGATGCCGACCCCGAACGGTGGATCTCCCAGTGGGGCCGGTTGCCCGGCAAGCCCGCAACCATCGACATCATCGCCGAGGTCAGCGAGGACACCATCGTCGATCACATCGAAAGCGCCGCGAAGACAGCCCAGTTCGTCATCGTCGATTTGGAAGGCACGGCGAGCCTTATGGTCGCCAACGCCATCGGCATGTCGGACCTCGTCATCATTCCCGCGCAGGGCGCGTCGATGGATGCAAAGGGCGCGGCCAAGACCATCAAGCTGATCCGTAACCAGGAGCGCATGGCCCTGCGCACTATCCCGCACAGTATCCTGCTGACGCGCACCAGCGCCGCCATCACTTCGCGCGCCTTGCGCAATGTGCCGGACCAGCTCGACAAAGCGGGCATCGACGTGTTCTCCACCTCCATAGTCGAACGCGCCGCCTTTCGCGACATCTTCGATTTTGGCGGCGTGCTGGCGGGTCTGTCCAACGCACGGGTCAGCAATATCGACAAGGCGCGGGAGAACGCGCGGGCCTTCGCGGGTGAGGTGATCGCCAAGCTCAAGAGCACGGCAGTTGTCGGAAAGGCAGCGTAACATGGAACGCCAGCGCACCGATCTTGGCTTCGCCGACTCGCTTGACGATTTCGATCCATCCGAATGGCTGCCGCAGCCGGTAGTTACCGCCAACGACAAGCCGCCGCAGGCGGAAACGAAGAAAGCGGCGGCGGCCGCCGGATTCCGCAGCCGTGAGCCGCAGCCGGCGGTCGAGGCCCGGCCTGCCGAACTGCCGCGGCGCCGCCGCACCGGGCGCAACATGCAGCTCAATCTGAAAGCCCGGCCCGAAACAATCGCCGCGTTCTGCGCCATCGCCGACAGCCAGGGCTGGGGTCTCGGCGAGACTCTGGAACATGCGGTCACCCTGCTGGAGCGCGAAGTTGGCCCTGCCGGCTGGAAAGGCGGGGGCTAAAGCCCCCGACCCGGTCCCGCTGCGATGGCGCGGGAGATATTCTCCAGCGTGGCCAGGTTGTTCCGGCGCTCCGGGGTGCCGGTGGCGGTCCGCGCCAAAGTCTCGGTCGCCTGCCGGAACAGGGCGCGCAGTTCGGCTTCGGTGCGGGATTGCAGTTCGGCGATGGTCATCAGCTTGTTCATCTTCTTCCTCCTTGTTCACGCGGCCCCGGTCATCAGAGCCATTCCGTGCTTGCCCAGACACACAATCGGCACGGGGATGGATCGCCATGACTGGCGGCCAAAGAGGACATGAGGGAGACGGGGACGAGCTTGTGATCCGTCGTCAGGCTGAAATCTCCACCAAGTCGTAAAATGCGGGCGCGTCCGGCAGGCCGGACCGGGCTCTGGTGTTTGATCCCGGACTTTGATGGTGCAATCTTGTCGCCGGAATGGAAGGATGCACTATGGGCCAAATTCTACACAGCAGCACCACCACGACAGAGGCGATCCGTCGAGCGATACAAAATAGTGAAGAGAGCCTGAGAGTGCTGGCCAAGCGCTACGGGATCAACCAGAAGACGGTGGCAAAGTGGAAGAAGCGCACCTCTCCAGCCGATCTGCCGACCGGGCCGAAGGAGCCGCGCTTGACGGTCCTCTCGGTCGAGGAGGAAGCAGTCATCGTGGCTTTCCGGCGCTATACGCTGCCGCCGCTCGACGACTGCCTCTACGCCTTGCAGCCGACAATCCCGCATCTGACGCGCTCGTCATTGCATCGCTGCCTGCAGCGCCATGGCATCTCCCGCCTGCCCGATGTCGAAGGCGACCGGCCGGCAAAAAAGAAGTTCAAGGCCTATCCGATCGGCTACTTCCACATTGATATCGCCGAGGTGAGAACCGAGCAGGGCAAGGTGCACATGTTCGTCGCCATCGACCGCACCTCCAAGTTCGCCTTCGTGGAACTGCATGAGAAAGCCACCACCGCCGTCTCCAGAGACTTCCTGCTTGGACTGATCGCGGCCGTTCCCTACAAGATCCACACCGTGCTCACCGACAACGGCATCCAGTTCACCACGCCCGGCGCCGGTGGCTCGGCGGTGCCGCTGATCAAGGAGGCAATCGCCAATGGCGAAACTTTCCGCGCTCACGCCTTCGAATATGCCTGCGCCAGGAACGACATCGAGCATCGCACCACCAAGGTTAAGCACCCATGGACCAATGGCCAGGTTGAAAGGATGAACCGGACCATCAAGGACGCAACCGTCAAGCGCTTCTACTACGAGAGCAACGACCAGCTCAGGCAACACCTCGCAGACTTCGTTGCGGCCTACAACTTCGCCCGCAGGCTCAAAACCCTCAAGGGTCTCACGCCTTACGAGTTCATCTGCAAGGCGTGGACCTCACAGCCCGAACGCTTCACCGTCAATCCGCTCCACCAAATGCCGGGACCAAACACCTAGCTCCAAGGGGCAACGTCATGATCGCGGCGAGCGTCTTGATGCGTGGATCGATCTCGGCGGCAACGAGCGAGAAGCCGCCCGAACCGCAGACACCTATCACACCGATCTTGTTGCGATCCACTTCGGGCTGGATGCCGAGGAAGTCGACAGTCGCCGAAAAACAGTCTGCGAAGATTTCAAGCGAGGAAATCCGGCGCGGTCCGCCACCGCTCTCGCCGCCGAACGTCAAAGTGATGAAGCCGTGCTCGGCCATCGTCTGGGCATAAAAGCCGACAGTCTATTCCTTCAAGCCACAATAGGGATGGCCGAGGACCAGAGCGGGGCCCGGTGCATCGGAAGGTTCAGAATGCTTTTTCCAAAGCCGAGAGTAAAGTCCGCACATGCGGGGCAAAATTTCGGGAACGTTTAACGCAGAGTTCCGTCACGTAATGCTCGTTCTCAATATCGACGATCGGTATGAAGCACAGACTGGTGGAGTGGGACAAATGAATGGATTGGGCGAGAGGAAGAACACCTAAAAGATCGGTTGCCTCCGTCATTCGCCGGATGAATTCGAGCGAGTTGGACTCGAACGCCATGTTCATACTCAGATTCTGCCGCAGGATTTCCTCTTCGATCAAACGCCTTATCCCAAAACCTCTGCCGGGAAGAATGCTCGGAAAGCCCGATATTTCCTTTAAGGTGACTTGCCTGTTGTTTGCCAGCGGGTGATTGCCTTTGAGGCAGGCTGCGATGTGGCCCGGCCGCCGCTTGATCACCTCAATCTCGGGGCGCATCGGAATTCCGAATACAATCCCGATATCGACGGTCTCGCCCATGAGAGCTTCGGAGACGTGCTGAGCATCGAGGATGTCAATCGAAACCTTGACCAAGGGGAAGCGTTTGTAGAACTGAGCACAGGCATCGGCGAGCGTGGCGTTGGCCGCGCCCTCGACCGAGGCAATCCGCACATTGCCCCGCTGAAGACCCCTGAGATTGTCTATATCGTTCTGTACCTCAGAAATAGTCTGGAACAGGGTTCTGATTTTGACCGCCAAAATCTCGCCCGCTTCCGTCAGCCTGACGCCGCGGACGCTGCGGTCCAGCAGGTCTGCGCCTAGGTCGTGTTCGAGGTTCTGGATTTGCCTGCTGATGGCCGACGCCGCCACGTTAAGCCGTTCTGACGCCTTGCGGATCGAGCCGCTCTGCATGACTTCGTCGAAATATCGCAGCGCTTGAAAATTCATCTGCTCCCCCGAAAATTTTGTGACAGAGTGAATAGGTGCACTAATTTTGGCAACATAAATGTGCCAAATTTGTTCTTTTTTTGCGAGCGATCTTTGTTCTAAGCTTGGACGTCCAAATGGTCCGACCTTTTTCGTCGCGCCAGTTTTATTGAGAAGAAAGCAGATATGCCTAAGCAAGTCATTTATTGCGAGAACGTTGCCACGCCGCGCGCCCCTCACTGTCATGCCACAAAGATTGGTGGTCTGGTTTTCGTGTCGGGCACGACCCCGTTCGCAAAAGATCGCAGTATTTCGGTGGGGAATTTTGCGGATCAGATGCGGCAGACCATGGCCAACCTTTCCAGTATTCTCGCCGACTCCGGATCCTCCCTGGATAAGGTCGTGAAGGTGAACGTCTTTCTTGATAGGGTTTCCGATTTTCAAGAAATGAATGAAATCTATAAAGAGTTCTTCGGCGCCGACCCCCAGACATGGCCAGCGCGCACCACCGTGCAGGCGCGGTTGCCGGTAAAGGACTTTCTGCTCGAGATCGAGTGCGTGGCAGAGGCAATCTGATGGGTGTCGAGGCCAGACTTAAAGAACTTGGCATCGTTCTTCCCAACCCGCCTGTCGTCAAGGCGGCGCCGCACCTGGTGCCGGCGGTGCTGAGTGGAGATCTGCTGTTCTGCCAGGGGGCCTTGGGTCATGTGAACGGCCAATTCCCCTACCTCGGCAAGGTCGGCGGCGCGGTCACCGAGGAGCAGGCCAGGGAGTCGGCCCGTCTTTGCGCCATAAACCATCTGGCTCAGGCCAAGGCGGTGATCAGCGACCTCAACCGCATCAGCCGGGTGGTTCAGTTGACGTGCTACACCAATGGAGTGCCGGGCTTCGAGCGCGCGCCCTATGTCACCAACGGGGCCTCGGATCTGTTCGTGGAGGTGTTCGGGCCGGAGCGCGCGGCGATGGCGCGGGTCAGCCTGAGCGTGCCCGATCTCATCTATACGGCACCATGCGAGACGGTCTGCATCTTTGAGGTTTCAAGACAATAAGACGCGCGCCAAGCGCGCTTTCAGAGCACATTAGGCTATTCAAGAACATAAGGGATGAACATGAAGCGCAGTATTTTCACAGCAACGCTGGTCGCCGCGACGGCCCTGAGCGCAAACACCGTCCACGCCCAGCAGCAGGATGCAAGCCTGTCTCTGGCAGGGGCGCAGTCCTCCGCCTATGTGCTTGGGGGCGGGCTGGCCGAAGTCATCAATGCCCAAAGCGACATCGTCTCGCTGTCGGCGCAAACCTCCCAAGGGTTCAGCGCCAATATCCGCCTGGTCAACGCGGGTGATGCCGATTTCGGTCTTGCCGCGGCGCCGACATTTTATGAGGCGCTTCGCGGTGTGGGCGAGTTCAACGAGAAGTACGGCGATATTCGGGCGGTCACCGGTGTCTGGCCCGCCTTCCTCCATTGCGTCGCATATGCCGATTCCGGCATCGACAGCGTGGCTGATCTTGAAGGGAAGCGGATCAGCGTGGGCCTGCCGGCAACGAGCGGAGCGGTCGTGACCCAGACCCTGCTGGAGGCGGCGGGGCTGTGGGACAAGATCCAGCCCGTCTACCAAAATCCCAGCCAAAGCGCAGACGGTATGCGCGATGGCAAGCTGGATGTGATGTGCGCTAACAGCGGCGGGGCCTTCCCGGCTTTCGTCGGTTTGGCGAGCGGCGGCCAACTCAAGCTCATCCCTTGGGATCAGAATGTTCTCGAACAGGCAGCAGAGTCCATTCCGGGCCGCAGCGTGGGGGTGATCACGGCGGGTACCTATAGCTGGCAGTCCGAGGATGCCCCTTCTATTGGTCACTGGACTTTCCTTTTCGCCAACAAGGACGTTCCCGCTCCCATGGTAGCCGATATGCTCGATATCATGCTCTCGGAGGCGGGTCGCGCCACGCTGTTGACCTATGGTGAGGGCTGGAAAGACATCCCGGATGGACCGCTGGACGATGTTCTGGTTTCCGTGGGGCTGCCGTTTCACGATGGCGCCGTCGATTATTGGGCGGGCAAAGGGATGATGCTCCCCGAGATCGCCAACGTCGCCGACCAATAACCCGGTCTTCGGATCGCCCAAGGGCAGTGCCCTCCTTCAGAGATGCAGCGCCAATTTATGGATAACGCCTAAATGACATCTGTCGTGCAGACCCAACGTCCATCGATATGGCGCCAGATATTTGCCCCCGATATGCCCGATCAGCGGGTTTTGTCGGGGGCGAACAAGTGGCTGGTCTCGCTCGTTGCCATCAGTTTTGCGCTGTTTTACATCCATGCCGCGTTACGTTTTGTCGATGCCTCGCTTTTTCTTTCCACCTTTATCGGCTTTACCGGATTTCTCACGTTCCTGATCTATCCGGCGACGTCCCGCTCCCCCAAGGATCGGCCCAGCCTGCTCGACTGGGTCCTGGCTTTGGCCACGCTGGCCTTCTCGGTCTACTATGTCGTTTCGTATATGGACCGGCTGATGAATGCGGGGGGAAGCGTCGGGGCAGTGGAGGCCGGTTTCAGCGCCGTGGCGGTTATCGTTTGCCTCGAAATGTGCCGCCGGCTGCTCGGACCCATTCTGCCGACAATCGCTCTCGTTCTGATCGCGTACAATTTCTGGGGACCCTACTTCCCTTCTATGATTGCCCATAATGGCATTTCGCCGGAACGCTTTGTCAGCTACGCGTTTAGCGAGGAAGGCATTTTCGGGGTCGTGACCTCGACATTCGCGACCTACGTCTTCTTGTTCATCGTCTTCGGCACCTTCCTGCAAACCTCCAGTATCGGCCAGATGTTCATCGACCTGGCCTTCTCGCTTTTCGGGCGGAGCAGAGGGGGGGCGGGCAAGGTCGCGGTCGTCGCCAGCGGCCTGATCGGTAGCGTTCTGGGCAGTGGGGCCGGCAATGTGGTGGTGACCGGATCGATCACTATACCGCTCATGAAAAAGCACGGCTTCAAGCCGACTTATGCCGGAGGAATCGAATCCGTCGCCTCCCTGGGCGGCCACCTCATGCCGCCCATCATGGGAGGTACGGCATTCGTGGTCGCCGCCTTTACGCGAACCGATTATGCGACGATCCTAGCCATCTCGGTCGTGCCGGCCATTCTCTATTATCTGTCGCTCTTCATGAGCGTCCACTTTCATGCCGCCAAGCACGGTATCGGAGGCCTCAACGCCGAAGAACTGCCCGAATTCTGGACGGTGCTGAAAAGGGATTGGATTCTGCTCATCCCCGTCATCCTGCTCATCGCCATGTTGGCCTGGGGTTATTCGGCCTATTTTTCCGCCGTGGTGTCGACGCTGTCGATCATCGTCGTCAAGTTCCTGCGCTCGCCCAGAGATTTCCGCATCGGCTGGATTTTCTCGACACTCGAACAGGCGGCCAAGAGTTCGCTCATGGTCGGGGTGACGGGTGGGATCATGGGCGTGGTGCTCGCCGGTATGCTGCTTCCCGGTCTCGTGCTCAAATTCTCGTCTCTGATTCTGTCGTTTTCGTTCGGATTGCTGCCATTGCTGATCGTCCTCATCATCCTGATCAGCTATCTGTTCGGCATGGGCATGACCGTTCTGGCCTCCTACATCATCCTTTCGATCGTCGCCCAGCCGGCAATGCTCGAGTTCGGCATTCCACTGCTGACCATTCACATGATGCTGCTCTGGATCAGCCAGGACGCCTCGATCACCCCGCCCTTCTGCATCAACTCGTTTGTGGCAGCGAACATAGCCAAGGCCAATCCCATGAAGACCGGCATGGTTTCGGTGATGTTGGGCAAGCCGCTCTATATCATTCCGGTTCTCTTCGTTTACACGCCGATGCTCATGGATGGTCCGTGGGGCGAGATTATTGCGACCTGGGTTAGTAGCGCATTGGGATTTGTCGCCCTTGCCGCCGCGCTGGAAGGTTACATGAAGAAAAGCATGTCCGTCCCCGAAAGGCTTGCCGTAGTCGTAGCTTCCGTTCTCCTTTTCTGGCCCGGTCTTCTATTCGATCTCGCGGGCTTGTTTGTATTGGCCGCCGTTTATCTCGTTCAGCGGCGCGCCAATGCCGCACCGGTACCGAAAACATCCTGAAAGTTGGAGTTGGAAATGAAACTCGCCCGTCTGGGGATTCCCGGAGCCGAAAAGCCCGCCATATTACTCGATAACGGACGCTATGCTGACTTGTCGAGCCTCGTCGACGACATTTCGTGTGGAAGCTTGCTTCCCGAGGGGCTGGCCCGCGTGAAAGAGGCCGATCTGGCCGCGCTGCCGCTTCTCGAGGAAGGCTTGCGAATCGGTCCCTGTGTGGGGCAGATTCAGAAATTCATATGCGTTGGCCTCAACTATTTCGAACATGCTAAAGAAACCGGCCTTCCAGTGCCCCAGGAGCCGATTCTGTTCCAGAAGGCGACCAGCGCAATTTCCGGCCCGAACGATCCCATAATCATGCCACCCAGGTCGACGGGAACCGACTACGAGGTCGAGTTGGGTATTGTGATCGGCCGGCCCGCAAAATACGTTTCCGAAAATGAGGCTGCCGACCATATCGCTGGATATTGCCTGGTCAACGATGTCTCGGAGCGCAATTATCAGAAGTATCGCGGCGGGCAGTGGACCAAGGGAAAATCGGCGGACAGCTTCGGGCCGATCGGCCCCTGGCTGGTGACGTCCGACGAAATAGACGATCCCGACGCCTTGTCCATGTGGCTCGATGTCAACGGCGAACGCCGCCAGCAGGCGACGACGGCCGACATGATCTTCAATTCCCGCTTCCTCGTCCATTACGTTTCCCAGTTCATGACGCTCCAGACCGGCGACGTCATCGCCACCGGAACGCCGTCCGGCATCGGTTCGGCCATCAAGCCCGCGCCCGTGTTTCTCAAGCATGGCGACACGGTGACACTATCGATCGAGGGTCTGGGGACGCAGACTCAAAACGTCCTGGCATACGAACGCTCATGACCGCTCAGCATCTGAGGGCTGACATATGCGTCGTTGGCGGGGGTTTGGTGGGGCTGGCCACCGCCCTCAAATGCCTCCAATCCCGACCGGATCTGTCCGTGGTGGTGCTAGAAAAGGAAACCGAGACGGCCTTGCACCAATCGGGACGCAACAGCGGCGTCATTCATGCCGGCGTCTATTACACGCCGGGCAGTCGCAAGGCGGAGTTCTGCCGCAAGGGCCTGGTGCAGACAAAAGCATTCTGCACCGAGCACGGTGTGAAATGGGATGAATGCGGAAAGCTGATTGTCGCGACCGACCGGAGAGAACTCCAGCGCGTCGATGCACTTTACGAACGTGGCGTGACCAATGGCGTGCCCCTCGAAAGGATCGATGCGAAACGGCTTACCGATCTCGAGCCCCATGTTCGCGGCGCCGGGGGCCTGTTGAGTCCCGAAACCGGCATCGCGGATTATCGGGGCATGGCCGAGGCCATGGTGCGCGTCATCACCGAATGCGGCGGCCAGCTCGTCTGCGGGGCCACAGTTACCGCGATGCGGGAAACGGCGGGGGGCGTGCAGGTCAGTTCGTCGCGGATAACGGTCAATGCCGGGTACGTAGTCGTCTGCGCCGGATTGCAGGCCGATCGCCTGGCGCGGATCGCGGGCCTGAAACCTGATTTCCGCATCGTGCCGTTTCGGGGCGAATATTTTCAGTTGCCGCCGGAGCGGAACCGGATCGTCAAGCATCTGATCTATCCGGCGCCCGATCCCTCAGTACCGTTTCTGGGCATTCATCTCACCCGGATGATCGATGGAAGCGTTACGGTGGGCCCAAACGCAAGGGTGGCATTCGCGCGCGAATCCTATGGAAAGCTCGATTTCAATTTCACCGATACGCTGGATTTCGGTCTGTTTCCGGGCTTCTGGAAGTTTGTCGGCAAGCACATGTCGTCCGCTGCCCATGAGATGCGGGTTTCGCTTATTAGAAAAGCTTATCTGCGCGAGGTCAATAAATACTGTCCCGAACTCACCCTGGACGACCTTCGTCCGTACAGGGCCGGCCATCGCGCGCAGGCGATTGATCTTTCGGGGGCGCCAATTGAGGATTTCCATTTTCTTGAAACCGAGCGGATGATTCATGTGTGCAACGCGCCATCTCCGGCGGCGACCTCGGCATTGCCCATCGGCGAGGACATTGCCGGCAAGGTGCTGAACCGATTTTCTAGGAGCTAGACCATGCAACAGGACGACATGGCCCTCTCGGGCAAGACCGCGCTCGTTATGGGTGCCAGTCGCGGAATCGGCCGTTCGATCGCAATCGGGCTTGCCGAGGCAGGTGCGAAGGTTGCGGGGTTTGCAAGGACCACCCAAGCGCTTGGGGCCGTCGGGAAAGACATCGCGGCGCTGGGCGGCGGATTTCTGCCGCTTTGCGGTGATGCAACCGATTCGTCGAGCGTCTCGGCTGGGGTCGAAGCCGCCGACCGGGCGCTGGGCGGAATAGACGTACTGGTAAACTGCGTCGGTGGAGCGCTGGCCCGCGCCATCGCGGACATGAGCGACGAGGACTGGCACTCCGCGCTGGATCTCAATCTCAGCTCGGTCTTTTATGCGTGCCGTGCCGTGGCGCCGGTCATGAAGCGGAAAGGGCGGGGCTCGATCGTCAATATCGCTTCGAGCGCGGCGTTGCGCGGACGTCCCGGCCTATCGAGCTATTCGGCCTCCAAGGCGGCGGTGATCAACCTGACAAAGGCCATGGCACTGGAATGGGCCGGGGACGGCATTCGCGCCAACGCCATCTGCCCGGGACGTTTTTTGACGGACGCGACGGCGGGCCGCATGAACGATCCCGAGCAGTATCGGGACTTCATCAAGCTCGTTCCGCTTGGCCGCATCGGGCAGCCAGACGAACTCAAATCCATCGCGGTGTGGCTGGCAAGCGATGCTTCGGCGTTTGCCACGGGAATGGAGCTAGTCATCGACGGCGGCCAGACACTACGGTAGCCCGCAGTGATCAATATCCGCACGCCCACGTTCTACCCGGCGGCAGCCAATATCGAACGACTCGATACCATCACAGACAAGCGTACATCGGAAGGCATGTATGCACTCTGACTGCAGTAGAGCATCCCGGCGATTCGCATCGCCAATGTGGTGTCCTCTGCACTCAATCTGCCCGAAGGCACAATGATCAATAAATTACCCGTGGGGCCGGCCAACCAACCTTGGTAGTTCCTGCAATTGGTCGCTGCGGCTACGCCCTGGAAACAGCCAGCCATGGGGAAGCATCACGCCGCGTCGCTTTCCTTCGCGCCACCACAGGCGCAAAAGCTCCAGTAGTCGCGGCCAGAGCATGGCGTTGCGGTCCTTGCGTCCCTTCCGCTGTTCGACATGGATCAACATGCGGGTCGAGTCAATAATGAGATGCGCTACCTCTGAGACACGCGGGCCCGCGCCATAAGCGCCCCCAGTGCGGCCTTGTACTTGTTGCCCAGAGCTGCCTCGAGCAGACGTGCGGCTTCTTCCACGCTCAGAACCTCGGGCAGTTTGTGCGGATTGCGGGTGATCACCAGAGTGCGCGACATATCTCGCCGGTTCAGTGTCACCGTGAACAGAAAGCGCAGCGCGGAAACCGTGCTGTCGATCGTCGCCGGACCCACGCCAGTCTCATGCTGATGCAGTTGGTAATGCCGGATGTCTTTGGCGGTCGCGCTGTCGGGAGGGCGCCCGAAGAAGGCAGCAAAGTTCCGGACGTGCCGAACACAATCCTGCTGCGTGTGGGCGCCCGGGCCCCGCATCACCATATCTTGCTGCATGCGTTGACGCAGCGGTGTGATCGGGACATTGCGTGATAGGTCGTCATCGTGAGTTCCTCCTGTTGAAAGGAAGTCCATGCTCGGACCCCAGCATCTAGCTGCCCAGAGCCTCAGACGAATCCATCAAGTCTCACCACGCGCGTCCCTCCCGCAAAGCGGGTTCGTGCATGGGGGCGCAACGCAGTCCTTCGACTTGGAAGTGCATCTAAAATTATCTTCTAATTTCAAAGGTATACGAGTTCGCAGTTCTATTCTGACCGGCGCGCCAATTTTTCTCAGGAAATTGAGTTATTTATGATGATCGCTGGTTCGCCTCAGGTCGCGGTTCTGCGCTCAGGTCGCCACGGCATGGCAAATTGGGGTGGCTAAGAACGCGGGATCAATCCTCCCACTCCACATAGAGTTCGCCGCCCGTATGCTCCACTGCGCACAAAATGTGGTCAGGATTCAATCTGTAATCGACATCGCTCGTGCCAAAGTACCGTTTAGCGCCTATGCCCGATCGATGTTACGAAGGCGGCATTACTTACTCCAAGCACGATTCAAAATGGTATCTACGATCGGATCGGGTATCGAAGCGAATCGACGCTGACAGCCGCGGGCGCGAAAGTATTGGAGGATTTCGTATAAGGCGAACGTGACAGCATCACGTAATCGCAGTCGTGCAACGCTAGCGCTGAGTATAGGTCGGAGAGTTTCGTGCGAATGCGATCCGCTACCTGCATCTTTAACGCCTCCCGGAAGGGCGACAAGATCGGACAGGCCTTGGGTCTGCTCGATCCGGCCCTGGGCGAAACTTGATTTTCTCGACCACATAGCCAACCTACAGAGGATGCTCTTCGGTCAGGGCGGCATTGCCAGGCTTCTCACCGAGTTGATAGTGCGCCATGCGCTCGGCCGCGATGGCCGATTCCAGATCAGCACGACGCTTGGCAAGGATTGCTTCAAGGCCCGCCCACGCCACCGCCACCGGGCGCATCGGGCCAGCCTCCGGTCATCGAAACCGGAGAGTGCACTGGTGAGCATAGATTATTCCTCGATATTTAATGTCAGCGGTTGTGGTTTTCCTCGCCTCCCGCTCGCTCGTGTGCTCCATGCTGGCTGCCTGCACGGCGCCCACATCGCGCGAGTCGCGGCGCGACCACACCTCAAATCAAGGATGTAACTGTAATGCTAAATGAAAGCGGTAGCCGCCGCCCATAGGCCGAACCCGATTAACACGATGCCTGACAGGCGCGAGGTCCATATAGCGAACGTCTCGGGTACGCGGTGCCGGGCGAGGGCGACCCCACCGCTGAGGAACGCCCACCACAGCACCGATCCGGTAAAAACACCCGCGACGACGAGAGCGGCATTGATGCCGCCGGTTGCCGATGCCAGGCCCAGGCCGGCAAAGAGCGCGGCGAAGGAGAGGATCGTCATGGGGTTGGTGATGGTCAGCAGGAATGTCGCCACGGTGGTATCCAACAGGTCACGGGCGGAAATCGTTGCCGCCGACCGAGGTGGTTTCGGCGTCATGCTCTTCCAGCCCAGCCACAGCATGAAGGCTCCGCCGACAAGGCGTAGCGGCGTGTCGATCATGCCGAGCACGTTCGAAAACGCGGCGAAACCCAGCGCGGCAAGTGCCGCATAGACTCCGTCCGCCAAGGCCGTTCCGAGTCCGCCAGCGACACCGGCGGCAAAGCCCCGCTCCAGCGTGCGGTTGATGCATAGCGCGCCGATCGGTCCGAGCGGCGCGGCAATGGCCAGCCCGAGGAACAGGCTTTTGACAAAAAGCATAGGGTCCATCAGGAGTTGTCTTTCTGTACCAGGGCTCCGGCGACCGGTGAGGACAATGCGATTACCGTCTCGCTGCGGCCAAGAAATTTCTGCGCCTTGAGATCGGCCAGAAATCCCTCGATTTCCGGGGGGGAACCAACGCGGATCTTGACGAGATAGGACCAGCGGCCCGTGACGTGGTGGCATTCGAGGATCGCCGCCTGTGCGGCGGCATACCGCCGGAACGCACTCTCGTCGGCATCCTCGTGCAAGGCGATCCAGACATAGACCAGCGTTTCTAGCCCCATGGCGGCGGGGTCAAGTTCCACCGTGAAGCGGCGGATCGTGCCCTGGGCGGTCAGGCGGCGGATGCGCTCGTTGACGCTCGATGGGGACAGGTTGACGTTCCCGCCGATGTCGGCCAACGAGCGCCGGGCATCCGCGGACAAGAAGCTGATAATTTTGCGGTCTATATCATCCATGGCCGTAATATGTGTGGGAATATATAAGATATCAATAATAATTTTTATATTTATGGAGATTTTCCGCAAAATAAGCGAGGAAAGGGCGCGCCCCGGGTTGGCCCTAGCATAAAAACTGCACGCTCCCTGTTCAAACGAACGGGGCCGCCGACCGTGAGCAAAGCTATACTCTGGACCAAACAGCAGGAGGAAATGCTCTTGGCCATTTTTTCGACCATGCAAAGGGCGAGCGTGCCCCTTCTGGCTTGTCTGCTGGCCTTGCCGACATTGGCCGCCGAGCCGGGCGGGCTGGTTACCGGCAGTTTTGGCGATCAGCCGCTGGAACTGACCGTTGCTCCTGAATTGTCCGGCGTGACGATCATCGGCAGCTACGTCGATGCCTCTTTCTTTGCCGCACTGATGGAGGGAGAACAGGGACCGGTCAATCTGGAACTGACGATCAGTGGTGAATTGCCCGCACCCGCCGAGGTAGCGCTGACGATCACTTTCGCCCGCGACATGGGTCGGAGCTGGAGCGGCGATCAGGACAGCCTGGCACTGACACTGGATGAATTCGCCCCGGACGCCGGGATCGTCGTCTTGAGTGGTACGCTCACCGGACAGGTCAGCGGAGGCCCGGCATCTGAAAGCCGGCCCGTCACCTTCAGCTTCGACGCCCGGCTTGAAGAGCTTGACTGAGATGGCCGGAGCGCTCCTTGCCCGAGCCACGGCCCTCTTGATCGCCGCAGCAACGTCAGTATTGGCCGATGAACCGCCCAACCCGGTTTGCCGCGCCGACATTCACCGCGCGGGTAATTTCGACCTGCGCCAGATCGGTCCGTTGATCGCGGGAACCTGGGCCGAATCCGCCATCGGCGCGAGTGTGGCTATAGGCGCTCAAAAGAGCACCTTTGAGATCATCTACGATCAGAACCGCAACCGCCTCTATCTGGGTGCGGACGGCATTCAGACCGAACTGGTGCCAGTTCGAGGGGGCAACAAGCCGCTGCGTTATGACTTCGTGCATGGCAAGGCGATGGACCCGCAGTTCCATATGATGGTTCCAGAGCCCCCCGAATGGGCGCTGGTTCATGACTGCGAGATCGCCTCGGCCCCGCAATTCGAATGGCAGTTCGGCACCGGCGAACGGCGCTCGGATGGGATCATCAGTTTTCTTTCGGCCAGCGAGGCCATGGGAACGAAACGCAATTCCGCGCGGGGCGTCCGCGAACAGTTGATAAGTCGGTAGAATGAGTGATGAAGATGTTGCTTCCGCCTGTCCTGTTCTTCGACACTGCTGCCCCGGTTGGCGAAAACCTCAATTGGCAGGTGCTGCGTCAGGATGACGATCTAGAAATGGTACAGATCATGCTGGTCGCCCGGCGTCTCAAGGCGGCCCTTTTCAAGATCACAGACGGTCGGCAGCCCGATCCCGAATGGGATGCAGGGCTGGAGCAGACGCCTTCGTATTTTTACAAGCTGAAAGAGTGTGCCGGCACCCGTTTCGGGACCGCACGCCATGGAGAACCGCATGAAACCCTTCGTGACCGCTGGACTTGCCGTACTGACGCTCGGTCTTGCACCCGCCCTTTCCGCCCAGGAGCGGCCTAACACGATCCTCGTCCTGGACGCCTCAGGCTCGATGTGGGGCCAGATCGACGGGGTCAACAAGATCACCATGGCCCGCGATGTGGTGGCAGGCATCCTGTCCGATTTCCCCGCCGACCAGAACCTTGGTTTCGTCACCTACGGCCACCGTGAGCGTGGGCAGTGTTCGGATATCGAGACTCTCGTCGCGCCCGCACCGGGCACCGCGCCCGACATCATCAGGATCGTAAACGAACTGAACCCGCGCGGCATGACCCCCATGACCGATGCCGTCATCGCCGCCGCAGAGGCGCTGCGCCATACCGAACAGGCAGCGACCGTGATTCTCGTTTCCGACGGCATCGAGACCTGCAACCCCGACCCCTGCGCCGCTGCCCGCGCGCTGGAAGCGGCGGGAGTGGATTTCACCGCCCATGTCATCGGCTTCGATGTCCGAGGTGAAGCCGAGGCGCTGATGCAGATGCAGTGCATGGCCGAAGAGACCGGCGGCCGCTTCCTGACCGCCGACAATGCCCAGGAACTGACCGAGGCCCTGCGCGAGGTCACCGCCGTGCCGGCTTTGGAAACGTTCACCTTCACAGCGAATCTCGGCGGTGAGGAGATCGGCGACCAGACAGTGTGGGACCGGCCGTCAACGCCGCTGGACCTCCCTCTTCTGCCCGGCGAGGTGATCTGGGAGATATCGGACACCGCGTTCAACAAGGTGCGGACGGGCGCTGCGAACCCCTTCGTCGTGGATCTGCCCTTTGGCGACTATATCGTGACGGTTCATTCGACGGCGCAGGACGACTTTTCGCAGAGCGAGACCCGTCTGGCTTCGGACAGCATGCGCAATATCCATGCGATTTTCCCGCCCGTAGAACCGGATCTGCCAACGGCGCAGGTCAGCGTTCCCGCGCAGGTCGTCGTCGGGTCGGCTTTCGCGGTGAGCTGGGAGGGCGAGGATCTGCACCCACGCGACTATGTCACCATCGTGCCCGCCGGAGCCGAAGACGGCGCCTATGGCGACTATGACCGGCTCGATAACCAGGCCGAGGGCGATCTTCGTGCTCCGGCCGAGCCGGGTCTTTACGAGGTACGCCTGCAACTCGACTCCGGCGGCCGCGTTCTGGCCCGCGCGCCCATCGAGGTGGTCGATGCCAAGGTCGCCGTCTCCGCCCCGGCGCAGGTCGTCGTCGGATCGGCCTTCCCCGTCACCTGGCAGGCCGAGGGGCTGCACCCGCGCGACTATGTCACCATCGTGCCCGCCGGAGCCGAAGACGGCGCCTATGGCGACTATGACCGGCTCGATAACCAGGCCGAGGGCGATCTTCGTGCTCCGGCCGAGCCGGGTCTTTACGAGGTGCGCCTGCAACTCGACTCCGGCGGCCGCGTTCTGGCCCGCGCGCCCATCGAGGTGGTCGATGCCAAGGTTGCCGTCTCCGCCCCGGCGCAGGTCGTCGTCGGATCGGCCTTCCCCGTCACCTGGCAGGCCGAGGGGCTGCACCCGCGCGACTATGTCACCATCGTGCCCGCCGGAGCCGAAGACGGCACCTATGGCGACTATGACCGGCTCGATAACCAGGCCGAGGGCGATCTTCGTGCTCCGGCCGAGCCGGGTCTTTACGAGGTGCGCCTGCAACTCGACTCCGGCGGCCGCGTTCTGGCCCGCGCGCCCATCGAGGTGGT
>NZ_QMEL01000029.1 GCF_003390885.1 Pelagibacterium sediminicola
ATACCAACGGCTTTGGCGTGTGACTCTCGGGGGATTCCCAAACTGGCGGGTTGCTGATTCGATAGCGGGGAAGGAGATTCGCTCATGCCCGGATCGATACGATTGCGACAGGACTATTCCGCCCCTGATCTTCGCCGGCTGGCGTCGCGGAGCAAGGACGCCAACCAGAGCCGTCGGTTATTGTCGTTGGCGGCGGTGCTTGACGGCATGAGCCGTGCCGACGCCGCACGGATAGGCGGGATGGACCGCCAGACGCTTCGTGACTGGGTACACCGGTTCAATCAGGCTGGGCCCGATGGCCTATTCGATCACTGGTCCACCGGCCCCGCGTCGCGGCTGTCGGACGAGCAGAAAGCTGAACTTGCCTTGGTCGTCGAAGCTGGTCCCGACCCGGTCGTGGACGGTGTGGTTCGCTGGCGTCGCATCGACCTCCAGCGTGTCATCAAGGAGCGGTTCGGGGTCGAATATCACGAGCGTCATGTGGGTAGGCTGCTCAAAAAGCTCGGCTTCTCGCACATGAGCGCCCGTCCTCTTCATCCCGGTCAGGACGCTGCGACAGTTGCGGCGTTTAAAAAAACTTCCCGCGGGCGCTGACCGCCCATATTGGGCACCTCCCCAAAGGCAAGCCGATCGAGATCTGGTTCCAGGATGAAGCACGCATCGGCCAGAAGAACGGGATAGTCCGGCTTTGGGCAAAGCGGGGAACCCGGCCACGGCAACCGGCGGACCAGCGCTACCAGAACGCCTACCTATTCGGCGCCATCTGCCCGGCAAGGGGAAAAGGTGCCGGCTTGGCGCTGCCTTTTGCCGATACCTTCGCCATGCAACTCCACATCGACGAGATCAGCCGGCACGTGAAGCGTGGTGCCCATGCCGTGCTGCTGCTCGATCGCGCCGGCTGGCACACCACCGAAAAGCTCATCGTGCCCAGAAACATGACGCTGATCTTCCTGCCCTCGCGCTCACCCGAACTCAACCCGGTCGAAAACGTCTGGCAGTACCTCAGGCAGAACTGGCTCTCCAACCGCGTCTTCGACACCTACGACGCCATCATCGACGCTGCCTGCCAAGCCTGGAACAACCTCATCGACCAGCCCCAAACCATCACCTCTATAGGAATGCGCGACTGGGCGCATATCGGTCAATCATGACAGCCGTTGGTAT
>NZ_QMEL01000030.1 GCF_003390885.1 Pelagibacterium sediminicola
GCCGCGTTTGGCCTGCAGCCGCATCGCAGCGAGACATTCAAGCTTTCCACCGATCCGCTATTTGTCGACAAGGTGCAGGATATCGTCGGCCTTTACATGTCACCGCCGAACCGGGCCATCGTGTTGTGCGTGGACGAGAAATCCCAAATCCAGGCGCTGGATCGCGAGCAGCCGGTGCTGCCAATGGCGCCGGGTGTCGCCGAGCGCAGAACCCACACCTACATTCGCCACGGGACGACATCGCTGTTTGCTGCGCTCGACATCGCCACGGGTGCGGTGATCGGCAAATGTTACAAGCGCCACCGGGCCACTGAATTCCTCGACTTCCTGAAGCGGATTGACGCCGAAGTGCCCAATGGACCGGACGTGCATCTGGTGATGGACAACTACGCCACGCACAAGACACCGAGGATCAAGGCCTGGCTGGCGCGCCGTCCACATTGGCATGTCCACTTCACACCCACCTCAGCGAGTTGGATCAACCAGGTTGAGCGCTGGTTCGCGGAATTGACGCGCAAGCAGTTGCAACGCGGTGTTCACCGTTCCACCGCCGATCTGGAAGCCGACATCGCCGCATTCATCGATGCCCACAACGAGAACCCCAAACCCTATAAATGGGTCAAATCCGCAGACGAAATCCTCGCCTCCGTCAAACGCTTCTGCCAGAAAACAATGAACCGAACTTCAGATTCGGGTGACTAG
>NZ_QMEL01000003.1 GCF_003390885.1 Pelagibacterium sediminicola
CAGGGGCGGAATAGTCCTGTCGCAATCGTATCGATCCGGGCATGAGCGAATCTCCTTCCCCGCTATCGAATCAGCAACCCGCCAGTTTGGGAATCCCCCGAGAGTCACACGCCAAAGCCGTTGGTATAACGGCCAAACCACCAATGTCATTCCGGGACTCGTCCCCCGAAACCAGCGCGATCCAACCCCAACTGCCGTGGCAGGCCGTTGCCATCAAATTCTATGTAAGGCCGGGGCCGGCCTGTTGCGTCCGCCGTCGCTCATGGATAGGACCAGCCCTCATGCTCGACGCGGAAGATGCGCAAGGGAGCCCCTTGTTGCGTCGTGTCGGCGCGCAGATAGAAAGCTGCCTGCTGTAACTGGCCAAAATTGGTGAAACCGACATCGATGGTGATCATCCCGCGCAGCATCGGTTCGTCGGGATCGGGCGCGATGCGCAAGATGCTGCCGTCGAAATCCTGCGCGCCATAGAGCGGATGGGCGCCCAGACCGCCAGAGCGGAAAAAGGCAAGAATATCGGAGGTGAAATATTGGGAGGCCAGGGAGCCGTGCAGCGGATCGGGGCCTTGGCCCCGTTCGGCACGGGCGTTCGCCTCGTATAGCGCGCGGACGATGGATGTTGCCTCGGCAATCATCGCATCGCCGGAAGACGCTTCCGGGGCCGTCGGAGAAATGGGTTCTGCGCCATCGGGCATGATGTAGCGCTGGGCGACCCATCCCGCCTTGGACAGCGACGCGTTGCGCATCAGGCACCAGCGCGAAGGTAGAGCGTCGATCTGTGCCTGCGTCATTCTCTCATAGTGAGCCAGTGTATAGTACGGAACACAGGTGACGAGCAGCATACCGCGTTCGTCATGGGAAAATGTCTCGATCACAGGATAGCCAGTGCCGGGTCCCATGCGGGCATTGAGCGCATCGTTGGACGAAACCCCGATGACACGCCAGGCATCGGGGCCATGGCCGTCGATCTCGGCCCGGGCCGTGGTGCTGGCTATGGATATGGCGATCGCGGCGGCTATGGTCAGCGCTCGGACGGTTCTCATCATGAAAGTTCCCCTTGATCTGCCCGCCTTCGGCGGGTGAAAGGTGGGGCCAGCCGGAAGCCGGGCCCGCCTTCTGGTTCAACTGGTCCGCCAGCCAATTTCGGTCACCGATCCGGCAGGCGCATGCTCTGGTTGGTTGGAAAACCCGAAAGGATGTCCGCGAAGGCAGCACGGGCCGCCGTCAGGGGCGTGTCATGTGGTTTGTCCGGTACGGGGGGCGGGCGCTGTTTTGCCGGTGATGCGCGCCTTGAGCTTGCGGAAATGTCCTGACATCTGCTCAAGCCGGGCATCCCATTCGGGATCGGGCCGCTGGCCTTCGATCGTCTTGAAATAAACCTGCATCAGGCAGATGACGGCGAAGGGTTCGAGAAAGGCGGCCTTGATGCTCCAGGCAAACAGCACCGCAAAGATAAAGCCGCCCGCCGACCAGAAACCGGGCATGACATAGACCAATGCCGCCGCCGGGGCGAGCATGACGAGAAAGACCACAAAGGCCAGCCCATAGGTAATGGCCGTCAGCCAGGCGGCGTTTTTCAGCATCACCTTCCAGTTCTGTCCGTAAAGCACCAGCGCCTCACGGGCCGATCCCCAGGGATCGGTTGAACGGGTGCGGATGGCGTGGGCAAGGATCACTTCGTCGATAAAGCCGACGGCGATGCGCAGGAAAGCCTCGACGATACCCATCAACTGGCGGAGTGCTGGAATGGGCAGCAGGGTCAGTATCCCCCGGGCAAGGCTGGTGACGGCACGGATGACGCCCTTGATGAGTTGATCGAGCGCAAAAAGGAGCGACGCCTGGCCAAAGCGCGATTTGACCACCGCAGTGGCATGGGCGATCTGTCCGCGCCCCTCGGGCAAGGGTGTGCCGTCGAGCAGTTCGACGAGAACCGCGATGTGGCCGGCCTTGACGATATAGAGAACGTATTCGCGCACCCAGTACATCACGGCGCCGGTGATGCCGAATCCGGCCAGTCCGCCCCAGGCCATGGAGGTTGCGCGGAACTCATCGTCACCAAACGCGCCTACGCCCCAGCCGAGCCCGATTCCCGTGCCTGTTGCCAGAATGTAAACCAGCGTAATGCCGAAATAGACCGCCGCGCGCAAAAGCACGAATGGCAATGTGCGCATCATCATTGACAGTGCACGGCCCGTATTAAAATCCCACATATAGCTCTCCTCGATGCAGAGATGCAGAGACTAACAGCAGGAAACCGGGTGCGCCCCGTTCATTTGAAGGGGGACATACAGAGAATCCGCGCTATAAACAGCAGCAGGCTTGTCGCGGCAAGATCAAACAATGACCGCCAGCGGGGACGCCGCGAACCGGATGTGATTTTGAGGAGGGCACGGCCGATTTGCAGAGATTTTTCCAAGTCTTTCTAGCGATTGTACCGCTTTGCTTTCCGGTGATGGCGCAGGAGCACGGCCCCGATGCGCTGCCATTGCCCAAAGGCCCCCTGATTCTTGAGGTGGATGGCGCTCTTTCGCGCGGCAATCGGGACGGTGCCGCCCATTTCGATATGGAGATGTTGAAGGCGCTTCCGGTTGCCCAGCTTGAGACAAGCACCGCAGTGACCGACGGGACGCGCCGGTTCGAGGGCTTTCTGATGCGGGATCTGCTCGATCATGTCGGCGCACATGGGTCGAGCGTGACGGCCATTGCCCTTAACGACTACGCCATTGAGATCGATATCGAGGAGTTCGAGCGGTTCGATGTGCTCGTTGCCTACGAAATGGATGGCGAGGCGCTCCTGCCCAGCGACAAGGGGCCGCTCTGGATCGTCTACCCGCGCGACCGGCACAAGGAATTGCAGGACATCCGCTATGATTATCGCTGGGTGTGGCAGTTGCGGTGGCTGGAAATCCAATGAGCAGGTTCGTGCGCGCACTGCTGGGTATAGCGCTGCCGGTGCTGACCATTCTCATATTTGTGCTGCTTCTGGCGTTTTCCCTGATGCGCCTTTCCGACATCGAAAAGGACATGCGGATCGAGGCCACCCAGAACATGCTCTGGGTGATCTCGCGCGCTCATATTGCCAGCCTCCAGTTGAGTGCAGCCGCTGCCGAACAGGCCGCGGGCGCTTTGGACGAAGAGTTGATGAAACTGCGCTACGATGTCTTTTTGAGCCGCATGGCATTGCTCGATGACGGGCCGCAACGCCGGCGGATGGAAGAGCTTGGTTTCGCCCACGCTCTGGACGCCTTGCGCTCCAGCCTGCCGGAACTGAGTGGGCTGATGACGGACCTCACGCCCGAGAACCTGCCGCGCATCCAGGCGATACTTTTTCCTTACAACCGCGCGCTGGGGCAGGCGGGGAACAAGGCCATGGTGGCCGAATGGGACGGGTTGGGCAACACGCTCGATACGTCGCGCGAGCAGCTCTGGCAGATCATCGTTTCGTTGATCGGTATATCGCTGGCAGGGGCTGCGCTTTGCGGGCACTTCCTTTGGGCGATCCGCGACGCGCGGCGGCGCACGCGGCTTCTTGACAAGGAAAAGGCGTTCTCGGAACTGCTCATCGGGTCGAGCGGCGAAGGGATCGTGGCCGTCGACAACCAGCGCCGCTGCACGGTGTGGAACGAGGCAGCCGAACGGCTGTTCGATCAACCCGCCAACAACACGCTGGGCCGTGCGCTGGCCGACATTTCCGGTTTTTTCGAGGTTGGCGTGATCGGAAAGGCCGTCGCCGCCGCGCTCGAAGGCCGTTCGGCTTCGCTGCTCGACCAGCCGTTCTTCGCGCCGAAACGGGCCGGGCCTCTTTACGTGGACCTGCGCTGCTTTTCGTTGCGCGACGGGGCGCGGATCATCGGGGCGATCCTGCTCATATCCGACGTTACGGAACGGCGCGAGGCGCAAAAGGAGATTGCCGACCACCGTGATCACCTCGAACAGCTCGTGGAAGCGCGCACCCGCGAGCTCGACGCGGCGCTTACCCGCGAGCGGGCAACCGCGGAACTTTACCGTAATTTCGGTACGATGATCTCGCACCAGTTCCGTACGCCCCTGGCTATCGTCGATTCCGCGCTCCAACGCCTTATGCGGCGGCGCGACAGGCTCACGCCCGACGAAATTCTGGAGCGGGGCGGCAATGCCCGACAGGCGATCGCGCGGCTGACCGGATTGGTCGAAAGCACGCTCGATGCAGCCCGCCTTGATGCAGGCCAGATCGAAATCCGCAGCAAGCCGTGCGACCTCGCCACCATTATCGCCGATATATGCGCCCGGCAGGCCGAGCAGACGCCGGGCCGGGCCATATCGGTCGATATCGCGGAGGGGGGATCGACGTTGGCCTATTGCGATCCGATCCACGCGGAAAACATCCTCACCAATCTCGTGACCAACGCGATCAAATATTCGCCCGAGGACACGGAAGTGAGCATCACGCTTGCCGCCACCGGCGACGATGTGGAGTGCGTCGTCGCCAATAAGGGCGTATTGCAGAACGAGGAGGAACGGGAGGCGCTGTTCGAGCGATATTTCCGCGGCAGCAATGCGGAGGGCCGGCCCGGCATCGGCGTGGGGCTTTATATGGCAAGGGCGCTGGCGCGTCTGCAGGGCGGCGATGTCAGGCTATTGCATTCCGTATCGGGCACGGTGCAGTTCGCACTGTTGCTACCGTGTGCCGCGCGTCACCCCGGCGCGCTCAAAACCGCGCTATTGGAGCAGGAGCCGGCATGACGGCAGGGGATCACCTGGAGAAAAAGTGCGCCGTCATCCTCTGCATCGAGGATGAAGCGCAATTGCGCCGGGATATCGCCGATGAACTGGCAGAGGCCGGATATGGCGTTATCGAGGCCGGCAGCGGCGAGGAGGCACTCGCTATTCTCGATGAAACGGCTCCCGATCTTATCTTGTGCGACATCTCCATGCCGGGCCTCAATGGCTATGACGTTCTGGCGGCGGTGCAGGGGAAAGGGGCCGCCTATGCTGAAATCCCGTTCGTGTTCCTCTCGGCGCTTGCCGATCCCCGGCAGGTGGTCGATGGCAAGAAGCTGGGGGCTGACGATTATCTGGTCAAGCCGATCGATTACGATCTGTTATTGGCGACGGTTGGCGCGCGCCTGCGCCAGATCGAGCGCATCCGCGCCGTTTCGCATGCAGGGACGGCGGATACCGATACGCTTGCCAGCCGCTTCGGGCTTACGGCGACCGAAGCGCGCATCGCAAAAGCGCTGATGGACGGCCATCCTCTGGCTGATATCGCGAGGGATTTCAGCGTCTCGCGTACGACCGTGGCGTTTCATATGCGCAACATCTTCGACAAGACCGGTACGAACAGACAGGCGGCGCTTGTGTCGGTTTTGCTCAGGATATAGTCGCGGAACGGTCAGATCGGTTCAGGTTTTGATGGAAACGATCAGCTTGCCTCCGTCGCTATCCCGGGCTCGGCCCAGGATCCACAGTGTACCATCCAACACGGTGGACTTTGCAGCATGGGCCCCGGCTTTCGCCGGGGCAGCAAAGGAGCTTGAGGCTGACTCCGTCAAAACCTGAAACGTTCTAGAGCAGATCAGTGTTTGATGGAATCATCGAGGCTCCCGCGATTGCGGCGGGTTCGGTCTGGACCCCGGGAATAAATCCCGGGGTGACAGGCGGGAATAGGGCAGGTATCGGCCAAAGCCACCAATGTCATTCCGGGACCCGTTCCCGGAATCCAGCGCGATCCTTCAAAACACGCCGCTCTGTGCCGGTTCAATCAAAACCTGAAACGTTCTAGGTTTCGGTTCGCCAGTCGGCGGCGGGGAGGTCGAAATGCCCGATCAGGGCATCGACCATGGCCTGCCACATGCGGGCCCGCGTGCCATCGGTGGCGCTGCCGATATGGGGCAGGAGGATGGTGCGGTCGCTTTCGATCAGCGCCTGGGGCACGTGCGGTTCGTCCTCGAACACATCGAGGCCGGCCCGGAGGATCGTGCCCTTCTCGAGCGCTTCGACCAGCGCCGCCTCGTCGATGATGTTGCCACGGGAAATGTTGACGACGATCCCCTCCGGCCCGAGCGCGCGCAGGATTTCTGCATCGACCAGACGATAGGTTTCAGGCGTCGAGGCGCAACTGACGACCAGCAGGTCACTCCACTTTGCAAGGTGCTCGAGATCGGAGAAGTATTCGTAGGGGCTGTCCGGCTTGCGGGAGCGGCCGGTGTAACCCAGCGTTGCGCCCAGCACCTCCAGCCGGCGGGCGATGGCCCTGCCGATATGCCCAAGGCCCAGAATGCCGATCCGCATGCCGGTGATCGTCTTGCCCAGCGGAAACTGGTGTGTCGTAAGCCAGCCGCCTTTGCGCACGAAGCGGTCGGCGTTGTTGAGGTTGCGGGTGGTGCCCAGAACCAGCCACAGCGCCAGATCGGCCACGTCATCGGCCAGCACCGTGGAGGTGTTGAAGATGGGGATGCCGCGCGCTGCGACGGCTTCCGTGTCGATGGCGTCGAGCCCGGCGGAAGTGACCGAGATGATCTCGAGCCTGGGCAACGCTGCGAGGAGTTCGGTGTCGACCTTGCCCTTGCCACTGCCAGCAATGGCCCGCGCCTTTTCCCCATATTGGGCCAGAACGGCCTGCCGTTCGGCTCCGTCCTCAGGCAAAGGCACGAGGGTGAAGCGCCGCCCAAGGGCGGCTTCCGCCGCTTGAGGCAGGGCGGTGGTCTGAAGGACGACGATTTCGGTGGGGGAATTCATATCGGCTTTCCGTACCGGATATATCCGGGGGCTGGGTGGGCGCGGAATGCATCCGCGCCCTGATGGTTCGATCAGAAGACCGGCGGATAGGGCCGTCCGCCGCGATCGAGGGTAATCCAGCGAGTCTCGGTGAAGGTCTCGAGCGACCAGCGCCCGCCATGCTTGCCGCTGCCCGATGCCTTGAAGCCGCCGAAGGGGATGTGCGGCTCGTCGTTTACCGAGGAACAGTTGATGTGGCAATTGCCGGTATCGAGCCGGTTGACGATGGCAAGGCCCCGGCCTTCGTCGCGGGTCATCACACCCGCCGAGAGCCCGTATTCGGTGTCGTTGGCGATCTGGATCGCCTCGTCGTCCGTACGGAATGGGATGACCGGGAGCACGGGGCCGAACGTCTCGTCCTGATAGAGCTTCATTTCGGGGGTGACGCCGGTGAGGATGGTTGGCTCGACGAACCGGCCATCGATCTTGCCGCCCAGCACGACCTTGGCGCCTTTGGCGACCGCGTCTTCGAGCTGCTCGCGCACCTTGGCCGCCTGCTTGTCGTTGATCAGCGGGCCGATGACGTTCTCCTTGCTTTTGGTCGGATCGCCAACCTTGAGCTTGGAGGCGCGCTCGACAAAACGCTTGAGGAAATCGTCGTAGATCCGCTCATGGACAAGGACTTTCTCGACCGACATGCAGATCTGCCCCTGGTGCATGAAGGCGCCGAAATTGGCGGCCTGCGTGGCGCGCTCCATATCCGCGTCCTCGAGGACGATCAGCGAATCCTTGCCGCCCAGTTCGACGCAGCACTTCTTGAGATGCGCGCCGGCCTTGGCCGCGACCTGACGGCCGACGGCGGTCGAGCCGGTGAAGGATACGCCCTTGACGTAGGGGTGCTCGATCAACTCGTCGCCCACTTCCGCGACGTTGTCGCGCGAGCAGGTGACGACGTTGAAGACGCCCTTGGGCAATCCGGCTTCCTCGAAAATCTCCGCGAACAGCAGGCCGCCGAGATAGGGAGTTTCCTCGGAAGGCTTCAAGACGATGGTGTTGCCCGCAGCGAGCGGGAACAGGAAGCCGCGTGCCGACAGGATACAGGGGAAGTTCCACGGGCTGATGACCGACACCACGCCCATGGGCCGGCGCACCGCCATCGAGACCTTGCCGTATTCGGACGGCATGACCTCGCCGGTCGACTGCCAGACCGAGGCGGCGGCGGCGTGGAAGACCTCGGTCACATAACCGGTTTCGAACATGCCCTTGCCGAACCATCCGCCGCCTTCGGCCTGGATGGCATCTATAATATCCTGCTTGCGCTTTTCCCAGATTTCAGCGGCCTTGTGCAGCGCATGGGCGCGTTTGGAGAAGGGAAGCTGCGACCATTCGGGGAAGGCGGCATGGGCGGCCTCGATGGCCGCGGCGGTCTCCGAGCGCCCCCCATCGGGCACTTCGGCCCAAACCGAACCATTGGCGGGATTGAGGTCCTGGAAGGTTTTTGCGGTGGCGGTCCAGTTGCCGCCGATATACATGCCTCCGAAAGTACGGGCCATTTCAGCTCTCCTTGTCGCTTTCCTGTCCCGTGGGGGCAGGGTCATCCTGATTTTCATAGGGTGCAGGCTTGAGTGCCGGCATTTTAAAGGCAGTCAGCCGCTGGCGTTCCTCTGTCGAGGGAAAGGTGGACACCAGCTTGCGCTGGCGCGCCACATGTTCTGCATGGATCGCTGCCGCGCGGGCCACGATGTCGGCTATGGAAAGCCCGCTGGCGGAATCGATCTGGGGCGCTGCAGGGGTAGGTTCCGGCTCGGCATCGATCCCAAAAGCGGCGCTGTTGTGCCCGATCTGACCGTGATGGCCTACCTGACGCACCGGTTCGGTTTCTTCGCGGCGGGGCGGTTCGGTCACCGCGAAGGCGCTCGGCATCGCCGTTGATGCACGCATCGTTGATGCACGCATCCGCGCGATATGGGCCCGCATCCGCTCGCCCGCGCGCCGCGCAAGATCGGCCGGGGATTCGACCGCCACGGGCCGGGCGGCGGGCGAGGCTACCGGTGCCGCCGGGCGGGGCTGATGCTGGGCAGGCGCGGAAAAGCCGCTGGGCCGCTGGGCACTGAGGCGCATCGTGCGAATATGATCGGCCAGCCGCTCGGTTGCCCGGCGCACCATGGCGTCGGTGTTTCCGGCTAACTGCCGGGCCTGCGCGCCAACACGGGGGACCGCAGGCGGCAGGACGGGTTGTTGCTGTGTCATGGCGATTTCCTCCCATGGATCGGACCCTGCCTTCGGATCATAGCGTCCCACGAAGGCCGAGGGCAGGGGCCCTTCTCGGCGTTTTGAGCGGATGAAGGCGCTTTGGATATCACCCGCGCGCGCGCCGAGCGCGCCCGCCGATTGCCCGATGGCTGCAAGCGAGCCCGGCAGGCGGAAGGGCGGGGGCAGGGTGATGGCCGGATTGACGGGCGCGGCGGCACCGCCGCCGCCGAGATAGGCGGAAATGACGGCGGGGTCGTTGGCAAGCGCCGCCGCGCTGCCTTCGCCCACCACATGGCCGTTCTCTATGAGATAGCCGCGCTCGGCGATCTTGAGGCTCTGCTTGGCGTTCTGCTCGACCAGAAGGATGCCGACACCGGTTTTGGCGACATCGGCCAGCGAGCGGAAGAGTTCGAGGCTGAGGAGCGGGGACAGGCCGAGCGAAGGCTCGTCCAGCATGAGAATTTCAGGCTTCGACATCAGCGCCCGCCCGATAGCGACCATCTGCTGTTCGCCGCCCGACATGGTGCGCGCGATCTGGCCCTTGCGCTCGGCAAGGCGGGGGAAGAGCTCGTAAATCCGGCGCAGGGTGGCGGCTTCCTCGCCACGCGCGCGATGGGCGAAGGCGCCGAGTTGCAGGTTTTCGGCCACCGTCAGGTCCCCGAAAATGCCGCGCCCTTCGGGAACCAGCGCGATGCCAGCCTCGACGATCTTGTGGGGCTTGAGCTTGGTGATCGGCTTCCCGTTCATCACGATCTCGCTGCCCGGATCGGCCTTTTCCATTCCGGCGATGGCCTTGAGCAGCGAGGATTTTCCCGCCCCGTTAGCGCCGAGGATAACGCAGATCTCGCCCTCGGCGATGGTCACGCTGATCGCTTCGAGCGCCCGGTGGAAACCGTAGGTGACCGAGAGATTTCTGACCTCAAGCATCGTCGTCCCCCAGATAGGCCCGCACCACTTCGGGGTCTGACAATGTTTCGCTGACGCCGCCTTCGGCGATCTTGATGCCGCTCGACATCACCACGCACCGGTCGCAGAGCGAGCGGATGGCGTCCATCACGTGCTCGACCATGATGATGGTCCGACCCTCGCCGCTCAACTGTTCGATCAGCGCGATGCCGATCTTGAGTTCGCTGGGGTTGAGCCCGGCCAGCCATTCGTCCAGCAGGAGGACACGCGGATCGGATGCGAGCGCGCGGGCCAGTTCGACCCGCTTCTGGTCGATATAGGTCATGGCGCCGACCGGCAGGCTGCCGCGCCCGGCCAGCCCTACCCGTTCGAGCAGTTCATGGGCGAGGTGCATGGCATCCTCGCCCCAAAGGCGCCGGTGCCCGAAAACCGCTCCGGCCATGACGTTCTGGGCGGCGGTCATCGAAGGCAGGACGCGCACGAGCTGGAACGTGCGGGCGACGCCCTTGCGGGCGATCTTGTAGGCGGACAGCCCGGCAATGGGGGCGCCATCGAGCGCGATTTCGCCGGATGTCGGCTTGAGCGCGCCGGAGATGAGGTTAAGCATGGTCGTCTTGCCCGAACCATTGGGGCCTATGAGCCCCAGCAACTCGCCCTGGCGGACCTCGAAACTCACATCGTTGACGGCAACGAGCCCGCCGAACGCCTTGCGGGCGGACGAAACGTTCAGTGCGATCGCGTTCATGCCGCCGTCTCCGTACTCGAAGGGGCACTCTTGCGCGACTGGAATTTGTTCCATGCCTGTTCGAGCCGTCCCGTGACGCCGTTGGGCAGCAGGAAAACGATGGCGAGGAAGGAAAGACCCATCGCCACCGGCATGTAATTGGAGAACCGCACGGTGATGAAATCCATGAGGATCACGAACGGAATGACGCCGACAATCGGGCCCCAGAGCTTTCTGGTGCCCCCGAGCAGCGCCATGATGACGACGAGGAACGAGGTCATCGGGTTGAAAGCGGAGGTGGGCTGGATGTAGCCGTAGCGCGGGGCGCAGATGGCCCCGGCAATGCCGATGAATGCCCCCGAGATGATAAACAGCACGATCTTGGATTTCGCCGTATCGATCCCCACGTGCCGCGCCACGGTTTCATCGTCGCCGATGATGCGCATGGCAAAGCCGAGCCGCGAGCGGTTGATGAGCCAGCCGGTGAGAAAGATGACGGCGGTGAGTGCCAGCAGCATCCAGAAGATGTGCATTTCGCGCAGGTCGGTGAAGACGTAAAGCCCCATGCGGGTCGTGAACGTCGCCTGCGCCCAGGTAACGATCTGGCGCACGAGTTCGGCGAGCCCGAGGGTGAAGATCACGAAATAGACGCCCGAGAGCCGCAGCGTCGCCGCGCCCACGATACCGGCCAGCGCGCCTGCCGCCAGCGCGCCGAAAGCAACGAGGAGCGGGAAGGGGAGTACGTCGACCCAAAGCGCCACGGCATAGGTGCCGAGCCCGAAAAAGGCGGCGGTCGCAAGCGATACATAATGGGTCGGGCCTGAAAACAGCGTCCATGCCGTGCAGAGCGCCGCATAGAGCGTGATGTTGACGGCCAGCGAGAGGTAATAGCCCTGATCGACCAGCGGCAGGCAAGCGGCGAGTGCGAAAGCAAGGACGCCGCCGATTCCGATGATGATTTCCTTCTGCGAAAGGCTATTCATGATGTGGGCCTCCCGAATATGCCTTGCGGGCGGAACAGCAGGACGACGATGAACAGCGTATAGGTGGCGGCGAGCGTGAGGCTCGGATCGATAAGGCTGGCGACCGCCGTTTCGGCCACTCCCAGAATGATCGCGGCGAGCACCGCGCCGCGCACGTCGCCCACCCCGCCCATGATGACGATGATCAGCGCCTTCATGGTGAAGACCACGCCCATCGAGGCGTTGAAGGTGTAAAAGGTCGAGAGCAGGGCGCCCCCGCACGCGGTCAGCGCACCGCCCAGTGCAAAGGCGATGGCAGCGGTGCGGGCAACGTCGATGGCAACGAGATTGGCCGATTTGGGATCGGCCGAGACCGCGCGCATCGCCGTGCCGTAGCGCGTATGGTAGAGAAAGATATACAGCCCGACAGCGATCACGACCGCTGCGGCGAACGCCACGACCCGGTTGAGCCCGAAGCCCGAGCCGAAGATGTCGAAACGCTGGGCAAGGAAGGTATAGTTGAAGTACTCCCCCCCGAAGGTCAGCAGCATCATCCCCTGGAACAGGAACAAAAGACCGAATGTTGCGAGGATGGAATCGACTTCCAGTTGCCCGCGGTTCTTGGCCCGCTTCACCAGCGGCTCGAGCGCGACCCGGTAGACCGCCCAGTTTGCGGCAAAGGCCGCCGGAGCGATGAGCAAAAGACCGACGATGGGGTTGATGGTCAGCGTCGTGAACAGCCACATGGCGATGAAACAACCCGCAACGAGCGTTTCGCCATTGGCAAGATTCATGATGCGGGCAACGCCGTACTGAAGGGTCAGGCCCAGCGCGATCAGCGCATAGGTGCCGCTCAGCAGGATGCCGGTGACGATAATCTGGGTCATGAAATCATTCTATCATCGAACCTGTCCGGGGCCCCCGCAATCGCGCCGGATGGTTTATAGGCGGCGAGCGAGCCTGCCGTCCGTCCCCGCGTGTGACGGACGGCAGGCTCTCTTCGACAGATTACCAGGCCGGCTTGACCACCGGCTCGGCGCCCACGGCGATGCCGTCGGCGGCAACGGCGACGAACTTGCCATCACGCCATTGGCCGACCGTCCACACGTTCGGGTTGACGTTGTCAACGAAATCGATGGTGCCGATGACGGTATCGAAGGTGCCGTTCTGGATGGTTTCGATCACGGCGGCGCGGTCCAGCGAACCCGTCTCCTCGATAGCCTGGGCCAGAACCTGCAGGCCCGCATAGGTCGTGGCGCTTGCCCAGTAGTCGGGCTCGGAGCCGGTCAGCTCTTCATGGCGATCGAAATAATCGGCCACCTTGGGGTCGTCGAGATTGACGCCGCCGATGCCCATGATGCCTTCGGCTGCATCGCCGAAACGGTCACGGAAGCTGGGGAAGGCGGTACCGACGCCGGTGTAGAACGCCCCGACCTCAAGCCCCTGGATCTGAGCCTGCTCGGTCAGCGCAAAAGTGTCGCCGGGGTACGAGAAGGCCATGAAGCTGTCGGGCTCGGCGGCCTTGGCCGCCGCGATGATGGGCGCGACGTCCTGGGTGCCGAACGGATAGGAGGCCTCATAGACGATGTCGAAGCCGGCTTCGAGAAGCAGGGGCTTGGCGGCGTTGATGTGTTCCTGACCGAAGGCGTCGCCCACATAGAGCAGAGCGACGGTGTCGCCGATTTCCCCTGCGTCGCGGAGCTTGCTGAATGCCTCGACAGCGCCCACCGCAAGCTGGGTTGCCGTGCCGAGCATCCAGAACGAGTTTGGCCAGCGCTGGGCGAACTCTGCCACGCCATCGGTTGCCGCGCTGGTCGTGATGTGCGGATAGCCGTGCTGGGCGATCATCGGCGCCGTCGCGATGTTGATGCCGGTGGAATAGGGGGTGACGATGAAATCGACATTGTCGATGGTGGCCAGACGCTGGATGTTCTGGATGGCGATTTCGGGGTTGGTCTGGTCGTCGTATTCGATCAGCTCGATGGTCATCTGACGGTCGCCGACCTGAAGGCCGCCCGCCTCGTTGATCTCGTGGACCCAGAGTTCGATGTTGGGCCAGTGCGTCATGGCCCCGCCGCCGCCGAGCGGCCCGGTCTTGGGCGCGCTTGCGCCGATCTTGATGACGTCCTGCGCAAAGGCGGCCGGCGCGAGTGTCAGGCCGGCCGCGCAAATGGCCGCCGCGAACAATGTTCTTCTTTTCATGGTTTTCCTCCCAGGGGTTTTTATGCGTTGAGTTACATCTGCCGCTATAATCGGCACATGTTCCGATGAACTCCGTTGTTCACGGAGGGGGACCGGGGTATGCGGTTGCCCGCAGGCCCGGTCAGGCATAGTGGATCGTCTTGGTCTCGATGTAGTTGTCGAGCCCTTCGGGCCCGCCTTCGCGGCCCATGCCGGATTGCTTGTAGCCACCGAACGGGTGCTTGGGATCGACGATCATGCCGTTGATCGTGACGCTTCCGGTCCGCATGCGGCGGGCAACCTCGTAGCCGCGTTCGGGATCGGCGGTATAGACCGCGCCCGAAAGCCCGTAGCTGGAATTGTTCGCCTTGGCGACGGCGTCGTCGATGTCAGTGTAGGTCAGCACCGAAACGACAGGCCCGAAAATCTCTTCCTGCACGATCTTCATGTGTGAGGTGACGTCGGTGAAGACGGTCGGCTCGACATAAAAACCCTTGTCGAATCCCTGCGGGCGTCCGCCGCCACACGCAACCGTCGCACCTTCCGCGCGTCCGGCGGCGATATAGCCTTCGACCCGCGCGCGCTGGCGGGCCATGGTGAGGGGGCCCATCTGGGTTGCAGGATCGAACGGGTCGCCAACCTTGATGTTCTTGACCGCGCCGACATAGAGATCGAGGAACTCTGTCTTGCGCGATTCCGGCACGAGGATGCGGGTGAGCGAAAAGCAGACCTGCCCGGTAATGGGCATGGTGTAGGCCATGAGGCTGGGGAGCGCGGCGTGGAAGTCGGCGTCATCGAGCAGGACCGCGGCGGATTTTCCGCCCAGTTCGAGGCTGACGCGGGCCAGGCGGTCGGCGCAGATTTTCGCGATGGCCTTGCCTGCGCCGGTAGAGCCGGTGAAGGCGACCTTGTCGATCGATTTATGCCCCACGAGATACTCTCCGCCTTCGCGGTCAGCGGGCACGAGGTTGAAGACACCTTCGGGCAGCCCGGCCTTTTCGATGCACTCGGCAAGGATATAGGCTTCGAGCGGGGTCTCGGGTGACGGCTTGGCAACGATAGTGCAACCAGCAGCAAGGGCGGCCGAGACCTTGTAGCTCAGGAGTACCAGCGGCGCGTTCCACGGGGTGATCGCCGCGCAGACGCCGACCGGTTCCTTGGCGACGCGGACGCGCCCGCCATCGTCGCGCTTGCGCTCGTCGACGAAAGGATAGGTTTCGATCAGATCGGCATAATAACTGAAAAGGGTCGGATTCTGGCCCACCAGCTTTTTGGTGAGCATGATCGGTGCCCCGACCTGGAGGGTCCATGACTGGGCGATATCATCGAGGCGTTCGGTGAGATATTCGGCGACCTTGCGCAGATAGCGCGCGCGCTCGGCGGGGGCCATGCGCGGCCACGGGCCGTTGTCGAACGCGTCGCGCGCGGCGGCGACAGCGCGGTCGATGTCCGCCTTTCCGGCTTCCGGATAAGTAATGACCAGCTCTTCGGTGACCGGCGAAATGACCTTGAGTTGCTGGCGCGAAATCGGTTCGAGCCATTTGCCGCCGATGAAGAATTTCTCCGGGGCCTTGGGCGCGGCGGCGCCACGCATCATCGCGTTCATTTCCATTCTCTCCCTTGTGACGCTTTTCGCCTGGCCGGCCCTTTTCAGGCTCTATGCGCAGTTAGCCACATTTTTTCAGTTTCCGCCATTCCCCGGCTGACAGAAAGTCGCGGCGAACTGGAATTGCATGTATACATACGTGGGTGTAAAAATTTTAGCAACGCGTGTCTCAATCAGTATTTCTTATCGATGTGATAAGGCCGGCTGATCGAGGTTCTCCATTGCGCCGCCGCCAGGCAACGACGCCGATAAGGAGGTGTGGTATACATTTTGTTACCAGGATACGCAGCTATTCCGAACTGGTCCATTTGGCGACGACTTCCGCGCCGGGCGCCGATCCGGCTGCTTGCGCTGCGGCGCTAACCGGCTTGTGATGTACGCTGATGACCGTGAGGAAGTGGGTCGCGCCGTCATATTCACAGGCGATCCGGTCGCCGGGCGAGGGGGCCGACAAGAAGCAATAGTCGCCCCAGTCCTGTGACGGAGAACGGATCGAGCCTCTTTCGACCAGAAGCCGCGCGACATACATTTGTGTGTCTCCATGCCTGCAACACGATGGACGGCCAGACCAAGGTCTGCTTTATGCACAGTTTGAGCGCCTATCACACCTGTGTCCAGTGACTTTAATATGCGCTATCCATGGGGCCTGGAACCCCACGAGTACTCGGAGACCGGATATGAGAGTGGTCGTTTGCGGGGCCGGTCAGGTCGGCACCACGATAGCGCGGCACCTCGCGAACGAAGGTGTCAATGTCACTGTCATCGACAACGATCAGGATCAGGTTCGCCGGGTCGACGAAAGCTATGACGTGCGCGGTATCGTTGGGTATGCTTCTCATCCCTCAACGCTCCGCAAGGCTGGAGTCAAGGATGCGGACATGCTGATCGCGGTCACCCGTTCCGACGAGGTCAACATGGTGGCCTGTCAGGTGGCCTATTCGCTCTTCGGGGTGAAGCAGCGTATCGCACGGCTGCGCCATTCCGGCTATCTTGCCAAGGACAGCACAGGGCTTTTCGCCGCCGAACACCTGCCCATCGACATCATCATCTCCCCCGAGATCGAGATCGCGGAGGGCATTGCGCGGAGGCTGCGCACGCCGGGAGCCTTCGATATGGTGCCGATGGCGCGCGGCAAGGTCGAATTGCTCGGCATCCACGCCGAGGAAACGCATGGCCCCGTGGTTGGCGAGCGGCTGGTCGATATCGCCCGCAGCGGTGAGCTCCAGGGGACATCCATTGTCGCGCTGATTCGCAAGGGGCGCTGTTTTGTGCCTGACGAGACCGATCGCATCGAGGTCGGCGACGACGTCTACGTCGTTGCGCGCGCCGAGGTCGTCGACGACGTGATGGCCGCTTTTGGGCATCGCGAACGCGTAGCCCGCCGCCTCGTCATCGTCGGGGCGGGCAATGTCGGGCTGCATCTTGTGCGCAAACTGCGCAAGACCTCACCCGGGATGGACATCAAGATCATCGAAAGGGACCGTCAGCGCGCCGAATTCGTCTCAGGCGAACTGAGCGGTGCGGCGATCGTGCTCCATGGCGATGCACTGGACAGGGCGCTGCTTGAGGAAGCGCAGGCCGGGCAGGCGGAAACCATCGTCTCCGTCACCAATGACGACGAGACCAATATCTTTACCTCGGTGCTGGCCAAACAGGCGGGCTGCAAGCGCGCCATCACGCTGGTCAACAAGAGTTCGTACGAAAATCTGATCCCCATACTGGGCATAGACGCGGTGGTCAGTCCCAGTGCGGTGACCATCTCGACGGTCCTGCGCTATATCCGGCGCGGCCCTATTTCGGCGCTTTATACGCTGCGCGAGGATTTCGGCGAGGTGATCGAGGCGGAAATCACCGAGGGTTCACGGCTTTTGCTCCGTCCGCTCGGCCAACTCGGATTGCCGCAAGGCATGAAGATCGGCGCTATCATGCGCCGGGGCGAGGTTTTCACGCCCAACCCCGACATCTGGCTCGAGGAAGGCGATCATATCGTTGCGCTTGTCACCTATAGCTATCTGCGTCTTGCCGAAGCCCTCCTCGGCGCCGAAAGGCCGCGCGCTCTATGAGTGCTCCGGTTCACGCCACCGGCATTGCCGTGCAGGGGATCAAGCCGGTTCTGTACCTGACTGGTCTCGTCCTATTGGCTACGGCTGCGATGATGGTATTCCCCATGATCGTGGACATTTATTACCGCCACGCCGACTGGCAGGCCTTTGCCGCTTCGGCGATGTTGTCGGTGGTGATCGGCGGCCTGTTGGTGCGCTACAGTAAGAAATCGCTGAAATCGGGGCTGACGCTGCGGCAGTCCTTTCTCCTGACCCCGCTTAGCTGGGTCAGCGTCGCCGCCGTCAGCGCGCTGCCGTTCTTTTTCTCCGAGTATGGCACTGTCAGCAATTCTCTGGTCGATGCGTTCTTTGAATCGGTTTCAGGCATAACGACCACTGGCGCAACCGTTATTTCCGGCCTGGAGCATGCTCCGCCCGGTATCCTGCTATGGCGGGCGCTGCTGCAATGGATGGGGGGCATCGGCATCATCGCCACGGCCATCGCCATTCTCCCCGCGCTGGGCATTGGCGGTATGCAGCTTTTCAGGACGGAATCCTCGGATCGCTCGGAAAAGGCCATGCCGCGCGTGCGGCAGATCGCGGGGACGATTGCGCTGGTGTATGTCTCGCTTACGATCCTGGCTTTCGTGGTTTACTGGCTGGCGGGCATGCCCCCGTTCGATGCACTCGCTCATGCCATGTCATCGATCGCAACTGGAGGTTATTCCACGTCGGACGCTTCGTTCGCAGCGTGGGACGAGAACGGCATTCAGTGGTTTGCAACGCTATTCATGCTTTCGGGCACGATCCCGTTCGTCGTTTATGTAAGGCTCATCGCCGGGGAAGGGGCGGCACTATGGGACCGCCAGGTGCGGACGCTTCTGGCTTTCCTTGCTATGGTCGTTGCCGTGGTCGGCCTTTGGCTCGCCCTTTCGGGCCAGTACGCTCTCGAACCCGCTTTCCGTCACGCCGCCTTCAACGTGGTATCGGTGGTGACGACCACCGGCTTTGCATCGGCAGACTACAGCCTGTGGGGCAATTGGGCGGTGGGGCTGTTCTTTGGGCTGATGTTCGTAGGCGGCTGCACGGGCTCCACCTCAGGGGGCATCAAGATTTTCCGCTTCGAGGTGATGGCGCTGATGCTCAGGGCGCACTTCATGCGGCTCCTCTATCCGAATGGCGTATTCCCGAGCTATTATGGCGAGCGCCTGATCGATGACGAGGTCATCCGGTCGGTCGTGGCTTTTTTCGCCGTATTCTTCCTGTGCTATTCACTGTTCACCATCGCGTTGATGGGATTTGGGCTTGATTTCCTGACCAGCGCCAGCGGCGCGGCGACTGCGCTCGCCAATGTCGGCCCCGGCCTTGGCGGCATCATTGGGCCGACCGGTAATTTCGGCTCGCTGCCAGATGGTGCCAAGTGGCTCATGAGCATCGGCATGCTGCTCGGGCGGCTTGAACTTTTTACCGTCCTGATCCTTTTCGCCCCCCGTTTCTGGCGGGGTTGAGAGCACTCACGAGTGCTATAACTATTTACATATGAATACGTGTTGATATGTTGGCGCCGAAGAGAAGGAACGGTGCCGATGGGTATTCCGCATACACACCAAGAACACGATCATGGCCAAGGCGAGGGGGCGCACAGCCATGCACCACGGGTCGGGGCAAACAATGAGCGCGTAGTCTTTGCCGGTTTTCTACTGACCGCCAGCTTCATGGTCGCCGAGATCGTCGGCGGCCTGCTGTCCGGGTCGTTGGCCTTGATCGCCGATGCGGGGCACATGCTGACCGACGCCGCGGCGCTGGCGCTGGCCTGGGCCGGGTTCCGCCTCGGACGGCGCGTATCGGATTCGCGGCGCACCTTCGGCTATATGCGCTTTGAGGTGCTGGCCGGGTTCATCAATGCCATAACGCTTTTCCTGCTGGTCGCATGGATCGCCTACGAGGCAGTCAACCGCCTGTTCGCGCCCCAGCCGGTCCTCGCCGGGCCGATGTTCGTCGTTGCGGTGCTGGGCCTGCTGGTCAATCTCGGCGTCTTCTGGATGCTGCATCAGGGCGACACCGAACATGTGAATATCAAGGGCGCGATGTTGCATGTCCTGGGCGACCTGCTGGGATCGGTCGCGGCGATCGTTGCAGCTGTTCTCATCTGGTTCACCGGCTGGACGCCGATCGACCCCATTCTCTCGATCCTGCTCTCGCTTCTCATCCTGCGCGCCGCTTGGGCACTGCTGCGCAATGCGGCGCACATCCTGATGGAAGGTACGCCGTCCAATATCGATCTGCCGGCCATGCGGATCGACCTGATGCGATCGGTTTCCGGCGTGGCCAATGTCGCTCATCTGCACGTCTGGTCCATCACATCGGGCTACGCCGCCGCAACGCTGGATGTCATGCTTGAGGACGGCGCCGACCCGCGCCTTGTAACGGCGTCCGTCAAGAAGGTTCTTGCCGACCGTTATGCGATCGGGCACGCAACGGTTGAAATCGACTGGGGCGGGAGAGGGCAGGAATGCCCGATCGGGATTGACCATGCACACTGATTGCACGGGGGAAAAAACGGCGCGACCCGGCGAAAGCGAGATCGTCGTCATCGCCGAAACCTTTCGTCTGCTGGGCGATCCGACCCGGCTCAAGATCCTGCTCGAATGTCTCGATGGCGCCGTTTCGGTGGGCGAGATCGCCAGGCGGATCGACGCCTCGCAATCGCTGGTCAGCCATCATCTTCGCCTGCTGCGCGCGGCAAGGCTGGTGAAGGGCACCCGGCAGAGTAAGCAGGTCTATTATGAGGCCGACGACCACCATATCCGGCACATCGTCTCCGATATGGTTGCCCATGCCGCCGAGAGCGAGGATACGCAATAGGCTGCATCGATATTCAGGAATGGCGCTGGCACCGCAGCACCCCTCACCCCCAGCCCCTCTCCCGCAAGGGGAGAGGGGGGCTCAAAAGCCGCAACATCCGCATGATTACCCTTCTCCCCTTGCGGGAGAAGGTGGGCTTTCGCGCAAGCGAAAGGTCGGATGAGGGGGGCTGCGGTGCCGGCCAAAAACTGAATGTTGATCCGGCACGCAACGGCTCAGCGGGCAGGCTGGTAGGTTTCGTGCGCCATCTTTACGAACGCGGTGACGGGAGCGGCGAGTGGCACGCGCTTGCGGCGCACCAGCAGCAGCTTGCGGTTGGCCCAGCTTTCCGCCAGCGGCACGGAAACCAGATCGGTGCCGGCCAGAAGGTGCAGCGAGGTGTTGCGCAGAAAACCGATGCCGAACCCGGCTTCCACCATCCGCACCAGCGCCGGGAACGTTTCGACATGGACCCGTGCGCCCAGCTTATGCCCCGCCTTGCGCGCGGCGTCCTTGATCAGCCGGTCGAGTGCGCCAGAATGGTGGACGCCCACGACTTCGTGGGCGATGGCGGTCCCGAACGCCATCGGCGTCTCGTTGGACATGGCATTGGCAAGGGGATGGTCGGGCGATGCGATGACCCAGATATGATCGTCCTCAAAGGTCTCGATCTCAAAGCTCGAAAAATCGTAGTTGTCGGCGCAGATGGCGATATCGACCTGCGCGTCCTCCAGCGCGGTCACCGCCGCAAGGCTCGACATTTCCCGGATGTCGAGCGTGACGCCGGGGCTGACCGCAACGTAGCGGGCGAGCAGTTCGGGTAGCCGGCCCGACAGTGCCGAATTGGTCGAGGCGATGCGTAGCTGCCCCGCCGATCCGGCGGCATAGCCGGTCATGGCCGTTTCGAGGTCCGCAATTTCGCGGAATATGCGGCGGCACCCTTCCGCATAGGCATGTCCTGCCGCAGTCAACTTCACTCCGCTCGCCGACCGGTCGAACAGTATCACGCCCATTCTGGCTTCTATGTCGGCCACCCTGCGGCTGACCGCCGAGGGTGCGATATTCTCGCGCCCGGCGGTTCGGGCGATGGAGCCGTCACGCGCCAGCGCCAGAATCAGGCGGGCGGTGACGGGGTCGAAATGGGTCATGGCGTTCCCCGCTGAAAGGAACGTAGTTATAGCAGCTTACGTGTCCGGGAAATCAGTAAAGTCCGGGCGGAGCGATATCGGCTGGCCGGCGCGTTAGGGCATCGGAGCGAAAAGCGCATACGCGGCTTTCGGAAAATCCGACGCGCTAACAAAGAACTGGAGCGGCGTCAGTGCGTCCAGGGAAACTTGCGGTCGTGGCGGAAGTTGTCGGGGTAGCTGACTTTCTTCGTCGAACGATCCTGCACCGGTTCGATCTGATACGGAATACCGGACCGGCGGGCATATGATTCTGCTTCCTCTACGGTTTCGAAGCGCAGCCTGATCTGCTGGTTCATGTCGGTCGAGGAAGTATAACCCATCAGAGGATCGATGGAACGCGGCACTTCGGGTTCATATTCGAGGACCCAGTGGCGGCTGTTGGCCTTGCCGGACTGCATGGCATTGGGAGCGGGGCGATAAATGCGAGCGAGCATTCCGAAAACATCCTCTCGTTGCCGTGGCTGGTCGGGGCAGCAAGATTCGAACTTGCGACCCCCGGTTCCCAAAACCGGTGCTCTACCAAGCTGAGCTATACCCCGACATGCCACGCCGATCCGATACACATTCTTTCCAGTCACGGCAAGGCATGATACCGGGTGCGAGCCTTCCGGGCACGAGAAAACGGAGGACGGCCAGGAAACGTGTTTGCCGACGAAACTTATAGCGGGCGTACGCTCAAAAGGCTGGCGGAGCTGTACGGACGCAGGCGCGTCTATTTCTGGTGGCCGGTATCGGCGCTTCTGGGGCTGATCTTTCTGGCGTTGACGCTCGATGCGCCGGTGACCGAAGCGCTGATCGCCTGGCCCGATCATGAGCGCGCTTTTTTCGAGTTCCTGACCGATTTTGGCAAATCCGACTGGATTCTCGCGCCCGCGCTGGCCGGGCTTATCATTGGACTGGCTACCGCGCGCCTGCCACTTGCCTATAGCTGGCGCTGGGCGGCGCGCGCGTTGGGCGGGATTTCGGCCTTCATCTTTGTCGGCGTCGGGCTTCCAGGTCTGGTTTCGGCCATTCTCAAACGGGTGATCGGCCGGGCGCGCCCCTTGCATCTGGAAGAATACGGCACGCTGCATTTCGAGCCGTTTTCTCTGGTTGACTGGACAATGCAGAGCTTTCCCTCGGGACACTCAACGACTGCGCTGGCTTTCACGGTCGTGTTGATAACGCTGCTCAACGGCCGCCTGCGCCGGACGCTCATTGCTGTCGGGGTGGGGATCGGGCTTAGCCGGATCGTTGGCGAGCATCACTTCCTGACTGATGTTCTCGCCGGCATGTTCTGGGGAACGGTCGGGGGGCTGCTGGTGCGCGACTGGTTCGCGAGCCGGGGGCTGGGCATGCGCATCGAAAACAGGAGAGTGCGTTTCCGGCTGTTTTCCGGCTTTGGGCCCTTATGGCGCGCGCTGCGGCGCGGTCATGTCCCCAAACTCTTGCGGTAGCGTTCGAGACCGGCGGCCAGATCGGCCTTGAGATCATCCATATCCTCGAAGCCGACATGAACCCGAAACGCATTGCCGTGCTCGTTCCACGGTGTCGCTGTGCGGATCTTTGTCGGATCGAACGGCAGGATCAGGCTCTCGAATCCGCCCCATGAATAGCCCATGGCGAAGAGGGCAAGGTGGTCGACGAATTCGGCGATGACGCTGCGTTCCGCCAGGGGCAGGACGAACGAGAACAGCGAGCCCGAGCCCGAAAAATCGCGGTCGAAAATGGCCTTGTCGGGGTGCGAGGGCAGGGCGGGGTGCAGGACGCGTGTGACGATTTCCTGTGATTCGAGCCAACGGGCGAGGTCGAGGGCGCGGCGTTCGTGCTCCTTCATGCGCACCCCCAGCGTGCGCATGCCGCGCGTGGCAAGGAAGCTGTCGTCGGGTGAAGCGATGATGCCCAGCGCGTGGGCGGTTTCGAGAATGCGCGGCCAATGTTTTTCATTGGCCGAGACCGTGCCGAGCATGGCGTCGGAATGGCCCACGAACATCTTGGTGCCCGAGTGGACGACAATATCCGCCCCCAGCGCCAGCGGGCGGCAGGAGAGAGGCGTCGCCCAGCTATTATCGACGATGATCCCGATATCCCGGCCCGAGACGGCCGAACTGATCGCGGGAATATCCTGCAGCTCGAAGGTGAGCGAGCCTGGGCTTTCAAGAAAGACGGCTTTCGTTGCCGGGCCGAGCAGGTCCGCGATCCCGGCGCCGATGCGGGGATCGAAATAGCGCGCGGAAATTCCAAAACGAGTGAGGAGCTTGTCGGCCAGCTTGCGGGTCGGCTCGTAAACGCTGTCGGTGATGAGAACCTCGTCGCCGGCATCGAGACAGGCCATCAGCGCGAGCGAGATGGCGCTGACCCCGTTCGGGGCCAAGCAGGTTCCCACGGCGCCTTCGAGTTCGGTGACGATGTCTTCGAGCCCGGCGGTCAGTGGCGTTCCCTGTCGCCCGTAGCGATGCCGGATGGTGTGGTCATCAAGGCTCGCCAGGTCCTCGAAAACGATCGTGCTGCCGCGATAGGCCGGCATGTTCACGAACCCGCCATGCGCGGCGGGCTCGCGCCCCCCATGGGTAAGCAACGTCTCCGTCCGGGTTGGATGATCTTTGTGTATTTTCGACTTCTTCATGGGGATCGACTTGTGCTGGGCGAGATAGGTCAGGGTTGTTGCTGCTATTTTAGGCGCAACCATTCAACTGGTTAAATTCTTATCGACAGCCCTTGACGCGGACAACAAACAGAGTTTCGATGCTGACCATCAAATCGTCCAATGGCAATAGGGCGATTGAGCTCAATATCAATATTGGGCACGGCTTGGGATCCATGGTCAGCAAGCCGGATAGTCAAAGGGTTAGGAAACAAAGGCAAAGATATGAAAAAACACCTGTTTAGCGTCGCGGTTGCAACCTCGGTGCTGATGGCGGGGACGTCGGTCGCTCAGGCCGATCTCCTTGATGACGTGATGGAGCGGGGGTACGTCCAGTGCGGCGTGACGGAGGGGCTTCCGGGCTTTTCGAACCCCGACGACAACAATGAATGGACAGGTCTTGAGGTCGATTACTGCCGCGCTCTCGCTGCTGCCATTTTCGATGATCCCGATGCCGTGCGCTACACGCCGCTGACCACGGCGGTCCGCTTTGAAAGCCTTTCCAACGGCAACGTGGACGTGCTCTCGCGCACCACGACATGGACCATGAGCCGTGACACCGATCTGGGCCTCTCGTTTGCGGGCGTGACCTATTATGACGGTCAGGGCTTCATCGTGCGCTCCGCCGACGGGGTCACCTCGGCACTCGAACTCGATGGCGCTGCGGTCTGCATCCAGTCCGGCACCACCACCGAACTCAACGCCACCGACTATTTCGCCGCGAACGGGATGGATGCCTCCAACTTCCTGACCTTCGCCTCGCGTCCTGAAACGGTGCAGGCCTATATCGAGGGCCGTTGCGATACCTATACCACGGACGCATCGGGCATTGCTGGCGACCGCACGAAGTTCGATGTGCCCGGCGATCACATCATCCTGCCCGAAATCATCTCCAAGGAGCCCCTTGGGCCGGCTGTCCGTTCCGGCGATACCCGCTGGTTCAATATCACCCGCTGGGTTCTCAATGCCTGGCTGGGTGCCGAGGAACTGGGCGTGACCTCCGCCAATGTCGACGAGATGCTCGAATCGGAAAACCCTGAAATCCGCCGCCTGCTCGGCGTGGAAGGCGATTTCGGCGCCCCCATCGGGCTTTCTGCGGACTGGGCCTACAACATCGTCAAGCAGGTTGGTAACTACGGTGAGTCCTATGAGGCCAATGTCGGCCCCTCGACGCCTCTGGGGCTGGACCGTGGCCTGAACGCGCTCTGGACGAATGGTGGCCTTCACTATCCGATGCCAATTCGGTGACACGTTCATAGTGTGATAATCCGGCACGGTTCACCCCGTGCCGGATCCTCGTCCAGCGGTCCCGATATGGGGCCCGGGGCATCATCCAATGCCGAATGGAACAGAGGGTGCAGATGACCGCGGGGGTTCAAACGCGGCGCGAACAGGCGTCGGCGATTATCAACGATCCGAAATTTCGTGGACTTGTCTATCAAGCCTTGCTTCTCGTTGCCGTTGTCGCGCTCTTCTGGTGGCTCGGTAACAACGCTGCAACAAACCTTGCCCGTCAGAACAAGGCGACAGGTTTCAGCTTTCTCAATTCAGCCGCCGGCTTCGAGATCGGCTTTACGCTGCTGCCCTATGACCGGGCTTCGAGCTACATGCAGGTGTTCCTCGTCGGGATTACCAACACGCTGCTTGTTGCGGTGATCGGTATTGCCATTGCCACCGTACTCGGCTTTGTCATGGGTGTCGCGCGGCTATCGAAGAACTTCCTGATCCGCACCGGGGCCACGATCTATATCGAGGTCGTGCGCAACACGCCGCTGCTGCTGCAGTTGTTCTTCTGGTACTTCCTGAGTCTCAATGCCCTTCCGTCGGTACGCCAGAGCATCGTCTTCGGCGATTTCGTGCTCAACCAGCGCGGATTTTCCTTTCCCATGCCGATCCTCGACGACAGCTTCGTCTGGGTTGCCGTGATCGGCGTATTGGCGCTTCTTGCCGGGTTTTTCTGGCGTAGGTTCGCCCTGCGGCGATCCGAGGAAAGCGGTAACCGCTATCCCGTATGGTTGCCGGTGATGGGCATATTCATCGTACCGACGGCAGTTGCCTTTGTGCTGAGCGGAACCGAGGTCACGTTCGATGCGCCGGCCCTGCAAGGATTCAATTATCGTGGCGGCTTCACGGCGCCACCCGAATTGACTGCGCTTATGATGGGTCTGGTGATCTACACTGCCGCCTTTATCGCCGAGATCGTGCGTGCCGGCATCCAGTCGGTAAGCTATGGACAGACCGAAGCCGCCGCCGCGCTCGGGATCAAGGAAGGCGATCGGTTGCGACTGGTCATCATCCCCCAGGCCATGCGCGTCATCGTTCCGCCGCTGACGAGCCAGTATCTCAACTTGACGAAAAACTCGTCCCTCGGAGCGGCCATCGGCTTTCCCGAACTCGTAAGTGTCTTTGCGGGTACCGCACTCAATCAGAGCGGGCGTGCAGTCGAGATCATCGGCATGACGATGCTGGTCTATCTGGTCATCTCGCTTGTGACCTCGGTGTTCATGAACTGGTACAACGCGCGCGTCGCGCTTGTGCAGCGATAGGGGGCGGCGATGTCAGATCTCCTTTTTGTCCGCGATCACATTCAGCCGCCGCTACCGGCGCCCCATCGCACGAGCGGAGTGGTGCTGTGGCTGAGGACGAACCTGTTTTCCTCGGTCCCCAGCACGATCGTCACTATCCTCGCGGTGCTGTTCCTTTATTGGATCATCCCTCCGCTCTATGGATTCCTGATCGGCGATGCGGTCTTTTCCGATCCTGAAGGTCTTCGCGGCGAGGCTTGCCGCTTCGAGGGTGTCGGTGCATGCTGGGTCATGATCCAGGGACGCTGGAACACGATCATCTACGGGTTCTTTCCCAATTCGGAATTGTGGCGCATCAACCTGATGTTCGTGATCGCCATCGTCCTTCTGGTTCCCATGCTCGTCCCCAAGGCCCCATTCGGGCGGACGGCGGCGCTCTTGTTCTTCCTCGTCTTTCCGGTCGTTGCCTTTATCCTCATGTCGGGCGGTATTCTAGGGCTTCGGCAGGTGCCGACCGCGCAGTGGGGCGGACTGACGCTGACGCTGATCATTTCGGTGATCGGCATCACGGTCTCGATGCCGCTGGGCATCTTTCTCGCGCTCGGACGGCAATCGAAGCTCCCGATCATCAAGGGTTTTTGCGTCGGGTTCATCGAGGTGTGGCGTGCGGTGCCGCTTATCACCGTGCTGTTCATGGCCTCGGTGATGTTTCCGCTGTTCACGCCCCAGGGCGTTACGCCCGACACGCTCCTGCGCGCCATCATCGGCATCGTGCTATTTGAATCGGCCTATATGGCAGAGGTCGTGCGCGGAGGGTTGCAGGCCATCCCGCGCGGCCAGTTCGAGGCATCGTCGGCGCTTGGCCTCAGCAAGGTCAAGACGATGGTGTTCGTCGTTTTGCCCCAGGCGCTCAAGCATGTCATTCCCGGCATCGTGAACACCTTCATCGCGCTGTTCAAGGATACGTCGCTCGTGACGATCATCGGCCTGTTTGAACTGCTCAATACCGTGAGGTCCGCGGCCCGCGACGTGAACTGGTCGTCTCCGACCAGCGACATAACGGGCTATGTCTTTGCCGGCTTCATGTTCTGGATATTCTGCTTCGGGATGTCGCGCTATTCCATCTACATGGAAGGCCGGCTGCATACCGGACACAAGAGGTAATCGTCATGCAAACCCAAACCGCTACCGACCATACGCCCAGCCGTCCGAAAATGTCGGTTTCGACCACAGACGTTGCCATCGAGATACGCTCGATGAACAAGTGGTATGGCGACTTCCACGTCTTGCGCGACATCGATCTCAAGGTGATGCGGGGCGAACGCATCGTCATTGCCGGGCCGTCCGGGTCCGGCAAATCGACGCTCATCCGCTGCATCAACCGCCTTGAGGAGCATCAGACAGGCGATATCATCGTCAATGGTGTCGAACTGACATCCGATCTCAGGCGTATCGATGAAGTGCGGCGCGACGTAGGGATGGTGTTCCAGCACTTCAACCTGTTCCCGCACCTTACGATCCTGCAAAATCTCACGCTCGCTCCGATCTGGGTACGTGGTATTCCCAAGGCCGAGGCCGAGGAACTCGCGATGAAATATCTCGAGCGCGTCAAGATTCCCGAGCAGGCCGCCAAATTCCCCGGCCAGCTTTCGGGCGGGCAGCAGCAGCGGGTGGCCATTGCCCGCTCGCTGTGCATGAACCCTGAGATTATGTTGTTTGACGAGCCGACATCGGCGCTCGATCCGGAAATGATCAAGGAAGTGCTCGACGTGATGGTCCAACTCGCCGAGGACGGCATGACCATGCTGTGCGTCACCCACGAAATGGGTTTTGCCCGGCAGGTCGCCAACCGCGTGATCTTCATGGATCAGGGCCAGATCATCGAGCAGAACGAGCCAGAGGCGTTCTTCTCCAATCCGCAGCACGAGCGCACCAAGCTGTTCCTGAGTCAGATCCTGCACTGACCGGGCGCATCGGAAACCACCAGCGGCGGTCCCTCGGGCCGCTGTTTCCGCATTGTGGACATCGCAAGAAATCGGTCGATTACACTTAAAATTCAATCCGATTGCATGCGCGGTGCCTTGACCCTCGATAGTGCGATGCCAATATGCGCCATCGACTCCAGGGAGCGGTTCGCGCCGCATTTGTATTGCACGCCATGGGAAAAATACTGAACCGGCTGGTGCGTGCAATCGTTGCGATTGCCTTGGTGTGCGGATCGGCCATGCCAGCCATGGCGCAGCCGGAATCCGGGACAAGTGCGGCGCCCTTTTCCATCTCGACACTCGAAACGGTGCGTGCCCGGGGCTATGTCATCTGCGCGGCGGCGCGGCCCTTGCCCGGCTTTGCCCAGATCAGCGCCGACAGCCTGTGGTCCGGTTTTGACGTCGATCTGTGCCGGGCTGTCGCGGCGGCCATCTTCGGCGATCCCTCGCGCGTCGAGTTCCGACCGCTCTCTGGGGAAAGCCGCTTTGCTCATCTCGAGCAGGGGGAAGTCGACCTTGTGGTGCGCAATGCCTTCTGGACCATGACGCGCGATACAGGTTACGGCGCTACCTATGTTGCGCCCGCCTTTTATGACGGCCAGGCATTCATGATCTCGGATCGGGTCGAGGCCGTTTCGGCCTATGAACTGGGCGACGTCACGGTTTGCGCGCCGGCGGGTTCGGAAGCCCTCATGCGCATGCGCGCCTTCTTTGCTGCCGAGCAGGTCGACCATGAGGAACTGCTATACGAAGACCGGGAAGACCTCGCCGTGGCATACCGCTCGGGCCGCTGCGAAGCCATCACGGGGTCGGCGAGCTGGCTGCACGCCATAAGACGCACCATGCCCGAGCCGGGCATCCACCGCATTCTGCCCGAGCGCTTGTCCAAGGAGGTCTATGGCCCCGTTGTCCGTAGCGGCGACACTCAATGGGAAGACCTCGTGCGCTGGACGTTGTTCGCCATTATCAATGCAGAGGAATTGGGCGTGACCTCGGTCAATATCGACTCCATGCTCTCGGCCCGGACCCCGGCGATCCGGCGGCTGCTTGGCGTCGAGGGCGATTTCGGCCAGACGTTCGGGCTCGCACCTACCTGGATGCGCGAGGTGATCCGCGCGGTCGGCAGCTATGGCGAGCTCTATGAGCGCCATTTCGGATCGGGCAACACCACGCCGCTCCGGCGCGGCCAGAACGCCCTTTGGACCCATGGCGGCCTGATTTTCGCGCCGCCGATCAGTTAGAGTGTTTCCAGTATAAGTGGATACCACTTATGCGGTTATGAAACGCAATATAACAAAGACTTGGGGCAACCACTTCTTCCTGTTCGCTTCGGAAAAATGGCCCTGCGGCAACGGGACGGCCTTTACAGCACCGGCGAGAACAGGCGCGCTGCCTGGCAGGCGAGGCGGAATGTGAAGGAGCGGCGCTTGAGGTTTTCTTCCGTCGTCAGGCGCGAGGATGCGAAATCGATGTCGAGCATTTCCTTGACGTTCCGGATCATCTGTTCGCCGGTGAACCACAGCGTCACCTCGAAATTGATGTTGAACGAGCGGTAGTCGAAATTGACGGTGCCGACGCCGGCGATCTCGTCGTCGCAAAGGATCACCTTCTGGTGCAGGAATCCGCCTTCGTAGCGGTGCACCTTGATGCCGTGCGAGACCATCTGGTCGGCGTGGGCGTAGCTGGCGAGCCAGACCAGCATGTGATCGGCCTTTTCAGGCAGCAGGATGCGGACGTCGACTCCGCGCAGGGAAGCGGCATAAAGCGCGGTCTGAACCTCGATGCCCGGCACGAAATAGGGGCTGACGATCCAGAGCTTTTCACGTGCCCGCGAAATGACTTCGGTGAAGGCGATCGCGCAATCCTCGAGCTTGTCGGCGGGGCCGGTGGGCATGACCAGCACGGGCTGGTTGCCGGGGGTCGGAATGTCCGAAGGGTAGCGCGCGGGCAGTTCCTTGCCGGTCGCCCAGTGCCAGTCCTCGCGGAACATCAGGACGCAGGCCAGCGCTGCCGGGCCCGTGACGTGGACGTGCGTATCGCGCCAGCGCCCGAATTTGGGGTCCTGCCCGAGATATTCGATACCGATATTGTGCCCGCCCACCCAGGCTTCCTTGCCGTCGATCACGACGTTCTTGCGGTGATTGCGGTAGTTGATGCGCGTCAGCCCGTAGAGCCGGAGATAGGGATGGCGGTGATTGAACGAATAGATGTGGACGCCGGCATCCCTCAGCCGCCTTTTATAAGCGCGCGGGAGCTGGTGGGCCCCGGCATCGTCATAGAGCACGTAAATCTTCACTCCGGCCCGCGCCCGCGCGACCAGCGCATCGGCGACGCGCCGCCCCAGTGCATCGTCGCGAATGATATAGAACTGCATGAGGATGTAGTCCCTGGCGCGCGCGATGCCGTCGAGAATCGAGGCGAAGGTTTCGTCGCCATCGATCAGGAGATTGGCGGCGTTGCCATAAAGAAAGGGCAGTTCGGCGACCCGGTGGAGCACCGGCCAGTCCTTGCCCGAATCCACATCGACGATCCTCAGATCCTCCGACCGTGCCAGCCGCCAGGACCGGCCCGAATGGGTCTGGGATTCGGCATAATCGTCGAACAGCTTCCAGCCGAAGACGAGATAGATGAAGGTGGTGGGGAAGGGCAGGACAAGCAGCGAAATCAGCCAGGCGATCGTGCCTTGCGAGGTCCGCGAATTCATGATCTCGCGCACCGCGCAGATAAAAGCGAGACCGTAATTGATCGCGTAGAGCGTTGCGATAAAGCTGAAATTATCGATGAACGCCCGGACCAGATCCACGTATACCGTCTTTGCTCCGAGAGTTTGATCCGGTTTCGATGAATCCGGATCAAACTCCAACCTGTTGAGATCGTGCGGTCGAACCGGAAAAGTCTGCAACTTTTCCTGACCGCACTCTATGCGTCCGGTTCGATTACCTCTCCGACATCGACCGTCGCCGCCGCTTCCAGCCATGCGGGCACGGGAAGATCCCTTGGCCGCAGGAACGAAGGGTTAAAGAGCTTGGATTGATAGCGGTTCCCGTAATCGGCCAGAATGGTGACGATTGTCTTTCCCGGCCCCAGATCCCGTGCCATGCGCACCGCCCCTGCGATATTGATCGCGGAGGAACCGCCCAGGCAAAGCCCTTCTTCCCTTATCAGATCGAATATATAGGGCAGGGCTTCGGAATCTGGAATACGGTATGGCAAATCGACCTCGAGATCGGCAAGATTGGCGGTGATCCGCCCCTGGCCGATCCCCTCGGTGATCGAATTGCCCTCCGATTTGAGCTCGCCGTCCTTGTAATAGCTGAAAAGAGCAGCGCCTTCGGGATCGGCAAGGCCGATCTTGATGTCGCGATTGCGCTCCTTGAGCGCAATGGCAACGCCACCCAGCGTGCCGCCCGAGCCCACCGCGCAGATAAAGCCATCGACCCGGCCCCCGGTCTGCTCGAAGATTTCCGGGCCTGTCGTTTCGACATGCGCCTGACGGTTGGCCACATTGTCGAACTGGTTGGCCCATATTGCGCCGTTAGGGCGCTCCGCCGCGAGCTTTTCCGCCAGCCGGCCCGAGAGTTTCACGTAGTTGTTGGGGTTCTTGTAGGGCTTGGCGGGCACCTCGATCAGTTCCGCGCCGGCCAGCCGGATGGCGTCCTTTTTTTCCTCGCTCTGGGTTTCGGGGATGACGATGACCGTCTCGAAACCCAGCGCGTTGCCGACCAGCGCAAGCCCGATCCCCGTGTTTCCGGCCGTCCCCTCGACGATCGTTCCACCCGGCCTCAACAGGCCGCGCGCCACCGCGTCGCGGATGATGAACAGTGCCGCGCGATCCTTGACCGACTGGCCGGGGTTCAAAAATTCCGCCTTACCCCAGATTTCACATCCCGTCGCCTCCGACACCTTGTTGAGACGGATGAGGGGCGTGTTGCCGATGGCCTGGGTAATATCGGAATAGCGGGACATGGAACCTGAGGAAACGTTGGGAGAAAGCCCGGATGGTAGCCAGCGCCCCTGTCGACGGCAAGCGGACTGAGCCTGTTCGGGAAGGCTTTTCCCTGTCGTCCGGTTCGGCAGAAAGCCATGCCGCGCAAGGCGGTAAAGGCAAAACACCATACCCCGAGGGAAATTGATTTCTGAATTTGGCGGCCGCTGGCGCATCGATCACCCACCGATTGCGAGTTGCGTGGAACCGCGACCGCGTCAACGTCCCGGCACGCGCAATAGCGGCGCGGAGACGGCAAGAGCGGCGGGCACGCGCGCTTGTCGGGGCCTTCCATTCATCGTAGTCGGTTTGTCTTCCTGATCGATTGCGGGTGCCCAGCCATGGCGATTTCCGGCGCGAGTCTCACACACCTTTCTCGTCTTGAATCCGAGAGCATCGAGATTTTCCGCGAGGTTGCGGCGAGTTTTGAGCGGCCGGTGATGATGTATTCGATCGGCAAGGATTCGAGCGTTCTGCTGCATCTGGCGCGCAAGGCGTTCTATCCCTCGCGCATCCCGTTTCCGCTGCTCCACATCGATACGACCTGGAAGTTCGGCGAGATGATCGCCTTTCGCGACCGCATGGCGGAGGAATACGGGTTTGAGCTGCGCGTGCACACCAACCCCGAGGGGCTGGCCGCCAATATCAACCCCTTCGATCACGGCTCGGCCCGCTATACCGACATCATGAAGACGCAAGCCTTGCGGCAGGCGCTGGGCGCGGGGCAGTACGATGCGGCGATTGGCGGGGCGCGGCGCGACGAGGAGAAGAGCCGCGCCAAGGAGCGCATCTTCTCGCACCGCAACGCGGCCCACGCCTGGGACCCCAAGAACCAGCGGCCAGAACTCTGGCGGGTGTTCAACACACGGCTCAATCCGGGGGAATCGATGCGGGTCTTCCCGCTCTCCAACTGGACCGAGCTCGACATCTGGACCTATATCCATGCCGAGGACATCCCCATCGTGCCGCTCTATTTCGCGCAGCACCGGCCTGTCGTTGCGCGTTCAGGCACGCTGATCATGGTCGATGACGAGCGGTTCCGGCTCGAAGCGGGCGAGACGCCGCGCGAGGAGCTGGTGCGCTTCAGGACCCTGGGCTGCTATCCGCTGACCGGGGCGATCCGCTCGCCTGCGGCAACGCTGCCCGAGATCATCATGGAAATGCAGGCCTCGCGCACCTCCGAGCGCGAAGGGCGGCTGATCGATTCCGATCAGGCCGGCTCGATGGAAAAGAAAAAGCAGGAGGGCTATTTCTGATGATGGCCACCTCTCCTCTCGTCCCCGACGCCGGTATTGCGGACTGGCTTGCCGAGCAGACCGATAAATCGCTGCTGCGGTTCTTGACCTGCGGGTCGGTCGACGATGGTAAGTCCACGCTCATCGGGCGGCTGCTCTATGACAGCCAATTGATCCTTGATGACCAGCTTGCCGCGCTCAAGAAGGAAAGCCGCAACCGGCACGTGGGCGATGAGGGCATCGATTTTTCGCTATTGGTCGACGGGCTGGTTGCCGAGCGCGAACAGGGCATCACCATCGATGTGGCCTATCGCTTCTTTTCAACCGCAAGGCGCAAGTTCATCGTCGCCGATACGCCGGGCCACGAGCAATATACCCGCAACATGGCCACCGGTGCTTCCAACGCCGATCTGGCCCTGCTGCTGGTCGATGCGCGCAAGGGGATATTGACCCAGACAAGGCGCCACAGCTTCATCCTCTCGCTGCTCGGGGTGAAGCACGTCGTCCTCGTCGTCAACAAGATCGACCTTGTCGGCTATGACGCCGATGTGTTCGCAGGCATCGAGAGCCAGTACCGGGAGTTTGCCAAAGATCTGGGCTTTGCCTCGATCGCCGCGGTGCCGGTTTCCGCGCTCAAGGGCGACAATATCGTCACCAACAGCGCCAGCACCCCCTGGTTCGAGGGTGCGCCGCTTCTGCCCTATCTCGAAGAGCTCCTTGTCGATGAGGATCGCTCAAAGGCCGCTTTCCGCTTTCCGGTGCAATGGGTCAATCGGCCCGATCTCGACTTCCGCGGCTTTTCGGGGACGGTCGCTTCGGGGACGGTGAGGACCGGCGACGAGGTGCTGGACGCCGCCTCGCGCAAACCCGCCAGGATCGCCCGCATCGTCACCATGGACGGCGATCTCCAAAGCGCCGTGGCCGGGCAGGCGGTGACGCTGGTGCTGGACCGCGAGATCGACGTCTCGCGCGGCGATGTGCTGGTCCATCCGGGCCGGACGCCGCACTATTCCAACCAGTTCCAGGCCGAAATGGTGTGGATGGCGGACGAGCCGGCCTATCCGGGGCGCTCCTATCTTTTAAAGCTCGGCGCCCAGCTTATCCCGGCGACCATCACCGACCTCAAGCACCGCACCGACGTCAATACGCTGGAAAAAACCGCCGCCAAGCGGCTCGAGCTCAACGAGGTCGGCACGCTCACCATCGCCACCGACAGGCCCATCGCCTTCGACCCTTACGCCGAGAACGGCGCCATGGGCGGGTTCATCCTCATCGACCGCATCGCCAACCAGACGCTGGGGGCGGGCACCATCAGTTTTGGTTTGCGGCGGGCCGAGAACCTTTCCTATCAGTCCTTCGACGTCACACGCGACGTGCGCGCGCAGCAAAAGGGGCAGACCCCCGCCATCGTCTGGTTCACCGGGCTGTCGGGCTCGGGCAAATCGACGGTCGCCAACCTCATGGAAAAGCGGCTGACAGCTGAGGGCAAGCACACCTACATCCTCGATGGCGACAATGTGCGGCACGGGCTCAACAAGGATCTGGGCTTTACCGACGCGGCGCGTATCGAAAACATCCGCCGGGTGGCCGAGGTGGCAAAGCTGATGGCCGATGCGGGGCTGATCGTTCTCGTCTCGTTCATCTCCCCGTTCCGCAACGAGCGGCGGCTGGCCCGCGAGATCGCCGGGGAGATCACCTTCATCGAAGCCTTTGTCGATACCCCCCTCGAAGTCTGCGAGGCGCGGGACCCCAAGGGCCTCTACGCCCGCGCCCGCAAGGGCGAGATCAAGAACTTCACCGGCATCGACAGCCCCTTCGAGCCGCCCGAAACCCCCGATGTCATCCTCAAGGGTGCAACCAAATCACCGCAGGACATGGCCGAGGAGCTTTATGAAAGGGTGAGTGGGTAGGGGGCTGCCAAAACGGCTCGAGAGATGCTCGATCTATTCCAGCAGTTCGGCCAGTTCATCCAGCGCCGCGCTCCACGCTTCGATCGAAAAGATGCGGGATTCGGGGTCGGTGTGGGCTTCGTCGACTTCGACCAGCGTGATCTCGGTGCGCTCGTCATCAAGGGGCCGAAAGGTGATGATGAGCGTTGATTCCTCGATGTCACCTTCTTCGCCGAAACGCCAGATCTCCACGAGCTTGCGGTCCTGCTCATAGGCTGCCACCTGACCATTCACCACATGGCTGACGGAAGGATCGTCCTCATCGGCGGTCTCGAAGCGAAGCGTGCCGCCCTCGAAAGCCTCGAAATCGGCGTGGTCGGCCTGCCATTGTTCGAGCAGGGCCGGGTCTGTCCATGCCGCAAAGACCTCTTCGGCGGGTGCGTCGATGGTCCGGGTAAGCGTTATGCTCTTTTCGCCGTCAGTGCTCATGGTCTGATCCTATACCTTCGTATCGGGCAGAAAAATGGTGAGCAGGCCGATGGCGGGCAGGAAAGCGCAAAGCTGGAAAACGAAGATGATGCTGGTCTGGTCGGCGATGACGCCCATAGTCGCCGCGCCCAGCGCGCCCGCGCCAAAGGCCGTGCCGAACATCAGCCCCGCGATCATTCCCACCCGGCCCGGCAGCAGTTCCTGAGCGTAAACCACAATGGCGGAAAACGCGGATGCCAGCACAAAGCCGATGATGGCTGTCAGGGCGATGGACAATTCGAGCCCTGCATAGGGCAAGACAAGGGTGAAGGGCAGGGGGCCGAGAATAGAAACCCAGATCACCGCCTTGCGCCCGATACGGTCCCCGATCGGGCCGCCGATAAAGGTCCCGGCGGCAGCGGCGCCCAGAAAGACGAACAGGTACACCTGGGCCTGACTTGCGGTAAGGGCGAACTTTTCGATGAGGAAGAAGGCATAAAAGCTGGTCATCGAGGCCATGTAAACGTTCTTGGAGATGACCAGCAGGCCAAGAATCATGAAAATCCAGAACAGATGCCGCTGTGAGATGCTCGGGTCGCGTGCTGGTCTCGGCGCAGCCTTGCTGATCCGGTTCTGGGTCGCGTACCAGCGTCCGACTGCCCAGAGCACAGCAATCGCCGTCAGCGCCACCAGCGCATACCAGCTCACGGTTCCCTGCCCGCGCGGTATGATGATGAATGCCGCCATCAGCGGGCCGAGCGCCGTGCCGATATTGCCCCCGACCTGAAACAGCGATTGCGCAAAGCCCAGCTTGCCGCCCGATGCCATGCGCGCAACCCGCGAGGCTTCCGGATGGAAGATGGCCGAGCCGACGCCGATGAGCGCCGCTGACGAGAGCAGGGCGGGATAGGTATCTGCATTGGCCAGTAGCAACAGCCCGCAAAGCGTAAAGCACATGGCGATGGGCAGCGAATAGGGCTGGGGGTGCTTGTCGGTATAAAAACCTACAAGCGGCTGGAGGAAGGAGGCGGTCAACTGGTGGGTCAGCGTGATCAGCCCGACCTGGGTGAAATCGAGCGCGTAAAGATCGCGCAGCAGGGGATAGACCGCCGGCAGCAATGCCTGCATCAGATCATTGAGGAAATGAGAGAAGCTGACCGCGAATATCACCCATAGCGAGGTGCTCCGCGCGGCGGGAACCGGCCCGGCCGTGGTCGTGGACATTTGATGCAAGCCTATAAAATCGTCGGCAGCCCGAGCGCTGCTTTGCCAGCGGTAGTCCCCCCGCAGGATGCTGTCAACTCACACCCATATGGCCGAAGGGGAGCGCTTCGGGCGTCATCGCCCGAAGCGGCAGACGTTATTTGGCTTCGCTATCTTCGATCATCGTGCCTTCACTACGGGTTTTCCAGAGCGAATAGCCGATGCCCGCGCCCAGAATGAGAATCGTGACAAGCAAGGACAGTGCGGTGTCGATATGGATGTGGAGCGGCACGAGGAAAATCTTGATACCGACAAGGACCAGCACCACCGCCAGCGCGAACTGCAAGTAGCGGAAGCGCGCCAGCGCCGCCGAAAGCGCAAAGAACAGTGCCCGCAGGCCGAGGACCGCGAATACGTTCGAGGTGTAGATGATGAACGGATCCTGCGTGATCGCGAAGATCGCCGGCACGCTGTCGACCGCGAAGATGACGTCGACGAACTCGACCATGATGAGCGCCACGGCCAGCGGGGTCAGCCAGAGTACCATCTTGCCGGTCTGGGGATGGGGCTGCTCGACGATGAACTTGTTGCCGTGGAACTGGGGCGTGATCCGGAAGCGCCGGCGCAGGAAGACGAGTATCCTGTTGTTTTCGATGTCGTCGTCTTCCTCCACTTTCCAGAACATCCTGATCCCGGTGAAGACGAGGAAAGCGCCGAACACGAACAGGATCGGCTCGAACGCCATCACCAGCGCCACACCCGCACCGATCAGCAGGGCGCGGAAGACCAGCACCCCGATGATGCCCCAGAACAGTACCCGGTACTGGTACACGCGCGGCACGCCCAGAAAGGTGAAGATCGAAGCGATGACGAAGATGTTGTCCATCGCCAGCGACTGCTCGATGATGTAGCCGGTAAAATATTCAAGCCCGGATTCCGCGCCGCGCGCGAACCAGACCCATGCACCGAAAGCGAGCGCGACGGCAACATACATGCCGTAGAGCAGGAAGCTTTCTTTCGCGCTGATTTCCTTTTGTTCCTTGTGCAGAAACCCCAGATCGAAAACCAGAATTGCCGCAACCACGACAATGAAGGCCAGCCAGAACCAGACCGGCGTGCCGAGAAATTGATCGGTGAAAAATTGTGCGAGGATTTCCATCGCCGGACCATCTCCATGTGTTGTTGGAGCAGCTCCGACATCACGCGGCGCTCAAGGGCGCTACGCCAGAGGGGCCCGGACTGCGGGCAGAAATGTGGGAAAGGCAAAACCCGCTTTCAAGGGGATTGCATGGATTTTTTTCTGGCCATGAGGCCGGAAGGCCCATTGCCCGGGCTGTACCGGGCAATGGGAATGCGGATTGAACGGCCTGATTTACGCCGGTGTGTGTGGCGAATAGAACAGCGGGATGGCCGGAATATCGATAAAGTCTCCCGCGCCTTCCACCATCATCTTCGCAGCGACATAGAGGATGAGGATAAGTCCGATCCAGGCGATCCAGCGGTGCTTGTGCAGGAGGCGGGCGATGAATGTGGCGGCAACGCCCATCAGGACGACCGAAAGGGCAAGGCCGAAGACCAGCGCCTCGAAATGGTGCTGTGCGGCGCCGGCCACGGCCAGCACGTTGTCGAGCGACATCGATACGTCGGCGATGATGATCTGGATAACCGCCTGCCGGAGCGTCTTGCGCGGCGCGCGCCCGGCAACGGACCCGTCCGCATTGAGATCGGCTTCGGCCAGCGCCTCGGTCGCCTCGTGTTCCTCCTCGAGGGGAACGGTGAGTTCGCGATACATCTTCCAGCAAACCCAGAGCAGCAGGATGCCGCCCGCGATCAGCAACCCACCGCCCAGCGAAAGCAACTGGGTGGTGATGAGCGCAAAGCCGATGCGCAGGACCGTGGCGGCGATGATGCCGATCAGAATCGCGCGCCGGCGCAGATCGGCGGGAAGCCCTGCCGCAGCCAGACCGATGACAACGGCATTATCGCCGGCAAGAACCAGGTCAATCAGGATGACCTGAACTAGAGAACTCAGGAAACTGGGATCTATCCCTAACATGGGGGCCTCAACAGGGGGAAGATAACAAGGAAGGGGACCTGTCTATAAGTCCGATCGAGACTCAATGCCAAGATGCCTGCGAAGAGATTTTTCAAACACGGAAATATGCAGCGGCCCAGCGGCGACCGCGCATAAGAGGCGTCGGATATAAAAGGAATGAATGGCTCCCCGGGCCGGATTCGAACCAGCGACCAACCGGTTAACAGCCGGTTGCTCTACCACTGAGCTACCGGGGAACAAGGCAGCACTGCTTGGCAGGTGCGTCCATCTAGCCAATTTGGTTGCGCTTGCCAACCCCCAATTCGCGCAGCTTGCCACCATCGCGGATGATGTCTGAAAGCGCCATCAGGTCTGACAGTGTATTGATCCCGGCAAAAGGGTTTTCCGGCAACTTGTCATAGCTGCATGGCGCGGCCCCGATTCGCGATGCGATGTCGCGGAGCCGTGGGCCTTTCGTGGTGCGCTGTTCGCCCGCCAGCGCGTTGTGCAGGGCAGGGACGTGCCAGAGCGCGCAGGTGGGAAAGTTGCGTCCTTTGTAGCTGCCCATGACGCAGCCGACCCCGGAATCGAGCAGGGGACGTGCACGTTTGACGAAATCACGCGGAAAAAATGGCGTATCGACCGCCATGGATACCATGAGATCGAATCCGCTCGCAGCGATGCACCATTGCGCGCCCGCCGCCAGCCCCGCTGCGGGGCCGGTAATGCCGTCCGATGAATCGGGGAGGGTGGTAATGGCAGGATCGGCATATTCGGAGGCATTTTCAGCGACCGAGAGCAGCAGCGCATCGACCTGACGGTCCAGCCGCGCGGCGCTCCATGTCACGAGCGGCGTGTTGCCCAGGCGCAGATGCGCCTTGCGCACGCCCCCCAGGCGCTGCCCGCCGCCGCCCGCCAGAATCAGCCCTGCAATCATTGCCGGTCTTTCCGAGGGAAAGATGGAGGCCTCGACCGGAATCGAACCGGTGTACACGGATTTGCAATCCGCTGCGTCACCACTCCGCCACGAGGCCTCTGGCGCAGGGTTCTATGTTAGCGCGAAGCCCGAGGCAAGGGCTCAGGCGCGCCGCCCGGCGAATTATCTTCAAGCGTACGTCTGGCCTGGGAACCGCTTCTTTGGGTTTGGCGTTTTTATCGCATGTCCACGATGGAAGCGCTCATGCTTGCCGAATGTCCCAATTGCCGCTCCAAGATCAGTCCCCAGAGCACCGTCTGTCCCGGTTGCCATGCGCCGTTGCGCCAGCCGCCGCGCGATGTGGCGCGCCCGGTGTTCGTCTGGGCCTTCGTTGCCTTCAATACCCTCATGATCGGGTGGCTTGCCTTTTATCTCGTTGCCGGGAAGACGGATTTGCTCGCCCCGCGTATCCTCAGCGCGGCGCTGGGAGGGGGTGATGCTGCCGGCACCCCCGTGGGAGGCGGCTTCGGGGTGGGGTATCTGATCATGCTCTGGATCTGGGGTACCATCGTCCTGGGGCTTTTTGCCCTTCCCAGCTTCAAGGGCACTAAAAAGCACGATGCGGGGGGAGGTACGCGATAATGTCCCTGCGCACGACGATAGTCATTGCACCACTGGGTTCATCGCGGCGAATCGTGGCGCGGGCCAATCCACTGGCCGCAGCCTTGCGCGGCATCGGGATCGGTGCTGTCCTGCTTGTCCTTGGCGTTGTCTATCTTGCCGTGGCGCCGTTCTTCTGGTGCGCAGGCAAGTTCAGGGCTCGACACACTCGTTGATCGTTAATCCGGCGCTTCGTTTTCCGGCGATGCCGTCCGGAAGGCGGAGCCTTCCTGCGAAGAGCGGAACATGGTGAGCGTGCCGGCCCACAAGAGCTTGACGGGGAGTGTGCTGTTGTTGGCCCAGCTATGGATGCGGTTGCCGCGGAAGTGGATGCTGTCACCCGGCCCAATGCGCATTTCCTCGTCTTCGATCATGAGTGTCAACTCGCCCGCCGTGACAAACACCAGTTCCTCCCCTTCATGGCTGGCGTTCTCGGACCGGTAGCCGGGCGCGATGGTGATGAGAAAGGACGAGAGGACGTTACCGGGGAATTCGGCGTGCAGGCGTTCGTAGGAGATACGAGGGTCACTGACCGAGAACGGCATCCTGCGCCCCGATCGCGTCAGGGCGTCCTGCGTGCTGGGGGTTGCAATGAAATAATCCACTCCCAGTTTCAACGCCCGGGCAATCGCAGCAAGCGTGCTGATCGAAGGCGATGCCTGATCGCGCTCGACCTGGCTGAGATACCCGACCGATACCCCCGCTTCCTGCCCCAGCGCCTGCAGCGTCATACGCAAGGCGTGGCGGCGCGCCCGGATGAGTGCGCCCACCCTTGCTGCCTGTGAGGTATTGGCCATACCGTCCATGCTGAAATCCTGGCCCCCTGCCTGTCCCCGTTCGCGATTCTACTGGCTATGGCCAGGATGACAACGGCCAATCCGCAGACAGGGAAAAGGGCGGGCTTTGCCCAATAATCCTGATTTAACCGGGTGCTAACCACGATTGCGTTGCTTTTGAGCAACATTGCGCGCTTGCCCCATTCTCGCCATGGGCGGGCCCCACTTCGTCCGCACTCCGGCGTGACAGTCCGCCAATCGTATGGAGACGATCCGTCCGACGCTGTTGTGGCCGCAAGGCAACACCTCCCGCGTCTTGCGTTATCGGGCCGAGGACGGACCGGAACCCATGCCCACCGGCTTCATTGTGTTTCCACGCCGGTATAAAAGGAGAATATTCATGAACACGCTCAAGAAAGTGGCTCTCGTCGCTCTTTTGTCCACAACCGCGACCGGTAGCGCTCTTGCTGCCGACGCCATCACCACGCCGCCGCCGCCGATTCCGGAAGTTCCCGTCGTCGATTATAGCGGTTTTGACTGGAATGGCTTTTATGCCGGCCTGGGTGTTGGCGCCCAGAACGAAGTTACCGGCAACACCAGCTGGGCGGTCGGCGCTCATGCCGGTTTCAACGCGGCCTTCGATTTCTTCGTGGTCGGTGCCGAACTCGGTGTCGAGGGCATCTTCGATACCCCCGATAGCTACGCCTATGGTACGGTCCTTGGCCGCGCCGGTGCGCTCGTGACCAACGACCTTCTGGCCTATGGCGCCGTGGGTTACGGCACCGACTTTGGTGCGGCAACCGGTTCGGGCGAGCACATCCTTGCGGGTGGCGGTCTCGAATTCGCAGCAACCGATGCCGTGTCGATCCGCGGTCAGTACCTCTATGGCTGGGAACAGTCGGGTGCCGGCAACGACGTCCACAAGTTCTCGGTCGGCGCGAACTTCCATTTCTAGGAATCGCGAGGGGCGTTCGACGCCCGCCTGAGTCTTTCGAGGCGGCCCGCAAATTTCGCGGGCCGCCTTTTTCGTACGTTAATGAACGGTTAGGGTTACCCGATTGGTTGTGCTGAAATGGCAACATTTGACGGCAATGCGTCCGTAATCGGGCCTGAATGTGAAAATTTGATAGGGGCGGGACTGTGCGTTTGGGGCCGCGTGCGTTATATAGATGTCAACTCCAATCGCGTTCGTTGAGGTGAATCATGAAACTCAAGTCCATTCTTCTCGCAGGTGCCGCCGTCGTAGCCGTCTCCGGTGCTGCGCTTGCCGCCGACCCCATCATGCCCACTCCGGTTGTTCCGGTTGCGCCGATCCCGGCCGCCTTTGACTGGAACGGCTTTTACGCCGGTGTCCGCGTTGGTGCAGAAAATCAGGTTGCTCCCATCAGCGACACCGATTGGCTCATTGGTGTTGAAATCGGTGTGAACGCTGCCTACGACATGTTCGTCATGGGTGCGGAACTGGCCGTTGACGCCGTCTTCGAGCAGCCCGACGCTTTCGCTTACGGTGAGATCACCGCTCGCGGCGGTGTGCTGGTTGCTCCTGAAGTCCTGGTCTACGGCACTGTCGGTTACGGCACCGACTTCGGTTCGACCGTTCCTCAGGCTTCAGGTGCTCACGTCCTTGCGGGTCTGGGTGCGGAATTCGCCGTCACCGACAGCGTCTCGCTCGATGCGCGCTACGTCTATGGCTGGTCGCAGACCGCTGGCAAGACCGACATCCACAAGTTCACGGTCGGCGCCAACTTCCACTTCTAGTCGGAAGTCGACTCAATTCGATCAGGGCCACACCGTTCGCGGTGTGGCCTTTTTTGTTTGCACGATAGGTGGCGCAACTGGCTGGCGCGGGGCAGGGCGGTGCGATCGCTGCAATTTTAGTAAAGTCTTAGGCACGTTCGGAGGCTTTGCTTGCCGCGTCGCGCTCGTACGCAATAATGCATCCAGTTAACCTTAACTGGGAGTGATGCGCATGTCTGCTGGACGCAAACTCATCGTGGCCCTTGCGATGATCGGGGTGGCTGCCGTGCCTGCAGCGGCGCAGGACTATGGCCCTTATGGCTATGGCACCGGCTTTGACTGGGACGGTTTTTACGCCGGTGTTTATGGCGGCGGCGTGCCGACCGGAAGCGGATCGTGGAGTGCGGGTATCTTCTCGGGCGTCAATATTGCCGTCGACAGCGCCGTATTCGGTGTTGAGGCCCAGCTTGGCGGCGATTTCGGGACCTCGACCAGCATGGATGCGCTGATCATGGGGAAGGGCGGCCTCTCGCTCGGCGAGGCGCTGGTGTACGGTACGGCCGGCACGGGCTTCGTGCAGGGCAGTTTCGGCTATGCTTTCGGCGCGGGCGCTGAATACGCCTTCACCAACTCGATGTCGGCTCGCGGCGAGGCCCTGGGGGTTGGCGCTTGGGGTGGCGGGCCGTCCGATATGCGGCTGGCGGTGGGGCTTGCCTTTCATCTCTGACTGACTGCCGCCGGCACCATTGTCGGCCACCGCTTTGAATTTGCCGCAGCACGGGGAACGCGCTGCGGTTTCTGCGATTCAGAAACATGATATAAATCATCAGGTTTATGCCCCCTTGAAACCGCTATGGGTGTGGGTTAAGCCCACACCGAACGGTTTGCCTGTCATCACGCAATGACAGGATTCGCCGCGCCCGGGCTCTCTTTTCCGGGCTCATCGACAAGGCATGGCTGTCTTATGAATGAATTGCTCAGCAACTACCTGCCAATTCTGATTTTCGTGGGGCTGTCGGGCGTTATCGGCCTCGCGCTGCTGGTCGCTCCATTTCTCATCGCGATCAGACGTCCCGACCCCGAAAAAGTATCGGCATACGAATGCGGTTTCGAGGCGTTCGACGATGCCCGCATGAAGTTCGACGTGCGATTCTATCTGGTCGCGATCCTGTTCATCATTTTCGATCTCGAGGTTGCGTTCCTGTTCCCGTGGGCGGTCGCGTTCGGGGAACTGGGCTGGTTCGGATTCTGGTCGATGATGACGTTTCTTGGCGTCCTGACCATCGGCTTCATCTATGAATGGCGCAAAGGGGCACTCGAATGGGATTGACCGATAGCGACACCCTGATTGCACCCAGTCCGCGCGGTGTAATCGATCCCGCGACCAACCGGCCGGTGGGCGCGACCGACCCCTATTATGTCGAGATCAACGACGAACTCGCCGACAAGGGTTTTCTCGTCACCTCGACCGACGAACTCATCAACTGGGCGCGTACCGGAAGTCTCATGTGGATGACGTTCGGTCTCGCCTGCTGCGCAGTCGAAATGATGCAGATGTCGATGCCGCGCTATGACTGCGAGCGGTTCGGGTTCGCCCCGCGCGCCTCTCCGCGCCAGTCCGACGTGATGATCGTTGCCGGCACCCTCACCAACAAGATGGCGCCCGCGCTGCGCAAGGTCTACGACCAGATGCCCGAGCCGCGCTACGTCATCTCGATGGGAAGCTGTGCCAATGGCGGCGGCTATTACCACTATTCCTATTCGGTGGTGCGCGGGTGCGACCGCGTGGTTCCGGTCGACGTTTACGTGCCCGGATGCCCGCCGACTGCGGAAGCGCTGCTTTATGGCGTGCTGCTTCTGCAAAAAAAGATCCGCCGCACAGGCACCATCGAGCGATAAGGCTTGGCGACTATGGCAGATGCCCTTTCAGATCTTGGCGCGCACATCGCCAGCAAGGCAGGCGATGCGCTCGATGGCTATGATGTTGCGTTCGGCGAGCTGACGCTTGAAGCCAGGGCCGGACACATTGTGGACCTGGTGACCCTGCTGCGCGATGATCCGGACTATCAGTTCATCTGTTTCATCGACGTATGCGGTGTGGACTATCCGGATCGCGCGGAACGGTTCGATGTGGTCTATCACCTGCTAAGCCCGGTAAAGAACCTGCGTATCCGCGTACGCGTCACGACCGATGAGGAGACGCCGGTCCCCTCGATCACCGGCGTTTTCCCCGGTGCCGACTGGTTCGAGCGCGAGGCTTACGATCTTTACGGCATTCTGTTTTCGGGCCACCACGACCTGCGCCGCATTCTCACCGACTACGGCTTTGACGGGTATCCGCTGCGCAAGGACTTTCCGCTCACCGGGTTTGTCGAGGTCCGCTACGACGAGGAGCGCAAGCGCGTCGTCTATGAGCCGGTGAAGCTCGCCCAGGAATTCCGCGATTTCGACTATCTGTCCCCGTGGGAAGGCACCGACTATGTGCTTCCGGGCGATGAAAAGGCGAACTGATGACCGAACACGACGTACGGACGTTCAACATCAACTTCGGCCCCCAGCACCCTGCTGCGCACGGCGTGCTGCGTCTGGTGCTCGAACTCGACGGCGAAGTCGTCGAGCGGGTCGATCCGCATGTGGGGCTGCTGCATCGCGGCACCGAGAAGCTGATCGAGCACAAGACCTATCTTCAGGCTGTTCCGTACTTCGACCGGCTCGATTACGTCGCGCCGATGAACCAGGAGCACGCGTTCGCGCTGGCCGTCGAAAAACTGCTCGGGATCAAGGTTCCGTTCAGGGGGCAGTTGATCCGGGTGCTTTATTCGGAAATCGGGCGTTTGCTGTCACATTTGCTCAACGTCACGACCCAGGCGATGGACGTCGGCGCGCTCACCCCGCCGCTCTGGGGGTTCGAGCAGCGCGAGCAGTTGATGATTTTTTATGAGCGCGCTTCGGGCTCGCGCATGCACGCTGCCTATATCCGCCCCGGCGGCGTTCATCAGGATCTGCCGCAGGCCCTGATCGACGACATTGAAAAGTTCACCGAGAATTTTCCCAAGGCGGTCGATGATATCCACGGGCTGATCACCGACAACCGCATCTTCAAGCAGCGCAACGCCGATATCGGCGTCATCTCGCTCGAGGATGCTTGGGCGTGGGGCTTTTCGGGGGTCATGGTGCGCGGCTCGGGGGCAGCGTGGGATTTGCGCAAGAACCAGCCTTATGAGTGTTACGACCGGCTCGATTTCGATATCCCAGTCGGCAAGAACGGCGATTGCTACGACCGCTATCTCATCCGCATGGAAGAGATGTATCAGTCCAACCGCATCATGAAGCAGTGCATCGATCTGCTCAATTCGCCCGAAGGGCAGGGGCCGGTCAACACCACCGACGGCAAGATCGTACCGCCCAAACGCGGCGAGATGAAACGTTCGATGGAAGCGCTCATCCATCACTTCAAGCTCTATACCGAGGGCTACAGGGTGCCTGCCGGCGAGGTTTATGCCGCTGTCGAGGCTCCCAAGGGCGAGTTCGGCGTCTATCTGGTCGCCGACGGCACCAACAAGCCCTATCGCTGCAAGATCCGCGCGCCCGGCTTCGCGCATCTTTCGGCCATGGATTTTATCAGTCGCGGGCACCTTCTGGCCGACGTCTCGGCCATTCTGGGTTCCCTCGACATCGTGTTCGGAGAGGTTGATCGCTGATGAGCGTGCGCCGCCTTGCAGACGAATCCGTTCAGCCCGCATCCTTTGCGTTCACCGCGGAGAACGCCGCGTGGGCGGAAAAGCGGATAGCCCTTTATCCCGAAGGGCGCCAGCAATCCGCCGTGATCCCGCTGCTTATGCGCGCGCAGGAACAGGATGGGTGGGTTTCCCGCGCCACCATCGAGACCATCGCCGACATGCTCGACATGCCCTATATCCGGGTGCTCGAAGTGGCGACGTTCTATACCCAGTTCCAGCTCCAGCCGGTGGGCACCCGCGCCCATATCCAGGTGTGCGGTACGACCCCTTGCATGCTGCGCGGCGCCGAAGATCTTCGCGCCATCTGCCAGAAGCACATCCATCCCGAGCCACATAGTCTCAATGAAGACGGCACGATGAGCTGGGAAGAGGTCGAGTGCCAGGGCGCATGCGTCAATGCTCCGATGGTCACCATCGGCTTCGATACCTACGAGGACCTGACCCCCGAACGCTTTGAGGAAATCGTTCTCGCGTTCCGCGACGGCAAGGGCGACACGATTCCGCCGGGCCCGCAGAACGGCCGCATATTTTCGGCACCGCTCGCGGGGCAGACGACGCTGCTCGACGATGTGGAGAATCATGCCGGGACAGGGACGGCAAAACCGGTGAGCACCGGCAGACCTGATGCCACTCGGCCCGGACGCAAGCGCAAGGTGGGCCAGGAGGCCGCTCCCGCAATTCAATCTCCCGCCCCCGCCAACGCCAAGGTTTCGCTCGAAGAGGCCGAGAGCGAGAACAGGAAGGCTGCGGGGCCCGCCCGCCGCAAGCCGGGTCAAGCGATGCGTGAAGGTGCCACCGGCGCGGAATCTCCCGCGATCGAGAAGACCGCGCCTGTAACGCCTCTCTTTCAGGCGCCAGAAGGTACGCCCGACGATCTCAAGCTGATCTCGGGGGTTGGCCCCGTGCTCGAAGGTCGGCTCCACGCACTCGGAATCAGGAAATACGCGCAGGTCGCGGCATTCTCCGCCGAAGACATCGCGCGGGTCGATGCGGTGCTCAATTTCAGGGGGCGCGTCGAACGCGACAACTGGGTTGGGCAGGCCAAGGCACTGGCGGAAGGTGGTGTCGAGCGCTACCGCGAAGTTTTCGGTAAGGATCCGCGATGAGCAAGCTCGCAAGGCAAGATATTCTCAACGTGAAATCCATCATTATCGGCGTTGCGTGCGTCCTGCTCGCCGTCGCGTTCTTCACCGTCATGCTGCCGGCTCTGGGGCTCGTCCTGCCCGGCGCCGTGGCGGGCGCGCTGGCCGGGTCCGGCGGCGTTCTCATGTGGTTCGCGATTCTCAGACGCGGGAGGGCCTGACCCGATGCTCACGGACAAGGACCGTATCTTTACCAATCTTTACGGCCAGGGTGACTGGGGCCTGGAAGGCGCCAGACGCCGCGGATCGTGGAACGGCACCAAGGATCTGCTCGACAAGGGCCGCGACTGGCTGACCAACGAAGTCAAGGCTTCGGGGCTGCGCGGCCGGGGCGGGGCAGGGTTCTCGACCGGCCTCAAATGGAGTTTCATGCCCAAGGTCAATGATGGCCGCCCGCACTATCTCGTCGTTAACGCCGACGAATCCGAGCCGGGCACCTGCAAGGACCGAGAAATCCTGCGCCACGACCCCCATCACCTGATTGAAGGGTGCCTGATCGCGGGCCGCGCCATGGATGCGCATACCGCCTATATCTACATTCGCGGCGAGTTCATGCGCGAGCGCCAGCATCTGGAGGCCGCCGTGCAGCAGGCTTACGACGCCAGGCTGATCGGCAAGAACAACATCCATGGCTGGGATTTCGATATCGTCGTCCACCATGGGGCGGGGGCCTATATCTGCGGTGAGGAAACCGCGCTGCTCGAATCGCTCGAGGGCAAGAAGGGGCAGCCGCGCCTGAAACCCCCGTTCCCGGCAGGCATGGGGCTTTACGGCTCCCCGACCACTGTCAACAACGTCGAATCCATTGCCGTCGTGCCGGAAATCCTGCGCCGCGGCTCAGGCTGGTTCGCCGGGCTGGGCCGCGAGAACAACACCGGCACCAAGCTCTTCTGCGTATCGGGCCATGTGAACAACCCGGCGACGTTTGAAGAGGAAATGGGAACTCCGTTCGACGTGCTGATCGATAAGCACTGCGGCGGTATCCGGGGCGGGTGGGACAATTTGCTCGCCGTCATACCGGGTGGCTCTTCGGTGCCTTGCGTGCCGGCGGAGAGGATCAAATCGGCCCATATGGACTTCGATGGCCTGCGCGAAGCAGGCTCCTCGCTGGGCACCGCCGCTGTGATCGTCATGGACAAGTCCACAGACATCATCAAGGCGATCTGGCGGATTTCAGCCTTCTACAAGCACGAAAGCTGCGGCCAGTGCACGCCCTGCCGCGAGGGCACCGGCTGGATGATGCGCGTGATGGAGCGTATGGTGCGCGGCGAAGCGCAAAAGCGTGAGATCGACATGCTGTTCGCCGTATCCAAGCAAGTCGAGGGCCATACGATCTGCGCGCTTGGCGACGCGGCGGCGTGGCCCATCCAGGGGCTGATCCGCAACTTCCGCCACGTGATCGAAGAGCGGATCGACGCATACACCTACAAGTCCACCTCGGACGGCGCCGTGCCGTCCGTTGCGGCGGAGTAAGAACGATGGCTGAAGACCCCCAAAGCCTCGTGCTGGAAATGCTGCGTAGGATCGAAGGCAGACTGACGCGCATGGAAGAAAGACTCGAACACATTGAGTTCGATCTGCATGAGATAAAGGTTCGGATGACCGCTCAGGAAGAACGGTTGAGCAGCCTCGACCGGCGGATGGACAGGCTTGAAGAAAGGGTGGCCCGGATCGAAAAACGCCTCGATCTGGTTGGCCCGGAGTTGAGATAATGGCGCAAATCAAGGTCGATGGCGAACTGGTCGAGGTTCCCGATCACTTCACGCTGCTCCAGGCGGCGGAAGTGGCGGGCGTGGAAATCCCACGCTTCTGCTATCACGAACGCCTCTCGGTGGCGGGCAATTGCCGCATGTGTCTCGTCGAGGTGAAAGGCGGACCGCCCAAGCCGCAGGCGAGCTGCGCCATGGGCGTGCGTGACCTGCGCCCTGGCCCCAATGGCGAGCCGCCCGAAATCTTCACCAACACGCCGATGGTCAAGAAGGCCCGCGAAGGCGTGATGGAATTTCTGCTCATCAACCACCCGCTCGATTGCCCCATCTGCGATCAGGGCGGGGAGTGCGATCTGCAGGACCAGGCCATGGCCTATGGCGTCGATTCCTCGCGGTTCCACGAGAACAAGCGGGCGGTCGAGGACAAGTATATCGGCCCGCTGATCAAGACAATCATGACGCGCTGCATCCTGTGCACCCGCTGCGTGCGCTTCACCACCGAAGTCGCCGGCATCACCGAAATGGGGCTGCTCGGGCGAGGTGAGGACGCCGAGATCACGTCCTATCTCGAGCGGGCGCTGACCAGCGAATTGCAGGGCAACGTCATCGATCTCTGCCCGGTCGGCGCGCTGACCTCCAAGCCCTACGCCTTCCAGGCGCGTCCGTGGGAACTCACCAAGACCGAATCCATCGACGTCATGGACGCGGTCGGCTCGGCCATCCGCGTTGACAGCCGGGGCAAGGAAGTGCTGCGCATCCTGCCGCGTCTGCATGAGGACGTGAACGAGGAATGGATCTCGGACAAGACCCGGTTCGTCTGGGATGGCCTGCGCACCCAGCGCCTCGACCGGCCATATGTCCGCAAGGGCGGCAGGTTGCAGGCCGCGTCATGGGGCGAGGCTTTCGCCGCCGTTGCCGCCGCGGTCAAGAAGTCCGAAGGCACCCGCATCGGCGCAATCGCCGGTGACCTTGCAGGCATCGAAGAGATGTACGCGCTCAAGACGCTGATGGCGTCGCTGGGCTCGGCCAATATCGATGCGCGCCCCGCGGGCTCCGCGCTCGATCCCAGGGCGGGCCGCGCCTCCTATATCTTCAATCCGACCATTGCGGGAATCGAAAAGGCCGACGCGACCCTCCTGATCGGCACCAATCCCCGCCGCGAAGCCGCGGTGCTCAACGCCCGCATCCGCAAGGCGTGGCGCAATGGCGACGTTGCGATCGGGGTCGTCGGCGAAGCCGCGGACCTCACCTATGATTACACTCATCTGGGCGCCGGCATCGATACGCTGGCCGATCTGGCTGCGGGCAGGAACGATTTCGCCCAGGTGTTGAAGAACGCCAATCATCCCATTGTTATCGTTGGGGAGGGGGCCATTACCGGCGCGTCCGGCAAGGACGTTCTGGCTCTCGCGGCCTCGCTTGCCGACGGCAAGGACGGCTGGAACGGCTTTGCGGTACTTCACAACGCCGCCGCCCGTGTCGGTGCGCTCGATATCGGCTTTGTGCCGGGCCGTGGCGGGCTCGATACCGCCGGCATGGTCGAGGCGGCGGGCGCAGGCAAACTCGATCTCTTGTTCCTGCTCGGGGCCGACGAGATCGACATGTCCTCTCTGGGCAACACGACGGTCGTTTATATCGGCACCCATGGCGATGCCGGTGCGCACCGCGCCGACATCATCCTGCCGGCGGCGGCCTATACCGAAAAATCGGCGACTTACGTCAATACCGAAGGCCGCGTGCAGATGGCCAACCGGGCGATCTTTGCGCCCGGCGATGCCCGCGAGGACTGGGCTATTCTGCGTGCGCTCTCGGGCGTGCTCGGCCACACCTTGCCATTCGACTCGCTCCAGGCGCTGCGCGCAAACCTTTACGGCGATTTCCCCCATATGGCGCATGTCGACGGCATTGCTGCCGGCAAGGCGAAGGACGTTACGGCGCTCGCCAGGGCCGTGACCCCGAAAAAGAGCTATGCGCTGGTGTCCCCCGTCAGCGATTTCTACCTCACCAACGCCATCGCCCGGGCGTCGGCCGTGATGGCCGAATGCTCGCAGTTGATGGCGGGCATGAAGCAGGCAGCGGAATAAGGCAGCGATATGGACTGGTTTTTATACGCGCTCGACTACCTCCTCGGCGCCCCCATCCTGGGGCTCGGCACGATGGTCGGCTTTGTCTGGAAAGCGCTGCTGCTGCTGGTGACGCTGCTGGTCTTTACGGCCTATGTGCTGCTCGCCGACCGCAAGATCTGGGCGGCCGTTCAGATTCGGCGCGGTCCCAACGTCGTTGGCGCGTTCGGCCTGCTGCAGAGTTTCGCGGACCTCATGAAGTTCGTCTTCAAGGAGCCTGTTATCCCGGCGGGGGCCGACAAGGCGGTGTTCCTGCTCGCTCCGCTCATCACGGTGCTGCTGGCGCTTTCCGCATGGGCTGTGGTGCCTGTGGCCGAGGGCTGGGCGCTGGCCGATATCAACATCGGCATTCTCTATATCTTCGCGATCTCCTCGCTCAGCGTCTATGGCATCATCATGGGCGGATGGGCGTCGAACTCGAAATATCCGTTCCTCGGCGCGCTGCGCTCGGCGGCGCAGATGGTCAGCTACGAAGTCTCCATCGGCTTCGTCATCATCACCGTGCTGCTGTGCGTCGGTTCGCTCAACCTCACCCATATCGTTATCGCTCAATATGAAATGGGGCTCGCGCACATGCTGGGCGTGCCGTGGCTGACCTTCCTCAACTGGTTCTGGCTTCCGCTGTTTCCCATGTTCGTCATCTTCTTCATTTCGGCGCTCGCCGAGACGAACCGCCCGCCCTTCGATCTGCCCGAGGCGGAATCCGAACTGGTCGCCGGGTTCATGGTCGAATACGGCTCGACGCCTTATATGATGTTCATGCTCGGCGAATATGTCGCCATCATCCTGATGTGCGCCATGACGACCATCCTGTTCCTCGGGGGTTGGACTGCGCCGATCGATCTGCCGCCTTTCACCTGGATTCCGGGCGTGGTATGGTTTGTCCTCAAGCTTTCGGCGGTCTTTTTCATGTTTGGCATGGTCAAGGCCATCGTTCCCCGCTACCGCTACGATCAGTTGATGCGCCTGGGCTGGAAGGTATTCCTGCCCATTTCGATCGCCATGATCGTTATCGTCGCCGCCGTCCTCCAGTTTACGGGCTGGGGCTGGCATGGCGGCATGGCTTAAAGGAGAAAACGCGATGAATGCCCTGCGTTTCTTCGACGCGCTGTTGCTCAGGGAGTTCGTATCGACCTTCTTTCTGGCGATGCGCTATTTCTTTGCGCCCAAGCCGACCATCAACTACCCCTTCGAGAAGGGCCCGGTCTCCCCGCGCTTCCGGGGTGAACACGCGTTGCGCCGTTACCCCAATGGCGAAGAGCGCTGCATCGCCTGCAAGCTGTGCGAGGCCATCTGCCCGGCGCAGGCCATCACCATCGAGGCCGGGCCGCGCCAGAACGACGGCACCCGCCGTACCGTGCGCTACGACATCGATATGGTGAAGTGCATCTATTGCGGCTTCTGCCAGGAAGCCTGCCCGGTGGACGCCATCGTCGAAGGCCCCAATTTCGAGTTTGCGACCGAAACCCGCGAGGAGCTCTACTTCTCCAAGGAACGCCTGCTGGCCAATGGCGACAGGTGGGAACGCGAGCTGGCCCAGAACATCGCGCTCGACGCGCCTTACCGCTAGGAGCCCGATGTGACGCTGCCGCTTTTCTTCTTCTATCTCTTCTCGGCCATCGTGGTCGCTTCGGCGCTCATGGTCATCTCATCGCGCAATCCCGTGCACTCGGTCCTGTTCCTGATCCTCGCTTTCGTCAACGCGGCGGGCATCTTCCTTCTGGCCGGGGCGGAATTTTTGGCCTTCATCCTGATCGTCGTCTATGTCGGCGCGGTCGCGGTGCTGTTCCTGTTCGTCATCATGATGCTCGATGTCGATTTCGCCGAGTTGCGCAAGGGCGTCATGCAGCATGCGCCGGTTGGCATCATCGTCGGCCTCATCCTGCTGCTTGAGCTGCTGATGGTGGCCGGTTCGGCATTTATCGTGCCCGAAGCCGCCGGTGCGGGCGTCGTGCCGATCGACGGGGGCGTTGAGAACACGCGTGCGATCGGACGGGTACTCTACACCAATTACATCTATCTTTTCCAGGCGTGCGGCCTCGTGCTGCTGGTGGCCATGATCGGGGCGATCGTCCTGACGCTGCGCCACAAGCCCAACGTCAAGCGGCAGGACATCGCCAAACAGGTCGCGCGCACCAGGTCGGGCGTCGAGACCGTCAGGATCGAGAGCGGAAAAGGGCTTTAAGGGGGTTATGATGACACCGGTTATCGGGCTTGGTCACTTCCTGACCGTAGCCGCAATTGTGTTCACCATCGGGGTGTTCGGTATCTTCCTCAACAGGAAGAACATCATCATCATCCTGATGTCGGTCGAGTTGATCCTGCTCGCCGTGAACATCAATCTCGTCGCGTTTTCAGGCCATCTGGGCGATCTGGTGGGGCAGGTCTTCGCGCTGCTGATTCTGACGGTCGCGGCGGCCGAGGCGGCCATCGGGCTTGCGATCCTCGTGATCTTCTTCCGCAACCGCGGCTCGATCGCGGTTGACGATGTCAATATGATGAAGGGCTAGGACCGCATGATCCAGGCTATCGTTTTCCTGCCCCTGATCGGCGCGCTTGTTGCGGGCCTTGCGGGGCCCGTCATCGGACATCGCCCGGCTGAAATCGTCACGACGGTTCTGCTGATGGTTTCGGCGGTCTTTTCGTGGGTCGTCTTCTTGCCGTTCTTTCTTGGCGACGGACAGGCCTATACAGTTGAGGTGATGCGCTGGATCGAGGTCGGTGATCTCGATTTGAGATGGATTTTGCGCGTCGATACGCTGACTGCGGTGATGCTGGTGGTGGTCAACACCGTGTCCTCGCTCGTCCATCTCTATTCCATCGGCTACATGAACGAGGACCCGCACCGCGCGCGGTTCTTTGCCTACCTGTCCCTGTTCACCTTCGCCATGCTGATGCTGGTGACCGCCGACAATTTCGTCCAGATGTTCTTCGGCTGGGAAGGCGTGGGGCTGGCCTCATACCTGCTCATCGGGTTCTGGTATCAGAAGGAAAGCGCCCGGGCCGCCGCCATGAAGGCGTTCGTCGTCAACCGGGTGGGCGATTTCGGCTTCCTGCTGGGCATTCTCGCCACGTTCCTGATGCTCGGCACGCTGGGGTTCGACGAAACCTTTGCGGCACTGCCCGGCATCGAGGGCGCCACCCTATGGTTCCTGGGCGTGGATTTCGATGCGATCACCGTCATCTGCCTGCTGCTCTTCATGGGCGCGATGGGCAAGTCCGCGCAGTTCCTGCTGCACACCTGGCTTCCCGACGCCATGGAAGGCCCGACGCCGGTTTCCGCGCTGATCCACGCCGCAACCATGGTGACCGCTGGTGTCTTCATGGTCGCGCGGCTTTCGCCCATGTTCGAGATGAGCGAGACCGCAACGCTGGTCGTCATCTATATCGGGGCGATCACCGCCTTTTTCGCCGCCACGGTCGGTCTGGTCCAGAACGACATCAAGCGCGTGATCGCCTATTCGACCTGTTCCCAGCTCGGCTACATGTTCGTAGGTCTCGGGGTAGGGGCTTATTCGGCGGGCGTGTTCCACCTTTTCACCCACGCCTTTTTCAAGGCGCTCCTGTTCCTTGGCGCGGGCTCGGTCATTCACGCCATGCACCACGAGCAGGACATGCGCAACATGGGCGGGCTTAGGAACAAGATCCCTTTCACCTACTGGATGATGATCATCGGGACGCTCGCGCTGACCGGCGTCGGCATCCCCGGCACCATGTTCGGCTTTGCAGGCTTTTTCTCCAAGGATGCGATCATCGAGGCAGCTTATGCCTTTGGCGGTAATGTCGGCTCGCTCGCCTTCTGGCTGCTGGTTTTCGCCGCGCTGATGACGAGTTTCTACTCTTGGCGGCTGATCCACCTGACCTTCCACGGCAGCCCGCGCGATCCTTCCCACGGTGAGACGGGGCACCACCAGCACGGCAGCGCCTACGACAACGCCCATGAAAGCCCGCCCGTCATGCTGGTTCCGCTCTTTGTGCTTGCCATCGGCGCGGTGCTGTCGGGCGCGATCTTTTATGACGCCTTCTTCGGCCACGCTGAGCATGTGGACCATTTCTTCCAGGGCTCGCTGGCCGTGGACGCGGCGATCATCGATGCCGCCCACAATGTCCCCACATGGGTCAAGTGGTCCGCAACGTTTGCCATGCTGATCGGCTTTGCGCTGGCCTGGTACATGTACATCCGCAACCCGGACGCCCCGAGGGAGTTGGCCCGCGAACATCGCGGTCTCTACCAGTTCCTCCTGAACAAGTGGTATTTCGACGAACTCTACGACCGCATCTTCGTGCGCCCGGCCCGCTGGCTCGGCACCGCGCTCTGGAAGGGCTTTGACGACTGGCTGGTCGACCAGACGATCGTTGAGGGCCTTGGCCGCCGGGTCAAGGATGTCACCGCGCAGGTCGTCCGGCTTCAGTCCGGCTACCTCTATCACTATGCCTTCGCCATGATTATCGGCATCGCTGCGCTCATCACCTGGGCCATCGCCGCCGGGGGACTTCTGGGATGAACCTCGATAACACCATCCTGACCATCGTCACCTTTCTGCCGCTGGTCGGGGCTCTTCTCATTCTGCTGACTCCCGGACGCGACGGGGGCTCGATCCGCGCTGTCAAATGGATCGCGCTCGTAACGACGCTGGCAACCTTTGCCGTGTCGTTGCAGATATGGGCTATGTTCGATCCGTCCGACACGGGTTTCCAGTTCGTGGTCAACCACGCATGGCTCGGCAACGTCATCGGCTATCGCGTCGGCGTCGACGGCATTTCGATCCTGTTCGTCGTGCTCACCGCCCTCCTGATGCCCATGTGCATCCTTGCGAGCTGGGACTCGATCACGCACCGCCAGCGCGAATACATGCTGCTGTTCCTCGTGCTTGAGACGCTGATGATCGGCGTGTTCACCACGCTCGACCTGGCGATGTTCTATGTCTTCTTCGAGGGCAGCCTGATCCCGATGTTCCTGATCATCGGCATCTGGGGCGGCGCGCGGCGCATCCAGGCGAGCTACAAGTTCTTTTTTTATACGTTCACCGGTTCGGTGCTGATGCTGCTCGCCATCATGGCCATGTACTGGTTCGGCGGAACGCTCGATATTTCGCGCCTGCTGCGCGTGGAGTTCCCGCCCGAGATGCAGTTCTGGCTCTGGCTGGCCTTCTTTGCCTCGCTCGCGGTCAAGATGCCCATGTGGCCGTTGCACCGCTGGCTGCCGGAAGCGCACGTCGAGGCGCCGACCGCCGGGTCTGTCATCCTGGCCGCGATCCTTCTCAAGCTGGGTGGTTACGGCTTCCTGCGCTTCTCGCTGCCCATGTTCCCCGACGCCTCGGCGTATTTCGCCAACTTCATCTTCTTTCTTTCGGTCGCCGCCATCATCATCACCTCGCTGGTGGCTTTCGTTCAGACCGATATCAAGAAGCTGATCGCCTATTCCTCGGTCGCTCATATGGGTTTTGTGACCATGGGCATCTTTTCGGGCAACATCTATGGCGTGCAGGGCGCGATCTTCCAGATGATCTCGCACGGCATCGTTTCCGGCGCGCTGTTCCTGTCGATCGGCGTCATCTATGACCGGATGCACACTCGCGACATCGAAGCCTATGGCGGCCTTGTCGAGCGCATGCCCAAATACGCCCTGGCCTTCATGGTGTTCACCATGGCCAATGTCGGCCTGCCGGGCACATCCGGGTTTGTAGGCGAGTTCCTCACGATGCTTGCGATCTTCCAGGTCAACACCTGGTTCGCCATCTTTGCGGCGACCGGTGTGATCCTGTCGGCGTGCTATGGGCTTTGGCTCTACCGCAAGATCATCTGGGGCGCGCTGACAAAGGAAAGTCTCAAGGGCATCCTCGATCTCAACGCCCGCGAGGTGATGACGCTTCTTCCGCTGGCAGTCCTGACGATCATCTTCGGCTTTTATCCTGCCCCCATCCTCGATACGACCTATGCGGCGTCCGCCGCGCTGGTCGAACACTACATGAATGCAAGCGGGCTGGCTGAGCTTGCCGCCCAGGCTGGCGCGCTGGCCCCCGTCGATCAGGCCGTCTCGGCCGCGACGGGCCACTAGGAGGTGATGATGATGTCCGAATTTTCCGGTTTCGCCTCCCTGGCTCCGGCCTGGCCCGAAATGCTGCTCGCGGCAGGCGCTCTGGCGCTGCTGATGGTCGGCGTCTTCGCCCGCAACGAAGCCTCGCGCTTCGTCACCATTCTGGCCATTGGCCTGTTGGCCGTTGCCGGGGCCATGGTCCTTTTCTCGACCCAGGGCGCGATATTCTCGAACGGCTTCATAAACGATGAGTTCGCGCGCTTCATGAAGGCGTTCGTCATTGCGGGTTCGATCCTCGCGCTGGTCCTCACCGTCTCGACCGCCGAAGACAAGGGGCTTAACAAGTTCGAGTATCCCGTCCTCGTCGTCCTCTCGACGCTGGGCATGATGATGATGGTCTCGGCAAACGATCTGATGAGCCTTTATGTCGGCCTCGAACTGCAGTCGCTGGCACTCTATGTCGTCGCCGCCTTCCGCCGGGAAAACGCCAGGGCCGCCGAAGCGGGGCTCAAATATTTCGTGCTTGGCGCGCTCTCCTCGGGCCTGCTGCTTTACGGGGCATCGCTGGTCTACGGCTTTACCGGCCACACCCAGCTCGACCGTATCGCCGAGGCCGTCGCCATGGGCGAGCGCAATGTCGGGGTGATCTTCGGCCTTGTGTTCCTGCTCGCAGGCATCGCCTTCAAGATCTCCGCCGTGCCCTTCCACATGTGGACGCCGGACGTTTATGAGGGCGCGCCGATGCCGGTCACCGCCTTCTTTGCCTCCGCACCCAAGGTCGCCGCCGTCGCGCTGCTCATCCGCGTCGTCTTCGATGCTTTCGAGCCCATCGCGCGCGACTGGCAACAGGTCGTCATCTTCCTGTCCATCGCCTCGATGGTGCTGGCGAGCTTTGCGGCGATCGGGCAGAACAACCTCAAGCGCCTCCTGGCCTATTCCTCGATCGGTCATGTCGGCTTTGCGCTGGTGGGCCTGTCGGCGGGCAATCTCACGGGGGTCGAGGGCGTCGCGATCTACATGGCGATTTATCTCACCATGACCATCGGCACCTTCGCCTGCATTCTCGCGCTCCGGAACGCCGATGGCTATGCAGAGTCCATCGACGATCTGGCCGGGCTGTCGCAGAACCGGCCGTTCGTTGCCGGCATGCTGGCCGTGTTCATGTTCTCGCTGGTCGGCCTGCCGCCGCTCGCCGGGTTCTTTGCCAAGTGGTATGTGTTCCTCGCGGCCATCGAGGCCCAGCTTTTCGTCCTTGCCGTCATCGGCATGCTGGCGAGCGCGGTGAGCGCGTTCTACTATCTGCGTATCGTCAAGGTCATGTATTTCGACGAGCCTACCCGGGACTACGCCGTCCCGGCCATCGAGATACGGGCCGTCGTTGCGCTGACCGGCTTTCTGATCGTTACCTATTATTTTACGGTCGGCGCACCCTTGGCCGAATACGCCCACAACGCGGCGGGCAGCCTGTTCTGAAGACGGGTGTAAGCCTCATGAGGCCCGCGTTCCCTTCTTTCGCTTCTCCGGCGAAAGCCGGAGTCCATGCTTCAGCCGTCCACGATGGTGGATGGTTTTATAGTGGGTCCCGGCTTTCGCCGGGACAGCGGAGGGAGCAGACTGGACGACTCCAAATAATACCCGGAAGTTCCTAGCGTGCCCGCTTTTCCGCTTCCACAATCGGCAGTCGACGCTGGCTACAGGGTTCTGGGCTTCGATTCCATCGGCTCGACCAACGCCGAAGCCATGGAGGCTGTCACGCGCGGGGACAGCGGCAAGGTCTGGTACGCCGCACTCCAGCAGACCGAGGGGCGTGGACGGCGGGGCAGGGTGTGGGAAAGCCCATACGGCAATCTTGCCGCCAGCCTGATGATCGTCCCCAACGCCGATGCGAATGCGCTCGGCTCGCTGGGTTTTGTGGCGGGGGTTGCGCTCAATGCCGCGCTTCAGCGCATCCTGCCGTCGGCGAATCTTCACACCGGCCTTGACGGCGCCGACGCTGCACCCGGCGAGTCCGTAAAGCGCATTGCGCTCAAATGGCCCAATGACGTACTGGCCGAAGGCCAGAAACTGGCCGGCATCCTGCTTGAAGCCTTGAAGCGTCCCGATGGGCGGACCGCGATCGTCATCGGCTTCGGGGTCAATGTCGTCGCCGCGCCGGAAGGTTTGCCCTATCCGGCCGCGTCCCTGCGCCAGTTCGGTTCGTCCGCCAATGCGGAAACCGTCTTCGAGGCACTGGCCGAAAGCTGGGTAGAGGCTTATACCCTTTGGAACGACGGAATCGGGTTGCCCGCTATCCTCGCCCGCTGGCGCGATAACGCTGCCGGCATCGGAGCGGAAGTCGCGGTGCAGCGCAACAAAGACGTCCTGCGGGGCGTCTTTGAAACGATTGATGATGCGGGCAGGCTGATTGTCCGCGACAATGAAGGGCACCGCACCGCGATCACGGCGGGCGATGTCCATTTCGGCACCACGGCGACGCTGCGCCAGTAGCGTTCGCCTTTCAGCAAACAGATGATGCCGGCGCGGGCGATCCCGCTGGCCAACAGGATCATGGCATGGCGAAAAAGAAATCGACCGGCGACGAGCTTGTCTTTGTGCCGCTGGGCGGCGTGGGTGAGATCGGGCGTAACATGGGGCTATACGGCTTCGGCCCCGCCGATGACCGCAAATGGCTGGTCGTCGACTGCGGGGTGAGCTTTGGCGGCCCGGAAACGCCGGGTGTCGAACTGGTCATGCCCGACCCCACCTTCATCGAGGAAGAGGCCGACAATGTGGTGGGGCTCGTGCTGACCCACGCCCATGAGGATCACTACGGCGCGGTTCTCGATCTCTGGCCGGGTTTCGACAAGCCCGTTTTCGCCACGCCCTTTGCCGCCGCCATGCTGCGCGCCAAGCGCATTTCCAACGCCATCGAAGACGACGTGGACGTCGAGATCTTTGCGCCCAACGTCCCGTTTCACGCCGGGCCCTTCACGATCGAAGCCATCGGCATGGCCCACTCGATCCCGGAAAGCTGCGCCCTGCTGATCGAAACGCCCGCCGGGCGCGTCCTTCACACCGGCGACTGGAAGATCGATCCGTCGCCGGTGGGAACGCCCGCCACCGATATCGAGCGCCTGCGCGCTCTGGGCGATGAAGGCAAGCCGCTTGCGCTGGTTTGCGATTCGACCAACGCCATGAAGGAGGGTATCAGCCCTTCCGAAACCGAGGTGGGCATTCACCTGGAACGCCTGATCGCTACCGCCAAGCATCGCGTCGCGGTGACGATCTTTGCCTCCAATCTTGGCCGCATGATCTCGATCGCGCGCGCCGCCGCCAAGGCCGACCGGCAGGTGGTCGCGGCGGGCAGGGCGGTTCATCGTGTCGCCGGGATCGCGCGCGAGTTGGGCCTGATGGAAGGCATTCCCGATTTTCTCGATCAGGACGCCTATGGCTATCTTCCGCGTGAAAAGGTCGTCCTCCTCGCCACCGGAAGCCAGGGCGAAGCGCGGGCGGCCATGGCACGGATCGCTTCGGGCAACCATCCCGTCGTCGACCTTTCCCCCGGCGACATGGCGATTTTTTCCTCCTGGGCCATTCCGGGCAACGAGAAGGCCGTCCTCGACATCCAGAACCAGCTTATCGACCGTGGCGTCGAGGTCGTCACATCGCGCGACGAGATGATCCACGTGTCCGGCCACCCGCGCCGCAACGAACTGGCCCAGCTCTACGAATGGACGAAGCCCAGCATGCTCATCCCCGTGCACGGCGAGGCGATGCACCTCGAGGCCCATGCCAAATTCGGGCGCGAACACGGTATCGGCACCGTCTTCTCGATCCGCAACGGCGACATGGTGCGCATGTTCCCCCAGCCCGCGCACTTTCCCCGCGAAGTGCCGACCGGCATTCTCTATCTCGATGGTAACATCTTGTGCACGCCCGAGGAAAGCGGCGTGCGCGATCGCCGCCGTCTCTCTTTCGGGGGACTCGTGGTCGTTTCCCTTGCGGTCAACGGCAAGGGGCAGATCGTCTCAGGGCCCGTATTCGATCTCGACGGATTGCCCGAAGTCGAGGACGATGACTATACGCTTTCCGAAGTCGTCCGTTCGGCTGCCACCGGCACGATCAGGAGTTTTCCGGAAAAGCGGCGCACCGATACGGGGCGTTTCGCCGAGGCGATCCGCCGCGCGGTGCGCTCCGAGGTCAATGCCGTCTGGGGGCGCAAGCCAATCGTCAAGGTCATGGTACACAAGGTCTGATGCAGCTTTTTACCTATATCGCGATCTATTTCATCGTCTGGTGGGTCTGCCTGTTCGTCACCCTTCCGTTCGGCGTGCGCGGTCAGCACGAGGACGGAGAGGTGACCGACGGCACTGAACCGGGCGCGCCGGTCAACACCTATATGGGCCGCAAGATGCTTGCCACCACAGTGCTCGCTGCGATCGTGACGACACTGATCTTCTGGGTGTTGGCCAATCCGGACCTGCAGGCCTATTGGAGCCGCTGACCGCGGAGGCATGCAAGCCCTGATGCCGTTGCGCGGCTCCGTTGCTGTCCCGGCGAAAGCCGGGATCCACAGCCAAGAGCCGCAAGCCCTGATGCAGAACAAAAAAAAGCAGGGACAAAGCCCTGCAAATAAACAAGTTTCGCGACAATCCACTGGTCTTATGCGCGCAAACCTGGGCGGCCAGTGCTCCTCCCTTGACGTTGTCGGCGTCAGGCGGTCGTAACTCCACCTTTCGTTTTATAGACGCGGACCCTATCAAGGAGCTTTTAGTCTGCCAAGCGAAATTTGTGGTCTTTTGTCACACCCGTGCACAAAAAATGACACCGTCATAACCGTGTCCTTGCCCTTGCCAGAAACAAGTGCTTTGCGCTTGATTGCACGGCCCTTTATGAACCACTGAGTCGAGACTGGAAAACCGGAGTTTCCATGCGCCTTTCGAGATATTTCCTGCCCGTCCTCAAGGAGACCCCGAAGGAGGCCGAAATCGTGTCGCACCGGCTCATGCTGCGCGCTGGGATGATCTCTCAGCAGGGCGCGGGCATGTATGCCTGGCTGCCGCTCGGCTACAAGGTGCTGCGCAAGGTGCAGGACATCATCGAGCAGGAGCAGAACCGCTCCGGGGCCATCGAATTGCTCATGCCCACGCTCCAGTCCGCCGATCTCTGGCGCGAGAGCGGGCGCTATGAGGATTACGGCAAGGAAATGCTCCGTATGCAAGACCGGCACGAGCGCGACATGCTCTACGGGCCGACCAATGAGGAGATGATCACCTCGATCTTCCGGTCCTACGTGCAATCCTACAAGGACCTGCCGCTCAACCTCTATCATATCCAGTGGAAGTTCCGCGACGAGATCCGCCCGCGCTTCGGCACCATGCGCAGCCGCGAATTTCTGATGAAGGACGCCTATTCCTTCGATCTGTCCAAGGACGATGCGGTGAGGGCCTATAACCGCATGTTCGTGGCTTATCTGCGTACCTTCCACCGCATGGGAATGACCGCTATTCCGATGCGCGCGGAAACCGGTCCCATCGGGGGCGATCTCAGCCACGAGTTCATCGTCTTGGCCGAAACCGGCGAAAGCGCCGTCTTCTGCCATGCCGACATGCTCGGCAAGACCATTCCCGGCCCCGACACCGATTTCCTCGGCGATCTCACCCCCATCGTCTCGGACTGGACCTCGCTTTATGCCGCGACCGAGGACATGCACGACGATACCGAGTTCACCGCCAAGGTCCCCGAGGACAAGCGCATCGCGGCGCGCGGCATCGAGGTCGGGCAGGTCTTTTATTTCGGCACCAAATATTCAGGGCCCATGGGTGCGCAGGTTCAAGGGCCGGACGGCAAGCCCGTAACGGTCCATATGGGCTCCTACGGCATCGGGCTGACCCGTATCGTGCCCGCCATCATCGAGGCGAGCCACGACGAGAACGGCGTCATCTGGCCCGTTTCGGTGGCGCCCTTCGAGGCCGTGGTCATCAATGCCAAGTCGGGCGACGCCGAATGCGACGCGGCGAGCACCAAGCTTTACGACCAGCTCCGCGCCGCGGGGATTGATGCGCTTTATGACGATCGCCAGACCGGGGCAGGGGGCAAGTTTGCGACCGCCGACCTCATCGGCATCCCCTACCAGCTCATCGCGGGCCCGCGCGGGCTTGCCGCCGGGGAGGTGGAAATCAAACACCGCAAAACGGGCGAGCGCGAAACCATCTCCATCGACCAGGCCGTGACCCGCCTCAAAACGCTGATCGAACCGGCGCGCAGGGACACGGTTTGACCGCCCCCGCACCCGCCCGGCTCGACAGGGGCACCGGACCGTTCTCGCGCTTCGAGCGCATGGTCGCGGGCCGCTATCTGCGCGCGCGGCGCAGGGACACGTTCATTTCGGTCATCTCGGCGCTGACCATGATCGGGATCGCGCTGGGCGTTGCAACGCTCATCGTCGTGATGAGCGTGATGAACGGCTTTCGCGACGAGCTCCTGAACAAGATCCTCGGCCTCAACGGCCATTTCACCGCCTTTCCCATCGAGGAGGTCTTCCACGATTACGAAGCGGTCAAGGACCGGATTGAAGAGGTGCCGGGCGTGGTGGGTGCCGTAGCGTTCGTCGAAGGGCAGGCGCTGGCCACCGGACCATACAATTCCGCCGGTGTCGCGGTGCGCGGCATGACCTATGAAGACATCTCCAAGCTGCCGCTTTTGAACCAGAGCGCCATCCTTGGCGGCTGGGAGGACTGGGACGATCTCGAAGGCGTCGCGATCGGCACGCGCATGGCCACCCAGCTCGGCGTTGGGCTGGGGGATGCCATCACTATCGTCAGCCCGCGCGGCATCCAGACCCCTTTCGGCTCGACCCCGCAGATACGGTCCTATCCGGTCAATGCGATCTTCGAGGTCGGCATGGTGGAGTTCGACAGCTTTTTCGTCTTCATGCCGATCCGGCCCGCGCAGGAATATTTCCGGCTCTATACCGATCGCTTGCGCGACGGGGCCGAGCAGCCGGACATCATGGCGACCGATGAGGAGATCGATGCTGCCTACGAGCGCGTCTATAACGCGACGGCAATCGAGGTCTTCCTCGCCAATCCTGACGCCACCAGCGCCATCCGCACCGATCTTGAGATCGCCGCCGGGCGGCCGATGTTGTTCACCGACTGGCAGCGCCGCAACGAGACGTTCTTTTCCGCCCTTCAGGTCGAGCGGGTCGTGATGTTCGTCATCTTGTCGATGATCGTGCTGGTCGCCGCGTTCAACATCATTTCGAGCCTCGTGATGCTGGTCAAGGACAAGGCCGCAGACATTGCCATCCTGCGCACCATGGGCGCAACGCGGGCCTCTATCATGCGCATATTCTGCATGACCGGCACGGCCATCGGCTTTATCGGCACCATCGTGGGTTTTCTTTTGGGGCTGGTTCTGGCCATAAACGCAGAATCCATCCGCGCCTGGATCTCGGATCTGCTCGGCATCGCGCTCTTCCCCCCCGAAGTCTTCATGCTTTCGGTGCTGCCGTCACGTGTCGACGCGGTCGAGGTGAGCGTGGTCCTCATCATGGCGCTGGGCCTGTCGTTCCTTGCCACGCTCTATCCCGCCTGGCGCGCCGCGCAATACGACCCCGTGGAGGCGCTGCGCTATGAGTGACATCCTGCTCGAGCTAAAAGATGTTCGCCAGAGCTATGGCGACGGCGAAGGCGCGGTGCACGTTCTCAAGGGCGCGGACCTTTCCATCTCCAAGGGAGAACTGGTTGCGCTCGTTGCGCCGTCCGGGGCGGGCAAATCGACGCTTCTCCATATCTGCGGCCTGCTCGAACGTCCGCGCGATGGCGAGGTCTCGATCCTCGGCCAATCGACCGCCAACCTCTCGGACCGCCAGCGCACGCTGATGCGCCGTCATGCGATCGGCTATGTCTATCAGTTTCATCACCTGCTGCCTGAATTCAGCGCCGCTGAGAACATCGCCATGCCCCGGCTCATCGCGGGCAGATCCATACGCGAAGCCAATGAGCGGAGCCGGGCGCTGCTCGACATCATGGGGATCGCCCATCGCGCCGAGCACCGGCCGGCCGAGCTGTCCGGCGGCGAGCAGCAGCGCGTCGCCATCGCCCGTGCCGCCGCCAACACGCCAAGCCTGATCCTTGCCGACGAACCCACCGGCAATCTCGATCCCGCAACGAGCGACAAGGTTTTCGCGGCCCTCTCGCAGCTGATCCATGAACAGAAGGCCGGCTGCATCATCGCCACCCACAACCATGACCTCGCCCGCAAGGCCGACAGGATCGTGACGATCGCAGACGGCATCATCACCTCCGCGACCCTCTGAGGCCGGAGGCCGTTCTTGGTTCCGGAGTCATCGGTCCGCCACGTTGTCGGCGACATAGGCGCCGCGTTTGCCGATGGGGCGGGCGGGGCCGATGGTGGTGTCGATGGAGGTCTGGAGTTCGATCTCGGCGTTCAACGTTGCGCCCAGAACGAAAATGAGCGCCGAGATATAGAGCCAGAACAGCAATACGACGGTGGCCGCAATCGACCCGAAGGTGGCCTCGAACTCGCCGAAATATTCGACGTAGAGGGAAAAGAGCAGGCTCGCGATGAGCCATAGCACCGAGGCGAGCGTCGCGCCGGGCCATATCCAGCGCAGCCTTGCCGCGCGGCGGTTCACCGTGAACCGGTAGAGCAGGGCGAAGGCCATGACTGAAAGAGCCAGCAGCACCGGCCAGCGCAGCAGCAGCGCGAGCTGTTCGCTGGTGCCCGGGATAGGCGATAAGCGCGTGATGATCGGGATGGCGGCGATGAGCCCGAGCGCGATGATCATGAACAGGGCGCCCAGAACCGTCACGGCAAAGGACAGGAGAACCGAGGTCACGAACTTGCGCTCAGTCCTTTCATGGTAGGCGACCGAGGCGGCGTGGATCAGCGCATCCACCCCGCGCGAACCGCTCCACAGCGCAACGACGATCGACATGGCAAGCCCGATCCCCAGACCCGACGGGGGCTGGCTCATCACGGAGTCGAGCTGGTTGAGGATCAGTGAAAATGACATTTCGGGCATGAAGGCCGAAAGGCGGGCCAACTCACCCCGCAGGACGTCATGATCGCCCAAAATCCCCACCATCAGCACCACGATGGCAATGGCGGGGAAAATCGAGAGGAACCCGAAGAATGCAACCCCCGCGCAGCGCAGCGAGGTGTCCTTGTCCGACATGGAGCGGATGGTGCGGCCGATGATGGCTTTCCATCCCCTCCACCCGATTGCAACCGGTTTATGCGCGGTGAATTCCTCGGCCGCCATCGCGGTCAGCCTGCGCTCAATATGCGTTCGATCTGGTCAACGGGGTGGTTCGTCAGGGTCTTGGGGACTTCACCGATCACCCGGTCGGTGACAATCGGATGGAGTTCCTTGCGCAACTCACCAAGGATGCGGGGCGCGGCGCACAAGACGATCTGGCTGTAACGCTTGTCGGTCGCATAGCGGTAGAGCAGTTCGGCGGCATCCTTGGCAAAGCGCTCCTCAGCGAGCCGGTGCCAGTCGGTCTGCTCGATGGCGCTCTTATGCCCCGGACCGGGATCGTTCAGGCGGCCCGGCCGCGAGGTGCCCTGGTCACGGGTTGCCGGGTTTTCCTGCGCCATTTCGCGCACGACCCGGAAATCGGGGGTGTTCCGCGTTCCCTTGTTCTCGAAGAACAGGGCCTTTTCCCCGTCTGCGACGAGTACCCAAACCTTGTTATCGACCCGGAAATCCATGTCCTGCATGAGACGTCTCCATGTTCCATACGCATTGAGAACTCATTGTCCGCCGCCGATGTTCCGGGACGGATCAGTCGGTGGAGAAATCGGCGTATTTTCCAAGGTACGAAAGAAGGAGCGGAATGACCACCAGCGCCGTCACACCGAGAATGACCGGAGAGAACCCCACATGCTCGGCAGCAAATCCGATGAACGAAGGAGCGAGCAGGATGCCCGAATAGCCCGTCACGGTCACGATCGAGAGCCCGATGCCCGGAGGGATGCCAGGGAGGTTGCCCGCCGCCGAAAAGGCGATGGGCACCATGTTGGAAATGCCAATGCCGGCGAAGGCAAAACCCGCGATGGCCAGGTCCGCCGTGGGTGCCATGGCGCCGAGCGACATGCCGATCATTGCGATTACGGCGCAGATGCGCAGGGTGGTGACCGCCCCGAGGCGATTGCGGATATGGTCGCCCAGAAAACGCATGATGGCCATGGTGCCCGAGAACGCGGCATAGCCGAGCGCGGCCAGTTCGATGGTGGCATCCAGTTCCTTTTGCAGGAAATGAGCCGACCAGTCGAGCACAACCCCTTCGGGGAGCATGCAGAACAGCGCCATGATGCCCACGAGATAGGGCAGGGGCGAACGCGGCAGCGCGAGGGGCGTCTGGGCGCGCGTGGCGGCGGTCGTGTTGTCACGCACGATCCAGGGCAGGACGAGCAGGATGCCGATGGTCGCGACGATAGTGAAGGCGATGGCGTGCCCGACCTCGCCCAGCGTGCCGATCAGCAAGCCGCCGGTAGCGGCGCCGATCAGCCCACCCAGGCTCCAGAACCCGTGACAGGACGACATGATGGCCTTGCCCATGGCCTTTTCGACCGCGACGGCGTTGGCGTTCATGGCCACGTCCATGCCGCCGACGAAACCGCCGAACAGCACAACGACTATGGCGACCATCCATAACTCGGGCAGAACCGTGATGATGAGCAGGATGGGTAGGACGATGACCGAAACGACCCGCAGCACCGGTGCGGAGCCATATCTGGCCGTCAGCGCGCCGATCACCGGCATCATGGTGACCGAGCCGATCCCGAAGGCGAGGATCAGCAGTCCCATGACGGTCTCGCCGATTTCAAGCCGGTTCATCAGAAGCGGGATTTTTGGTGCCCAGTTTCCGATCAGGAAACCGTTGACGAGGAACAGGATGGAAACCGCGACGCGGTCGGTCCTCAGACCGAAAGGAAGGCGAGCGGACATGACGGATGGGGCAGTGCCGGACATGGGGAGGAAAGACTCAGGGAAGAGGGAAAACCGGCCAAGATAAACAGCGCCCAAACGTTTTGGGCAAGAGTGATCGTGCCTATATGGAGACATGGCGAATAATTCGGTGGAATCTGTGCCCCTATTGCGTCACAGCGCCCGCATAAACTGGTGTTTGCGGGCGGAATCGCATACACCCTCATCCAAGTATAAATAATACAGAACGAGCATCGTGACAGACACGCCTGAAAACGACGCCGGCGGGATCGGCCCGACCGATATAACCCCGATCTCCATTACCGACGAAATGCGCAAATCCTATCTCGATTACGCCATGAGCGTGATCGTGAGCCGCGCGCTGCCCGACGTACGCGACGGGCTCAAGCCCGTGCACCGGCGCATCCTCTTTTCGATGCACGAGCAGGGCTACGAGCACAACAAGCCCTACCGCAAATCGGCACGCGTCGTCGGCGACGTGATCGGTAAATACCACCCGCACGGCGATGCGGCGGTCTATATGTCTCTGGTTCGCATGGCGCAGAATTTCTCCATGCGCGTCACGCTGATCGACGGGCAGGGCAATTTCGGTTCGGTCGACGGCGATATGCCCGCCGCCATGCGGTATACTGAAGTGCGCATGGAAAAGGTCACGAACACGCTGCTCGATGACCTCGACAAGGATACGGTCGATTTCCGCGACAACTACGACAACACTGAATTCGAACCCTCGGTACTGCCCGCCCGGTTTCCCAACCTTCTGGTCAACGGCGGCGGCGGTATCGCCGTTGGTATGGCGACCAACATCCCCAGCCACAATCTGGGCGAGGTGATCGACGCAACGCTCGCCGTGATGGACAATGCCGACATCACCGTCGACGATCTCATGGAGATCATGCCGGGCCCAGATTTCCCCACGGCGGGTATAATCATCGGGAAATCCGGCATCCGCTCGGCTTATGAAACGGGCCGGGGCTCGGTTCTGATGCGCGGACGCGTCACCATCGAGGAGGTGCGCAAGGAACGCGAGGCGTTGATCGTTCACGAGATACCCTATCAGGTGAACAAGGCGACGATGATCGAAAAGATCGCCGAGATGGTGCGCGACAAGCGTATCGAGGGCATCGCGGACATCCGTGACGAATCCGACCGGCAGGGCATGCGGGTGGTGATTGAACTGAAACGCGACGCGGTTGCCGACGTCGTTCTCAATCAGCTTTACCGCTTCTCGATGTTGCAGACTTCGTTCGGCTGCAATTTCGTCGCGCTCAATGGCGGCAAGCCCGAGCTGATGTCCTTGAAGCGCATCCTCGAAGCGTTCCTCATTTTCCGTGAGGAGGTGGTGACGCGGCGGGCACGCTTCCTGCTCAACAAGGCCCGCGACCGCGCGCATGTGCTGGTCGGCCTTCTGGTTGCCGTCAACAATGTGGACGAGGTGATCCGGCTGATCCGTTCCTCGCCCGATCCCGCGACGGCACGCGAAAAGCTGCTCGACCGCGACTGGCCGGCGGCGGATGTGGCCGACCTCATCGCGCTGATCGACGATCCGCGGCATACGGTGAACGCGGACGGCACGTTCAGGCTTTCGGACGAGCAGGCTCGCGCCATCCTTGCGCTTACCCTGTCGCGGCTGACGGCGCTCGGCCGCAACGAGATCGGGGACGAACTCAATGGGCTCGGCGGGCAGATCGCGGACTACCTCGACATCCTGCGCAGCCGCGAGCGCGTGCTGGACATCATCCGCACCGAACTCGAGGAAGTAAAAGCGCAGTACGCGACGCCCCGCATGACGCAGATCGACGAGTTCGCGGGCGACCTCGACGACGAGGATCTGATCGCGCGCGAGGATATGGTCGTCACCGTCTCCCACGCCGGTTACATCAAGCGCGTTCCGCTTTCGACCTATCGCGCGCAGCGCCGGGGCGGCAAGGGGCGTTCGGGCATGGCGACGCGGGACGAGGATTTCGTCGCGCGGCTATTCGTTGCCAATACGCATACGCCGGTGCTGTTCTTTTCCTCGCGCGGCATCGTCTACAAGCTCAAGGTCTGGCGCCTGCCGGTCGCCGCGCCCAATGCGCGCGGCAAGGCGCTCATCAACATGCTCCCGCTCGAGGAGGGCGAGCGCATCACCTCGATCATGCCGTTGCCCGAGGACGAGGATACCTGGGACAGCCTCGACGTGGTCTTTGCCACCCGTGGCGGCAATGTCCGGCGCAACAAGCTCTCCGATTTCGTCGAGGTCCGCCAGAACGGCAAGATCGCCATGAAGCTCGACGAAGGCGACGGCATCGTGGGCGTCGAGACGGCGCGGGACGATGACGACGTGCTGCTGGCAACGTCCGGGGGGCGGGCCATCCGGTTCGAGATCGACAATGTGCGCGTCTTCAAGGGCCGGGATTCCACCGGGGTGCGCGGCGTGTCGCTGGGCGAGGGCGAGGAGGTCATTTCCCTTTCGATCCTGCGTCACTTCGATGCAACGCCGGGCGAGCGCAACAGTTTCCTCAAGCTTTACGGCGCCAACCGGCGCGCTGCGACGGGCGATGAGCCCGATACCGAAACCGTTATCACCGACGATGGCGAGGGCGAAGCCGATGAGGCCGCGCTTTCGGTCGAGCGTTATGCCGAAATGGACGCCGCCCAGCAGTTCATCCTGACGATCAGCGAAAAGGGCTTCGGCAAGATGTCCTCGTCCTACGACTTCCGCACCTCCAATCGCGGCGGCAAGGGGATACAGGCGACCGACCTCTCCAAGATCGGTGAGATCGGCAGCCTCGTCGCGGCCTTCCCGGTGGAGGAAATGGATGAGTTGATGCTGGTTTCGGACGGGGGACAATTGATCCGCGTTCCGGTCGAGGGCATCCGCTTCACGAGCCGCGCATCCAAGGGCGTGCGGGTTTTCCACACGGCCGAAGACGAAAAAGTCGTCTCGGTCGAGCGAATCACCGAGCCTGAGAACGGCGAAGACGAGTTGGACGGCGAAGAAGGCGAGCCGCCCGCCGACGAATAAGCCATGTGACCTCCTGCCCGCCGGCAGGGGGGCACGGCCGCGTCAATTTCCGGAGATCGTCCGATGCCCGATGCCGCCTCTCTCGTCGCATTCGTGACGGCTGCGTTCTTTATCGCCGTGGTGCCGGGCCCGACCGTCACGGTGATCATCGCCAGCGCGCTTTCGCGCGGAACGCTGGCCGGGCTGGCCATCATTCTTGGTACGCAGATCGGGCTCATCACCATGATCCTCGTGGTCGCGTTCGGGCTCGAGGCGGTGATGAGCTTCATGGGCTGGGCGTTCGATATCATCAAGCTGGCCGGGGCAGCCTATCTCGTTTGGCTCGGTTTCAAGATGCTGCGTTCGCACGGCGAGATCGAGCAGATGGAGGCCGAAAAGCACCGATCCTTGCGCGGTTATGTCGCGCAGGGGTTCTTCGTCATCTGGGCCAACCCCAAGGCTTTGCTGTTCTTTGGGGCCTTCCTGCCGCAATTCGTGGTGGGTTCGGGTGCGGCCCTGCCGCAGATCGTGCTGCTGGGCGTGTTGTTCATGATCGTCACCACATTGAGCGATTCCGTTTATGCCGTTCTCGCCGGACGCGCGCGGCACTGGATCACGGCGGCACGGGTGAGGCTGGTCAGCCGCGTATCCGGCGCGATGCTCATCGGCGGCGGTATCTGGCTTGCACTCGCGCGGCGGGCATGACAAAACCGCTGCCATGACACAGCGCATCGGATTCTACCCCGGCTCGTTCGACCCCGTGACCAACGGGCATATCGATGTGATCGAACGGGCCTGCAAGCTGGTGGACAAGCTGATCGTCGCCATCGGCGTCCATGCAGCCAAGTCGCCCTATCTGTCAGCCGAAGCTCGCAGGCAATTGCTCGGAGAGGTCGCCGCGCCGATCGCGCAGCGCCACGGCGTTGCTGTTGAAATCACGGAGTTCGACGGGCTCATGGTGCAGGCAGCCCAACGGCTCGGTGCGACCATCGTCATCCGGGGGCTGCGCGACACGACCGACTACAATTATGAAATGCAGATGGTAGGCATGAACGCCCAGATGGCGCCTGAGGTGCAGACGGTGTTCGTCCCCTCGAGCCCCTATGTTCGGCATATCTCAGCGACGCTGGTGCGCCAGATCGCCGAGATGGGCGGGGACGTGACCCCGTTCGTTCCACGTACCGTTCTCAAAGCGTTGGGGAAATAATGTCTGCGAACGCTCCAGGGCAGACCAGCCGCAAGATCGGCGTGCTGGTCCTCGCTTTCGTCGCGCTGTTCGGGGTCATGGCCGCCTTGCCCCACACCCCGTGGCGTGTGGAAGCGCCGGGGCCGGTGGTGTCCGGCATTCCGGCGGATGCGCCGGTTGCAACGCTGACGCTTGCCACTGGGGAAGTCGAGATCGCGCTGCGGCGCGATCTTGCCCCCAGGCACGTCGAGCGCATCATCGAACTGGCCAATTCGGGCTTTTACGACGGGATCGTCTTCCATCGCGTCATCCCCGGTTTCATGGCCCAGACCGGCGATCCGCAGGGGACGGGAATGGGCGGTTCGGACCTGCCGGACCTTGAAGCCGAGTTCACCAATACCAACTTTACCCGCGGCACGGTGGGCATGGCCCGTTCGGCGAATCCCGATTCCGCCAATTCGCAATTCTTCATCGTCACCGCGGATTCGCCCCATCTCAACGGGCAATACACGCTCTTTGGCAACGTCATCTCCGGCATGGATCATATCGATGCCATCAAGCAGGGTGACGTGCGGAGCAATGGCACGGTCCAGAACCCGGATGCCATGATCTCGCTGCGCATTGCCCAACCGGAATAACCAGAACAAGGAAAGCCTCATGGCCGACATCAAGGACCCGGAAAACACGATCGTCATGGAAACGAGCAAGGGAACGGTCGTCATCGAACTGCGTCCCGACATTGCTCCCAACCATGCCGCGCGCATCAAGGAACTGGCGCGGGAGAATTTTTATGACGGGATCGTCTTTCACCGCGTAATCGAGGATTTCATGGCGCAGGTGGGGTGCCCCAAGGGCAATGGCACGGGTGGATCGGACAAGCCCGATCTTGCCGCCGAATTCTCTACCGAAAAGCATGTGCGCGGCACGGTTTCGGCCGCCCGCTCGGCCAATCCCAATTCGGCCAACTCCCAGTTCTTCATCTGCTTTACCGACGCGCCCTGGCTCAACGGCCAGTATTCGGTATTCGGCAAGGTGATCGAGGGCATGGACGTGATTGACCAGCTCGAACGCGGCGAACCGGTCCGCAACCCCGACAAGATCATCACCATGCGCGTTGCGGCGGACGTGGCGTAGGGCCTATCTATCCCACTATTGTCACCCCGGGATTTATTCCCGGGGGCCAGAGAAGGCTTCGCCCAGAACTCCGGGCTTACGGCGGGATCGCGCTGGGTTCCGGGAATAAATCCCGGAATGACAATGGAGGGGTGGCGGGTCATTATAAACCCCATGAAGGTCGATCTGTTCGATTTCGATTTGCCCGAGGACCGGATCGCGCTGTATCCGGTGAACCCGCGTGACAGCGCCAGGATGCTCGTGGTCGGCCCGGATGGCGTACTTTCAGATCGGGTCGTCACCGATCTCGCCGAAATTCTCCGTCCCAATGATGTTCTGGTCGTCAACGACACGCGAGTCATTCCCGCTGAACTCTGGGGCGCGCGGCATCGAGGGGAGCATGTTGCCCATGTCTCGTTCAACCTCCACAAGCGAGTGAACGGGAACATGTGGCTGGCGTTTGCGCGGCCGGCGAAGCGGCTGAGGCCCGGCGACCGGGTGCATTTTGGCGAGACCTCCGAAGTCTGCATGCTCGATGAGCTGTCTGCGACGGTAAAAGCGGTCGAGGACGGGCAGGTGACGCTGGCGTTCGATTTTTCCGATGCCGTGCTGGACGAGGCGATCAAGGCGCGCGGGGCGATGCCGCTGCCGCCCTATATCGGATTGAAGCGCGATATCGAGGAGCGGGACAAGGCCGATTACCAGACCGTTTATGCAAAGCACGACGGCGCGGTCGCGGCGCCCACGGCGGGGCTGCATTTTACGCCCGAATTGCTGGAGCGGCTGGAGGCCAGCGGCGTCGCCATCGAACGGGTAACGCTCCACGTTGGGGCGGGGACGTTCCTGCCGATGAAGGCGGACGATACCGACGACCACAAGATGCACGCTGAGTGGGGCGAGGTTTCCGCCGAAACGGTTGCGCGCATCGTTGCGGCCAGGGCCAGCGGCGGCCGGGTGATCGCGGTCGGCACGACCAGCCTGCGACTGCTTGAAAGCGCGGCGCGGGCGAACGGTGAACTCCAGCCCTTCACCGGGGAAACCGATATTTTCATTACACCCGGCTTCCGCTTCCGCGTCGTCGACGTGCTGATGACCAATTTTCACCTGCCGCGTTCGACGCTCTTCATGCTGGTTTCGGCCTTTTCCGGCTTGGAGACCATGCGCAAAGCCTATAAGCACGCCATCGACAACCAATACCGCTTTTACTCCTATGGCGACTCCTCGCTGCTGTTCCGGGCCGGGTGATGACTGACCATTTCAGCTTTACGCTTTTAAAGACCGACAGCATGGCCCGCCGGGGGCGGATCGATACGCCGCGCGGCGACATCCGCACGCCCGCTTTCATGCCGGTGGGCACGGCCGGAACGGTCAAGGCGCTCTATCCCGAACAGGTGCGCGAAACGGGCGCCGATGTTCTCTTGGGCAACACCTATCACCTGATGCTGCGTCCCGGCGCGGAGCGCGTTGCCCGGCTCGGGGGGTTGCATGATTTCATGGACTGGCAGCGCCCGATCCTCACCGATTCCGGCGGGTTTCAGGTGATGAGTCTCGCCAAGCTGCGCAAGCTCGATGAAAACGGGGTGACCTTCAGATCCCACATCGACGGGTCGAGCCACGACCTTACGCCCGAACGCTCGATCGAGATCCAGAAGTTACTCGATTCCGACATCATCATGCAGCTTGATGAATGCGTGGGGCTTCCTGCCGGGTATGAGGAACTGGAGCGGGCGATGGAACTCTCCATCCGCTGGGCGGAGCGCTCCAAAAAGGCGTTCGATGATGCCAGGGGCAGGGCGTTGTTCGGGATCGTCCAAGGGGGGGATAATCCCGAATTGCGTGCACGTTCGGCAAGGGGGCTCACCGATATCGGCTTTCACGGTTATTCTGTGGGCGGGCTGGCGGTCGGCGAGCCGCAGGACGTGATGTTCAAGGTGATCGAGGAGATAACGCCCCAGCTTCCCACAGACAAGCCGCGCTATCTGATGGGGGTGGGCAAGCCCGACGATCTGCTCGGCGCGGTCGAGCGCGGCATCGACATGTTCGATTGCGTGCACCCCACCCGCGCCGGACGGCACGGGCATGCCTATACGCGGTTCGGCGTCGTCAATTTGAAGAACGCCCGCCACAAGGACGATCCGCGTCCGCTGGACGAGACCTCGCCCAACCCGACGGCGCGGCGTTTTTCGCGCGCTTATCTCCATCATCTGGTGCGCTGTGAGGAAATCCTGGGCGCAATGATCCTCTCCCAGATCAACCTTTCCTATTATCAGGAGTTGATGGAGGGCATGCGAAATGCGATTGAGAATACGACTTTCGCATCATACTGCGCAGCGATCCGTGAGGGATGGGCCCGAGGGGACCTGCCCGCGCTGGATTAAAGGATATTCCGATGTCCAACAAAGCCCGCAAGACAGAATTTTCCGAACTTTCCAGACATAAAAAGCGCATTTCGGGCACGACGATGCGCGAGATGTTCGCGGACGATCCGGCGCGCTTTTCGGCGTTCTCGGCGCGGTTTGGCGACATCCTGCTCGATTATTCCAAGAACCGGGTCGATGCCCCGGCGATGGACGCCCTGTTCGATCTGGCGCGGGTGGCCGGTGTCGAGGAAAAGCGCGACGCCATGTGGGCGGGCGAGGCAATAAATGTCACCGAGAACCGCGCCGTGCTGCATATGGCTCTGCGCCATTTTGGGGACGATCCCGTTATGGTCGACGGCACGGACGTCATGCCGGGCGTGCGGGACGTACTGGACCGTATCCGCCGGTTTTCCGATGCGATCCGCAATGGCGAAATCCGAGGGAGCAGGGGCGATCAGTTCACCGATATCGTCAATATCGGCATCGGCGGTTCCGATCTCGGGCCGGCGATGGTGACGCTGGCGCTCGAACCCTATATGCGGCCCGACCTGCGCGCCCATTACGTTTCCAATGTGGATGGCGCGCATATTTCCGATACGCTCAAGGGGCTCGATCCGGCACGAACGCTGTTCATCGTCGCCTCCAAGACTTTTACCACCGACGAAACCATGACCAATGCCCATTCGGCGCGCCAGTGGGTGGCCGGGGCGTTGGGGGAAGAAGCGGTCAACTCGCATTTTACTGCGGTTTCGACCAACATCGAAGGATGCCAGAGTTTCGGCATCAGCGAGGACCGGATCTTCGGGTTCTGGGACTGGGTCGGCGGGCGCTATTCGGTGTGGTCGGCGATCGGGCTTCCGGTGGCCATTGCCGTGGGCTACTCCAATTTCGAGGCTTTCCTGCGCGGGGCAGGGGAAATGGACGCTCATTTCCGCACCGCGCCGCTGGAAGAGAACCTGCCGGTCATCATGGCGTTGATCGGGGTGTGGTATCGCAATGTCTGGGGCTTTGCGTCCCATGCGGTGCTGCCCTACGACCAGCGGCTTTCGCGCTTTCCGGCCTATCTGCAACAGCAGGACATGGAATCGAACGGCAAATCGGTGACGCTCAACGGCAAGGCCGTGCCGTGGGATACGGGGCCGGTCATCTGGGGCGAGCCGGGCACCAACGGCCAGCACGCCTTTTACCAGTTGATCCATCAGGGCACGAGCGTCGTCCCTTGCGATTTCCTCCTCGCGGCGAACCCGCACGAAAACCTGCCGCCCCACCATGCAAAACTGGTGGCCAATTGTCTGGCGCAGTCCGAAGCCCTGATGCTGGGCAAGACCGAAGACGAGGTGCTGGCCGAACTCAAGGGCACCGGGCTGACCAAATCGCAGATCAAGGCGCTGGTGCCGCATAAGGTGTTCCCGGGCAACCGGCCCTCCAACACCATACTTTACAGCCAACTCGATCCAGCAACGCTGGGCAAGCTGGTGGCGCTCTATGAGCACAAGGTGTTCGTCCAGGGCGTGATCTGGAACATCAACTCCTTCGACCAGTGGGGGGTGGAACTGGGCAAGCAGCTTGCCAAGGCTCTGCTGCCCGAGGTCGAAGGACAGGCCGGGGGCAAGGAGCACGACAGTTCCACCGAGGGGCTGCTGGCGCATTTTCACGCATTGAAAGGCCGGACTTGACTGTCACCACCGAGGAAGAACTCGAACGCCTCAAGGCTATCGGTCGCATCTGCGCTATTGCCCGCGACGCCATGGCCGCTGCGCTCGAGCCGGGCATGACGACGCGCGAGCTCGACGATATCGGGCGCAAGGTGCTGGACGATAACGGCGCGCGCTCGGCGCCCGAGGTCACCTATGATTTCCCCGGCGCCACTTGTATTTCGGTCAACGAGGAAATCGCGCACGGCATTCCGGGCGACCGGGTGATCGCGGCGGGGGACCTCGTCAATATCGACGTTTCGGCCGAAAAGGACGGGCTTTTCGCCGATACCGGCGCCTCCTACATCGTGCCGCCCGGGACAAGGGAGATCGAAAAGCTCTGCCGGGACGGCAAGAAGGCCATGTGGGCCGGCATCCGCGCGGTGAAGGCAGGCGGCAATCTGGCCGATATCGGGCAGGCCATCGGCAAGTTCGCGGGCACCAACGGTTATACGCTGATCCGCAACCTTGCCAGCCATGGCATCGGCTACAGCCTGCATGACGAGCCGGGCGAGATTCCCACCTGGCCGGACCGTTCCGAACGTCGCCGCATCGCGGACGGACTGGTCTTCACCGTTGAGCCGTTCCTTTCGCTGGGCGGGAAGATGGCGCAGGAAAAGGCAATGGACGATCCCTGGACGCTGGTTGCCGTGCCTGCTGCACTATGCGTCCAGTATGAGCATACGGTGGTGGCGACGCGCCGGGGCGCGGTTGTCGTGACGCTGGCGGCTTAGGAAGGTCTTGATTGAACGAAAAAACGATTTTCGTTCAATTCGTTCAGTTATAAATTTGCGGGTTCCATGAATTTCGTCCTGTTTCGGTGGCCGGGCAACGTTTCAGGATAAGCGGGCTTGGCGGGACGGGGACAAGAAGGGAAGGGCGGAACAAGAGCTATTTCCAGCCGTTGATGAGGCAAGCCGCGAGCGGCGCAATCAACCAAGGAGACAGGCTCATGCCCACAGCATCCGGACATACCATCGCCATTCCCGCCTCGCGCGCGATCGGCACCGACGTTTACAATCTCGACGGGGAAAAGATCGGCAAGGTCGAGGACCTCATGCTGGACAAGACCGATAATACGATCATGTTCGCAGTCGTCGGGTTCGGCGGGTTTCTCGGCATGGGCGAGAAATTCCACCCGCTGCCCTGGGCGGCGCTCGACTATTCCAAGGATACGGGCGGGTATGTCGTGCCCTACTCGCGCGCGGAACTGGAAGCTGCCCCGGCGAACAGTATCAAGGACCTGACGCGCGACGATGGCTACAATGCCCGTCAGGAGGCGTACGACTATTACAAGGTCGAACCGTATTGGCACTGAGTGTTTCGGGTTTTGGCTGAATCGCCCTCACGCCCTTCGCTGCCCCGGCCTCGAGCCGGGGCCCATGTTGAAACAGCCGCGGGCGGCAGGGCAGGCACTCGTCCGCAATGTTTTTGTCGCTTAAGCCCTTCCTTCTGAACACGGGGTTGAATAGAAGACGTATCGACCTCCCGCCTCCAGCATGAAGGGCTTTTCAATGTCTGCAATCGTAGATGTCATCGGCCGTCAGATTTTCGACAGCCGCGGCAATCCAACCGTCGAAGTCGATGTCGTTCTCGATGACGGCAGCTTCGGCCGCGCCGCCGTGCCTTCGGGCGCTTCGACCGGTGCGCATGAGGCGGTTGAGCTTCGCGACGGCGGGCAGGCCTATATGGGTAAGGGCGTGCTCAATGCGGTCGAGAACGTCAACACCGCGATCGCGGCGGAAATCGAGGGCATGGACGCCCTCGACCAGATCGCCATCGACCGCGCCATGATCGACCTCGACGGCACCCACAACAAGGGCAAGCTGGGTGCCAACGCGATCCTGGGCGTTTCTCTTGCCGTCGCCAAGGCCGCTGCCGATTCCTCGGCGCTGCCGCTGTGGAAATATCTGGGCGGCCCCAACGCGCGCCTGCTGCCCGTGCCGATGATGAACATCATCAATGGCGGCGAGCACGCCGACAACCCCATCGACATCCAGGAATTCATGGTGATGCCGGTCGGCGCGGATTCGCTTTCCGACGCGGTGCGGATCGGCACGGAAATCTTCCATACGCTCAAGAAGGGGCTGGCTGCCGAGGGGCACAACACCAATGTGGGCGACGAGGGCGGCTTTGCCCCGAACCTCAATTCGACCGAGGATGCGCTGGGCTTCATCATGACGTCCATCGAAAAGGCCGGCTACAAGCCGGGCGAAGACGTCTACCTCGCGCTCGATTGCGCCTCGACGGAATTTTTCGCGGACGGCAAGTACAACCTCAAGGGCGAGGGCAGGGTACTCGGCCCGGACGAAATGGTGAAATATCTCGAGGACCTGACCGCGCGCTTCCCCATTATCTCGATCGAGGACGGCATGGCCGAAGACGACTGGGACGGCTGGAAGGCGCTGACCGAGACTATCGGGGATAAGGTGCAACTGGTGGGCGATGATCTTTTCGTTACCAACACCGAGCGGCTCTCCTCGGGCATCCGGATGGGCGTCGCCAACTCCATTCTCGTGAAGGTCAACCAGATCGGCTCGCTTTCCGAGACGCTGGAAGCCGTCGAGACGGCGCATAAGGCGTCCTATACATCGGTCATGTCGCACCGTTCGGGGGAGACCGAGGATTCGACCATCGCCGACCTCGCGGTCGCGCTCAATTGCGGGCAGATCAAGACCGGCTCGCTGGCGCGCTCTGACCGGTTGGCCAAGTACAACCAGCTCATCCGCATAGAGGAATATCTGGGGTCGTCCGGGCGGTATGCGGGACGCTCGATCCTGAGAGGATAAGAGGTACTTTCGGCCTCGCCACACCTCGTCGCTTCCCCGGCGAAAGCCGGGGACCATCGCCGCGCCCACTTCCCGCGTTGAAGGATCGATGGACTCCGGCTTTCGCCGGAGAAGCGATGGCGTGGGGCGTGGGCACAAGGGTGGTTTGTGAAAACGCCTCGTGCTGCCCCGCGTGGCAACCACTCCTTAAGCCCGTTGCCCGATAGTGCGGGGCAGGTATCACCATCGAGTCGGCGGCGTTTTTCATGCCAACCCGCGTCAAGCGTCCTTCAATCCTTTTGAAACTCGGCACGACCGTGGGGTTGGTCGGGTTTCTTGGCTATCTCGGCTATCACGTGTTCACGGGCGCGTTCGGGATCGAGAGCCAGAAGGACATGCTCGACGAGATCGCCGTGCTCAAGGCGCGGCAGGCGGCTTTTCAGATCGAGATCGACGCCTATAAGCACCGGATCGCGCTTTTCGATCCGCAGCGGCTCGATCCCGACATCCTGACGGAGCGGGCGGGCGCCATGCTCGGGCTTGTGCAGCCCGATCGCATTCTTGTCGTGCCGGAAGAAGGGTAGATAACTTGTTTTCGGTTCATTATTGAAATGAACTGATTTTCAGTTATTTGTACTTTTCGTAGGAAATTCAGCGTATTAAGCGCAAGTTCGGCGCGGACCTGCCGCTTTTGCCGTGACCTTGGCCGGGATAATGTGCTAACCACCCAAACAATGCTCCGCGCACCTCACGGTGACGGGACCCTTCCATTCTGACTGGAGATGTCCGCATGGCGCGAAAGGCGACAGCCACCAAGGCCAGGGCAAAGTCCAACGCCCCCGAATTCACCAAGGACCAGGAACTGCACGCGTTCCGCGAAATGCTGCTTATCCGGCGCTTCGAGGAAAAGGCTGGCCAGATGTACGGCATGGGCCTGATCGGGGGCTTCTGCCACCTTTATATCGGGCAGGAAGCCGTGGTGACCGGCATCACGATGGCCTCGAAAAAGGGCGAGGACGCCCAGATCACCGGCTATCGCGATCACGGGCACATGCTGGTCATGGACCTCGACCCCGATGCGGTGATGGCCGAGCTGACCGGACGCCAGGGCGGCCTTTCCAAAGGCAAGGGCGGCTCGATGCACATGTTCTCGACCGAGCACCGTTTTTACGGCGGCAACGGCATCGTGGGCGCGCAGGTGCCGCTGGGGACCGGGCTGGCATTCGCGGCCAAGTACCGGGGCGAGGACACGGTTTCCCTGACCTATTTCGGGGATGGCGCGGCCAATCAGGGGCAGGTCTATGAGAGCTTCAACATGGCCAAGCTCTGGAGCCTGCCGGTGGTCTATATCATCGAGAACAACAAGTACGCGATGGGCACCTCTCTGGAGCGCGCTGCCGCGACCACCGATCTTTCCCAGCGCGGGCTGAGCTTCGGCATTCCCGGCGAGCAGGTGGACGGGATGGACGTGCGCATGGTGTTCGAGGCGGCACAACGCGCCATCGAGCACGCGCGCTCGGGCAAGGGCCCCTATATCCTTGAAATGCTGACCTACCGCTATCGCGGCCACTCCATGTCCGACCCGGCGAAATACCGCTCCAAGGACGAAGTGACCACGATGCGGACCGAGCGCGACCCGATCGAGCAGGTGCGCAAGCGCATCGTCGAATTGGGGTATGCGTCCGAGGACGAGCTCAAGGAGATCGAAAAGGACGTGCGGGCCATCGTCACCAAGGCCGCCGATTTCGCGACCAGAGATCCTGAGCCCGATGCGTCCGAACTGTGGACCGATGTTCTGGTGGAGCAATGAGCGGCGCGGCCCCTCAGCTTCACCCCGTTTTGTTTTTCGGCTCTTAACCGGAGCGTTTCAATGCCCGATATTCTGATGCCCGCCCTCTCGCCTACCATGGAAGAAGGCACACTCGCCAAATGGCTCGTCAAGGAAGGCGACAAGGTCGGCCCCGGTGACGTGATCGCCGAGATCGAGACAGACAAGGCGACGATGGAAGTCGAAGCCGTCGATGAAGGCACCATCGGCAAGCTGCTGGTTGCCGAAGGCACCGAGGGGGTGAAGGTCAACGCCCCCATTGCCCAGCTTCTGGTAGAGGGTGAGGAGGCATCGAGCCCCGCCCCGGCGCAGGAAGACGCGCCCAAGGAAAGCGAGCAGCCCGGCCCGGATGCGGCAATTGATGCCGCGAGCCAGCCCACGGTTTCCTCGAAGTCCGATGCCGCACCCGCTGCACCGCAGTTCACGCCGGCGAGCGACCCCGATATCCCCGAGGGGGCCGAGATGGTGACTATCTCGGTCCGCGAGGCGCTGCGTGATGCGATGGCCGAGGAAATGCGGGCCGACAAGGACGTGTTCGTGATGGGCGAGGAAGTCGCCGAGTATCAGGGCGCCTACAAGGTCACGCAGGGGCTGTTGCAGGAATTCGGACCCGAGCGGGTCGTCGATACGCCCATTACCGAGCACGGTTTTGCGGGGCTGGGCATCGGCGCGGCGTTTGCGGGATTGAAGCCGATCGTCGAGTTCATGACCTGGAATTTCGGCATGCAGGCCATGGACCAGATCATCAACTCGGCCGCCAAGCAGCTTTACATGTCGGGCGGGCAGGTCTCCGCGCCGATGGTGTTCCGTGGCCCGAACGGGGCGGCGGCGCGGGTTGGCGCGCAGCACAGCCAGGATTTTTCAGCGTGGTACTCCCACGTGCCGGGGCTGATCGTCATCGCGCCCTATACGGCGGCGGACGCCAAGGGGCTTTTGAAGGCGGCGATCCGCTCGAAAAACCCGGTGGTGTTTCTCGAAAACGAAATTCTTTACGGCAGCACCGGCGAAGTGCCCGAGATGGACGATTTCGTCCTGCCCATCGGCAAGGCGCGCATCGCGCGCGAGGGCAGGGACGTGACCATCGTCTCGTTCTCGATCGGCATGCGCTATGCAACGCAGGCAACCGAGAAGCTGGTCGCGGCGGGGGTCGATGTGGAACTGATCGACCTTCGGACGCTGCGGCCCATGGATGTCGGCACGATCGTCGAATCGGTCAAGAAGACCGGGCGGCTCGTGACCGTCGAGGAAGGCTGGCCGCAGGGCGGCATCGGCGCGGAAATCGCCGCGCAGATGATGGAGCATGCCTTCGATTATCTGGATGCGCCGGTAACGCGGGTGACGGGCAAGGACGTTCCGATGCCCTACGCGGCCAATCTTGAAAAAATGGCGCTGCCCAGCGTCGATGAGGTGATCGCGGCGGTCAACGCCGTGACCTACCGCAGCTAAGGGAGGCGAGGATGCCCATCAACATCACAATGCCCGCCCTGTCGCCCACCATGGAGGAGGGCACGCTGGCCAAATGGCACGTCAAGGAAGGCGACAGCGTTTCCGCGGGCGACGTCATCGCCGAGATCGAGACCGACAAGGCCACGATGGAAGTCGAGGCGGTCGATGAGGGGACCATCGGCAAGATCCTCGTCGCCGAGGGCGCCGAGAACGTCAAGGTCAACGCCGTGATCGCGGTTCTGCTCGAAGAGGGCGAGAGCGCGGACAGCATCGGCGATGTGAGCGCGGCGGAAAGCGCACCCGCACCCCAGCCTGAACCCAAAAAGGATGACGAGTCGAAGGCCGAGGCTCCCGCACCCAAGGCGGAACCGGCACCGCAACCGGCCGCCGCTCCCCGGCGCCAGGAGGGCCAGCGCGTGTTCGCTTCCCCGCTCGCCCGCAGAATGGCGAAAGAAGCGGGGATCGATATTGCCGCCGTTGCCGGCACCGGTCCCAAGGGACGGGTGGTCAAGGCCGACATCGAAAAGGCGAAAAAAGAGGGCGTTGCGCCCAGGGCGGCTGCCGCACCGGCAGCAGGCGCAGCGCTGGCCAAGGGGCTGGGCCGCGAGCAGGTCGTCGCAATGTACGAGGAAGGCACATACGATCTCGTGCCCGCCGATGGCATGCGCAAGACGGTTGCCGCGCGCCTTACCGAATCCAAGCAGACCGTGCCGCATTTCTACCTGACGCTCGATTGCCGCATCGACGATCTGATGAAGGCGCGCGAGAACATCAATGCGGCCGCCCCCAAGGACAAGGACGGCAAACCCGCCTACAAGCTTTCGGTCAACGATTTCATCATGAAAGCCTGGGCGCTGGCGCTGCAGCAGGTGCCGCAGGCCAACGCGACGTGGGCGGGGGACGCGATCCTTTATCATCACCGCTCGGACGTGGCCGTGGCGGTCGCGGTGCCCGGCGGGCTGTTTACTCCGGTCGTAAAGTCTTGCGATACCAAGAGCTTGCGGAAGATTTCTGAAGAAGTGAAAGACCTTGCAGTCCGCGCGCGCAACAAGAAGCTCGCGCCCCACGAATATCAGGGCGGCTCGAGCGCGGTGTCCAATCTGGGCATGTACGGCATCAAGCATTTCGACGCGGTCATCAACCCGCCGCACGGCACGATCCTTGCGGTCGGGGCAGGCGAAGAGCGCGTTTACGTCGAAAAGGGCGAGGTCCGCACGGGCACGTTCATGACGGTGACGCTCTCGTGCGACCACCGTTCGGTGGACGGCGCGCTGGGGGCGGAAGCGCTCGGAGCCTTCAAGACGCTCATTGAAACCCCGGTGATGATGCTGGCATGAAAACCGTCCTCGCCTATGGCGACAGCCTGACCTATGGCACCGATCCGGCGGGCGGCCGGCATCCCTTCGAGGATCGCTGGCCGAGTGTGCTGGAAAAGGCGCTGGAGGGCAGGGCGAGGGTGATCGCGGAAGGGCTGGGCGGACGAACGACAGCGTATGACGATTGGGTCGCCAATGCGGACCGGAATGGCGCACGGATATTGCCGACCCTGCTGGCCAGCCATTCCCCACTCGATCTGGTGATCGTGATGCTGGGGACCAATGACCTCAAGCCTTGCATCGCCGGAACGGCGGCGTTTGCCGCGCGTGGCGCGCGGCGGCTCATAGAGATCGTGCGCGGTCATTTTGCCGGTGCGGGTGAGACGGTGCCGCAAATTCTCCTCGTTTCACCGCCGCATGCGGTCGAAACCAGTGATGAGATCATGCCGGGCTATTTTGGCGCGGTGGACGATCTTTTGCGTGAGTCCCGGGATTTCGCCCGCCACTACCGGCGGCACGCCGATGAGACCGGCGTTACGTTTTTCGACGCGGCGACGGTGGCTGCGGCCGATCCGCTGGACGGGGTTCATCTGGATGCGGCCAACACGCGGGCGATCGGTGAAGCGCTGGCGCCGGTGGTTCGGGAACTGCTGGAGATTTAGCAAAGTGACCCGCACAGTTTCGTACAATCCGGCTCGGCTTAGCCGATCCCCCCTCCCAACCTCCCCCACAAGGGGGGAGGTGTTGGATCGTGCCACTGGCCGTCGCCTTCGCTCCCTAGCACCCTCCCCTTGATGGGGAGGGCCGGGGAGGGGTGAGGCGGCGCGCGCCGGACGAAATGAAATGCAAGGGGCTTCAGCGCCCGAACGAAAGAGGTAAAACCAATGGCGGATCAGTACGATATTATCGTGATCGGCGCGGGACCCGGCGGGTATATCGCGGCCATTCGCGCCAGCCAGCTTGGGCTCAAGGCCGCCATCGTCGAGCGTGAGCACATGGCGGGCATCTGCTCGAACTGGGGCTGTATTCCGACCAAGGCGCTGCTGCGGTCGGCGGAAATCTACGGCCATATGAACCACGCCAAGGATTTCGGGCTGACGGCGGACAAGTTCGGGTTCGATCTCGACGGGATCGTCAAGCGTTCGCGCGGCATCGCCGCGCAGATGAACAATGGCGTCCAGTTTCTCATGAAGAAGAACAAGGTCGATATCATCTGGGGCGAGGCAACGATCACCAAGCCCGGTGAGATCAAGGTTGCCCCGACGCAGAAAAAGATCGTCGAGCCGCAGGGGCCGGTGCCCAAGGGCGCGCTGGGCGAGGGCACCTACAAGGCGAAAAACATCATCGTGGCCACCGGCGCGCGCCCGCGCGTGCTGCCGGGGATCGAACCGGACGGCGACAAGATCTGGACCTATTTCGAGGCGCTGAAACCGGCCAAGATGCCCAAATCGGTAGCCGTTATGGGATCGGGCGCCATCGGGATCGAGTTTGCATCTTTCTATCGTTCGCTGGGCGCGGACGTGACGGTGATCGAACTGCTGCCGCAGATCATGCCGGTCGAAGACGCCGAAATTGCCGGGCTGGCGCGCAAGCGGTTTGAAAAGCGCGGGATGACCATCCTGACCGACGCTAAGGTCGCAAAGGTCGACAAGACCAAGGACGGGATTGTCGCCCATGCCGAACTCAAGGCTGGCGAGAAAAAGGAGATCAAGGCCGATGTGCTGATCTCGGCGGTCGGCGTACAGGCCAATTCGGAAAATCTCGGGCTCGAAAAGATTGGGGTCAAGATCGACCGGGGCGTTATTGTCGTCGACGGTCACGGCCGCACCAATGTGGACGGCATCTGGGCCATCGGCGACGTGGCCGGGCCCCCGATGCTCGCCCACAAGGCCGAGCACGAGGCGGTGCTCGCGGTCGAGACCATCGCGGGCAAGGCGGTGCACGGGCTGGACAAGCTCAAGATCCCTGGCTGCACCTATTGCGAGCCGCAGGTGGCGAGCGTGGGGCTGACCGAGGCCAAGGCAAAAGAATCGGGGCGCGAGATTCGCGTCGGCCGCTTCCCGTTCGTGGGGAACGGCAAGGCGATCGCGCTTGGCGAGCCGGACGGGCTGGTCAAGACCATTTTCGACAAGAAGACGGGCGAACTGCTCGGCGCGCACATGATCGGAGCGGAAGTTACCGAACTGATTCAAGGCTTTGTGGTGGCAATGAACCTCGAGACCACCGAGGAAGAGCTGATGCACACCATCTTCCCGCACCCCACCCTCTCGGAAACTATGAAAGAGAGCGTACTTGACGCCTACGGCCAGGCGCTCAACATTTAGGGCGGTGGCGGTCGGCCATACATCAGGTCGCCATCGCAACTGGTCTGTGTCACGTACACAACGGAGAGAAGCATGGAAGGTGTAGGCTGGATCGGGGCAATCATCATCGGCGGACTTGCCGGATGGATCGCCCAGGCAATTACCGGAGCCAATACCAATTTGTGGCTCAATATCATCCTGGGCATTCTCGGCGCCATCGTCGCCAATGCCCTGCTGTCGATTGTCGGCATCTCGTTTGCCGGGTGGATCGGCAACCTGATCGCAGGCGTGATCGGGGCGGTGATCCTCATAGCGATCGTGCGCGCCGTACGCGGACGCGCCTAGCGCATACCAGGCAGACTAAAGGATGCCACGCCAATCGATCCGGTGTGGCATCCGCTTCATGACAAGGACCCCAGCGGGACACCATGGTAACGCTTCTCGACACCACGAGCCGGACGCAGGTCAGGCACCCTGAAAAGGCCAACAGGCCCGACACCGAAATGCTGCGCAAGCCCGACTGGATCCGGGTCAAGGCGCCGGGCTCCCCGGTCTATCGCGAGACCCAGGAGATCGTGCGTGCGCATGGGCTGGTGACGGTCTGCGAGGAAGCGGGCTGTCCCAATATCGGGGAATGCTGGTCCAAGAAGCACGCAACCTTCATGATCATGGGTGAAATCTGCACCCGCGCCTGCGCGTTCTGCAACGTGCGCACCGGGCTGCCGACCGCGCTCGATCCGCTGGAGCCGGAAAACACCGCCAAGGCCGTGGAAAAGCTCGGCCTTCAACACGTGGTCATCACGTCGGTGGACCGCGACGACCTGCCGGACGGCGGCGCGCAGCATTTTGCCGATGTGATCCACGCGATCCGCGCGCGGAACCCCAGGACGACCATCGAGATCCTGACACCGGACTTCCTGCGCAAGGAAGGAGCGCTCGAGATCGTGGTTGCGGCAAAGCCGGACGTTTTCAACCACAACCTTGAAACGGTGCCCTCCAAATACCTGACAGTCCGGCCCGGCGCGCGCTACTTCCACTCGATCCGGCTGCTGCAACGGGTCAAGGAACTCGACCCGCAGATGTTCACGAAGTCGGGCATCATGGTGGGGCTCGGGGAAACGCGCAACGAAGTGTTGCAGTTGATGGACGATTTGCGCGTGGCGGATGTGGATTTCATGACCATCGGCCAGTACCTCCAGCCGACGCGCAAGCACCACAAGGTGGAAAAGTTCGTGACGCCGGAGGAATTCAAGTCTTATGCGACCATCGCAAAGACCAAGGGGTTCCTCCTGGTATCGTCGAGCCCGCTGACGCGGTCCTCGCACCACGCGGGCGAGGATTTCGCAAAGCTTCGCGCCGCGAGACAGGCCAGGGCCGGCATCGCCTGATGCGGCTTTCGTTTGAGCGCACCGTGCCGCACAGCCCGGCCCGGATGCTTGCCCTTGTAGCCGATGTCGAAACCTATCCCCGTTTCATCCCCCATTGCGAACGCATGGAGGTGAAGCGCGATGCAATTGCGCCCGATACGCAGTTCGATGCGCGCATGCACATCCGGTTCGGGCCGATCGCACAGGCCTATACCAGCCGCATCGAGGTGAACCGCGAAGCGATGACCCTTACCGCCAATGCGATCGACGGGCCGTTCAGCCACCTCCATAGCGTATGGCGCTTCGAGCCGGCGGGCGAGGGGGCAAAAATCCGTTTCGACATCGATTTCCGCATAGCCAACGTTCTGATCCGGTCGGTGGCCGAGCCGGCGTTTGCCGCAAAGCAGGAAGAGATCATCGATGCGTTCGTTGTCGAGGCGGGGCGGCGTTATGGATAGGGCGCTCTCTCCTCTATCGCTGTCCCGGCGAACGCCGGGACCCAGAGCGGACTCTCGACCCCTATGGATGGTAAAGCATGGACCCCGGCTTTCGCCGGGGAAGCGAAGGAGAGGTGGGGCGCGCGCTAAGGCCCGCAAGCATCGAGGATCATCTCCAGCGCCACCCTTACCGCCTCCTGCCGAATACGGTCGCGGCCCAGATCGCCAAAATTTTCCTTGCGATGGATGGTATTTTCGGCAGTGGCCAACCCGAAATGGACGAGGCCGATCGGCTTTTCGTCCGAGCCGCCCCCCGGACCGGCGATGCCGGTGATGGCGATGGCGAGATCGACGCCGGCGGTGCGGCGGGCGCCTTCGGCCATGGCGCGGGCAACTTCCTGCGAGACCGCGCCGTGCCGGGCGATGAGATCGGCGGGGACCGAAATCATCGCTGTCTTGGCTTCGTTGGCGTAGGTGACGAACCCCCCGTAAAGGATGGCCGAAGAGCCCGCGACGGACGTGAGCGCGGCTGCAACCAGCCCGCCGGTGCAGCTTTCGGCGGTGACCATGGTCTTTTCGGCAAGCAGCAGGCGGTCGTTGACCTTGCGGGCAAGCCCGAGCGTTTCTGTATCGAGCATCGTTCAATCGCTCCGGGGCAATTCGATGGTGGCGATCGCGTGGGCGGCGATGCCTTCCTCCCGGCCTATGAAGCCCAGACGCTCGGATGTGGTTGCCTTGACGGCGACGCGGGAAGGGGAGATCGAGACGATTTCGGCGATGCGGGTGCGCATGCTTTCGACGTGCGGGCCGATCCTTGGATGCTCGCAGACGATGGTGGTGTCCAGATGAACGATCCGCCCGCCGCGCTGGTGGACGAGCCCGGCGGCGTGTTCGAGGAAAATAGACGAATCCGCGCCTTTCCATTGCATGTCGGAAGGCGGGAAGTGTTTGCCGATATCGCCATCGGCCAGCGCGCCGTAAAGCGCATCCGACAGCGCATGGAGCACGACATCGGCGTCCGAATGACCCTTGAGCCTGGCGGTGTGGGGGATTTTGATATTGCCGAGGATCACGTGGTCGCCGTCCTCGAAGGCATGGACGTCGTAACCGAGCCCGGTGCGGGTTTCCATCGGTGTCTCTCCCTCGATCATGCGTTCGGCGCGGGCAAAGTCCTGGGCCAGCGTAATCTTGATGTTGCGCGTGCTGCCCTCGGCCAGCGCGACCCGCAGGTGCGCCCATTCGGCGATGGCAGCATCGTCGGTAAAGCTGTCGGAATATGCGATGGCACGGCGATGGGCGTCGTAGATGGCGCCGAACCGGAAGCCCTGTGGGGTCTGGGCGGCGAAGAGCTGGGTGCGGTCCTCGGTGCCGCCAACGGTCTTGCCGTCGAGCGAGCGCTTGATCGTATCGGTGACCAGCGTTACGGGCAGGGCGCCATCGGCATCATCGAGCGCGGCTATGACGTTGGCGATAACGTCCGGCTCGATGAAAGGCCGGGCCCCGTCATGGATGAGTACGATGTCGGGCGGGTCTGACGCAAGTGCATCCAAGCCGGCGAGCGTCGAACTCTGCCGGGTGCCGCCGCCGGTGACTGGCGGCATGAGACGGGGGTGAGCAAGCCCCAGACTTGCGTACTGGCTGGCATGGTCCGCGCCAATGACGGGCAGGACCCGCTCGATCCGGTCCTGCGCCAGAAAGCCCGAAAGCGTCCGGGCCAGCACCGGTTGGCCTGCCAGCGGGCGGTATTGCTTGGGCACCGTATCGGCGCCGGCCGCGCGCTCGCCCTTGCCGCCCGCGACGACGACCACTGCTATCCGGGGGTGATCTGCCATGATGATCCGAAATCCGATTGAGGCCGGATGGGTTCCGGCATGTTCCCCATCCGATACATCGGGGCGCGCAGGATTGCAAAGCGCGCAAAATCGAAGCGTTTTGGAAAAGCCCGGAGTGACGGATTCTAGCAAACTTATCCTCGAATTGGCATTGAAACGGATCATGAATTGACTAATCTATCGTCAAACCTACCCCGCTGTTCAGTTTTGAGGCATTGGCTTGGCGCAGTTTGCCTGCGGAATAAGCATCGAGAGTGTAAATCTGCCCAACCGCGCGTTCCTTGCGCCGATGGCCGGGATCACCGACCGGCCCATGCGCGAGATCGCCGCCCGGTTCGGGGCTGGGATGGTCGTGTCCGAAATGATCGCCAGCGAGGCGCTGACGACGGGGCAGGACGACATGGTGCGCCGCACCGCCGCGAGCGAAGGACTGCCGCATGTGGTGCAGCTCGCCGGATGCGAGGCGAAATGGCTGGTGCGGGGCGTCGAGATCGCCGAGGACGCCGGGGCCGACATGATCGACCTCAATCTGGGCTGTCCCTCCAAGCGCGTCACCAACGGGTTCGCCGGTTCGGCGCTGATGCGAGTGCCCGATGTGGCGCTGCGGCTGATCGAGGCAACCGTCAAGGCGACCAGCCTGCCGGTGACCGTCAAGATGCGGCTGGGCTGGGACGATGACAACCTCAATGCGCCCCAGATCGCAAAATCCGCGGAAGAGGCGGGCGCGCGCATGGTGACGGTCCATGGCCGCACGCGCCAGCAATTCTACAAGGGCGAGGCGCGCTGGGAACCGGTGCGCGCCGTGAGGGACGCGGTGTCGATCCCGCTGGTGATCAATGGCGATATCACCGATATCGAACGGGCCGAGGCGGCACTCGAAGCCTCGGGCGCCGATGCGGTGATGATCGGGCGCGGCGCGCAGGGCCGGCCATGGATCGTCGGGCAGATCGGCGCGGCGCTTGCTGGCGGAAAGATGATCGATGCGCCGCAGGGGCAGGCCTTGATCGAACTGGTTTCGGCCCATTATGAGGCGATGCTGGACGAATACGGGGCCGAACTCGGCGTGCGCGTGGCGCGAAAGCATATCGGGTGGTATCTTGATATGGTTGGCGTAACAGGGGGTGCGGCGCGCAAGGCGCTGCTCACCAATAACGAGCCGTCCGAGGTGCTGGCTGCCCTGCCGCAAATGCTGGGCGCACCAGTGAGCGAAGCGGCATGAGCAGCGTCGTGTCAGCCGATTTTCATGCCGCTATTCTCCAGGCGCTGCCGCAGCCGGTGCTGGTGTGCGGCGGGGATGGCGCGATCGTTTTCGCCAATTATGCGGCGGAAACCTTTTTCCAGGCGTCCCAGAGCATTCTGGCGCGTCAGAAGCTTTCGGACTTCATCGCCTTCGATTCCCCGATCCTGAGCCTTATCGACAGTGTGCTGGCCCGGCAGGCTTCGATGATCGAATACCGCGTCCAGATTGGCACGTCGCGCATGAGCGAGGAAACGGTCGTTGACGTCTATGCCAGCCCGATTCCCGAACAGCCCGGCCATGTGACGCTGACCTTTCAGGAACGGACCATGGCCGACAAGATCGACCGGCAGCTGGTCTCGCGCGGGGCGGCACGGTCGGTGACCGGGCTTGCCGCCATGCTGGCCCATGAGATCAAGAACCCGCTATCGGGCATCAGGGGCGCTTCGCAACTGCTCGAACAATCGGCGACCGGCGACGACCGCGCGCTGGCGCGGCTGATCAGGGATGAAACCGACCGCATTGTCGGGCTGGTGGACCGTATGGAAGTGTTCGGGGACGAACGGCCTGTCGAACGCATGCCCGTAAATATTCATAGCGTTCTCGAGCGGGTCAAGCTGCTCGCGGCGAACGGCGTCGCCAGGGGCGTGAGCTTTTCCGAAGATTACGATCCGAGCCTGCCGCCCGTCGCCGGAGACCGTGATCAACTCATTCAGGTCTTCCTCAATCTCATCAAGAATGCGGCGGAAGCGCTTGAGAGAACAGCGAAACCAGAAATCAGGATAACGACGGCTTTTCGCCCCGGCATCCGCATTGCGCTCGCAGGTGTGGCGCAGCGCATTTCGCTGCCGCTTGAAATCCTCATCGAGGACAACGGGCCGGGCGTGTCCGCCGACCTTCTGCCGTTCCTTTTCGATCCGTTCGTCACCACCAAGCTTTCAGGTTCGGGGCTGGGGCTCGCGCTCGTCGCCAAGATCGTGGGCGATCATGGCGGGGTGATCGATTGCGAAAGTCGCCCCGGCCGCACCCGGTTCCGCGTCCTGTTGCCGGTGGCGCGGGACGGGGAAGGTTTTGACGACGAGGATATCCCACTAACCGATAGCGCAGTCTAAGCCATGCCAGGTCAAACCATTCTTCTTGTAGACGATGACGCCGCCATTCGCATGGTGCTCAACCAGGCCCTGTCGCGGGCCGGTTACGAGGTGCGGCCCACGGGCAATATCTCGACCATGTGGAATATGGTCACGCGCGGAGAGGGGGACCTGCTCGTTACCGATGTTTCCATGCCGGATGGCAATGCGTTCGACGTGATGCCAAAGATCAGGAAGCTGCGCCCTGAACTGCCGATTGTCGTGATGAGCGCGCAGAACACCTTCATGACGGCGATCAGGGCCTCGGAACTGGGCGCCTATGAATACCTGCCCAAGCCCTTCGATATTACCGAGGTGCTGGCGGTCGTGGGACGCGCGCTTGCCGAGGCAAGGCGTCCGGCCGATGCGGAGCGGCGCGCCGAAGAAACCGAGAACATGCCGCTGGTGGGGCGTTCGGCGGCCATGCAGGACATTTACCGTGCACTGGCGCGGCTGATGCAGACCGATCTCACGGTGATGATCACCGGGGAGAGCGGGACGGGCAAGGAACTGGTGGCCCGAGCCCTGCACAATTTCGGCAAGCGCAAGAACGGTCCGTTTGTTGCGATCAACATGGCGGCGATCCCGCGCGATCTGATCGAAGCCGAACTGTTCGGGCACGAAAAGGGGGCGTTTACGGGTGCCACCTCGCGATCCTCGGGGCGCTTCGAGCAGGCCGAGGGCGGCACGCTGTTCCTCGATGAGATCGGCGACATGCCCATGGACGCCCAGACGCGGCTGCTGCGGGTGCTGCAGGAGGGTGAATACACGATGGTCGGGGGGCGGACCCCGATCCGGACCGATGTGCGGATCGTCGCGGCGACGCACCGCGACCTCGGCCAGTTGATCCGGCAGGGTCTGTTCCGCGAGGACCTCTTTTATCGACTCAATGTCGTCCCCATCCGCCTGCCGCCGCTGCGCGAACGCATCGATGACGTGCCCGACCTCGCCACGAGCTTTCTCAAGGACGCCCAGCGGGAAGGGGAGCCGTTGAAAATTATTTCAGGCGATGCGCTCAAGCTCATGCAGCAATATAGCTGGCCCGGAAACGTGCGCGAACTGGAAAACCTCGTACGGCGGCTTGCAGCGCTTTATGCCGACGAGACCATTTCCGCCGAGATCGTCCAGAACGAGCTCAACCTTGCCGATCGCACGGGGTTTTCGGCGCAGGCGGCGGGCGTGGCGGACGTAACGACCGCCATCGAGACCGAACTGGCCCGGCTTTTCGCCGAGTACGAGCCCAACCTGCCGCCGCCGGGCGTCTATCAGCGTGTGATCGACAAGGTAGAGGTGCCGCTGATCTCGATGGTGCTGAACGCCTGCGGTGGCAACCAGATCAAGGCGGCCGAATTGCTGGGGCTCAATCGCAATACCCTGCGCAAGAAGATCCGCACGCACGGGATCGAAATCGTGAAGCACTCGCGGCAGTTGGGGTAGGGTCCAGAATTCCGGTAACAGAGGCCGGGCCACTCCTCACTGTCACATTTCGGCAACAATTGTCTTGAACCAAGGGGCGAGTTGGGGGAGACTCGGGCCATCTCCCGGGATAAGGGGCGTTATCTTCATCGGGAACGCCTTAGGGTCAGGACCTCGAAAGCGAGTTGGGTTGCAACAATGACGGATACTCCGCCCGTTGACGGCGCCCGGACACGCCCGCCGCCCAAGAGCCCGTTGTTCCAGAACAACCGGCTGATCCGGACCATCGGCTTTGTCGTGGTGCTGATCTCGGTCATCGTTGCCTCGGGCTCGTTCCTCATCATGAGCGGGGCGACGCGGGTTGAGCCGAGCCCGGACGTCTGGACGTGGATCTGGATCGCCAACGCGATCCTGATTCTGCTGGTCATCGCGCTGGTCCTGACCGAACTGGTGATGCTGCTCCAGTCGCGGCTGCAAAGGCAGGCCGGCGCGCGCCTTCAGACGCGCATCGTGGGGATGATCGCCATCATCGCCGCGGCGCCTGCCTTCATCGTGGCGGTCGTTGCTACCATCGCGCTCAATCAGGGGCTCGACCAGTGGTTCTCCGAGCGCACCCGCTCGATGGTGGAAAGCTCACGGCTGGTTGCGCGGTCCTACATGCTCGAACACGCGCAGGTACTGCGCGGCGACATCATCTGGATCGCCGAGGAACTGGAGGCAACGCGCGACACCTATATAACCGATCCGCCGCGCTTTCAGCGTATCCTCACGGCGCTGGCGACGACGCGCTCGCTGCCTCTCACCGCGGTGGTCAACAGGGCCGGTGAAACGGTTATGCGCGCGCAGATCAACGTCCAGGGCGCCATGCCGCGCGTGCCCGACGGCGTGCTGGATCTGGCCGGGGAAGGGACGCCGACACCGATTTCGCCCGGCGCGAGCAATCTGGTGGGCGCGGTCGTCAAGCTGCGCGGCTATGCGGACCTCTATCTGTTCGTTGCGCGCCCGGTCGACCCAGAAGTGCTCGAATATGTGCGGCTGACCGACGAGAACATCACCGAATACCGGCTCTACGATTCCAACAGGCTGGTCTTCCAGATCACCTTCACGCTCATGTATGTGGGCGTCGCGTTCGTGTTCCTGCTCGCAGCGCTCTGGACCGGGATCGCGCTGGCCAATGGTCTCGTCGATCCCATCCGCAACCTGATGATCGCCTCGAACCGCGTGTCGAGTGGGGATCTCGACGTGCAACTGCCGGTGCCCGAGCGGCGGGGGGATCTGCATGACCTCGCGGTACGGTTCAACAAGATGACCCAGCAATTGCGCTCCCAGCACGCCGCGTTGCGGGCCGCCAGCCGCACCAACGAGCAGCGGCGCCAGTTCACCGAAGCAGTCGTGGAGGGCGTTTCGGCGGGGATCATCGGGCTCGATGCGTTCGGGCGCATAACGCTGGTCAATTCGCGGGCCTGCGCCGCTCTTGGGCAGGACGAACTGGACCTGATGGATCAGGAACTCGCCAGCATCGCACCCGCGCTCGCCCCGATCATGGAGCGGGCGCAATCTGCGCGGCGAGGCAGGGTGCAGGACCAGATTCAACTCTCGACCGGGTTCGATCGCCGAACCTATCAGGTGCGGTTGACGCGTGAGGGGACAATAACCGAATCCAAGGGGTTCGTCATCACGCTCGACGATATCACCGAACTGGTCGCCGCCCAGCGCAACAGCGCCTGGGCGGACGTGGCGCGCCGCATCGCCCACGAGATCAAGAACCCGCTGACGCCCATCCAGCTTTCCGCCGAACGCCTGCGCCGCCGCTACGCCAACAAGCTGGTGGACGATTTCGAGGTGTTCGACAAGTGCATCTCGACCATCGTGCGGCAGGTGGGCGATATCGGGCGGATGGTGGATGAATTCTCGTCCTTTGCCCGCATGCCGACCGCCGCGATCGCGCGGGCCGACCTCTCCGATACCATCCGGCAGGCGGTGTTCCTTGAAAGCGTGCGGTTGCCCGAAGTGAACATCAGGGCCGAGTTGCCGGACGACCCGCTTTATGCGCAGTTCGACACGCGACTGATCTCGCAGGCGCTCACGAACCTTATAAAGAACGCCGTGGAAGCCATTGAAAATGTGGGTGTAACTGAAATAGATAATCCCGAAGTCATTGTGTCGGCCGAAAAGGTGGGCGATGAGATCGTCATCTCGGTAAGCGACAATGGCAAGGGCTGGCCGGACGAGAACCGCCACCAGCTTCTCGAACCCTACATGACCACGCGGGAAAAAGGCACGGGGCTCGGCCTTGCAATTGTCGCAAAGATCATTGAGCAGCACGGCGGCAGGATCGACCTTCGCGACGCGGCCCCCGACGGAAACGGCCGCATCGGTGCGTGTTTTGCATTCACGCTTCCGTTGCATGAAGGTGCGAGATCGCCCCGCGAACCCCTGGCCCAAGCCGACACGGCCCGGCCCGGCAATCCCGATCAAAAGGAGGCATCGCGCGTTTCTGCGATGGCAGCGAAGTAATGGCCCGTGACATATTGATCGTCGACGACGAGGAAGACATTCGCGACCTGATCGCCGGGATTCTCGAGGACGAAGGCTATGAACCAAGGCAAGCGAGCGATGCCGATTCCGCACTTGAGGAAATCGCCAGGCGCCGCCCCAATCTGGTCTTTCTCGACATCTGGATGCAGGGGTCGCGGCTCGACGGGCTGCAACTGCTCGACCTCCTGCAGGCCGACCATCCCGATCTGCCGGTGGTGATGATCTCGGGGCACGGCAATGTGGAGACGGCGGTTTCGGCCATCCGGCGCGGAGCTTACGACTATATCGAAAAGCCCTTCAAGATCGACCGGCTGCTGCTGATCACCCAGCGCGCCATCGAGGCCAGCAAGCTGCGCACCGAGGTCGCCGACCTCAAGGAGCGCACGGGGGGCGAGGAATCCGAGATTGCCGGGGTGTCCTCGGCCATCGCGCAGGTGCGCTCGCTGATCGAAAAATCGGCCGGCACGCGCTCACGCGTGTTCATTTCGGGCGGGGCGGGAACCGGCAAGGGCCTTTGCGCGCGGCTGCTGCATCTCAAGAGCCCGCGCGCCAACGGCCCATTCATCGAGATCAACGCCTCGCTCTATGCGCCCGACGAAATTCCTGGCGTGCTGTTCGGGCGGGAAACCCGCGATGCCTCGGGGTTGAGAACGGAAGTGGGCGCGCTCGAACGCGCTCATGGCGGCACGCTCTATCTTTCGGAAGTAACACAGCTTCCCGCCGATACACAGACGGCGTTGCTGCGTACGCTGGTCGAGAACAAGTTCACCCGCTTGGGCGGGGCCGGCCCCGTGCCGGTCGATGTGCGGATCATCTCGTCGAGCTCGCAGAACATCGCCGGGCTGATCGAGGCGGGGCAGTTCCGCTCCGACCTGTTTCACCGGCTTTCCGTCGTGCCGCTGCAATTGACGGCGCTGCGCGAACGGCGTGAGGACATCCCGGCGCTGATCGGGGTGTTCGTGGCCCAGCTTTCGCGGATGCACAATCTGCCGCGCTTCATTCTGGGCGAGGACGCGATTGCCGTTCTGCAGGGGCAGGACTGGCCGGGCAACGCCCGTCAGCTTCGCAATGCCATCGAGCGGCTGCTGATCCTGGTGCGCGACCATCGTCCCGAAGACGGGGTAATCACCGCCGCGATGCTGCCGCCCGACATCTCGGAAGTGCTGCCCACCATCGGGGATACGGACAGCTCGGCGCATCTGATGAGCCTGCCGCTGCGCGACGCCCGCGAGGTGTTCGAGCGGCAATATCTCATCGCCCAGATCGACCGGTTCGGGGGCAATATTTCCAAGACTGCCGAGTTCGTGGGCATGGAGCGCAGCGCATTGCACCGCAAGATCAAATCGCTGGGGCTATAGGCACGGCTCGCGAGTTGTGCAATAGTCGTGACCGCTGACACGAAAACGATAACGGGCAGGGCGGTATGGAGGCGGAATGCCTCAGGCGGTCATAAGCTTTGCCCGGCAAAGAAGAGGCCGAGAAATGCCCAGTGAAAAGGTGCAGAACCTGCAGGACTCCTTTCTCAATCACGTCCGCAAGCAGAAGGTGCCGGTGACGATTTTCCTCGTCAACGGCGTCAAGCTGCAGGGCGTCATCACCTGGTTTGATAATTTCTGTCTGCTGCTGCGCCGCGATGCGCAATCCCAACTCGTTTACAAGCATGCCATCTCCACGATCATGCCGGGCGCGCCGATCCAGCTCTTCGATCCCGAGAACGCCGATTGAACGATAACGACACCCGCGACACGGATGGGCTTGTGGATCACCGCAAGCTCAGGACGCGCGCCATGGCCGTCACCCCCGAGGTGCGGGGGCAGCGCTATGCCAGAACGGCAGAAGTGCGGCACGCCGAATTCATCGGCCTTGCTGCCGCGATCGATCTCGACCTTGTTCACGAGGAAATTCTATCCGTCCGGGAAATCAAGCCGGCGACCTATCTGGGCGGCGGACAGGTGGCGAGCCTTGCCGAACGGGCCGAGGCGGACGATATCGAGCTGCTACTCGTCGATGCGCCGCTCTCGCCCATCCAGCAGCGCAACCTCGAACGCGATACGGGCGTCAAGGTGCTCGACCGCACCGGGCTGATCCTCGAGATTTTCGGGGAACGTGCAGCAACCCGCGAAGGCGTGTTGCAGGTGGAACTTGCCCATCTCAACTACCAGAAGGGGCGGCTGGTGCGCTCCTGGACGCATCTCGAGCGCCAGCGCGGCGGCAGCGGGTTCCTCGGCGGTCCAGGCGAAACCCAGATCGAATCCGACCGGCGGCAGATCCAGGACCGTATCCTCATCCTCGAGCGGCGGCTGGAAAAGGTGCGCCGCACGCGCCAGCTCCAGCGCGGCCCGCGCGAGACGGTGCCGTTTCCGGTCGTTGCGCTGGTCGGCTACACCAATGCGGGAAAATCAAGCCTTTTCAATGCGCTGACCGGCTCGGAGGTGATGGCCAAGGATCTGCTGTTTGCCACCCTCGACACCACCGTACGCAAAACGACTCTCCCGCATGGGCGCGACATTATCCTGTCCGATACGGTGGGCTTCATTTCCGACCTGCCCACCGATCTCGTCGCGGCCTTTCGGGGCACGTTGGAAGAAGTGATCGACGCGCGGGTGATCCTGCATGTGCGGGACGTTTCGAGCCCCGACCATCCGGCCCAGGCCGCCGATGTGCTGGCGGTGCTCGCCGATCTCGGCGTCAACGGGGAGACGACGCCGATCATCGAGGTCTGGAACAAGATCGACATGCTGGCGGACGATGCCGGGGGCAGGGGGCTGGCCGTAATCCAGCCGGCGGGCAAGGTCGCGGCGACGGTTGCGGTTTCGGCGGTGACAGGGGAGGGCATCCCCGCGCTGCGTGAGGCGATCGAAAAGGTTCTGTCGCAGGATGCACGGCGGTTCGCGGTGTCGGTGCCGCACAGCGCGAGCGCCGACACCGGCTGGCTCTACGCCAACGCCGAAGTGCTCGAACGCGGCGAGCCGGACGAGGCGGGCACGCGCTATATCGTGCGCGTGCCCCCCCGGATGCGAGCGGAATTTCTCAGCCGTTTCGAGGGGCGGATCGAGGGGCTGGACGGTTAAGCGGGCTGCGCCGGATGCGGGGGGATAAACTGCACTGGATTCCGGCAATAAATGCCGGAATGACAATGGCGTGTTTTGCTGAAATCCATCCCCAACTCCGATGTCACCCCGGTATTCATTACCGGGGTCCAGAGCGATCCTGCAGACTGGGCAGGTGGCTACTTATGACGATTTGTCCGCAGCCCTGATCTCGTTCCAGTAGCCATCGAGCCGTTCGAGACCAGCTTCCGCGATTTCCACACCGTCCTTCCGGCACCGCGCCTCGACATGCTCGAAACGGCGGATGAATTTGGCGTTGGCGTCGCGAAGCGAGGCTTCGGGGTCGATGCCGGCGTGGCGGGCGAGGTTGGCGACGGCAAAAAGCAGGTCGCCGATTTCCTCGGCCTGCTGTTCGGCCGAACCGCTCGCGAGAGCCTCGTTGGTTTCGTCGAGTTCCTCGGCGATCTTGGCGATGACCGATCGGGTATCGGGCCAGTCGAACCCGACACGGGCGGCGCGTTTGGTGAGCTTTCCGGCGCGTGCCAGGGCGGGCAGACCGACGGGCACGTCATCGAGCAGCGAGGGCGGCTTTTCAGCACCACGCCGCTCGGCCTTTTTCGCGCGCTCGGCTGCCTTGATGTTCTCCCAGCGCCTTTCGGTGCTCGTGGCATTGCCCGGATCGTCATCGCCAAAGACGTGCGGATGGCGCCGGATGAGCTTTTCGGTGACCGAGAAGATCACGTCACCAATATCGAACAGTCCTGCCTCTGACGCCATCTGGGCGTGATAGACGGGCTGGAGGATCAGATCGCCCAGTTCGTCGCGCAGATCCTCGTAATCCTCGCGCTCGATGGCATCGGCCACCTCATAGGCTTCCTCGATGGTGTAATGGCGGATCGAGCGGAAATCCTGCTCGATGTCCCACGGACACCCATTCACTGGATCGCGCAGCCGCGCCATGATGTCGAGAAGCGTCGAGAGTTCGCGGGAGGGCTGCATGCGGGCTACCTTGAGATTCGTTTGTTCCGATCATAACGGGATCGGAGGCGAGGAGAAAAGAAGGCGGGGATGTCGGGTTCGGTTTAGGTATCAGCATGATTCGCATAATATATATTATGGAACTTTTGCATGCGAAGAAATCGGAGATCATCACGGTATGTTCCGGTGGTCGCGGCGGGATCCCGGGAATAAATCCCGGAATGACAATGGTGGTTGCGAAGGGCTTTAAGCCAACCCCCATCTCTTATGTCACCCCGGGATTTATTCCCGGGGTCCAGTCTCGTTGTCCGCCACCACGATCTCCATGCCGTCATAGGCCGGTTCCACGTGGTCCGGTGTCTCACTGTCGAGCACGTCATAATCGAGGTCGACGTGGAGATTGGTGAGGATGGCGTGTTTTGGGGTGTGGCGGGCGATCTGGGCCAGGGATTGCTCGAGGTTCAGATGGCTCGGATGCGGTGCGTAGCGCAGTGCGTCGAGCACCCAGATATCGAGATCGCGCACGGCCCAGAACGAGCTTTTAGGCACGCCCGAGAGATCGCATGAATAGGCAAAGTCGGCGACGCGGAACCCCAGCGAGGTGATGTTGCCGTGCTCCTGCTCGAATGGCGTGACCTCGATCGTGCCGCCCGCGCCGGTGATCGTGATGCGCTCGCCCGGCGCTATGGAATTGGCATTGAGGATGGGTGGATATGGGCTATCCTCGGGCGCGGTAAAACAATAGCCGAAGGCATCGCGCAGGCGCACCTCGGTTGTCGTGTCCATATAGACATCCACGCGACGGCGGGAATTCAGCGCCAGAACGCGCAGATCGTCAATGCCGTGGGTGTGGTCGGCGTGCTCGTGGGTGTAAAAAACGCCGTCGATCTCGGCCACTTCGGCGGCAAGAAGCTGCTCGCGCAGATCGCATCCCGTATCGATCAGAATGCGGGTCTTGCCAGGCATATCGGGACGCGATCCGGTGATGAGCAAGGCGCAGCGGCTGCGCCTGTTCTTGGGATTCTGGGGATTGCAGGCGCCCCAATTGTTGCCGATGCGCGGCACGCCGCCCGATGAACCGCATCCCAGAATGCGCGCGACGATGCGTGTGGACGGCAGGGTGTCCATCAGGCGCGCCTCGCCTTTGAGAACAGCTTGAAGAAATTATCCGAGGTTTCCGCCGCAACCCGTTCGAGCGCCACACCGCGCAATTCGGCCAGCTTTTCAGCCGTATGGCGCACGAATGCCGGTTCGTTGCTCTTGCCGCGATGAGGCACCGGGGCAAGGTATGGCGCGTCTGTTTCAACCAGATAGCGGTCGGCGGGAACCTCGCGGGCGATCTCCTGAATGTCCGCCGCATTTCTGAATGTCACGATACCCGAAAACGAGATGTAGCCACCGAGTTCGAGACCGCGCCGGGCCAGCGCCCTGCCCGACGTAAAGCAGTGCAGAACGAAGGGGAAAGCCCCCTTCCCCGCCTCATCCTCCAGAATGGCGATCATGTCGTCATCGGCGGAACGGGCATGGATGACCAGCGGCAGGCCGGTGATGCGGGCGGCGGCGATGTGATTGCGGAAGCCCTGGGCCTGAGCGTCGCGCGGCGAGGAATCGTAGTGATAGTCGAGCCCGGCTTCGCCGATGGCGACGCATTTATCAAAATCCGATAATCTGACGATTTCCTCGGTGGTTATATCGAGTTCTTCATGCGCATTATGCGGATGGGTGCCGACCGAGCACCAGACATTCTCATAGGCCGTGATGGCCTTGATCGCCTCGAAATTTCTGATGCGCGTCGAGATGGTGACGCAACCGGTCACCCCATTGTCCCGGGCGCGCGTGAGCACGCCGCCGAGGTCTTCCGACAGGGAATCGAAATCGAGATGGCAATGGCTGTCGATCAGCATGTCAGGCCGCGCCTTCGTCCTTTTCGACATAGCGCGGGAAGACCCCTTGCGGTTCGGGCAGCGCGGCGCCCGACGCCAGCCTTCCCGCCTCGCCCAGAGCGGCAAAATCGCGCTGGGCGGGATCGATGCCGAGCAGATCGAGCAGGCGCGAGGCCGAATCCGGCATGACGGCCTGAATGAGAATGGCCACCTGCCGCACCGCTTCGATGGTAACGTAGAGCACCGTCGCCATGCGCGCGGGATCGGTCTTGCGAAGCGCCCATGGTTCTTGCGCGGCAAAATAGCGGTTGGTGTCGGCCACGACCTGCCAGATGCCTTCCAGCATGCGGTGCATGGCGAAATTGGCCATCGCGGCGCGTGCCGTCTCCAGCATGGCATCGGCGGCGGCGAGGATTTCCCGGTCTTCGGCGGTGAAATCCCCCGGCTGCGGCACCTTTGCCTCGCAGTGTTTGCTGACCATCGAGAGCGAGCGCTGGGCGAGGTTGCCCAGATCGTTGGCGAGATCGGCATTGATGCGGTTGACGATGGCCTCGTGACTGTAGGAGCCGTCCTGGCCGAACGAAACCTCGCGCAGGAAGAAATAGCGCACCGGATCGACCCCGTAGCGCTCGACCATGCCGAACGGGTCGATGACGTTGCCGGTCGACTTGCTCATCTTCTCGCCGCGGTTAAAGAGGAACCCGTGGCCGAACACCCGCTTGGGCAGTTCGATCCCCGCGCTCATCAGGAAGGCGGGCCAATAGACCGCGTGAAAACGCGTGATGTCCTTGCCGATAATGTGCACATCCGCCGGCCAGTAGCGCCAGAGCGGATTGTCCTCGTCGGGAAAACCCACGGCGGTGATGTAGTTGGTGAGCGCATCGACCCACACATACATCACATGGTCTTCATCGCCCGGCACCCGGATGCCCCAGTCGAAGGTCGTGCGTGAGACCGAGAGGTCCTTGAGACCGCCCTTGACGAAATTGACGACTTCGTTGCGGCGCTCGTCCGGCCCGATGAACTCGGGGTTGCTTTCATAGAGGTCTAGGAGTTTCTGCTGATAGGCGGAAAGGCGGAAGAAATAGCTGTCTTCCTCGATCCATTCGACCGGGGTTCCTTGCGGACCATAGCGGACGCCATCGGGGCGAAGCTCGGTTTCCTCCTCGGCGTAATAGGCTTCGTCGCGCACCGAATACCAGCCCGAATAGGTGTTCTTGTAGATGTCGCCATTGCCGGACTCGGCCATGCGCTTCCAGATGGCTTGCGAGGCGTCGTAATGGCGCTTTTCGGTGGTGCGGATGAAATCGTCGTTCGAGCAGTTGAGCGCGGCGACCATCTCCTTGAAACGCCCGGCATTGCGGTCGGCCAGTTCGGATACCGGGATGCCTTCCTTGCGGGCGGTCTGGAGCATCTTCTGGCCGTGCTCGTCCGTTCCAGTGAGGAAATAGACGTCATACCCGTCTAGCCGCTTGAAGCGGGCGATCGTATCGGTTGCCAGCGCCTCATAGGCGTGCCCGATATGGGGGGCGCCGTTGGGGTAGGAGATGGCGGTCGTGATGTAAAAGGTGGAGCGGCTCATAAGGGTCCGGGTCTGTCAGGCTGCTGTGGCAAATTTGCGGGCATGGTCGCGGATGAGATCGAATACCGAAACCAGCGTCTGCCGCCGGTCGAGGTTGTAGATGTCGGCGTCGGCGACGAGGGCGCTGGCCTTGTCCCACAGCGCGTTGGCCGAAGCAAGGCGGAAACGCGCCGAAGCCCCTGCCCGCGCGGCGTTTTCGGCTTCGGCGGCGATCCAGTCGCGGATGATATCCTGGGCGAAGGAGAGTTCGGCGCCCTTGGCGGCGGCAAGGCTTTCGGCGATGGCGAGCTGGGCACGGACCGGCTGGACGTGGGGGGAATCGAGCCAGGTGACCAGCGCATCGAGCATATCGCCTTCCTCGAACATCAGCGTTTCGAGCGCCCGGCGCGGTCGGCCTCCGGCGAGCCGGATGGCGCGGGCCAGCGCTTCGCTATCGGTATCGGGCCTGATCGCGCTGACGACCGTGCTGACCTCGCCGTCGGGCAGGGGTCGCAGGGCGATGCTTTGGCAGCGTGAGCGGATAGTGGGCAAAAGCCCGCCCGGACGGTGCGAAAGGACGATGAAAAGCGTTTCGGCGGGCGGCTCTTCGAGCGTCTTGAGCAGGGCGTTGGCCGAATTGGCGTTGCAATCGTCGACGCTGTCGATAATCGCGATGCGATAGCCCGCCCTGCCCCGCGTCCTTTGCAACGCGTCTCGGGCGGTACGCACATCCTCGACGCGGATGGCGGTGTAGAACTTGTCGGTTGCCGAGAGGTCGCGGGCACGGCGCAGGACGAAAAGATTGGGGTGCGCCATGGACGCGACCTGCGCATCAACCCGTTCGGCGGTCTCGTCGGAGGTGCGGGTCAGAAGTTCGCGCGCCAGCGTGAAGGCAAAGGTCGCCTTGCCGATGCCGCGCGGGCCATGCAGCATGATGGCGCTGGGCGGACGCCCGGCGTCAAGCGCGGCGAGGATGCCCGCATAGGCGCGTTCATGGCCGACAAGACGCTGCGTTTCGGGGGCAGGCACGCCTTCGATCTGGTCGGCTTCCACACGCTCCCAGCTCACGCGGGCTGATCCTCGGTTTCGAGTTCGGGAAACCGCTCGCGCACCACGCGCCATATCTCCTCGGCCAACGCGTCCTCGTCCATATCGGCGGACAGTACGACACAGCGGTCGGGATTTTTGGCGGCGATAGCGAGGAAGCCTGCGCGCAGGCGGCGGTGGAAATCGAGGTCTTCCTTCTCGAACCGGTCGGCAAGGGCGGGCATGCCGTCCTCCATGGCGCGCCTGCGCACCCGCTCGAAGGCGTTTTCGGGGTCCATGTCGAGGATGATGGTGAGGTCGGGCACATGACCGTTGAGCGCCAGCGCTTCGAGCGCATCGATCAGCCCTTCCTCGACGCCGCCCGTCAGGCCCTGATAAACGCGGGTGGAATCGGCGAAGCGGTCGCAGAGAACCCATTTTCCGGATGCGAGCGCGGGGGCGATCAGTTCGTTGACATGATCGAGGCGGGCGGCGGCGAAAAGTACCGCTTCGGCGCCCACGCCCCAGCTTTCGGGTTTGCCCTGCAGGATGAAGGAGCGGACGGCCTCGGCCTTGGGCGTGCCGCCCGGCTCGCGGCTGCGCACGACGGATACGCCGAGATCGCCAAGGCGCGCCGCAAGCCGCTTGACCTGCGTGGACTTGCCGACCCCCTCCCCGCCCTCGAAGGTCAGGAAACGGGCCGGTGATGTATCAGTGTCGTAAGCCGCCATGCCGCAACCCGTGTCTGGGAATCGCCGGATAATCCATGAACCTTAGCCTTATACTAAAAAGGCAGCCAGCCGAAGGCCAGTTCCCAGAGGGCGTCGGTCGCCCGGCGGAAGATACCGCCCGCCTCGATGTCCGTTGCGGCATAAAGCGGGACGGACTGGATTTGCTGATCGTCGCAGAAGATGTTGAGATAGGCGATCTGGTCCCCTGCCCTGACGGGCGGAAGAAGGGGGGCCTGATAGCTGATATTGCCTCTGAGGCACTGTCGGTTGTTCTTGGGCAGAAAGATATCGACCCCGCTCGCGCCCACGAGGCCGACCTGTGAAACCGCGCCGCCATAAACCGACGCGTGGCCGATGATGGTGCCGTCCGAAAAAGCGGGAATGCGGTCGAAACTCGTTGCGCCCCACGTGATGAGCCTGCGCACTTCATCGGTGCGCTGCTGGGCCGTGGCAAGCCCGTGCACCACACCGACCAGCCGTCGGCCACCTTCTGTCGTGGAGACGACCACGCCGTTGCCGACCGAACCGGTGCTGCCGGTCTTGAGCCCGTCGATGCCGACCTGGCCGAGAAGATCGTTGCGGTTGCGCTGGAAAATGCCGTTCCACTCGAAGGCTTCGGCGGAAAATACGGGATAGTATTCGGGAAACTCGCGGATGATGTAGCGGGCCAGGTACGCAAGATCGCGTGCGGTCGTGTACATTTCCGGGTCAGGCAATCCGCTCGGATTGGTGAAATGGGAATTGGTGAGCCCGATCTCGGCGCCGAACTGGTTCATCAGGCCCGCAAAGGCTGTCTCGCTGCCCGCGATGCCTTCGGCGAGCGCGATGGTCGCGTCGTTGCCGGACTGGATGATGGCGGAATGGAGCAGATCGTCCACCGACACCTCGGACCCCAGTTCGGCAAACATCGTGGTGCCCCGCGCGGGCGCGCCACCGGTGCGCCAGGCGTGCTCGGAAATCACCATCGTATCGTCAAGACCCAGCGCGCCGCGGCGGACCAGATCGAGGGTCAGCGCAACCGTCGCCAGCTTGGCCATGCTGGCCGGTTCGACGCGCTCGTCGGCATTATGCTGGTAAAGAACCGCACCCGACTGGTGGTCGAGAAGGATGGCGTAGGGGGCGGCGGTCTCGAAAGCCTGCTGCGCAAGGAGAGGGCGCGCGCAGGCGAGGGCAAGGATCAGCGCGGCGAGCGCGAATGCGGTCGTGCGCCAGAACGGCCCTGCGTTTGATTTGGTCGGATAGATCGCCCTGCCCCGCTCGATACGGCTAATTTGGGGACATTCAATACAAAATTGTCCCGCTCAAGCCAAGAGAACCGGCAAGGTCGGTCGCGTCCGCCGTGGTCACACCTTCGCGAAGATGGGTGAGGGTGAGCTGGACGGCGGTCTGGCCGCCATGGGTGACGGAAACCTGATCGACGGCACCCAGAACCGCAAACGCCTCGGCGATCCCGGGCGCGGTATCGGCATCGAACGTGCCCAGCGCGATGCGCACGGGCGTTCCGGTGATTTCGGAAACGGCGTCGATGTCGAGGGCGCCGGTCCCGCCATAGGAAAGGACCTGGAAGGGAATGTTCTGGGGCACGGTGGGCGCGAGCGTTTCAACCGCATCGAGCGCGGCCGGGGCTTGCGGTGCGGCGTTATAGGCGACGCGGGTCGTGCTGTTGAGCTCGTACGGCGTCAACTGGTTGATGCCGGCCATCAGGAACCGGGTGTCGTCGCCTTCTAGCGGAGCGGGGCCGACATATTGCACGCGCACATTGGCCATGCCCTTGTTGGAATAGCCCAGCACCTCTGCCGTGCGGCGGGAAAGATCGATGACACGGCCCTTGGCAAAGGGACCCCGGTCGTTGACCCGCACGAGCGCCGAATGGCCGTTGTCGAGATTGGTGACCCGCACATAGGACGGCAGCGGCAATGTGGGATGGGCGCCGGAAAGGTGGTTCATGTCGAACACTTCTCCATTGGCGGTAAGGCGGCCATGAAAAGCCGGACCGTACCACGACGCTTGCCCGGTCACATCCAGATCGGGCTGTTCCTGGGGCACGAAACGCTGGCCGGCCACGGTATAGGGCTTGCCCACGTGATAACGCCCGCCGCCCTTGGGGACGTTGCGTGAGGTCGTGACGCGGGGCGATGCCTTCACCCCCATCTTGGAGGCGGCGAAATATTCATTGCCCGCGAAAAGATCGAGCCCGCCTCCACACCCGGAAAGAGTGATCGCTGCGATAGCGGTTGCAAGGATCGTCAGCCCGGCGGGACGCCGGGTCATCGGAGCAGTGTGAGAACTCATACGCGGCACCTGATACGCATTACTCGAAGGCAAGCGCCTTCACTTCAAGACATCCCAAACACCATAGCTTTGTTTAGATTTTCTTAAACTTATGTAAATTGTCGCGCGGCGAGCGCGCCGATGGCCGAGAGTTCGGACCTGATCCGACGCGCAAGGGAAACCGCGCCCGGCGTGTCGCCGTGCAGACAGATCGAGGCTGCGTCGGAACGAAGCGTAGTGCCGTCGAGAGCTTCTATCTCCCCCGTTTCCGCAAGAAGCAGACACCGCACCACCACCTGTTCGTCATCGTGGATGACCGCGCCATCGCGCGTCCGGGGTGCCAGAAGGCCGTCCGGGGTATAGGCGCGGTCGGCATAGGCTTCGAGGATGGTTTCGAGCCCAAGGCGTTGCGCCGCGCGGTGCTGGGCGGAATTTTCGAGCACCAGCGCAGCCAGATGCGGATGCCTTTTCTTGATGGAGGCAAAGACGGTTTCGGCCAGCGCGTCGTCTTCGGCGGCCATGTTGGCCAGCGCGCCGTGGAGCTTGAAATAGGCGAGCGGCACGCCTTCCGCCGTGGCGATCGCGGCGAGCCTGCCGATCTGGCGAACGGTTTCAGCCGCGATCGCTTCGGGGGGCAGGGAAAGACGGCGGCGGCCGAAATGTTCGGGGTCATCGAACCCCGGATGTGCCCCGGCCCTCACGCCATTGGCGCGTGCCGCGACCAGTGCGGCGCGCATGGTCTTTTCGTTCCCTGCATGTCCGCCACAGGCGATGGAGGCGCTCGTGACGATGGCCAGCAGGGCTTCGTCATTGCCCAACCCCTCGCCCAGATCGGCATTGAGATCGAGTTGCCGGATCATAGCGTTCCTTTCAGCGCGGCCTGCGCCGCCTCGACGGTTACCGGCTGGAAGCGTACCATCCTGCCCGAACGGATCTGGGCGAACCGGTCGAGATCGGCGGAAATGACGGTCGCGATGCGGGGGTAGCCGCCGGTCGGCTGGTGATCGCGCAACAGGACGATAGGTGTGCCATCCCCGAGAATTTGAATATCGCCGGGCACGATGGAATCGGAAACCAGTGAAAGGATATTTGCGTCGGTGAATACGCCTGCCGCATCCTTGAGGCGAACGCCCATGCGATCCATGCGGGCGGTTATCTGGAATTGGGTGGAGATGAAAGACGATCTTGCCGTTTCGGGGAAAAGATCGGCGTGGACGCTCCAGGTTACGCGGATCGGGTCGGAAAGCTGGTGCTGCCCGGAGACTGTGTGGATGGTCTCCGGGACACTGCTGCCATCAAGGGGGACGAGCGCCAGTTCGTCCCCTGCCCTCAGCGCCCTGCCCTCATATCCGCCCAGCCCGACAACCGCGTTGGTCGAGCGGCTGCCCATGACCGGCGCGCAATCGATCTGCTTTTCAAACCGGATATAGCCGTAATTGCCCCAGGGGCCGGTGGTGATATCGATCACATCGCCGTCTGTGAGGTTGAGCGCCAAAGGCCATTGGCGGGGCTCGCCGTTGAGGGTCAACCCGAACTGGCCGCCCGCAAAGCCTGCGGTGCAATCGGTGCCGGAATAGCGCAAGCCGAGGCCGGCCGAGGTGAACTCCAGCGCCGCCCCGGCAGCCTTTCCGGCGAGGGCGCCGGCCAGTCGATAGGCGGACCTGTCGAGCGCGCCCGAGGCGCTGATGCCATGGATAAGCTGGCCGGGACGCCCAAGATCCTGCACCGTTACCAGCGGGCCGGCACGCAGAATGGTGAGCGTACTCATGCCATAGCCTCGAAGATTACCGAGTCTCCGGCCCGCAACAGCGTTGGTGGTGTTCCCGCTGGGTCGAAGTTGGAAAAATCGGTGCGCCCGATGACGTGCCAGCCCGTGGGGATCGGCGTCGATGTGATCGCGGTCTGACCCGCCGCGAACAGAACGCTGCCCGGTGGCACGCGGTCGCGTACCGCGTTGCGGCGCGGCAGGCGCATGTCCTCGGCGTGGAGCCCGCAATAAACGAAGCCCGGCGCAAAGCCGGTCGCCAGAATCCGCAAGGGCGCGCCATTGTGCCGGGCGATAAATGTGTGGCTATCCATTCCCAACGCTTCGGCTACGGCATCGAGATCGGGGCCGTCCGCGCCGCCAAACCGGATGGCGATGGAATAGGACCGGGTTTCGCCGGCATCATCGCGGCGCCGCGAGATGGCGAGACGCAGTTCCGCCGAAAGCCCGGTAAACGTGATCCTCGTGGGATCGTAAAGCAGCAGTACCGAAACGAGATTGGGCACGATTTCGGTTACACCCGGCAGGCGCGCATCTTCCGCCGTGCGCGCAAAGGCCACCACCGCCGAGGTGGCCTCGTCCCCAATCCGGTCAGAAAACCGGACCAGCAGTGCGCTGTCGCCGAGCGGGACGATCCGCGGAATGGGAAGATCGGGCACCCTTGCCTCCTTGTTCGGATTTTGGCGTATCCCGCTGCACTTGCAATGACAAGCCAAACGCGAGACCATTCCCGGCGTTGAAGGCTACAGGGAGGATCGAGATGGGAAACATGCGCCTTTTGCTGATCGCTGCCGCCATTCTCGTTGCGGTCGTGGCCCTCCTGACGCTCGATCTATCCGCTACCGAATTCGGCATCGTCCTTCTGGGCGGCGCGGCGGCGGTCGCGGTTGTCATGTTCTTTCTCACCCGGCGGCGCTACCAGCGCATGACGGATGCGGAAAAGGACAGCCGCGAGCCGCCCGAACTCTAGATCGCATCGTGTTTTGATGGAAACGGCATGGCTTCCGGTTTTCGCCGGAGAAGCAAGAGCGCTTCGCGGTTGCCGCCAGATGGATGGCCGGGCATCGCTTTAATTCAAATGCTGACGGTGTTGTTTGCCACCGTTTTCATTCTTGGGCGTAGCTTTCGCGCCATGCAGACAGATCGAGACATCGACGTGCCCGAACGGGCTCTTTGCGGACAGGCCGATGCCGTGTTCGACATCCTGACGCGCACCGGCAGCCTGCCGGTCGAGTTGAGCCTGTCGATCGAGGAAATCCTCGAACGCGCCTGGGAAATCGCTTATCGCCGTCAGGAGGCAGCGCTGGCCCCGGTGATCGATCTCGCCGCGTTCCGCGCGGCGCGGGTCCGCACCGAAAGCTCGAACACATAATTTTCCCGGCGTTGTATCGCCGCCCCTGCCGGTCTAGATTGCCTTGATCGCTGCCCGTTGCGCAAGGCGTCCGCCATGGCGTTTGAAATCGCTGAACCTTCCGCGCCCCGCATCGGCGTCGCCCTGGGGGGCGGTGCGGCACGTGGTCTGTCCCATATCCCCTATATCGAAGCGATGGACGAGATGGGGCTTTACCCCTCCGCCATCGCCGGCACTTCCATCGGCGCGCTGATCGGTGCGGGCTGGGCAGCTGGCATGACCGGGGCGGAATTGCGTTCCTACGCGCTCGAGGTGTTGGGCAGCTTCCAGCTTATCGCCGGAACCGTGTGGAACGCCCACCAGCCCAGCCTCGTGGGACTGCTCAAGAACGGGCTGAGCTTTCAGGTGGACGCGCAGAGCATCACCGAGGCGTTCCTGCCCGAAGGATTTCCCGAAACGTTCGCGGAGCTGAAAATACCGTTCGTGACCGTGGCGGCGGATTATTATTCCTGGGAGCAGATCGTCTTCGCCTCCGGCCCGCTCAGGCGCGCCATCGCGGCGTCCCTTGCCATTCCGGCCGCGTTCAAGCCCGTGGTCTTTGAAGGGCGTACCTATATCGATGGCGGGGTCATCAACCCGGTTCCGATCGATCAGGTTCTGGACAAGAGCGACATCGTCGTTGCCATCGACGTCAATGGCAGCCCCGAACCCGGCGAGGACGACGTGCCGCCGGGGCTGGTCGATATCGGGTTCGTGGCCACCCAGATCATGACCCAGACGATCGTCGATGCCCATATCGAGAAATACCCTCCCGACATCTACGTGCGCCCCTCGGTCAATCCGTTCGGGCTGATGGAGTTCTGGCGGGTCCGGGAATTGATCGAAATGGCGGAGGGCGACAAGGATCGGTTCAAGCGCGCGCTCGAGGAAAAGCTGGAAAATTTCGAGCGTAACGGCTCGGGTTAAGGTGGCCGCGCGCTGGATGCTGCATTGCCAACACATGCCGCATCTCGAGACCGGCATGATGGCCGAGTTCGCGGCCAGCACTAAGAGTGCCTAACAAAACCAGAGATGGCCACGATGGGAACCATATCCGTCTGGCGATCGTCTCTTTATATTCCAGCGATTGGCGCGCGCAGAGCACGTGAAACGCAGGCTGAGGATCAAATACCGGAAGGCGTGGACATGACCGGCAAGACCCAAAACGATCACCCGAAACATACTGGCCATTCGGCCGGGGAGCATGTGCATGAACACGCGGCCGTTGCCCCGGACAGCGGCCATAAGGTCAAGGACCCGGTCTGCGGCATGATGGTCGATCCCCACACGACCCGGCACAAAGCCGAGCATGCCGGTCGACCTTATTATTTCTGTTCGGCGGGTTGCCGCGCGAAGTTCCTGGCCGATCCGGCACGTTATCTCGATCCGGCTGTCGCGGCGGCCAGGGCCGAGCCTGTTCCTGAGGGGACGATCTATACCTGTCCAATGCATCCGGAAATCCGGCAGGTCGGTCCCGGATCCTGCCCGATCTGCGGCATGGCACTGGAGCCGGTGCTGGTCAGCCTTGAGGCGGAGCCGAATGTCGAACTGATCGACATGACGCGGCGATTCTGGATCGGATTTGCGCTCGCAATTCCGGTGTTCGTCCTGGAAATGGGCGGACATCTTTTCGGATTTACCCACGCCATCGGCCAGCAGGTGTCAAACTGGCTGCAACTGATCCTCGCCACGCCGGTGGTGCTTTGGGCGGGGTGGCCATTCTTCCAGCGCGGCTGGCAATCGCTGGTCAACCGCAGCCTCAACATGTTCACCCTCATTGCCTTGGGCACCGGGGCGGCCTGGATCTACAGTATCGTCGCCACGCTGGTGCCGGGCATCTTTCCCGACGCGTTCCGCCAACACGACGGCTCGGTCGCAGTCTATTTCGAGGCGGCGGCAGTCATCACCGTGCTGGTCCTGCTCGGGCAGGTTCTGGAGTTGCGCGCACGCGAAAGCACAAGCGGCGCGATCCGCGCGCTGCTCGATCTTGCCCCCAGGGTAGCCCGGATCATTCGTGACGACGGCACCGAGGAAGAGGTTCAGCTCGACAGCGTTCAGGCCGGCGACCGTCTGCGGGTCCGGCCGGGCGAGAAGGTGCCGGTCGATGGCGAGGTGCTGGAAGGCCGCAGCGCCGTCGATGAATCGATGGTGACGGGCGAATCGATGCCGGTGACCAAAGAGGTCGGTGCGTTGGCTATCGGCGGCACCATGAACCAGTCGGGAGCGCTGGTGATCGAGGCGAAAAGGGTTGGCCGCGACACCATGCTGTCGCAGATCGTCCAGCTAGTCGCCGAGGCGCAGCGAAGCCGTGCGCCGATCCAGCGGTTGGCCGATCAGGTTTCGGGCTGGTTCGTGCCGACGGTGATCGTGGTCGCGGTCCTTGCCTTTATCGCCTGGTCGGTCTGGGGACCGGAGCCGCGCTTTTCCTTCGGCCTGATCGCCGCCGTGTCGGTGTTGATCATCGCCTGTCCCTGTGCACTCGGGCTTGCAACGCCGATGTCGATCATGGTCGGCGTCGGGCGCGGCGCACAGTCGGGCGTGCTGATCAAGAATGCCGAAGCGTTGGAGCATATGGAGAAGATCGACACCATCATCGTCGACAAGACCGGAACCCTGACCGAAGGGCGCCCCGCGGTTACCGCCATCGTGCCCACACCGGGGTTTTCCGAGGACGAAGCCCTGCGCCTTGCCGCGAGCGTCGAACGCGCCAGCGAGCATCCTCTGGCGCTGGCCATCCTGCGCGCCGCCGAGGAGCGCGCGATCGCGACCGCGCCGGTGGCGGATTTCGACTCACCCACCGGCAAGGGCGCCTATGGTACGGTGGAGGGCAAGCATATACCCCTTGGCAATGCGAAATTCCTTGCCGAGCAGGGCGTCGATGTCGCACCGCTCGCCGATGAGGCCGACCGGCTTCGCAAGGATGGGGCGACCGCGATCTTCATGGGGGTGGATGGCCGCGTCGCCGCCATCTTCGCCATCGCCGATCCGGTCAAGCCCTCGACGCCCGAGGCGCTGGCCGCCCTGAAGGCACAAGGCATCCGCGTGGTCATGTTGACCGGCGACAACTGGACAACGGCAAAGGCAGTCGCGCGCCAGCTTGGTATCGACGAGGTCGAGGCCGAAGTGCTGCCCGATCAAAAAAGCGCGGTCGTTCAGCGGCACAAGGCGGCCGGAGAGGTGGTGGCAATGGCGGGCGACGGCGTCAACGATGCCCCGGCACTGGCCGCCGCCGATGTCGGCATCGCCATGGGCACCGGCACCGATGTGGCGATGGAAAGCGCGGGCGTCACCCTGCTCAAGGGCGATCTGACCGGTATCGTCCGCGCCCGCCGACTGTCGCGGGCGGTGATGGGCAACATCCGCCAGAACCTGTTTTTCGCTTTTATCTACAATGCGCTCGGCGTGCCGGTAGCAGCGGGGGTGCTGTATCCGTTCTTTGGTATCCTGCTGTCGCCGATCATCGCCGCAGCCGCCATGGCGCTGTCTTCGGTCAGCGTCATCGCCAATGCAGCAAGGCTGCGAAGAGTGAAGCTGTGATGATGGCGGCGGTATCGTCCCCATCCCGCGCGGGTGCCTGTTCACCCCGTCCGGCCTCGCCTCAGAACTGGCGAGACGATGCAATCCATGCAATGAGGCTTGAAGATGAAAAATGATAGTAACATCAGCCGGCGCAGCATTCTGGCCGCAGTCGGCGCCCTTCCCCTGCTGTTGACCGTGACACGCATGGGATATGCTGACACATTGCCCCTTGTGATGGTCACCAAGGATCCCTCCTGCGGCTGCTGCGATGGATGGGCTGCGCATATCGAATCCGCGGGCTTTCCGGTACGGGTCGTGGAATCCGCAGACATGGCCAGTGTCAAGCAACGGTTAGGCATTCCGGCCGAACTGGCATCGTGCCACACCGCCGAGGTGGACGGCTATGTGATCGAGGGCCATGCGCCTGCCGTTGCCATCCACCGCCTGCTGGCCGAGCGGCCCAAGGCGAGGGGACTGGCCGTTCCCGGCATGCCTGCCGGATCGCCCGGCATGGACTTCCCGGGCATCGATCCCCTGCCCTATGAAGCGTTCCTCTTCGGCCCGGCCACCCGGACCTTCGGGCGCTTTCTCGGTTCGCAGGAAATTTGACACGGGCCTGCCGGCAGGCGACTCCGTGCCACCTTTGTGGGCCGATGACCGCCAGAGCAGGTCAGTATTTGGCGGAATCGTCGAGATTCCCGCAATTGCGGCAGGTTCGGTCTGGACCCCGGGAATGAATCCCGGGAAGGCAAGCGGGAATAGGGCCGGTATCGGCCAAAACCACCAATGTCATTCCGGCACTCGTTCCCGGAATCTAGTGCGTTTCCAGGATAAGTTGCGCCCACCTATCCTGGAAACGCTCTAAAAAATGCTGTTGTCCCTTACGGCAATATTCCCATAGTTCTCGGTATTAATGGTCAGATCTGCAGTCACAATCTCCCGCCACTGGGTGCCGACGATTGCATGATGCCGGGAACCCGAGACGAGGTTTCCACTGATGCGGGCGTGGCCAGCATCCGGAACCACACTCACCGCAATGCCAACATCACAACCACGGACCAGATTTTCGCTTACGATGACGTCGCGCAGATAAGGTCCCCATCCTATCACGATGCCAGTGCCCGGCACGCCATCGACGACGTTTCCTGTAACGACCGCATCGGCTTCCGCTGCAATACCGTAAGGAACGACGTCAGGATTTGTTGGAGAATCCGCCTTCATGTCACGCACGATATTGCCGCTGCAGACGCACAACCGGCCACCATGATCGAAATTGGTAATCGATATGCCCGCTGCGCCGCGCTCGATCACGTTGTCGCTGATGATGGAGCCCGAGAAACCAAACTCGGAATAGATGGAGACTTCATCACTGTCGGCGCAATGATTGCCTGTCACGCGGGTATTATTGGTGGCATTCAACCGGATGGCCGAAAAGGCGCAATCGGTGATGGAGTTGTCAGAAACGCTGACACCATCGGCACGGAACACGTTGATGCCATTGCCATTCTGCCCGTTACCACCGCCAACCCAGCCGATCTGGCTGATCCGGTTGCCAAACACGCGAGAGCCGTCCGCCCCGCTCTCATACCGCCAGATGCGAATGCCGCCATTGCCGCACCGGGTTATGGTGTTGCCAAAAACGTCCAGTCCACGGCTGTCGGTGCAAAATATGCCCGTATTGCCGATATCGGACAGGATACAGTTTTCAATACGTCCCCCCACATCGTGCGCGTTGATCCCATTCCCTGCGGCATTCACGAGCCGGCAATCGCGAATGATGGCATCATTCGCTCCGGTCAACTCGAGTAGTGTCGATTGAGAGTCCCGTTGAACCTCTCCATCGAACGTCAAACCCTCAAGAGCCACCCGACCGCTCGCAGTGACCGAAAGGATCGAACTGCCATTTCGCACTCGGAGGACGGTTTGGCCCGAGCCACGGATTGTCACCGGGCTGGCGATCGTCGCCCCGTTGATCTCATATGACCCTGCGCCGATAAACAGCGGTTGCCGAAGTGAGGCTGCCGCATCGATGGCCATCTGCAGTGCTTGTGTCTGGTCCCCTCCCGACGGGTCCACGCCGAATGAACCCGCATCAACAAAGGGGTGGGCCAGCACGCTGTCGGACAGGGCCACGCTTGCCAGAGCAGCAGAGCCGCCTAGTAACAGGTTTCGGCGGGTGACAGTCATTGCAATCCTTTCGGAATGTGTTGGCGTATCAGCGTCCCTGTTCCCGAATCCGTTCATACAATCAGTAAGTTAATGTCTCCTTCAGACCACGGGCCTAATCTTGGCAGCATTTCGGAATCATGCGTGAATGACCGACACACTGTTCAGAGCTGGCGTCATACCCCCGAGCCCCCTTCGATTCTGGAGGCAAACACGTTTGCCTGCTCTCGGGTCGAAGGCGCTCGGAACATGCGTCTGGATCTGGATTTTCTCCGGCGGCCTCATTTTTTTTGAGCCGTCCCTGTATGAATTTCTTTTCATGGCGGTGCTCTGTGTAGCCGCAATGGCACGGATGCCCCTGTTCGTATCGACGACACCGCTGTTCTTTCTTCTTTTTCCTTTCTCTGTTTCTGCGCTGATTGCCGGGCTGCAAGTGCGCTACGGCTCTCCATTGGGCGGCTTTGTTTACATTGCGGTCACCATCTACCTGCTGCTCACCGCATTCTTTGTCGCCAACTTCATTGCCGGGGAGCCTGAACGGCACATCAAGATCATTCGGCGGGCATATCTATGGATCGCCATGGTCTCTGCCACCATCGGGGTGCTCGCCTATCTGGGCCTGTTGCCGAGTGCCGATTTGTTTCTGCTCCATGGCAGGGCCAGGGCAATGTTCAAGGATCCCAACGTCTATGGTCCCTTTCTCGTTCTGCCGGCGATGTTTCTGCTGCGAGATCTGTTTTTCGAGCAAAGAAGCCGTTTGCTAAACGGAGCGCTGCTTTTGATGCTGACCGTCGGTGTGTTTGTGAGTTTTTCGCGAGCGGCCTGGGGCCACCTCGCTGTCTCCGGTCTGCTGGTTTTTGCGATGTGCTTCTGGCTGGAAGCCAAGGCCGCATTCAAGGTGCGCATGCTGGTCCTTGCCTTGGTTGGGACGCTCGTGTTGGCCATTACATTTGTTGGCCTTCTATCGATCCCGGAAGTCGCCTCGCTCTTTGAGCAAAGAGCGAGCATGAGTCAGAGCTACGACACCGGCTCGACCGGTCGTTTTGGTCGCCAGGGTTATGCTTTTGATCTTGCCTTGACGCATCCTTGGGGATTGGGGCCCGGTGAATTCCGGCATTTGCGGATTCAGGAAGACCCGCATAACACCTATGTCAACGTCCTGCATGCCTATGGCTGGGGCGGCGGATTTTGCTATTATCTACTGGTGTTTTTCACGCTCTGGCGCGGGATCGTCGGAATGAAAAATCCGGCCATACGAGGTGCGCTGATTCCGGTGATGGCGGTATATGTTCCGTTGGTCATTCAAGCCGGCATCATCGATACAGATCATTGGCGCCACTATTTTCTGGTGGTTGGGCTTATCTGGGGCCTAACCGCAAACACCGCTATTTTCGGTTTACGGCTCCCCGTTCGCAGGCGTCTCAGGTGACGTCCCCGATTGCGGCGGGTTCGGCCTGAATCCCGGCAATGAATCCCGGGGTAACAAGCGGGCATGGGGCAGGTATCGGCCAAAATCACCAATGTCATTCCGGGACTCGTTCCCGGACTCCAGCGCGATCCAACCCCAACCGCCGCGGCAGGCCGTTTCCATCAAAACCTGACACGATCTGGCGGGCCGGTTTTGGGCGCAAACGTGTGCGGTTTTCGATGGATACGAAAGCAATGAGCAATGCGGGGTCAGCGCGCATTCAGGGCCGCTTGCCAGAGAGGCACGAGGTTCCGCGTAAATTGTCACGTCTCGCGGGGCGCAAGAAGGCGGTTGCGTGAGCCTGCTATGTGTTTGTGCATCGCGTCTCGTGCGGCAGCGATCTCTTGATTCAAAATGGCCTGATAAATAGCGTTATGTTCCACGAAGACGTGTTGCAATCCATCGCCCGCGCTTTTGAGCGACAGTCCATGGAAGCGCATGCCGACTGCGATGTGGTCTTCGAGGGCCTGCATGGCCGTCGCGAAATACGGGTTGGCCGAGGCGTGCGCGATGCTGAGGTGGAACATGAAATCGGCGTCGGCGCGGTGCGCCTGCCGGTTGGTGGCGTCGCGCAAGAGGCTCAGCGCCGTCCTGATCTTGTGCAGCGCTTCCTCCGAGCGGCGCTCCGCCGCCATGGCGGCGGCTTCCGGCTCGATGGTCAGGCGGAAATCATAGCAGTGTTGCAGGTCTGACAGGTTCTGCATCTGCCCAAAACCCAGCGGCTCGCGGATGCCCTGTTCGCGCACGAAGCTGCCGGCGCCCCGGCGCGAGTAGATCAGCCCCTGATCGCGCAGGCGCTGCAAGGCATCGCGCACGACAGGGCGGGACACCTGAAATTCGGCGGCCAGCACGTGTTCGGTCGGCAACCGCTCGTCCACGCTATATGCGCCCGATTTGATGGCCTTTTGGATGCGCTCGAAAACCGTATCGGACAAACTGCGCCGCGCATTCAAACCATTGGACATGGATTTATCTCCCAGCCTTCGATCCCCCTGCCCTGCCGACGATATCCAGCAGTGCACCCGGCGTGCCAAACCCGCCCGATTTGGTGATTAGCTTGAACGCCTTCGTCTGGGCAATAGGCAGGCCGGGCAGCGCTTCACCAAGAACCTCGAGAACGCCGATCCCGAGATACTCGAGAACCGTCTGGGCCGTCGCTCCGCCCGTGATCAGCACCAGCGCATCTTCGAGCGGGGTGTTGCCGATGGTTTCGGCGAGCCGGCGCGCTACCTCCTGCGGATCGGAAGGCGTCTTCGCCTCCTGCGCCTGGATGACGGTCACGTCCCGCGCCTTGTCGATGGAGCGGCCGGCGTGGCCGCCGGGCGCGGGGATATGATCGACATCGGGATGCCCGCGCCGCAAATGCTCGACCTGCGCGAGCGTTATCGGGTCGCGCGAGCCCACGAGGATGATAATGCGTTTTGCGGAAACATCCGGCGCGGGAGCGGCATTTTCCGCCATATGCCCGGCCATGGCTTCGGCCAGCCCGCGCGCACCTACGGCAAGCGTGTCGGGGTGGGCGTAGAGCGCCTCCGCGATGTCGTCCTCGCTGGCGGTATCCGGGATGAGGGCGCGCCGGGCATGATGCCCGAGTCTCTCGGCCACCGATATGGGCGTATCGATACCGAACCCGGCGAGCATGCCGTCCTTCACCGTTCGGCCAAAGGCAGGGATGGCCGGGACGACGAGCGCCTTTTCAAACGCGATCGCATCCAGCTCCGCCTCGATATTTCCCTTCAAGCGGGAATCGACCTTCTTGACCATGGGCAGAGCGGGGAGTTGGCCAACCACCCGGCCCACCCGCTCCCGGGCCGCTTGAGGCTCGATCTCGCGGCTGTTGGTTGAAACGCCGAGCACATCGGGGCCGGTGGCAAGCGCATCGGCGAGCCATTCGGGCGATACGGCGACCACCGTCTTAAGGCCGCGTGTTGCGAAAGGCGCTGCCGTATCCAGAGCACCGGTCAGATCGTCGGCGATGATCGCCAGCCGCGTCATGGCGCAGCGCGGCCCGATCGCGCGCGCTGTGCCTGAATGTCGGGATCGGGGTCGAGATTGGCAGCCAGCAGGCGCTGGGTATAGGGGTGTTGTGGAGCCGAAAAGATCGCTTCGGTCGAACCCTGCTCGACAATCTCGCCTTCCTTCATGACAAGAACCGTATCGGCGAAATCACGCACCACGCCCAGATCGTGGGCAATGAAGAGATAGGAGATACCCAGCTTGGCGCGCAAATCATCGAGCAGCGCCATCACCTGCGCCTGAACGGACACATCGAGCGCGGAAACGGCCTCGTCGCATATGATGAGTTCGGGTTCGAGCGCAAGGGCGCGCGCAATGGCGATGCGCTGGCGCTGGCCGCCGGAGAACTGGTGCGGATAGCGGTCGCAATGGGAGGGCAGGAGTTCGACCTGTTCAAGCAGTTCCTCGACGCGTGCGCGCCGCGCCTTGCGGTCCGGCATCAGGCCGTGGATTTCCCAGCCCTCCGAGATCAACTGATAGACCGACATGCGCGGGTTGAGCGATTGCGTGGGGTCCTGGAAGACCATCTGGATCTGCTGGCGGATGGCCAGCAGATCGCGCTGGGGCATGGTAATGAGATCGCGCCCTTTCCAGAGCGCCGTCCCCTTGTCGGCCTGTTCAAGCCGCAGGATGGTGCGCGCGAGGGTGGATTTCCCCGACCCGCTCTCCCCCACCACGGCAAGGCTCTGCCCGCGCGCCAGCGTAAAGGCGGCATCCTTGAGGGCGGTGAAATTGCCGTATGTCTTTTCAAGCCCGCTGACCTCGAGCAGAACGGAAGCCTCGGGCCCGGGCTGGCGGATATCGCCTTTACCCGGCGCGGCGCCGATGAGCTTGCGGGTATAGGCATGCCGGGGTTTGTGGTAAACCTCGCGCGCCGTGCCCTCCTCGACGATCTCGCCTTCGCTCATCACCACGACCCGGTCGGCGATCTCGGCGACGACGCCCAGATCGTGGGTGATCAGCACCAGCGCCATGCCGGTTTCCTGCTGCAACTCCTTGAGCAGCGCCAGCACTTCGGCCTGCACGGTCACATCGAGCGCAGTGGTGGGTTCGTCGGCGATCAGGATGTCGGGCTTGAGCATCAGCGCCATGGCGATCATCAAGCGCTGGCGCTGGCCACCCGAAAACTGGTGCGGATATTTCTTGAGCGCCTTTTCAGGCTCGGGAATGCCGACGCGGGTCACCAGTTCCAACGCACGCGCCCGTGCCATCTCGATGGGGCGGCCATGGGCGGTCATCATCTCGACGATCTGCCAGCCGACCGTATAGACGGGGTTGAGGTGACCGAGCGGGTCCTGGAAGATCATGGCGATCTTCTTGCCGTTGAGGGCCCGGTGCTCTTCATAGCTGATCTTGAGGAGCTCCTTGCCCTCATGGAAGATTTCACCGCTCACGATCTCGGCGGGCGGGGTGTCGAGCAGGTTCATCACGGCGGAGGCCGAAACCGATTTCCCCGAACCGCTTTCGCCCAGAATAGCCAGCGTCTCGCCGCGATTGACCGACCAGGACACGTTGCGCACGGCGTGGACGGTGCCGCGCGCGGTGTGAAAATCGACCGAGAGGTTTTTAACCGTCAGCAGGGCTTCAGGCATCTGTAGACTTCCGGCTTTCGAGGCGCCAACGCTGCGCGGGGTCGAGAGCGACGCGCATCCAGTTGGAGAGCAGGTTGAGGGAAAGGGCGGTGATGACGATCATCAGCCCCGGCCAGAACGCCAGCCACCATGCGGTGTTGAGATAGGGGCGGCCCTGGCTGACCATCAGGCCCCAGGTGATGCTGGGCGGTTGGATGCCGATACCGAGGAACGAGAGCGAGGATTCGGCCAGCATGACGAAAGCGAAATCGAGGGTTGCGATGGTGATCAGCGTCGGGGCGATGACCGGCAGGATGTGACGCAGCACGATGCGGCGATGCGAGGCGCCCATCACGACGGCGGCCTGCACGAACATGCGCTCGCGCACTTCAAGCACTTCGGCGCGGGTGGTGCGCAGATAGATCGGAATGCGGGTGATCGCCAGAACGAGGATCATGTTGGGGATCGAGGGCCCCAGTACATAGAGCACCACCACCGCCAGCAGCAGCGAGGGGAAGGACATGATGACATCGGCCAGCCGCATGATGATTTGCGAGGCGGTCTTGCCCATATAGCCTGCGATGAGGCCAAAGAACGCGCCGATGACGAGGGCCGTGGCCACCGCACCGGCGGCGACCGCCATGGTGCTTTGCGCGGCAACGATGAGGCGCGCAAGAATGGGCCGGCCCAGCGAATCCCCGCCGAGCACGAAGATCCAGCCGCGCGACAGATCGAAGGGCGGGCTGTTGCGCCCGCGCAGGTTCTGGCTGGTGGCCAGATCGCCCAGAAGGGCCGGGCCGAAAATCGCAAAGGCCATGATGATCAGCAGGACAATGGCCGACACGAAGGCGAACTTGTCGCGCCAGAGCATGCCGAGCAGGGCGGATGCGCCCTTGTTCTGGTCCTGGGAAACCGGTTTTACAGCCGTGCTGTCGCTCATCCGTCTTCTCCCGCCTACTGCCGAATGCGTGGATCGAGGATCGAATAGGCGATGTCGATCAGGATGTTCATGATGAAGATGGCGATTGCCGTCACGAGGATCGCGGCCATCACCACATTGAAGTCGCGTTGCAGGATGGAATCGATCATCAGCTTGCCGACGCCCGGAAAGCCGAAGATCGTCTCGACGATCACCGCGCCGTTCAAAAGCGCCGCCGCCTGATCGCCGATGACGGTGATGACCGGCAGCATGGCGTTGCGCAGGGTGTGGACGAAAATCAGCGGACCGTTCTTGACGCCCTTGGCGCGGGCCGTCTTGACGTAGGGCGCCGAGAGCGCCGAAAGCATCGAGCCGCGCACCACCTGCACGATCAGCCCGAAGGGGCGGATGAACAGGATGCCGACCGGCATGATCCAGTGCCACGGCGTGCCGACGCCCGAAGTGGGCAGCCATGCAAGATTGATCGCGAAAACGACGATCGCGACGATGGCGATCCAGAAGTCGGGCGCCGAGGCCCCGATGAGGGACACAACGGAAATCCCCCGGTCGATCACGCCGCCGACGTTGAAGGCCGCGATCGAGCCCAGGAAGATGGCCGCGACGATGACCAGCGCCATGGTGATGAGCGCCAGCGGCAGGGTCCAGGCATAGGCTTCGAGGACGATATCGATGGCCGGGCGGGCGCGGCGCAGGGACTCGCCGAAATCGAGATGCAGCACGTCCCGGATGTAAAGACCGAACTGTTCGAGGATGGGCCGGTCGAGCCCATGGAGCGCGCGGAACTGCTCCTTCATCTGCTCGGTCGCATCGATCGGCAGGAACAGGGCCGCCGGATCGCCGGTCAACCGCGAGAGGAAGAAGACCATCACCATCAGGACGCTCAGCGACAGCAGGCTCGCGATTGCTCTTTGTCCTACCAGTTTGATCATTGCGGCACACCGATCATTTTATGGAAAGCGGCGCCGGACCTCCGGCGCCGCCAGGATTGCTGTTGGCCAGTTTGCTACTTGAAGCCGATTTCGGAAAGCTGAAGCTGCTGGTTGGTGGCGATGGTGGGCGTAAAGTCCAGCCGCTCGCCGACCCGGCTGTGGCCGACCATGTGGAACAGCAGCACATCGGCAACCGCTTCGTCATGGACATAGGCGAAGAGCTCGGACCAGAGGGCATCACGCTCGGCGCCCGTCGCAGCGGTCGCCCGCTCGATCAGGTCATCCACTTCGGGAATGGCGATGCCCGACTGGGTCCCCTCGCTATGGTACTTGAAGTACATCGAAAAGACCGGATCGCCACGGCTGTTGTCGTGCTGGGCGAGGATCAGGTTCGTGCCCTCGCTTTCCGGGTAGGGCTTTGAGTAATACTGCTCGTGCTCGGCCACCTCGACCATACGCATGGAGGCGTTGAAGCCCGCATCGCTCAGCATCTGGGTCAGCGCCTCGGCCACTTCCGTCACGTTGGGGAAGTTTTCCGTCCGGGCGATGATCTCGACGGGCAGGGACACATCGACCCCATCGGCCTCGGCCTCCGCAAGCAGTTCACGCGCGAGGTCGGGATCGTATGCGAGGGGCGCGAGATCGCCGTTCCAGCCCAGCGTCGTGGGCGGGACCATGGCAACGGCCAGTTCGGTGCCATCGGCCAGCAGCGTGCCGATGAAGGCTTCGCGGTCGATGGCGTGGTTCAGCGCCTTGCGGACGCGGATATCGGAGGTGGGTTCATCGGCGCTGTCGACGCGCAGATAGACCGTTTCCGAGTTGGGATAGCTGAAGTCGGTCGCCGGGTTCGTGGCTTCGAGCTCGGTGATCTGCGGGGCGATATCGGCCTCGCCCGTCTCGACCATGGCGGCGCGCACGGCGGCTTCGCCACGGAACACATAACGCGCCGAGGTGACTTCGGGCTGTTCGCCCCAATAGTCGTCGCGGCGGTCGAGCTGGATATACTGGCCGGCCTGCCACTCGGACAGAACGTAGGGCCCGGTGCCGATCGGATCGCGGACGAACTCGACGGGCGTTTCGGAAGGAACGATGGTCACGAGCGACATCAGCAGCGGCAGGATCGGCTGGGCCGGTTCGGCGGTGACATCGATAGTGAGGTCATCGACGATATCGAAGGTAAGCTGCGTGTCGGCAAAGTAGCGCGCGCTTTCGCAGGTGATCTGGTCGCTGAACACGCGGTCGAAGCTGTGCTTGACGTCGGCGGCGTCAAACGCGGTGCCATCCGAGAAGGTGACGCCGTCGCGCAAGCTGAAGCGCCAGACGCCATCACCGCGATCTTCCCAGCTCTCGGCAAGGCGCGGCATCAGCCCGGCGTCGCCCCGGACGTCGAGTTCGGTGAGGGTTTCGTTGATGTTCTGCAAAATGACGCGCCCGATATTGGAGCGGGTCGCCATGCAGGGCTCCACAAGATCGAGCTCTTCGCTGAGCACGACGGTGATGGCGGTATTGTCCTGGGCAAGCGCCGGGCTCACCGCCGCCGACGCAAGCAATGCGCCGGTCAAAAGATAACGTAAGGTCAATTCTACCTCCCTTGGCAGCCATTGGAGCACTGGGCGGCGCTGCCGGTCGCCCAGCGACGTACGAAGGCCCCATCGGGACCGGCCCTCACTATTCCCTGCCCGCCCAAAGTTGTCAAACATAAATCCTTGCGACAAAATAGCAGATGCGATATTTCATTCTAACTATATGATTTAACGTATAAAAATTCGGAACCATAAATCCTGTTTGACTTTTCTGGGCCGGAATATAACTTAACAACAATACGCTTTCAAAAGGTTTGACGCGAGGCCGGAGAGGAGAAATATGTCCCCCCATGACATTGCCGAAAAGATGACCGGAGCGCTGAGCGCGCCGGCCGGTGGGCGCAGTGAAGCCTACCTCCCCTCCCCCATGGTCCAGAATCACGCGGCATTCCTGGAGCGGTTCGAGAACGGCACGCTGGTGTGCCTCTGGTTTGGCGGCACGCTCGAGGGCAAGGCCGATATTTCGATCTATGGCAGTACGCTCGCGCCCGGCGCGGACCGCTGGAGCGCCCCGGTTCAGCTATCGAACGACCCTGAGCGGTCCGAGCAGAACCCGGTGCTGGCCCATAACGGACACGAATGGCAGCTTTTTCACACCGCCCAGCCTTCGGGCAATCAGGATGAATGCCTGCTGCGCGCGCGTCCGGTATCGCTTGAGAATGGTGCACTGACGGCGGGCGAGCCGCGCACCGTCGACCTTCCGCTGGGCAGCTTCATCCGCGCCCGTTTCGTGCGCAGGAAGGATGGGGCGTGGATGATGCCCATCTTTCGCTGCATCCCCCGCCCCGGCCAGCGCTGGAACGGCAGCCACGACAACGCCGCCGTAGGTGTCAGCCACGACGATGGCAAGACATGGGCGCTCGAGGACGTGCCCGGCTCGACCGGGTCGGTCCACATGACCATCGTGCCGCTCGATGGCGATGAGATGGTCGCCTTTTACCGCCGCAGGCAGTCCGATTTCGTGCACCGGTCGGTCAGCACCGATGGCGGGATCACCTGGTCGGCGACCGAGCCGACCGACGTTCCCAACAACAACTCCTCGATCAACGTCATCCGCCTGTCGGGCGGGCGGCTGGCCATGGTGTGCAACCCGTCCTCGGCGGCAACATCGAGCGACCGTCGCGTGTCGCTTTATGACGAGATCGAGGAAGGTGATGACCGGCCCGATGCAAGCGGGGGGTGCGAGCCGGTCTGGGGCGTGCCGCGCGCGCCGCTGAGCCTTTGCATCTCGACCGATGGCGGCAAGACCTTCCCCTTGCGCCGCCTGATCGATGACAGCGCCGGCACGTGCCTGTCCAACAATTCCGAGGACGGGCGCAACAAGGAGCTGTCCTATCCCTACCTGCTCGAAGGCGATGGAGGCGAACTGCATGTCGCCTACACCTATTTCCGCAGGGCCATCAAATATGTACGCCTGCCAGCAGGCTGGATCGACGGAGCATCCGCGTGAGCGATATTGTCGGCATAACAATGGGTGATCCCGCGGGCGTGGGACCGGAAATCACGGTCCGCGCCATCGCGGAAATGAGCGATGCGGACCGCGCACGGACGCGCGTCTATGGCCACCGCGAAACGCTCGAGGCAGCCCTTGAAGCCTGCGGGCTCGATCTCGACCTCAACGGCCTTGTCGAGCATATCGAGATCGAAGGGGGCATGGTGCCGTGGGGCAAACTCGATGCGCGGGCAGGCGACGCCGCTTTTCGCTTCATCGCCCGCGCGGTCGAGGACGCGCAGGCCAAAAAGATCGGCTGCATCGTCACGGCTCCGATCAACAAGGAAGCGCTCAACAGCGCCGGGCACCATTATGACGGGCATACCGGGATGCTGGCGGCGCTGACGGGCCAGAAATCCGCCTTCATGCTGCTGGCTTCCGACCGGCTCAAGGTCATCCACGTTTCCACCCACGTTTCGCTCAAGACCGCGATCGACCGGGCGACGCCCCAGCGTATTCTCGATACGATCCGCGCCGGAAACGACCACCTCAAGCGCATCGGCTACGCCGCGCCGCGCATCGCGGTGGCGGGGATCAACCCCCATTGCGGGGAAAGCGGGCTGTTCGGCACCGAGGACGACGAACAGGTCGTGCCTGCCGTCGAAATGGCGCGCGCCGAAGGCATCGATGTTACCGGGCCGATTTCCGCAGATACGGTCTATCACCGGGCCTATAACGGGGCTTTCGATCTGGTGGTCGCCCAGTATCACGATCAGGGCCACATCCCCATCAAGCTCGTCGCCTTCGATACGGCGGTTAACGTATCGCTGGGCCTGCCCATCGACCGGACCTCGGTCGATCACGGCACAGCCTTCGACATTGCCGGAACCGGCAAGGCCAACCACACCAACATGAATGCCGCCATCGCCTATGCGCGCCGGCTGGCTGCCGGGAGCACATCATGAACCCCGCTCTTGCCCTTCCCGTCAGCGGCGTCTACAGCGCCGCCGCGACGCCGGTCCTTGCCTCGGGCAAGCCGGATCACGCAACGTTCGCAATCCATTGCAAGGCCCTTCTGGAAGAAGGCTGCGACGGCATCGCGCTTCTGGGCACGACCGGCGAGGCCAATTCGTTTTCCATCGCCCAGCGCCAAAACCTTCTGGCGAGTCTTGTGGATGCAGGCGTCGATCCCTCCCGCCTGCTCCCCGGCACCTCGCAGACCAATGTCGCCGACAGCATCGCCCTTACCCGCCATGCGGTGGACCTGGGTGTCGCGGCAACGGTCGTGCTGCCGCCTTTTTATTACAAGGGCGTGAGCGATGAGGGGCTGTTCAGGTTCTATGCGGAACTGATCGAGGGCGTGGGCAGCGATCGCCTGCGCATCATCCTCTATCACATCCCCCCCATCGCGCAAGTTGGGCTTTCCACCGATCTCATCGCCCGCCTCCGCGAGCAGTTTCCCGGCATCGTCATCGGCATCAAGGACAGCTCGGGCAATCTCGAGCACATGCAGGGGCTGGCCGGGCGCTTTCCGGACTTTTCGGTTCTCTCGGGCGCCGACCCCTTCATGCTGCCCCTGCTGCGTGCGGGCGGCGCGGGCTGCATCACGTCGAGCTCCAACCTCATCGCAAGGCATCTGCGCTTCGTTTTCGACAACTGGTTCGATGCCGCACAGGAAGAGGCGGTGAACGCCGCCCAACAGCGCATCGATGCCTGGCGCAACCTTTCCAACGCCTATGTGCAGTTGCCTACCATCAAGGCCATGCTGTCGCGCCGCCGCCAGCACGATGGCTGGACGCGGGTCCGCCCGCCGCTGGTGGAACTGACCCGGGAGCAGATCGAAACGGTCTGGGACCAGATGCAGAGCCTTGAGGAGCAGGACAATGTCTGATCCGGTTCTTTCCCTTTCCAGGCAGATCACGCTGCGCCAGCCCGCGCAGGTCGAAATCGGCGCTGGAACGCTGACGCGGCTCACCCCCTTTGCCGCCCGTTTCAGCCGGGTATTCGTCGTTGCCATGGCGCCCACCGCGGGCTTTGTCGAGCGCATCGGGATCGAGGGGGAGGTCGAGGTGTTCATCGACCTGCCGCCCGAGCCCGATTTGCCCGCCGTCGAGAAGGTTCTGGAACGCGCCCGCGCCTTCAAGCCCGATCTGGTCATCGGGCTGGGCGGCGGTTCGGCCATGGATGTGGCCAAGCTCGTCGCCGTGCTCTGGGACAGCGACCGGTCGATTCCCGATGTGGTCGGAACGGGAAAGATCGAAGGCCGGCGGACGGCGCTCGTCCAGGTCCCAACGACTTCCGGCACTGGCTCGGAAGCGGGCACGCGCGCCCTCGTCACCGATCCGGCAACGCTCGCCAAGCTGGCGGTCGAAAGCGATCATATGCTGGCCGATATCGCCATCCTCGATCCCGAACTCACCTACTCGGTCCCCGCTGCCGTGACGGCAGCCACCGGGGTGGACGCGCTGGCCCATTGCGTCGAGGCTTTCACCAATCTCAAGGCCCATCCGATGATCGACGGCTATGCCCGCCTCGGGATCGAGCTGGTGGGCCGCTATCTGGCGCGCGCCGTTGCCGATGGCTCGGACACCGAGGCGCGGGCCGGAATGATGCTGGCTTCGTATTATGGCGGGATTTGCCTGGGGCCGGTCAACACCGCCGCCGGGCACGCGCTGGCCTATCCGCTGAGCACCAATCTGGGACTGCCGCACGGGCTGGCCAACGCGATCATCTTTCCCCACGTGCTGGCCTTCAACGCGCCGGCCCGGCCGGAAAAGACCCAGGAAATCCTTGCGCTCCTCGGCTTGTCGCCCGATGCGGAAAAAATCGGGATTCCCGAGGCCGCGTTTGGCTATTGCCGTTCGCTGGGACTTTCAATGGCTCTGGCCGACCATGGCGCGAAAGCAGATAATTTGCCCGGCTGGGCAGAGGAAGCCCATGCCATCCGGCGGCTGATGGACAACAATCCAAAGCCGATGAGCGTCGAGGACATCCATACGATATATCGGAACGCGCTGACCCTTTCCTGAGGCGCAGACAGCCGCCCGCAACACAAGTGCCCTGCCCGCCGTGGATACGAGAAACGCCTACCTTGCCGCGGGGCTGATGATGAGTGCTGCCGCCGTGCTCAACGGGATCGACGCGGCGATCGTGCGCTTGCTGGTCGACGTCCATCCCTTCGTCATCGGCTTTTTCCGCGCCCTTTTCGGGCTGCTGTTCGTGGCGCCGATGATCGTGCGCCGCCCCGCGATACTGGCGTCGGGCTATCGCGCGACCCATGCGGTCCGCGCGGCGCTCAAGCTTGGCGGTCTGTTGTGCTTTTTCGTGGCGTTTACGCTCGCGCCCCTCGCCGATGTCACGGCCATCATCTTCCTCAGCCCGATCCTTCTGGCTATCGGCGCCTGGCTGTTTCTGGGCGAAAAGCTGGGGCCGATGCGGGTTCTGGCCATAGCGGCGGGCTTTTCGGGTGCGCTCATCATCATCAATCCGGGCGGATCGGGCGCGCTCGAACCGGCCCTGCTGCTGGCGCTCGCCGGGTCGGCGCTGATGGCGCTGGCGCAACTGGTCCTCAAGAAAATGTCGCAGCGCGACAGCGCCGATACGCTGGTCGCATGGAATCTTATCCTTACCGTGCCGCTGGCCCTGATACCGGCGATGTTCATGTGGACGACGCCAGGCTGGCCGGCCTTCTTCCTGCTTGTGGTTCAGGGGATGTGCGGGGCGCTCAACATGGCGCTGGTGACCCGCGCCTTCAGCTACGCGGACGCCTCCTTCCTCGCGCCCTTCGACTTCATCCGCCTGCCCGCCGTCGCGCTGATCGCCTTCCTGCTGTTCGGGCAGGTCGCGGGCCTTTCCACCTGGATCGGCGCGGGCATCATCTTCGCAGCGACACTCATCGCTTCCCGAAACAAAACCCCGACGAGAATGGACTGAAAGAAGAAATCCGTTAATCGGCAGCCATGCTTTAGGTACAAATTGTTACCCATGTCTCCGGGCCGCACAATTGAGTTTATGGCGGAGGGGACGGGACTGACATCGAACCTTCTCTGGAATACCGTGGCAGCGTAGCCGAAGGGGGGTGATGGACCTCTGGTCGTACAAGCGGTGGCGGCCCAAGCAAGAGCGATAAACGGACGAAACTTGCGGAGCGAGACGGTTTCCAAACACCTGCAGCGACAGGTATAGATCGTTGGATCTGATCGACTGCAACCGAAGACTACGCGCAAATGAAAATGCTCTTCTTGGCGGCGCTAATCATATTAGGGTGCATTGTTGCCGGGCTACTCCTTTGGCGCTGGTCGGACCACCGAGCCGACCGTCGGATTGGAGCATCACTGGCTGCGACTCAACCGGAAAATCCGGCGCAGTTCGATCCGGAGATGGTCGCCAACCTGCCCGATCCCGCACGGCGGTACTTCTCGTTCACCATCACGCCGGGCACGCCGCTCTATGCGGTGGCGGAGATCGAAATGACCGGCAGGTTCAGCCTCGGGACCAAGGAGTCGCCGAACTACATGGCGATGCGAGCTCATCAAGTTCTGGCCGCGCCCGAGGGCTTCGTGTGGAGCATGTCTGCCAGGAACGGGCTGATGCGCATCTCCGGCTCTGATGCCGCAGCGGACGGGGTGAGCTGGACGCGGTTCTGGCTCATGGGCCTAGTCCCGGTGGCCCGCATAAGCGGGACAGTCGATCACCGGCGGTCAGCGTTTGGGCGCTACGTGGCCGAAGCAGTTTTCTGGACGCCTGCCGCCTTGTTACCCAGACCCGGGGTGGTATGGGAGGATCTCGACGAAAACACCGCCCGTGTTACCGTCACTCATGACGGAATGCAGCAGTCAGTCGACGTGACGGTGGATACCGATGGTCGTCCCGTCACTGTCGTCTTTTCGCGCTGGAGCGATGCCAATCCTGAGAAGACTTTCAAGATCCAACCGTTCGGCGGCATTCTATCTGAGTTCCGGGATTTCGATGGCTTTCGCCTGCCCACCCATGTCGAGGCAGGCAATCAGTTTGGCACCGACGCGTATTTCCCGTTCTTTATCGCGGACGTCACGGAAATCACGTTTCCCTCGAATTTGGCCCCGAGCCGATGACGGCGCTCCTAATGATGCTTCAGATCGCGTTGCCGGTGCTGCTGTTCGGTTGGATGGCCGCATTTCCACCCTCTGGCGTCTTGGCATATATGGTGCAGCCGCAGCCACTGCCTCGGTCCTCCTTGCCCTCGGCCTCGTCGCGCCTTGGGTGATGCCGCCGTGGTAATGTCATGACTGTATGGCCTCGCCTTCGCTGCGATCATCGTGTGACAAGTGACCAAGGCGCCGTTTTTGTTGCTGAACCTCGTGGCTAATGCGAAAGCAGGATCGGCAGACGTGTGTCTGCGAAGACCCCCTGGGTTGCGCCGCCGAGTACGAAGTCGCGAACGCGCGAGTGGCCGAAGCCGCCCATCACTAACAAGCCGGAGCCCGATTCCAGCGCCGCTTCCTGAAGTGCCTCTGCGATCTTTCGACCGCCGAGAGCCACGTTTTGGGCTCGCGCGCTATATCCACGTAACTCCAGCGAAGACGCCAAAGCTTCAGCGATGTCCTGCCCGGCAAGTGCCTTCTCACCTTGAACGGTGAGGACCGTGAGCTGCGTATCATCCCCCAGGAATGGCATCACATCGGCGAGGGCACGGGCGGCGACCCGACTTCCATCCCATGCCACTGCCACGCGCTTGAGCGGCTCCGACTTGACAGAGGGAGGGATCAAAATGGCCGGGCGGCCTGCGCCAAAGATGACCGATTGAGCGTGATCGCGACCCGTGACGCTGCCCTTGGCAAGCGGGAGCAGCGTCAGATCATAATACCGCGCCTCGACTGCTGCCGCGTCACCCTCGGCGCCAGCGTGTACTTTCCGCGTTGAGCAATGCGATTTGACGCGTGAGCCTGCCCGGTCAGCCACCAATTTGTGCAGGCGGCCACAATGGTTCCGGCTGGTTTCTTCCGCCGTCCGGATCATCTCCGGAATGTTGATTAGAAGCCCGCCTATTGGCGTGGAAACGCTCGGTATGTCCGCCGAGAAGGTCGTCGCGCGAACCTCACACCCAAGCGCTGCCGCCACTTCAACGGCGGCTTCGATAGCGTCATCGGAAACGGGTTCTGGGTAGGTGATGAGCGGCAGGTAGGCAACTCGAATAATCGGCATCGATGTCTTTCCTCTCTCTATGTCTTACCGGCCCTTCACCGGCGCGAGCTTAACTGTCTGCAGCCATAGGTCGAGTGCGGTCAAGAACATCCAAGCCAGGAAAATGCCGATTGTGATCCGCTCGTAAAAACCCATGGCAGGCCAGCCTTGCGCCGCGGCCATGGCCGCCAGCAGGCCAGAAACGAAAACGGCTGCCAACGCCGCCAGGGTCAAAAAGGACCAAGTTTGCCTATCTGGGCGACTCCGCCAACCCATCCCAAAAAGAAGCATCGCCGCCATGGTGCCAACGGACAAGAATCCGGCAGTCACCAGATGCAGGATTCCTGCCGCTGTTGCGGTCTCGCCTATCGGGTCCATCGGAAAGGGAGTGGAAGCAAGACCCAGCACGCCTGTCAGGCCGACGGTCAGGCTACCCCAGCGGAACAAGCGGCCCCAGTGGCGCGTGCGGAAGAGCAGACCGACAGCGAACAGGACGACGAGCACGTTGTAGACAACGAAGCCCGGTTCCAGTTGGCGACGCCGTGAAGCGCCGGTTGCTGTCAATTCGCTGATCGCCTGGTCGACGTGACTGTAGTTGGGCGTCAGCACCCCGCCCAAAAGCACCGTGGCAGCATAGACTAGGGGTGCAGCCATGCCGGCCAGCAGCAGATACTTCGCTGGGAACGTCGGGTCGGCGTGCAAGTCCTTCAGTTTATCGATGTCCCTGTTGTCTAGTCGCCGGAGCTAACGATCATCGGGCCATACCCGTCAGGTCTCGGCCCAGAGCGTTCGAGATATCCTCGGCGGAGTCAAAGAGCAGTTGCAGCGCGTAGTGCGGATTGTGAACGTGAATCCCAGCGTCCGATCCCACAAATTTCCAGTTGTAGGCTGCTTTCAACAACCGTGGCGTCCAGCTTGCATACGGGACCGGGGCGCCTTCCCTTTGGTCCGGCAAGCCGTCGCCGTTGTGGTCGGCAAAAAAGTAGGGATGACGATTTCCGTCGTAGACCATCGCCGTTCCAGCTATCTCTCGCGCGTACTCGGCCAGCAAAGCGAACAGTCGCTCCCTGTTGGCGACGATGTCGGCGAAGATGCCCTGCTCAAGATTGCCGCTGCCGTCGAAACTCTGGCGGGAAATGCGGATTGCACGTGAATCGCCCGATTCATGGCAGGTGGCGCACGTCTCCTCCGCCACGGTCAGGTTATGCGGTTCATGGCACCCCACACAGGTAGAAACCGGGCGGGCGTGGAAGAACCGCTGCTGGTAGTCCTTCCCCGGATACTGGTATCCCAAAGCGCCGGAACCCCCTAGAAGGCTCGCTGCGGCTACCGCGTAGTGTGGGTTGATGAAGGACAGCTCTGGATTGACCTCGTCTTCGGAGCTTTCCGCCACTGCACGTTCAATCGTTGCGGTCGACGCTCGGCCCTGGTGGCAAGTCATGCATGCGGCTTCAGCACCCACGACGGGATGCTGAGTGCCGGAAGGGAGCCGGATCTCGGTTACGCTCGGAAGGCCTGGATGGTGGCATGTGTCGCAGTCCACCACCCCGCCGACGGGTATAGGACTCTGCGGCAGTCCCGGAGTGCTGCCATCGAACCCGTACAATGAGCGAAACCCCGCTCCAGAGTGACAGGTGGAGCAAACCGGCGGGATTTCGCCAGCATCGTTCCAGTGCGCGAACGATTCAGAATGGATGTTTGCGTGCCCGGATCGCGCCCACTGCGTGATCTCTTCGATGTTGGGGGTGCGCTCCGGCGACTGACCAATTGCCGAGGCAACCACGAATATGGCGGAAATACTGCCCAAAAGCAGAATTGATCTGAGTTGCATGAGCGGCTTCCTCGCACGGGTGGAAGGATAAAAAGTTCTCTGGTAGTCCTTGTAATGTCAAGCGTAAGGGCATTGCCGACTCAATCAAGCCACGGAGGGACCCGCCATACTAGGTCTGACGCAACGCGGCCTCTCCGTGCATGCGGGTTCGCCGCCCCTCTCGACAGGGATGCCAGAAAAGATCCTCACATCCGAAGCCGGGGTGAGCCTGGCCCCGTGGATGGAATTCAGGGTGGAGCCGCTGGCCGAGGTCGGCAGCCTGGTTGCGCAGGGCGCGCCAATCCTGAGGGATCGCCGACGGCCCGAATGCATCGTCACGGCTCCCATCGCGGGCCGGGTTGCAGAACTTGAGACTGGTGCGGGGCGCCGCCTGACGAGCCTCATCGTTCAGGCGGAAGGTCCATGCGACCGGCACCAGTATGATACCCGCTTAGCACTCGGCGAGCTTGAAGGCGGAAGCGGAACAACGGCGCTGCGTCAGCTGCTTCAGAGTTCCGGACTCTGGATGCGACTGCGGGCACGACCTTTCGGCAAAGTGCCGGAAGCATCAACGGTTCCTGCCGCGATTGTTGTGATGGCAGTCGATACCCGTCCCCTGGCGCCGGACCCGCGCCATGCGATCGGCGAGGAAAACACAGCACGACTCAATCTCGGGTTACGCGCGCTCTCAAGCCTCTGCGACGGGCCGATATTCTTCTGTCAGGACCGAGGGCCGGATATCCCTGACGCGCACGGTAGATTGAAGATAGTTCGCATCGGCGAGTTGCACCCCGAGGGTCTTGCGGGCCTCCAGATCCACCGGCTGTTCCCTGCGCGTCTCAGCCGACAGGTCTGGGACATTTCCATGGAGGATGTCGTTGCCATCGGACAACTGCTGTCCGAGGGCCGGCTGCCTGAAACGCAAGTAGTGTCCGTTGCGGGGCCGGGACTGCGCGAGGCGAGGCTCGTCCGCTGCCCTCCCGGAGCAGATCTGCGCGAACTCTGCTACGCCTTCATGTCACCCGGTCCGCGCATTATCCTCTCCGGCTCGGTTCTGGATGGGCGGGAGTCGCGTTGGCTCGGTTTCCACGATCGGCAGGTTACGGTGCTCGAGCGTCGCGAGCCAACACCGCGACACTGGCTGGATGCCGCCCTGCGCCGCGCATCGCGCCCCGAACCGGTCATTGCCACGGCCGCCGTCGAGCAGGCTTTGGGGGGCGCTATGCCGGGGATGGCACTTTTGCGGGCGCTCTCTGTCGGGGACGACGAGGCCGCAGTCGACCTTGATGTCCTTTCGCTGGTCGAAGAAGACCTGGCGCTCGTTGACTACGTCACCGCGGCCTCGCCGCGCTTCTCGGATCTGTTGCGCGCTGCTCTGAACCGCATTGAGGCGAACGCATGATCCGGGGCATCTGGACTCGCGAGACCGTGGCCATGGTTTTCCTGGCTGCAGTGCTGCCAGTCGCGGTGTCGTGGATCTGGGACGAAGGGGTCTTGGGCACCGGTCGCCTCGTGTTCGTCCTTGTCCTGGCCGGGCTATGGCAGGCGCTGTTTACCTTTTTCCGCGCCCAGCCCCCGAGCGCGGCCGGAGCTGTATCCGCATTTGCCATCGCCGTTCTGGCACCTGAGGTGGGGCCGCTTCAGTTCGCGATAGGAGTCAGTTTCGGTTTCGTCTTCGGCGAACTGGTCTTTGGCGGCTGGGGGCGGAGTGTCCTCAGCCCCGCGGTGGTGACCATCATGTTCCTCGGCTTCGGCTTTCCCGTGGCGGATTGGCCTCACCTGCCGGTTCAGATCGGCTGGGCCACGATCCCGGCGGCGGCAATTCTCTTGTTCTTCGGCGTGCTGCCCTGGCGCGTCCTGGTTGGCGCACTTGTGGTGCTCATCGCTGCGGGCGGATTCAACTTCGACCTGCTGACCAGTGCCGTTGCATTTGTTCTGGTTTTCCTCGTCTGCGATCCGGCGGTCAGTGCGTCGACGCCGCTTGGGCGTTGGCTCTATGGAGCCCTCTTTGGTGCATTGACCGCACTCTTCGCCGCATTTTGGGAGACCGCGCCCGTGCAGATTGCTGTTTCGGCAGCACTCCTGGTTTCGCTCGCAGCACCTTTACTGGATGAAATGGCCATCGCCCTCTGGCAGGCTGTTCGGAGATATCGTCATGGCTGAGTTCAACCCGATCAAGCTGTGGCGAGGGATCCTGTCGCTGCCCAATGAAAGCCGAACCAAGACCATCGCCGTTGCCTTCATCGTTTCGATTGTGTGCGCGCTGCTGGTTACGGGTGCAACGGTGGTGCTGCGGCCCATCCAGGCGCAGAACCGCGCGCTTGAACAGCAGACTCGACTTGAGGCGCTGCTGGCAGAAATTCCGGGGCTATCGGCGATATTGGCAACGTCCGACGAGATGACGTTATCGACAGTCGTGGTGGATCTTCGGCGCGCCGAGGCTGCACAGGATGTCACACCCGAGACGTTGGCAAACGCCCTGACGAATTCCGTCAACTGGACACAGCTGTCGCCGCAGGAGGATATCGCCAATCTCGGGAGCCGCGCCGACTTAAAGCAGATTTACCTGCTCCGTGGCCCAGAGGATCAAGTGGAACTGGTAATCCTGCCGATCAGCGGGACGGGTTATGGCGGCCCCATAGAGGCGATGATTGCCATCGATACCGATATGAACACCGTTGCGGGGCTCGCGGTGATGTCGCACAACGAGACTCCCGGGCTGGGAGCGCGGATCGATGAACCCGCCTGGCGGCAGCAGTTTGCGGGCAAGCGCATCAAGGACGACACCGGAACACCTCAGTTGGCTGTTGCGCGCGGCGTAGCGACGACCGAATTCGAGGTCGACGCCATTACCGGCGCGACGCGAACCAACACCGCCATGACGCAAATGCTGGCATTCTGGCTCGGGCCAAACGGGTACGGCCCGCTTCTCGATGCCATACGACGGGGAGAATTCTGATGCGGCTCTGGGGAACCCTTACCGACCCAATCCTGCGACAGAACCCGGTCACGCTGCAGATCCTTGGCATCTGTTCGGCACTTGCGGTGACGACCACGCTCGCAGCTGCGATCACCATGTCAGCAGCACTGACTGCGGTCATCGTGGCCGCCGCAGGGATCATCAGCCTCATCCGGCGGCATCTGCCTTCCTCCATCCGCCTCATCGTTCAGATCATCATCGTCGCCTCGCTCGTCATCGTCGTGGATCAGTTTCTGCAGGCGTTCTTCTTCGAGATGAGCCAACGGCTCTCCGTCTTTGTCAGTCTGATCGCCACAAATTGCGTTGTTCTGGGACGCACCGAGTCCTTCTCGCTTCACAATCCACCCGTTCCCGCCATGACCGACGCGCTGGGTAACGGCCTTGGCTATTCACTGGTCCTCGTGATCATCGGCAGCGTGCGCGAGCTGTTCGGCCAGGGCACTCTCCTGGGCACTGAAGTCTTTCGCACCACCGAACAGGGCGGCTGGTTCGAGCCGCTGAGCCTGATGCTTCTTGCACCGAGTGCGTTCTTCCTGCTCGGCGGCCTGGTCTGGGCAATCCGCAGCTGGCGGGTGGAGCAGGTGGAGGTCTCCGAGCACGCGCTGGCCCCTGCCGAGGAGACGCGGGGATGAGCGATCTCGGGGCGCTCTTCATACGCTCGGCGTTTATCGAGAACATGCCCCTGACACTGTTTCTAGGGCTGTGCACCTTTCTGGCGCTGTCCCGCAGACCAGGAACGGCAGTTGGGCTCGGCGTAGCGGTAATCGCGGTCATGGGGGTGACTGTGCCGCTCAATCATTTGCTCTACACGTATCTGCTCGCCCCGGGCGCGTGGACGTGGGCCGGTTTTCCCGATCTCGACCTCAGCTATTTGCGCCTTCTGACCTTTATCGGCGTGGTCTCAGCGGCGGTGCAGCTGGTCGAGATGGTCCTCGACCGGTCCTTTCCCGCCCTTTTTGCCACGTTCGGCGTCTTTCTCTCCCTGCTCGCAGTCCACTGCGCAATTCTCGGCGGAAGCCTGTTCATGGCCGACCGCAGCTACAATCTCGCCGAGAGTACCGTTTTTGGCATTGGGGCCGGCACAGGTTTTGCCGTGGCGGTGATCCTGCTGTCCGCAATCCGGCGGCGACTGGCATATGCGGATATGCCGGCGGGACTTCAGGGACTAGGCATTGCCTTTATCCTGACGGGCATGATGTCGCTCGGTTTCGCCACCTTTGCCCAGGTGGCGGTACCATGATTGAGATCACTCTTGGCAGCGCACTGATCGTCCTCCTCATTTTAGGACTTGCCTTGGGTCTTCTCGCAGCGCGGTCGCGACTGGTGCCAGACATCGCTCTGAAGGTGATCGTGAATGAGGGGCAGGCAATCACAGCCAAGCGGGGCGCGAAGCTCCTCGAGGTCCTGCATGGCGCCGACATTCCCATTCCCGCAGCCTGCGGCGGCAGCGGAACCTGCGGGCAATGCCGCGTCACCGTCACCGGTGACGGCGCCGGCGAGTTGCGATCGACCGAGCGCGGTCTACTGTCAGCGAAGGAGCGTCGCGAGAATGTGCGGCTGGCGTGTCAGCTCAACCTGCGCGGCACGGTAGATGTTTCCGTGCCACCTGAGATCATGTCGGCAGAGGGCTTCACATGCCGGGTCATCAGCAACCGCATGCTCGCTCCACTGATCCGCGAGTTGGTGCTGAAGATCCCGGAAGGGCGCGACCTGACCTTTCGAGCGGGCGGTTTCATGCTGCTGACCGCGCCTCCCTATGAACGCGACTTCTCGCAGCTCGAGATCGATGCGGAGCACGAGCTGACCTGGCGCATTTCGGGTTGGTCGGGGCTGAGATCAGGTACCACAGAGCGCACGTCACGCGCTTACTCGTTCGCGGGGCGACCGGAGGATCGTGGCCACCTGGTTCACAATATCCGCCTGGCAGTTCCGCCTGCAGGGCGCGAAGCGGAGATCCCGCCGGGCATCGTCTCGTCGTACCTCTTCGGGCTGAAACCAGACGACAGCATCGACGTGTCCGGCCCGTATGGGGAATTCCACGTCCAGCCGACTCAACGCGAGATGGTCTTCGTCGGCGGCGGTGTCGGTATGGCACCGCTTCGCGCTATGATCCATGAGCAACTTGCCCACGGCACAAGCCGCAAGATGTCGTATTTTTACGGTGCTCGGTCGGTGGCCGATCTTTTCTATGTTGAGGAATTCGAGGCACTAGCTGCGCAGCACGAGAACTTCGACTGGACGGTGGCCCTTTCAGACCCCGCGCCAGGCGACCGTTGGCGGGGCGCGACCGGCTTTATTCACGAGGTCTTGCGGAAGGCCATGAGCGACCATCCGGCGCCCGACGAATGTGAATACTATCTCTGCGGACCACCGGTGATGATCTCTGCCGTGCTCTCCACGCTCGACGATCTGGGCGTGGAGCCGCAATCTATCTTCAACGACGATTTCGGGAGCTGAGGACATGAACAAGATCCATCTCACCCGGCGTCAGGTCATCGCAGGCGGCCTTGCAGCGGCAACGGTACTTGCCCATCCGGCGCTCGCCCGCTCCGCATCTCCGACTTTGGCAATCGGCGGACCGGCCTTCGGCACCTCCTGGAAGGCCACGTTGAGTGCCGCGGCCAACGCGGGCGTGCTCCAGACCGCCCTGCAGGAGACGCTTGCTCGGATCGACCGGCTGATGTCGCCATGGCGCCGCGACAGCGCCATCACAGCGTTCAATGAGAGGCGAAGCCAGGATTGGCAGCCGATCGACAGCGAAATCGCTACGGTCGTTCGGTCGGCGTTGTCAGTTCGGGGCGCCAGCGAGCGAGCATTCGACATCGCCGTCGGACCGCATGTAGGACGCTGGGGCTTCGGTCCAATGGCGGCAGCAGAGGTTCCCCAAGACGCTGAGATTCTGGCTTCGAATGCTGCCCTTTGCAAGTCCCACCCTGAAGTGACCATCGACCTCTGTGGAATTGCCAAGGGTTATGCGCTTGACCAGTTGGTGAGCATGCTCCGTGAACACGGCGAGGAGAATTTTGTCGTCGACCTGGGCGGCGAAGTCGCTGCGCTTGGACATCATCCGAGCGGTCGTTCATGGCAGATTGCGGTGGAGGATCCCCGCCATGGCCATTTCGGTTCGGCCGAAATCGTTGCCCTCGCTGGGCGGGCAATCGCTACGTCGGGCGACAAGGTCAACGGCTATACGCTTGGCGGAAGGCGCTACAGCCACATTATCGATCCGTCCACGGACGAGCCCGTAGAGGGGGCCGCTGCATCGGTCTCCGTCATCGCCGGCAACGCCATGCTGGCCGACGGATGGGCAACTGCGCTCGTGTCCGCGGGCGTCAAAGGCCCTGCACTGGCTCAGCGGAATGGCCTGGACGCGCTTTTCCTTTTCAACGAGGAGGCGAGCCTTCGACGCGTAGCGGTGGGTCGCTTCGACGAGCACTTGGCCTGAGGAGGAACGCACATGGAGCTTGTTATCGCGCCACTGATCGTCATTCTGGCAACAGGCGGTCTGGCCCTGGGACTGATGGTTCGGGGCCGCGTGCTTCAGACCTCCTGCGGCGGGTTAGCCTGCCTACCTGACGATGCCCGTTGTGCGGGATGCCCGAAGCGGACTCAGCAGGTGCACGGCGATGACTGACGTTATCGCCAGCGTCATGCGAACGGATTATCTGACGCTCGACACCGAAATGCCGATCCGTCAGGCCGCCGGCCTGCTGCACGCGAACGGCCAGGAAGCAGCACCGGTCGTGGACGCTGCAGGAACCCTCGTCGGAATTCTGACGCAAAAGGACTGCTTCCGCCCCGCCATGATGGCGAGCTACTACCGGCAGTGGCGGGGCACCGTGGGCGACCAAATGAGTAGTCCCGTCAAGATCATCGAAGCTGACTCGGACATCGTTGCCGCCGCCGAGATGTTTCTTTCCGAGCCGCACCGAGCCTTTCCGGTGCTTCGATCGGGACAGATTATCGGCTTGTTGCGCCGCGAGGATGTCTTGGGGCGGCTACTTGAACTAGGTTGAGGTTGAGCCCGAACGGCGGCTCATGCGGAGGGACCAAGAGCCGCCCGAAGATCAGATCAAGCCAACAAAATCGCGTACGCCCGGGGCAAACTGAGCCACCAGGTAGAGCCCATACGCGGCCAGAAAAACTCCGCCCTCGCGTCGACTTACGCGCCTGCCGGTTGTTGCGAACAGGACGAGCAGCATCGCCGTTCCGACCATCACCCAAACGTCCAGTCGCATGATCTCGGGGCTGACGGCGACCGGCGCGACCAGCGCACAACCTCCAAGAATGCCGAGCGCGTTGAAGATGTTGCTACCAACGACATTGCCGAAGGCAACGTCCCCGTTTCCGCGGATTGCGGCCATCACCGATGTTGCAAGCTCCGGCATCGACGTGCCGACCGCCACTAGCGTCAGGCCGATTACCGTTTCCGACAGCCCGAGGCGCGGGGCGAGTTCGATGGCTGCGCCGACCAGGAGGTCCGCTCCAAATACAACTCCAACAATTCCGCCAAAGGCGAGCACCAACCCGAACCAGATCGGCAGTCGCGTTGCTACGTGTGCCTCCGCTTGCGCGCTGTGCATTTCAGCGCTTGCGTCGGATGACATCTTCTCTGTTGCGTAAGTATAGGCGACGTAGGCTGTGAGCAAAACTAGGAAGACACCGCCGCTCCACGGGCCAATTTCTCCACTCAGCGCAACAACAAGTACCAGCACGCTGGCTCCGATGAGGGCGAACCCGTCGCGACGGAAGGCCTCTTTTCGCGTGGCGATAGGCAGGATCAATGCGGAAACCCCTAGGATGAGTAACACGTTAGCGATGTTGCTGCCGATGACGTTCCCTACGGCGTTTCCAGGGGCGCCACTCAGTGTAGCCTCAAGGCTCGAGACGAGTTCAGGGGTCGAGGTGCCGAAGCCGACCAGCGTCAGCCCGATCATTAACTGCGAAACGCCAAGACGGGTCGCTACACTGACGCTGCCTTTGACCAAGGCTTCGCCGCCGCCGAGCAGCAGTGCAAGACCGATGATAAGTTCAATCCAAATCAATCTGCAAATTCCTGAATTCGGAAAGGAGCCGCTCGTATGAAAGTTCAGCCTGCGGATCGGGTTACCTTCCTGCGATACGCCCGGCTCGCATCTGGTCGGGCCTGCACGGAGGAGGCCGACCTGGACATCCGCATAGGCGGCGTCACTGCCTTGCCTCGCCGAATAGGATCGCGGAGCAGCCGCAATCCATTGAGAACCACCAGCACCGTAGATGGCAAGGTCGAGCCTGGGTGGCCGGCGTTCGGCCCGGCACAGGACGAGATGCTTGATGGCATCGAAGCTTATGGCGCCCAGGTGCAGCGCCTGCTTTATGGCCGCATGCAGATCGGCCAGTTCGAAGCTTTCCAGAAGACGCAACACTTGCACATAGGCGCGCCGGCCCTGCTTGCCCATCCGCGCTTCCATCAGGCGACGCAGTGTGGCGAACGCCTCGGGAAGTTCCCAGCCCTGGAGCGGGGCCGCCTGGTCGAGCGCATTGATCTTGTGCTCGATCAGCGGCAGGTAATGCAGTGGGTCAAAGACGATGTCTTCGCGCCCATAACTGCGCGGATGACGGGCGATGGTCTCCCCGCCGCAGCCGATCACCACCTCATCGACATAGCCACGGATCCAGGCGTCCTGATGGCCATAGGCAACAGGGACGGAATAGTCGTTGGTTCTGTAGCGCACCAGCGCCTGGGAGGAGACCCGGCCGCTGGCCTGGTCGCAGGCCTCGAAGGGCGATGCCGGCAGCGGCCGCATCGCCGCCAGATCGCGTTGCAGCCGTTCGCCGATCGTCTCGCTCTCCCCGCGTAGCCGATCGCCCTGGCGCCTGCGGCACTGCTCCTCGAGCCACAGGTTGAACGCGTCCCAGGTTGCAAACCGCGGGATCGGCACCATGAAGTTGCGGCGGGCATAGCCCACAAGACCTTCAACACTGCCCTTGTCATTGCCCTTGCCGGGGCGACCGTAACGGTCCCGGATCAGATAGTGGGATAAAAATCCGCTGAACAGCGTTGTCCGCTTGCGCGTGCCGTCAGGAAGAATTTTTGCCACCAGGCAGCGGTCGTTGTCGTAGACGATCGATTGCGGCACTGCGCCCAGAAAGGCAAACGCATGGATATGGCCGTCCACCCATGCCTCGGCCACCGCCGCCGGATAGGCACGAACATAGCAGGCGTCGCTGTGGGGCAGATCGAGCACGAAGAAGTGCGCCTTCTGTTCCACCCCGCCGATGATAACCACAGCCTCCCCGAAGTCCGCCTGGCCATGCCCGGCAGGATGGGCCAGCGGCACAAATACTTCCTGACCGCGCCGGTCCCGCTCGCGCATGTAGTCCTTGATGATCGTGTAGCCGCCGGCAAACCCATGTTCGTCACGAAGGCGATCAAAAACGCGTTTGGCCGTATGACGCTGCTTGCGCGGGACCGCCCGGTCCTCGTCAAGCCACCGATCAATGATCGCGATGAACGCGTCCAGCTTCGGGCGTCGCACCGGCGCCTGCCGCCGATAGCCCGGCGGAACCGAATACGCCATCATCTTGCGAACCGTGTCGCGCGAGATGCCGAAATGCCTGGCTGCTTCGCGCTGGCTCATGCCGCCATCGCAAGCCAGACGAACCTTCAAATATAAGTCCACGGTGTAGATCCCTCGTCCCTCCCGCACAAATTGCAGAAGGAAAATAGGTGGACGACTTTTAAACCGCCCGCAGCAGGACAATCCAGCCGCTACCGTGGACTAACTTTGCACCGCCGTTCTCAATTGAGCCTCAACCCTAGAGGACAACCGATCTGTGGTGCCGGAATTCAAACCATGCTGCACGTCAGAACCTGATGTTGAGACCCAGGGATGCCGTATGGCTGTCATAACTGCCCGCGAAGACACCTTCGTAGTTGGCGCGCAAGGTCATGTCGGGTGCGATGTCCCAGCCGAGGCCGGCGCCCAGGCGCAGGCGGTCACGGTTGGCCGCAGGACCGTTGACGGTGAAGCTGGTGGGGCTGCCCGCAAAGGAGAGCAACTGACTGGGCACATCATCGGCAAAGGCGTGCTCCCATACCGCCCGGCCTTCCAGTATCAGACGTCCGGTCTCGGTGGGAACGACATGGCTGATGCCAATCCCGACGCCGGTGTCCAGCCGCGTCCAGTTCTCCGAGGCTCCGGTGAGGTTGAGCGCGTCGGCGCCCGTCTCGGTGAACCCGCCATGCCCCGACCAGCCTGCATCGAGGGTGAAGAGTGGCAAGAGTGTTGTGCCGCCGCCCATGTCCATGCCGTAGGCAGCTTCGCCCGAGAAGCCGAGCGAATGAATCCAGTAGTCGGCCTCGGCCGTGCGGTCGAGGCCACCGAAGACGATGTTGCGCTCGGTCGAGATACGGTTTGCCGCATAAGTCAGCGCGCCGACCAGCCGCCACGGCCCATCCTCCCATGCGCCATAAGCACCGATATGGAAACCATCGGCATCGAAGCTGGAGAGCCGGGCATCGACCGAGCCATGGCTGCGGATATAGCCTAGCCCGAAGCCGGCGAAGGCATTGCCCGTGCCCATATCGATCTGGCCTTCATAGCCACCGGCGATACCGGCGCTCCACCAATCGAGCGTGGCGGCATTGCCGTCACCGTCGATACTGCCGCGTCCGCCGAGCGGGGCGAGCCAGGCATTGGCCACACGGCTTTCGGCATAGTTGGCGGTCGCATCATCGATGGCGCCGACGCTGGCGGGCCGCGTTACCGGGCCATAAGCCAGTGGTGCGATCACACTGGTGCTGCCGAGCGCGCCGACCCCGGCCGAGCCTTGCTGACGTAGAGTGCGGTTGAACAGCCCAAAGGTCTGGTCGATCACATGCTGGCCAGAGGCGTGAACCTCTCCCGAGGATAGGTCGAAGGCGCGACGAACCGCGTCCTGACCATCTGATTGCAATGAAAGTTGGACAACCTCATTGTAAACCGTCACTGCATCGCCGCTCTGTTCCATGTCCTGAAGCCCCGCGGCGCTCTGGAACTGGTTGTAGGTCTGGGCGAAGCTCGTAAAGGGAATGTCTGCGCTCAGCAGCAGGTCCACAACATCAACACCGTAGATCACTTCGGTTCGCATCAGCGATACAGGCTGGTTGTGCAGGAACTCAGCATTTCGGATCACACCGTCATCGGCCTCGATAATGCGGTACGTCTGCCCTTCCGCATAGCTCGTGCCGGTATCAAGCGCGATGATCGCCAGTTCGCCACCGTCGATCGTCACGCTACCTTTGGCCGAAATCAGATCGGCCTGATCGGGAGCGGCAATTTCGATCTCATAGGTCGACCCGGCATTGAAGACGACGTTGCCCGAGACATGCAGCGTTCCGATGGAGTTGCCGGGCGCAATAGTGCTACCGGAGTTGATCGTGACATCGCCTGATAGCGTCCCGATGCCGCCGAGCACGCCACCGTCAACATTGAGCGACCCGCCCAAAGCGTCGTCTACATAAAGCGTGCCACCGGAAATGGTGGTCGTGCCGGTGAATCCTGAGCCGTCACCGGTGTAGTTGGTCACGCCTGCCAGATGTTCTATGGCATGGTTGCCCGCACCATCAGACTCCAGAGCAATATCGAAGGCGTAGCTGTTCGTTTCCGTGCCGGTGTGATTGAAGACGAGGGTGCCGTTACCATCCAGGAAGACGATGCTATCGGCAGTGAGGAACCCTGCATCCTGCTCGATCTCGCCTGCCGCCGCACCGATATTGAGGACGCCTTCGCTGCCATTATCATGAGCCAAGTGTATGTCGTTACCGCCTGCAACAACCTCTGCTCCGTTGGAGATCGTCAGCATTCCTTTGCCTTTATTGCCGACAATTACATCTCCGTTGGCCGTCCATGTGGAGCCCAAATCGGAAATGGTCAGAGTTCCCCAAGCGCCGTCAAAGCGATCGCCGAGAACCGTGGCCCCGGTTTCGAGCGTCCCGCCATCGACAACCGAAATTTCCGCCGAGCTTTCCCACCCGATCTCGAACTGGCCGGTCGTTGTCCATTCACTGTTGGAGATTGTGAGTTCGGTATGGCGATTCCCACCATTGCCGAGCCTTGCGATCCCGTCATTGATCACGACGGCTCCATTACGCACCTCGATCGTGGCGAGGCCGGCGTAGAGGCTGCCTAAATCCCAGGTTCCATCGTCAACAGCTATCTGGCTCCTATCCGGCGCGGGCAGGCCGCCAACCTCGACATTACCGCTGTCAATGTGGCCGCCAGCCTCGATAACCACGCTACCTGCTCCAAGGCGCCCGATCCATATGGAGCCTTCATTCGTCCAGATAGAGCCGCTACCAGAAACAAGGATCGTGCTGGACGGGTCGGCACTGTTTCCGATGTTAGCCGTGCCGATGCTTTCTAAATGGCCCCCGCTCAGGATCTGGAGTTCGGCACCATCGTCGCCGGAAACGGTAACTGATGAACTGCCAAGGTTGCCAGTGATCAGCAGGGCACCGCCGGAAATTGTAGTCGTTCCCGTGAAGTCAGAGCCGTCGCCGGTGTAGGTGGTCACGCCTGCCAGATGTTCAATGGCGTGGTTGCCCGTGCCAGTTGATTCCAGATCGGCTGCAAACTGATAGCTGTTTGCTTCCGTAGCGTTGTGGTTGAAAATCAGCGTGCCGGTGCCGTCACCGAAATTTATCGTCGATACATTGAGCTTACCCGGTGTCCCACCTTCTCCGATCTGAAATGTCCCTTCACTGCCGCTCCCTCTTGCAATCGTTATGGACTTTCCTTCTTCGACATCGAGCCCCCCGGAAACTCCACCATAGGAATCGGACAACACCAGTATACCTATGCCCTCGTCACCTACAATTATATCGTCGTGAGCGGTCCATTTGGTGCGCATCCGCATATCGCCAAATGATCCGTCTTGCTGGCCCAGCGTCACCAATCCATGCGTTTCGAGTTCTCTCGCGTTGATGAGCAACAGGGCTTCACCAGTGGTTCCAACCACCATATTGCGAGTTTCAAAGGATACGCCCTCGATGTTACCGATGATTGGGCCATCAAAACCGCTTAGATTGATTTCAACATCATCAGTGGAGGCAGGAATGGAGCCGGTATCCCAATTATTGGGATTACTCCATGCCCTGTTCTCATTGGCTTGCCACACGACCTGTCCGGTGGCCGGCTGCGCGGCCAGACACAACGCCGTACTGGCGAGCAGTGCAAGGCGCTTGGTATTCTCCCGGCGCGATTTCTCGTTCTTGCCCATCCGATTCCCCAAAACGGTTTGATGCAGTTGAAGAACTGGTAGGCTGCCATTACCGGGTAAGTCGTGGGGAATCCGGTTGGGGAAAGAGCCGGATCGGCGTCTACAAGATCAGCGCCGGGATGATTTTCATCACTAACTCTTCAGAACATACTGAGAAGAGCGCGCAGATGCATATTTCGTTCCTTGGTCAAGGCGACGCGGCACCCATGCTCGATCAGCGGCTGGGCACTGCCCCCTTCCATGACCGAACCGCGAAACGCACATTCCGCATCGCGAAAAGAAATCCATGCTCGCTGTGACTGACGCAATCGGGTTTCAAATCCGACCTCGACGTCGTCTGCCCTGTCCCAATGCTGCACTTTGCCGAGAAGCTCGCTATAGAGCGCGTTCAACGCGTCATCGGCAATGCTCAGATCCTCGTTGATGCAGGCCAGCATCGATGCCGTGTCTGCGGCGTCCCCACAAGCATCGAAAGCTTGGGAAGGCGTTGAGTGAGCCAGAGCTGCTACGGCGAATACAAGTATCCATCCCATTGGGATGCTCACGATTCTCTGAGGCAGGAGGCAAGAAGACATGACTAATGCCGCCCCCAGCCTGCCCAACCCAGCGTCACGTCCGGTCCGTGATAGCCAACGACTGACGCAAGAAAGACAATACCGCTCACGCCAAGCCATGTTGCACCGGGCCGCATGGCCGTAAACAGCGTGATGGCCCCTTTGTCTCTCTCCTCGCCAGTCTTCTGCCGGAACAGGTCCGGGAAGGCCGTCAGGACATCGCCCAAGAAGCGGCGGCTGCCGCAGATGAACAGGACGAGGAACAGGAAAAAGCCCGGAAAGCTGAGAGCATAAGGGATGCGCCGGTGTTCGGGCAGGGAGGGCCAAAGGGGCAAGATTTCCTCGAACAGCATAGAAAAGCCGATGGCAAGGAACAGCAACGCAAGCCCCGCCCACATCATCGCCTTTTCCTTCGGACTTTGCGCAATACCCAATATCAGGACAATAATGCTGGTCAGCCCCGCCATGATTGCAATGGCGTTGAAGGCATCCCAGTACGGCGTATAGCGAAATCTCTCGGTAAGGTCGCGCATGTCATGCTCCGTTTATCGGAGCGGACACCGGCAAGAGCAGCGCAAAATTTCCGCTCACGCCGGCGCCAGCCGATGTCAGTTGCGGATCTGCAATCTGTCATTGCGGCCCTCGACGGCCAGCGCAGCTTCGATCCCGGGCTCGGTCACATCACTGTCGCGCGCGCTGATACTGCGGAGCGTGGGAATCCCGGCCAGAAGCAGCATGCCAGCATCGGAAACACCAGTCTTGTTGAGAAAGATTACTTCGAGGGACAAGTCGGCCAGCGCTTCAAGTCCGGCATCGGTTACGCTGGTATCGGAGATCCACAGTGTGCGCAGCGATTCGTGGCCCGCGAACGCCGCAAGCCCGGCATCGGAAATATCGTTGCCATCGAGATAAAGCACCTGGAGATCGGGCAGGCTGGCAAGATCGGGCATGGCCGCATCCGTCACATTGGTGCTCCAGATAAACAGCCGTTTCAGCGATGGGATGCCGGATAGTGTCGCAACGCTGTCATCGTCCATCTGTGTGCCGCGCGCCGAAATCTCTTCGAGATTGGACAGACCAATCAGATGGCTGAACCCGCTGCCGGTCACAGCAGTGCTGGTCAATCCAAGTGTTTTGAGCGTGGCGATCGTGCCCAACGGTTCGAAGGCCGCATCGGTTATGGCGGTCTGGGTCAGGCTGAGTTGCTCCAGTGCCGGGTGTCCGGCCAGGGCGGCAATGCCATCATCGGTCACCGCCGTGCTGTCGAGCGTGAGCGATCTGAGCGTTTCATGGGCCGCGATATGAGCAAGGGCGTCGTCGCCGATATTTCTGTTCAGCGCCAAGTCGAGCCTTCGTAGCCCTTCGATGTCCGACAGCGCGGCAATATGGGCGTCGGTCAGGTTTCCGCCGCGGAAACTGAGGCTCCAGAGATTTTCCACCCCGGCCAGGACTGCCAGCCCGTCTGGCGTAAGCGCATCGCCAGCGGCGAGTTCAAGGTGCCCGAGACGCGGCATTCGTGTCAGATGCCGCAGATCGGCGTCGGTGAAAGCCTCCAGGGCCTCACGTGGGATCCGCAAGGATTGTATCTCCGCAAGCGCTTCAGCATCGATAGGTGCGTTGCGGAACTCCAGACCAAGCTCGTTCAGCCGCGCAATGGCCTCTTCATCGGTTTGGGCGAAGGCCGGCGTACTGAATGCGAGTGCGGTCAGTCCAATGGCAAGGATCAGTTTTTTCATGATGGGTTCCCCCTTTTGTCTCGTTATGTCGTGGCGACTTGCTCTTCCGGGGACCGCTTTTTGCGCTTGGCCAGCATCCTGATAGCCACGATCAATGCAGCCCCCGCGATGAAAATCAGTACGGCGGTCAGCGGCCGATAAAACAGCCAGGCGGAGCCGATGGTCAGCGTGCCAAGTGTGATCCCGGCAATGGTGGAGACCAGCCCGGTGCCCATGCCCACGATGCTGCCCAGAAACGGGATGACGCTTGCGACGACCGAGATCGGCCCCAGCATCAGAGAGAAACCGGTAATGAGCAGGACAAGGCCACAGGCGCGCAGAACCCAGGTCATGACGCTGTTGCTGCTGGCGGCTGAGTCGAACATTTCCTGTGCCGACAGATTGCCGGTGTCCACGATCAATAGGGAATCGCCAGCCTGTGTATTGTAGGCGGCAATGCCATTGTCCCGTTGCTGTCCAATAACGCTGATCGTACCAAGCGGGACGAGTTCATAGCGGATGCGATAATCACCGACCTGCGGCCGGGTGGGATTTGGGCCCAGATAGATTGCACCATCGACCACGCGGACATCACTGTCGTCACCCAACGCATCGCGCAGCGTCTCGATTTGCTCGGCGGCGATTGGGAAGGGTTGGGCACCGCCAACCCGATCAAGTACGGTGCGGCCAAGCGAAAAAGCCCCAAGTTCGGCGTTATCTAGGCTGAAGATTCTGCGTTCATAGATCATTGCAGGATTTGTTCGATGATCCGCCGTATCCTCGAACCGTGACGAGTCGTGGTGGCGGTCAGACCAGTCCAGCCCATAGCTGTAGGTGGTCACGCGCGTTTCGCTGCCGCCGACATTCTGCTGGCTCTCGGTCTTTGATGTTTCAATCCATTGGAACATCTCCACGAACCGCACCAGCCTCACACCCTCGGCGGTTACTGCGAACTGGTCATCCGATATCGGCTGATCCGCGATGATAGGACCCGTCAGATGGATAAGTTGCCCTTCATAGGCTGGATCGATGGCTTCAGGCGTCAGCGAAACGACAAGGCCCGCGCCTTCATCGAGCGAACGCTGCGTCTGGACGGCGCGGCCTTCGTTCCAGAACAACCCGACGGTTATGCCGATCACCAGCAAAAAACCGAAGCCAATCCCCGCGATTGAATTTTTTAGCCGGTCAAACCACGAAACTGTCGTTACTTTTTCCAATGTCATGATCTCTTCCCCAAAGCGGCAGCAACGCTTTTTCTCTGCAATTTGGCGTCAGGCTACCGCCAGTTTTCAGGGCGGTCGTGGGGAAGGCGGTTGGGGAATAAGCCCGAAAGGAGGTGTTGCTTCGCGCTTGCCGGCGGCGCATCAACCGGTTGCGGACACTGCTTCACGCGCTGCCGTCTTCCTGCTGGAAAAGATCACGACAGCGAACAACAGCACGCCAGCAAAGACGACAAGTGACGAGACCGCGACCACCGGTTCGAGCGCGGGATTGCCCATCAGCATGAAATAGAGCGAGGGCATCATGACGACGACACCGAGCGTATAGACGCCATACTGGATGCGGGCGAGCCGCGAGCGCGCCTTTTCAGGCTCGAATGCGAAATAGGTTCCGAACAGGGCCATGGTCACCCAGCCGAGCAGGTTGATGTGCGCATGCGCGCCGGCGACGCTGTGATTTCCTGAAATCGACATGTGGATCCCCGCCGCGATACCGACGATCAGAAAGACGATTGCCGTCTTGAAATAAAGCTGTGCCAGTGCAGGCATTGATGTTTCCCTTCTTTATGGATTTCACGATCTGATATTCAGCGCCACGGTCTCGCGGCGGGATAGCTTCGACTATTCGTCTTCCAGCGGTGGGCCGGTAAATTCGAGCGCGTGACGGCGGGCGCTTTCGACAACCCGCTCCATATCGTGCGGCAGGCCCAGCCCTTGCCTTCCCATTTCCTCGAAAAAGGCATCAAGGCCACCGGGTGTGGTCGTAACGAAATGGCGTGACCATTCCTCTCCCGCGATGCGGAACGTGTGTTCCCGCCCCTTTGGAATATACGCGGTCTCACCTGGGCCGCGTATAAAGCGCGTACCCTCGAACCAGAACTCGATCCGTCCGGTCAGAATGATGAAGGTTTCGTCCTGATTGTGATGAATATGGCGCGGTGGCCCGAAGCCGGGCGGCGATACGCAGTCGACGACCGATATTTCACCTTCGGTGTCCTCGCTCGAAAGGATGGTCTTATACCAGGCACCGATCCACTCGAACGCGCCTTCGCCCAGAACACGATATGGCATTTTCGGTCCCTCCGGTCATCGAAACTGGCGGTTCGCGCCGCCAGCAACCGGAGCAATAAAGCCGAGTGTCACACCAATATCTTGGGGAATGCGGTTGGGGTAAGAGCCCAAGCAAGCTGTATTCCAGTCCGATCTGCGGACGAACGATGAGGGCCGGGCTTAATTCATATAAGCAGGCCCAGTTCCCGATCCGAGGCCGATACATCGTATTTTGCTGCTGGAGGCCAGGGACGCGCCGACCAGTGCGGCTCGAAGACAAAACTCGATCTCTGCCGGTCCGGTAAGAGTGCTCCATTTCCGGCCCCGAGCGCATAGTCGTAATAGAGCTTGACGATCTCTTCGCGGGAAACCTGCTGCGCCGCCGGATGAGCGAGACAGGCATCGCGCCATTTTCGCACCCGCGCATAGCGATCATCGTCGGGAAGTTCGAACCCTTCGTAATAATCAAGGAACCAAAACCGCATGAACAGCGGCGTGAACACGGCTTCCGCCCACCCGAAACGGTCAAACAGGAATGTGCCGGACGGGCTGTGCTGCACCAGAAAGTCGTTCAGCTTTCCGTAATGGCCGAGCATGTCGGCCTCGAACTTGTTGCGGCGGTCGGGGTCACGGTTCATGACGAAAGTGTAGCCCGTGACGGTGAACGGCCCTTCCATGGCAACCATCATGTTCTCGACCGCCCGTTCATAAGGGCCTCTACGCGCGATCGGCGGATCGGCGAAAGTCTGCTCAAGGTATTGAAGGATGACGAGGCTCTCTTTGATGACCTTACCGTCCGGCGTGACGAGGATCGGCAGCGCGGTGGTGCCGCGCGTCAGATTGAGCAGCCACTGGGGACGTTTTTGGGTAATGTCGACCTTGTGAAACTCAACTTCCTCAACCAGCCCCTTGAGTTCGAGCAGGATTTCCAGGCGCTGCGAGAAGGGGCAGACAGGAATATGATACACCACAGTTTTTCCGGTCATCGCTGTTCGTCCTTTTTCTGCCTGCGCATATCCGCGGGCGTCTTGTGAAAACGGCGGCGGAAGGCGTGATGGAACCAGGAAATATCTCCGAAGCCGCAATCAAGCGCGATCGTCGCGATATTGACATGAGCCAGAGCAGAATCGGTCAACATATCCCTTGCCCGGTCGAGCCGGGAGTTCAGGAGATAGTCGGTGAAGTTCGTATTCTGTGCATAAAAGAGATCGCGAATCCGTCGCGGTGTCATGGCATGGCGTTTGGCCAGCCAGGCAAGCGAGATGTCGCAATCGTCCAGATTAGCGGCAATATCTCCCGTGATCGCGGCAAACAGCTCCGCACGCGTCCGGTTGCCGCCCGGCGAAATCAGAAGCGGGCTCGTACCATCAAGTGCTTGAGCCTCCGCTTCGGTGGAATCGGGTTCGGTGTGCCGATCATGCAGGAGCAGAATCGCCGCCGGGCGCGGAGTGGCAAAATCAAGCGGCGTGATTTCGGGCGTCCAGGGCAGGACTTCGATTGACAGAGGGCGATGGCCACCGCCTCTGTTCCACACGATATCGCGGATTGCAGGCAAGTCGTGATGATTTCCGGCACAGGCGGCAACAGCGCGTTGCAACAGCCTGTTAGCCCTGCGGCTCCCGAGGCTGAACACAAGGTTTTGGACACGCAGGCCCACGCCACCCGCCAGTTGTGCCTCGCCGGCTTCGTCGGCAAAGAGAACACGCATGGCAGGATCGACAACGATCAAGCCAATGCGCGGCCTGTCCCTGAACGTCGAGAGCACGACGTTTTCCATCGCCAGGCGGTGCAGTCGCCCGTGAATGGCGACACCACGAATGAGATGGGGCGTCAGATGCGCGAACCGCTTCCGGGCGTCCTGGCCGAGTTCGTCCCTTGCGGCGGAGGTCTGCAACACGCAACTGGCAAAACGATATCTGCCAAGGCTGAGATTGACCGCCAACCGTTCGGCGCCCAGCCCCGACTGCGCCCAGAACTCATTATGAAATGTACTTTTGTAAAAAAGCTCTCGACCCGTATCGTCAAGGCTGGTGATCCGGCCGACCGGTGCAGTAGCGGTTGCCTTGGAGGTTGGATCTTCGGCCCACCACCGTTCGTTATAGGCGGCGGTGACGGCAGGATCGGCACGCGGCGCCAGAACGGAGGATTGCCCGACAAGCTGATCCGCACGGACCAGCGCGGCGTTCTCCGCGCCACAGAAATCCGCCAGCCGACAGAGAAAATTGTTCCAGCCTTCCTCGCCGGTCGCGGCTGCATAGAGGCTGCCCACAACCTCAAGCGCCTCGCTATCCAACGCCTGCCCCCTTTCAGTACGATGGCAAGACCATACAAGACAACAACTTCATCTTGAAATCAAATGAATGTATGGTCACTATCCGTAGCATGAATTTCAATGCTTTGGATCTCAATCTCGTTCGTGTCTTCGATGCTCTGCTCAAGGAGCGCAGCGTGACCTTGGCCGGACAGCGGATCGGCCTTAGCCAGCCTGCGGTCAGTTCCGCCCTTGCGCGGTTGCGAACGTTGCTGGACGATCCGCTGTTCTTGCGCAACGGGCGGCAAATGCAGCCGACGGCAAAGGCAATCCAGGTGGGCACTTATGTGCAGTCCGCCATGGCGATGCTGGAGCAGGGATTGATTTCGCGCCTTCCCTTTGAGCCGTCGGCGATGAGCCGAAAGTTCAGAATGCTCGGCGCAGACTTTTTCTCGGTGCTGTTCATGCCGTCCTTGTCGGCGCGGCTTGCCACAATGACACCCGGTGTCGAACTGGGATTCCTGGATAATGCAAGGGGCGACGCCCTGGAGCTACTGCAAAGCGGATTTGCGGACCTCGCTTTTGAGGAGGAAACCTACGCCCCCACCGGTCTTTCCGGCCAACCCCTGTTCCGCTCCGTCTTTGTCGTTGCTCTGCGCAAGGGACACCCGGCGCTTGAGGGCGCATCGTTATCTTCGGGCGATACACTGCCTCGCGAAATGTTCGATGCGCTGAGCTTTGCCGTTTACTCCCAGGATGGCGGGGAAAGCGGCTGCGTGCTGGATGGAATGGGCACGCGGGGGGAGGATTTGCGCGTGTCGCTAACGCTTCCGCATTTCCATGCCGTGGCGATTGCCGCGCATACCGGAGATGTGGCGGCACTCATACCGTGTCAGTTTGCCGAAGCGGTCGCGGCCCGGCTTGATCTCGCCGTGTTCAGGCCGCCGATCGATCTCGGGCTACAGAAGATCGGGATGCACTGGCACCCGCGTCTCGACAGCCATCCCGAACATGCCTGGCTGCGGAAGCAGATTGCCGAGGTGATCGCGGAATTGGGGTTCGATGCGAGTTGTGATCGCTATCGGTGAGGGGGAACAGGGCAAACTGCCGGATCACGCCGCCCACCACCATGTGCCAAGTGCAATGGACACCACCATTCCGCCCCGAAAGAGCGGCCACACGAACTGTTCCTTGCGTGGTAGTCTCATCATCAACCATGCCATGAGCCCAAGCATGGCTAGCCCCCCGATACTGAGAACGTAAGGCAGGCGCAAATCATAGGTCGTTACCCGCGTCGGCGATTCGTATCCGGGGCCGCCGAGCAGTCCCTCAAGCGCGGGAAAATCACCCAGATCGACCAGCGGGCGTTCTATGATTTCGAGTTCTACCGGCTTACCGAAAAGAACTGAGCGCCGGATGTTCACCGACGCCCCGTCCATCGTCATCAGGCCCCGCAGCGCGCGATCATGGAGCGCCTTCGGTACATCGATGGTGAACGGGATTCCATCTTCGCCCGCCACGACAACGCGATGGACGGAGGCAAATGTTCGTGTTCGCGTCGCGAGGTTCGGCAAGATGGTTCGATGGGTATCGCGCCCGAGAATGGCGGCCTGTTCCGCATGGGTAGGCATCACGCGGGCGGCAAGATCGTAAAGAACGCCCGTTTCGAGGGTCACGAACACCCCGATCAGCGCTGTGACGGCGATGGTGCGTGTGGGCTCCTTCATTGACCGTTACTCATTGCGGCGGGGTTCAGCAGAAACGGTATTGACCCTTGATCCCGCCACGCTTCAGATAATTTCAAACACGGCTTCAAGTCGCCACGATTGTGCAATCCAGTCACATCTTTACCGGAATGAGCGCGCGGGCCGGAAGGTGCCATCCGACACAAGCCCGCGTGTCATGGTTCGGCTGTCGAGCACGCCGTCTACGAACAGGTATCAGTGCTGATCGAGCAGTTCTGTCCCGGCAAAATAGATGTGTAGCTGATAGAGCGGGACCGGATTTGGTTCGATGCCCTCGGCCTTGAACTCAACATCGATATGGCTGATGGGAGGTGTCTCGATCCCCGGAAGCAGGGCAAGCCAATCCGTGCCGGCTTCGAAAGCTTCCATCGTGAACATGTATTCCACGCAGACCACATGCCCTTCGATCACGCAGTAAATCGGCCCTACAGGCAGATCGCCTTCGCGTGCCCAATGCGCACCCATATTTGGCACATGCGGACTGATCTGGACCGCGTCGGCAGCGACATCTTCAAGTAGCGGCAAGCCTTCGAGCGAGGTCGGCGCCTGATGCGCCAATGCCGGTGATGTCGCAAGACCGATCATCAACCCCGCGCCTGCGATGAGACCAGCCAATAGTCCGTTCCTGTGTTTCACGATATTCTCCTTCCCTGCGTCGATTATGGCGTTCTTGTTGTTATGCAGCAGGCCACATGCTGTCGTGGGGAAAGCGGTTGGGGGATGAGCCCGGCGCCGCTAGGCATGGAGAATCGCGGTATAGGAAAAGTCCTATTTGCAAGAAGGGTGAGATATCCTCCTTGGCAGAACCGGTGATTTCCTGAGGACACCCAGTGCTAGTGCCGTCATCAGATCATCGCGTCAATCGCAGAGGCAGCGCTTACTGCCGAGTACCATCAGGGCGTGAAAGGCATACCGAATCTCCTCGTTGCGTTTGGCACCAAGGCAAGGATCGGCCCGACGTCTCCCCTGCATTCTCACCATGATGCTGATCACCAGCCGCAGATATCTGGGTCATTGATCAGCCGGACGGAGCGGTGCCAACAATACGGCTACGGTTCTTGACGTCTCAGCCACCATGGGTTGAGATTCACGTTCGGAGCGGAGCAAAGGCGTCGAGGCCGATCGGCACCACCGACAACGGACTCGTTGATGGCGGAACTTTGGCCGCCCTTTCCGTGTCATGTTCAAGATCAAGTTGGATGTGATGGAAGAGCCAGCCCCCAGATTTGGAGGCTGCTGCCGGGCGATAGCGGCAGCGGTCCCTGATACGCTGTTGATATAAAATCATTTTCCGAAAGCATGGCAGGCAAGCGCCTGTGCGAACCATCGCTAGAACAAAAGGAGACTGGCAAGCTCCCGGCGCTGCCGGTGCCACCATGCGCCACCCCTTGCCTTGACTTCTGCCAGACCGCCGTTCTCGACCGATTCGGGTCGTTGGGCGCAGTCGCAGTTGGCTGGAATGCTCTGGGCAGAAATTCCGTTATACGATTGATAAAGAACTGTTTTCCGGCAGCGTGGCATACAACTGCCTGTGTGGGCAGTAGCTACGCCGGAACAAAAGGAGACCGGCAGGCTCCTGGCGCTTTCCGTGCCACCACGCGCCACCATGCGCCACCCCGCCGCCCCTCCGGCCATTCCATAGTCCTCGGCAGGAACTGATTCGCCTATCGGAGGATGACATGAACCACGGCACCGCAGCGTCCGCTGGACGCGAACACGATCTGCTTGATGACTGGATCAGCCGCGAGGCGTTGGCCCGCGCGCTGCAGCTTTCTGTGGACACGCTTTCGCGCTGGCAAACGCGCCGTGTCGGCCCGCCCTGCGTAAGGGTCGGGCGGCGGGTGCTCTATCGCCGGAAAGCGGTGCGGAAATGGTTAAGTGAACAGGAACGCCCCGGGAACAGCGGATGGAGGAAACGGGAATGAGCGCAGACATTGCCGAATTTCCCCACATCTCGATCGCACACACGGACGAGATCGTCGCTGAACCTCATCTGTCCCACTCCGCCGATGTGATGTCCGCAAGGCCCGTGCGCCTCGTGTTCATCCACGTGCCAAACGATGCGAGCCTCAAACGTGAATCGGAGTGAGGCATGAGTATGGCGGCAATCTCCTGGGTGCTGAGTATCCAGCATGACGATCCCATCGAGAAGTTCGTCCTTCTCGCCCTTGCCAATTTCGCCGACGATTTCGGCGTGACGTGGGTGTCACAGAGGCGGATCCGTAATTGCTGCTCGTGCTCCGAGCGCAAGGTCCGCGATTCCCTCAAATCGCTGGAAGCTGCCGGTCTGATTGTCCGGGCGCCACGGCATCTGGATAGCGGATCGCGTACGACGGACGCTACAGTCCTGATCGGTTTTCCCGGCCGCACGGTGCCGTCCAGCCGCGACGATCACGAGCTGTTTGGCCTGCTCGATGATGAGGCATGGCAGAAAGTTGCCACCGGCAACCGGCCTGTAGCAACCGGCACCACATGCCCCACCCCCCGGCACCACGGACCGGAGCCTCCGGCACCGCGTGCCAGACTTGAACCTTTAAGAGAACCTTCAAAAGAACCTATCCTCCCTACCCCCCTTCGCGACGAGGTCCACCACGATGTCCAAACTCGTATTCGATCAAAGCGATCCTCCCACCGTGGACAATCCCTTGCCAGGTCATGGGAGCAAGCCTTCGATCAAGCTGCTCAAGGAAGCATTGCGAATGAACCCAGCAGATAGGCGCCGGGCGTGGGAGCCTGATCGCGTCCGACTGCTCGAGGAGGCCAAGACTCTGCTCGATGCCGCTCTGTTCCCGGCCACCGCCAAGGAAATCGGCGGGCATGTCGGCACGCTGATGCTGCATTATCCGCCGAGGACGCTGTCGCCAAGCGACCGCCGGATCGTTGCGGAAGATTGGCTCTCGGATTTTGGTGATGTCCCTGCGGACATTCTGCAGGCGGCATGCCAGCAATGGCGGCGCTCGCCGAACACCTATGCGCCGACGCCGGGACATTTGCTCGAGCTGGCAAAGCCACCGCTCGAAACCCGGCGGTTGTGGTTGCGGCTGGCAACTGAAATCCTTGAACGCCAAAAAGCGAAGGCAGGCTGATGGTACGGGCCTAAGTCGAGGAGGTCGGCCGGGGCATCGAGGCGGACAAGACGATCGCCATCCACGAAACCCAGCGCCAAATCGGAATTCGCGCGGGATGCGTTCGGCAGACTGCTTAGCGGCGCTGGGTGGCGGCGCTCGTCGGTCTCTAAGCGATTGGGCGAAAACGGCAAATCTGGACGCGCGCCCACCCCTCGAAAAGAGCGCTCGGGTGGGGACGTAGTTGAATTGGCTGGGGATGTGGCCCCGACGCTGTTGTAATGTCAGAGCCGTTGAACTTTGGGTGCGACAAATAGGGCAGGTTCTGGCTATGCTCGCGAGAGCTACCGCCGGTCAGAACAAGTGTCTTGTTATTTGATTTTTACTATTCTTCTAACCGAGCCCCCACTCCGATCCGCCCCCCTTGGGTCCTTCCGGGCGGTTGACGTATGCGGGGTGTCTTTGCCCGCCAAAGCGCTAGCGACAAAGGATTTTTCTGGGTTTCCACCCTTGGGTTTCCACTCGGGTTTCCACTTTGGGTTTCCAGGTTTCCACTGCGGTGGCTGCCGAGGATTTCCAGGCTCCGAACCTTTCCGGCGCTCCGACAGCTTATGCTGCAAGTCGAGGGTAAAACGCATATCACGGCCACTGAACGGTCACGCTCACGGCGTGTCGATGCGGGCCAGAAGGGTATCGAACACGCCACGGGGATCGACCCCAAGTACTTTGGCCAGTGCGATGAACTCAACCACGTCGATGCGGCGCTCATTGCCCTCGACCTTGGCCACGTAGGATTGCGGCTTGCCCAGGCGGTCGGCGACCTGCTGCTGGGTGAGGCCAGCAGATTTGCGCGCCTCGACAAGCAGCGCGGTCAGCGTCCGGTACTGGTCTGAGTGGGTCGATCTGGGCACGGCGCACCTCACAAAGATTATGTGCATTGAGCATAATCCGATTATCGGATTATCCCATTCAAGGTTACCGTTCCTCGTATCAGTCTTTCGGGGGCAAGGCCAATGGGACAGGTTCTGATCGATCATCTCGCCGTCGTCATCGTTATCGCCATGATCGCGGCGGTTGCGTTCTGGCATGTGTGGGCGTTTTATCTCAAACCGCTGGCGATCCCCGAAGCCGAGATCGATGCCATTGTGGATGAGCTGATCGCACGGCACGGGCCTGACGCCGAGGACTGGGCGCGCTCTTACGAAGAAGAGGCGTGGTACAGGTCCGACACGCTCCAGCAAGGGCGGTGGCGCCGGGTCCGGCGCGAGTTGTGGCGGCGGCACAAGGCCGGCGAGTGGGAATAGCAGGACGACGAGCCTTCGCTGCCATCCGGCCTCCCATTAATCTGACAGGCTAGCCATATCTGCGGCCGATGCACCTTGCCTCAAGGTGCCTGCAAACGGGCCGTATCGGGCAAATTGCGTCGCCGCGCGGTGCCGCGATCCGCATCCCTTCCACCAAGCATCTGAATGCAAAGGGCGATTCGGAACGAATCATCCCTGCGGGAAAGACGCCGTAAATGAGAACGGGCTTTAAACGGCACTCGACGTGGTCGGACAGGGTTGAAGCGGCCCGGGACGTTGAACTTTTCGAGCGACACAATCGGATCGCATCTGGCAGACTCTGGGTATGTCGCAAAGAGCCCTGAGGCAGCGACAGAGGTTTTTCCAGCCTGGGAGGAGGCAATGCCCAATGTCGGCCCCAACCCATTGTCGCCCGATCTGATGACGCCTCCGGAGCGGCGGGCTGAGCTTTGCAAGATGCTCGCCCATGGTTTGCTGCGCCTGCGCCCGAGACAGGGATTGAGCAGTGGACACAAGGGGCTGGTGGAGCAGGTTCGACTACACAAAGGCGCAGAACCATGCCGACATCATCTCGATGATCCATGGAGGTCCTTATGAACGGTACCGCTTCCATCCCGGCCCGCCTTCTGGCGCTCAGGACGATGCCGACGCCCGCGTTGAAGCAGCACTGGCGCGATCTGTTCGAGAGCGAACCGCCGCCCTTCAACCGACGCTATCTCGAGAGCCGGCTGGCCTACCGCATTCAGGAACTCAGTCTGGGCGGGTTAAAGCCCGGGACGGTCCGGCGGCTCGAAAAGCTGGGCGAGCAACTGGATGGCGGCGACAAGAAAAAGCGCGGCATCCGTCTCGACCGCGATCGCCCTATTACCGGTACGCGGCTGATCCGCGAGTGGCAGGGTGTCGAGCATGTCGTCACCGTCACCGCCGATGGCTTTGAATGGCAGGGGCAGCCCTACAGATCGCTCTCGGCCATCGCGCGCACCATCACCGGCACGCGCTGGAACGGCTGGACCTTCTTCGGGCTCAAGAACCACAGGGGGCGAGCATGACTGGGTCGTTGGAGAAAACGGCGGTGGTGCGCAAACTGCGCTGTGCCATCTACACCCGAAAGTCGTCCGAGCAAGGACTGGACCAGGAGTTCAACAGCCTCGATGCCCAGCGCGAGGCCTGCGAATCCTATATCGCCAGCCAGCGCTCGGAAGGCTGGGTGCTGGTTCGCGATCGCTATGACGATGGTGGCCTTTCCGGGGGCACGCTGGAGCGCCCTGCCCTGCAGCGGCTCATCGCCGACATCGAGGACGGGCTCATCGATGTGGTCGTGGTCTACAAGGTCGATCGTCTCTCCCGCTCGCAGCCTGATTTTATCAGGCTCGTCGAAATATTCGAACACCACGCAGTAACCTTCCTCTCCGTCACACAGAGCTTCAGCACCACCACGCCAATGGGGCGATTGATGCTCAATATCATCATGAACTTTTCCCAATATGAGCGCGAGCTCACCGGCGAGCGCATCCGCGACAAGTTCGCCGCCTCGCGCAAAAAGGGCCTGTGGATGGGCGGCGTGCCGCCCTATGGCTACCGCGTCGAGACGCGCAAGCTGGTCATCGACAAAGAGCGTGCCGCCCATGTGCGCTGGATCTTTGCCCACTTTATCAAGATCGGCTCGGCAACCGATCTCGCACGCGAGATCGCCAGGAAAGGTCTGCGCACCCCGCGCGGCAACCGGATCGACAAAACCTATCTCTACCGCATGCTCAACAACCGCGCCTATATCGGCGAGGCGGTCCACAAGGGCAACAGCTACCCCGGCGAGCACGAGGCTATTATTGACCGGAAAGTGTGGGACAAGGTGCACGCCATCCTCACCGAAAGCCCGCGCAAGCGCGCCGCGCGCAGCCGCGCCGATACGCCCGCGCTATTGAAGGGGCTGCTGTTCGGCCCCGATGGCGCTGCCTTCTCGCCGACCCATACCCGCAAGGGCGGCAAGCTCTACCGCTATTACGTCAGCCAGAGCGTGCTCAGGCACGGGGCAGGATCGTGTCCGGTGGGCCGCGTTCCTGCCGGCGAGATCGAGGCCGCCGTCATCGGCCAGTTGCGCGCCGTGTTCCGCCAGCCCGAGATTGTCGCGGGCACATGGAAGGCGGCGCGCACCCATGCCGAGGATATCACCGAGGCCGATGTCCACGCCGCCCTCAACCTGTTCGATCCGCTGTGGGAGGAACTGTTCCCCGCCGAACAGGCCCGCATCGTGGCGCTGCTGGTCGAGCGGATCGATATCGGCATGGACAGTCTCAATATCCGGCTTCGCATCGATGGGCTCAGCGGGCTGGCCAGAGAGACGATGCCAGCACCGATGCGAGCGGCGGCATGAGCGGCGCCCTGCCCACCACCGGGACGATCACCCTCCAGGTCCCCTTCAAGGTGGCAAAGCGCGGCGGGCGCAAGGAGATTGTGCTTCCCGAGGGCGCTTCGCCAACGCCACGGACGGACAACACGCTGGTCAAGGCACTCGCCCGGGCCTTTCGCTGGAAGCGCATGCTGGAGTCCGGCGCGTTCACCAGCGCCGAACTGGCCGCGCGCGAAAGCATCGCCCCCTCCTACATGACCCGCGTCCTGCGGTTAACCCTGCTCGCACCCGATATCGTCGAGGCGATACTGGACGGCAGACACGGGCCGGAGGTGACGCTGGCAAGGATGCTGGAGCCCTTCCCGCTGGACTGGGACGAGCAGCGCTGTCAGTTCGGATGAGAAAAGGGCCATAGGTCGCCCTTACAGGCGCTTGAAATATCGAGCGACCGGCCAGCGTTCAAATCCAGAAGATTCGTAGGCATGGCGAGCGGGTGCGTGTCCCGTGTCGCCGCCCGTTTCAACCATCACCATCGTCATTCCGGCTTTGCGAATTTGCTGATCTGCAAAGTCCATCAATGCCTTGCCTATACCTTGCCTTTGGTGAGCAGGCGACACGGCCATGATGTGGATTTCGCCCATCCGATCCTCCGGATGGATTCGTATCCCGATGAAACCAACCAATTCTTCATCCTGGAGCGCCAGCCAAAAGTTTTGCGGTTCGTCCCCCAGAAGCAAGACCACATCGGCGGTTTGGCGTGCCTGCCATCCTTGGGGGTAGAAAGCATCATAGACGAATCGAGGCACTTCGTTCTCGGTCTTGGCAAAAACTGGCGACCAAGCTGCGACCGTAAGGGCAACAACAGCGCTCTGAAATTCGGAACGATAAGGAATGATTTTCACGTTACTCATGTCTGCCACGATATCAGCCAGAACAGCGGGTGTCCGCAATAGCACCCCTGCGACGCGAAATTCCCAAAACCTGCGGCACGTTTGTTGGTGAACGATGTCAGTTTTGTAGCGATGCGATCAAGCTAATGGATGGCCGCGATGGCGTCGATGCCCGCCAGATCGGCGATTGCCGCCTCAAACCGACTGAAAATGGGTGGAAGGGGGACAGGCGGGTTGTGGAAGCGGCGCCACCAAAAACTGACGACGCTTTCGGCACTTGGTCTTCCCCATCGGCCACTACCATTCGGCTCCCCGCGATGCTAATCAGCGCCAGATCCAAGCGCTGCGGTCGACGCAGGAGGCAATCATGCAGGCACATGAGAGAATGGTTCACAGCGGAGATGCCCAGCTTGCAACGGTGGCGAGTGGCAAACCGCAAAAGGGGACCATCTTAATGGCCATGGGGGCCACGGCATCAATGTTGTGGTGGCCGGATCCGCTCATCGAGGGCTTGGTCGATGGCGGATACCAGGTAATCCGTTTCGATCATCGTGACACGGGTCGCTCGACCACAAAGCCACGGGGGGAAATATCCTACGATCTGGACGATCTGGCTGGCGACCTGATGGCAATCCTGGATGCCTATGGCGCCAGTCAAGCGCACCTCGTGGGCATGTCGCTGGGCGGCTATCTCGCGCAGATCAATTCCTTGCGGCATCCGGAACGTGTGTTGAGCCTGACCCTCATCGCATCTGAACCCTTCGGCATTTCATACGAGGCCGAAGGGATCGGAGACGACTTCATGGCGCATTTCGGCACCATGGCATCGCTGGACTGGGCAGATAGTGATGCAGTCGCGGCGTTCCTCCTCAGGATCGCTGAACTGAGCTCTGGAACACGCGGCCCGTTTGATAGAAGGGCTGCCCTAGACCGGATCGAAGGTGAACTTTCGCGGACTTCCAGCATGCAAAGTGCCTTCAACCACTCAATGATGGCAGGCTCCATCGACCTGCATCAAACAGCCAGCGATCTGCACTGCCCCGTGCTCGTGATCCACGGTTCGGATGATCCTATCATCTCGGTGAATGCAGCCCACAAGTCGGCGCAGGTGGTCTCTCGCTCAGAACTGATGATTCTTGAAGGTGTTGGGCACGAACTCCTGGTGCAGGATGCTCCTGTGATCGCCCAGCGCATTCTCACGCATTGCAGTGCTCATCCGCCCAAATAGCCACTGCCCAGTGCGGGATGCCAGCACAACGGTCTCGATCTCCCTCACAAGTGCGTCCAGGTCCGTGTTGGTGGGACGTGGGACGACGGCTTTCGCCGGCGCCCGGAGGAAAACAGACAATAGGCTAACCTGCAAAGGCAGGTGCGTAGTCGACGCGGCCGGTTGGCGTATCGTCGGCAGTGAAGTTTATGCGCATGAAGTGTTCGGGCGGCGCACTCTCGTAGCGTAAATCATCATCTCGTTCGAAGCCGAAGCGATAATAATAGGCCGGCTCACCAAGAACCACGCATCCTGCGGCACCTCGGGAGAAGTTGCTCAAGACCCATGCAGATCAGAGCCGAACCAATGCCTGTGCCCTGATGATCGGGTTTAACCGATACAGGTCCCAGCCCAAACCAGCAGTGATCCGTCCCATCGATCGTGACAGGCGAGAAGGCGACGTGGCCGACCAGCGTGCCACTCTCGATAGCAACCAGCGAAATCGCCAATGCGTCGGTCGCCCGCAACCTTGCGATGATTTCAGTTTCGGTCTGGTCGCTGTACTCCACACCGGCGAATGCCCACGCTGTAACGTCGGCGATGGCGGAGTGATCACCTTCTTGTTCTTGTCGTATCAACATCGTTCAGAACACAGCAGATTTCCGCTGTTGAAGGTCAAGGCCGGCATCCGGAAAAAGACGGGTAGCAACCCGATAGCGCCCTCACTCAGTGCTGCTCTACAAAGTGCGGGTTGTACATGATGCCCACGACGTTGCCGAAGGGGTCGAGAACCGATGCGGTGACAAAACCGGACTCGCCCCGCTTCGTGATCGGATCGTGTTCGGTGGCGCCGAGCGCTTTCAACCGGGACAGAGCGCTTTCGATATCATCGACGTGCCAGTACAGTATGGCGCCTCCCGGCCCTGTTCTCATGCCACCAGGAGCATATTTACTGTCGATGATACCGAACTCATCGGCATCGTCTCCAACGCGGAACTCGATATAGGCGGGACGTTCGCGGCTCGGCATCTGGAAATAAGCTTCGATGCCGAAAAGTTCAGTGTACCAGTCACGGGCGGCGGTCACGTCATCGGCGAAGTAGTTGATGGTGGCCATGCCACGTAGAAAATGTTTATTTGCCATTGGTTTACTCCACATGGTTTGTTCTCGATGGAGAAATAATGCCGCCAAAGGATCCCGGTGTATTTCAAAAACCCGCAGGGACTTATGATCCCCGTGGCCGCCTCGACCCTATAGGCTTTGATCGGCATGTGCGCTTCCGCACGCGATTGCCCTGCGCGCCCCTGCGCCCGTTCCTGGATCATTTCTGGGTTATTGGCTGGGACGTTTCGGAAAATGGGTATCACTCGGTGGAACTCATGCATCGACCCTATGTCGACGTTTTTCTCTCCCTTGACTGGTCAGGCGTCCAGGGGACCTTTCGGGGCAAACGCGTTTATGAGGCTCAGGGAAGCGGTCGCATAATAGGTGCCCGATTTCTGCCTGGTGCCTTCGGGTCATTCTGGTCGGGTGAACTGGCAAACCTGCAGGATCAGCAATTGCCTCTCTCCGAGCTCTTTGAAGGCCTTGATCGGGCAGCTGTGGAGCAGCTGCTTGAACATGATGACGAAGTCGTCATGGATCGCCTTGAAGAACTGCTTTTGCTCAAGAAGCCGGCGCCGGACGCCAATATTGCTTTGGTCAATACGATCATTGCGGCAATCGAAGCCGATGACACTTTATCCACCGTGTCCGCTGTCGCCAACAGCTTTCGCTATAGCGAGCGCTGGATGCAGCAACTGTTTCGCACCTATGTCGGCATAGGACTTAAATGGTTCCTGCAGCGTCACAGGTTATTATTGGCCGCCGAACGCATTCGCGGCAGCGATGCGCCGGACTGGGCCGGCATGGCCTACGACCTGGGCTATTCGAGCCAGCAACATTTTATCACCGATTTCCGCAAGGTTCTCGGCGAGACGCCGCTGCAGTACAGGGCCACAGCCTTACAACGACAATCGACGCAGACTGAGTGGGACTGATCGCTGGCGAGAGATATGCGGACCGAGGTCATTCAGGGACAACGGTAAACGAGATTGACGCAATAACCCGCTGCATCGGGAGGTGTAAATATGAAACGACTGGCAATCATCGCGGCAGCATCGTTTATCGCCACACCAGCGCTCGCCGTGCTCGCCTCACCCTATCAGCGCGCGGCCGAGTTCAATGCGGTCATTGAAGCCGCCCTGCCCGCCTTTGGCGTTCGTGTAATCGAGCAGGTCAACTTCGTTCATGTCGATGCGTATGAAGTTCGCTCGGCACGGTGTTCGTTGATGGTGGAGATCGTGGATTTGGCAGAAGAAGGCGAGCCACTTACGATCGGGCGGCGGCAGTTCGAGGCTGTTGCCGGTGAGTTGGAATGTGAGAAATAGCCCGATATCGGGATGGGAGGGGAAATGAAACAAGTTTTGCTGTTGGCCGCAATTGCGGCGTTCGCATCAAACGCCTACCCCATCTATTATCTCAAAAATTGAACTCTACGAACCGTCGTCGTTTGGTGCAGGACGCGGCCGCATTGCTCAATATCCTCTTCTGATGTTGAATGTCGTGTACGAACTCGAAGCGGACCCGACGCCTCAATGCGATGCCGATTGTGAGAACAGGTTCATCACCACGACGCCACCAATGATCATGGCCATCCCCAGTATTGCCGGCGCGTCAAGTTTCTGTCCCTGAAAAATCCAGGCGACCGCTGAGATCAAAACGATTCCAAGCGCCGACCATATCGCGTAAGCGATACCAGTCGGAATTGTCCGCAAGGTCAGAGAAAGAAAGTAGAATGCTACGGCATACCCAATGACAGTGATGAGCCCGGGCACCACTTTTGTAAAGCCGTCGCTCTCTTTCATGAAGCTCGTAGCCACAACTTCAGATACGATCGCTACCGCGAGATACAGATAGTTCATTTTGCGCTCCATTATGGTCGGGAGCGCCGCCCTGCAACAAATACAAGACGTCCTCCCCGCGGGATCAGGTTGACGCCGTGGCGGAGAAGAACTCTTCATCAGGGCGCAGGGGATGCCAGCCTGCCACTCTATTTTCGGCAAGGAACCAGTATTCCAACCCGCCCGACTTGTCACGACGGCCCCAAGTGTTCCCCGGAGCCGCCATAGGTCATTCGTTTTGAGCTGGTGCAGAACTACTGCTCAAGCGCGCCCTTGGCCTCTTCGATCCATCCGTCGAAGAGCTCTCGGTTAGCGGCAATCCATTCCTGGGCGTGCCGGCGCACGTCTTCTGCGCTGTTCTCACCCTCCTTCATGCGAACGTTCTGTTCGCCGACCGCATCAAGCGGTATCTCCATAACTTCAAAGAGACGGTAGACATCGGGATTTTCATCAAGGAATGCCGAATTGCCTACCGGACGGATGTCGTTGGCCGGAAAGCCCATTTCACAAGGATCGGTGGCACAACCGACGACGCCTTCAATTGCCGTGTGGCCTTCGAACTCCGACTGTCCTTCAGGAAGGGATGAGTAGGGAACTTCAAGCCATACTACATCCTTATCCGGCACCAGTTCCCCGAGAACCCAGTTGGGCGTCCACGTGTAAAAAAGGATTGGCTCCCCAGCTTCGTAGGCGGCTATGGCGTCCGCCATCGCCGGGTCATAAGCCGCGGTGATAAGGTCAATGTGCTCTTCGAGACTAAACTCGGTTATGTGATGATCGATCACAAGGCCGCAGTCCCATCCCGGCGGGCAAGCTACCATGTCGGCAATACCGTCGCCGTTGCGGTCGAACAGGGCCGAAATTTCGGGATCGGCAAAATCGGCTAGCGACGTGATGCCGTATTCATCGGCGGTCTTCTTATCAACCAGGTAGCCTTCAAGTGCGCCGCCCCGGATCACATATCCGACCATATCGAGATTATCGAACATTGCGAAGCGGTCGTTGAACAGTGGGAACCACTCCATCACCGAAAAGTCAGCGTCACGCTGACTGAGAGCCTGGTAACGAACAGCGTCATCGAGCGTGATGGGTTCGTTGACCGAATGCCCCAATTCGCGCAATGCAGCGATATAGACTTCGGTGTCAAACCATCCAGAATCCCAAGTTCCCCGTGCGGGATTTATCTCTGCTGCCAGCCCGTAAGACGAGCTGAGGAGGAGCGCCGCTGTAGCAACGGCGCCAATACGTTTATTGATGTGCATGATGATCGCTTATATCTGGTCGTAAAGTTGGTCGATGGTGTCCGCTTCGAAAAGGAACTGGGACGGATCCTTGAACACCCATCCTTGGTAGGCTTCCCCCCTCATCGATTTGACAGCCTGCTCGGCTGTGACGATCTCGCCGCCATAGAGCCAATTGGCCATGCTCAGAACGGCAGACTTGTGCATCGTCTGAGTGGCCGTCGTCATGGCATCCTTCACCAGCGTGACCTTATAGCCCTTCCAGACCGCATCGTTGACCGTGGTTTCCACACAGGCTTCGGTCCAGACGCCGATGACGATAAGGTTCTCGATATCCAAGCGCTGTAACACAGCTTCCAGCCGGGTGCCGAAAAATGCCGAATACCGGGTCTTGTCGACGATTATGTCGCCGTCTTTGGCCGCAACCTCAGGGCTGATTTGCGCTGAATCGCTACCCTCGATGCAATGGGTAGGCTCACCATTAGCTCCGGTCGCTTCGAAACGGAGCAGGTCGGATCCATCTTTAGCGTGCCAATGGCGCGTGTAGATGACTTGGATCCCTGTCGCTCGTGCCGCCTCGATCACTGTTTTTGAACGATCAATAACGCCCGAGTAGTCGAAAACCGGCCAAGCGCCTGCTGGCCGATTGGCTTCCTGCAGATCGATGACCAGCAGGGCCGTTTTTGTGTTAGTCAAAAGTCAAAAGTCCTTCGTGTCGCCTTTCCCAAAAAATTCCGATGTTCTTACAGAGCGATGTTTACAGGGAGACGCTCATGCCCCAAGCCACGACCGGGGAGGGAAACGCGTGGTGGCCTGCGGGACTTGTAACATTACGGCCCGGCATGTCAAAATTCGGAGGGTAGAGGCCCTGAGCGCAATCGCACGTTGGACGTGGTCGAAGCCATAGCGCGGGTGCTGGACGTCAAAGTCACTGACCTGCTGGGTGGGAGGAACGTCCGCGTTACGGACCTTCCAAAAGTTGCCTCATAGCTCCCACCTCGTGGCTCGCGGGTTCGGTCTTCCCGGACTTTCGGGCGCCTACCGGCAGCCGAAACTCTTTAGGTTTGCAGCCGTCAGCTTTGATTTAGTACGGCGACAAAGCAGACTTACAAAACACGTGCGGGTTGGCCATCGTGAAAGAGATCTTTGTTGTCACACATACTGAGGCCAGCCATCACTTGGAAAATAGAGTTGGGGGTTGGTACGATAGCGATTTAACTGATCGCGGCTTGCAGGAGGCAGAGGCTGTCGCCGAATGCCTGGCATCCTTGATCGGTTCGGCGGAACTCGAACTCTACAGTTCTGATCTGCGCCGTGCGACCCAAACTGCGGCCGCAATCGCAAAACGTTTAGGCCAGCCAGTACATGAGACGTCCGCCCTGCGGGAAATCAGCTACGGCGTTGCAGATGGCAAATCGCAACACTGGCTCGATGCACGCTATACCCCTGCGCCGGACGATAATCGGCTAGACTATGATTGTGGCATTGAAGGCGCGGAGACGCGGCGCGACGTCGCAAAGCGAGTGTTTCCCTTCATCGATGAAGTTATAGAACGCCGTTGTGAGAAACAGATTATCGTGACACACGGCTTTACGCTGAGCATGGTCGTTGCGGCATGGATGAAAATCCCCATCGACGCAGCAGGCTTTGTCGCCTTTCCCGTCAAATCCGGAAGCATAACGCGGCTTCGCCAGGATAATTTTTTTCGCAATCGAGCTGTTCTCTCCATAGGCGACAGGACACATCTTTCCCCAATCTGATCGCTGCGGCTGATCACGACAACAAAGTGGCTCATACGGAGTGGGAAACGGACTAGCAGGTTTCGGCTGGTTTCTTCGGGAAAGCTGCCGTTCAGCTGGTCAGCGAGCTTCGGCGGCAACGCGCCCCATTCGGGCCGTTCACGCTGCACTGGCCACATCCTGAAAGCGGCCGTTCGGCAAGCGGTGCTTCGATATCTATGATGGCGCAACTTGGGCACCGGCAATCCTGTCGACGGCCGCGTCCCATGTCTCGCCCGGTGAAGCGGCCTTGAGATGCGGAAGGATAGCTGCAAGCCGCTCGTGAACCTGCCTGCGAGATGGCCGCTCCGCACGAAGAGAAAAGCCAAGGGCTATCAAATCGACGCTTTCGAATCCTAAACGGATGCATGCGCCGAGCTTCGCCAATCCGGCCGACAACTCCTGACTGCCATCCACTTTAAGCGCATGCCTATTCTGGATGAGGAATGCTGGGATGCCGAAAAGATAGGCTAGATCGGGTATTACGCGCAGGGCAAATTTTCTCGCATCCAGGCAGGTTTTCAGCCTGTCTGCATCGGTCCCGAGCGACAACTGCAATTCTGAAAGCGGCTTCCCTGCGAGCCAAAGGGTCGTCAACTTCTGGAGGATCGGGACAGCAATTTTGGCGCGGTCGGTCGGGTCCTTGATCTTATTGATAGCGCTTCCAAGCAAATCGTCGACGTTCGTCGGCCGGAGCATCTGATCAAATAGATCCGGATTCTTAGCCATCCAGTCGAAGAACCAAGAGGTCCACTCGAGAACGGTTCTGGTCTCATCGCCCTTGATCTCTGCGGAAAGCCTACTGACCACGGCGAGCGAAACTCCCAGTTTCGCAGATACCTGATGCTCTGCGATTTCCTCGTCCGACTCGGGCGCTTGACCATTGTAGAATTGGACTGCCGCGTCGATCCGCTCCTTCAGCCAGTCTTCGCGGCCCTTTTTCTTGACCTGATAGGCGACGAGTGACTTGCTAAGAGACTTCTCGATATCCGCGCTCGCCAATCTCGCAATAGCGTACCTCTCAAGTGCGTCGTCTGCAGCTGCCTTGGCATGAACCCGATCAAGGACTGCGGTCAGCGGATCGTCGATTTCCAGACATTGGTCAGATTGGCCGAATATTTTCTGCAGCGTGGTCCAGTGCGCGCCGATCGTCGCATCCTTGAGGTCTATCCCTACAACCTTGCCCGGAACCACGAGCACGATGCCATTCGCATTCTGACCAGCGCGCCCGGCACGCCCTGCGGCATTCAACAGCTCCTGCGCTTCCAGCACCTCCCGCCGGTTGGCCTCAGCTTCGAAGCGGCTGTCCTCTGCGATAATCACAAGTTCGCTCGGGAAATTCATTCCCTGAGCAACGGTAGATGTCGCCACCATCACCGTCGCTCCGTCCGACCGCTGGTACAGGGACTCGCACAGCTGCCGCTCTTCCGGAAGCAGCAACCCGTGATGCACCACACACTTCGAAGTGAGGTGATCGTCCGCGATATCCAGATAACTGTACGATCCGTCACCGAGCTCTAGCGCGGTAATCGCCATCCACGACCGCTCTTCATCGGTCAGTTTGATTGCCACTTTCCCCAGTGCTTCAGAAATGCGGTTCTTGTTTGCAAACGCATTCGGGATCGTTTGGAAGAATACGAGTGTCTTGAGATCGCTGTGGGCTGCCGCGCTCGCTATGGCCGACGAAACTACCCCTGCGTTCGGCGTCAGGCTCCAGTATGGACTGGCACCAAGCGTTACCCGATCATCGAGTAATTTGACCAGCGAGTAGTCCGCTGCTTTTCTCGTCGCCCAGGTCTGCTGAAGTCCGAAAAACCCCAAGGCTTCCGTCTGCAGTGCGGCCTTGTCCTTCACCGATGGCGTCGCCGTCTGACCTCGCATGCGGGAAGCACGCAGTCCGTCCGTCAGGCTCGCTATTTCCGCCTGCGGGTAGACGACGCTTCCACGTAGTTGCCGAGTCGGCTTCCACGCCAAATCCAACTTGAGACATTGACGACCGGTGAGCTCACTGACCCATCCGGCAATCTCATCCGTATTCTTCATCATGGCGGACAGCAGCAGCATGCTCGCTTCGGGCACCCGCGCGCCGAAATTGAGGACGCACAACATTGCGTCCAGAGCACGCCGGCTGTCGGATAGGTCCCTCGCGTGCAAGAGGTGGCACTCGTCGAACACCAGCAGTCCCACGCCGTCAAAGACCTCCGGTTCAATGCTCATTTGAGCCAGACACGACTCTGGCGTCATGACGAAAATCTGGGGGAGTTCGTCCTCATCGCTCAGGAAACCGACTTCATCGAATCGCTCCTGGCCGACCTTGGTCCTTTTGAACGCCCGCCTCAGTGCCCATGTGGTCTGGCCGACAAGCGCGTTGGTCGGCGCGAGAAAAATCACCTTCTTGTCGGCGAGTAGGGTCGCGTTGATCTTCAGTTCAGCCAGCGTCGATTTACCTGCGCCAGTAGGAAAGCTTACGGCTGCGGACATATAGATTTCCAGGTATCCGGCATCAACGGCCTGACGGTGGTTGCGCCAGAGATACGGTCTGGTTCTGGCTACCCGTTTCATCGCCCGGAGCCATTTAACGCTGTCCACGCCGCTCGGTGGCGATATCCTCGCGACCGCGCTTTCCCCGAGATCACCGGCGACGGCGAGAAGCAGCGAGGCGAGATGGTACGGCCCTGAGTACATGCCAATCTCGGAGTATTCCCATGCGGGGGCCTCACCAGTTCTTTCCGGAAGCGCCAGGGCCATCACTCGGCGGAAGGTGGCAGCACTACGCCCTGACTCCGTCCCATCGAGAGCCAACAGCTCAGAAGCCAATTCGCGAATACCGCGCAGTAATTCGTAGTAGAGTGCGGCCGATGCGGCCTCCGTCCTGCTGTCGACTTCCCGCACGGCGTCACGAGACGGCATCGCAGCTTCGGTAATCGCGACAAGACTGCCTTCCGCAAGAGACTGGATTGCGGAGATGAGGCTAGTCTCAATCAGAGATGAATTTTCGGCGTCGAACATGCCGGCGATCTCGCTCGCGTCGGCAGGCGCCTCGGCAATCAGGAAAAGAAGGACCGCAGCAAGATCGGTCGAGATGCTCTCTGCGCCAAGGTATGTTCGTGGACGGTCACCCGCCTGCATCGCCCCCGCATTGAAACACAATTGGTGGGCAGACCCTGCTACGAACGCAGCAGCAGCCCTGTTTTTCCGTTCAGGGGAGACGCTGACCAGCGCCTCATTGGCGAGCGCAAGACGCTGCATATCCCGGAACAGCGCGGCAATTTCTTCGTCCTGCCGAAGCGACCCTTCGCGAAGTCGGACACGAGCCGCGGCGATCTTCGCAAAGGCCTCCGTAAGCGTTTCGGGGAGTCGCTCGGTATCAAGCCCGTCGAAACGAGGTGCTGCACGGATCAGCGACGCGGTTTCCTGATCATACATCAGCGGTCGCCAGTTCCTCGGCATAGGCAATAGCCTTGTCGGCTATCCCCGCCATCCAATTCCTCACATCCTTGACCGGCAGGGCCTCTGCGCGCCTGCGCTCGATCTCTCCGGGCACGACGTCGGCATATCCTCTGAAAGTTTTCTCGAGATCTTCTCCGTCCTCGGTTGTGATCGACACCCGGTAACTCCTTGCGTCCTTCCACACGATCTGCTCGACGGCATTGTCGATATTTGCATCGGGGTGGAGCCGTAAGAGGCCGATCAGTTCGGAAAGGAGCTGATGATCGCGTTCGGCTTTCTCGAGACTTCTAAATTCCGGCCAGACTTTGCCCGTGATCATCTTGCGGGCGTTCTCCGTCGCCTTTTCCTCGCAGACCACCATGAAGTTCACTAGCTTGGTGTCGGGGTTCAGCTTCACATGAATCCCATCAAAACCCTTATGGGCATGGATCATGTGTGGCTCACGGATCAGCGAGGTTCTGTTCTGCAGGTGCGCGGCGATCCATGACATGACCTGAAACATCCAGCCATCCCGATGATAAGGGTCATCGGGGTTTACTGCGGTCAAAAGTTCAATGGCGCCGGCGAGCATGTTCTCTTGCGCCTTCGGTCCCGCAAACCCGGTTTCTTTCAGGATTCGTTCCACGAAGTAGCTCTGCCCCAGTGCGACTCGCGCAATCAACCGGGCTAGGTCATCGTCGTCAACGACCTTCCAACTGCTTCCGGACCATACCGGATCGCCTTTAATATCGGTAAATTCGAGCGGCATTTGTCCCCCCGCCGCGAACTTTAGGGAAAGAACTCAGTTTGGCAATACGCGAGTAACCGGCATTTGGCTTTGGCAACGGGCACTGTGTATAGTCGGTGGGTCTTAACCGACACCATCTCAAGCATGACTTCACGATCTAGCTTTGAGTTCTACCAACCGAAACATGAACCTTGTGAACGCTTTGGCCGGCTAGGTCTAAACTGCGATGTCCGCTTGCCTGGGTCGGCTGCCAAAACCCGCCATTCCGCTCACGGCCCCGCGGCTGCCGGTCCCAGCGTTACTCTTTTGGCCAATCACGGCCATAGGAGAACTTCGATGGGATTTTCACGATATGATGCTGCAGCCCGAGGACGGGCTGCATGGAATGCTGGAAAGACTGTTGGGACGAAGCGCCCTCTAACGCAGAAGCAGATCTGGGCAATTCGTTTCTTCCTGGATCGGGAGGGGAGGGTTCGAGACCGAGCCCTGTTCGATCTTGCAATCGACAGCAAGCTTCGCGGATGCGATCTGGTGAAGATCAAAACAGGCGACCTAGTGACGGGGCCGGAAATTCGAACACGGGCTACAGTGGTTCAACAGAAAACCGGACGACCTGTCCAATTCGAATTGACCAGCGATGTGCGTACCAGCCTATTGGTTTGGCTCGAACGGCGCGGGGGCAGCGTCGATGATCATGCTTTCCCAAGCCGCGTCGACCATGCACATCACATGAGCACGCGGCAGTATGCCCGTTTGGTCGACGAGTGGGTCTCAGCCATCGGCCTTCGATCATCGGACTATGGCACCCATTCGCTGCGAAGAACGAAAGCGGCGATGATCTACAAGGCAACTGGCAATTTGCGCGCCATCCAAATCCTACTAGGCCATACTAAGATCGAGAATACCGTTCGGTATCTCGGTGTGGATATCGAGGACGCGTTGCTTTTGGCCGAGCGGACGGAAATCTGAACATGGAGCGGTCATTCACTCACAACGGATGACCGCTTCGCAAGGCTGGTTCCTCATCCACTTGCATCCACAAGGGGTGGAAAACGGACTGTCGGGTTTTGGCGTGGCGCCGCCGAAAGCGGCCTCGGCTTGTTTGCCCCGTGCTTGCAGGGTGCCACATAGGCTTCTTTGTCGACAAAGTTTTGGCGGCATATCCAGAACCCTCATATCGATATTTGACATATCAACGTCGACGATCTAGGCATCAATCATTGTGTGTTTAGAGGACTCCTATGATCACTGGGCCACAGATGCGCGCCGCGCGCGCCATGCTCGGTATCGACCAGAAGACACTGGCGGAACTAGCCGGGCTTTCCGTTCCGACAATACAGCGCATGGAAGCCAGCAATGGAAATGTGCGTGGTGTCGTAGATAGCCTGACCAAGGTGGTCGCGGCACTCGAACTTGCTGGCGTCGAACTCATCGGAGAAGGATCCGCCAGCACGGCAAGCGGACGAGGCGTGCGCCTGAAGGCGCCCCCACCCAGACACTGATCCCTCAACCCCGCGACGGCGACCGCCGACGACATGCCGACGATCCCGCCGCAACCCTCAAAGGTGCGGCCGAAGATGGAAGACCAGACCACCAGACAGAGCGACGCTCCGAGCTTCGCCGAGCTCTTCACCCCGAAACTCGTCACTGTCCTGCGCGAAGGCTACGGGCTGCCACAATTGCGCGCCGACGCCATCGCCGGACTGACCGTCGCCATCGTGGCGCTGCCGCTGTCCATGGCCATCGCTATTGCATCGGGCGCAACTCCGGCGCAGGGCCTCTACACCGCCATCGTGGGCGGGTTCCTCGTCTCGCTCCTCGGCGGCTCGCGCTTCCAGGTCGGTGGCCCAGCCGGCGCCTTCATCGTTCTGGTGGCCAGCACCGTCGCGCTCCACGGAATGGATGGGCTGATCCTCGCGACGTTCCTGTCGGGACTGATGCTGGCCGCTGTCGGGTTCCTGCGGCTCGGCACCTTCATCAAGTTCATTCCCTTCCCGGTGACCGTCGGGTTCACGGCGGGCATTGCGGTGATCATCTTCGCCAGTCAGATCAGGGAGCTGTTCGGGCTGGCGCTGGAGCATGAGCCTGGCGAGCTTCTGGAGAAGCTTCCCGCCTTGTGGGCGGTCCGGGACAGCGTAACGCCTGCTGCGGTCCTCCTGTCCGTCGCGACAGTTGCGGTCATCCTCGGCTTGCGCCGCTGGCGTCCACACTGGCCGGGCATGCTCATCGCGGTCGGGCTGGCTGCGGCGGGGGCCGCCCTCCTGGGGCTGCCCGTAGAGACCATCGGCACGAAGTTCGGCGGCATCCCGTCGTCACTGCCGGCCCCGAGCCTGCCGGATCTGTCGATGGAGAAGATCATGGCGGTTCTTCCGGCTGCGATCTCCTTCACCCTTCTTGGCGCCATCGAGTCGCTTCTGTCGGCAGTCGTCGCCGACGGCATGACCGGCCGCAGGCACCGCTCGAACTGCGAGCTAGTCGCTCAGGGGGCGGCAAACATCGGCTCGGCGCTCTTTAGCGGCTTCTGCGTGACGGGAACCATCGCACGCACAGCGACCAACGTGCGTGCCGGCGCGCATGGGCCGGTCGCGGGGATGCTGCACGCGGTGTTCATTCTTCTCTTCATGCTCGTGGCGGCGCCACTCGCCGCCTACATCCCGCTTGCGGCACTGGCGGGATTGCTGGCCGTGGTGGCGTGGAACATGATCGAGAAGCCCGCCATCGCGATCCTGCTGCGCTCGGGCTGGGGTGAGGCGACAGTGCTTGGCGCCACCTTCTTCCTGACCATCTTCCGCGACCTGACCGAGGCCATCGTCGTCGGCTTCGCGCTCGGGTCGGTCCTGTTCATCCACCGCATGAGCCGGACGACCGAGGTTGCCACCAATACCGCCTTCGTCGGCCGCGATGAGGCGGACACCGTGCGCCCGCGCGAGGCCTATGACGAGGAACAGGCGGCGGACCCAGATGTCGTCATCTACCGCATCAGCGGGGCGCTGTTCTTCGGCGCGACGGCTTCGATCGGTTCGGTTCTCGACCGTATCCAGGACACCCACAAGGCGCTGATCGTTGACTTCTCCGAGGTGCCGTTCCTCGACTCGACCGGCGCCAACATGATCGAAGGTCTGGCGCACAAGGCGCATCGACGCGACGTCACGCTCTGGCTGACAGGTGCAAGCCGGGACATCCGGCGCGCGTTCATCACCCATGGTCTCAGGAAACCGCTGGTGCGCTATGCGGCGAACGTCCAGGATGCAATCACCAACATTGAAGCTGCGCAAGCTACTAAGGAAAGTGAAAGACAGGACAGTGCCGCCGTCCTTGCCTCTCAGTAGTTTGTAGGCGCTGAACAATGGCTGCTTTCGATCAGAGACAAAAGCTGCGGGAAGGGCAAAGGTGGGGTCGGCAGCTGAACGGCGGCATTCTCCGTTTCGTCGCCAGAACCGGACCGGCCGGTTCCGGTCCCGATCATGCCGATAGTCGGTGCGCTGGGAGCGACGGCTTTCGGAAGGTGCCCGTGATGTTGGAACGACTGAGATAAGTTCGATCGCTGACAGCAACTTGCCGCAGCAAAAGACGCGCTGCTCAGCGCCTTAGAAGGGACGCGGTGGTTCGATCCCAGTTTCATCTTGACCTAATGGAACCGGGATCCAACTCCATTCATGCTCCCACTGAAAACTGATGTATTTCAATAGCTTACAAAGCTATTCACTAAAAACGACGAGTCTTCAGGTTTAGAGAATATCGGCCACGAGAGAGCATTTTCGGGCATCTTGGTGATAGAGCCAGTGTTCAGCCCAATCGCTATAACCCTCTAAAACAACGAGAAAATCCGGCGGTAGCCGGATGAGGAGAATGTTGTCGGAAAGGCAAGTGGCGGGTGGGGGGAGATTCGAACTCCCGAGACGCTCTCACGCCCGCCGGTTTTCAAGACCGGTGCAATCAACCACTCTGCCACCCACCCGTTTCGCCTATGCGCGGCGTGCCGTTGCCCATCGCGATTTAGCGGTTCGCCGCCCGGCTGTCCAGTGTGCTCACGGGGATGGCATCGGCATGTCCGCCTTTTTGCGCGGGCGGATCAATACGTCCATCGAGGCCAGCATCGCGCCGCCGGTGACGAGGATGCAAGCGATGACGATGACCGGGGTCAGTGGAGCGAACCCGGCAACGATGAGGATGAGAGTTGAAAGAAGGGGCGCGGCGTAACTCGCGACGCCGAGAAGCTGGATGTTGCCGCGCTTGACCCCGTAGTCCCAGACGAAGAACGCGCCCCCGACTGGCATCAGCCCCATGCCGATGACGGCCAGCCATTGCACGGCATCCTGCGGCATGAGGGTTTCTTCCAGCACCAGATGGCAAATGAGCGAGAGAAGCGCGGCGGCGGCGCAATACCAGGTGACCATGCGGGTCGGCACCTGCGCAAAGCGGCGCGAGAGCAGCGAATAGGCCGCCCAGGTGACGGCGGCGAGAACCGCGATAAGATAACCGGGGAGATAGGCAGGCTCGAAGGCGAACCGGCCGCCATTGGTGACAATCAATACCGTTCCGGCCAGCCCCAGCAGCGCGCCCGCCACATGGTGCCATTTCAGCCGTTCGCCGGGCATGAGCGTCGAACCGAGCACGATCAGGAGCGGCCAGAGATAGTTGATGAGATTGGCCTCGACGACCGGGGCGTTGCGCACGGCGGTGAAATAGAAAAAGTGGTAGCCGAAAAGCCCCACGATCCCGACGGCCCATGCCAGCGGCGGCACTTTTACCGGGGTCGCCGGCTTGGGCGAGGCAGCGCCGACGGCAACCCCGATCACCGTGGCTATGGCGAAAGAAAAGGTGCACAGCAGGAATGGCGGCACCGCGCCCGAAAGCGCGCTCAGCACCGCCAGCAGCGACCACATCAGGATCGCTGTGAACCCGATAAGCGTTGCCCGGACCATCAGGGAATGAGAATGGTCGAGCCGACCGTCCCGCGTCCTTCAAGCGCCCGGTGCGCATCTCCGGCCTCTGCCAGCGGGAAGGTCTGGCCGATATGGGGCTTTATGGCCCCCGATTCTATGGCCGCAAACAGCGCCTTGGCGCCGGAGACCAGCGCGTTGCGCTCGGCGAAATAATGAAGGCCGGTGGGGCGGGTCAGGAACAGCGATCCCTTGCGGGCAAGGATGCCCAGATCGGGGATGGAGACGGGCCCGGTGGCATTGCCGTAGCTCACCATTAAGCCCAGCGGACGCAGGCAATCGAGGGACGGCTCGAAGGTCGCCTGCCCTACCCCGTCGTAAACGACATCGACGCCTTTGCCACCGGTGATCTCGCGGACCCGGTCGGGAAAGTGCTCTTCGGTGTAATTGATGACGTGATCGCAGCCGTTGGCGAGGGCCAGTGCAACCTTTTCAGCGCTACCCGCGGTGCCGATGACCTTCGCCCCGATGGATCTGGCCCACTGGCAGGCGATGAGACCCATTCCCCCGGCTGCTGCATGGAACAGGATGGTTTCGCCCGCCCGAACCGGCCAGGTGAGGAACAGGAGGTAGTAGGCAGTAAGGCCCTTGAGCATGATCGCGGCGGCGATTTCGTAGCTGATCGAGTCGGGCAGCAGGATGGCACGCGAGGCAGGCAGGATGCGCTCCTGGGCGTAGGCGCCAATGGTGCCCTGATAGGCGACGCGGTCGCCGACCTTGAAGCCGCTGACACCCGGGCCGACGGCGATGACTTCGCCAGCGCCTTCCGAGCCGGGAACCAGCGGTAGCGGGTTGGGGTAAAGGCCGCTGCGGTGGTAGATATCGATGAAGTTGACGCCAATCGCGTGCTGGCGGATGGCAACTTCCCCCGATCCGGGTTCGGGCAGTTCCCGATCACGCATGGAGAGCACTTCGGCGCCGCCGAACTGATCGACAAAAACTGCTTTCATGAAAATTCTACCCTCGCGGTGAGGCCCTGGTTCTGCGCGCCCTCTTGCGGCGTGCGGGGCGGCGCTTCGGGGTGGACTCTTGCACGATGGGCGCGGGTATCTCAAGCGCCTCGTCGTCGCGGGCGATTTCATCGGTTTGTGCGGCCTCCAGCACCGGCTCTTGCGGGACGGCAGTGGCAGGTTCGGGTCTTCCGCGCAGGTGGCCGGAAAGTTTTACGGCGGCAAGGACGAGCGTACCGAAACCGACGACCGCGTAGAGCAGCATTGGATCGGGCGTGACGCCCAGCCCCTCGGAGATCAGCGAGCCGCCAATCAGGAGCAGGAAGGCCAGCGCCAGCGCGCGCACCGATTTGTGGCGGGCGATAAAGGCCGAGAGAGGAGCGGTCGCGAAATAGATGATCGCGGTGGTCGCGAGGATGGCGACGACGATGACCTCGACCGAGCGGGTGACGCCCACGGCGGTGATGATGGTGTCGACCGAAAAGACCGCATTGATGAGCGTAACCTGTACGATGGCGGTGGCGAACGACATGTCGGGATCTGATCTGGGCGGCTCGGCGGGCAGGCGTGGGCCGTGTTCGATATGGATATGAAGTTCGGAAACGGCCTTGTAGACAAGGAACAGCCCCCCTGCGAGGAAGGCCAGTTCGTTCCAGCCCGGCGCCCATGGCCCGAGGGTGAAGGCGGTGCGGTCGATCCCGGCGATCCACAGCATTATGGCCAGGACGATGATCTGGACGATGGCGGAGATCGCAAGGCCGATGCGGCGGGCGAGGTCGCGCTGCTCCTCGGGGACGCGCGCCAGAACGAGCGATACGAAAACGATGTTGTCGACCCCGAGGGCGAGTTCGAGCCCGATCAGGATGGCAAGCGTCGCCCAGAAGGCGGGGTCGAGGAAAAATTCGATCATTGGCTTACTCTTGCGTTTGAAGTGCTGGCAAGCGACCGCCCGGCGCTCTTAGAGCGCCTAACAGAACCAGAGATGGCTGCCGTGTCCAGTCGCTTGGCGATACCCCCGGTATCGCCCGCGCGCCTGTCCTTGCATCCGACTCGTCCAAACCCCATCGTGGCCATCTCTGGTTCTGTTAGGCGCTTTTATTGAAGGTCGGCTGCAAGAGCGGCGAAATAGGGGCATTTGAACGCAGCGCCCTGCCCTGTCTTGCCCGCCGGGGTGCACGGCCCTATCTTTCAGGGCACACAAGGATCTGACAATGGCAGAAGTTTTCGACATCGCCGTTATCGGCGGCGGGCTGACCGGCAAAGCGGCGGCGGTGAGCGCGGCGCGCGCCGGGTTTTCAACGATCCATATCGCGCCAGCGGCTCCCCCCGATCGCCGGACCTCGGCCCTCATGCTGCCCAGCGTCGACTTCATGCGCAAGGCCGAGTTGATCGATGAACCTGCGGCACTCGGCGTTCCGCTTGAAAGCATCCGCATCATCGATGCGACCGACAGGTTTTTGCGCGCACCCGAGACCTTCTTTAAGTCATCGGAATTCGATCATGAAGCATTTGGCTGGAATTTTGGCAATGAACGGCTGGGCAAAGCGTTCGAGAGCGCGGCGGCGGGACTGGATGATCTGACCACGCTGCAAACCACCCTCGCGACGGCGGAGCGCGGCGAGGAACTCTGGACCCTTTCCCTTGGCGATGGCACGCAAGTTCAGGTTCGGCTGCTGGTCGGTGCGGATGGCAAGGCTTCAAGCGTGCGCAAGCTGGCCGGGATCGAGGTGCGCGAGCGCCGTTTCGCGCAGTCGGCACTGGTCGGCGATCTCGAACTGGAGCGGCCATTGGAGGGGTGTTCGACCGAGTTCCATTACCCCGACGGCCCCTTCACCTTCGTTCCCGCCGGCGGTCACAAGGCAAATCTGGTCTGGATCGACAAGATGTCCGTCCTCGAGGCGGCGCGGCGCGACCCGGAAACCCTGGCCGCCGCGCTGGCGGAAAAATCGATGCACCTTTTTGGGCGGGTCACCCCGGTGACCCCCACCTTCGTCTTCCCGCTCTCGACGCTCAGCGTCGACGTGGCCGGAAAGAACGCCGCCGTGCTGGTCGGCGAGGCAGCCCATGCCTTCCCGCCGATCGGGGCGCAGGGGCTCAATCTGGGGCTGCGCGATGTCGAGGATCTTGCCGCGTGCCTTGCCGCTGCCAATCCCGGCGCGTGGGGCTGGGCGGATAGCGTTGCGCGCGCCTATGGCCGCTCGCGCGCCAGCGACCTGACCCGTACCGGCGTGTTCGTCGATTCGCTGTTCCGGTCGCTGCTTTCGGGCTGGCTGCCCGCGCAGGCTCTGCGCACGGGTGGCTTGTGGGCACTCAAAACGATACCGGCCCTGCGAAGGCGGGCTATCGCCTTCGGCATGGGCCGGTAGAAAAATCCGACAGTTTGCAGGCTCGGCCTTACTGGGCCGGAGCTTCCTCGGCGGGTTCACCCTCGGCAGGTTCGGCCGGCGCGGCTTCCGCATCGCCGTTCTGCTCGAGTTGCTGACGGAGCTGCTGGGCGCGATCCTGAAGCACCTGCTCAAGCACGTTCTCGGTGGAGTTGGCCTGATTGAGCTCGTCGATATCGATGCCCTCGGGGTCGTCATAAACCGCTGTGAAGCCAGCGAGGTCGATATCCACGACCACCGGCTCGAACTGCCGGTTGGTGTAGGTCAGCGACAGCTTGGCGCCGCGCTTGAGCGCCTGCACGAAGGCCTCGTTGATCACGGTCTGGGCGCTGCACGCATTGGGGTCGCAAAGCATGTAGGGCACGCGCACCGGCTTGGCCCCATCGATCTGCCAAGACATGTTGGCGGGCAGGATGACGCCGACGGGAACGGAGCCTACGGCCAGCAGGCGGCTGTCCTGGCTCGGATCGTCGCGCAGGAGGAACGAGCCCACGAAGATGCCCGCATTGGTCACCACCTGGCGCATGATACAGGCCTTGCGCCCGTCTTCGAGATTGGAGCAGACCTTGAGCCAGTTGTCTTCCGGATTGCGCTCGGCGACTTCGGCCGTTTCGTCGACCAGCCCCGAGTCCTGCGCGAGCGCGACGAGCGGGCCGCCCATGGACAGCCCCACGGCAACGAGGCCAGCAAGAATGGCGTTTTTTACAGTCATCGATATTCCCGTATATCTGGGCAGGGTCTAGCGTCCCGCCGGAGTTCGTCGTTTGGCATTTTTCAAGAGCGGCGAAATCGGGCAATAGCATGACGGATTGCCCATTCCAATCCTTATGGCTCGCGCTTGTGGCCCAAACGCATCAGGCCTCGCCGGCGAGCCTTGCAAGGCGCGACAGGAGAACCGCGGCCCCCTTGAGCCGTTGTTCGGCGGTCGGCCAGTTGCGCGCGAACATGATCTTCTGGTCGGGACGCAGTTTTGCCGCCTGCGCGGGATCGCCGATATGGCGCACGAGCCCGGCGGGGTTGGGGAAGCTGTTGTGCCGCAATGTTATGAGCGCGCCCTTGGGTCCCGCCTCGACCTTTTCAACATTGGCCGTGCGGCAGAAGGATTTGACCAGAACGACCTTCAGGAGCCCTTCGACCTCGTCGGGGAGCGGGCCGAAGCGGTCGATGAGTTCGGCGCCGAAGGCATCGATCTCACGTGGATCGGAAAGCTCGCCCAGCCGCCGGTAAAGCTGCATGCGGACCTGAAGGTCGGGGACATAGCCCTCGGGGATCATGACGGGCATGCCGAGCGAAATCTGCGGCGACCACTGGCCGTCCTCTTCGTCGGCCCCCTGCCCGCTCCTGAGCGATGCAACGGCTTCCTCGAGCATGGACTGATAAAGCTCGAATCCGACCTCGCGGATATGGCCGGACTGTTCCTCGCCCAAAAGGTTGCCCGCGCCGCGGATATCGAGGTCGTGGCTGGCGAGCTGGAAGCCCGCGCCCAGCGATTCGAGCGATTGCAGCACCTGCAGGCGGCGCTGCGCCTGATCGTTGAGCTTGCGGTCGGGCGGAACCGTGAAGATTGCATAAGCCCGCGTCTTGGAACGTCCGATGCGGCCCCTGATCTGGTACAACTGCGCCAGCCCGAACTTGTCGGCACGGTGCACAATCAGCGTGTTGGCCGTGGGGACGTCGAGGCCCGATTCCACGATGGTCGTGGCGACCAAGACGTCGAACTTGCCGTCATAAAAGGCGTTCATCGTATCATCGAGCGCCTGCGGCGGCATCTGGCCGTTGGCAACGACGAAGCTGACTTCTGGCACGTGATCCCTGAGGAACTGGGCGATGTCGGCCTGATCGGAAATGCGCGGGCAGACATAAAAGGCTTGTCCGCCCCGATATTTCTCGCGCAGCAGCGCCTCTCGTACCACCAGCGGGTCGAAGGGGGAAACGAAGGTGCGGATGGTAAGGCGGTCGACCGGCGGGGTCGCCAGCAGCGACAGGTCGCGCACCCCGGTCAGGGCCAGTTGCAGCGTGCGCGGAATGGGCGTCGCCGAAAGCGTCAGCACGTGGACGTTGTGCTTGATCTCCTTGAGGCGTTCCTTGTGCGCCACGCCGAAGTGCTGCTCCTCGTCGATCACGAGCAGGCCCAGATCGCGGAAGCTGACCGATTTGGAGAGCAGCGCGTGGGTGCCGATGACAATATCGACGCTGCCATCCTTGAGGCCTTCCTTGACAGCCTTGAGTTCGGCGGCCGGAACGAGGCGCGACGCCTGCCGCACGCGGACGGGAAGGCCCGCGAAACGCTCTGAAAAGGTCTTGAAGTGCTGGCGCGACAGGAGCGTGGTCGGCACGACGACGGCGACCTGCCGCCCGCTCATGGCAACGACGAAGGCCGCGCGCAGGGCGATCTCGGTCTTGCCGAAGCCGACGTCCCCGCACACCAGCCGGTCCATGATGCGGCCCGAGGTCAGGTCATCGAACACCGCATCGATGGCGGTAAGCTGATCCTCGGTTTCCTCATAGGGAAAGCGGGTGCAAAATTCATCGTAGGCACCGGTCTGGACCTCGACGGGGGCGGTCGAGGCCATCTCCCGCGCCGCCGCGATGCGGATGAGCTGTTCGGCCATGTCGCGGATGCGCTGCTTGAGCCGCGATTTTTTCGCCTGCCAGGCAACCCCGCCCAGGCGATCCAGCTCTGCGCCGCCCTCGGACCCGTAGCGCGAGAGCAATTCGATGTTCTCGACCGGCAGATAGAGCTTGTCGCCACGGGCATATTCGATTTCGACGCAATCGTGCGGCGCCCCGGTGACCTCGATTGCCTTGAGGCCGATGAACCGTCCGATTCCGTGATCGACATGGACGACGAGATCGCCCGCCGAAAGGCTGGTGGCTTCGGTCAGCGCATCGGACGCCTTGCGGCGGCGGGTCGCGCGGATGATGCGCTCGCCCAGAATGTCCTGCTCGGAGATGACGGCGATGTCGTTGGCGAGATAGCCGGTTTCGAGCGGCAGCACGATGAGGCCGAGCTGGCCCACCTTGAGTTTCGTGGTCTGCTGCCAGTTGTCGAGCGCCCTGACGGCCTTGAGCCCGTGGTCGCGCAGCACCTGCCCCATGCGGTCGCGCGTCCCCTCGGACCAGCAGGTGATGATCGTCTTGCGCCCGGCCCTTGCCTCGGTCTTGATGCGGGCGATCACCGCCTCGAAAAGATTGGTATCGGCGGCCTGCCGTTCGGCGGCAAAGTTCGGGGCAAGCTTGCCTGCGCAATCGATGACCGGCAGGTTCTGGTCGGCGGGCATAAAGGCAGAAAGCTCGCTCACCTCACGCCCCAGCGCCAGGGCGTATGGCGGCTCGTCCATGTGGTAGAGCAATTCGGGCCGGATGGGCTTATAGGGCGCGCCCGCCGCCCCACCCTGCTCCCGCGCCTGCACGCGCGTATCGTAATAATCGGCGATCTGTTCGCGTCGTTCGAGAAAGGCTTCGCGTGCCTGCTCGTCGAAATAATAGGGCGCATCGCCGGTGTAATCGGCGAGCGATTCCATCTTTTCGTAAAAGAACGGCAGCCAGTGCTCCATGCCCGGATAGCGCTGGCCGGCGCTTATCGCGCCGTAAAGCGGATCGTCCGCCGTGTTGCCGCCAAAGGCCGTCGTATAATTGCGGCGGAAGCGGCGGATGGTCTCCTCGTTGAGCAGCGCTTCGCTCATGGGGACCAGCGTTATGGACTTGAGATTGCCGGTTGTGCGCTGGGTTTCGGGGTCGAAAGAGCGGATGGTTTCGAGCTGGGCGCCGAAGAAATCGAAGCGCAGCGGCGTTTCCTGCCCGGCGGGGAAAAGATCGACCAGCCCGCCCCGGACGGCAAATTCGCCCGCCTCGCGGACCGTTGGCACGCGCAGGTAACCATTGTCCGCAGCCCATGCGGCAAGCTTTTCGCTGTCCACCATGGCCCCGGCGGAAGCGGAAAAGGTCATGCGCGAAACGATATCGCGCGGCACGACGCGCTGGATGAGGGCGTTGACGGCGGTGAGGACGATCACGCCACGCGAGGACGGATCGGCAAGACGGCTCAACGCCGCCATGCGCGCCGAGATGGTCACCGCGTTGGGCGATACGCGGTCATAGGGGAGCGAATCCCAAGCCGGAACGGTCACCACCGGATGGCCGGGCAGCAGCGTTTCGAGGATTTCCGCCATGCGCAGCAACCGGCGGCCGTCGCGCGCGACAAAGACAATGGAAACAGGAGACTGTGCGTTTTCTTTAAGGCGCTGCTCTATCTCGTGAGCGAGCACGAAAGGCTGCATGCCATCCGGGAGGTTGGCAAGAATACGCGAGGGACGGTCGAGCATTGCGGCGGAATCCACAGTCACGCGCCGGCCTTTGCGATCTTGTGATTGCGGATGGCATCGATCAGCGCGCGGTCGACCGTTTCGGGGACGGTCTGCTGGCCCATGATCCAGGCCTGCAGGTCGGTTTCCTCCTCGTCCATCAGCGCTTCGAGCCGGTCGAGCATGGCGGCATCGAATCCCTTGAGCCCGTCGGCGACGAATCCCCCGATGAGGATGTCCATTTCCTGCGTGCCGCGATGGTTTGCGCGGTAAAGCACGCGCTTGCGCCGGATTTCGATGCTTTCGCTGTCAGTCATGGGTGAGGAGTCTCTTTGATGGAGGGTCTTCATAAGACCTCAAACCGTGTTTGTCAGCCTTTTGTGCGCGGGTTAACGTCGCGACGAGGCAATAGTTGAAGAGCGAATCGTGCCGCGTCCCGACACACTCAACCCGCTATTTCGCACGCTGACATCCCTCAAGGGTGTCGGCCCGCAGCTTGGCGCGCTGTTTTCCAGGTTCTTCGGGGCGCCCGAGGGGCAGGAAGCGGTCGTACTCGACGTGCTGATGCACATGCCTTCGGGTGTCATCGATCGCCGCGCCCAGAACGGCATCGCCTTTGCCCCGGTGGGGTCGATCGCAACACTCAAACTCCATATCGACGAACATATCGTTCCCCCGCGCGGCAACAACCGCGCCCCTCTACGGGTGAGGGCGCATGACGAGACCGGCGAGATAACGCTGATCTTTTTCGGCGCCAAGGGGGGCTGGGTGGAGCGCTCCCTGCCCATCGGGGAGACGCGCTACGTCTCCGGCGAAATCGGGTTTTTCGGACGCGAAAAGCAGATGACGCACCCCGATTACATCGTCGAACCCGAAAAGCTCGATACGCTCCCGCTGGTAGAGCCGGTCTATCCGCTGACGCATGGGCTGTCGTCGAAGGCCCTGCGCAGGGTCGTTGCAACCGCGCTCGAAGCCATACCCGTCATGCCCGAATGGATCGGCCACGATCGCAGGGCCGTCATGGCCTGGCCCGGATTTGGCGATGCGCTGCGCCATATCCACGCGCCCAAACGGCCCAGCGAGGGCGATATCGTCTCACCCGCCCGCCTGCGGCTGGCCTATGACGAATATCTGGCCGGGCAACTGGCGCTCTCGCTGGTGCGCTCGACGCTGGTCAAGGCATCTGGCGTTGCGCGGCACATGACGGGGGACTTGACCAGCCGCGTGGAGGAGGCCCTGCCCTTTGCGCTGACGGATGGCCAGCGGTTGGCGATTGCCGACATTAAGGACGATCTGGCCAAACCCACCCGCATGTCGCGGCTGTTGCAGGGCGATGTGGGGTCCGGCAAGACGGTGGTGGCGCTGATGGCCATGGCGGCGGTTGCCGAGGATGGGGCGCAATCGGCGCTGATGGCCCCGACCGAACTTCTGGCCGCCCAGCATTTCAGGACGCTGCAGCCGATTGCCGAAAAGGCCGGGCTGAACGTCGTGCTGATGACCGGCAAGATGCCCGCCGCCACGCGCCGCAAGGTTCTTGCAGGGCTGGCGAGCGGAGCGATCCATGTCGCGGTCGGCACCCATGCGCTGTTTCAGGCGGGGGTGGAATTTCATAATCTGGGGCTGACGGTGGTCGATGAGCAGCATCGTTTTGGCGTCCATCAAAGGCTGGCGCTCTCGGAAAAGGGGCACAAGACCGACCTGCTGGTGATGACGGCCACTCCCATTCCCCGCACGCTTGTCCTTACCCATTTCGGGGACATGGATGTGTCCGTGCTGCGCGAAAAACCCGCCGGACGCCAGCCGATCGATACCGCCGCCCTGCCGATCTCGGAATATGACCGCGTCATCGCGCGGCTCAGGGCGCGCTTCGACGAGGGCGTGCAGGCCTATTGGGTGTGCCCGCTGGTCGAGGAAAGCGAGGTGCTCGACGTTGTCGCGGCAGAGGATCGTCACGCCGAACTCAGGAAGGTTTTTGGCGACAAGGTGGCGCTTGTCCACGGGCGCATGAGCGCGAGCGAGAAACAGGCCGCCATGGAGCGGTTCCAGAGCGGGGATGCGCAGATTCTGGTGGCGACCACCGTGATCGAGGTTGGCGTCGACGTACCCGATGCCACCATCATCATCATCGAGCACGCCGAGCGGTTCGGCCTTGCCCAGTTGCACCAGTTGCGCGGACGAGTGGGCCGCGGCGCGGCGCGTTCGGCGTGCCTTTTGCTCTATACCGAGCCCTTGAGCGAAACGGCAAAGGCGCGCATCGAGACGATCTGCAAGACCGACGATGGCTTTGTGATCGCGGAAAAGGACCTCGAATTGCGCGGCCATGGCGACCTGCTCGGCACGCGCCAGTCGGGCATGCCCGGCTATCGCATCGCCGTCCCGGACGTCCATAGCCACCTGCTCGAAATGGCCCACAACGACGCCCGCGCCGCACTGGACCACAACCCCGGCCTAAAGGGGCCGGAAGGTGAGGCGCTGCGCATGCTGCTCTATGTCTTCCGCAAGGACCTTGCGATCCCGCTGATCAAGGCGGGGTGAGCATTTCCCCATTCGCTTCCCCGGCCTTGAGCCGGGGACCATATTTCCAGATTCACAGCGGTGGAGGGTTCGCTGTGGGTCCCGGCTCAAGGCCGGGACAGCGAGAGGAGAGACCGTGGCCTACTCCACCGTCACCGACTTTGCGAGGTTGCGCGGCTGGTCGACATCCGTGCCCATGAACACCGCCGTGTGATAGGCCAGCAACTGGACCGGCACGGCGGCGGCGACGGGGGCGACGAAGGGGTTGACCTCGGGCATGGCGATGATGTCCGGCGCGCCATCGCCCGCTTCGGCGATGCCCTTGTCGTCGGTGATGAGGATGATCCTGCCGCCGCGCGCGGCGACTTCGTGCATGTTGGAGATGGTTTTTTCCATCAACCCGTCGGAAGGGGCGACGACGACGACCGGCATTTCCTCGTTCACCAGCGCGATCGGGCCGTGCTTGAGCTCGCCGGCGGCATAGCCTTCGGCGTGGATATAGGAAATTTCCTTGAGCTTGAGAGCGCCTTCGAGCGCCAGCGGGAACATCTGCCCGCGCCCCAGATAAAGCACGTCCTTGGATTTGGAGAGATTGCGCGCGATGTCCTCGATGTGGTTTTCGTGCCGAAGGGCATCAGCCATCGCACCGGGCAACTCAATCAGCGCGCGCACCAGATCGTGCGCCTCGCTGTCGCCAAGGACGCCACGCGCGACGCCCGCCGCGATGACGAGGCTGGCAAGGGCCGTCAACTGGGCGGTGAACGCCTTGGTCGAGGCGACGCCGATCTCCGGGCCGCAGAGGGTTGGGAAAACCACGTCGGCCTCGCGGGCGATGGTGGATTCACGCACATTGACCAATGCGGCGATATGCTGGCCGGATTTGGCCGCATAGCGCAGCGCAGCGAGCGTATCGGCGGTTTCGCCCGACTGGGAGATGACCAGCGCCAGTCCCTTTTCGGGCAGGGGCGGCTCGCGGTAGCGGAATTCGGACGCGACATCGACGTCGACGGGAAGGCGCGCGTATTTCTCGAACCAGTATTTGGCGACGAGCCCGGCATAATAGGCCGTGCCGCAGGCGGTTATCGTCAAGCGCGGCAACTTGGCGAAATCGAAGGGCAATTCTTCGCGCAGCGTCACCTTTTCGGTGGTGAGATCGATATAGTGGGAGAGCGTATGCGAGACCGTTTCGGGTTGCTCGTAAATCTCCTTGGCCATGAAATGGCGGTGATTGCCCTTGTCGGCCAGCGCCGCAGAGGCGGTCGAAACCTGCCTTTGGCGCTGGACCGGCGTGCCGGAAAAATTGCGGATGGTGACGCTGGAAGGCCGGATGACCGCCCAGTCTCCTTCCTCGAGATAGGTCACCTGATTGGTGAAAGGGGCGAGCGCGTAGGCGTCCGAGCCCAGATACATTTCCTTTTCGCCATGCCCGATGGCAAGCGGCGAGCCCTGCCGCGCGGCGATGAGCAGGTCGGGGTGATCGGCAAACAGAAACACCAGCCCGAACATGCCCCGCAACTCGGGCAAAAGCGCCGCAACGGCCTCTTCGGGCGTTGCGCCCTTGTCGATGGCGCGGGTGAGCCAGAGGGCCACGGATTCGGTATCCGTCTCACTCTGGGGCGCATAGCCATCCAGCGCCAGGCCATCAAGCAGTTCGCGGAAATTCTCGATGATCCCGTTATGGACGACCGCGACCTTGCCGGTCATGTGCGGGTGGGCGTTGCGCTCGGTCGCCCCGCCATGGGTCGCCCAGCGAGTGTGGCCGATGCCGATCAGGCCCTCGACGGGTTCCGACGACAGTTTTTCGGCCAGATTGTTCAGCTTGCCCTCGGCGCGGCGGCGGTCGAGTCCTTTTGCGGTCAAAGTCGCGATGCCCGCGCTGTCATAGCCGCGATATTCGAGGCGCCTCAGCGCTTCCACCAGCCGTCCGGCCACGGGCTCGACACCAATGATACCGACAATTCCGCACATGCCTGATTGCCCCCTAGTTCTTTTCCTTTTGCGCCTTGAAGCGCTCATTGAGAATCTTGCCGTAGCCCGGCTTGTTGATCTGGCGGGAACGGCCGATGCCGAGCGCTGCGTCGGCGACCGGTTCGGTGATGACCGACCCCGAAGCGACATAGGCGCCCGCACCGATTTCGACCGGCGCGACGAGGGCGGAGTTCGACCCGATGAAGGCCCCCTCTCCCACGATGGTGCGCGCCTTGTTGTAGCCGTCGTAATTGCAGGTGATTGTGCCCGCCCCGATATTGGCCCGCGCCCCGATCTCGGCGTCACCGATATAGGTCAGATGGCTGACCTTGGCGCCCTCCCCGATACTGGCCTTCTTGATCTCCACGAAATTGCCGACCTTGGCGCCTGCGGCCAGATCCGCGCCGGGTCGCAGGCGCGCGAACGGCCCCACGGTGGCGCCGGACGCGATATGGGCGCCCTCGATATGGGAAAAGGCATGGATGGCCGCCCCGGTCTCGACCTTGACACCGGGCCCGAACACGACGTTGGGCTCGACCGCGACATCGGGTGCGAGTTCGGTATCGAATGAAAAATAAACGCTTTGCGGGTCGATGAGGGTGACGCCTGCCCGCATCATCTCCTCGCGCCGCCGGTTCTGGAAGATCGCCTCGGCGTGCGCCAGTTGCACGCGGTCATTGACGCCCATCACGTCATCTTCTGGGGCAATGGCATAGCCGACCGTATATCCGGCGGCGTTGGCGAGCTCGACCAGATCGGTGGCGTAGAACTCTCCCTGCGCGTTCTCGCTCCCGACCCTGCCGATCAGCTCGCGGAATATTTCGGCGCGGAAGGTCAGAATGCAGGCATTGCACAGCCCGATCCGGCGCTCCTCCTCGCTTGCGTCCTTGTGTTCGCGGATGGCGAGGAGTTTGTCGCCATCGGTGATGAACCGGCCATAACCGGTCGGATCGGCGGGTTCAAAGCCGAGGATCGCCGCATCGGCTCCCGCTTGCAGCCTTGCCCCTATCGCATCGAAATTTTCCGCCCGCAGCAGGGGGTGGTCGCCATAGACGATGGCGACATAACCATCGGCATCGCGAAAGGCCGGTTCGGCCATCGAGGCAGCATGCGCGGTACCGCGCCGCTCGGTCTGCTCGTAAAACTCGACGTCCGGCACCAGCGCGGCCATCGCCTTGCGCACCGCGTCATGGCCCGGTCCGGTTACGATTGCGACCCGGTCGGCTCCCGCGCCTTTTGCGGCCTTGAGCACATGTCCGACGATCGGGAGGCCGCCGACAGCGTGAAGAACCTTTGGCCTTGAGGACTTCATGCGCGTACCTTCGCCGGCGGCGAGCACGATCGTCAGAAACTGGCTCATTGTTTTCTCCCCTGGCCCTTATACGGCTCGCGTGGCCCTTATACGGCTCGCGGCATCGCGCAACTTTATGGCAGCAAGGTGTTGGTAAAACCATAACTTCTCTCGGTGACAATACCCGGACGATCTGGACTGATTCGCACCCCGGAGGGGAGCCGCGTGGCCTTGCCTAACCTTAACACCGATCACTCCGACATTTCGACCTGGGGCATTGCCGCAATGGTTTGCGGGGCCATAGCCATCGTTTCGGTCAATCTGGGCGCGCTCGTGCCTGAAAACATCGTCTCGGCCCTGCATGCCAGCCGTCTTGAGGGTGGCAATGTCAACCAGCTCCGTACGGGAATGGCGGAGGTGCGGGCCGAGAACCTGCGCCTGACGCGCGATACGCGCGCGCTGCTCTCGCGGTTCAACCTGCTCGACGACGACAGTGGCGAGGTCATCCGCAGGCTTGCCGCGGTCGAGCGCAGCCTTCCGCTGCTGATCGAATCCCTGCCGCTTGACGCCGATATCGACCGTTCACTGCTGACCGCCTCCATCGCGGCGACGAGCCCCGAAGTCTACGAGGCCGATGGCGGTATCATCATCGTGCGTCAGAGCGCTCTTTTCGAGGACGTTGACGCCAGTGGGCCAGGCGACCAGCCGATGCCGCCCCCGCTGGGTGACGGCTATGGCGTTGCCCTGGGCAACGAGGTGCTGCGCCAGAGCGTTTCCATGCGGCGCAGCGAAATCCTTACGCGGTCGGGTCCGATGCTCAACGAGCTTGCATTCGTCATGGGAGAGACCAACGAACTCGACAAGGCTAGGATTATCGCAGGGCCGCTTGCCGATTACGAAGCCGCGCATATCCTGTGCGAGCCGCTGACCGCGATGGGCATCGCCTGTGAGCCCGTGCCGTTCGTGGGCGAGGACTGGCCTGACTGAACGGGTGTCTGCAAAACCCAAAAAGCGGTTGACACCGCGCCTTCAGATACTATGTTCCGCGCGTCGTCGGCCAGCACAGGCGACCCCCTGGTTCAAGGGCTCGTAGCTCAGCTGGTAGAGCACTCGACTTTTAATCGAGTTGTCACGGGTTCGAATCCCGTCGAGCCTACCAAACTTTTCCAGGAAATTCGGGGGCGCTGGCATAGGATGAAAACACTTTTTCGGGGCGTGGTCGTTGCAGCCACGGCGATGACCCTGCCCGTCCCGCTTGCCGCGCAGAACGTCCATACGTCCTTGCTCTATGAGCAGGTGCTCGAAAATATCGACATCGCGCCGCCGGGCTATGTGCTCGACAGTTTCGGCATCGTGCGGCTCACCCCCGGCGCGGCCTCGCACATATCGCTCGATGTGCCCGCCGGGCGCACCATCGAGATCATGGGCGATTGTGATGACGACTGTTTCGATCTCGACCTCGTGGTCTATTCGCCCGACAAGACGGTGCTGGCCGAGGATATCGAGGACGATTATTACCCCATCGTCGATTTCACCGCAGGCGATACCGGGCGCATCGAAATGGAACTCATCATGCAGGATTGTGAGGCCAACTATTGCTACGCGGCCTATTCGGTCTTCATCGCGCCCGAATCCTGACAGCACGGCATGAATACGATCGCCTCAAGGCTCAAAGCCATCGCCGTCACTGCCCTCGCCTTTGCGGCGGGCGCCTTTGCCATGCTGGGGCTTGTGTGGGTGCTGGGCACCTATCTGCCGGGTGGCTTGGGCAGAGCAGCCCTTGACAACTATGGCCCGCACGGCTCGATTGCCGCGCTCACCGATCTGCGCGCCCTATCGGCGCTGACAGCGGCCTTTCTCGTCATCACCGGGCTCGTGCTGGTGATCGATTCCGCCTATTGCGACCGAATGATCGGGGTTTTCTCCGACGTCCTTTTGATGGTGATGGCGGCGATCGCCGGGTTCGTGGCCGGGTACTGGCTGCTGTTGCGACTGGCCGACTATGCCAATTTCATCGGCATGGGTTTTGTCCGGGCGGCGATCGTTTGTCCCCTGATCGTTTTCGGCGTGAGCCTGCTTCCGCTTGGCAGGATTCGGGGGAACTGGCCGATGCGGATCGCGCTGATTCTCATCCTCCTTGCAAGCGGTCCTGTCCTTCTGGTCCTGACTGACTAGTCCTGTTTCTCGGAACCGGGGCAATCGCGGCGGCGTTTTACTGGCAAATGAAACGATAAGCCTGCCAACAGGCAGGCGGAGCTTTTGCCATGAAGATCGCAGCCTTCGCCCTTGCGGCGAGCGTATTCGCATTGCCTGCACTTGCCCAGGACATCCAGCAATCGGATAGAAACGTTTTCATCCTGAGCGGCCCGATGGGAGCCGGCGACATGGCCGACATGCTGAACCCCTTTGACGTGCGGTACGAGAACACCATCGTTCTGGGCGCGGGATACCAGCAGTTCTTTGGCGAACCTCTCGACGATTTCCGGGTCGGACTTGAAGTGGGCGGCGCCGTCCGGGCCGGGTCCGAGCGCACGACCGGCGAGATCTGGGGCGGCGTGGTGGGCCGCTATGACGGGATCGTTGTCGGGGACGGCTTAAGAATTTCGCCAGCGCTGACCTTCGGAGTCAGCGTGGTGGACGATACGATGGGGATCGAGGCGTGGCGGGAAGACCATGACGGGCTGCCCGGCAACGTTTTGTTCTATCTCAGCCCCGAGGTCAGTTTTTCGAGCGCGGAAAACCCCGATACCGAGCTGTTCTGGCGCATTCACCATCGGTCGGGCGCATGGAACAGCTTTGGCGGCGGCGGCAGCGCCAATGCCACGACGATCGGGTTCAGGACGGGGTTTTAGGGCTAACTGATCAGGGCTAACCCTCAGTCGTCCAGCTTGTGGCCGTCGAGCCGCTGGGAAGCCAGCTTGTCCTCGGCCTTGCGCTTTTCGCGCTCGGCTTTCGTCTGGCCGAACTTTGCGCGATTGGCTTCGGCCTTCTTATCCTCACCGGCCCGCGCCTTGCGCTTTCTCGCCAACCTCAGATTGACGATTTCGGCCATCACACGAGCCGGCTCTGATCGACCGCCGCCGAGATGAAGGATTTGAACAGCGGGTGCGGCTCGAAGGGGCGGGATTTGAGTTCGGGGTGGTATTGCACGCCGATGAACCACGGGTGGTCGGTGCGCTCGACGATCTCGGGCAACTGCCCGTCCGGCGAGAGGCCCGAGAACAACAGGCCATTGGCCTCGAGCACCTTGCGGTACTTCATGTTGACTTCGTAGCGGTGACGGTGGCGCTCGGAGATGCGGTTGGTGCCGTAGATATCGGCAACCCGGCTGCCACGCACGAGGTTGGCCGGATAGGCGCCGAGCCGCATCGTGCCGCCGAGGTCCTTGTCGGACCCGGCCTTCTTTTCGTTTTCCTTGACCCATTCCGTCATGAGACCCACGACGGCTTCCTTCGCCGGTCCAAATTCGGTCGAGCTGGCCTTGGCGATGCCGGCGGTGTTCCGGGCCGCCTCGATGCAGGCCATCTGCATGCCGAAGCAGATACCGAAATAGGGGACGCCCCGGATACGGGCGAAACGGGCCGCGTTGATCTTGCCTTCCGAGCCGCGCTCGCCGAACCCTCCGGGCACCATAATGCCGTGGATACCCTCGAGATAGGGACCGGGATCGTCGCGCTCGAAGACCTCGGAATCGATCCAGCTTATGTTGACCTTCACGCGGTTGGCGATGCCGCCATGGACCAGCGCCTCGTTGAGCGACTTGTAGGCATCCTTGAGCCCGGTATATTTGCCGATGATGGCGATATTGACCTCGCCTTCGGGGCTGTGGATGCGGTGCGAAATCTCGCGCCAGCCGTCGAGTTTGGGATCGGGCGCATCGGTGATGCCGAAGGCGGCCAGCACTTCGCCATCGAGTCCTTCCTCGTGATAGGCGATGGGCACGTCATAGATCGAAGATACGTCGAGCGCCTGGATGACGGCGGAGGGCCGGACGTTACAGAACAGCGAAAGCTTGTGCTTTTCCCCCTCGGGGATCGGGCGGTCGCAGCGCACGAGCAGGATGTCGGGCTGGATGCCGATGGAGCGCAACTCCTTGACCGAATGCTGGGTCGGCTTGGTCTTCAACTCCCCCGCGCTGGGGATGAAAGGCATCAGCGTCAGGTGGACGAACACCGCGTCTCCGCGCGGAAGCTCGTTGCCGAGTTGGCGGATGGATTCGAGGAACGGCATCGCCTCGATGTCGCCCACCGTACCGCCGATCTCGCAGAGCACGAAATCGAACTCGTCATTGTCCGAGGTGATGAAGGCCTTGATCTCGTCGGTGACGTGCGGGATCACCTGCACGGTTGCGCCCAGATAGTCGCCGCGCCGTTCCTTGACGAGAATGTCCGAATAGATGCGCCCGGTGGTGACGTTGTCCTTCTGGTTGGCGGAACGGCCCGTGAAGCGCTCGTAGTGCCCCAGATCCAGATCGGTCTCCGCGCCATCGTCGGTAACGAACACCTCGCCGTGCTGATAGGGCGACATCGTGCCCGGATCGACGTTGAGATAGGGGTCGAGCTTGCGCAGGCGGACCTTGTAGCCGCGCGCCTGCAACACCGCGCCGAGGGCAGCGGAAGCAAGACCCTTGCCAAGCGAGGAAACCACGCCACCGGTGATGAAAACGTACCGAGCCATGGGCTTTTACCTTACATATGCCGTATCGATTCGCAGCGCGTTTTTTGAGTGCGCTCACACAAAAAAGAAGGGGATGTTTCCATCCCCATTCTCTTGTTCAGTTATCCGGACCCTCAGTTGCCCGGGGTGTCCGTCTGGGCGGGCGCCTCGGGGACCATGAGGTCCGCGTCGCTGCCGGCGGGTGCTGCCGGGGCGGTCAGATCGTCCTGTGCGGGCGCCGGCTGGGCCGGAGCGGGCGCGGAAAGATCGTCAGCGCCGCCGCCCATGGCATCGAGCGCGTCGAGAACCGAAGCGGGCGAACCGTCGGGGCTCTGCACGGCACGGTCCAGAATGGAGGTGGAAGACCGATCGATCTGGCTCACGATAGTCAGGGCGATCGCGGTCGCCATGAACAGAGTGCCCAGAATCGCGGTCGTGCGCGTCAAAAGATTGGCCGAGCCGCGCGCCGTCATGAAACCGCCACCACCGCCGCCCATGCCCAGCCCACCGCCTTCGGAGCGCTGCAGCAGAATGACGACGATCATGGCCAGCACGATCAGCAGATAGGCGACAATCAAAACTGTTGCCATGGGACAGGTCAGTCCTTGTCAATAGAAAGCCGACCCCGATGTCGTCATCGGGATCGTCCGGTTCAAGTCCGTTGTTTGTTGGCGCGGTTCTACACGCAAAGATTGAATATGGCCAGATGGGAGATTGGGTTTTTTGACTGCTTTGTCGTTCCTGGAGACATCGCTGTCCCCCTCACCCCCAACCCCTCTCCCACGAGGGGAGAGGGGGGCTCAAGGGCCGATACATCCACAGGGTTTCCCTTCTCCCCTCGTGGGAGAAGGTGGATCGCCCGAAGGGCGAGACGGATGAGGGGGCTACGATGCTGCGACAATCGCGAAAAAATCATCCGCCTTCAGACTCGCGCCACCCACCAGCGCGCCATCGACGTTCGGAACACTAAGGATTTCCTCGGCATTGGACGGCTTGACCGATCCGCCATAGAGAATGCGTGCTGCCGCCCCAGCCTCCCCGAAACGCTCAACGAGCAATTGCCGGATATGGGCGTGCATGTCGGCAATGTCGGCGATGGTCGGCGTCTTGCCGGTGCCGATGGCCCAGACGGGCTCGTAGGCGATGATGATTTCAGTGCCATCGCCATAATCCGGCAAGGACGATGCGAACTGGTCGGCGACCACGCGATTCGCGCTGCCCGCTTCCCGCTCGGCCTCGGTTTCGCCCACACAGATTACCGGGATCAGCCCTGCCCCCAGCGCCACGTCCGCCTTGGCGCGCACATCGGCGCTGGTTTCGCCGTGGTCGGTGCGCCGCTCGGAGTGGCCGACAATGACATGGGTCGCGCCGGCGTCGGTCAGCATCTGTGCGCTGATATCGCCGGTGTGGGCCCCCGATGCCGCCGCGTGGCAATCCTGCCCGCCGACCGCGATGGCGCTGCCGGAGGCGGTTTCGGATGCGCGATGGAGAAGCGTTGCGGGCGGACAGATAAGGATATCGGCCCTGGCCGCGCCACTATCGGCGACGAGGTTCCGGAGGCGCGAGATCTCCGCGAGCGCGGCACCCGTGCCGTTCATTTTCCAGTTGCCGGCGATCAGTGGCCGCTTGTCCGTGCTCATCGTGTCTCCCTGATTGCGCTTGCGCAGTCCATGTCAATGTCTTAACCCGGCTCGCGAACGTGCCTTGCGAGCCGGAATGGACCTTGTCTATTATGCGCCCGCCTCAAAAGCCATAGGCCGGCGCTTTGGACGAAAGCATCGGCCACACCTCGATCGAATGGGACAACATGCTCGACAATATGCGTAATTTCGGCCGGAGCTGGGTCGCAAAGATTTTTCTTGCCGTGGTCGTCCTGGCCGTCGCGGGGTTCGGCCTGCCGAGCATCTTTCTCGATCTCAACGCCAATACGGTGGCGCGGGTGGGCGACCAGAACGTCACCGCACGCGAATTCGATCGCATCTATCGCAGCCGGCTGAACCAGTTCGCCGCCCAGACGGGCATGTCGCCCACCGCGCAGCAGGCGCTGGCCTTCGGACTGCCCAACGCAACGCTGGCGCAACTGGCCAACGACGCGGCGCTGGAAACGCTGGCCCAGCGGCTTTCGCTCGGCGCTTCCGAGGACAAGCTCGCCGAACTGGTCCGCCGCGACCCGTCCTTTGCGGGCGCGCTGGGCGCGTTTGACCGCACGGCTTTCATCACGGTACTGCGGCAGGCGGGGTATACGGAGAGCGAATATCTCAATCTCCAGCGCAAGGCGGCCAAGCGCGAGCAGGTCGGCATGATGCTCGATGGCGTGCGCATGCCGCAATTTGCCGCCGATCTCGCCAATTCCTACGAGAACGAGCGCCGGGTGATCGAATATATCGAGCTCAACCCGATGTTTTTCACGAGCGTCGAGGAGCCTTCCGAGAGCGATCTTTCGCAGTTCTTTGCTGAAAATCAGGAGCGCTTCCGCACCGAGGAAACCCGTGTCGTCCGCCTCCTGCCCCTGACGCCCGAGGCACTGGCGGCGGGCGTCGAGATCACCGACGCCCAGATCGAAGCCGAATATGAGCGCACGGCGGCCAGCTATACCACGGTCGAGCAGCGCCGCATCAGCCAGCTTCTGCTCAACGCCCCCGAAACGCTGGCGCTGTTCGAGGCCGGGCTGGCCGAGGGGCGCGACTTTGCCGAACTGACGCTCGAAGCGGGCGTCGAAACCGATGTCAGCCCGCTGGGGCTGTTCGCCCAAACGCAACTGACCGATGCCGCACTGGCGCAAGCCGCCTTCTCGCTTCCCGAAGGCGGTTTCGCCATTATCCCCGGCGCGCTGGGGCAGCGGGCCATCTGGGTTTCCGAAATCATCGAAGGCGGGCAGCAGCCGCTCGAAGCGGTGCGCGACCGGATCGAGCAGAATTTGCGCCTCGCCGCGGGACGCGACGAACTGCTCACGGCATACGATGCGATCGAGGAGGCCCGCGCGGCCTTCCAGCCGATCGACGATGTCGCCGCCGGATACGGGCTTGAGATCCACGAGATCGGGCTGACCCGTTCGGGTGCCGCGCTCGAGAACATCGAGACCATCCCGCCCACCGCCCGCGAAACGGTCGTCAACCAGATATTCTCGGCATCCCAGGACGCGACCTTCACGCCCGCAATCAGCCTGGGCTCGAACCGCGCGGTCTTTTTCGAGCTGCTTTCGGTGGAACCCGAGCGCGACCAGACGCTGGACGAAGTGCGCGACGAGGTGATCGCCGCCTGGCAGGACCTCCAGACAGACAACGCCATCCTCACCGCCGCCGAGGACATGGTGGCCCAGCTTGATGCGGGCGGCGACATACTTACCGTTGCCATGGACAGCGGGGGCATTCCACAAGTCTCGCAGCCCTTTGGCCGCACCGGATCGACCGATGGCATCATCGGCCCCGAAGTTGCGCGCGCCGCCTTTATCGGGGGCGAAGGGACGGCGGGTTATCTCCAGACCCCCGAGGGCGATGTGATCGTCTTCCAGGTGAGTTCGGTGACTCCCGCGCCAGCGGGCGGGACGTCCGAAGTCGCCGCGATGATGCAGAACACCTTTGCCGACCAGGTGTTTTCCGGGTTCGTTGAAGGACTGCGGCAGGATATGCCCATCCGGATCAACCAGGAAACGCTCAACCGCCTGATCGGGCTCGAATAGGACAGAAGATGGATTCGGGGTTCAACGCGTTTGCCGCGGCCTATGATGCGGGAAAAGGTCAGGTGATCTATCGGCGCGTCGTCGCCGATCTTGAAACTCCGGTGGGAACCTATCTCAAGCTGGCGGCGGACCGGACCCACACATTCCTGCTCGAATCGGTCGAGGGCGGCGCCACCAAGGGGCGCTACTCGATCATCGGGCTCGAACCGGACCTGTTGTGGCGCGTCGTCGACGGGCGCGCGGAAATCAACCGCAAGGCGGCGCTCGACAGGGATGCCTTCGCTCCCGTTCCGGGCGCGCCGCTCGATACGCTCAAGGCGCTGATCGCGGAAAGCCGGATCGACATGCCCCCGGCCCTGCCCGCGAACTCGGCCGGTGTCTTCGGGTATCTCGGTTACGACATGGTGCGGTTCATGGAAGAACTGCCCGACGCCAACCCCGATACCATCGGAGTGCCCGACGCGATCATGATGCGTCCGTCCATGCTGGCGGTGTTCGATTCCCTCAGGGACGAACTTTATCTCTCTGCGCCCGTCTATCCTCGCGAGGGCGTGAGCGCGCGGCAGGCCCATGAGGCCGCGCAGAGCCGGATCGAGGGCGCCATCGCGCGTCTCGAGCGCCCCCTTCCCCGTTCGGGCGATATTCCCGACCTCGAAAAGATCGAGGTGACCAGCAACACCTCGCGCGACGAGTATTCCGCGATGGTCGAGAAGGCACAGGACTATATCGCGGCGGGAGACATCTTCCAGGTGGTGCTGAGCCAGCGGTTCTCCGCCGATTTCACCCTGCCCCCGACCGCGCTCTACCGGGCGCTGCGGCGCACCAATCCATCGCCATATATGTATTTTCTCGATTTCGGCGGCTTCGCGGTTGCCGGGTCGAGCCCGGAAATCCTCGTGCGCGTCGATGAGGGCGAGGTCACCATCCGCCCGATTGCCGGCACCCGCAAGCGCGGCGCGACGCCCGAGCGCGACAGGGAACTGGCCGAAGAGCTGCTGGCGGACCCCAAGGAGCTGTCCGAGCATCTGATGCTGCTCGATCTGGGGCGCAACGATGTGGGGCGGGTCGCCAAGGTGGGGACCGTCAGGGTCACCGACAGGTTCTTCCTCGAATATTATTCCCACGTCATGCACATCGTCTCCAACGTCGTGGGTGAACTCGATCCGAAATACGATTTCATCGACGCCCTTTCGGCGGGATTCCCCGCAGGCACCGTGTCCGGTGCCCCCAAGGTACGGGCCATGGAGATCATCGACGAACTCGAAAAGGCGCGGCGCGGGGTCTATGCCGGATGCGTCGGCTATTTCGGCGCGGACGGGCGGATGGATACCTGTATCGTGCTGCGCACCGCCTTGCTCAAGGACGGCAAGCTTTACGTGCAGGCAGGCGCCGGGATCGTCGCGGACTCCAAGCCCGAACTCGAACAGCTCGAATGCGAGAACAAGGCGCGGGCCCTTTTCAGCGCCGCCGAAGAAGCGCTACGCTACGCGGGCGAAGCGAAAGTTGGGCAGTGATGCGCGTTCTCGTCATCGATAACTACGACAGTTTCACCTACAACCTCGTCCACTATATCGGAGAGCTTGGGGCCGACACCGAGGTCGTGCGCAACGACAGGATCACGCTCGACGAGATCGCCGCGAAGGCGCCCGATGCCATCGTCATTTCGCCCGGTCCGGCAACGCCCGACCAGGCGGGCATCTGCCTTTCGCTGGTCGAGCGTTTTTCGGGCGAAATCCCGCTGTTCGGCGTTTGCCTGGGGCTACAGGCGATGGGGCAGGCTTTTGGCGGCAAGGTGGTCCGCGCGGCCAGCCCCATGCACGGCAAGGTGTCGGTCATCACCCACGACGGGCGCGGCGTGTTCAAGGGCATCAACGGGCAGTTCGAGGCAACGCGCTACCACTCGCTGGTCCTCGATGAAAAGGCGCTGCCCGGCGTTCTCGCGGTGACGGCCCGGTCCGAGGATGGGCAGATCATGGGAATCGAGCATAGCAAGTTGCCGGTGCATGGCGTGCAGTTCCACCCCGAAAGCATCGCTTCGGAAAATGGCCACGCCATCTTGCAGAACTTTTTGAACATCGCAAAAGACTTCAATCGCGACAAAGCCGCCTGAGGAGTAGCCCGCATGGACATCAAATCGGCCCTCAACCGTATCGCGCAGGGCAAGGATCTTACGGGCACCGAAATGCGGGAGGTGATGGAAACCATCATGTCCGGCGAGGCGACGCCTTCCCAGATCGGTGCGTTCCTGATGGGCATGCGGGTCAAGGGCGAGACGGTGGGCGAGATCGCGGCGGCGGTTTCGATCATGCGGCGCAAGATGGTGCCGGTCGAAGCGCCGGAAGATGCCATCGATATCGTGGGGACGGGCGGGGACGGCGCGGGAACGCTCAACATCTCGACCGGCGCGTCGCTGGTCGTCGCGGGGACCGGCGTGCCGGTCGCCAAGCACGGCAACCGCGCGCTCTCCTCGAAATCCGGGTCGGCGGAAGCATTGCAGGCGCTGGGCATCCGGCTCGATCTTTCGCCCGAGGAAATCTCAAGCTGTATCGCCCAGGCCGGCATCGGCTTCATGTTCGCGCCCAGCCACCATCCGGCGATGAAGCATGTGGGGCCCACGCGCATGGAAATGGGCACGCGAACGATGTTCAATCTGCTCGGCCCGCAGGCCAACCCTGCCGGGGTCCGGCGCTACGTGCTGGGCGTTTTCGACGTTGAATGGGTGGAGCCCGTGGCAGCCGCGCTGCTGGCCAACCAGGCAAAATCGGCCTGGGTCGTTCATGGCGACAGCGGGCTGGACGAGCTTTCGACCACCGGGCCGTCCTTCGTTTCCCAGATCAAGGACGGGAACCTGACCGCGTTCGAGGTTACGCCAGAAGAGGCCGGTTTGCCGCGCGCCACGCTCGGCGACATCGTTGGCGGGGACCCCGAGCACAATGCTGGCGAGTTGCGCAAGCTGCTCGACGGGGTAAAGGGCCCCTATCGCGACATCGTGCTGCTCAATGCCGCCGCCGCGTTCATCGTGGCCGACAAGGTCGAGACGCTGAAGGAAGGCGTGGCGCTCGGCGCGGAGACGATCGACAGCGGCAAGGCAAAGGCTACGCTCGACAAGCTCGTCAAGGTTTCGGGGGGCGCGGCATGACGGACATCCTGCGTCGGATCGAAGCCTATAAGCGCGACGAAATCGAGGCGGCAAAAGCTGCCCGGCCATGGGCCGAAGTGGCCGCCGCCGCCCACGACCAGACGCCGCCGCGCGGGTTCGTCAACGCGCTCAGGGCAAAGCGTGCCGAAGGCAGGTTCGGCCTTATCGCCGAGATCAAGAAGGCCAGTCCCTCCAAGGGCCTGATCCGCGAGGATTTCAACCCGCCTCTATTGGCGAAAGCCTATGAGGACGGCGGAGCGGCGTGCCTTTCGGTGCTGACCGATGCGCCGAGCTTTCAGGGACGCCCGGAGTTTCTGAGGCAGGCGCGCGATGTGGTGAACCTGCCCGCGCTGCGCAAGGATTTCCTGTTCGAGACCTATCAGGTGGCCGAGGCCCGCGCCTGGGGCGCCGACTGCATCCTCATCATCCTGGCCTCGGTCGATGATGAGGGCGCGCGCTACCTGCTCGATGCCGCCGATGAATGGGGCATGGACGCGCTGGTCGAGGTGCATGATGCGTCTGAAATGGAGCGGGCGCTGGAACTGGGCGCGCAGTTCATCGGCATCAACAACCGCGACCTGCGCACGTTCGAGGTTTCGCTCGATACCACGATCGCGCTGGCGAAAATGGTGCCCGAGGACAGGCTTCTGGTTTCGGAGAGCGGCATCTTCACCCATGACGATCTCACTCATCTCGAACGCACGGCAGGCGTTGGCACCTTCCTTGTCGGGGAAAGCCTGATGCGGCAGGCGGATGTGGCGGCGGCGACCCGGGCGCTGCTTTTCGGCCATGGCTGACCCGCTCACCCATCTCGACGAGAAGGGCGCGGCGCGCATCGTCGATATCTCGGGCAAGCCGGACACCAGACGGGTCGCCATTGCCGGGGCCGAGCTTCACGCGACGGCTGAAATCGTCGAGGCTATTCTCGGCGGCGATCTCAAGAAGGGCGATGCGGTTGCCGTGGCGCGGGTGGCGGGGATCATGGCCGCCAAGAAAACCGCCGAACTCGTTCCGCTCTGCCATCCAATCGCGATCTCAAAGGTCGCCATCGAGATCGAAAAGGGCACGGAAGCGCATGTCATCGCCATCCGCGCACAGGTCGAAACCACCGGCCCCACGGGCGTCGAGATGGAAGCGCTGACTGCCGCCTCGGTCACGGCCCTGACCCTTTACGACATGGGCAAGGCGCTGGACAAATCCATGACCATCACCAATGTCCGGTTGCTGGAAAAATCAGGCGGCAAGTCCGGCGACTTCCGGCGGGATACGTAATGCTGCTACCGGTCGATGAGGCTCTGGCGCGGATCATGGCCGCGATTTCGCCCAAGGGTTGCGAGAGTGTGGCGCTCGACGCCGCCGCTGGCCGTGTGCTGGCCGCACCGGTGCCGGCGAGCACCGACAACCCTCCCTTCGATGCAAGCGCAATGGACGGCTACGCCGTTCGCGCCGAGGATGTACACGAGGGGGCGGTACTGCGCCAGATTGGGGTATCGCAGGCGGGGGAAGCCTTTGCCGGTACGGTGAGCAAGGGGGTCTGCGCGCGCATCTTCACCGGTGCGCCGATGCCCGAGGGGGCCGACACCGTCATTATGCAGGAACAGACGATGGCGGATGGCGATGCCATCACCTTTCTGGCCGACAGCGTTCCGGGCAAGAATGTGCGCCCGCGCGGGCATGATTTCCGCACCGGCGACATTCTCGTTGCTGCGGGCGCCCGTCTTTCGCCCAATCACATCGCGCTCATTGCAGCCGCCAACCATGCAAGCGTTACGGTGACACAGGCGCCGCACATCGCCATCATGGCGACGGGCGATGAACTGGTGCCGCCCGGCTCACCCCTGCCCATGGGCAGGATCGTGGGCTCGAACAGCTTTGGCCTTGGCTCACTGTTTGCCCCTTATGCTGCGGGTATAGCCGATCTGGGAATCATCCCCGACGACATGGGTATCCTCAACCGGGCCATAGGCGCGGCGCTCGATAATGCGCCCGACGTTCTCGTCACCACGGGCGGGGCGAGCGTGGGCGAGCACGATCTGGTGCAGGATGCGCTCAAGGCAAATGGCGTCGAGATCGATTTCTGGCGCATCGCGATGCGGCCGGGCAAGCCGCTGATGTTCGGGCGCAAAGACAAGACCATCGTCTTCGGGCTGCCAGGCAATCCCGTATCCGCGCTGGTGACAGCCACCGTTTTCGTCCTGCCCGCGATCCGCGCCATGCTGGGCGAGACGCCCCCTGCCCGCCTCACGATGCCGCTCGCCTCTCCCCTGCCCGCCAACGGGCCGCGCCGGCATTTCATCCGGGCCTTCCGCACCCCGGCCGAAAACGGTGTGACCGGGGTTGCGCCTATCGGAGAAACCGACAGCGGGCACCTCTCCTCTCTGGCGAAATCGGACTGCCTCATCGTTCAGCGCGAACATGACGAGGGCCGGATGGCGGGCGCCCCCGTGGAAGTGATCGAGCTGGCGCGGTAGACGCCGCAAAATCTGAAAAATCAGCAGGCCGGGGCGTTGACGCACGGTCACGGCCCACTTAACAAATATGGAAGTCTCACTGAGGTTCTGTGCCGCTTCCGCGCGGGTCACGAAGACCGTTGCGATGCTCCGTCTTTCGGACGGCCATCGGAGATGGCCTGAAGCGACGTTCATCGGTAACCGAGGTTTTGACAAGCCCGCCGCTCTCTACGACGATTTACGGCAGAATCGTGTGTAGGAACGTCCACCCAGGCCGCCCCGGGTCCGAAATCGGTACATGGATAAATATTTTGCGCTTGTTCTGATTGTCGCCCTGCCCTTCGCGGCTTCGCTGATGCTGGCGGTCTTTACACGTATTTCGCGCGATATGTCCGCATGGATCACCATGGGCGTCGCGCTGGTAGGGCTGGTAATGGCCCTTTTTCTTTATCCGCAGATCACTGAAGGGCAGGTGCTGGCCCGCAAGTTCGAGTGGATTCCCAGCATCGGGCTGGACGTCATCGTCCGAATGGATGGCTTTACCTGGCTGTTCACCGTGCTGGTCACCGGGATCGGGGCGCTGGTGGCGCTTTATGCACGCTATTACATGTCGCCAGAGGATCCGGTGCGCCGGTTCTTTTCATTCCTGCTCGCCTTCATGGGCGCCATGCTGGGAACGATCCTGTCGGGCAACGTCATCCAGCTCGTGATCTTCTGGGAGATCACAGGGCTCTTCTCGTTCCTCCTGATCGGATACTGGTATCACAATGCCGCCGCGCGCGATGGCGCGCGCATGGCCCTGACCATCACGGCGGCGGGCGGGCTGGCCCTCATGGCGGGCATGCTGCTGCTGGGCCATGTCGCGGGAAGTTATGAACTCGACAAGATCGTCGAGGCCGGCACCGCCATCCGCGATAACGGGCTCTACCACGTTGCGCTCGTCCTTATCCTGTTAGGCGCGTTGACCAAGAGTGCGCAGTTTCCGTTCCAGTTCTGGTTGCCCAACGCCATGGCCGCGCCGACGCCGGTTTCGGCCTATCTGCACTCGGCAACCATGGTCAAGCTCGGCGTGTTCCTGCTCGTCCTGCTCTGGCCGGTGATGTCGGGAACCGATATCTGGTTCTGGGTGGTCGGCTCGGCCGGGCTCATCACGTTCGTGATCGGGGCCTATTCGGCGATCTTTCAGCAAGACCTCAAGGGTCTGCTGGCTTATTCCACGATCAGTCATCTGGGGCTCATCACGCTATTGCTGGGCATCGGGAGTCCGCTGGCCGCCGTTGCGGCGGTCTTTCACATCGTCAACCACGCGACCTTCAAGGCGTCGCTGTTCATGGCGGCGGGGATCATCGACCACGAGACGGGCACCCGCGACCTGAGACGCCTATCGGGCCTGTTCAAATACATGCCCATCACGGCGACCGCTGCCATGGTCGCAAGCGCGGCGATGGCGGGGGTGCCGCTGCTCAACGGGTTCTTGTCCAAGGAGATGTTTTTCGCCGAAACGGTGGAGACTCATACCGGAAGCCTCCTCGACCAGTCCCTGCCCTATTTCGCGACGCTGGGCGGGCTGTTCTCGGTCGTCTATTCGATCCGCTTCATTCATGGCGTGTTCTTCGGCCCCGCCCCCGTAGATCTCCCGCACCAGCCGCACGAGCCTCCACGCTGGATGCGCGTGCCAATAGAACTCCTGGTCCTCATGTGCCTTATCGTGGGGATCATCCCCGGGCTGACCATCGGCCCCTTCCTCCATACCGCGGTGCTGGCCGTGCTCGGCGAGCAGACTCCCTACTACTCCCTTTCGGTCTGGCACGGCTTCACCCTTCCCCTTCTCATGAGCATCATTGCGCTGGTGGGCGGCATCGTCGTCTATTTCGCCATCCGTCGGCTCGCCATGACCATGGACGGCCCGCCGGTGGTCAGGCATCTGAAGGGACAACGCATTTTCGAGCGGATCATGGTGGCCATATCCTGGAGGCTGGCCAACCGGCTCGAGGGCGTTCTGGGCACGCGACGCCTGCAACCCCAGATCAGCCTCCTGATCCTGACGGTACTGGCCGCCGGATTCGCCGTCACGACGCGATTCGACCTCCAGGGTTTTGCCCTCCCCTCCATCGAGTTCGACTTGCCATTTACGATCATCTGGATCGTGGGGGCGGGCTGTGCGGTCGGCGCGGCCCATCAGGCCAAATATCACCGGTTCGTCGCGCTTGTGCTGATGAGCGGCGCAGGACTGGTGACCGTGATGACCTTTGCGTGGTTCTCAGCGCCGGACCTCGCGATCACGCAGCTTCTGGTCGAGATCGTGACGACCGTCCTGATCCTGCTCGGGCTGCGCTGGATGCCGTTGCGCGTGCCCGACATCTACAAGGATTTCCATTGGCCGGTCGAGGTCAAGATCAGGCGCTCGCGTGATTTCCTCATCGCCGTGGTCTCGGGCATCTCCATCGCAGTCATCGCATTTTTCATATTGACCCGGGACGTGGCCGATACGGTCGGAACCGCATTCCTCGAACTGGCCTATCCCGAGGGTGGCGGCACCAATGTGGTCAACGTGATCCTCGTCGACTTTCGCGGATTCGATACGTTCGGCGAGATCGTAGTGCTGGCCATCGTGGCGCTTTCGGTCTTTGCCCTTCTGCGCCGCTTTCGCCCCGCGCCCGAAAGCATGGAGCGGCCCGAGCAGCAACGCCGGATCATCGAGCGTTACGGCCGCAGTCATGATCTCGACGGCGATGCGACAGGCGGCCGTTACACGGCGACAGCCGGGCTCATTATGCACTGGATGTTCCCGGTGATCATCGTGCTCGCAGCCTACCTCTTTTTCAGGGGACACGACCTGCCCGGCGGCGGGTTTGCCGCAGGGATAGCAATGTCGATCGCCTTTCTCGTGCAGTATATGGCGGGGGGTACGCGGTGGGTGGAAGAGCGCTTGCGGGTGCTGCCTGTGCGCTGGATTTCCTTTGGTCTGCTGATTGCGATGTTGACCGGAATGGCGGCATGGACGTTCGACTACCCGTTCCTCACGTCCTATTTCCAGTACACCGAAATCCCCTATATCGGCAAAGTGCCAACCGCTTCGGCTCTGTTTTTCGATCTGGGGGTCTTCGTGCTCGTCGTCGGCGCGACGGTGCTGATGCTGGTTGCCATCGCCCACCAGTCGATACGCCGCCCCAAGGTTCGCAGGTCCGATGCGGAGGATGAAGAAAACGGCGTCCAAGCCGGGGAGGAAGATGCGTAATGGAACTGGTCCTAGCCATCGGCATCGGTGTTCTGGCCGGATCGGGCGTCTGGCTGTTGCTGCGCCCCCGCAGTTTTCAGGTCATCATCGGCCTGTCGCTGCTTTCCTATGCCGTCAACCTCTTCATCTTCGCGATGGGACGGCTGGGGACCGGGCTCCCTCCGGTCGTTGATCCCGCGGCGCCGATTGATCCAACCGCCTTCACCGACCCCTTGCCACAGGCACTGGTGCTGACCGCCATCGTCATCGGTTTCGGCATGACGGCACTGTTTCTCGTCGTCCTGATCGTCTCACGAGGGTTGACCGGTACCGACCATGTGGATGGAAGGGAGCCCGAGCAATGAACGGAATCCTGACCCATCTCGTCATTCTCCCGGTCATTGTTCCACTGATCGTCGCCGCATTGCTCCTGCTGTTCCGCGACCAGCGCAGGGCGGTCAAGGCCTTCGTCACCTTTGCAACGATGCTTGCCCTGCTCGCCATTTCCCTTACGCTGCTCGTGATGACCGCCAACGGCGCGAGCGATGGATGGGTCGGCGTCTATCTCCTGGGCAACTGGTCGCCGGTTTTCGGGATCGTCCTCGTGGCCGACCGCGCCGCTGCCGTGATGATAACGCTCACCTCCATGCTGGGCGCGGCCACGATCAGTTTTGCCGCTGCCAAATGGAACGGGGCGGGTCCCCATTTCCACAGCCTGTTCCTGTTTCTCATCACGGGCGTCAATGGCGCATTCCTGACGGGAGACCTTTTCAACCTCTTCGTCTTTTTCGAGATCATGCTGGCGGCATCCTACGGCCTGTTGCTGCACGGGTCGAGCATAGCAAAGGTGCGTTCGGGGCTTCAGTATATCGCCATGAACCTCATCGCCTCTTCGGTGTTTCTCATCGGTGTAAGCCTGATCTACGGAGTGACCGGAACGCTCAATATGGCCGAACTGGCGTTGCGGGTACCCATGGTTCAGGACGCGGACCGGATGCTGCTCGAAATCGGGGCGGCAACGCTGGGCACCGCGTTTCTGCTCAAGGCGGGGATGTGGCCCCTATCCTTCTGGCTGGTGCCGGCCTACACGGCGGCGGCATCGCCGGTCGCAGCCGTATTCGCTATTCTCTCGAAAGTAGGCATCTATATCGTCTGGCGGCTGTCGCTGCTGATCTTCGGTCTCGACACCGGCCCTTCGGGCGGGCTTGCCCAGAACTGGCTGCTGATCGGGGGGCTCGTGACGCTGGTTTTCGGCTCGGTGGGCGTTCTTGCTTCACAGGGCCTGCCGCGTCTCACGGCTTATTCGGTGCTCGTTTCGACGGGAACCATGCTGGTCGCCATCGGGATCGGCGGCGTGCCGGTTGCAGCGGGCGCATTTTACTATCTGGTCGGCTCAACCCTGGCGCTCTCGGCGCTCTTCATGCTGGTCGAATTGATCGAGCGGGGCAGGATGGCGGGTGCCGACGTGCTCGCCGTCACCATGGAAGCCTTTGGCTTCGAGGACGAAGACGTGTTGCCCGATGAAGACGAGGTGGGTATTCCGATCCCCGGTACGCTGGCCCTGCTCGGGGTCAACTTCATCATCTGCGCGCTGTTGATTGCGGGCCAGCCGCCGCTCTCGGGCTTCATTGCCAAATTCGCCATTCTGAGCGGCATCATCGGCGTGCAGGCGGGCGGTGCGGGCACGCAGATCGCCGGCGCCGACTGGGCGGCGGTGGCGCTCCTGATCATTTCGGGGCTAGCGGTGCTGATCGCGATGCTCCGCAGCGGCATCAACATCTTCTGGGCGACGCGAGAGGACATGACCCCAAGGATCGGGCTTGTCGAGATCGTTCCGATCACTGTGCTCATCGTTTCATGCGTCGCGCTGACAGTCTTTGCCGGCCCGGCCATGACCTATTTCGAGGCGACCGCGGCCGAACTCCACAATCCGGTCGGCTATATCCAGAGCGTCATCAACACGGTGCCCGCACCCTATCCGGGACGAGGGGGAGGCCTGTGAACCGCGTATTTCCCCATCCCGTGCTCTCGCTCGGGCTCCTTGTCATCTGGCTGATCCTTCAGCAGTCGCTGTCGCCCGGCAATATCGTGTTGGGCGCCATCATCGCCATTGGCGCAGGTGCCGCGACCGGGGCGCTGGCCCTGACGAGGCCGAAACTCAAGAAACCCTGGCTCGTGCCGGTGCTTTTCGTTGTCGTCACAATCGACATCATCCGCTCGAACGTTGCAGTGGCGTGGCTCATCCTCACCCAGGGCTCGGGGCCCGGGACCGCGCGATTTCTCGAAATTCCCCTCGAGTTGCGCGATCCGAACGGGCTCGTCTTCCTGTCCATGATCATCACCTCCACGCCCGGCACGGTCTGGGTGGAACATGATCAGCAAGCCAATACCCTCTTGCTCCACATTCTGGATGTGATCGACGAACAGGAGTGGATAGACACCATCAAAGGCCGCTACGAGCGGCTGATTCTGGAGATATTGGCATGAGTGTCGCGCTGCTCGAATGGTCGGTGCTGGTCGCCCAGCTCCTGCTCGGCATCGCCATGATCTGCACCATGTGGCGCATGATTGTGGGACCCAGGGCCCAGGATCGCGTTCTGGCGCTCGATGCCTTTTACGTCACCGCGATGCTCATGCTCGTGACGCTCGGCATGCGCACCAATATCACGCTTTATTTCGAGATCGCGCTCATCATCGCCCTGCTCGGCTTTGCCGGCACGGTGGCGCTGGGCAAGTTCCTCTTGCGCGGGGAGGTCATCGAATGAGCGAACTTCCCCTCTGGGCGGCAGTACCAGTTGCCATGCTGGTGGTAGCCGGCGGGTTGCTCACCTTGCTAGGCTGCATCGGGCTCGTGCGTTTTCAGTCGTTTTATGCACGCATCCACGCACCGACCCTGGGCACGAGCTTTGGCATGATCTTCGTCTCGTTGGCATCGATCATCTATTTTTCGGTCACCGGGATGCGGTTTGCATCGCACGAACTGCTTCTGATCGTCTTTGTGACGATCACCACCCCGGCAACCCTGATGCTTCTTGCCCGAGCCGCGCTGCACCGGGACCGCGCCGAAGGCAGGTCCGACGTGCCGCTCCCCCGCTCCATGAGACAGAACGAGGATACCTGATCCCCGTTTCGACGGGCTTGCGGAACATTTAAAGAACACGTATAAGAGTTCAGCCTTTGTTCCGATTCTTGCCGCCTGGAAGGGGACCCGCGCATGCTCACGCGAAAGCAACACGATCTGTTGATGTTCATCCATGAGCGGATGAAGGAAAGCGGCATTCCGCCCTCTTTCGATGAAATGAAGGAGGCGCTGGATCTCAAGTCCAAATCGGGCATTCATCGTCTCATTACCGCGCTCGAGGAGCGTGGCTTCATCCGCCGCCTGCCCAACAGGGCGCGGGCGCTCGAGGTGATCAAGCTTCCCGATTCGATGAACCCCTCATTGGGCGGGCGCCGGGCGCGGTTCGAGCCCAGCGTCATTGAGGGCAATCTGGGCAAAATACCTCCGCATGCCGCCGGTGCGGACAATGATGCAGGCCACTCGGTAGCGATTCCCGTCATGGGGCGGATTGCGGCGGGCGTGCCGATCGAGGCGATCCAGACCCATTCGCACACCATTTCGGTCCCCCCCGAAATGCTGGGCGGCGGCGAGCATTTTGCGCTCGAAGTGCGGGGCGACTCGATGGTCGATGCAGGCATTTTCGATGGTGATACCGTGCTGATCAAGAAGCAGGATACCGCCGGAAACGGCGAGATCATCGTCGCGCTGGTCGATGACGAGGAAGCCACCCTCAAGCGCCTGCGCCGCAAGGGTGAGACCATTGCGCTCGAAGCGGCCAATCCTGCTTATGAGACCCGCATCTTCCGGCCCGACCGGGTAAAGGTTCAAGGCCGGCTCGTGGGGCTGATGCGCCGTTATTGATCCTTGACGCTGCGCCACGGGCGGCCGGCATCGTTTATGGCGGCGCGGATGGTAAAGGTCTCTGTCTCGGGGTGCCAATAGAGCGCCTGAACGCCACCCGAAGACAGATCGGTGCTGTCGATGACGGTGGTTGCCGCCCGGCACGCCTGCGGAACGGGAAAGCGGGCGATGACCAGATCGGCAAGGCTGCAGTCTTCAGCAAGGACCGCGGGCGAGAGGGCCAGCGTGACGCTGTAGCCCCTGCTCGATGTGAGGATGCAGCCGGTACTGTCGCAGCCGGTATCCTCGTGGCGGGGCCCCACGGGCTCCATGTAGCGTTCAGACCAGACATTGGTGGCAAAGGTATTGAGGCGGCCCGCCAACAGCGAAAGTCCATCCTCATGCCGGACGGCAACGGCCTGGGTCGAATCGGCGATCAGCACATCGGGCGAAGGTTCGGTGCAGAAAAGAAATATCAACGGCACGGCGAGTACCGGACCGACAAGCCTCATCCGGCTTTGGTAGAAGGCCAGCCAGGCCAGCGCGCCGAGACAGACGGCGAGCGCGGAGGGCGCCAGCAGCGGGCTGGGATCGAACCCGCCGCTCAAGACACCGACAAGGTGCGCGATCCACAGCATCGCCTCGATGCTCCATCCCATGACGATGAGGAGCGGTGCCTCGAGCCCGAAGGGCGCGAGCAGCATGGCAAAGAGCGCCGAGGGCATCATCACGAAACTCACGAGCGGGGTGGCGAGCAGGTTGCCCAGAACTCCGAAGGGTGCGGTTTGCTGGAAGTGAAAGGCCGTGAACATCAGCGTGGCACCACCGGCAACGAGGCTGGTCATGGTCACATCGACGATCATCGCGACGGCGCGGTTGCGCTGTTTCCTGCTGCCTTCGCGCTTGTGCCGCGCAAGCTCGAACGCCGCGATCAGCGCCACGACTGCGGCAAAGGACAACTGATAACTGGCACGAAAAACACTTGCCGGGTCCATAAGGGCCAGAACGAGACCGGCCAGCGCAACGTTGCGCATGGTCAGCGCCTGCCGCCCGGCGATCACCGCGCCAAAGACCAGCACCAGCATGATCGTCGAACGTATGGCCGGGATCTGCAGCCCCGAAATCAACATGTAGCCGATGGCGATGACGATACCGCCCGCCGCCGCGATCTTTTTTTCCGGCAGCCGCTGCCCGATCTCGGGCACGAGGCTGAAAATCACCCTGATGGTGACGTACATGGTTCCCGCCGCAAGGGTCAGATGAAGACCGGACACCGAAAGCACATGAGCAAGCCCCACAAGCGCCATGGTCGCCCAATCCTCTTCGGTGACGCGGCTCTGGTCGCCATTGATCAGCGCCATCGCAATGCCGCCGATATTGGGCTTGAGCACGGCAAGGATACGATCGGCGATGGCTTTGCGGATATGTTCGATGAGCCGATAGACTCCACCCTCCTTCGCGGGGATAACAAGGGGCTCACCCAGGATCGAGCCATAGGCGCCGATCCCGGCAAAATAGCCGGTGAACTGCGCATCGTACCCGCCGGGAAGAACGGGCGCGGGCACAGGATAGAACCGGACGCGGCTCTCTATGACATCGCCGGGCTGAACGGCAACACCACCCGGCGCGGCCAGACGCGCGCGGCGTACGCCGGGATCGTCGCGATCATCCGTGGCGCTGATGGAAGACACCAGCCAGCGCTGTGCCTCACCGTCATCGAAAACGACACTGTCGAGGCGCATCTCATAGTACCCATATTTGGGCGTGTTGAGCATGGCTGTGCCGAACAGCGCGCTGTGAACCGGCAGCGCGGCAAAGCCGATTGCGGCTGCAACGAGCGGGAGCGCCCATGCGCGTGAACGCATTGCCACGGCCAGCAGCACGGCCAGCAAGGCGCCAACGGCAACATACTGGCTGGCTGGCTCGAACCCGACAATGCGGTACACGATGATCCCGGCGACGAGCGCAAACGGCAAAAGAATAAAGGTCCGCCGCTGTTCGATGCAGTCGAGCGTTTCGGAATGCAGCACGTTCCAGCCCGAGAGAATGGGCGCAAATCCGCGCAGGAGCCAGCGGGCAAGACGGGTCCTCACCTGTCTTGCGCGGACCCTGTACCGCGGTGCCGCCCCCTCGGTCATGCCGCCCTGCCCTTGCGCTTGACGGGCGCTATGGTACACACGGGGCCACAATTTCTCCAAGCGGTATCATCGTATGTCCAGGCCTGTCGTCACACGCTTTGCCCCCTCGCCCACCGGTTATCTCCATATCGGCGGCGCCCGCACCGCACTGTTCAACTGGGCCTTCGCCAGAAAGACCGGCGGCACGATGCTGCTCAGGATCGAGGATACCGACCGCGAGCGCTCGACCGACGCTGCGGTCACGGCGATCCTTGACGGGTTGAGTTGGCTGGGGCTTGGCTGGGACGGCGAGCCGATTTCCCAGGTCGCACGCGCCGGGCGGCACGCGGAAGTTGCTCGCGAACTGCTCGACAAGGGCCTTGCCTATCGTTGCTATTGCACACCGAACGAGTTGACCCAGATGCGCGAGAAGGCCCGTGCCGAGGGACGCCCGCCGCGTTATGACGGGCGCTGGCGCGACCGCGACGCCTCGGAAGCCCCCGCCGGCGTCGACCCGGTCATCCGCATCAAGGCCCCGCAATCTGGCGATATCGTCGTCAGGGATCACGTTCAGGGCGAGGTCGTCTTCAAGGCCGAGAACCTCGACGATTTCATCATCCTGCGCTCGGACGGCACGCCCACCTACATGCACGCGGTCGTCGTCGACGATCACGATATGGGCGTCACCCACATCATCCGGGGCGATGATCACCTGACAAACGCGGCTCGGCAGATCGTGATTTACCGCGCCATGGGCTGGGACGTACCCGAGATGGCCCATATCCCGCTCATCCACGGGCCGGACGGCGCCAAGCTGTCGAAGCGGCACGGAGCCATGGGCGTCGAAGCCTACCGCCAGCTTGGCTACCTGCCCGAAGCATTGCGCAATTACCTTGCGCGGCTGGGCTGGGCGCATGGCGACGACGAGATTTTTTCCACCAGCCAGATGGTCGAGTGGTTCTCGCTCGAGGCGCTCAACAAGGGGGCATCGCGTTTCGATTTTGCCAAGCTCGACAACCTCAACGGCCATTATATCCGCGCTACCGATCCCGCGCGGCTTTATGAAGTGATGGTCAATACCGCGTCCGAGCTTGGGCGCAACGCCGATTATGCGGGGCTCTTCAACAATCACGATACCGTGCTCGCCGCAATCCCCGAGTTGCAGCCCCGGGCCAAGACCGTGCTCGACCTGATTGACCTCGCTCAGTTCATCTACGCCGAACGCCCGCTCACAATCGAGGACAAGGCGGCCCAACTTTTGACCCCCGAGGCGCTGGCGCATCTCGAAGCGCTCAGGGCTCGGTTCGAGGCGCTTTCCCAATGGACAGTGGAAGCGATCGATGCGGATGTGCGCGCTTATGCCGAAAACGTGGGAGCAAAGTTGGGAAAGATCGCCCAGCCCCTGCGTGCCGCGCTGACCGGACGCACGGTGAGCCCGGGGATATTCGAGGTCATGGTACTGATCGGCAAGGATGAAAGTCTGGCCCGCATCGGCGATGCAGGCAGAGGAAAGCGCTGAACGATCTGCCGCCGGATGGAATCAAGCATAAGGCCCAAGCCTTTGATTTACAGCATTTTTGCATCGAACAAGCGACACTCGCCGGTTCAAAAATGCTCTAATCCATTCGTCTTACCTATACGTCAAGCACGATGACGCAGTTGCGCGGCCATGCTAAATCGGCTACCGAAGTGCGGCATTTTTAAGTATTGGGAAACGTGCTCATTGCGGGCCGCGCGTCATTGCGCATGCGGCTATGCATAACTCGGGAGAATACTGCATGAGCGAGACAACAGCGAAACTCACCCTGGGCGACCAGACCTACGAGTTCCCGGTTCTCAGTGGGACGGTTGGGCCAGATGTCATCGACATTCGCTCGCTCTATGCCAAGACCGGTCTTTTCACCTACGATCCCGGCTTCACCTCGACCGCGGCCTGCGACAGCGCCATCACCTATATCGACGGGGACGCGGGCGAACTGCTTTATCGCGGCTATCCCATCGACCAGCTCGCCGCCAAAAGCTCCTATCTCGAAGTCTGCTATCTGCTGCTTTACGGCGAATTGCCGACCAGGGCGGAACTGGCCGATTTCGACAATCGGGTGACACGCCACACCATGGTGCACGAGCAGATGCACTATTTCTTCCGCGGCTTCCGGCGCGACGCCCACCCGATGGCGGTGCTGACCGGCGTTGTCGGCGCCATGGCCGCTTTCTATCACGACTCCACGGATATCAACGATCCCGTCCAGCGCGAGATCGCCTCCATCCGCATGATCGCCAAGATCCCGACGCTGGCCGCCATGGCCTATAAATATTCGGTCGGCCAGCCCTTCGTCTATCCGCGCAACGATCTCGATTACGCCTCGAACTTCCTGCACATGTGCTTTGCGGTTCCGGCCGAGGAATACAAGGTCGATCCCGTCGTCGCCAAGGCGATGGACCGCATCTTCACGCTCCATGCCGACCACGAGCAGAACGCCTCGACCTCGACGGTGCGCCTGTCGGGATCTTCGGACGCCAATCCGTTTGCCTGCATCGCTGCGGGCGTTGCGTGCCTTTGGGGGCCCGCACATGGCGGGGCGAACGAGGCCGCGCTCAACATGCTGCGCGAGATCGGCACGGTGGATCGCATCCCCGAATTCATCGAACGCGCCAAGAACAAGGACGACCCGTTCCGCCTGATGGGCTTCGGGCACCGGGTCTATAAGAATTACGACCCCCGCGCCGCCGTGATGCAGGAATCGGCGCGCGAGGTGCTCAGCCTCATGGGCGTCGAGAACAACCCCACGCTCCAGGTGGCACAGGCGCTCGAAAAGATCGCGCTCGAAGACCCCTATTTCGTCGAACGCAAGCTCTATCCCAACGTCGATTTCTATTCGGGCATCATCCTCGATGCCATCGGGTTCCCGACCTCGATGTTCACGGCGATCTTCGCGCTCAGCCGCACGGTGGGCTGGATCGCCCAGTGGAAGGAAATGATCGGCGATCCGCAGAAAAAGATCGGCCGTCCGCGCCAGCTCTATAACGGCGCGACCAGCCGCGACTATGTGGAGATCGGCGCGCGCTGAACCAGCGCGGCAATCCTTTGAGCAGGATCGTGAAGGGGCGCTTCGGGCGCCCCTTTTTGCATCAGCGCCCTGATATCGGCAAAAGCCGCAACCTGGGAGTGACGGGTTGCCGGATCGTCGAGCAATTGCCTGAGGGCCGCTTCGGTCTTCGCGGGATCGGCATGTTTTGCGAACAGCACTTCAGGAACGATCTCGCGCCCGGCGATGATATTGGGGAGGCCGATGTGGCGTGTAGCGGCTTTTTCAAAGATGCGCACCTGGGCGGGTTCGGCAATGTAGGTGAGGACGTGCGGCACGCCGGCAAGGGCCAGCTCAAGCGTTACCGTGCCGCTGACCGCAAACCCGGCAACCGCTTCCCCGAGGGCTGCAATGCGGTTGCTCTCTCCGCTCACCACCTCGACACGGACCGGCCAGTCCGCCGTCTCGCGGACGAGGCGCGCATGCAGCGACGAGAGCGTGGGGATCACGAAACGGGAAATGGCGGGATGCCCGTCGAGCCGGGCCGCGACGCTGGCCATCAAGGGAAGATGGCGGCGTAATTCACCCGGCCGGCTTCCCGGAAAAAGCAGCAACGGTCCGCGCGCCGGCTGATGCTCGCGGAATGCGAAGCGCTCCAGCGCGGGGTGGCCGACATAGACGGTCGGCGGGCCGCCCAGCCGCGTCATGGCCTGCGGCTCGAACGGAAGAACACAGAACACCTCGTCGTAAAGCGGCGCGATTTTTTTTGCCCGCTGGGGGTTCCAGGCCCACACGGCAGGCGCTACATAAAGGACGATGCGGCCGCGATAGCCTTTTTTCCTGAGGCGCGTGGCGATCACCTGCGAGAAGACCTGCGCATCGATGAGGATGACGATGGCGGGGTTTTCATCAAGGATGTGCCGGACGACCTGCCGGGCGCGCCAGAGCAGCAAAGGCAGGCGCGCGATGACATCGGCATAACCCATCACCGCGAGATCATCGATAGGGAAAAGCGAGGAGAGCCCCTGCCCCGCCATGGCCTCCCCTCCGACCCCGGTGAAGATGAAACCGGCTTCTTTTTCCAGCCGCTGCATCAACGCGCCGCCTATGCGGTCGCCCGATGCTTCCCCGGCCAGGATAAAGGCCCTAGCCATTGTCCACCCGGATGCCCATGATCGCGATGCCCGCGCGGTTGGCGGCGGAGATCAGGTCCTCACGCTCGATCAACAGCGTGTGGCCAGCCTCCACGACGATGCCGGCGATACCGGCGGCGGTTGCGTTGGTTATCGTATCGGGGCCGATGGCCGGCAGATCGATATGGACGGGCTGGCCGGGCTTGGAGGATTTGGCGAGCACCAGCCGCGCGGCGCCCTCACCGATCAGCCCATTTTTCCGGAACGCCTCGATCCGCGCGATGAGCGCGTCGGTGCCCGCGATGTCTTCGGTCGCAACGATGCGCGCGCCGGAAACCACGAGGGCCTGCCCCAGATCGAGCTCACCGGCGCGCCGGACGGCGGCAAAGGCGTGACGCATCGTCGTTTCGAGAAATTCATCGGGCTGGACCGCGCCCAGTACCCCTTCGGGGGCCAGGAGATCGGAGACGATTTCGTGCACGCCGATGAAGGGGATGCCGAGCATCTTGAGAAGCTGCCCGCCCAGTTGGGAGAGCTTGCCGTCGCCCTTGTTCTCGCGCTCGGTATCGCCTGCGAAGGCCGCCAGCGTCTCCCTGTCCCTGTCGCCCAGATGCATGGCCCCGACGGCGCAGACATGGGTTGCCTTGAAGGCGCGGATTTCCTTCAAGACCTGATCGGGGCGCGACACCTTGATCTGAAACGGCTTTTCCTCGGCCAGATCGTCGCGCGGGATGACCGAAAGAACGCGGACCTGCCATCCTGCCTCGCGGGCCGCCGCGATGGCGCGGGGCGGCAAGGCCCCTGAACCGGCGACAAGGGCGAGACGCTTTTCGGAGGTCATTCCTCGGAGCCGACCCCGTTGCGGGGCATGCAGAGCGCGCGTTCGGAGGGCTTGCGGATGAAGGTTATGATGTCCTCGACGAGCTTTTCGCCCTTGAACATCTCGGCAGCGTCCTCGATCCGCTCGCGCAGCGTGCCTTCGTTGGAAAAGATCATGCGGTAGGCGGCGCGCAGATTGTGGATTGATTCCCGGTCGAATTTACGCCGCTTGAGACCGACGAGGTTGAGCCCGCCGAGATAGGCACGGTTGCCGAGCACCGAGCCATAGGGGATGACGTCGTTTTCCACGAAGCTCATGGCGCCGACAAAGGCATGCGCGCCGATGCGAACGAACTGGTGCACCCCGCACATGCCACCGAAGCGCACATAATCGTCAACGATGCAATGGCCGGCAAGGCTGGCCTGATTGGCCATCACCACATGGTCGCCCACCAGGCAATCATGGGCGATATGGACGCCGACCATGAGCAGGCAGCTATTGCCCACGCGGGTTTCGAGGCCCCCGCCGGTCGTGCCGGGGTTGATGGTCACATACTCGCGCAGCACGCAATCCTCGCCGATGGAGATGGTGCTGTCCTCGCCCTCATATTTGAGGTCCTGGGGCTGCTGGCCGATGGAGGAAAACGGATAGAGTCTGGTGCGTGCGCCGACGGTCGTCCGGCCATCGATGGAGACATGGGAAAGCAGCACAACGCCATCGCCAAGCACGACGTTCTCGCCCACGACGCAATAAGGACCGATGGTTACGTTTTCACCGATCGTGGCGGCATCGCTGACGACGGCAGTCGGATGGATGGTGGTCACGCATTCTCCTTGACGATCATGGCGCCAATCTCCGCCTCGGCGTAAACCACGCCATCGACGATGGCCTTGGCCTCGTAACGCCCGACCGTCTTGCGGCGATGGATTTTCCGGATGTGATATTCGAGCTTGTCGCCGGGCCGTGCGGGCTTGCGGAACTTCACATTGTCGATGGTGAGCAGGTAGACGATGTGCTTGCCGCCCGACTGGTTCTCGAGATTGATGACGATCGCGCCAGCCGTCTGGGCCATGCCCTCGATGATGAGAACGCCGGGGAAGATCGGCTCGCCGGGGAAGTGCCCCTGGAACTGCGGCTCGTTATAGGTGACGTTCTTTATGCCAACGGCGGAATTATCGCCGTCAATATCGATGATCCGGTCAATCATCAGGAACGGATAGCGATGCGGGAGCGCTGCAAGGATCGCATCGATTTCCATCGTGGAAAGTTGCGCCAGTCCGGTGCCGCCATCTTCGCTCAACACACTCACGTCTTGTCCCCTTTTGCCAGCCGCCGGATCGCGGCGATTTCACGCTTCCACACTCTGACATCCTGGGCCGGCGCGCCGCCAACCGTCGCACCGGGCGGGATATCGTGCGTCACACCGGCGCGCGCCAGCACAACCGAACCGGCGCCGATTGTCAGGTGCCCCCGCGCTCCCGAATTGGCCCCCATGACCACACCATCCTCGAGCACGGTCGAACCGGCCAAGCCGCTCATGCCGGAAATCACGCAGTTGCGGCCAATTCGGCAGTTATGACCCACCTGGACGAGATTGTCGATCTTGGAGCCTTCCCCGATCGTCGTGTCGCCCAGCGTGCCGCGATCGACCGTGCTGTTGGCGCCAATCTCCACGCGATCCTGTATGATCACGCGTCCCAACTGGGGGATTTTCTTGTGGCCCTCGCGGCCCATCTGGAAACCGAAACCCTCCGCGCCGATGGTGACGCCGGGCTGGAGCACCACTCCATTACCCAGATGCACGCATTCGACGACGGCGCCGGCGCCGATGACGCAATCGCGCCCGACCGTGACGCCGGCGCCAATGACGGCATTGGCGCCGATGACGGTGCCCGATCCGATTTCGCACCCGGCGCCGAGCACCGCTCCGGTCCCGATCAGCGCGCCCTCTTCGATTCTCGGTGCGGGACCTCCGGAGCGCGCACTATTGGCGGCGACGTTGAATGTATCGTTCGGATAAAGGACGTTTAGGATATCGATGAAGGCAGCGTAGGGGTCGTCGGCGACAAGCGGAATCGTACTTGCCGGAACCGCCTCGGCGAGTTGCGGGGAAACGATCACCGCAGCGGCGCGGGTCATCGACAGGCGTTTGCGGTAGGCTTCGCTCGCGGCAAAGGAAATACTGCCTTCCCCCGCATCCTCGAGTTCGCTTGCGCCGATGATCCGGCGGTCGGTATCCGGCGCGGTCAACCCGGCGCGCTCGCATAGTTGCGACAGCGCCAGCGGCCCTATGCAGTGATGAAAGCGCGTATCGATCATGAAACCCGGGTGAAAAAGAAACCGCGGAGCATCCTGCACCGCGGTTTCAGTAATGTCTATTGCCTCAGGCGCCTAGAACAGGGTCGACAGCGTCAACTGGAAGACCTGAGTCTTGTCATGGGCGTCCTTGTCGATCACGTGGGCGAAGTCGCCACGCAGCGGGCCCATCGGCGAATCCCAGATCAGCGATGCACCGACAGAGGATTTGAGGGGATTGGTCAGGCCCGTGGTCGCCTCACCCATATGAGCGGGCAAGCCGTCGATCCAACCAACGTCGCCCCAGACTGCGCCGCGAATACCCCAGGATTCGGGGAGCAACGGCAGCGGGAAATCGACCTCGGCCGAAAGGCCCGCATAGCTCAGGACGCCGAGCGGGTTGGTCCCGGCACGGGCACCCATGCCGCCATAAGAGAAGCCGCGCACGAGGTTGGGCCCGAGAAGGAAGGCTTCGGTGGGATGAATGCCCGAGGTACCGAGATCGGTGAGCGCTCCGGCAACGCCGCGGACGCTACCGACCACGTCCATTTCTTCCCAGATGGGATAGTAGGCGCGGGCGCGGGCTTCACTCTTGATGAAGTCATGGCTCAACCCGGCATATTCTTGCGAGAACATGAGGTGCACACCCTCGCGCGGGCTGCGCGGATTATCAAGCGTGCTGTAGGTGAGCGAATAACCGACCGTGAGTTTGTCCAGTGATGACCCGCCCGGAATATACGCCGGCGCAGGTGGTGCTTTTGCATCCGTGAAGGTCTTCTGCTCGAAACCGACATGGGTCTGGAACTCGAGATCGCGCATGACGGGCAGGCCGAAGCGCAGGCGTCCGCCGGTGGTCTCGATGCCATAAGTGAAGTTCGAGCCTTCATCGACAACCCGGCGATAGACATCGACGCCGGCGGACACCTTGAGCCCCATGAAGCGGGGTTCGGTGAACGAGAAGTCGAAGGTCTGGCCGGTCTCGGAACGTCCCAGCGCAAGGCGGAGATATTGGCCGCGGCCAAGGAAATTGCGCTCGGTGAGTGAAATTTCACCGAAAATTCCATCCTGAGACGAATAACCGCCACCGATGCCGTAGTCGCCTGTGCTCTGCTCGACGACCGCGACGTTGATGACGATCTTGTCCGGCGCGCTGCCGGGCGCCGCTGTCACCTGAACCGATTCAAAAAAGCCCAGCGCTTCAACCGCCGCCCGGCCACGGGTGACCATGGTGCGGTTGAAGGGATCGCCTTCGGCAAAATCGAACTCGCGGCGGATGACGAAATCGCGCGTGCGGGTGTTGCCCACGATATTGATCCGCTCGACATAGACCCGCGCACCCTCATCGACCAGATAGGTGACATTGAAGGTGCGGTTTGTGATGTCGCGATCCATCCGGGCGCGCACTTCGGCAAAGGCGAACCCCTGCTCGGTAGCGCGCACAGCCAGGTCTTCCGAGGAACGGTTGAGATCGCTCAGAGAATAACGCCCGCCCTGACCGGTGCGGATCGCGCCGCGCAGCGCGTCGGCATTGAGGCCGGAAATGGAGGTCTCGATCGCGATATTGCCAAAATCATAGCGCTCGCCTTCCTCAATGGTGAAATTGATGAAGTAGGCGTTGCGGGCCGCATCGAACTCGGCAACCGCCGAAAGCACGCGGGCATCGGGAAAGCCGCGATCGGCGTAATAGAGGCGGATCAGCTCGCGATCGACCGCCAGGCGGTCCTCGTCATAAAGGTCGTCTCGGGTCAGCCAGCTCAGGAAATGCGATTCCTTGGTCACAATGGCGTTCTTGAGCGCGCTGGCGCCGACCGAATTATTGCCCGTGAAGTTGATCGCGGCGACGCCGGCACGATCGCCTTCATTGATGACGAACACGACGCGCAGGCGGCCATCGCTCATCGTCTCGGTGCGCGTGGTGACCGACACGTTGAAATATCCAGCCTGATCGTAGGCCGCGCGGATGGTCTCGACATCTCCGGCGATGCCGGCCTGCGTATAAGCGCGGCGCGTCGCGAGATCGACCATGGTATTGAGCTGGGCGGTCGTGAAGCGACGATTCCCCTGGAAAGCAACCGAGCCGACAGCGGTGTTCTCGGCAACGGTAGTGACCGTTTGCGCCTGGGCGATTCCCGCCACCGGCACCCCGGGAATTGCGAGCGGCGCGACAGCAACCAGCGCCAGTGCGACAAGGATGCTGCGGAAAAGCTGGGCTGATCTGATCATGTTTATTCTTGCTTTGCCTTGTGGGTCTGTCCCCGGGAATCGCACACAGGCACGGATTCCCCCGATACTCCGAGGAGTTGTTTTACCTTTTTTTGCCGTCAGAGCAAGGTCAACGCCCTGTTCCGAAGCGGAAAAGATCGATGGGCATGTAATCATGCAACACCGCCAACCCCTTGAGGTCCCTGCCGCTAGACGAGATCGTTGACCAGCGTGAAGACCATCAGCGTACACACCAGCGCAAAGCCGATGCGGAAACCGATCTCCTGAATACGCTGGCTCAGGGGGCGGCCGCGGATGGCTTCGTAGATGTAGTACATCAGATGACCACCATCCAACATCGGCACTGGCAACAGGTTAATCAGGCCGATATTTAGCGATAAAAGTGCGGTTAGGTTAACCAATGCTAACAGGCCCAGCGTCGCCACCTCACCCGAAACCTGCGCCATGCCGACCGGCCCGGCGATCTGGTCGAGATCGCCACGCCCCACGAAGATGTCGGCGATGAAAGCGACTGTGCGGTCGACGATGAAGGCGATTTCCTCAAATGTCATCGAGACCGCCTCGAGTGGATCGGGGTGATAGAGGATGATATCGCCCTCCCCCACATCGCGGGAGACGCCGATGCGCCCGATCTTGAGCTCGCGCCCGAAGCGCGTGACGCTCGTTTCACTGTCGGGCACGACGTTGATGTCGACCTGCTCGCCGCTCCTCTCGACGACGACGCTGACCTGCCGGTCTGGCGCGGTTGCGACGAGCCGCTGGAAATCCTCAAAACCGCGCACCTTGAACCCGTCGACGGAAAGCACCCTGTCGCCCGCCTCGAATCCGGCAGCCGCAGCCGGGGAATCGGACATCACCCCGGAGATGACCGGATCGAGCGTCATCCGTCCGTAGCCCAGCAGCACGGCGTAGAGGATGAGGAAGGTGAAGATGACGTTGGCGGCGGGACCGGCCACGACGACCGCCATGCGCTGCCAGACATTTTTGTTGGCAAACAGCGTCGGGGCGGTTTGGGCGTCATATTTTTCGGCAAGATCGGGGTCGGGAACGCTCGCTGCGTTCATGTCGCCGGTGAACTTGACATAGCCCCCGAGGGGCACGGCGGAAATCCGCCAGCGGGTGCCGCGCCGGTCGGTCCAGCCGAAGAGTTCGGGGCCGAACCCGATCGAAAAGGCATCGACCGCGACGCCGTTCCAGCGCGCAACGAGATAGTGCCCCATTTCGTGGACGAAGACGATGACGGTCAGCACCGCCAGAAAGGGGACGATGTAGTTGAGATAGAATGGAAGGGACCCCATCATTGTCCTGTTCTCAATAGATGCCGCACAATCGTCATTGCGACGGCAATATGGTGCAATTGGGCCGGACGGCGGCTGCTACCAGAACAAAATGCCCTGGGGGACCGCGCCGAGGCCACGATTGGCCAACCCGATGAGCCACAAGACGATCGCGGCGACCGCCAGGCTGTCGATGCGGTCCATCAGCCCGCCATGGCCGGGAATGATATTGCCGCTGTCCTTGATGGCAAAGCGGCGCTTGACGGCGCTTTCACCCAGATCGCCCAATTGACCGGAAATCGAGACGACAACGCTTATGAGCAGCCCTATGGCGGCAGGCGATTGCGTATGGAGGCTCAAATCGGCCAGCCACCAGACGAGCATGCCCCCGAGCGTGCCCAGCGTCAGCCCGCCCGCCGCCCCCGACCATGTCTTCGAGGGCGAGACATCGGGGGACAATTTGGTGCCGCCTACCAGCCGGCCCACAAAATAGGCTCCCGTATCGGTCAGCCAGACGACGGTTGCAAGGAACACGCCCGACCAGATACCGGCGGCTGAACTGCCGCGAATGGCCATGAACGCTATGGCAACGGTGCTGAAAAAGACGACCCCGGCGATGCGCCAGTGCCGGTTGGGTGCCTTGACGAATATGGCGATGAAAACCGCGACGATGACCACGACCGCGCTGGCCCATGCCCCATTCATCGGATGGGCCAGCGCCACGATGGCGAAAAGCCCCATGAAAAGAGTACCCGGCCACCCCGATTCCCGCCCGGTGATCATCTTTTCCCATTCGCGATAGGCCCCGGCCATGACAAGGCCGATGAGCAGCGCAAAGGGTATCCAGCCCGCAACCAGGGCTATGACGGTCAATGGAATGAGCACGATGGCCGAAAGCAGGCGCGGGAGAAGATCCGGACCGAACGGCCAGAGCGACCGCTTGTTTTGTGATCTGCCTTGCGTGCCGCTCACGTCCCTATACCGCCAAACCTTCGATCCCGCTCGGTGAAGGCCCTGAGCGCCCGGACGAACACCGATTCGTCAAAATCGGGCCAGTTCTCCTCCACAAAGACCAGTTCGGCATAAGCTGACTGCCAAAGCAAGAAGTTAGAGAGGCGCATTTCGCCACTGGTGCGCACAATCAGGTCGGGATCGGGAAGCCCGACGGTGGAAAGGTGGGTGGCAAGGGTGTTCTGGTCGATGGCGGCGGGGTCGATTTCTCCCGCTGCCGCCTTGGCCGCGATCGCTTTTACGGCTGCGACGATCTCGGATTTGGCGCCGTAATTGAAGGCGATGATGAGGTTGAGCCCGGTATTTCCTGCAGTCTTGGCCTCAACATCCTCGATGACGGCGCGCAGGCCCGGATCGAGGCTCGCGCGGTCGCCGATGATGCGCACCTGGACGTTCTGGCGCATCAGCCGCGCCAGATCGGACGCAACGAAACGCCGCAAAAGGCCGAAAAGGAAATTGACCTCGTCGGGCGGGCGGCGCCAGTTCTCGGACGAAAAGGCAAAAAGCGTCAGGCACTCAACGCCATAGCTTATGCACAATTCGACCGTCCGCCGCACGGCCTCGACGCCGGCTCTATGCCCCTCGGCCCGCCCCAGCCCCCTGGCCTTCGCCCAACGGCCATTGCCATCCATGATGATCCCGATGTGACCGGGAATCTTGAGGCTGGACTTCTCGTTCGCGGCCGAAACGATTGCCGGGTTGACTGACATGGCGTCCCCTTGGCAGGCTGGTCAGACCTGCATGATTTCCTGTTCCTTGTGGGCTACCAGCGCATCGATTTCCGCGATTGCCTCGTCGGTTGCCTTCTGAACCTTGTCGGAATTGCCGCGCGACTCGTCCTGGCTCATTTCGCCATCCTTTTCGAGCTTGCGCAGCAATTCGATGCCGTCCCGGCGCACATGGCGCACCGCAACGCGGGCCTGCTCGGCATATTGATGGGCAACTTTGGACAATTCGCGGCGGCGCTCCTCGTTGAGTTCGGGGAGCGGTACGCGGATGACGGCGCCTTCCGACATCGGGTTGAGCCCGAGATGGGAATCGCGGATGGCCTTTTCGACCGCGGCAGCCATGGAACGGTCCCAGACCTGGACGGAAAGCATGCGCGACTCGGGGACCGAAACGGTCGCGACCTGATTGAGCGGGGTCGGCGAGCCATAGGCATCGACCATGATGGGATCGAGCAGGCTGGCGCTGGCGCGGCCGGTCCTCAAGCCTGAGAGGTCCGATTTCATCGATTCAATGGACTTCTTCATGCGCGAGCGCAGACTTTCGAGTGAGAACGCTTCGGACATGTGTTTCTCCCTTATTCTGCCAGCAGCCCTCACCGGGGTGCTGCAATGGACCATTGCATTAATCTATATGCCGGAATCAACCCAATAGCAGGAAAAACGCCGGTGGCGGCAAATCACGTTGCCGCAAGAGCGGTTACCCGACGCGCGTGCTCGGCGCGCTTCCGTCGAGCACGCCGGCCAGCCCTTCCCGTGCAGAGAGCGCATAGACGACGATCGGCAGACTGTTGTCGCGCGCCAATGCAAATGCGGCGGTATCCATCACGCGCAGATCGCGGGCGATGACCTCCTCGTGGGAAATCGTCTCGAACCGCTCGGCGGAGGGATCCTTGGCCGGGTCGGCCGAATAGACGCCGTCGACCTTGGTGCCCTTGAGCAGCACGTCGCACCGCAATTCGATCGCCTTGAGGGCCGCGGCGGTATCGGTGGTAAAGAACGGATTGCCGGTGCCACCCGCGCAGATGACGACGGCCCCGCCCTCGAGCGCGGCGATCGCGCCACGCTGGGTGAAGGTATCGGCGATCGAGGGCATGGTGACCGACGAAAAAACGTGGGACCTACCCCCTGCCCTGCGGATGGCATCACCAAGCGCCAGCGAATTGATGACGGTGCCCAGCATCCCCATATGGTCGCCGATGACCCTGTCGCCTCCTTTGGCCGCGACCGCCATGCCCCGGAAGATGTTGCCGCCCCCGATGACAATGGCCACCTGGACGCCCATGCGGGCCACATCGACGATCTGCCGGGCGACGTCATCGAGGAACCGGGGCTCGATTCCATATGACTGGTCTCCGGCGAGGGCTTCGCCGGAGACCTTTAAAAGCACGCGAGTGTAGTCAGGTTTGGACATGGACTGCCCCGCAAGAACGGCCAAGAACGAATCCGAGGAAAATCGGGTTTACGTTACTGGGAGCCGGCTGCGGCGGCAACCTCGGCGGCAAAGTCCGCCTCGTTCTTCTCGATGCCCTCACCAAGCGCATAGCGCACGAAACCGGTGACCTTGATCGGCGCGCCAGCGTCCTTTTCAGCGTTGGCAACGGCCTGGGCCACGGTGTTCTCGCCATCGATGACGAAGACCTGGGCCAGAAGGGTCACTTCCTCGTAATACTTGCGGATGCGGCCTTCGACCATCTTTTCGATGATGTTGTCGGGCTTGCCCGAGGCCTTGGCCTGTTCGGAGAACACCGCACGCTCACGCTCGACGGCGGCCGGATCGAGATCTTCAGCCGAGAGAGAAAGCGGATTGGTGGCGGCGATGTGCATGGCGATCTGCTTGCCGAGCGCCGTCAGCACGTCCTTGTTTCCGGTCGATTCCAGTCCCACCAGGATACCGATGCGGCCAAGGCCCTCGGCGACCGAAGAGTGCACATAGGTGCCCACGACGCCGTTGGCGACCTCGAGGATCGCGGTGCGGCGCAGGGTCATGTTCTCGCCGATCTTGGCGATGGCTTCGGTCAGTTCCTCGGAGACCGTGCGGCCGGAACCGGGATAGGCGGCGGCGCCGAGCGCTTCGACATCGCCATTGGTGCCGAGCGCGAGCTTTGCAGTGTTGGCGACGATCGACTGGAACTGCTCGTTGCGGGCCACGAAGTCGGTTTCCGAGTTGATCTCGACGATGGCGGCGCGGTTACCTTCGGCTGCGATGCCGACAAGGCCTTCGGCGGCCACGCGGTCGGCCTTCTTGGCGGCCTTGGCAAGACCGCGCGAGCGCAGCCAGTCAACGGCGGCCTCGATGTCGCCATTGGTTTCGGTAAGCGCCTTCTTACAGTCCATCATGCCTACGCCCGTCATATCGCGGAGCGTTTTTACGTCGGCAGCACTAATTGACATCTTGATTACCTCTTTATCGGCCACAAGGCCCGCGTATGGAACGCGGGACTTGTGGGGCCATATTCGTCAGTTGCGTCAACCCGGTGACGGGCTGTCAGGCCTGAGTGGCCTGCTCCTGGGCCACCTGATCCTGGGCAGCAGTTTCCTCGGCGGCGGGCTCTTCAGCCGCCAGCGCAGGCTCTTCGAGCACTTCGCTGGATGCGCCCAGATCGTGGCCCAGCGCCGACGAGGAGCGCGAAATGCCGTCGATGGCGGCACGCGAGACGAGCGAGAGATAAAGCTCGAGCGCACGAGCCGCGTCGTCATTACCCGGAATCGGGAAATCGACGACATCGGGATCGCAATTGGTATCGACGATGGCAACCACCGGGATGCCCAGACGGCGGGCTTCCTTGATCGCGTTGGCTTCCTTGTTCGTGTCGATCACGAACAGCAGGTTGGGCACGTTACCCATGTCCTTGATGCCGCCGAGGTCGCGCTCAAGACGCTCCTGCTCGCGGCTGCGCTGCAGGCGCTCGCGCTTGGTGAGACCCGAAGCGCCTTCCGCTTCGAGGGCCTCGAGTTCGCGCAGGCGCTGGATCGAGTGGGAAATCGTCTGCCAGTTGGTCAGCATGCCGCCGAGCCAGCGGGAGTTGACATAATATTGCGCGGACTGGCGGGCCGCCTCGGCGACGAGCGGCGCGGCCTGGCGCTTGGTGCCCACGAACAGCACGCGGCCACCCTCGGCCACGGTATCGGAAATGAGCTGGAGCGCGCGGTAAAGCGCAGGCACAGTCTGGCTCAGGTCGATGATGTGGATGTCGTTGCGGACGCCGAAGATGTAGCGTTCCATCTTGGGGTTCCAGCGGTGCTTCTGGTGGCCGAAGTGGACCCCGGCTTCAAGAAGCTGGCGCATGGAAAAATCGGGCAATGCCATTGGTGTATTCCTTTCCGGTTTTGCCTCTGCAAAGGACGTATGGACGGATTTCCGCCACCGGATCGGTTCCGTTAGGTCACGGAGCCAGCCTTTGCATGTGGATTTAACGTTGCGCGCTATACAGGAGCCGGGCCTCCGAGGCAAGCCTCGTCAGTTGAGCCGCACGTCCACGACCCCCGAAATCGCCTTGAGCCCGCCGGCGAGCTGGGGACTCAAACGGAACTGGCCGGGCAACTCGATCTCGTATTCCTGTTCGCCATGGTTGCGCACGAGAACGAGGCTGACCACCCCTTCCCCGCCGGGCTGCAACTGGCTGCGGATGGGGGCAAGGCAGGTTTCGTCGCCCGCAAAGATCGTCATGCGCTTGCCCAGCTTTTCAACCGAAGTATCGATGGCCTCGGCTTTCAGCAGCCGCACGCGCACTCCGTCGGGCCGTGCGTCGGCGCCGACCTCGATGACTACCGATTTCCCCGCTTCGAGCAGATGGCCATAGTCGGAAATCGTTTCGGAGAACGCCACGCATTCAAACGAACCGCTGGGGTCGGACAGCATCATGATGGTCATGGTCGAGCCCTTGCGGGTCCGGCGATCCTGCCGGGAAATAACCGTCCCCGCCAGACGCCCGGCCGCCGCACCGGCTTTCGCCGCCTTCTCGAACATCGCCCATTGCTGCACCCGAAGCTTTTCAAAAAGCTCGAAATAATCGTCGAGTGGGTGGGCCGAGAGATAAAAGCCGATGGCGGCGTGTTCGCGCGCGAGCCGTTCGGCAAGGCTCCAGGGCTCGATATTGCCGGGCACCTCGATCCTGTCGGGCTGGCTGGCCGCGAACATGTCGACGATCCCGTCGGCGCGCCCCGAGGTCTCGCGCTGCGCGGTGCTCACGATGGCATCGATGACGGCGATGACCTGCTCGCGGCGCTTGACGAGACTGTCGAATGCGCCGGCATTGATGAGCGTTTCGAGGGTGCGCTTGTTGATGATCCTGGGGTCGATGCGGCGGGCGAAATCCGAAAGGTCGGTGAAGGGCCCGTTCCCCCTCACCTCGACAATATGTTCGGCGACCTGCCGCCCCACGCCCTTGACGGCACAGAGCGAATAATGAATGCAGCCATCGCGGACCGAGAAATTGACCTCGGACCGGTTGATGCAGGGCGGGACGACCTCGATGCCCTTCTTTTCCGCCTCGCGCCGGAAATCGGCCAGCTTGTCGGTCTGGCCCATGTCGAGGGTCATCGAGGCGGCATAGAATTCGTGCGGATAGTGTGTCTTGAGCCAGGCCGTCTGGTAGGACACCCAGGCGTAAGCCGCCGCATGGCTCTTGTTGAAGCCGTAATTGGCGAACTTAGCCAGAAGATCGAAGATATTGTCGGCAAGAGACTGCTTGAGGCCGTTGGCCAGCGCGCCCTCGCGGAAGCGCTCGCGCTGCAGGTCCATTTCGGCCTTGATCTTCTTGCCCATGGCGCGCCGCAGCATGTCGGCTTCACCCAGCGAATAGCCCGAAAGCAACTGGGCGATCTGCATCACCTGTTCCTGATAGACGATGATCCCGTAGGTCTCGTCGAGCACCGAAGAGAGGGTCGGGTGTGGATACTCGACCTTTTCGCGACCGTGTTTGCGATGGATGAAGCTGGGAATATTGTCCATCGGGCCAGGCCGATAGAGCGCGTTCATGGCGATCAGGTCTTCGATGCGGTCGGGCTTCAACTCGACCAGCGCGCGACGCATGCCCGGACTTTCAAACTGGAAGATGCCGTAGGTATCGCCGTCCGCATAGAGCTTGTAGGTGGGCGCATCGTCGAGCGGGATGGCATCGATATCGAGTTCGATCCCCTTTTGCCTGATCATGTCGATCGCATAACGGATCGTGGTCAGGGTCTTGAGCCCCAGAAAATCGAACTTCACCAGCCCCGCCGGTTCGACCCATTTGAGATTGTACTGGGTGACCGGCATATCCGAGCGCGGGTCGCGATAAAGCGGCAACAATTCGTGCAGCGGCCGGTCGCCGATGACGATGCCGGCGGCGTGGGTGGAGGCGTGGCGATAGAGCCCCTCGAGCTTGCCCGCGATACGCAACAGTTCGGCGACGGTCTCGTCCTCGTCGCGCATCATCTGCAGGCGCGGCTCGTCGCTGATCGCCTGCGCCAGCGTCACCGGATTGGCCGGGTTGTTGGGCACGAGCTTGCAGATGCGATCGACCTGACCATAGGGCATCTGGAGCACGCGGCCCACGTCGCGCAGGGCGGCGCGGGGCTGCAGCGTTCCGAAGGTGATGATCTGGGCGACCTGATCGGCCCCGTATTTTTTCTGAACGTAGTCGATGACCTCCTCGCGGCGCTCCTGACAAAAGTCGATGTCGAAGTCGGGCATCGACACACGCTCGGGGTTGAGGAAGCGCTCGAACAGCAGATTGTAGCGCAGCGGATCGAGATCGGTGATGGTGAGCGCATAGGCGACGAGCGAGCCCGCGCCCGAACCGCGCCCCGGCCCGACTGGAATATCATGGGCTTTGGCCCATTTGATAAAGTCAGCAACGATAAGGAAGTAGCCAGGAAACTTCATGTCCCGGATGACTTTCAGCTCGAAGGCAAGGCGCGCGCGGTACTCGTCCTCGGTGGCGCCGGGCGCGATGCCGAAGGCCTCGATACGGCGCTCAAGACCTTCTTCGGCCTGCCGGGTCAACTCCTCAGCCTCGGCGGCGACCGCGTCGGCCTCGCTCTGGCCGGGCACGGCGGCGAAGCGGGGCAGGATGGGATCGAGGGTTTGCGGGCGATAGCTTACGCGCCGGGCGATCTCGATGGTGTTCTCGACCGCCTCGGGGAGATCGGAGAACAACGCGATCATCTCGGCGCGGGTCTTGAACCAGTGCTGATCCGAGAGCCGCCGCCGTTCGGTCTGGGCAACGACCGAGCCCGCCGCGATGGCCAGCAGCGCGTCGTGGGAATCGAAATCGGCCTGGATGGGGAAATAGGGCTCGTTGGTCGCGACCAGCGGCAGGCCGTGCCGGTAGGCAAGATCGATCAGGCGCGGTTCGACGGCGTTTTCGATGGGCCGGTCATGACGCTGGATTTCGATATAAAGCCGGTCACCAAACAGATCGTGGAGCTTGAGCAGACGCTTTTCCGCAACGGCATCGAGGCCCGCTCCAAGGAGCGGATCGATCGCCCCTTCCGGGCCGCCGGTGAGGCAGATCAGCCCCTCGGCGGCCCCCCCCAGCCAGTCGATGTGGGCGGCGGTCCTGCCGTCGCTGCCTTCGAGATAGGCGCGTGAAACGAGCGTCGAGAGGTTGGAGAACCCCTCCTCGGTCATCGCGATGAGGACGACGATGCCCTTGCCGAAACTGGCGCGCTCATTGGGCTTTTCCTCCTCGCCGCCGAAATCGATGGCCAATTCGCATCCGGTGATGGGCTGGATGCCCTTGCCCACGGCCTTCTCGGAAAATTCCAGCGCTCCGAACAGGTTATTGGTGTCCGCGATCCCCACGGCGGGCTGGCCGTCCTTTACCGCAAGGTCGAGGATCTTGCCGAGCGGCAGCGCGCCTTCGAGTAGCGAATAGGCGGAATGGACGTGCAGATGGATGAAGCCGGGACCGGACATATTGGCGATTCTCTCTGGGCGGGCCGCTGCTTTCCTTTTGCCACTCCCCGCCCCCAAGGCCAACCATGGGCGCGGCTTTTGCACAAGGGTCAGGCGATATAGGCCAGCATGTCCATGTAAGCGAGCATGACGCCGCCGAAAACGGTAAGCGAAACCAGAGCCATGAAGTCCTTCACAATGGTCAGCATGTTTGCCTCCTTTTGATAAAGTTCCATGTTTGTTCTTATAAGTTCGTTATTTGTTCCTGTCCAGATATAAATCCCGGCGGCGCCGGTTTGCCTAACGAAGAGTTAAGCGCGCGCCGGCTCAACCGGGATGGAAACGGGTTTGAAAAGAGGATCGGGAACGCCGCGGCCCTTGATTTCAGCCGCCGGGCACATCACCTCAAAAAAGACGAACCTGTTCATGCCCCGCGAAAGGAGCGCGATGATGAACGACGAGAACAAGGGCGGTCGGACCTTCACCGAGGAATTCGAGATCGCCGGGCACCAGTTGCTTGCGCACATCAAGGAGCTGATCGCCGAAGGCAATGTGCGTACGTTGCGCGTCAAGACCAAAAGCGGCGACAGCTTTCTCGAAATCCCCCTGACCACCGGTGCGATCGCCGGTAGCGTCGTGGTGCTCGCAGCCCCTTGGCTCGCGGCCATCGGCGCCATCGCGGCACTGGCAACGCGCGTCCGGGTCAAAATCGTGCGTAATGCCGATGACGCGGACGACCAACCGCCCGGACCCTCCGCCGAGCAGTGACCGGAAATTAAAAAGGCGGCTCGAAGAGTGTCTTTTTTGCGCCTATTTTCCAGAACGCGTCCTACGGCGGTGCGGGAAGATCGCCCTGGATTGCCGGAAATGAATCCCGGAATGACAATTGGTGTTTTGGCGCGATCTTTACCTATCTCCAATGTCGCGCCGGGACTTGGCCCCGGGGTCCAGTGCCGTGCAATCGCCGCACCTTGTGCGATTCTATCAAGCGCCGGCGCAGGTCAGAACGGAATATCGTCGTCCATGCCGCCGGACTCGAAGGCGGGGGCACTTTGGGGCCGCCCGCGGTTTTCGACCGGGCGTCCGCCGCCCTGATTGTAGCCGCCGCCATCCCCCTCGCCGCGCCCGTCGAGCATGGTGAGGGTCGAGTTGAAGCCCTGCAGAACGATCTCGGTGGTATATCTGTCCTGCCCGCTTTGGTCCTGCCATTTGCGGGTCTGGAGCTGACCCTCGAGATAAACCTTGGCGCCCTTCTTGAGATATTGCTCGACCACGCGCACCAGACCTTCGGAAAAGATCACGACGCGATGCCATTCGGTCCGCTCGCGCTGCTCACCGCTGTTGCGGTCGCGCCAGCGCTCGGATGTCGCGATGGAAAGCTGGGCGACCTTGCCGCCATTGTTCAGCGTCCGGATTTCCGGATCGGCCCCAAGATTGCCCACCAGAATGACCTTGTTGACGCTTCCCGACATAATCGACCTCTAAAATTTTCTTCGCGCCGGCACTATAGAGCCTAAACAAGCGCGCCGCGCCCCGCCCGTCGCGCTTATGCACAGTTTGCTCCGCACTTTTTGTTCTCAATATGTTCTTATGGGACAAATGTCAACAAACCCCGTTGACGGAATCATACTGTTCTCATTATGTTCTAACTTCGGGTGCCCAAATTGCCGCGCCGCCTTGCGGCGTCACCTCGATGTGCTTATGTGATCCGGACGTGCGCCACGCCCGTGTCGTTTCCCGCTTCGCCTGTCGCCTCTTGCTGGAGGCTTTTGCTGCCTGGACCGCATCATGCCGGACATTTCCAATCCCAATCGTGACATCGTCATTCGCGGTGCCAAGGAACACAATCTCAAGAATATCGACGTGCGGCTGCCGCGCGACAAGCTGATCGTGATGACCGGGCTGTCGGGCTCGGGCAAATCCTCGCTCGCTTTCGATACCATCTATGCCGAGGGCCAGCGCCGCTATGTCGAAAGCCTTTCGGCCTATGCGCGCCAGTTCCTCGAAATGATGCAAAAGCCCGATGTCGAGCAGATCGACGGGCTTTCTCCCGCCATTTCCATCGAGCAGAAGACGACCTCGCGAAATCCCCGCTCGACGGTCGGCACCGTCACCGAGATCTACGACTATCTGCGCCTGCTGTTCGCGCGCGTCGGCATCCCCTATTCGCCCGCCACCGGCCTGCCCATCGAGAGCCAGACCATCTCCCAGATGGTCGACAAGGTGCTGGCACTCGAGGAAGGCACCCGGCTTTACCTGCTCGCGCCAATCGTGCGCGGCCGCAAGGGCGAGTATCGCAAGGAACTCGCCGATCTCATGAAAAGGGGCTTCCAGCGCGTCAAGATCGACGGGGAATTCCACGAGATCGAGGAGGCCCCGGTCCTCGACAAGAAACTCAAGCACGACATCGAGGTCGTGGTCGACCGCATCGTCGTCAATGCCGACATCGCCAGCCGGCTGGCCGAAAGTTTCGAGACCGCGCTGCGGCTGGCCGATGGCATCGCCATTGCCGAACTGGCCGATAGCGTGAACGATGACGGCACGCCCGAACGCCTGACCTTTTCGGAAAAGTTTGCCTGCCCGGTTTCCGGTTTCACCATCGCCGAGATCGAGCCGCGTCTTTTTTCGTTCAACAACCCGTTCGGTGCCTGCCCGGTCTGTTCAGGGCTGGGATCTGAAGCCAAGATCGACCCCGACCTGATCGTGCCGGACGGCAATCTGTCTCTGCGCAACGGCGCCATCGCCCCTTGGTCGAAAACCTCGTCCCCTTACTATCTCCAGACACTGCAGGCGGTGACGCGCCATTTCAAGGCATCTACCGGCACGGCCTGGAACGACCTGCCCTTCGAGGTGCAGCACGCGATCCTGTTCGGCACCGACAAGACGCCTATCGAATTCGTCTATGACGATGGCTTACGCAAATACACCACCAGAAAGCCCTTCGAGGGTGTCATCGGCAATCTCGAACGCCGCTACCGCGAAACCGAATCCTCGGCGGCGCGCGAGGATATCGAGCGCTATATGTCCGCCGCCCCCTGCCCGGCCTGCAACGGTTTCCGGCTCAAGCCCGAGGCGCTGGCGGTCAAGATCGCCGGGCGGCATATCGGCGAGGTCGCCAATCTCTCGATCCGTGGCGCGGCGCAGTGGTTCGAGGCACTGCCCGAGGATCTCAACGAAACCCAGCGCGCCATCGGCGAACGGGTTTTGAAGGAAATCCGCGAGCGCCTGACCTTCCTCAACGATGTGGGGCTGGAATACCTGACGCTTTCGCGCAATTCGGGCTCGCTCTCGGGCGGGGAAAGCCAGCGCATCCGGCTCGCCAGCCAGATCGGCTCAGGCCTGACCGGCGTGCTTTACGTTCTCGACGAGCCCTCGATCGGCCTGCACCAGCGCGACAATGCGCGCCTGCTCGAAACGTTGAGGCGCCTGCGCGATCTTGGCAATACGGTAATTGTCGTCGAGCACGACGAGGACGCCATCCTCACCGCCGACCACGTGCTCGATATCGGCCCCGGCGCGGGCGTGCATGGCGGCGAGATCGTCGCCCAGGGCACGCCGGACGACATTCTGGCCAACCCCGACAGCATCACCGGCGGGTATCTTTCGGGCCGCATGGGCATTCCCGTGCCCGCCGAACGGCGCAAGGCCAAGAAGGGCCGCAAGATCAGCCTTGCCGGGGCAACGGGCAACAACCTCAAGAACGTCTCGGTGGATATTCCGCTCGGCCTTTTCGTCTCGGTTACCGGGGTATCGGGGGGCGGGAAATCGACGCTGACCATCGATACGCTCTATCAGGCGATCGCGCGGCGGCTCAACGGCGCGCGGGTGCACCCCGCCCCGCACGAAAGCCTCACGGGCCTCGAATTTCTCGACAAGGTCATCGACATCGACCAGAGCCCCATCGGGCGCACGCCGCGCTCGAACCCGGCAACCTATACCGGGGCCTTCACCCATATCCGCGAGTGGTTCGCCAACATGCCCGAATCCAAGGCGCGGGGGTACGGGCCGGGGCGGTTCTCGTTCAACGTCAAGGGCGGGCGCTGCGAGGCGTGCCAGGGTGACGGTGTCATCAAGATCGAGATGCACTTCCTGCCCGACGTCTACGTCACCTGCGACGTGTGCAAGGGGCATCGCTACAACCGGGAAACGCTGGAAGTGCAGTTCAAGGGCAAGTCGATCTCCGATGTGCTCGACATGACCGTGGACGAAGGCGCCGAGTTCTTCTCCGCCGTCCCGGCGATCCGCGACAAGCTGGTGACCCTCCAGCGCGTGGGGCTGGGCTATGTGAAGATCGGCCAGCAGGCGACCACGCTTTCGGGCGGCGAGGCCCAGCGCGTCAAGCTCGCCAAGGAACTCTCGAAGCGCGCAACGGGTCGAACGCTCTACGTACTCGACGAGCCCACGACCGGGCTGCATTTCCATGACGTGGCCAAACTGCTCGAAGTGCTCCAGGAACTGGTCGATACCGGCAACACGGTCATTGTCATCGAGCACAATCTGGAAGTCATCAAGACGGCGGACTGGATCATCGATCTGGGGCCCGAGGGCGGCGACGGGGGCGGCGAGATCGTTGCCGCGGGCACGCCCGAAGAGGTTGCCGAGAACCCGCGCTCGCACACCGGGCGGTTCTTGAAGGACGTCATGTCCCGGCGCCCCCTGCGGATCGAGACGGCGGCGCAATAAACCCGCATCGAGTACACATCACTGTGGCAGACGCATGATAATTTCCATGCGCCTGCCGCATGGGCGCATTGCGTCTTCTCCCGGTCCCGCCGCCTGCGATTCCGGGCTATCCTTCACACTCTCGAACCAGTCCCCATATGGAGGTTGCGATGTTCGTCAGGATCGTGTGGAGCAGCAAGGCGGTGCAGCCCTATCCCCCGCGCGCATGGCGTGCCATCCGCAGCCAGCCGCGTCTTGCGATCGATGACCTGGGCATCCCCGCCCCCGATTTCGCGAAGATGACGAAGGGCCTTTTCGGCCGCCCCGAATAAAGCGGGACGCAAGCTATGCGGGCAGCGCATAGCCGGCTTGCCTAAAGACGACTGGTTTAGTCGCGATTACTCCCCTATATACGTATCGTGACAACGAAAGGAGAAAAGCAATGAGCATTCGCAAGACGTTTAAGAAGTGGGCCGCATACAGCCAGACCGTGCGTGAACTGAACGCGCTGGGCAACCGCGAGTTGACCGACCTCGGGATTACCCGTGGCGACATCGAACGCATCGCCCGCGACCATGCCAGCCGCATCTGACGGCAAGCATCCGGTCCGCAGGCCGTTCGCTACGGCACCTTCTGCGACCTCCAAAGCCAGAAGCTGAAAAGGCATCCGTTCCGGGTGCCTTTTGTTTTTCAAGCAACCGATTTCTACTCCGGCGAGGCATGCGGTTTCTGCAAACCCGGATTGAACAAACTCCATCTGCAAATGGCCGCTGCGCCGAACTATGTATGGCGCGTACAACGAAAGGAAATAAAGATGAACATTCGCAAGACCCTGAGGAAGTGGTCGGCCTATAACCAGACCGTCCGTGAACTGAACGCGCTCGGCAATCGTGACCTTGGCGATCTCGGCATCAACCGCGCCGATATCCAGCGTATTGCCCGTGAACATGCCAATTCGCTCTAAGCCGGCATTTCTCCCCGCGCGCAGAACCTGAAAGGCACCCTTCCAATGGGTGCCTTTTTCGTTTCCGGCACCCCTTTCTCGGCGGCGGTTGCCCCTCCGGCCGCGACCGCGTATAGCCTGGGCCGATACGAACCAGCCAGGAATTTTCATGAGTACAGTGCATGTCATCGGCGGTGGCCTCGCCGGATCCGAAGCCGCATGGCAGGCCGCCGAGGCCGGCATAGATGTGGTGCTGCATGAAATGCGCCCCGTCCGCCCCACCGATGCGCACCAGACCGGCGGACTTGCCGAACTGGTCTGTTCCAACAGTTTCCGGTCCGACGACCACGAGCACAACGCGGTTGGCCTTTTGCACGAGGAAATGCGGCGGGCCAACTCGCTCATCATGCGCAGCGCCGATGCCCATGCCCTGCCCGCCGGCGGCGCGCTGGCCGTCGACCGCGACGGATTTTCCCAGGCCGTCACCGATGCGCTCACGGCCCATCCGCGCATCACCATCGCGCGCGAGGAGATCGCCGGACTGCCGCCGGCCGAGTGGGACAATGTCATCATCGCCACCGGCCCGCTGACCTCGCCTGCGCTGGCCGAAGCGATCCAGGCGCTGACCGGCGAGGATGCGCTCGCCTTTTTCGACGCCATCGCCCCGATTATCCACGCCGACAGCATCGACATGGATATCGTCTGGGCCCAATCGCGCTACGACAAGCCCGGCCCAGCGGGTACGGGTGCTGACTATCTCAACTGCCCGTTCGACGAGCAACAATACAACGATTTCATAGATGCCCTCCTGGCAGCGCCCCTGCACCAGTTCAAGGAATGGGAGAAGGTTCCCTATTTCGATGGCTGCCTGCCCATCGAGGTCATGGCCGAGCGGGGCCGGGAAACGCTGCGCCACGGCCCCATGAAGCCCATCGGGCTCACCAACCCCCGCGCCCCCGAAACCAAGCCGCACGCCGTCGTGCAACTGCGCCAGGACAACGCGCTGGGCACGCTCTGGAACATGGTCGGCTTCCAGACCAAGATGCGCTACGGGGTGCAGACCGATATCTTTCGCATGATCCCCGGCCTCGAGAATGCGCAATTCGCCCGGCTTGGCGGACTACATCGGAATACGTTCCTCAATTCTCCCAAGGTGCTGGGCGCGGACCTAAAGCTCAAGGCCGCGCCCCGGCTGCGCTTCGCCGGGCAGGTCACCGGCGTCGAGGGTTATGTCGAGAGCGCGGCCATGGGCCTTGTTGCGGGCCGTTTCGCCGCTGCCGAAGCCAAGGGGCAGCCCATTTCGCAACCACCCGAAACGACCGCGTTCGGCGCCCTTATCCGGCATATCACCGGCGGACATCTGGAAGCCGAAGCCTATTCGGGGGCCCGGTCCTTCCAGCCCATGAACGTCAATTTCGGCCTCTTCCCGCCCGTGACGATCAGCAAGCCCGAGGGTCACACGGGACGCTGGCGCGGCCCCGACAAGGCGCTGGTCAAGAAAAAAGCCATCACCTCCCGCGCGCTCGAGGATCTGGCGGGCTGGGTTTGAGCGCTCTGACCTGACCCTCAACACGCCCCGTCGTCACCCGGTTTATCCGGGTGACCCAGTGCGGCAAAAGCTGGATTGCCCGGATAAACCGGGCAACGACGGATAGGATCGTGGGGAGCCTACCCGTTGCGCATCGTCCACCACATCAGGCTGGCAAGACGCCGGAAGGGGCTGGAGACTGCCGGGGGAGCAAACGGGGTGCCTGTCCTCTGCTCCAGGCGCCTGAGGTCCCCATCCACCAAGGCCAGCGAGGCAAAGGCCGGGCGCAATGGGGAAGGCAATGCCGCTATCGCGGTCCGCGCTTTTTGCGCGTGATCCTCGGCAATATCGAATAACTGCGCGATGGCTGCACGCAGCGCCGCGCTGTCCGTTCCCGCATAAATATCGGCTTCGCGCACGCCATGCGCGGTAAAGACCGACAGCGGCAGGAAGAGCTGGCCGCGTGAGGCGTTATAGCCGAAGGCGCGCAGATGGCCCGCCAGCGCCAGCGCAACGCCGAGATGGCCCGCCGCATCGGCGGTTGGCGGCGTTTCCTCGCCCGAAAGGATCATCGCCGCGTACTGGAACAGCACCGATACGGTTTCGCCGGCATAGCCCTCGAACTGGCCGATGTCGCTCATGGGATCGTGGTAGAGATCGAACCGCCGCGCCGCGAGCAGACGGATCAACGGGCCGGACGGCAGCGCGCACCGGGCGATGGTATCGAGCAGCGCATCGGCGACCGGATTGCGCCGGACCTCGCCATGCTCCTCGCCTTCCAGCGCATCGATCCACCATTGCAGCCGGATTTCGCCCGGGGTGGGTTCGGAAACGCGTTCGCGGATGGCCGCGACATCGGCAGCAAAGGCAAACAGCGCCTGCACATCAGTCCGCTTGCGGGTGGGGATCACGAGGCTTGCCGCATAGCGGTCCCGGTCCAGCTCACGCAATTGCGCCGCTGCCAGCCCATGGCTGTCCGGCCGGGCCATCTCAGCGCGCCTTTTCGACCGCGATCAGCGCCGCGCCGACTGCCCGCTGTTCATTGAGAAGAACGTTGTAGGTCCGCACCGCGCTCCCCGTCGATACGGCTTCGACGATCACGCCCTTGTCCTTGAAGGCGGCGCGGATCGCCGGGTCGATCGCCGCAATGTCCGAACCGAGCCCGATCAGAAGGACATCGATGGCCCCGGCCGCCGCGTAAACCCGTTCGAGCGCCGAAAGCGAAACGCCTGCCGGTGCCTCGACGTCCCAGGCATACATTCCGCCGGGCAGGCAGATCAGCGAGCCCTTGTGCGACATCTCCGCGAAACGGAATCCACCATCGCCATAGGCGTCGATGACGGCCTGATAGGGATAGTGCCCCTGCCCCGCTTCCCAATCCATATTCTAGACCGAAGCGCCATCGGCGCGCCGCTCCGGCTTTGGCTTGTCGGCAACCGCGTCGCTGCGCGTCTTGACGCCGAGATAGAGCAGGATCGGGGCGGAGATGAAAATCGAGGAATAGGTGCCAACGAACACGCCCCACGCCATCGCGATAGTGAAATCGCGGATAACCTCGCCCCCAAAGAAGACGAGCGCAAGCAGGGCCAGCGCCGAGGTGCCGCCGGTCAGAATCGTGCGCGCCAGCGTCTGGTTGAGCGACATGTTGACAATTTCAGCCAGCGATATCCGTTTGTATTTGACGAGGTTTTCGCGGATGCGGTCGTAAATCACGACGGTGTCGTTGAGCGAATAACCGATGACGGTGAGGATCGCCGCAATACTCGAGAGATTGAATTCGAGGTTGAACACCGAAAACAGGCCCAGCGTCATCACTGTGTCGTGCATCAGCGCCACCAACGCGCCCACACCGAACTGCCACTCAAAGCGTGTCCAGACGTAAATCATGATGCAGATGATGGCAACGAAAACGCCGATGGCCCCGCTCAGGGCAAGTTCGCCCGACACCGTGCCGCTGACTGCCTCGGTACGGCGCACCTCGTAGTCCGCAGAGACCTCGTCGGTCACCTGGGCCACGGCCACCTGCTGCTGACTGTCGTCTCCGTCCTGAATGCCCATGCGGACCAGAACGTCCTGCGGATTGCCGAATTCCTGCACCTGTATCTCGCCGACATTGAGCGCCAAAAGCCTCTCGCGCAGATCGGCGATGTCGGCATTCCCCTCGCGGGCCTGCAACTCGATCGCGGTGCCGCCGGTAAAATCGATACCCAGATTGAGGCCCACTATAAACGGCGAGGCGATGGCGCCCACCGTCAGGATCCCGCTAATCACCAGTGCCGGAATACGCCATTTCATGAACGGGATCGTCGGTTCGAGCGGCAGCAGCTTTTCCATGATGTTGACACGCAACGTCTTGGACCGCGTTATCTTGAACCAGCCCTCGATGAGTGACTGGGTGACGGTATAGGCCGTGAACATCGTCGTTACGACGCCGATGGCGAGCGTTACCGCAAAGCCCTGCACCGGGCCGGACCCGAGAAAGAAGAGCACGACCGCGGCGATAAGCGTTGTGACGTTGGCGTCCACCACTGTCAGCATAGCCCGTTTGAAGCCCAGCGCGATCGACTGCACCGCCGATCGTCCGGCGGCGAACTCCTCGCGTATGCGCTCGAAGATGATGACGTTGGAGTCGACGGCAACGCCGATGGTGAGCACGATGCCCGCAATACCTGGCAGCGTCAGCGTCGCTCCCAGCATCGACAGCACCGCCAGCATCATCATGATGTTGAGCAGCAGCGCGATATTGGCGAAAAGTCCGAATATCCCATAGGCCGCGAACATGAAGATGACGACGCCGATGGTGGCGATGACGCCCGCGGTGATACCGGCATTGATCGAGTCCGCGCCAAGGCTTGGCCCCACGGTACGTTCCTCGACCACGTCGAGGGTGGCGGGCAACGCGCCCGCGCGCAGCAATACGGCCAGATCGCCCGCCGTTTCCGGCGTGAAATTGCCGGAGATCTGCCCCGAACCGCCCGTGATCGGCTGCTGAATCACCGGGGCGGTGATGACCTGTCCGTCGAGCATGATGGCAAAGCGCCGCCCCACATTGTGCGAGGTGACGTCCGCGAAGGTGATCGCCCCTTGCGTATTGAAGCGGAAGGTTACGACCGGTCGCGAGTTCTGGTCGAATGCCGGCTGCGCATCCACCAGTTGCTCGCCGCCCAGCGTCACGTCCTCATAAAGCAACTCGTCAATCCCATCGGCGCTGGGCACGATCATGGTTCCCGGCGGCAAGCCCTGCGCGCGGGCCTGATCGGCGCTCATCGAGGGGTAGACCATATGGAAGGTCAGGCGCGCGGTCTGGCTGATCAGGTCCTTGAGCCGCTCGGAATCCCCAAATCCGGGAACCTGCACCAGAACGCGGTCCTGCCCCTGGCGCTGGATGATCGGCTCGGTCGTCCCCACCTCGTCAATGCGCTTGCGGATGACTTCGAGCGACTGGGCAACGAGCGAGGACATGCGGTCCGTGATGCCCTCGTCGGTCAGCGAAACACGGATAATGTCGTTACCCACGGTCTGGATCGAGGTTTCCGCAATGCCGCCGGTGCCGAAAACCGACGTCTCGATCATCGTTTCGAGCGGGGACAGAAGCTGGCGCGCCTGATCGCGCTGGCCGGCATCGGTGAGCTGGATGTCCAGCACCGTCCCGCGCGTGGTGATGATGTTGCCTATTCCCTCGTTGACGAGGATCGAGCGCGCATCGCGCCGCAGATCGCTCAATCGGCCCTCGACGATATCCTCGCGGTTGACCTGCAAGAGCAAGTGCGCCCCGCCCTGGAGATCGAGGCCGAGAACGATCTTTTCCCTGGGAAGAAAATCGGGCCACCCGTCCAGCGTGTCGTCATCGAGAAAATTGGGCAGCACCATGAACATGCTGACCAGCGTGACGAGAAGAATAATGGCTGTTCGGAACGGCGAGTTTTTCATTGTATTGGGGATATCCCTGATGAGCTAAAGCGCCAGCGCATCAAGACGCGCTGGCACGAAAAGCTGCTGTACCGATAAAGGCGCGGTCAGGCGTTGTCGTTGACCGGTTCGGATTTGGTCCGCACGTCCGCGATCATCGTGCGCACGACCTTGACCTTGACGCCCTGCGCGACTTCGATCTCGATGTCCTCGTTCTCGACCACCTTGGTGACCTTGCCCACGATGCCGCCATTGGTGACGATGGTGTCGCCGCGCTTGACCGCTTCCAGCATGGCCTTGTGTTCCTTCATCCGCTTTTGCTGCGGACGGAAAATAAGGAACCAGAAAATGGCGATAAGCAGGATGATGGGAACGAAACTGGAAAAGAGTTCCATTCCTCCCCCAGCGGGTCCCTGGGCATAGGCTGGCGTCACAAACATATAGAGACTGCTCCTTGGGTCTGCTTGTCAAAGCATGGCTGATTGCCCCATATATAGGGGCCGTTTCGCGGCTTTGGGAGGCTTGTGCCGCCCCAAAAATCGCGCGGACTATACAAGCGCCCCTAAAGAAACGCAAAGCCTATCGGGCGCTCAAAAGGAGCCTTTCCACCAGTGGACCAGAACGACCAGCTTGCCTCGATCGCCGGGGCGCTCGACGACATCGCCCGCTCGCTCGGTGTAATGTCGGGGACCGACCGCCCTGCCCCCGAAATCACCGACAATGCCGACGCCTATCTCTGGGACGGCTCATCGGAGGCGCTTCTGCCGGTGCCCCATGTCAACCGCGTCCCCCTTGCGCTGCTCAGAGGCGTTGCCCACCAGCGCGACATCCTGCTCGAGAACACGCTGGCCTTCGCGCGCGGACACGGCGCCAATAACGCGCTGCTCTGGGGCGCGCGCGGCATGGGCAAGAGCTCGATGGTCAAGGCCATCCACGCCCATATCGCAGCCGATCCCGAACCCGGCATGGGCCGCCTCTTGCTCATCGAGATCAATCGCGAGGATATCGGCACCCTGCCCGCACTGCTGCGCTTCGTCACCCGCCGCCCCGAGCGCTTCATCATCTATTGCGACGATCTGAGCTTTGACCGCGACGAGACGAGCTACAAGGCGCTCAAATCGGTGCTCGATGGCGGCCTTGAAGGCCGCCCGGCCAATACCCTTTTCTATGCCACCTCGAATCGCCGCCACCTGATGCCGCGCGACATGATCGACAACGAACGCTCGACCGCGATCAATCCTGCCGAATCGATTGAGGAAAAGGTCTCGCTTTCCGATCGTTTCGGGCTCTGGCTCGGCTTCCACAACTGCGACCAGGACACCTATCTCGAGATGATCCGGGGCTATGTCGACCACTACGGCATCCCGGTCGGCGAGGACGAACTCCGCGCCCGGGCCATCGAATGGGCCGCCACACGCGGTGCCCGTTCCGGCCGCGTCGCCATCCAGTTCGTCCGGCATCTGGCAGGCGCCAAGGGGCAGGCGATCCAGGACCTTTAGATTGTTTCAGTTTTGATGGAAACGATATGCTGGATGGTTGGGCCCGGAGCGCGCTGGTCCCCGGTAATAAATACCGGGATCCATACAGGAGTGTTCTCCGCGACAGAGGGTTCGCTGCCGATCGTTACGATTAAAACCTGAAACGTCTCTAATACCCGCCGAATTGCGGACCAAGGGTATCGGCGGCATGGGTTGCCGCCTGTACCTGGGCGACCGGGGCGCTGGAGACGGCGGCGTCGGAGAGTTCGCCGATCCAGGCTTCATCGCTCGTTCCCATCGCGCGGCGCTTGGCGAGCGTCAGCCACATCAGCCCCTCGACGGGCTGGGCTTCGATGCCGTTGCCGCCGAGCAGCAATTCGCCGAGCTTTGCCTGCGCTGCCGGGTGCCCCTTGCGAGCGGCCAGAGACAGCCAGCGCGCGCTCTGGAGGGGGTTGGAGCCCAGCTCATTGGGGTCGAGATAGAGCATGCCCGCACGATATTGCGCCTCGGCGTCACCGAAATAGGCGGCGGCATGCAGGATCAGCGTGTGCGCCCGGTTGTTGTCCTCGGGCACGCCCGCATCGGGCACGCCATGCAGGTAATAATCGCCCATCTTGACGAAGGACTGCGCCACGATGTCCGCATCGAGCGAGCGCGGCGGCGCATCGGCATAGTCGTTGGCGATCTGGGAGAAATACTGGAAGGCGCGCGCCGGGTCCTTTTCGACGCCCACGCCGGACTCATACATCAGCCCCAACTGCCAGAGCGCGATCGGCGTTCCCGCCTCGGCGCCGCCCTCGAGCGCGGAAACCACGTTCTCCCCGCTCAGGTTCAGCGTTGCGCTGTCGAGCATGTCGGCGAGTTCCTGCGCGGCCTCGATAGCCGTCTGCGCCTGGACGGGCACTGTAAATGAAACTGCGCAGAGCCCCGAAAATGCCGCCGCAAAGGCAAGCGTGGCACATCTGATGATCGGCATGACACACCTTCTCATCCCCTGCCCGAGCGCCGCCCGCGCCTTGCGCCAGGCTGCCCGTTGTTGGCCGGGGTACGCTGTTAACCTGTCCGTGCCGGTAGAAAAACGCTCCACCGCCACCCTGTTGATCCTGTTTCGTTTCGGACCCGGCAATCCGGCTCTGACGATGCGCCAGCGAGCCGATCGGACTGCCTGCCGCGCGTCGTTGCACACGGCTCGATCCTTTCCTTGAAAATAGGAGACCATTGTGTCCGCATTACAGCACACACCGGCGCCGGGCGCTCCCGCCCCGCCAAAATGCCCGATGTCTGCCAGTCCTGCGGTCATCCCTGCTCCTCGCCGCGGTCCCCGGATTATCGGGAAAACCGCTGGCCTGCGTAGGAGGGCATGAAGGGATACGCGCGCGGCTTTCAACCCGCCACGCGATCATTCAATTTCGCCCACCCGCGCAAATTCCAGCCCCTGTTTAGGGAAAGAATGTGGCAAATCCAGTTAGCGAAACGTGACCCGCCCGAAGACTCAAAAGAGTCTTCGGGCAGTGTAGTAAAATTATCACGAAAACCGGGCGCAAGCCCGCAGCCGAAAGGGTCAGCTCAGCCTTTCGAGCGCCTCGGCGATCCTGGCGCGCCGGGCCTTTGCCTCAGCAAGCCGTGCCTTTTGCTCCTCAACCACCTGTTCTGGCGCCTTGGCGAGGAATTGCGCGTTGCCGAGCTTTTTTTCGAGCCCGGCGATCTCGCCGTCCAGCTTGCCGGCTTCCTTGCCGAGCCGCTGGCGTTCGGCCCCGATGTCGATGAGATCGGCCAGCGGCAACGCCCAGACGGCTTCGCCCACGACGAACTGCGCCGAACTCGACGGCACTGCATCGGCAAGCGCGATGGTTTCGACCCGCCCCAGCCGCTGGATCGCCGCTTCATGGGCGGCGATACATGCCCGCGTCGTCTCGTCGGCCCCGATCACCACCAGGGGCACCTTTGCCCCGGCGGGTACGTTCATTTCCGTGCGCACAGACCGGATCGAGGAAATGACGGCAACGAGCCAGTTGAGTTCGGCTTCCGCCTCGGGGAACGACAGGCCCTCCAGCGCCGGCCATTCCGAGAGCATCAGGAAGCCCTCGCGCGCCGGGCCTGTCTTGCCCGTCTCGCTCCAAAGCTCTTCGGTGACGAACGGCATGAAGGGGTGGAGCACCTTGAGGATCTGGTCGAGCGCCCACGCCGCCGTCGCGCGGGTTTCGGTCTTGGCGGTTTCGTCCGCGCCCGAGAACACCGGCTTGGCCAGTTCCACGAACCAGTCGCAGAACGTGCCCCAGACGAAATCATAGGCGTGGTTGGCCGCCTCGTTGAACTTGTAGTCCCCGATCGAGCGCGTCACATCGGCCACGGCCTTGGCCGTTTCCCCGACGATCCAGCGGTTGAGCGAGGTCGATACGGTTTTCGGGTCGTATCCTTCCACCCGCACGCATTCGTTCATCTCGAGAAAGCGCGCGGCGTTCCAGAGTTTTGTGACGAAGTTGCGGTAGCCCTCGACCCGGCTCATCGAGAGCTTGATGTCGCGCCCCTGCGCGGCCATCGCAGCGAGCGTGAAGCGTGTGGCGTCGGCCCCATAACCATCGACCAGTTCAAGAGGATCGATGACGTTCCCCTTGGATTTGCTCATCTTCTGGCCCTTCTCGTCACGCACCAGCGCGTGGACGTAGACGGTCGAGAACGGTTCTTCCTTCATGAAATGCAGGCCCATCATCATCATCCGGGCGACCCAGAAGAAGATGATGTCGAACCCGGTCACCAGCACGCTGGTGGGGTAGTAACGGGAAACCTCCGGCGTCTCGTCGGGCCAGCCCATGGTCGAGAACGGCCAGAGCGCGGACGAAAACCAGGTGTCGAGCACGTCCGGATCGCGTTCGAGCGCCACGTCCTCGCCGTAATGGGTCTTGGCGGCCGCACGCGCGGCCTCTTCGCTTTCCTCGACGAAGAACCGGCCATCCGGCCCGTACCACGCCGGAATCTGGTGCCCCCACCAGAGCTGGCGCGAGACGCACCATGGCTGGATGTTCTCGAGCCAGGCGAAATAGGTGTTTTCCCAGTTCTTGGGGACAAAATTCGTCCGCCCCTCGCGCACGGAAGCCAGCGCGGGCTTGGCGAGTTCATAGGCGTTGACGAACCACTGGTCGGTGAGGAACGGTTCGATGACAACCTTGGAGCGGTCGCCGAACGGCTGCATGATCTTCTTATTCTCGATCTCGATCAGCAGGCCCTCGGCATCGATGTCGGCGACCACGCGCTTGCGCGCCTCGTAGCGGTCGAGCCCGCGATATTCGTCCGGCACGATGTTGATCTCGGCCACCGATTTGGTGTCGAAATCCTGCTTGCCCTCGGCAATGCGCCGGGCAATCTCGGCCTGCTGCGCATAAGGCGCGCCATCGGCACGCATCGCGCCCTTGGTGTCCATCAGCGAATACATCGGAATGCCGCCGCGCCGCGCGACTTCGTAGTCGTTGAAGTCGTGCGCGCCGGTGATCTTGACCGCGCCCGAGCCGAAATCGGGATCGGGATATTCATCCGTGATGATCGGGATCAGGCGCCGATGCTCTTTTGGACCCACCGGGATTTCGCAGAATTTCCCAACAATGGGCGCATAGCGCTCGTCATCGGGATGCACGGCGACCGCGCCGTCGCCCAGCATGGTCTCGGGGCGGGTTGTCGCGATCGAGATATAGTCGCGCTCCTCCTCGAAGACGATATTGCCGTCCTCGTCCTTTTCCACATAGGTGTAGGTTTCCCCGCCCGCCAGGGGATACTTGAAGTGCCACATATGGCCATCGACTTCGATGTTCTCGACCTCGAGGTCGGAGATCGCCGTCTCGAAATGGGGGTCCCAGTTCACCAGCCGCTTGTCGCGATAGATGAGCCCTTCCTTGTGGAGCTGGACGAAGACCTTCAGCACCGCGCGCGAAAGCCCCTCATCCATGGTGAAGCGCTCGCGCGACCAGTCGCAGGACGCACCGAGGCGCTTCAATTGATTGAGGATCGTGCCGCCGCTCTCGGCCTTCCACTCCCAGACTTTTTCAAGGAATTTCTCACGCCCCATCTCGCGGCGCGAGGGCTGCTGGGTTTCCATGAGCCGGCGCTCGACCACCATCTGGGTTGCGATGCCGGCATGGTCGGTGCCCGGCTGCCAGAGCACGTCCTTGCCGCGCATGCGCTCGAAGCGCACCAGCACGTCCTGAATCGTGTTGTTGAGCGCGTGCCCGATATGGAGCGACCCGGTGACGTTTGGGGGCGGGATGACGATGGAGAAACTCTCCGCCCCCGGCTTTGCCCCCGCACCCGCCGCAAAGCAGTCCGCACCCTGCCATGCCGCATAAATGCGGTCTTCCACCGAAGCCGGATCGTAAGTCTTTTCGAGCATGTCGCCGATACCTGTCGTCACAAGAACAGCCCGCCTCGACACGGAAGCAGGCGGGGTGAATTTCGCTGAACGTGTAAAGCCCATGCGCAGGCGCCAAGTCAACTGCCGCCTGCGTTCCAGGCCGGAGCCATGCAAATTTCGCGTGGGCCTGACGGCGCACACGATACACCGGCAGAGCAACGCCAGTGGCATTCGAGCGGCAGATGTTCTAGAATTGTGCCACTTGAGCGGACGGGATGTGGAATCGCCTCCGTTTTTCAACAATCCATCCTTGAAGGAGATGCCCATGTCGGATCAAGACAACAAAACCAGTATGCGTGGGATTCGCTCCACCATGAGCACGGGAGCTCCGGCCGTAAGCGACCGCAATTCGCTGACCGTCGGCGCCGATGGCCCGATCGTGCTTCATGATGTGCACTTTCTCGAGCAGATGGCGCATTTCAACCGCGAGAAGGTGCCCGAGCGCCTGCCGCACGCAAAGGGTTCGGGCGCGTTCGGCATCTTCGAGACCACCGAGGATGTCTCGGCCTATACCAAGGCGGCGCTGTTCCAGAAGGGCGCTTCAACCGAGATGCTGGCGCGCTTTTCAACCGTCGCCGGTGAACAGGGCAGCCCCGACACGTGGCGGGACGTGCGCGGGTTTTCGCTCAAATTCTACACCAGCGAGGGCAATTACGACCTCGTAGGCAACAATACGCCGATCTTTTTCGTGCGCGACCCGATGAAGTTCCCGCATTTCATCCGCAGCCAGCGACGCCTGCCGGATTCGGGCCTGCGCGACAATCACATGCAGTGGGATTTCTGGACCAACAACCCCGAGACCGCGCATCAGGTGACCTATCTGATGGGCGAGCGGGGCCTGCCGCGCACATGGCGCAACATGAACGGCTATGGCTCGCATACCTATATGTGGGTCAACGCCAAAGGCGAAAAGTTCTGGGTCAAGTACCACTTCCACACCGAACAGGGCATGGAATTCTTCACCAACCAGGAAGCCACGGCCATGTCGGGCGCCGATGCCGATTTCCACCGGCGCGACCTGTTCGACGCCATCGAGCGCGGCGAGCATCCGAGCTGGATCCTGTCGATGCAGGTGATGCCCTATGAAGAGGCCAGGACCTACCGGATCAACCCGTTCGATCTGACCAAGACCTGGCCGCATGCCGACTATCCGCTGATCCGGGTGGGCAAGATGACGCTCAACCGCAATCCGGAAAACTTCTTTGCCCAGATCGAGCAGGCAGCGTTTTCGCCCGGCAATACTGTGCCCGGCATCGGCCTTTCGCCCGACAAGATGCTGCTGGGCCGCGCATTCGCCTATAACGATGCGCAGCGCAACCGTATCGGCACCAATTTCCATCAATTGCCGGTCAACCAGCCAAAGGTTCCCGTCAACACCTATATGTTCGACGGGCAGATGGCCTATCACCACAGCGGCAACGCGCCCGTCTACGTCCCAAATAGCGGGGGCCGCGAATGGGCCGACGAAACCGGGCCGGTCGATGACGGCTGGGAGGCCGATGGCGCCATGGTGCGCAGCGCCTATAACCTGCGCAGCGATGACGACGACTTCAGCCAGCCGGGCATTCTCGTGCGCGAGGTGTTCAACGACGCACAGCGTGACGCGCTTGTGGATCAGGTGGCCGGCAGCCTGCTGGGCGGGGTCCGCGAGCCGGTTCTGAGCCGCGCGTTCGCGTACTGGAAGAGCATCGACGCCGACGTCGGCGCCCGGATCGAAAAAGAGGTCCGCTCGGGCAGCGCGCCAAAGCCCGCCGAGGGCATGGGCGAAAGCTGACCCTGCCTTGATCTTGAGAAGCGCGCTCACGGGCGCGCTTCTTTGTTAGAGCGTTTCCAGCATCAGTGGATACCACTTATGCGGTTCGGACCCAAAGGGCCGCGTAAGCGAAACGCGATATAACAAAGACTTAGAGCCCCTGTTTTGAATCCATCAAAACAGGGGCTCTAAGGGCAGGATGTATTATGAACCGGCCAGTCTCGACGTCCAATCCTCGACGGCCCCGGTCTCCAGGCGCCGCCGGGCGTAACGCTTCCAGCCCTCGGCGAGCCTGGGCAGTTCGGCAAGCACCTCGAGTTCGGCGCGGTTGAGTACATCGATGTAGAATACGCGCCAGACGCGGCTGATCGTCCAGGCTGGCGCCGGGCGATCGATCCGTTCGAGCCGGCTGTCGGGCGCCACTTCACCGGGTTGCAGCACCCGATAATACCAGCCCGTACGCCCGCTTGCCTGTACCCGCTTTGCCATATCCGGTTGCGCGAAGCGCTCGTTGAGCTTCCAGCACGGCTGGCGGCCCTGACTGACCTCGATAATGGCGCTGCCGAGCGTGAACACGTCACCGATGGCGACGTCATCCTCGACAAGCCCCAGGGTGGAGAGGTTTTCCCCGAAAGCACCGGGCTTGGCTAGCACGTCGCGGTGGCCGATCTCCGCGGTCCACACGGAATAATGATCGAGCGGATAGTGGTGCAGCGCTTTTTCCGGGCCGCCGTGATTTCTGGTATCGCCCTGCGCGTCGCCGACAAGCCCCGTTGCGCCGACAGTGAGTGGCCGATCAACGCTCATCTTGGCAATGCCGCTTGGAACACTGCGCGTGCCGAGAGGGCGGACACTGCCGATAAGCAGAGCCTCGAGGTTAACGCCGGTCGTTGAGAGTGCCGTCAATCGCGCCAATAATTGTTCGCAGCGGCGACGGTCTGGAAATGGATGGCGATCACCTGAGAAGAGGCGATCAATTGCGTTGTGTCCTGTTCGTAAGCGGCGCGCAGCTTGTCGCGCAGCTCTGCCGAGGGCTGGGTCACCTTTATGCCCACCCGGGCAAGCTTGGTGGCGAGATCAAACCCTTCCTGGGGTGTGGCCGTCTTGAGGGAAGGGAGCCAGGTTTCTGCCATCTGATGTTCCTTTCAAGCTTGCGAACGTCATCAAAGGGCAAAGATACATTGCGCGCGCATGTTTTGCCAACCCTATCCCGGCACGAGAATGCTCAACGGGCTTTTGGAAGCGCTTCGGCTATCGAGACGACAAAGTCGAACAGCTTGCGGTCTTCCATGATTGCAAAATTGATGTTGCCCGCCTCCAGGTTGTGGATCAGCGCATCGCGGGCCTCGTCTGCGGCCTGTCTGCCGCCAATCTCGGCAATGCGCTGAAGCAGGAAAGACAGGCTCAGATAGAGCGAGTTGACGACAATTTTCATTTCGTCGACTTCGGTGCCCGATTGGATCGTGTCGGTATTGATCATTTCTACCCTCGAAATTGGATGCTGATATCACATCGCGTGACGTAACAATCAAACTGAGGGATCGGGCCATTTGTTCCGGCTCTCGCCGGGCGGCTCCAATTTTCCGGCGGAACCACGACCCGCCGCATGCGCGGGTCGAAGCGATTGCCGACCTGGGCGGAAATAAAGGCGCGCGCGCCAACGAGGCATAAGCCGGCCGCGCGCCCTGCGATCGTCGGTCAGTCCGATCCCTTGGCCAGTGTGCGGGGAGTCACGATCCGCTTCTGATAGGCATAGATCGCGATACCCACCGCGAGGCCAATGACATCGGTCAGCCAGCCGCCCTCGATCATTGCCAGCGCGGCCACCAGAAGGATCGCCCTCAGAACCGGGCCGATCCGGCCAAAGAAATATCCCTGCACGGCCGAGGAAAGCAGGAAGACCCCTAGCGTCGCGCTGGCCGCGACATGAACGATGTCGAGCCAGGCGCCCTGCATGAGCAGTTCGTGGCTGTAAAAGAACATGAATGGCACGATAAAGGCGGCGAGCCCGAGCTTGAACGCCTCGACCGAAGTACTCATCGGTTCGGACCCCGAAAGCCCGGCGCCGGCATAGGCGGCAAGCGCAACGGGCGGGGTGATCGCCGACATCACAGCATAATAAAAGACGAAGAAATGGGCGACCAAAACCGGGATGCCAAGTTGGACGAGGCCGGGGGCGACTACCGCTGCCGCCACCGCATAAGCTGCCGTCGTCGGCATACCCATGCCGAGAATGATGGAAATGCACATGGCGAAGAACAGCGCCAACACCTGGTTCGCCTCCGCAATCGAGAGCAGGAGCGTCGAGAAACGCGCGCCGACTCCGGTCAGCGCGATGACGCCGACGATAATTCCGGCAGCGGCGCAGACGGCCACCAGTTGGATCGCCATGCGGGCGGCCATGTCTAGCGCCTTGAGCACCGCTCGGACGCCCATCTTGTAGGGAGTGAGCCAGGATACGACCGCTGCCGACGCCATGGCCATGGTCCCGGCCCGGATCACCGAATAGCCGGAAAACAGCGTGAAGATCAGGATGATGATGGGCAGGAAAAGATAGACTTGGCGCGCCAGCACGCTGAACCTGGGCAATTCAGAGCGCGGCAGGCCCTTCATGTCGAGCTTGGCGGCCTGAAGGTCGACCATGAAATAGACGGAAACGAAATAGAGCAGAGCGGGAATGATCGCCGCGATCACAATGTCGGAATAGGCGATGCCGGTAACCTCGGCCATGATGAAGGCCCCTGCCCCCATGATCGGAGGCAGGATCTGCCCGCCCGAGGATGCGGTCGCCTCGATCGCCGCGGAGCTTTTGGCCGGGTATCCGACCTTTTTCATCAACGGGATGGTGAGCGATCCAGTCGCCACCACATTGCCCGCCGAGGTGCCGTTGATCATGCCCATCAGGCCCGAGGCGAACACGGCCACCTTGGCCGGTCCGCCGCGTGCCCGGCCAGCGGTGGCAAAGGCGAAATTGACGAAATAATCCGAGACCCTCGAAGCCTGGAGAAAGGCGGCAAAGGCGATGAACAGGATGATATAGGTCGATGAGACCGCAATCGGGGCGCCCAGAATGCCCTGATCGGTGAAGATATAGGTGAAGAACCTTTCGGGCGAATAGCCGCGATGGTTGAGAAAGCCGGGAAGATAAGGACCGAAGAAGGAATAGGCGATGAACACACCGGCGATGACGACAAGCGCGAGCCCGGCCACGCGGCGCGTCAGTTCGAGGATCAGCATCACGCCGACCAGCGCGGCGTAAAAATCGGCCGGCAGGGCGAGCGCGGTGCCCGCACGCAAGCGGATCGGGCCGACATTGAACAGGATATAGCCCATCATGGCGATGGCAGCGAAACCGAGCAGCCAGTCGGCCAGATAGATGCGCTCGCGATGCCGATCGGCAAAGACCCAGCCCGAAACGATCGCGGCGCCAGTACCCACGATCAACGGAATGCCGTAAGTTCCGAAGACGAAGGCATCGGGCATGCGGATATTGGCGAACCAGAGACCGGCCCAGGCATAGGCGACCATCAGGAAACCGTATCCGATCCCGGTCGCCGCAATGGCCAGCAACCCCCATTCGAGCGGGCCGCGCCGGGGCGTGGCGGGTGCATCGTCCGTGAGGTTGAGCGCGGAATAGATGAGAAAGCCGATGAACAGTCCCCCCGCAAGATGCAGCATGCGGTAGGTCCATGTTTCCAGAGGATAAAGATTCATTACCGCGATGTGGAACGCGGTGTAGAGAATACAGAACGCGGTGACGGTCCAGCTCAACCGGCCCATGGGCGCGCGCTGATTGGTGGCGAGCGGCTCGTCATCCGTCCCCTGCGCAATCATCGGACCGGCGTCGTTCGCCATTGCCTGTTGCTTGTCGGTCTGCGTCATTTCGTCTGGCCTCCCACAAAGAGGGGCGGCACATTCTTTGTCAAAGAATCCGCCGCCCGCAAGTTTACCCGAATGGTGTCGCGTGTGTTAGCCGCGCAATTCGTCCGGGATGTCCACGCCGATCTCGTCGAAATAACGCACGGCGCCGGGGTGGTACGGCAGGAAGGTGTTCTTGTCGACATTGGCGGGGATGGTTTCCGCCGCGGTCGAGTGAATCTGAACCATACGCTCAGTGTTCTCCATCACCAGCTTGGTGATCTCGTAGGCCAGAGACTCGGGCATGTCGGCGTGAGACACTGCGAAGTTCCAGAGCGCGACCGTCGGACCGACCTCTTCAAACCCCTGATAGGTGCCGGCCGGGACGTCGAAAGCGGCAAGTTCGGGCCGTACCTCAAGAATTTTTCCACGTTCCTCTTCGGTGAACCCGAAGATCTGGACGTCGTTCTCGGCGGCGATCTGCGCGAACGCCGCGATAGGCACGCCGGCGGCGAAGGTGAAGGTGTCGATCAGGCCGTCCTTGACCTGGCCGACCGCGTCATTGGCCCCCGAATAGGTAATTTCGGGCGAAACGCCGAGTATTTCAAAGAATCGCGGCCAGTAGGTCGCCGCGGTGCCGCCGGCGGGGCCGACCGAGACGCGCTTGCCGTCGAGATCGGAAACCCCCGAAATGCCCGACGCGGTCAGCGCAACGGCCTGAAACGGTGTCTGGTACATCGGGAACAGGGCGCGCAGATTCTTGTGCTCGAGGCCCGGGGCGAGTTCGGACATCCCGGTCCAGGCTTCGTAGGCCGGCCCCATGGTGACGAGGCCAACCTGGTGATCGCCAGTCTCGACCAGCGTGGCGTTCTGCACCGGCCCCCCGGTCACTTCGCCCGAAGCGTTGATGCCCAGTTCCTCGGTGATCAATCCGCCGAGGCCGGTGCCGTAGATGAAATAGGTGCCGCCCTGGCTGGCGGTGCCGATGGTCAAGCTCGAGGGCCAGCCATCACGATCCTGCGCGATCGCCGGACTTACCGCAAGCGTTGCCGCCGCCGCAAACGCGGCAAGAGAAAAAAGGCGCATTGTAATCCTCCCTTGAGATCTGGTCTTGCATGTGCGGGCACGAGACCCGTCCAGCCCTTGCCTTAGTGCCGGACACAGCCGCACTGAAAGCGCGGAAAACCGGTTCTGCAACAGCACAAATGCGAAAAAGCGCAATTTTTCGCGCTCCGGAGGACCCGATGGGTGGATTTGGTGACATCGGCGCCGTGGCGCGGGTGGAAATCCACCCCAAAGGGCGTAAACGCTATTTGTCCTCGGCGGGCTCCGCCTCGAACCTGGCGCGCTCGAGATCGTATTTCTGCATCTTCTCATAGAGCGTCTTGCGCGAAAGGCCCAGCGATTCGTATACCGGCTTGAGACTGCCGCCGTGAGCGATGAGGGCATTTTCGATGACGCCCTTCTCGAACGCGGCCACGCGGTCGGCGAGCCGGCTCGAGATCTCTTCGCCCCCGGAACCGTCCGGATCGACGACCGGCATGCCGAGATCGAGCGCATAGCGGTCCGCCGCGTTGCGCAATTCGCGCACATTTCCCGGCCATTGCCGGTCGGCGATAGCGGCGATCACGTGGGGGGACACGCTCACGGGGTCGCGGCGATAACGCGCCGCCGCCTCGGTCAGAAGCTGCATGAAGAGCAGCGGGATATCCTCGCGACGCGCGGAAAGGGGCGGCACGGTAAGGGTGATGACGTTGAGCCGATACAAGAGATCGGCACGGAACCGCCCCGCCTCCACGTCGTCCTCCAGTCCGGTCTTGCTGGTGGCAAGGAAGCGCACATCGAGCGGCAGGGGATCGTTGGCCCCCAACCGGGTAATCACCCGCTCCTGAATGACGCGCAGGAGCTTGCCCTGAACATCGAGGGGCATCGAGCCGATCTCATCGAGCAGGATCGTGCCGCCCTGCGCCAGCTCGAACTTGCCGAAACGGGCGCGCAGCGCACCGGGGAACGCGCCAGCCTCATGACCGAACAGTTCGCTTTCGATGAGGCTGGCCGGGAGCGCGGCGCAATTGATGGCCACAAAGGGCCGGTTGGCGCGCGGCGAAAGATCGTGCAGGGCGCGGGCCACCACTTCTTTACCCGACCCGGTCTCCCCCACGATCAGAACGTCCGCATCGGTCGGCGCAACGGTACGCAGCTTGCGCCGGAGATCGACCATGACGTTGGAGCGCCCGACAAGCCGCTGCTCGACATCGTCGCGCTGCCCGGCAACGGCGCGTAGTACGCGGTTTTCGAGTACCAGCCGCCGGTAACCCAGCGCCCGGCTGGCGATCTCGGCGAGCTGGGAGGAAGCAAACGGTTTTTCGATGAAATCATAGGCCCCCTCGCGCATGGCGCGTACGGCAAGCTGCACATCGCCATGGCCGGTAACGAGGATGACCGGCACGTCGCGGTCGATGGCGTGAAGCCGGTTCATCAATGTCAGCCCGTCCATCCCCGGCATGCGGATATCGGCGATGACGATGCCGGAAAAGCCGAAACCGGCCAGTTCCAGCACCCGTTCGGGGTTGGCGAAATGCTTCACCTCGAAGCCGGCGAGATCAAGCGTCTGGGCCGTCGAGAGGCGAAGCTCTTCCTCATCATCGACGAGCAGGATATGCCCCGCATTCATTGGGCAGGCTCCAATACCAACCCGGCCGGTGCATCCGCCGTTTTGAGAACGATGGTGAAGACAGCGCCCCCTTCCGGGTGATTTCTTGCAAGAAGTTCGCCGCCGAAATCCTTGATGATATTATACGATATTGAAAGCCCTAGCCCCAATCCCTTCCCTACCCCCTTGGTGGAGAAGAAGGGATCGAAGATCCGGCCGCCCAGCCCCAAGGAGATCCCCGGCCCATGGTCGCGGACGGCGATGGTCACCTCCCCTCCATCTTGCCGCGCGGTGATCTCGACGGTCCGGCTTTCCTCCTCGTTCACCGCGTCGATGGCGTTTCCGATGATATTGACCAGAACCTGCTGCAACCGGACCGGGCCGGCCATGACGGTGATCGGCGTGTCCCCCAGATCGATTGCAAGCGTTGCCTCGCCGGCCTTGAGACGCCAGCCGATGATCTCGAGGGCATCTGCGAGCACCTGGCCAAAATCGACGGGGCGGAGACGCTGGTTGGGTTTGCGCGCGAAATTGCGCAAGTGCTTTGAGATCGAGGCCATGCGTTCTATCAGCCCCGCAATGCGCGCCACATTGGCGCGGGCGTCTTCCACTCGGCCGCGATCGATGAGCACGAGGGCGTTATCGGCATAATTGCGTGTCGCCGCCAGTGGCTGGTTGAACTCGTGCGAGAGCGCGGCCGACATCTGGCCGAGGGCGGCGAGTTTTCCGGCCTGCACGAGATCGGACTGGGTCTTGCGCAGCATTTGTTCCGTTGTCCGGCGCTCTCCGATTTCAGCTTCGAGCATGGTGTTGACCGCCGCCAGTTCGGCGGTGCGCTCGATGACGCGGCGTTCGAGCTGTTCATGGGCGGCACGCTCGATCTGCCGGCGTTCGCGCAGGCGGGCCCGGCGCTGGAAATAGATGGCGATCGAGAGCGTCACAAGGCCAAGCGCGAGAACGGCGATGGAGACGGTATTGAAGGCCTGCGCCCGCGCCGACGCCGTATCGAGAAGCACCTTGACCGACCATCCGGCCTCGGACATGTCCTCGTTCAGGACGAGAAATTCGCGGGTCGAACCGGCATGTGCTTCGACACTCATCAACCTGAAACCGCCGTCATGAGTTTGCTCAGCGGCAGGCAAGTGCCTCAAGGTAACATCGGCATAGCGGCGCGTTTCCGCCGTGCGCTCCAGAAGAGTTTCGCTCACCGGTGCCAGCGACATGAACAACCAGTCGGCCTTGCTGGTCATGAAGATGACCCCTTCGGGGTCGGTAACGATGATCTCGAAATCTCCCCCCCGCCAGGTCTCCTCGATGGCATCGAGATCGATCTTGATGACCACGACGCCAGCGATTCTGCCTTCAGCCCGGATGGGTGCCCCGAAATAGTAACCGCGTTTGAACGAGGTGGTGCCCAGCGCAAAAAAGCGCCCTTCCCGCCCCGCCATGGGCTCAAGGAAATACGGTCGGTACGCAAAATTGTTGCCGACAAAGGGGGCGTTGGTGTCGTAATTGCTCGCCGCTATGGTGTTGCCATCGGCAAGCATGACGTAGAGATCGGAAGATTCGAGCAGGTCGTTGACCTCCTTGAGCCACCGGTTCATCTCATCGACAAAAGCGGCGTCATCCGGGTTGGACACCAGTTTTATTATGCCCTCGTCCTCGGCCAGAAGCTCGGGCAGACGTTCATAGCGCTGGAGCTGCCCGCGCAGCACGGCAGTGGCAAGCCGCAACGTATTCTGGCCGCGCGCCTCGGCCTCCGAAAAATAGAATCGCGTGGCATAGGTACTGCCCCATCCCGCCGTGGCGAGGAGCAGCCCCAGCGCCACGAAGCCCCACGCCAGCCAGCGACGGCGCTGAACCAGCCGTGGATCACTCATGATATGATCTGCGGAATCTGCCATTATAGCGTACTACCATCGGCGCGAACGCACCCTCCCCTAAGGATGCGCGGCCGTTTGAAGCTTATGCCATGCAGGTCAGGCTGGTAAATAGAGACGTATGGTGCGCCTATAGCCACATCCACAAAACGGACATGGCTATCACAGAAGATCAGTTCGACCGCACATGGCCCTGACGGCGACACCATAGCCTTCGGCGCCCAGGCCGGCCATCACAGCGGTGGCGACCCGCGAGACATGGGAATGGTGGTAGACCGCTTCGCGGCGGTGAACGTTGGTTATGTGCAACTCGATGATCGGCCCGTCAAACATCCTGAGCGCGTCATAGAGCGCCAGCGAGGTGAAGGTGAAGGCGGCCGGGTTGATGATGATGCCCCCTGCGCTGTCGATCGCCTCGTGTACCCAGTCGATCAGCTTTTCCTCGCTGTTGGTCTGGCGGAACTCTACGTTGCGTTCCCCGGCAGCTTCCCGGCACATCGCTTCGATCTGGGCCAGGGTCGTTGTGCCGTAAAGATCGGTTTCCCGCAGGCCAAGCCGGTTGAGATTGGGGCCGTTGAGGACATAGATCGGTTTGGTCATGATTGTTTTCCGAAAGGATTAGCCCGAATAGCCAAAAAGGCGCGGGATGAGGAGAGGAATGTCGGGAACGAGCGTGATGAGCACCAACGCGCCCAGCAGCCCCAGAAGAAACGGTACCGTGTCGCGCAATATGGCGCCAAGGGGGGCGCCGGAGACGCGTTTGACGACGAACAGCAGCATGCCGTACGGCGGCGTGACGAGCCCGAGCATGACGTTAAACACCACAACCACCCCGAAATGTACCGGATCGATCCCCAGCGCATGCGCGGTTGGCAACAGCACCGGTACGACGATGAGGATAATGGTCGTGCCTTCAAGCAATGCACCAACAAGCAACAACAGCACATTGACCATCAAGAGGAACATCAGTGGCGACAGCTCGAAGCTGAGCAGGAACTGATTGATATTGCTGGGAATGTTCTCGACGGTAATCACGTAGTTGAACACCAGCGCGGCGGCGATCAGCATGCCGATCGATGTCGTCGTGCGGGCAGCCGATTGAAGCGAGTCGTAGAACTGCCGAAGGCCGACATCGCGGTAGACGACCATCGAGACGAAAAGCGCATAGCCGGCCGCAACGGCAGCTGCCTCCGTCGGGGTCATCATGCCCCCGCGCAAGCCCAGGATCAGCACGACAGGCAGCATCAATGCCGGTATGGCCTTGAGAGTGAGCCCAGGAAGCTCCCGCAGCGGCACGGGAGGTTCGGTTGGGAAATTCTGGCGTCTGGCGCTCCAGCCGACCAACATCATCTGGCTTACCGTGATCAGGAGGCCGGGCATGATGCCCGCAAGAAAGAGGTATCCGATCGATACGTTTGAAACGAGGGCGTAGATGACCATGGGGATCGAAGGCGGCAGGATCGGCGCGACGACGGCGACGACGGCTGTGAGGGCAGCGGCGAAGCTCGGCGTATATTTCCCATTATGGGTCATAAGCTTCATCATGACCTTGCCCATGCCCGCCGCATCCGCGATCGCAGAGCCGGACATGCCCGCAAAAAGAAGGCTCTGAAGCACATTGACCTGCGCCAGCCCGCCCCGGAAGCGTCCCACAAGAGCATTGGAGAAATTAAGCAATCGCATCGTCATCGAGCCCGAGTTCATGAACTCGGCGGCAAGAATGAACAGCGGCACCGCGAGCATGGTATAGCTCGTGAACATGGAATTGAGCAGTTGCTCGGCTGCCGTTCCCATGTCGAGGCCGGCAAGAAAGAGATAGAGGATCGAAGCAGCGATCATCGAGTGCCCGATCGGCAGGCCGAAAAGCGCCAGTCCCACCAGCGTGATGATGCAAACGACAAAGGGATCGAACAGGTTCATAGAGTCGAACTCGCTTTGGGGTCGTCCCCCCGCTTGCGCGGCCGGTTACGCAGCGCGGTCCACAGAATCCAGACATAGCGGCAGACCACGCCCAGAACGAAAAGGATGTAGATCGAAAAGAGGTAGTCGAACCGGATCTTGAGGTAGGCGGTCGACTGCACCTTCATGAACAGCACGTAGTCGAGGATGGCGGGCAGCGAGAACAGGTAAAGGCCGATCAGGGCGAGTGAGGTAATGACCGTGAAGATACGGCGGACGCTTTCGCGTACCGAGCCGTAAAGCAGGTCGAACCGGATCTCCTCTTCCTCGCGGACGACGAACGCCGCGCCCCAGAGAACCATCCACAACCACATGACGACCGTAAGCTCAAAGCTCCAGCCGGTCGAAAAATTGAAAAGATAGCGCAGGGTAACCTGTGCCATGAAGGCAAAGAACATCACCCCGAGCATAAGCGCCTGAATATTCTCGGCACGCCGGTACAGCCAGCGCCCGATCATCGCAATACGGTCCATCCGGGAAGCCCTCCTCACTATCGGTCCGGCAAGGATAGCCGGACCGACGGGAGCCGAAAATGACAAAGGCGCCGCGGGACACGGCCCGCGGCGCCTTTGTGCCGGTCAGAGTGCGTTGATCGCCTCGAGAGCCCCTTCGGGCCAGCTCGCCGAAATGTCGGAGTTGAGATAGTGCTGCTGCGCATAGACGCGGAAGGCGTCGCGATCGGGCTCATAGATATTGAGTCCGGCGGCACGGAACTCATCGAGCAGGCTTGCCTCCATCTCGAGGTGCATGTTCTCACTCCACTCGATCACCTGATCGGCAGCGGCCTGCACCGCTTCCTGCCCCTCCGGCGAGAGCTTTTCCCATGCGGACTGAGAGATAACCAACAGGTCGTAACCCACCAGATGCGAGGTCAGGACGATCTGATCCATCACTTCGTAGAACTTCATGTTCTGGACGTTGGGCAGCGGGTTGTCCTGCCCGTCGATCGTGCCGGTCTGGAGCGCGGTGTAGACTTCCGCATAGGCGACCGGGTTGGGGTTGGCACCCAGCGATTCCCCGAGGAACTGCCATGCGTCGCCGCCAGGCATGCGCAAGCGGATGCCCGCCATGTCCTCGGGCGTCGTGATCTGCTTGTCGCCGCGCAGGCCGACCTGACGCGCACCAAAATAGGTGGGGCCGAGAATGCGGATACCCAGCCGGTCTTCGGCCATCGCCTTGAACTCTTCGCCGATCTCGCTGTCAAAGAAGGTCCGCAGGTGCGCGGCATCGCGGAACAGATAGGCCGAAGTCAGGATGGACCATTCCGGAATCTGCTCGGAAATATCCTGAGGAGCGATGTTGCCCATTTCGAGGTTGTCACGCTGCAGGGCAACCAGCTCGGTGCCCTGGCGGAACATGGTCGCGCCGAAATAGTTCTCGACATTTGCGTATTCGCGCACGAGATCGGCGAACTGGTTCATCATCGAGGCGCGAATGTCCTGATCGGAAACCACCGCCGAAAAACGCAGCGTGGGCACGTCCTGCGCCATGACCGGCAAAGCCGCCGTCCCCGCCAGAAGCAGCGAGCCCAGAAGCACGGCGCGGCGCGTAAAATCAAAACTCATTTCCCAAAATCCTCCCGTCGTACCGGCATAACCGGTTGGTTTAGGTTGTGGCTCACTCCCGTGACCCAATACCGGACACTCGTCTGGTGCCACTCGACTCATTGTGTACGAAACAGTTCGTACAAGTCAATGTGCGGTTTGCATGTTGCAGCAGGTTAAGGCCTTCAAAATTTCTCTGTCAAATCCTTTTTCATATGATATTCTAGAAATTATCAGATAAACCGATTATCACCATGACCATCATTCCCATCACATCGGGCGACGACCATTACGGCATCGCCGAACAGACCTTCGTCCGTCTGCGCGCCGATATCATCGCGGGCGACCTCGAGCCCGGATCCCGGCTCAGACTGGAGGCCCTTAAGCGCGATTACGGCGCCAGCATCAGCACCCTGCGCGAGATTCTCAACCGGCTGGCGACGGAAGGATTCGTGGAGGCCGAGGGACAAAAGGGTTTCGAAGTTGCCCGCGCAACCGCCTCGGGATTGCATGAAATAGGCGAACTCAGGCTTGTGCTGGAAACCCATGCGCTGTCCAAATCGTTGGCCGTGGGCGATCTCGACTGGGAAGGGCGGGTCGTTGCCGCCCATCACAAGCTTGCGGCGATAGAAGGAAAGCTGGTCGCGGGCGATACATCGCGAACGCTCGAATGGGTGCGCTATGATTTCGATTTCCATGCGGCCCTGATCTCGGCCTGCGGCTCGCAGGCTCTCATGGAGATGCACGCTTCCGTATTCGACAAGTTCATCCGCTATCACATGCTTGCCGCCAGCTTTCGCGGGCGGGCCGTCGCCGACGATCACCGCGAGTTGTTCGATCTCGCCCTCAAGCGCGACATTCCCGCTGCGGCCGGCAAGCTGGCACTGCACATCACTGCCGGGATCGATCACGTGCTGGCCAGCGGCCGCATCGCCTGATCCTCTCAGGCTTCCGCCTGGAAGGTTCGCGCCATTTCCATAGGGTCGGGCGTGCGTCCGCTGAACAGCTCGAACGCCCTGACCGCTTGAAAAATCGCCATGCCTCCCCCCGAGAGCACACGGCACCCTCTTTCACGCGCGGCGGCGAGCAACTGTGTCTCGCGCGGGAAATAGATGATATCGGCAATCCACTGCCCCGGGTCGAGGGTCCGGGGATCGAGCGGAGTGCCGGGGAGCTTGGCCATGCCCACCGGGGTGGTGTTGACGATCCCTTGGGCCGCGCGGATCGCGCTTTGCAGATCGGTAGCAACAAAAACCCGCCCCGGGAACTGCCCATCGAACTTATCACGGAGCGCGACGGCCCTGCCCTCGTCGATATCGAAAATGGCGAGGCGGTCCACGCCGAGCCCAAGCAAGGCTTGCGCCACCGCGGCACCGGCTCCCCCCGCCCCCAATTGCAGAACCCTGTCGCGTGGGGCGCTGCCCATGTTCCGGCGAAAACTTTCCGCAAAGCCCCAGCAATCGGTATTGTGCCCGACGGTATGGCCGTTTTCAAAGACGATGGTGTTGACCGCCCCGATACCGGCTGCATCCGGAGAAATCTCGTCAAGCAGCGCCAGGGCCTGCTGCTTGAAGGGATATGTTACGTTCAGACCGGCAAAACCGGCTTTTCTCGCGTGGTCGAGAACAAGGGCAAGATCGGCATTCTCAAGGCCCAGCGTATCGAAGTCGAGCAGCATATAGTCATATTCGAGCCCGAGGCGGGCACCTTCACGCTGGTGCATTATGGGGGTCAGCGAAGCGCCGATGCCGCGCCCGACAAGCCCTACCCTGATGGCATTGCCGTCCACCGGCACCGTTTGCCGCGCCATCAGGCCGACCAGTTCAGATTGGCTGTCGACTGGGCTCAATAACCCCACTCCCTGCTCGACCCGTGTCTGCTCGAACGTCCAAGCAGATTTTTTCAGTTTTCATGTTTCGCTCTTTCGGGCCCATGAACGGCGACCGCCCAGCCTCGAAACGCGTCAGATTGTACCCGTGGGGCGCAAATTCATCCGCGCACCCTTGTCTTGTTTGCCTGCGTCCACCTAAATGGCATGCGGAATCAGACTAATGTACGAACTGGTTAGTTTAGTCAATCGGGATTGGTTGGCAGGAGAAGTGAAGGCATGACGACCATGCAGACCAAACGGGGCAAAAGGGCATCAATAAGAGCCCAGGACCCGGAAGGCACGCGGCAGAATATCATCGAGGTCGCCTCTCACGAGTTCGCCCAGAGCGGGCTCGCCGGGGCCCGGATCGATGAGATCGCGGAAAAGACCCGGTCGAGCAAGCGCATGATCTATTATTATTTCGGGGACAAGGAGGGGCTTTACGTCTCGTGCCTCGAAAACGCCTATCGCGTCGTTCGTGAGGGCGAGGCCAAGCTGGAGATCGATCACCTGCCTGCGCGCGAAGGGCTCAAGCGGCTCGTTGAGTTCACGTTTGACCACCACCACGCCCATGAGGATTTCATCCGCATGGTGATGATCGAGAATATCCACGCCGGCATCTATCTCGAACGGTCTTCGGTGCTGCGCAACGTCAACCAAACGGCGATCGCCCGCATCGCCAGCCTTTATGAGCGCGGTACGGCGGAAGGGATGTTCCGGTCCGGGTTGGATCCGCTGGAGATACACTGGCAGATCAGCGCGCTGTGTTTTTTCAACGTCTCCAACCGCACGACCTTCTCAAAACTGTTCGGTCGCGATTTCGGCTCACCTCAAAACCTCGCCTCGCTGCGCTCCAGAAGCGTCGACATGGTGGCGCGCTATCTTATCAAAGCCGAACTTCTTGCCGAATGATGGCTCGTGGAACCGTTCTGCGCGGGGAGCAAAAATCCCAGCGCCAGAGCATACCGATGCTTCTCCAGCCAGATCATTTCAGGTTTTGACGGAATGAGCTTCAAGCTCCTTTGCTGCCCCGGCGAAAGCCGGGGCCCATGCTGCAAAGTCCGCCGTGTTGGATGGTTCGCTATGGATCCCGGGTCGAGCCCGGGATAGCGACGGAGACAAGCCGATCGTTTCGATCAAAACCTGAAACGATCCAAAAGCCCTCCGTATCAATTTGACGCCCCCATGGATCATCCATAATATGAACTAACCAGTTCGTATAAGGACCTTGAAATGAAAACCTCGATTGCCACGGTTTCGATCAGCGGCACCCTGCCCGAAAAGCTGAGCGCAATTGCCGCTGCCGGGTTCGATGGGGTCGAGATTTTCGAGGCCGATTTCCTGACGTTCGACAAGACGCCCGAAGACGTTGCCGCCATGGCCCGCGATCATGGACTGGATATTACCCTTTTCCAGCCGTTTCGCGATTTCGAGGGCCTGCCCGAACCGTTGCGGCAAGCGGCCTTTTCCCGCGCGCAGCACAAGTTCGACCTCATGGAGCGGCTGAGCACCGACCTTGTGCTGATCTGCTCGAGCGTTTCTCCCCATGCGCTCGGCGGTATTGATCGCGCTGCTGCGGATTTGCGCGCGCTCGGCGACATCGCCGCCGGGCGCGGCCTGCGCATCGGCTATGAGGCGCTTGCTTGGGGCCGTCATGTCAGGGACCACCGCGACGCCTGGGAGATCGTACGCCGCGCCGAGCATCCCAATGTCGGGCTGATCCTTGACAGCTTTCATTCACTCTCACGCGACATCCCCTCGGATTCGATCCGCGCGATCCCTGGCGACAAGATATTTTTCGTTCAATTGGCCGACGCACCGGCGATGGACATGGATTTGCTCCACTGGAGCCGCCACTACCGCAACATGCCCGGACAGGGTGATCTGCCTGTCGTCGACTTCATGGCGGCGGTCGCGGCGACCGGCTATTCCGGCCCCTATTCGCTGGAAATCTTCAACGACCAGTTCCGCGGACGCGCCCCACAGGCCGTGGCCCGCGACGGCCATCGTGCCCTCATGTTCCTTGCCGATCAGGTCGCGCGCGCTGAACCGGGCGTAACGCCAGCGCCTTCGCTGCCGGACCGGGTAGCGGTAAAAGGTGTCGCCTTCATCGAATTTGCCTGCAACGATGCCGAGGCTGAAACGTTGGGCGCATTGCTCTTGAGCCTCGGGTTTCGGAGAGCTGGGCGCCACATCACCAAGGCCGTGACACTCTATAGACAAGGCACAATCAATATCGTCATCAACACCGAACGCAGCGGACTGGCCCATTCGGCCTATCTTGCGCACGGGATTTCGGCCTATGCATTTGGCCTGATGGTGGAGGACGCCGCCGCAACGGTCGCGCGCGCAAAAGCCTTGGGCGCGGAATTGTTCAGCCAGCCCATCGGCCCCGATGAAATCGATGTTCCGGCCATTCGCGGCATGGGCGGAAGCGTTCTTTATTTCCTCGACACGGTGAGCGAACTGGCCGAGGTCTGGGAACGCGAGTTCGTGCCCCCCGATGATACCACTCCTCAAGCGGATGCCGGTCTTGCCGGTATCGACCACGTCGCTCAGACGATGAATTACGAGGAGATGCTGACCTGGATCCTCTTTTATCGCTCGATCCTTGCGACCCGGAAACTGCCTATGGTCGACATCCCCGATCCGGCGGGTCTGGTGCGCAGCCAGGTGATCGAGAACGAGGACCGCTCCTTGCGGCTTACGCTCAACGGCGCGGAAAATCATCGTACGCTGGCGGGGCACTTCGTTGCCGAAACATTCGGGTCCGGCATACAGCATGTAGCGTTCACGAGCCGCGACATAAGGCGGACCGTAAGGACGCTGGCCGGTAACGGGATCAGGCTTTTGACCGTCTCACCCAATTATTACGACGATCTGCAGGCGCGCTTCGACCTTGATGACGATTTTACCGCCGAACTCAAGGCGCTGAACCTTCTTTACGACCGCGATGGGAGCGGGGAATTCCTGCAGGCCTACTCCGAACCGTTCGGCGAAGGGTTCTTTTTCGAGATAGTGGAGCGCCGAGGCGACTACGCAGGCTACGGCGCCCCCAACGCTCCCTTCCGCATCGCCGCCATGAAGCGCTTCCTGCGCGATAAGGCCATGCCGAGAACATGACGATGCGGCGGTTGGGATTGGATCGCGCTGGTTTCCGGGAACGAGTCCCGGAATGACATTGGTGGCTTTGGCCGATACCTGCCCATTCCCGCTTGTCACCCCGGGATTCATTCCCCGGGTCCAGACCGAACCCGCCACAACTGCGAGAGCCTCGACGATTCCGTGAGAACCTGGATCTATCTAGCGGCTACCCCTTCACACCCGATGAAATCATCACCGCTTCCGTCACTTTCTTTTGGAAGACGAGATAGGCAATCGCCACCGGAGCCGCTGCCAGTAGCGCCACGGCCATCAACCTTGCGTAGAATACACCAAAGGCATCGTTGACCTGGGTGATGCCGACCGGGATGGTCATCATGTTTTCAGAGGTGATGACGAGGAATGGCCAGAAGAACTGGTTCCAGGCCATGATGAAGGTGATGATGGCCAGCGCGGTGGTAATGCCCCAGTTGAGCGGCATATAGACCTTTAGCAGCAAGGTGTATTCCCCGCCCCCGTCGAGCAAGACCGCCTCGCGCATCTCCTTGGGCACCGCGTCGAAAAACTGCTTGTAGACAATGATCACCACCGGCACGATGAGCTGGGGCAGGATGATGCCGCCCCAGGTATTGACCAGCCGCAGATCGTTCATCAGCACGAACTGGGTCACGACCAGCGCCTGAGAGGGAATCATGAAGCTCGCCAGCACCACGCCGTAAAGCAGGCGGCGTCCGGGAAAACGCATCTGGGAAAGCGCATAGGCGCACATCATGCCCGAAACGATCACAACGACCGTGATGATCAGCGAGGTGCCGATGGAGTTGAAGTACCAGGTGAGCAGCCGGGTATTGAAGATGGATTCGACATAGGCATTGAGGTGAAGCATATCGGGCAGAAGGCCGGCATTTGCACTCACCACATGATTTTCGGTCCTGATCGAGGTGACGAACGCCCAATAAAGCGGAAAGATCCAGATCACGGCGCCCACCAGCGTAATCATCAGCAGGATGCCGTTTTCGATTTTCCGGGTACTCATTTGCGCCCCCCAATTCTCAAAAGCTGGAACTGCAGCACCGAGACAACCATGATGATCACGAACAGCACCAGCGCGACTGCGGAGGCATAGCCGCCATTGTTGAGCTGGAAAGCCTCGCGGTAGACCATCATCAGGAGCACGTATGAGGAATTGAAGGGCCCCCCTCCGCTCAAGAGATACACCTGATCGAACAGTTTAAGCTGCAATATCAGTTGCAACGTCAGAACCAGTGCGGTCACCGGCCACAGCAAAGGCCAGGTAACCTTCCAGAACAGCTGCCACCGGTTGGCGCCATCGAGAGAGGCAGCCTCATAGAGTTCGGTGGGAATGTTGCGCAGCCCGGCGATGAACAACAGCACGTTGAACCCGTTTGTCCACCAGATGGTGACCGTTGCCACGGTCGGCATAACCCATACTGGGTGTCTGAACACGGGAACGCGTTCCCCGACGAAAAACGCAATGGCTGGCTGAAGAATGCCGAACTGGAAATCGAGCATCCATGCCCAGATCTGGGTGACCACCGAGACCGGCAGGATATAGGGCAGGAAAAACGCTGCCAACATCAATGCCTGCATGCGCCCCGAAAGCCGGTTGACCGCCAGCGCGATCACCAGCGCGATGACGGTGGTTGGCACCACCGTCAGGAGCACGAAATATCCATTGTTCTTGAGGGAGGTGTAAAAGAGGTTGTCCGACAACAGCTTTTTGTAGTTGTCCAACCCTATCCACTCACCGCTGCCGATAAGCGGCGCGTCGGTGAAACTGAGCTCGATCACGCGGATCGTGGGATAGAGAAAGACAAGACCGAAGATAAAGACGAATGGCGCGATCAGCGTCATCGCGATCGCGATGTGCTTGCGTCGATTTGTGATCATAGCCAAGTGCGACACTCCCTTTGGGTGCCCACGCCGCTCAACTGCGAGCGGCGTGGCTGAGCGCATCAGTCAAGGAGCGACTGCAGTTCGCTTTGCATCTGTTCGGCGGCCTGCTGCGGCTCAAGGAAACCATGAATGGCCGGTGCGATCAGGTTGAGCGCTGCCTCATAGACCGGCGAAGCCACTCCGGCGATGGTCGAGCGCGGATCAAAGGCCGCGGAATCGGCCAGCGAGGAATATGTCGCATTCGGCTCCATCTCGAGGAACTGCTCGCTCTCGGCAACGGGGCGATAAGCCGGGATATGGCCGGCCTCGGCCCAACTGATGGCATTCTTGCTCATCCAGCCGATAACGGTCATTACCGCGTCGCGCTTTTCTTCCGGCATCGTCTGGTCGCCCTGGATCGGGATGGCGAAGGCGTGGCTGTCGGCCCAGGTGGCCGCGTGATCGAGCAGGGCCGGCACCTGTACCGCGCCCCATTCAAAGCCGAGCGTGCCCGCATTCTCCATGTCGATCATGGTCGGGACTTCCCAAACGCCGTTGAGGTGGAAGGCCGACTGGCCGGACGTGAACAGGGCGACAGACGCCTCATACTCTGCTTGTTGGGGCTGATAGCCATTGTCGGTCCAGCTCTTCATGATCTCGATGGCGCGGACAGCCTTGTCGAGATTGTCGCCCGGCAGCACCTCTCCATCCTCGATAAGCGTTCCGCCTTGCTGGGCCAGAAGAGTGAAGAACACACGCCAGACGCCGCCTTCGCCGCCGGTCTGATAGGAGAGCGGCGTCTGGGAGCCGTTTTCCTGGGCGACCTGCAACGCAGCTTCAAAATTCTCGAGGCCATCCAACCCGGTCAGTTCACCGTTCTCGTCCAGATAATCGGTGCCCTCTAGATAGCTCTTGTTGTAGTAGAGAACGATCGAGTGGATGTCGAAGGGCACGGCATAGAGCGTACCATCGTCGTCCGAGGCCGCTTCTATCGCCCTGTCGAAGAAATCGTCCTTGGACAGCCCGGCCGTTTCCAGATCCTCATCGGTTATGGGGGTCAGCACGCCTTCGGAAAGCGCAAGTGGTACGCGGGAGAGGTGATACGTCATGACGTCGGGGCCCTGCCCGACCGCCGCCGAGGTGCGCACCTTGGTATAGAATGGAACGCCCCACTCGCTCGTCGTACCGGTGATGGTGATGTCGGGATGTTCCTGGTTGAACCGGTCGATGAGCGCCTTCATGCGCACGCCATCACCTCCCGCCAGAAAATCCCACCAGATCACTTCTGTTTGAGCAAATGCCGGCACCGCGATGGCCATGCTGGCCGTAGCAAGCAGTACGGACTTCAAATTGAACAGCTTCATGGTGTCCTCCCTTGGAACAATCACGCCCTGCCAGTCCTGTTGTGGCAGTGCATCGTGACAACAAGCGGCAGACCAGATGACCTACCGTATGCGCTGGCCTTCATTGGAAAAGACCAGGACATCTTCTGGATTCGCCGTGACCGAAATCGTCTCCCGGGTCCGCGATTCCCGCTCCCCGCGACGCTCCACCACGACCTCACGCCCATCGGGCAGCCGCGTGTGCAGATAGGCGACCCCGCCCAGATTTTCGGTCATCTCCACGGTGACCGAAATGCCCCCCTCCCCGATTTTCAGGTGTTCAGGACGTATGCCGAGCGAAACGGCTTGCCCTTCCACGGGGTCGCGTCCGTCAACGCGCACCTCGAGGGTCTGCCCTTCGGTGCCAGTTATGGTTGCGACAATGCCGCCCTCGGTGCGGCGAGCAATCGTTGCGTCGAGAAAATTCATCGCCGGCGAACCGATGAAACCTGCGACGAACTGATTGACGGGATCATCATAAAGCTCGAGCGGGGCGCCGGCCTGCTGCACGACCCCATCGCGCAGAACGAAAATCTTGTCCGCCAGTGTCATGGCCTCGACCTGGTCGTGCGTCACATAGATCATGGTCGCGCCGATCTGACGGTGAAGCCGGGTCAACTCGAGCCGCATCTGCACGCGCAACTCGGCATCGAGATTGGAGAGCGGCTCATCGAAAAGGAATACCTTCGGCTGACGCACGATGGCACGCCCGATGGCGACTCGCTGGCGCTGGCCTCCCGATAGCTGGGAAGGCTTCTTGTCCAGATGCTCCTCGAGCTTGAGTATCCGCGCGGCCTCGTTGACCTGCTCGATCACACTGGCCTTTGGCGCGCGCGCAAGACGCAGGCTGAAGGCCATGTTCTCGAAAACGCTCAAGTGCGGATAAAGCGCGTAGGACTGGAACACCATCGCCACCCCGCGTTTGGCCGGCTCCGTCGCCGTGACGTCCCGCCCCTCGATCTCGATGGTGCCTCCACTCGTGTCCTCGAGCCCGGCGATCATGCGCAAGAGCGTGGATTTCCCGCAACCCGACGGGCCGACAAAGACGGCGAACTCGCCCTGGGGCACCTCCATGGAAACCCCATCGATAACCTGGACAACCCCAAAATACTTGTCGACGGACTGGAGACGAACACCGTTCATTATCGTGCTCCTCAGCTCACATCGAGGCGCAGCAGATGGTAGGACAGCGGTGCAAGCGCACCTCTGACACGCCCATCCTCGACACCGAGCCCCTTGCCGTCGCGCGGAGCGACAGCATCGGGTTTGTCCGGGCCATTGGTATCGCGCAGCCCGTACCCCTCCATGACCTTGTGCCCGATGACGCGGGCTTTCGGGAAGCCGGCCAGATCGAAATCGAGTTCGGCGGCTTCATCGAGATGGCGGTTGACCATGAACAACGTCACCGTACCCTGCGCCTCATTGTGGACCGCTGCGGCATCGAGATAATTGACGTCGTCGGCGACCTGGCAGTCGTAGGTCGGCCCGTCCACACTCACATTGAGCGCGGTGCCCCGGCCATGAAGCGAAGCGAACTGGTAGGGATAGTAGATGGTCTGACGCCAGGCCGGCCCGCCCTTTTCGGCACGGATGGGGGCGATGACATTGACGAGTTGGGCGATGCACGCGATCCGCACCCGGTCGCTGCGCCGGATGAACTCGTTGAGCAGTCCGGCAACGAACAGCGCGTCCTCGAAATTATAGTCTTCCTCGAGGAGATCGGGAGCCTCGGGCCAATCCCATTCGCGCCAGCGCCGGGAGTCTTCCTCGCGCCGATGATACCATACGTTCCACTCGTCAAAGCAGATATAGACGTCGTTCCTGGCGCGCTTTCTTGTCTTCACGAAGTCGATGACACCGGCAATAGTCTGGATGTAACGGCCTGTCTCTTCGATCTTGCCGAAAAAGTTCAGCGTGTCCTGACTGGAATTTCCAAAATACTTGTGCAGCGAGATGTAATCGACATTTTCGTAACATTCCTCGAGGACCTCGCGCTCCCACTCGGGATAGGTCGGCATCTCGTCATTGGACGAACCGCATACGATCATCTCGGCGCCCGGCGTCAGTTGCCGCAACGCCTTTGCCGTCTCGTCGGCCAACCGGCCATATTCCCTGGCTTGCTTGTGGCCGATCTGCCATGGCCCGTCCATTTCATTGCCAAGGCACCACATCGACACATTATAGGGCTGCTCCACGCCGTGACTGCGCCGCAGGTCAGACCAGTGAGTCCCGGAGGGGTGGTTCACATACTCGGCAAAGTTGCGCGCATCGTCCAGGCCCCGCGAGCCAAGATTGACGGCCAGCATCATCTCGGTTTCCGCCGCGTCGGCCCATTGGGCAAATTCGTTGATGCCCACCTGGTTGGTTTCCTTGGACCGCCAGGCCAGATCGAGGCGAACCGGACGCTGATCCCTGGGGCCCACGCCATCTTCCCAGCGATAGGCTGAAACGAAATTACCGCCAGGATAGCGGATGGCAGGAATATCGAGTTCGCGTACCATGTCGAGCACGTCCTGGCGGAAGCCGTTGGCGTCGGCCCTGGGGTGGCCGGGCTCGTAAATGCCTGAATAGATCGCGCGGCCCATATGCTCGATAAAGGCAGAATAAAGCCGGTCATCGATTTTGCTGATCGCAAAATCACGATGCAGCGACGCCCTTACGCGCATGCCTTTCCTCCTCAACTGTATTATTTATTGTGGGCCGGCCTCTACTCATGACAGTCGCGCCGCCGCTATTTATAGTACAATAATAATCATAAGCGGAGAGGTTCAAGCCCAAACCGGCATCACGGCGGAAAAACTTGTTTATTTTTCCATAACATATTGTAATTAAAAGAAAATTTTTGATAAAAAAATTATCACTATCAGTCTGGTTTATAACCTAAGGAAACGACACATGGTTTTACGCAAGCGAGCCGCAACTATGCAGGACGTGGCGACCAGGGCCGGTGTCTCACAGGCCACGGTGTCCTTTGTGCTGAACGGAGTGGCCACCGCGCGGGTCTCCGAACAGACCCGTCAGCGGGTAGTGAAGGCCGCCCGCGCGCTCGGCTACAAGCGCTCGAAACGCACACGTTCCGATGCACGATTGGGGTCGATGATCGCCATGGTCATTGACGAGGTAGATGCCAGCCCGTTTGCAGCCCCTTTCATCGCGGGCGCGCGCGAGGCCGCATGGGAGCATCAGTCGTTGGTCGCGACGGTCACCACCCGGTCGCACGAACCCATGGAGCGAGCAACCATAGAGGCTGTTCTGGGCATACCGGTTATTGGCATCATCTACGCCTCGCTGCTGACCCGCGAGGTATGTCTGCCCAATTTCGGCGCGGATGTCCCCGTCGTCCTGCTCAACTGTTACGAGGCCGAGGACCGCTATTGCTCGGTACTTCTGGACGATCTATCTGGCACTCGTGCCGTAACTGGCGCGTTGATTGCCGATGGCCACACCGCCATCGGCTATCTGGCGGGGGAGGATTGGCTCGATGCGGGACGCGACCGCCTTCTCGGCTATTATTCGGCCCTGCAGGCGGCTGGCCTGCCGGTCCATCCTCAGTACATCCAGCGCTTGGGTTCGTCATTCGAGGGCGCCATCGAAGGAACGCGGGCGCTGATGGCAATGAGCACGCCACCGACCGCCGTAGCCTGCTTCAATGACCGCATGGCGGTAGGAGCGCTCCAGGCAGCACGTGAGATGAAGGTGCGCGTGCCCCACGACCTCTCAATCGTAGGCTTCGACAACGATTCATTCTCGTCCAAGCTTTTTCCCAATGGCCTGACCACGGTCGAGCTGCCGCACGAGAACATGGCGCGCACCGCTGTGCAACGCATCTTCCAGTTGCGCAAAAAGAAGCTCAAGCCAACGCAGACACTCCTGCCCTGCCCCGTCGTCAAACGCGGCTCCATCTCACCCCTCAGAGCTGCAGCGAGGGAGTATGAGTCTCGCAAGTAGCGCTGCTGTCGGCTGATGGCGATATTCGGGGCATTCGCTAAAGGTACGGAGGATATTTTCCGGCAAGGGAGTTATTGCCAATCCGGCCATGGCGCTTAAGAGTGTCTAACAAAACCAGAGACGGCCACGACGCGCGCAATTTGTTCAGCCCGCAAGGCGCCGCGTGCAGCCGATACCAAGGTATCGGCAAACGCGGGAACGCAGCGGATGGACAAATTCCGCGCGCCGCAGGTGGGGTTTGGACGGCTGCCTGCCGTGTCCAGCCGCTTGGCGATACCCCCGGTATCGCCAAGCGGCTGTCCTTGCACCCGACTCGTCCAAACCCCATCGTGACCATCTCTGGTTTTGTTAGGCACTCTAAATGGCTCGTTGCTGTATTTCTGTTCCAAGCCTGATGGCAGTGGCGGAATGGTTAGCAGAGATATGACCACCTTTAACATCAAGCTTTCGCCGCAACGCAGGAATGGCCGCCCCCACCCTGGCGTTCAGTTGCTGAATCGTTGAAAAACCGAGCGGCCGAGCTCATCACTCGACCATAAACCACCGACGCCAAGAGCATCGTTCATACCGCCATGTGGGTTAACACCACTATCCGCACAGGCGATGGGTAAAAAGCCAAGTATGCATCGTGATTGAAACTGGACCACCTCACAGAGCCAGCCACATGGTCGCCCTGTGTATAATTTAAACAATAAAATTTAATTAAAACCCCCGTAATTAAGGTTAACATTTGGCTAATGTTGTTTGCGCGCCTTGCAAAATTTAATACTTATAAATCCTTTCCTTAGCGAAAACTGGTGCTTCATTGCCTGACAACGATACAATTGCGACGCTCGGAGCGAGTAACAGCGTCTCAAACCGTTTTCGCTCTTCCCATTTTCGCGAAGAAATGAGCGGCGAGCCTCAAGGCTTGATTAACATAAGCGGCGTTGTCAGCGTCCTTTGGCGCCGCAAGATCGTGATAGCGCTCACTACGCTGATCTGCATCGGTCTTGCGCTCGCCTATGTGACGACGGCGCCAAAGAGCTACGTCGCCGTATCCACGATCGTCATCGACCCCAGGCAGGAGAACGTGACCGGCGCGGATTCCGTGCTCTCCGGAATTGGCCCGGATAGCGCTGCGATATCCAGCCAGGTCGAAATCCTCCGTTCGCGCACCTTGCTGGCCGAGGTCTATACCGCCCTCCGTCTCGATAACGACCCCGAATTTTCTGATCCTGGCCTGATCGCGCGTCTTACCGGCAGGGCCGAGCCCTCTTCGTCCAGTGCCAGCTTTGAAACGTTCCGAAACCGGGTAAAGGCCGAGCGGCAGGGACTGACCTATGTCCTTACCGTAAGCTTTACATCGCGCGATCCCGAAAAGGCGGCGACAGTCGTGAATGCCATTGTGGAAACCTACCGGGCCGATCAGGTGGGGCTGAAATCACAAGCCAACAGCACGGTAACCCGGCAGCTCGATGTCCGGATAGAGACCCTGGAAGCGGACGTAGCCGCCGCGGACGCAGCAGTCGACACATTCAGGGCCCGGAACGGAATTCTCCGATCGGGATCCGGGGGCATGCTGTACCAAGCCCAGTTGGACCAGCTGTCGGGTCAGCTCAGCGCCGTGCGTGCCGAAGCGCGGGCCGCAGAAACGCGCCATGCGCAAGCTGCAGCGGCAGGGGCGAGTGGGGACATGACGGTTATGCTCCAGACGCTGACGTCACCGGCCATGGATCGGCTGCGCGACGAGCACGCCGCCCGTACGGTCGAGCTTTCCAGCCTTCAATCCGTATATGGGCCGCGCCATCCCGGTCTTGCCACGCCCCAGACCGAAGTCGCTCAGCTCGAAAACCTGATCCGCAGCGAAGCACAGCGGGTCATCGCCCAGTTCGCAGCGGAAAAGGAACTGGCCTTCGCCGATGTCGAGGCGGCGGAAAACGAGCTCGAACGCCTGCGCGCTGAGCTCGAACGCACCAATGCTTCCGACATCGAACTGCGCCAGCTCGAGCGAAAGGCCGAGGCCGCCCGCCTGGTGCTCGAGGAATTCCTTCGCCGCGCGCGCGAAACCGAAGAGCTGGATGGCTTTCAGAATTCAGATGCGCGCGTGATCAGTCCCGCCGTTCCTCCCATAAGTGCAGCCTGGCCCCGGTCCAACCTCATACTTGCGGTTGCCGGCGCATTGGGACTGCTGCTTGGTTGCGCCCTGGCCCTCATGATGGATCGGCAAGCCGGCCAGAGTCCCTCCCCGGCCTCTCCCACCGGACGCCCTCGATCGCCGTCCCCGGAAAAAAAAGAAGATGGCCGTCCGACAAGTCATTCCCCTGCATCCGGACACCTTGCAGTGGTCGGTCAAAGCGGCGCAGGAGAAACCGCGTCCTTGCCGGAACTCCCGAACCAACGGGAAGCCGTCACACTTGAGGCCGCCCCTGGCGACAATGCCCGTGCGATCGCCCCAACCAGAATTTACCGGGACACATGCAGAGCTATCGAGTACGCCGAAACATTGATAATTATCAGCGTTGAAGCCATATCCCAGCGACGCGAGCGGTCTGCCCTTGCCTATGGACTGACGCAGGCCCTTCAGACGGACGGCTACAGGGCCGTGTTGCTTGATTGCGACCCTTCCGTCAGAACCGGCATCGATGCGCGGTTTTCCGGACGGCGCCTCCATGATCTTAATGGGCGCGACACGTCCCTTCCCGATCTTCACGATGAGACGGTCGGCCTCGACATTATTGCCGATACGCTGCCCGTAGCCCCTGCGAAGGTCCGGCTGCTTCCTTCGCATCTCTCCGCACGGTTAGCGCAGCGCTATCAGGTGGTGGTCGTCAACGGACTGAACCGCCATGTTCCGATAAGCGCGCTCAGTCACGGGGAAGGCGAAACACTGGTGCTGTGCCTGCATGCCAGCGAAATGCCGGATCGATCCGACCTCGCCCCGCTAACCTCTCGCGCCCGGTTTTATCCGCTGACACTTTCCACCGAGAGTGATGCGAGGATGATGGCACGGAACGCGATGAGGGGATGACAGACGTGCTTGACACTCGATCCTGTCGAATCCTTGCCGTTTCTTCGCCTGGCAGCCGCCTGGCCGAACTGTGCGTGATCGCGAATGGCTTCGGCAATGCAGAGGTCCATTTTGCTACATCCGGTTCAGCCCGGAGGTGGGGAATAGCCAGCGAGCGGTTCGTCGGGATCGTCGACTTTTCGCTTTTCCAGCTTTGGCGGATGCCTGTGTGCGCTGTCCAGCTTGCCATTGCGTTCATTCGGCTTCGTCCTCGCGTGGTCATCTCGACCGGTGCGGCGCCGGGGGCGCTTGCACTGATGCTGGGCAGGCTGACGGGTGCCCGCTGCATCTGGGTGGAGAGCCTCACGAGTACGGATGAACTCTCACTTTCGGGGCGGCTGGCCGGGCGGATCGCGCATCTTTGGCTCACGCAATGGGAACACCTGGCCCGCGAGGATGGCCCTTATTATCACGGAGGAACGCTATGATCCTCGTAGCCAGCGGACATCGCGCGCCGTTCAACCGCCTGATATCCACCCTCGACCGCTGGGCGGGCCAGCACCGCGATACGCCGGTCTTCGCCCAGATCGGGGACAAAGGCGCCAGACCGGTCCATTGCAGATGGATTCTCCATTTTGCCGACCGCGCCGCCCGGGACGCTGCGCTCGATGAAACCCGATTGCTGGTCTGCGATGCCAATATCGAACTGCTCATCGCGGCGGTCGAGCGCAACCTTCCCACCCTGATTCTTCCAAGACTTGCGATCTTTGGAGAGGATTATGGCGACGTCCAGTTCCGGCTCGCACAGCGGTTTTCAGCCTATCCCAATGTCCGCGTGGCCGAGAACGAAGCCGATCTGCTGGCCATGATCGGAAAGGGTGTACCCCAAACAGATTTCAAGGGGCACGCAAACGACATCGGCATCCGGCGCAGCCTCTGGCGCGCCCTGCACATGGAGGGGGCAGCGCTGTGACTGCATTCGGCATCAATCCCGTTCCCGGATTGCCGGGCGTACAAGACAAGGCAGCAGGCACCTTGCAACGCGGGCTTGAAGATCGCCAATCCGCAGCCAGTCTTGCGGTGGCGCTCGTCGAAATGCTGATCATCCTTGCAACGGCGCTCGCTGCCGATGGCCTCTACCACAGGCTGGCGCTCGGCGAGCCGTTTTCCGATCTCGCGCTCAGCAACGGCGTGGTTGCCGGCATGGTCTTCATTGCCATTCAAGCGGCCTCGGGTGAATACAAGGTTGCGCGCGTCCTCAGCCGCAAGGCGGGTCGTACCCACCTGCTGCGCGACTGGACCTGTGCGGTGGCGCTGGTGGTCGTCATTTCCTTCCTGTCCAAGACGTCCGAAGAAATCTCGCGTGGCGCGCTGATAACCCTGGCCATCTCAGGCCTGATGACGCTTGCGCTTTTCCGCAAGGCCCAGTCCGTGATCTGGCAACAGGCCGTCAAGACGCTGCGGTACGATGCCCGCCGTGTCGCCCTCGTGGGCTTTCGCGAAGATATCGACAGCTATTACCGCACGCACCGGCTCTGGGAGCGCGGGATACGCGTAGCCGGAACGGCCAATCTCGAAACCGGCGATAACAGCATTGCCGCCGAACTCTGGATCGCCGGGCCCCAACGCAGGCAGACCCACGCCACGCTCGAGAGCCTCAGCACGGCTCTGCGCGGGTTGGGCGTCGACGATATCGCGCTAATACTGCCGTGGTCCGCGCAGGACAAGATCGAGACCACACTGAATGCGCTCGCCGTGTTGCCGGTCTCGCTCTATCTTTCGCCCGACCCTGCCTTCCGCCATCTCGAACGATCGGTCCTCGGCCAGACCAGCCTGTCCCAGGCACTCACTGACATGGATAGCGGGCTGACCGGCATTCGCATATCGCGTCGTCCTATTCCTCCCCTCAGCCGGCTGGCCAAGCGGGCATTCGACATTGCCGTATCCGGCGCTGCCCTTGTCGTTCTGTCGCCCTTGCTCGTGCTGATTGCCCTTGCCATCCGTCTCGAAAGCCCCGGCTCTCCAATCTTTTACCAGCAACGAAACGGCTTTAACGAACAGCCATTCACCATCTACAAGTTCCGCTCCATGCGCAAATCGTCCGGGGGCGGGTTCCAGCAGACCCGGAAGGATGACAACCGCATCACGCGCATCGGCGCGTTTCTGCGTCGTTCCAATCTCGATGAACTGCCCCAGCTCATCAACGTGTTCCTCGGCGACATGAGCCTCGTCGGCCCTCGCCCGCACGCAATCGAGCACAATCATGCCTTCATGACGCTGATTGCCAATTACGCATACCGCCATCACGTCAAGCCCGGCATAACCGGTTGGGCGCAGGTCAACGGCTGGCGGGGTGCTGCCGAAGACCACGAGCACATGTCCATGCGTGTCGCCCATGACCTCGATTACATCAACAACTGGTCCCTCTGGACCGATATCGTCATCATCTGGAAAACCGTGTTCTCACGGAAGGCTTTCCGCAATGCTTTCTGAAGGCCTTAGCCGCAGGACCGTTTTGTCCCTTGCTGCCGGTCTGGCGGCAAGCGCCGCAATGCCTTTCGCCGGTTTTGCACGACCCGCTCCCATCCCATCGAACGGCATCAACATACCCCTTTGGCTCGACGACCCCCATGGGCCTGGCCTTGCGCCCAGCCATGCCGTGCTCGAATTCCTGCACGAAGCGGGATTCAGGACCGTGCGCCTGCCCTTCGACCCAGACCGCCTCGTCGCGGACGTGCGGGCACGGCAGGCGATGCTTTCGGAAATCGAGGACGCCCTTACGACGCTTCTCGACCTGGGCTTTTCAGTCACTCTCGACATGCACCCCATGGGCGTTCTGGGCAAGGCTCTGGCTGCAGGCCCGGATGCCGAACTCGGGATTGCCGCAGCGTGGACGCATGTCGCAGGGCTCGCCGGACATCACCCGGCGGACAGGATCTATCTCGAACTGCTCAACGAGCCGCCGATGTGGCGCAACCGCTGGCTTCCGCTAAGGGACCGTCTCGCAGCCGCCGTTCGCGAGGCCGCGCCGGATCATACGATCATCTGGGGGGCAAACCGCTGGCAATCGATTGCCGAAACCATCGACTGCCCGCCGCTCGTCGATCCCAATGCGCTTGTCGCGGTCCATTACTACAGCCCCATGGAACTCACGCACCGTTGCCAGAACTGGGGCGCCCCGGAAGCCAGTTCCGACATCGAGGCATCCCATTGGTCGCCCGGCGAGATCATCGGGGATTTTGAACGCCTGGCCCATTGGTCGGCAAGGACCGGGACGACCGCTGTTCTCAACGAGTTCGGCGTTCTGGGCCATTGCGTCGAGAGTGGCGCCCGGGCGGCGTGGACGCGTGCCGTGCGCCGGGCCGCCGAAAGCAATGGCATTGGCTGGTCCTATTGGGAATTCGACCGCGGGTTCGGTTTTCTGGCGGGGCGCACGGACCCGGCCGTTTCAGACGACCTGCTGTTCTCGGCACTGGCACAGGCCGCATGATGGCTATGTCCCGCAAGCTCGCAAACCTTGTCGCATCCAACCGCGACCGCATCGTGGGGGGGGCCGAGCAAGGACTGGCCAGCCTCATTTCGATGGGCGGGCTGATCGTACTTTCGCGCCTCATGCCGATCGATGCGTTCGGCATTTTCGCCTTTGCGGTGGGCGTATGGCTCGTGCTTGAGATGTTGCAGCATTCCGCCGTCATCAGCCCCTTCATCGTCTCCTGCCCCGCCCCGCTCGATGCTCCCGAGGAGTTTGGGGCCTGGATGTTTTGGAATCTCACCGTCGGCATTGGCTCTGTCGTCGTCCTGCTGCTTGCCGGATTGATCGCGCTGCCGCTCCAGCCCTGGCTCGGCGAGGGACTTTTGCTGTCCGCACCCATCGCGTTTTCTGGCATGCTCTACATGTTCGTGCGCCGCATCCATTATCATTTGCGCGAGCGGCGCGCTCTGATTGCTCAAACCCTGCTCTACGGCGCCTCCTATGCCACTGCATTGGCGTCCTTCTTCGTCTTTTCCATCGGCCTGACGCCGCTATCGGCCGCGCTGATCCTGACGCTGGCCTATGGCGTACCGGCGATGCTCTTCTCCCTGCGCATGCTCGGCAAGGCGCGGTTCGATCGTTCCGGCTTTCTCCGCATCGGCAAGTCGCGCAAGCTCATCACCCAACTCGCTGCCGCAGGCGCAATCTGGGAGGCGAGCTATTCCGGCGCGCTGCTGGCGCTGGGCATTTTCGGTACACCGGCGGCGGTCGCCATCTATTCGATCACGCGTACGCTGGTGCGTCCGGTCAGCATGGTGCTCTCGACGTTGATCGACGTGGACCTCTCTCGCGCGTCGCGCCGATACGCCGCCGAGGGGCGGCCCGGTCTCGCCGAGGTCGTGAGCAGCGTCTGGCTCAGCGCTGCTGCGCTTACCATGGTGCCTGTCGCGCTGCTAATCATCTTTCCCGGCTTCTTTCTCGAGCTGATCTATGGGACGCAATATGCCGGCGCCACCACCGAACTACAGCTCCGCGTTCTCATCTTCGTCCCGCTGATCTGCGTCGCCCCGCTCGACATCGGCCTGACCGTGCTGCGCGATACGCGTTTCCTGATGCTCGCCCATCTCGCCGGGCTGGCCGTGGGGACGGCATGCTTGACCGCCCTTGGCCTCATGCGCGGTGTCGACGCGACGAGCGTCCTTATAGCGCTTGTTGCCGCGCGGCTGACGTCCATGCCTCTGCTGCATCTGCGCTACCGCAGGCTGATGGCAGGCGCGGTGCTCCCTTCGGCAACAGGTACGGAGGTGGCCGATGTACGATAGTCCCATTGGCCATGCCGCGCCCAATAGCCCGCATCTTTCACCCCAGACCGGTGACGCCATCGCGCAGGTCGCCATCGTCGCCGTGCTCCTCGCCGTCATCATCGCCGGGTTCGCGATCTCGACGCTGTGCGGCATCGTCATCGCCTTCGGAACAATGGTAGCCGTCTGTCTTGCCCGGCCCCAGATCGTGCCGGCACTCGTCGTGGCGAGCTTCCTGTTCCAGAACACCATCGTTGCCCTCTTTGCGCCCGTCATGGCGTCGGGCGATGCGTTCGATACGATGCGGGGAGCTAATTTCGTCATCCTGATGTCCGCTTGCGGTATGTTTGTGCTCGCTACGCTGCTCGATGCGCGCGGCCTGCCCGAAAAGTCACGCAGGTGGATTTTGGCGGTTCTCGCGGTGGTGGGTGTGGTCGGGGTCTATTTCGGGCTCGGGGTCCTGCGCGGCGACCCGCGTGACGCGCTGGTCTATTTCCGCAATACGCTGACACCCCTTGGCTGTCTCGGCATCGGACTGGTGCTGGCTTCGCTTTATCGTGTGCCGATGCGGCTTCCCATCCTCTGGTTCGGCATCGCGGCCCTCGTCTTCGGCTATCTCGAACTACTGTTCACCCTCGACTTCCTGTCCATCTTCAATGGAGACCTCTATATCGAGCGTAATATTCGCGGTTCCATCGAGTCCGGATATTGGGAACGGGTGCTCAGCCAGACCGGCTTCGTGCTGCGCGGGCTCGAAGACGTGATGATCGTGCCCTTTCTCAACCTGCCGATATTCGGCGACATTCAGGTATTCAGGGTTGGAGGACCCAACTTTCACCCCATCAGCTTCGCCTATGCCATCGCGATCATCGCGGTCTGGCAGTTCTTTTCCGGTCGGGTGCTGTTTCTTCTGGCTGCGCTCCCGCTGCTGTTGGTGATCGGGTCCAAGGGAGCGCTGGTTCTGGTCGGCTTTGCTATCGTCATGCGGCTCGGCGTCGTGCTGTTTGGCTTCCGGCTGACACTGATCGGTTTTTGCGCTCTGCTCGGCACCTATATTGCCGGCGCCATCGTCTACGGACGCGCCACCGGAGACTATCATGTGCTCGGCTTTCTCGCCGGAATCCGCGACTTTGCACGTAACCCCATCGGCCAGGGCCTTGGCCTTGGGGGCAATCTGTCGAGCTCGATCGAGGGCACCCTGGACTGGGGCCGCGCTCAGGATATGGGTGTGGCCGACATTCCGGTCGAGAGCGCCATCGGGGTCATGCTGTACCAGATGGGCGTCGGCGCCTTTGCTGTCCTGGGGCTGCTGCTCGCGCTCTGCATCGAATGCGCCCGCCGTTTCGCGCAAACGGGACGCACGGATTTTCTTTTTGGCCTGACCTCTATCGCGGTCATCACCGCCAATGCGGTGCTTCAGGAAGAAGCTATCTATTCACCCCTGGCCATCGGCTTTTGCCTGCTGCTCGTTTCCGTGCCGCTGGCGGCAAGCTGGCGCGAAGACGCTCTAAACGAATCCTGGAAGGATCGATCCGATGAATAAGATTGCGTTCGCATCCCCTAAAATCCCCACGACAACGGTTGCGGGCGTGCCGGTCGCCGCCCTCTCCATGGCCGAGCTTACCGAGCAGATGATCATGGACTGCCGCGCACCGCGCCGTCCGGGACGGGCGCGAACCGTCTTCGACATCAACGGGCAGGCCCTCTCCATGCGCGAGACCGATTCCGACTATAGGACGGCATTCGACGCCGCCGACATCGTGCACGCAGACGGCGGATTCATCGTCGGCATTTCGCGGCTGCGTGGAGACATCCCGATCCCGGAGCGTTCCGCGACGACGGATTTCATCTGGCAGGCCGCAGCGGGCGCCGAACGGGCCGGGCTTTCCTTTTTCCTGCTTGGCGGAGAACCCGGCCTTGCCGAACGCGCCGCTGAAGGTCTTCGCGCCCGCCACCCGGGCCTCAAGATCGCGGGCACACGGAATGGCTATTTCTCACAGCAAGAGGAAGCCGGGATCATAGCCCAGATCAATGCCTCGGAGGCCGACATCGTCTGGGTTGGCCTCGGCAAACCCCGCGAGCAGGTTTTTTCGACCCGCAATCGCGATCGGCTCGATGCCGGCTGGATCGTCACCTGCGGAGGCTGCTTCAATTTCGTCACCGGAGACTACCGGCGCGCGCCCCGCTGGATGCAGAAAACCGGCCTCGAATGGCTGCACCGCATGGCCTCCCGGCCTAAAAGCCTCTTCATGCGATATCTCATCACCAACCCCCATGCACTCTATCTGGCGCTAACCAAATGAACGCTCACACCTGGGACTTTGCCCCCGCAACCAAAGAGGTGCTGCGCATCGGCGTGGAAGAACGCCATGAGCCGGGCCGCATATTGCGCACCGTCCATATCGCCGGGCACCCGGACATTGTTTACGAAATCGAGTCCGCAGTTCCCCTTCCACCGCTCGAAAACCTCGATTTCGCGGTCATCGCAACGATCTTCCTCGCCATGAGACGCGGGCAGCCCCTCTATGTCGAGGGGGCCGTCAGCCGCTCGCTGCTGGCCAATATCGAGGAATTCCAGGAAGTCTGGTCGAACTGGATGCCCGAGCGATACCGGGTCGTCCCGGTAAGCGCTGCTGTCGAGACCGACCAAGCGCCCGAAAATACCGAAAAAGGGGTCTTTGCTTTCTCTGGAGGAGTGGACGCGACCTTCTCGCTGTTGCTGCATCATAAACGCCATGTCGGCCGTCGCACGCTCGAACCGGCGGTAGCGGTGCTGGCGCACGGGCTTGATATCCCCTTGCCCAACAAGGCGGCTTTTTCCGCTGCCCGCGATCAGGCCGGGAAAGTCCTCGAAAGTATCGGGACGCCGCTTGCCACCATAAGGACGAACTGGCGCGACATCTGCTACGACTGGGAAATGGAGCATGGCGCGGGGGTTGTCGCCTGCCTCGCCAATTTTTCCGCACTCGGAGCCACAGGCGTCGTTGGCGGGGACGAAGGCTATGAGTGGATCAACATACCCTGGGGGTCGACGCCGATCACCAACGGACTGCTCTCGAGCGGGAGTTTTGCCATTCGCACGGAGGCCATGGGACATTCGCGCGCGGAGCGCGTCGCTTATATCGCCGGCCAGAGCGATATGGCAGGATCGCTACGCGTCTGCTGGAAAAATATCGAAGGCCTCATGAACTGCGGCGTGTGCGAGAAATGCATCCGCACGCAGATCAATCTGCTCGCGGCAGGGGTCGCGCCGAAAGGGTTTGCCCAGCGGGCCGGGTTTGTTCGCATCGCTCTCTATACAGGCAAGGACGCCGACGCGGTCTATTTTTTGCGTGATTCACTTCGCACGGCGGCGCGTCGGGGCGTGGGCGGTCCCTGGCGGTACGCAGCGCGCATCGCGATCGTCAAGAACTGGCTGCTCAACCCCTGGTTTATTCTGTGCAACCGCCTCAAACGCCTGATCCGCAGCAATGAACGGCTCTATTGGGCCGTAAGGAAGCGAATTTTGGGGAAGGACACATGAGCGCGCTCACACCCGATCACGTTTCAACACCAACCGACGACCTCATGCTGGCACTCGGCGCACGCACCGACGCCATCTCCGCAGCCATCCCGACGGGCGCCGCCATCGCCTTTGTCGACTATCCCCTGCATATCAATGTCGGGGACCTGCTGATACTTCTCGGCGCAATGGATTTCTTCGACGCCAACCGCAACGTCATCGGCGCGACATCATCCGTTTTCGACACCGGCAAGCGCGCTCTGGAGGCGATGGAAGCAACAGACGTCATCGTTTGCCATGGCGGAGGCAATTTTGGCGATATATACCCGCGCCATCAGATGCTGCGGGAAACGATCCTCAAGGCTTTCCCGGACAAGCCCATCGTTATCATGCCGCAATCGATCTCGTTCGGTTCCGAGGCGGCATTGGAACAAAGCGCTGCAATTTTCCGGCGGCACGCCGATGTTACCCTGTTTGTGCGCGACGCGCCCAGCTTCGAAATCGCGCGCAAGCATTTCAGCGAGAAGGTGCAGCTCATGCCGGACATGGCTCACCGCCTTCACGACCGGTTCGCGCCGTGGCGCGGCAGGGCCGATAAGGCTGGAGCTCCCTTTTCACTCATCCGCCGCGACGTGGAGGCCACCTCAGATCCCGCCGAAGGCGCCGATTGGCGCGATATGGTGGGCTTTATCGACAAGATCCGCATGGGCCGGCACCGTCTTCTTGCCCAGTTGCGCGGCAGGCTGAACCGCCATGACGCCAAGGCGCTCACTGCCTATCGCTCCACCACCCACGCCCTTATCGACACAATCGCCGACCAGTTCACAGCGAGCGGACCTTGGAAGACCAACCGCCTGCATGGCGCCATCTTCGGCCTGCTGATGGGTAAGGATGTGACGCTCATGGACAATTCCTACGGCAAGAACAGCCGGTATTTCCGGCAGTGGGACCCCGAGGCCAAACTGATCGGCGCGCTCTAAACGATCAGCTTGCCTCCGTCGCTATCCCGGGCTCCATAGCGAACCCTCCAACACGGCGGAGTTTGCAGCATGGGCCCCGGCTTTCGCCGGGGCGGTTACAGCGCTTCCAGGATAAGTGGGCACCACTTATCCGGTTCGGAAATGCGACAAATCAAAGACTTGGAGCTCCTGTTTTGATTCCGTCAAAACAGGAATTGCTCTAGGGTTGGACTGCACTGGATTTCGGGAACGAGTCCCGGAATGACATCGGTGATTTTGGCCGATACCTGCCCCATGTCACCCCGGGATTCATTTCCGGGGTCCAGACCGAACCCGCCGCAACCGCGGGAGATTTGACGATTCCGTCAACCAATGATCGGCTTGTCTGTCTGGATGAACGGCGCCGGATGGCGCCCTTGTTTCAGACCTTGATACCATCCGATCGATTGCATCCAATAGTGAAAATTGCCCCTTCCATAATTGCGAGCTGTGGAACGCGTCTTCGGCCTGCATTTCCTCAGCGAGCGTAAAATGAACCCGCTGGCCAGGCGGTTCGCGGACCTGGCCCAAAAGCTCGCGCCGGATTACGACTTCGCGGCCTGAGCCACGTCCGGCCGGCAGCGCTCGGCCGACCGCCCCAAGCCGCAGGCCCGGCAGACGTTTCCGCCAGCACCTGAAACGATCCGGCACGCTTGTACTCGCGACCGTTCGGGCAATGGAGTGTGGGGGATAAATCGAACTCGATTCAACATATATGAATATCCTGCTCGCCAATCAGAGTCAATTAGCACATTTGCACGAATTGCCCGTAGCACGGCGGCCCATCATTGTTGCCGATATCGGTGGGGTGCGGCGCCTTGTATTCGGGCCGGACCCTTTCATTGTTGGGGGCGAGGGCGACAGCGCATGAACAGGATTTACCGTCATATCTGGTCGAAGGCGCCGGGGTGCGCGATCGTGGTTCCAGAGTGCGTCAGGGGCGGCGGGGCTCGCAAGGGCGGCAGGCGGCGGCGGAAACTCCAACTGGCGATTGCCACCCTCCTCATCGCCTCTGGCTGTTTCATGTCAGGAACCGCCTCGGCGCAGGTGCTTATCGACGGTGGTGCCCACGAGATCGTCGACGGGGACGGGCTGGGCGAGGGGGCTCCCCCCTCTACTCGGGACACTCCTTGGAACACAGCCGCCGACCTTTCCGTCGGCGTCTCGAACGCCGGAGAACTCGACATACGAAACGGGGGCATCGTTAGCAGCCTCCAAGGAAAGATCGGCGTGACCTCTACCGGAAACGGCACGGTAACCGTCACCGGTGCGGACAGCACTTGGACCAATACGGGCTGGCTATATGTTGGCGATGAAGGCGTTGCGGAGCTCTTCCTCACTGATGGCGGTCTAGTCAGCGCACCCCATGTAAGAATTGCCGAACGGGACTCCGCCATCGGTACTCTGACCATCGGTGCAGAATCAGGTGACGCGGCTGCGGCCGCTGGCACGCTCAACGTCGGCGGCGTGCACTTCGGCGCAGGCGTTGGGCAGATTGTCTTCAACCACACCGACAGCGCATATTTCTTCTCTTCCAGCATTTCCGGCGCAGGATCTGTCCTGGTGGAAAACGGAACCACTGTTCTTGGGGGCATTAATAGCTATTCCGGCGGCACCACGATTTCCGGCGGCACCCTTCGGGGCACTACGACGAGCCTGCAAGGCGATATCGCCAACAACGCCGCGCTGATCTTCTATCAGGTCACGGACCGCACCTATGCCGGCAACATGTCGGGCACGGGCACCTTCACCAAGCGGGGAACGGGGAACGTTACGTTTTCCGGCAATTCCGCCGGCTTTATCGGCGCCACGACCATCTCGGACGGAACGCTGACTGTCAGCGGCACGCTTGGCGACAATTCAGGCGGCGCCAACGGCAGCAGCCTCACGGTCGAAAGCGGGGGCACGTTGAGTATCGGCACCAGCCGCCACGTGAACGCCGCGAGCATCACCAACGAAGCCGGCGGCACGATCAATGTCTCCACGGATGCGACGCTGCGCGGCACCGGCAATACGCTCAACAATAGCGGCGTCATCAATGTCGATGATCTGGGGCTGATCACGGGTGCGGGCGACATCAGAAATCTTGCTGATGGCGTTATCAACTTCGCGGGCAACGGGCAGTTGGCATCCGATAATGATGGTAGTGAAGACAGCGGAATAGAAAATACCGTCAATGATGGAACCATCAATATCAATGGCGCCAATACATATACGGTTCTGATCGGGGATGAACTGGTCAATCAGGGCAGCGGCAGGGTCAACGTCAATGACGGCTATCTGTTTGTTGAGGACCAGGTGGTCAACTCCTCCCCCGGAGCGGAAGCTGGGGGGATCGGCGGGATAGACATCGGTTCTGCCGGAAAGCTGGAGACGGGGCGTCTCTTCAACAATGCCGGTGGCGAGATCACCAATGCCGGTGAATTGTATGGAGATGTTGAAAACAACGCCGGTGGAACCATCACTAGCACCGGGCTGGTAAGCGGCGGCCGCTTCTTTCAAAATCGCGGAACGACAAACGCCGAGGGCGCGATAAGCTACGACATTATCAATCGTGATGCAGGCGTGTTCAACGTTACCGGCGATCTTGACACCTTTCATGGTTTCGATCTGCGCGAAACCGCGCTGCTCAATGTCACCGGCGGCGACTTGAGCGTTTCTGGTACGCTCGGCCACCAATCCACTGCGGCGAACGGCATCACCATCGCGGCGGGCAGGACGCTCAGCGCTGACAGCGTCGGGATTGGCGACACTTTCGTCAACGCGGTCCTGCTCAACAACGGAACGCTGACGGCAGCAAACACGATCACGAATATCGGAACCGTTCAGAATAACGGCACGATCAATGGCGGAGTTGACAACTGGCGCAGCCTGACCAATGCCGGCACCTTGAACGATGGCCTGACGATCAATGACGGCACGGTGACCAATACCGGCACCGTCAACGGCCCCATAGACGTCTTAGGCGGCACATTCATCACTCATGCCGGGGGTCAGGCCAGCGACATTAACAACCAGGGATCTCTGGTGTTCAACCAGGCGGCGAACGGTGCCTATGCCGGCATCATCTCCGGCAGCGGCACACTGACCAAGCAGGGAACCGGCGCGCTGACGCTGACCCAGGATTCCTCTGCTTTTGCCGGCACCACGACGGTCTTCGGCGGAGAACTGGTCGTCAACGGCGCATTGGGCGGCATTCTGAACATGAACGGTGGCGCGCTCGGCGGCTCGGGTTCGTTGGGAAATGTCATTCTGGAAAGCGGTGCAAGGCTTACGCCCGGCAATTCCATCGGGACGATGAACGTCGTCAACTATACGTTCAATCCCGGATCGATCTACGAAGTCGAACTCGACGATGGCGGGTTCATTGCCGGCACCAATAACGATCTGCTCAACGCCACCGGAACGGTGACCATCAACGGCGGCACGGTGCATGTGACGCCGGAGAACGGAACCGACGACGGTTCGACCTATACGCCCGGCACCTACACGATCATCACGGCCGCGACGGGCGTGGCAGGCGCGGGGTTCGACGCCGTGGTCACCGACGATTATGCGTTTCTCGATTTCATCCTCGACTACTCCACCGCAAATCAGGTTGACCTGATTTCGGCGCTTTCGGTGACGCCGGTGACAGGTTTTTGCGTGCCGGGCATGTCCCTCAATCAATGCGCTGCCGGCAATGGCGCCTTTTCGATGGGTGCGGGAAACAGCGTGTATGATGCGGTGCTGACACTCTCCAACGCCGAGGCTCCCGTCGCCCTCGACCAGCTTTCCGGTGAAATCCACGCTTCGGCCCGGACGGCGCTCCTGGAAGACAGCCGCTTCCTGCGCGAGGCGGCAATGGATCGGCTGCGCGTAGCGCTCGGCGGCACAGCCGCCAATGACAGCGCCCAGATCGAAAAACGGATATCCGAAGGCTTCGGCCTTTGGGGCCAGGGATTCGGGTCGTGGAGCCGGCAGGGCGGCAACGGCAATGCGTCGGGAATGGACCGCTCCATCGGCGGGTTCCTGATGGGCGGGGACGCGCTTGTTTGGGACAATATGCGCCTCGGTGTGCTGGGCGGCTACTCCCGCTCGGGATTCAGCACCGGCAATTTGTTGTCCACCGGCACGGCGGATACCTATACTCTTGGCGCCTATGGAGGCGGGAAATGGGACGCTTTTGCCCTGTCTGGCGGATTGGCCCATAGTTGGCATAGCCTCGATATGTCGCGCTCAGTGGCCTTCACTGGTTTCTCGGACAACCTTTCTGTCGCTTACAGCGCCCGTACCCTGCAAGCATGGGGAGAGGCCGCATACAGTTTCGAGGCGGGTGCGTCCCGGTTTGAGCCCTTCGCCAACCTTGCCTACCTCACCCTCTCGACGAACAGCTTCACGGAGACTGGCGGAGCTGCGGCACTGACCTCCGCCTCCAATGTCGTGGATGCGGCGTTTGCAACCCTTGGAGTGCGCGCCGAAACCGATGTGGCGCTCGGTGACATGAGTGCCAGGCTGCATGGCATGGTGGGCTGGCGGCATGCGTTCGGCGGCGCTCCGACTGCGCAAATGACTTTCGCCTCGGGCGGCAATGCCTTCACCATCGTGGGCGCACCGTTGGCACAGGACAGCTTGGTCCTCAACGCCGGGATCGATATTGACCTGACCGACAACGCCGCGCTGGGCATTGCCTACAGCGGCCAGTTCGGCTCAGGCGTGCAGGACCATTCCGCAAAGGTCAGCCTGAACGTACGGTTTTGACCGCCAGCGCCATTGTTGGTGCGCTTCCAAATATATGGCGCCCGCCGCTTCAGATATCCGGCGGCGGGCGTCATTGCTTTAGAAACATGAAGGCCATCACAATGCCCAGTATAAAACCCGGCCTTGCGGCCATTGCCACGCTCATTTTTTCGATCTCGGTCTCTGTCGCCCAGGAGACGAACCTACCCGGTGGCGCGACCTCCCTGAACGAAACCCATGGCGACTGGCTCGTCACCTGCGCGGCGCAGGAAAATATTGTTGGTTGCACCGTCTCGCAGGTTCAGGTCAACAATCAGAACCGCCAGCGTGTCCTCACGGTCGAGCTGCGGGCCACCGAACGCGGCAACAGTGCCGAGGGCATACTTGTTCTACCGTTCGGGCTGGCGCTCGATAATGGCGTCGTCCTGTCGATCGACCAAGGCACGGCAATGCCGGCGCTTGGCTTCTCCACATGCCTTCCCGCCGGATGCCTCGTACCGCTGATACTCGATCAGGCTGCGCTGACGGCCATGCGGGCAGGCACGATGCTCAAGGCCAAGGCGGTGGCTAACGGCAACAGTCAGGAAGTCGACTTCTCAATCTCGCTTTCCGGCTTCACCTCTGCCCTCGCAAGGGCGGTAGAACTCGGTGGGCCTTGATTGCCCGACCGCCGACCGGAAGGGGGCTTATGTTGTGGCGGAGAGGAAGGGATTCGAACCCTCGAGACAGTTACCCGCCTACGCCCTTAGCAGGGGCGCGCCTTCGACCACTCGGCCACCTCTCCGAGGCGGGTGGTAGCCCGTAAGAACCATGGGTGGCAAGGGCTTTTTTGTGCAGGGCGGAAGATAGCGCGATTTTCCACATTTGCTGTTTCTTGCCCCTGCCCGACTTGTCCTCACCTATCGACGACGGGCCCTTGCCACTTGCATCGGGCGGTTCGATGGCGTCTCTAGCCGGTATGGCATTCACCGGATCGGGACGTATCACCATGGACGATCGCGCATTTCTGACCGCGCTTTTCGAGGCCGCCGTCGAGGCGGCGCATCCGCTTGCGGCGATGCGTTCGCATCTGCCGGCCCGCCCTAAAGGACGCACGATCGTTGTCGGTGCGGGCAAGGCGGCGGCGCGGATGGCGCAGGCGCTCGAATCGCTTGTCGACTGGCCGATCAGCGGGGTGGTGGTTGACCGCCATGGCGCGCAGGCGGCAACACGGCATATAAAGGTGTTCCATGCGGCCCATCCGGTGCCCGATCGCGCCGGCCATAGTGCCTCCCAGGCGCTGTTGCGGGCTGTCGAGGGGCTCACCGCGGATGATCTGGTCATCGCGCTCATCTCAGGCGGCGGATCGGCCCTGCTCCCCTGCCCTGCTCCCGGTCTTTCCTTCGAGGGTGAGGCGGCGGCCACCCGGGCGCTGCTGGCTTCGGGGGCGCCCGTCGATGCGATGAATGCCATCCGCATACAGATTTCGGGCATAAAGGGCGGCCGGCTCGCCAAGGCCGCCGCCCCGGCGAAAGTGGTGAGCTTTATCGTTTCCGACGTGGTGGGCGATGATCCGGCACTGGTTGCCAGCGGCCCCACGGTTCCGGGGCAGGCCGGCGCCACAGAGGCGCTGGCGGCCATCGAGCAATACCGCATCGAACTGCCCGCCACCGTGCGCGCCCATATCGAGGCCGGCACCACCCCGCCCCCGCCTGCCGACGATCCTGCCTTTGCCCGCAACGAGGTCCATATCATCGCCTCGGCGCGGGTGTCGCTCGAAGCAGCGGCGCGGCGGGCTGAAGCGCTGGACGTGACCCCGGTCATTCTGTCCGAAAACATCGAGGGCGAAGCCAGGGACATCGGGCGGATGCACGCCGCGCTCGCGCGCGAATTCGCGCGGGGCGCTTCGCCCTACCCCTTTCCGCTCGTTCTGCTGTCGGGCGGCGAGACCACCGTCACGCTCGGCAACGACAGCTCTGGCCGTGGCGGGCGCAATGGAGAGTTCCTGCTCTCTTTTGCCTGTGACATTGCTGGCATGGACGGCATCCAAGCCCTTGCCGCCGATACGGATGGCATCGACGGGTCGGAAGACAATGCCGGGGCATTCGCGGATGGCGCTTCTTTCGAGCGCATGATCGCGGCGGGCCTCAACCCGCGCGCCAGTCTTGCCCGGCACGACGCCTGGACCGCGTTCAACGCAGCCGGAGACCTGTTCGTGACCGGGCAGACGGGCACCAATGTCAACGATTTCCGCGCCATCCTGATCGGGTCAGGTCACCGTTAGATCGTTTCAGATCCTGACGGAAGCAGCCCCCCCTCTCCCTCGCTCTTCCGGTGATAACCGAAATCCAGAACGAAGTGTACACTTTCGCCGGAGAAGCGGGAGAGGGATTGCCGATTCCATTAAAGCCAGACCGGCTTTAGCGCGCCCGCTGGTTGAACAGGACGTTCTGGGCGCCCTTGTCGTCCGCAAGGTCCATCTTCTGATCCTCGGGCAGCGCCAACGCCAGCCCACGCTCGACGGCGGGGCGTGCCTTGAGGCGGTCCTGCCAGGCGGCGATGTTGGGGAACTCCTTGAGATCTATCCCCTGCCGCTCCCAGCCCAGCGACCAGCTCAGCGAGGCAATGTCGGCAATGGAATATTCGCCCGCAATATAGTCCCGGCCTTCTAGCTGCCTGTTGAGCACGCCGTAGAGCCGGTGCGTCTCGTTGCGGTAGCGCTCGATGGCGTAGGGAATCTTTTCAGGCGCGTAGAGCGCGAAATGATGGTTCTGGCCGAGCATCGGCCCAAAGCCGCCCATCTGCCAGAACAGCCATTCGTCCACCGCGACCCGCGCGCGGGCGTCTTCGGGATAGAAACGGTCGAACTTTTCGGCGAGATATTTGAGGATCGCACCGGACTCGAAGACCGAGATCGGTTGGCCGCCGGGACCTTCGGGATCGACGATCGCGGGAATTTTGTTGTTGGGCGAAACGGCGAGGAATTCAGGCTTGAACTGATCGCCCTTGCCAATATGGATCGGATGGACCGCATAGGGCACGCCCAGCTCCTCAAGCATGATCGAAACCTTGTGCCCGTTGGGGGTCGGGAAATAGTAAAGGTCGATAGGCTTGGTCTGTTGGGCCATGATGTCCTCGCGGGAAGATTGGGAAGGGGGGTACACTTCATCGTAAATTGACGATAAAGGCAACCCCCCAACCTGGCGTGGCCTAGCCGGCGGCGGCCATTACCATATGCGGCGCGCCGTCACTGGTCTTGCTCGGGGAGACGCCTTCCCGGTTCACCGTCGCCACCACCCGGTGGCGAAAGGCCGAAAAGCTCTCGAACGCGACCACGTCCACCGGCTCGTCGAACTGCACGGTAATCCTGAAAAGATTGCCGCCGCCCATGGCCGCGACCGCCATGATCACCCCGGTAAAGGGCTGTTTGAGATAGGTACCCTTCACCGCCTGGCCCACCGCGAAAGCGGGCGCGCGCGTTGCGGGAAGCACGGCGCTGGCCGTGTTCCAGTCACGAAAGCCGTGAAAGCGCGCGACCATTTCGAGCGCCTGGGAGTTGGTTACGGGATGGCCTGCCTGAGCCTGTTCGGCACGCCAGGAGCGCGCCTCGGCCTTGAGGTCGGACGTCGTCAGAAAGGATGCAGAGTTGCGCATCGTCTTCTCCTTGGCGGTCATCGATCCTGGGGGTCCGCATTGCCAGGCACCGCCCAAAAGGGAAACGATGTCGAGCTTTGTTGCACGCCGGCACGGGTTCGACGTGGAAGCCTTCACCACAGGAGCCCAAGGCTCCACGCGGACGGCTGGCGCTTCAACCGAGGCGAGAGATAGGCGCGCGATCGCCAAACGTCAAGGCGCGGCGTTTCCACCCTCAGGGCGATCGCATATGCTTCGGCTTTCGCCGGATCCCCCTCCCAACCTCCCCTACAAGGGGGGAGGTGCTGGCCTTGTGCGTAGAAAAGTTCCCAAGAAAAGGAAGCACCCTCCCCTTGATGGGGAGGCTTGGGGAGGGGTGAAGCCACAAGCGCAGATTCATATGCGATGGCCCTGTTTCCACCCTGCGCAAAGCGCGCATATTTGGCTTTGCATTGAGCCTCAAAGCCGGTCAGGTTCTGCCAGCCGCACACCTGCGGCGGGATAGGGATGGACGAATTGACGCTTTTGATGCTGTTTGCCGCCGGGCTTGTCGGCGGAATGATCAATTCACTCGCCGGCGGGGGCTCGTTCATCATGTTCCCTGCCCTGCTCCTTGCCGGCGTTCCGCCGGTGCTCGCCAACGCGTCCAACACCTATGCCTGCCTGCCGGGCTATGTCAGCGGCGCCCTCGGCTATTGGCGGCAGATCGCCGCCCACAAGGATAAGCTGGTCCTTTTTTGCATCGTGGGCCTTGCCGGTGGTTATCTCGGAGCTGAATTGCTGATGCGGGTCACCGACGCGCAGTTCTCGGTCATCATCCCGTGGCTGATGCTGTTTGCCGTCGTCATCTACATTTTCGGGGCACGGATAAACCGGTTTCTTGCCGCCCGGTCGCGGGGCGGCAGGGGCGCACGGACCGCTGGTGCCATCAGTCTGGCGCTTTTGCTGCTCGTCGTCAGTTTTTACGGTGGCTTTTTCAATGCCGGGCTCGGGATTATCCTCCTCGCCTACCTCGCGCTGGCGGGATTGAACGATGTCCACGAGATGAACGGGCTCAAACTGCTCATGTCGGCCGTGGTGTCGGTCGTTGCGGTCATCCGCTTTGCGGCAACCGGCTCCATCGCCTGGGTCGAGGGATCCGCCGCGCTGGCCGGCGCCGTGGTCGGCGGCTTTGGCGCCGCCTATTTCGCCACTCTCATTCCGGCAAAATTCATTCGCGGTTTCGTCATCGTCTATGGCGCGGGCCTAACGGTCTGGTTCTTCCTCGTCACCTATGGCTGACCCCGGCGCGGGTAGGCTTTCCTCGATCACGCGGATGGCGCACTGGTCGACAAGCGTCTGCAGCAACGCCTCCTCGCTCTCGGAGCGCACCGGCTTTTCGAGCATCGCCCAGAGATCGCGGGTAGCAACTTCCTCGAGCGCGCAGGCGCAGTATCGGGTGCAATAGCCCGCCTCGCCGCCGCTGTCCGCACAGCTCGCCTGGCAACTGAACTCGAAAGCTTGCGTCTGGTTCTGCTCGGTGACGACACCGCCACCCGTCAGGAGCATCAATCCGCCAAGCATGACCGGCTGGTGGACGAGATAGATGACGAGGCTCCAGCGCCCCAGCCAGACGAGCACCGGCCCCGGCAGGCCCGCCGTGCCGATACCGGCCAGCCCCGCCAACAGCCGCGTGCCCTTGACCGCACGCATGGTGGCGATACCCGCCAGCGTTACCCCGAACCACGGCAGCACGGGCACCAGATCCTCGCTGGGCGGGGGCACATCCCATAGGCCGATCCATGAGAGGAGCCGTATCGAAAAGACATCGCTCTTAAAAAACAGCGGCAACACGAGGATGATTAGCGCGCACAGCCCCGTCACAGCGACGGGCAGGCGCAGGAAGGCCAGCCCCATCAGCCCGAACAGAGCGATAGCGTGCAGGATGCCGAAATAGACGAAGGTTTCGGACGAAAAGAACCACGTTCCAGCCGTCACCAACAGTGCCGCGCCGCCGATCAGCAGAAATCGCCGCCAGAAAGGACGCCAGCGGATGCCTTCGCCATGGGCGAGTACCAGCGAAACCCCGGTCAGGAACAAGAAGCTCGAAACGATGGGGCGCTGGAACGCGATCCAGCCCGCCTCGCGCGTCACATCGAACGTTACGAGGCCGACAAAGCCCAGATCCCACGCGAAATGATAGACGATCATGGCAAGAATCGCGACGCCGCGCGCCATGTCGATCACGGCGAGCCTCTTGCGCGCGGGCGGCACGGCCCCGGCGGTCATGTCGGCAGCCATGTATCGATCCCCTGCTCTCTTCGATTACCGGCTATTGTAAGGCGACAGCCCTATCCTGTCAGTGCCTTATTCGGCTGCGGCGGGTTCAGGCGCCCGCCTGTCGGTCAGAGGTACTTCGACCAGCAGCCAGCCGAGCAGCGAAGCCAGCACCGCCGCGATCGCCCCAACCCAGAAAATGGGGTGGAGCGCGGCGGCATAGGCTTCGAGCATGGCGAGCCTTCCGTCTGGCGACAGTGCGGCAAGGACCTCAGTCGCATAAGCGGCGGTGCCTTCAGGATAGCCGATCGCCGCCGTTTCCGCGGCAAGCCGGTTGGCAAACAGCGCGCCGAGCGCGGCGACCCCGAGCGAACCGCCGATCTGGCGGAACATCTGCACGCTGGCCGTGCCCACTCCCAGCACCGATGGCGGCACCGCGTTCTGGACGGCGGTGACGCCCACGCTCATCACCGGCCCGATGCCGATGCCCACCAGCAGCGCATAGAGCACCACCAGCGCAAAAGGCGTATCGGTGCCCAGCGTCGTCAGCAGCACCATGCCCAAGGCCAGGATGGCTGTCGAAAGGATCGGCTGGAGCTTGTAGCGCCCCGTCCGGGAAATGAGGATACCGGACAATGTCGATGCGCTGATGATCCCCAGCATCATGGGCAGCAGCGCCAGCCCCGCCGCCGTCGGGGTAAAGCCCTGAACGATCAGCAGGTAGGAAGGGAGATAGGTGATGGTGCCGAACATCGCCGTGCCCACGACGAAGCCCACAGCGTTGCTGACGAGAAAGGCGTTGTTGCGAAAAAGGAACATCGGCAGGATCGGCTCCGCGGCCCGGTGTTCGGCGATGATGAAGGCGGCCAGCGCGACCGTTCCGATCACCGGCAGCAGCAGCGCCTCGGGGGCGAGCCAGGGAATCACGGTGCCGCCAATGCTGGCATAGATGACGAAGGCGGAAAGTGCCGTCGTCAGAAGTGTCGCCCCGACATAGTCGACCTTGCGCCTGGTGCCCCCCACCGGGCTCTTGAAGACCATGGAAATTACCGTGAAGGCGAGGATGCCAATGGGAACATTGACGAGGAAAAGCCAGCGCCAGGAGAGTGCTTCGACGATCACACCACCGATCAGCGGGCCCACGACGGTGGAAACGCCGAAGGCCGCGCCGATGAAGCCCTGCGCCTTGCCGCGCTCGCGCGGCGGGAGCACATCGCCGATGGCGGCCATCGCGGTCACGATCAGTCCGCCTCCCCCCAACCCCTGAATAAAGCGGCAAAGGACGAGTAGCGGCAGGTTCGGAGCAATCGCCGCAAGCAGCGATCCGGCAAGGAAGATACCGATCCCGATCTGCAGGATCAGCTTACGCCCATACATGTCGCCCAGCTTGCCGAACAGGGGCGAGGCAACCGTGGCGGCGAGCAGATAGGACGTGAAGGCCCACGAGATATGTTCGATGCCGCCCAGATCGCTCACAATGATCGGCAGGGCCGTGGTAATGATGGTCTGGCCGAGCGACGCGAGCAGGAAGGTGGCCATCACCGCGCCCATCACGAGTTTGACGTTGGCGGGCTGCTGGCTTTGCGTGGCGGCGGTATTGGCTGACAAAATGGAACTCCCGGGGCGAACGAGGTTGATATATCTGCCTTGCGCATTTACATGTCAATAGCATGTAATTTGAGGGCATCATGGAACCCAAGTCCGATCATCTCGAAGCCGTCCTGGGGCGCATCGGCGCCAATCCGCAAGTGGTGGACGCCGTGATGCGGCTCGATGCCGTGACCCAGCACTGGCGGCGCCAGATGTCCAAGCGCGCGCTTGGCCGCCGCGCGGTCGAAAAGCTCGGTCTGCCGATCGAGCAGAGCCAACTCGACGTACTCTTTGCCATCGCTTCGCCCCCTCACGAAACCGGCGCAGACGGCGAGAACACGGTAGGGACCATCGCTGAACGCCTTTTGATCGACCCGTCCCGGGCAAGCCGGATCGTCTCGGACATGGTCAACGCCGGATATGCCCGGCGCGCGGTTTCCCAGGCCGACGCCCGGCGCACCATCGTCGAATTGACCGACAAGGGCCGAGCGGTCACCGATGCGGTGCGGTCCTATAAATGGCTGATGATGGCGGACTATTTTTCAGGCTGGTCCGAGGACGACCTTGCCGCCTTCGTTCCCCTGCTCGAACGCTATAGCGACTGGTTCAGGGACGTTGCCGCCAGCGAGGAGCGCCTGGCTCGTGAAATTTCGGCCATCGCCGAAAGCGCGGCGGCGGCGGAAAAGCCGGACGAGGTCCGGAGCGCATAAAAAAGGCCGCCCTTTCCGGACGGCCCTTAGAGCAGGTCAGTATTTGACGGAATCGTCGAGGTTCCCGCGATTGCGGCGGGTTCGGTCCGGACCCCGGGAATGAATCCCGGGGTGACGGGCGGAATAGGGCAGGTATCGGCCAAAGCCACCAATGTCATTCCGGGACTCGTTCCCGGCATCCAGGGCGATCATTCCGCAATTACCGGAGTCTGCGCTTCCATCAAACCTGAAACGATCTAAGCGATTGTACGGGCAATCAGCCGACGATTTCTTCGTCCTTGAAAAAGAACCTGATCTCTTCGGCTGCCGTTTCCGGCGCGTCCGAGCCGTGGACCGAATTCTCGCCGACCGAAAGCGCGAACTCCTTGCGGATGGTGCCGGGGGCAGCGTCCGCCGGGTTCGTCGCGCCCATCACTTCGCGGTTCTTGGCAATGGCGTCCTCGCCTTCGAGCACCTGCACGACGACCGGCTCGGAAATCATGAAATCGACCAGTTCGCCAAAGAAGGGGCGTTCCTTGTGCACGCCGTAAAAGGCCTCGGCCTGCTCGCGGGTCATGCGGATGCGCTTGGAAGCGACGATGCGCAGCCCGGCGTCCTCGAACTTGGCAATGATCTTGCCGGTGAGGTTCCGCTTGGTGGCGTCCGGCTTGATGATCGAAAAGGTACGCTGAATGGCCATCTGGTCTGTGGTCCCTGAAAGATAAAGGAAGAAATGGAAAAGGTGGCGCCTTTTAACGTCACTGCATGGCGGTGGCAAGACGGGGCGGCTGGCCTACGGCCAACGCCGGGCGGCGTGGAGGATAGTCAGAATCGTAACGGTTTGGGCGTCGGCAACGTATATGAGAATATATTGGGGATGCACCACGAGTTCCCGTGTTCCCGGCTTACGGCCCAAGCGTCCTCTATGCGGATGAACCGAGAGAGCTTTTTCGGCTCTCCCAAACTTTGCATCAAGCTTTACCGCCGCCTGCCTGTCGTCTTCGGCAATGGTCCGCGCTATTCGCTCACGGTCTCTTCGAGCGGTAGCAGTCCATATTACCCTCACACCTTTATATCCTCACGGGAGAGCAGTTCCTCGCGGAGTTTCCTGAAATATTCCTCCGTTTCCTCTGCTGTATAAACTCGCCCTGCGTCGGCATCATCCAGCCCCTGCTGAACCTTCGCCTTGAACCAAGCGTCGTACTCCGCCTCGTCCTGCTGCTTTGCGATTGTCTCCCGTATGAAGTCACGCAGAAGCTGGGCGCCCGTGCGGTCCTTGGATTTGGCGATCTCGGCGAACTTCTTTTTCAGGTCTTCATCGACGCGGAAGGTAAAAGTGGTTTCGGACATGTGTTCTCTCCTGGGTACGCTGTAGGTAGATTGTAACACATCGATATGAATTCCGCTAACAGCAAGGGCTTGCGCTCGGCGCGGACGCGCCATAGGTAGCGGCTATCATGCTCACGATTTCCAACCTTCATTACAAAATCCAGGGCCGCTCCCTTTTCGACGGGGCATCGGTCACGCTGCCGACCGGCGCCAAAACCGGGTTTGTGGGCAAGAACGGGTCGGGCAAGACGACGCTGTTCCAGTTGATCCAGGGTTTTCTTTCCCCCGAGCAGGGCTCGATCGAAATGGCCCGGCGCGCCCGCATCGGCGCGGTCGCGCAGGAAGCGCCGGCCAGTGCGATGAGCGTGCTCGACATGGTGCTGTCGGCCGACCGGGAGCGCTCCGCACTCCTCGCGGAAGCCGAGACAGCCGAAGATCCTCACCGGATCGCGGAAATCCATACCCGTCTCGCCGATATCGATGCCCATACGGCTGAAGGGCGCGCAAGCTCCATCCTCAAGGGGCTGGGCTTCGGCCTCGATCGCCAGAACGGCCCCTGCTCGGAGCTTTCCGGCGGCTGGCGGATGCGTGTGGCGCTTGCAGGCGTGCTGTTCTCGCAGCCCGATCTCCTGCTGCTCGACGAACCGACCAACTATCTCGACCTCGAAGGGACCCTGTGGCTCGAAAAATATCTGGCCACCTATCCCTATACGGTGTTCATGATCTCGCACGACCGCGACCTGCTCAACAAGGCCGTGGATTCCATTATCCATCTCGAGCGGGGCAAGCTGACCTTCTACCGGGGCGCCTACGACACGTTCGAGGAAACGCGCCGCATGCAGATGGAGTTGCAGAACAAGGCGCGCGAAAAGACGCTTGCCCAGATCGAGCACATGCAGAAATTCGTGGACCGGTTCCGCGCCAAGGCGACCAAGGCCAAGCAGGCCCAGAGCCGCGTGAAGGCGATCGCCAAACTGCGTCCGCCCGAAGCCCTGTTCGATGAACATTCGGCCCCCTTCTCCTTCGCGCAGCCCAAAAAGGCGCCTGCCTCGCCGATGATCACCTTCGATGACGTCTCGGTCGGCTATGGCGATACCCCCGTCCTCAAGCGGATCACCAACCGGATCGATCCCGACGACCGGATCGCGCTGATCGGCATCAACGGGAACGGCAAGTCGACCTTCGCCAAGCTGATCGCGGGCGAGTTGAAGTCCATGGACGGCAAGCTGCAGCGCGCGAAAACCCTCGAAGTCGCCTATTTTGCCCAGCACCAGCTCGACAAGCTCAAGCCAGAGCAGACGCCCTACGAACACATCATCGACCTGATGCCGCTCGAAAGCGAGGCCAGAAGACGGTCGCGCATCGCGCAGATGGGGCTGTCGACCTCGCGTATGGACACACGGGCAAAAGACCTTTCCGGCGGCGAGCGGGCGCGGCTTCTGATGGGACTCATCACCTTCCACGGCCCCGGCATGCTGATCCTTGACGAACCCACCAACCATCTGGACATCGACAGCCGCGACGCGCTGGTCCACGCCCTCAACGACTACAAGGGCGCCGTCCTCATCATCAGCCACGACCGGCATCTTGTGGAGGCGACCTGCGATACGCTCTGGATCGCGGAAAACGGCACGATCAGCGTTTTCGATGACGATCTGGATGGCTATCAGCGCTCGCTCACCGGCGGTTCGGGCGGCAGCAATGCTGGCGGCAACGGCGTTTCGGCTTCCGACCGCAAGAAGGAGCGGCAGGAAGCTGCCGCGCGGCGCGCCGAATTGGCGCCCTTGCGCAAGGAAATCAAGAATCTCGAACAAAAACTTGACTGGAAGCGCAAGGACCTCGCCAAGCTCGATGCCCGCCTCGCCGACCCTGAAATCTATACCGGAGAGCCGGACAAGGCCATACAGTTAGGGATCGACAAAGCCCGGATCGAGGACGAGATCGGCGCGCTTGAAGATACCTGGCTGGAAAAGAGCGCCGCGCTCGAAGAGGCGGCGGGCAATTGACGACGGCGGCGCGGCACGCTTTGCTGCGCCCGTTTATGGGCATGGTCTGAGGGAGCGATGAAAATGCTGCGCAAAACCATCGTTTCGCTCACCATGCTCGCCATATCGGGAGCATCCGCCGTCGCCGCAGAGCTGACCAACGCCCAGCGCGATGCGGCCATCACCTTCACGCTCAACAACACAAGGCACACCCTTCTGCACGAGATCGGCCACATGTTCGTCGATCAGCTAGCCCTGCCGGTTCTGGGCAAGGAGGAGGATGCGGTCGACACCTTTGCCACGCTCGTCATGCTCGAGGAGAGCACGCCCGCCAGTATCGAAGGGCTCGTCGATACGATGGATGGTTGGGTCTATACGGACAGGCAGACGCCCCGGCGCGGCTATTCCAATTCCGATTTCTACGGCATGCACAGCCTCGACATCCAGCGCTCGTTTGCCATGGCCTGCCTGATGGTCGCCCATGACTATGACGGCTTCACCTGGCTGGCGACCCGCGTGGGCCTTCCGCACGACCGGCAGGAAACCTGCGTCGAGGATCTGCGCCTCGCCCGGAACGGCTGGCGCGATGTGCTGGCGCCGCATGTCCGCGACGACTATTCGCCCAATCGCAAGGTATCGGTGGTTTACCGCAACCATGACGAGACCTATGACGAGATCGTCGCCATCCTCAAGCAGAACCGGATTCTCGAAAACACGGCAGACTGGCTGCGCAAGTCCTACGTCCTGCCGCGCCCTGTCCGGCTGACCGCCGAGGAATGCGGGCAGGTCAACGCCTTTTACGATCCCTCCACCCGCGAAGTCATCCTCTGCTACGAATGGGCCGATTATTTCTTCGAGCTTTTCGTCAACGATGTCATGCCGGTACGAGAGCGTTTTGCCCTGATACGCGAACTCAAGCTCGAAAAGATGGAGCGCTGACCCGTCAGGCCTTCTTGGCCCAACGCCCGTTCCCGTCCTGCTGCCAATAGGTCAGCGTGTAGGTTTCCCTGAGCTCGCGCCAGATGCCCCGCGCTTCGGTCACCGCATCGGGGTCGTGGCCATTGAAGATATAGACCAGCCGCTCATAATCCTGTCCCGCCGAAGGCGTGGCGCGGTCGACATAAAAGCGCACATTGGCCGTGTTGGGATTGTTCTTCCCGTTGGCCAGGAGCACCGGCTGGATGGCGTCGTCTTCGCCGCCAGTGGCGACTGCGTGGGGCAGGAAGCTGTCGTCCGTATAAGTCCACAGCGCCGCATCGAGCACCTCGAGCCGCTCCGCCGACCCCACCTCGACCACCGCCGTCCATCCACGCTCGAGCGTCTTGTCGAGCAGCACCGGCAGCACGGCTTCGAGCGGCCGGGTTTCGAGGTGGTAGAAAAGGAGTTCTGTCATGGCGGTAGCCTCCTACCCAAACACTGACATCGCAGCCCCCTCACCCCCAACCCCTCTCCCACGAGGGGAGAGGGGGGCTCAAGAACCAAGGAGCCCCAATTCTCCTTCTCCCCTTGTGGGAGAAGGTGGCCGGAGCGAAGCGGAGGTCGGATGAGGGGCCAGCGATGTATCCGCCCACTCTACCCTTCGTAACAATCCCTCACCAGCCTGTCGAGCAAGGCCACCCCATAGCCCGTTCCCCACGACGTGTTGGTCTCCGAGTTCGGCGCGCCGAATGCCGTGCCGGCGATGTCGATATGCGCCCAGGGCACCTCGCCCACGAAATTGGCCAGAAACTGCGCCGCCGTGATCGAACCTCCCGGCCGGCCGCCGGAGTTCTTGAGGTCGGCGAACCGGCTTTCGATCAGCTTGGCGTAGGCCGGCGCCATGGGCATCCGCCAGCACTTTTCGCCCGAGGCGGACCCGGCGTCCATCAGGTTGTCGGCCAGCGCATCGTCGTTGGAAAAAACCGCTGCGAAATCATGGGCCAGCGCCACGACCACCGCGCCCGTGAGCGTTGCAAGATCGATGATCGCGGCGGGCTTGAAGCGCTCCTGCGTGTACCAGAGCGCATCGGCCAGAACCAGGCGCCCTTCCGCATCGGTCGAGATGATCTCGATGGTCTTGCCGTTCATCGCCGTCACGATGTCGCCGGGGCGGTAGGCCTTGCCGTCCGGCATGTTCTCGACCAGCCCGATGACGCCCACCGCATTGACCCCGGCGCTCCGCAAGGCAAGCGTCTTCATCAGCCCGATCACCGCCGCCGCACCGCCCATGTCGCCCTTCATGTCGTACATGGGGACAGCGGGCTTGATCGAAATCCCGCCCGTATCGAAAATCACGCCCTTGCCGACAAACGCCAGGGGGGCCGCGCCCTTTGCGCCGCCCTTCCACTGCATGACGACGAGACGCGCCGGACGTTCCGAGCCCTGCGCCACGGCCAGCAGCGCCTCCATGCCCAGTTTTTCCATTTCCGCCGGGGTCAGCACCTCGACCTCGACGCCGTGGTCGGAAAGCGAACTGGCGATCGCAGCGCATTCCACCGGACCGAGCACGTTGGGCGGCTCGTTGACGAGAGTGCGCGCCAATAGCGTTCCCTCGACCGCCGCCATGCGCCGGGTCATCGCCGCCTCGATGCCGCTATCATCTGCAACATGCACCGTCACCGTCAGGGTTTGAGGCTTGCCATTGGCTTTGGCCGCCGATTTATAGCGGTCGAAACCGTATTGGCGCAGGCGCACGCCCGCCAGCAATTCGGCGATGCCATCCGCCGTCTGGCCCGGCTCGTCGATCAGCACCGCCGCCTCGGACACGCCGAGGGAATCGAGCTTGGCCAGAAGCGATCCGCCCCGGTCGGACCACACGGTGCTGGCGTTCATGTCCTCGTCCTTGCCGCGCCCGAGAACCACCAGCCGGTCGCAGTCGAGGCCGGCGGGCGTGACGAGATCGATCATGTGGCCGGGCTTGCCCTCGAACCCCGTCGCCTCGGCGGTCCGTTTGAAATCGAGGCCGGTGCGCGACCAGATGGTTTCCGCAGCCCCCGACGGCCCGCCGCCCTCGGCGACATAAATGACGATGGCACCCGTGCGGGCGACCCGCTTTTGCGTGACGGCGACGTTCAAGGACTGGGTCATGAGGGAAGCGACTCGGGGGTATGGTCAGGGACAAATCGTTTCAAACATCGGCATCGCCCCGCGCAAGGTCAATCTCCCCTTTGTGAACGGGCGGCGTTTTTCCGCTCAATTTCCCGTTTCTTTCCCTCTGTTGCCTTCGGGCGCTACCGCCACTTTCCCCCATGGGGTAAAACGTTGAAATTGAATCGTATTGACGCATTGCGCGCTATCGCCCGCGTGGCGAAAGCGAAGGAAACTATGGATCGCCTCTCCCGCTACCTGTTGACCCAGTTTCTCGCGCAGGCGCTGACCATCTTTGCGGCGGGCGGCGTGCTGATCTGGCTGATGCAGCTCCTGCGGCTGTTCGATCTGGTTTCGGCCAAGGGACAGAACTTTTTCACCCTCATGGGCCAGAGCGCGCTGACGACACCCACCTTCGCGCGCTCCATCCTTTATGTGTGCTTTGCCATTGGCCTCGTACGCGGCCTGCGGGCGCTGCACCAGTCGCGCGAGTTGCACACCATCCATGCGGCCCAGCGCACCGGGGCGCTCTGGCGCGCCATCCTCGCCTTCACGCTGGTGGGCGCCGCCGCCGTAACGCTGGTCGCCAACTGGATCGAGCCGCACTCGCGGCGCGTCGCGGCCGACTGGTCCGCCGAGATCGCCGCCGACATCGTGGGGCGCGCGCTGGTTCCGGGCCGCTTTTCCGAGGTTGAGGCGGGGCTGGTCTTTTCCATCTCGGGGCGGCAGCCGGACGGCACGCTTGTCGACTTTTTCTTCGACGATTCCACCAATCCCGACACACGCCGCACCTATTTCGCCCAAACGGCAAGCGTCTTGCAGGATGAGGACGGCTACCAGCTCATCCTCAACGACGGCGCCATCCAGTATGAGAGCGGCGGGCGGCAGGGGTTGAGCCAGATCCGCTTCGTGCAGTACCATGTCAGTCTCGCCAGCCTCATCGAAGCGGGATCGCAAACGCGCGGGATCGATCAGGCCGACACCATCCGCCTTTTCCGCCAGCTTGCCGCCGGGGAACTGGACACTCCCCAGCCGACCATCGATGCGATCCACAGCCGCCTCGCCGATACCCTGCGTGCGCTCGCCCTTTGTGCGTTCGTTGCCGCGCTTTGCGCGTTCCCGGACGGCAAACGGGCGGCCAAACGCGTGCCGCTCGAACTGGTCGTGCTGCTGGTGGCTTTTGGAGAACAGGCCGTGAGCGCCTTCGCCGGTGGCGGGGCGAACCATTACACCGCCCCTGCCCTCATCCTTTTCGCCAGCCTCCTGCTCCTCTGGCGCAAGGCATCGCGGGCCGATTGGGGCCTTCACTTTTTGAGGCGCGCGCGATGAGCAGGATCGGGCGCCTTCTCTGCCGTCGTCTTGCCGCACGTATCGGGCTGGTCGTCGGCATTTTCTTCGGCATCATCCTGCTGGTCGAATTTCTCGACACGGGACGGTTCAACCAGACTGCCTCGCTGGCAGGCCCGTGGACGGCGACGGGGCTCGCATTCCTGAGTGCCCTGCGCTGGAGTCTGCTGGGGCTGCCGGTCACCGTGCTGATCGGATCGATCGTAGCGCTGATCGACCTTCAGACACACCGGGAAATGGTCATCATCAACGCTGCGGGCCATTCGATCTGGGCAGCGCTGCGCTGGCCGATCCTGATGACGCTGGTTTTCGGAACGCTCGTCACGACCGTGGTCGATGCCTACGCCATCCGCATCTATCAACAGCTCGACGCCGCCCAGATCGGATGGGGCCGCGCCTATGGCGTGCAGAATCGGGCGACGTGGTTCAATCAGGCTGGCGAAGACGGCAACTACATGCTCTTTGCGCGCAACGTCCTGCAAGGCGGGGAGGAATTGCGCAATATCTCTGTGTTCCGACTGCTCGATGACGGGGAGACCGGATCGCGCATCCACGCCGAGCGCGCGATCCTCGAGCCGGGCCGCTGGGTGCTGCACACTGGAACGGTGCTTGATGTCGACCGGGCACCCGAGCCCTTCGATATCCTCGCCCTTTCAACGACAGCCACCCCGTCCGAACTCAGCCTCAAGCTCGGCACCGCCGAGGACCTTTCGTGGTTCGGCCTTCGCAGCGCTCTTAGAACGGGCATTGCCGACCCCTTCGCGCGCGCGGCGGCGGAAACGCGGTTTCAGAAGCTCAACGCCATTCCCTTCGTTCTCGTAGGATCATTGCTGATTGCGTTTGCCTTTACCGCCGGTTATCGAAGAGCAGGGCATTATGGGTGGACAATTCTCTATGGTATCGCGTTAGGATTGATTGTGTTTCTGGTTATGGAGATGGCCGACCGGGCAGGTTCGGCCGGCGTTCTCGATCCTATAGCGGCAGCCTGGGGGCCGGCGGTCGGTGCCATCGGCATCGGGCTGACGATCATCCTCAGGCGTGAAGACGGGACGGTATGATGGGGGCATGGCCGCCCAGCAAAGGCGCACGACGCCTTGCGCGCACCCTTGTGTGCGCCACGGCGCTTGCCTTTGCGCCCACCCTTGCCGCCCATGCCCAGCAGATCATCCCGCCCGATTTCTTTTCGCGCATTCCCGCCGAGGTGCCTGGAAGGCTCTCGCTCGAAGCCGATACTATGGTGTTCGATCAGGCCGGCGATGCCGTGGTCGCGCAAGGCAATGTCGGCATCCGGTACGCCGGCATCAGCGTCACGGCCGACCGCGCGGTCTATTACCAGCGCTCGGGCAAGGTGGAACTGGTCGGCAATGTCGCCTTCATCGACGCGGAGGGGCTTGAATATGTGGCCGACCGCGTCGAGCTCGAAGACGGTTTCAAGCAGAGATTCCTTGAAAGCCTGACCGTTGCCTATCCCGACGGCACATGGGTGACTGCAGCCGAAACCCGGTTCTCCGAAGGCGTGGACCGCGTTTACGAGCAGGGCACCTATGCCCCATGCGGCGATTGCATCGACGCCAACGGCAATACGATCGGCTGGAAGGTGCGCGCCGCCCGCATCACCACCGATGAAATCGACCGCGTGGTCTATTACGAGCAGCCATCGCTCGAGCTTTTGGGCGTACCGGTGCTCTGGCTGCCATGGCTCGTCCTGCCCGCCGATGGCGATTTCGAGATGCCGGTCCTCAGCTATGACCAGAACTACGGCGTCGGGATGTCGTTTCCGTTCTTCCGCTATCAGGTGGCGGGCGGCACTGTCCTTCTGACCCCGACCCTGTTTTCAAAGCAGGGCGTGATGCTGGGCGCCGAATGGCGACAGCGCGTGGGCGACCTTCAATACAATGTGCGCGGGTCCGCGATCTATCAGCTCGACCCTTCCGTTTACAACGGCCTTGCGGATCGGGACTGGCGCGGATACGCGCAGACCACGGGCACATTCACACCGACCGATGAATGGACGCTGGGCTGGTCCTATACGGCCTTCACCGATCCGGGCTATCTCCCCGATTACCGGATCGCGACAGGCACGGTCCGCAACGAGATTTATGCGACCTATCTCAACGACGCGACCTTTGCCGATACGCGAATCCAGCAGTTCGTGCCGGTAGGCGATGCAGCTTCCACCTGGACGGCCACTAACCATCGGAACGCCGTGGAGCGGCAGGCGCTTACCCATCCCAATTCAAGGGTGGAGTACGTCGAGAATCTCGGCCCCGGCAATGGGCAGGTCGAATTCTCGGCCCGCCTTCTAGGCCTGACGCGCCTGCAGGATCATCGCTCAGCCACTTTCCGCGGCCAGCGCTATGTCCACGGATATGAGGGCCAGTCCGCCCACCTGATGATTCAGGCGGGATGGACAAACCAGTATGTCGTGCCGGGCGGCTTCGAGGTTTCGCCCTATCTGGGCGTCCGCGCGGAGGCTGCCGACTACGATGGAACAAGCACCCCCGCCGCGCAGACCCTTTTTTCCGCCACGCCCATCGCCGCCCTCGATATCCGTTATCCCCTGATGATGCGCACCGGCGGCACAACCACAGTCATCGAACCCATCGCGCAACTGGTCTATCGCGACGGCCCCGTGGTGCCGGGGATCACGAACGACGATTCCCAGAACGTTGTGCTCCACACCTCCAACCTCTTTTCCTTCAACCGGTTTTCCGGCGCCGACCGGCAGGAGACCGGCTTGAGGGGCAATGTCGGGCTGGCGCTCAATACAAGCTTTGACCATGGCGGGTGGCTTGCGGCGAGTATCGGCCAGACCCACCATCTTGCCGGACTCAATGGCTATACCGTTTCCGACGGGTCGACCGCCGGCATCGGCACGAGCCTCGACCGCGCCTCCTCCTATATCGTTGCCAGCCTCGAAGGTGGCATCGGGGCCTTGAGCGGCGGCGGCAGCGCCCAGTTCGATCCCGTCACGGGAACCATTCCCGCCGCCAACGCCCGCGCCTCGGTCTCTCACGAGGGCTATACCGTCTCGGGCACCTATGCCTGGGCGGACGTCAATCCGGCGCTGGGCATCACGCGCGAACGCCACGATGTCGGCGCCAACGTCACCCTTCCGGTTTCCGACTACTGGCGGATCAAGTTCGGCACCTCCTACGATCTCGTGGGCAATCAACTGCTGACAACCACCGGCGCGCTGGAGTATGACGATAAGTATCTGGCCTTTGGCGTCGGCACCCGTTTCAAGGGTCCGGTGGATGGCTGGTCGAACAATTTCAGGGTGGAGTTCCACCTGCGCCTGCGCGCGGCGGCCAACAGGGAAGTCGTCGGGCTGGGTTATAGCTGGGATCAGGAGAGCTTCCGCTAGTTTTCGGTGCCCGGCGGAAGCGGATTTTGGCCGCATTCTTGGTTAAGGACAGGCGCGATACATTCATTGGGCGCCCGGGAGTTTGAACTATGGTACGCGCATTTGCAGCACGGTTCGCAACGGCTTTTCTCGCGTTGGGCCTTCTTTTCGCGGCCACGGCGGCGCAGGCGCAGGCAGTGCGCGTCACCGTCAACGGCACGCCGATCACCGACCAGATGATCAACGAGCGCGCCCAGCTCCTGCGGATCGAGGGCCGGGGCGCGACCAATGCGGCCCGCTCCAGCGAAGCCACCAACGAATTGATCGAGGACACCATCAAGCTGGCCGAAGCCGGGCGCCTGGGCATCAACGTCTCTTCAAGCCAGATCGATGACGCGGTGTCGAGCATTGCGCGCAACATGAACGTGAGCGTCACCAACCTCACCCAGATCCTCACCCAGAACGGGGTCAACCCCCAGACGCTGCGCAACCGGCTCGAGGCGGCGGTGGCGTGGCAGGCTGTGGTGCAGACCGCGATCTCGCCGCGCATCCAGCTTTCCGAACTCGACCTCGACCTGCGCGCCGCCGAACAGGTGCGCGAGACTTCGAGCTTCGACTATATTCTCAAGGAAGTCCTGTTCGTCATCGCGCCCGGATCGGGCGCTTCCGCCTCGCGGCGCACCGCTGAGGCCAATCAGTATCGCAGCCGGTTTACCGGATGCGACACGGCGGTGGATCTGGTACTTCAGTTCAATGATGCCGCCGTGCGCGATCTTGGCCGCCGCCATGCCACCCAGTTGCCCGAGGCGATAGCCAACGAGCTGGCCCGCCTCAATGTCGGTCAGATTTCCAGCCCCCGGGTCGTCGAGACCGGCGTTTCGATGCTGGCGATCTGCGAAAAGGCCGAAGCGCGCGACCTCGCCTTCATCAAGGACGAGTTGCGCGAGGAACAGGGCACCGAGGCTCTCCAGGCCGAAGCGCAAGCCTATCTGACGCGGCTGCGCGAGCAGGCCGCGATCGTGCGCAGGTAGACGATGGCGGGGCCGCTACCGCTCGCCGTCACCATGGGCGAGCCCGCAGGCATCGGCCCCGACCTGATCCTCGCGCTCTATGCCGGGGGGCAGTCCCTCGCCCTGCCCCCCTTCGCGGTTTTCGGCGATGCCGGTTTTCTGCGCGCCCGCGCCGCCCGTCTCGGGCTCGACATCGCCATTGAAACGATGGCCGGGGACGACTTCACCGGTTTCGATGCGGCGCTGCCGGTCGTTTCGGTCGAAGGCAGTATTGAGGATACGCCCGGCATTGCCGATCCCAACGCCGCCCCGGTCGTTGTCGGCGCCATCGCCGCCGCCGTGCGCGGCATCCGTCATGGCCGTTTCCGCGCGCTGGTCACCGCCCCCATCCACAAGGCAACGCTTTATGAAGCCGGGTTCGATCACCCCGGCCATACCGAGTTTCTCGCCGCCCTTGCCGCCGAAGACGAGGTTACGCCCCGCCCGGTGATGATGCTCGCCCATGACGACCTGCGCACCGTGCCGCTCACCATCCATATCCCGCTATCAAAGGTGCCGGGTGCGATCAGCGGGAAACTGATCGATGAAACCGTACGCATCGTCGAAAAGGACCTTCGCGAGCGGTTCGGCATCGCCCGCCCGCGCATCGCCGTCGCCGGGCTCAATCCGCATGCGGGCGAGGACGGCACGATTGGACTTGAGGAAGTCAGGATCATCGCGCCCGCCCTCGATGCTCTACGCAAGGACGGGCTGGACGTCACCGGCCCGCTTTCCGCCGATACCCTCTTCCATCCCCCGCATTGGCGGCAATATGATGTGGTTATCGCCATGTATCACGATCAGGCGCTCATCCCCATCAAGACCGTCGCCTTCGACGCCGGGGTCAACGTCACGCTCGGCCTGCCCTTCGTGCGCACCTCGCCAGACCACGGCACGGCCTTTGCGCTGGCAGGCACGGGCAAGGCCTCGACCGGCTCGATGCTGGCCGCCATCCGGCTTGCGGATGCGATTGTATGAGCGGAATCGATAACCTGCCCCCCTTGCGCGAGGTGATCGCCGAGCACGGCCTGCGCGCCAGAAAGGAACTCGGGCAGAATTTCCTGCTCGATCTCAACCTCACCATGCGCATCGCGCGCGCGGCGGGCGACCTGTCGCAAACCACCGTCATCGAGGTCGGACCGGGGCCCGGCGGATTAACCCGCGCGCTGCTGGCGGCAGGCGCGAAAAAAATCATCGCCATCGAGCGCGACGAACGCACCCTGCCCGCCCTCGCGGAAATTTCCGCCGCCGCTCCGGGCCGCCTGGAAGTGATTTCAGCCGATGCGCTCGAGGTCGATTACCGCGCGCTGGCCGATGGCGACACGAAAATCATCGCCAATCTCCCCTACAACATCGCAACGCCCCTTCTCACTGGCTGGCTCTCGCAAGAGCCGTGGCCGGCATGGTTTTCCTCGCTGACCCTGATGTTCCAGAAGGAAGTGGCCGACCGCATCGTCGCGTCGGAAAAAGACGCCGCCTATGGCCGCCTCGGCGTGCTGTGCGGCTGGCGCACCGATGCGCGTATGGTCATGAAGGTCGATCACAACGCTTTCACCCCGCCGCCCAAGGTCACCTCCGCCGTCGTTCATCTCGTTCCCAGGCCGGTCGATCCGGACGTTCCCGTCCGCGCGCTCGAAGAAATCACCCGCCACGCCTTCGGCCAGCGCCGCAAGATGATCCGGCAAAGTTTAAAGGGTCTGGGAGTGCCGCTGGAATCATTGTTCGATGCGACGGGATTGAAGGGTGACGAGCGTGCGGAGAATCTGCCGGTTTCAACCTATGTGGAACTGGCGCGGACTGTCGCAAGGCTGCGGCGGGGTTAATCCCAGGGCGAGATAAGGTCGAGCCCGGTCGTCTCGAAATCGCGCAGATTGCGTGTCGCGAGGCGGCCTCCGTTGACGAGGGCAATGGCCGCGATGATGCCGTCGGGAACGGACATCGGCCTTCCGAGTCGTTCTGCGTGCCCCATCAAATGGCCATACGCCACAGCCGCCCGGCCATCGAAGTCGAATATCGAATGCTCGTACTGCATTTTCCATCCGGCGTACCGTTCGGCCAGATACGAAGAACGCTGTTCAGGAGGCTTCCGTTCAATGCCGAAATTGAGCTTGGCAATTACCATCGATGGAATAGCGAGTTCAAAACGATGAACATTGAGCCAGTGCAAAACCTTCGGATCGGGCATCTTGCGGAACGTTTCCGACACAACGTTGGTGTCAAGAAAGATCAAAGGTCGATGCCCTTATGGGGCTTGCGCTGTTCAGCAAGGAAAGTGTCCCAGTCAAAATCCTCTTCGATGGGATTTTCCTCAACCAGCCGTGTGAAGAAATCCGGCGCTGGACTCTGTGTTTTTCCACCGACCGCATACATCTCCAGCGCCCGCTCGACCACTTCCGCGATCGTCCGATTCTCGCGCGCGGCAAGACGGTGCGCGAGGTCGCGCGCCTTGGCGCTTCTGACTGAAAGTTGAGGCTGGGCCACGGACGTTCTCCTTTGGCCTCAATATAGGCCCAGGGCACCCTGCCATCAAGATGGCAGGCTATTCCAGCGCCGCGATCTGGGCCTTCAGATCCTCGACGAATTCATCGAGTTTTGTCTGCCGCGTCCTTGTGAGGCGGGCGCTGGCGAGGATGGAGCCGACCATCTGCACCGACTGTTCGAGATCCTCGTTGACAAGGACAAAGTCGTATTCCCTGTGGTGGCCGAGTTCGATCAGCGCGTTGCGCAGTCGCTTGTCGATGGTTTCCTTGCTATCCTGCGCCCGGCGCTCCAGACGGGCGCGCAGTTCGGCGATAGAGGGCGGCAGGATGAACACCGTCACCATGTCGGGGCGGGAATTGTCGTAGAGCTGGAGCGTGCCCTGATAGTCGATATCGAACAGGATATCCTTGCCCGCCGCCAGGCGTTCCTCCACCCTCTTGCGGGGCGTTCCGTAGTAATTGCCGTGCACCTCGGCCCATTCGAGCAGGTCGCCCTTGTCGCGCATCGCCTCGAATTCGGGCACGTCGATGAAATGGTAGTGCGTGCCGTCCACCTCGTCGGTCCGGCGCTGGCGCGTCGTCACCGACACGGAAAGCTCGATATTGGGGTCCTGCGCGAACAGCGCGCGCGAAATCGAGGATTTGCCCGCGCCCGACGGCGAAGCGATAACCAGCATGACACCGCGGCGGGCGAAATCCATTGGCTTTTCCGTTGTCGCGCTTCCGAACCGGAAAACCGGTGTCCACTTTTCCTGGAAGCGCTCCCCCCTATTCGAGATTTTGCACTTGCTCTCGTAACTGATCGATCGCCGCCTTGAGGTCAAGGCCAATGGCGGTCAGGCCCACATCATTGCTCTTGGAGCAGAGTGTATTGGCCTCGCGGTTGAACTCCTGGGACAGAAAATCGAGCTTGCGCCCGATGGGGCCACCCTGAGAAAGCAATTGCCGCGCCGCCTTTACATGGGCGGTCAGCCGGTCGAGTTCTTCGCGAATATCGGCCTTGGTCGCCAGCAGCAGCGCCTCGGCGTGCAGCCGGTCCTCGGACAGCATGCTTGCGGAATCGGCAAGCGTTGCCACCTGTTCGGCAAGCTTTGCCAGAATGGCCTCGCGCGAGCGCCCCGGATGCGCCTCGGCGGCGGCGGTCAGCGCCTCAATCTCGTCCAGCCGCGCGCCAAGAACGGCCCCGATCCGCTCGCCTTCCACCCGGCGGCTTTCGACCAGCGAGACCATGGCGAGGTCGACAGAGGACAACACCGCCGCGTTGAGCCGCTCCTCCGCGTCGGGCAGCAGCGGGGCCTCCTTGGTGTCGAGCACACCCTTGAGCGCAAAAATGCCATCGAGGCTCGGGCGGCGGGCGTCGATCCTTTCGCCCAGCGCGTTCATCGCCTCGAGGATCGCATCGAGCGCCTGTTGGTTGATGACCAGTTCGGTCGAGGCGGCATCGCGCTGGAGATTGACGAATACGGAAAACGATCCGCGCGCGGCGCGTTCGCTCACCAAACGCCGGACATCGGCATCGAGGCTGTCGAGGCCGGGCGAAAACCGCGTGCGGATATCCAGCCCGCGCCCGTTGACCGACTTGATTTCCACGAGGATCGTCGCGCCCTCGGCCTGTCCCGAGGCGCGACCGAACCCGGTCATCGATGCGAGCGGTTTGCTCATTGGCCGTCCGTTTCGGTTTCGGCGTCCTCGCCGGTTACGCCGGCTTCCTCGGCCTCCTCGGCGGCCAGCGCGTCCATTGCGGCCTGCGCCTCGGCCTCGGCACGCGCTTCGGCGGCCTGCCGCTCGATCTCCCGATAGGCGGCGACATTGCGCTGGTGCTCGGTATAGGTCTGGGCAAAGACGTGCCCATCCGAGGGGATCGCACCCGCCGCGACGAAATAGAGATAATCGTGGTCGTCGGGATTGGCGACGGCTTCCAGCGATTCGATACCCGGATTGGCGATCGGCCCCGGCGGCAGGCGGTCGATCTGGTAGGTGTTATAGGGCGTCACCTCGTCGATTTCCGAGCGGCGCAGCCCGCGTCCCAGCGTCGACTGGCCAAGCGTGATCCCGTAGATGATCGTGGGATCGGACTGAAGCCGCATGCCAATGCGCAGGCGGTTGGCGAACACGCCCGCCACCCGCTGGCGCTCGCTGGCAAGGCCGGTTTCCTTTTCGACGATCGAGGCGAGAATGAGCAGTTCTTCGGGCGTTTCGAGCGGCACGCTCTCGTTGCGGCCCTCCCAAACCTCGGCCAGCGCGGCGTCCATGGCTTCGGTCATCCGCAAGACGACGCTCTCACGAGTGTCGCCCCGGCGATAGCTGTAGGCCCCGGGCAAAAGGCTGCCCTCGGGCGGCAGGACCGAGATGTTGCCGGTAAGGTTCTCGTCGGCGTTGACACGCTCCACCACCTGCCAGGAGGTGAAGCCCTCGGGGATCACCACCTGATACTGGATGGCGCGGCCTTCGGTCAGTTCGCGCAGGATCTGGTTCATCGAGGACCGGGCCGCGATATTGAACTCGCCCGCCTTGAGAGCAGCTTCACGGTCGAGCGCGCGCGCGCCGAGCCGGAAAATGAGGGCGTTGGAGATAAAGCCCTGCTCTTCGAGCCTTTGGGCCACCGTCGTCACGGCATTTCCCGGCTCGACGACGAAGGTGCGGTCCTCCTCGAACTGGCCGTCGGCATTGAACGTCATGACGCCATAGACGAGCACGCCCGCTATGGCGATCAGCACGATCAGCACCAGCGTCAGAAGTCCGTTGAGCGCCTCGAAAAAACCGTTTCCGGAGCGGCGGCGCGCCCTTCTCTTTCGTTCAGCCATGACGGCAGCTCATCCCTGATTCTTGGCCTCCGCTTGGCGGGCGGGCGTCGTTAGATTGTGTCAGCTTTTAATGGAAATGGCGCTCCGGCGGCCTTAGCAAGATCGCTCTGGTTTCCGGGAATAAATCCCGGAATGACATCGGTGTTTTGGCGCGATCTTCCCCACCTCCAATGTCACCCCGGGACTTGTTCCCGGGGTCCAGTGCCATGCAGCCGCGCTGCTATACCTTGCACGATTCCATTAAACGCTGACGTGCTCCAGTCGCCATATGGTCGAAAAATTCCGGCGAAAACAAGAGGTTTGGGCCGCGTCAGCCCACCTTGCCGAAGATCAGCGAAGCGTTGGTGCCGCCAAACCCGAAGGAATTGGACAGTGCCACGTTGATCTCTTTTTCCACCGGCTTGTGCGGAGCGAGATTGATCACCGTCTCGACGGACGGATTGTCGAGATTGAGCGTGGGCGGCGCGATATTGTCGCGCATGGCGAGCAGCGAGAAGATCGCCTCAATCGCACCGGCGGCGCCCAAAAGGTGCCCGGTCGCGGACTTGGTCGAGCTCATGACGACATTGGCGGCATGTTCGCCCAGAAGGCGGGTAACCGCGCCCAGCTCGATCTCGTCGCCCAACGGGGTCGAGGTGCCGTGGGCGTTGATATAGTCGATATCGGATGCGGAAATTCCCGCCCGCTTTATCGCCGCGGACATCGAGCGGAAGCCGCCATTGCCATCCTCGGCGGGCGCGGTGATGTGGTGCGCGTCGCCCGAAAGGCCATAGCCGATGATCTCGCCATAGATTTTCGCGCCCCGGGCCCTCGCGTGCTCGTATTCCTCGAGCACGACGATGCCGGCTCCCTCGCCCATCACAAATCCGTCGCGGTCCTTGTCATAGGGGCGTGAGGCTTTTTCGGGCGTGTCGTTGAAACCGGTGGAAAGCGCGCGGCAGGCGGCAAAGCCTGCCAGCGAAAGCCGGTTGACGGGGGATTCGGTTCCCCCCGCCACCATCACGTCGGCATCGTCGAGCATGATCAGCCGGGCCGCATCGCCAATGGCATGCGCGCCGGTCGAACAGGCGGTGACGACCGAGTGGTTGGGCCCTTTAAGGCCGTGTTCTATGGAAACATACCCCGACGCCAGGTTGATCAGGCGCCCGGGTATGAAAAAGGGACTGATACGGCGCGGACCCTTTTCGGCCAGCGTGATGGAGGCATCGTAGATGCCCCCTATCCCGCCGATACCCGAGCCGATCAGGACGCCTGTGCGCTCCTGCTGCTCCTGGGTCCGTGCCTCGTAGCCCGCGTCGCGCAGGGCCTGGGTCGATGCCGCCATCGCAAAGGTGATGAACGGATCGACCTTGCGCTGTTCCTTGACGTCCATCCAGTCGTCGGGGTTGTATTTCCCCTCGGCAGTGTCGCCAACCGGAATGCGGCAGGCGATCTGGCATGGAATGTCATCGACCTTGAAATCGGTGACGCGCTGCGCCCCGCTTTTCGAGGCCAGCATGTTGGACCAGACAGTCTCGTGACCGACGCCCAGAGGGCTGACGATCCCGAGACCGGTTACGACGACGCGACGCATGGACATGAGCTTACGCTTTATCGGCGCAAAGCCGGATCAAGCGGTTGCTTTGGTCAGGAATGCGACGGCGTCGCCGAACGTCTGGATGGATTCGGCGGCGTCATCGGGGATTTCCACGCCGAATTCTTCCTCGAAAGCCATCACAAGCTCGACCTGATCGAGCGAATCCGCGCCCAGGTCGTCCATGAAGCTGGCCTTTTCAGTGACCTTGTCGGCTTCGACGTTGAGGTGTTCGACGACGATCTTACGGACGCGATCTTCGATGTCGCTCATATTGAGTTCCTTCTTGCAGACAATCGTTTGTTGATCTTTGGCATTGTTCCTGCGCGGAGCGTTACACTCAAAGCTAATAAAAAGTTCCGTCGCAGTGCCGGGATGAAAGGGTTTCTGGCTCTCTTTCCAAGGGTGCCGGCTACAATGTGCCGGCGCACTTAACACACTTTATTGGCGATGACCATATCGCCGACGGTTCGGGAAGCAAGGGTGATCTTGTGCACTTTGCCCCGAAAAATCACTCTATTATTTTTCTCCCATGGCCCGACGCAGGGTCCGGTTGATCCGGGTTTGCCATCCCGGGCCGTTGTCCCGGAAATATTCGACGATATCAGTGTCCAGGCGCAGTGTTACCCGGGTTTTGGTCGGCGATTTCTGCGGCCCGCGCTGGCCCTGCCGCCTTTTTGCGATCACATCCAGCAGGGTGGAGGGAAGCACGTTTTCCGCCGGCTGCATGGATGCAAAATCCTCTGCAGTCAGTTCCCGGACCTCGCCTTCCTTATCGGTCAGTGGCTTTTTGCTCATACCGTTTCACTTCCCGGCTGTTGGCCTTGCGAAAACTGATGACCCTGATTCCATCCGCGATCAGGGTAAAGCATAATACGTGCAACCTCTCCCGCACGAAGCCGACCGCGACATAACGCGCCTCGGGATAGTCAAACCTGTCATCGATCGCGACCATGGCGGTTTCCCAATCGAAATCCGCCGCGTTGTCGAACGGCAATTGCCGCTCCCGAATATTGCGCTCGTTCTTGTTCGGGTCGAACGCAATTTTCATTACATATAATCCTTCCCCCAGGATGTTTCCATCTTTTTGTCGCTACAAATAGCTAGATCATCACCATCCCACCGTTAACGTTCAGCGTGTGCCCCGTGATGTATGCCGCGGCATCGCTGGCGAGGAACGCGGCGCAGGCCGCGACTTCGTCAGCGGTGCCGAGGCGGGCGACGGGCACCTTTTGCAGAATGGTTTCCTGCTGCTTTTCGTTCAATTCATCGGTCATGGCCGAAGCGATGAAGCCCGGCGCGATCATGTTGACGGTAATGCCGCGGCTTGCGACCTCGTGGGCCAGGGCCTTGGACATGCCCGCCAGCCCCGCCTTGGTCGCCGCGTAGTTACCCTGCCCCGGATTGCCGACGACGCCGACCACCGAGGTGATCGAGATGATGCGCCCGAAGCGGCGCTTCATCATGCCCTTCACCGCCGCGCGGGTGAGGTGGAAGGGCGCGGTGAGGTTGATCTTGAGCACATCGTCCCACTCCTCGTCCTTCATGCGCATGAACAGATTGTCCCGGGTCATGCCGGCATTGTTGATGAGGATGTCGAGCCCGCCCATGGCGGCCTCGGCGTCGGGCACCAGCCGTTCCACGGCATCGAGATCGGAAAGGTTGCACGGCAGGACGTGGGCCGTGCCCACGATGTCCTTGGCCACGTCCTCGAGCGCGCCCAGCCGCGTGCCGCTCAGCGCCACTTCGGCGCCCTGCGCTGCCAGCGTCTTGGCGATCGCGCTGCCGATGCCCCCGCTCGCGCCGGTGACCAGCGCCTTCTTGCCCGTGAGGTCGAACATGATAGGTGTCCTTAGTTTGATTAGCCGCGCGCGGCAATAAAGGCTTCGATATCCTGCGCCGTCCCGACAGCCTGCCCCGAAAGCGCGGGATCGATGCGTTTTGCAAGCCCGGTCAGCACCTTGCCGGTGCCCAGTTCATAAAGTTCGGTAACGCCCGCCTCCTTTGCCAGCCAGCTTACGCTTTCAGTCCAGCGAACCATGCCGGTGACCTGTTCGACGAGCCGGGTGCGTATCTCCTGGGTATCGGAAATCGGCCGCGCGAGCACGTTGGCGACCAACGGCACGGAGGGCGCCTTCATGTCCACATTGCCCAGCGCCTCGCGCATGGCCTCGGCGGCGGGCGCCATCAGCGCGCAATGGAACGGCGCGCTCACCGGCAGCGCCAGCGCGCGCCGCGCGCCCCTTGCCTTGGCGATCTCGATGGCGCGGTCGATGGCGGCCAGATTGCCCGACACGACCACCTGCCCGGGCGAATTGTCATTGGCGACGTCGCAAACCTCGCCCTGCGCCGCTTCCGCCGCAATCTCCTTGACCACATCCATGTCCAGCCCGAGCAGCGCGGCCATCGCCCCCTGCCCCACCGGGACGGCCTGCTGCATGGCGCGGCCGCGGATCTGAAGGAGCCGCGCGGTGTCGGACAGCGAGAAGGTTCCCGCCGCGCAAAGCGCCGAATATTCTCCCAGCGAGTGCCCGGCAACATGGCTGGCGGCTTCCGCAACCTTCACGCCACGCGCATCCAGCACCCGAACGACCGCGATCGAGGCGGCCATAAGCGCGGGCTGAGCATTTTCCGTCAGCCGCAGGGTGTCCTCGGGGCCATCGAACATGATGGCCGAGAGTTTCAGACCGAGCGCATCGTCGACTTCCTCGAACACGGCCCGCGCCTCGGCAAAACTGTCCGCAAGATCGCGGCCCATGCCCACGGCCTGGCTGCCTTGCCCCGGAAAGGTGAATGCGGGTTTGTTCATTGGCCTCTCTCGCGTCTCGTTCCTTTATGCGCTGAACTTTATGGCGCGCCGATGGGCCGCGCAACTGCCCGCAATGGGAGGCGAAGTCAAGGCGGGGCCAGATAAAGCTGCGGATAAGCGCGGGCCTAGTTCTCCCTGAAATCAAGCCCCGCCGCGCTCAACGCGGCCTTGATCGCAGGAAGCGAGGCCGGACCGACGCCATGCAGCGCAAGAAATTCCTTCTCGGTCAGCCGAGTCAGGTCTTTGAGGGAATTGATGCCGACATGGGCCAGCGCGCTTCCGGCCGGGCGAGAGAGCTTTGGGAGATCGGTCACAGATCCGGCTCGACACGGATGGACGGCAGCATCGCGGTTTTCATGGATCACCTTTGCATTGCATTTGCGATGAAATATAGCGCTGTAGCGGCTTTTCGGCCACCGATGCCCACATGCTTGACCCAGATCAAGGAAATCCACCCGGACAACGCCGTAAAGGTTTACGATAACCCCGAACATCATCAGGGAGGCAGAATTCATGTACTCGCACATATTGCTGACGTCCGACGGATCGGAACTGGCAGCCAAGGGCGTGGAGCACGGGCTGGCCATCGCAAGGGCCGCGGGGGCCGAAGTCACGCTGCTCTATGTAAACGAACCCATTCCCCTTTCCGACCTGCGACTGGCCGCCTCGGGCGGGATGACCAACCCGCTCATCCGCTACGAAGAACAGATGGAAGCGCATTTTAAGACGATCAGTGCGCCCATCGAGGCGAAGGCCCGCGAAATGGGCATCAGTCTCAAGACCGCGCGCGAAACCGACACCCTGCCCGCCGAAGCCATCGTGCGTCTGGCAAAGAACAGCGGCGTCGACCTGATCGTCATGGCCTCGCATGGCCGCAGGGGGCTGAGCAAGATGCTGCTCGGCAGCCAGACCGCCGAAGTGCTGGTGCACACGGCCATCCCCGTACTGGTGGTGCGCTAGGACCCTTCATCATCGCTCTTCGCGCGCTGGATCACCCGGATAAACCGGGTGAAGACGGAGGAAAATCAGGGGCCGGCACGAAGTTGCACGGCCCGCGCCCAACTGACCTTCTCCTTCCCCTCACCGCCAACCCCATCCGTCATTGCCCGGCTCGTCTGGGCAATCCAGTCGTCCCCTCCCGAACCATAAAATCCCCACCCCGCAAACCAACAAATCCCTTGCAATTCAGGCTCTCCCATTATAGAGACCGCCTCGTATTCGTTTGGCCGGGGGCTGAACGGAGGGTTCGGCGTTGCCGGATAAGACCTTTGGAAATGGGTCTGGCCTCCCGTGTTCCCGCTCTTGAAGTAGAACCTTTGTCAGCCTTTCCAAAGGCTTCAAAGAGGCTCCGCGCCAGAGGATACGTGTTGTTTCAACGCTTGAAGAAAGGCACTCCATGCCCCTTTACGAGCACATCTTTCTGTCGCGCCAGGACGTTTCGGCGCAGCAGGTCGAAGATCTGACCAAGACCTATACCGACCTTCTCGCCGAGAACGGCGGCAAGGTCGCCAAGAGCGAATACTGGGGCGTCAAGTCGCTCTCGTACCGCATCAACAAGAACCGCAAGGCGCACTACACCCTGCTCAACATCGAAGCCCCGGCTACCGCCGTTGCCGAGATGGAGCGCCAGATGCGCATCAACGAAGACGTGCTGCGTTTCATGACCATCCGCGTGGACACCCATGAGGAAGGCCCCTCCGTGATGATGCAGAAGCGCGACGATCGTCCTGACCGTGGCGGCCCCGGCGGCGATCGCCCGCGCGGCCCGCGCCGTTTCTAAGCCGAGGACCTGACACATGGCTATTCGTGATCTCACCACCTCCCAGGCGCGCCGTCCTTTCCAGCGCCGCCGCAAGACCTGCCCGTTCTCGGGTGCCAATGCACCGGTCATCGACTACAAGGATGTCCGCCTGCTCCAGCGCTATGTTTCCGAGCGCGGCAAGATCGTGCCTTCGCGCATCACCGCCGTTTCGGCCAAGAAGCAGCGCGAACTGGCCCGCGCCATCAAGCGCTCCCGGTTCCTCGGGCTTCTGCCCTACGCCGTAAAATAAGCGGCCCCCGTTCGTTGGGGACGCGGATGGTCCGCGTCCTCTAACCGTTCCTCCGGAGCGCTCGCCAGAGCCGCGGCAAAACCGGAACGGGACAGCATTGGAGAAGTCATATGAAAGTTATTCTGCTTGAACGCATTGGCCGCCTCGGTGGCATTGGCGATGAAGTGAACGTCAAGGACGGCTTTGCCCGCAACTTCCTTTTGCCCCAGGCCAAGGCCCTGCGCGCTTCGGACGCCAACCGTGCGAAATTCGAGGCCAACCGGCAGACCATCGAGGCCCGCAACGCCGAACGGCGTTCGGAAGCCGAAAAGATCGGGGACCTGCTGGACGGCAAGACCATCGTGATGGTCCGCCAGGCCGGCGAAACGGGCCAGCTTTATGGTTCGGTCTCGGCCCGCGATATCGCTGAAGCCCTCGTTGCCGACGGGGAAAAGGTCGAGCGCAACCAGATCGATCTTGGCGCGCCGATCAAGACCGTGGGCCTGCACGTCATCCCCATCACCCTGCACGCCGAAGTTTCCGTCTCGGTCACCATCAACGTCGCCCGTTCGACCGACGAAGCCGAGCGCCAGGCCAAGGGCGAGAACCTTGCCCGCAAGGACTATAACGACGAGGAAGAGGCTTTCGTCTCGCTCGCCGATATGGACGAGGACGAATATCAGGCCGGTGAAGCGGCGGATGGCGAAGAAGAGCCCGCCGACCAGGAAACCGGGGAAGAGCCCGCCGCATAAGCGCGGGCCCTTGCACCGAATCGAAGAGGCCGGGCCCCCGCCCGGCCTTTTTGTTTGTCCAGCATGAAATTCGTTATCCCCGCAGTTTGCGAAGATCACATGGGCCGACTCAGGGTAAGCTCGACGAGGACAATTTGTCCGCTCGTTCCTCTTGCCTCGGTGCACGCCGGGGTGGTTAAGAGAGGATGAACGACCCTTTCAGGATGAACGATGGAAGCTGTCCGGCGGCTCACGCCCGTACCGACCGAACCAGAAGCGAAATACAAGCTCGCCCCGCACAATATCGAGGCCGAACAGGCGCTGCTGGGCGCGATTCTGGTCAACAACGAGGCGTTCTACCGGGTTTCGGACTTTCTCGAGCCCGGCCATTTCTACGAGCCCATCCATCGCGACATCTATGAGGTATGCGGCAAGATCATCCGCACCGGCAAGACCGCGACCCCCGTCACCGCCAAGACCTACCTGCCCGACGACCTTCTCGAAGGCGTCACCATGGCGCAGTATCTCGCGCGGCTGGCGGCCGAGGCGACCACCGTCCTCAACGCCGCCGACTACGGGCAGGCGGTGTACGATCTCGCCATCCGGCGCAACCTCATCCTGATCGGCGAAGAGGTCATCGACGAGGCCTATAACGCCGAGGTCGAGACGACCGCGACCAAGCAGATCGAGGAGGCTGAAAAGCGCCTGTTCGATCTTGCCGAAAAGGGCCGCTACGATGGCGGGTTCCAGGGCTTCAACCAGGCGCTGACCGACGCGATCAACATGGCCGGGGAAGCGTTCAAGCGCGACGGCTCGCTTTCGGGCACCGCTACGGGGCTGACCGATCTCGACCGCCTGATGGGCGGCTTGCAGCGCTCGGACCTCATCATCCTCGCCGCGCGTCCCGCCATGGGCAAGACCTCGCTTGCCACCAACATCGCCTTTTCCGTCGCCCGCGCCTACAAGGCCGAGCCCATGCCCGACGGACACATGAAGACCCTCAATGGCGGCGTGGTCGGTTTTTTCTCGCTCGAAATGAGCGCCGAGCAGCTCGCCACCCGTATTCTCGCCGAGCAGGCCGAGATTTCGTCGTCCGACATCAGGCGCGGCAATATCCATGAGAGCCAGTTCTCAAAACTCATGGACGTTTCCCAGCTCATGCAGCAGGTGCCGCTCTTCATTGACGACACCGGCGGCATCTCGATCGCCCAGCTCGCCGCCCGCGCCCGGCGCCTCAAGCGCCAGAAAGGGCTGGACCTGCTGATCGTCGACTACCTGCAATTGCTGTCCGGCTCATCGAAAAAGGCCAGCGAGAACCGCGTGCAGGAGCTGACCGAGATCACGACCAACCTCAAGGCGCTGGCCAAGGAACTCGAAGTCCCCATCATCGCCCTCTCCCAGCTTTCCCGCCAGGTGGAAGCGCGCGAGGACAAACACCCCCAGCTTGCCGACCTGCGTGAATCGGGCTCGATCGAGCAGGACGCGGACGTGGTGCTCTTCGTCTATCGCGAGGAATACTACCTCGGCAACAAGGAGCCCAAGGAAGGCACGCAGGAACATCTCGAATGGCAGGCCGAGATGGAAAAGGTCCACGGGCGCGCCGAAGTCATCATCGCCAAGCAGCGCCACGGCCCCACCGGCACCGTCCAGTTGCATTTCCAGGCGAATCTGACACGCTTCTCCAACCTTGCCCGCGAGGACTACCTGCCGACGCGGCAGGAATAACGCCATAGTTGAATACACTACGCTTGTAGCGTATGATAGCCAGAGGCCTGATGCGGGTTATCTTCGACGTAGAAAAAGACGCTGCAAATCGCGCCAAGCATGGACTTCCACTAAGCGTCGCCGCTCTCGTCATCGAAAACGGTGTCACGACCTTTTTGGACACACGGTTCGACTATGATGAGGACAGATTCATAACATTCGGCTATGTCGAGCGCCGCCTTCACGTTGCGGTCTGGACCGAGCGTGATGGAGATGTCCGCGCCATAAGCGTGCGCAAGGCCAATGAAAGGGAGCAGGAACGCTATGGCCGCTGATCTACCCGAAGATTTCGAGGACAATCCGGATTGGAGCACGGTCGCGCTTTCGCCCCTCGACTATGCGGCCATGCTCAAAGTTGCACGAGCGCGTCTGGGATTGTCGCAGGAAGCCGCCGCCAGGATGCTGGGGCTGCCGGTCGCGACCCTTCGCAACTGGGAGCAACGCCGGACCATGCCCGACGATGCAGCAAAAACACTTATAGCTCTGCTCTATGCCGATCCCGAGGACATCAAGGCCCGTCTGACGCCTGCTGCATGAAAGCGAGCCTGCAAGACGCAGACAATCGGCCTCACTCCCTTGCAGTTCCGGTCGCTCTGGTTCATGTCTCGGAGACTGGGGATTCGTCCGAGGCGCCATGACCACCAATTCCACATTGCTCGGCGGCGGCATCAGCGTCGATCTGGATGCGATCACACGCAACTGGAAGGCGATCGATACGATTTCGGGGCAGGCGCTGACCGCCGCCGTGGTCAAGGCCGATGCCTATGGCCTGGGGCTCAGGGCCGTTTCGCGCACGCTCTATCAGGCGGGCGCGCGGTTCTTTTTCGTTGCCACCCCCGATGAGGGCGTGGCGTTGCGCGCCGCCCTGCCCCGCGCGCATATCTTCATTCTCGACGGGCTCGTCCCCCGCACGGCGCGCGACTATGCCGCGCACAATCTGATGCCGGTGCTCGCCTCGATGGGGCAGTTGACCGAGTGGCTCGATTTCTGCCTCAACCGGGGCGAAGCGGCGCCCGCGGCGCTCCATTTCGATACCGGCTTCAACCGCGTGGGCTTCCGCATGAAGGAGGCCGAACTGGTCCAGCGCGAGCTCTCGCAAACCCGGTTCGAGCCGCAGATGATCATGAGTCACCTTGCCTGCGCCGACCAGCCCAGCCATGAGATGACGCGCAAGCAGAACGGGCTGTTCCAGGGCATTCTGAACCTTTTCCCCGATATCCCCGCCTCGCTCGCCAATTCGGCGGCCATCATGACGTCCAAGGACTATCACTACCAGATGGTGCGCCCCGGCATCGCCGTCTATGGCGGGCGGGCGATCAACAGCCGCTCCAACCCGATGGCCCCGGTCATTGCCATGGATGTGCCGATCCTTCAGATCAAGGAAGCGCGGATCGGTGAAACCGTCGGCTATGGCGCGCTGCACCGGCTGCGGCGCGACACCCGCCTTGCCATCGTCGGCATCGGCTATGCCGACGGGTTCTTCCGCTCGCTCTCGGGCATTGGCGGACAGATGGGGGGCAAGGTGGCGATCAATGGCGCGCTCGCCCCCATCCTTGGCCGCATCTCGATGGACATGACGGCTATCGACATCACCGACGTGCCCGGCTTCGTTCAGCCCGGCGATCTGGTCGAGGTGCTGGGCCCCAACGTCACCGTGGACGATGTGGCCGACGCGGCACGCACCATCGGCTATGAAATCCTCACGACGCTCAACGGACGGTTCCCGCGACGGTATGTAAACGTGCCCAACGGGGTTTCGATCGACTAAAATGTTCTTATTTTGTTCTTGACAGGCGCATGGCTTTCGCGCCATGAGCAATCAGGACCTGTTCTCTTTCGCAGAGTATCGATGGCAAAACCCCGCAGCACCTATATCTGCCAGATGTGCGGCAACATCACCCCGCGCTGGGCCGGGCGGTGCGAGGCATGCGGGGAATGGAACACCATCGCCGAGGAAGTCGCGTCCTCCGGCGTGGGCGGAGGGCCCAAGGCCGCCGTGTCCTCGGGCCGGCCGGTGGAACTGGTGACGCTGTCGGGGGAGAGCGAGGACGCCATCCGCATCGTTTCGGGCAATGGCGAACTCGACCGCGTGCTGGGCGGCGGGTTCGTGATGGGCTCGGCGATCCTCGTTGGCGGCGATCCGGGGATCGGTAAATCGACGCTTCTGTTGCAGGCCGCCGCCGCCCTTGCCCGGCAGGGCAAGCGGGTGGTCTATATTTCGGGCGAGGAGGCCATCGCGCAGGTCCGCCTGCGCGCCGCGCGGCTCGGGGTTGCCGACGCAGCGGTCGAACTGGCCAGCGAAACCCATGTCGAAACCATCCTTGCCACCATAGAGGAAGGCGAGGCGCCCGATCTCGTCATCATCGATTCCATCCAGACCTGCTGGACCGAGCGCGTCGAGAGCGCGCCGGGCACCGTGACGCAGGTGCGCACCAGCGCACAGGCGCTTACCCGCTTTGCCAAGAAGACCGGGGCGGCGGTAGTTCTGGTCGGCCACGTCACCAAGGACGGGCAGATCGCCGGTCCCCGTGTCGTCGAGCATATGGTCGATGCCGTGCTTTATTTCGAGGGCGACACGTCCCTCACCTACCGTATCCTGCGCGGGGTCAAGAACCGCTATGGCGCGACCGACGAGATCGGCGTTTTCGAGATGGCCGGCTCGGGCCTGCGCGAAGTGCCCAACCCCTCGGCCCTTTTCCTCGACCAGCGCGACAGCGGCGCCGCCGGTTCGGCGGTCTTTGCGGGCGTCGAGGGCACGCGGCCCGTGCTTGTCGAAATCCAGGCGCTGGTCGCCCCCTCCCCGCTCGGTACGCCCCGCCGGGCAGTCGTGGGCTGGGATTCGGCACGGCTCTCGATGGTGCTGGCCGTCCTCGAAACCCGCTGCGGGGTGAGGATCGGGGCCAACGACATCTACCTCAACGTCGCGGGGGGCCTCAAGGTCAACGAACCCGCCGCCGATCTCGCGGTCGCCGCCGCGCTCATCTCCTCGCTCACCAACGCCCCGCTCCCGGCCGATGCAGTCTATTTCGGCGAAATCGGCTTGTCGGGCGGCGTGCGCCCCGTCGTCCACGCCAATCTGCGCATCCGCGAGGCCGCCAAGCTCGGCTTCGGCTCGGTCCACACGGCCCGTTTGGGCAAGGCCGACAACGCCGAAGGCGTCCTCGTCCACGAATTTTCCGCCCTGGCCGAACTGGTCGGCCGCATCGCAGCCAATCGGCAGCCGCAGACCGGGGGTGATGACGGCGAGGCCTAGAATGTTTCAGGTTCTGATGGAAACAGCCTGCCGGAGCGGTTGGGGTTGGACCGCGCTGGATTCCGGGAACGAGTCCCGGGGTCCAGTGCGAGCCCAGCCCAACCATCCAGGCATATCGCTTCCATCAAAAACTGAAACGATCCAGGGCCAGTCCCACCACCCCTTTCGTCATTGCCCAGCGCCAGTCCGGGCGCAAGCAGCCCTGCGCCCCCCGCACAAACCGATTTCCCCAGCATAATCCCAAGCAAATGCTTGGCTTTGACACATTTAGCCGCTAAACGGGGCAAAATCCCGGAGTTGGTGGAGACATCCCCTATGCTGACCGCTTTCGACATCGGTGTCGGTATCCTCGTTCTGGTTTCGGCGCTGCTGGCGACAACGCGCGGGCTGACCCGCGAGGTGCTCTCGCTGGTCACGTGGGCGGGCTCGGCTGCCTTTGCGGCCTATATGTTCTTTTATCACCCCGAAATCGCGCGCCAGTACATCACGCCCGAAATCTGGGCCGACGTCGCTACCGCCGTCGTCAGCTTCCTTGGCGCGCTCATTATCCTGCATCTTCTCACCATGCGCATCGGGGACTGGATCACCGACAGCCGGCTCGGTCCGCTCGACCGTACGCTTGGGTTCGTCTTCGGCGCCCTGCGCGGCGTCCTGATCGCGATCGTGGTGGTCATCTTCGGCACGTGGCTGCTCGGCTCGAACCTGCCCGATTGGGCGGCACAGGCACAGACGCTGCCCACGCTTGAAAATCTGGGCAACAGCCTCATTTCGTTCCTGCCGGAAAATCTCGAGGAGCAGGTCAACGACATCCTCCAGCGCGGCGTCGCGCCCGATGACGGCGTGCCCCCGCCGCCGGGCGAGGTGACCCCGCCCGCAGACGGCACGATCATCAACGATGAAGGCGCCAACGACCCTCAGGCCTGAGCCTTGCGGTATCGGGTCACCCTCGCGTGATCGGGCGAGCCCCGGGATCGTGTCATGTTGACTTGGACGGCGGCGGAGCGTAATCCCCGTCCCCATGCAGTCCTCGCACCCCATGGTGGAAAATTTGGCCCAACCCCGCGCGACGACAGACCATCTCACCGGACTCGATCTCGACATGAATGGTGACACGCTGCGCGAAGAGTGCGGCGTGTTCGGCATTTTAGGCCATGAGGATGCCGCGGCCCTCACCGCGCTGGGGCTTCACGCCCTCCAGCATCGCGGACAGGAAGCGGCCGGCATCGTTTCGTTCGATGGCGTCCATTTCAATTCCGAGCGCCATCTGGGGCTGGTGGGCGACAGGTTCACCGACGCCGCCACCCTTGCCCGCCTGCCCGGCAACCTCGCCATGGGCCATGTGCGCTATTCCACCACCGGGGAAACCGTCTTGCGCAACGTCCAGCCGCTCTTTGCCGAGCTGGAAGTCGGCGGCATCGCGATTGCGCACAACGGCAATCTCACCAACGGGCTGGCCTTGCGCCGCCGCCTCATCGCGCAGGGCGCTATCTACCAGTCGACTTCAGACACCGAGGCCGTGCTGCACCTGATCGCCCGTTCCCAGCGCACCGGTTCCGCCGAGCGCTTCATCGACGCGCTGGGCGCCCTCGAGGGCGCCTATGCGATGGTGGCCATGACCCGCACCAAGCTGATCGGCGCGCGCGACCCCAACGGCATCCGCCCGCTGGTGCTGGGCGAATTGGGCGGCAGGCCCATCTTTGCCTCGGAAACCTGCGCACTCGACATCATCGGCGCCAATTTCGTGCGCGATGTCGAGAACGGCGAGGTGATCGTGTGCGAGATGCAGCCGGATGGCGAGATCACCATCGACAGCTTCAAGCCCTTTCCGCCGCGCCGCGAGCGGGTGTGCCTGTTCGAGTACGTCTATTTCGCCCGCCCCGACTCGGTAGTCGCCGGGCGTTCAGTCTATGGCGCGCGCAAGAACATGGGCATCAATCTGGCCGGGGAAGCGCCGGTCGAGGCCGACGTGGTCGTGCCGGTGCCCGATGGCGGCACCCCCGCCGCGCTCGGCTATGCGCAGGCCTCGGGCATCCCTTTTGAATACGGCATCATCCGCAACCACTATGTCGGACGCACCTTCATCGAGCCCACCCAGTCGATCCGGGCGCTCGGGGTGAAGCTCAAGCATTCGGCCAACCGCACCGCAATCGCGGGCAAGCGCGTCGTGCTGGTCGATGATTCCATCGTGCGCGGCACGACATCGCTCAAGATCGTGCAGATGATCCGCGACGCGGGCGCGCGCGAGGTTCACTTCCGGGTCGCCAGCCCCATGATCTATCATTCCGATTATTACGGCATCGACACCCCCGACCCCGAAAAGCTGCTGGCCAACCAGTATGCGACCATCGATGAGATGTGCCGCTATATCGGGGCCGATTCCCTCCAGTTCCTCTCCATCGACGGGCTTTACCTCGCCGTTGGCGGCGAGAAGCGCGACGCGCAGGCGCCGCAGTTCACCGATCATTACTTCACAGGGGACTATCCCACCCCGCTCACCGACCTCAAAGGGCGCGGCAAGCGCGATCCCAAGCAGGTCTCAATGCTGAGAGAAGCCGTTTGAGCATGTCTGTAAATCAGGATCTGGCCGGACGCGTCGTCCTGGTCACCGGGGCCTCGCGTGGCCTGGGCTATGCCGCCGCCAAGAACGCCGCTGCACGCGGCGCCCATATTGTTGCCGTGGCGCGCACCGTTGGCGGGCTCGAAGACCTCGACGACGAGATCCAGGCGCTGGGTTCCTCGACGACACTGGTGCCGATGGACCTCACCGATGGCGATGCCATCGACCGGCTGGGCGCGGCGATCTTCGAGCGCTGGGGCCTGCTCGACGGGCTGATCGGCAATGCCGGGGCTCTGGGCGTGCTTTCGCCCCTGCCCCACATCGCGCCCAAGGAATTTGCCAAGGTCTTTGCCGTCAATGTCGGGGCGAACTATCGGCTGATCCGCTCGGTCGATCTGCTGTTGCGCCAATCCGATGCCGGGCGCGCGGTTTTTGTCTCCTCGGGTGCCGCACTTTCCGCCAAGCCCTATTGGGGCCTTTACGCCGCCTCCAAGGCCGCGCTCGATGCCATGATCAAAAGCTATGCGGGGGAAATGGCCATCACCAACGTCAAGGCCAACGTCTTTTATCCCGGCCAGGTCCGGACCGCCATGCGCGCCAAGGCCATGCCCGGCGAAGACCCCGAAACCCTCCCCGCCCCCGACGAGATCGCCCCCAAAATGGTCGACCTCATCTCCCCGGCCTACGACAAGACCGGCATGCGGGTGGATGTACTGACCGGCGAGGAGCCGCTTTAACAGCAGTCCCGCGTTTGTCGCCAGTACCGTATGGACCCCGGGAACAAATCCCGGGGTAACATCGGAACTGGGGCAAATTTTAGCCAGACATTCCATTATCATTCCGGCATTTGTTGCCGGAGTCCAGAGCGATGCCGCCCTGATCGTCAAAGCTCGTTTTTCTGCAAAGAAATCGCCGCTCCATCCAACCTGCGCGACAATCGCCGGTTGCCTTGGCGTGGGCTCGGGCCATTCGGAGGGGTGCCCGCAAAAATTTGACTGAACGAATTGAACGGAAATCGTTTTCCCGTTCAACTATGGCCTGGTAAAACTACTTACCGTCATCGTCCACATACGGGTTTTTGCCGCCACGGACCCACAACCGGATCGGCGTGCCGAACAATCCGAAATCCTGCCGCAGCCCGTTGATGAGGTAGCGCTGGTAGGCCATGGGCAGGGCATCGGGGCGGGAGACGAAGACGATGAAGCTGGGGGGCCTCGTCTTGGCCTGGGTCATGTAGCGCAGCTTGAGCCGGCGCCCCGAGACCGCCGGGGGCGGATGGTGCTCGATCAGCGCGGCGAGCCAGCGGTTGAGCTTGGCGGTCCTGATCTTGACGTTCCAGACCCGTTCGATATCGAAGACGGCCTTCATCAGCCGGTCGATATTGCGCCCCTGCAAGCCTGACAGCGTCACCAGCGGGATGCCGCGAAGCTGGGGCAGCAGCCGCTCGCACTGCTCACGCAGTTCGGCCAGCCTGGCGTTCTTGTCTTCGACGAGGTCCCACTTGTTGACGGCGATGACCATGGCCCGCCCCTCGCGCTCGACGAGGTCGGCCAGTGCAAGGTCCTGCTTCTCGAAAGGAACCGTCGCATCGAGCAGCAGCACCACCACCTCGGCGTACTGGATCGAGCGCAGGCTATCGGCCACCGAGAGCTTTTCGAGCTTGCCCTGCACACGCGCCTTGCGGCGGATACCGGCGGTATCGACGAGGTTGATGACCCGGCCTTCCCATTCCCACGGCACCATGATCGAATCGCGGGTGATGCCTGCTTCCGGCCCCGTCAGCAGGCGTTCGGCACCCACCATGCGGTTGATGAGCGTCGACTTGCCCGCGTTGGGGCGGCCCACGATGGCCACATTCAGATAGCGGTTGGGGTTCCAGCGCATGGGCGCGGTGTCGCCCGCCTGATCTTCGCCCTCGTCCTCATCGACGTCGACGTCGGTGGCGGGCTTTTGCACCATCTCGTAGTCGAACTCTTCGGCTTTCACCGCCTCCGCCTTGTCCACGGCCTGCGAGATGATCGTATAAAGATCGGCCAGCCCCAGCCCGTGCTCGGCGGAAAGCGGGATCGCCTCGCCGAATCCCAGGCTATAGGCCTCGATCAGCCCGGCGTCCGCAGCCCTGCCCTCGGCCTTGTTGGCGATGAGGTGGATGGTCTTGCCGGCCCGGCGCAGAAGGCGGGCGAAATGTTCATCGGTCGGCGTAACGCCGGCGCGGGCGTCGATCATCATCAAGATGATGTCGGCCTCGGCAATGGCCATCTCCGTCTGGCGGCGCATGCGGGCTTCGAGGCTGTCGTCGTTGGCATCCTCATAACCGGCGGTGTCGAGCAGGGTGAACGTCAGGTCGCCGATGCGGCCCAGCCCCTCGCGGCGGTCGCGGGTGACGCCGGGCGTGTCATCGACAATGGCAAGCTTTTTCCCCACCAGCCGGTTGAACAGCGTGGACTTGCCGACATTGGGGCGCCCGACGATGGCGACGGTAACGGACATATCTGACTTTCGGCGTTCGACGCGCGGTTATTCGGCCGGCTCGGGTTCGGCTTCCGAAGCGATCTCGATGCCAGCCGAGGCCAATTGCTCGAGATAGACATGGGCGCGAAGCTGCATCTCCTGCCCGGCGGCCTGGTCGGCGGCGATCGCCTCGAAACTGGCACTCGCCGCTTCAAGATCGCCCGCCTTGAAATAGGCCAGCCCCAGAGCCTCGCGGGCCTGGTTGCGCAGCGGGCTTTCCTCCCCGGTCAGGGTCCCGGCGCGCGCCTCGACAGCGGCCACATCGAGATGGTCGACCGCAAGATAGGCGCCTAGGATCAGCGCCAGCTCGCGCAGGCGGATTTCATTGAGCGAAGAGGATAGCGCATCATAAGCCGAGATCGCAGCGTCAGGATTGCCCTCCTCGGCCAGCAGCGATGCTGCGCGGAACTGTGCAAGTATGCCGTAACCGTTGGGGTCATTGGCAGCGATGGCTTCAAGCGCGGCCTGCGCTCCGGACAGGTCGCCGCGCTCGGCCAGCGAGATCGCGGTGTAATAACGTTCTGACGCCTCGGCGGCCGAGCTGTCGCGCCACCACTTCCAGGCCTCGTTGGCCGCGACGATCAAGACGATCAACACCGCCGCGCCGATGATGAAGGGCGCATAGCGCTTCCAGAACGCCTTGAGCTTGTCGCTCCGCAGTTCTTCTTCGACTTCGCGCAGGAAGGAATCTTCACTCATCGGGTTCGGCCCTGAAATTCTTTGCAAATCGGGGCGGACAATAGTGTCCCCGCCCTCATAATGCAATCACGGCTTGGGAGGACGACAGGGCAATCTCATATGCTTCGGCTTTCGCCGAATCCCCCCTCCCAACCTCCCCCACAAGGAGGGAGGTGCTGGCCTTGTGCGTATGAGAGCGCCCAGGAAAAGAAAGCACCCTCCCCTTGATGGGGAGGGCTGGGGAGGGGTGAAGCCACAAGCGCAGATTCACATGCGATAGCACTGAGGGGGACGGGGCGGCGTTCTCGTCCCGTCGCGTGAAAATATTTTTGCCCCGCCGGCGTGCAGCAGGGCCGCGCGCAAGCAGGTCGAAAAAAGCTAAATTCATCAACCGGTTGTCAGATGTTTAGCCTCTTCTCGATGAGATCGTCGACAACCGCAGGATCGGCCAGCGTCGAGGTATCGCCGAGCGAGCCGTAATCGTTCTCCGCGATTTTCCTCAGGATCCGGCGCATGATCTTGCCCGAACGGGTCTTTGGCAGGTTCGTGGCGAACTGGATAAGGTCGGGCGTCGCGATGGGGCCGATCTCCTTGCGTACCCATGCTTTGAGTTCGGCTTCGAGTTCTGGCGTCACGGTTTCACCGGCCATCAGCGTCACGTAGCAATAGATGCCCTGCCCCTTGAGCTTATGGGGATAACCCACGACGGCGGCTTCGGAAATCTTGGGGTGGGCAACCAGCGCGCTTTCGATTTCCGCCGTTCCCAACCGGTGCCCGGAGATGTTGAGCACGTCATCGACCCGCCCCGTGATCCAGTAATAGCCATCCGCATCCCTGCGGCAGCCATCGCCGGTGAAGTAATAGCCCTTGTATTGCTGGAAATAGGTTTCCTTGAAGCGCTGGTGATCGCCCCAGACGGTGCGCATCTGCCCCGGCCAGCTATCGGTGATGGCCAGCACCCCCGAGGCTTCCGTCTCGGTGATCTCCTTGCCCGTTTCGGGATTGAGGATCACGGGTTTTATCCCGAAGAACGGCAGCGTCGCGGACCCCGGCTTGGTGGGGATGACGCCCGGCAGCGGCGTGATCATCGTGGCGCCGGTTTCGGTCTGCCACCACGTATCGACGATCTCGCATCGTCCGCGCCCGACATTCTTGTGATACCAGTGCCAGGCTTCCGGGTTGATCGGCTCGCCGACCGTACCGATCAAACGCAGGCTCGAAATGTCGGCCTTTTTCAAGAACTCCTCACCCGCCCCCATCAGCGCGCGGATCGCGGTGGGGGCGGTATAGAAGATACTGACCTTGTGGCGCTCGACGGCCTGCCAGAAGCGCGAGGCGTCGGGCCATGAGGGGATGCCCTCGAAGATCAGCGAAGTGACGCCGTTGGCGAGCGGGCCATAAACGATATAGGTGTGGCCGGTGACCCAGCCCACATCCGCCGAGCACCAATAGACGTCGCCCGGGCGTGGATCGAAGATCATCTCGTGAGTCATCGCGGCCCAGACGAGATAGCCGCCGGTGGTGTGCAGCACGCCCTTGGGCTTGCCGGTGGACCCGGAGGTATAAAGGATGAACAGCGGGTCCTCCGCGTTCATCGGCTCGGGCTCGCAGACCGGCTCGACGGCGGCCGCCGCGTCGTGCCACCACATGTCGCGACTGCCTTTCATGGCGATATCGTTGCCGGTATTGGCGAAGACGATCACCTTCTCGACGCCAGGGCAATCCTCGAGCGCGATATCGACATTGGCCTTGAGCGCCACCGTCTTGCCGCCGCGCCGCCCCTCGTCGGCGGTGATGACGACGCGGCTATCGCAGTCGTTGATGCGTCCGGCCAGCGCGTCAGGCGAGAATCCGCCGAACACCACCGAATGCACCGCCCCGATGCGCGCGCAGGCCAGCATGGCATAGGCGGCGGCCGGGATCATCGGCAGATAGATGGTGACGCGATGGCCTTTCCTGACGCCCAGCCCCTTGAGCACATTGGCGAGGCGGCACACCTCGTCGTGAAGCTGCCGGTAGGTGATGTTGAGGGCTTCGTCAGCCGGATCGTCAGGCTCCCAGATGAGCGCCGTCTGATCGGCCCGCTCTTTCAGGTGCCGGTCGATGCAGTTGGCGGATACGTTGAGGACGCCGTCCTCGAACCATTTGACGGAGATATCGGGCCAGGCAAACGTTGCGTTCCTGGCCTTCGAATACGGCTTGATCCAGTCGAGGCGTCTGCCCTCTTCCATCCAGAACGCTTCGGGATCGGCGATCGAGGCCTCGTATTTCTCCGCAAAGCTTTCCGGGGTTAGACGCGTGTGCCGGGTGAGGAAAGCGTGGCTGTTCATTTCCATATCCTTGACTGCAATAGGGTGCGGAGGGGTGGGGCCCTCCGCAGCCTGCACCCGGTTAAGAGCACAGGCATCCGGTTCGGGAACGCGGGGCTAGACGGCGAGGTATTCGCGCCTGAGTTCCGCGTTGTCGAGCACGTCCTGGGCGGAGCCGACGAACACGACCTCGCCCGTATCGAGGATCACCGCCCGATCGGCGAGCTTGAGCGCGGCAATCGCGTTCTGCTCGACGATGATGGAGGTGATGCCCAGTTCCTTGATCTCCTTGAGAATGCCCTCGATCTCCTGCACGATGACCGGGGCCAGCCCTTCATAGGGTTCATCGAGCAGCAAAAGCTTGATGTCGCGGGCCAGCGCCCGGGCGATGGCGAGCATCTGCTGCTCGCCGCCCGAAAGCGTCGTTCCTTCCTGCCTTCGGCGCTCGGCAAGGCGCGGGAAGTGACCATAGATGCGGTCCAGCTCCCACCCCTTCCCCGGCGCGACCTGGGCCAGCGTGAGGTTTTCCTCCACCGTCAGCCCCTGAATGATGCGGCGGTCTTCGGGGACCAGCTGGATGCCGGCCTGCGCCGCCTCGAACGATTTCATGGCGTGAACCGGCTGGCCATCGAGCCAGATTTCACCAGCCTGAAGCTGGGGGTTGTCGAGCCGGGCGATGGTCCGCAGCGTCGAGGTCTTGCCCGCGCCGTTGCGGCCCAGAAGCGCAAGGATCTCGCCGTGATTGACCGAGAGCGACACGCCCTGGACGATATAGCTTTCCCCGTAATAGGCGTGGATATTGTCCACCTTGAAGAACGAGGCGGTCTCCGTGGCGGCGGCGGGCCTGATATCAGTTGCCTGGGCGTTCATGTGTAGGCTCCTCCAAGATAGGCTTCCTGCACGCGCGGGTCGCCCTTGATCTCCGAGGGCAGACCCTCGGCGATGATGCGCCCGCCCGCGAGCACCGACATCCGGTCGGCCAGCGAGAACACGACGTGCATGTCGTGCTCGATGATGACCTTGGTCATGCCGCGCGCCTTGATCTTTTTCAAAAGCTCGATGGTGGTGTTGGTGTCGTGACGGCTCATGCCGGCGGTAGGCTCGTCGAGCAGCAGCAGGCGCGGCTTCTGGATAAGGCACATGGCCAGTTCCAGCCGCCGCTTGTCGCCGCGCGAGAGCGCCCCGGAATTGACGCCCCGCCTTTCGATCAGCCCCACATCCTCGAGTATCGCCTCGGCTTCCTCGCGGATTTCCGTCTCGTTATCGGTCGAGCGGAACATGTTGATCCTGAACGCTCCGTCGCGGCGTGCAAAGGCCGGCGTCATCACGTTCTGCAGGACGGAGAGATCGGCAAATATCTCCGGGGTCTGGAACACGCGGGCGACCCCGAGCTGGTTTATCTCGTGCGGTTTCTTGCCCGTCAGCACCGTTCCGTCGAAAACCACCGCCCCCGACGTCGGTGCAAGCCGCCCGATGATGACGTTGAGCAGGGTCGATTTTCCGGCCCCGTTGGGGCCGATAATCGCGTGCGTCTTGCCTTCCTCAATCTGGAGATCGATGTCGGCAAGGGCATGGAGCCCGCCAAAGCGCTTGTGCACATCGGCGACGTGGAGAACGACATTGTCCTTGGTTTCCATTGTATCGTCTCCCTATTCCGCGGCCGAGGCCTTGGTGACCGGCTCCGGCGTTCGCCCGGTCCGATCCTTGAAGTACGCGCTCAATCGCCGCACACCTTCCATCACGCCGCCCGGCAGGAATACGACGACCACCACGAAGAGCAGGCCGAGCGTCAGGTGCCAGCCCTCGCCGACGAATTTGGACGAGACGGTTACCGCTACATCGCGCACGCCATCGGGCAGGAAGCCGAAGAAGCCGTTGAGCATGTTGTAGTTGATCGCCGAGAAGATGTTCTCGAAATACTCGATCAGCCAGGCGCCGATGACTGGCCCGAACAGCGTTCCCACACCACCCAGGATGGTCATGAGCACGACGTTGCCGGACTCGGTCCACTTCATGCGCTCGGCGCCTGCCAGGGGATCGGTGACCGACATCAGCGCGCCGGCGAGCCCAGCAAACATGCCCGAGATGACGAACGCGGTGAGCAGGTAGGGTTTGATGTCAAAGCCCGTATAGCTCATGCGCATCTGGTTGGACTTGATGCTGCGCAGCGCCATGCCGAAGGGCGAAGCGAAAATCTTCTGCGAGATGAAGAACGACAGGATCAGGACCACCGCGCAGAGATAAAAGCCGCCATATCCCCCCAGTTCCATGCCGAACAGGGTCGGGAACGGCAGGCCCGCGCCGTCGACCTGATTGCCGAACGCCATATCGAGGACGCGCGGGTCGCCGCGCGCCAGCAGCAGGCCGGTTTCACCATTGGTGATCGGCGTCAGCACCGAATAGGCCAGGCTGTAGCTCATCTGCGCGAAGGCGAGTGTCAGGATCGAGAAATAGATGCCCGTGCGGCGCAGGCTGAAATAGCCGATGATGAGCGAGAACAGCCCCGCGACGATGATGGCGAAGATGATGGCGGGCAGGATTTCCATACCCAGCAGCTTGAACGTCCATACGGTCGTGTACGAGCCGACGCCCAGGAAAGCTGCGTGACCGAAGCTGAGATAGCCGGTGAGCCCGAACAGGATGTTGAAGCCGATCGCAAAGATCGCGGCGATCGCGAATTTCTGCATGAGGCCGGGATAGGCCGCCCCGAACGGGGCGAGCCAGAGCGGCATGGCGACGACCACCGCGGCGAAGATGACGAGACTGATGAGGTCTTTTCTGGACAGTGAAAGCATGCCGATCACCCTTCCATGACGCCGCGCCGGCCCATGAGGCCGCGAGGCCGGACGAGCAGGATGACGACTGCAACGAGATAGATGATGACCTGATCGATGCCCGGGAAGATGGCTCTCACCTCATTCATCGACGCAAAGGACTGGAGAATGCCGAGCAGGAACCCGGCGGCGACCGCCCCTCCCAGCGATCCCATTCCCCCCACCACCACGACCACGAAGGACAGGACGAGGAAGTCCATGCCCAGCATGTAGTTGGGCGCAAGCAATGGCGTGTACATGACCCCCGCCACGCCAGCGACGACCGCCGCGAGCCCGAAGACCACGGTGAACCGCCGGTCGATATTGATGCCCAGGATCGATACGGCCTCCCGATCCGCCATGCCGGCACGAACGACCATGCCGTAGGTGGTGAACTGCAGGAACGCGAAGACTCCGGCGATCACGACGCCCGAGAACATGAGATAGATCAACCGCCACCAGGGATAGGTGATAGCGTGGGGCGCAAAGCCGAGCCAGCTTCCCACATCCGCCGCGCCGCGCAGGGCGGTGGGGATCGGCTGCGGGATGGGGTTGGGTCCGAAGAAGGTCTTGACGATCTCGGCGAGAACGATGGCAAGGCCGAACGTCACGAGGATCTGCTCGGCATGCGTGCGCTTGTAGAAATGCTTGATCAGGCCGCGCTCCATGGCAATGCCGATCAGGAGCATGAGCGGGACCGCGAGCAATATCGATATGGGCACGGAATAATCGACCAGCACGGCGCCGAAATCGCCCAGCCATGCCTGGATGACGGGCGTCTTGACCTCGAGAGGCGCTCCCCATGGAGATAGCTGTTCAGGGTCGATGGTGACTGTTTCAATCGTCAGCAGATATCTGAACGCCACAGCGCAAAAACAGCCAAGCATGAACAGCGCGCCATGGGCGAAGTTCACGACACCGAGCGTGCCGAAAACGAGCGTGAGGCCAAGGGCGATGAGCGCGTAGGCGCCCCCCTTGTCCAACCCGTTCAGCAACTGGGTTAGGAAAACATTCATCGATGTAACTCTTCCGTGCGAAGCCTATCAGGGCCGGTCGCGCTCAGGGCGCGACCGGAAAGACCATCGTCAGCACTGGTTGGGTTCGTATGGACCCAACTCGCCACCAAAGATCGACGGATCGTAGATGACCTCCTCACGGGAGGTCTGGCCGATAACGTTGAGCACGTCGAAGTTGCTGGTGGGGTTTTCGTTGCCGCGCACCACGAGAACTTCCTTGAAGCACTGGTGGTCGGCATCACGGTAAAGGGTCGGGCCGTTGCCCGCGCCGTCGAACTCGAAGCCCTCAAGGGCCCGGATGACCTCAGGCGGATAGAAGGTGCCGGCGCGCTGGACGGCATCCGCATAGAGGATGGCCTGCACGTAGCTGGTGTGAGCGGCCTGGGAGGGCGGCACACCGTACTCACTGCCATAGGACGTGGTGAAGGCCTTGGTGCCCTCATCCTCGAGGCCCCACTGCCAGTTGGACGTGCCGATGATGCCGCGCACCGCCTCTCCGGCACCCACCGCCATCAGTTCCGAGAACATCGGGACGACGATTTCAAACTGCTTGCCGTTCACCTGGCGGTCGCGCAGGCCGAACTGCACTGCCTGGGGCAGCGAGTTCACCATGTCGAGGCCATAGTGGTTGAGGATCAGCACGTCGGCGCCGGAATTGAGCACCGGGGTGAGGAACTGGGAATAGTCGCCCGCACCGAGCGGGGTGCGGACGGCATTGACCGTCTCCCACCCGAGCGCTTCGGTCGCGTTCTTGATCGACTCTTCCTGCGTCCAGCCCCAGGTGTAGTCCGCCGTCAGGTGATAGGCCCGGCGCTCGTTGCCATATTCCGCGGCAAGGAACGGGGCAATGGCGACGCCGGACTGGTAGGCGTTGAAGAAATGGCGGAAGCCATATCTGCGCTTGTCCTTGCCGGTGGTATCGTTGGAGTGCGTCAGGCCGGACATGTAGATGACGCCCATTTCCTGACACAGCGCCTGCTGGGCGATCGCCTCGCCCGAGGTGACCGACCCGGTGACCACCACGGCGCCATCGCGCTCGATCATGCGGCGCGCACCGTCGCGGGCAACGTCGGTATTGGTCTGGGTATCCCCCGTCACGAACTCGATCTTCTTGCCGAGTACACCGTTCCCCTCGAGCGCAAGCGGCTTGAGTGTCTTGAGGATACCGCCATCGCCCTCACCGTTGATGTGCTTGACGGCAAGCTGGTAGCCGTTCAGCGAATCAAGACCTTCCTCCGTGTAAGGGCCGGTCAAAGGCACGTTGAAGCCGAACACGGCCTTGCCGGTGACTTCGGGATTGTTGCAGAACTCCTGCGCCCAGGCGCCCTTTGAGATGATCAGCGGCGAGACGCCGGTTGCGAGAATGCCGGCCATGCCGGTCTTGATCACGCGACGGCGGCTGATTCCGCGCTTCAAATCGCTCATATTTCTCCTCCTTTTGGCGCGGCGCGCGTACCTCCATACGCCATTCACCGCTTCGGGGAGTATTGAGCGCAGTTAATGCCGGCGCAATATACTATTGAAATAAAACAGATTTTCTGTAAATTGTTGCACTAATTTTGGCGCTGAATCGTCAATTCGTTGACAATCGAGGCGAAATGCGGGCACCGATCGGACTGAGAATAAGTACGCTGCGCAAGGCGTTAGGCATTTCCCAGGCAGGACTGGCCCGCTCGGTCGAAGTGTCGCCGAGTTATCTCAACCTCATCGAAGCCAACAAGCGCCAGGTGGGCGGTTCACTGCTTCAGCGCATCGCCGCCGAACTGGGCGTCCCCATCGATGAACTGACGGGCGAAGCCGAGCACCGGCTGATTCACGAACTGGTCGAGGCCTTTGCCGACCCGGTGCTGGCGGGCAGCGGCATGGGAATGGAGGATGCGCGTGCACTGGTTGCTACCCAGCCCCAAATGGCGCAACTGATCGCCCGGCTCTATCGGGCCTATACCGCCGCCGCCGCCAATACCGATGCCTATGCCGACCGGCTGCAGGCCGATCCGCTGCTGAGCCAGATTCTCCATCAGGTCCTGTCGGGTATCACCGCCGTCCGGGCCAGCGCGGAGATTCTCGAAGACGTTTCCGATCTTAGCCAGCAGGAGCGCGGGCGCTTCATCGGCTCGATCACCCGAGAAACACGCGGCCTGACCGCCGTTGCGCAGAATCTCATTGGGCAGTTCGATCAGGCCAGCACCGTTTCCCGCACCGGCTCGGTGCGTCGGGAACTGGACGACATGATCTTTGCGGCACACAACTACTTTGCCGATCTCGAGGACCGGGCCGCCGAAATCAGGCAGGTGCTCGACACAGAAGGACCTCTCACCGAAGCCACGATCGTCGGCGTGCTCGAAAAAGGCCACGGCATCACGGTGAAGCGGGCCTCGGCGACACCCTCCGCACGGCCCTACAGCTATGACAGGGCGACACGGACGCTGTGGTTCCGCAACACCACGCCCCAATCCACCCGCCAGTTCCAGATGGTCAGGCTGGCAGCCGAGTTGACCAGCGACGATGCGCTGACTGCCGCCGCCAGCGTTCCGCTTCTGACCTCCCCGGAAGCGCGCGAGCGTGCGCGGCGTTATCTCTCGTCCTACATCGCAGGGGCGGTATTGTTTCCCTATGAGCAGTTCAGGGACGATGCCGAGCGGCTGCGCTACGATATCGAGGCGCTGAGCGAAATCTATAACGCCAGTTTCGAGCAGATCGCCCACCGGCTCGTGACCCTGCGGCGTGAGGGAGCCGAGGGCGTTCCGTTCGGCTTTCTACGCGCCGACCCCGCCGGGCGGCTGACCAAGCATTTCCCCCTGCCCGGCCTGCTATTGCCCCACACGGGACACGCCTGCCCTCTCTGGGCCATCTATACCGCGTTCCGTTCATCGGGCCAGATCGTGCGGCAGGTGGCACAGTTTTCGGATGGCTCGCGCTTCCTGTTCGTTGCCAAGGCCGTCTCGCGGCGGTCCTCGGGCTTTGCCGACCAGATTCTTCCCCACGCAATCCTGCTGGTCACCGACATTCTCCACGCAGACCGCACGGTCTATACGGCCGGTCTCAACATCAACGATCCGACGGCGGACGTACCGGTCGGGCCCACCTGCCGCCTGTGCATCCGGTCCAAATGCGCAAGCCGCCAGGAAGAACCGTTCATGCCGCACGAAGCAGCCCTACACTGACCGTACCTTTCCATGAGAGGAAGCGACAAGGGCTTGGCGAAACGGGAAGTTTGCGCTTATCTGTCCGCCGTGCTCTTTGGAGGAAGAGCCCGGAGGGGTTATTTTGGCAATTGATATTCTTATTGCGGAAGACGAGCCGAGTATAATAGAGGCGCTGGATTTCGTGCTCAAACGGGCTGGCTGGAGTGTGAACACCGTCACGGAAGGGGACGAGATCCTCGACGCCGTGCGCCGTCAGAGCCCGCGCGTGCTATTGCTCGATGTGATGCTGCCCAAGCGAAGCGGGTTCGAGGTTCTCAAGCAGATCAGGGCCGACAAGGTCACGGCGAGCTTGCCCGTACTCGTGCTGACAGCCAAGGGGCAACAGCAGGACCGCAGGATCGCCGAGGAACTGGGCGCCGATGCGTTCATCACCAAACCATATTCCAACGCCGACGTCGTGAGCACCGTACGTACCCTGCTGAACGGCTCGACGAAGACTTAGAGCGCCCAACAGAACCAGTCATGACACGCCGCAAGATCATCGGAGCCGCCCTGTTCGTCACGCTGTTCGGCACCGCGGCGATCATGCCCCCATTGCTGTTCGTAGCCGGGGGCAACATGGATCTCCTCGGCATACCCGTCGCCATGGTCTATGTCTTCACGATCTGGATACTGATGATCGTCGGCGCTGTCGTGCTGGCGCGCTACCTGCCCCATGACGAGCCAACCCCACCGACGCGGCAGGATCACCCATCATGACGTTGACCGCCGATCTGGTTATCGCCACCGCTGTCGCCTATGTCGGCCTGCTGTTCCTCATTGCCTATGTGGGTGACCGCCACACAAGGAATCGGACCGGCGGTTTCCTGCGCTCGCCATTCGTTTATACGCTTTCGATCTCAGTATACTGCACGAGCTGGACGTTTTACGGGGCAGTGGGCTCAGCCGCGCGGACGGGGCTTGAGTTCGCCACCATATATCTGGGCCCGACGCTGGTTTTCGTGGGGTGGTGGTTCATCCTGCGCCGTCTCGTGCGGATCAGCCACGACCAGCGCATCACCTCGATCGCCGACCTCGTCTCGTCGCGCTTTGGAAAATCGAGCCGGCTGGCCGTGCTCATCACCATTCTCGCGGTGATCGTCATTTCCCCCTACATCGCCCTTCAGCTCAAAGCGGTCACCTCCTCGATCGAGGCCATCGCCGGGGCGTCCGAATTCGGGCGGGGAAGCCTCGAGGGTTGGGACGATACCGGACTGGCGTTCGGCGTGGCCGCGTGCATGGCCATGTTCACCATCCTGTTCGGCACGCGCAACGTGGACGCCAAGGAACAGCACCACGGGGTGGTGGCCGCCATCGCGTTCGAAGCCGTGGTCAAGCTGGCCGCGCTGGTGACGGTCGGGGTCTTCGTCGTTTACATAAGCGGTGGCGCGGATGCGATCTTTGCCAATGCCGCCGCCGCGGGCATCGAAGTTCATTCCACCTATACTGCCGCCGACCGCTGGATCAGTTCCACCCTGCTGGCCGCCGGGGCGATCATCTGCCTGCCACGCCAGTTCCAGGTGACGGTGGTGGAAAATTCGGACGAGAATCATCTCAGGACCGCGTGCTGGCTGTTCCCCACCTACATGGTGGCGATGAGCCTTTTCATCCTGCCGATAGCGCTTTACGGGCTGACCGCAATGCCGACGGGTTCCAACCCCGACATGTTCACCCTCACCCTGCCGCTGGCCGCCGGCAACGATGGGTTGGCGCTTTTCGCCTTTATCGGTGGGTTTTCCTCGGCGACCTCGATGATCATTCTGGAATCCATCGCCCTTTCGATCATGGTGTCGAACCATATAGTGGTCCCGATCATGCTGCGCATGACAGCAGGCGATGGTATCGGGGACGGACTGGGCGTGCGCCGGCTGATCCTCAACGCCCGACGGTTTTCCATCATCCTCATCCTGTTCCTGGGCTTTTCCTATTTTTACCTCACGCGCGGGTCGGACGCACTGGCCCCAATCGGGCTAATCTCGTTTACCGGTGTCGTCCAGTTCTTGCCGGCGGTGCTTGCCGGGCTGTTCTGGCGCGATGCGACGGCGAAAGCGGCGACCGTCGCGATTTTCGTGGGCTTTCTGGTGTGGCTGTGGTCGAGCTTCATGCCGAGCTTTTCGTCCTCTTCTGCCACGGTCGCGGCGATCATGGCGGACGGGCCGTTCGGTATCGGCTGGCTGCGTCCGCAAAGCCTGTTCGGCCTCGAAGGACTGGACCCGCTGGCGCACGCCGCGTTCTGGAGCCTGTTCCTCAACACGACCATCCTTATCGTGGGGTCGCTGATCACCAATCAGTCGGCGCTCGAACATGTGCAGGCCGCGCTGTTCCTCAACGTTTTCCGCAAGCAGGCGGGCGAGGCAAATCCCATCCGCAGCACCGCCACGGCGGACGATCTTTTCCTCGTCGCGCGGCGCGTCCTGGGCCACCAGCGGGCCGTGAACCTATTTTCCGAGGAAGCGAAACAGACGCGGATGCCGTGGACGAATCTCGAGCCCAGTACCGCCTTCATTCGCCAACTCGAACGCGAACTGGCGGGCTCGATCGGCGCTGCCTCGGCGCACGTCATGCTCTCCAAGGTGGTTTCGGGCGATACGGTCTCGCTCGAGGAGGTCATGCAGATGGCCGACGAGACCCAGCAGGCCATCGAATATTCACAGGAACTCGAACGCACGTCCGCAGAACTGCGCGCCACGGCCGAAAAACTCGAAGTGGCCAACCGGGAATTGCGCCGGGTCGACATGCAAAAGGACGAGTTCCTGAGCCAGGTCAGCCATGAAGTGCGCACACCGATGACAGCGATCCGGGCGTTCACGGAAATCCTGATGTCGCACAGGAACCTTGCCACCGACGCACGCGAGCGTTTTGTCGGCACGATCCACAAGGAAAGCCTGCGGCTGACATCGCTGCTCGATGAAATCCTCGATCTCTCGACACTCGAACGCGGCGAGCGAGTCTGGGAGAACTATGCGATCGATGCCGAGGAATCGCTCGATCAGGCCCTGGGGGTGTGCGATGCGCTGGCTCGGCAGAACAACACCACCGTCAAAAGCGGGACGCGGGTGGGCAAGGCGATCATTCTTGCGGACCCCTACCGACTGAGCCAGGTGATGATCAACCTCGTGTCCAACGCCATAAAATACAACGAAGCGCCCCACCCCGAGGTTGAGATCCACTCGCGCATCAGGGGCCGGAACTACGTCGTGGAGGTGCAGGATAACGGCCTGGGCATCCCCGAGGAGGAAAAACCGCACATTTTCGACAAGTTCTATCGCGGCCGCAGCGGGGACGCCACGCCCTATGCGGGAGCGGGCCTGGGCTTACCGATCAGCCGGGAAATCATCCTGCGCATGAACGGCAAGCTCGAACTCGTTTCGGGTGCCGAAGGCGCATGCTTCAGGATTACACTCCCCCTGTCGGATGAGCAGGAGGTCAGCCAGTCAGGCTGAATTTGTTTGGGGGTGTCACTCCCACTCGATGGTTCCCGGGGGCTTTGATGTCACGTCGTAGACGACGCGGTTGATGCCCTTGACCTCGTTGATGATGCGGGTGGCGGTGCGGCCCAGGACGTTCATGTCGAAGGGGAAGAAATCGGCGGTCATGCCGTCGACCGAGGTGACGGCGCGCAGAGCGCAGACGCTTTCATAGGTGCGGCCATCGCCCATGACGCCGACGGTCTGGACGGGGAGCAGGACGGCAAAGGCCTGCCAGATGGTGTCGTAGAGCCCGGCTTTCCTGATTTCCTCGAGATAGATGGCGTCGGCCTGACGGAGAATGTCGAGCTTTTCGCGGGTGACGCCGCCCGGCAGGCGGATCGCGAGGCCGGGCCCGGGGAACGGATGGCGACCGACGAAATGCTCGGGAAGGCCCAGTTCGCGGCCGAGCTTTCGCACCTCATCCTTGAAGAGCTCGCGCAAGGGCTCGACAAGTTCCATGTTCATCCGCTCGGGCAAGCCGCCAACATTGTGGTGGCTCTTGATGGTGACCGAGGGGCCGCCGGTGAAGGAGACTGATTCGATGACGTCGGGGTAGAGCGTGCCCTGCGCGAGAAACTTGACCCCGCCGATCCTGCCGGCTTCCTGCTCGAAGGTTTCAATGAAAAGGCGTCCGATGATCTTGCGCTTGGCCTCGGGGTCGACGACGCCTTCGAGCTCGCCGATGAAAGCGTCCGACGCATCAACGTGAACGAGCGGAATGTTGTACTGATTGCGGAACATCGAGACGACTTCGTCGGCCTCGTTTTTCCGCATCAGGCCATGGTCGACGAATATACAGGTAAGCTGGTCGCCGATGGCCTCGTGGATGAGCAGGGCCGCAACCGAGGAGTCGACGCCGCCCGACAGCCCGCAGATGACCTTTTCGCTCCCGACCTGCTTGCGGATGGCCGCGACGGCCTGTTCGCGATAGGACGACATGGTCCAGTTCGCCTCGCAGCCGCAGATGGCGTGGACGAAATTGGCGTAGAGCTTTGCGCCATCCGGGGTGTGAACCACCTCGGGGTGGAACTGGACGCCGTAGAATTTGCGGGTTTCGTCGGCGATGATCGCAAAGGGTGCGCCGGGCGATGTGCCGACGGCCTCGAAACCTTCGGGGATTTTGGCAACCTTGTCGCCGTGGCTCATCCACACCTGATAGGAATGGTCGAGCGCCCAGACGCCTTCATAGAGCGCGCAATCCTTTTCGATGCGCACCTCGGCGCGGCCAAATTCGCGCACATAGCCGGGCTCGACGACCCCACCGAGCGCGACGCACATCGCCTGCTGGCCATAGCAGATGCCGAGCACCGGCACGCCGTAATCGAGAAGTTTCGGATCGACCTGGGGCGAGCCTTCCTCGATGACGCTGGCGGGTCCGCCCGAAAGGATGATGCCCCTGGGTTTTAGCGTTTCGAGCGCTGCAACGGCTGCGCTGAATGGATGGATTTCGCAATAGACCCCGGTCTCACGAACCCGGCGCGCAATGAGCTGGGTTACCTGCGAACCGAAATCGACGATGAGAATGGTGTCGGAAGGCGCGGCGTTCTGCATGGCGACGCTTTAATCGGAATCGCGTCAGGGGGCAATGGTCTGGCGAACTCATATGAAATTTCCGGACCGCTGCAACCCATCGAGTGCGAGGGCGTTTGAGATGGACGGGGCAGCCCTTAAAGGCGCTTTCTCGGAATGAGACGGTTTCCATGCGGCAAGGGCGGTTTCGTCCCGGCCGGAAACGCTCCAAGCCGGTTGAACGGGCTCCGCGTCCCAGCCCGATCAGACCGGTCACAAGACCGTTAGGTCCCATACCAGCGGTCTTTGGCGGCCACCCCGGATGTCCCTCGCATTCGGGGTGGTTCCCATGAAAGCCGGCCCCGGCCCGACAAGGAATCCTCAATGCCTTCCCAGGAACTTACAGCCATTGCGCTCAACGGAACGCTCAAATCCAGCAGCGCCGGCTCCCCGTCATCGACCGACCGGATGCTCGATCTTTTCGAGGCCGAGCTCAAAAAGCTCAATTGCACGATGGAACGGGTCCGTCTCGCCGATTTTAACATCAAACCCGGCGTTTCCTCCGATGAGGGCAGCGGGGATCAATGGCCCGATATCCGCCGCCGAATTGTCGCGGCGGATATCGTGATCGCGGGGTCGCCGGTGTGGATGGGCCAGCCCTCGAGCGTCATCAAAAGAGTGCTCGAACGGATGGATGCGTTTTTGTCGGACACCGATGAGAGCGGCCGCATGCCCAGTTACGGCAAGGTCGCGCTGGTCGCCACCGTGGGAAACGAGGATGGCGCGCACCACGTTTCGGCGGAACTTTACCAGGCCCTCAACGATGTCGGCTTTTCGCTCGCGCCCAATGCCGTTGGCTATTGGGTGGGCGAAGCGATGGGCAGTACCGATTTCAAGGATCTCGACAGCATTCCCGAAGGCGTTTCCACGGCGGTCCACATGGCGGCGGTCTGTGCCGTGCATATGGCGGGGCTCCTCAAGCAGCACCCGTTTCCCTCGGTCAATTGAGTGCCGCAAGGGAAATATTGAGAAAGCTCGCAAAGCCCACCCAGAGCGCGTAGGGCACGAAAAGCCAGGCGGAGAGCCGGTCACGCAGCCAGCTATAGGCGATGAAGGCGAGGATGGTTGCGAGCATGGGGAGAATGATGAGGACGGCCAGCCAGAGGTTTTCAGCGGTGAAAAAGGCCGGAGACCACGCCCAGTTGAGCACCATCTGCAAGCCCCACAGACTCATTCCCGCGCCAAGAAAACCCTCGCGCAGCGCAGTGCGCCAGCCCGCAATGGCAATTAGCACGTAAAGGGTGAACCACACGGGGGCAAATACCCAACTGGGCGGATTAAACGGCGGCTTGTCGAGCGCGTCGTACCACGCGCCGGGCGTTGTCTGGGTGCCGATGAAGGCGCCGGCGCCGATGACGACGACCAGAAAGCCGCAAAGAAGGAGAAGGGACCGGGGCTGTCGCTGCTGCATGGAGATGTTCTTGCTCATGGCCCAACAACGTCACCGGAAGCTTTCGGTTCACCGCTAGGGGTTTTTCCTTAGCCGGGCGCAGAAAAAGCCGTCGGTGTCCGTCGATGCCGGGGTGAGAGTGAGGGTCTTGCCGTCGCCGCTCAGGGGGTGCGGTGCGGCGGGGAAGATTTGCGGCCAGATTTCGGGCAGCGGGACGGCCTCGAAATCGGGGTGGCGAGCGAGAAAGGCCGCAACCTGATCGTCGTTTTCTTCGGGCAGGATCGAGCACGTTATGTAGACGAGTTCGCCCCCCGGCCGGAGGAAACGCGCCGCTTCATCGAGCACGGCGATCTGGTCGGCGATGCGCGCCTCGAGCTGGGCGGGGGTGAGCTTCCATTTGGTATCGGGGCGACGGCGCCATGTGCCGGTACCGGTGCACGGCGCATCGACGATGACGCGGTCCATCCTGCCCACGAGATCATCGAGCGCGCCGGGATCGGGATTGCGGACCTGAACGTTGCGCACACCATTGCGCTTGAGACGCTCGTGGATGGGTGCAAGGCGCGGGCGTTGGCTGTCATAGGCGAAAATCTGGCCCGAATTGCCCATGGCGGCGGCGAGCGCGAGGGTCTTGCCCCCTGCGCCTGCGCAAAGATCGAGGATCTGTTCGCCCGGTTTTGCGCCCGCCAGGAGGGAGACGATCTGGCTCCCCTGGTCCTGAATCTCGAACCAGCCTTTCTGGTATCCCTCATCCACCTGCACATTGGCCGTGCGGGCGGCGGCGGGACCGGCGGGAATCCGCAGGCCATCGGGCGCGATGGCGCAGGGTTGCGGCGAGAAGCGCGCAAGGCTTCTGGCCACGCGCTCGCGGCTCGATCTGAGCGTATTGGCGCGCATGTCGAGGGGCGGGCGGTGGGTCATGCCCTGCCCTTCCTCGATCCAGCGGGTGCCGAAATTGCGCTCGAGTGAGGGCGCGAGCCATTCGGGCGCATCGGCGCGCACGTGATCGGGCGCACTGGAAAAAGCCGAATCATCTGAAAGCCTTGCAGCTTCCGCTTCGGAGATCGATTCGGGCGCGAAGCGGTCGGTGCTCAAGTCCTCGTTCAAGGACTTCACATCTTGATTCCAGTCGTTGACCGCTACCGAGAGGATGAGCGCGCGCGGAGTGTCTTCACCCATGCGGAAGGCATGGGACGCGCGCTTGCGCAGGGCGTCATAGACCAGATTGCCGATGGCGGCGCGGTCCCCTGCCCCGGCAAAGCGATGATCGAGCGCCCAGCCCTTGAGCGCTTCGGACGCCGGGCGCTTGCGCGCCTCCATATCGGCCAGAATCTCCATGGCCGCCGCCATGCGTCCGGGCAGGCGCATCAGATGGTCTCCAACGTCACGGGAAAGGCTGCGCCTGTCACCTCGCCGCCCCGCCATAATTGGGGCTTTCGCGGGTGATGGTGACGCCGTGGACGTGGCTTTCACTGAGCGAGGCGCCAGAAATCCTTACGAAAGTCGCTTCGCGGCGGAAAGTTTCAAGGTCTTTCGCACCGGTATACCCCATGGCCGCGCGCAGCCCGCCCGCAAGCTGGTGGAGAACGCCGCCAGCCGGGCCCTTGTAGGGCACCTGCCCCTCGATACCCTCGGGGACGAGTTTCATCGCATCGTTGACTTCCTGCTGGAAGTAACGGTCCGCCGAACCGCGCGCCATGGCGCCGACCGATCCCATTCCGCGATAGGATTTGTATGACCGCCCCTGATAGAGATAGACCTCGCCGGGACTCTCGTCGGTGCCGGCAAGGAGCGAGCCGACCATTGCGCAGGAAGCGCCGCCCGCCAATGCCTTGGCAAGATCGCCTGAGACCTTGATTCCACCATCCGCGATGATCGGAATATCCTGCTTGTCGGCTTCCTCGGCGCAGGCCATGACGGCGGAAAGCTGGGGCACGCCGACGCCGGCAACGATGCGGGTGGTGCAGATCGAACCGGGGCCGATGCCGACCTTGATGGCATCAGCGCCTGCATCGATCAGGGCTTTGGTGGCTTCAGCCGTTGCAACGTTGCCCGCCAGGATGCGGGTGGCGTTGCTTTCGCGCTTGATCCTTTCGACCGCCTCGGAAACGCGGACCGAGTGGCCGTGGGCGGTGTCGATGACGAGAAGATCGACACCGGCTTCGATGAGCATCATGGAACGCTCAAAGCCCTCGTCGCCTGTGGTCGAGGCGGCGGCTACGCGCAGGCGGCCATCTTCGTCCTTGATGGCGGACGGATGGAGTTGGGCCTTTTCCATATCCTTGACGGTGATGAGGCCGACGCAGTTCTGGTATTCGTCGACGACCAGAAGTTTTTCGATGCGGTGCTGATGGAGGAGCCTTTTGGCTTCTTCCTGGCTCACGCCGTCGCGCACGGTAATGAGCCCCTCGCGGGTCATCAGCTCGGAGATTTTCTGGCGTTCATTGCTGGCAAAGCGGACATCGCGGTTGGTAAGGATGCCCACCAGTTTGCCCGTATTACGCCCGCCGGTCCCGCCATTGGCAACGACAGGAATGCCGGAAATGCGATAGCGGTCCATCAGTGCATGAGCGTCGGCCAGCGTCGCATCGGGGCCGATGGTGATGGGATTGACCACCATCCCGCTCTCGAAATGCTTGACCTGCTTGACCTGTTCGGCCTGCTGTTCGGGGGTGAGATTACGGTGGATGACGCCCATTCCGCCCGCCTGCGCCATGGCGATGGCCATTTTCGCCTCGGTCACTGTGTCCATCGCCGAGGAGAGGATCGGGATGTTGAGGGCAATGTCCCTCGTGACGCGGGTGCGGATGTCGGCCTCGGTGGGCAGAACGTCCGAGCGGGCGGGTTGGAGCAGCACGTCGTCGAAGGTGAGCGCGGCTTCACCAGTGATGGAGGAAATAATCTTCGCCAAGGCCAGACCCCTTCTTGCCCTTCATCTATCGGATGAATTTTTGATGGTTCGATGACCGGCGGAAGACTCACCTGCCGGTTTCGGGTTGGCGAGGGTCAATAGCACCGGGGGCGGCGTTTGGGAAGTGGAATGGCGCTACCTTTTGCGCACAAACTCGGTGCGCAGCACCAATCCTTTTACGCTTTCGTGGCGGCAGTCGATTTCCTCGGGGTTGTCGGTGAGCCTGATCGAGCGGATCACCGTCCCCTGCTTCAGTGTCTGGCTCGTACCCTTGACCTTGAGGTCCTTGATCAGCGTCACGGAATCGCCATCGGCCAGTTCATTGCCCGATGCGTCCCTTACGACCTGCGATGCAGCTGCGTTGGCCGCATGTTCGGAAGCCGGTATCCATTCCCCGGAAACCTCGTCATATACGTATTCGTCGCCGCTTCCCGTCATGCCATTCCTTTTTCCCAATTTCCCTCGTCATCTCCTAGCCGCAACGGGGACGCGGCGCAACACGATCAGACTTCGGTAACTTTACCCCGTTATACATCAGATTGAACAAGCTCCGGATACGAGCAGAATGCTATCGCCCGCGGCGTACCGGCGGGCCGGAACGAGAGTTAAAAGCGTATGCGGGTTATCGTCGGCGCCGTGATCGTGTTCGCATCCGTTTTAGGCGGCTATGCGGCGATGGGCGGGCACCTGGAAATCCTCTGGCAACCTTTCGAGGCCGTCATCATCCTCGGCGCGGCACTGGGTGCCTTCATCATCGGCAACCCAAAGGCGGTGCTGATGGAAACCGGGAACATTTTCAAGAGGCTGTTCAAGGGATCGCAATACAACAAGCAGGCTTATGTGGAACTGCTCGGGTTGCAGTTCTCGATTTTCAAGCTGATACAGGCCAAGGGCCTCCTGGCCCTCGAACAGCATATCGAAAATCCCCAGCAGTCAGACCTTTTCGCGCGCTTTCCGACATTTGCGGGCAATCATCACGCCGTCGAGTTCATGTGCGACTATCTGCGCATGATCACGCTGGGCTCCTATGCGGTTCACGAGCTGGAATCGCTCATGGACGAGGAACTCGAAACTCACCATCAGGAAAAAGAGCGCGTCGTCGCCGCCATTCAGTCGATGGCGGATGCCACTCCGGCCCTCGGGATCGTTGCCGCTGTGCTCGGCGTCATCAAGACCATGGGCTCAATCACCCAGCCACCGGAAGTTCTGGGACACCTGATCGGCGGCGCGCTGGTCGGCACGTTCCTTGGCGTCTTCTGCGCCTATGGTTTCTTCGGCCCCATGGCGCAGGCATTGCGCAACACCAATGAGGCGGAAGCCAAGTATTTCCTCTCGATGAAAGCCGGGCTTCTCGCCCATGTGGCCGGTTACGCCCCGGTCATCGCCATCGAATTCGCGCGTAAGGCCGTGATGTCCGAAGACCGCCCCTCCTTTGCCGAAATCGACAGGGCAACCGCCAACCTCAAGAGGGCCTGATCGATGGCGCGGGGGAACGAAATCGTCATCGTCAAGCGGACAAGAAAGGCCAAGCACCCCCATCATGGCGGCGCCTGGAAGATCGCCTATGCCGACTTTGTGACGGCGATGATGGCTTTTTTTTTGCTGCTGTGGCTGATTTCGATGACGACGCCGGAGCAAAAGCAGGGGCTGGCGGACTATTTCGCACCCCCCAACATCGCCGAGACCACCAGTGGCTCGGATGGCGTGCTCAGCGGCCGCGCGCTGGACCACACCGGCGCCCAGATGGCTGGCTCGTCAAACGATGCCGCGGGCGGTGTCTCACTGGTACCCGAACGGGACGGTCCGCCCTCACTCCAGTCCGCCGCCACGGGTAAGGACGGGGAGACGGGCAACCTCAACGATGCGATCAATGCATCGCAGATCGACATCAATTCCAGCTACGAGCAGGTCTTTCACAGCGCGGCGGCCAGCATCCGGCAGGCCTGGCAAGCGCTGCCCGAGATCAACGAGATCGCGGACAACCTGATCATCGAGGAGACCGAGGAAGGTCTCGACATCCAGATCGTCGATCACGAGGGTCGGCCCATGTTCCCCGAAGGGTCGAAATATCCGTTCGAGCGCACGAGGAGTGCGATCACCGTGCTCGGCCCCATCCTGCAACAGCTTCCCCATCAGGTACGCATTTCCGGCCACACATCGGCTGGCGGAAACTATGCCGATCCGCGCTACGGGGCCTGGGAGCTGTCCGCCGACCGGGCGAATGTGGTTCGCGCATTGCTCGGCGAGTTCGGGCTTTCCGATGACCGCATCCATTCGGTCGTGGGACGGGCGGCGACAGAGCCCTATTTCGCCAACGACCCGTACCTTGCCGCCAACGAGCGCATCAGGATCACCATCCTCAACAACGCACCGCCGGTGCCTTACGACCTGACGCCCTGAGCAGGTAACGGCGTTTCCGACTCGGCCTGATGCGCTTTTTCGCGTGTGACCCATTTCTCGCCGAGCCATTCGCGGACGGCGATGTTGATCTCGCCATCACGGAAATCGATGATGTTATAGGCATTGGGCTCGCCGCGCAGCCGCGTGGAGGTGGCCGAGGATGCCTGAGCGACAAGGATGGGCGCCGCCGCCGCGTAGCGCGGCCCCACAGGGGCGGCTTCCTTCACCTCGCCCTGCGCCTCGTGCCGCCGGACGTAGCTGAGATGAAAATGGCCGGAAAGGACGAGGCGGACACCGATGCGCGAAAAGACTTCCAGCGCCTTGTCGGCGCGCTTCACCCGGCGCTGGAAACGCACCATCGGCTCTTCGGGGTGCATGAGCGGATGGTGGGCCACGACGACGCGGCATGTCGCATCCGAGTGTGCGGCAAAGCGCTGCTCGAGCCTGTCGAGTTGGCCAAGGCTGATCGTGCCGTCCGACCAGTTGAGGCCCCAACGCGCGCGGCGTGAGGTCTTGAGCCCGGCGATGGCAACCGAGCCCATCACGGTGAACGGCTCCAGTTCGGGGCTGATATAGGTCTTGTAGTATCCATAGGGATTCAGGAAGCGCCGGACGAGATTGCGTTCGGGAACATCGTGGTTGCCCGGAACGGCAAGGATCGGCACGGGCAGCGTATTGAGAAAGGCGCGGGCCCGCTCGAACTCGCTCCGGCTGCCAATCTGGGTAAAATCACCGGATACGACGACCAGATCGGGAGATTGCCCACGGATTTCGGCGGCGAACGTTTCAACCACCGCATCGTCATGGCGGCCAAAATGCAGATCGGAAAGGTGCAGCAGCCGCATCAGACCGTGGCGCTCGTCTGTTGCAGGTCCGTGTCGGCCTGTTGCCGAGGCGGGGCGAGAATTTCAAGCTCGCACGGGCGCATGCTGAATTCGAGCGGGGTGGGCATCATTTCCACCTCGCCGTCGAACATCACCTTGAGAGCCGGTTTCTTGCTGATGATCGTCACGGTCCGCGCCTCCTCGATGGTCAGTACTTCGTCGTCCCGCCAGCGGCCGAGCACCATGCGCAAGGCCAGGCGCACCATGTCGCCAAGGGTCAGATGCTTGAGGCGATATATGGTCAGTCTACCGGTATCGAGCCGGGAACGCGAAAAGAACATCCCCACCCCCTCGTCATATGCGTTGGACGCAACCGCAAGAGCCTGCATACGCTCGGCATGAGCCGGGCGGCCATCGGCGGAGACAGCGACCGCAAGCGGGCGCGCGCGTGCCAGCCGACGGGCCAGAAAGCGCAAAAAGCCGAACGCTGCGCCACCTCCCTCCCCCCTTATGTGCTCGCGGCCCGCAGCGAGCGCGGGCAAAACGCCGATAACGACCTTGTGCAGAAATATCCGCCCGTTCACGATCCCGACATCGATGGGGCGCGGCTCCATCGCCGCAAGCGCATCGGCCCAGGCCTCGGCTTCGAGCGGTATGCCCAGATCACGGGCCAGCAGGTTGGCGGTGCCGAGCGGAAGGATGCCGAGTATCTTTCCCGCACCACATACCGCGCCGGCAATGGCGGTGACGGTGCCGTCGCCACCCGCAGCCACGATCACCTCCGCGTCCGAGGCGATGGCCTTTTCGATACGCCGGTTGAGCAGCGTGTCGGAATCGGCGTCGACCACAGCATCGATCCCACGCTGGGCAAGCGCGGCGATGAGCCCTTCCCCCGTGATTCCCGAGGCGTCCACGCTGCCCGAATTCACGTTGAGCAGGATATGGTATCGATAGCGCGTCATTTCAGCGTCCAGCGGCAAGGCAAGTATCGACAAGATAACCGCGATGGCCCCGATTGGTTCATCGCGTGAGGGAATTTGCGTAGGATCGGCGGCCGGGCAATGTCGGGACGGCAGTTGCCCGTGGAAACAGGAAGGCTCGCGCTAATCCTGCCTCGTACCCTTGAAACCTCGCGCAATGAGATAGGTTTCGGCGGATTCCTGGCGGCTGGAGGGCGGCTTGGCGTGAAAGGTCGATGCGAAATTGCGCTTGAGCATCGCGAGCAGTTCGTGCTCGGTGCCGCCCTGAAAGACCTTGGCAACGAAGGTACCGCCGGGCGCCAGCACGTCGAGCGCGAAATCGACCGCTATCTCGACCAACGCGATGATACGCAGATGATCGGTCGCCTTGTGGCCGGTGGTGGGTGCGGCCATATCGGAAAGGACGATATCGGCCTTATGCCCGCCCAGCGCGTCGAACAGCGCCTGGGGCGCGTCGTCGTCGGTAAAGTCCTTCTGGAGCAGGATGGCGCCCGGCACCGGGTCCATCTCGAGATAGTCGATGCCGACAACGGTGGGATTTTCGGGGTCTGACTTAACGGCTTTAGCGGCAACCTGACACCAGCCGCCCGGCGCAGCCCCCAGATCGACCACGTGCATGCCCGGCTTGAGCAGATTGTATTTCTCGTTGAGTTCCACAAGCTTGTAGGCCGACCGGGCGCGATACCCTTCGGCACGGGCGCGGGCAACATAGGGGTCGTTGAGCTGGCGCTGGAGCCAAAGCGTCGAGGACATGGAGCGCTTGCGTGCAGTCTTCACCCGCGTCTTGAGATCGCGGTCGCCACGGCGCCCGCTTCCCTTGCCTGTCGGCTTATCCGGCATTGGGGCCTCCCCGGCGTCCGCGAGGCGGACGCCCCCGCTTCCAGACGCGGTCCTCCGACATCATGGAAATCAGGATGCCTTCGCGCAGACCGCGATCGGCCACGCGAATGCGCTGGCAGGGCCATTCGCGCCGGATCGCCTCGAAGATCGCACAGCCGGGAATGACCAGATCGGCGCGCTCCCGACCGATGCATGGATTGCCCATGCGGCGTTCGTAATTCATGGCGAGCAGCACGCGCATCGTGGCATCGACGTCCTCGGACCGCATCCACAAGCCATCGACCTTGGCACGTTCGTAGCGGTCGAGCCCGAGATGCAGGCCCGCCAGCGTCGTGACCGTACCCGAGGTTCCAAGGAACGGAATGGGGTGCGAGACCAGCATCGCGCGGAGCTTTTCACGTCCCCGGAACTGGCGCAGATGCCCGGCGACATAATCGACCATCGCCTCGAAGATTTCGGGGGTGACATCCACGCCACCGAACTTCTCGGCGATGGAGACGACGCCAACCGGAAGCGATTGCCAGGACCGGATCGAGGATGCGGTCTTGCCCCGGTTTTTCGGCCGGCCACCGCGAAAATCGAGCCAGGCCAGTTCCGACGACCCTCCTCCAATGTCAAAGAGCAACGCGCCCGATGCATCGGAATCGATCAGATCCGCGCAGCCGATCACTGCAAGTTCGGCCTCGGTCTTGCGGTCGACCACCTCGAATTCGAGGCCCACCTCGCGCTTGATCCTGTTGAGAAAGCTCTGCGAATTGCCAGCGGAACGGCAGGCTTCCGTCGCGATGATGCGGGTGCGAATGCCCTCATGCTGGGCCAGCTTGCCACGGCACATCCAGAGCGCCTCGATGGTCCGCTCCATGGCCGCATCGGACAGCCGGCCGGTTTGCGAAAGGCCTTCGCCCAGCCGGACGATGCGCGAAAAACCATCGAGAACGCGAAAACCGTGCTCGGTTGGGCGTGCGATCAGCAGCCTGCAATTGTTGGTGCCAAGGTCAAGCGCAGCATAAACCGGCATGCGTCGCCGGCGCGGCCCTTGCGGCTTTTGCGCTGAGGTCCACCGTTGTCCCCTGTCCCCGCCGGGGCGGCGGAGCTTGTGGACACTTCCACCATGACCGGTATCGAGCGAACCAGGCACGGCATCCGCGACCGGAACCCCGGCCTGCGAGAGTGCGGCGGACCGATTTGGATCGGTCACTGTTCTTGTCTCCAGGCTGCCCGGTCGCCCCGCGTCCAGCCGCCGCTTGCTGCGAATCCAGCAGGCGGAGCCAGCACCGGCGCCCCATGGCAGACGCGTTTCATTTTCATGTACCACGGTAGACGATCGTACCCGCCAAAGCAATCGTTACGCCTTGGGGCGGGCGGGCGGCGGGGTTTGCACCGTCAACTTCTCGCCACAAACGCGCTGTTTATGCCCTTTTCAGCAAGGGGGCAGCTTGAACGGGCTTCGTCTCCCCTGGCGCATTTCCCGTCCCGCTGCCTTTGCCGAGCGGACGGCCTTCCCGCCGTCGATGGTCAAACCACAGGTATCGAGCAGCGTACCGGCGCATCCGGCATTTGCTGGCCAGACACACGCGCCGCCATCAGGGATTGAAACAAATGCGTCTTGTTCTTTCCGCCGTGCTCGCGGCGGTTGCGTTCTTTTCCTTTACGGGCAGCGGGCAAACCCGAGATGCTCAATCGGTGATAAACACCATGCTTGCCGAACTGGGAGAACGGCGCCCTCAGGGATGTCCCAGCCGGTGGTGCGCGTGCTACATGGACACCGTACTCGCCCGCACGGGGCTGTTACCCCACGGCACTAATCGTGCCCGCGACTTTGCCAGCTACGGCCAGGAAGCTCAGCCGGGCGCGGTCGGCGCCATCATGGTAATGAACAATCATGTGGGCGTGGTCGTAGGGCAATGCGAGAACGGCCAGACCCGGATCGTCTCGGGCAATTATTCCAATCGGGTCGCACTGGGCTGCTACAATCCCGGCCGCGCAATCGCCTGGCGAGCTCCTGTCCGGCATTAAGCGAAGGGTCAAGCGGCAAAGTGCAATTGCAGGCTTGAAATCGACATCATCTGCGGCTAAACAGGCGCCACATCGACGCGGCCCACACCGCGCGCGTTGGGGAATAGGTTAACGGTAGACCCACGGACTCTGACTCCGTTAGTCCTGGTTCGAATCCAGGTTCCCCAGCCATTTTATCATTAAAATCAATATACTACGGTGGAAATTGCGATCCGTAGCTTAGATTTCATGTCGCGTCATGTTGCAGTCTAAACTCGCCTGTTTCCGGGCTTCTCAGTTTGGACACGGCAGCCCGCCGCATCCTGTCGTGGTTTTCGGGCACTCACGACTTGCCCCAGCCATTTTCGCGGACATGCAACGCGAGGGATAGCCGTCCCTATCCTTTAAGCCGCCCCCCATCTTCCGGGCCCCAATTCGCCATCGTCAGGGCTGTGTTGAGGTCGCCAGGGGCGAGACCGGCCTCATTTGCTTGGGACAGGGCTTGAACGATGGTGGCAAGGGCGCGGGCATGTCCGCCGGCGTCATATGCCTGCACGGACCCACGGACCCACGGAAGCTGTCAGTCCTGACAGTAACCAGATGACCATGACATTGCGTAGTGCCAGTTCGGCATTCAGATCCTCTATGATATCAGTTCCGTCATGCGGCCCAGCGCCGCCGTAAAACCGCGTAACGAGATATCGAAAGCAACAGGCTGAGCGGAATTGGCCGCCACGGCGGCAGCTCTGAGGACATTCCCTGCCTCGAGGTCAGCGATGGTGGAAGCCTCGAAGCGCACCGGCGCGATGCAGCCATTGGGCAGGCATGTGGAGAAAGCCAACCGCGGACCCGGCTGCTCATCGATTGCGAGCGAGATTCCCTGCGCCAGTGCCAGCCCGAACGGGAGGAGCAACGCACCTTCGATACCGCCGTCCGCGCCAGCGCGAAACTCTGCCGTCAGCACATGCTGGCCGGTTTGCGTGCTGCTTTGTACCTGCCGCATGAGGCAGATGGTGTCCCCCTCGGGCGCTTCACACGCGATCACCCAGTCCTGATAGGTTTCGACCAGCGACTCCGCTCCGCCCGGCAAGGGGCCAGAAAATGCATAGCTGGATGCAGCAAGGGAAAATGCAGCGGCAAACAGTGCGCGCATCGTCATTCGACCTCTTCCTCCGTTTCCCAGTCCAGATCAATGATGCCGGCATCAGCGGACAGGACGTCGCTTGTGGGGAGCGAGAACAAGCAACCGATGCATGTGTCCGCGCCGAATGATCGGCCGTGCATTGGCATAGGTGGATCAACCATGACGTTGATGTCGGCCATGGCGCTCGCGGTGGTGGCTGCGAGCGTGTAGTTGTCCGCGTCGACGCCACCGAGCGACAGGCCGGTGATCATCACCTTTTTTCCCGCGCCCGTATCGGAGTCCGCAAAATTGCCAGTCGCCGAAGCAAGGTTCAGCACGTCACCCGCCACCATTCCGGTGAAACCCGCTTCGGAAAGATTCAGCGCGGCGGCGGTCGTGCCATCATAAATCTTGTCCAACGCCTCAATGCCGGTAACGGCGGAGATGGTCGCCTTGGCGATATCGGCTGCCGTTACCGCAGTATCGTCGGCCAGGACATAATTGCCCGCGTCAGCGCCGCCCACCGCCAAGTCCGTTATATTGATCGCCTTGCCCGTTCCAGCATTCTTGTCTGTGAAGGCGCCGGTGCCACCGGACACCGTCAGAACATCGCCCGCCACGATGCCGGCAAAGCTCGCGCCGGAGGTGTCGAGCGTCGCGAGCGTCGTGCCGTCATAGACCCTGTCTTCCGCCGTAATGCCTGCAATATGGGTGATGGTCGCCCTGTCGATGGTCAATATGCCATCCGCATAGGCGATATCGTAGTTGTCGGAAACGAGACCCGACAGAGCGATAACATAGCCGCCGGCGTTGGTAGCACCCTGGGCATTGCCGCCATAGGCCAGGCTGCCGGTGAGAACCGCCTCGTCCTCGCCGCCGACGAATCCGGTATAGCTGACCCCGTTGCCACCGCTATAGGCCAGAGCGTCGTAGGTCTTGCTGTCATCGTTCGCAGTAACGGTGAGGGATGCCTTGTCGATGGTCAAACTCCCACCGACGAAGGTCAGCTCGTAGTTTTCGTCGTTGCCGCTGGCGGTGTGCGCATAGATTCCGGTATTGGTGCCGTTGCCGCCGCTGGTGGTAACCCCATCTAGCACACTTTCGTCTTCGCCACCCACCAGGCCGGTGGCGGTAAACCCGGAGACGCTCTGCGTGCCGCCATTGTAGGTCACGGTACCACTGTTGGCGGTCACCGTCGCTGCCGACTTGTCGATCGTGAGGGTGCCGTCGACATAACCGATATCGTAGTTGTCGGAAACGAGGCCCGACAGAGCGATGGCATAGCCGCCGGCGTTGGTAGCACCCTGGGCACTGCCGCCATAGGCCAGGCTGCCGGTGACAACCGCCTCGTCCTCACCGCCGACGAAACCGGTGTAGCTGACTCCGTTGCCGCCGTTATAGGCCAGAGCGTCGTAAGTCTTGCTGTCATCGTTCGCGATTACGGTGAGGGATGCCTTGTCGACGGTCAGGGTGCCCGGGTTGATGACCAGGTCATAGCCCTGCTGGGTGGAATAAAGCCCACCGAGACCGATGGCATAGTCGCCGGCATTGGTGCCGCTGCCGGAATAGGCGGAATCGCCGAGCAAAAGAGCTGCGTCATGACTTTCGATGACGGTATGACTGCCGGTGGCAGACTGCTCCGCACCATTATAGGTCACTGATTGAGCCACATCACCGAGGTCGACCGCCAACGGCGTTAAAAAGGCGCGCAGCAAGGGGGTGGTGTGGCCATCGTAGATGCGCCAAGCGCTACCGGTGCCACCCTGGACGTCAATATCGCCGCCCCAGTTGGCGAAGGTGGACAATTGCTGCAAATCGGCCATCGTCCTGCCTTCGCCCCGGTTGTTGGAGTAGCCACCGATGATGGAACTTCCGCCGGCATCGGTGGTGGCAAAGAAGCTCTGATTTATAGGCCCCGAACCCGCGCCCACCAGTCCGCCAACATCGTTTGCGCCTGTCACGCTGCCCATGGCGTAGCTCTGGCGAATAAGACCATCGCTATTCTGATAGCCTGCCAAGCCACCGACGTAGCGCGTGCCGATTGCCGCGACGTCGGCATAGCTTTGAATGATATAGCCGCCAATGCCGTTGTAACCCACCAGCCCACCGACAAAGTCACTACCGGTCACCGTCCCCGTCGCGTAGCTTTGAGTGATCGTAGAGCCGCTTTGGAGCCTGCCCACCAGCGCCCCCACGGTGTCCTTGCCCGTCACCTGGGCGTTTTCCAGCCCCACATGACGGATGTCCGCGTAATAGGTGAAGCCGAACAGGCCGGTATTACTTCTTCCGGGGCGGTTGACGGTGAGATCGCTGATGACATGGCCGAGGCCGTCGAAAATGCCGCTGAAACGGTCGTCAAGATTTCCAATCGGCAGAAAACCCGCGCCGCTGTTCCAGCCGGCGGTCGCCACGGCGTCGATATCCGTGGCCAGGGCATAGAAGACCGGGTCCCAATAACTTCCTAGGTCGTTGCCCATGGCCTGCAACTGATTCACATCGTGAATGAGCGTGAAAGCATCGCCGTTGACGCTGAAACTGCCGCCCGAGCCGGCGGTAAAGCTAACCGGGGCGCCGAGGTGATAGCCGCTGCCGCCGTAGTTGAGCGCAAGACCGCCGCCGCTGTTGGCTACCGTGATGGGTGCGTTGATATGGATATCGTCATGGGCGTCGAGGGTAAGTGTGGTAGGGGCGTCCCAATTCACCGCCGCGTTGATACGAATGTCGCCAGGCTCGCTGCCCGTTTCGGCAGTCTGCAGGGTGATATTGGTGCTAGCCAGGTTGGTGCTGAGGGTATCGGCGCCTATGCCGCTCTCGGTCTGTGCCGCGCCGCCCGCGCCAACGGTGAAGTCGGTGGGGTCGATCAGCCAGTCGCCTGTTTCGCCGTCTGCGGCAAGGGTCGTGACGCGGGCGTCCTCGGCGATTTCCACCCGCGCCGCGCTGGTTTCCACAAAGCCGCCATCGCCGCCATCGGGGGCGGAAGCATCCAGAGTGCCGGACACCTGCACTTCACCATGGGCCATATCGCCGAGCAGCAGGATGCGGCCATTCCTGTTGGCGATGGTTTTGGCTTCCACCGTGCCCGAATTGTTGACCACGCCTTGCATGGCCTCGCTGGCGCCCCTGGCAGTCAGGACCGCAAGCCCGCCATCGGCCTGAACGAGACCGCGATTTTCGACAAGCGTCGCAACATCCGAGGCTTTGACTTCAACCGAAAGCAGGCCATCGCCGTCGAAATCGAGCAGAACGTCGGTGCCGCCTACCAGCGCGGTATCGCCGGTGATGGTGCCCTCATTGATGACGCTCGGCGCGATCAGCGCCACCACACCGCCGGAGAGATTGCCCTCGTTGAAGATGGCGCCGCCATTGCCGCTGAAATCATAGGTGCCGGACAGGAAATCCTCGTTGCCGACCCCCAGGGTGGAGGCGACGAACCCGCCCGTCTGCACGCTGCCCGTCCTGCCGATGGCGATGCCGTTGGGATTGACGAGAAAGACCTGACCATTGGCGCTGAGGCTGCCCAGAATCCGGCTCGGATCCTGCTCCGTCACCCGGTTGAGGGCCACCGAGGAACTGCCGGGCTGGCTGAAGGTGACCGAGTAATCCGCGCCAATCGAAAAGTCCTGCCAGTTGGCGATCATCCGATCGGTGGACTGGTAGATCGTCATGGCATTGCCATCGACGGCAATCGCGGCAGATCCGGAAATCACCTGCCCGCCGGACGGCAGATCCCCGGCAAGAGCCGGCATGCTGAGCATTGCGCCTGCCACCAGCAACGGCGCGAACTTGCCACGACAACTCTTCGCCTTGCCGCCCCCACCGCGCATGCATTCCGCAAGGACGACAAGACGCCCGAGGGCCTTCGACCAGACATGCTTGTGGGCGTGGTTCATGGAGCCTCCTAAAACCGAACGGCGCCGGTGAGCCAGAATTGCTGATTGCCGCCCGCGTCATCGGTGACATCGCGGCCAGGATTGGAGCCAAGACTGTGGGCGTAGCTTACCGAAAAGCTAAGGTTCTCGCGTGCCCAGCGGGCCGACATTCCGGCAGACGCCAATCCGTAGGCGTTACAGCCGCAGGCATTGGCGTTGGGCACGCCATTGGAGCCGGCGTTCATCCACACGTGTCCGCCGTCAAGGAAAGCCGCGAGCTGCAGGTCCCCATAGTCTTCTGGAATCGGGGCGTCATAGCGTAGTTCCGCCGTGCCCAGCACGCCCATGTCGCCCCGCCCTTCGCCGACGGGCCAGCCGCGGACGCCGTGGGGACCACCGAGTGAAAAGTCCTGTGATGAATCGAGGTTCTTGTTCGCCCACTGCCCGTAAATCCGGCCGAAGAGCGAAAAATCGCCCGGAAGATCCTGCAGGCGTGCCAGTGAGGCATTGACGCGGTGAAACGCGCCCTGCGTTTGCAGTCCCGCCTCATCCGCCGTCAGTGACGACGCTTCACGCGAAAGATCGAGGCCGCCATAGGTCCAGCCGAGCGAAAAGAAAGAAAGGCCACCGCCGAACAAGCTATCCCGCGCATCGCCGGAAAGCCCCAGCGTGCCGGAGATCACGCGTTTGTCCGCCAGGCGCCCGAAGATGCTGTCATCGACGAGTACCTTTCCGTTGACGCTGCCGCTGATCTCCAGATTGAAATCGCGGCTTCGTGCGAGGGCGTAGTCCAGTCCCAGTCCGGCACTGTGAGCATATCCCTCAAGCTCGAGCGCCCCCCCGACATCATCGATATTACGGTAGGTGAGAAAAGAATAGTTTGCCTCGGCCGTAAGGCCCGAAGGGCCAACTGGCATGCTGAAGGCGGTGGAGACGAATTGCTGTCCTTGGGAAGCCGCAATGGACAAATTGGTAAGATCACCGAGCCCGGAAAGGTCGGTCAGCGTGACTTCGACGTTGCCCTGGACCACGCCGGTGGCCGGATCGCCGAAATTGTCGCTCGAAACGCGTGCCGAGAAGCGCGGTGTCTGTGTGACATCCACCACCAGATCGCTGGTGCCTGCCGTTTCGCCCGGTTTCAGCTTTGCCCGCGCCGTGACGCCGGGATGATCGTTCATCCGCAACAGCGCTTCTTCCAGATCTTCTTTGCGGACTGCGTTCACGGCAATATGGGAGGCTGCGATTGTTGCCAGCCGCTCCTCACTCGCCCGGACGTCCCCAGCGCGCTGGAACGCGGTGTTCGCCAGCCTTCCCTCCACAATTTCAATTGTGAGTATGCCCTCCGTAATGTCCTGCGGCGGAAGCACCGCGCGGGCCAGAAGCATCCCCTCTCGTTGCAAGGTCGCCGTCACTTCATCGGCCAGTGCATGAAGCCCGTTGATGCCAAGGCGCTCGTCGATGGCCCCCTCAAGCAGCCGTGTCCGCTCCTCCACCGGCAACAATTCCGCATGGCCGGTAAACCGCACCCCACGGAGAATGATTGTCGCGCCGCGTTCGTCTTTGGCGACACCTGATGGCGCTTGCGGTTCATCTTCCCTCTCCGGCAGTTGTTCCTGTTGCGGCACTTCCCTCAACTGCTGCTCACGCAAAAGCGACCCCGCGTCCTGCGCCAGGACCAGAGGCGCAAACACCCACATGCCCGCGCATGCCAGCACCCGCAGAAATAGCCTCTCGTGCATGACTTCCCGGACCTCCAAGGGTGAATCCTGGCTCCATGAATGAGCGAGGGCGGCACGGATTTAAGAAGGAACATGGTGCAGGCTCAATACCATGGATATGGTATTGAGCCTTTGGTCTCGCATGACTGCGCTCAGGTAATCGGCTTTGGCATTCGGACTGGCTACGCCACTTGGCGTATCTCCGGAGCGAGAGGCATCTTCCCGTTAGCTCCACGTCCGAGGACGGCATCTATCACTTCTTCATTTTTGTCCTTACGTACTGAAATCTCATTGAGCGCCCATGCATGAGCGGCATTGAATACGTCCATATGGCGGTCGAAGCTCATGACGCTGGCACCGGAAAATCGAGGTGGGCTCAGAACCAGATCCTGCGGTGTGACCGGCAAGTCGTAGCGCTGATGCGCCAGGATAGTGCGGAACAGCATGCTCATCAGGCGCGGCGCGCGCGGCAGACGTGCTCGTGGATTGATGAGCGATATCAGAAGTTTCGCCCGCCCCGGCAACGAGTCATAGGCGATATTGAAACGCTGGTCGCCCTCGCGCCCGAAATGGACCACCAGATTAGGACCGGCCTTGATCTCCTGCATTGGGCCCAGCGGCGCATCATCCATCACCCCACCGTCGACCAGCATCCTGCCGTCCTCGGCAAAGAAGGGCGGCAGCACGCAAGGAATAGCACTCGATGCCCGTACCGCCTGCCATAGCAGCCCGGATCGGATAATCTCCATGCGGTTGCTCGACAGATTGGTTGCAATGGCAAAAAAGGGTTTCCAGCAATCCTCCACCCGCGTATCCGCCCCATAGGCACGCGCCAGGGCATCATCGAAGGCCTTGTGGTCGAGGAGCGCATAGCGCGGCCAGGTCGGCCGTTTGAAGCTGCCGCTCTTGACGAAGATGTCCTGGGTGCCGGCCGTCAGGGTGTCGTGATCGCCCAGGAACGCAAAACCCGCGAGCATGGCGGCCCCCACACTCGTGCCCATAAAGATGTCGAATGTAGCACCCTGCTCGTGAAACGCGCGATAGATCCCCACATGGGCGGGACCGTATCCCCCGCCTCCACCGGCCACGAAACCTAGCGCCCGCCCGGTGAGGAAACGGATCAGTGCGTCGATGTCGGCATTGTCTTCCAGGGACATATGATGGTGAAGAAAGACCGGCGTACGCTCCAGCCATGCCGCCGTGCCCTCAACCACGCCGCACCGGCGTCGATGCAGGCGGACGAGCCTGCAGGCGGATTGCGGGTGGAATTTTTCCACCAGCTTTTCGACCGCCGACAACTCCGCCGTCGGTGCATCGCCACTCGTCACCAAGACTACTTCATCTGCCTGCCGGATACAAAACTCAGTCCAGCCCGTAAGCGTATCGTCGCCAAAATAGAAAACAGGCGTGGCATCGTTCTCGATCCGATCGAGCCATTCAGCCACCGCTGGATCGTCTAGAGGCAGTGCGCCGAAGTGATCAGAAACCATGGCGCGATCGACTGAGAGCAGACCATCCCGCTTCAACCGGTCCTGCATCCGCTGGATAAATGCCGGAGGCACCGGCTCATGCCCGCCTCTGACAAAGGCAATGGTGCGGCGCCGTCCCCCAGGCTTCCGTTGGCGCCCAACATCTCCAGCACTAGCGCGCTTGGCCAAATGACCAAGAAGCTCAGTGGCGATACTGGGGCGCTCCCCCAATGCGGCAGCGTAGGCGGAACGGGAAATTTCCAGCACCTCGCAATCGCGCAATGCCGCCACCGTCTCCCCATGGCACCCCTCTCCGAAGAACGCCAACTCACCTATGAGGTCTCCGGTCTGAAACTCCCGATACGTCGCCGGGGCATCTTTATCGGAAGAGGCCGCAAACACGCCCCGCTCGACCAGAAAGAATGACTCACAGCGCTCGTCGGCCCTGAACAGCAGATCGCCGCGCTTGATTGAGCGTCTGCGCCCATGTGCGGCGAGTGCATCTCCCAACACTCGCGCCGTCCCGGTTCGGCGTGTCCCCATGGTGCCGCCCATATATCCGTCCCCCCAAATTGGATTGTGCCCCGCGCAGTCAACGTCGATCGCGTGCAGAACCTACTCATCCAGGGGGACAGACCAAATACCATGAACATGGTATGGGTGGGTGGCGGCGCAGTATATATAGTGCTCTGCATCCATCGACGCAGTGGCGATGTTTTTGCCTGAGGACATGGTGCTGCTATCGTTCAATGCGGCGCGCTTAGAATAACGGATAACTCTCGATGGCGACGCGTCCGCTGAAAATCATACTCACAGAAGACGATGACCCGATCCGGGAGCGTCTCGCCAGCATTGTTGGCGCCTGGTCCGGGGCGGAGCTCTGCGCATCCTGTTCAAATCTCGAGGAAACGTTTGCAGCAATCGAAAACCGGGAAATCGATCTTCTGATAACTGACCTGCGACTGCCGGACGGCAGCGGGATCGAGGCCATCCGCGCGCTGGCCGGAAAGCATCCGAATGCCGAAGCCATGGTCATCTCCGTCCTTGCGGATGAACGTTCCGTGCTCGATGCGATCGAGGCGGGTGCGTCGGGATATCTACTCAAGGATGCGGACTCGATCGACCTTATTGACGCGATCAAGGATGTGATGGCAGGCCGCTCACCAATCTCCTCGCGCATCGCCCGCGTTCTCGTGCGCCGCCTGTCCGATCGGAAGGCTGAATCCGGGGCTGAGGAAATCGACAGGCCTACACTCACCACGCGCGAGACAGATATTCTTTGGGGTATCGCGAAGGGGTTCACCTATGGTGAACTGGCGGATAAACTTGCCATTTCCAGGCAGACCGTTCCCGTGCACATTCGCAACATCTATCGCAAGCTTCAGGCCTCCAACCGATCCGAGGCGGTCTTCGAGGCGGCGAGACTGGGCCTGATCAAATTGTGATGCACGAGCAGGCAGCAAGAAATTCCCCCGCCCTAAAGCTGCTGTCCTGGGTGATGCTGACGATCCTGATCGTTACGATCGGGTTTCTTCCCAATCTCTTCCGCATTTCCTCTCCTCCCAATGCCCCCACCATATTGGAAGCGCAATTTGGCCTGGAAGGGAGTGACGCTGAGGAAACCGTCTCCCTGCCCCACACCTGGATGCCGGCATCGCCCTATGACGTCGTTACCGGCACCTACCACCTCACCTTCCAAAGCGCCCGTCCCACGCACGAGCCGCTCTTCCTTTTCATTCCATCCGCCCGGCACCACATCGAAGCCTGGGTCAATGGCCAGCGCGCGATGTCGGCGCTCGATACGGCGTGGTCGAATCCTACCAGCGGCTATTCCTTCCTCGCCTTTATCCCGCAAGGCTCGATTCGAGAGGGCGACAACGAAATCATGCTCCGGCAATCCCGGGAGGTCGGGTGGCTTCCGGGGCGGCTCTCCCCGGTAAGCATCGGCCCTGCCAGCACCATCATGCCCGCCTACAAGCTATCTAATCTCCTGATCGATCAAGTGCGCGCCATGACATTCGCGCTGCACATTGTCCTGACCATCGGAATTGCGACCGTCTGGACCGCGCGCCGGCACGATCCCGTATTCCGGTGGTTGGCCCTGATAGCGATAGCGAGCTTGTTGGTCGTTCTTACTCAGGCGCCGGGCTTGCCCCTGGGGGCCGTGGAACACTTTCAGGTCACGGCGGCCTTTTCAGCCGTGGGTCTCATGGCGCTTGGCATGGCCCTAGCCATTATCGGAAGGCCGCGCCCGCGGTTGTTGTTGCCGGCCGTTGTGATCGTGCCGGCAGTCCTTCTGGTTATCGGGCTGTGCGGCCTGGTTCGTTTCCCCATCGTGGGATTGCTTAGCGCTACGGTTGCGCTTGTGGCCTACCTGGCGGCTGCCGGCATCCTTGCACATGACTTTGCCGTACGACGGAACTGGAACGCGGCGATACTGGCGGTTCCCTGCGCCCTCACGGCCTGGTTCGGCCTTCATGACATTCTGGTCGTAACCGGCCTTCATGATGCCCCCTTCCTCATCGTCTCTTATGTCCGCACCATGATGCTACTCGCCATCATGGTCATCCTGATGGGCCGGCTGGCGGACAGCCTCAACGGGCTGGACAATGCAAATGAAACCCTGCGGCAGCGGCTTGCAGCCCAGGAGGCGGAACTGGTGCTGCTCCACGAGAAGGAACGCGCCCATGCGAGCGAACTCGTGCGCGAACATGAACGCCAGCGCCTGATGCGGGATCTCCATGACGGCCTGAGCGGGCATCTGGTCTCCATCATTGCGCTTGCCGAACGCAATCCCGGCGAAGGGGAAGCCATCGAGCGGGCCGCGCGCGCTGCGCTCGACGACCTAAGACTGGTCGTCAACTCGCTGGATCTGAGCGATGGCGATCTGCGAATAGCTTTGGCCGCTTTCCGCGAAAAACTGGAGCCTCAGCTTCGCCGGCTGGGCGTTGAACTCGGCTGGTCAACCGAGAAACTGCCGGAGGTCATAGGGATCACACCAGAAATCGCCCTCTCGGTGCTGCGTATCCTCCAGGAAGCCGTGACCAACGCCATCAAGCACGGCCCCGCCCGCCGGATCGATATCGAGGGCAAAAAGACCGATGACGGCAGGGCAATGTTGGAGGTACGGAACGACGGCGCTCCGCTGCCCCATTTCGGCAAGGGCAAGGGCAAGGGGATTGGCAATATGGAACGCCGAGCCCGCGATCTTGGCGGCTGTGTCAACCTCACGGCCATCGATAATGGCGCCAACCTCTCACTGGTGCTGCCGACCGATCTACGGAAATGGTCCAACCTCAACAGGTCTGCACCCCAACAAAGATAGCGCCGATCGACACCGCTCAGTCATCAGGAAATTCATATCTTACGCTTGCATGGGGCTTTTAGGGTCGAATGCCAACTGGCCCAATTCAATCTTAAAGAATTGAATTACATACATAAGCCTTGTCCGATTTGGACTCTCATTCCGGCGCTCACCGAGCCAAGTGTGCAATGCTAAATCGAGACGGAAGCCTCGCATGAACTTCAGGGGCAGGATTGACGTTTCCTCTGGCTCAGCATGAACGTCAGATTGCTGGGTAGCCGGATCAACTGCCTGACGGTGGTTCTTCCGGTCGCCCCGCAAATAGCCGGCAAAGCCGGGAGCGAGTTCATCGATACCCTTGTGGCCTTCCCGCCGAAAGCCAAGGTCGAGATAATCGGCAACGAGCGCGTTCATCGAACAGCGCTCGACGCGCGCTACATCACGCAACTGCTCGACAACCGCAACCGATAGACGCAACCGGACCTCCCGAACGTCCTCGGCCTCACGTGGCGGTCTCGAGGCACGCGAGCGAAGCGCTGCCGGAGCCGCGCGAGCGGGTTCGCGTTCACCAAACCGAAACCCTGCTTTCCTCTTGCCGGTCTCAGGCATGGGCGTTCCCTCTGGCGTAGGTGTGGCTCACATAGGAATACAGGCTGGCAATGGTTTTGGCCGCCGGATGCCCCGGCTGGTATTCCATCGCCCCCAAGCCATGCGTGTAGGCGTCGTGCGTTGCACCCCGCTCAGGATACATCCAGGCAGGATGCGGCCATCGGCAGCATATTTATCGATATACCACCGGGTTCTCTTGCTCTCTTCCCGATGCACGCGATTGAGAACCACCGGCGCCGGAACGCCAGCCTCATGCGCCACCCTGCAAATCCCACGGGTCGCATTGAGATCGAGACGTGTGTGGCCGGCTGGCACCAGCCCAAGATTGATGTGCTTCAGCGCGGCACGCATAACCACATTGTCATGTCCCGCAGTGTCGATAATGACGAGATCGTAGTCCTCCTTGTCCGCATAACCGCGGGTATCCTGTCTGGCGGTTACCATGCCTTGCCGACTGGGGTAATCCTCGTCCAGCAGGGATGTTCCCATGGCGGCGGATCAATTAGGATAGCGCGGGAAATCGGGGTGTCCATGCGCATTCTGCTTGTTGAAGACAATGAAGATCTGGGTGAGGCGATCGAAAAGCGCTTGCGAAGTGCGGGCCATTCGGTCGAATGGGTACGGGATGGAGCGCATGTGGCCGAGAGCGCCCAAGGGGATGAGTTCGACGCCATGGTGCTCGACCTGATGCTGCCCAATCGGGACGGAATCAGCCTGATCGCCGAATTGCGCCGCCGAAGGTTCAACGCACCGATCCTCGTTATCACCGCCCGCTCGGAAATCGACGACAAGGTGAGCCTGCTCGATCTGGGGGCGGATGATTATCTCGTCAAGCCCTTCGACCTGCGCGAGCTCGAAGCCCGTTTGCGGGCGCTGATGCGGCGCACCGGCGGGCTGACATCGAGTGTCATCGGGGTTGGCAATCTCGAGCTGGATCTTGCCGGTCTCAACGCAACGATCAACGGGGAAATCCTGGATCTGGGGCGGCGCGAGTTCAGGCTGCTCGAAATTCTGGTGACCCATGCCGACAAGGTCGTTGCCAAGGAAAGGCTGATGAACCAGCTATTCAATTTCGATGAAAGCGTATCGGTCAATGCGCTTGAATTGCACATTTCCCGCCTGCGCCGGAAACTCGAACACGCGGACGTCAAGATCGCGACCGTGCGGGGCGTGGGCTATACGATGCGAGCCTCGGGCCGATGAGCGGGGCACTCGTTCCGCCGGTCCGCTCCTTTTCCATCCACCGGCGCATTCTGGCGCTGGCCGTGGCGCTGTTGCTGGCGGCGGCGGTAATTCTCGTGGTGTTCATTCGCGACTATGCCGACCGGGCGTCGGACCGTGCCTTCGACCGGCTGCTGGCGGCATCCGCCCTCACTATCGCGGGGGCGGTGCAGGTCGAGAACGAGGCGGTGATCGTCGAATTGCCATTCGCCTCCTTTGCGATGTTTTCCGGCCGGGACCGGGTGTTCTATGCGGTCGAGGACCCGGATGCGAAAACGGTCACCGGCTATGAGGATCTTGCCGCGCTGATGCCGGAAACCGTATCGGGCGAGCCCCATTTCGCCGATGTGGCATACCGGGGCGAGACGGTGCGGGTTGCAAGCGTTGGGCGGCTGATTTCAACGGCAAGCGATACGGGCTGGGTGACGATCCATGTCGCAGAAACACAGAACCAGCGCGAGGCACTGGCCAACGAGATTCTCTCCAACGCCATCATACCGGTCATTGCCCTGACGCTATTGGCTGTCGGGCTCGTGTGGTTCGGCATTTCGCGCATGTTCGCCCCGCTGACCGGGCTCGAACACGAACTGAGGGCTCGCGCGCCGGACGAGCTCTCGCCCATCACCGTGCCCGTACCTACTGAAGTCGGGCACCTCGTCTCGGCACTCAACGGGTTCATGGCCCGCTTGCGCAACGCCATGACGCGGGTGAGCAGCCTTGTGGCCGAGGCCGCCCACGAGGTGCGCACGCCGCTCGCCTCACTACGCGCACAGGCGGAAGTGGCGATGGACGAGCCCGACCTGGACGCCTTGCGCGGGCGGGTGGCGCGCATCCATCAGCAGGCTGTGCAGGCGAGCCAGTTGGTCAACCAGTTGCTGATGGAAGCAACGATCTCTCACCGCATGGAAAATCAGGAAATCGAAACGAGCACGCTCGCCACCGTTATCGAGGACATGCGCCAGCGGCTCGACCCCGACCAGGCGCAGCGGGTAATCGTGGACCTTTCACCCGAATTTGCCGAAGCACAATTGCGCGGTGACCGCGTGGCGCTGCGCGAGATGATCCGCAATGTCGTCGACAACGCGCTGGTCTATTCGACGGGGCGGGTGGAGATAACGGGCCGCGTGGGCGCAACGATGCTTTTGCTTGCCGTCAGCGACCGTGGGCCCGGCATCGAGGGGGATGAAAAATCCGCCGTTCTGGAGCGGTTCCGGCGCGGGCGGCAGAGCGGCAGGACGGCGGGTTCGGGGCTGGGGCTCTCCATCGTGGCGCGCGTGGTCGAAGCGCACAAGGGCAGGCTGGAGCTCAAGGACCGCGAAGGGGGCGGGTTGAGCGTCGAAATCGCCCTGCCCCGGCTTCAGCGCCAATCCTCCACCGCGCGCGGCGCTGCACTCGGTCTTGCCGCGATGCTGGCCCTGGTAACGATGGCCGCAACGGACGATGCACAGGCGCTCACCACCCATTACCCCGCGCCGGACGGTTCGGACACGACGGTTCTGACCATTCTGGGGACGACGGATACGCCGCTCTTTGCCGCCTTCATCGGCGAGTTCCAGATATTGCGTCCCGATGTGAGCGTCCACTACGAGGAAACCGACACGCTGCCGCTTTACGAAAATTATGTCGGCGGTACGCTCGCTTTCACGCCCGACCTGCTCGTCAGTTCAGCCTCGGACCTTCAGGTCAAGCTCGCCAATGACGGGTATGCGCTGGCTTATGACAGCCCCTATCTCGCCGATCTGCCCGATTGGGCCCACTGGCGCAACGAGGTGTTCGGGTTCACCTTCGAGCCTGCGGTGATCATCTACAATCCTGATCGCATCGCGCCAGCGGACGTGCCGCGCACCCATCTTACCCTCGCCGAACTGCTCGAAACCCGTCCCGACCGGTTCCGCGGGCAGATCGCCACCTACGATATCGCGATTTCAGGCGTCGGTTACCTGCTCGCCGCGCAGGATCAGGCCATATCCTCGACCTTCTGGCGACTCGCCAACGCTTTCGGACGGGTGAACGCGCGGTTTTCGGGGTCCAGTCCCGCCATCCTCGACGGGGTTTCCGAGGGCACGCTGGCGCTGGGATACAATGTGCTCGGTTCCTACGCCTTTGCGCGGCAGGCCGACGGGGCCAACATCGAGATCGTGGTTCCCGACGATTACGTGCTGGTCCTGAGCCGGTCCATGCTGATCCCGCGCGATGCGCCCAATCCCGAACTGGCACGCGCCTTCGTCGATTTCGCGCTTTCACCCACAGGGCAAGCGGTCGCCGCTGGAGAAACGGCGCTCGGTTCGGTGGTGCGGGGCGGTGAGGGGAAATGGTCCAGCGCGGCGATCGCCGCGCGTGGGCGGGGGGTCGTACAGCCCATTCCGCTCGGACCCGGCCTGCTCGTGGCGCTCGACCGGTTGCGACGGCAACGGTTCCTGAGCACCTGGAGCGAGATCGTCTCTCCCCCGTAAGGACGTTGCCCTTCGCTGGGCGCATGGCAGGGTTACCCAAAGCGCCACTACCGCTTTTTCCTGCCCCAACCATCTATGGCTCATGGAAAGCGGCCGGTAATTTCGCCGGTCCAAACAAGGACCACGACCATGAGCGCTCTGCGCAATGCCAAACTGTTTGCAACCCTTGGAAACGCTGCCACGATGTTCGGCAGCGCGGTAGCCGTTGCGGCGGCCGTCGAGGCCAACCGGCTCCCCCGGGCGCGCGACCTCAGGTCTCTGGGCATTGCCCCGGACGCTTTTCGCTCGATCGGCAGGGATTGAGCTGCCGCCTGCCCCCTTCCGGGGGCGAGGACCGGCGCCCCCTGCCGACATGAGAAAGCCCGGACGCCGGTTCCTCCCTGGCGTCCGGGCTTTTCTCTTTTTTACAGCTCCGATCAGTCCTCGTCGGACGCCAGTTGCCCCAGTACAGCGCCCTTGCCACGGAGCCGCATGATCAGCGGTATGATGATCGCGGCGGCGGCGGCGGCGTAAAGCACCATCGATACGGGAGAGGCCAGCAGGATGCCCACATCGCCTTGGCTGATGGCCAGCGCGCGCCGCAACTGCTGTTCGGCCATGGGACCGAGAATAAGCCCCACGACCACCGGCGCGATGGGGTAGTCGAAGCGGCGCAGGATATAACCCAGAACGCCGAACGCGAGCAGGAGGACCAACTCGAATGAAATCCGTACCGGACCGAACCCCGTCGACATTGCGCCGTTCGCGCCCAGAGTGCCCAGCGTGGCGAACACCAGAATGCCGCCATAGAGCCATGGCTTGGGAATGGTCAGCAACCGCACCCAGACCCCGATGAGCGGCAGGTTGAGCACCAGCAACATCAGATTGGCGACCAGCAGGCTGGCGATCAGCGCCCAGACCAGCGGTGCGTTATTGGTGAACAACAGCGGACCTGGCTGAAGGCCGAATTGCTGGAAGCCGGCCAACATGATGGCGGCGGTCGCCGTGGTGGGCAGGCCGAGCGTTAAAAGGGGCACCAGCGTTCCCGCCGCCGAAGCGTTGTTGGCCGCTTCGGGTCCGGCAACACCTTCGATGGCACCATGACCGAATTCCTCGGGCTTTTTGGAAAAGCTCTTCTCGGCGCTATAGGACAGAAAGCTTGCAACGTCCGCGCCGCCAGCCGGCATCGCGCCGATAGGAAATCCGATGACAGTGCCGCGAAGCCAGGACGCCCAACTCCGCCTCCAGTCCTCCAGCGTCATCCATACCGATCCCTTGATGGCGGTAAACTGGGTGTTGATCTGCGCGGGATCGGAACTGGTCTTGAGCGTCTCGCCAATAGCAAACAGCGCCACAGCCAGCGTCGTCACCTCGATACCGTCGAGGAGATCGGGGATACCGAAGGCGAGACGTGTCTGGCCCGTTTGCAGGTCTATGCCGATCAGCCCGAGCCCAAGCCCGATGAAGAGCGCAGTGAGCCCGCGCAACGCGCTGTCGCCGAACGCCGCCGAGACGGTGACGAAGGCCAGTACCATAAGCGCGAAATAATCGGCTGGTCCGAACGAAAGGGCAAAACGCACCACCCAGGGAGCGATGAAAGCCAGACCGATAGTGGCGAGCAATCCGGCGATGAAAGAGCCGATGGCGGCGGTGGCCAGAGCCGGGCCGCCCCTGCCCTGCCGCGCCATCTTGTTGCCTTCCAGCGCCGTGACGATGGATGCGCTTTCGCCGGGCGTGTTGAGCAGGATCGAGGTCGTCGAGCCGCCATACATGCCGCCATAGTAGATACCCGCAAACATGATGAGCGAGCCGGCGGGATCGAGCTTGTAGGTGACGGGGAGCAGCAGCGCCACGGTTAGCGCCGGCCCGATTCCCGGCAGCACCCCCACAGCGGTGCCCAGTGTCACGCCGATGAGCGCATAGAGGAGGTTTTGCCATTGCAGGGCGGCTATCAGGCCCTGTGCCAGAAGATCGAAGGTGCTCATTGGAAACTTCCGGTCGTCAGCAGACGTTCAAGGACGCCGGTGGGCAGCGAGAGTTGCAGGCCCTTTGCGAATATGAACCAGACGATGAAGGCAAAGACGGCCCCCGCAGGGATCGTCTTCCACAGCGGCCCTCGCCCGAAGCCTTTGGCCGTAAAGCCGAACAATACTCCCGTGGCGATGGAAAAGCCCGCGGTGGACAGCAAAAGAATCTGCGCGACCAGGCCGCCGACAATCCACACGATGGGCCGGAAGTCATCCTTGCTGCGCGCGGGAAAGCCGTTGCGAAACGCCGAAACCGCGGTCCCGATAGCAAGAAAGACAAGGCCCGTGGCCACAACATAGGGAAATACGGTGGGGCCGACGCGCTGCTGGACCGGCGGCACGCGCATCAGGCTCGTCTGCCAGAAGATCACGACCGCTATGCCTGCCAGAATGGCGGCAATAACGAGCGCCGCCCCATCGGGGCGGCGCATATTTCCTGAATTACCCGTATTCATTCTACGAGGCCGATATCTCTCAGAATGGCTTCTGTCGCAGAAGTATCGGCTTCAAGCTGCGCCTCGAACGCTTCGCCGTCAAGGTAGGTATCGACCCAACCACGGGTTTCGAGGGCAGTCTGCCAGGTATCGGATTCCGCCATCGCCTTGATATCGGCGGTGATCGCGGCAACCTGCTCGTCGGTCAGGCCCGGCGCGGCAGCAATCATGCGCCAGTTCTGGACGGCGGTATCGACACCGGCTTCCTGAAGCGTGGGCGCATCAAAGCCCGGCACACGGGTATCGGTCGAAACGGCCAAAAGGCGCAACTCGCCCGCTTCGATCTGCGAAGCGAACTCGCTGACGCCGGAAACGCCCACCGTCACCTGACCGCCGAGAATGGCCGCAAGCGCTTCGCCACCGCCCGAATAGGCGATGTAGTTGACCTGGGTGGGATCGACGCCGATGGCCTTGGCGATGAGGCCGGCTGTGATGTGGTCAGCGCCACCGGCCGAGCCGCCGGCCCAGGATACGGCGCCCGTATTGTCCTTGAGACGGGCCACGAGGTCATCCATGGTCTGAATGTCGGAGCTGGCGGGAACCACGACGCCCACGGCCTCGCCGGTGAGACGGGCGATGGGGGTGACGTCGGCCAGCGAGACCGGCGAAACGTTGGTGAGGATCGCGCCGACCATCACGTAACCGCCAACGATGAGAGCGTTGGGGTTGCCGTTTTCCTGGTTGACGAACTGGGCAAGCCCGATCGTGCCGCCAGCGCCAGGAACGTTGGTGACCTGCACATTGCCCGAAATGCCTTCAGTGGTGAGGGCTTCTTGCATGGTACGGGCGGTCTGATCCCAGCCGCCGCCGGGGCCGGCGGGGGCAACAATGGAATAATCCGCGGCAAAGGCGGGGGCGGAAAGGGCGCCGGTAATCAGCGCCGCGACTAGCAGCTTGTTCATAAAACCTCCCATGACAAACCGAACGTCATTACGTTCATGCCCCAGATTAATGGCTCTCCCTGTCATCGTCCTGTCACCATACGGTCGTCCGCCTTTAATGGGCGCGCAATACGGATACCGTTCCGGGAACACAGACCAATGCCGTTGAGCCGAGGGCCGCCTCAGACCGGTCAACTATCGTAATTGACGTTCGCAGCGTTATCGGGCCAGCCAGCCACCATCGACATTCAGCACCGCGCCTTGAATGTAATCGGAGGCCGGGGCGCTGAGGAACACAGCGGCCTGTGCGATATCGCCCGGCCTGCCCCAGCGTCCCGCCGGGATGCGGTCGAGGATGGCGGTGGAGCGTTCCGGATCGGCGCGCAGGGCCTCGGTGTTGTTGGTCTCGATATAGCCCGGCGCGATGGCATTGACGTTGATGTCCTTTGCTGCCCATTCATTGGCGAGAATCTTGGTGAGGCCGGCAACGCCGTGTTTGGCGGCAGTATAGGCCGGGACACGGATACCGCCCTGAAACGAGAGCAGCGAGGCGATGTTGACCACCTTTCCGGTCCCGCCGCGCGCCAGAACTGCCTTGGCAAACGCCTGGGTGGTGAAGAACAGCGCCTTGAGATTGACGTCCATCACCGCGTCCCAGTCTGCTTCGTTGTAATCGATGCTGTCGTCGCGGCGGATGATGCCGGCGTTGTTGACCAGAATATCCACCTGGTTTTCGGCAAAGACGCCGGTGGCGGCCATGGGGTCGGCAAAATCGAGCCTCAATTCGATTCCTCGCGCCCCTCGTGCGGCCAGTTGGGCAAGCGTTTCCTCGCAGGAGCGGCGGGCGGCGCAGATAACATCCGCTCCGGCAACACCGAGGGCGACGGCGATGGCCTGGCCGATGCCGGTATTGGCACCGGTCACAAGCGCGCGGCGGCCATCGAGGGAAAAGGGATTGTCCATGGCAGGTCTCCGTGGGCAGGAATCAGGGAAGCGGTGAAGCGGGGCCGACCGAAGCCCGGTCGACGATACGACAAGCCAGTTCGACCCGGCGCGGCGGAAAATTGAATTCGCTCAATTCGTCGCGCAGCAGGTCAAGCGCCAGCGCCCCGATCTGCTGCATGGGAATTTCCACCGCCGAGAGCGGAGGCGATTGCAGTTCGCATTGTGGCAGACCGTCGAACCCCATGACGCTGACCTCGCCGGGCGTATCGACCCCGGCTTCGGCCAGTCCGATCAGCGCGCCAAAGGCAAGGCTGTCCCCGGCGGCGAGGATGGCCGTAAAATCGCGCTTCCCACTGGCGAGCCGCTCCTTGATGGCCTTGGCGGCAAGATCGGGCAGCCAGTCATCGACCTCGACGAGCAGGTCGGGGCCGACCTCAAGGCCTTCGGCACGCATGCGATCGAACCACCCCTCCTGCCTCCGCTCGATAGTGCGCCGGCCCGGCTTTGAGAGGAAGAGGATACGTTTGTGCCCCAGATTGATGAGGTATTCGGTGGCATGAGCCGCAGCGCTGCGGTTGCAGGGGGAAACCGAGCACAGCCGCATCCTGGGGTCATCGGCGTTGACGAGCACAACGGGCTTGTCAAGCGCCGCTGCCGCCGCGATCTCAGCATCCCCTTCCGGGGTAAGCAGGATAAATCCGGCCGCATCGCCCGCATCGAAACTTTCATCGATCGGGCCCGTGGCGGTGCGGATATCGAGTTCCATCCCCAAGACCGTCGCCCGGGCTCGCATGCCTTCGATCAGATGCAGCGTGAACTGTCCGCGCGCCAGATCGACCATCGCGTCGCGGCTGGCGATCAGGACGGCGCGCTGCCCGGCGACCGAGGACGACATGGCATAACCCATGGCGGAGGCGGTGTTGCGGATCGCCGTGCGCAGATCGTCGCGCACTCCGGGCTTTCCCGATAGCACGCGGCTGACCGTTGCGACCGAAACCCCGCACTGCTCGGCCAAATCTTCCATCCTGACCCGACGTGATGCCATCCGACTTTCTTCTCCAATGGCGCCTTCATTTATCAATCTGCAAATTTTTTACGTTCTTTGCAAACAGTTTTCGTTGCGCTATCGTATTTCAAAGGGAGGAAACAATATGCCGGCAGGTCAAAATGTCGGTCCGGTGCTGGAGCGTCTTGTCGAGGGGCTGACCGCGTTGCGCAACAACGGGCGGTTCCACGAACCCAACCTCGACGGCACGGCAGGCGACTACATCAGCTTTCAGTCCTGGGAATGGCCGCAAGGCGTCGGGCTTTACGGCCTGGCGCGGCTCTGGCTACACACCGGCGACGAGCGCCTGCGCAAGATGCTCGAGGACTGGTACGCGCCTTATCGGGAACACGGCCTGCCCCCACTCAACATCAACACCACCGCGCCCATGCTGGCGCTTACGCTGCTCTGGAACCGCACCCGCGATCCGCGCTGGCAGCCCATGCTCGATGGCTGGGCAGACCGGCTGATGGCCGAGGCGCCGCGCACCGGCGAGGACGGCTTCCAGCACGATGTTTCCGACAAGGTCAATGACGGCGAGCTTTGGGACGACACCCTTTTCATGGTCGGGCTGTTTCTCGCCGCCTATGGAGAGGCATCGGGACGGCGTGAACTGGTCGAGGAAGCCCAGCACCAGTTTCTCGTCCATGCGCGCTACCTTTGCGACGTGAGAACGGGCCTGTGGTTCCACGGCTGGAGTTTTGAGCGGCGGGACAATTTTGCAGGCGCGCGCTGGGCACGGGGTAATGCCTGGATCACCGCAGGGCTGGCCGACCTGCCCGAACTCTGCAAGCTCGACCCCACGATCGAGCGCTTCCTCAACGGGGTCCTGGCCACCCAGATCGAGGCGCTGTTGCCGCTCCAGACCGAAAGCGGCGCCTGGCGCACGCTGCTCGACGACCCGCAATCCTATGAGGAAACCAGCGCCACCGCCGGCATCGCCTACGGGCTGATGAAGGCCGCGCGCACCGGCCGCGCCGGACCCCGGGCGCTGGCGGCAGGCAAGCGGGCGCTCTCCTATATAATGGGCCAGATCGGGCCCGACGGGGTGGTCGAGGGCGTCTCCTACGGCACCCGCATGGGCCACGACCTGCAATTTTACCGCGATATCCCGGTGCAGCCGACCGGCTACGGCCAGTCGCTCGCCATTCTTTGCCTTGCCGAAGGCCTCAATCACATGGAGCCGACATGAATTGGACCACACGCTACGGCGCTTCGCCCGACCAGATCGACAGCATGAACACGTCCGCGCTGCGCGGCGAATTTCTCATCGAATCGATCTTCGTGCCCGGCGAGGCGCGCATGGGCTATACCCATATCGACCGGATGGTGGTGGGCGGCATCGTGCCAACCCGCCAGCCAATCGCCATCAGCGACGGCACGGAAGTGGGAACGGACCATTTCTTCGATGCGCGCGAGGCGGGCATTGCCAATCTCGGCCTTGGCACGGGGGCCATCACGGTGGACGGCGAGACGTTTGAGCTTGCCTCGCGCGACGTGCTTTATATCGGGCGCGGCGCCAAAGATGTGCAGCTTCGTTCAGCCGATGCCGACAATCCCGCGCTGTTCTATCTCAATTCGGTCCCGGCGGGTGCCGATATCGCGCACCGGCTGATCACGCGGGCGCAATCGAAGATGGTTTCGTTCGGAACGCCCGAAAAGGCCAACCACCGCGATCTGCGCATGTACATCCACCCCGAGGTCGCGCCCTCCTGTCTATTGCTGATGGGGATCACCGATCCCTCTCCGGGCAATGTGTGGAACACCATGCCTCCGCACCTGCATGAGCGGCGCATGGAGGCTTACCTTTATTTCGATATGTCCGAGGAGGACCGGGTGTTCCATTTCATGGGCCGCCCCGACAATACCCGCCATCTGGTCGTCGCCAGCGGCGATGTCGTCCTTTCTCCCGCATGGTCGATCCATATGGGCGCAGGCACCGGTCCCTATGCCTTCGTCTGGGGCATGACGGGGGAAAACCAAGTCTATCAGGATGTCGATCCCGTGCCGGTAAAGGACCTCAGATGACACGACTGGCGCGGACGCTCGATATTGGCGAACCGGTCACGCTTTGGCGGCACTCAGCCGTCAGCGCGGAGCCGTTCGACGTGCCCGAGCGCCCCATGGAAGGCGAGATGGACCCGTTCTTTTTTCTCACGCGGGAAAAGAACTTCATCCCCCATGAATATCCGTGCCGTACTGATTTTGCCCAAATCTACCGCGACAAGCGGCCCGACGAGCGCACAACCGGTGCCCCCGACACAGTCTGGCTGGGGTTCGGCTCCCCGCGTCTCGATCTTTCGGGCTTCTGGTTCCGCGCCACGCGCATCGCCGCCCGCGCCGAAACGCTGGTCCGGACCAAGGCCGCCGGCCCTGCCCACTTCCGGCTCGCCACCTGCGGCGGCGCGATTCTCAAGGTCAACGGAAACGAAGTGCTGTGGACCGGGGAATATCGTCGCAATTTCGAGACCGGTGCTGAAATCGAAGTCGATCTCCAGGCCGGCGAAAACCGCATCGAGGTGTTTTTCGACGATCTGGCCGAGCGCGATACGCGGTTCTATATCGAGCTCGACTATCTCGCCGGGCCCGCTGCCGATCAGGCCATTCCCGTCGATTGCCCGCCCGAGGATGCGGCGGCCATCGAAGCGGCGCTCGATGCGTTTCACTTCCCCCGCGCTACCCATGACGGGGTCGATGTGCGCCTCGTGCTGCCCCATCCGCTCGGTGTCGCGGCGGAAGCCGAGATTACGGTCGAGGGCGATTTCATGTCGCACGATCCCATGGCGCCGATCCGGCACACGCTGTCGTCCGACGCCACAGTGATCGATCTCGGCCCGGCTGACGAACTGCCCGCCGATTTCCGCCATTTCATCCTGCGCCTTTCCACCGGCGGATTCACCGCAAGCCGGGTGTTCGGCACAGAAATTTCTCACGCCCGCAAGCAAGGCCAGGCCCCCGATACCATTGCGGCACGGATCGCCGAAGCGCTGACTGCAGTCGCCGAGGGCGGGGAAGCCGATGCCGTGGGCGCGCTGGCCCGCCTCGCGCTGGGCGATGGGGGTGAAAAGACGCGTGCCATGATCGGCGCGGCGGTGGAGCGCATCGATGCGTGCTGGGATTGCGCCGATTTCGCACTCGTGCCGCTCATCTGGTGCCGCACCCGCTGGCCCGAACTGCTGGGCGAGCAATTCTGCGCACGCATCGACGAGACGATCCTTGGCTATCGCTACTGGATGGACGAGCCGGGCAATGACGTGCAGTGGTATTTTTCGGAAAACCACGCGCTGCTGTTTCATACCGCCGCCCATCTGGGCGGGGCACTCCTGCCCGACGCCACCTTCAGGCGCTCGGGCCGCACGGGCCGCGAGCAATCGCGAATCGGGCTGGAACGGCTCGAAAAGTGGATGGATCATTTCGAGGCGTGGGAAATGGCCGAATTCAACTCGGCTCCCTATTTCCCCATCGATCTCAAGGGGCTGACGGCGCTCTTTGCGCTATCCCCCGATGCGCGCCTGCGCGAACGGGCCGGACGCGGCATCGCGCGGCTCATCGAACTGGTCGCCAATTCCGCCCATCAGGGCGTGCTGACTGCCGCCCAGGGGCGCAGCTACGAGCACACCCTGCGCGGGACGACTACGCTTGAGCTTTCCGCGATCGCACGCATGTTGTGGGGCAAGGGCAGCTATGGCGCGCGCTTTCATGCAACACCCCAGCTTGCACTATGCCTCAGGGATCATGAGCTGGACCTACCCGAACTCAAGGACCGTGCGTGCCTTTCGGGCGACGAGGCGCAGGAATGGCGCTTTGCGCAGGGCGAGAACAGCTTTGCGCGCCTTTACCATCACAAGAGCGCTGACCATGCGATGGGAAGCACCGTCGCCTATCGCTGGGGTGAATGGGGCTATCAGGAAACGCTCATCCACGCCCGGCTCGGCACCAACGCGCAGGCGCAGGTGTGGATCAACCACCCCGGCGAGGTTATCCATTCGGGCTATGGCCGCCCCTCGTATTGGGGCGGGTCGGCCTCGATCCCCCGCGTGCAGCAATATCGCGATCTGGCCATCGTCGTCTTTAACGGGGTCGAGCCCCAGCCCGATTTCACCCATTGCTGGTTCCCCATGCCCGATTTCGACCGGGCGAGCCTGTCGGGCGATACCGCGCTGGCGTGCTCGGGCAGCGCCCATCTGCTGTTGCGCGGGTCCGGCCCGTTTGAAATGGTCACCGAGGGCCCGACGCGCGGGCACGAATTGCGGCTCGCGGGCCGCAAGGGCTGGTGGTTGGTCCGGCTTGGGTCCGAAGCGATTCACGGCGGGGAGGCAGGCTTTGCCACGCGGTTCGGCCAGTTCGCGCCGCGCGAGGAGCATGGACGGCTGGTGATCGATGATCCCGATTACGGGCCGGTCATATTTCACGCCGATGGGGTGGTGGAGGCCGAAGGCCGCCGCATCGATCCTGACGAAATGACGGTTTCGGGTACGCGGGAGGCCCTGCCCCGCGGCCCTATTTCATAGGCAGGGCGTCCTATGGTGGCCCGTTTGGGCCGACAGTCTCAGGGAGGAGACACACAATGAAGACGATTTTGCTTTCCGGCGTCGCACTGGCCGTCCTGGCCTCGGGCGCCATTGCACAGAATGTCACGGAAGTGCGCATCATGTGGTATTCAGACGGCAATGAAGGCGAGGTCATCGCCGACCTTCTCGACCGCTTCGAGCAGAATAACCCCGATATCGATATCGTGCTCGACAATGTCGCCTATCAGGTGATCATGGAGCAGCTTCCCATCCAGCTCGCCGCCGGGGAAGGCCCCGACATCGCGCGGGTGACCAACCTCAAGGCCCAGGCCGAACACTGGATTGACCTGCGCCCCCATGTGGCCGATCCGGCCTATTGGGACGAGAACTTCGGCGGCCGCTTCGACTGGATACGCAAAGACGGGTCCGATGCCATCCCCGGCTATATGACCCAGCTCACCCTTACCGGCGGTTTTGCCAATGCGACCCTGTTCGAGCAGGCGGGCGTCGAGCTTCCCGGACCGGGCGCGACCTGGGACGAATGGATCGAAGCCAGCCGGCAGGTGATGGAAGATCAGGGGCTGCCTGCCGCTTTCGCCATTGATCGCTCGGGCCATCGCGTTGCCGGACCGTCCATCTCCTATGGCGCCAATTTCATAGCCGATGACGGGATGCCCGCCCCGATCGACGATGGCGCCATGGCGTATCTGTCCCGCCTCGCGGAATGGACCGAACAGGGCCTGATGCTTCCTGAAGTGTGGGTCTCTGCCGCCGGCACTACCTATCGCGCCGCGGCCGACGACTTCATCAACGCCCAGATCCCGTTCTACTATTCGGGCTCGTGGCAAGTCTCGAACCTGTCGAGCAAGATCGGCGACGCTTTTGACTGGGTGATGATCGGTTCGCCCTGCGGCGATGCCGGGTGTTCGGGCATGGCGGGCGGTGCGGCGCTTGTCGGAATCAAGTATACTCAGCATCCAGAAGAAGTCGCGCGCGTGATGGATTTCCTTGCTTCCGAGGATATCCTGCGTGAATTCAGCGAACGCACGCTGTTCCTTCCTGCCCATGCGGGCGTGGTCGCCAAGGGCGGGCTCGAGTTCCAGTCGGACGACCCGCTCGTTCCGCCTGCGCTCAACGCGTTCGTGGCGGCCTCCGCCGAAACCATGCCCGCCGCCGACGCCATGCCGGCCTGGGTCTGGGCCAACACCTATTACGGTGCGATCGTCACCCGCATCAGTCAGGTGATGGCCGGCGAACTCACCATGGAACAGGCACGCGAGTTGATCGACAGCGATGTTGCCGATCAGGTCGAGGCAGCCGGGCAGTAAGCCATGGCACGGTTCGGTGAAACTGTGGGACGGGTGGCAACATTGCCACTCGTCCTCATTGCCCGGGCCTTCGATCCGGTGCTGCGTCTGTGGCAGCGCGGAACGGGCACCGGCGGGATGGTCGCATTTTTCCTCCTTCCGAACATGGCGATCTTCGGCGTGTTCGTCATCATTCCGCTGGTGCTCAACTTCGTGTATTCGTTGACGGGCGGCACCAATATCCTGTTGGGAGACCGCAGTTTCATCGGCTTTGGCCAATATGGCCGCCTGCTTGAATGCGGCAATTATCTCCAGCCGCTCACCTGCCGCGAGGACCAGTTCTGGACAGCGGTGCGCAATACGTCGCTGTTCGTGCTGTTTCAGGTGAGCCTGATGGTCTGCGTGAGCATGATCACGGCGCTGATCCTCAACCGCAACATCGCGGGGCGCGGGTTCTTTCGTGCAGTCTTTTTCTTTCCCGTCCTTTTATCCCCGGTCGTCGTCGGCCTGATCTGGCGCTGGATTCTCCAGCGACAGGGGCTGATGAACCTGATCGTTACCAATCTGGGCTTTGATCCCGTCGTCTGGCTCAACGACCGGTTCTTCGCCTTTGCCGCCGCCATCGGCGTTTCCACATGGGCGCATATGGGGTTTTATACCCTCATCCTGCTGGCTGGATTGCAGGCCATCCCCAAGGATCTTTATGAGGCCGCCGAAATGGACGCGACGCCACCGGCGCGCGTCTTCTGGCGGATCACGCTGCCGCTGCTCGGGCCGAACCTGGCCGTGGTTCTGGTGCTGGCGCTTATCCGGGGCGTCCAGATTTTCGATGAAGCCTATGTACTGACCGGCGGCGGGCCGGGCACCAGCACGCTGTTCCTCACCCAGTATATTTATGAGGTGGGCTTTGCTTCCTTCCTGCGCAATCCGGGGCTGGCCGCTGCCGCCTCGATCCTCATGGGGCTCGTACTGGTCGTCCTCACGCTGATCCAGCTCGGACTGTCGAGGCGCGCCGAAAGGGGCAACACACGATGAGCGCGATCAAGAACTTCATCTTTCGCAGGCGCGGCCGCGACGGTGGCTGGCACTGGACCGACATCGTCACCTGGGTCTGGCTGATCGGCGGCACGATTCTCATGTTCGGCCCCGCCCTGTGGCTGGTGTCCTCATCGTTCAAGGGCCCGGCCCAACTCGCCGAATTCCCGCCAACCCTCCTGCCCTATGTGCAGGAGGTGGCAACAGTCGAGGGCCACGATGCGCCCCTGCCGCTCTTTGAAGCTACCATGGAAGACGGCACGACACGCATATTGGCCGAAATACGCCGCATCGGGACTTCGGCGCAGATGGTCGATCCCGCCGATCCCGGCGAAAGGATCAGCGTGCGCCTCACCGACCGGACGCCGCTGCGCGAGGTAGGACTGGCAGTAGACAATTACGTCGATCCGTTCCTTTCGTTCGATTTCATGCGCTATCTGGGCAATTCGGTGTTCGTGACGATGGCCGCGACCTTCCTGACGCTGCTCACCAACTCCATGGCCGCCTACGCGCTCTCCAAATACCGCTTCCGCGGGCGCGACGCGGTGATGCTTTTGATCATCGGCACGTTGATGGTGCCGCTTTCGGTGATCCTCGTGCCGCTCTATTCAGTGGTGAGCGCCGTGGGGCTGCTCAACTCGCTCTGGGGGGTGATCCTGCCCACCATCGCAACGCCCACCGGCGTGTTCCTTTTGCGCCAATACATGCTGACCATCCCCGACGAACTGATCGAGGCGGCCCGCATGGACCACGCCTCCGAATGGCAGATCTACTGGCGGATCATCCTGCCGCTCGCCGCACCGGCGCTCGCCGTGCTCGCCATCTTCTCGGTCGTCTGGCGCTGGAACGATTTCCTCTGGCCGTTGATCGTCCTGTCGCGCCGCGAGCTTTATACGCTGCAGATCGGGCTCAACACCTATGCGGGGGAACTCAACGTCCAGTGGCACTACATCCTCGCCATGACCGTGGTGACGATGATCCCCGTGGTTCTGGTGTTCATTTTCCTGCAGCGCTTCATCACCACCGGCATTGCCGGGGCGGGCATCAAATAGGAGGGGCGCATGGGGCGCATCGCACTTGAAGGTATCCGCAAGTCCTTCGGCACGGTCGACGTGATCCACGGGATCGACCTGGAGATCGGCGAAGGGGAACTCGTGGTTTTCGTCGGGCCGTCGGGCTGCGGGAAATCGACGCTGCTCCGGCTCATCGCCGGGCTCGACCAGCCGACCTCGGGGAAAATCGAGATCGATGGCGTGGACGTGACGCGCAAGGGCGCCGCCGATCGCGGCCTTGCCATGGTGTTCCAGTCCTACGCGCTCTATCCGCATATGACGGTGCGCCAGAATCTCTCGTTCGGGCTCGAAAACGCGCGCATGCCCAAGGCGGAAATCGACCAGCGCGTCGAAGAAGCAGCCCGCATGCTCGACATCGGCGAGCTGCTCACGCGACGCCCCACCCAGCTTTCGGGCGGGCAGCGCCAGCGGGTGGCCATCGGCCGCGCCATTGTGCGCAACCCCACCGCGTTCCTCCTCGATGAACCGCTTTCCAACCTCGATGCCGAACTACGCGGCACCATGCGCGCTGAACTGGCGGCGCTCCACGCCCGGCTCGCCACCACCATGATCTACGTGACCCACGACCAGATCGAGGCCATGACGCTGGCCGACCGGATCGTCGTGCTGCGCAAGGGAAGGATCGAGCAGGTCGATACGCCCCTCAATCTTTACAACAGGCCCCAGAACCTGTTCGTCGCCGGGTTCATCGGGGCTCCGAACATGAATTTCTTTGTGACCGAAGCAAAGTCCGGACGTGCCGCGCTGCCGGGCGGGGCCGAGGTCGTGCTGGATCATGCCGGGCCGGTAACCATCGGTATCCGCCCCCAGCACCTGCGTCTTGCCCAGGATAGCGAACGCGCCATCGCGGCCAAGGTCCATCTGGTCGAGGCGCTGGGCGCAGAAACGGTGGTGCACGCCTCGGCGGAAGGCGCGGGTTCGATCCTCACCGTGCTGGAGGGCCAGCCGCTGATCGAGCGCGGCGCGGAAATCCGCCTGGCCTTCGATGATGAAAACATCCACGCCTTCGACGCGGACGGGCAAAGGATCGGCTAACCGATCAACAGTGCTGCAAGGGGCGGCGCGCACAGTGCCAGCCCCGAAGCAAGGAGCAGGCTCGCCGCGATTCGGCGCAGGATCGCGGGGGGCACCGGGGGCGGAAATTTCTGCGCGGCGAACGTACCCAGCCAGACCATGGGCACGGCGCCGGCGGCGGCCAGCCAGATGGGCGCGGAAACGCCCGTCGTTACAAGCACGAGCCCAAGCCGCACCACCGCGTTGATGAAGAATACGCTGACCAGCGTTGCGCGCACCATAGCGTGGGTAAAGGGCTGTCGATACATCTGCCAGATGATCGGCGGCCCGGCGGTCGAGAACAGCCCGCCCATGACGCCACCGACCAGCCCCGTGGCAATGAACGAAACCGGCCCGCTCCGCTCTGCCCGCGCCTGCGGCCGGCTCAGCATCTGGAGCGATGCAAAAAGGATCAGCGCCCCGAGGATGAGCGCCAGTGCGGAAAGCGCGGTCGCGGCGAGATAGAGCAAGAGGCCGTAACCGATAGCCAGCCCCGGCAGAGTGCCGAACAGCAACAGGCCAAGCCCCTTCCGGTCAATCTCGCGCCAGTCCTTGCGCAGCACCATCATGCCGTTGAAGATCACCAACAGATTGGCAACAATGGCCGCCTCGGGCAGCGGGACAAGTCCAAACAGCCCGACCGCCCCCATCAGGATCAGCCCGAAGGCAAAGCCCGTCAGCGTCTGGACCCACGCGGCTCCACCGGCAACCAGCCAGAGAAAAACCAGTTGCGGGGTAAGGATTTCGCTCCAAAAGATCATCTAAAGTGTACGCACCCGGCGGAAGAGATCGGCAAACCCGCTTTCCGGATCGAAATAGACAGCCGGCTGGCCGATCGGTGCCGCGGCCTCGATCCATTGGCCGCCATCCACCGTCTCGCCGCTCCAGAGCTGTTCCCAGCGGTGCCCTTGGGGAAGGTATACGCGCCGCGCATTCTCCCCCGCCTGCCAGACCGGCGCGACGAGCATGTCGGCGCCGTAAAGATACTGGTCCTGGATCGCATAGGTTTCCCGGTCGGCCTCGTGATGGAGAAACAGCGGGCGCTGCACCGGCAAACCGGTCGCCGCCGCCTCGGCGGAAAGATGCTTGAGATAGGGCGCAAGCAGGCAATAGATTTGCGTCATGCGGGCGAAATGAGCAAGGACTTCGTGGTCCTGATCAAGTTGCAGGTTCTCGGCCGGGCGGTTGCCCTCATGGCTGCGCATCACGGGCGTAAAGGCGGCCATCTCCGACCAGCGCATCAAAAGTTCCGCCGTCCGCACATTGCCGAAAAGGCTCGTATAACCGCCAATGTCCGAATGATGGTAGGCATTGCCCAGAAGCCCCGATGACAGCGCCCCGCAGATGACGGTCACCAGGCCGTCGTGACGGGAAAAATCCACTGACTGGTCCCCCGCCCAGAGCAGCGGGCAGTGCGCCCCTACGCCGGTGAACCCCGCGCGCATGAACCACAAGACCTCGCCGGTCCTGCCCCGGCTTTCCACCGCTCGCGCATTGACCTCGGCCCAGAGCGTGGGCCAGCCATTGTGCATCTCGCGCGCATCGACGCCGTTGAAGAGCTTGACGTCGATGGGCAGATACTCGCCGAAATCGGCCATCCAGCCCGAGAGGCCGAAATCGAGCATGTTCTGACCGATCACCCGCTCGGCGAACCATGCGGCGGCATCGGGGTTGGTGAAATCGACAACCCCACAATCGAACTCGCCGAAATCAACGAGGGCCGTATCCCCCTTCGCGTCGGTCGCGAAAAATCCCTGCCCTTCGGCTTCGGCGAACAGCGGCCCGTCCGCCGCCAGATACGGATTGACGTAGCCCAGAAAGCGGATGCCGCGTTCGTGCAGTTCAGCGATGCGCTTGCCAAGGCCGGGATAGCGGCGCTCATCGGCCTGCCAATCCCAGAACAGCCGCGCGCCGAACGAGGTGTGGCGCAGCCCCACCCAGTCCTCGCACCATAGGCCCGATACCTTCACGCCCGCCGCGATCATCCGTTCCATGCGCGAGAACGAATTGGCCCCGTCCTTGAGCCCGATGATCGCACCGCCATAAACCCAGTCGGGAAGCTCGGGCTGCCGCCCGAAGCGGGAGGAAAGCTCGCCAACGAGCGCAATGAAACTGTCAGCGCCAAACAGTTCGATGCGTTCCGGCACCTCCCACACCTCGATCTCGTGAAAGCCCTCGTGACGGAAATCGAAGGACGAATAGCAGGTGGTGTCGACATGGAGCGCATAGCGGCGCGAAGAAACCCATGTGGGTTGGGGATAGTTGGTGTTCCAGTAAGCCCCGCCCGCCTTGTTGTGGAGATCGGACAGCCGGGTGATCTCGGTGCTCTTGTCCCGCCCGACGCCGGGCTCGGAGGTCCAGAGGGGGAAATGGCGACCCCGCATGTCGAAATAGGACATCTGCTCGCCGCCGCCCCAGATATGCTCGCCGGGTTCCGCAACGATGCGCAGCCAGAACCGGTTGAGGGAAGGATCGTGCGCTTCAAACACAAGACTATCGTCCATGACCTTCAGGGCGAGCAGCGGTGCATCGCCTTCCCCCGCCGAAAAGAGGATGTCCCTGCCCTGCACGCTCGCCCCGCGCAATGCGATACGTTCGGAGACATAATCCTCGATATCGAAATTGCCTCGATACATATCCATCCGCGCCTCGCCCCGCCCAACGAAAAGGGCCGGAGCGTCCGTGCTATGGACGAGGATCGGCTTGTCCCCGAGCCGGATTTCAAAGCCGGACGGAATGGCGTGGAACTGGATCATGGGTTTGTCGCTCAATTCTGCGTCAATCCGGCATCGATAATGAAGTTGGCGCCTGTAGCACCGCCGCTTTCATCCGAGCCTAGAAACAGCGCCATGCGGGCTACATGGCTGGCATCGAGCCGGAACTTGAGTGCCTGAAGGTCGATGAATTGCCGGTCGAGTTCGGGCGTGAGCCAGAGCTTTTTCTGGCGCTCGGTGAGAATTGCGCCGGGGACGATGCAATTGACCCGGATCGCCTGTGGCCCCAGTTCACGCGCCAGCGTGCGCGTCAGCCCGTTTATCGCCGCCTTGGCGGTCGTATAGCCCACCATCCCCGCCCGACCGCGCATCCAGGAGATCGAACCGAGCATGATGACCGATCCCCCGCCTGCCCCGGCCATTCCCGCGCTCACGGCTTGGGTAGCGAAAAACTGGTGGTCGAGATTGAGGGACAGCACGTGGCGCCAGTAATCGGGCTCGACGGAAGCCATCTCGTGCCGGTCGTCCCTGCCCGCATTGTTGACGAGCACGCGGACCGGGCCATCTTCCGCCTCAATCCTCCCAAGCGTTGCTCGCAAGGCATCGATATCGGTGACATCGCAGGCGAAGAACCGCGCGCCGGTTTCCTCAGCCACCGCCTGTCCTGCATCGCCATCGATATCGAGAAATCCGACCGTTGCGTCCTGCGACCGAAAGGCGCGGACCATTTCTGCGCCGATGCCCGAGGCCCCACCGGTAATCACCACATGCCGCCCCGCAAGGCTCCTATAGCGCACGGTGTCATACATCGCTCACACCTCGGGGTTGAAGAAAGGCCGTGCAACCCCGGGAACATCGACACGCATGGTGAAGACGCCGCCAGATTGCGGGTATTCGGCAAGCTGTGCATCGGTGCACCCGTCGCGCGCCGAGGTGACGAACAGGGTCCGCATGTCCGGGCCGCCGAAACAGGGCATGGTCGGCGATTGCGCGGGCACGGGGTAGCTCGCGAGCAGTTCACCGGTCGGCGCATAACGGTTGACCCGCGCACCCTGATAGAGAGCCGACCAATAGCAACCCTCGGCATCGACGGCAGCCCCATCGGGACGGCCCTGATCGGTTTCGGTGGGCTCGAGCCGGGCGAAAACGCGCTTACCGGTGATTTCTCCCGCGTCGGGATCGTAGTCATAGGCATAAATGGCAAAGCGTGGCGTATCGGAATGATAGAGCGTGCGGCCATCGGGTGAAAAGGCGACCCCGTTCGAGGTCATCAGCCCATCGACAAGTTGGACCAGCCCGCGTTGGTCGAAGCGATAGAGCGTTGCGCGGCCCTGCTTACCCGGATCGACGGTCCCCACGATATACCGCCCGCGCGGATCGGTGCCGCCATCGTTGAAGCGGCTGCCCTCATGGGCTTCGGGGTTGGCAGCAAGCATCTGCCGGGTGCCGTCTTCCTTCATACGCCAGATGCCGGTGCGCTGGGCGGCGATGATCGACCCGTCGGTGATGGGCGCGAACGAGCCGAGTTCTTCGGACAGTTCCAGCGTTTCGAGCTTGCCCGATCCCGGATCGAGACGATGGAGGCGCTTGCCAGCAATATCGGTAAAGCGCAGCGTTCCGCGATCCGCTTCCCATACCGGGCCCTCACCCAGCCGGGCCCCGAGATCGCTGATACATAAAAAAGGGCTATCCATGATTCAATAGGCCGATTGCGAGGTGGCGGAGGGGGCAGCGGCTTTACGCAATTGACCCAGCCATTCAGCGGCGCGGCCGGTCATCAGCCCCATATCCGATGCGACCGCGGCAAAGCTGTAGCCGTAATCGATGAACCGCTGCACCATCTCAGGGTTGGGGCCGACGATCCCCACCGGCTTTCCGGCCCTTTTGGCCGCCTTTGCCGCGTGGGCGATCAAATCCTGCACTTCCCCGTGGCCGATATCGCCGATGTGGCCCATGGACGCCGAGAGGTCCCCCGGCCCCACGAAAATCGCATCGATGCCCTCGACGGCCGCGATGGCATCGAGATTGGCGATGGCTTCGGGCGTTTCCAGTTGCAGGATGGAAAAGGCCCGCTCATGAGCATTGGCCAGATAGCCCGGCAGCGTGCCGAAACGTGAGCCGCGATGCACCGCCGCGACCCCGCGCACGCCGTGGGGCGGATAGCGCATATAGGAAATGGCCAGTTTTGCTTCTTCCGCCGACTGGATGAAAGGCAGCATCAGGGTTTCGGCCCCGGCGTCCATGGCGCGCTTGATCAGCACCTGATCGTTCCAGGCTAGGCGCACGACAGGCACCGCTGGCGTGCACCCGATGGCCCGCAGGATATGGGCGAGATCGGAAAATTCGATGGTGACGTGCTCCATGTCGACCACCAGAAAATCGAACCCGGCATGGCCCAGCGCTTCCGCCGTATTGGGCGCGCCCGCCATCAGCCATGTGCCCAGCGGCGTCTTTCCGGTCAAAAGGGTCTGAAAGGCTTTCATGGGCGCGTCCTTTTAGTAAATGACCGGCTCGGGAACCGGAGCGGTGCCTTCGAGAAAATCGAAATCGCACCCCTTGTCGGCCTGGCTCACATGGCGCTGATAAAGGGCTGCAAAGGAGCGCTCGTAAAGGGGCGCGGCCGGTTTCCATTCGGCGCGGCGCCGGTCCAGCTCGGCGGCGTCCACCTCCATGTCGAGTCTGCCGGCGGGGATGTCGAGCGAAACGATGTCGCCGGTCCTGATAAGGGCCAACGGCCCGCCGATGGCGGCTTCAGGCGCGACGTGCAGGATACAGGTGCCGTAATGGGTGCCCGACATGCGCCCGTCGCAGATGCGCACCATGTCGCGCACCCCCTCCCGCAGCAGTTTTTTGGGGATGGGAAGATTACCCCATTCGGGCATGCCCGGCGCGCCGACCGGCCCTGCATTGCGCAAGACGATCACCCAATCGGCGGTGATATCGAGATCGGGATCGTCCAGCGTGCGGTTCATTTCGGCCGGATTATCGAAAACGATGGCCGGGCCACGATGGCGGAGAAAATTTGGGTCGGCAGCCGATGATTTCATCACTGCCCCGTCGGGCGCCAGATTGCCGCGCAGCACTTGCAACGTCTTGCCCCGGTCGAGGGGAATGACGGGATCGGCCTCGCCACGGATCACATCGTCGTTCCAGCATTCCGCGCCTGAGAGCGCTTCTGCCAGCGTCACTCCAGCAACCGTTGGGCGGTCGAGAGTGAGGTGCGAGGCAAATTTGCGCATCAGCGCAAGGATGCCACCGGCAAAATAGAAATCTTCCATCAGGTATTGGCCGGTGGGGAAAAGGTTGGCGGCCACCGGTATCCGCGTGGCAACCTCGGAAAGATCGTCGAGGGTCAGTTCCACACCGGCGCGCCCCGCCATGGCGATCAGATGTATCGCCGCATTGGTCGATCCGCCCATCGCCATATAGGCCACCGCGCCGTTGAGGAAGCTGTCCCGGTTGAGGATTTCCGAGGGCCGCAAATCCTCCCAGACCATTTCGCAAATGCGCACGCCGCAGGCCGACGCCATGCGCACATGGCCGGAGTCGACGGCAGGAATGGAACTGGCGCCGGGCAGGGTCAGGCCCATGACATCGACGATCGACGTCATGGTCGAGGCGGTGCCCATGGTGTTGCAGGTGCCAAAGGAGCGCGTCATGCGGCTTTCAAGGTCCACCCAGTCGGCATCCGTTATCGTTCCGGCCCGCAATTCATCCCAATATTTCTTGGTATGCGTGCCCGCCCCCGTCTTCTGGCCGCGCCACTGTCCGTTGGACATGGGGCCGGCCGGGCAGAAGATCAGCGGCAAATCCATGGAGATGGCCCCCATCAGGAGACCGGGTGTAGACTTGTCGCAACCGCCCAGAAGAACCGCGCCATCGAGCGGGTGCGAGCGCAGAAGCTCCTCAACCTCCATAGCCAGCATGTTGCGATAGAGCATGGTCGTGGGCTTGACCATCACTTCGCCCACCGATAGCGCGGGCAGTTCCACCGGGTAGCCGCCCGCTTGCCAAACGCCGCGTTTTACCGCTTCCGCCCTGTCGCGCAGATGGGCGTGACACGGACTCATGTCGCTCCAGGTGTTGATGATGCCGATCACCGGGCGGTCCATGAACTCCTCGCGGCGCATGCCTATCTGCTGGGTGCGCTGGCGATGGGCAAAGCCGCGCATGTCCCCCGACGCAAACCAGCGCTGGGAGCGCAACTGTTCCAAAGTCCTGCGCGGTTTTCGGCTCATCGCCCCAGTTCCCATGTTGCGGTGCGTCGGCACCATCGCCTATAAATAATAGCGCTACGAAACTGGCACGATGGCGTATCACTTGCAAGGTCGAGCAGCGGAGAACCGGATTGGCGAAATCGGAAACCCCACGCAAGCGCCGCAAGGTTCAGGGCGTGACCATGATGGACGTTGCCGAACGGGCGGGCGTTTCCCCATCCACCGTGTCGCTCTTTTTCCGTAATCCCGACGCAGTTTCCGCCAAAGCGGGTAACGCCGTACGGACTGCGGTTCGCGATCTCAACTATGCACCCAATCGCATGGCCGGCGGGCTGGCTTCGGCCAGTTCGCCCGTAGTGGGGGTCATCGTGCCCTCGATCCGTAACGCTTTTTTCGCTGAAACCATCGCGTCCCTGCAGCGCGGACTCGATCCCGCACGCCTGCAGATCATGCTCGGGCAGACCGAATATGACCAATCGGTCGAAGATGCTTTGGTGCGCACCACGCTTTCATGGGCACCGGCCGCTCTGGTCGTCGCCGGAACCGATCACAGCGCTGCGACACGCCAATTGCTCAAGGCATCGGGTGTGCCGGTGGTCGAGATCTGGGAACTCGGCGGGGAAACTCCGCTCGATATGGCGGTGGGTTTCGACCACCGGGAAGTTGGCGCAGCGGCGGCCCGCCATCTTGCGTCGCGGGCGCGGCGCTCCCTCGTCTTTTTGAGCGGACGCGTCCACGAGGACAAAAGGGCCGCCAGCCGTGCCGAGGGCTTCTTGGCCGAGGCAAAAGCGCTGGGGCTACCGGCCCGCCATTTCGATCACCCTGCCCCGGCCACCACCGAGTTGGGCGGCATCCTGTTCAACCGGGTGCTGGCCGAACTTGGCAATGAGGACGCGGTCGGGATCGGATGTTCCAATGATCATATCGCACTGGGCGTTCTTTTCGAGGCGCAGCGGCAGGCGCGATCCATTCCCGGCGATTATGCCGTCATGGGTTTCGGCGATCTCGAATTCGCCTCCTCTGCCGCCCCTGCCCTCTCGACCATTCGCCCTTTCGGGGACGTCATCGGCAGCGAAACCGCGCGGCTGATCCTTGGCAGGCGCGCAGGGCTTGAGGACACTGACCGGACGTCGATCATCGACACAGGCTTCAGGGTTGTCCAGCGGCAAACGACGTGACCGATGCCTGACCCTATTCCTGCGACGTTCTGCCAGAGCGTACTGCCCATGCAAGGCCGACCAGCGCACCCTTGAAGGGCCGGATGGTCAGGAGGGACACGACGATTGTTACGGGAAAGAGGATGGAAATATAGATCAGCGGCGAGCCGATGCCGAATATCTCCATGACGAAATATATGTGCGCGAAAATGGCTACGACGACGAGGCCCACGACCAGCGGGAGAAGCAGGCTCGGGTCCCTTTGCGCCAAATCCTCCCCGCAGACGTCGCACGACTTAAGGGTAAGGAACCCCGAAAACATCCGGCCCTTGCCGCAATTGGGACATCGGCCAGCCAGTCCCCTTCCGATGGAGCGGAGGATATGGCGGCCCTCGGGTTGCTCGTCCTTGAGTTCAGCCATCGCCTTCTTTCGCGTTGCATCGCATCATCGCCGCGATATCAGCGTCCTGATAGTTTCTCATCTGGGCGCACATGGCAAGACGCCGAAATCGGCGGCAAGGATCAGGCGAGGCGGCCGGCGGTGCCCACCTTTGCGTGGTAGCCGGCGTGCAACTGACGCAGTTCGGCGGAAAATTCCTCGACCGGGCCCTCGGCCTCGACGCCTTCTATGACCTCATCGATGGGGAGCGGACGCACCGGCGACGACGCCACACCCAGTTCGCCAAGCCATTTGACAAGCTGCTCTGACGAACTGGCGTAAACGATACGCCCAAGGCCGACCCAGCCATGCGCTGCAGCGCACATGGGGCAGTGCTCCCCGGATGTATAGACCGTTGCCGCGGCCCTTTCTTCGCCGGACATGTTGACCGCCGCCCAACGGGCAATCGCGAATTCAGGATGCTGGGTGGGATCGCCGCCGGCAATCTGGTTGTGATCCTCGAAGAGGACCTTGCCCGCCGCCGAAACCAGAACGGAACCGAAGGGATCGTTGCCTGTCCTTACCGCCTCGGCCGCCAAATCCACGCAACGCCGCAGGTGCTTGCGATCCACGTCATCGATCATCTTGATACCTCCCATCCCCTGACCAACCCGTCGCTGGCGGCGGCTGGCTCAGCCGGTCCTGCCGCTGTGGGGGACAGCAACAGGACCGACCTACCCTGTTACCTTGGAGGTCCGCCGCAACAGGTCCTCACAAGTTCGTGAACAAATACGGCCAAGGTGGGGCGCAAACCGCGTTCCCACCAAGGGTATTTCAATAAAATCGTGACTGGCAGCCCTATCGGATGACGAGAACCGGGATCGTGCCCGTCGTCACCACTTCCGCCGTCTGACTGCCCAGCATCAGCCGCCTCAAGCCGCGCCGGCCATGCGAGGACATGATGATCACATCGCAGTTGTTTTCCCTGGCGGCTTCAAGGATGCCTTCGGCGGCGTGCCGCTCGGGAATGTGCAGGGTCTTTATCTCGACGCCGGCGGCGCGCGCTTTTTCGCTCGCCGCATCCAGAATCCCGCTTGCTTCCTTTTCCATGGCCGCGCGGACCATTTCCAACGGGTTATTGCCGCGCCGGATTTCTTCCGTCATCTGCGAATATGGCATGATCTCGTTTGCCGTCACGGTGACGACGGTAACGGCCGCGCCCAGGCTCTTGGCGAGCGCCAGACCATGATCGATCCCCTTGTCGGACAGATCCGATCCGTCGGTGGCGATTAGTATGTGCTTGTACATATATCCTCCTGAAGCGCAGACTGAACCGATAGTGTCGAACAACGGTTGCGGTGTCCAGAAGCGAGGCGGATGCAGCGATCGAAGCTACTGCCAGATATTGATAGTCGCGAGCGTACGCATCAGGTGATCAGAAACCAGTTCTTCGGCCCGCCTGCCGTTACGGGCATCGATGGCGTCGACGATTGCCTTGAGGTCCTTGTGTGTCTGCTGGCGAACCAGGTCGGGCGCGGGCTTGTCGGTATCGTGACCATCGAACAGCACGGCCCGCCGGTCGTCGAGGATCGAACCCATGATCTGGATGAGAAACTTGTTCTTGGTCGCCGCGAACATCGCGCGGTGTAGCGCGTAGATACTCTCCTTGAAATCCTCCCAGGTGGGGGCGGTGAGAATTTCATCCAGCAGGCGCCGCATTTTTCCGATTTCCGCATCCTGAACGCGGTTGACGACGAGGTGCATCATGGCAGGCTCGAACAGCAGTCGCCCCTCGACGATCTCGGCAAAGGACGGGACATTCTCGTGCTCGGCAACACTGGTCTGGTCCATGCGCTCGAAGACGGCATGGGCATCGTCGGTGAGGAAGGTGCCCGAGCCGACCCGGCGATGGACCAGCCCTTGCCGCTCCATCATGGCCAGCGCCGCGCGTACGGCGGTGCGGCTCGCGTTAAGCTGAAGCGCCAACTCGCGTTCATTGGGCAATTTAGCGCCGGGAACCATCAGCCCGTCCCGGATCGAGCGCAGCAGCGCCCGGTACACCAGCGACGGCGTGGCGCGGTCGTTGGTGGAGATAGAGGCGCGTTGGGCTGTGGTGTGCAGGCTATTCATGGTGACCCTCGGAAGCGGTCCGCAATGAGCAGAATCGGACACCGCCTGTCAACCATTTGCGCCATCAAGGGCATTTAACGCAAGACCTCCACGGGAACGCCGGTACTGGCCGACTCGGCCAACGCGTCGAGAACGGGGATGGCATCCAGCGCTTCGTGATGGTGCTGGACATAGGGCACGCCACGCAAGGTCGCCTTGACAAAGTGGTCCAACTCGTCGGCAAGCGCGCCCGCCACCCGCCCGTTGATCTCGGGCCAGAGATGGGTATCGCCACCGGTCGTCGTTGCATCATCGACGAAATAGAGTCCCTGATCGGCCACGTCGAGCTCGGCTGCCGAGCGCGTCCCCACGATCTCGAATGCCGAGCGGAAGCCGTTCATCAGCCCATCGGGCCAGGCCCAGGAGTAGTCGAGGATGCCGATAGCTCCATTGGCAAAACTGAGCATCGCATAAAGTACATCCTCATTGCCCGTGCCCAATATCTCGCGCTTTTGCGCATAGACCCGGGTGATCCTGGAGCGCGCGATCCACTGCATGGCATCGACATCATGAACGCCCATGTAAAAGAGGATCGAGGAGCTGGCGCCAAGCCGCCTTGCGGTGGAGCGGACACCGTTGCGCTTGGCGCGGAGGTGGATGGGCTCGCCCAGCTTTTCGGGGGCGGCCGCCTCGTAGACCTGCACATAACGCAGGTCGTGGCGCAGGATATGGCCGACCATCATGCGCCCGCCATTGGCATCGACCGCCTCGACAATGCGCCTTGCGGCGTCCGCGTTGTGAGCCAGCGGCTTTTCGAGCAGGATTGTCTTGCCCGCTTCGGCAGCAGCGATGGCGACTTCCTCGTGCTGGCGATCGGGCAGGCAGATGCTGACTGCCTCAATATCGCTAGCGAGCAGGTCCTTATAATCCGCGTATGGCTTTGCGCCGGTGAGGGCAGCGACTTCCGCCGTGCGGGCGCTGTCGAGATCGGTGACACCAACCAGTTCTGCGGAAAGGTGATCGCTGAAAACGCGGGCGTGGCGGCTGCCGAAAAAGCCCAGCCCGATCACTCCGATGCGAAGTTTCATTTGCTAACCTCCGGAATCTGCCAGGAGCGGAAATCGGCGATGAACTCGCCAAGGGCCTTTACCGAGGTGGCAAAGAACTTTTCGCCTGCCTCGGGGCTGGCCAGCGCCGGATCGCCAAGCGTGCCAGTGGGCGAAAGGTCGGCGAAATCGTGATAGACGCGCACCACCTGCCCGCCGATGAGATCGGTGGTGAGATAGGCCGACTCGGGATCGGGATAAGTGGCTTCGGCGCGCTCGATCTTCACCAGCTCGGGGCGCAGGTGCTGGACCAGCGAGGTCTCGAACTCGCAGGCGTGCCCCATGCCGCCGGGCTCCGAACGGCGCAAGGCGGCGATAGCGTCGCGGGCCAGCGCGAAATAGGTGAGCGTCGCAATCCGGGCCGCCCCGTAATGGCGATGGCCGAGGGTCGAGGCCAACACATCGATCGCTCCTGCGTTGCCGCCATGGCCGTTGACGACGAGAACGCGTTTAAAGCCGTGCGCAATCACCGAATCGACGATATCGCCGGTCAGCGCAAGCAACGTCTCAGCGCGCAGCGTCACCGAACCGGGAAAGCGCATGTGATGGGCGGAAAACCCGTACCAGGGCGGAGGCAACACCACAGCATCCCCTGCCTGCTCGGCGGCGGCGAGCGAAACCGCGTGCGAGAGGATCGTGTCGGTTCCCACGGGCATATGGTTGCCGTGCTGCTCCACCGAGCCGATGGGCAGGATCACAACCGTCTTTTCCCGGTCGAGCGCCCCGATCTCGGGCGATGTCATTTCTTCCCAACGCATCAGCGCACCGTGAAGGTAGCGGTCTTGAGATCGCACATGGCAGCCAGCGCGTAGCGGCCGCCGACGCGCCCGATACCGCTGTCCTTGCCGCTCACCCCGCCGAAGGGAATGTGCAACTCCCAATAGTTGGAGGTATCGTTGATGTTGACGATGCCGGTGGGCATTTCCTCGACGAAGTGGAAGGCGCGGTTGATGTCCTGGGTAAAGACCGACGATACGAGCCCGTAGCGGCTGTCATGGGCCATCTCCAGCGCTTCCTCGTCGGTATCGAACGCGATGAGCGGGGCGACGGGGCCGAAGGTTTCTTCGCTGTTGATCACGGCATCACGCGAAACACCGGTAAGGATGGTCGGCTCATAATAAAGTGGGCTCAACGCCCCCTCGGGCCGGCGCGCGCCGGTCATCGCCTGCGCGCCCCGGTCGAGGGCGTCGGCCACGTGGTCGGAGACCTTTTGCGCAACGGCGGGGTTGTTGAGCGGCCCCATTGTGGTTTCGGGCTTGCGCGGATCGCCCAGCACCACCTTGCGTGCCTCCTCCGCCATGCGCTCGGCGAAGGCGTCGTAAATCCTGCGGTGGACGAGGATGCGCTCGGAAGACGAACACACCTGCCCCGCATTGACGAATGATCCCGAAGCAGTGGCCGCGGCGGCGCGGTCGAGGTCGGCGTCATCGAGGATGATCACCGGGCCATTACCGCCCAGTTCCATCAGTTGCGGCTTTCCGGCGGCACGCTGGCTGATGATCTTGCCGGTAAGGGCGCTGCCGGTAAAGCCCACGGCGTCCGTTCCGGGGTTGGAAACGATCTCGTCGCCCACTTCCTTGCCCGCACCGGTCACGAGATTGAAGATACCGGGGGGCAGATCCGCCTCCTCGATGGCCCTAGTCAGCGCCACCGCAATCAGCGAGGTGGTCGGAGCCGGCGTCCAGACGATAGCGTTGCCCGCCGCAAGGCCCGGCGCAATGTATTCGACGGGGATGTTCACCGGGAAGTTCCACGGCGTCACCACTGCGTAGACGCCGCGCGGCTGGTAGAACGTCATCACGCGCTTGGTGGGGTCTTCGGTGGGGATGGTGGTCCCTTCAAGATATTTCACCAGATCGGCGGCCAGGTTGAAGCCGTCGATGGATTTTCCGACCTCGAAATAGGCTTCCGCATAGGGTTTACCCTGTTCGAGCGTCAGCAGGCGGGCAAGTTCCTCGCGCCGTGAGCCGATTACGTCACCAATACGGCGCATGGCCCTGGCGCGATCCCACGTGGAGACCTTACGCCAGCCCTTCTGCGCGGTGCGAGCGGCCTCGATGGCGTCCCGGGCAGTAGCGCGCGTGCTCCAGGTGAGCGGGCCGATCTCGCTGCCATCGATGGGGGAAAGCTGCGCCCTCACCTCGCCCTGCGCATCTCCGCGCCACTGTCCACCGATAAAGTTGGTCCGCTCGTCGCCAGCCATCACACTCTCATTCACAAAGTGGTTGCAATTGATCATAAGTGGTTCATATAATCCTGCCAGCGAGCGAAGGTGTCAATGACAAATGGGAGCCTTCGCTGCCGAGCCCGAACCGTCACACGACGGCTCGTCAAGTCAAGGAGGATAGACCCAAATGCACGTCAGGAAACTTCTGGCCGCTACCGCGCTAGCCGGTAGCCTTGCCGTTCAGCCAGCATTGGCACAGGATATCACGCTCGAATTCGTCGTCTGGAACTATTCACTCGAAACGGTTCAGGACAACGTCGCACAGTTCGAGGCCGAAAACCCCGGAATCAAGGTCAACGTCACGGACTATGCCTGGCCCGACTACAATGACAGCCTGATTCTCCGCATCCGGGGCAACACGCCCACCGATGTAGTCTATGGTGGTCAGGATTGGTTGCCCGCATGGGGCGCCGCCGGCTTCATTGCACCGCTTGACGCCATCGCCCCCGAGGGCGCCATCGAGGAACTGAGTCAGGACATCGCGGGCTTCGCGCTCTCGGACGTCACCTATAATGACGAAGTCTACGGCCTGCCCTATTATTCCGACACGATCAGCTTCATCTACAACAAGCAGATCCTCGAGGATAACGGGATCGCGGTTCCCACCACATGGGAGGAAGTGACGGCGGCTGCCGAGCAGCTCAAGGCCGGTGGCATGGATAAGCCGATCATCTACGAGTACGATCAGGAACTGCCCAACTTCTACGATGCGTTCGTTGCCCAGGCCTATGGGCGCGGGGCCGAAATGTTCGACGACAACCGCGAACCGCTGTTCGCCGATCCCGGGAACGGGGCTTTCCAGCAGCTCGAATGGCTGGCCGATGCGTGGAGCAAGGATCTGGTGCAGCCCGATCCCCATGAGTCCACCATCATCCCCGCAATGAACACCGGCAATCACGCCTTCACGATCGTCTATACCTACGTGCTGGCCGCGCTCAACGATGCGGCGACCCAACCGCTGGCAGGCCAGTTCGCCATCGCCCCCATGCCGGGGGAAACCCATGAGACGCTGGGGTTTGCCAAGTCCTATGTCGTGACGGCAAGCGCCGCCGCAGACCCGGCACGGGCGGAAGCGGCCTGGAAGTTCGTCGAGTTCATGGCCGGCAAGCCCTATACGGTCGCCAAGCGCTGGGCCGTCGAAAAGGGTCTTGGCTTCGGCCAACTGCCGCTGTTCGAGGACCCGGACGTGATCGATGCCTGGGGCAAGTGGGCGGACGTTGCCGCACTTGGCGAGCAGGCCGCCATCGCGCGGGCCGGTGACTACACCGAATATTCCTCGATCTGGGCCGCCTATTTCCGGCCGCTTCTGGCTCAGGCCATGGTCGGTGAAACGCCGGTCGCGGACGTGATGGAAGACGGCGCACGGCGCTGGAGCGAACTCAAGGAGCAGTTCGCCAATCGCTGATCGCGGTTCGAACGTACAAGAGAGCCAAGCGGGCGGCCCATTGCCGCCCGCCCCTTCCTTCCTGCGGGCTTGAGCATGTGGACCATCAATCGCTATCCGGGCTTCTGGCTTCTGCCGGCGCTGCTGCCCGTCATCCTGATGACCGTCTATCCGATCGGACACGCACTGTGGACGTCGTTGCACGAGGTCATGATCCTGTTTCCCGGCGAACCGTTCGTGGGCTTAAGGAACTACGAGCGGGTGATGAGCGGGAGCTATTTTGGCGTTGCCCTGCGCAACTCCCTCGTTTTCACGCTGATCGCCGCGCCTTCCGTAGTCATCATCGGCACGCTGATGGCGTTGTTCCTGCAGCGCCGTTTCTTGGGATCGCAGGTGGTCCGGTCGGTTGTACTTCTGCCATGGGTGCTGCCGGGGGCGATTTCAGCGGTGCTGTGGGTGTGGGTGTTCCATCCCAGCTTTGGCTTTCTCAACGGCCTGATGCTCGACCTGGGCCTCATCAGCAGCCCCATCGGCTGGTTGACCAATCCACGCACAGCACTGGGCGCGGTTATCGTCGCCCATGTGTGGACACAGATTCCCTTTGCGGTCGTTCTGATGATGGCGGCACTTTCGGCCATCAACGGCGAGGTACTGGAAGCGGCGGTGATCGACGCGCGCAGCCCGTTCCAGCGCTTCCGCTATATCGTCTGGCCGGAAATCAAATCCATGGTCGTTGTGCTGCTCGTCTATAACGCGCTGACCGCGTTCACGAGCTATGACATCGTTTACGCCATGACAGGGGGCGGGCCGGGCACGGCCACCACGCTCCTAAGCTTCCAGATCTGGCGTGAAAGTTTCTCGATGTACGATTTCGGCGCCGGTTCGGCAGTCGCTTTCATCGTCGTGCTCATCAGCGCACTGTTGATCGTTGCCATCACCAAGGCACTGCCTTCGGACCTTTTCGCGGGGAGTGAGTAAGATGACGGGCAGATTCAACGGGCTCGCCACCTTTGTTTTTGCCGCCCTGATCCTTTTGTTCAGCGGCGGCCCGGTGCTGCTCTCACTTTATGGAAGCCTCGTGCCCGACCGGGTACTGCTGACAGAAGGCCAGAGCCTTTTCACCGAGGGCCCCAATTTCGAGACATACCGCTATGTCTTTACCGGGCAATTGCCCGACAGCTACAACATGGAGAGCGCCAACCGCGCCATGATTTCGGACGCGGCACGGCAGGTGCCGCAGGCGCTGGTCAATTCCTCGGTGAACGCGCTCGCTTCGATGGTGCTCAACCTGATTCTGGGCGCCCCGGCGGCATTCATCTTCGCACGCTATGCCTTTCCGGGTAAAAAGGTCAGCTTTCTGTATCTCATCCTTTCACCGCTGGTTCCGGCGGTGGCGCTGGTGACTCCCATCTACATACTCATGCAGGCGATGAACCTGGTGGGCACGCCCATAGGAATCATTCTCGTTCATACGGCGCGGGCGCTGCCGTTCACAGTGCTGATCCTGTCGGTTTTCTTCCGCAAGATACCGGCGGAGATTTTCGAGGCGGCCCTGCTCGACCACTGCAACCGTTTCCAGACGTTCTGGCGCGTGGCCGTGCCGTTGGCGCTACCCTCGATCGGCGCCACGGGGCTTTTCGCCTTCATGCTGAGCTATTCGGAGTTCATGTTCGCAATGCTCCTTTCAGGCAGCAGCAGCACGCGGCCCGTGTCGGTGGTGATGGCTGCGCTGGCACGCAACACCGATGTGAGCTGGAGCCTGCTCAACACGGCCATATTCATAGCCATCGTCCCGACGCTGATCCTTGTCGTCCTTGTGTGGCGCTTCGTCGTCGAGGGCCTTCTGTCGGGGGCGGTAAAGGGATGAAACAGATAGAGAAAGAGGCGGGACAGATAGTGACCCATCCGCTCATGACACGACCAGAGAATGCAAGCCAGCACGCGACGGCCGGGCCTTACTCCCCCGTGCTCGAGGTCGATGCGCGCCATCTGGTCGTCCTTTCGGGACAGGTTGCCGTCAACCCCGACGGGACCGTCATCGGCGACGAGGTCGGGGAGCAGACCGTTGCGACCCTGCGCAATTGCGCAAACCAGCTCGCAACGGCCGGCTGCTCACTCGCGGATGTCTTCAAGGTCAATGTCTATCTCGCGGACCTCGGTGACTGGCACAGATTCAATGCGGTCTACGAGGAGGCGATGCCCAAGCCGTTGCCGGTTCGCACGGCGGTGCAGGCGGTACTGCTGCCGGGCTTTCTTGTTGAAATCGAAATGTGGGCGGTAAAGGCGAAGGACTGAGGACGTGGCGTCTATAGATATCGAGAACATTCACAAATCCTTCGGCAAGGTCGAGGTGGTGCACGACGTCTCCCTGTCGATCGCCGACCGGGAACTGGTTGTGTTCGTGGGCCCTTCGGGCTGCGGAAAATCGACCCTCTTACGGATGATCGCGGGGCTCGAGGACATCACGGCGGGCCAGCTTCGCATCGGCGGCAAGGTGATGAACACCGTGCCTGCCGCCGATCGCGGCATCGCCATGGTGTTCCAGAGCTATGCTCTCTATCCGCACATGACGGTGGCCGAGAACATGGGATTTGCCCTCAAGATGACGGGGGTGGGCCGCGCCGAGATCGAGGACAAGGTGCGCGAGGCCGCAAGGATATTGCAACTGGAAGCGCTGCTGGAGCGCAAGCCCGGCCAGCTTTCCGGCGGGCAGCGCCAGCGTGTCGCCATCGGGCGGGCCATCACGCGCTCGCCTGACGTCTTCTTGTTCGACGAGCCACTCTCCAACCTCGATGCGGATTTGCGCGCGCAGATGCGCGTCGAGATCGCGCGCCTGCGCGATGAGCTTCAGACCACGATGATCTACGTCACGCACGATCAGGTAGAGGCCATGACGCTTGCCGACCGCATCGTCATCCTCAATGATGGGCGGATCGAGCAGGAAGGTACGCCTCTCGATCTCTACCAGAAGCCCGCCAACCGGTTCGTGGCCGGCTTCCTCGGCCAGCCCAAGATGAATTTCGTGCCGGTAACGGCAGCGGCGGACGGTGTACGGGTGGGGGCTGACGGCCCCCTGCTGCCAGCCCGCCCCCTTCAGGGAATCGCCACCGGCACGCAACTGGAACTGGGCATCCGGCCCGACGCCATTACCCTTGGGGAAGCTGGAGGACTACCTGCCCGCATCGTGCTGGTCGAAAGGCTCGGCGGGTCGAGCCTCGTCCATATGCGGGTAGCGGGGATCGAGACCATGCTTACCGCCGAAGTCGCGGGGATTTACCCCGAGGCATCGAACCGGGACATCCATCTCAGCATCGACCCGGACCGGGTCCATGTCTTCGATGCCAACGGGCGGGCCATCTGACGGCCCTCCCGCTTTTCCCTCGTTCAGATTCCGTGTGACCGGCGGACGAAGTCGGCCCCTTTTTCGCCGATCATGATGGCCGTGGCATTGGTGTTGGACGATACCAGCGTGGGCATGATCGAGGCGTCGATCACCCGTAGGCCGGAGATGCCGTTGAACCGTAACTCGCTGTCGACGACGGCACGGTCATCGGCGCCCATGCGGCAGGTTCCGGCAGGGTGGTGGTCAGTCTTGGCGTGGCGGCAGGCATAATCGAAATAATCCTGATCGGTCCGCACGTCGGGACCGGGCAAACGCTCCGCCTTGATGAACGGCTTCAACGCGTCCTGACTCATGATCTCCTGGGCAAGCTTCAAGCTCTTGATGGACATCTCCCGGTCATGGGGATCGGCCCAGTAATTGGGGTCGATGAGCGGCGCTGCGTTGGGATCGGCGCTGGCGATCCTCACGGTGCCGCGCGAGCGCGGGCGCAGATAGGCCGAGTTGAGCGTCACCCCGCCCTGTTTCATCGCCGCGACACCCGCCTCGATCCCCGAGCCGAGGCCCAGATGGAACTGGATGTCGGGGGAGCGGGCGTTCGTGTCGGCGTACCAGAACCCACCCGTCTCAAAAAGGCTCGAAGCGACCGGCCCGCCCCGGGTCAGCAGATATTGCAGACCGGCAATGGCGGACCAATGGGGCTTGGCATAGCGGTCATAGGTATGGGGGCCGGTGCATTCCGCAATGACGAACAGATCCAGATGGTCCTGCAGGTTGGCGCCGACCTCGGGATGGTCGTAAACCACCTCGACGCCGACTTCGCGGAGGTGATCGGCGGGCCCGATACCGGAAAGCTGGAGCAGGCGCGGCGAGCCGATGGCACCCGAAGACAGCAGCACTTCCCTTCCCGCCCGGATCACGCCCTCATCGGCAAGCTCGACGCCCACAGCCTTGTTGTTTTCAACGAGAATGCGCAGGACCTGCGCGCCGGTGCGGATCGTCAGGTTCGGGCGCTTGCCGCGAATGGGGGCGAGATAGGCCATCGACGCCGACGAGCGCCTGACATTGCGCTGGGTGAGCTGGTAGTAACCCACGCCATCCTGCTTTTCACCGGTCATGTCCGCATTGCGCGGGATGCCCAGTTCGCCCGCGGCGTCAAAGAACGCCTCGCAGATCGGCAGGGGCGCGGCGGGCTTGCTGACGCCGAGCGGCCCCCCCTGTCCATGGTAGCGGTCGTTGAAGGTGTCGTTGTCCTCGGCCTTGCGGAAATATTCGAGCACGTCGTCATAGCCCCAGCCGACGCACCCCATCTGCCGCCATTCATCGTAGTCGAGGGCGTTGCCGCGGGTATAGATCTGCGCGTTGATGGACGAGCCGCCACCGATCACCTTGGCCTGGGTGTAGCGGATGACCATGTCGTTCATGTGCTTTTGCGGCACGGTCTGCCAGCCCCAGCTCCCGATGCCCTTGGTCATCTTCGCAAACCCGGCAGGCAGGTGGTAAAAGGGATGGATATCGCGCCCGCCAGCTTCGAGCAGCAGGACCTTGACGTCGGGGTTCTCGGAGAGCCGTGCCGCCAGCACGCAGCCCGCCGAGCCGCCGCCCACAATGATGAAGTCGTAAGTTTGCGCCATGATCTTCTCCTGAGCGCTTATGCGCGTTCTTTTAGAACGTTCCAAAATCCAAGTCACGAGGCATAGATGCGGCCCGTGAGCCAATCGGGCCAATCGCGTTCAAAAAATGGGCGCGCTGTTTCATCGAATTCCCTGTTGCGGCGCGTCGAGACGATCATCTTTCCGTCCTCATAGCGGACGACGATCTGCTCGCCCTTGTGCGCCTCGCGCTCCTCGCGGAAACGGAATTCTTCCAGTTCGCCGTGGCGCGTCCGGGGTGCCGTCTCGCCGTCCGGCGCGCATATGGCGCGCGCGCCCCGGCTGCCACCGCCCTGGCGGATATAGTGATCGAGCGCTGCAAGGACAGCTTCGGACGCAAGCGCCATCTGCTGCCATTGGGCCGCCCTTACCGCCTCCCCCGCGTGCCCGTGGGCAACCCCCTGCTCGCAGATCGTGGCGTTAAGCTTTTTGGCGTCCTCCAGCGCGGCGCCGATCCCCTCGGGGGTGCAAAACAGCCCCGCATGATCGCTCATGCGGTTTTGCACCTCCGTGCGGACTGATTTCACCGCAACGGAGCTTTCCGCCCTCACCGTACCAATCAGATGCGTCAGCGCTTCCGTCGCCAGTCCATCAGGGTCTGCCGAGGGCATTGCCCTCGCCTGCCCGCCCGCCGCGATATGTTCGGCAACGCGGGTGCCGAAAACCTGCCCCGCATTGAGCGCCGCCCCGCCGGGACGGGTAACGCCGTGCGTGCCCGCCGCTTCGCCAATCGCGTAGCACCCCGCCAGATTGCTGCGCCCCCAGACGTCGACCATTACGCCGCCATTCATGTGCTGGTTGTTGACGGCGAATTCGAGGGGTTCGGTGGCGATGTCGATCTTGTACCGGCGGTAAAGCTCGATTGCCAGGGGGTTCATATGCGCAAGGCGCTCAATGGGGCTCGTCTGGGTCGCCCCCGCGTTGGCGAGATATTGCCGGACGTCGTCATCGAGCCGTTCGAGATCGAACGGCTGATCGCCTTCCACCGGCAGGGGATTGCGGTTGAAATCCATGAAGGTACGACGGCCGGCGGCGTGCTCGCGGTAGATGGCAAGATCGACCAGACTGGAGCCGAAACCGAGCATCCGGGTGGCGTGGAACGGCCATTGATAGCCCTTGCGGAAGACGTTGGAGGCAAGCTCCCGTGTCGAGCGGTAATAGTCGGCAAGGAAGTGATGCTCGTTCCCTGCTTCATCGACCGAATAGATATGCGGCATTGCCTGCACATAGGTGCCGGAGAGATTCCAGGGAAACCCCTCCCGCCTCGTCCCGATGCCGAACTGGCTCTCGGTGAGGTTCACCAGTTCGATCCCGGCATCGAGCGCGAGCCCCAGAGACCCGAAGCAGCCATTGGGATAGACGCTGTCGCGATAAAGCTCTCCCGGCCCGCCGGCGGCGAGAACGAGGACGTTGCAGCGGTAGAGCACAAGGCCCATGGGGTTGGCCTCCGACCGCTCCTTGACCCGGAAGGCGAGGACGCCAGCGATATGGCGGTTCTTGCCCTCACCTGCGGTCACGATCCTGACCGCAGTCGTCTGGTTGAAGATCGGAACCTCGAGTCGGATCGCCTCCTCGGCCAGCACCTTCACCATCAGCCGGGAGGTGCGCGGGCCGCAACTGGTCGCGCGGCCAACCTCGTCATGGTCCGTCTGGTAGCGCAACGTGCCGCCCAGCCGGTCCTGCGGCAGCGGCAGCCCGAGATATTGGAGGCTCGCCATCATCCTGGCCGAGCCGATGGCCTCGACATAGGCGGTGTCCGCATCCATCGCCCCGCCCGCCCGGATGGCGCGGGCCATTGCGTGATAATCGTCGCCATGATCGGAAGTGTTGGCGGTGTGGAGGGTCTGCTTGTCCGAACCCGAACAGGCGGACGTGCCGCCCCACGCACTCTGACTGATGACGGCGACGCTGTCGCCGCGCCGCTTGAGTTCCACCGCCGCGCGCAAACCCGCAGCGCCCGACCCGACGACGACGCAGCCATAGCGATGGACCGGCACACTCACGCCGTCGAACGTCAACGCTTCCTCCGAATGCGGCTCGGGGGCGAGCCTTGGCATGTCGACATCGGTCAGTTCATCAAGGATGGACTGGGGAACATCAATGGTCATATCGCATTCCGTAAGGTTTCCGGCGCGGGCGTGCCGCCGCTCGATTGCCGGACCATGAGGGAGACGCCGGACCTGTATTCAGGCGGCGGGACCTTTCCTTCTTCGAGCCAGTCGACCACGGTTTCGGCAATCGTCCTGCCAAACCCGGCAATGTCGCATCTGACCGAGGTGACGGTGGGCCAGGTCTGGGCGGCCTCCTCGATGTCGTCGAAGCCGACGATCCTGAGATCGGTGCCCACGGCCCTGCCGATCTCGGCGCATCCCGACAAAAGCCCCAGCGCCACCTGGTCGTTGAAGCAGATGACGCCATCTACGTCGCTATAGTTTTCGGCCAGCGTGCGGGCCATTTCCCTGCCGAAAGCGCGCGTAGAGCGGCCCGTCAGGACGATCGGCTCAATGCCCTTTTCCTCGAGCAAGGAGAGGTAGCCCGAGAGGCGCTCGCTCGTTACCCCCCTGCCCTCGAGCCCGCCGACGAAAGCGATTTTCCTTGCGCCGCCGGCGAGCAGGTGTTCGGTCGCCGCCCGGCTTCCGCTGACATAGTCGGGGGCGGCGAACGGGAAGACATCGGTTCGCGTCTCAACACTGCGCAGGACCTGCATGGCCGGTATCCCGGCGCGCTCGATCGCCTCGAAGGTCGCAAGGTCCTCACCATAGGCGGGCGAAATGATGAGGGCCGCGACCCCATGCTCGATCATCGCTCCCACGACATCGGTCTGGAGGTTGGAGTTTTCGTCTGTATTGGCGATGACGACGGCATAGCCGCGCTCGGAAAGCGCCATCTGCAGCGAGGTCGCAAATTCGGTAAAGAACGGGTTGCGCAGATCGTTGATGACGAGTCCGATCAGATCGGGGTTGGCGGCCCGGAGCTTGGCGGCGGAGCGATTATAAACATAGCCGATTTCCTGCATCGCGGCGCGGACCTGCTGGCGCGTCTCCTCCTTGACCAGCGGGCTGTTCTGCAACACGAGGCTGACCGTCGATTTGGAAACGCCCGATTGCCGCGCCACGTCGATGATGGTCGGCCTGCGATCGCTGCCCGTCATGCCGCAATATCCGTCTGCTTTATGTGGTCGGCAACACGCAGAGCCTGCGCGGCGATGGTCAGCGCCGGATTGACGGCGGCCGAGGTGGGCAGGAACGAGGCGTCGACGACGAAGAGGTTAGGATGGTCGAACGCACGGCAATAAACATCGAGCGGCGCGGTCCGAGGATCGTTGCCGATGCGCACGGTGCCGCATTGATGGGACGGGGTGCGTTTATCGAAGGCACGCGCGAGAACGAGCGGAAACCCGGCCTGTTTCAGCACAGTCTTGAGCTTCCTGACCAGATCGAGATGGGCCTGCCAGTTGGTACGCTGCCACTCGAGGACAATTCTTTTACCATCGACCCGCACGCGGCTATCGGGGGACGGCAGGTCCTCGCTCATGGCATAGAAATCGATGGCGTGGCGCGCGACCTGATCGAGCATCCATTCCGGCACCAAAGGCATATTGGCCTTGAGGATGGCGCCCGATACGCGGCCGAGAAGCTGCACATTGCCCAGCGGGGCCCCACCCTCCCCATCCGAGAGGTAGAAGTCGTTGAGGGCGAAGGTCTTCTGGTAGATGGAGTCGTTGATGAACCCCGGCGCGACCGCGATCACCGCGCTCGCGTTGTGGTTCATGAAATTGCGGCCCACCTGATCGGAGCGGTTGGCAAGGCCATTGGGGTTGGCGTCGTCCGCCGAGGCCAGCAGCAGGGCCGCCGATTGCACCGCGCCCGCCGAAAGGATCACCAGCCTTGGCGTGATCTCGTGCACTTCGCCCTTCTGTTCGTAATGGATGCCGGTGACGGCCTTGCCGTCCGGGGCGGTCGAGAGCTTCAGCACCTTCGCGCCGGTTTCGAGCCGCACATTGTCATGTGAGCGGGCCACCGCGAGAGCAGCGGTTTCAGCGTCCATCTTGCCGTCATCGCAATTGGGATGCGCGTCCCATGGTGTCTTGGCCTTGGCGAGCCATTTGTCGATATCGAGCCCCAGCGGCAGCGAAAAGGGATGGAGCCCGTTGGCCTTGAGCCGCGCACGGACCCTGGCGATGGCCGGTTCCTCGGCGATAGGGGGAAAGGGATAGGGTGTGGAATGAGGCGGTTCGGTCGGGTCCTCGCCGATCGTCCCGCGCACGTTGTAAAGCGTTTCCGCCAGCCCATACCAGGGTTCGAGTTCTTCGTAGGCGAAGGGCCATGCCGGGGACACGCCCTCGCGGTGGCGAAGCTCGGCAAAGTCCTCGGCGCGGTAGCGCGAGAGCACCGCGCCGTAGAACTTTGAATTGCCCCCGACATAATAATAATTTCCGGGATTGAACGCCGCGCCGCTGGCATCGAACCATTCTTCCCTGGGCCGGAAATGGCCACGCTGGAAAATGGCGCGCTGGTCGCGGTTATGGGGCGTATCGGGCAAGTGATCCCCGGCCTCGAGGATCAATATGTCCGCACCCGACGGGGCGAGCCCCGCCGCGATGGTCGCGCCACCTATCCCTGAGCCGATGATGACGATGTCTGGAGACGCGGGCATCGGTGATCAAGCGATCCGCTGCTGGGTCTGGGGATCGAAAAACACCGCCTTGTCGAGATTGAACGCGAGCGGCGTTTTCTGCCCCGCCATGATCCGGGCGTCGGCACGAAGGCGTGCCACGGCGGCCTTGTCGCCGATCTTGGTGACCGCGAAGGTGTCAGAGCCAGCCGGCTCCACAACATCGATCAGGCATTCGCCCTCGATCAGCGCATCGGCGTTGCGGTCCGCCCCATCGGGATCGGTCAGCGCCTCGGGACGAATGCCGAAGACGATATCGCGGCCCATATGTTCCGAAAGCGTGCCGTTCTTTAGGGGCAGCCGCAGGGGATCATCGTCCGGGCGGGCCAACTCGATGGTAGTGGCGCCTCCGTGCTCGATCACGCGCGCGGGCAACAGGTTCATCGCCGGCGAGCCCATGAAATCGGCGACGAACATGTTGGCGGGGTTGTTGTAGATTTCGGCGGGCGTGCCGAATTGCTGGAGAATCCCGTCCTTGAGCACCGCAATCTTTGTGGCCAGCGTCATGGCCTCGATCTGGTCGTGGGTCACATAGACGATGGTCGTCTTCATACGGTTGTGCAGGCGCTTGATCTCGGTGCGCATGTCGACGCGCAGCTTGGCGTCGAGGTTGGACAGCGGCTCGTCGAACAGGAACACCTGCGGGTTGCGCACGAGCGCGCGCCCCATGGCGACGCGCTGGCGCTGGCCGCCCGAAAGCTGGCTGGGCTTGCGGTCGAGCAGGTGCCCGATCTGCAGAATGTCGGCCACTTCCTTGATCGCCTTTTCGCGCTCGGGGGCCGGCACCTTGCGGATTTCCATGCCGAAGGCGATGTTTCCGCGCACCGTCATGTTGGGATAGAGCGCGTAGGACTGGAACACCATCGCGATGTCGCGTTTGGAGGGGTGCAACCCCTCGACCGAGTTGCCGGCGATCTCGATCTCACCGGACGTGATCGGCTCGAGACCGGCGATGGTGTTGAGCAGCGTGGACTTGCCGCACCCCGAGGGGCCGACCAGCACGAGGAAGCCGCCCTCTTCGATTTCAAGATTTATGTCCTTGAGAATCTCGAGCGAGCCAAAGGACTTGTAGAGATTCTTGATGGCGAGAAATGACATGGGACTATCCCTTTACAGCGCCCGACATCAGGCCACGCACGAAGTAGCGGCCCGAAACGATGTAGACGATGAGTGTAGGCAGGGCGGCTAGGATCGCGCCCGCGAAATGAACGTTGTATTCGGCAACCCCCGTGGACGAGCTCACGAGGTTGTTGAGCGCCACGGTCATCGGCGTCGAGGTGAAACCCGAGAACGATGCGCCGAACAGGAAGTCGTTCCAGATATTGGTGAACTGCCAGATGACCGAAACCACGATGATCGGTCCCGATGAGGGCAGCAGGATACGCCAGAAAATCTGGAAGAACCCGGCGCCGTCGATCTGGGCGGCCCTGACCAGTTCGGTCGGGAAGGCTTCGTAGTAATTGCGGAAATAAAGCGTCGTGAAGCCCAGTCCATAGACGATGTGGACGAGGATCAACCCCTGGAGCGTCCCCGACCACCCAAAGAGCCCAAGGATACGCGCCATGGGAATGAGGACGATCTGGAACGGAATGAAGCACGACAGCAGCAACATGCCGAATACGATGTTGGCTCCCCGGAAGCGCCATTTGGTGAGAATATAGCCGTTGAACGCACCAAGCACCGTCGAGATGGCGACGGCGGGCACCACCATCATGATCGAGTTGATGAAATAGGGACGCAAGCCGGTAGGCTGGACGCCGATCTGGGCTGTCGACCATGCCTTGAGCCATGGCTCGATGGTCCACATCTCAGGCAGATCGAGAATGCCGCCGCCCCGGATTTCGTCGAGGGGTTTCAGCGAATTTACGATCATCACGTAGAGCGGCAGCATGTAGAATGCCGCAAACAGCAAAAGAGCCGTATAGATCAGCGCGCGCGTCAGCCGCGAATGGCTGAAGGCGACCTGGGTGCTCGGAACGCTCATGTCCGCTTCTCCCCGCGCAGTTCGGAATAAAGATAGGGGATGATGATCGAAAAGATCATGATCAGCATGATGATGGCCGAGGACGCGCCCACGCCCATCTGGTTGCGGGTAAAGGTATAGGAATACATGAACGTCGCGGGCAGTTCGGTCGCCTGTCCCGGCCCGCCGCCGGTCAGCGCCACGACGAGATCGTAGGATTTGATGGCGAGGTGCGCGAGCACCACGAAGGCCGAGAGAAAAACGGGCCGCATCAGCGGAATGACGATGCGCCGGTAAATCGTGACATTGGACGCGCCGTCGATCTGCGCGGCCTTGATGATCTCGTTGTCCACGCCGCGTAATCCGGCAAGGAACATGGCCATCACGAACCCGGAAGTTTGCCAGACGGCGGCGAGGACGACGGTATAGATCGCGAAATTGCGGTCCTTGATCCAGTTGAAGCTGAAACTCTCCCAGCCCCACAGGTGCATGGTGTGCTCCAGCCCGACGCCGGGATCGAGAAACCACTTCCAGGCCGTACCCGTGACGATGAACGAGAGGGCCATGGGATAAAGATAGATGGGTCGCAACACGCCCTCGGCGCGGATCTTCTGATCGAGCAGAATAGCCAGCCCCAGGCCGATCACCGTGCAGATGGCGATGTAGAGCGAACCAAATATCGCAAGGTTCATGACGGCGCGGTTCCAGTGCGGAAGCGACCACAGTCTTGCGTAATTATCAAAGCCGATCCACTCGTTGCTGGGCAACATGCGGCTGTTGGTGAACGAGAGATAGCCCGTATAGGCGATAAAGCCATATACGAAAATCAGCATCAGAAAGAAGCTGGGGCTGAGCACCAGCTTGGGTATCCAGTCCTGGATGCGGTTGCGCGTCATCATTTTCAGTGTTCCTCGCCAGGGCCGCAGGCCGATCGCGTCCGCGAGCGGCTTGAATGTATCGGCATCAAGGACGCGGCGGGGGAACGTATCCCCCGCCGCGCAGCCTTCAGAATGGCTTACATTGCGCTTTCAACGGCGAGCGACAGTTCCTCGGCAGCTTCCTCGGACGTATATTCGCCGTTGAAGTGGCCGGTGATGACGTCATACATGGCGTTCTTGACGCTGGCGGGGTTGGCGTGGCCATGGGCCATGGAACCCAGCAGCGTGCCATTGGCGCTTGCTTCGGCGAGGTCGGCGATGGCCTTCTGCCCGCAGGCGTCGAAGGCGGAATCGTCGATGTCGGTGCGGGCCGGAGCCGAACCCTTGACCGTGTTGAACGCAACCTGGAATTCCGGGCTCAGGATCGAGGCCGCCATGGCGTGCTGGGCTTCAACCTGGGCAGCGTCCACGTTGAACATGGCGAACTGATCAGCGTTGAAGGTCACCGAGCCCTGCGTGCCCGGATAACGGATGCACTGGAAATCCTCACCCGGCACGAGACCAGCGGCAAGGAACTCGCCCTTGGCCCAGTCGCCCATGAACTGCATGCCGGCTTCACCGGTGATGACCATGGCCGAGGCGATGTTCCAGTCACGTCCCGAGAAGTTGTCATCGACATAGCCGCGCAGGGTTTCCATGCGGTCGAAGACCTCGACCATCGTATCGGAACGCAGGGCGTCGAGATCGAGATCGATCATGGTCGACTGGTAGAAGTCCGTACCCATGGACAGCACGACCGCATCGAAAATGGTCGCATCCTGCCAGTCCTGGCCGCCGTGGCCGATGGGGATGATGCCCTGCTCACGGAAATTGTCGAGCAGCGCGATGAGGTCTTCCCAGCTCTCGGGCAACTCGCCACCGGCTGCTTCGAGCGCATCGTTGTTGATCCATACCCAGTTGGTCGAGTGCACGTTGACCGGGGCGGCGATCCAGTGGCCGTCATATTTGGAGAACGCCTGGAGCGCCTCGGGAACCACCTCATCCCAGCCCTGCTCGCTGGCGATGTCATCGAGGTTGCCCAGCGCGCCTTCGGCGGCCCAATCGAGAATGTCGAAGCCGAGCATCTGCACGGCAGTGGGCGGGTTGCCACCGGTGACGCGGGCGCGCAACACGGTCATGGCATCCGAACCACCGCCACCGGCGATGGGCATGTCCTGCCAGCTAATACCCTGGCTTTCCAGATCCTGACGCAGCACGTCGAGCGCCGCGGCCTCGCCGCCAGCGGTCCACCAGTGCAGAACCTCCACACTCTGCGCATTCGCTACCGTTGCCGATGCGCTCATGAGCGCGACGGCGGCGGTGCCAAGTAGAAGCTTTTTCATATTTATCCTCCCATTCAGGGTCTTGGCGGACGTTCTCGCCGCCGGCTCAAACCATCCGGCACAATTGCCGGGTGGAATTCGTTATCTCCAACTAAAGTCTAATGCTGGTTTTGCAAAACGCAAATAGACTCGTTCGGTCACATCTCAACTCCGGGGCACCCACCAGTTAGTGCGCGGCCCGGTGTGCATGTTGAGCGTCTTGGTTTCCGTGTAATCCTCCACCGCATGGCGGCCCAGTTCCCGGCCGAGGCCCGACTGGCGATAGCCACCGAACGGCAATTCCGACGCGCCGTCCATGAACGTATTCACCCACACGGTTCCCGCGCGTACCTTGCGCCCGATCGTGATGCAGGTGTCGAAATCCCGGCTCCAGACCGCTGCCGAAAGCCCGTAGTCCACAGCGTTGGCGATCGATATGGCCTCAGCCTCGGTGTTGAAGGTCAGCACCGACAGCACCGGCCCAAAAACCTCCTCACGCGCCACCGCCATATCGGGCGTAACTCCCGAAATAATGGTCGGCGCCATGAAATCGCCCGCGCCCAGATCAATGCTTTCCCCGCCCAGCGCCACCGAAGCCCCCGCTTCGGACGCGCCCGCGACATAGGTGGAAATCTTTTCGAGGTGCTGAGGCGTGATGATCGCGCCGACCTGAGTGGCCGGGTCCATGGGGTCGCCCACCCGTACCTTGGTTGAAAGCTCGACGATACGCGCAGTCACCTCGTCGGCGATGGACGCATGCAGGATGAGACGCGAGCCCGCGTTACAACATTCGCCCGCGTTGAAATTGGCCCCGAAAACGGCGGCATCGACAAAGGCGTCTAGATCGGCGTCGGGGAATACGATCTGCGGGTTCTTGCCGCCCAGTTCGAGCGAGACCTTCTTTAGTGTCGCCGACGCATTGCGCATGGCAAGCTTGCCGACGCCGGTCGAGCCGGTGAACGAGATCATGTCGACGTCCGGATGCTCGAGAAGCGGCGCGCCCGCTTCCGGGCCGGTCCCGACGATGATGTTGACCACACCCTCGGGCACGCCCGCTTCCATGAGGATTTCGCCCAGAACGAGCGTCGATCCCGAGGAAAGCTCGGACGGCTTGACGACCGTCGTACAGCCGGCGGCGAGCGCGAAAGGCAGCTTTTGCGATACGATCAGGAAGGGGAAATTCCATGGCGTGATGATCGAGACCACACCAATCGGCTCGCGCAACACGACTCCAAGCGTCGTCGATCCAAGCGTATTGTAGCTTTCGCCATGAAGGTCGCGCGCCAACGCGGCGGCGTAGCGCCAGATATCGGCTGCACCTTCGATCTCCCCACGACACTGGCTGATCGGCTTGCCCGCTTCCAGCGCATCGAGGGTGGCGAGTTCTTCACGCCGCGCATCGATCATGTCGGCGGCCTTGAGCAGGATCGCGGCGCGCTCGGCACCGGTCATGTTGGGCCAGTGGTCCTCATCGAACGCCTTCCGCGCAGCCGCTATGGCGCGCTCGGCATCCTGTTTGGTCGCGGACGCGTAACGGCTGACGAGCACGCCATGGGCGGGCGAATTACGGTCGAGTTCCCTGCCCTCCGCGCCATCGGCCCATTGGCCGGCGATCAGCATCTTGAAGTTGCGGGCCTTGTAGTCCAACGCCTGCGGGCGCACGAAAATGCCCATTACCATTCTCCTTTGAAGCGTGCCGGGCGCTTTTCGGTGAAGGCGGCAACCCCCTCACGCATGTCGCCCGTCTTTGCGGCGAGAATCGAGCCCAGCGCTTCCACCGCCGAGCCATCGTCTTCCCCGGCCGCTATGCCGATCATCAGTTTTGTGATTTCGAGAGCCGCCGGGCCGCGTTCAGCGATCGCGCCGGCATAGTCGCGGGCTGCGGCGAGCGCCTCGCCCTTTTCGACAACGCGATCGACCAGCCCCAGGGCAAGCGCCTCATCGGGCGTAAACATCTCGCCACCCAGCACCATGCGGCGCACCACCTGCGTACCGAAGCGGCGGACCAGCCGCTGGGTGCCCGACCACCCCGGAACCATGCCCAGCGAGGTCTCGGGCAGGCCGATCCTGATGCCCTGTTCAGCGATACGGATATCGGCGGCGCCCGCCAGTTCCAGTCCGCCACCCAGCGCATGGCCATTGAGGGCCGCGATCACTGGCACGCGCAAACCGGCAAGGCGCGAAAAGACCCGATGGCCCATGCGGACCCATTGATGGCCGAACTCCTGGGGCTCCATCGTTCCCCACGCCTTGATGTCGCCGCCCGCCGAAAACGCCTTGCCGCTGCCGGTGACGATGGCGGCGCGCACCGACCCATCCGCCTCGATCCGGTCGCACGCGGCATCGAGCGCCACGAGCATATCGATATCGAAGGCGTTGAGCTTGTCCGGCCGGTTGACCGTGATGGTCGCGACAGCGCCCTCGATCGTCGTTTCGATGCGCGGGTCAGCCATTGACCACCCTCCGCGGCTTTTGCGGGAGCTTGAGGCCGAAGGGCCCGGCGCCGAACAGGGCGGCGTCCATCTGCTTGAGATCATCGGCAACGGTCAGGGGGAATTCCGCCTGATCGAGAATACCGGTCTGGAGGTCCACGCCCGGCGCGATCTCGGTCACGACGATCCCTTGCGGGCGCAGGGCCATCACGCAGCGTTCGGTGACATAGGTTATGTCCTGTCCTTGCCTGACGGCGCGCGGACCGGAGAAGGTGACGTGCTCGACCTTGTCCACCAGTTTCTTGACCTTGCCTTCCTTCTCGATGCGCAGCTTTCCATCCTCGACGGCAAGTTTGGCCCCGGCATTGAACATGCCCGAAAAGACGATTTTTCGCGCGCGCGAGGTGATATCGACAAACCCGCCCGCACCCGCGGTAACGTGAGGCCGGAAGCTCAATTGGGAGACGTTGACCGACCCGGTCCTGTCGATCTCCAGGAACGAAAGCAGGGACGCGTCGAAGCCTGCTCCCTGGAAATAGATGAACTGTTGCGGCGAGGGGACGTAGGCGTCCGCATTGGCTGCGCAGCCGAAGGCGAAGTCGAGCAGCGGCATGCCGCCGACCGGGCCCTGTTCGATCACCCAGGTGACCGCGCCATCGAGCCCTTCTTCAAGAAGGATGCGCGGCACGTTGGCGGAAATGCCGAACCCAAGGTTGACCGCCGATCCGGCTTCGAGTTCCTGCGCGACGCGGCGCGCGATGACCTTCTGGATGTTGAATTCAGCCAGACGGAAGCTGTCGAGCGGGCGGAAGATCTCGCCCGAAATGGCCGGGTCGTACGATGTCTGCGTGGTCTGCTTCTGGTCGGGATCGACCACGACATAATCGACCAGAACGCCCGGCACGCGCACATCGTGGGGTTTGAGGCTGCCATTGGCCGTCACGCGCTTGACCTGGGCGATGACGATGCCGCCATTGTTGCGCACGGCCAGCGCCTGTTCGTAGCCGCCGAGATAGGCGCCCTCGTGTTCATAGGTGAGGTTGCCGTTTTCATCGGCGGTCGTGGCGCGGATGATGGCGACCTGCGGGACGATGTTCTTGAAATAGAGCCATTCCTCGCCCTCGAACGTCACCTTCTTCACCACCGGGTCGGCGGCGGCTGCCTCGTTCATCGCGCAGCCCTGCTGGTCGGGATCGACGAACGTTTCGAGCCCCACCTTGGTGAGCACCCCCGGGCGCTTGGCAGCAGCTTCCCGGTGCATGTCGAACAGGATGCCCGATGGAATGTTGTAGGCGGCGATCTCGTTCTTGCCCACCATCTGCCAGATCAGCGGCGGCTCCGCCGATGAGGGGCCGGAAGGAAAGGAACCGGCGACGATGGTCTTGAGCAGACCCGGCCGCGCAATATGGTCGATGCCCTTGATGCCGCTCATGTCGCCCGCCGCGATGGGATGCAGCGTCGTGAGGTTCTTGGGCTGGCCCGTCGCTTCAAACCGCTCGCCGATCGCCTTGAGCATGGCATCGGGGCAGCCAAGGCCGCTCGACGAGGACACGGTGACGATCGTTCCATCCGGAATGAGGCCAGCGGCCTCGGCGAGTGAAATCTGCTTGCTCATCGGAGCTTAAACCTCAATCCTGACTGATGCGCCGGCGCGCGCCGCTTCCTGCGCCGCCAGCGCCGAAGCGAGAGACCAGATGCCGTCCTCGGCGCTGGCCAAAGGCTTGCCCTCGCCCTTGATCGCGCCGTGGAACGCGGCGAGCGCGCGGTCATAAAGATTGACGCCGTCGAGTTCGAGCGCGCGCTCACCCTCCGCGTTGCGCAAGATCACATCGCCTACCGGCTTTTGGGTCATCACATTGGTACCGATCAGCGACCCCTCGGTGCCGTGCACCTCAAACCCGGTCTGGACATATTTGGTGGTAAAGGCGTCGTGGCACTGGGCGAGAACGCCATTGGAAAACTTGAAAACGCTCATCGCACCGTCCTCGAGGCCGCCCGCGCTCATGCCACCGGCTTGCGTCATGGCAACGACCTCTTCGGGGTCCGCGCCCAGCACGAACCGCAAGGTGTCGATATCGTGGACGGTAAGATCGAGAATGGCGCCGCCGCCCGCCTCAGGGCGCGTCAGCCGCCAGCCCTGAAGGTGCTCGGGGAGGTAAACGGCGTGGAAGACGCGGGCACCTAAAGGTGTACCCACCCTGCCCTCGGCGATCGCGTCGCGCATGGCCCGGTGGGAGGCGGCGCCACGCAGGTGATGGTTGGTGGCCAGCACCACGCCCGCTTCCTGCGCAGCGTCCCGCATGGCGACCGCGTCGGCAACCGTCAGCGCAAGGGGCTTTTCGCACAAGACGTGCTTGCCGGCCCGCGCCGCCGCGATAGCCTGATCGCGGTGTAATTCATTGGTGGTCGAGATGTACACCGCATCGATCGCCGGATCGGAAACGAGGTCCTCAACGCTCGCGACCGTTCTGGCGATACGGTGATTGCTGGCGTAAGCAGCAGCACGCTCCCCGCCAGTGCTCATGAGAGAGGCCACCTCGCCACCGTTTGCGCGGATAGCACCGATCACCCATTCGCTGGCGATCGTGGATGCGCCAATCAAACCCCAAGTCGTCATCGTCACCTGCTCCCGTAACTCAATTCTGACGCCAGCCCCGCGTCAATCCTCCCAAGGAGGTCCGTTCATTGGCCGAAACGTTATTTGGAACGTTCCAATATGTCAACAGGCAGATTGCCGAGAAATTTGGTCACCAGAAACCGCTGTGGAAATTTCCGCACACGCTGATCGCCCCCGCCTCCCAATTCTTGACATTTTTATATCTAAGATATATCTTGACTGTAACGATCACTGGAGCCCTTCACATGACACACCATACTTGTCACGCACATCATCATCGAAGCCGCGAGGGTGCCGAGCGGCTGCGCGGGCTGGCTGGTGGCGGGCGCTCGCGGCGCGGCAAGCTGTTCGATTCCGGGCAGTTCCAGCTCATATTGCTGGGCCTGATCGGGGACGGGGAACGGCACGGATATGAACTGATGCGGGAGATCGAAGAGCGCACGCGCGGCATCTATACGCCCAGCCCCGGCGTCGTTTATCCCACCCTGACCCTGCTGGTCGATATGGGCCTGATCGAGGAAACGGCGGCCAGCGGCACCCGCAAAACGTTCCGGATCACGGACGAGGGACGCACGCTGCTCGAAGAGCGCTCCGGCCAGGTCGAGATGCTGCAAACGCGGCTCGACGCCATCGGCAACAAGGCGGGCCGGGCCGACAGCGCGCCAACGCGGCGGGCCATGGCCAATCTGCGCCACGTGCTCATGGACCGGCTGTCAAAACCCGGAACGACCGACAAGCACATGCTCGAGGCGGCGCGCATGATCGATGAAGTGGCCGGCAACATCGAGCGCATGTAGCGGCGACCGAGCCTTCTAGTCAGATGATGCCGCCCGATCCGCCCGACACCGCCGGGCGTTCACGCGCGACCCTGGCGCGGTAACCGGACGCACGATAGGCGGCGACCGGATCGATGGCGGCGCCCTCGCGCCGGCGCGCTTCGGCCAGAATCGGGTCCACATCGGTGCGGAACGCCTTCTTGAGCGTCTGGGCGGCCATCAGCGCATCATTGCCGTCCTGATAACCCCTCAGCGCTTCACGGTCGACCAGCAGCGCCTGAGCGTAGGCGCGCTGCACCTCCATGGCGCTCTGCATGAGGCTCTCGATGGGGTCGGTGACGTTATGGCTCTGGTCCAGCATGTGCGCGGGATCGAAATCCTTCGCGTCGCGCATTTCCGCATCGACCAGTTCGTTGAAGACGAGGAACAGGCGGAACGGATCGATCGCGCCCGTGTCGAGATCGTCATCACCATATTTGGAGTCGTTGAAATGGAAACCGCCGAGCTTTCCGAACTGGATGAGCCGCGCGACGATCATCTCGATATTGACGTTGGGCGCGTGGTGGCCGAGGTCGACGAGGCAGAACGCCTGCGGGCCAAGCTCCTTTGCGATGAGATAGTTGGTGCCCCAGTCCTGCACGACCGTTGAATAGAAGGCCGGCTCATACATCTTGTGCTCGGAAAAGATGCGCCAGTCGGATGGCAGGGCTTTGACCACTTCACGCATCGATTCAAGATAGCGCTCGAACTGGGTGGTGAAATTGGTCTGTCCGGGAAAGTTCGAGCCATCCCCGATCCACACGGTCAGCGCTTTCGAGCCGATGGCCTTGCCGATTTCGATGCACTCGATGTTGTGCTCGATGGCCTGCCTGCGCGTTGCCGGATCGGCATGGGTGAGCGAGCCGAACTTGTAGGAATGGACCTGCCCGGCTGCGTCCGAGAAGGTGTTGGAATTCATCGCATCGAAACCGAGACCGAGTTCATCGGCCTTCCCGCGCAGCGCTTTGGGGTCGGCCTTGTCCCAGGGAATGTGGAGCGAGACATTGGGGGTCGCACCGGTCAACCGGTGGATAACGGCACAGTCCTCGAGCTTGTCAAAAATGTCGCGCGGCTCGCCCTCACCGGGGAAACGGGCAAAGCGTGTACCACCGGTGCCGACGCCCCAGGAGGGGATGGCGACACCGTAACCGGAGACCTTTTCGACGATTTTCTCGATCTCGACCCCGCGCCGGTCGAGATTCTCGCCCAGCGATTCAAAATCGGACCGCAAGCCTTTGTCCAAACGCTCGTTTTGCACCCCGACATGCTCGGCTGAAATGCCTCTTTCCGTCATACCGACCCTCCCTCTATCTTCAACTTCCCACCGTTGTCATTCCGGCATTTATTGCCGGAATCCAGCGCGATATTTCCTCAACATCAGTGCGTGCGGCCAGCATAGACTGGACCCCGGGAATAAATCCCGGAGTGACATTGGAGGGGGGGGGCTGGATGCGAAAGCAAGCCGGTTTTTCCCCTGCCTTACCGCGTAAAACTCTGTGCGTTGCCCGCATCGACATTGACGATGTTGCCGGTCGATTTGGCCGACATCTCGGAGGCAAAGAAATAGATGGCCTCGGCGATATCTTCGGGCAGCACCGAACGCTTGAGCATCGAGCGCTGGCGGTAGTGTTCCTCAAGCTCGTCCGTGGCCATGTTATAGGCGGCTGCGCGCTGTTCCTTCCACTCCCCGGACCAAATTTTGCTGCCGCGCAGCACGGCATCCGGGTTGACCACGTTGACGCGGATCTGTTCGGCGGCGCCTTCGAGCGCGAGACAGCGGGCGAGGTGGATTTCGGCGGCCTTGGCGGTGCAATAGGCCGAGGCGTTGGGCGACGCGGCAAGCCCATTCTTGGACGCAACGAACACGACATTGCCGCCGATCTTCTGGGTGCGGAACAGCTTGAACGCTTCGCGGCTGACGAGGAAATAGCCCGTCGCGAGAATATCCATGTTCCTGTTCCAGAGCGCAAGCGTCGTTTCCTCGATGGGCGCGGAAGACGCAAGCCCGGCGTTGGAAACGAGAATGTCGAGCCCGCCGAATTCGGTCGCGGCTTCGGCAAAGCTGGCGATGACGGCGGATTCATCGGTGACGTCGGTGCGGGTCGAGCGGACGACATCCTTGCCGAAAGCGCCCGCCAGTTCGGCGTTGGCCTCGGCAAGAGCCGTCTCGTCAATATCGGCGAGGATAACGCAGGCGCCTTCCTCTAAAAGCCTTGCCGCCGTCGCCTTGCCGATGCCCCCTGCCCCGCCGGTGACCAGCGCGACGCGCCCGGCAAGCGATTTTGCCTTTGGCATGCGCTGGAGCTTTGCTTCCTCAAGCTGCCAGTATTCGATGTCGAAGGCTTCCTGCTCGTCCAGCCCGCGATAGGTCGAAACGGCGGATGCGCCGCGCATGACGTTGATGGCGTTGATATAGAACTCGGCGGAAATGCGGGCGGTGGCCTTGTCCTTGGCAAAAGTCAGCATCCCGACGCCCGGAACGAGATAGACCACCGCATTGGGGTCGCGCATGGCGGGGGAGTTGTCGCGCTTGCAGCGCTCATAATAGGCCGCGTAGCCCTCGCGATAATCGGCGATCGCCTTTTCGAGTCCGGCGAGGGTCGCGTCGACATCGCCATCAAACGGCACGACCAGAGGCGCGATCTTGGTGCGCAGGAAATGGTCGGGGCAAGACGTGCCGAGAGGGGCGAGCGTATCGAGTGCGCTGGAATTGACGAAATCGAGCACCGCCTGGCTGTCGTCGAAATGGCCGACCTTGTGGCTGTCTCTGGAGATATGGCCGCGAATGACCGGCATCAGGCGCGCAGCGATGGCGCGGCGCTCGTTTGCGGGCAACGCGTCCACCCTTGGACCATCGAACGGAGGCTTGCCGGCTGTTTTTTCCTCGAGCCAGGCGATCGCCTTGTTGATGGTGGCGATGGTGGTCTCGTAGCAGGATTTCGGCGTATCACCCCAGGTGAACAGGCCGTGGCTTTCGAGGATCACGCCCTTGGCCTGAGGGTTCTCCATACAGAACTTTTCGAGCCATAGCCCAAGCTCGAAGCCGGGCCGCTTCCATGGGAGCCAGCCGATTTCATCCCCGAATATTTCCCCGGTCAGCGTCTTGCTGTCCGCACTCGCCGCAATGGCGATGATCGCGTCCGGGTGCATGTGATCCACGAACGGATGCGGCACGAACGCATGGAGCGGGGTATCGATGGACGCAGCGCGCGGATTGAGGTCGAAGGTGCAGTGCGGCAGGTAGCCGACCATCTCGTCTTCATGCTCGATACCGCGATAAAGACCCTTCAAAGCCCGCAGCTTGTCCATATAAAGGGTGGCAAAACCGTCGCGCCTGATCGAACCGACGTCGCCACCCGAGCCCTTTACCCACAACACCTCCACATCGGCCCCGGTCAGGGGGTCTTTTTCGGTAATCTTGGAGGAGGTGTTGCCGCCCCCGTAATTGGTGATGCGCTTGTCCGAGCCGAGCAGATTGGAGCGGTAAACCAGCCGGTCAGCCTCGCTCATTTTCCCCGCCTCAGCGTCGTCCCACAGGTCTGAAAGGCGCGAGGGCACAGTACCGGCTGACATGAAATGGACCTCCCATGGGATCTTTGCGGGACGCGCCCGCAGGCTCAATCATGTGCACCCGCTCACACTACAATGTCAATCACATACGATCATAAACGTGCAAATTTGCGCAAGGATATGATTGACATTGATCGAAACTGGTAGGAAGCATGGTGCCTTGCGTCAATCGGTGATAGCAGACAATCGGCCTTCCACCGCTGATTCAGCCATCCGCCGATGATGCTGCACCAATAAAACAAGAGATCCGGGGAGGATTGTCCATGCACGAACGCGAACGCCATCGCGTCATTCTCTCGGCGGTGCAATCCCGCCCCGTCGCGACCGTTCAGGAACTGGTCGAACTGACCGAGACCTCGGAAGCAACGATACGGCGCGACATCGCTGCACTCCACGTGCAAGGGCGGCTGCGGCGGGTGCGCGGAGGCGCCGAAGCCCTGACGCCGCCGACGCAAGGTGGACTGATCGGGCGACCCTTCTCAGTCAATGAAACGATCAATGTCGGATTGAAGCGCGCCATCGCGCGCGAGGCCGTGGCTCTGTGCGAGGAAGGGGATTCCATCATCATCAATGGCGGCACCACGACCTACCAGATGGTGTTCCATCTGACGAACCGGCGCTGCCAGGTGTTCACCAACTCCTTTCCCATCGCCAGCCATTTGCTCACCCATTCCAAGAACAGCGTCATTGTTCCCGGCGGCACGATCTATCGTGAGCAGAACATCATCCTCTCACCGTTCGAGAGCGATGTGACGAGGCATTTTTATGCCCGTCGCATGTTCATGGGCGCGCAGGGCATTGGCCCGCATGGGTTGACGGAAGCCGACCCGCTGCTCATTCAGGCCGAGCAAAAACTGCTCAACCAGGCAGAAGAACTCGTCATCCTTGCGGATTCCTCGAAATTCCGGCAGCGGTCGAGCCTGATCCTGTGCCGCCTCGATCGAATCCACAAGGTGATCACCGACCGTGGCATTCGCGACGAAGAGCGCCAGATGCTCGAAGACAGAGAAATCCAGGTGATCATCGCCGAGACGCGGGACGACGCGAAGCAAAGCGCCTCATCGGTCGCCTGAACCAGACAATGCGGTTCGTCGGCGTCATCGATATCGGCAAGACCAACGCAAAATTCGCCGTTGTCGATCGCGAGACAATGGCAGAGGTCGCGGTGCGCACGACCCCCAACACGGTGGTCGAAGGTCCGCCCTACCCGCACTACGACATCAGGGCGATCCGGAAATTTCTTTATTCGGCGATCCGCGATCTCAACGCCAGCCATCCTCTTGCCGCCATTTCGATCACGACCCATGGCGCCAGCGCGGCGCTGGTCGATGACCAGGGCCAACTGGCGCTGCCGGTTCTCGACTATGAGAGCGGCCTACCTGAGATTTTTGCACAGGAGTACGAAGCGGTCCGGCCCGATTTTGCCACCGGTTTCACCCCGCGATTGCCGCAGGGGCTCAATCTGGGGGCACAGCTTTTCTATCAGGCGCGCGCCTTTCCCGACGCCTTCAGACGCACGCGCTGGATTCTGACCTATCCGCAATACTGGGCCTTCCTGCTGACTGGTATTGCCGCGAGCGAATCAACTTCGCTCGGCTGCCACACGGACCTTTGGGATTTTCCTCATTGGTCATGGTCGTCGCTGGTGACATCGCAAGGCTGGCGGGACAAGTTTCCCCCGCTGCGCCGGGCGGGAGACAGGCTCGGACCGGTCAAACCGGCTCTTGCCGCCGAACTGGAGCTTGCCGGCGACGTTCCGGTGCTGTGCGGCATCCACGATTCCAACGCCTCGCTCGTTCCGCATATCGTGGGGCAGGATGGCGCGTTCTCGGTCGTTTCGACGGGGACCTGGGTCATCAGTGCATCGCCGGGGGCAGGACTCGACAAGCTCGATCCGGCCCGGGACTGCCTTGCCAATATCGATGCGCTGGGCCGCGCTGTGCCTTCCGCGCGCTTCATGGGCGGGAGGGAATATTCGATGCTCACCCAAGGCATCGAGGCTGCGCCCGATGCGATCGCCGAGCAGAGCATCGCGGCAGGAGAGATCATGCTGCTGCCTTCGGTTGTCCGGGGGTGCGGCCCCTACCCCGACCGGCAATCGTCATGGACCGTCGATCCGGCCTTGCTTTCCGATACCGAGAGGGTTGCGGCCATATCCTATTATCTTGCGCTGATGACAGCCGACAGTCTGGCGATGACCAGCGGGCAAGGCCCCGTCATCGTCGAGGGCCCGTTCGCCCGCAATGGCGCCTATTGCCGGATGCTGGCCGCTGCCTCGGGGCGCGCCGTCGAGATTTCCGCCAGCGCAACCGGGACGAGCATCGGCGCCGCGATGCTGCTGGACTTGGGCGCGGCGGCCCCGCAAGCGCCGGGCGCCCGTCATGCGCCCGAGCCTGCGCTTGCCGATTACGCGGCGCGCTGGCGCCAAGCGGTCACGTCCTGAGCTTGTACCCGGTGCGGAACATCCAGGTGACGACCGTGAGCGCGGCGGCAAGAAAGCCCAGCGTCATCCCGAGACTGACAACGATATCCACATCGGCCACCCCGTAAAAGGACCAGCGAAAACCGCTCACCAGGTAAACCACGGGGTTGAAAAGCGAAATGGTCTGCCAGACCGGGGGCAGCATGGTGATCGAATAGAAGGTGCCGCCGAGAAAGGCCAGAGGCGTGACGATCAGTAACGGAAACAGTTGCAGCTTCTCGAACCCGTCCGCCCAGATGCCGATGATGAAGCCGATCAGCGAGAAGGTCGTCGCGGTGAGGATGAGGAAAACGACCATCCAGACGGGATGGGCGATGGTGAGGTCGACGAAAAAGCCCGCCGTTGCCAGCATGATGAGCGACAGGATCACCGATTTGGTGGCCGCAGCGCCGACATAGGCGATCACCGTTTCCACGTGGGAAATGGGGGCGGACAGGATTTCGTAGATCGTGCCGGAGAATTTCGGAAAGTAGATGCCGAACGATGCGTTGGAGATCGACTGCTGGAGCAGCGACAGCATGATCAGGCCCGGCACGATGAACGCGCCATAACTCACCCCTTCGACCGAATCGATGCGCGAGCCGATAGCCGCGCCGAACACCACGAAATAGAGCGAGGTCGATACGACTGGGGAAACCACCGACTGGAGCGCGGTGCGCCACCAGCGTGCCATTTCAAAGGTATAGATGGCTTTGATCGCGTAAAGATTCATGTCCGGTCCCTCAGAAGGCCGATGAAGATGTCCTCGAGCGAACTCTGGGATGTGCTCAGATCCCTGATCCGCAATCCTTCGGCACTGACGGCGGCCATGAGGCTGGCGATGCCGGTGCGCTCGGCCTGCGTGTCATAGGAGTGGACGAGCTGGGTACCCTCCCGTTCAAGCCGCAGGCCCAGCGATACAAGATGTTCGGGCAGCGTTGCGATTGGGTCCTGCAGTTCGATCGTGAGGTCCTTCTTGCCGAGCTTGGCCATAAGCTCGTTCTTTTCCTCGACCAGAATGATCTCGCCGTTGGAGATGATCCCGATCCGGTCGGCCATTTCCTCGGCTTCCTCGATGTAGTGGGTGGTGAGGATGATGGTGACGCCGCTTTCCTTCAAATCGCGCACCACCCGCCACATGTCGCGGCGCAGTTCCACATCGACGCCAGCGGTCGGTTCATCGAGAAACAGGATAGCGGGTTGGTGGCTCATGGCCTTGGCGATCAGCACGCGCCGCTTCATGCCGCCCGACAGCGTGATCACCCGCTCCTTGCGCTTGTCCCAGAGCGAAAGGTCCTTGAGGATCTTTTCGACCAGCGCATCGTTGCGCGGCTTGCCGAACAACCCGCGCGTAAACGAGACGTTGTCCCAGACCGTTTCGTAGCGCTCGCCGGTCAACTCCTGCGGCACCAGTCCGATCACCGCGCGTGTCTTGCGGAACTCCTCGATGACGTCGTGCCCGTTGACGAGGATCGTTCCCGAGGTCGGGTTCACGAGGCCGCAGACAGACCCGATAAGTGTCGTCTTGCCCGCGCCGTTCGGCCCCAGCAGCGCAAAGATTTCTCCCTTGCGTATGTCGAGGTTGACGCTTTTGAGCGCCTCGAAACCGGTATCGTATGTTTTGGAAAGATTGGAGATCGAGACCGCGGGTTGCGCAGTCTCTACGTGCATGTTCATTGTCCGCCCTCCGGCATAGGGAGCCCTATATAGGTCGATATAACGGATTGCCTAGGCTGGTCCCGACAAAAAAAGCCCGCCGAAGCGGGCCTTTTCCTAACTTGGCTTGTATTTTGCGAAACTTAGCGCTTCGAGAACTGGAACGAACGGCGGGCCTTGGCGCGGCCGTACTTCTTGCGCTCGACCACACGGCTGTCGCGGGTCAGGAAGCCACCTTTCTTGAGTACGCTGCGAAGCGCGGGCTCGTAATGGGTCAGCGCCTGGGAGATGCCGTGGCGCACCGCACCGGCCTGGCCGGAAAGACCGCCGCCGGCGACCGTTGCGACAACGTCGAACTGGTCGACGCGTTCAGTGGCGACGATAGGCTGCTGCACGATCATCTGGAGAACCGGACGGGCGAAATACGTCGCCAGTTCCCGGCCATTGATCGTGACCTTGCCCGAACCGGGCTTGACCCACACGCGGGCAACGGCGTCCTTGCGCTTGCCGGTGGCGTAGGCACGGCCCTGCGCGTCGATCTTCTGTACGCGCACGGGCGCATCGGACACTTCGGTCTGGGTCGCGGTCCCGAGGTCTTCGAGGGTGTTGATGGTGGTCTCGGACATATTACTTCACCCTCACATTCTTGGTGTTGAGCGCGGCAACGTCGAGCACCTGAGGCTGCTGGGCTTCATGGGGATGCTCGGCACCGGCATAGACGCGCAGGTTCTTCAACTGGGCGCGGGACAGCGGACCGCCGGGCATCATGCGGCGCACGGCATTCTCGACGACGCGCTCGGGGAAACGCCCTTCGAGCAACTGGCGCATGGTGCGGTCCTTGATGCCGCCCGGGTAGCCGGTGTGCCAGTAGAAGCGCTTATCATCGAGCTTGTTGCCGGTGAACTTCACCTTGTCGGCATTGATGACGATGACGTTATCGCCCATGTCCTGGTTCGGCGTGAAGGTCGGCAGGTGCTTGCCGCGCAAGCGGGTCGCGATGATCGCGGCGAGACGGCCAACCACAAGGCCTTCCGCGTCGATCAGAACCCACTTCTTCTCGATCTCGCCAGCCTTGGCGGAGTAGGTTTTCATTGTTCTTGTTCCTTCGGTGACTCTTTGACGGAACAAAGCCGCCGGAACCGGCGGCCTCCCGTCGGACGTCTGAGAAACGTCCCATTCGCTGCGCGTCTTACAGGCGCGCGAAAATGCCGTCAAGCACATTTAAATTATCGTTTGATTTCAGTGCACTAGCTACTCGGTATTATAATACCGTCAATAAAGTCTTTTGATATCAGCCAGATAGGCCGTCACCATTCCGATCAACATGAAGGCCAACGCCTGATGACCGAGCGCGATCGGAATACTGACGACCGTGAGCAGGGTCGCGACCCCCAGAACGACCTGCAAGACAGTGATCAACGCGATGCGCGGCAGCCATCCATGCACCCCCGCAAAGCCCGGTGACTTGCGCCCCACCCACCACATCGCCAGAACGTAAAGGGTAAGACCGTAGGCTATGAGGCGATGGTTGAACTGCACCGTGAGTACGTCTTCAAACAGGTTCACCCAGAACGGAACGATGCCGTAAAGGCCCGTGGGGATCAGCCGTCCGTCCATCAGCGGCCATGTGTTGTAGGCCGCGCCAGCGAACAGGCCGGCCACGAAGGCCCCCGCGACAATCTGGACGAATACCAATGCCAACAGCCCCCAGAGCGCCAGCACCCAGCCCGAAGAAGGTTGCCCCCCCTTTATCGGTTCATGCAGGCTTCGCGCGACCCAGAGCAGCGCAACCCAGAGTACACAGGCCGCCGCAAGGTGCACTGCCAGGCGGTACTGAGAGACGTAAGCCAGATCCGAGAGGCCGGACGTAACCATCCACCAGCCGAGAAACCCCTGGAAGCCACCGAGCACGAACAGCCCGGCCAGTGGCCATGTCAACGATTTCGGGATGCGCTTCTGGATGAGGAAGATGGCGAAAGGAATGGCAAAGGCAAAGCCAAGCAGCCGCCCGAGAAGGCGGTGTATCCACTCCCACCAGAAGATCAGCTTGAACTCGTTCACGCCCATCCAGCCGGAAAACTCCTGCTGATATTGCGGAATCTGCTGATAGGCCTCGAATTCGGCCTGCCAGTCGGCATCGGAGAGCGGGGGCAGGATGCCTGAAACCGGCTTCCAGCTCGTGATCGAAAGCCCCGATTCGGTTAGCCGCGTCGCACCGCCCACAAGCACCATCAGCAACACCATGGCCGCGAGCACATAAAGCCATATGCGCACCGGGCGGATGCGGGTTTCGTTATAGACGGGGAGAGAAGAAACGGCGGTCAAGGCACGAACCGGGTTTGTGAGATCGTGGCAATCTGCTATCGTTTACGGTGTACTTTTACAATAACCCCAATCGCCGCAGGCCGGTATCGGATTGAACCAGCGTCAACGCAAAGCCGTCGGAACCATCATCACGATCGTGTCGCTCATCGTCTGGGCAACTATCGGCATGTGGTTCTACGACTGGTTCCTCGTCGGCGCCTCGCAGCTCTGGCACTTCATCTTCTTTGTCTGCTTCGGTCTCGCCTGGATTTTCCCCGCCCGCGCGGTCATCCGCTGGATGGTCAAGCCGGACGCATGAAGATGTAGGGCGGCCGTGCCTATTGCCGCGGCCCCTTGTCCAGTTTCGCGATCTGCGTGAACAGCGCGCCGGTCAGCAGCACGTCGATATAGCGTTCGTTCTGGAAATTGCCGTTAAGAGAAATGCGCGGCAGGACATGGAGGCCTTGGCCGTGGGCCGGGTAAAGCCCGCCCGGTATCGTCGTCACCGCGCTTTCAAACCCGGCCTTGGAAGCCAGCCGATATTCCCGCTCGCCTGCCGCCTGCCGGCTGCCTATGGGGTAGGAGAAATGGCGCGGGCGGGTTCCGAAACGAGTTTTGAGGATATCGGCCGATCCCGCCATTTCCCACCGTGCTTCGGCTTCATCGAGCTTTGAAAGCTCGAAGTGATGGATGGTGTGCGCACCGATCGTGCAGAGCGATTCATCGGCGAAGGTTTGAAGTTCATCCCAACCCATGATGAGGGACCGGCAATGGGCCGCAAGGTCGAGGCCGTTTTCCCGGGCGAGCGCCGACATTTCCTCGACTCGTTGGGCTTCGGGAATCTTGCGGTAGTGCCAATAGAGCGCATTGTACCGCTCATACTTCTCCTCAAGCGTCCCGCTGCCGCCGGCCACGATGTCTTCCAGCGCCTGCCACCAGACCTCCCCTGCCCCGTCCACCAAAGCAGTGGGGACGTAGAGCGTGAAGGGTACATTGTATTTGCGCAAGATCGGCAGCGCGTGGACGAGGTTGTCGCGATAGGCGTCATCGAAGGTGAGGACAGTGAACGGCCTTGCGTCCGGCTCTTGTAGCCGGGCGATGGCCGTGTCCATCGATACGATATCGAAACCCGCCGCGCGGGCCTTGAGGATGACGGCTTCCAGAAAACCCGGCGTTATCTGGAGAATCGCGTTCGGCGCGAAGGCGGCGGGCGGCTCGGGGAGTACGCGGTGGAGCGTGAAGATCACGCCCCGGCAGGCCGAGAATGTCCGGATCAGCGGCGGCAGACGCAGAGCCGAGAGCGTCTCGAACGCGGCCTTGAACAGTCCGTAGCGCGACACGCTCTACCCGGCCCTTCAGGCGACTTCGGAGCGCCGGACGCCGCCGGTCACCAGCAATACGGGCGAAAAGCCGAGCGCTTCGATTTCCTTGCGCGCCCCATCCGTCACTGCCCCCTCGGGGGCGATCAGCGCGCAGGCGCCACCAGCCCCGGAAAATAGCGGCAGGGCCGAGGTCATCCCCACCCCGCCGGTCACGACGATGACCGCCTCGTAAATATCGTCCAGCGCGTCAACCAGAGTTGCCGCGCGCTCGGTATTGCGCTGCAATGCACCGCCCTGCCCCCACGGCACGAACGCAAAGCGCTCTTCGACGCCACGGTGCACCACATCGCCGAAATCGGCTTCTTCCGCGCACAAATCGGTCAAGCCCAGCTCGATTCCCTGCTGGCGGCTGGCGGCATCGATCTCGGCAACGCTCAACCCGCTGTCGATCAGCTTCGCGCTCAGGCGCTCGGCAAGGCCGATACTGTCCTCCCAGCCCTCCAGCGAGGCGATGGTGATGCGGCGCATATTGCCCGCAAGGATGGTGGCCGCCAGAGATTCGAGCTCAACATCGGACCGGCTGGGCGCAGGCGCGGTGATACGGATCGGCTCGGGGACTTCAGGCTGCTGGCCGTCGTCATCCTCGGCATCGGGGAGTTGCGTTTCGTCAAGCGGCGGGGTCTCGAACGCATCTTCGGCCACGGTATCTGCCTGCGGCCACTCTATGAGCGCCCGTCCCGACAAAAGCTCGCGGAAGATGATGGCGCCTACTTGCAAGGCGATCGAGACGAAGGCCAGGATGATGAGGATCAGACCGGTGCGCGGGAAAACGGGGGTGACCGTGGGCGCGGCCTGGGAGACGATCCGCACATCCGGCAGCGCCGAATTGGCGTCCGAGCGCGCCGTCGCCTCGGTAAAGCGCAGCAGGTAGGCGTTAAGCAAATCGCGCTGGGCGGTGGCTCCGCGTTCGAGTTCAGCCAGCGTCACGTTATCGCGCGATGCGGAGCCGGCGGAAATCTTGGCGCGGGCCAGTTCGCCCTCGAGCGACTGGACGAGATCGGCTTCCATCTGCGCCTGACGCTCCAGCGCCTGGGCGACACGCCGCCCCTCGGCGGCGATCTGGGTGTTGAGTTCACCGATCTGGGCATCGAGAGCCCTGATGGTGGGGTGGTTCGAGAGGAGTGTTGCGGAGCGCTGGGCACGCTCGCCCTGCAGCCGCGCCAGTTCGTTGCTGAGTTGCTGGACGACCGGCGAGGCCTGCACCTCGCTGACCCCGTTTACCGGCTGGCCCGATTCGAGCAGCGAACGGATCGTCTGCGCGCGCGTTTCGGCGGCGCTGCTGCGTTCGGCCGCCGCGGTGATCTGGGCCGTGTAGTTGGAGAGTTCCTGATCGATGATCGAGGTGTTGTTGGCACCGGTGAACAGATCGTTCTGGACCCTGAATTCGGCAACGCGCCGCTCCGCCTCGGAAACGCTGCGGCTCAGGCGGTCGATTTCCTGTTCCAGCCAACCCGTCGCCTCGACGGTATCGGCAATCTGCTGGCCCGCGCGGCGATTGACATGGACCCTTGCAAAAGCATTGGCGACACGCGCCGCAAGCTCGGGGTCCTCGGAGCGGAAGGTGATGGAGACGAGGCGCGAATTGCGCTCCTGGGCGACATCGAGGCTGCCGGCGACCGCCGCGATAAGCCCCTGCTCGCTCGGACTGCCACCCAGGCCGATGAAGGATAAGAGCCCTCCTCCGGCCGCAAATTCGGGCACGTCGCGCAACCCGGCCTCGTCGATCACCGCAACGATGGTGTCGCGCGACCTGATGAGTTCGATCTGGCTGGCAACGGTCGCCTCATCGACGATGATCGTTGCACTCAGCACATCGTTGGTGGCGCGTGTGAATGGATTGGTGCGTGGCTCGATCAAAAGGCCAGCGGAAGATTCATAGACCCGGGGCACAAAGAGCAACGCCGCATAGGTCGCGGCGCAAACAATGAGTGTGGCGAGGAGAATGCGCGGCAAACGCCGGAGCACAGCCCCCAAGATCACGCCAACATCGATACTGGCATCCGGTTCGTTGACCAGATTTGCCGGAACATTCATTTAACCACGGCCCCTTATTGAGCCTTTCTTATGGGAGCATCATGGTAAGCATTCGGTTAAGATCGGCCCGTCTCGAGTAAGGAGAATCTTAACCATAACGTGGGAGTTCTGGCCGGGTTATGGGTCAGGATTGTGCGATGCGTATTGCAAGGTGGTTTGTGGTGCTTTTGCCGCTGTTTCTGGCAGCGTGCGCGCATGGCCGTCCGGCGACGTATCTGGTCGAACAGCCCGGACCCTATGGGCTCGACAGCGGGGACGCTGTGCGTGTCACGGTGTTCGGGGAGCCCGATCTCACCAACACCTACCGCGTCGACGATTCCGGGGCGATAGCCATGCCGCTCATCGGCACCGTGCCGGCGCGCGGATCAACCACGGGGATGCTGGCGTCGCGCATCACGGGGGCGCTGGCCAACGGGTTCATGCGCAGCCCGAATGTAGCGGTGGAAGTGGCCGAATACAGGCCCTATTTCATTCAGGGTGCGGTGCGCAATTCGGGGCAGTTCTCCTATAGCTATGGCATGAGCGTGCGTGCGGCGATCAGCGCGGCGGGCGGGCACACCGAAACCGCCAACCGCAACAACGCGATCCTTTATCGGCGGCAGGGCGCCGAGATGGTCAAGGGCACGGTTGGCCTCGATTTCCCGATCCTGCCGGGCGACACCGTGGTCATCTCCGAACGCTGGCTTTGATGGGCGGCATTGCACCGATCCGCATTCTCCAGATCATGCGCGCGCCGGTCGGCGGCTTGTTCCGGCATGTCGCCGATCTCACCGAAGCTCTCGCGGGCAAGGGACATGAGATCGGCATCGTCGTCGACAGCCTTGCAAGCGATGCGCAGACCGAGGCCCGGCTCGATGCGCTGCGGCAGTTCGCCCGGCTCGGCATCCACCGCATGAAGATGCCGCGCGTATTGGGGTCCAACGATCTCGTTACGCCCCTGCGCATCCGGCGGCTCGCCCGCAACCTCGGAGTCACCGTTCTGCACGGTCACGGCGCGAAGGGCGGGTTCGGCGCTCGGATCGCGCGGATCGGCAATCGCGATGTAGCCGCGCTCTATACGCCCCATGGCGGCGTGCTGCATTTCGACACCCGAACGCTATCCGGCGCGCTCTTCATGAGCATCGAGCGCCACCTGCTCAAGACAACCGAGGCGATCATTTTCGAGAGCACCTATGGACAGCGCGTCTTTGCCGAGAAGATCGCGACGCCCTCTTGTATGAACCTCGTCATCCACAATGGCTTGCGCGAGTCCGAGTTCGAGCCTGTCGTCCCATCCCCCGACGCCGCCGATTTCGTCTTCGTGGGCGAACTGCGTCTGCTCAAGGGTATCGATCTCATCATCGAAGCGCTGGCCCGGCTGGACCACCCCGCAACGCTGGTAATGGCAGGCGATGGTCCCGACAAGGAGCACTTGCAGGCGTTGATTGCACGACACGGGCTCGAAGACCGCGTCACACTGGCGGGCGTGCAACCGGCGCGCACCATGTTTGCGCGCGGTCAGTGCGTCGTCGTCCCGTCGCGGGCAGAATCCCTGCCCTATATCGTGCTCGAAGCCGCCGCTGCCGGCCGGCCCATCATCGCGACCGATGTGGGCGGGATAAACGAGATTTTCGGGCCCACCGCACCCAGCCTCGTCACCCCCGATTCCGTCGAAGCGCTCGGAGAGGCCATGCAGGCATGGCTCGACAATCCCCAGACCATGGAAACCGAGGCCGTGGCGCGCCGCGACCATGTGGCGCAGAGTTTCGCGGTGGGGCCGATGGCCAGCGAAATAGAGGCGCTTTATCGCACGCTGACAGAGCGGTAATGCCGGATTTACATTAAGGTTTTCACCTAGTCTTCATACCTTGGAACACATGATGGCCGCCCATAAAATCCATAAATGGGAAGAGGCATAGTTCGCGATGTTCCGGGTCGATCCGAAGCAGGCCGTTATCGATCACCTGAATACGGGCGGCCAGACGACCAAGGACGGGCTTTCGCCCGAAGCCGAAATCGTCGCCTCACGTCCGGTCGAGACGGGGTATTCCCACACGGTCATTTCCGGGCTGGCCCAACTCATCGAAGCGGCAATCCTGGCCATTCTCGGGCTTGTCATTTTTGCCGTCTATGTCGAGGGCGCTACGCCCGAATTCTATATTCCGCTGATCCTTGGCGCGGTGCTGCTCGCCAATATCGCCTTTAACCTCGCCCGCACCCACCGCATGCCGGCCTATCGCACTACAGTCAAACAGCTCCTGCGCGTCTTTGGCGGCTGGACTGCGGTGTTCCTGACCCTCATGGTCGGCATTTTCCTCTTCAAGGCCGGGGACATGGTTTCCCGCGTCTGGCTGCTGAGCTGGTATCTTTCGGGCGCGGCGGCGCTCCTTGTGTTCCGGCTGGGGCTCCGCCACCTCGTCCTGCGCTGGTCGGCTACGGGAAGGCTCAAGCGCCGCACCGTTATCGTGGGCGGTGGCGACGCAGCGGCGGCGCTGATCGAAGCCATCAACAAGAGCACCAACGGGGACATCGAACTGGTGGGACTGTTCGATGACCGGGACGGCGAGCGTTCGCCCGATGAAGTGAAGGGGCTGCGCAAGCTCGGGCGCGTTTTGGATCTGGTGGAATTTTCCCGCCGTGCCAAGATCGACCTCGTGATTGTCTCGATGCCGCTTTCAGCCGAAGCGCGCGTGCTCGAAATGCTGCGCCAGCTCTGGGTGTTGCCGGTCGATATCCGGCTGTCGGCCCATATGAGCAAGCTGCGCTTTACCGACAAAACCTATTCCTATGTCGGCGACCTGCCCGTCTTCGACATGGCCGACCGGCCGATTTCGGACTGGAACCTGGTCTTCAAGTGGGTTTTCGACAAGTCGGTCGCGCTTGCGGCGATCATCGCGCTTTCGCCCGTGATGATCGCAACCGCGATTGCGGTGAAGGCCACCAGCAAGGGCCCGGTTTTCTTCAAGCAGAAGCGCCACGGGTTCAACAACGAGCTGATCGAGATCTACAAGTTCCGCTCGATGTACACCGACATGTCCGACGCAAGGGCATCGCGGCTCGTGACGCGCGACGACCCCCGCGTTACACCGGTGGGCCGGTTCATCCGCAAGGCCTCGATCGACGAGTTGCCGCAGCTTTTCAACGTCCTCAAGGGCGAGCTTTCCATCGTGGGCCCCCGCCCCCACGCCCTTGAGGCCAAGGCCGCCAACACGCTCTATCACGAAGCGGTCGATGGCTATTTCGCACGCCACAAGGTCAAGCCCGGCATCACCGGATGGGCGCAGATCAACGGCTGGCGCGGCGAGACCGATACGGTTGAGAAGATCATGCAGCGGGTGGATCACGACCTTTACTACATCGAGAACTGGTCGGTGCTGCTCGATCTTTACATTCTCATCATGACCCCGCTCAGCCTGTTCAATTCCGAGAACGCCTATTGAGGACACCACGACGCATGCCTCTCTGCGCACCGCCAAGGCGACCGAAACCGCCCGAACGGACCGCGAGCCCTGCATCGAATGCATCGAGCTGTGCGCTGGACCTCCTCACCCCGACTCGTTCCCCGACGAGTTCGACGCGCCGTTCACCGCCCTCAAACTTGATGATGGGTCGTTCCGCGGCTTCCGGCTCGTCCTATGCGATCGCGGGATCATATGGGGCGCCAATATCTCCAATTCGGGGTTTGCCGCGAACCCGGCAAGGCGGAGGGCGACCCCTCTTCCTCCCGCACCCCTGATAATTCGCAAATGCACTTGAACTCCGCGTCACGATTATATAGGTGAAGTGCCAAGTCGGGGCGTAGCGCAGCCTGGTAGCGCATTTGTCTGGGGGACAAAGGGTCGTCGGTTCAAATCCGGCCGCTCCGACCAAAAACTTCCCAAGGTTATTGGGGTTCTCAGGGTTTCAGGCGCCCTGCTCTCAAAAAGAACGAAACGGAAAGATCGGTGCCATGTGGTACAGATCGGAACCGAAAGTCCCACGGAATCTCCCACGGGTGTTCTTTTTGCGTTCTCGCATCGGTCAGCTTATCCCCACCCCTCCTTCCCCGCGCTATGATGCCCGCGAAAGGACGCCCAGATGACCAAGCCCAACCCCCTCGCCCGCGTCACGCTCTCCCGCCAGACGCTCTACAAGTACCGTTCGCTGCCCGAAGGCACCGGCGACGAACCGGAATGGCTGCTCAAGCAGGTCAGCGAGGAAATCGCCATCCTCGAACAGATCGCCAGAGACGTGCCCAAGAATGCGGAATCGATCGAGCTGCTCATTGAGGCGTGGCAGGATTTTGCGGGCAAGCAAAAGCGACGGGCGCATTGATGCACTTCTCTCACCGCCCTACATGGGCTGATGCACCAGAGCGACGAGACACCGACCGCGCTGTGATCTGCGATGGCGTCACGGTGGCCCGCATCACGCGTCAGGAATGGGGCCCACGCGAAGGCAAATGGAAATGGGCTTCGATGTGGAGCGGGCTGGTGATTGGCGAAACCGATACGCTCGATGAAGCGCTGGCAGAGGTGAAGGCGGCAGTGCTCAAAGAGGTCGAGGACAACCCTGCCCTTCTGGACGAGCTTCGGACGATGCAGACCCGATAGGCACCACCCTGACCTCGAAGTCAGCGGCAAGCATGTGACCCTGCCCACAGCACCGGAACATGATCACCAGCGTCCTTTCCTCGACATTGCCGGGCTTGGCGATGTTTGCGGGTTGCCAGTGGCGGATGGGCTTGGAGCAGAGCGGGCATGTGACGGTGTTCACTTCTTGCCTCTGATCCGATCCCAAACGGCGAGCGGATCGCGAGAGGCTGATAGCAGCCACGCGATCAGGTTTCGGCCCGATATGCCAAGCAGCGCGGCAACCGCATTGCTTGGCAGTCCAGTGAGCCCCACGACAGCATCCGTCCCGACATAGGCGGCAAAGACGCCTGATATGAGCGCGAGGCCCGCCGTTGCCCATGTATGACGGCGGAAGTCGAGCAGGATGCCAAGAACGGCCCCTGCCCCCGCCGTCAGCATGGCAGCGCCGGAATTGGCGATGTGGTGCCACCAGTCTTGCATCACGGCCTCCACCTGCAAAGACCCGCTCCGGTCTGGTTATGAACAAGGATTTGCCGCGCCGTCCCTTCGGTCAGCACGTCCTCGGATGATGGCCGGATCGGCGCGCTTATGTCGCAAAAACTGCCTGCCGAAGCGCAGGCCGAAACCAGCAGCACGGCCAGCGTAGCAAGGATCAGTCTCGGTTCCATTTGCCCAACTCCCGCTGCACGTCTTCCTCGCCCATGGCACCGACGTTCTGTTCGACTTCCTCCCGCTCTCGCTTGGCGCGCTCCTGCCGCTGCCGATAGCGCGCTTCGGCATCCGATCCACCCTTGCGGTAGATGAGTGCCCCTGCCCCCAGCGTGGCGACGGCCAGCGCCGCGCGCCAGCCACCGACGATGTAAGCGACCATAATCGCCGCCCCGAACAGCACGAGATACCAGTGCTGGATAAGCCACCATGCCAGATCAAGCATTCTCGCCTCCCCGCTTGCGCTGCATGAACCAGAAGACGGCGGCGACGAACCCGACCACGGCGATAAGGCCAATTGCCCATTGCACCGGCCCGTTGCCTTGAGCGATGGCCCCGCCGCCGACGATGATGGGCGAGACGACAGGGGCCAGCTCCTTGACGGTCTCGGTCAGTGCAGGCGACCGCGTGGGCGGGGTAAATCCGGGCGTCTCGGGCCGGGCCTGGAACCAGGCATTGTTGCGCCCCGTCCCCTTCCAGCGGGCGGGCGTGGCGCGCGTATCGATGTGCATGAAGTTCGAGCCCGGATAGTGCCCGATGCCGCGAAAGCCGCACTCCTTGGCAACTGCCTCGAAGGTGACCGGGTTGTGGTTCGTCATCACCACGTCGAACGCCTTGCCGTAAAGGTGCTGGCTGTTCGTCGCGCCGCCGACCGCGCGATTGTGCTCGGGCGAGCGATAGGCGCTCGTAATGAGCAACGGCTTGCCGAGACGGGTGCGGAGGGCTTGCAGCGCGTCCATGCTCGCCGGGTCGATCTTGACCCGCCCTGTGCCTTTGCAGGCGATCTCCTGAGGAGAGAAATTCGGCCAGCGCCAAACGCTGGCGGGGACATCCCGCCAGTTGCGATATTCACGGGCCATATCGGCCTCCTGTTTTCGTAGTGATTCTATCGAGTGGGAGAGAGGCTGCTCGGCTATGAGCGCCAGATGATACAATCTGGACAGTAGAATTCAGCTTTACCGCTATGTATACTTTTCGACCTCACCGGCCCGCGCACGGCCTGAAAGATGGCAAAACAAAGTCGGTAATATGTCGAGATTGCATAGAGAGTCCGCCAAGCGAGACTCAAGAGTGAGCGAAGATGCATGAATACAATATCAATCAAATGGCCGTGATTGCGGGTACGGACTTGTACTATCGTTAAACGGCGATTTCCGGCCTACAGTAGTTTTGCATATGAGGGGGAGATTAAGATGCGAATCGATCCAAAGCACCGCGATGCAATCTATGCAGCAAGCAACGAGGTCGTTTACCGGCCCGCACTGAATCGAGAAAGAACCGTAATTGTCGCTTGCGATATCGAGGAGGACAGCAAGGCGCTGGTGACCCTGTTTCGACTTGAGGGCTTCAACGTGATCCCGGTCCGAGACCCATCCAGCGCGCTATCCGTGCTTGAAAGCGGCCCGGTGAGCGCCCTCATCGTAAGCCTCGACGCACAGAACGCGTCCGCACTTCTTGAGATCGCTCGATCGCAATATCTCGGTATCGGCGTTTTCCTCATCGCTAAAGATTACACCACTGATGAGACCGTCGCCGCCATGCGCGCCGGCGCCTATGATGTACTTCAAGCACCGATCAATCCCGAACGCCTGATCAAGAGCGTCGGCGAACTGATGCGCGCGAACACGTACGTCATGCCACCAGTCAACGGCCATCGCGAGGTGATCGTGCGCGGTTTCCCACAGCTCACGCCGCGAGAGCGAGAAGTTGTCCAACTGATCATCAACGGCTTCTCGAACAAAGAGGCAGGAATCCGGCTCAAGATATCACCTAGAACTGTCGAGGTGCACAGAGCGCGGATCATGGAAAAGATCGGCGCACGTAATACAGCGGATTTAATCCGCATTGCTCTTACGTCCTAATGTATAATTGACAGAGACGCCGCTTTGCCTCACACCACCGGCGACCTTGGAGTGGACGCCGGTGGGACAAAAGTTTCTTCTCAACTTGCATGACGGCCTTGATGACATCGACCGTCGCATTCGTGTTCTATCACTTTCCGATAATGACCTGGTCGCTGCCAAAGAAGCTTTAACCGCACCGATTTTCGAGAAGTCGGATTATTGGCTCAAGGTCATCGATGATGAACTGCTGCGGCGAGAGATGTTTCCTTGCATCTAAATCGCCTTGGCTCCGGGGATTGCTCATGAAACTGAACTTCTTACTCGCCGGTCTGCTGGCAGTCGCGGCGCTTGCGTTCTCAGCGGCGCCGACGCTCGCTCAGTCCGGCGATTGCGTCATCAAAGGCAACGTCAACACACGCGGTGAGCGCATCTACCACGTCCCCGGCCAGCGCTATTACAATGACACGGTGATCAGCTATTCACATGGCGAGCGCTGGTTTTGCAGCGAGGCCGAAGCGCGAGCCGCTGGATGGCGGAAGTCCAAGGTTTGAGCCTCTGTGATGTAGGAGGGCGCGCGGAGCGTTGATCATTCACCTACCCGCGCCGGTCTCCGTATGCCGCCTTTAGTCTTCGACTTACCCTCAAGGACCGCAGCCACCGCCCGACCGGTTTTTCAAAATACTCGTGGCTGACTCCGGCGAGAATTAGGGTCAAAACCAGCGTCAGCGCAAAGGAAGTGTAGCCATCGAACGACACTCGTGTCAGGCGAGCGATGGGATAGTGCCAGATGTAGATTGCGTATGACCATGCACCAAGCAGCAGAAGTGGCTGCCATGCGAATATTCGAGCAACCACTGAACGCTCGACCGTCAGACAAGCAATCAGCACAACTGTGGCCAGATCGACAACGCCACCCCAAACAGAGGCCCGCCCGAAGTTTCCATTCAAATACATTGCGCACAGGGCCAAAACTACCAAAGCGCACGATGCTGCAAATGTCGCAACCGCCTCACCCGGTCGCCACGACACGAACGCCAAGGCGGACCCGAGAATGAGTCCGGACATGCGAGTATCTAGAGCGTAGTAGGATCGGACCCAGCCGGACTCTAAGAAAACCGTTATCCGCCACAGCGCGGCTGCAGCAAATAGCCCCAGAAGCACCGTCAGCGCTGCTCGCGGACGCCGGCTGAGCAAAATTAGCACCAATGGCCAGAGCAAATAGAACTGCATTTCCACAGCGAGTGACCAACTGTGGTTAGTGTAATCAGGCTTGAGCCAGTACGCCCTAGTAAAATCTGAAACGTACAGGGCGGATAGAACAAACTCTTTGAGCACGTCAGCATCTGGATAAAGCCAGGGGCTGACGGCTACAAACACCGTCAGCATCAGCAAAAGGAGCGGCCACAGGCGCGCGATGCGCTCCCATATGAACCGGCCCATATCGATACGGCTCGTTGTGGCTAACTCCCCCCGCAGCTTGCGAGTAATCACATAGCCACTGAGCACAAAGAACACGTCGACCCCGATGAACGCCCCTTTGAAACCCGGAAGTTGGGCGTGAAAGGCTAGGACGACCAATGCGGCGACGGCTCGTACGCCATCCAGAGGCGCAATTCTGCTCGAATGCGTCAACGCCTCCCCCAACATCGCCCCCCTTATGCGTCTCGTCTTATCGCAGCACAAAGATACCTGGCCGCTACCATTCTGCAATAGCTCAAGGCTGCTAGAGCGCGATAACCTTGACGTTGGAGAATTTGACCGCCGCCTCGTTCACGGCCAGATGAAAATAGGCCCCGCGATGGCTCGCATCGCTGCTGGATACCGAGTGTGTGACATTGCCGCCCGGCGCATCCAATCGTGCCATGGTGAACGACGATGGCGTCACGGTAAAGCGCACATGCACAGGGTTATTAAGGCTGATTGCAGCGCTCGAACTGGACCCGCTCCCGACAATCGTTGTCCCCGTTTGCACATACAGCTCCATAGCCCCTGTTTGGCGGATGAGGCCAGAAATGCTCTTCTCACTCGCAAGTGAAAGGGTAATACTATTGATAATCTCCGCGTCCAACATCGACTCGTCAGCCACAAAAATTCCGAACCAGCGTCCAGTATTGGCCACGCCATAAAACTCGGCCGTGAACTCGATTTCAAAACTATCGGTGGCAGGGTTCTCGACCACCGGGCAGGCCCACCCTTGAAGTACGGCCAGCGTATTGAAGTCCGGACTCGACGCCGGGACTGTAGGCCAGCCCCATCCGCCATCGAAGAATCGGCCCCTTGCACGAACATCGCGCCCATTAGACGCGCCCAGCATCCCCGGCAACCACGATTGGAGGTGGAACTGATCTTCGGTAAAAAGGGGTGCATCGGCAGACACGTACACTGGATCGTCTGTGTAGATTCCAGCTACGCCAAGACCTAACACTCTGTCGCGATCAATACGCCGATCAACCGTGAACACCGACACGGGCAGCCCCGAACTTACATATTCAGCAATCACAGTGCCGGATGATTGATGATTCACACCAAGCCGATCAACTCCGAGGGTGATGGCATCTGATATAAACGATTGCGCTTCGCCCAAATCACTAGTCGTTTGTTTCAGAGCCTCTGTGATGTACCCTTCCTTAATGGCCGGCGCGAGCCTGGACATCGTAAAATCAGAAATGATCGCCTGATCTTTCGCCACCCCATGCGCCGCAAAAGTGCCCATTATTCTCGGAATTACGCCATCAATCTTCCCTTCAATGACGAAGATAGCGCGATCCTTGAACGCTTCACACACTTCACTCAGGGTCGCCAACGGTTGCCCATCACCTAGTATCGACCCATACCCTTTTACACTCAAGGATTTGAGTTGGCTGGTCGATTTGCTAACAACCGTTCCGGTTCCGTTTGTCTCACCATCTAGTGTGGGACTATGGACAAGAAACACATTCCCGTCCGACGACATGTGCGCGTCCATCTCGATCATCGGAAAGCCGCGTGCCAGACAGTCGGAATACGACGCAACGGTCTCCTCTGGGTTATACATTGGAGCGCCTCGGTGAGCCATCCAGGCAAAGGTAAAGTCCTGCACCTTCGGGCCGCGCAAGGGGGCCGCGCCAATATTCTCGCGGAAGACAGCCTGCGCGGCCTCATCACCGACGTCCGATGCGTCTTTGGAGATAGAGTGGATATTCGCCCGCGCCTGCGCTTTCTCATTGACGTCAAACTCTGCTGTCAAATCGTCGGTAAAGAGCTGATCGACGCTGCCAATATCTTCCGGCTTTAACCCACTGTCCTTGAGCAGCTTTCCCGTGGTGCCGTCAAAAAGCGCGATGTGGCCATCACCTGCGCTGGCTGGGCCGCTAACGTCTCCAGCCCCCAACCCCGCCCGCGCCTGCGCCGCCGTCGCATCAACCGTAATCCGCCCCTGCCAGAACGGAGTCACCCCATCGATATCCCCTGCAGGACCGCGCGGAACACCGAGATTAAGCGCATATCCGCCCGCAACAGGCGAAAGGCTGAACGTTGCATCCTCGCCCGGATCGAGGGTCGTGATCGTTCCGGACTGGAATGTCGCGTTCTCCGGCATCTCGAAATCGAACTCATACCCGCCCGCTACAGGGGTAAGCGTCACATCGGGATCATTGCCGAACGCAACCGGCGTGACCGAGCCCACATCAAGAGTAGCCGCTGGCCCTGTCACATAGGCCGGATCAGACCAGTCCCCGCTTGCCGCACTGTTCTTTGAATAGATCGCGGACCGCCCATCGCCGGTGTCCGCTACCAGAACAGCAAAGCCGGTGGGACGGTCATCATAATCGTCGCGGTCGGCAAGCGTATCGACCTGCACGTCATAATACGGACTGATCTTGCCAAGCTCCTCGAGAACCCGCCGGGTCTGGGCCGTGGACCGCTCGATGATGCCGATGTAGCGGACTTCGTATGGTGCCTCCGTCATCGTATCGCCCGGCCATGGATAGGCCAGCGTCAGCGTGCCATCCTCATTGACCGAGGCGATCCGCTGTGGCGGCACGAGAGGCTGGGCCGGATCAAAGAAAAGATCGTCACCCCAGACGTTACCGTACCAAAGCGCGTCGGTCGGGGTGACGGTGACTTCATTGGCCACAACGGTAGCGCTCCCCTCGGAATACCGAGTGGGCAGTTTCTCGATGATGAGCATGGTTTACCTATGGTTTGATGTAGCCGGGACGGGAGCTATGCGGGATTTTGGGTGATACGGCCTGATCAAGCGGCGCGATTTTCGGCGACGCTGGTGGCTACGCCGTCGGTGAATGTGACGCCTTCGATGAGCAAAGGCAACTGGTTCGCGCCCTTCAGG
>NZ_QMEL01000004.1 GCF_003390885.1 Pelagibacterium sediminicola
CAATGGCCACCCAGGCTTCGTCACTCAACCAAAACAGTCTGCTCATCAATGCCTCCGGCTTATCCGAAGCCAGAGAATCTGATTTGCAGCTCCTATTCAACAACCTGATTGGGTTTGGACCCTAACCAGCGAAGGCGGCAATTATGTCGAGGGGTTGCGGATCGCCCACTTTCGTGTCGTGGCGCCATTTCGCCAAGTTCTGGATGCATGCAACACGGCTGGTTGTCGCGCCCAAACTTCTCTGCCAAATTTACTGAATAATGAAGGATGATTTCTAATAAAAGGTTTGGGGCGTATGCAGAGGATGAGCGAGGGCATACATGTCGCGATAAATAGACTATATGAATCTGGCTATGAGCGCGAGTTGTGGCTCGATAGTCTTGATCGGTTCTGCTTGGAGTTCAATATCCAGGGCGCCATAACCGTCCCGCGCATTGCCGCTGAAAACACGCTCAATCTGCCATTCTCACCCTCTTTGATGCACATGGCCAACCAGTTTGTATCCGACGGCTGGTACAAGAATGACATGCGTGCCGATCGTGGCTGGCCCATGGTCGATGCGGGCCATCCGGTGGTACTCGAACAGGACATCATCTCTCCTGAAGAGCAGATGCGCATGGGTATCTATAATGATCTCTACCGACCGCATGATCTGCTCTGGTGGGCGGGAGTAACATTCAAAACCAAAGAGCGCCAATACACGGTCTCGATGCTACGCCGCCCCGATCAGGGCGCGTTCTCCGAAGACGAGCGGCGCCTGTTCCTGCAGGTACGGCATTATCTCTCCAAGGCCATGTCGATCGCCGAAACCATGTCGACCAGCGCGGCGCGGGGCAGCGTCGATGTGCTGCACGCTTTGGGCCACGCCGCAATCCTCATCGACGGATGGGGCCGCGTGCGCGCCTGTACGCCACGCGCTGAAGCCTTGCTCGGACCAGAACTTTCGATCACCGGCAATCGGTTTATCGCAACGCATGGCGAGACCAACCGGCAGTTGCAGGCGATGATCCGCCGAACGGTTCTGGATACCCCCCTGCCGGATGCTCCTTTGCGCGTGCAGCGGTTTTATCGGCGTCCCGTGGTGATCGACGTCCTGCCCATCCCGGCCTCCAGCCGCATGGATTTTCTATTCTCCCATGCCCTCGTGCTGCTGGTCGATCTCGACGAACAACCCCTGTCCAATATCGCGCGGCTGCGCATCGTGTTCAGCCTCACGCCCAACGAGGCCCGCCTTGCCGGTCATCTGGTGACGGGGTACAGCCTTGCGGAAGCCGCCGACGCGATGGGTGTCGGCCATGAGACCGCCCGCAGCCATCTCAAGGGCCTTTTCGTCAAGACCGCAACACATCGTCAGGGCCAGTTGATCGCAGTACTGAGCCGCGTCAGTCAGATGGGTTCTATTCAATAGTTTCACCCCATTTGGCGATTTTTTCCTCAACGCACCGCGTGTCTTTGGCTTTTCTCCCCCGTTCGGGGGAAGCGCGGCACGATCTCCATTTTGTAGTCATGGGTCTGTAAACGGCCACGCAGCCACAAGCGGCTGAGCCTCACCAAACGTCCTGCGGTTGTCGAACACCCGCAGAGACAGACCTTTTTGGGGGACCCATGAGAAACTACGCGACACTTCTGGCAATGGCCGTATCCGGCACTGCGCTGACCGCTTGCACCACGGCGGGCACCGGCCCTGTTGTGCCTCCACCCCCACCACCGCCATCGCAGCAGGTCTATGCCGACGATGCCGGTCCGGCGAGCCAGGCCCTGGCCAACGGCACAACGCTTCTGGCCTATGACAGCGCTATGTCCACTTCACTGGTGCACAATTTCAACGCTGACCAGACAAGTGCCATCGCGCCCCAGCATTTCTCCATCGCAGCCAACGCGCTTGGTGGGGTCGACGTCACCGTTGGCGAGATAACGCATAGTTTCACCGCCGCTGAGATGGGCCAGTGGAGCTGGCAAAGCGCCGCGGGGCAGACGTTCTATGAAGTCAGCAGCCTGAGCGGAGAGACTGCAGATGTGATGGACTCCACAAATCCTGCCCACCATCAGATATGGGGCTATTGGTGGGATGAAGGCACAGGCGAGTCTTACGGCGGATTTGCCACCGTAGGCACCGAAGCGCGAGTCGAAGCACTGGTCGGCAAGGCCAATGCCACATATACAGGCCGCGCAGGCGCCGTGCTAGCCAATACCGACAGCTTTAACACCACCGAGGATATGTGGGGCGATCTGGAGATGGTCGCAGATTTCGGCGCAGGCAGCATTTCCGGTGACATCACCAACATGCAGAACAACGGAAACCCACTTCCGGGTACAGTCTCCCTGCAACTGGGAAATATCAACGGTACGGGCTTTTCTGGAAACGTCGCTGTTTCCAACGAGCTTCTGACCCTCTTCGACCTTGACATGCTAGACGGCACGTATTCCGGAAAGTTCTTCGGTCCCAACGCCGAGGAGATCGCTGGAGTCATGTCTCTCTCGGGCCAGATTTCTGCTGGCGCGGGCGGAGGAGATCTTGTCGGAGCGGGCTTCTTTTCGGGCGCGGAATAGCCGTTGCCGCCATGATCCCGTGTCGCTCGTTCTCGGCATTGCGGCGAAAGATCCTCGCAACGCTTTCAGCAATCCTGCTCATTAACACGGGGGCGCCGGCTCATGGCGCTCCCGTCGCATCTGCGTCGCCCACTCTCGAAGCCCTGGTCGCATCCGGGGCTTACGATGCGGCACGCCACGCCCTTGCGGAACAGATCGCGGATCCTACCCTCCACAGCCAGCATCGCACGCATCTCGAAGCCCTCATCGCCAGGTCCTCTGGCGACCATCGCCTCGCTACGGCGCTGTTCCGGGCTGCGTTGGCTATCGATCCGACTTTCCTCCCCTCGCGAATCCAGCTTGTCCAGACCCTGATCGCCGTTGGTGATATCGATGGCGCACGCCATCACCTCGCTATTCTTGCCCTGCATCCAACACCGCAGGTCCGGCAGCGGGCGCAAGCCACACTCGACCGTTTGGCCGCCCAACAGGGCTTTGGCGGTTCGATGTCGATTTCGCTGTCCCCTTCGAGCAATTTCAACAAGGGCAGTGCCCACGACACCTTTGTCGTCGGCAACATGGCCTTCGCCATCAATCCCGACTCCCGTCAGGCCAGCGGAACCGGCCTGACAATCGGTGGCGACATGCACTACACTTTCGCTCTGCCCGAGCATCAGCAGATTGTCGCCGCGCTGGGCGGCAGCGTCACCACCAGTCTCGACAACACCACCCGCAAACAGTTCGATCTCAACACGGGCCTCTACTGGCAAGGGCGGCTGGAGTCCGGTCGCGTCCGCATCGGCCCGACCGCGAGTCTTAGCTACGCCAATGATGCCGTCCATCTCCTGCGCTATGGCCTCACCGGGCAGGCCACACTTGAGGTTGCGCCACAGAATCTCATCAGCCTGAGCTTTGCCGCCCTTGGCCAGACCTATCCCGCAGAGAACTTCCGCGATGGCTACAAGCTCATCACTGGTGCAGGGTTGACCCACGCCTTCACCCCGGCGACGCGGTTGTCACTGCACCTCGGTGGCGAAATCGAGCGTACGCAGCGGCCCCACCTCGACCATGATGACATCAGCGCCGAAATCCGTCTCAATCACGACTGGAGCGGTGGCCTGATCACCTCGACCTTCGCCAAAGCCAGTCACCACCGCTATCGCGGCGACTTCCCCGGCCTCTCCGCGCCGCGCGAAGACACACACCTCGGGCTCGGCACTACGGTGTCACACTCGGGCATTGATCTCGGCGGCTTCACCCCTACACTCACCTACCAATACACTCGCCAGTTCTCCAACGTGACCTTCTTCGACTATGACAGTCATGACGTCAGCCTCGGACTGACCAGGGCGTTTTGACCGGTGGATACCCGCTTGGCCTGATCCCACTTCTGCGACGAATAACGCCCCCCTGAACAGGGGGGTGAGCGTCATTGCTCCCGCCGCTAGCTTCCGATGATCGGATCGGAGCAGGGAAGAATGGCCGTCATGAGGAATTTCACTGCCGGGCTTTCCGTCCTTGCGCTATGCGTTGCCGTTGTCGCCCCGGCCCTTGCCGGCACGGTAACGCTCCGGTCCACACAATTTTCTTCCGGAAAGCCCGTTCCCCATCTCCACTATGAGGGCGAGGTTGTCGTCGGCGATCTGGATCGGATCGCTGTTGCGGTCAGCCAGTATGTCGACTGCGACCCCAAGACGCTGCCCGACACGGGCGGCAATTGCGCCATCATCACCTTGAGCAGCGAAGGCGGCAATTATATCGAGGGACTGCGGATCGCCCACTTCCTGCGCGAACACGCCATCGCCTCCCGGCTCGAAACCGGTTCTTATTGCTATTCGGCCTGCGCCTTTGCCTTTCTCGGGGGGTCTGGCCAGTCCTTCGCGCAAACCATCGGCCCCTATATCGACCGCATCATCGAGCCGGGCGCAACACTCGGCTTCCACGCACCTTATGTCACGGCGGACTCGCTTGGCGAGCTGGTTGCTCAATATGGCGTCGAGGAGGTTCTGGGCGGCAATCGCGACAGCATTGCCCTCATGATCCAGGAACTTGTCGGCTGGAATGTCGATGACGGCGTTCTGGCCCGGATCACGAGCATGGGTGCGGACGAAGCCTATACGGCCTCCACCGCGCAGGACCTTTACCTCCTGCGCACGGCCCTGCCGGACGCGCCGCGCCTTCTGTGGGCGCCCGATCCCGCCGAGGCGCTGCGCAATGCCTGTATGCGGCTGCTCGCCCATCACCAGGATGTCTGGCCCTATGAGGTGCGCGACCGGCTGTCTGGGGAGATCGGCTACAATATCGGCACCGATGATCGCGGCTGGGCGCTGTCGGGCTATCGGCTCACCGACAATCCCGGCGGACTGACCGTCAGCTATTGCGCCACGCACACCAGCGACGCGCATCTGGGCGCCAATGCCGATATCGCGCTCTATTACGGCCCCGGCGTGGAAGGCCATATGCGTCCGGCACTCACCTTCTTCCACCGCCCCGAGGGCTGGTCCACCCTCGCCACCGGCGGGACGGCGGCGCAGCGCATCTTCCAGCGCGGCACCATCGGCCATTTCTTCCTGCCGCCCGAGGCCGAACTGGGCGGTGCGCTGGCGCTCACTTGGCGGATGGTCGGGGAGTGACGGCCATCCAATGGCTGCTGGAGACTGTGAGCATGAACGCAATCGACCCTCGAACGAAAAAAAAATCGCGCACACCGTCCGCCGCCATCCAAATAGCCGTGCTCGGCTCTGTTCTCCTGTGGGGAACACCCGCTCACGCCGAAACGCCCGATAGCGCGGCCTTCGTTGCCGCCTTCGGCGAGGTTTGCATCCCCGAGCGGCTGAGCTACAAGGGCACGCTTGCGCTGGCCGAAAAACTGGGCTGGAGTCCCGTCATCACCGGCGAAAATGCGGACTACGACCGCTTCATGGCCCATGCTGCCGATCTGCTGGCAAGGGAAATCGCGGAGGACCCGGACTTTATCGAGGGATCGGACATCGCATGGTTCACCCGCGAGATCGGCGGCTGGTCCCATCTTTTGACGATCAGCTATCTGCTGACGGAATATCTCGATACCGTGGGCTGCTATCTGTATCATTTCGCGGCCACCGAGCCGATTGACCCCAACGCGGTGACGCGGTTGCTGGAACAACCCATCGCCTACACGACCGATGGCGGCGATCCATTCTACGCTGTCGACCCCGCTGCGCTTGTCACCACCGTCTGGGGCCCCCCGCCCGCCCTGCCGCGCACCGGAGACACCTATCTGACCTTCATCCCCGAAGGCAGCGAAGTCGCCGCACAGACCGGTTTTTCCGGGCTTGTGATCAAATTCTCGACGTCGCTGCCGGACCGTGCGGAGTTCCGACAGTGAACAGAATTTCGGTTGTCGCCGCGCTCTGCCTCCTTCCCTTGCCTGCGCCGGCCCAGGCGCCGGTCGCCGGTCCAGCCAGTTGCGAGGTCGAGCGGGCTGTCTATGAAATGACCGCGCCCGACACAGATGAGATCTGGCGCATCGGCCTCGTCCCGGCTCGCCACGTGGCGAGTATCGCCTCCGACCTCTATCTGAAACTCACCACGCCGCAGCGCGACTACTGGTTCACCTTCTCGGTCTCGCAAGGCTATTCCGGCATCTCGGTCTTTCCAGTCTCCGACCCCTATGCCGAGGACGGTCCACACGACCTGCTCGGCCCGCCCTTCGGCGCCAACCCCAAAGGCATCACCGATCCCGATGTCCTGGGCGCCCTGCGCTTCCTCACGCTCGACACCGAATTCAATGTCGCGTTCGTGCCGCCCATGAGCGGCGAGGACGCACCGCCCTATATCATGCTGCCCGAGATCGGGCGCGCGCTCTGGTATGACGCCGCAGCCCTGACCGAAGACGAAACGGCCGATCGCGATCCCATGCCACGCGGCATCTTCAAGCGCACCCAGTGCCTAGCCGCCCCGCATCCTCAGGCCGGCCCATAAAATCGGCTCTCCTTGTCCTGCTTGCAGTGGGTTGATTGAAGCCCCGCCTGGAAAACAGAGGCCATCGAAATATGATGCGCCTCGGGGGTCGAAGGTCCGCATTGGCCCCGGCCATCCCGTGCGCAAACGTCAGGCTTGATCTGGAAGTGGTGCGGACGACGGGACTCGAACCCGTACTCTCATAGAGAAGCAGATTTTCGTACCACTTCGACTTTCGCCGCCGCCAATCGGCGTTCGTGGTCTGGACTGTCCCTTCGCCATGACCCAAAGGCTTTAGGCGCCGCCCGTCCAGTCTCTACACCTTCCCCGGAAGGGGCTTGGCTCGGGATTGGCTTAGGGCTTTGCCCTTTAGCGTTCCCCGACTTTGAGCGGTTCTACTCCGCGGATTTCCCCGCGGGCACTCCATTTCTAAAGTCTGCTGCGTCTACCGATTTCGCCACGTCCGCCTTTGTAGCCGATTCCAACCCTGGTCTTTGCACCTGCCGCCGGATCACCAATCTTCATTCTTGAAAGCCAGCGCCTTCTCCAAGGATTTGTATAGCCTATCTTTTCTTTGCCACGAACTTTTGTGTGGCGAGGGAAAAAAGGGCTTGAAGCAAGTGTGCACCATTCACTTGCCGCCCTGATTGACAGGGCCGGAGCCAAATAACAACCCGCTTATTCGCCCTTGTAGCTTAGCTCGATGCGATCCAGTTCTCCCGGTTTCATCGTATCGAGCCATGCAAGAAAGTCAGGCACATCGGCAAAGCCCGCCCGTCTTGCGTCCTCCTCGGTGACATCGCCGGCCTCGATCGGCGTGATCTGGCCGATCTGCAACACGCCCACCCTCGTCTTGAGCGTTCCCCCGGCCTTGACCGTGCGCCGCCGCCAGCGGCGGAATTGCAGGGTGATCTCGCCCGATTTTATCTTTTCGAGCACTTCAAGCTTGATGAGCATTTATCAGTCCGTGCCGCCGGTGATCGGGGGCGCGTAGGTGAAATCGAGGTCCCAGGGGAAATAAATCCACGTGTCCTGGCTGACTTCGGTGATGAAGCTATCGACCGTGTCGCGCCCCTGCGGCTTGGCGTAAACCGTGGCGAAATGGGCGTTGGGCAGCATATTGCGCACCGCGCGGGCCGTGGCGCCGGTATCGACGAGATCGTCGATGATCAAAAGCTTCCGTCCGGACGCATCGGCGGCGATGAGATCGGGGTTTATCGCCTTGAGCACCTGCACCTCGCCCTGGGTCTGGTGATCATAGGATTTGACCGACACGCTCTCGATCATGCGGATATTGAGTTCGCGCGCGATGATCGTGGCCGGAACCAGCCCGCCGCGCGCGATCGCGACGATGGCGTGGAACGGCCCCTCCCCGGTCAGCCGCCACGCAAGCGCGCGCGAATCGCGGTGGAACTGATCCCAGGACACCGGGAACGACTTGTTGGGCTGGTTCATCAATAAGGCTCCTTGGGAAGCGTGATGTTCTTTTTGGCGTGAAGGGCATCGACAAGCGCCTGCACCTCGGCGGTCGCTTCGTCCAGCCGCGCGATATCGGCACTGCGCAGGACGAGGTGGGTGAGGATATGGGTATGGCCCATCTGCGGATAGGACCCGATCTTGACGTCATCGTAACGCGACTGAATTTCGGCCAGCGGGTCGCCGAGCGCCCCCTCCCCGACCGCGGCGCTCACCGTCCGGCTGTCCACCTTCTGCCCGCCCTGAAGCGTCGGCGCGATGGCCTCGAGCATGGCCCGCATGATGACCGGCACCCCCGCCATCACATGCACATTGCCGATGCGGAACCCGGGCGCGGCGGAAACCGCATTGACGATAAGCTCCGCACCCTCGGGAATGCGCGCCATGCGCAGCCGGGCATTGGTGATCTCGGTGCCCGTCTCGTTCCACCGCGCCTCGAGTATGGCCCGCGCCTCGGCGTTGATCGGCAAATCGACCCCGAACGCCTTCGCAATCGCCTCGGCGGTGATATCGTCATGGGTAGGACCGATGCCGCCCGTGGTGAAGACATAGGTGTAACCGGTCCGCAGCACGTTGACCGCCGCAACGATCATGTCCTCCTCGTCGGGAACGACGCGCACCTCGCTGAGCGCGATGCCCAGATCGGTGCAGAACTCGGCGGTGGCCGCGATATTGACGTCCTTTGTCCGTCCCGAAAGGATTTCATCGCCGATAACGAGAAGACCGGCGGTGACGATGGGGGCACTCATGGTTCTGACCAACTGGAAACAAGGCAATCTGGATGCCCTTCCCCGGCCCAAAAATCAAGGAAGACCGTGCTTGAAGTGCGGTTTAATCACGCCTAAATTAGCGGCGTCCGCAACTTGACAGGCAGGTGCATGATGGATTTCGGCCCCGAAACGACGACGCTCATCGTTCTTTCAGGGGATTTCCATGCCTGCACCCTTATCGATTACCCTTTCCGGCATTTCATGGTCGACGCCTGACGGACATCCTGTCCTTGAGGGGATAGACCTCGCATTCGACGTCGAACGCACCGGGCTCATAGGCCGCAACGGTGTCGGCAAGACCACGCTTTTCAAGCTGATAACCGGCGAGATCATCCTGCAGGGCGGCGCGCTTGCGGTCCGCGGCACGCTCGGCGTTTTACGCCAGTCCGTGCAGGTAAGGAGCGATGAGACCATCGCCGACCTGTTCGGCGTTCGCGCGGCCCTCGACCTGCTCGACCGCGCCGAACGCGGCGAGGCGAGCGCGGACGAACTGGCCGAGGCCGATTGGACGCTCGAAGCCCGGCTTGAATCGATTCTCGAACGGACCGGGCTAAGCATCGGGCCGGACACGCCTTTAACGACGCTTTCAGGCGGCCAGCGCACCCGCGCGGCACTGGCCGCGCTCATCTTCGCCGAACCCGATTTCCTGTTGCTCGACGAGCCGACCAACAATCTCGACCGCGAGGGCCGGCGCGCCGTGGTCGAGCTTCTCGCCGCATGGCGGGCCGGCGCCATCGTTATCAGCCACGACCGCGAACTGCTCGACACAATGGACGCCATCGTCGAGCTGACCGCGCTCGGGGCAACACGCTATGGCGGCAACTGGAGCCATTATCGCGAGCGCAAGAGCGCCGAACTGGCGGCGGCGCAGCGCGGTTTAGCCGACGCCGAAAAACGGAACGAAGCCGTCGCCCGCAGCGCACAGCGGACCGCCGAACGCAAGGCGCGCCGCGACGGCGCGGGCCAGCGCAAGCGGGCGCGCGGCGACCTAGCCCCCATCTATCTCGACAAGCTCAAGGCCCAGTCCGAAGGCACGACCGGGGCCAATGCGCGACTGGCCGAGCGCCGTCATGCGGAAGCCGCCCAGGCGTTGGACGAGGCCAGAAAGCAGATCGAAGTGCTCACCCCGTTCTCGGTCTCGCTGGCCTCGACCAATTTGCCGGCAGGCAAAACGGTGCTGAGGCTCGACCGCGTCACTGCCGGCTACGATCCGGCCCGGCCCATCATCGACGATTTCAGCCTCGAGATCCGCGGGCCGGAGCGCGTTGCCATCACCGGCCCCAACGGCAGCGGCAAGACGACGCTGTTGCGGGGGATCGCGGGCCAATTGCCACCGCTCTCGGGCAGCGCCGAGGTTTCCGTGCCGTTCGCGATGCTCGACCAGCGGATATCGCTGCTCGACCCAAGGATTTCGATCCGCGACAACTACCGCCGGATCAATCCCGATGAAGACGAAAACGCCTGCCGCGCTGCCCTCGCCCGCTTCATGTTCCGCGCCGACGCGGCCATGCAGAGGGTCGAAAGCCTCAGCGGCGGCCAGTTGCTGCGCGCCGGGCTGGCCTGCGTGCTGGGCACGGGAAAACCACCGCAACTGCTGATCCTCGACGAACCGACCAACCATCTCGACATCGAGTCCATCGAAACGGTGGAAGCGGGCCTGCGCGCCTATGACGGCGCGCTGCTGGTGGTGAGCCATGACGAGGCGTTTCTGGAGGCTGTCGGGATTGAGCGGCGGGTGGAGTTATAGGCGAAATCAGCACCAAAGCTCTTGATTGGCATCGCTGGCCCCCTCCCCCCCAGCCCCTCTCCCACGAGGGGAGAGGGGGGGCTCGTGTGGCTGCTCCACGGTTTCCCTTCTCCCCTCGTGGGAGAAGGTGGCCGGAGCGAAGCGGAGGTCGGATGAGGGGGCCAGCGATGTCTCAGTCGGACTCTGCCCCCCGAGGGTGACATCGAGAGCGCAGCGCGGTACAGCCGCAAATACCTTTCCCGACACCAATCACACGTTCCGATAAATGCCTTTCCCAACTCCCCTCACACGCGGCACCCTCGTCAAGCGCTACAAGCGGTTCCTGGCCGATGTCATTCTTGAGGATGGCCCCGAAATCACCGCCCATTGCGCCAATCCCGGCGGGATGATCGGGCTCAACATGCCCGGTTTGCCGGTGTGGCTCTCGAAATCCGACAACCCCAAGCGCAAGCTGGCGTGGTCGCTCGAACTGGTGGAACTGCCCACGGGGCTGGTGGGCATCAACACCGCACACCCCAACCGGATCGTTGCCACGGCCCTCAAGGCCGGGCTGATCGGGGAACTGGCGGAATATACGACCGTTCGCCCCGAGGTGCGGTACGGGGAAAAGAGCCGCGTCGATTTCCTTTTGACCGGCGAAGGGCTTCCCGATTGCTATCTCGAGATCAAGAACGTGCATCTGGCGCGTGAAGCGGGGCTGGCCGAGTTTCCCGATGCGGTCACCGCGCGGGGCGCGCGGCATCTCAATGAACTGGCCGCGATGCGGGACAAGGGGTTCCGCGCCGTCATGCTCTATCTCGTCCAGCGCACCGACTGCACCGGCTTTGCCCTCGCCGCCGATATCGACCCCGTCTATGCCGCCGCTTTCGACGCGGCGACGGCGCGCGGTGTTGAAGCCTTGTGCTACGCCACCGATATATCCCTGGACGGCATAACGCTTGCCGCCCCCCTTCCCTTCACCACGGCGCGCCGTTAGGGTTGCCGCAGTCAGCCGGAGGCCACGATGACCACCTATGTCGACGCGACATCGAAGAAAAAGCGCATGCACGGGGTCATCCCGCTACACGGTGAGGAAGGCTTTGCCGGAATGCGCAAGGCCGGCGCACTGACCGCCGAAGTGCTCGACCTCGTCGCGCCCATGGTCGAACCGGGCACCCCGACCGAAAGGATCGACCGCTTCATCTACGAGTTTGCCCGCGACAACGGCGCGATGCCCGCAACGCTCAACTATCGCGGCTATCGTTATTCGTCCTGCACATCGATCAACCATGTGGTGTGCCACGGCATGCCCTCGGACAAGCCCCTGCGCGAAGGCGACATCGTCAATATCGACGTGACGCTGATCGTTGATGGCTGGCACGGCGATTCGAGCCGCATGTACACGGTCGGCGCGGTGTCGCGCAAAGCCGAGCGACTGATAGAAGTGACCTATGAATGTCTCCGGCTCGGCATCGAAGCGGCAAAACCGGGCAACACCACCGGCGATATCGGCGCCGCCATCCAGCGCTACGCTGAAGCCGAGCGCACCAGCGTGGTGCGCGATTTCGTAGGCCACGGCATCGGCAGGCTGTTCCACGACGAACCCAATATCCTCCATTTCGGCAATCCGGGCACGGGCGTGGAATTGAAGCCGGGGATGATCTTCACCATCGAACCCATGATCAATCTGGGCCGCCCGCAGGTGAAGATTCTCAACGATGGCTGGACCGCCGTAACCCGCGACCGCACACTCTCCGCCCAGTGCGAGCATTCCGTGGGCATCACCGAAACCGGGGTGGAAATCTTCACCCTCTCACCCCGCGACATCTTCAACCCCCTGATCGCCCGGACGGCATGACGATCAAGCACACCAGAGAGGGCGCGCTCGAGGAAGCCCGGCCCCACTATATCGGGCATCGCGAACGCCTGCGCGAGCGGTTCGTCACCGGCGGCGGCGCGGCGTTGCAGGACTATGAACTGCTCGAACTGCTGCTGTTCCGCATCCTGCCCCGCCGCGACACCAAGCCGGTTGCCAAGGCTATGCTGGAACGCTTCGGCAGCTTTTCCGAGGCGCTCGGCGCCCCGCCCCACCTGCTCGAGGAGATCGACGGGCTCGGCCCCAAGGCGATCGCGGATCTGAAGGTCATCCTCGCCGCCGCCCAGCGCATCGGGCGCGACGCGATCCTCAACAAGCCGATCCTTGGCTCGTGGGGGGAAGTGATCGACTATTGCAAGGCGCAGATGGCCTATGAAGCGACCGAGCAGTTCCGCATCCTGTTCCTTGACAAGAAGAACCGGCTTATCGCCGACGAGGTGCAGCAGACAGGCACCGTGGATCACACCCCGGTCTATCCCCGCGAGGTCATCAAGCGTTCGCTCGAACTTTCGGCCACCGCGCTGATCCTCGTCCACAACCACCCCTCGGGCGACCCCGCCCCCTCTTCGGCCGATATCCAGATGACGCGCCAGATCGCCGATGTTGCCAAGCCCCTTGGTATCGTGGTGCACGACCACATCATCATCGGCCGCTCGGGACACAGCTCACTCAGGGGATTGAAGCTGATCTAGGCCGGTTCAGGCTCTGGTGGAAACAGCCTCGCACTCTCCCCTCGCTTTTCCGGCGAAAGCCGGAATCCAGAACGAAGTCTCAGCTTGCGCGGATATCGAGGCATGGACTCCGGCTTTCGCCGGAGAAGCGAACGGGGAGTTCTGCCGATTCCATTAAAGCCAGAACGGTTCTAGCTTCTGCCCGCGACCGTCCTGCGCAGCCTTTTGGCCAGATCGAACCAGTTGCGGTTGCCCTTGATCCGGGTGCGCACGTGTTCGTTGAGCTGCTGGCCGGCCCGCGCGAGGTGGCCGAGCGGGGTCAGCGCGTGGCTGTAATGGGCGATCTCGATCGCTTCATTGCACCACTGACGTTTTTCGTCATTTTCCCCACGCCCCATGTCGATAAAGGCGTGCCCGTCCCCGAACGCGGTCTGCATGACGCGCAGGAGACCCTGCTTGCCGGGTGAGCCGGCCTGGGTTTGGGGGCACGTGGTCATCGAGGAAATGAGGCAGAACAGCCCGCCGCCCGCCGAAAGATTGTAACGCACCGCGATGATCCGGCCATCGAGCCGCAGGACCTGCAACACGCCCCCGGCGCGGCGGAACGCGTCCTTGTAGAACGCGCGTACGCGCGGGGCGGCGAAGGGATCGGCAATGCCCAACTCCCGGAATCGGGCGGCCTTCTGGGCGAACATGGTATCGATCACATCCGATACCGCATCGCCCGCGACGAGAACCTCGAAACCGATTTTCCCCAACGCCTCGAGTTTGGCGCTCTGCTGACGGTCGACCTTGCGGCGGCGCTTGTTGCGCCGGGCCGCATCGCACGCCTCCCAGCTTGGAAAGCGCGCGCGGAAAACCCTGTCAGCGGCCGGAACGGACGTGAAAAATTCCGCAAGCCCGGTCAACCGCGCGATATCGGTGGGAACGTTGGAAAGGTTCACCACGTCCGCATCGAGCGGAAGCTGGGTCAGCCGGTTCCAGAGCTGGTGCTTGTCGAAATCGGTCATCATGGCAAATGCCGGCTTGTCGATCAGCGGGGCGGACATGCCCAGATGATCCCCGGTCAGCCACGTTATGGCGCTGAACCCGACCGACCGGGTCCGTTGGAGGGGCAGCAGCATGACGGGGCGGTCGTCCCGCTGGGCGAGCAGGAACAGCCGGTCTTCCTCGCGCACCGCGAAGTGATCGAGCCATGCGCGGACGAACTCGATCCCCTGCCCCGGATTGTCGATGCCTTCCGCCTCGAGCACGCTCCATGCCGCCTCGACATCGGCAAGCCGTTCGGTCGCCGTCACCGAAATGCCCGGTACGACAAAGCTGGCCTCGTCCACAAAGGCTGGCGCGCCCATGGTATTTCCCCCATCTGTCGGGGCAACCATGGGGCAAATACGTAAACTCACGGTTTCCCGGAGCCGTCAAACTTGCACGCAAATGGCCGCAATAGGGCCGAGAGTCCTCAGCCGAACTGGTTAAGGAACGGAAGGTTTGCCTGGAACCAGAAGGCGAGCCGGGTGAAATTGCCCGTGATGAACAGGATGCCAACGATGACAAGCAGCGCGCCCATGATCTTTTCGATCGTGCCCAGATGCTTCTTGAACCCGTCGAAGAATGAAAGGAACGGCCCCAGCGCCAGCGCGGCCAGGATGAACGGCACGCCGAGCCCCGCCGAATAGACCGCCAGCAGCGCGGCGCCTTCCCAGGCGGTGTTCTGATTGGCCGACACCACGAGGATCGCCGCCAGCACCGGCCCGATGCACGGCGTCCACCCGATGGCGAACGCCAGCCCCAACAGGAACCCGCCCAGCGGTCCGCTGGCCAGCTTTGGCCCTTCCATGCGCATTTGCCTATAGAGCATGGAAATACGGAAGACGCCGAGGAAGTGCAGGCCCATGATGATGATCACGATGCCCGCCAGCGGCATCAGCACCGGCAGCGCGCGGCGCAGCGCCTGCCCGAAAAACGTTGCCGTGGCGCCAAAGGCGATGAAGACCAGCGAAAAGCCGAGGACGAACGCCAGCGCGGTGATCGCCGTGCGCCGGTAAAGCGCCCCGCCCGCAACGCCCTCTTCACGCAGGCGCTCAAACGTCGCCCCCGACATGTAGGTGAGATAGGCAGGCACCAGCGGCAGCACGCACGGGCTGAGAAAACTCAGCACCCCCGCTCCGAACACAACCGGCAATTCGAACCCGAACATCTTCCGCTCCGCAAACCTTTGCCGTCCCTTGTATAGCCCCGGCTCAGGGGCACAATGGCTCCAATTGTCTCATCGCGCCGTTTTGATGCGTGCGTTGCGGCGCGGGCTGAATGAACCGGGTAAAGGCGGAGAAAGAAAGAGGGATTCTGAAGCCTCCGAACACACCAACCAACGAAATAGAACCTTTGGGGACTAGGATTCCCCCGCGCGCCATACTAACAAGCCAGCAACCAGCGACCATTCCGGGACCCGCCATGAGCAGCCGGCCGATCAAGATTTCACCCTCCATCCTTTCCGCAGACTTTGCCCGGCTGGGCGATGAGGTGCGCGCCATCGAGGCCGGCGGGTGCGACTGGGTGCATGTGGACGTGATGGACGGCCATTTCGTGCCCAACATCTCCATCGGCCCGCTGATCGTCGAGGCGATCCGGCCCGTGACCGCCCTGCCCCTCGACGTTCACCTGATGATCGCCCCCGTCGATCCTTATCTCGAAGCCTTCGCCAGGGCGGGCGCCGACATCATCACCATCCACGCCGAAGCCGGCCCGCACCTCGACCGTTCGCTGCAGGCCATCAAGGCGCTGGGCAAGAAGGCCGGGGTGGCGCTCAACCCCGCAACCCCCGTCTCGGCCATCCAGCACGTCCTCGACCGGCTCGACCTCGTTCTGGTGATGAGCGTCAATCCCGGCTTCGGCGGGCAGGCCTTCATCCACGACGCCATCGAAAAGGTACGGCAGGTCAATGCACTCATTGACGAGCGCCCCATCGAAATCGAGGTGGATGGCGGGGTCGACCCCTCTAATGCCGGCAAGCTCGCCGCCGCAGGCGCCACCGCGCTGGTCGCCGGGTCGGCGATCTACAAGGGCAACGACCCCACGACCTACGGCCCGCGCATCGCGGCTATACGCGAGGCGGCGGACATATGAGTTCGATGCCGGCATCGCTCTGGACCCCGGCAATGAATACAGGGGTGACATTGGAGATGAGGACAATCTCGCCAAAAACACCATTGTCATTCCAGGATTTATTCCCGGAATCCAGCAGCGGCGTCTCAGCAGACACGTGAATCACTTCCTGAACAACGGATGCTAACCGAATGATCCCTCGCTATTCCCGTCCCGAGATGGTTTCCATCTGGTCTCCCGAAACCAAGTTCAGGATCTGGTTCGAGATCGAAGCGCACGCGACCACCGCGCAGGCACGGCTCGGCGTCGTCCCGCAGGCCTCCGCAGATGAAATCTGGGCCAAGGGCAAGGATGCGAAATTCGATGTTGCGCGGATCGATGAGATCGAGCGCGAGGTCAAGCACGACGTCATCGCCTTTCTCACTCATCTGGCCGAAATCGTCGGGCCCGAGGCAAGGTTCGTCCATCAGGGCATGACGTCATCGGACGTGCTCGACACCACGCTCTCGGTGCAGCTCGCCCGCGCTTCGGACCTGCTCTTGGCCGATATCGACGCCCTGCTCACAGCCCTCAGGAAGCGCGCCTATGAGCACAAGGACACCATCACCATCGGCCGCAGCCACGGCATCCATGCCGAACCGACCACATTCGGGATCAAGCTCGCGCAGGCCTATGCCGAATTTTCCCGCTGCCGCGAGCGGCTGGTCAACGCGCGCAGGGAAATCGCCACCTGCGCGATCTCGGGCGCGGTCGGCTCTTTCGCCAATATCGACCCTTCGGTCGAGGAATATGTGGCCGAGCAGATGGGGCTGGAGGTCGAGCCCGTCTCGACGCAGGTGATCCCGCGCGACAGGCACGCCATGTTCTTTGCAACGCTGGGCGTCATCGCTTCGTCCATCGAGCGGCTGGCCACCGAAATCCGCCATTTGCAGCGCACCGAAGTGCTGGAAGCGGAAGAATATTTCTCGCCCGGCCAGAAGGGCTCCTCGGCCATGCCGCACAAGCGCAACCCGGTGTTGACCGAAAACCTCACGGGGCTCGCCCGCCTCGTGCGCGGCATGGTGACCCCGGCGCTCGAAAACGTCGCGCTCTGGCACGAGCGCGATATCTCGCACTCGTCCGTCGAGCGCATGATCGGGCCTGATGCCACCGTGACGCTGGATTTCGCGCTGGCGCGGCTGACCAACGTCATCGAAAATCTCGTCGTCTACCCGCAAAACATGAAGGCCAATATGGACAAGCTCGGCGGCCTGCACAATTCGCAGCGCTTCCTGCTGGCGCTGACCCAGGCCGGGATGAGCCGCGAGGAAAGCTATTCGGCGGTACAGCGCAACGCCATGAAGGTCTGGCGCGGCGAAGGCGCGTTCCCCGATTTTCTAAAGGCGGACCCGGAAGTGTCCGCAAAGCTCTCCGATGCCGAGATCGACGCCAGCTTCGACGACGCCTATCACCTCAAGCACGTCGATACGATCTTCAGGCGGGTGTTCGGAAAATAGCCGCCCGGAAGTCCGCAGTTGAATTGCCCGCGCCGGGTGCCAACATAGCGGAAGAGTTCAAATCAGGGCATGAGTATGAAAACCGCCGACGCCGATATCCTTGTCGTTCCCGGCCTTGGCCATTCCGGTCCGGGCCACTGGCAGCACCGTTGGGTGGACAAGATCAGGACCGCACGATTCGTCGAACAGGACGAATGGGATGCACCCGTCTTCGAGGACTGGGTAACAACGCTCGAGCGTCAAATCTTCATGGCGACGCGCCCGGTGATCCTTGTCGGGCATTCGCTGGGCGTTTCCGCCATCGTCGCGGCCAACCGGAATCTGGCCGACACCAAGGTCAAGGCCGCATTCCTCGTCGCCCCGCCGGACGTGGACGAGCATCCTGACGTGCCCGCCGCCACCGCTCCCTTCAAGGGCCTGCCGCGCGACCCGCTCAAGTTCCCCTCGATGCTGGTGGCGTCCTCCAACGACCCCTATTGCACCGTCGAGCGCGCCGCCGACCTCGCCTCCGCCTGGGGCTCGGACTTCCACATCGCGGGCGACGCGGGCCATATCAACGCCGAATCGGGCCACGGACCGTGGCCGGAAGGGCTGCTGATGTTCACGCGGCTGATGGGGCGGATTTAGAGCCGTCAGGAACCCGTTCGCGTTTGCTTCCGTCGCTTCCCCGGCGAAAGCCGGAGTCCATGCCCCACCATCCGCAATGGCGAAAGCCGCGCTATGGATCCCGGCTTTCGCCGGGAGAGCGAAGGGAGAGCGGGGTGCGCCTCTCGCCCCTAAACAAAAAAGCCCGGCGCGATGGCCGGGCTTTTTTCCATTCCTGCAACCTCGCTCAGGAGGCTTCCGAGAGAATTTCTTCGCGCGCCTGCGCGTCGAACTCGGCGATCCTGGCTTCGATTGCCACCTCGTCGATAGCCACGCCCTTGGCGTCGAAATCGGCCTTTACCTTGTGCACCACGTCCGCGTGGCCGCTCTGCTTCATGTCGGCGGCGATGATCTCGGCGATATAGTTGGCGATGGCGTCGGCATCGGTCACACCCATTTCCGCACTGGCCCAACTGGCCAGATACCGGTTACGGCGGGCCTCGGCCTTGAAGCGCAGTTCGGCGTTGTGGGCAAACCGGGCTTCCTCGGCCCTCTTGCGGTCGTCGAATGAAGACATCCTCGTTGTCCCTCGGCGGTTTGTTTGTCGTTGGCATTGGGAGATAAGCTGTTCGGCGGCGCAAATCAACGGCCAGAATCGATGTATGAAGATCCCCGAGGCTGTTCAGGCAACGGAAAAGGGCTTGCATTGGGATCGCAAAAGGGCGCATGAGTGCCCGCAATCTTCAGGGGCCGCGATGGCCCGATCTTTCCGGACATCAACAGGCAGATGAAATGAACCGTCGCCGCAAGATTTACGAAGGTAAGGCCAAGGTGCTCTATGAAGGGCCCGAGCCCGGCACGCTGATCCAGCACTTCAAGGACGATGCCACCGCGGGCAACGGCGCCAAGCACGAAGTGATCGATGGCAAGGGCGTGCTGAACAACCGGATTTCCGAGTTCGTTTTCTCAAAGCTCAACCAGCTCGGCATCCCCACGCATTTCGTGCGCCGCATCAACATGCGCGAACAGCTCATCCGCGAGGTCGAGATCATCCCCATCGAGGTGGTGGTGCGCAACGTGGCCGCCGGGTCGCTGTGCAAGCGGCTGGGGTTGGAAGCGGGTACCCAGCTTCCGCGTTCGATCATCGAGTTCTACTACAAGGACGATGCCCTCAATGACCCCATGGTCTCCGAGGAGCACATCACGGCCTTCGGCTGGGCAACTCCGCAAGAGCTCGACGACATCATGGCGCTGGCCGTGCGGGTCAATGATTTTCTCACCGGGCTGTTCATGGGCGTCGGCATCCAGCTCGTCGATTTCAAGATCGAGTGCGGGCGGCTCTATGAGGGGGACCTGATGCGTATTGTCCTCGCCGACGAGATTTCTCCCGACAATTGCCGCCTTTGGGACGTCAAGACCCGCAACAAGCTTGACAAGGACCGCTTCCGCGAGGATTTGGGGGGCCTTGTCGACGCCTACCGCGAGGTTGCGCAACGTCTCGGCATTCTCGTTGAGGCCGACAACGCGCTGACCACCGGGCCGCGCCTCGTCCAGTAAACCTGGAAAGAATGATGAAAGCACGCATAATCGTCACTTTGAAGAACGGTGTCCTCGACCCCCAGGGGCAGGCCATCGAAGGTTCCCTCAAGAGCCTCGGCTTTGCCGGGGTGGACTCGGTGCGGCAGGGGAAAGTCTTCGACGTGGAACTGTCCGCCACCGACCCCGGTTCTGCAACGCAGGAACTGGAGAGCATGTGCGAGAAGCTTCTCGCCAACACCGTGATCGAAAACTACACCGTAGAGATCATCGGTTAACCTCTCAAATTTAAATTGAATGCCGCGCAAGCCCCCCCCCGCTTGCGGGCAGTATGGAGTTTTGCCCAATGCTCAAGACAGCCTCCCTGTCATTGATGTTCTTTGCCGCCCTCGGCCTGATGGTCGTTGCCTATGGCAGCGTCCCGGTCTGAGCGGCAGGAACAGTTTTCGGGGCATCCCGATACAAGCCGGATGGGCGACCATCCGGCTTTTTTGTTTTCATTTCAGCATTGTGTTGACCTTTTGCGGTTAGGGTGACGCCGAAAATTCAGCGCTTGCGGAAGCATCGCAGGCCCCCTCACCCCCAACCCCTCTCCCACGAGGGGAGAGGGGGGCGAAGGTGGCCACCCCACGGTTCCCCTTCTCCCCTCGTGGGAGAAGGTGGCCCGGCAAAGCCGGGTCGGATGAGGGGGCAGCGATGTTTGCGGCAATCGCCGGACCGGGGGACACGCCATGAGCACACAAACCGCCAAACGCCACGACTGGGTCGATATCGCCAAGGGAATATCCATCATTCTCGTGGTGATGATGCATGCAACCCTCGGGGTGGGTGAGGCGACCGAACAGGTCGGCTTCATGCACTACGTCCTTGCCTTTGCATCCCCCTTCCGCATGCCCGAATTCTTTCTCATATCGGGCTTGTTCCTGGGCCTCGTCATCGCCCGGCCATGGACGCGCTATGCCGACCGCCGCATCGTCCACTACCTTTATTTCTATGCGCTCTGGGCGGTCATCCTGATCCTGTTCAAGCATCTGGTCGTCGACCGCGACCCGGCGGGCACCGTATCGCTGCTCGCAAGCGCGGTTTACGAGCCCTATTCCATCCTGTGGTTCATCTACGCGCTGGCGGTATTCAGCCTCATCACCAAGCTGCTCTATCAGTTCCGGGTGCCCCATATCATTGCCTTTCTGGCCGCCGCAGCGCTGGCTATCGCTCCCGTCTCGACGCCCGTGTCGATCCTCAACTACACCGCCCACTATTTCGTCTATTTCTACGCAGGCTACGCCTTTGCGCCCCATATCTTCCGCTTTGCCGAGGGCGTCAAAACCCGCAAGGGTTTTGCAACCGCCGCGCTCCTCGCATGGGTGTTGGTCAATGCCGCCCTCGTCTTTCTTCCGGGTCATTCGGTGGGCTATGGCGCCATCGTCACCGGCGTCGCCCACATCCCCGGCGCGATGTTCGTCCTTGCGCTGGCCGGGGCCATGGCGGTGTGCGCCGCCGCCGTTCTCGTCGCCCAGCTGCGCGCCATGGGCTGGCTGCGCTGGATCGGCGCTCACTCCATCGTCATCTATCTGAGCTTCGTCATCCCCATGGGCATCTTCCGCACGCTGCTGCTCGCGGTGATGCCCGGTATCGATGCGGGGATCGCCAGCCTTGCAACGCTCGCCGTCGCCATTGTTGCGCCCATCATCGCCTACTGGATCATCGGCAGGATCGGCTTCGGCAAATTCCTTTTCGAGCGCCCCGCGTGGGCGCACCTGCCCGGAGCGCCGGGAAGTCGCTGGAACGCCGCGCCCCAGCCCGCGCCCGCCGAATAGGCAATCAACCCGGACCCTTTCGGGGATTCGGTCGTCCTTGACCGAATCCCCTTGCTTTTTGCGCCCAGAATTCCGAAAAGGCGCGCATCCGGCCCTTCCCTTTTCCAAAGTCAGAGACCCAGCGCGATGAAATCCGCCGTCGTCGTCTTTCCCGGCCTCAATCGTGACCGCGACATGATCGCCGCCATCGAGAAGATCGGCGGCACGCCCCCCGCAATCGTCTGGCACAAGGATGCCGAACTGCCCGATGTCGACCTGATCGTCATCCCTGGCGGCTTTTCCTATGGCGACGCCCTGCGCCCCGGCGCCATCGCCGCCCGCTCGCCCATAATGGACGTGATCCGCGAGCGCGCCGAACGGGGCGTCAAGGTGCTGGGCGTCTGCAACGGCTTCCAGATCCTCACCGAAGCGGGCATGCTGCCGGGCGTTTTGATGCGCAACGCCTCGCTCAGATTCGTCTGCCGCGAAATAAAGCTCAAGGTCGCCAACGCCAACACGGCCTTTTCCAATCGCTACGCCGACGGCCAGATCATCCGCTGCCCCATCGCGCACCATGACGGCAATTATTTCGCCGATGCCGAAACGCTCCAATCCATCGAGGACAACGGCCAGGTCGTCTTCCGCTACGCCGAGGGCACCAACCCCAACGGCTCGCTGAACGACATCGCCGGGATCACCAATGCCGCCGGCAACGTGCTGGGCCTGATGCCGCATCCCGAAAACCTCATCGAGCCCGAACATGGCGGCGAGGACGGACGCGGGATTTTTGCGGGACTTTTGACATGACCCTTCGCAACGACATCGAAATCACCCCCGAACTGGTCGCCGATCACGGGCTCAAGCCCGAGGAATACCAGAAGATTCTCGACCTGATCGGGCGCGAGCCGACCTTCACCGAACTGGGCATCTTCTCGGCCATGTGGAACGAGCACTGCTCGTACAAAAGCTCGAAAAAATGGCTGCGCACCCTTCCCACCAGCGGGCCCCGCGTCATTCAAGGCCCCGGCGAGAACGCGGGCGTCGTCGATATCGGGGACGGGCAGGCCATCGTCTTCAAGATGGAAAGTCACAATCACCCGAGTTTCATCGAGCCCTATCAGGGCGCGGCGACCGGGGTGGGCGGCATATTGCGCGACGTCTTCACCATGGGCGCGCGGCCCGTGGCAGCAATGAACGCCCTGCGCTTCGGCGAGCCGGACCACGAAAAGACCAGGCACCTCGTTTCCGGCGTCGTCGCCGGTGTCGGGGGTTATGGCAATTCCTTCGGCGTACCCACCGTGGGCGGCGAGGTGCAGTTCGACCGCCGCTATAACGGCAACATCCTCGTCAACGCCTTTGCCGCCGGCCTCGCCGATACGGACAAGATATTTTATTCCAAGGCCAAGGGCGTCGGCCTGCCGGTCGTTTATCTCGGGGCCAAGACCGGGCGCGACGGCGTGGGCGGGGCGACCATGGCCTCGGCCGAGTTCGGCGACGACATCGATGAAAAGCGCCCCACCGTCCAGGTCGGCGACCCCTTTACCGAAAAGCGCCTGCTCGAAGCGTGCCTCGAATTGATGGCCACCGGCGCGGTGATCGCCATTCAGGACATGGGCGCGGCGGGACTGACCTGTTCGGCGGTCGAGATGGGCGCCAAGGGGGATCTGGGCATCGAACTCGATCTCGACACGGTGCCGGTGCGCGAGGAGCGCATGACGGCCTACGAGATGATGCTCTCGGAAAGCCAGGAGCGCATGCTCATGGTACTGCATCCTGAAAAGGAAGCCGAGGCCCGCGCCATTTTCGAGAAGTGGGGACTCGATTTCGCAACCGTCGGCAAGACCACCGACGATCTGCGCTTCCGCGTGTTTTTCGAGGGCGAGGAAGTCGCCAACCTCCCCATCAAGGAACTGGGCGACGAAGCCCCCGAATATGACCGTCCATGGGTGGAACCGGCAAAACCCGCCCCCCTGGGCGAGCTGCCGCATATGGACGTGGCCGATGCCCTGCTCGGCCTTATCGGCTCGGCCAACCACGCCTCGCGCCGCTGGGTCTATGAGCAGTACGATACGCTCATCCAGGGCAATTCGCTACAGACGCCGGGCGGGGACGCGGGCGTCATCCGCGTCGAGGGGCACGCCCAAAAGGCGCTGGCCTTTTCCTCGGACGTTAACCCGCACTACTGCGAGGCCGACCCGTTCGAGGGCGGCAAGCAGGCGGTGACCGAATGCTGGCGCAACCTTGTTGCCACCGGCGCCGAACCGCTTGCGGCCACCGATAACCTCAATTTCGGCAACCCCGAGCGCCCCGAGATCATGGGCCAGATCGTCATGGCCATCAAAGGCATCGGGGAGGCCTGCCGCGCGCTCGATTTTCCCATCGTTTCGGGCAATGTCTCGCTCTATAACGAAACCAACGGCCAGGGCATCCTGCCCACCCCCACCATTGCCGGTGTCGGGCTGATCGAGGACCGCGCCAAATCCGCAAGGAACGCCTTTGCCGCCGAAGGCCAGCCCATCCTGCTGGTTGGCGCCCCCGCCATCTGGGGTAGCCATATGGGCCAGTCGGCCTATCTGCGTGACCTCTTCGGCCGCAACGAAGGCCCCCCGCCCGCCGTCAATCTCGATCACGAGAAAAAGGCGGGGCAGTTCGTTCTCGGCCTCATCCGCGAGGGCATCGCAACGGCGGTTCACGATCTCTCCGATGGTGGCCTTGCGCTCGGTCTCGCCGAAATGGCGATAAAGGGCGGGCTCGGCGCGACGGTCAACCAGCTCAACGACATCGACCCCGTCCCCACCTTCTTTGGCGAGGATCAGGGCCGCTATCTGGTGACGGTAAATCTCGACCCGCAGGGCGACGAAATGCGGGCACTCTGGAAACGCGCCGAGGCGGCCGGGCTGTTCGCCCCGTGGATCGGGGTGACGGGCGGCGATGCCTTGAAGCTGGGCGAAGCGCGCGCCATATCGGTGGAACAGTTGCAAGAGGCGTACGAGGGCTGGTTCCCCGGCTATATGGGCGCTACAGTCAACTGATCTCAAACCAGTTATGGAGCCTCACATGCCTATGGATGCAGCCGAAATCGAGAGCCTGATCAAAAAGGCCCTGCCCGATGCCGAGGTTGACATCCGCGATCTGGCCGGAGATGGCGACCACTACGCCGCCACGGTCATTTCCGAAGCCTTTCGCGGCAAATCCCGCGTGCAGCAGCACCAGATGGTCTATGAAGCCCTGAAAGGCAATATGGGCGGAGAACTCCACGCCCTGGCACTGACGACGAGCGTGCCGGAGTAAGGCGGATAGCTTTTGCATTTTTGGCAAGCACCGCAGCACCCCTCACCCCCAACCCCTCTCCCTCAAGGGGAGAGGGGGGCTCGTAAGCCGAGACATCCGCAGGGTTACCCTTCTCCCCTTGAGGGAGAAGGTGGCCCGGCGAAGCCGGGTCGGATGAGGGGTGCAGCGATGCCAACAATGACCACAAGGCCCCCGTCATGACCCTCCGCGACAGCCTCGATCTCATAAAGGCCGTCAACCCCGAAGGCGGGCAGGCGGTGCTTGAGCATGAGCTTCTGGCCGAACGCGCTTCCTCGCTCAACGCGGCGGAAAAAAGGGTTGCGAAAACCATGGATGCGCTCAAGGCGGAACGCACGCCCGAAACCCTCGCCGAGGCCCGCGAGGCGGTCTGGGCCTATTTCGTCCAGCACGAACTTGTCGGATTCAGGCGCCATCAGGATGTCATCGCCGCATTCGGCATCACGAAGGATGTGCTGAACGGGCTTGGCATGGTGCGGCGTTAGGGCGCCGGATTCTCGCCCCCCTGCCCCTCGACATCGCCGCATTCATCCCCTATCTATCGCGAAGCACCGATGGTTATGTCCCCCTTCCCGGACACGAAAGGTTTGACCCCATGAGCGACATCAACGCTTTCATCGATGAGCAGATCAAGTCCAACGACGTGATGCTGTTCATGAAGGGCACCCCGGATTTCCCCCAGTGCGGGTTCTCCGGTCAGGTCGTGCAGATCCTCAATTATCTGGGCATCGACTACGGCAGCGCCGACGTGCTCTCCAACCCCGAACTGCGCGACGGCATCAAGACCTATTCCAACTGGCCGACCATCCCCCAGCTCTACGTCAAGGGCGAATTCGTCGGCGGTTGCGATATCGTGCGCGAAATGTTCCAGGCGGGCGAACTCCAGAGCCACCTCGAAGGCGCGGGGATTGCGGTCAAGCAGACCGCTTGAGGCGCTGCCGCTACAGCTTTTCAGCCTCGCAATGAGCGCATCTCTTCCATCGCCTCCCTCCCCTTGAGGCAGGGCTACCGCATATGCTTCGGCTTACGCCGGATCCCCCCTCCCAACCTCCCCCACAAGGGGGGAGGTGCTGGCTTTGTGCGTAGGGAAGTGCCCAAGAAAAGGAAGCACCCTCCCCTTGGTGGGGAGGGTTATGGAGGGGTGAAGCCCTAAGCGCAGATCTGAGACGCATCACACGCACTGATACCCCCCATTCCACATTTTCGTTTTGCACCGGACCCCGCGGGCTATATCGTTCGATAACGATAAACGAGTGCTCCCGCATGCTTGCCCCCAACCGGTCCGCCGTCTCCATTCCCCTGCCGCTGATCATTATCGCGGGCTGTTTCATTGCCACGGTCACCTTCGGCACGCGCTCGACGGCCGGGCTGTTCATGTTGCCGATGACGGAAGAACTGGGCTGGACGCGCGAGAACTTCGCCATGGCGCTGGCCATACAGAATCTCGTCTGGGGCATCGCGCAGCCTTTCGCGGGCGGGTTCGCGGACAGGTTCGGCACGGGACGCACGCTGGCGCTCGGCGCGCTGATCTATGCGGCGGGGCTCGTCCTGTGGTCGGCCACATCGAGCGTCGAAATGTTCTATCTGACCGGCGGCGTGCTGATGGGCATCGGCATCGGCACCGCCTCGTTCGGCGTCGTGATGGCCGCCTTTGGCCGCGCCGTGCCGCAGGAAAAGCGCTCCTTTGTCTTCGGCATCGCCACCGCCGCGTCCTCGATGGGCCAGTTCGTCTTTGCCCCGCTGGGGCAGGCCTTCATCGCCAATTTCGGCTGGCAGATGGCGCTGGCGATCCTTGCGGGCATCATCATGCTGGTCGTACCCCTCTCGGCCATGCTGCGCGGACGCACGATGAGCGCGCCGGGAGAAGCGGACATGCCGTTCATGGAGGCGCTGGCAAAGGCGCTCGGCCATGGCTCATACCGCCTGCTGGTCATCGGCTTTTTCGTCTGCGGTTTCCATCTCGCCTTCATCACCGTCCATTTCCCCGCCTTCCTCATACAGTGCGGGCTGACGCCTGAAGCGGGCTCGTGGGCGCTGGGGCTGATCGGGCTGTTCAACGTCGCAGGCTCGCTCCTGGCCGGCTGGCTGGGCGACCGGCTGCCCAAGCAGATTCTGCTGGCCGGCATCTATTTCCTGCGCGCCATCGGCACCGCCGCCTTCCTGCTGTTTCCGATCACCGAAATTTCCGCCTATCTCTATGCGGCATCGCTGGGTCTTTTGTGGCTGGCCACCGTGCCGCTGACGGCGGGGCTGGTGAGCCTCTTTTTCGGGCCCCGCTACATGGGGATGCTCTATGGCGTTGCCTTCCTCTCGCACCAGATCGGCTCGTTCTTCGGCGTGTGGCTGGGCGGCCTTACCTTCGATCTCACGGGCTCTTACGATCTCGTCTGGTATCTGGGCATCCTGATTGGCCTTTTCTCTGCGGCCATCCACCTGCCGATCAAGGAAAAGCGCGTTCCCGCCTTCATGGCACCGGCGCAATAAATTGGTGGGTTGCCAAAGCTGTCCATAAGGGTCAAGTTCGGGGGGCGGGCGGCTTTGGGTCGCCCGCAGTCATTCCAGCGAGTTTTCCCATGACGACTGTCGCCACACCGGCGCGGGATATTTCCCGTCCTGAATTCATTGCCCTTGTGGCGGCCCTGATGTCCCTCAACGCGCTCGCGATCGACGTCATGCTGCCCGCCCTGCCCTATATGGGCGAGGCACTGGGCGTCAGTCACGAGAACGACCGGCAATACGTGCTCACCGCCTATATGCTCGGCTTCGGCTGCGCCCAGCTTGCGTTCGGGCCGCTCTCGGACCGGTTCGGCCGGCGCGCGCCGCTGCTCGTCGGGCTGGTGATCTACGTCATTGCGGCCTTCGCCGCTGCGTTTTCGCACAGCTTTGCATTGCTTTTGCTCATGCGCTTCATTCAGGGCATTGGCGCGGCGGGAACGCGCGTCATCGCCCAATCGATGGTGCGCGACAAGTTCGGCGGACGCGCCATGGCCGAGATCATGTCCATGGTGTTCATGGTCTTCATGGCCGTTCCCATTATCGCGCCCGGCATCGGACAGGTGATCCTTCTAACCGGTCCATGGGAATACATTTTCTATTTCATGGCCTTTCTGGCCCTGGTGGTCACGGCATGGTCGATGGCCCGGATGCCGGAAACGCTCAAACCCGAGAACCGGCGCGCACTGGCGCCCCGGGTGGTCATCGAAGGGTTCCGGCTGGTCTTTACCAACCGCATGGCGTTCAGCTACGGCCTTGCCGGGATGTTCGTTTTCGGCGCCCTGTTCGGCTTCATCAACACCGCCCAGCAGATCTATGTCGATATCTACGGGCTCGGCGCCCTGTTCCCGGTGGCCTTTGCCGCCATGGCCGGGCTCATGGCCGTCTCGTCCTATCTCAACGCCCGCATGGTGCGGCGCCTGGGCATGCGGCGGCTCAGCCACACGGCCCTTCTGGTGTTCTCCACGATCAGCGGAGGGTGGTTTCTCATCACCCTCGCCGGGCAGCCACCGCTGTGGCTGTTCTTTACCCTGCTTGCCGTCATCATGTTCATGTTCGGCTGGGCCGCATCGAACATGAACGCGCTTTCGATGGAGCCGCTCGGTGCCGTCGCGGGCACCGCCTCCTCGGTTTTCGGTTTCATCCAGACGGTGGGCGGGGCAATCCTCGGGACCGTTACCGGCCAGTTCTTCGATGGCACGCTGACCCCGGTGGCCGCGGGCTATTTCATCCTCGGGCTGGCGGCGATCCTGTGCGTGGTGGTCGCCGAAAGGGGAAAGCTGTTCGGGGTGGGCGAAGACTACGAGCCGGGTGGCGCGTTCGATTAATCCGTAAACACCTCGCGCCGGAGCGTTTCCCAGCTTTCGCGGTCCGGCGCGACCAGCAATCCGCCCTCGACATGCCGGGGCATATAGGCCGATCCATCCAGACGCGCGACATGGGCGCCCGCTTCCTGCATCATGAGCGTACCGGCCAGGTGATCCCACGGCATAAGCTTTTGGTACATGAGGAAATGCAGGTGCCCCGCCGCCGCCATCCGGTATTCATGGCCCGCGCAGCGATAGCTCGAATTCATGCGGACCTTTGACAGATTGGCCAGCACCTCGCGCCGTTTCTCCCGCGCAAGAAAAAACACCGACGATACGCCAACCATTTCATCGAGCGGCACCGGATCGGCAAACTGCATCCTGATCCGCCGCCCATCGGGAAAGACCTGCCAGGCGCCACATCCGCGCTCGGCCATCAGCCAGTCGTCACCCAGCGGATCATAGATGACGCCCGCCACCGTTTCGCCGCGCTGGACCACCGCGCCCATGACGGCAAAAAGCGGCAAGCCCGCCGCGAAATTGGCCGTTCCGTCGACCGGATCGATATAAAGGACCACCTCGTCATCGAATTGCCGCTCGAGCAGGCGCGGATTGGCCGCCACCGCCTCCTCGCCGATGACGACATGCTGGGGATGGGTCCGGGCGATCGCCTCGGTTATCGCGCGCTCGGCCGCCTCGTCGGCCTCCGTCACGAGATCGATGGCGCTGGTTTTGGTGCGCACCATGCCCTCGTCGAGCTTGCGAAACCGGGGGAGGATTTCCGCGTGCGCGGCATCGCGGAGGACGCCCGCCAAACGATCGATATTCATGATTCAGGGCCTTTCGCCATCAGCGCCGCAAAATCGAACAGCTTGTTGTCGAGCATGTGGCTGGGATTGATATTGCCCAGCGCGCGGATCATCACGTCCTTGCGCCCCGGCATCCGGCGCTCGAAATCATCGAGCATCGCCTTCATCGCGTTGCGCTGAAGCCCCTCCTGTGACCCGCACAGGTCGCACGGGATGATCGGAAAGGCCAGCGCTTCGGCAAGGCGCGCAAGGTCGGCTTCCGCGCACAGAGCCAGCGGGCGCAACACTTCCACATCGCCCTCGTCGTTGAGCAGTTTGGGCGGCATGGCGGCGAGCTTGCCACCATGGAAAAGGTTCATGAAGAAGGTTTCGAGAATGTCCTCGCGATGATGGCCCAGCACCAGCGCCGTGCACCCTTCCTCGCGCGCGATGCGATAAAGATGCCCGCGCCGCAAGCGCGAACATAGCGAGCAATAGGTACTCCCCTCGGCCAGTTTGCCGGTGACGATCGAATAGGTGTCGCGGTATTCGATCCGGTGCGCGATCCCGTGCCGGTCGAGAAAGTCCGGCAGGATATGCCTGGGAAAGCCCGGCTGCCCCTGATCGAGATTGCAGGCCAGAAGATCGACCGGCAGAAGCCCGCGCCATTTGAGATCGAGCAATACGGCCAGAAGACCGTATGAATCCTTGCCGCCCGAAAGCGCCACGAGCCACCGCGCGCCCGACCGCACCATGGAATAGGCATCGAGCGTCTCGCGCACCTGCCGCACGAGCCGCTTGCGCAGCTTGTTGAACTCCACGCCCGACGGCGCATCGCGGAACATCGGATGGCAGCTATCGCTTTCATCGCCGGAAACGGCAGGCGCGGCGAGGGTCATGACGGCAAATATCTCCAGCGCGTTCTGAATGCCTGGCTTGATACAGCCAATAAGGAATGAAGAAAAGCGCACGCCTCGGATATAGCGATCATCGCTTCCCTCCCCCTTGAGGGCAGGACTATCGCATATGGATTTGCGCTTGTGGCTTCACCCCTCCCCAACCCTCTCCATCAAGGGGAGGGTGCTTCCTTTTCCTTGTTGTCTCTCTACGCACAAGGTCAGCACCTCTCCCCTGTGGGGGAGGTTGGGAGGGGGGAGTCGGCGTAAGCCGAAGCATATGCGACAGCCCCCGGCCTCAAGCCGAAATCCGTGCCCCCTCTGGATGGAGCAGCCTGCCCTCGCCGGGCACTCCATCCATCGGGTGACGCAGAACAAGGCCCGCAGAGCGCGGGACAGAACCGGAACCGCATCGCTGCGCTTCCGGGACATGAAGCACCCTATCGCCCAACCCTTGTCCGCGGTTTAGGGAACGCGGTCCAATTTACCTAAAATGTCAGTTGGGCATGGGAGAACCGCGCCGTGGTGCTTGCCTAAAATCGCCCCAGAAAATTAGATACTCGCGCAGCGGCGCCGGCAACCGGGCGAGTCGCAATCATGGTGGTGCACGATGTTCCGATCCTTCTTCCCCGAGCCCAGACTGTTTTTCACCTCCGCTTTGCTGTGGCTGCTGCTGGCGACCCTCGCCTGGACGGCATTCAGCGCGCCGATGCAGGCCGCCCTCAGCATCGACCGGTTCCTCGTGGCCCCGCTCTGCGCACCGCTCGCCGAACCGGCGCCCGATGCCGCAACCAATGGCGATGTGTCCGAGGCCGTGCCCTCAACCCCGGTTAGCGATCTTGCGGCCCCCGCGCCGGACGGCACGGTGGCGGATGCGGCAACCCCGGCGGCTCCCTGCACGCCCGAAGGCACCTTCCTCGATGGCGACCGGATATGGCTTTATCAATACGTGCTGATGGTCGCGCTGGTCTTTTGCCTGTTCTGGTATTTTTTCAGGCGCAACCAGTGGTACTGGTGGTCGGTCGTCGGATCGACGGTCATCCTGCTGGTCATCTACTTCAACGTTCAGGTCGACGCCTTCGTCAATAGCTGGAACGGCGTCTTTTTCAACACCGTCCAGCAGGCCCTGACCGAGCCCGGTTCAGTATCGGCGGAAAAGCTCTATGGGGAAATGACGATGCTGTTCATCGTGCTGCTTCCGCGCATCCTCGTGCTGGTCGCCCTGGCGTTTTTCACCGCCCACTACGTGTTCCGCTGGCGCAAGGCGATGAACGCCTATTACATGGGCTATTGGCCGGTGATCCGCACGACGGAAGGCGCCGCCCAGCGCGTACAGGAAGATACCATGCGCTTTGCCCAGATCATGGAGGATCTGGGAACCGCGTTCTTTGACTCCCTGATCACGCTGGCGGTCTTCCTGCCCCTGCTCTGGGGGTTCTCCCAGCAGATTTCCGGCGTGCCCGTCATCGGCGACGTGCCCGGATCGCTCGTCTGGGTCGCGCTGATCTCGGCGGCCTTCGGCACGGTGCTGCTCTGGGGCGTCGGCATCAAGCTGCCCGGATTGCAGTTCGAGAACCAGAGGGTGGAGGCGGCCTACCGCAAAGAACTGGTCTACGGCGAGGATCACGCCGACCGCGCCGCGCCGCCCACGGTCCGCGAGCTGTTCTCCAACGTCCAGCGCAACTATTTCCGAATCTACTGGCACTACACCTATTTCAACTTCGCCAGATACGGCTATCTGCAGGTGGCGGGGTATATCCCCCTCCTCACCCTCGCCCCGGCCATTCTTGCGGGCGCGCTGACGCTGGGCCTTTACCAGCAGGTGGCGCTGGCATTCGGACGGGTCGCCGAATCCTTCCAGTTCCTCGCCCGCGCCTGGACGACGGTCATCGAACTGCTGTCCGTCCACCGCCGCCTCAAGAAATTCGAGAGCTACATCCCGCAGGATCAGGAGCCCGACGAGGATTTGATCGGGGCGTATCTGCATTAGGCACAGTTTGCCGTTGGCACCGCTGGCCCCCTCACCCCCAGCCCCTCTCCCACAAGGGGAGAGGGGGGCTCGTGTGGCAACCCCACGGCTCCCCCTTCTCCCCTTGTGGGAGAAGGTGCCCCGAAGGGGCGGATGAGGGAGCCAGCGGTGCCTCCTCAAACACCGAAGCACCCCAGCTCCCACCCAAAAACAAAAAGGCCGCCCCGAAAGGCGACCTTTTCCAGAATTCTCTTTTTGAACCGATCAGCGCGAATAGAATTCGACGACGAGGTTCGGCTCCATCTGCACCGGATAGGGCACGTCCGAAAGCGCCGGGATGCGGACGTAGGTTGCGGTCATCTTGGAATGGTCCACATCGAGGTAGTCCGGCACGTCGCGCTCGGCGAGCTGCACGGCTTCGAGCACGATGGTGAGCTGCTTGGAGCGCTCCCGGATCGAGATCACGTCGCCCGGCTTCACGTTGTAAGACGGGATGTTGACGCGCTGGCCATTGACCTGCACGTGGCCGTGGTTGACGAACTGGCGGGCGGCGAACACGGTCGGCACGAACTTGGCGCGATAAACGATCGCATCGAGACGGCTTTCCAGAATACCGATGAGGTTCTCACCGGTGTCGCCACGGCGGCGGGCCGCTTCGGCGTAAACGCGGCGGAAGGCCTTCTCGGTGATCGAACCGTAATAACCCTTGAGCTTCTGCTTGGCGCGGAGCTGGGTGCCATAGTCCGAAAGCTTGCCCTTGCGGCGCTGGCCGTGCTGGCCGGGGCCATAGGCGCGGGCGTTGAGCGGGGACTTCGGGCGGCCCCAGATATTTTCGCCGAGACGGCGGTCGATCTTGTGCTTTTGCGAATGACGCTTTGACATCGCTTGTCCTTTTCAAAACCAAAGATAAAGACAGCGCCCTCCTCTGCATTTCCCGTGGGGGAATGCCGACAGACCGTGCGAAAAAACGTCAACGGGTTCAACCATTTGGCCGAACCGATAACGGCAAACCGACGGTCTCGGGTGCTTGTCCCGCGCGAGAAACCCGCTGCGGGAATGCGCGGGTTTTATGGGGCAACCCCCGGAAAGTCAAGCCTTTGAACCGCGTTAGTCCTTTTTCTGCGTCCGCGCAGGATTGGCCCGCTCATGGCGCCGGTCCAGTGCTGCCACCACGCCCCGAAGCGTACGCACCTCCTGGGCGTTGAAACCGGCCTTGGCAAACATTGCGTGCATGTTGTCCATCATGCCGGGGCGCTTGTCGGGGGTTTTGAAGAATCCGGCGCGGTCCAGCGCCTCGCCCAACTGCTCGACCAGCCCGATCAACTGGTCGCGCGGTGCGGGTTCGCCCAGGTCTTCCGCTATCGGCAGCGGCATGCCGGCAAGCGCCACCCGCCGCCATTCATAAGCCAGGACCAGCACCGCCTGCGCGATATTGAGCGAGGCGAAGGCCGGCTCGACAGGGAGCGTGACGATGGCGTCGGATATGGCGACCTCTTCATTGGTCAGCCCCCACCGCTCCCGGCCAAAAAGAATACCTGCCTTTTCCCCCGCGCCGATATGGGCGCTGAGCCTTTCCGCCGCCACATCGGGTCCGATGACGGGTTTGTACATCTCGCGATTGCGTGCCGTGGTCGCCAGAACCAGCGTAAGGTCGGTCACCGCCTCGGCCAGCGTATCGAACACCTGGACCCGCTCGATCACATGGGTGGCCTTGGCGGCAGCGGCCAATGCCCTTTCGTTAGGCCAGCCATCGCGCGGGTTGACCAGCCGCAAGTCCCACAGCCCGAAATTGGCCATCGCGCGCGCCGCCGCGCCGATATTTTCGCCAAGCTGCGGCTCGACAAGGATGATCGCGGGCGTGGGGCGGAAGATGAATTCTTTTGAGGTGTCGGTTCCGGCCATCGGGATTCCCTTCGTTGCGCGCGGCTTACGCGCCCTTATCGCCGGAATCAAGATTGCCGCTGCGCGCGCACCATGCCAGCATGCACCCATGGGCAAACCCGAACTCGATACCATGGAACACTGCGCCTGTTCGAGCGTGTCGGTCACGGCACGGGGCCGCGTGCTCTCCATGCTCGTCTGCTCCTGCCTCGACTGCCGCAAGGCCACCGGCACGGGCCATTCAGGCATCGCGATCATGCGCAGGGAGGACGTAAAGATTTCGGGCAAGACCCGGCATTTCGACCGGCTCGCCGATTCAGGCGCATGGATTTGCCGCCATTTCTGTCCCGTTTGCGGAACACCTGTCTTTGCAACGACCACGCGGTCCCCTACCCTTGTCCTCCTGCCGGTCGGCCTGTTCGACAATCCGAACTGGTTCGCCCCGACCCAGGCCATCTTCTCACGCACCCATCTCCATTGGGACACCCTGCCTGAAGGGATCCCGCAATATCAAAACTATCGCCCGCAATAGGCCGGAGATGATCTGGATCAATGCGAGCCCGTCTCCTCAGGGCAACAAAGAAACCAATGGCGGGTTGCAACCGGCATATCCGGGCCTACCTCATCCTTGATCACTCAAAAATGAAGGAATTTCCATGCTTTACGTTGACACGCCCACCTTGAAGGATTTCACCGCCCTCAATGCTGTGCGCGCCGATGCCTGCGTTTCGATCTATCTGCCCACCACCCCCGTCACCCAGGACATGGACGCCGCGATCATCGAGTTGGGCAACCAGATCAAGGCAGCGCTGAATCAGCTCGAAGCCTCGGGTTTCGACAAGCGGCGCCTCGCGGCCTTGTCCGAACAACTCGACGATCTTCTGGACGACGATGAATTCTGGCGCTTCCAGGCCCACTCCCTCGCCATTCTGGCCACCCCCGACACCATCCGCACCTTCCGGCTCGCCAATCGGCTCCAACTCGCAATCGAGGTCGCAGACCGCTTCTTTCTAAAGCCCCTGCTGCGCGCCATTACGTTTCCGCACGATGCGTTCGTACTCGCCATCTCCGAAAATGACGTGCGGCTGATCGAGATGTTCCCCGACCTTCCGCCGCAGCACATCAATGTTCCCGATCTCCCCAAGGACGCCGCAAGCGCTGTAAAAGTCTCCTCGCTCAACAACCGCACCTCGATGCGCCGTGTCATGGGGTCCGAAGGCCAGAAGGTCCGCCTGGCCCAATACGCCCGGCAGGTCGACGCCGCCTTGCGCCCGGTTCTGGCGGGACGGGACGTTCCGTTGATCCTGGCGGCCAATGAGCCGGTCGCCGCCATCTTCCGTTCGGTCTGCAGCTACCCCAACCTGTTGCCCGAGACCGTCGCGGCAACCAATGACCGTTCGAGTGAGGCCGAAATCGCGGCAGCCGCGCGCCCCGTCCTCGATGCCGCCTACACGCGCCAGATCGAGGAGATCAAGGCTCTGTTCGCCAGGCGCGAAAGCGACCGTCGCACCACCACCGATATTTCGGATGCGGCCCGGCTGGCGACATTCGGTGGCATCGAAACCCTGCTCGTGGATATGGACGACGTGGTGCACGGCACCATCGACGATGAGACGGGAGCGGTGACCTTCGGAGAAGAGGGGCCGGAAACCTACGGTATCGTCGACGAGATCATAGGCCGGGCGCTGGCCAGCGGCGCACGGGTACTCGCCGTACGGCGCGGCGAGGTTCCCGGCGGCCAGGCCCTCGCGGCAACGCTTCGGTATCCGCTTTAAGGCCAATCGGGGCGGCAGTGTGTGCCAGCAGGCACCGCAGTACCCCTCATCCGACCTTTCGCTAACGCGAAAGCCCACCTTCTCCCTCAAGGGGAGAAGGGAAAACCCGGCGGATGTTGCAGCTTTTGAGCCCCCCTCTCCCCTTGCGGGAGAGGGGTTGGGGGTGAGGGGTGCAGCGATGCTGCTACCAAACAAAGGCCCCGCCCTTCGCCACCGGGCAATGCCCCGTTCTCGGTCGGCGCTTTGCGCTTTGGCCAGTCAATGGTATAGGGGCGCGGATTTCAAAGCCCGGAGTCCGGGCTGTTCCCCATGAGAAAAAACAGCGCGGAGTTATTAATGAGCAAGATCAAAGTCGCAAACCCGCTTGTCGACATCGACGGCGACGAGATGACCCGCATCATCTGGCAGGCCATCAAGGACAAGCTGATCCATCCCTATCTCGACATCGATCTTGAATATTACGACCTTTCGGTCGAGCACCGCGACGCCACCGACGACCAGGTGACCGTCGACGCCGCCCACGCGATCAAGAAGCACGGCGCGGGCGTCAAATGTGCCACCATCACCCCCGACGAGGCGCGCGTCGAGGAATTCGGGCTCAAGAAGATGTGGAAGTCGCCCAACGGCACCATCCGCAACATTCTGGGCGGCGTCATCTTTCGCGAACCGATCATCTGCCGCAACGTGCCGCGCCTCGTGCCGGGCTGGACCCAGCCCATAGTCGTCGGACGCCATGCTTTCGGCGACCAGTACCGCGCCACCGACTTCAAGTTCCCCGGCAAGGGCAAGTTGACCATCAAGTTCGTGGGCGAGGACGGCGAAGTGATCGAGCACGAAGTGTTCGACGCGCCCGGCTCAGGCATCGCCATGGCGATGTACAACCTCGACGATTCCATTCGTGACTTTGCCCGCGCCTCGCTCAACTACGGGCTGATGCGCAACTACCCGGTCTACCTTTCGACCAAGAACACCATCCTCAAGGCCTATGACGGGCGCTTCAAGGACATCTTCCAGGAAATCTACGAGGCCGAGTTCGAGGAAAAGTTCAAGGAAAACAAAATCTGGTACGAGCATCGCCTGATCGACGACATGGTGGCCGCGAGCCTCAAATGGTCGGGCGGCTATGTCTGGGCCTGCAAGAACTATGACGGCGACGTGCAGTCCGACACGGTCGCGCAGGGCTACGGCTCGCTGGGCCTGATGACCTCGGTGCTGATGACTCCCGATGGAAAGACCGTCGAGGCCGAGGCCGCCCACGGCACGGTGACCCGCCACTACCGCCAGCACCAGCAGGGCAAGGAAACCTCGACCAATTCGACCGCCTCGATCTTTGCCTGGACCCGTGGCCTCGCCCACCGCGCCAAGCTCGACGACAACGCCGAACTGGCGCGGTTCGCCGCGACGCTCGAAAAAGTCGTGGTCGACACCATCGAGGGCGGCCAGATGACCAAGGACCTCGCGCTGCTCGTGGGCCCCGATCAGCCCTGGCTGTCCACCATCGGCTTCCTCGATGCCATCGACGCCAATCTCCAGAAGGCGATGAGCTGACACATTCCCCTTCGGTCATTGCCCAACACACCGGGCAATGACCGGATCCATATGAAAATCCTCAAGCGGGGTGTATCGCCCCGCTTTTGTTTCCGCGCGGCAATCTGAATGACGCCCCCGGGCACGGGGGACCGAGCAACTCGGGCCTGCCGTCAAGACGCCGCAGAACCGGTTTTGATGGAAACAGCCTGCCAGGACATTTGGGGTTGGATCAGGCTGGATTTCGGAAACGAGACCCGGCATGACATTGGCCGCTTTGGCCGATACCCGTCTCATTCCTGCTTGTCACCCCGCGATTCCTGCCCGGGCGCAGACCGACCCCGCTCCAATAGCAAGAGCCTCGACGATCCCGTCAGGGTCTGACCTGCTTTATGGGGGGCTCGACGCCCGAACCGATCCAGCCTATAGGGATTCAGGTCGCATTCGCGCCGGCGGTCGTCCTCCAACCCGGTAACTCCCCGTGCCCATTGGCGTTCTTCTCGGCTTTGTTTCTTATGGCAGCTTTGCCTTTGGCGATGCTCTCATCAAGAGTTTCGGCGACTCCCTGTCGGTTTTCGAGATCGCGTTTTTCGTTACGCTGTTTTCATTCGTGCCCGCACTGGTGGTGAAGCCGCGTGGAGAGCGCTGGCGGGAGGCATGGCGGCTGCGCCATCCGGTGCTCACACAGATCAGGGGCCTGCTCGGCATCTGCTCGATGGTCCTGGTCACCATCGCCTTCACCACCATTCCGCTGGCCGAAACCTACGCGCTGATCTTTCTCACGCCTATTCTCGTCACCATCCTGTCGGTCGCGGTGCTGCGCGAAACCATGACACCGCTGCGCTGGGTGGTTCTGGCCATCGGGTTTGCCGGGGTGATGCTGGTCGTTCGGCCCGGATTCCGCGCGCTCGAAGCCGGCCATTTCGCTGCCATGGGCGCGGCGATCGCCGCCTCGTTCAGCGCGATCATCCTCAAAAAGATTTCCACCAATGAGCGCCGCGTTTCCCTGCTCGGCGTACTGCTGCTCTATGCGATGATCTTTAACGGCATCGCCATGATCCCCACCTTCCAGATGCCCACGCTCCATCAGTTCGGCGTTTTCCTGCTGATCGGGATTTTCGGCGGCACCGGCCAACTCGTGATGATCGCCGCGACCCGCCGCGCCGCTGCCAACCAGATCGCGCCCACCCAGTACAGCCAGATTTTCTGGGCCATCCTGCTCGGCGGCCTTTTTTACAACGAGTATCCAGACACCGTTGCCGTCATCGGCCTGATCATCGTCGTCCTTGCCGGAATCGGCACGCCGGGCGTCGAAGCCGCCCGCACCATCCTGGGCGCCCGCCTCGCCCGCTTCGGGCGGCAAAGGCCGCCGGTGGAGTAGCGGGTCGAGGCATCCCCAGTCCCGGCGATGGCCACCGGCGCGAACTATCCGGCCAGCGCCGCCTTGATCGCGGAAATCGCTTCGGCGGCTTTCGAGCCGTCCGGCCCGCCCGCCTGCGCCATGTCGGGACGCCCGCCCCCGCCCTGCCCGCCAAGCGCGGACGAGCCGACGCGGACCAGATCGACCGCGCTCAGTTTCCCGGTAAGGTCGTCGCTGACCCCCACGGAGATGCCCGCCTTTCCATCCTCGGTGGTGCCGATGATGACGACGACGCCCGAGCCGATCTGCTTTTTGCCCTGATCGACCAGCCCGCGCAGATCCTTGGGCTGCAGGCCTTCCACAACGCGCCCCATAAAGGCAACACCGTTGACCGTTTCGGATTCGGCGCCCTCGCCGCCCGAGCCGCCTCCCATGGCCAGTTTCTGGCGCGCATCGGCGAGCTGCTTTTCGAGCTGGCGCCGTTCCTCGACCAGCGCCTCCACGCGGGAAACCGCGTCGCGCGGGGTAACCTTGAGCGCGGCAGCAACCGCGCGGAGCTGTTCGCCCTGCTCGTTGAGCCAGGCCCGCGCCCCGTCCGCCGTCAGCGCCTCGACGCGCCGCACGCCGGAAGCGACCGAGCTTTCCTGCACCACGGTCACCAGCCCGATCTCGCCCGTGCGGCGCACATGCGTGCCCCCGCACAGCTCCATCGAATAGACATTGCCCGTCTTTTCGCCTTCGATGGCGGTGCCCATGGAAACCACGCGCACCTCATCACCATATTTCTCGCCGAACAGTGCCATGGCCCCCGCCGCCCGCGCGTCGTCGACCGCCATCAGGCGCGTTTCAACCGGCGCGTTCTGGAGCACGATGGCGTTGGCCAGCCGCTCGATCTCGGCCAGCTCACTCGCCGAGATTGGCTTGGTGTGCGAAAAGTCGAAGCGCAGCCGGTCAGGAGAAACCAGCGATCCCTTCTGTGCGACATGAGTGCCCAGCACTTCGCGCAACGCCTCGTGCAACAGGTGCGTGGCTGAGTGATTGGCGCGGATGGCCGTGCGGCGCGCGTGATCGACCTTGAGCGTCAGCGCCGCGCCCTGCGCAACGGTTCCCGAGACGACCCGCACGCGATGGGCAAAAACGCCGCCGGCTTGTTTGGTGGTGTCGAGCACTTCAAGCTCGGCACCTTCCCCGGTCATCGCGCCCGTATCGCCCACCTGCCCGCCGCTTTCGGCGTAAAACGGCGTCTGGTTGAGTACGACGAAGCCTTCATCGCCGGCATCGAGCGCTTCGACTTCCGCGCCATCCCTGATCAGAGCCACGACAGCGCCATCGCTTTCCTCGGTCTCATAACCCAGGAACTCGGTCGGCCCGGCGCGCTCGGCGACCGAAAACCATACCGCACCCGTTGCCGCATCGCCCGAGCCCGACCAGCTCTTGCGGGCCTCGGCCTTCTGCCTTGCCATGGCGGCATCGAACCCGGCCTGATCGACCCCGATTCCGCGCGCCCGCAACGCATCCTGCGTCAGATCGAGCGGGAAACCATAGGTGTCGTAAAGCCGGAACGCGGTATCCCCGGCCAGCGTATCGCCAGTAGACAGTCCCACGCTTTCCTCATCGAGAATCTGAAGCCCCCGGCTGAGGGTCTTGAGGAAGCGTTCTTCCTCGAGCTTGACGGTCTCGGCGATCATCGCCTCGCCGCGCGGCAGTTCGGGATAGGCCTGCCCCATCTCGCGCACCAGCGCCGGGACCAGCTTGAAGATGGCCGGCTGGGTGGTGCCGAGCAGGGTTGCGTGGCGCATGGCGCGCCGCATGATGCGGCGCAGCACATAGCCACGCCCCTCATTGGAGGGCAGGACGCCCTCGGCGATCAGAAACACCATCGAGCGCAGGTGATCGGCGATAACGCGATAGGAGGCGACGGTTTCGGGCGTCGGACTTTTGCCCACCGCCGATGCCGCCGCATCGATCAGGTGCCGGAACAGATCGGTCTCGAAAACGCTGTCGACCCCTTGCAGGATCGACGCCATGCGTTCGAGCCCCATGCCGGTATCGATCGATGGACGCGGCAGGTCGGTGCGCGATCCGTCCGCCTGCTGCTCGTACTGCATGAAAACGAGGTTCCAGAATTCGAGAAACCGGTCGCCGTCCTCTTCCGGCGTGCCCGGAGGGCCGCCCCAGATATGCTCGCCCCGGTCGATGAAGATTTCCGAGCACGGACCGCACGGACCGGTATCGCCCATCGACCAGAAATTGTCCGCGGTCGCGATGCGGATGATCCGGTCATCGGAAAGCCCGGCGATCTTTTTCCAGTGCTCGGCCGCCTCGTCATCGGTGTGATAGACCGTCACCAGCAGCTTTTCCGAGCCAAGCCCGAACTCCTTCGTCACGAGGTTCCAGGCCAGTTCGATCGCCTGTTCCTTGAAGTAGTCGCCGAACGAGAAATTGCCCAGCATCTCGAAGAAGGTAAGGTGCCGCGCCGTATAGCCGACATTATCGAGATCGTTGTGCTTGCCCCCGGCACGCACGCACTTTTGCGAAGTCGTGGCGCGCACATAAGGGCGCTTTTCGAGCCCGGTAAAGACGTTCTTGAACTGTACCATACCCGCGTTAGTGAACATCAGGGTGGGGTCATTCCGGGGCACCAGCGGGCTCGATGCCACCGCCTCGTGGCCGTTGCGGGCGAAGTAATCGAGGAAGGTGGATCGAATGTCGTTTACGCTGCTCATATCTCGCCCGGAAAGCCCTGTCCGCGACCCGTTTTCGCGCCGCTTGAATTTTGTCGTTCTCAGGGTCGCAATACCCTGATTTTTCTCGCCAAGCCTTCTATCGCGGCGAACCGGCCAGCGCAATGCCGGCTTTCCCCACCTTTCGCTTCTCCGGCGAAAGCCGGAGTCCATGTCTCCACCAACTGAAATACCGACGATTGCCGCAATGGATCCCGGCTGGAGTTTATCCTTGCGAAAGCGAGGACCGGGATAGCGAAGGAAGCGGGATGGCGAAAGTGGAGAAGAATTCGCCTTCGCCATAAACAAGAAAGGCGCCGGTTGCCCGGCGCCAGGAGGTCATTGGATCAAATCGGTTTAGGGACGATCAATCGTCCTCGCCGGCTTCGCCCGCCGTGATGAGTTCTGCAGCCAGTAGCCCCGCGCTTTCGCGGATGCCGGTTTCGATCTGCAGGGCAATCTCGGGATTGTCCTTGAGGAACTGGCGTGAATTCTCGCGCCCCTGCCCCAGCCGCTGGCTATCATAGGAGAACCATGCGCCGGACTTGTCCACAATCCCCGACTTGACGCCCAGATCGAGCAATTCACCGGTCTTGGAAATGCCCTCGCCATACATGATGTCGAATTCGACCTGACGGAACGGGGGGGCAAGCTTGTTCTTGACCACCTTGACGCGGGTCTGGTTGCCGATGGCCTCGTCGCGTTCCTTGATCGTGCCGATGCGGCGGATGTCGAGGCGGACCGAGGAGTAGAACTTGAGCGCATTGCCCCCGGTCGTCGTTTCGGGCGAGCCGAACATCACCCCGATCTTCATGCGGATCTGGTTGATGAAGATGACCATGGCCTTGGATTTGGAGATCGAGGCGGTGAGCTTGCGCATGGCCTGGCTCATCAGCCGCGCCTGCAGGCCGGGCAGGGAATCGCCCATCTCGCCCTCGAGTTCGGCGCGCGGGGTAAGCGCGGCCACCGAGTCCACCACCAGCACGTCGATGGCGCCCGAACGCACCAGCGTATCGGCGATTTCCAGCGCCTGCTCGCCCGCATCGGGCTGGGAGATCAGGAGATCATCGACATTGACGCCGAGCTTGCGGGCGTAGATGGGATCGAGCGCGTGTTCGGCGTCGACGAACGCGCAGATGCCGCCGGCCTTCTGCGCCTCGGCTACTACATGGAGCGCCAGCGTGGTCTTGCCCGAGCTTTCCGGTCCGAAGACCTCAACGATACGACCGCGCGGCAACCCGCCAATCCCCAGGGCGATATCGAGCCCGAGCGATCCGGTGGAAATGGATTCGACATTGACCGAGGCGTTCTCGCCCAGCCGCATGATCGAGCCCTTGCCGAAGCTGCGCTCGATCTGGCCGAGGGCCGCCTCCAGCGCCTTGTTCTTGTCCATTGCACCACCATCCACTACGCGAAGCTGTGAAACCGCCATCTCTCTCTCCTTATTTCACCCTGCCCCGCATACTGCGCCGGCGCTTGCCCGAAAACATCAGGTTTCATTTTTGTTCTCATTTTATTCCCCTTATGTCAAGGGACAAAATGAGAACGCGGGTGAAACGGAGCGAATGACGATCCGAAATGTTATGTTTAAAGGGATTCGGCTCGCCTCGAAAGGAGCGACACCGCCATGAACACGTCCAAACTCAGTATGGGCATAGCGATCGGTGTGGCCATCGGGGCGGCTATCGGCGCTTCAATGGACAATCTCGCCGTGGGCATGGGGATGGGGATCGCCATAGGCGTCGCGATCGGCATCGCCATGTCCTCGGGCGAGCCGCCGGCGAAAAAATAGCGCCTATTCGGCCTGCCCGCCCGTCCGGCCCGAAAGCACGTCCTTGACCTTGGAGTTGATCTGGTCGAGCGAATAGGGCTTGGGCAGGAATTCGACGCTCCTGTCGTCGGCCAGCCCCTGGCGCACGCTTTCCTCAGCGTAGCCGGAAACGAAGATCACCTTGAGGTCGGGATATTTCTTGCGCACCTCGACGAGAAGCGAAGGCCCATCCATCTCCGGCATCACGACGTCCGAAATCATGAGGTCCAGTTCCCCGTCGATCTCCTCGAGCACTTCGAGCGCTTCTTCGCCCGAGCCTGCCTCGAACACTTCGTAGCCCGTCACCGCCAGCGCCCGCGCCGAAAAGGCCCGCACGCTTTCCTCGTCCTCGACGATCAGTATGCGCTCGTTGCCGGTCAGATCCTTGACCGCCGCCGCCACCTGCTTGACCCGAACCTCCCCTTCGGCCGGAATGTGGCGCGGCAGGAAGATGCGGAAACTCGTGCCCCGGCCCATCTCCGATTCAGGGTAGATGAAGCCCCCGGTTTGCTTGATGATGCCATAGACCATCGAGAGCCCGAGCCCGGTCCCCTTGCCCATCTCCTTAGTGGAAAAGAACGGCTCGAAGATCTTTTCCATGACTTCCTGGGACATCCCCGTGCCCGCATCCTCGACTTCGACCAGCACATAGTCCGCCGCCGGCATGCCGCGATAATTGAGGGTTTCCGCCTCCGCCGCCTCCACGTTGCGGGTGCGCAGCGTCACCGCCCCGCCATTGGGCATGGCGTCGCGCGCGTTGACGACGAGGTTGATGATCACCTGTTCGAGTTGCACGAGATCGGCCCGTACCGGCCAGATATCGTGCCCGTGCTCGACCCCCAGCGTCACCCGCTCCCCGATCAGCCCCTTGAGCAGCACGGTGAGGTCATCGACATGCTGGGGAATATCGAGAATCTGCGGGCGCAGGGTCTGCCGGCGCGAAAAGGCCAGCAACTGCTTGACCAGCCCCGCCGCCCGGTTCGCGCTCTGCTTGATTGACATGATGTCGGAGAACGAGGGGTCGGACGGCTTGTGCTTGAGCAGCAACAGGTCGGAAAAGCCGATGATGCCGGTCAGGACGTTGTTGAAATCATGGGCGATCCCGCCCGCGAGCTGGCCCACGGCCTGCATCTTCATGCCCTGCGCGAACTGCTTTTCCAGCAGGCGCTGCTCGGTGGTATCGAGCGCATAAAGGATGGCCGCTTCCTCGCTGTCCCCGCCCTGCTCGACGCCGGAGATGAACATGCGGACGCTCCGCCCTTCCCCCTCGCCCGGCACGGTGGCATCGACATGGTCGATCTCGGATTTGTGCGCCTTGGCGGCGGCCAGCGCGGCCTGGAATTTTTCCGCATCGTCCTCTTCAACGAGCGAAGCGATATCGAGCCCCTCGATGCTCCTCTCGCCCGATGCCAGCCCGAAGATCCGCGTGAAGGGGGCGTTGGTGCGCAGGATGCGCCCGCCCGCATCGAGCGCGGCGATGGCGATGGGGGTATTGTTGAAGAACCGCGAGAACTGCACCTGGGCGGCACGCAGCGCCTCCTCCCCGTCCAGCGCCCGCGAGCGGTCGAGCACCACGGTGCGGGTTTCGCCCAATTCGCCCTCGGCCAGCCGGGCCGCGCGGTGCAACAGCCGCACCGGCAGGCTCGTGCCGTCCCGGCGCACCAGATCGATATCGATCGTCTCGGTGCGCACCGTGCCATCCTGCCCGCCCCCCATCAGGAGCCCCGCTCCGTCATTGGGAACGATCTCGCTCAAATCGAGATCGCCCGCCTCGAAGGCCGCAAGATCATAGCCGAGCCAGTCGGCAAGCGTTGAGTTGATATACTGGATGCGCCCGCCCGCATTGGCCGAAAAGAACCCCGCGGGGGCATGGTCGAGATAGTCGATGACCTTTTGCAGGTCGACGTAGAAATTTTCCTGCGCCTCGCGGTCGCGGGTGATGTCCTCTACCGTCCAGATGACCTTGCGCCCAGAGTCGCCCTCGAACTGCGGCAGGGCCCGCACGCCGACGCGGAGCCATTGCGCCCCGCCCCCGCCGCGCGAAAGCCTTATGTCCTCGATGATGGTCCGCCCGTCGCGCGCCGCGCGGCTGAGCCGGTAAATGGCCTCACTGGCCTCGGGGTGTCCGGCCAGAAGGCGCGGCACGCCCACCGGCACATCCCGCGACACCGCCTTTGAAAGCTCGGCATAGCGGGCATTGGCATAGGCGATCTTGCCGTCCCGGTCGGTGACCAGCGCGCCATAGGGCAGACTATCGACCACGGCGCGCGACAGCGTGCGCTTCTCCTCGCCCCCAACGAACCGGAACAGCCCCGCCGCCAGCGCAAACAGCGAAAACACCCCGATGACCGCAAGGAGCCCCAAAAACAGCAGCACCATGTCGGAAGACGCTGTTTCGCCCATAAGCGCAAAGATCACCGCGATCCCCACGAACAGGACCGACAGCCCCACGACCCGCCACAGCGCGCCGCTGGACGCGGTGCGCGAAACGACGGGTTCGGGATAGTTGTCCTCTCCGGCAGGGGCCACCGCCATGTCGATTATCCTCGCTGCGCCGCGCCGGGCGGCAAATACCGAATCAGCAAGCTCTATTGGTAGCAAACCCGGCTTTGGCTTGGGTAGTGCGGATGGCGCTTGCGGGTGCGTTTAGGCACGGTTTTCTTGGGGGGTCAGCTTGTGAATGCAGCCAAGACAATCTACATTAGGCGGCACCTGAAATCTACATACGGCGAAGCCATGGCCATCAACGTCAACAACGAGGAAGCGGACAAGCTGACGCGCAAATTCGCCAGCCTCGCGGGCGTGTCTCTCACCGATGCCATCGTCATTGCGATGAAAGAGGCGATCGAGCGCCGGCGCGGCACGGAAACACCGTTGCAAACCGCCAGGAGAATCCGCCGCAAGCACAACGTCGTCCTCAACGAGCAGGCCCGAGCAACTCTCCCCAGAGAAACGCTCGACGACATGTGGGACGATTAACCCATGTTCGTCGATGCCTGCGCGATCATCGCCATTCTCTCAGACGAAGTGGAAGCTGAACGCGTTTCGGCTGCGCTGGCCACCGCAACGAAACGACTGACCTCGCCTGTCGCCGTTCTGGAAACGGTGATTGCGCTGGCCCGGCCCGACAAGTTCAATCTGCCGGTCAATGCGGTCGAACCGATCGTGCTCGAATTCCTTGACGAGCGGGGCATCGACATTATCGACCTGCCTCCAGCCAGGGAAGCAACGCGGCTCGTTTTGTCGGCAGCGCACCGCTACAGGTCTGGGAAAAACAGGCTCAATCTCGGGGATTGCCTGCATTACGCCTGCGCCAAATATTATGGCCTACCGATCCTTGCCACCAGCGACGAATTCGGCAGCACCGATCTGGAAACGGTGCCGCGCGAGCCTTGGATCGTTTGAGGTTCTGACGGAAGCAGCTTCACACTCTCCCCTCGCTTTTCCGGCGAAAGCCGGCAATCCAGCGCGAAACCTCAACTTCCGCAAATGTCGAGATATGGACTCCGGCTTTCGCCGGAGAAGCGAGAGAGTGGTTGCTGTTTCCATCAAAGCCGGAACGGCTCTATGATGGTCTCCATCCCGCCCGCTGCTTGAGCCGCATGACGTAGCCGATGACCTGCGCCACCGCCTTGAACTGGTCTTCGGGAATGCGCTCGCCCACTTCGGCGCCTGCATGGAGCGCACGGGCGAGGGGCGGGTTTTCGACCACCGGCACGTCATTGTCCCGCGCCAGCGCGCGGATGCGGAGGGCGAGGGCATCGACGCCCTTGGCGACGACTTCGGGCGCGACCATTTCGCGGTCATATTTCAGCGCGACGGCGTAGTGGGTCGGGTTGGTGATGACCACGGTGGCGTCCGGCACGGCGGCCATCATGCGCTTGCGGCTACGTTCCTGCCGGATCTGGCGGATGCGGCCCTTGACGTGTGGATCGCCCTCCATCTGCTTGTATTCGTCCTTCACCTCCTTGACCGTCATCATCTGGCGCTTCCACCATTTGTGGCGGACATAGAGATAGTCGAGCAGCGCGATGATCGTGATGGTGATGATCGTGACGATGAAGATCTTGATCCCGATCTCCCGGAACACCGCGAGCACCAGAAAGGGATCGGTGGAAATCAGCGTATCGAGCCGGTCGCGCTCGGGCCAGATGGCCACGAACATCACCACCGAAAAGACCACCAGTTTGAACAGCCCTTTGGCGAAATTGACCAGCGCCTCGGTGGAAAACAGCCGCTTGAACCCGGAAACGGGCGAAACCTTCGAGAGCTTGGGCTTGATCGGATCGACGGAGAAAACGAGCTGGTGCTGCACCATGTTGCCCGCAATCCCGAACAGCGCCAGGAACGCCATGGGGACCAGCACCACCCCCAGAACGCTCGTCGCGACCGTATAGAAGAACTGCCCGAATGCCGGCCCGCCGACCTCGAGACGATGGGAGTGCTCCATTATCCCCTTGAGGCTGTCCATCACCGAGCCGCTGGCCCACGGCGCCAGAAACGCGAACACCAGCGCCGACCCGGTAATCATGAACCAGGTCGTCACCTCCTGACTCTTTGCCACATCGCCCTTCTTGTGGGCATCCATCAGCCGTTTATGGGAAGGGTCTTCTGTCTTTTCGCTCTGATCGGGCTGGTCTGACATTCAGAGCCCCCCGATCAAGGAGAAATGGTGCTCGATATGGGACATGTACCAAGTCATCATCAGCACCAGCAGCAGCGCGAACAGGATCAGCCCGACGATGATGTTGGCCGGCATCATCATGAAGAACACCTGGATCTGCGGCATCAGGCGGCCCAGAATGCCAAGACCGAGATAAAAGATCAGCCCGAATATGAGCAGCGGCGCGGCCATCTGCACGCCGGTGACGAACCCGCCCGCAACGATCCGCGTCGCCATGTCGGCCACGTCCTCAAACATCAGCGGCGCATCGACGGGGAAGTAGAAATAGCTCTGATAGATCCCCGCCAGCAGCATGTGGTGCATGTCGGTGGTAAAGATCAGGACGACACCGGTGAAAGCGAGGAAATTGCCCACGATCGCCCCCTGCACCCCGCCTTGAGTCGGGTCGGCGGTCTGGGCCATGGAAAGCCCCATCTGGTAGGCGATGACCGCGCCCGCCACCTGCGCGGCGAGCAGCACCAGCCGCGTCAGCCCCCCGATGATGAACCCCACCGCCAGTTCATGGGCCAGCGCCCCGGCCAGCCCGGCGAGCGTTTCGGGGATCGCTCCCAGCTCAGGGGCGATAAGCGGATAGAGAACGAAGGAAAACGCCAGCGCCGCAGTCAGCCGCAGCCGGGCGGGGATGGTGCGCTCCCCGATGGCGGGAAACAGCATGAACATGGTGCCGACCCGCGCAAACAGCAGGAAGAAATACCACGCGACATCCGGTCCCCATGTAATGCTCACGGCCCGCTATCCGCCCGTGATGATCAGGTCGACCACCCGGTTCATGTACCCCGACATCGTGGCGCCCATGAACGGAAGCGCGATGAGCATGGTAACGAAGATCGCAATGATCTTGGGCACGAAGACCAGCGTCATTTCCTGGATCTGCGTCAGCGCCTGAAACAGCGCGATCACGACGCCCACCGCCAGCCCCACGATCATCATCGGCGCCGAAATCAGGATCAGCACCCAAATGCCCTCGCGGGCAATGTCGAGTGTAATGGCGCCACTCATGGATAAGGCTCCTGCCGAATCGATGGTCCGAGTCTATATGCGGCAAACTGCCTGTGTTAGCCCCCGCGCCTGCCCAATCCACCATTGTCACCCCGGGATTTATTCCCGGGGTCCAGTTCCGGTCTTTCAGCGGGTACGGGGTTCCGGGCTTGCTCTGCTCTGGATCCCGGCAATAAATGCCGGGATGACATATGAGTGAGTTGCAAGGCCGGTGTTAAGCGGTAGACCAATCAGATCGGCATCCGCATGATTTCCTCATAGGCCGAGATCACCCGGTCGCGAACCGTGACCATGGTTTCCATGGCCATTTCCGTTTCGGCCAGCGCCGTCACCACGTCGATCACATTGGCCTTGCCGTTGACCATGTCCATGCTCACCTGATCGGTGTGTTTCCCGGCCTGGGCGACATTGTCGATCTGCTCGGCCAGCAGCGTTCCGAAATCGACGCCGCCCTGCGCGGGCGATTGCAGCGACTGGGCTTTGCCAGCCGCCTGATCGGAAATGAGGCGCGAAACGTTTCCGTATGCCGCCGTTGCGGCGTTGAATGGCGTGGACATCCGTTATTTTCCTAACCGCGCAGAATATCGAGCGTGCGGCCCAGCATCTGGCGCGACACGGTGACGACGTTAAGATTGGCCTCATAGGTACGCTGGGCCTCGCGCATGTCCATCGTCTCGACGAGCGTATCGACGTTGGGATATTTGACATAACCGGCCTCGTCCGCCGCCGGATGGCCCGGTTCATACCGCGAGCTGAAATCGCTCATGTCGTAAGAGAGACGCCCGACCCGCGTTTCATAGGCATTGAGTTCGTTGTTCAAAATCGCATGGAAGGTTGGGATCTTGCGCCGGTAGGGGTCGTCCCCCGGCGCATTGCCCGCCGAATCGGCGTTCGCCATGTTCTCGGCGATCACGCGCATCCGGGCCGACTGGGCATTGAGCCCGCTGCCCGCAATCTTGATCGAGGTCATGAAGTCGTTCATCGCGCCGCCCCTGTCCTTTTCAAATTTAGGCCTGCTTGCCCAACGCGATGCGCATCAGGCGCATGGAGCGGGTATAGAGCGTGGTGGCCGCCTGATAATCCATCTGGTTGGTGGTGACCTTCATCATCTCTTCTTCAAGCGTCACGCCATTGCCCTCGGGCATGATCTCGAAATTGTTCATGCGCATGGCCCCGAATGCCTTGGCATTCGAGCCGCCGACCGAGAAATGCCGCGCATCGGTCGCCCGCGTCGCCACCGAAAGGCCGGGCCGCTCGACGTGGTCCCGATAGTTAAAATGGGCCAGATCGCGGCCCTTGTATCCGGGCGTCTCGGCATTGGCCACGTTCTCGGCCAGAAGCGTCTGCCGCGTCTGATGCCATTGCATCTTGTTGCGCAGCGCCGCAAAGATCGGCATGTCTCCGATGGCCATTGCTTTAAAGACTCTTTCAAATCCGTCCCCGACTGGGCAAATCTTGCCTGCTCCATGGTTAACGAGCCGTTAACGCCGATTTGCCGTGGAGCCGGAAAACTTCATGTTTTGGCCTTTTCTCTCACTATGCTAGGCAAGTCTTGCCCGGCGATTCACCGCTCGAGATGAAAGCGGCGCGATCGGGGCGACTATCAACTTGGGCAATTTCCGGGAGACACGGCGGTGGGATTTCTGACCAGCCTGTTCGGTGGCGAAACCAATTACCTGACCATGATCATCGCGCTTGCCATCGTGCTGGCCCTGATCGTTCTTGCGGTCTGGCTGATCAAGGTCGTGGGGCAGGCGACGCAAAATGTGGGCCGTGGCCGTTACAAGCGGCTGTCCATCGTCGATTCCATCCCCATCGACCAGAAGCGGCAGGCGGTGATCGTGCGCCGCGACGGCGTCGAGCACCTGATCGTCATCGGCGGCGCGAACGATCTGGTTGTGGAAACCGGGTTCGAGGCCCCACCCCCACCAGCCGCCCCCGCACGGTGGACGGCCCGCCCCGGCAAGCCGGACACGGAAACGCCCCCCGCCGCCACGGCAGGAAAATCGAGATCGTTGCGCCATACCGGCCTTTTGCGGACCGTTCCGGGCGAAAACAGCGAACTTCCCGGTGGAAAGCCCGACCGGGCGCCCGCCGTCTTCCCCGACTCAGATACAAGCGGGTTGACCGGACGCGGCGAACCCGCGCTGGAAGTCGTCTCTGAGGCAGGGGAAAGCGATAACGCCGGAACGAGCAAAGGCAAACGGACCTAGCCTTCCGGGCGGCGCCATTCCGCACGGCGCGATGCTGCGTGCCCTGGGCATTGTCATGGCCCTTGCCATGGTTCTGGTGCCTGCCGCCGGTTTTGCCCAGGACATCTCCATCGATTTCGGCGACGACACGACGCTGACCGAGCGCGCCATCCAGCTCATCGCGCTCATCACCGTCCTCGCGCTCGCGCCCTCCATTCTCGTCATGGTGACGAGCTTCACGCGCATCGTGGTCGTGCTCTCGCTGCTGCGCACCGCAATCGGCCTGCAAACCGCGCCGCCCAACTCGGTGATGATCTCGCTGGCGCTGTTCCTCACCGCCTTCATCATGGCCCCTACCCTACAATCGAGCTACGATCAGGGCATCGCGCCGCTGATGGCCGGCGACATCGAATTGACCGAGGCGCTGGAATTGTCCTCGGGTCCGATCCACGAATTCATGCGAACCCACGTCCGCGACCGCGACGTGATGCTGTTCCTCGACCTCACCGAAACCCCGCCGCCCGAAACCCCCGAAGAGCTCGAACTGCGCATCCTCATCCCGGCCTTCATGATTTCGGAACTGCGCCGCGCCTTCGAGATCGGGTTCCTGCTGTTCCTGCCGTTCGTCATCATCGACATGGTGGTGGCGTCGGTGCTGATGAGCATGGGCATGATGATGCTCCCGCCCATCATCATCTCACTGCCCTTCAAGCTGATCTTTTTCGTTCTGGTCGACGGCTGGTATCTCGTCGCGGGCTCGCTGATCCGAAGTTTTGTGGGGTAGAACGGTTGCGGAAATCAGAACTCAGCGCTCGTGGCAGTGTCCGCACTGGTTCCCGGCAATAAATACCGGGATGACATCGAGGAAAACGCAAGGCCATCCGAAAACACCAATGTCATTCCGGTATTTATTACCGGAATCCAGCGCCATCTCAGCTCATCCCTTCGCCCTGCGTCGCGCGGAACGGGGTGACCGCGCCTTCGGCGGTGTAGATTTCCCGGTAGGCGTTGAGGAAGGCGTTGAGGGAATCGGTGGCCGCGATCTGGCGCGTGAGGTCGCGGAATTCGGTTGCCGTGGTGTCCACCGTTTCGGTGACGAAGGCGAACATCGGCCATTCGGGCGCGCGGGACATCGTATCCGCGTACCGGTTGCGCAACCGCGCCAGCCCGAGCTGGTCGTTGGCCAGCACATATCCAACCGCCGCCTTGATCACGTTCATGCGCGCCACCGGACTCAGCGAACCCCGGCCAAGGTCTGCCGCATAAAGCGTTTCGATGGTCTCGGCAGCCTCACGATGCCGCCGCGCCTTCCAATAGGCATCCACCCGCAACAGCTCGGTATCGCGCCCGCTCATGCCGGCCAGCATGTCGAGCGCCAGATCGTAACGCCCCGCATCGATCAGCGCCCGCGCTTCCAGCACCCGACGCTGACGTTCGAGCGCGGGCGGGATGCCTGTGAGCCGCGTGTCGTAAAGCACCTTGAGGGCACGCGCCGGCTCGCGATTGGCGATGTGGACGACTGCAAGGTCCGCCGCCACCTGCGCACGCGCCGCGCCCTGAAGGCGATTCGCAACCTGATATTCGAGCAGTTCGGCGGCCTGATCGAGCAGGTCGACCCGGATAAGCCGCTGCGCCAGATTGCGGATCATCTGGTCCCCTTCGGCGCCCGCCGGGGTCAGTTGCCGGAAGTCATAATAGATGCTCAACGCCTCGATGGCATCGAGCGCGTTGGCCTGCCCGTCGATATAAAGCCCCGCGAACTCGGTCTGCGCCCGCTCCATCAGCCGCGTCAGCACCGTTGAATTACCATAGGCCTCGGCAACCTGCCGCGTGAGCGAGAAAGCATCGCGGAAATCGCCGTTCCGGTATTGCAGGTCGGTGAGTTTTTCGGTGATCGCCAGTTCCACGAAATCGCCGCGCCAGATGGCCGCCTGCGCGGAAAGCGTATCGATCGCCTTATCGACTTCGAGCCGCCCCAATTCATCGAGCAGCAGGATCGTGCGCAGCACGGCCTCGGAGGTAACCGGCCTGCGGTCGGCGGCGATCACCCGGCCATAGCTTTCGAGCGCTTCAGGTGTCCGGCCATTCAACTCGTCGAGCATACCGCTCAGCATCTCGAATTCGGAAATCTGGTCGCGGCTCATGGCCGCAAGATCGATCTGGCGCAACAGGCGGGTCGCGAGCGTCACGTCTTGCTCGCCCACCGCCGCGCGAATCCCGGCGAGCAGATAGCGGGTCTTGATCCAGCCCGGGTAATTCGCGGCGAGAAGTTCGGAACCAAGTGCCTCCTGCCTTGCGCCATCGAGATCGCCAAGCTGCACGCGCGCCATGGTGCGCCACAGGCGCGCATCCGCGCTGCTGGCGAGCACACTGTCGCCCAGCTGCGCCAACGCATCGGCGGGCCGTCCCGCAATCACATTGGCCGCCCCTTCGATCAGTCGGCTCGGCGCCTCCAGATCGGGGTGACCCGTCGCATCGTGCAGGACCGAAAGCACACCCAGCGCCTCGTGGGCCAGATTATTGGCAAGGTAGAACTCGGCGAGATCCAGGCGGGCAATATCGAGATCGCGCCCCTCGGCGGAAAGCGTGCGCCCCACGAGTTCAAGGCGACGGGCCGCAAGATCGCCCGGATTGGCAGCGACGTGCGGACCGAGCTCCATTAGACTGACCTGCGGTTCGGCGGTTGCGGTGAAACGCAGCGGTTGCTCGGTCGAAAGCGTCAGCCCCGCCTCCGCCCCCACCACGACCTGGGTGCCTTCGAGCCAGACCGAAACGCCCTCATGGTTGGGCTTGAATACAAGCCCATGCACCGTACGCGGCGCGAAGAAATCGACATAGTGCAGGTCCCGCACCATCCCGCGCGCAGGCGGGTAGGCCGTTACGACCGCAAGCGTGTCACCAACACCGGGATCGCGAAGCTGGTGCACGCGACCGGGCCGCACCATGTCGACGGTGATCTGGAAAAAGCCGCCCGCCGCCTGCTTGCGCTCGAACACGACCGGATCGGTGGCGCTGATCAGCACATCGCCCAGCGAGAGCACCCACGCCTTGCCTTCCGAACCGATGGTCGCCAGCCGATCCTCGTTCATCTGCATCCGCACCACGCGGGACCCCGTCGCACCCTCGACGGCAAAGCCGGAAACCAGCGCATCGAGCGGGCCGCTCGCAAGATCATCGCTCGGCACAGCAATCCGCGCCTGTGTGTCGAACACGAGCCACAACGTCTCTCCGCGCCGAAACACAGCGGCGGGCGTCTCGCTGGTGAAGGGAAAGACCACCCGAACGGTCGGGCCCACGGTCGTGACGAACGGCTCGATGATCGTGTCTTCCGTCACCGGAACATCGGCAACGTCCTCTACGGCATCCTCGGCCGCCCCCTGCCCGGTTTCCACGTCCACCGAAGCGATGTCCTCGGCCGCACGCGCCAGCGTCAGCGGATCGATGGCCTCGACGAACACCCCTTCGAGATCAACATCGAGAACGAACCGCGTGGCGCTTTCCTCGTAAAACCGCATCCGCGTGTTGCCGGCCACATCGAACGTCACGACGCTATCGCCGGCATTGACCGTATTGGCGACCGCCTCGAACCTGGCGGGCATGTCCGAGATGATCTCGTAAAGATCGATCGGCACCGGCCAGTCGAACGCGATGCTGGCATGGTCGTCCTCGCGGCTGAACTCCGCCCGCGTCCCCACGTTCCAGTCAAACACGATGCGCCAGAAGGTCGGGTGGCGTCCCACGCGGATGGTGGCCTGCGGATTATACTCGGCGGCCAGTTCCGCGCGCCGCCGCTCCTCGGCCAGCCGGGCCGCCTCCTCGGCGCGCTGGGCCAGCCTGGCGACCGTTTCGGGCGGCAGGCCGGGCGGCAACCCAACCCAGTCATTGGGCAAAAAATCGATGAAAAGCTGCTCGCCCGCATCGATGGTATTGATCTGCATGGGACCACGCAGGCCCATGCGGATGCCGGTCATGTCCGGGTCGAACCGGGCCACCGATACGATATCGCCCAGCGCCGCCGCAATCTCGGGCAGCGCCCCTTCCAACGGGGTCGCGAACAGGATCGCCAACACGCCGTTTTCATTTATGATTTCATATTCGGGCAACCGCATGCGGTCCGGGAAGGTGATGATGATCCGCCCGAAATTCTCGTGCCGCTGCGCCTCGACGGAAACGCTCTCCTGCGCCCGCGCGGACGCGGTCCCGACCAGTGGCAGGGCGAGCAGAACCAGCACCAGCGCAATGGCTCGCGCGGCGTCTATGAGCCGATCCCCTGGTCGCCTGGTGGTCAAAAGCCTTCTGCCCCGCCGCCGTTCAATGGCGGCAACCCTAGCGCCGAGCACTTAAAATGCCCTTACCGCGTGCGATGGGATTTGACTGGAGCACAGAGCTCTCACCCCTCCCCAGCCCTCCCCATCAAGGGGAGGGTGCATTCTTTTCTTGGGCACCTCCCTACGCACAAGGCCAGCACCTCCCCCTTGTGGGGGAGGTTGGGAAGGGGGATTCGGCGTAAGCCGAAATATGCCGTCGGATTAAATCCGGACCTAGCCTTGGCCTATTGCCCCACGATCTGCGGCAGGCTGGCAAAGCCGTCGGTCGCCGGCACCATATGATCCGCGCCATCTGCCGCCGCCATGCGCACCGTCAGGTCCTGCGCCTTGGCCGGGAGCATCTTGGCCATGATGGGGCCGAGCTTGCGCGGGTTCATCATTTTTCCGACCCGCAACAGCACCGCCATGTCGAGATCGTTGAAGATCGTCGCCGCATCTGCGGGGCGCATGTTCTCGTACATGGTGATGAGTCCGGCAAACTGTTCCGCCTCGCGCGCTTCCTGCGCGTCCATGGTGGCGTTGATACGTGCCTCGATATCGGCCAACTCGCTCAGCCGTTCCTCGATGCGGGTTTCGGCGGCTTCGACCACCGCAAGGCGCAGATCGAGTTCGCGCGCAAGATCGTCAAGCGCCGCGCGCCGCGCCGCCAGCCGCTCAAGAATGACCTGCTCCGTATCGTCCTGCTCGAAACCGGCGATCTCGCCCGACCTCCCGGTGGCGAGATCCCGCGTGGGAATCGTGCCGCCATCCTCGACGGACGGAACGCTCTCGAACAGCGCCCGCGCCGCAAGATCGGCCGCCGCAAGGTCCGCATCGCTCGTGCCCTCACCGCCTTCCTGCGCCATCAGTTGCGTCGTGCCGCTCAGCACATAGCCGCCACCCGAGACCAGCCCTGCCACCTTGAGGACAAGGAGCGCTGAGGCGGCCAGGATGACGATGGGCAGCAACCGGATGGTTTTCACGCCGCGCTGCTCCTGCGCCGCTGGTGATCGTTGAGCGTGCGAAGGGCCGCCGAAGCGCGCTGACCTTCAAGCTCGGCGCCCTTGGAACTGCGTGCAGCCTCCGTGATCCTGGCGATCCGGTCCATCACGGCCTGCCCGGAGTTGACGTGATTGGCAAGCTCGATCGCGAAGCGCTCGGCCTCGTTGAGCCGCTGGTTGAGCGTCTCGTCGGCCTCCACTGCCGTTTCGCGCAACCCCTTGATGGCGGTGTTGGCCATGGTGGTTGCCTGCACCAGATCGGCGATCATCTGCTGGAGCGCGGTCCGGTCGGACTGCAGATTGGCGATCTTGCGGTTGAGAACGATGCAGTAACCGATTGTCGTTGCCAGAAGGACGGCCACCGCCCCCTCGATGACAAGCCCGAGTGAAAGCCCCATCATGTGTTGTTCTCCACCTGTTCATCCATTGCCTCGAACGCCGCCATGGTCACCTTGGGCGGATTGAGGGGGCGCGTGACGCGCACCGATACGTTGTTTCCGATATGGCCCATCACGGCCTTGGTGAGATCCACCGTGCCGCAGCGCAGGGTCACCGGGTCCGTGGGCGTCCTGTCGAACATGATGGTGTCGCCCTTCTCCAGCCCCAGGATTTTCGAGAGCGGCATGTCCATCTCGTGCAGCACTGCCGAAATCTCGGTGTCGGCGGCATAGATTTCCGTTGCCAGATGCCCTTCCCAGATCGGGTCGCGGCCGAATTTCTCACCCATATACATCTGGAGCAACTGCTCGCGGATCGGCTCGATGGTCGCGTAGGGCAGCATGATCTCGATCTTGCCGCCCCGGTCGTCCATGTCGATCCGGAGTTCAACGAGGATCGCCGCATTACCGGGACGCGAAATGGCGGCGAAGCGCGGATTGGTCTCCATCCGGTCGAGCTTGAAGGTCACCTGCGTCAGCGGCTCGAACGCCTTGCGCATGTCGTCGAGCACGTGCTCGATCATCCGCCGCGCCAGCGCCAGCTCGATGGTGGTATAGGGCCGCCCCTCGATGCGGATGACGCTCGACCCGCGCCGCCCGCCCAGCAGCACGTCGATCATCGAATAGATAAGGTTCGAATCGACCGTCAGAAGCCCAAAATTATCCCATTCCTCGGCCTTGATGACCGAGAGGATCGCAGGCAGCGGGATCGAGTTGAGATAATCGCCGAACCGCACCGACGAGATGGAATCGAGCGCGACCTCGACATTGTCGGAGGTAAAATTCCTCAGCGTCGTCGTCGCCAGCCGGACCAGCCGGTCGAAGGCGATTTCCAGCATCGGCAGGCGCTCATAGCTCACCAGCGCCGAATTGATCAGTGCCCGCACGCCCGTGAGCTCGACACTGGACCCCACGCTTGCATCAAAGCCCAGCAGCGAGTCGATCTCGTCCTGGTTGAGCACCCGGTCGACGCCGTCCGCGCCCTGCTCAGCCTCGAGCATGGCCGCCCAGTCGTCGCCCAGCGATCCGCCTTTTTCTTCGGGTTCGGCCATCGCGCGCCCCTACTGCACCAGAAGTTCTTTAAACAGGATATTGTCCACCGACGCGGGATAGACCGCGAGATTGATGCGGCGGTGCAATTCCTCCTTGAGCCGGTAAACGCCGGCCGATCCTTCCAGATCCGACCGGCGCAGTTCCCGCAGATAGACCTGGAACGTGTCCAGCACGCGCGGCAGGCGCGGTTCAATCATTGCCATGGCGGCGGGATCGCGCACTTCGAGCGCAATCGACAGGCGCAGGAATTCCGGCGCGCCGCCCCCATTGTTGAGATTGACGGTGATCACCGGCAGGTCGAAAAAATGCGGCTCGGCGACATCGGCCACCGCAGCGCTTCCCGTCCCCGATCCGGCGTCCGACCCCATGAGGAACCAGGCCCCGGCCCCCGACGCGAGGACGAGCGCCCCCGCCACCGCGCCGACGATCATGAGACGCCCACGGCCCTTCCTGCCCTCCGCGCCGGCATTCCCGGCGCCTTCGGCAACTTCGCTCTCAGTCACATCGCTCATCGATAGCCCCGAATCCCCCGGAAAGGCCGGCTTTCCCGGCACCTCCAGCTAATCCGCGCAAGGTTAACGAATGGTTACCATTACCCGTCCAGCGGCAGGATTTGCCCGGCAAATCTTGCCGCCGGGTTAAGAATAACCCACCGTTAACGTCGCCCTCGTTCATACCAAACCTTTGATTTTATTAAAATTTCCAGTCTGGCACACCGCATGCAAGGCATCAGGCGGAAAGCCCGCTTGGGGAAGTGGGCCTCCAGATGAAACGGGGAAACCGCGCATGATCGAGAACGCGCAATTGATTGGCCTTTCGCGGCAGATGGCACTCCGGCGCCAGATGGATGTGCTCGCCAACAACATGGCCAACATCAATTCGACGGGCTTCAAGGCCGAGGCAGTTCTTTTCGAGGAATACATCATGCCGGTCGCCGCCGACCGCACCTTTCCGCGCGGCGACCAGCCGCTGTCCTATGTCCATGACTGGGCAACGATGCACGACCTCGCGGCCGGATCGATCACCCAGACGGGCAACCCGCTCGACCTGGCGCTCTCGGGCGAGGGCTTTTTCGCCGTAGAGGGCCCCGAGGGCGAGCGCTGGACGCGCAATGGCGTTTTCGAGATCAACGCCCAGGGCACCCTCGTCACCCAGAACGGCTATCCCGTTCTCTCGCGCACCGGCGATCCGATCCAGTTCGATGTCGGGGAAACCGACATCAATATCACCGCCGATGGCCAGATCACCTCGAGCGCCGGCAACAAGGGCATTCTTCGCGTCGTCGAATTCGCGAACGCACAAGAGCTGACCCGCACCGGCGATACCATGTTCACCGGCGGCACGCCGCGCGAGGCGCAAGCGACCGCTGTCGTGCAGGGCGCCATCGAGCGCTCCAACGTCTCGGGCATATCCGAGATGTCCGAAATGATCCGCGTCACCCGCGCCTACACCTCTCTGGCGGACCTGATGAACAAGCAGGACGAACTCCGCCGCAACGCCATCCAGCGTCTTGGCGACGCGCAAGCCTGAGGAAACTAAGCCATGAAAGCCCTCTATATAGCCTCGACCGGCATGGCCGCCCAGGAACGCAATGTCGAAGTGATTTCCAACAATATCGCGAACATGCGCACGACCGGCTACAAGCGCCAGCGCGCCGAGTTCCAGGACCTGCTCTACCAGTCCTACCGCCGCGCCGGTTCGGCCACTTCGGATGCGGGAACCCAGGTGCCGGTCGGCATCGAGATCGGCTCGGGCGTCAAGCTCGCCGCCACCGCCCGCATCATGACGCAGGGCAACGTCGTGCCCACCGAAAAGGACCTCGACATCGCCATTCGCGGCGAAGGTTTCCTCACCGTCGCGCTGCCCGATGGGCGCACCGCCTATACCCGCGACGGCACGCTCGAACGCGATGCCACCGGCCTTCTGGTCAATGTCGACGGCTTCCAGATCGAGCCGGGGATCATCATCCCCGAAGACGCAACGGCCATCTCGATCAGCCGGGACGGCATCGTCGAGGCGTATGTGGGCGACGAGACGCTGCCCGTCCAGCTCGGTCAGATCCAACTGGCGCGCTTCGTCAACAAGGGCGGGCTGGAATCGATCGGGGACAATCTGTTCGTCGAGACCGGCGCCAGCGGGCAGGCCCAGATCGGCTTTCCCGGCGGCGAGGGCATGGGGTCGCTCATTCAGGGTTATCTTGAGAACGCCAATGTCAACGCCGTCACCGAAATGGCCGACCTGATCGCCGCCCAGCGCGCCTACGAAATGAACGCGCGGGTGATCTCGGGCGCCGACCAGATGCTGCAGGCCACGGCCCAGCTTCGCTGACGACTGAAAGGAGGGTTTGAGTGATGTTCAAACGTACCATACTCGCACTGGTTTTTGCCACGATGGCCACCGCCGCCCAGGCCATGCCCGTCCTGCGGGGCGACATTTCCGTCAACGCAGCGCTCGTGACAGTCGGCGACATCTTCGCCAATGCCGGCCTTGTCGCGGAAACGGCGATCTTCCGCGCACCCCAGCCCGGCACGTCGGGGTTCGTCACCCTCGAGCAGATTGCCGCCGCAGTCGCGCCGCATGGCCTCGAGGATTTCGAGACCGCTGGCCTTGATCGCATCCGCGTCACCCGTCCCGGTATCGCTGTCGATATGGAGATGATCGAGGGACTAATCGCCGCCGACCTTTCCGGGCGCGGCATCCTCAACGGCGCCATGAACATGCAGATCGCGCTCGATGCGCCCCTGCCCATGCTCAACGCGGCAGCCACCCAAACCCCAGTCTCGCTGGTCATCCTGCGCTATATGCCGGGGTCTTCGACATTCTCGGCCCGCTTCGAGGTCGCCGGGCGCGATGCTCCGCTCGATATCGCCGGGCAGATCCAGCTCATGATCGAGGCCCCGCACCTCGCCCGCTCGCTCCCCGCAGGGTCGATCCTCGGCGTGGACGATGTGGAATTCCGCCTCGTCCCTCTGCCCTACGCTGAAAATGCGGGCGTGGTGAGCATCGACAACATCATCGGCAAGCAACTCCAGCGCCAGACCCGCGCAGGGGTATTGATCCGGCCCGCCGACATTTCGGCGCCCGAACTGATCTCGCGCAACGATACCGTCACCGTCATCTATCGCCAGGGCCCGTTGACGCTCACGACGCGCGGCCAGGCCCTCAATGCAGCCAGCCTTTCCGAACCGGTCAGCGTGCTCAATCCCATGACCCGCAAGGTCATGCACGGCACGGTAATCGAGAACGGGACGGTTCTGATTTCGAGCAGCAGCCAGCAGATCGCCGGGCTCTGACACCGCCTTTCACCGCGATTGGGGAATCGCGGCACTAACGGGGAAATGAAATGAAAACGATCTTCAAAATCCTGACCGGCCTTGCGCTCGTCACAACGCTTGCGGCCTGCAACACCACCGACCGCCTCGCCAATATCGGCAAGGCCCCGGCACTTTCGCCCATCGTCGACCCCACCGTCACCGCCGGCTACCGTCCGGTCTCGATGCCCATGCCCGTCCAGGAACCCGCTATCTATCAGGCCAATTCCCTGTTCCGCACCGACGCGCGCGGCTTTTTCAAGGACCAGCGTGCCGCCAAGGTCGGCGACATCCTGACGGTTCTCGTCGCCATCGATGACCGCGCCCAGATCGGCAACACCACTTCGGCGAGCCGCACATCGAGCAATTCGACCGGCCTTTCCGGCGTGATGGGCTCGATCTTCAATTCCGCTACACCGGCCGATGTCAGCGCGGACGCCGCGCTCGGCACCAATTCGGGCATCAACAATTCCGGCAACGGATCGGTCAACCGTTCCGAGCGCGTGACGACCAGCGTCGCCGCCGTCATTACCCAGGTGCTGCCCAACGGCAATCTGGTGATCGAGGGGCGTCAGGAAGTGCGGGTCAATTTCGAGGTCCGCGACCTGATCGTCGCCGGGATCGTGCGGCCCGAGGACATCGGCTCGGACAACACCATCCCCTCCACCAAGATCGCCGAAGCACGGATCGCCTATGGCGGACGCGGCCAGATCACCGACGTCCAGCAGCCCCGTTATGGCCAGCAGGTCCTCGACGCGATCCTGCCCTTCTAGGAACGGCACCATCCCCAAGGCCGCCTGCCTTCCCCAATTCGGGCAGGCGTCCTTCCTGGCTCTCCTTCCCCGTTGAGCCGGAAAACAGGGGCGCGGCACTTTCCCCGCCGCGCCCCTTTTTGCGTCGGAATATCATGGATGGCGGCTTGAAAGCCTCAGAACGCCACCGACGCTCCCAGAACCACGCCGCCCGAAAGCGCATGGCTCCACGCCGGGATCGCCGGTCCGCTTCCGCCGCCGGCCGAATTGAAGACAACCCGGCCGAACCCCAGCTGACCCTCCGCGAACACCCCCACCCTGATCTTGGCCGTTTCGGACACCGCATGGGCATAGCCAAGCTCGGTAAAGACCCCGAGGGTCGCAAAATCATAGGCGATGTTGGGCACCGGCCCCAGATCAGGCCGGAAGTAATGGCTGTCGGAAACCCCCATATATCCGCCCGCTACCTCGACGCGGAAATCGAGCGTACCGTGTTCGGAAACCTCGCGCTCCAGAAGCGCGCCAATCCCCGCCGAGGCCGACAACACGTCCTGCCCGATCACCGTTCTGGTATTGGGCATCGGCCCCGAAGGGCACGCCGCGCCGCACCGCAGGCCCCTGGCCGCGTAGCTGGCAAGACCCGCGCCGATGACCGCATAGGGCTGCACGTCAAGGCCACCGACCTGCCAGTCCTCGCCCGGCAGCGAAAAACGCAGGCTCGCATCGCCGAACCCGCCGATGGCGAGATCGCTGAACGTTTCGGAATAGAGCGTCTGCCCCGCCTCATAATCGCGATCCCCGAAGGTGCCACCGCCCGCTATGGGAAAGCCCGCGACAAGCTCGAACCAGCCATCCGCATTGCGGCTCGCGACGACGAACTCGACGTCCATCGTATAAAGCGGCTCATAGCTCAATATGCTCGTGGGGTTGCCATACGAAGCCATTCCCGGCCCCGGCAGCGGGGTGTACATCGAGGCATCGTGATTGAGCGAAAGATAGCTGGCACCGCCACGCACCTGCACGCCGAACGTCACTTCGCCCTGCTGCGCGAACACCGGAGCGCCCGCCGCGGCCAGCGCGACAATCGAAACCACCGATGTACAGATCGCTCTCACGGCACGAGGGATCGATAATCGCGAGGAAAAGTCAATCCTTTAGACCGCTTCAGGCTTCGATGGGATCGGGATGCTCCGGCGATTGCAGTGAGATAGAGTTGGACCCCGAACCAAAACCCCGCACAATTGATCAGTCGTCGCGATAGACCTTTTCGCGGCGCTCGTGCATTTCCTGGGCTTCAAGGCTCAGGGTCGCGATGGGGCGGGCGTCGAGGCGGGCTATGCCGATGGGCTCGCCGGTTTCCTCGCAATAGCCATAGGACCCGTCTTCGATCCGCTTGAGCGCCGCATCGATCTTGGCGATCAGCTTGCGCTGCCGGTCGCGGGTGCGCAATTCGAGCGCACGGTCGCTTTCCGACGACGCGCGGTCGGCCATATCGGGATGGTTGGTACTCTCTTCCTGGAGGTTTTCGAGCGTCCCGCGGCTTTCGCGCAGAATCTCATCCTTCCAGCCATCGAGCTTGCGCCGGAAGTATTCCCGCTGGCGCGGGTTCATGAATTCTTCGTCCTCGGTAGGACGATAGTCTTCAGCAAGAGCATCAATCGTCATCGAAAGACTCACTCCCCGAACCTCAGGTGCCGCCTATATAGGTTCATCGACGGCATCGGGCAACCGACTTTTGTCCGCATGCCCAACCCGTGAGCAGGTGAGGAGAATGGGTCACAGCGCAGGCTATCGCGCACGATTCGGCTTATCCACAATTCTCGCACCCTCCCCTGATGGAGATCGGTGCAAACAGGTGTTCAGGCCGCGATCAAGGGGCGGGGCGGGATATCGGCGCCCGCCTACTCCTCTCCCGTGCCGACCTTTTCCAGATCGTACGGCGTCGTCTGGTAGATCTCGTTGATCCAGTTCTGGAACATCAGGTGGGCGTGGCTGCGCCATCGGTTTTCCGGCGTTACGGACGTGTCGCCGCCGGGGTAGAGATTGGCGGGCGGTTCAGGGTTGAGGTCGGCGTTGAGGTCGCGCTCGTATTCGTCGGCAAGCGAGCGGTTGTCGTATTCGAGGTGGTTGAGCATGTAGGCGGCGCGGTATTTCCGGTCACCGAGCATGCACACGCCGATCTCCTCGTTATCGATGAGGATTTCGAGATCGGGACCGATGGTTTTGCGATCGATGTCGTTGTAGCGCGAGACCGGGATCATCGGGCTGTCGGACATGCCGTGCAGTAGCGGGGAGGTGTTCACCAGCCGGTGACGGAACACCCCGAACGCCTTTTTCTCCATGCGGTAGCGCTTTACGCCGTGGAAATGATGGAGCGCGGCCTGCGCGCCCCAGCAGATGAACATGGTGTGGTGCACATTGGTCTGCGTCCAGTCCATGATCTCGATCATTTCGGGCCAGTAGCGCACCTCGTTGAACGGGATATGCGCGATGGGTGCGCCGGTGACGATGAAACCGTCGAACTTGCGCTGCCGCACGTCCTCCCAGGTCTTGTAGAAGGTTTCCAGATATTTCTGCGGCGTACCCTTGGACTTATGGTCCGTGATGCGCACCAGCGTCAGGTCGACCTGAAGGGGCGTTGCGCCGATCAGGCGAGCGAACTGGGTTTCGGTGCGCTCCTTGTTGGGCATCAGGTTCAGAAGACCGATCTGGAGGGGGCGGATGTCCTGCCGGGTGGAGCGAGACTTGTCCATCACCACGACGCCCTCGGCCTCGAGGGTTTTTCTGGCTGGGAGTTGGTCTGGAATGCGGATGGGCATTTTTGTATATCCTCAGGGAAAAAGCATGGGCAGGGTCAGCGGGCGTCGATCGCCCTGCACATGAGTTCCATGAAGTCTTTTTCGTCGCGGACCTTTGCCAGGTCCTCGGCATCGATGGCATATCCAAAATTGTCGGCCAGCGCCCGGTAACGGGGCAGACGGTCGCGCAGCAGCGCCTCGAACCCCCAGACAGCGAAGTCATCAGGGTCGACGTCGTTGTCATGGGTGACGCCGTTGAGCATTTTGAACTCCGCCCATTTCTCGATGAGAAAGGCGGGCGGATAATACATCGGTTTGGGTGCGGCGCGGAAGCGGTCGATCAGGCGCTGGGCGTCGTCCTCGCTGCCCTTGAGATAGACGAGCAGCGTGTTCTCACGCAGGGCCTTGACAACGGGATCGTCGGGATCGTGCGGATCGAGCACCTCGATCAGCGAGCCGCCGGTGTCGCACAGGAAATTCTCGTAACCGTAAAGATCCTTGGCACGCTCGATAAAATAGGGCACGTCTAGCAGGGAATAGACCTCGGCCACCCGATGCTGCTCCTGACGGCGCTGATATTCGGCGAGCGGCAGGCCACCCTTTTCGGGGTTGCCGGGGGTGCCCAGATAGGTCGAGAGCGGCTCGAGATTGTCGAAGGTGATGTTGGACGAGATATAGATCGAATCCGAGCGCAGCAGTTCGGCAAGGAAGGGCACCTTCATCGCCTCGCGCTTGAAGTTGTCGACGATATATTCGCCCATGTGCCGCGTGCCGATGCGGAAATCGACCGAGAAGTGGAACCAGTCCTCCTTGCGCAGCAGATTGCCCAGCCGGGTCTTGCCCACGCCCGCCATGCCGAAGACCGTGACGGCCTTGCGGGGAAGGGCTTTGAATTCTGCGGCGTTGGCGAGGAGCATGGCGGTTCCGGGCTTTTACAAAACTTGGCGCTGGCTGGCAGATCGCTGGCCCCCTCACCCCCAGCCCCTCTCCCACGAAGGGAGAGGGGAGCTCGTATGGTGGCCCCACGCTTCCCCTTCTCCCCTCGTGGGAGAAGGTGGGCTTTCGCGAAGCGAAAGGTCGGATGAGGGGGCTGCGATGCTACCAAAACGCCGATTTCAAAGGGCATAGACCAAAGCCTTCCCGCAAACAAGCGACCAGCGCCGGGCAGAAATTGCCGGGCGAGAGGCGAAAGATTCCGGGCTGACTGGGCGCTCAAGGTCGTTATCCGAAAAAAAGCGATTTAGATTCAATGAAGTAAGAGTCTGGCACTCCGTTTGCTTCGCTCATTCCGAATACGCGCGCGTTGGCGCCGGCAAGACGGAGAGTGAAATGGGTATTTATGGTGCTTTGGCGACGGCCGTGACGGGGATGCGGGCGCAGGCATTTGCGCTCGAAAACATCTCGGGCAACATCGCCAACTCCCAGACCACGGGCTACAAGCGGATGGAGACCGGGTTCATCGATCTCATCCCCGATGCGGCGGTGGGACGGCAGGTACCCGGCGCGGTACTTGCTTATTCGCGTTCGACCAACGACGTGCGCGGCGACATCATCACCTCACCGACCGGCACCCATGTGGCGCTCAACGGGTCCGGCTTCTTCATCGTTTCGGAAAAGACCGGCACCACCGACGGACAGGCGGTGTTCGGGGATGCCAATTTCTATACCCGCCGCGGCGATTTCGAGATGGACCGGGAAGGTTACATGGTCAACGGCGCAGGATATTATCTGCGCGGCGTGCCCATCGATTCCGAGACGGGCAACGTTGCCGGTTCGGTTCCCGAAATGATCAAGATCGGCAATGGGCTGATCCCGGCGCGCACAACCACGCGCATCCAGTACCAGTTAAACCTGCCCGCCGTGCCGGCGGTGGGGCTGCTTTATGCGCCCGCCGAAACGACCAGTAACGAGGGGGGCGCCCTGACCGGGGGCACGCTGCTCGATAGCTTGCCCGGGTTCGGCGCCGGCGACACCTTTACGATCAACACCGGCAACGGTGTCCAGACGTTTACCGATGACGGCACGAGTTCGGATACGTTGCAGAATCTGGTTGACTGGATCAACGGCAACGCCAGCATCAACGCCACTGCATCGATCGTTGGCGGGGAGTTGCAGATCGTCGCGGATGACGTTCAGACCGGCCTGACCATAAGCGGTACGGGGGCGATCGCCGGACTGACCTCGCAGGGCGTACCCGAATTCCTCAATCAGACGGTCGAGGGTGGGGCGATCACAGTCTATACGCCCAACGGCGCTTCGGTGAACGTGCAGATGCGCTGGGGCATGATGTCGGATAACCCCGACACCTGGCAGCTCTATTACATGGAACAGAGCGATCCGCAGGAATGGGTGACGGTGCCCGGCGGGGAATTCACCTTCAATCCCAACGGCACGCTCGCGACCATGGACGGCAATCCGGTGGCGGGCGATGACGTGGTGCAGCTCAACCTTCCGGGGCTTACGGTCAACGGAACAACGGTGGGCGATGTAGCGCTCGATTTCGGCGTCAGCGGGCTGACCCAGTTCGACAATGCCAATGGCCGCGCCTCGGTCACCCAGCTCAACCAGAACGGGTATGCGGCAGGCTCGTTCATGTCCGTCGCGGTCAATGACGCCGGGCGTGTCGTGGCGACCTATTCCAATGGCGAGCAGATCGAGATCTACCAGCTGGTCACTGCCAACTTCAACGCCGAGAACATGCTCAAGCGCATGGATGGCGGGGTTTATGCGGCAACGGCGCAATCGGGCGAGGCGATCCTTTCGCTCGATGGGGGCGTTTCGGGCGGCGCGCTGGAATCCTCCAATACCGACATTTCCGACGAATTTACTAAGCTGATCGTAACCCAGCAGGCCTACGCTGCGGGCACCCGTATCGTCTCGACCTCCGACGAGATGCTGCAGGAAGCCCTCAATATGGTCCGCTAGTTGAGACAGAACGTCGTAAACTGGAGACGGGAAAATGGGACTGAGCTCGACGCTCTCTAACGCACTGGGCGGCATGAACGCCAGCCAGCGCGGCATCGATGTGCTCTCGCGCAATGTGGCCAACCAGGGCACGCCCGGTTACCACAGGCAGTCCCTCACCATCACCGAAACCGCCTATGGCACCAGTGCGCAGGTGCGCACGGCGGAACTGACGCGGGCGTTCAACGAGGCGCTGGAAAAGCAGCACCTCGTCGCGGTGTCAAATTCCGGGCTCCATTCGGCGCGCGCCTCGTTTCTCGATCGGCTGCAGATGCATATCGGCAAGCCGGGGGATGCCAATTCGCTCGACACGCTCTATTCGAGCTTCGAGAACGCCATGCAGGCGCTGGCGACCAATCCGAACGATGTCACGACCCGCGCGGGCGTACTCAACCACGCCCAGCACCTCGTCGAGCAGCTCAACCTGTTGAGCGGCACGGTGCAGGAGATGCGCAGCGAGACCGAATACCAGATTTCCAATGCGGTCAACGACCTCAACCGCAATCTCAACGCGCTGGCCGACATCAATATCCGCATCCTCGATCTCTCCCAGGACGAGACGGCACGGCTCTCGCTCATGGACGAACGGGACCGGCTGGTGGCGATGATCGCCGAAAACGTCGACGTCAAGGTCAGTTACCGGGCGGACGGCACGGTGGCGCTGATGACGGAAACCGGCGTCGGCATCCTCGATGTCGCGCCTTCCCAATTCAGCTTCACGTCCGGCGGCGCCCTTTCGGCCACCTCGCTGTTCTCGACCGATCCTGCACAAAGCGGGGTGGGGGCAATCAAGCTCAGGACACCGTCCGGGCTCGAAATCGACCTTGGAGCGCAAAACCTGCTGACGTCGGGCAAGATCGCCGGGCTGATGGAGCTGCGGGACAACACGCTGGTCAACATGCAGGACCAGCTCGACGAGATCGCAGCGGGGCTGGCGCTGGCGCTCAATACCGTGACGACAGAGGGCACCGAAGTGCCGGCGGCCAATCCGGGCGATCCGGCCGGGTTCGAGGTCGATCTGAGCGGTATCCGGCCCGGCAACTCGATGCTCCTGCAATATACGGATACCACGGGCACCCAGACGGTGAGGCTGGTCCATTCCGAGGACGGTTCCGTGCTGCCCTCACCGAACGCCAGGGGCGAGCGCGTGATTGGCGTCGACCTGACGGACACTGCGGCTGTTGCTGCGGCGCTGGGTCCGGATGTGACCGTCACCGATCAGGGTGGCGGTGTGTTGCGGATCATGGATGACGGGGGCACCAGTTCCACCATTGCGTCCATGACCGCCTATACGACCGCGGGAGGCAATCAGGGCGGAGCCGCGGCGCTCAACCTTTTCGTGGATTCTCACGGCGTTCCGTTCAGCAACAGCCTCGACGGCACCGATCAGAAGCTGGGTTTTGCGGGCCGGATCAAGGTCAATCCGGCGCTGATCGATGATCCGGCGCTGCTGGTGCAGTACGATGCGGGGATTTCGCTGGGCGATCCGACGCGGCCGCAGGCTTTGCTCGATGGCCTCAAGTCGATGCAGTTCATCTCGGAAAAGATGACCTCGCTCGCCGATGGCGGCGTGCGCCTCTCGGGCAAGGTCAACGAGATGATCGCCCAGATGATCAACCATCAGGGCAATGTGGTGGCCAGAGCCGAAAGCCAGGCCAGCGCGGTCAATTTCACACTGGAAACGCTCACCCAGCGGATGCATGCGGAATATGGCGTCAACGTCGATGAGGAAATGGCGCGGCTGATGCAGCTCCAGAATGCCTATTCGGCCAGCGCGCGCGTCGTGTCGGTCGTTCAGGAACTGATCGACTCACTGATGCGGATGTGAGGTGAAGGGCTGAAATGATTGTAAACAAGTCGCTTTATCCGGTTTCGACGACGATAAAGACCATCACCGGCATGCAAAAGCAGCTTGAGAGCCTGCAATTGCAGCTCGCGACGGGCAAGCGCTACAACAGTCTCGCCGAAATAGGCTCGAACCGTATCCACGACCTCAACATCCGTGCCCGGCTGGGCCGGATCGAGGGGTTCATGGCCAATATCCAGACGGTCGAGACGCGGCTGTCGTTCTATACCAACGGGCTGGAACGGCTCGATGAGATCGAGGCCGACGCGCGGGCGCTGGCGGTGCCGGGGGCCTACGGGACGGACGGCATCAACCTCGCCAATGCCAAAAATCAGGCGACGGCGCTTCTGGGCGAGGTCATCGATACGCTCAATACCGATATCATGGGCCAGTATATTTTCGGCGGCAACGCCTCGGACCGCAAGCCCGTGGCGAGCTTTGACGAGATCATGCACGGGCCCAACGGGTTCGTGTCCTTCGTCCAGGCGCGGCAGACGGGCAATCCTGCCGATCCCGCCGATCTGGGAGATCTTGGCGATGTGGATGACCCTGCCCAGCAGGGGATAGGCAGGCTGGACCGCACGGTCGCCGCAAATGTCGTAACGGTTTCCGAGGATGGAGACCACGACCGGGGCTTCAAGCTGGCCGGTGGCTCCTCCACCAATCCGGCCATCACCGTGGGTTTTGATCCCAACGCCCCTCAGCCGCGCGAAGTGACTGTCGATTTCGGTGCGCAGCCCGAACCGGGCCAGTCGGTCACCATTCTCGTGACCTATCCCGATGACCGCAGCCGGACCGAGGCGATCACGCTCAAGGCAACGACCGACGATCCTCCGCCGCCGGGCACCTTCCTTATCGGTGCCGATACGGATGAAACCGCCGCCAATTTTTCCGACAGCCTCAAATCCAGCCTGGTCGAGTTGCGCGATACGGCGCTGACGGCCTCCTCGACCTATGCGGCGGCTGACCAGTTCTTCACGAAACGCGGGGAGACGGCACACCCGGACGCCATGCAGTGGTATCAGGGCCAATATGCCACCGAGGATGGCAACTCGCGGCTGTCGGTTTCAACCAATATCGATGAATCGACCCGGGTAAATTACGGCGTAACCGCGAACGAGGACGGCATCGTTGAACTGGTAAAGGGCCTCGCGGTGTTTGCGGTCAGCGAATTGACGCCGCTCGATGACACCAATGCGGGGATCTATGACGGGCTCGTGGCACTGCAGCGCGCACGGCTGTCGGAGGTCAACAATGCGAAGCCCGGCTCGATCGAAGGCATCACGATGGAGCTGGGGCTGGCCGCGCATACGCTCAACACCGTCAAGGCGCGCCACACCCAGTATGACGCCCAGCTCAAGACCATGCTCTCCGACATCGAGACCGCGCCAGTCGAGGAAGTCGCCATGCAGATGCTGGCGCTTCAGACGCGTTTACAGGCCAGCTATCAGGTGACCTCGATGGTGAGCCAGCTCACGCTGGTGAATTATTTGCGGTGAGGGCCTGAGCCCGGTTTCTTCTTCTCTTCGCTTCCCCGGCGAAAGCCGGGGGCCATGCTTCATCATCCACAGTTGTGGAGGGGCATTCTGGGTCCCGGCTTTCGCCGGGACAGCGAAGGGGGAGCTAGGCCGCCTGCGGCACGGCGCGCAGCCCCGCCGCGATTTCCCTGTTGATGAGAATGAGCGCGTCGAGCTTTTCAGGAGCGGGGCGGGTCATAACGGTGAGGGTGTGGCTCATCACGAAAACGCCGAGGTTGGCGATGTTCTGCTTGATGGGCCGCGGAAGTGGATTTTCCTCGCGGGTAACCGCCTGGATGAAAATGCTCCACAGCTTTCGGTTGAAAGTCAGTGCCTTGTCGAGTTCGTGGGCTTCATCGTCCCAATTGTCACGGATGCGCTGGAGCTGGATGGCACTTTTGGAAAGCAGGTTGGCCTCGACTTCGCGGGGGTTAGCTGTCTTGCGGGCCGTCTGCTGATAGGCCAGTGCTCCGTACTGGTGCATTTGAGAGAAGCTCCCCCTCATACTCAATGAGTTTCTTTGCGACTTTAAGAGCTTTGTACAAATCGCCAGTTAAGATTTCATTGTTGATCTGATCGATCAGAGAAAGGGTCGAGGGCGCCGCCTTGATCATGTCGTTGATCATTTCAAAATAGCTTTTCTGGAGCTTTTCGACCGAGCCTTCCACATACATGATCTGGACGGCCAGATAGATGGCGCGGGCAGGCGTGTCCGCCGTTTCGGCCGTAAGAATGTCCTTTTCGCGCAGGATGGGCGCCTGCCCCTCGATAAACAGCCTTGTGCGCTGGTCGCCATTGGTAACGACACAAGCGCCCAGAAGCAGTTTTTCACCGGGCTTGAGTTCGACCTTGAGCGCCATGTCCGTACCTCGCTGGTTCTTACCCGAACAGCCGCAGCACGGACTGGTCGGCCTGGCTGGCGAGCGAAAGGGCCGTCTGGGACAATTGCTGCCGGGTCTGTAGCGCCAGCATGTTGGCGGCTTCCTCGTTGCTGTCGGCCAGGGTGAGGTTGGCCGCGCCCGATTGCAGGGTGTTGATCATTTCACGGGTGAACTGCTCGCGGTTCTGAACAACCGAGAGCGTAGACCCCAGATCGGACGCCTGGGCACGGACCTCGCCAAGCGCAAGCTGGACGTTGTGCAGCAGTTCATCGACCTTCTCGTCCGTTTCAAGGTCGGCGGGGTTGATTTCCAGCAGGCCGATCTCGTTCGAGTTGATCGGACGAGGATTGCCGTGGGCGTCCTTGGTTTCGATGGTGATGAGCGAAGTACCCATCTCGTTGAACACGATCTTGAGATCGTCGCCACGCAGCAGGTTGACGCCATTGTAGGAGGCGTCTTCGGCCAGCCGGTCAAGCTCGCTGCGCAGGGAATTGAACTGATCGGCGAGCGCCGAGCGGGTGGTATTGCCATCAATCGTGGCTTCGCTCATGGGCGAGCCGTCGATGATATCGCCTGATGCCCCCCCGACCTTCAATGGGGTGGTGGAAAGGTTCTCGATACGCAGCATGCCTCTGTCGTTGGAAGCGCGCAGTTGTCCCTTGAACTGAGTGTTGATTTCACTGACGAGTTCATCGACCGTTTTGTTGGCACCGCCCTCGGCAGCGCCCATTGTGGGGGCGCCGTCAATCGCGGCGCCCAGACCCAAATTCAGGTTGGTTATCAGGGTCGCGGTTGCGCCACCAGCCGTGTCATCGACCGTTGCCGCGCCAATATCGACACGCGAGTTGGCGCCCAACGTGTCTGAGGTTATGGTTATGGCGTTCCCGTTCAGTTCAACGGTGGCGCCACTGATCTTGTCCTCGATCAGTGCGGCGAATTCTTCCGCGCTGTCGATGGTATAGTCCCCATTGCCGATTGCCCTTATGTCGGCACCCGTGATGACGATGGACTGGGGAGCGCCGCCGTCGAGCGTCACGTCAAAAGAAATCGTGTCGCCATCGTCATTCAATGAGCCGGCAGCAGACCAAGCGATGGTCGCGCTGCCTGAGGCTGGTTTGGTGAGTGCAACATTGGCGGGCGTGTCAATGTTGCCGCCAGAAAAGCTGAGTTGATCACCAGCGGAGAACGGAACGTCCTTGGGAAGAGTGAACGACGTCATCTGAAAGGTGTTGTCCTGCCGCGCCTGGCGTAGCGTGGACTGCATGGATTCCAGCGTCTTGGTGATGGCGGTGAGGCCATTGTCGGCGGCTTCGATGGTTTGGATGCCGTTGCTCATGGCGTCCAGCAGCGTGCCGATATCGGCGGCGCGGGCATTGAGCGAGGATGCGGTGAAGAAGTTGGTCGGGTTGTCCAGTGCCGAGTTGACCTTCTTGCCCGTCGCCAGGCGCTCCTGCGTGCGGTCCATCATCTGGGCCGTGTTTTGCAGGTGCAGAAGGTTGGAGCGTACTGCTTTGGAAAGAGTAACGTCGGACATGACCGGGCCCCCATTTGGCAAGTTCGGCGGAATCAGCCCGTTCATGAGCTGTTAACCATGATTGCACGCAGAAGTGCTACCGAATGGTTAACAAACTCTAACTTTCAGAGGTCGAATTAAGATTTCCGCCTAGACTGTACGGTCGCGCAGATGGAAGGACGACCAGGGTGGCTGCCAGGGCTCAGGCGGCGCCTGTGGGGGGATGGTTCGCGTCTCGATATCGGGTGGGAGCGTGGCAGCGATGCGGCTTGCCTCGAACAGCGTCTGCGCTGCGACTTCACCTATAACATTCTGATCGGGCTCATGGTTTTGTCGTTCTGCCTGTGGCTGCGCAGCAGGCTGGGAGGGAGCATGATCCGCATTGGCGCTGCGCGCCTCCATGGCGGATTCGACGGTCGCGGACGCCGGGCGCGACGGTTCGCGGCGCGCGCTGGAAGCGACGCCGAGCGGGCCCTGCATCAATGTCATCTGACCGACCACCGTTAACCACTACCCTCCACAGGCGGCAAATATTGCCGGGCAGGTTATGCCGGGAGAGGTGGCTTTCAGATTACGATGGCCGCTAAAATTGTCTTAAAATGAGACAGAAAGAGGCTGGAGCGTTGTGAGGTCCAGCCGCTTTCGTTTCCTACAGGGCCTTGTTGATCGAAATGCCCTTGAGCGAATCGTCTGAACGCTTGGGGGGCATTCCCGTGGGGGAATAGGTTTTGGCCTGCTGGCCCGAATTGACCTGCCGCGCCACGTCCGAAAGGAGCGTTTCGGTGACGTTGCGGGCCGTGGCGAGCACGCGCAGGTTTTCCGCCATCTGGGTGGCGAGGGCCTCGTGGCCCCGGCGCAGCACCTCGACGCGCTCGGGGGCTTCGGCCTTGAGGCGGGGGGCAACGCGCTGCACGGCGCGGGCGATGGCAACGTAATCCTGCGCCAGCTTTGTCTTGTCGGCGGTCAACTCGCCCGCCTCGCGCATATGCCCCGCGCGCAATAGCGTCGTTTCGCGGTTCATGATCTCGACCAGTGCATCCAGGGCAGTCTGGGCGCGGTCGCAGATCGTTGCGGTGTCCAGATCTTCGAGTGCGGCCAGGCGTTCGGCGGCTGTCATCGTTGGTAGGCTCCTATGGCACTCGCGCGATCGATCGGCGCGGAGGTTGTCTGCTGCTGCTCGAGAAGGGCCGCGACCATCTGGTCGGCGATGCCGATGCCGCCCGATCTGGCCATGAGGTCCGCATATTGCTCGGCCATCATGCCGCGCCAGGTTTCCTCGGCGTGGCCACCCCCGAACATGGAGTCGGTTTCGAGCCCCTTGAACATTTCGGAGACGAGGGTGTTAAGAAACACGCCTTCGAGTTCGACGGCTTTTTCTCTAAGGTGATCGACCGGCTTGTCGGCGCCGGCCGGGAGCAGTGAAGTCTGGAGGATCGAAAGCGACATCAGATGACCTCGATTTCCGCCTGCAACGCGCCGGACGCCTTGATGGCCTGGAGGATCGCGATGAGGTCGCGCGGGCTGATGCCCAGCGTATTCAGCCCGTCGACGAGCTGCTGGAGCGAGATCGATTCCGGGACGATGGCAAGCTGGGTTTCGTCGGCCATCACGTCGATCTGCGTGCGTGGCTCGACGGCGGTCTCCCCGAAGCTGAACGGCTCGGGCTGGACGATGGTGGGGTTCTCGGAAACGGTGATCGTCAGGTTGGAATGGGCGATGGCGACGGTCGAGACGCGAACGTCGTTGCCGATGACGATGATGCCGGAATTCTCGTTGATGACGATGCGCGCGGCCTGATCGGTCTGCACGACAAGCTGCTCGATATCGGTCAGAAGGTCGACGATATTGCCGTTGAAATTGTGCGGCAGGGTGAGGCGGACGGTGGCAGGATCGGCCGGGATGGCGACCGGCAGGCCAATGAGGTTGTTGACCGCCAGCGCGATGCGGCGCGAAGTCGTCAGGTCCGGGTTCTTGAGCGAGAGGCGCAGGGAGTGCTGCGCGCCGAGCGAAAAATTGATCTCGCGTTCGATGAGCGCGCCAGACGATATGGTGCCGGTGGTAGGCACGCCCGAGACGACGGTCGCGGCATCGCCCTGCGCCATGAAACCGTTGATGACAACGGGGCCCTGCGCAATGGCATAGACCTCGCCATCGGCGCCCAGCAGGGGGGTGACGAGCAATGTGCCGCCCTGGAGACTCGTGGAATCGCCAAGCGCGGAAACCGAAACGTCGATCCGGCTGCCCTGGGTTGAAAAGGCGGGCAGGTTGGCGGTGACCATGACGGCGGCGACGTTGGCGGTGCGCAAATTCTCGCCGCGCGTGTTGACCCCCATGCGCTCGAGCATGGCAACAAGGCTTTGGCGGGTGAAGGGCGAGTTGTTGAGCCCGTCGCCCGTGCCGTTGAGTCCTACGACCAGACCGTAGCCGACAAGCTGGTTGTCGCGGATGCCCTCGACGTCGACGATATCCTTGATCCGCGCCGGCGCGGCGTGGACCGGCACAACTGGCGCCACGCTCATCGCGAAGGCGGCGAGCATGGCGATTGCTGATCTCAAAACTCTGAGCTTCATCGTTATTCCCCGATTCCCGGCCCCTGCGCGCCGCCTCCCCAGGCGGGCGTGCAGGTATTCGAGAGGGAAATAGCGAAAAGCGTGCCAATTTCGTGCAGGCGATTTAAGGTATTGGAATATATTGTTTTATTGTAGGAATGGCATGGTTACGGGGCGGCCTGCCCGGCAGGGTTTGCCGGGTGTTAAGATAAAATTAACGGGCATGGGCAAAATCTGCCGGTTAGCAAACCATTAACCTTGGGCCGGAGCCCTCCAGGCAACGATGCGCATAGACGGGACAGGACGGATCATTCCCGGTACGGGGCGAAGCGCGAGCAGCACCTCGCGCGGTGGGGAAGTGTTCCGTCCCGAAACGCCCGACGCGCAGCCGCGTGCGGCCCAGACATCGTCCGTTGCCGCATCCACCGGCATCGATGCGCTTCTGGCGCTGCAATCGGTGGACGATGCGACAACCGGTCGGCGCAAGGCCATCCGGCGCGCCAACCTCCTGCTCGACGCTCTTGAGGAGATTCAGGCCGATCTTCTGGCCGGGCGGATCAGCGAGGGGCGACTCAATCGGGCGATTGCGCTGCTGACGCAGGCAAAATCGGCAACCGAACCGGGGCTCGATGCATTGGTGGCCGATATCGAGTTGCGCGTCCGGGTCGAACTGGCAAAGCTGGGCAAATATCCTCCGCTGTGATCTGGTACTATCGCATATGGCCTGCGCTTATGACCTTGCCCCTCCCTCAACCCCTGCCTCTTTGGAGATCGCTGCGAAATCGCCACATTGATATTTTGGCGGGTTGGATCGTTTCCATCAGAACCTGAAACGATCCAACCCTTCTCCAAGCCAGGCAACCCGAACCGCCCCCTCTTCACATTGCCCCCCGCGCGCCCTACCTTCTGGCCTCAATCTGGAGAGCAGCGCCCGTGGCCAATCTGCCGACCACCATCACCGACGAGTTGGGCATCACCCTCACCAATCTCGCCGATGCCGCGACCGGCACAGTTGCTCCGACCCTGCGCATCGGCGTCACCGGGCTTTCCCGCGCGGGCAAGACCATCTTCATCACCGCGCTGATCCATAATCTTCTCACCGGCGCGCGCCTGCCCGGTTTTGCGCCCATGGCCGAGGGGCGGCTGATCGGGGCGAAACTCGCCGAGCACCCCGACAACGCGACGCCCCGTTTTGCCTACGAAGCGCACCTTGCCGCGCTCACCGGTACACCGCCGCACTGGCCCGAAAGCACGCGCCGCATCTCGCAACTGCGCCTGACCCTGCGCTATCAGTCCAACAACTGGCTCTGGAGCCGGTTCGGCATGTCGACGCTCAATCTCGATATCGTCGACTATCCCGGCGAATGGCTGCTCGACCTGCCTCTCCTTACCCAGAGCTACGCCCAATGGAGCAAGGAAGCCCTGGCGCTGGCCGGGCGTCCCGCCCGCGCCAGCGAGGCAAAGCCTTTCCTCGATCTGGTCGCGGCCACCGATGCATCCGCCGAGGCGACCGATGCCGCCGCCGAAGCCCTTGCCGCCGCCTTTACGCACTATCTGCGCCAAAGCAAGGCCGATGGCCGGGCCCTCTCGACGCTGCCGCCGGGCCGGTTCCTGATGCCCGGCGATCTCGAAGGCTCTCCCGCGCTCACCTTCGCTCCGCTTCCCCCGCCGGACAGCACCCCGCGCTCATCGAGCCTTCATGCCATGCTCGAACGGCGCTTCGAGGCTTACAAGAACATCGTCGTCCGCCCGTTCTTTCGCGATCATTTCGCGCGTCTCGACCGCCAGATCGTCCTCGTCGATGCTCTGCGCGCGCTCAATGCCGGGCCCGAGGCGGTTGCCGATCTCGAAACCGCGCTCACCTCGGTGCTCGCCTGCTTCCGGCAGGGCGCTTCCAACCCCATTTCACGCCTTTTCACCCGCCGCATCGACAAGATCCTGTTCGCCGCCACCAAGGCGGATCTTTTGCACCACACCTCCCACCCGCGCCTTGAAGCCATCCTCAACCGGCTCGTGGCGAACGCCGCCCGCCGCGCCAAATTCGCGGGCACCGAAACCCGCTCGCTCGCCATCGCCGCCGTCCGCGCCACGCGCGAGGGCACGGTCAGGGACAATGGTGATACGCTCGACACGATCATCGGCACCCCCGAGGCAGGACAGCAGCTTGGTGACACAACCTATGACGGAAAAACCGAAATCGCCTTGTTTCCCGGAGACTTGCCGGAGAATCCGGAATCACTTTTCAAGACAGTTGAATCAACGCCTCAACTCAATTTCCTGCGCTTTCTGCCGCCCGCTGACCTTCCGCGTTCCGAAACGGGCGATCCGGTTCTGCCCCATATCCGGCTCGACCGCGCGCTCGATTACCTGATCGGGGACCGGATGCAATGAGAGAACCCCGCGCCATTCCCACGCAAGACGAGCGGGCCGAAACCACGTCCGCCCGCACCCCGCGCGCCTTCGAGAGCGAGGCTGCCGTCCCGCACGCCGATGTGTTCTCGCTCACCGCCGAGGAGATGGAAGCGGCCTCCGTCGTGCCAGAACCCAAACGCAAGGGCCGCTTCTGGCGCGGCCTGGCGCTCTGGGCCGGAGGCACGCTGGTTTCGCTCGGGCTGGCACTCGCCGCCGAGCGGCTCATCCGGGACCTGTTTGCGCGCTATGAATGGCTGGGGTGGGCGGGACTCGGTGTGCTGGGGCTTTTCGTCCTCGCGCTCGTCGTGCTGGTCGCCCGCGAGGTCCTGGGCCTTTTGCGCCTGCGCACCCTCGACAATCTGCGCGACCGCGCCGCGCTGGCCATCACCGGCGACAATCTCCCGCAAGCCCGAAAGATCACCGACGAACTGCTGTCTATCTACGCCCGGCGTGCCGACCTCGCCCGCGCCCGCTCCGGGCTTGAAACGGACACCCGGTCCATCCTCGATGGGGCCGAACTGGTTCGCGTCACCGAGCGCGCGCTGATGGCCCCGCTCGATGCTCGCGCCCGCGCGCTCACCGCCGCCAGCGCCCGCCGCGTCGCGCTGGTCACCGCCGTCTCGCCGCGCGCGCTGATCGATATCGCGTTCGTGATCTTTGAAAGTTTCCGGCTGGCCCGCAATCTTGCCGATCTTTACGGCGCCCGCCCGGGCCTTTTCGGCTTCATGCGGCTCATCTCCGCCATCCTTGCCCACCTCGCCGTCACAGGCGGGCTGATCCTCACCGATGGCGTCGTCGAGCAACTGGTGGGACAGGGCCTTGCGACCAAACTGTCCGCCCGTCTGGGCGAGGGCGTCGTCAACGGCCTCATGACCGTGCGCGTGGGCATCGCCGCCATCCGCGTCGTGCGGCCCCTGCCCTTCGCGGTTCTGAAATCCCCTGTCGTTGCCGATTTCATTCCCGAGTTGACTCGCCTCGACCTCGACACAAAACAAAACGGGCAGGGACGATGACCCTGCCCACCTTCCCCGAGTGTAGAAGGATCAACTATTCGGTATCCTCGTTGGGATCTCCGGTGCCGTCATCGGCGCTCATGTCGTCGGAACTGTCCCCATCGCTGGCATTGGGCGTCAGCCCGGGAACGGGGCCTTCAATCAGACCGGCATCGACACACTGCTGAAGCGTGATACTTGCCAGTTCCACGCCAAGTGTCGGATCGGAGTTGATATCGACGGTAGGTGCTTCACCGGTCGGAGCCGTGGAGGCGGCAAGCTCCAGAGCATCGCAATGCTCCTGAACAGCAGCCAGATCGGCATCCGACACCTCCTGATCGCCAACCATGACCTGAGCGGCGGCCGCACCGGTCAGCGTGAGACCGAAAGCGAGAGCGATTGGGGCAACGAGCGTTTTCTTGAACATGATATTCTCCCTTGAACGAGAATTATTGCATCAGCACGCCATCGTGCTGAGCGGATAACTCTCGTCTCCCCCGGCGGTTGCCGCCACAGATTGGGCATTTTCGGGGCAGTCGGAAGGGATTTTATCTATTCTTCAGAAATGCGCTCAGGCCGCCTCTTCCTGCCGGGCGGATTCCGCAAGGGTCAGTTTGAGCCCGTCGAGGTCCTCACTCATCAGGATCTGGCACGAAAGCCGCGAGTTCGTCTCGACGTCGGGAAGCGTATCGAGCATGTCCTCTTCCTCGTCGGTCGGCGGATTGAGCCGGTCCTGCCATTCGGCATCGACGAAGATGTGACAGGTCGCGCACGCGCACGATCCCCCGCACTCTGCCCTGATGTTGAGGCCCCAGTCGCGGATCACCTCCATCACGCGCCATCCCTCCAGCGCCTCGAGTTCATGGACCACGCCATTCTGGTCCGTGACGATAATCCGCATCAGACGACCCCGAGCTTTTTCTGCAATTTGGTTGAGGATGTGGTGTATTGGAAGACGACTCTCTCGTTGGGATGCACGATGCGCTTGGCGGCCTGCGCCATCAGCGCACTTTCGTGGAACCCCGACAAGATGAGCTTGAGCTTGCCCGGATACCAGTTGATGTCACCGATGGCAAATATGCCCGGCTCGCTGGTTTCGAACTTTTCGGTATCGACCTTGACGAGGCTATTGTCGTGCAGGTCCAGCCCCCAGTCGGCCACCGGCCCCAGTTTCATGGTCAGCCCGAAGAATGGCAGCAGCCGGGTGGCCGGCACGCCGATCTCCCCGCCCGCCGTCTTGAGGAGCACCTCGCTGAGTTGCCCATCCTCCCCTTCTAGGCGCGCAAGCTGTCCGGTGATGAAATTGATCTTCCCGTCAGCCACCAGCGCCCGCATCTTGTTGACGCTGTCGGCATGGCCCCGGAACTCGTCGCGCCGGTGCACCAGCGTCAGCGATCGCGCCAGCGGCTGAAGGCTCAGCGTCCAGTCGAGCGCGGAATCCCCGCCCCCCACGATCACGATGTCATGATCACGGAATTCGTCCATCTTGCGTACTGCATAGAACACCGACTTGCCCTCGAACGCCTCGATGCCCGGCACCGGCGGGCGTTTGGGCTGGAACGAGCCACCGCCCGCGGCCACCACGATCACCTTGGCAACGAAGGTTTCCTCCGCGTCCGTCGTCACGCGAAAACTGCCGTCGTCGAGCCTTTCGACATTGGTGACCATCTGCGAATAGTGGAACTCCGCCCCGAATGGCGCGATCTGTTTCATCAGATTGTCGGTCAGCCCCTGCCCCGAAATCTCGGGGAAGCCCGGAATGTCGTAGATCGGCTTTTCGGGATAAAGCTCGGCGCACTGCCCGCCCGGACGGTCGAGAATGTCGATCACATGGCATTTGAGGTCCACCAGCCCCAGTTCGAACACTGCAAACAGCCCCACGGGGCCGGCGCCGATGATGATGACATCCGTGACAATTTCATTTCCGCTCATGCAAATGGTCCTTAAAGGCGTAATTCTGGTGGGCCGGGCGTGCTATACCGGACGCAGCCGCTCAAGTATAGCACCGGGCCGCCGTGCTCATGGACGGGCGTTGCGCCGCAGGAAGGGCCGGGTTCCGACCGGTATCTCGCGGGCCGTGCCGACCGGCTGATAATAAAGGCGCACCTCGGCCAGTGCGTCGGCCTCCAGGGCCTTGCGCGTTGCGGCGCTGGTGACGACCAGCGCGTTGATCCCACACCGGCGCATGAAGGGAATCTGGTCGGTCAGCACATCGCCCACCGCCCGTAATTCGCCCTCATATCCATAGCGCTCGCGCAGCAGCCGTGCACTCGAATAGCCACGCCCGTCGACAAATGCCGGGAAATTGATCGCGATCGAGGAAAACCGCGCCAGATCGCCGGCAATGTCCTCGACCCTGTCGCCGGGGTCGACCTGCAGCCCGATCGGGTGGGAGCTGGCAAGAAACGCTTCGCGCTGTTCGAGAAACACGCTGACCGGTACATGGGTGTAGCGCGCCTCGGATGCAACGTCTCCCTCGCTCCAGCCCCGCCAGGGATCGGTCCTGAACTCCCCGTCCCTGAACAGGGTGAGCTGGGACTGGCTCACCGGCTTGGCGATGCTCCCGTTGAAATCGAAATGAATGCCGCATTCCTTCTTGTTGAGCCCCCGCCAGCGCCCCGCACGCGGGTCCTCGCCCTCGGCGACGGCACTCGTGCACGGCGCGCAGCCGATGGATTTGTACCCCTCGCCATAAAGCGGATGCTGCGGCAGATCGTGCTCGGCCTTATAGGCTTCGATATCGGCATTGGAAAAATAGGCCAGCGGGTTGACCTTGATGCGATCGTCGCTCGTCAGTTCGAAATGGGGCAGCACGCCCCGCTCGGCGGTCTGGAACCGCTTCCGGCCGGTCACCCATCCGCCAAAACCGGCAAGGACATTCTCGAGCGGCTCGGTCTTGCGGATATGGCAGCAACTGTCGGGATCGGTCTCCCATAGCGTGCCATCGGGGTCGAACTTTGCAAGATCGGACGGGTCGGGGCGCAGGGTTACCACATTGCACAAGCCCAGCCTGGTCTTGAGCGTTTCCACATAATCGAGCGTTTCAGGGAAATGCTTGCCCGTTTCAAGAAAATAGACCGGCAGCGACGGATCGACCTTCGAGACCAGATGCAGCAACACCGCCGAATCCGCCCCAAACGAGGAGACCATGGCGATATCGCCAGCCAGCAACTCCTCCACCGCCTGCCGCAACACGCCCTCGGCGTCCATCTCGCCATACATGCCGTTGAGCGCGACGATCCCGAGCTGGCGGAGCTTGTCGTGCCTGGGTTCGGCTGCAACCATTGGGCTAGCGGCTGACATTGGAAAGCTCCTTCTCAACTCGGAGCAAGGCACCCCTCACCCCCAACCCCTCTCCCACAAGGGGAGAGGGGGGCTCAAGGGCCGAGGAGCCCCGGTTTCCCTTCTCCCCTTGAGGGAGAAGGTGGGCTTTCGCGTAAGCGAAAGCTCGGATGAGGGGGCCAGCGATGCCAACCACCCCCACCGCACTATCCATTCCCATAAAGCGCCTCCTTGAACGGCGCATCGCCCAACCGGCGATAGGCGGCGATGAACGTCTCATCCGGGCTCTCGCGCTTTTCGATATAGGCATCCACCAGCTTTTCGATCGCATCCGGCACGTCCGCCGCCACGAAGCCCGGCCCCAGAATCCTGCCCACCGCCGCGTCCTCGGTTCCATCGCCCCCCACGGTAATCTGGTAAAGCTCGGTGCCTTTCTTCTCGACACCGAGAATGCCGATATGGCCCACATGATGATGCCCGCAGGCATTGATGCAGCCGGAAATCTTGATCTTGAGCTTGCCGATCTCCCGGCTCCGCTCGGGTGCCGCGAACCGGTGCGCGATGTCCTGCGCGATGGGGATCGAGCGCGCATTGGCCAGCGCGCAGTAATCGAGCCCCGGGCAGGTAATCATGTCGGTGATCTCGCCCACATTGCCATCCGCCAGCCCCGCCTCGACAAGTCCGTCATAGACGGCCCTGAGGTCAGTGAGCGCCACATGGGGCAGCACCACGTTCTGCTCGTGGGTCACTCTGATCTCGCTGAACGAATAGGCCTCGGCAAGCTCGGCCACCGCGTCCATCTGGTCGGCGGTGATATCCCCCGGCACGCCGCCAATGGGCTTCAACGAAACGGTGATCGAGGTATAGCCCTGCCGCGCGTGCGGAAACGTGTTGTTCTCCAGAAACCGCCCATAGGCCGGATCGAGGATTTTTTCCCGCCCTATATCAATGTTCACCACCCCGTGATCCTCATAGGCGGGCAGGGCGAAATAGGCGTTTATGCGCTCCAGTTCTTCCTCGGGCAGCGTAAGAATGCCGCCGCGCATCTGGGCGAACTCCTCTTCCACCTGTCCCTTGATGTTTTCGAGCCCTTCCTCGTGGACCAGGATCTTGATGCGCGCCTTGAACTTGTTGTCGCGCCGCCCGTAGCGGTTGTAGACGCGCAGGATGGCCTCGAGATAGGCCAGCAAGTGCTCGTGCGGCACGAAACCGTTGATCAGCTTGGCGACCATCGGCGTCCGCCCCAGCCCGCCCCCGACATAGACGGCCCAGCCGACCTCGCCCGACCCGTTGGTCTGCGCCATCAGCCCGATGTCATGGAATTTCACCGCCGCCCGGTCGTTGGGCGCGCCGGTCATGGCGATCTTGAATTTGCGCGGGAGATAGATGAATTCGGGATGCAGGCTCGACCATTGCCGGATGATCTCGGCAACCGGACGCGGATCGATGATCTCATCGGCGGCAGCACCCGCGAATTGATCCACGGTGACATTGCGCACGCAATTGCCCGAGGTCTGGATCGAGTGCATCTCGACGCTCGCGAGGTCCGCGAGGATGGCGGGAACGTCGCGCAGTTTGGGCCAGTGGAACTGCATGTTCTGCCGGGTCGTGAAATGCCCGTAACCCCGGTCATATGTGCGCGCCACATGCGCCAGCATCCGCAATTGCCGCGCCGCCAGCGTACCGTAGGGAATGGCGATGCGCAGCATATAGGCATGCAGTTGCAGATAAAGCCCGTTCATCAGCCGCAGGGGCCGGAACTGGTCCTCAGTCAACTCCCCCGCGATGCGCCGGCGCACCTGATCTGAAAACTGCTGCACGCGCTCGGAAACGAACGCGGCGTCGAATTCGTCATATCGATACATGTTCGTCCTCGGCCAGATGTTGACGCCCCACGCGCGGAGCCGACGGCCCTTCGGCGCGGATGCGCTCGCGGACCCGCAACGGATAGATCGCCCCGCCCCGCATTTCGACGTCCTCGGTTTCAACCGAAACGATGCGTCCGGTCGCCTTGCTTGCTCCCACCGCCGCCTCCAGCGCCCCGCCCTCGTCCGCGCCAAACACCCGCGCCGATTGCAACTCCTCGATCCAGCGTCCATGCCCGTCGAGATAGACGGCCGCGCCGGAGAGCAGTTCGTTTCCCGTGAGAATTTTCGACATGTTGCTTCGTCGTCTTTCGTCTATTGAGCAACGAGGTGGTTCGGCTGCGCCGATCCCCCCTCCCATCCTCCCCCACAAGGGGGGAGGTGCTGGCCTTGTGCGTAGGGAGACAACAAGGAAAAGGAAGCACCCTCCCCTTGATGGGGAGGGTTGGGGAGGGGTGAAGCCACAAGCGCAGATTCATATGCGATAGCCCTGCCTTGATGGGGAGGGGTGATGCGATATATGCTGCAAACCGGAAAACCCATCACGCCACCTTCCATTCCCGAGCCGCGAACACCTCCGCCCGCGCCCAGTCGCCATGCGCCACCGCATCGCCAACGAAAATGATCGCCGGCCCATCCACAAAATCGATCTCACCCGCCGCCAATCCCCCCACGGTCCCGGCGTAAAGCGCCTTCTCCGCCCGCCCGGCATTGACCACGACCCCCACCGGCACCGATCGCGAAAGCCCGTGCGCCAGCAGTTGCCGGACGACCCTGGACGCAATCGACTTGCCCATGTAAAGCCCCAGCGTCAGCCCCGAACCGGCGAGCGAAGCCCAGTGCGCGAGGTCCTCATTGTCCGCACCGTGCGCGGTGGCAAAGACGAAACCCGAGGAAACCTTGCGCAACGTCACCGGCGTCGCCGTATCGGCCGCCGCCGCCAGCGCCGAGGTGATCCCGGGGACGATTCCATGCTCGACCCCCGCCTTGCGCAGCGCCGCGATTTCCTGGCCCGCGCGCCCGAACACCATCGGATCGCCCGATTTGAGCCGCGCGACCTTCTTGCCCTCACGCGCCAGCCGCACGAGCAGCGCATTGATCTGGGCCTGCGAAAAGGAATGGTGGCCTTTGGCCTTGCCGACGGAAATCCGCTCCGCGTCCCGCCGTCCCATCTCGACGACGCCCGAAGGCACGAGCTGGTCGTGGACGATCACATCCGCTTCCTGCAAAAGCCGCTGGGCGCGCAGCGTCAACAGGTCCTCGGCGCCCGGCCCCGCCCCGATCAGCCAGACCATGCCCCTGCCCGGCTCTGCCCCGGCATGGGCATCGAGCAGCGCATCGGCAGCCGCCGCGCCCTGCCCGGCGTCCAGCGCGTTCTCGATGGCCGGAGACGTCACCAGCGCCTCGTAATACCGCCGCCGCGCCACCCCGTCGGAAAGCCGCTGTGCAGCCTTTTCGCGCATCGCGCCAGCCAGCCGCGCCAGCGCGCCGAGCCCTGGCGACAGCATCGCCTCGATCCGCGCCCGGACCAGCCGCGCCAGCACCGGCGCATCGCCTTCCGAGGAAATGGCGATGGAAATTGGCGCCCGGTCGATGATGGCCGGGGTAAAGAAATCGCAGTTTTCAGGGACATCCACCTCGTTGACCGGCACCCCCGCCGCCCGCGCCATCTCCAGCGCCCGCTGTCCCTCGGGCCCGTGATCGGCGATGAACGCCAGCGCCGCACCGGCGAAATCCGCCGCCTGCGCGACGCGCTCGACCACCGACACGTCCAGCCCGGAAAAATCCGCCTCGACCTCGGGCGCGAACACCACGACCTCTGCGCTCGTCTTTGCCGCCAGCCGCGCCTTGGCCAAGGCTTCCTCGTCGCCACCCACGATGACGATCCGGCGCCCCGCCACCTTCACCGAAACCGGAAATGTGTTCAGCCGTGCCACGGTGAGATCTCTCCTGGCATGATCAAGTCAATTAGATTTTTCTTGAACTGGCGGCCCGTCTAAAAGGTAACGTGACCTACCAAACACACTGGAAAATAAGGCTTTTCAGCAATCCCGGCAAGCGCGTAACAGCCCGAAGGTGAGTTATTTCCCTCGCGCTTTGAGCCGCGCAACGCCCGCTCCGGCGCCATGCGCGAGACAGAAAATAATTTCGCTTGGCGGCACGGACGAAAAACGTGGGGCGGAGCCGCGTCCGAAACGGGCACGCCGAAGGCCCGAATCCTGCCCCTTCCGCTTGATCCTTGAATTTAAAAGAAAAATCCCCATATGGGACGAGAGTCCAACGTCGTAAGGAGAGCCAGCAATGAGCACGAGAGATTCGGGAAGGCCTGAAAACCGGCACGAGCGCACCGACCGCATCGCGCGCGAAATCCTTCATGCCGAAAGAGCCGCCCGCGAGAAGAAGACCGCCCACCTGCGCGCCCTGCGCCAGCAAAGAGAACAGGACGTTACGGCGTAACACCCGTGGCGGCGGCTTTGCTCTGGTCCCAACCATCCGGCATTTCGTTTTTCATCAAAAACTGAAACGACCTAGCCCTGACGGCTGGGCACGTTGACCACCAGCCCGTCCAGTTCGTCCCTGATCCTGATCTGGCAGGAAAGCCTGCTCGTCTCGCGCACATCGAACGCGAAATCGAGCATGTCCTCTTCCATCGGCGACGCCCCACCGGTCGTGCCGAACCATTCGTCTTCGACATAGACATGGCACGTCGCGCATGTGCACGCGCCGCCGCATTCGGCAACGATCCCCCGCACACCATTGCGGATCGCCGTTTCCATCAATGTCGAGCCGTTTTCGGCTTCGATCTCGCGGCGCGTGCCGTCAGGTTCGATGAAGGTGATGAGAGGCATGAGGTGAGGTCTCTGGCAGGGAAATACCACCCCGATATAGGGACCGTGGCCAAGAGGGGCAAGCGGCCTATTGCCTCATTGCCTCGGCTGCGTCCGCCGTTTCGATCAGCGCGCTCACATACGCCTCGACCTCGTTGACCGCCATGGCGATATCATCGAGCGTTTCCTCATCGAGCCGTTGGGTGGCCGTATAATCCCGTTCGGCGGCGCGGACGGTTTCAGCCAGCACGAATGCCCCGACCCCCTGCGCCGCGCCTTTGAGCGTATGAAGGCCCATGCTGATTTCATGCGGGTCCACCGCCGCGCGCACCCGGTCGAAATAAAGCACGATCTGCTGGTTGAAGAGCCGCAGCACCTCGATCTTGAGCGCATCGTCGCCCAGCGTCTGGCGCGCCAGATGAACGAGATCGATCGGGCGCACCGTACTCTGCGGACGCCCCGGTTCGGTAACCGGCAATGAACTCACGCTTGCCATTGGTCAAAAGCCTCCCGGCAACAGGCGCCGATCCTGCACCGGGGAAAGCGAATAAACCCTTAATCCATCGCGGAAAATCCGCCGTTTCCCTTAGGGCGGCTGTTAGGTCAGGGCTATCGCATCTAGATCTGCATATGCGGCTCCACCCCTCCCCAACCCTCCCCATCAAGGGGAGGGTGCTTCCTTTTCCTTGTTGTCTCCCGACGCGCAAGGCCAGCACCTCCCCCCTTGCGGGGGACTTTCAAGCGGATTCGGCAAAAACCGAAACTTATACGATGGCCAACCGCCAAAAAGTCGTTAACGAAGTTTTAATAAAGATTTCAGGAGTGAGCACATTGGGTATATAAGGATATGTTAGAGCAGGCGACGGTGTGGGGGTATGCTCTGTGCGGGGGGACGCCTCGGTTCAGGGTTTCACATCATCGGCAGGCTGGTTGCGTTGCTTATCCGCGCCTCGGCCCGCTGTCTGTCGCTCACTGCGTGGCGGCGCACAAAGTGAAGAGTAGTAAAGAGTATGGCGAACAAATCGACCCCTCCCAAGGACGATCCGGCGGCCCTTGCATTTTCGGCCGTCGAAGACGCACTGAAGGACTCGATCTTTTCCATGGATGACAAACCGGCCCGCAAGGTCGAAAGCCAGCCCGGAAAAAAGGAAGCCCGCCGCGAGGCGCCCACCGCCAATGAGCGGCTCAAGGCCGCCGACAAGATCGCCGCCCAGGCCTCAACCATCGCCAATGACGATCGCTCGGGCGCTTCGGCCCTCTTTTACGGGCTCCACGCCCGCCCCTCCGGCGCCCCTGTGCTGGTGGCCGTCATCGCCTCGCTCCTCTGGGTGATCGGGGTCGGCGCCATCGCATGGATTCGCTACGGCGGCAGGTTTGCCGAAGGTCTCTCGCTCACCGAATTCGTCCAGAGCCTCGATTTCGCCGCCCTTGCCGCAATCACCGCACTGCCGGTCCTTGCCATGTTGGCCGTCGGCTTCCTTGTGCGGCGCACCAACGATCTGCGCCTTGCCGCCGCGTCGATGACGCAAGCCGCGATCCGTCTCAACGAACCCGAATCCGCCGCCGCCCACAAGATCGCCACCGTGGGCCAGGCCGTCCGCCGCGAGGTCAACGCCATCGGCGATGGCCTCGAACGCGCCCTTTCACGCGCCTCCGAACTGGAGGTGATGGTCCATAACGAGGTGACCGCGCTCGAACGCTCCTATTCGGACAACGAAACCCGTATGCGCCAGCTCATCGAGGAACTGGCCAGCCAGCGCGAGTCCGTCGTCACCAATGCCGACCGCATGCGCGAGGCCATCGCCGCCGTTCACGGCAATGTCTCGGGCGAACTCGAAACCCTGGGCACGTCCATCACCGAGCGGGTTCGCACCGCAAGCTCGGAGATCACCACCACCCTTTCCGAGCGCGGCGGCGAGATCGCCGGCGTGTTCGAGGAAGCGAGTCTTTCGCTCGAAACAAGGCTCGAGACACGCACTCGCACATTCACCGAAACCGTCGACAGCCGCACCGCCGACCTCATCATGGCGCTCGACGACAGCACCAGCCGCCTCGACGGCACGCTGTCCGACAAGGCTTCCACCCTCACCGGCGCCATCGATTCGAGTACCGAGCGGCTAGAAAGCACCCTTTCGGCCACCGCGACCGGCGTAGCCTCGGCCATCGACCGCGAGGCCGGTCGTATCGAAACCACGTTCGGCGAGCGCACCGAAGCGCTGACCAGCGCACTCGACGCCCGCACCACCACCATCGCCTCGGTTCTCGACCGCGAAGCCACCCGCATCGAGACCACGTTCGGTGAACGCGCCAATGCGCTGACCAGTTCGCTCGATACCCGCACCAACGCCCTTGCCTCGACCCTCGACCGCGAGGCCACCCGCATCGAAACGACATTCGGCGAGCGTACCGAAGCGCTGACCGGCGCACTCGATACCCGCGCCACCTCCCTTGCCTCGGTCCTCGAACGCGAGGCCGACCGTATCGAGACCACGTTCAGCCAGCGCACCGGCGCGCTGACCGATGCACTCGATACCCGCGCCAACGCCATCGCGGGCACCTTCGATGCCCGAATCGACACGCTGGTCAACGCGCTCGACAGCCACACCATTTCGCTCTCCACCGCCATGGAGGAACGCGCGAGCACCCTGACTGACGTGCTCAACGAAGGCTCGGAATCCATTCTCACAGACTTCACCCGCCGCGGCGAAGTGTTGAGCTCGACCTTCGCACAGCTCGGCCAGAAGCTGTCGACCGAGATCGGTGCCCGCGCCGAGGAGGCCCAGTCCACCCTTTCGCGCATCACCGAACGGCTCGACGAGACCTTCTCGATCCAGTCCAACGCCCTTGAAAGCCAGATCCAGAGCATGACGCTGCAACTGGACGGCTCGCTCCAGGATTCGGTGGAACGCACGCGCGAAAGCCTCGAACGCGCCGGCAGCGACACCCTCTCCCAGCTCAACGCGCGCATCGACGAGATTTCCGTCGTGCTCGACAGCCGCATTTCCCAGGTCGATGCCGTGGTCGGCGAAAAGGGCGAGCGGCTTGTTTCCGCCCTCGACAGCCACACCGGCAAGATCGCGGAAACCGCTGACCGGCTCGAAACCACTATGGACGAAAAGACGCGTGGCCTCACCGAAGGGCTGACCGGCCGCACCGAGAGCTTTGCGTCCCTTATCGATGAACGCACCCAGGCCCTCACCTCCCGGATCGACGAACGGGCCGAAGCCTTCGCCTCGGGGCTCGACGCACGGAGCGAGGCCTTTACGTCCGGGCTCGACGCAAAAAGCGAGGCGCTCACCTCCCGGCTCGATGCCCGCTCCGAAGCGCTGTCCGGCACCCTTGCCGAAAAGACCGAAGCCCTGTCCGGCGCCATCACGGAAAAGACTGAAGCGCTCGCCAATACGCTCGATTCCCGCTTCGACCAGATCGATACGACGCTTTCGGCGCGCACCACCCAGCTTGACGACACGCTGGCCGAACGCACCGCCGCCATGAGTTCGATGCTCGACATCACCACCGGCCAGTTCGCCGAAACATTTACCGAACGCACGAGCGAACTGGGCAGGACCGTCGACAGCGCCAGCAACCGCCTCGAAACCGGGTTCGACGAACGCGCGCGCCAGTTGGAGGAAACGCTGGACGAACGCGCCATCCGGCTCGGCGAGGCCATTTCCTCGCGCACCGGCGACATCACTTCGGCCATGGAAGCGACGGGCGAAGCCTTCCGCTCCAGCATCGACCAGAGCCTTGCCAACGTTACCGACACGATGGAGAACCGCTCCACGCAAGTGTCCCGGCTCATCGAAGGCAAGGTTTCCGAGGTCAACGCCAATATCGGCCGCGAGATCGACACCGCCGTTGCCCGGATCGCCGACGCCGAATCCGGGGTCACCGCCCGCATCGACCAGGCGGCAAGCTCGGTCGGCCAGAGCGCCAGGGCCGCCGCCGATCAGGTCGAGGCCCGCCTCGCCGAAGCGCGCGATGCCATTACCGAGATGGTCGATGATCGTCTGGGCACCCTGCCCGAAGCCATCACCACCCGCGCCGAGATCACCGCCGAACGGCTGGCCGGGCTCAACGAATCCATTCACGGCACCATCACCGATTCCATGCGCGACCTCGAAAGCGGCGCGGACCGCATCGAGGGCAGGCTCAACGAGTCGATCAAGAACGCCATCGGCCGCTCGATGGAAGACCTCGAATCGGGCGCCGACCGCATCGAGACGGTGCTCAACGACAAGCTCACCAACGTCACCGCCAACATTTCCTCCGATGTCGAGCAGACCACGGCGCGCATGGACGCGGTCGTGCGCAAGGCGATGGAAGAATTGAGGACCGCCGCCGTCCACATCGAGGACCTCGTCGAAGTCCGCGCGGTTCACACCGCCGAGGAACTGGAACGCAAGGCAACCGAACTCAACCGCATCGTCGTCGAGCAGTCCGACGGGTTCTCGCGCATCATCGATGAAAAGCAGAACCAGCTCACCAACGCGCTGGGCGCCCAGACCAACCTGCTGCGTGCCGCGCTCGAAGCCAATGCCCGCGATTCCGAAGAGCTGATGGCCGAATCGACCAATCGTATCCAGCACGAGGTCACCGACGCCCTGCGCAAGCTCAACGATGCCAACCTCCTGCTCCAGCGCGTTCTGGAAAGCTCGACCGGCAATCTCGCGCGCCTCCAGGAATCGGTGGGCGAGCAGACCGCCAACTATTCGGGCGCCGTACGCGACGCCCTTGCGGGCACCGAGCAGGCGGGCGAAATGGTTGGCCAGCACGTCGGCGCGCTGCAATCCACGATTTCGGCGATGGTCGAGCAGTTCGGCCAGCTTTCCGGCCAGTTGCGCGAGGAAACGCACGAGTTCACGGGCGCCGCCGCCAATCTGGCCGAGGCCAACAACGCCACGACCCAGACCCTTGAAAACGGCCGCACCGCGCTTGCTGCGCTCGCTGAAGGGTTCACCACCCGCACCGAGGAGATCGACACCCGGCTGCGCAATTTCGCGCAAGGGATCGCCGATACTGTCAACCAGACCGAACGCCGCCTCATCGCCGCGCGCAAGGCCATGGAAGACGCGCTCGCCGCGACCTCCGAGAGCGTCACGGGCCAGATCCACACCTTCGGCGATCTTGCCACCGGCGAAGGCGAACGGGCCGGCGCGGCTCTGCGCCAGGCCCAGGCCGATATGCTGTCCGAGGTCGAGCGCACCTATGCCGAGGCCACGCGCCGCTTTGCCGATACCGCCGACGCCATGCGCACCACCGCTTCCCAGCTTGGTCAGGAGCTCGAGGCGACCCGCAACGAGTTGCAGCGTTCGGTTCTCGATCTTCCCGAGGAAACCCGGGCCAGCGCCGCCGCAATGCGCCGCGTGGTCGCCGAGCAGATCGAGGCGCTGTCCGAACTCAACGCCATCGTCCGCGCCCAGCCCGGCACCCACGACGTCTCGGGCCGCAGCGCCCCGCGCCGCGAGCAGCCCCAGCCGCGCACCTCGCTCGAGGCTCCCCGCCGGGCCGAACCCGCGCCCCAGCCGCGCCCCACGCCGGTCCGCCAGCCCGTGGCCGCAACACCCGCGCCCCAGCGCCCCGCGCCCGAACCCCGCTCGCCGTCCGATCGGCTGAACGAAGCGCTGGCCCAGTCGCACACCCAGCAGCCCGCCACCGCACCGGCGGAAGGCGGCTGGCTCCGCGACGTCCTGCGCAACGCTTCGGCCAATCAGGCCGGCAGCCAGCGGCCGCTCAACCTTTCGAGCCTCACCGACGACATCGCCCGCGCCATCGACGACGATGCGCTGGTCGCGGCCTGGAACCGCTATCAGGACGGTGAATCCGGCGTCTTCAACCGCCGCCTCTACACCATCACCGGCCAGGCGACCTTCGATGAAGTCCGCCGCAAGCTCCAGCGCGACCCCGAATTCGCCCGCACGGCCAGCGCCTATATGGGCGAGTTCGAGCAGTTGCTCGGCGAAGCCTCCAGCGGCCCCAACGGCATGCAGGCGACCTTTAACCAGCTCCTGAGCAGCCGCGGCAAGGTCTACACCATGCTGGCCCACGCCAGCGGGCGGCTGGGGTAGTCATCGCTGGCCCCCTCACCCCCAAACCCCTCTCCCACGAGGGGAGAGGGGGCCGGAGCCGAAACGACGTCGCTATCCCGGGCTCGACCCGGAATCCATAGCGAACCCATCCAACACGGCGGAATTTGCAGCATGGGCCCCGGCTTTCGCCGGGGCAGCAAAGGAGCTTGAGGCTGATTCCATCAAAACCTGAACCAGCCTACCCCATGGCCTTGCGCCGCAGCCGGCGCGGCAGCTTGGCGGGCGCACCCGCTTCCTTCCAGCGGATCAACTCGAACCCGCCATCGTGATTCTCGACGATGGCGGTGCAGCTTTCCACCCAGTCGCCCGAATTCATGTAGTGGATGCCGAAGCGGTTGTGCATCGCGGCGTGATGGATGTGTCCGCAGATCACCCCGTCCACCTCGCTGTTGCGCGCTTCGAGCGAAAGTGCTTCCTCAAAGCGCCCCATCACCGACACCGCGCTCTTGACCTTCTGCTTGGCCCAGGCCGAAAGCGACCAGTAGGACAACCCCATCCGCCGCCGCACCCAGTTTATGGGCGCGTTGGTGGTGAGAGCCAGATTATAGGCCCAGTCCCCGATATGGGCGAGCCATTTGGCGTTGGCCACCACCACGTCGAACTGGTCCCCGTGGATGACGAGATAGCGCTTGCCGTCCGCGCTCACATGGATCATGCGGTCGACGATCTCGACGCCACCGAAATAGGTGCCCATATAGTCACGCAGAAATTCGTCGTGATTGCCCGCCAGATAGACCATCCGCGCGCCCCTTGCGGCCTTCTCGAACAGCGCATTGGCGAGTTGATCGTAGATCGGGGGCCAGTTCCATTCCTTCTGGAGCCGCCAGCCATCGATCAGATCGCCCACGATATAGATCGTGTCGGCGTCATGCACGGAAAGGAAATCGATCAGTTCTTCGACGCGGATCGTCTGCATGCCAAGATGCACGTCGCTGATGAAAAGCGTCCGTGAGTGCCGGACCTTTCGCGTTTCTTCCATCCCGGAAATAACCTTCGCAACGCACAAACCCGAGCCGGAGGATTCACGATTCCCCCGGTTGTTTTGCACGCCACTATACAAGTTCGATACCGATTGCGAAACAAAACCGGCCCGGCATCACCCGTTCAATCCCGCCTTATAGGCAGCAATCCGCCGGTAGCTTTCCTTTATCCGGGCCGCAAAACGCGGATCGGCCCGCGCCTCCTCGACCAGAATGGTGTAGATATCGGTCCCCAGTTGCGGATCATAGGCGGCGGAATTGGAAAAAAGGATGATATCGTTGCCCGCCATCACCGCGCGCACCACGGTTTCGCGCAGGTCGAAATGCGCGCGCACCGCGCTCATCTCCATATCGTCGCTGATGACGACGCCTTCAAAACCGAGGTCTGTGCGCAGCACGCCCTCGATCCATTGCGGGGAAAGACTGGCGGGAAGCTCAATATCTCCGCCGCCGTCCACCCGCCCGTTAAAGATGTGGGCCACCATCACCATGTCGGCCAGCCCCGCCCCGATCAGCCGCCGGTAGGGTTCAAGTTCGATTTCTTCCCAGACGCCGGTCACATCGACAAACCCTTCATGGGTATCGCCCTCGCTCGAGCCGTGCCCCGGAAAATGCTTGAGCGCGGTGCCGACCCCCGCGGCGCGGTGCCCCTCGATAAAGGCACCAGCCATCTGCGCGACACGTACCGGATTGGTCCCGAACGACCGATCATAGCGCACAATGATCGGATTATCAGGGTTGAGCGCCAGATCGGCCACCGGCCCGAAATTGACATTGAACCCCAGCGCTGCGAGCCGTTCGGCCAGATCGCCATAGATTTCGCGCGCCGCGTCCACACGACCGCGCCCGATCGCCCATGCTGAAGGGATTTCATCGAATCCCACTTCGACCGTCAGCCGCCGGATCTGCCCGCCCTCCTGATCGATTGCAATCAGCGGCGGGCTCCATGGCCGCGCGGAGCGGAACGCCATGTTCATGGCCTTGACCTGCGCCAGCGATTCGATATTGGGGCGCAGATACATGACGCCCCCCACCTCGCCCGCCGCGATCTGCCGACGCACCGCCTGCACGCCGGGGTCTGAAACCGAAGCGCCCTGAAACCCCACCATCACCATCTGGCCGGCCATGTCCTCGACGGTCTGGCCCGAGGCCGGGCCCGGCGCGCATAACGCCAGCAGCAGCGCGAACGCCGCGTTACGCAGAAAACCCATGAACGCAATGCACTCCGTTGACCGCCTCAGATTTGCACGATTCCCGGCACGGCGCGACCATAGCGCAGATCATGTCGAAGCTATGATGAAACCGGTTCAGCCCGCCTTGCCCATCTCCATGCGGTCGGCCTCGCGGGCCGAAAGGCGGGCCACCATGGCTTCGGCCGGCCCCGGCCGCCCAAAGAAATAGCCCTGCCCCGTCCGGCATCCGGCCAGCCGCAACAGCCATGCCTGATCCTGGGTTTCGATGCCCTCGGCCACCACGCTCTTGTCGAGCGATTCCGCCAGCATCAGCACCGCGCGCACGATGGCCGTGGCGTGCGTATCCTCGGGCAGCCCGCGCACGAAGCTCTGGTCGATCTTGATCCGGTCCACCGGCAGGCGGCCCAGATAGCTGAGCGAGGAATAACCCGTACCGAAATCGTCTAGCGCCACCCCGATACCCTTGCCGCGCAACAGCCTGAGCTTTTCGGCGACATGGGTCGTCTCCGCTACCAGAAGGCTTTCCGTGATCTCGATATCGAGCCTTTCCGGTTCCAGCCCCGATATCTCAATGGCGCGGATCACGTCCGAGACGATATCCCCGTGCTCGAACTGCATGGGCGAGACGTTGACCGACAGCCTGATGGCCCCCGGCCAGCCCGCGACCTCCTTACACGCCATTTCCAGCACCCACCGCCCAAGTTCGATGATGAGGCCGGTCTCCTCTGCGGCGGGAATGAAATCGGCGGGCGAGATATTGCCCAGTTCGGGATGGGTCCAGCGCACCAGCGCTTCCACCCCGATCACCTCCCCATCGTCGAGATCGACCTGTGGCTGGTAATGGACGGAAAATTCGCCGCGTGCCAGCGCCGCCCGCAACGCCCTTTCCATGTCCTGCTTGTTCTTGATGCGCGTGTCCATCTCCTTGGAAAAGACGACGATCGTATCGCCCGAACTGTCATCGGCAATCGAAAGCGCCATCGCCGCCTGCCCCACGAGTACATCCGGAACGGTGCCTGAAAGGTCGGAATCAGACAGCCCCACCGAGGCGCCGACCACCGCGTGATGCCCGCCGATGGTATAGGGCCGGGAAACGCTATCCTTGATGGACTTGGCAAAGACCATCATATCCTCGCTGACCAGCCCCTTGAACAACAGCCCGAAACTGTTGCCGTCGAGTCGTGCGACACATTCGGCGCCGAACCCGTTGAGCCGGTCGGCCACTTGGCGCAACAGCTCATCCCCATAGGCATGCCCCAGCGTATCATTGACCGTTTTGACCCGCGAAAGCCCGATGAGGATCACCACCACGCCCCGCGCCCTGCCCATCGGCGTCGAAAGGATCGCCGTCGCCGTCTCGGTGAAGCGGACGCGCGAGCCCGCGCCAGTCAGAGGATCGTGCTGGGCAAGGAAGGTCAGCCGCTCCTCGACCCGGTGGCGTTCGGTCACGTCGCGGAAGGTGAGGCATGCGACGCGCCCCGCCATCATGCCTTTTTCGTCCCGCTTCGAAACGCTCGAAAGCGTTACGACGAACTCGACGATATGCTCGCCATCGGGCCTGTGGACGGTCGCCTCCTGCACCCGGTCCATCGCTTCGCCTTGCCCGATCGCCGCGTCGATCCGGGTGAGGAACTGCCGATCCAGCACCTCGGCGGCACGCCGCCCGCGGAGACCCGGCCCGATGAATTCCTCGGCGAGCTTGCTGGCCGCGCGGATCGTGCCGGTGTGATCGACCACGACCACCCCGTCGAAATGGTCCGAAATGACCTGCGCGAGGATACCGCGCATGGAATCGCGCTCCCACGCGGCGCGATGGAGCGAGCGTCCCCTTAACTCAAGTTCGTGCCAGAGCGCGGCGATGAGCAGTACTATCTGCGCCACATGCACCGTGGCGGTGTGGATGATCACCCCCGCCCGGATATGCAGTGCGAAGGCGGAAAATTCGACCAGACCCAGCCAGATCAGCATACAGATCGTTGCCAATGAGAGCGGCATCCGGCGGCGGAGGAAAAAGAACAGCAGCCCCGAAACCAGAACGAGGACGAAGGGCGGATCGACCCGCCAATCGCGCAGCATACGGTTCTGCCGCACCGTTTCGGCGGCCAGAAGCTGGATCGCCGTGCCCGGCACCATGCCATATCGCGGCACGAGCATGCCATTCTGCATCGAAAAGCTGCCCGGTCCGACAATCGCCACCTTGCCCGCCATCACGTCCGAAATATCGCCCGCCGCGAGCAACTGGGACACCGGAAGCCGCGGAACCGTGCCCAGATCGATGCCGAAATCGATATGGAACGCCGTCTCAGTGATCCGCCGTTCCGGCGTCACGGCGGCGGCCAGCGAGTCGATCACCCAGCCGCCCTCGGCCAGCCACGTCTGATATTGCCTGACGACGCCGTCCCGGTCGGGCTGATCGCCCACGAACACCGGGGGAGCAAGCGCGGCGAAACGTTCGAGCGGCAGATCGAGATTGCGGGCGGCGTTGTCATCGGTTGAAAAGCGCGCCGTGGTTCGCACAATGCCTCGAGCGCGGGCCAGCGCCTCGCCAAGCGCGTCATCATCGAAAAACGCCATCGCGCCACGCAGATTGACGTCGAGCACGACCATCGAAGCCCCGCTGCCAACGAGCTTGTCGATCACCTGCGCATAAAGGCTGCGCGCCCGCGAGGCGTTGCCTATGCCGGTTATGGCCTCGGGATCGATCTCGACAAAAACGATATCTCCGCTAGCCGGACGCGATGCGAGCGAAAACCGCAGGGATTGCAGACCGTTCTCGAGCGGGCGCAGCCAATCGAGTGCGCCAGCGGCAACGATTGCCGCGCACAGGGCCAATGCGGCCAGCCAATGCCCGATATATGTCACTGGCGGCGCCATTCGTGCCAGAGCCCCTCGATATTCTACCGTCCTGCCCCTATTGCGGCAAACCGGCTCCTCTGGCCTTATGACCGTTGCCGACTGTTGCGCGCCAATCTGAAGAACAGGTAAAAATACGGAGGCGGACCGTGCCAATCGGCACTGCCCGCCTGCAAAGACGCAAAAATTTTGTCTCGTCTACCTGTTCTTGCGGTTGGCGATCAGATCATCGACCACCGCGGGATCGGCCAGCGTCGAGGTGTCGCCGAGAGAGCCGTAATCGTTCTCCGCGATTTTCCTAAGGATCCGGCGCATGATCTTGCCCGAGCGCGTCTTGGGCAGACCCGGCGCGAACTGGATATGATCGGGGCTTGCGATCGGCCCGATTTCCTTGCGCACCCAGTTGCGAAGTTCCGCCAGCAGCTCATCGGATGGAACGTCACCCGCCATCAGCGTCACATAGCAGTAGATGCCCTGTCCCTTGACGTCGTGCGGATACCCAACGACCGCAGCCTCGGAAACCTTGGGATGGGCGACTAGCGCGCTTTCAATTTCCGCCGTTCCCAGCCGGTGCCCGGAGATGTTGAGCACATCGTCCACACGGCCCGTGATCCAGTAATAGCCGTCTGCGTCCCTGCGGCAGCCGTCGCCGGTGAAATAATAGCCCTTGTACTGCTGGAAATAGGTTTCCTTGAAGCGCTGGTGATCGCCCCAGAGCGTCCGCGCCTGCGAGGGCCAGCTATCGGACATGGCAAGAACGCCCAAGGCTTCCGTCTCGGTAATTTCCTTGCCGCTCTCGGCATCCAGCACCGCCGGTTTCACCCCGAAGAACGGCAGCGTCGCCGCGCCGGGCTTGGTGGGGATCGCACCGGGCAGCGGATTGATCATGAACCCGCCCGTCTCGGTCTGCCACCAGGTATCGACAATCTCGCAGCGCTCGCGCCCTACATTTTTATGATACCACAGCCATGCCTCGGGGTTGATCGGCTCGCCCACCGTGCCGAGCAGCCGCAGGCTTGAGAGATCCGCCCTTTCGACGAACTCGGTCCCCGCCCCCATCAGCGCGCGGATGGCGGTGGGCGCGGTATAAAAGATGTTGACCTTGTGCTTGTCGACGACATCCCAGAACCGCCCCGCATCGGGATAGCTCGGCACCCCCTCGAACATCAGCGTCGTGGCGCCATTGGCCAGCGGTCCGTAAACGATATAGGAGTGGCCCGTCACCCACCCCACGTCCGCCGTGCACCAATAGACCTCGCCATCGCGATAGTCGAAGGTCAGCTCATGGCTGAGCGCCACATGGACCAGATAGCCGCCGGTAGTATGCAGCACGCCCTTGGGCTTTCCCGTCGAGCCTGACGTATAAAGGATGAACAGCGGGTCTTCCGCATTCATCGGTTCGGGATCGCAGAACGGCTCGACCCCGGCGGCGGCCTCGTGCCACCAGACGTCCCGCCCGCCCTTCATGGGCACGTCCGCGCCGCAGCTATTGATGACCAGCACCTTCTGGACGCCCGGGCAATCCTCGAGCGCGGTATCCACATTGGTCTTGAGCGGCACGGCCCGGCCGCCGCGCCGGCCCTCGTCGGCGGTGATCACCACCGCGCTGTCGCAGTCATTGATGCGCCCGGCCAGCGCATCGGGCGAGAACCCGCCGAACACCACAGAATGGATGGCGCCGATCCGGGCCGAGGCCAGCATCGCGTAAGCCGCCTCGGGGATCATCGGCATATAGATGGTCACCCGATGGCCTTTCCTGACGCCAAGCGATTTCAGCACATTGGCCATCCGGCACACCTCTTCGTGCACCTGCCGGTAGGTGATGTGCCGCGCCTCGGCCTTGGGATCGTCGGGCTCGAAGATGATCGCCGTCTGGTCTCCGCGCGCCTCGAGATGGCGATCGATGCAGCTTTCGGTGACGTTGAGGACCCCGTCCTCGAACCATTTGATGGAGATATCGGGCCAGGCAAACGTGGTATTCTTGACCTTGGTGTAAGGCTTCATCCACTCGATGCGCTTGCCTTGCTCGCCCCAGAACCCGTCGGGGTCGGCGAGCGAGCGCGCATACATTTCCTCGTAACGTTCCGCCGTTACATGCGTGCGCTCGACAGCCTCCGCCGAAGGCGCGAAAATCAGCTCTGAACTCATTGCAGATCCTCCCCGAATTCAATCCGGGCGGACCTTAACGCCTGCCGGACCATCGGGGCAAGCCACGTGACCGCCGCAACCCGGACGGTCACCCTTTATCAACGGCAGGCCGGTTATGATGCTGCCCTTGCAACAGGGAGAGGGGGCTCTGTCATGGAGCAGATGAACGCCCGCGCCGCGACCAATGCCGACATCGGCCTCGTCCATCGCGAACTGATGGACCTGATCGATTCGATGCCCTTCTATTCCGATCTCTTCAAGGCCCACGAAAAGGCGCGCTTTACCAGGACCTTCCTGCGCACCCTCATCGCGGTCGATCCCTGGCACGTCCTGCTGCTCGAAATGGAGGGCGAAGTCGGCGGCTTCCTCATCTCGGGCCCCGATTGCGGCACCATCTTCCAGTACTGGTCGGCGATCTTCCCCAAATTCCGCAAGACCCCGCTGGGCCGGTTCGGCATGGAAGCCTTCATCGAACACTGGGACAACTCCCGCTTCCACAAAGCCTCGACCTATGTCCGCCCCGACAACCGCCCGGCTTTGGCGCTGCTCCGCCGCTACAAATACGAACAGGTCGCCTTGCTCGAACAGCACATCTTCGGGGAGGACTATCTGATCATGGAACGCAAGCTCAACAAGACCACCCAGGGCTACGACCGCGGCCTCACCCTCTCGGCCTCCAAGCGCATGGAGCTGAAACTGCGGAAATTCTTCGGCGGGTAATGTGAGGCGGCGGCATCGCTGGCCCCCTCATCCGACCTCCGCTTCGCTCCGGCCACCTTCTCCCTCAAGGGGAGAAGGGTAACCGTGGGGCCGCCATATGAGCACCCCTCTCCCCTTGAGGGAGAGGGGTTGGGGGTGAGGGGGCAGCGGTGCCAGCCAGAACCCCCTAAGCCGCCGCCACCCTGAACCGCCCGAAAATCGAAACATCGACCTTCGCCTGCACCAGCGCCGTCATCCACAGCGACACCGACCACACGCTGATCGCGATGAACGCCGCGACCGCCGCGCCCATCAGCCCGTAGGGCGGCACCAGCAGGTAATTGCCCGCCACCACGGTCAGCACCCCGAGCAGCACCGAGGGCAGGCTGGCATAGGGCTTGTTGTGCATCGAAAGCACCAGCGAGGCCGGCCCGAACATGGCGCGCACCACCAGCGCAAGGCACAGGATCGCCATCGGCACCGCTCCGGTCTGGAACTCCTCGCCAAACAGCAACAGCAGGTAGCGCCCGAACACCAGGACGCCAAGGAACAGCCCCAGCGCCAGAAGCGTCGCCACCAGATTGGCTTCCCCGATCCGGCTCGCCATCGCCGCCCGATCGGCCTTGGCTTCGGCCTCGAACATGTCGGGCAGCGTCAGCGAATAGACCGCGACGACCCCGAACGAGACCAGCGCGAATATCCGCGTCGAGACACCGAAAATCGCCAGATCGCCGCGTTCGAGCAACCCCGCCAGAAGCAGGAGATTGATGTCGAAGAAATAGTCGGACGCAAGGACGATAAGCACCCACGGCGCCGCGAACCGCCACCAGCGCCTACGCTCATCAGGCCGCGGCGCTTCCCCTCGCGGTATGTCGCGGATCGACATTAGCACGTAGCCGAACTGGCCGGCGAACAGCACCAGCAGCAGGATCGCCACGATCCACAGCATGGGCAGCAATTGCGCCCCCTGACTGAACGCGGCAACGATCGCGAACCCCGCCAGCATCAGCGCCGGCCGGAACATCATGTCCGCCAGATACCCCGCCAGCGGACGCTTGAGCCCCACGAGAACCGTCGCGTTGACATAGGCGATAGCGGTTGCCACCGCGATCAGCGCGGTCGGGGTCCAGAGCGGGCGCAGATGCTCCCCCGTCTCCCCGAGCAGGTGCGTCACGGGCCAGCCGAACAGCGTGACGATCAGCCCGATCACCACAATATGCCCATAGGCGTGCGCAAGAAACCGGCGGAGATGCCGCCCCTCGCCCCGCGACCGGTATTCGGCGGTAAAATAGGTGCTCACCGTCTGGAACCCCAGCGGCATGCCGACCGCCAGAAGGTTGGCCGCCGCGATGACCACCAGATAATCGCCCAGCGCCGCCGCGCCCCAGACCCGGGCGATCGCCGCCTGCACCAGAAAGATGAAACCCGCCCCCGCGATGCGCAGGGCAAACAGAAAGGCCGACTTGGACGCAAGCCTCGTGGCGATCGACATCGTCAGTCGCTGCCCCTCCGTCGCATGCGGGCCATGGTGCCCTTGAACGTTTCGAGCGCCCCGTCCCGCACCCGCAACGCACGATTACGCAGCGTATAGGCAAGGCCGCCCGCCAGCCGCGCGCGCAGGCCCGCCGCGTAATTGGCCATGGGCGGCAGCGGGTTGATGTAGCCGGCGGTTCCCACCATGCCGCTTTTGAACTGGTGCAGCCCGTGCGAGCCATCCGTGCCGCCAAGATCGTACCAGTGCGCCAGTGAATTGTCGCGCAACCAGCGGATGATATGCCAGTGGAGGAAATACCCCGCGCGCAGCCCCAGCGCCGCATCATTCGTTGCGCCATAAAGATAGGTCGCCGTCCGTCCCGTCGCAAAGATGATCGCCCCGGCCACGGTCTCGCCCTTGTGGGTCACATAGAACAGTTCGGGCCGCCCTTTGCCCTCGGGCAGCGAAAACAGATCGGATACCGTCGAGATTGCCGAATAGTCGGCAAATTGCTTACGCTCGCTCATCGCATCGTAAAGCGTCATGAACCGCTCGAGCGCATCGGCCCCGGCGTGCTCGAACTCAAGCCCCGCCTTGAGTGACTTGCGCAAATGATAGCGCCATTTCTGCGCGAACGCGGCCAACCGCGCCTCGTCGTCAAGCGTTACATCAACCACATACCGGTTCGGCGCGCGCACCCCGTCGCCGGGCACGAACCCCATTTCCATCAGCCGCGCAAAACCCCGGTTGACGGGCGCCGCCTCGACCGCGGGGATGATCGACATCATCGCGCCCCGCCGCACGGCATATTCATCCCGGAGATAGCCCACCATTTCGTTCATCAGCGCATCGCCGTCCGCCGCCTCCGAGGCGGCAAGGATGGGCCCCCACTTGACGAGGGCTATGGTGCCAATACCAAGCGGCAAAGGCTGGAGCATCACCAGCGCCCCGCCCACGGCTTGCCCATCACGGCGGAACAACACCGGTTCGAGCCCGACCCTGGGCCACCGCCCCCGCGCATAAACCGAAAGCTGCTCCTGGCAGATCCCGTCGAACGCCGCGATCTCGCGATCCCAGGCCTCCGTGCCGGGAAACTCGGCCACAAGCCCCATCTGCCCGGCCACCGGAACCCGCGCAGCCCTGGCCGCATGCTCTGTGGTATCGTTTTGGTTGGCGGATTGATCGATCGCGAGTGTCATGGCCCTGTCCGGATTTTCATTTCCGGCCACTATAGGCACCCACTCTGGGCAAAGGGTTTCGACCCCTCCCAAATCGCCGCCACAATTGGAGATATGGTTAAGAGTGTCTTCGTTCTCTTCCGTTATTGCTCGGCATGACCGGTTCTATCGGCTGCTGGACAACCCGGATGATACCCGCAGGGAGAGAAAACCGGACGAGGCGAAGCCGAGGACCCCGCGCGATGTTTCGCGCGCGCCCTCGCAGGCGCAACGAAGGGCATAGGCGCGGCTTTAGCGCCGTCATGCCCGCAGTGAGAGAAATAAATGGTGGGTGTACAAGGGCTCGAACCTTGGACCCGCTGATTAAGAGTCAGCTGCTCTACCAACTGAGCTATACACCCACGTCGCGTTGCGCCGGGCGCCCGCGAAGTGGCGCTTCTCTAGCAAACCCGTTTGTACCTGTCCACCACCAATCGGCGAAAACGGTCACGGAGAAACCGGGTTGAGGCTGGTGCCCAGAAACGCCTTGTCGCCCCAGAGGTCCGCAAGCCGCAGGTCGCGGCGGCATCCGATGCGGTAAGCCTCGTAATGCGCAGGGTTTTTGATGTGGAAGTCCTGATGGTGGTCCTCAGCGGCATAGAACGGCGCGGCGGGCAGGATTTCGGTGACGATCGTCAATCCCGTTTCCCCGGCCAGCGCGGCCTTGCTCGCCTCGGCGATTTCGGCCTGCTCGTCATCGAGCGCGAAAATCGCCGTCCGGTAGCCCGCGCCCCTGTCGCAAAACTGCCCGCCCGCATCGGTGGGATCGGTCGTATGCCAGAAGACTGTCAGAAGCTGGGCAAAACTCACGATCCCGGGGTCATAGGTAATCTCGACCACCTCGTAATGCCCTGTATCGGAATAGACCACCTGCTCATAACTGGGGTTCGCCACATGCCCACCGGCAAAGCCGGATATGGTCGCCGTCACGCCCTCGACCTTGTCGAAATTGGCCTCGACGCTCCAGAAACAGCCCCCCGCAAACAGCGCGGTTTCCGCCTGAGCGGGCGCCATGGCGAGCGCACCAAGGCCAAGAACGGCGAGCAACGTGGTGCGGGCAAACATCAGCCATCTCCTTTTGCCCATTTCGCGCCGGAAACCTTGTCCCTGCAAGTCAATACCCTGTGAACCATAATTCATATTGCAATGAGCCGCACTCCGATCAAGGTGTAATAAAACCCCTTGCCTGCATTGATCTGTGCAGCGCCGATGGATACTTACAAATGCCTCGAAGCGCCGGAGACTACGCCCTCAGTCGCCTTGTGCTGGCGACAGCCTACTGGCTGCGGCCGCCACGCACCCGCTGGTTTCCCCATCTGGTGATCCGCATCGTCAGGGACAGGCTTTCCCGCCCGCACCCTATGCCCAGCCTCGACCGCATCCAGCCCAAACCGCCGGGGCTGGCCGGACTTGCGACCGACCTTGGGACCGATGCCGTGCTCGCGGGGTTTCGCGGCGGCTTTTACCCTCAGGGGCACTGGGGCGCGATGAAATGGTGGTCGCCCCCGATCCGGGCAGTGATGCTGCTCGAAAACGTCCATATCGCCAAGCGCTTCCGCCGCACCCTGCGTGGTGCCGACATGCGGGTCGCCTTCGATACCGATTTTTCGGGCGTTCTCGATGGTTGCGCCGCACCTCGCGGCAAGCGCCTCCATGTCACCTGGATCACTCCGTGCGCCCGCGCCCTTTATAAACGGCTGTTCGCGGAAGGCCATGCCCACTCTGTCGAGATTTACGACGCGGAAAACCACCTCGTGGGCGGTCTGTTTGGGGTGGCCGCCGGCCCGGTCTTTTCGGCGCTCTCGATGTTCCATACCGCCGACAACGCATCCAAATTCGCCATCGTCAGCCTTTATCATCATCTTGAGGCCAGGGGGTTCGTCGCCGTCGATCATCAGGTGATGTCAGGCTGGGTCGCCGCCCTCGGCGGCACCGAAATGCCGCGACAGGATTATGTGGTGCTGCTCGGGCGAACTGGCACTCCGGACGCGGGGCGCTGGAGTACCGAATTCACGCTCGGGCAAACGGCGGATTGGCAGCCGGCGAACAGACCCGCTGACTCTTGATCAGCGGGTCCGAGACCGTCCAAGACTGGGCGCAAACCAAAAAACGTTCTTCCGCGCTTTCCAACGTCTCCATCGCTTCCCCGGCGAAAGCCGGGGACCATGTATCCGCCGCCGCCCACTACCGTGGAAGTTGCGCCGTGGGTCCCGGCTTTCGCCGGGACAGCGAGAAGAGCGCGTGGCTGGAAGGCGCTCTAAACCCCTACCCCGCCATCGCCCCCTGCGCGGAGGCGCCTTTTTCCACCAGCAGGCGGTTATACGCGTTGAGATAGGCGCGGGCCGAGGCCACCAGCGTATCGGGTTCCGTCGCGCTGCCCGAAGCGATCCGTCCATTCATTTCGAGCCGCACATGCGCGTTGGCCTGCGCGTCCGTGCCCCCGGTCACCCCGTCCACGGCGTAAAGCACCAGATGCGGGTTGGCATTCACCGCCGTCTTGATCGCATTGAAGATCGCATCGACCGAGCCCGTGCCGTCATAACCGACTTCGGAAACTTCGCCATCGATGGAAACGGTCATCTCGCACCGGTGCTCGCCGCCGGTCTTGGAGATGACGCGCATGTCGACCAACTTGATCCGGTCGGCGGCCGAGCCCATCTCGTCGTCCACCAGCGCCACGATATCGTCGTCATAGACGTGCTTTTTCCGATCCGCCAGATCCTTGAAGCGCTGGAAGGCTTCCTGCAACTGGTTGTCGGCCAGTTCGTACCCCAGATCCTTGAGCTTTTCGCGGAACGCATGGCGCCCCGAATGCTTACCCATCACCAGAGAGGTGGATTTGATCCCCACGCTTTCCGGCGTCATGATCTCGTAGGTCAGCGCATTCTTGAGCATCCCGTCCTGATGGATGCCGCTTTCATGCGCGAAGGCATTCTTGCCCACGATGGCCTTGTTGTACTGAACCGGAAAATTCGCGGCCGCCGACACCACCTTGGAGGCCCGCGACAGGTGCGTGCTCTCGACATTGGTGTGATAGGGCAGCGCGTCGACGCGTGTCTTGAAGGCCATGACGATCTCTTCGAGCGCTGCATTGCCCGCGCGCTCGCCCAGCCCATTGATCGTGCACTCGATCTGTCGCGCGCCCGCCCGCACCCCGGCCAGCGAATTGGCGACCGCCATGCCCAGATCGTTGTGGCAATGGGTGGAAAAGATCGCCTTGTCCGAATTGGGCACCATTTCGATCAGCGTCTTTATGAGCTCGTAATAGTCCTCAGGCGTCGAATAGCCGACCGTATCGGGGATGTTGATGGTCGTCGCCCCGGCCTTGATCGCCGCTTCCGTGCAGCGCGCGAGGAATTCGACCGGCGTACGGGTCGCGTCCATACCCGACCATTCCACGTCGTCGATGAGGTTGCGCGACTGCGTCACTGTTTGCGTGACGATTTCGAGCACTTCCTCCTCGGTCTTTTTCATCTGGTGCGCCAGATGGATGGGCGAGGTCGAAACGAAAGTATGGATGCGCCCCCGCCTGGCAAACCGCACCGCCTCACCCGCCCGGTCGATATCGGCGGGAATGGCGCGGGCCAGTCCGGCGATCACTGCGTTTTTTGCGCGCTTGGCGATGGTCGCCACCGCCTCGAAGTCGCCATTGGAAGCGATGGGAAAGCCCGCCTCGATGATATCGACGCCCATGGTATCGAGGATTTCGGCGACCTGGAGTTTTTCCTCCAGTGTCATGGTCGCGCCGGGGCTCTGCTCGCCGTCGCGCAGCGTCGTATCGAAAATATAGACGCGGTCGGTATTGGTCTGGGCACTCATGTTCGGTCTTCCCTAATCGGCCGCCCCTGCCCGCCATGGCGAGAAACAGGGATATTGGCCGGACAATTTCAAATGTTCGGCGGTATGGCGTTTATCCCCTGACAACCCGTCCGTGCCTCGCGCGGACTGCCGGTGATCAGGGGCTGATAAGGAGGAGTAGGAGGGCGCTGGACAGCAGCAGCCCCGAGCCCAACAGGAGGCGGGCCTGCAAAGCCTTGTGCTTGCTGGCGGCTATGGCGACGGCGCGATTTGAACGGCGGCGCATCGATACGGCCTTGCCCTGTTTCACGTTAACTCTGCCAACAATGGTGCAATTGCGCATCAGGTGCAAGGGTTTCCCTGTAAATATTCCTCTTATAGCGGTTCAGGTTTTAACCGAAACGGCATATTCGGGCGATCGAGGTGGGATCGCGCTGGAATTCCAGGAATAAATCCCGGAATGACATTTGATATTTTTTGGCGGCACCCTGCCCCTTTATGGCGTAACCCCGGGACTTGTTCCTGGGGTTCGGCGCGATGCAGCCGCAACCGCTATGCCCGAGATCTAATCGTCCAGATCGATCATCCCCTCGGCCAGCACCACCGCGCTCCCGCCGATCCCGGCATGGCGTAATTGTCCCTGCTCGGTATTGAACTGCAATTCGATAAGGCTTGGCCGCCCCATTTCGCGTCCCTGCCGCAGCCGGATCGTGTGGTGGCCATCGTGATATTGCGGCTGGTCCGAAAGCAACCCGATGAGGGCCGCCGCCGCCGACCCGGTCGCCGCATCCTCGCCCGCCCCATGCGCCACATGGAACATGCGCGCGGCATAGTCATTGTTCCGCTCGTCCGGGGTCCGCGTAAAGACATAGACCGAACTGCGCTGGCCCGAAAAGGTGTCGGCCCACCCGCGCCGGTCGAGCTTCACCGCTTCCAGCGCCGCCGCGTCGCGCACCGGCACGAGGTAAAACGACACCCCGGCCGAATATTGCGCCGGCCGCATGCCATCCAGCCCGATGGCGTCCGGCGCAAGCCCGAGCCGTCCGGCGATCTCATCGTCGGCTGGCGCACCGCCCACCCGTTCGGGCAGGCGCGGCAGCGCGAACCTGGCGTGGCCGGTCCGCTTGTCGATCCGCTCCATCACCGCCGTCACCAGCCCCACGCCCAGTTCGAGCCGCACCGCCGACATTCGGCTTTGCAGCCCCAAAAGCACCGCCGCCCCTACCGTCGGGTGTCCGGCGAACGCCATCTCGGTTATGGGCGAGAAAATGCGCAGCGCGTTGGTGTGCCGCTCATCCTTTGGCGCCAGCACGAACACGGTTTCAGACAGGCTGAATTCCGCCGCGATGGCCTGCATCCGCGCGCCCGAAAGCCCATCGGCCTTGAGAACCACCGCCAGCGGATTGCCCGCCAGCCTGTCGCGGGTGAAGACATCGAGAATGAAATAGGGAAGTTTCATCGTGAGGCTCTTCACAGCGATTCCGGCAGCACCAGCCCATCCTGCGCGATATCGAGCACCGCGCAAAGCCCCCGGACGACCAGCATATGGTCGAGATGCTCGGGGATGCCCGACACCGTCACCGCACCGATAACGCCCGCCCCCTTGACGCGGATCGGAAACCCGCCCCCGGCCAGCACGTAATCGGAAAGCGGCGCGTTCATCTCATCGCCCAGCGCCCGGTTGCCCGGCCCGGCGCCTTTTTCGAGCACCATGCGATAGGTGCTCTTGCCATAGCGCCTGACGACATTGGCCTTGCGCCGCACCCATTCGACATTGTCGGCAGTGGTTCCGGGCAGCGCCATATAGAACAGCGGGCGGTCCCAAAGCCTCACCTCGCAGACGACGCCCTTGTCCTCGGCCAGCGCAATGGCCCGTATCGCCGCGCCAAGCTCAAAAGCCGCCGCTTCGTCAAACGCCCGGAAAACCAGCCGCCGCTCCTGCTCGATGACGATTGCAAGACTGTCGCTCATGATTCCTCCCCGCAGAATTCTCCGGCGATGGTTATCCGATTTGAGCCCCAAACAAAACCGCGCGCTACCAAAAGGCGCGCGCGGAAATTAAGAGATTTGCTCCATCGCTTCCCCGGCGAAAGCCGGGGTCCATGCGCCAGCATCCGCGATAGCGGAGGTGACGCTGTGGGTCCCGGCTTTCGCCGGGACAGCGAGGGCAGAGTATAGAACCAGCCTGATAGGCAGGCCCTAGTTCCGGCTCTTGTCCACCAGCGCACCGGCCTTGATCCACGGCATCATGTCGCGCAGTTTCGTACCGACGTCCTCGATCTGGTGCGCATCGTTGTTGCGGCGAATGGCCTTGAAGCGGGCTGAACCGGCGCGGTATTCCTGCATCCACTCGGAGGTGAACTTGCCCGACTGGATATCGGCCAGAACCCGCTTCATCTCGGCCTTGGTTTCATCGGTGATGATGCGCGGGCCCGAAACGTATTCACCCCATTCGGCGGTGTTCGAGATCGAGTAGTTCATGTTCGCGATACCGCCCTGGTAGATCAGGTCGACGATCAGCTTCACTTCGTGCAGGCACTCGAAATAGGCCATTTCCGGCGCATAACCGGCTTCGACCAGCGTCTCGAACCCGGCACGGATCAGTTCCACAAGCCCGCCGCACAGCACCGCCTGCTCACCGAACAGGTCCGTCTCGCATTCTTCCTTGAAGGTCGTCTCGATGATGCCCGAGCGCCCGCCGCCGACGCCCGAGGCATAGGCCAGCCCAAGGTCGTGCGCGTTGCCGGTCGCATCGTGATGGACGGCGATGAGGCACGGCACCCCGCCGCCCTTCTCGTATTCACCGCGCACGGTATGGCCGGGGCCCTTGGGGGCGATCATCAGCACGTCGACCGTGTCCTTGGGCTCGATCAGCCCGAAGTGGACGTTGAGCCCGTGGGCGAAGGCCAGCGCTGCGCCGTCGCGGATATTGGGGGCGATGTCGTCGCGGTAGATGTCGGCCTGCAATTCGTCCGGCGTCGCCATCATCATCATGTCGGCCCAGCCCGCGGCTTCCGCCACACTCATGACCTTGAGCCCGTCCGCCTCGACCTTCTTGGCCGTGGAGGACCCCGGACGCAGGCCGATGGCGACGTCGGTCACGCCCGAATCGCGCAGGTTCAGTGCGTGCGCGCGGCCCTGGCTGCCATACCCGATGATGGCGACCTTCCTGGATTTGAGAATGTTGAGATCTGCATCCCGATCATAATAAACGCGCATTGGTATCTCCCGTTATCGCATCTTTTGAAAAACTCACGCCCCGTAAAGGGCGAAGAACTGCTCGCGCGCCCGGCGCGCATCATCAAGAATCGTCTTTTCGTCCAGCTTCATGCGGTCGCCCAGCAGCAGCCGGATCTGCACGTCGCGCACCACCAGCCCGAAAAAGCTGCGGAACGCGTCTTCGCAATCCTCGAACTTCAATAACCCCGCATCGCGCCCCGCATCCAGCACCGGCTTGAGCCTGCGGCCCATGGCGTAGCGTCCGTTTTCGAGCACGATCATGCCCAGATCGCGCTTTTCCTGCCCTGCATGGGAAACCGCCAGCCGGTTGAGCGCCACCGACGCATCGCCCGAAAGAACGCTCAGAAGGTCGCGCGCGAATTTTTCGAGTGCGATGCCCAGCGCCCGTTTGTCGAGCCTTTCGCGGTCCACCGGCACCATGCGCACCTTGGCCGCCTGCCACTGGACCGTCGCGGTCAAAAGCCCGTCGCGATCCCCGAACCACTTATAGAGCGTTTCCTTGGAACAACTCGCCCGCCGGGCCACCCCGGTCATGGTCAGCCCGTCCCCGCCCTCGACCAACAGCCCGAGCGCCGCATCCAGCACATCCTTTTGCCGGGCAGTCAGAATATCATCGCCAATGGTCAGGATCGGAGGCGTCAAATTCGCGTCTCTTGCTGTAAAAAAATCCGGTCGAACGGCATAACAAAAGCGCGATATGTGCCACGCGCCCTGCTCCCGGTTTCCGTTAGTCGGGACACGGCATGCTTTGCCAAGCCGCCGCCCCATCAACCGTACCGTACGTTACGGTTCGGCAGTTTGCAAGAAAGAAAACAGCATCGCCAGCCGAACGGGGCAGCGCCTCACCCAGCATCCCCACAGCCCTCCTCGCGCTGATAGCCCCACTCAAACGACAAATGGGGTTGCCCGAAAGGACAACCCCATTCACGACTATCATATCGGCAATATAGAAACGGCTGCCTTATTCCGCAGCGGCCCGTACGGCTTCCGCTTCACGCGCCGCCCTGGTGGCATGGCCCCACCAGATGAGCTGGTCGAGCATGTCGGCGGTCGAGTTGCCAATGGCCGCTTCGATATCGTCGAGCGTCTTGGTGCCGCCAAAGCCCGGGTGCACGGCCATGAAGTCGGCGCCCGCGATATGGACGGCCGAGCGGGTGGAGACCATCTGAAGCTCGACACCGATGGTGCGCAGGTTCTCGACCGCGCGCGCACCGCCTACCGAGCCATAACCGACGGCGCCGAATGCCTTCTTGTTCCAGTTGGTGTAAGCCTGATCGATAGCGTTCTTGAGCGCGCCGGTGATGGCGCGGTTGTATTCGGCGACCACGAAGATGTAGCCATCGAACTCGCTGATCTTTTCCTGCCACTTGACGGCATTGGCGTTCTGGGAGGGTGCCCAGGCGTTGGACGCGACCTCATTGAAAAACGGCAGGTCGAAATCACGCAGATCGACGATCTCGGCATCGATCTCAGGGCGCGCATTGGCCTTTTCGAGAACCCACTTCGCGGGGATTTCACCGAAGCGCGCTTCGCGGGTGGAGGAGATGATGACGCCGATCTTGAGCTTGGACATTGGATGTTCCCGTAGACTGGTTACGATTTGTGACTAAGGCTAGATATTGCCTGCCCACCTCTCCACGCAAGTAGGCACCTTTTTGTAACCAATGACCATCGGGGCGCTGGACCGCAAGCGTGCCGAATGGTGGATAATAGCGTAACTGGCTGAAAATACTTGAATACCCGGTTTTCAAGGAAAGCGTCAGCAATGCTTCCATGGAAGCGTTCAAGAAACCGAAACAGTGTTGTCGCCCGCCGTAAACCCCGCCGCCGCCCTCTCCCCCGTCGTCACCCGGTTCATCCGGGTGACCCAGAAGCCCCAAAGGCCGAACCCTCTAAAAAAACCGCCTAAAGCATTTCAGGTTTTGACGGAATCAAGAAGGTCCGTGTCCGCCGAGGCACTATTCTGGTCCCCGGTAATAAATACCGGGGTGACATTGGAGGGAGGGAAAGCTAGCAGAAAACACCATTGTCATTCCGGCATTTATTGCCGGAATCCAGCGCAATGCAACTCCAAGAGGGCGGAAGCTGGGTGTTTCCATCAAAACCTGAAACGATCTAACGCAGCACCGCGATATACCGGCGCACCGCCTCCGCGAACCCAAACAGCAGCGCATCCGCCGTGATCCCGTGCCCGATCGAGACCTCGTCGATCCCCTCCACAGCCGCGACGAAAGCGGGGAGATTGGCGAGCGTCAGATCGTGCCCGGCATTGAGCCCCAGCCCGGCGGCCCGCGCCGCGCGTGCCGTTTCGGCCAGCGTTTCGAGCTCGACCCGCGCCTCCGCCAGATCGTTGAAACACGCGCCATAGGGCCCGGTGTAAAGCTCGACGCGGTCGGCGCCCGTTACCTTTGCCGCCGCGATTCCACGCTCTCCCGCATCGGGATCGCAAAACAGCGATACCCGCCGCGATGGTGTTTTCAACCGCTGCACGACCGATGTGAGGAGCGCCTGTTCCCCCACGAAATCCCAGCCATGGTCGGAGGTCGCCTGCGCGGGATCGTCGGGCACCAGCGTCACCTGATCGGGATCGACGTCCGCGATCAGCGCCAGGAAATCCTCGCTGGGATACCCCTCGATATTGAATTCCGCATCGGGATAGTCTTTTGCCAGCAGCGCCTTCAGCTCATAAACGTCGCTGCGCCTTATGTGCCGCTCGTCGGGGCGCGGATGGACCGTTATCCCCGCCGCGCCCGCGTCCAGCACCACCCGTGCGATTCCCGTGACGCTCGGCCAGGGCAGGTCCCGGCGATTGCGCAACTGCGCCACGGCATTGAGATTTACGGAAAGCTTGGTCATGAAGGCTCGGCGGACAGGTTACTCTGGAACCTTCTCTATATCGAATTGCTCGAGGTCTGAACCCTCCTTTGCATCGATCGCCGCCGGCACCGCCACCACCGGCTTGCGCGAGTGCATCACCAGCACCACCCCGCTGCCGAGAATCAGCCCGATCCCCGCGATTGCCAGCGCATTGGGAAACTCGCCAAAGACGAGAAAACCGAGCAAGAGCGCCCAGATCGTCGCCGAGTAAAAGAAGGGGGCGGCCACGCCCACCGGCGCCGCGCGGAATGAAAGGAAGATGAAGTGATGTCCGAACATCACAAACAGCCCCGACGCCAGAAGATAACCCAGCGCATGAAGCGGCGGGGCGACCCATTCCCCGGTCAGCATGGTGACAACAAAGGACGCGGTCATTACCATCAGGACCACACCATAGGTCACGATCGATCCGGGTATTTCTTCAGGCACCTTGCGCGCGATGAGGTCGCGGCAAGCAAGAAGGACCGCGCCCGCCATGCCCAGCATCATATAGGGCGACATACCGTCGGCCTGCGGCTGGGCGATCATGAGCGCACCCGCAAAGCCCAGAACCATGAGAACGATCCGCCAGAGGCCCAGCTTCTCGCGGAAGATCGCCGCCGCCGCGATCATCAAAAGCATCGGCGCAAGCTGGGCGATGGCGGTGATGTCGGCAATCGGTATGCGCACAAGCGCATTGAGGATGCAAAAAACCGATGCGATCTCGAACGCGCTACGCAGCACGGCCCACCGATCGAAGATTCTTGCCATCTTCGTAATCGCGCCGCTGAACAGCACCAGCGGCAGACAGAAGATCGCCGCCGCCACGCCCCGCAGGAAAAGCGACTGGAAAACCGGCAGATCCTCGGTCGCCAGTTTGAAGAACGTATCGTTGACCGTGAATGCCCCCGTGGCCAGCACCATCAGCGCAATGCCCCGGACATTCGATGGAAAACTGGCCAATCCTACATGCCCTCGCCGCCGCGCGTCACCGCGGCAAGCCCGGTGCGCACCACCTCGACAAGCCCGATCGGCGCCATCAGCGAGATGAACTGCTCGACCTTGGACGATTTGCCCGTCACCTCGAAAACGAAGCTCTCCGTCGAGGCATCGATCACCTGCGCGCGGAACGCATCGGCCAGCCGCAGCGCCTCGACGCGGTTCTCACCCACCCCGGCCACCTTCACCAGCGCCAGTTCGCGCTCGATATAATTGCCCTCTTCGGTGAGGTCGTGAACCTTGTGCACCGGCACCAGCCGTTCGAGCTGGAGTTTTATCTGCGCGATGATCTTGGGCACCGCAACCGTCACGACCGTGATGCGCGAGCGGTGCTTGTCGTGCTCGGTCTCGCTCACGGTGAGCGAGTCTATATTGAACCCGCGCGCCGAGAACAGTCCCACGACCCGCGCAAGAACCCCCGGCTCGTTATCCACCAGCACCGTCAGCGTATGGCGCTCCGGCTCCTGGGTCTGCTGGGTCAGGAAATAAGCCGAACCCGTCGGCAACAGATTTGCGTTCATGTTTGTGGTTCCTCAAATGGTCCGGTGTTCGGTTCGGGCACCGCACCCCCTCATCCGCCCCTTCGGGGCACCTTCTCCCACGAGGGGAGAAGGGGGATCGGGGGAGTTCGCCGCCTCCGCCCCCCTCTCCCCTCGTGGGAGAGGGGCTGGGGGTAAGGGGGCCAGCGATGCCGGCATTCAATCCGCTAAACCAGCACCCTCCCCTTCTCATCGATAATGGACCCGATATCCGCCGTATCGGGCAGGATCATTTCGTTATGCGGCTTGCCCGACGGGATCATCGGCAGGCAGTTTTCTTCCTTGGAGACGAGGCAATCGAAGATCACGGGCTTGTTGATGTTGATCATCTCATCGATCGCATTGTCGAGTTCGCCCGGATCTGCGCACCGGATGCCGTGCCCGCCATAGGCTTCGGCGAGCTTCACGAAATCGGGCAGTGCGTCCGAATAGGAGTGCGAATAGCGCCCGCCATGCAGCAATTCCTGCCACTGGCGCACCATCCCCATATATTCGTTGTTGAGGATGAAGATCTTGACCGGCAGCTCGTACTGCAGCGCGGTGCTCATCTCCTGCATGGTCATCTGCACGCTCGCCTCGCCCGCGATATCGATCACCAGCGCGTCCGGGTGTGCCACCTGCACGCCGATGGCGGCGGGCAGCCCGTAACCCATCGTGCCCAGCCCGCCCGAAGTCATCCAGCGGTTGGGTTCGTTGAAATGGAAGTGTTGCGCCGCCCACATCTGGTGCTGGCCGACTTCGGTCGTGATATAGACGTCCCGGTTCTTCGTCGCCTCATAGAGCCGCGCGATGGCGTGCTGCGGCTTGATGATCGAGGACGAGTTCGTGAATCCCAGAGAATTGACGCCCCGCCATTTCTCGATAGCCTTCCACCATGGCGCGATGGCCTCGGTGCGCGGCTGGTTGGTCCTGGCGCGCCACATGCGGATCATCTCTTCCATCACGAGGTTCACATCCCCCACGATCGGCACGTCGACGACGATGTTCTTGTTGATCGAGGAGGGATCGATATCGACATGGATCTTCCGGCTGCCCGGCGAAAACGCATCGATCCGCCCGGTGATCCGGTCGTCGAACCGCGCGCCGAGGCAGATCATCAGGTCGCAATCGTGCATCGCCATGTTGGCTTCATAGGTGCCATGCATGCCCAGCATCCCCAGCCACTGCCCGCCCGACGCCGGATAGGCCCCCAGCCCCATCAGGGTCGAGGTCACGGGAAATCCGGTGAGTTCGGCCAGTTCGCGCAGGTTCCGGCTGGCCTCGGGTCCGGAATTGATGATGCCGCCGCCCGTATAGAACACCGGGCGCTCGGCCCTAAGCATCAGGTCCACCGCGACGCGGATCGCCTCCGTGTCCCCTTCGCGCTGCGGCTTGTAGGTGGGGTGGCTCATCTCGGCCTGCGGCTTGATATACGTCCCCATCGCGAACTGCACGTCCTTGGGGATATCGATCACCACCGGCCCGGGGCGCCCCGAGGTCGCGATGTGGAACGCTTCGTGCAGGATGCGCGGCAGGTCCTCGATCGATTTGACGAGATAGTTGTGCTTGGTGCAGCTACGCGTGATCCCGACCGTGTCGCACTCCTGGAAGGCGTCCGAACCGATCAGCGGGACCGGGACCTGCCCGGTGATGCAGACCAGCGGGATGGAATCGAGCAACGCATCCGTGAGCCCGGTCACCGCGTTGGTCGCCCCCGGTCCCGAAGTCACCAGCACCACGCCGCACTTGCCGGTCGAGCGCGCATAGCCTTCCGCCATGTGCGTTGCGCCCTGCTCGTGCCGCACCAGAATGTGCCGCACCTTGCCCTGCTGGAAAATCGCGTCATAGATCGGCAATACCGCCCCGCCCGGATAGCCGAATATATGCTCGACTCCCTGATCCTTGAGCGCTTCGACCACCATTTCGGCGCCGGTCATCTGTTGGGCCATTGCCTTTCTCCCTGCTTACTTCACTGCCCGGTAGCCCGGACGCCAGATAATAAAAAAGGCCCCATCTGGGACCTTGTTTCCGCGCACCGCAATTTGCCACGAGAGTCATCCCCTCATGTTGCGATGCGCCAGCCTACTACAAGAATAAGAGTCGTCACGACGGACCTTCTCCGACAAAATTCATTGGCATTGGTATTTGGCGCGCTGCGCGCGGTCAAGTCCAAAATTGCCGCCCCGGAACATAAAAAGGCCCGCCGCTTGCGCGGCAGGCCCTTTCAGATTCTTGCTAACGACAGCTTAGCCGCGCGGGCAGCGGTCGACATAGAGACGGCCATCCGCGGCGCGGAAGTAGCAGTTCTCGGGTTCACCAGCCACCTGGCCGACGACCGCGCCGGCAACACCGCCAACAGCCGCACCGATGGCTGCGCCCGTTACCGTTCCGGTGGTCACTCCGCCAATGATCGCGCCCGCGCCCGCGCCGACCGCAGCCGACTGCTGGGTCCGGGTACAGGCAGACACGGCGAGCAACGCGGTGAGCGCAACGCCAATTACCAACATTTTCTTCATACTGAGAAGCCTCCGTGCGACGTTTTAAAACTTGAGTTCCCTCGCGCTCAAAATGCTCATTGCCGCTTTTTCGTTCCACGCAAAGGTCACTTTTAGCCTTACAGACCCGAATCTGAATTGAACCTGAACAGGCCAGAGCGCCTTAATTTCCGCTATTTTGGTCTTTTTCTCAACCCAGTTTGTTTTCCCGGCCTTACCCTGGACACTACGCAAGCGCGGCAGCCTTGTCGTTCATGGCATCGGCCCGCTCCGTCAGACCGTCTTGCTTCCGGTCATCTCACGCGCCATTCACACAATTCCGCCCCGCCCCCCTGACAAACTGCTCCCCTTGTTGTATCCGGCTCGGCTTGCCCCGATTCCAGCGGGCGAGGATTGGCTTGAAAGGCTGAACGACAATGTCCGGGACTTTGAAAGCCCGTCCGGCGCAAAGCTGGGGGGCCGAACTTCGCGCCACATTTTTTCTTGCATGGCCGCTGGTCGTGGCCCAACTGGCCCAGAACGCGCTATTCACCACCGACGTCGTCATGATGGGCTGGCTGGGGCCTGAATACCTGGCCGCCGGTACGCTGGCCACGGCCTTTTTCAATCCCTTCCTGCTGCTCGGCGGCGGCATTGTGGGCGCGGTGGCCCCGCTCGTGGCGCAGGCCCTCGGCGCCCGGCAGATCAAGCAGGTCCGGCGCACCGTGCGGCAGGGCCTGTGGATCGCCATTCTCATCGCAACGCTTCTGATCCCGATCATCTGGAACATCCGGCCCATCCTGATCCTTGCGGGACAGACCCCCGAGCTTGCCGCCATGGCCGGGATCTATATGCAGATTGCCCTGTTCGTGCTCTATCCGGGGCTGGGTCTGTTCGCCATGCGCTCTTTCCTTTCAGCACTCGGCTCCACGCGGATCATCCTATACGTCACAGTTGCGGGCGTTTTTGCCAACGCGCTCCTCAACTACATTCTGATCTTTGGCAATTTCGGCGCTCCACGGCTCGAACTGAGGGGGGCGGCGATCGCCACGGTCACCGTCAACACCCTGATGTTCAGCCTGCTGCTGCTCTATGCGCTGCACCACCCCCGCTACAGGCGCTTCCATATCCTCGTCCGTTTCTGGCGGCCCGACTGGGCGCGCTTCCGCCAGATCTTCCGCATCGGCACCCCCATCGGGCTCACCATCATGGCGGAAGTCGGCATGTTCGCCGTCGCCGCCGTCTTCATGGGGTGGCTCGGCACCGACGAACTGGCTGCCCACGCCGTGGCGCTGCAATGCGCCTCGCTCGCCTTCATGGTGCCGCTGGGCCTTTCGATGGCCTCCACCGTCCGCGTCGGCCTTTCCTTTGGCGCCCGGAATCCCGAAGGGGTCCGGCGGGCCGGCTGGATCTCCATGGCCCTCGGCGTCGGCTTCATGTGCATCACCGCCGCCCTTTTTCTTACCATTCCCGGCGTTTTCACCCGGCTCTTCCTCGATCCGGCTTACCCTGAAAACGCCGTCGCGCTGGCCTTTGCCACCTCCTATCTGCTGATGGCGGGTTTCTTCCAGATCGCCGATGGCGCCCAGGTGGTGGCCGCTCATATCCTGCGCGGCCTCAACGACACCAAGATCCCCATGGTGGTCGCCCTTTTTGGCTATTGGTGCGTGGGCATGCCCATCGCGTGGTATCTGGGGAGCCCCGACCGCCTCGCCGGCATCGGCATCTGGATTGGCCTCGCCTCGGGCCTCGCCTTCGTCGCCGTCATCCTCACCACCCGCTTCGCCATGCGCGAGCGGCTCGGTCTACTCGACCCCAGGCGGATGGTAACGGGAAGCTGAAACCCTTACCCGCCATCCACCGACACATGTGAGGATTATGGCCGCATGAAAGACAACACCCCCTTCACCGGCAGCCACGCCGCCGGTTACGCCGAAGGCCCGCCCCGGCAGGTGCCGGGTTTCGACGGGCTGCATCGCATGATGTCGATGCTGCTTGCCGAGCGCACACCCGAGAACGGCCGCGTGCTCGTCCTTGGCGCAGGCGGCGGTCTCGAGCTCAAGACCCTTGCCGCCGGCCATCCCGGCTGGACGTTCGAGGGCGTCGATCCCGCCCCCGACATGCTCGACACCGCCCGCCGCACCGCCGCCCCCTTCATGGACCGTATCACGCTCACCCGGGGCACCATCGAAGCGGCATCCGAAGGCCCGTTCGCCGCCGCCGTCTGCCTTCTGACCTTCCATTTCATCGCGCGTGAAAACCGGCTTCCCACCCTCCTCGAAATCCGCCGTCGCCTTGTATCTGGCGCCCCTTTCATCCTCGCTCACATCAGCTTTGCGCAGACCGAACCCGAACGCTCCCGGTCGATTACGCGCCACATCGCCTTTGGCGGCGGCGACCCTGCCAACGCCGCGGCCCGCGAGGCTATGGCAACGCGCCTCACCGTCCTTGCCCCCGAGGAGGAGGAAAGAATGCTCAAAGAGGCCGGTTTTGAAGATGTGGACCTGTTCTACGCCGCGCTGGGCTTCAAGGGATGGATCGCCTACGCGCCCTGACCGCCCCGCTTGCCCGCGTTCTTCTTGAGATGCGTGCGGTTATACGCGATCCCCGCCCGCACGAGATCCTGCAGCGCTTTTTCGTCCGGGGCATTGCTCTCGAAAATATCGATGGACCGCCGCGTGTTTCCCGTATCCTTGCCGTTGAACAGCCCTTGCAGGTCCGGCAGCGTCGCGCCGTGGGCGAAAGTGAGCTTGATCTTCCCTTTGTGGGGGTTGCCCACCACGATCAGCCCGTCGCAGGACCATGTCGGGCTGCCCATCCATTTCCATTCCTCGATGATGCCGGGGTCCGCCGCCAATATCACCGCACGCAGCTTCGCCAGCATGGGCCCGCGCCAGTCATCAAGCCCCGCTATCATCTCATCGATCAATTCCGATGCGGTTCCTGTCATGTTTCCTCTCAGACCGCCACCGGCAGTTCCGCCATGCCCTCGGTTCCGAACACCCGAATATAGCGCGCTATTTCTTGCGGATCACCCACCGCCTTGGCCGGGTTGTCCGAGAGCTTGATGGCTGGGCGGCCATTGGCGCTCGACACCTTGATAACCAGCGATATGGGTTCGAGCTGCGGCGTGCCGTGCGGCGCGACGCCTGCGAAATCATTGGTGAGATTGGTGCCCCAGCCGAACGCCATCCGCACCCGCCCGTCGAAATGCCGGTAGGCGGCCTCGATGGTTTCAGTATCGAGCCCATCCGAAAAGATCAGCAGCTTTTCGCGCGGATCGCGCCCGCGCTCCTGCCACCAGCGGATGATCGCTTCCCCGCCCTCGATGGCCGGCGCGCTGTCGGGCCGGAACCCCGTCCAGTCGGCCACCCAGTCCGGGGCATCGCGCAGGAACGCCGCCGTCCCGAACGCGTCGGGCAGGACGATCAGCAGGTTCCCCCCATAATAGCTCTGCCAGTCCTCGAGCACCTTGTAGGGCGCGCGCTTCAACGTGACTTCGTCCCTCGCCAGCGCCGCCGCCACCATGGGCAGTTCGTGCGCGTTGGTGCCCTGTGCCTCAAGGTCCGTGTCCATGGCCAGCAGCACGTTGGACGTGCCGGTCAGCGCCTCGCCCAGCCCTTCCTTGAGGGCTTCCACACACCAGCGCTGCCAGAGGAACGAGTGCCGCCGCCGCGTGCCGAAATCGGAAATCTTGAGGTCGGGCAGTTGCTGGAGCCGCTCCACCTTGTCCCAGAGCTTGGCCTTGGCCCGTGCATAAAGCACGTCGAGCTCGAACCGCCCCATGCCCCGCATCGCCGCCCGCGAGCGCAACTCGTTGATGATGGCGAGCGCGGGGATTTCCCACATGGTCGTTTCGACCCATTTGCCATGGAAGTGCAACTCGAACTGCCCGTCCCGCGTCGAAAGCTCGTAGTCGGGCAGCTTGAAGTCTTCGAGCCAGGCGAGAAACTCGGGCGAAAAGATCTGCTTGGTGCCGTAAAACGTATTACCCGCCAGCCAGATCATTTCCTTTTTCGTGAACCGCAGCGTCCGTGCATGGTCGAGCTGTTCGCGCAAGGCGCCGCTGTCGATCTCCTCGGCCAGCTTCACCGACGTGGTGCGGTTGGTCAGCGAGAACGTTGCGTCCACATCTCGGTAAAGCCCCCAGATCATCTGGAGCATCAGGAGCTTGTAGAAATCGGTATCGAGCAGCGAGCGGATGATCGGGTCGAGCTTGAACGTATGGTTGAAAACCCGCCGCGCAATGTCGGTCTTGGATGCACTCACCGGATGACCACCCCTGCCTCGCGCATCCGGCCGATCATGGCGTCAACCGATCCGTCGAGATCGATCCCCCGCGATGCCGCAAGCACCACTTCCACCGAAAACCCCTGCGCAACCGCATCGAGCGCCGAATAGGCGACGCAGAAATCCGTCGCCAGCCCGGCCAGCCGCAGCTTTGAAAGCCCCCGCTCGCGCAGATAACCTGCGAGCCCCGTTGGCGTCGTGTGATCGTTCTCGAAGAACGCCGAATAGGAATCGATCGCCTGCCGGAACCCCTTTCGAATGATCAGTTCCGCCGGGGTCACGTTGAGATCGGGATGGAACTCCGCCCCTTTCGTGCCCTGCACGCAATGGTCCGGCCACAACGTCTGTGGACCATATTCGGCCTCGACGGTCTCATACGGCGCCTTGCCCGGATGCTGCGAGGCAAAGCTCGAATGGTCCGCCGTGTGCCAGTCCTGCGTCAGGATCACGTGCGAATGGGTGTCGATGAGCTGGTTCATCAACGGCACGATCACATCGCCTTCATCCACGGCAAGCGCCCCGCCGGGGCAAAAATCGTTCTGGACATCAATGACGATCAGCGCATGTTCGCTCATTCCGGCCTCCTAAGATCTGGCAACACTTGTGCAATGTTGAGCCGTTCCGTCAACTCCTCATGGGCACCTGTTATAGGGGCCGCATCGCTGGCCCCCTCATCCGACCTCCGCTTCGCTCCGGCCACCTTCTCCCACGAGGGGAGAAGGGGAGCCCCGCGGATGGTTCGGCTTACGAGCCCCCCTCTCCCCTCGCGGGAGAGGGGCTGGGGGTGAGGGGGCAGCGATGCCAGCCGCTAAACCCCGAACGGATCGACAAACCGCCAATCCCCCATCCGGTTCCGAAACCAGGTCGACTGCCGCTTGGCATATTGCCGCGTCGCCGTCACCGCACGCTCAATCGCCTCCTCGCGCGAAATCTCCCCGGCCAGCATCGCCACGATCTCGTTGACCCCGATGGCCTTCATCGCCGGCAGCGAAGGGTCCAGGTCCAACGCCAGAAGCGCCCGCACTTCCTCCACCGCCCCCCGCTCCATCATCGCCGCGAACCGCTCGGCGATCCTCCGCCGCAGCAATCCGCGTTCGGGCATCAGCACGATTTTTTCAAGTTCATACCCTTGCAACAACGACTCTTCATTATCCTTCTGAAACGCGCTCAACGGCCTGCCCGTCGCATAGAGCACCGAAAGCGCCCGCACCACCCGTTGTGGGTCCGCCACCCCGATGCGCGCGGCGGCTTGGGGGTCCCTTTCAGCCAGCAATGCGAGCCGCCCGGTCGCATCGAGCCCCTGAATCAGTTTCTCAGCCGCTTGAATCGATGCCTCTGGAATAGCCGGAATTTCCGCGAACCCCTTTGTAAGCGCATCGAAATAAAGCCCGGTTCCGCCAACGAAAACAGGCGTCCGCCCTCCCAGTTCGCCGCCTTGAATCAGTTCGCGAACATCGGTCAGCCACGCACCTGTGGAATAGCGTTGTCCCGGATCGACATGCCCGAACAGACAATGCGGCGCGGCGGCCAGTTCCCTGGCATCGGGCCGCGCCGTCAGCCGGTCGAGCACACCATAAACCTGCATGGAATCGGTATTGACGATCACCCCGCCGCGTGCCCGCGCCATTTCGATGGCCAGCGCCGTCTTGCCGCTCGCGGTGGGACCGGCTATCAAAACCGCTCGCTTTTCCCCTGCCCCTTGCATGGTCGTTGCCGATGTCCGTCCTGTGCCTTCTTGCCGATCCCGATGAACCGGCCCTTTCCCACGCCCTTGTCGAAGCGGTGCAAAGGGAAGTTCATGGCGAAATCAACTGGCTTGCGCAAGGCATCGCCTGCGAGATCGTGAGGCCGCAGGCCACCAAGGCCGAGGCGATGGCCCGCGAAATGGTCGCCAGCCTGCCTGTCGATGTCGCCCTCGTCCCCCTCGCCAACCGCCGCAAGCGGCTGCTGGTCGCCGACATGGATTCCACCATGATCGACCAGGAATGTATCGATGAGCTTGCCGACGCGCTGGGCATCAAGCCCCAGGTCGCCGAGATCACCGAACGCGCCATGCGCGGCGAACTCGATTTCGAGCAGGCGCTCGATACCCGCGTCAAGCTTCTTAAGGGCCTTGAGCGCAAGGTGGTCGAGGAGGTCCGCCGCGAGCGCATCACGCTGGCCCCCGGTGGGCGCGCGCTGGTCCAGACCATGAAGGCTTTTGGCGCCTATACCTCGCTCGTTTCAGGCGGCTTCACGCTTTTCGCCGATTATTTCGCCAAGCGCATCGGCTTTGACGAGGCTGTCGCCAACGTTCTTTTGTTCGACGATATGGACCGTCTCACGGGCACGGTTGAAAAGCCCATCGTCGACAAGGATACCAAGCGCAACCGCCTGCTTGCGCTGGTCGCCGAACTCGACATCACCCAGGCCCAGACGCTGGCCGTGGGCGACGGTGCCAACGATCTCGACATGCTCGAAGTCGCAGGACTTGGCATCGCGCTCCACGCAAAGCCCGCCGTCGCCGAACGCGCCGAAGTCCGCATCGACCACGCCGACCTCACGGCGCTGCTCTATTTGCAGGGTTATGGCGACGACGAGATCGTCCGCTAGATCATTTCAGATTTTGCCGGAATCAGCCTCAAGCTCCTTTGCTGCCCCGGCGAAAGCCGGGGACAATGCCACAAATTCCTTCGTGTTGGATGGTTTAGCTATGGATCCCGGGTCGAGCCCGGGATAGCGACGGAGACACGCTGGCCATTTCCGTCAAAAGTCGAAACGCTCCCGACCACCCAAGGCCCTCACATCCGCACAACCGCCAGCAGCAACAACCCCACCCCCGCCACCACCAGCGCACCCATGCGCAAGTGCTGGGAGGGCATCTCCAGTACCTGTGCGATCATGCGCTTCATCTGCTCGGGAAACGCGGCGTAGAGCAGCCCTTCAAGCACCAGCGCCAAAGCCAGCGCGGCAAAAAGATCGGTCATTGCAGATAAATCTCCGCTTCACAAAAAAAGGGGCGCACCCGAAGATGCGCCCCTGATTGTCGCGCTTGGCGCTCTTACTGGGCCGGAGCCTCTTCGGGCTGCGGCTCATCGATCAGCGTTTCGAGGTCGAGCGGCTCGCCGGCCGGCCCCTCGCCCGAGACGAGGCTGTCGGTCGACAGCAGGTTTTCGATTTCCTCGGGATCGATCGGCTGCTCGCTCGGCCCTTCCACTCCGATGTCGATCGGAGCGGCGGTCGGCGCGGGGAATTCGGGCAGCGTGCCCTCTGCACCGAAGAACCGGAAGAAGGCCGAATCCGGCGAGAGCAGCATGGTGGTGCTCCCGTCGTCCAGCGCCGTCCGATACGCTTCCATCGACCGGAAGAACTCAAAGAACGCCTCGTCCTGGGTATAGGCCTCGGCATAGATGCGGTTGCGTTCCGCATCACCCTCACCACGGATGATTTCGCTATCGCGATTGGCCGCGGAAACGATCTCCACTGCCTGGCGGTCGGCGATAGCCCGCAAGATCTGCGCCTGCTCCTGACCGCGCGCGCGCAACAGCGCCGCTTCGGCAAGACGTTCGGCCTTCATCCGCTCATAGGTCTGCTGGGAGACTTCCGGCGTGAGGTCGGTGACGAGAATGCGCACATCGACCACCGTGATGCCCAGTTCCACCATATCTGCGGCAACCAGATCGCGGGCTTCGCGCATCATCTCGGACCGCTGCTCGGAGAGCGCGGCGTCGAATTCACGCAGGCCGTAGACCCCGCGCAGCGCGGATTCGAAACGGGTCGCAATGCGCTGTTCGGCAAGCTGCAAGCTGCCGAGCACCGATTGACGGAACCGGGTCGGGTCCTCGATGCGGTAGGTAATGAACGCGTCCACGACATAGAACTGGCCGCCCGAGACCTGCAGGCGAATACGCTCGAGGTCGTAGCGCAGCAGGCGCTTGTCGATATACTGAACGGTTTCGATGAAGTCGGTCGGGATCTTGAAATAGATGCCCGGATCGCGGATTTCCCGCGTGATCTCGCCGAAGCGGGTGACGATGACCTGTTCGCGTTCGTTGACGATGAACAGCGAGGAGAACAGCACATAGGCTGCCAGGACCAGTGCGACGATTACGATTACGAGCCTGTTCATCAGAGGTTACCTCCGCCGGGCTGGTTTGAACCGCGCAATTCGGGCAACGGCAGATAAGGGATGACCCCCGACCCCGATGCCCCGCCTTCCACGAGCAGCTTGTTGGCGCCGCCAAGGACTTCTTCCATCGTTTCAAGGAAGATACGCTGGCGCGTGACTTCCGGCGCGTTGCGGTATTCGTTGTAAACGGCAACGAAACGCGCGGCCTGACCCTGCGATTCGTTGATCACCCGGTCGCGATAGGCCGCGGCTTCCTCGCGGATCGAAGCCGCCTGACCACGCGCGCTACCCAGAAGGGTGTTGGCGTATTGCCGGGCTTCTTCCTGGAAGCGGTCTTCGTCCTGCAGCGCGCGCTGCACTTCGTCGAACGCATCGGCCACCTCGGTCGGCGGCGCGACGTTTTCGATGGAGATGTTGGAGATGTTCACGCCCACATTGTAGCTGTCGAGAATCTGCTGGGTGATGCGCTGCACCTCGATGGCGATACCGGCACGGTCGTCACGGAAGACGTCCTGCGCCGTGCGCCGGCCCACGACTTCGCGCATCGCGCTCTCGGCTGCCTGCCGCACCATCTCGTCGGGGTCGCGAACCTCAAACAGGTAGAGGCGCGGGTCGCCGATCCGCCAGAGAATCGAAAAGCTCATGTTGACGATGTTCTGGTCGCCCGAGAGCATCAGGCCCTCGTCGCGCGAGCCGCTGGCACCCACACGGGTCTGGTTTTCCGTGGTCGAAGCCTTTTCCACGCGCTCGATCGGCCACATGTGAAAATGCAGGCCCGGAAGCGAAAGTTCGTCCTTGGGCTCGCCGAACAGCAGTTCCACGCCCACTTCCTGCGGCGCAACGGTATAGATGGCGTTCGAGGCCCAGAAGATCAGCAGCGCGGCAACGCCCCCGATCAGCGCCCAGCGCCCACCGGGCAATCCGCCGCCGAATTGCTGGCGGCCACGGGCGAGAATGTCTTCGAGATTAGGCGTGTTGTTGCCGAACCCTCCGCCGTTTGGCCGGCGGGGTCCACCGCCGCCTCCGCCCCCGCCGGGGGCTTGCCCCCAGGGGCCGCCGCTGCGGGTGCCGCGGCGGTCCTTGTTATCTTCCCACGGCATTTCGTCCCTTTCGGTTGTCGTGAAAGTATTTTTTGATAGTGGCACGTTATATAGGCAAGCGAGCCAGCCCGATCAATGAAAACTGGGCCGATGCGTCATTTGCGATCATAAACAACGACCGTGAACGCCGCGCTGTCGCGCACATCCGGACGGACCTCGCCGAGCGTCTTGCCGTCCCATTGCCGTTCATCGATCGCCGGAAAGAACGTGTCACCCTCAGGGTCGGCATCGACATGGGTGATATAGAGCCTGTTGGCCACCGGCATGGCCTGGGCATAAAGCTCCCCGCCCCCGTTTATGAAAATTTCGTCCGCTCCGTCCCGCGCCGCGACTGCCTTTGCATGCTCGATCCCCGCTTCCAGCGAGGGCACCACGACAACACCCTCGGGCGCGTAATCCTTTTGCCGCGTCACGACGATATTGGTGCGCCCCGGCAGCGGACGCCCGATGCTCTCGAACGTCTTGCGCCCCATGACGAGCGGCTTGCCCATGGTCGTTGCCTTGTAGAACGCAAAATCGCTCGGCAACCGCCAGGGCAGCGCGCCGCCCGATCCGATGGCCCCGTTGCGCCCCACCGCCGCGATCATCGAGATCCGCACCCCGCTCATCCTTTCGCCAGCGTCTCGAGTTCCGGTCCGCTCACCCGGCAGGTCGTCCATTCGTCATGCAGCACCGCTCCATGGGCCTTGTAGAAATCGATGGCGTGCTCGTTCCAGTTGAGCACCCACCAGCTCAGCCGCCCCAGCTCCTCATCGATACAGCGTTTCGCCAGATGCGTGAGCAGCGCCTTGCCGATCCCGTTCCCGCGCACGCCGGGCTCGACGTAAAGGTCTTCGAGCCAGATGCCGTGCTTTCCCTGAAAGGTCGAAAACGTATAGAACCACAACGCGAACCCCGCCGGCCTGCCATTGACCTCGGCGATATCGCAAAAGACCTTGGGATCGTCACAGAACAGCGCCGCCTCGATCTGCTCCTCGCTCGCCTCGACCTCATCGAACAGTTTCTCGAACTCGGCCAGCTTGATGATGAATTCGAGCACCAGCGCCGTATCCTTCTTCCCGGCGCGGCGGATTGTCAGGGGCATGAAACCTCTATCGGCTGGTCCATCACTATAGGAAACGCATCCCTCATACCGCCACCTCTCCCTTGATGTGCGGATGCGGGTCATAGCCCTCGATCTCGAAATCCTCGAACGCGAAATCGAAAACCGAATCCCTTTTGGTCTTTATCGTCAGCCGCGACAGCGGACGCGGGCTCCGCGTCAGTTGCAGCCGCACCTGCTCGAAATGGTTGGAGTAAATATGCGCATCCCCGAAGGTGTGGACGAAATCGCCGACCTCCAGCCCCGTCACCTCGGCGATCATGTGCGTCAAAAGCGCATAGGAGGCAATGTTGAACGGCACGCCGAGAAAAATGTCCGCCGAGCGCTGGTAGAGCTGGCAGGAAAGCTTGCCCTCGGCCACATAGAACTGAAACAGGCAATGGCACGGCGGCAGCGCCATATTGTCCACTTCCGCCGGGTTCCAGGCCGTAACGATATGCCGCCGCGAATCCGGCCGCGTCCTGATCTGCTCAACGAGATTGGAAATCTGGTCGATATGCCCGCCATCGGGCGCGGGCCAGCTTCGCCACTGGCTGCCATAGACCGGCCCCAGATCGCCGTTCTCGTCCGCCCACTCGTCCCAGATGCGCACGCCGCGCTCCTGTAGCCAGCGCACATTGGTGTCTCCACGCAGGAACCACAAAAGCTCATAGACGATGGACTTGATGTGGAGCTTCTTGGTGGTCAGCAGCGGAAAACCTTCCTGAAGGTCGAACCGCATCTGATACCCGAAAACACTCCGCGTCCCCGTGCCCGTCCTGTCGGACTTGTCGGCCCCGGTCTCCATCACATGGCGCACAAGATCAAGATATTGCTTCATGGGGGAAAGCTATACCGATTCTCTGCGGGTTACGCGCCCGTCAATGCGCCTTTTCCAACGCCCGCTGCACGGTCTCTGGAGCGTGATCGATCACGCGTAACAAATTGGCCGCTATCCGGTCGGGAACGCGCCGTTTCTGTTCCCAGTCCCGCACCGTTGCGACCGAGAGGCCAAAACGCTCGGCAAACTTGTTCTGCGAAAGCCGCAAGCGTTTCCGGATGGCGGCGACATCGATCGCTTCGGCAGCCACGGCCTTGGGGGGCGCGGCTTTCCCTTGTGCAATGTCCAATGCTTCCTGCGCGCTTTCCAGCAGTTCTTTTCCAAAATCACTCATCGTCGGTCTCGTTTTCTATATGCATCGGCAATCCTTGGAAGGATCGCCGCAAGTTGATTGCGTTCCGCCTTGCTCAGATTGGCTTTCGTGCCCTTGCCGTAGATCGCGAGCAGAAACACCGGCACATCGCCACCACCAAAATAATGGATGGACCGCAATCCGCCGCTTTTCCCCCGGCCCGCAACGCCATGACGCAACTTTCTCGCGCCCCCCGTTCCCGCAATGAGATCGCCGGATTCCGGGTTCGCAGCGATTGCGGCGGCAATCGCCAGCAACGTCTCTTCATCGACGCCTTCGCGTTCCGCCTGCCTCAGAAAAATCGGGGTGAAGACAACGCCGTGCATGGCTGAATATACGGCTGAGCCGTATATATTGCAACCCCCGATGCCAACCCCTATATTAGCCCTGCCGGCAACGGCTATGGCGATAAACTGTCATCGTAATAAACCCATCGGACCCGGGGGCAGTACCCGGCGCCTCCACCAATATCCTCGCGAAAATGAGGATTCTTATGGGGGCGAAACAGGATCGACGAGGGCGTAAAGGGTGTGCTTTCGCTCGGCATGGTACCACCGTTATCGGACTAAAACTTATAGTTGCCAATGACAACCATAAGGCTCCGGTCGCTCTCGCCGCTTAAGCGGTGCCAGCACTGGGAATTTAAAGCCCTTCGCTCCTAGCCGGGCGTAGGCGGGGTTCGCAGGCACCTGGCAACAGAAGCCTGCACTTCCATTACCATCTCACTTGAATTTTGCGGGCAAGTCAGGCTGTTATGGGCGGACTTGAGATTCTTCTGTAGGGAGCCGCGTCATATGGCCGAAGACCAGATTCGTTACGACATCCTCACGCAAGAAGCCCTGCGTGGTGTCGTAAAGAAGGTGTTGGGCGAGGTGGCGCGCACGGGTTTGCCCGGCGATCATCACTTTTTCATCTCCTTTGTCACCCAGGCCCCCGGCGTCCGCATCAGCCAGCGGCTCATCGCCCAGTACGACAAGGAAATGACCATCGTCCTCCAGAACCAGTTCTGGGATTTGAAGGTCACCGATACCGGCTTTGAGGTCGGCCTTTCCTTTGACGGCCAGAACGAGCTCCTGGTCATCCCCTTTTCAGCCATGAAGGGCTTTTTCGATCCCTCCGTCCAGTTCGGCATCCAGTTCGAGGTCGCCGAGGCGCCCTCGCCCCATGTCGAGACGATCGTGGACACCGCCGATCCCGACGATGACAACGACCCCGATCCCAGCCCCGAACCCTCGGGCGAAAAGGTCGTCAGCCTCGACGCCTTCCGCAAGAAATAACCCTTGCAGAAGCGCTCGCTGACCATCGCCGGTCACCCCACCTCGATGGCCCTCGAGCCCGAGTTCTGGGACGCGCTCGAGCGCATGGCCGCCGAACGCGGCATCACTACCGCCCGCCTCATCGCCGAAATCGACGAAACCCGCGCCAGCGCCAACCTCTCCTCGGCGGTCCGCGTGGCGATCCTCAATTGGTACATGGCGAAAAGTGAATCCGGGTCCTGAACCGGCGCCTGCGGCAGCGCCGGCTCTGGTTCCCGGTAATAAATACCGGGATGACATCGAAGGGGGCCGGATCCTGCCAAAAACACAATTGTCATTCCGGCATTTATTGCAGGAATCCAGCGCGATCTCGCGGCATACGCCGCCACGGGACGAATAACGCGACTCCGCCCGCCGCTCAGTTTTGCCCGGCTGAAAAGAGATCGAGTTGCAGCGCCCCGGGCGGAATCTGCTGAATCGACGGCGTGGGAGTAGGCGCATCCGGGACCGGCTCCGGTGCCTGCAATTGCCTTTCCAGTTCCTCGAGCTGGCGCAGCCGCTCTTGCGCTTCCTGCCGCTCGGCCTCTTCCTGCTGCTGGCGCAGCAATTCCTCGGCCTGCCGCCGCGCTTCTTCCTCCATCAGCCGCGCCTGTTCCTCGGCGGCGGCACGCTGGCGCGCCTCCTGTTCGGCGCGCAGGCGTTCGAGTTCATCGAGTTCGATCTCGAAGGCCCGCATCTGGATCGCATCGACCATCTGCGTCAGGTCCAGCGTCCGCTCCGGCGCGCGCAACGGCCCGCTCACCGAAATCCCGACGCGGCCCGTGGTTTCGGTGATCAATTCATTCCCGCCCACCGGCCGGGTCAGCGCCAGCGTCCAGTCGCTGCTAGTGGAAAGGTCGCCCAGCGCGAGACTTCCGCCGCCCACGAGCCGCGCCCCAGCCCCTTCGATCACGACGTTCGATATCCGTACCGTCCCCCCGGTCAGCGAATAAAGGCTCCCCGCCTCATTGGCGACGAACGGCCCCCCATCCAGCGCCTCGACAACGATCGCCTCCAGCGTCTCAGGTTCGAGTTCAATGATGTTTTCGAGCCCCGCAGCCCGCGCGAAAACGTCCGGCGAGGTCCGCGCGATCGAAAGGCCGGCAACCGAGATCGAACCACTCCCGGTTAGCCCCCCCACCAGCGCGCGAAAACTGTCACCATTGGCGTGGAACTCTCCGCCCGCCGTCACCGTGCCATCCAGCACGTCGGCCGGCGCGCCCTCCACCAGCGCATCGAGCGCCACCCCGTTGAGCGAGAACCGCCCCGTAAGGCTCTTGTCCGCCAGCACCGAGGCGCAACAAAGTGCCGCATCGAGTTCCAGCGTGCCCCCGCCGATCTCGCCCATCAGCCCCCGCAGCCGCGTTGCCTCGTTATCCCATGCATAATCGAAGGCCAGCGCTTCGAGCAGCACCCGCTCCCCGGCCCTCAGCTCCGGCGCGGTCATGGCGATGCGCCCCCGCGCCCTGCGCGCGGTCTGGCCGGGATCGAGCGGGCCGTCGGCCCACCCCCCCTCCGCCGAGCGGATGGTTGCGGCGGGGCCGCCCGTCATCGCCAGAAGCGTATCGAGATCGAGCGCATCGAGCCGCAACGCCCCCGACACCAGCGCCGAATTGCTCTGCGCTGCATAGTTGAGATCGCCCGCAACGCTTCCCTCGCCCACAAACCCGGCGATATTGGTCAGCGCCACGCTCTGACTGCCCGCAAAGGCGATCTCGGCCTGCCCCTCCACCCCCGGAAACCAGATCCCCGGCGCGCCCGCTAATTCGGCCAGCGCCGAAACGTCGGTGAAAAGGAACGAGGTCATGCCCTGCCCGCTGGGCGCCATAAGGTCCGAGGTCACCACCCTTCCGGTAAAATCGATCCGCTCCCCGCCCCCTTCCAGCGTCATTTCCACTTCCATGCTCGCTGCGGGGTTGCCGTCCCCCGATAGCGTCAGCAGTGCTCCATCCTCGCCCGCGATCACTGGCGCGAGCCCCAACTGGGTCATCAATTCCGCCCCGCTCTCCGCCGCCGCCTCGAAGGCAAACGCGGTGCGACCCTGCCCGAATTTTCCGGCACCGCCGGCAATGTCGGCCGAAAGCCATATGTCGGCCTGCCCTGCCCGGCCCTCCAGCGTCAGCGCCTGGCTGCCCTCGCGCGCCGGCTCGCCCAGCACGAGATGCAGATTGGCCGGAAGGCTGCCCGCAACGGCCCGCGCCAGCGGCCCCGCATCGAGCCCCGGCACGCGGGCCAGCGCCGCGCCATTGCGCGCCAGTGAAAGCTCCCCGCTGCCCCAGACCACCGGTGCATCGAGCGTTCCGCCCAGTTCCACCCAACCATCGAAACCCGCCCCGCCGAAATCCCCGATGCCGATCTCGCCGAGCGACAATCGCCCCTCGCCCCAATCGAGCCCCAGCGTAACATCGGAAAATGGAAGCCCCGCGAAAACCCCGCCCTCGGCGGCCAGATCGAGCCGCCCTTGCGGAAAGCTCAGCCCGAACGGGCCCGCCGGATCGACCGGCGGCAACAACGCCAGCAGCGCCGCGCTCCGGTTGGCATCGAGCCGCGAGAGCCGTGCATCGACCTCGAGCGACGGCTGCTCCCCGAACCGCATATGGGCCGCCAGATCGTGGCTTGACCCGTCCAGCAAGAACAACCCGTTGCTCAGCCGCAGCGCCCCGTTGGTCATGTGCACATCGCCCGTCAACTGCCCCGGCATGTTGAATAGCGGATTGCCCTCCGCGGTCCGCCGCCACAGCAGCGAAAGCGCATCGAGCCGCCGCGCGCTCACATCGATCCTGCCATCGAACGCGGGCCACCCCGCCTGCCGCCCCAGCGTCCCCTCGAGCCGCAACGTCGTATCGCCCGCCAGACGCCCCGAAAACTCCTCGATGCGCCACAATTCGCCATTGGTCACCGCATCGAGCCGCACTTCGCGCAGTCCCGTTCCGCGCAGCACCAGTTCGTTGATGTCCACCCCGATCCGCCCCGGCAGGGGCGGGAGAACCGGCTGGGGCATTTCCCTCAGCATCCGCACCAGTTCATAGGGCTGCAAGGCGTCCTCAACCGCCTGCCGGGGCAAAAGCGTCACCACCCCACCCGACACCACCGCATTGAACCGGGGCTGGGCGCCCAGCGTCACCGAAGCCGACCCGGTCATCCGCGTCGCCGCCTGGTCCTCATTGGGTAGGAAGGTGAACCCGGGCAGCAGGACTTCAGCGGTCGTTGCCGTCACCGGGCTCGAAAGCACCAGATCGCCCGCAACCCCGTCCTCGCTGTCCACCGGCTGCCGGAAAACGCCCTGCCCCTCGAACACCGGGTCGGCGCCCGTGCGCAATAGCCCGTCGAGCGAAACCGAATACCCCCCGTCCGCCGGGCGCAGGAAGCTGGTGACCTGCATGTGCCCTTCCGCATTCATCGCCGAGGTCGCGATCCGGATGGCGTAATCGCCGCCCTCGAATTCCCCTTCCCCCTGCAGCGCGAACGGCCCGCGCGTCCCGGTCATCCGCATGTCGCCCGCAAAACCCGTTACCGCCCGGCTTTGCCCGCTGCGCATATCGGTAACCGTAACGATCGCGTCCTCGAACCGCGCCGAGGCGATCGAGACATTGGAGGCATGCGCCGTTTCGGCCAGCGTGATCGGGGTTTCGATATGCCCCGTCTCGCCGATCGTGAGGTTGATATGGGGGCCCGCCAGCCGCAATTGGGTGACGCTGAACCGGTCGCGCAAAAAATCCATCAGCGAGAAATCGGCCTCGACATATTGCGCTTCGGCCAGCGGATGGGTGGCCGGCCCCAGCCGCACCCCCTCGATCCGCATGCGCGGCTGGGGCAGCAGAACGAAATCGAGATCGCCCTCGATCGCCACCTCGATCCCGAGCGCCTGCGCCGTCATCTCCTCCATGCGCACCTTGTAGCTGTTCCAGTCGATCAGCCACGGCACGATGAACGCCGCCCCCATGATCAGGATCGCCACCAGCCCCACGGCAATATAGATGCGATTGGCCAAGACGACCCCTGCCCCTTCTCCGGCATCCGAAACACGCTCGGAACATTAGGCATAACAATCGCCTGCGTCACCCGGCATTACGCAGTCCGAAAGCAAGAATTTTGTGGCGGGGCCGGAATGCCCGGCGGCCTCGGCGTCACCCCTCCCCAGCCCTCCCCATCAAGGGGAGGGTGCATCCTTTGCTCGGCACGCTCCAACCCACAAGGCCGGCACCCCCCTTGTGGGGGAGGCTGGGAGGGGGGTCCGGCGCAAGCCGGTCTTTCCCCCGCATATACATTTCCCTTGACGCACCCTATATATTCCCCTTGAGAACAAAAAGAGATTCGCGCGCAGGAAAAGCACCCGGCCATATGACTTCCGTCCCCCCCCATCGCCCCTCCGGCCCGATCACCAGCCAGTTCGCCAGCCGCGCACCGGCCTATCTCGAAGGGCTCAATGAGGAACAGCGCGATGCGGTACTGACCACCGAAGGGCCCTTGCTCGTCCTTGCCGGCGCGGGCACGGGCAAGACGCGGGTTCTGACCACCCGCATCGCCCATATCCTTGCCTCGCGCCTTGCCTATGGACGCCAGATTCTCGCCGTCACCTTCACCAATAAGGCGGCCCGCGAGATGAAAGATCGTATCGCCAACCTCGTCGGCGCATCGGTCGAGGGGATGCCTTGGCTGGGCACCTTCCACTCCATCGGCGCGCGCATCCTCAGGCGCCACGCCGAACTGGTCGGCCTGCGCCCCGACTTCACGATCCTTGATACCGACGACCAGATCCGCCTCGTCAAGCAGCTGATCGAGGCCGAAAATATTGATGAAAAGCGCTGGCCCGCCCGCCAGTTCGCCGGCATGCTCGACAACTGGAAGAACCGCGGGTTGCTGCCCCAGGACCTTTCAGCCGCCGATGCGGGATTTTTCGCCAACGGCAAGGGCCAAAAACTCTACGCCGATTATCAGGCGCGCCTCAAAACCCTCAACGCCGCCGATTTCGGGGACCTGCTGCTCGAAAACATCCGGCTGTTCAAGGAAAACCCCGAAGTCCTCAAGCAGTATCACGACCGCTTCCGCTATATGCTGGTCGATGAATATCAGGATTCCAACACCGCCCAATATCTCTGGCTGCGCCTGCTAGCGCAAAGCCGTGATGGCCGGACCCAGGCCAATATCTGCGTTGTGGGCGACGACGACCAGTCGATCTATGGCTGGCGCGGCGCGGAAGTGGACAACATCCTGCGCTTCGAGAAGGATTTTCCCGGCGCAAAGGTCATCAAGCTCGAACGCAATTACCGCTCGACGTCCAACATCCTTTCCGCCGCCTCGCATCTCATCGCCCACAACGAATCCCGCCTCGGCAAGACGCTGCAGACCGATGTGGGCGAAAAGGGCGATCCCATCACCGTCACCTCGGTCTGGGATTCGGAAGAAGAAGCCCGCCATATCGGCGAGAACATCGAGCAGTATCAGCGCCAGGGCGACCAGTTGAACGACATGGCTATCCTCGTGCGCGCCTCCTTCCAGATGCGCGAGTTCGAGGAACGCTTCATCACGCTCGGCCTCAACTACCGCGTCATCGGCGGCCCGCGCTTTTACGAGCGCCGGGAAATCCGCGACGCGCTGGCCTATCTGCGCATCGTCGCCAACCCCGATGACGATCTCGCGCTGGACCGCATCATCAACGTGCCCAAGCGCGGGCTCGGCGATGCCGCGACCCAGATCGTCAACCAGACATCGCGCACCGTGGGAAAACCCAAGCTCGCAACCATCCGCGACCTTATCGACACCGAGGAACTCAAGCCCAGGCAACGCGCGACGTTCCGCGATCTGGTTCGCCAGTTCGACGACTGGGCCGAACGATTGCGCGCCATTCCCCATTTCGAGTTGGCCGAGCAGATCCTCGATGAATCCGGCTACACTGCCATGTGGCAGAACGACAAGAGCGCCGATGCGCCGGGGCGACTGGAAAACTTGAAGGAACTTATCCGCTCGATGGAAGAATTCGAGAACCTTGGCGGCTTTCTCGAACACATCGCGCTGGTCATGGATCGCGACACCGGCGACGCCAGCGACGCCGTTTCGATCATGACGCTACACTCGGCCAAGGGGCTGGAGTTCAACACCGTCTTTCTTCCCGGCTGGGAAGAGGGCCTATTTCCCCATCAGCGCTCGCTCGATGAAACCGGCCTTGCCGGGCTGGAGGAAGAACGCCGTCTCGCCTATGTCGGCATCACCCGCGCGCGCAAACGCTGCCATATCAGCCTTGCCCAGAACCGCCGCATCCACGGCCTCTGGCAATCGGCCATCCCCTCGCGCTTTCTCGATGAACTTCCCACCGAGGCCGTCGAGGTCAAGGACACCGGCTCATCCTATGGCGGCTATTCCTATGGTGGCCGCGCCGCGACCCGCTTCGATGCCCGCGATCCCTTCGAGAGCGTCTATGAGACGCCGGGCTGGCAACGCGCCCAGCGCCAGCAGCAATCGCGCAAGAGCCCCGGCCCCCTCACCATCGAAGGCGATCTCGTCGCGCGCTCGTCAGGCCCATCGGCCGCCTACGGGATCGGCGAACGCGTCTTTCACCTGAAATTCGGCTACGGCACCGTCACCGCCGCCGAGGGCAACAAGCTCTCCATCGACTTCGAGAAAGCAGGGCCAAAAAAGGTACTCGACAGCTTCGTGAAACGGGGATGACCCCGTCGCATCCTTAAAAATCCACCCTCAACGACGCCTCGACGCTGACGCCCGAACGCCGCCGCTGGGCCTGCCCCGCGTTAAGGCCGCATGAACCCGCTCATATTACCCTGTTCCAGATTGCTGCCGGTAATCGGGATACGTAAAGTTCCCGCTCACGGGCCAGCAACGAAAAAAAGAGGCAGGCAATGAACGTTCCGCAGAAGTCCGATGGCAACGAGCCCACGGACATCAAGAAGGCAACCCTTAAATTCCTTCAGATCCTCCTGATGCTGGCCGGCGTCTATTTCATCTGCGAGCGCCTCACCTACTACGCCATCATGTTCTTTACGTCCTGATCCCCGGCCCGGCCTTCATTCAGCCAGGCCGGAATCCGAAACGCACCAGCCCCGGCGCCTCGTATCGCGCGCGATCCGTGAGGCCCCGCCGCGCCGGCTACTTGGTGAAATTCTTCGCCCAGTCCGGCACGTAGGCGGCGTCCGGCATGCGCGCCGCATTTTGCGTGGCCCAGGACAGCAGCATCAGCACCAGCAGCACAACGCCGATCTCAAAGCCCGGAACGCCCGACGAGATATGGGCGCTTATGGCCAGCAGGAGATGGTAGAAAAACCCGGCATAGGCCAGTTGCGCCAGCCACACGGGCCGCCGCACGAGAACTGCCAGAATGCCTGCGATCTTGACGTAGATCATGACCGGGACAAGGTAGCCCGGATACCCGACCGCGGCGTATCCCGCCGCCGACTCGGCGGGCATGGTGATATAGTTGAAAACACTAAAGGCATAAAAGGCCAGAAACAGAACTGTGCTGGCCCAATAAACGATCCTGACAATCATCTCGGCACCTTTCAGCAAAGCCTTGGCAGTGGACGATCCTGCCAAACCCACCTGCGGCAACCATATCGCTGTCTGGCCGCCCTTATCCATAGCTCGGTTCGCCCCCTCCTTTGCGGGTTCCCCCGATACTGGTAGCGACTCTCCGAACGAATAGAGAACATGAGGCCGGGTCCGTCAAGGGAACGCCCTCGCCAATATTGACTCGGTTAACATGTAATCGCACAAGGCCCGCAACCATCAAGGATGCTCGCCATGCCCCAGGACCAGATTTCGACCCCGCTGACCAAGGATCAGGCCTATGCGCTTGTCGATGCGGTGATGGAGCACGAGGATCTGGCGCTCACCGCCTCGGCCCACGAGAACGAGGAAACCGGCGAATGGGTGTTCGAGGCCACCTGCGATAGCCCGCCCGACATTGGGGCGTTCCAGGCGCTGGCCAAATCGGTGCTCGGCGGCGAGATCGGCTTTTCGGTTGCCCCCATCGATGAAAACGCCGACTGGGTGGGCAAATCGCTCGAAGGGCTCAAGCCGGTCTTGGCGGGTGGTTTTTACATCTATGGCAGCCACGAAACCGAGGCGCCCCCCGAAGGTGTCGTCGCCATCAGGATCGACGCGGCGCAGGCCTTCGGCACCGGCCATCACGAAACCACCACTGGCTGTCTTGAAGCCATCGAACTGGTGCTGCAACGCAAAAAGCCTCTCCGCCCCATCGATGTGGGCACCGGCACCGGCATCCTTGCCATCGCGGTTGCCAAGCAACGCCGCGTGCCCGTCATCGCCTCGGACATCGATCCCGTGGCCGTCGACACCGCCCGCAACAACGCTCGCCTCAACGGCGTCGGCCATCTGGTGCTCGATGTCGATGCCGAAGGGCTCGACCACCAGACCATCGCAGGCAACGCACCCTACGACCTCATCATCGCCAATATCCTCGCCGCCCCACTCATCACGCTGGCCCCGGGCATCGGACGTATCGCAGAACAAGGCGCCGCCATCATCCTCTCGGGCCTGCTCAGCACGCAGGCCGAAAAGGTCCTGGCCGCTTACGCCGAGTACGGCATGATCCTGCGCGATCATATCGTGCGCAAGGACTGGTCGACGCTGGTGCTGGAAAAGGCGTGAAGTCCGTCACGATTCTATCGGTGCGATAGTATATGGATTTGCGCTTGTGGCTTCACCCCTCCCCAACCCTCCCCATCAAGGGGAGGGTACTTCCTTTTCCCGGGTGCTCCCTACGCACAAGGCCAACACCTCCCCCCTTGTGGGGGAGGCTGGGAGGGGGGATTCGGCGAAAGCCGAAGTATATGCGATTGCCCACCCCGGCAGCACACCGCCCAACAAAAAACCCCAACGGCTGGCGAGCCATCGGGGCTTTGTCGTTACAGAAAGAACAGCCTATTCGGCTGTCGCCTTTCTGGATGCGCCGAAATCGCAGCCGTAAACCCGTGCATAGCGGTCGATCTGGCGCGCCGCCTCGCGGCTGCGGGCCTCGACCATCGCATCCAGTGCCCTGCGAAAAAGACTCTTGTCTTCAGCCATTGTCCACACACTCCTGATCTACCGAGTAAAAAATTTCACTCGCCTGTTGCGTATGATAGATAGGCTGTTCCGCCCCGTTCGGTTAGGGGCAAAAAGGCAGACCTGCCATGCCCTTTCCGCATGGCAGGTTGTTGATGCAACAAGGCCGCCCATGTCCTCTCTCCCGCTCATCCCCGACGCCGTCTTCCAGACTTTCGAGGAAAAGTCCGATCCGGCCGAGGTCGCCCCGCGCATCGCCGCGCTGCGCACTCATCTCAATGGGCAGGGCCTCGATGGCTTTATCGTGCCCCGCGCCGATGTGCATCAGGGCGAATACGTCCCCGAAAGCGATGCGCGTCTTGCCTATATCTCCGGCTTCACCGGCTCGGCGGGGCTCGCCATCATCGGCGCGGACACCGCCGGGCTGTTCGTCGACAGCCGCTATACGCTACAGGCTCCCACCCAGACCGACACGGCAATCTTCACCGTCATCGATACAACCTTCACAAGCCCCGGCGCGTGGATCGCGCAGAATTTCCCCCGGGGCACGCGGCTGGGTTTCGATGCCTGGCTGTTGACACCAGGCATGCTCGACAGCCTCAAGACCCCGCTCGATAAAGCCGGCATCACGCTTGAGCCGGTTGAAAACCCCATAGACGTGCTCTGGCGGGACCGCCCTGCCCCGCCGCAAGGCCCCATCGAGATCCTTGGCCACAACCGCGCGGGCAAATCGGCGGACGACAAGCTGGCCGAGCTTCGCAAAACCATGCAGGAGGAAAGTGCCGAGGCAACGGTCTTTACCCTGCCGGAATCGCTATGCTGGCTGTTTAACATCCGCGGGCGCGACGTGCCGCACAACCCGTTCGTCCTCGGTTTCGCCATCGTCCCGGCAGCGGGCGAACCCACAATATTCGTGCCCGAAAACAAGCTCACCGACGAAAACCGCAAGGCGCTGGCAAATATCGCCATCTTGCGCGAAAAGGGCGAATTCGCCGCCGCGCTCAAAGAGCTTGCCGCCGCTGGAAAATCGGTCTGGTTCGACCCGGCCACCGCTCCCGCGCGGGTAAGGATGATCCTTTCGGAAGGCGGCGCGAAACTCATCGAAAAGCGCGACCCCGTCCTGCTGCCCAAGGCCAGGAAGAACGATGTCGAGCTCACCGGCATGCGCGAGGCCCATAAGCTCGATGGCGTCGCGATGGCGCGGTTTCTGGCCTGGCTCGACCGCGAGGCGCCCCGTGGCCGCCTCACCGAAATCGATATCGTCAAGCGACTCGAAGCTTTCCGCCGCGACGAGCCCACCGCCGTCGATGTGAGTTTCGAGACCATTTCGGGCTCGGGTCCCAATGGGGCGGTCGTCCATTACCGCGTGTCGGAAAAGACCAACCGCCGCCTCAATCCCGGCGAACTGATGCTGGTCGACAGCGGCGGCCAGTACCTTTCAGGCACCACCGACATCACCCGTACCATGGCCACCGGCCCGGTGACCGACGAGCAGAAAGACCGCTTCACCCGCGTCTTGAAGGGCATGATCGCCATTTCCCGCGCCCGGTTTCCACGCGGCACCAGCGGCGCCCAGCTCGATGTGCTTGCCCGGCAATATCTCTGGCAGGTTGGGCTCACCTACAACCACGGCACCGGCCACGGCGTCGGCGCGTTCCTCTCCGTCCACGAAGGTCCCGCTGGCATCTCCCCGCGCTATACCGTTCCCCTCGAGGAAGGCATGGTGCTCTCCAACGAGCCCGGCTACTATCGCGAGGGCCAATACGGCATCCGCATCGAAAACCTGCTCGTCATACGCCAAAGCGAGGTCGACGAGGGTTTTCTCGAATTCGAGACCCTGACACTCGCCCCCATCGACAAGCGCCTGATCGACGTTTCGCTGCTGGGCAAGGACGACCGCGACTGGCTCAACACCTACCACACCCGCGTCCGCACCGAGATCGGCCCCCAGCTCAGGGGCGAGGACCGCGTCTGGCTGGAAACGGCGACGGCGGCGTTGTAGCGCAGCACCGGCTATCTGGATTGTTTCAGTTTTTGATGGAAACGACATGCCCGGATGGTTGGGCCCGGAGCGCTCTAAGCAACAAAATCCGCCACGTCGTCACCCGGTTTATCCGGGTGACCCAACGCGGCAAGCTGTATTGCCCGGACAAGCCGGGCAACGACGGAAGAGGAGAGGATATGCTCCCACTCCACGCCGCAGCGATCGGCTCTTGCGGCAAACAAACGATCTAAGCCGCCACCTTCACCCCCAGCAGGCGTGTCAGCGACAGCAGCAGGTCCGCGCGGTTGAGGGTGTAGAAATGAAATTCCCGCACCCCTCCATCGAGCAGTTCATCGACCTGCCGTGCCACGATTTCCGCGGCTACGCGTTCATGGGCGTCGGGGTCATTTTCCAGCCCCTCGAACCGCGCCGCGAGCCAGGCCGGAATCGATGTTCCGCAGCGCGCCGCGAACCCCGCGATCTGCTTGAAATTGTGGATCGGCTGGATGCCCGGCACGACGGGTGCGTTGATCCCCGCCCGGCGCGCCCGCTCCAAAAACCGCCAGTAATCGGCGTTGTCGAAAAACATCTGCGTGATGGCGCGATTGGCGCCCGCGTCAATCTTGCGCTTGAGATTGTCGATATCCGCATCCCAGTCCGCGCTTTGCGGATGCTTTTCGGGGTAGGCGGCAACGGTAATATCGAAATCCCCAATCCGGCGAATGCCAGCCACCAGTTCCGCGGCATTCCGGTAGCCGTCCGGATGCGGCTCAAACACCTCGCCGATCCCCGAAGGGGGATCGCCGCGCAAGGCGACGATGCGGTTGACCCCCACAAGCCTGTAGCTGCGCACAACAGCATCCACCTCGTCCCGGCTCGCCCCCACGCAGGTGAGATGGGCCGCCGCATCGATCCCGGAATTGGCCTTTATCTGCGTCACCATGCGCAGCGTACGCTCGCGCGTCGTGCCGCCCGCGCCATAGGTGACCGAGACGAAACGCGGCCGGACCGGCGCGAGCCGGTCGAGACTCTCCCAGAACCGGGCTTCCATCTCGTCGGTTTTGGGCGGAAAGAATTCAAAGCTCACTGCCACGTCCCGGCGCGCGGGGCGTAGCCGGGTGACGACATTTGAACCGGTGTCGAATGCGGTCATCGTCCAATCCTTTCGATATTCATTCAGGCCCGGCGCTCGAGACGCCACAGGCAAACGGTGAGGCCCCCATCGTGCCCCGAGGGGAAGCGGTGCACCTTTTCGACCTCCAGCCCCGCCGCCCGCGCCCAGACATTCATCTGCTCGTCCGAAAGCCCCAGACGCCGGTGCGCCTGTTCGGTGCGCAGGAATTCCAGATTATGCGGCGCAAAATCGACAACCAGCAGTACGCCACCCGGCGCAAGGCTTTCCGCCGCCGGGATCAGCGCCGCGGCCGGATCGTCAAAATAGTGCAGGACCTGATGGATGATCACGAGGTCGGCGCTTCCCGCGTGATCGCCGATATCGGTGATATCGCGCAGCCGCACCTGCACATTGCCCAGCCCCGCCGCGTCGACCTTGGCGCGCGCGATCGCCAGCATCTCACGGCTGGAATCGATGCCGATGGCATACTCATAGCGGTCGGCCAGCAATTCGAGCATCCGCCCCGTGCCGGTGCCCAGATCGAGCATCAGGCGCCCCTCGCCGCCGCCGGCCATCTCGACGATTGCTGCCTCGACGGCGGAATCGGGCGCATGGAGGCTCCGCAGCTTGTCCCAGTCGCCCGCGATCTTGGCGAAATAGGCGTTGGCCTGTTCCCGATGCGCCTCGCGCACGGCGGCGAGCTTCTCTCGATCACGACGCAGTTCGGGAGTGGCCAGATCGACGATCTCGAACAGCCAGTCGTTGAGCGCCCGCCCTGCCCCCCTGTCGGCCAGCCGGAAATAGGCCCACGCCCCTTCCGCGTGCCGGGTGACGAGCTGGGCATCGACAAGCAGCTTGAGGTGCCGCGAGATGCGCGGCTGGCTCTGCCCGAGGATTTCGGTAAAATCCTTGACGCTCAACTCGCCCTCGGCCAGCAGCGCCAGAAGCCGCAGGCGCGTCGTCTCGCCCGCCGCCTTCAGCAGCGTCACGATCTTTTCCGCGTTCTGTGTCGGCCTGGCCTTCAGCATTGCATCCGCCTTCGCTTCATAATTACGAAGCCACATAAAGATATCTTTATGTCATTATGTCAAGACGAGGAGCGCATAAAAGAATGCCCGCGGTGGCGATATGCGCTGCCGCAGGCCGAAAGTGGACAGACATTAAAGCCCTGAAGTGAGATCAGAAACCGAAAGACCGCGTTTCAGGTTCCAACTGAATCAGAAGGTCAGGGTTCGAGGAAACATCGTTCTGGACCCCGGGAATGAACCCCGGGGTGACATGGGGGATGAGGTGATCTTGCACAAAACACCATTGTCATTCCGGCATTCATTGCCGGCAATCCAGCGCGATCCCGCCAGGATGGCGAAAACCGACGTTTTCATCAAAGCCTGAAACGACTTAACGCTCCCGGAGAAAAGAACCCGCCTATGCCACCTCGTCATTCGCCTTGCGCCGGAACGCGTGGGTGCGCCAGAGCTCGAAGATTCCGGCCGCCTCATCCTCGCTCAGTGCCTCGAAGCGCTTGCGCACGTTCTCTATGTCGAGCCGGCTCGGCATGTCGCGCCAGGGCAGCGCGGCAATCACCGATTCAAACAGTTCGGCATCGAGCCGGATGGCCTTGCAGGCGACCGTAACGGCGACATAGTCCTGCATGGCCAGCCATTTGACGAAGATTTCAGGCCGTACCTCGAGCAGCATGGTAAGCCCCGCCGCCGTATGGTGGCCATAGCCGAACCGGGTGAATCGGTACAGCGCCTTGAGATCGAAACGACGTCGGTCGGCCAGCGCCTTGACCTGATTCCAGGCCAGTTTCCATTCCCTGGCCGAAAAACCCGCGCGGTTCTTGATGCGGTTGTAAACCACCGCCTGCACGCGCCCCGCGGTCGCCCCGTCATCGCCGCGTACCAGCAGTCCCAGATTTTCGAGCGCCCGCACGCCAACCTGGCTGACCTCGGCCCGCACCTCGCCCCAATCGATCTCGCCCCGCCCGCGCAGGTCCTCGGCCAGCGTCCCGTTGTCGACGGCCAGCACGGCGATGGCTTCGACGGCCTTGCCGCTCAGTTCGGCCTCCCGGTTGCGCAGAAGGCGCGTCACCGAAGGCTCCTCCCCGTGCTCGACGATAGCTTCGCCCACGCGCCCCGTCAGCCCCTTGCGGCTCGCGATCGCCACGCGATGCGCCTCGCTCTGGTGCTCGGCGATCTCGATGAGATCGTCATCGGACAGGACCGTGGAAAATTCGAGCAGCGGCGCCGCGACCTCGATGACGTCATTGGCCAGCTTCAGGACCGCCGAACCCGGCGCCCTTTCGAGCGGGGCCAGCAGGCGCGCCACATGCGCCCGCGCCTCGATTTCGACGATGTCGGCAAGCTGGCACAGCACCTCGTCATACTGAAAGACCTGCTCATCATCGCACCGGTCCGACACGTAGGAGAACAACTGTGCGAGATTGCGGATCAGGTGGTCGCGTTCGGCCGCATCCGCCTCGCCGTTTAGCACCCTGAAATTGGCGAATGCGCGTACGCCTTCACTGGTTTCGAACATGTGTCCCGTCTCCCCGGCTCCACTGCCGTACAAGTCCCGAAACATCGCATGAAGGGTCTAGCTTTCCGTTGAATGCAGTCGGCACGATTTAATTAAAAAGCGATCCAGTTGCCTTTTGTGGAAAATCAATAAAATTGATTAAGCAGGAAAATGCGATAAAAACACATTATCGCCTGTCCACGAACCTGCCATGCACACCATAACGCTCCGCCAGCTCCGCTATGCCCGGATCATTGCCGAGGAAGGCCATTTCGGCCGGGCCGCCGAGCGCTGCCACGTCACCCAGCCGGCCCTGTCCCAGCAGATAAAGCAACTCGAGGAGCGGTGCGGCACGCCGCTTTTCGACCGGCTGGGCAAGACGGTACGCGTCACCCCATACGGGCGCGATTTTCTCACACACGCTACCCGCGTGCTGAGCGCGGCGCAGGACCTTGAAACCTTTGCCGACATGGCCGCCGATCAGCCGTCCCGCCCGTTGCGGCTGGGCCTGATCCCCACCGTTGCGCCCTATCTCCTGCCTCACCTGCTGCCCGCGTTGACCCAGCGCTTGTCCAACATCCATTTTGTCGTCAGCGAGGGCAAGACCGAACGGCTTTTGGCCTCGGTCACCGAGGGCGATCTCGACATCGCCCTGCTCGGCACCATGCCGCCCTCGTCTGGTTTTGGAGACACCGCTCTTTTTTCCGATCCGTTCATTCTGGCGGCGCCCGGCGGATCGGGACTGACCAATCCGGTCTCGCTGCACCAATTGCCTGACGACCGCTTCCTTCTGCTTGAGGAAGGCCATTGCTTGCGCGACCAGATGCTCGATGCATGCTCTCTCAAGGCCGACATCCCGGGCCGTGGCTTTGCCGCGACCTCACTGACCACCATTCTCGAACTGGTCGCCGCCGGTTACGGCTATACCCTGCTCCCCGCCATCAGCCTCAGGCGCGAGATGAGCGACCGCCGCATCGAAATCCACGAACTCGCCGCCCCCGGCGCCGCCCGCACCCTGCGCCTCGTCTGGCGCACCGGGTCTCCCTATGAAGCGCTGTTTCAGACGGTCGCACAAATCGCCCGCGAAACCGGAGAAGCGCTATTGGCGTCGGATATTGGGCCCTAGATCGTTTCAGGTTTTGATGGAAACGGTCGGCTTGTCTCCGTCGCTATCCCGGGCCCGACCCGGAATCCACAGCGCTCCAGCTCCGCGTCGGCCCGATCCTAATTGAACCACAGCGCATACCCCCAGATCGCATCGCCGAACACCTCGTTGGTGGCCGCGAAATCCTCCTCGCTGGCGATCTCGCCTTCACGCAGGAACGGCAGGGCATCGAGCCCGGTGAACAGCAGCACGAGGTCGGTGCGCTCCGCCTCCTCGAAGTAAAGGTTGAGATCGAGCCCCACACCCGAAAAACGCCAGTGCGGCAAAAGCAGTTCGCCCCGGATCACCCGCCCCGTGGAATCGAGCGCCTCGTGCCAGGCCGACACCATCGCCTTGGTGATCTTCATGTCCTCGTGCACCGGCGTCTGGTAGGGCGAGGGGATGAACTCGCGGTTGTCGTCGGTTTCGGCAAGGATCGCTTCCCAGTTCCGCCGCGACAGATCGAGCACGGCAAGCGCCCGGTCGCGAGCGAGCAGCAGCCGCTCGCGGTCGGCCACCGGCCAGTTGAGCGTATGGATCGCCGCGATCGCGTCGGCCAGCAGCGCATCGCTGTCGCGGTCCATGAACAGCGACCCCGCGGGCGCGTATGCCTCCATCGGCAGCCCGGCGCCGGGGAACAACCGGTGCATGATCGCGACAAAGAAATCCCCGAAATCATGGGCCAGGATAAAATCGGCGTTGAACGCAAGGATCTGCGAATACCCCGCCATCCAGATCGCGTCCGCCGCATCGAACGCGAACGATGTTGGCAGGCCCTCAAGCCCGTCGCCCACCCCGAACTCGCGCGACATGCCGCCAGCCCGGGCAAGGAACGCCCCGATCGACTCCATCTCGCCGGCCACCCCGTCGCCATCGATATCGATGCGTATCTGCATGATGTCGAGTTCGACCGCGAATGTCCTGTCCTCGGACGCGGCAAGCAAAAGCCCGTGCGCCTCGTCCATCGCCACGACGAAATCTTCGAGATAGGTGCGAAAATCGCCATAGGCCAAAACTTGCGGCTCTTTGCTGCGCTCGGGCGCCGCGGGTATCCCGAAAAGGGGTGAGGTCGCAATGCCGCGCTGGGGGTCGAGCCCGTGGGGATAAAAGGCCGCCGCAAGGCTTTCCACCCCCGCCGCGAACGTCAAGAACCCAAGCCCGAAGGCTGCTTCCGCATTGTCTTGCCGTCCCGCAAAGGCCTCGATGCCCTCCGCGATCCGCCCCTCATAGAGAAAGTCCCGCAGTTCATCGGCGCTCGACTGCGCCTGCACGGGCGCCGCCAGCGCCGCAACCACAATCCCCGCAACAACAGCCCGCATCGGCCCTCTCCTAAGCTTGTCCCGCCAGATCGAACCATTCATCTTCGGTGATGACGGCGACACCAAGGCTCTCGGCCTGCTTGAGCTTGCTGCCCGCCCCGGGCCCCGCCACGACGAGATCCGTCTTGGCCGAAACCGAACCGGCGACCTTGGCCCCCAGCCGCTCGGCCATTGCCTTGGCCTCCGGCCGCGTCATGCGCTCGAGACTTCCGGTGAACACCACCGTCTTGCCCGCCACCTTGCTGCCGGCGGAAGCCTCGACCACATAGGGCTTTGGCCTCACCTCTTCGAGCAGGGCCGTAATGGCCTTTTCGTTGCGCTCATTGGCAAAGAACGCGCCGACCGATTGCACGACCGTATCCCCGATCCCATCGATCCCCAAAAGCGCCGCCCGGGCTTCCTCGTCGCCCTCTCCCGCCTTCCAGGCCGTTTCTCGAAACGCCTCGAACGCGCCGAACGCCCTGGCGAACATCGCCGCCGTCGTTTCCCCCACATGGCGGATGCCAAGCGCGAAGATGAAGCGGTCGAGTTCGGGCGCGCGCCGCGCATCGATCGCGGCAAAGAGCTTGTCGAGCCCCTCATAGGTGCGTTCCTCGGCCGAGAGCACCTTCTTGCGCACCTTGCCGGTCAGCCGCTCGCGCTCGGCGGCCTGCTCCTCGCGGCGCTTGAACAGGGCCGCCCGCACCTCGGGCTGCCGTTCGTGGAGCCTGAAAATGTCCGCGGGCGTCTCGATCAGGCCCTCGGAATGGAAGAGATCGATATTTTCCGAGCCGAACCCTTCGATGTCCATTGCGTTGCGCGATACGAAATGGCGCAGGTTTTCCACCGCCTGCGCCGGGCAGATCAATTCCCCCGTACAACGCCGGCGCGCATCGAGCTTTCCGGTCTTGGGATTTTTTTCCCGCACCGCCTCGGATCCGCAGATCGGGCACTGTTCGGGGAACAGGAACGGCACCGCATCGGCGGGCCGCTTTTCGGGCACCACCGCGACGATCTGTGGGATTACGTCCCCGGCCCGCTGCACGATCACCGTGTCGCCCTCGCGGATATCGTACCCGTCGCGGATCGGTGCGCCGGTGCTGTCGCGCCCCGCGATATAATCCTCGTTGTGGAGCGTGGCGTTTTCCACCACCACACCGCCCACCGTCACCGGCTGCAGCCGCGCCACCGGCGTCAGCGTCCCCGTGCGCCCCACCTGGATGTCGATCCTGTTGAGGATCGTCGTTGCCTGCTCGGCGGGAAACTTGTGCGCGATCGCCCAGCGCGGCGCGCGCGCCACGTACCCCCAGCGGTGCTGGAGATCGAGCCGGTCGAGCTTGTAGACCACCCCGTCGATATCGTAGCCCAGCGTTGCCCGCTGCGCCTCGATCCTGCGGTAATGCTCGAGCAGTTCCTCCACCCTGGTCGTGCGGATCATCAGATCATTGACGACGAACCCCCACTCCCCCAGCCGGGCGACCGAATCATATTGCGTATCGGCCAGCGGCGCGCTGATCTCGCCCCAAGCATAGGCGAAGAATTTGAGGTTCCGGCGCGCGGTGACCGACGGGTCCTTCTGGCGCAGCGATCCTGCCGCTGTGTTACGCGGATTGACGTAATCCTGTCCGCCCTCGGCTGCCGAACTGGCCTTGAGCGCCGCGAAATCGGCATGGGTCATATAGACCTCGCCACGCACCTCCAGCACATCGGGCCAGCCCGAACCCGCAAGACGCTTGGGGATGTCCGCGATCGTCCGGAGATTCTCGGTGATATCCTCACCCTCGGCGCCATCGCCACGCGTCGCACCCCGCACATAGACGCCCTTTTCGTACCGCAGCGAGGCAGAGAGCCCGTCGATCTTGGGCTCTGCGGTAAAGGCCAGTTCGAGACCCTTTTCGCGCTCGAAGAATTTCCGTGCACGGGCAACGAAATCCGCAACGTCATCATCACTGAAGGCGTTGGCCAATGAAAGCATAGGTACCGCGTGCCGGACCTTGGCAAAATCGCCCGACGGCGGCGCCCCAATAGCTTCGAGGCGTTTCAAGTAAGGTTTATAGGGGCGAACTCCCTGTGAATGGAATACGTAATTGAATATCGATTTTAATGCGTCGTATTGCGAGTCCTCAAAGATGGGATTCGCATCCTGATAGTATGCCTTATCCGCCTTCTCTAGAATCTTAAATAGGCTTTCAGCAATACTATTCTTCTCACTAACTGCAGCAATCTGAAGAACTTTAAGCTTCGCAATTTTTTCCCGATTGCTCCGACCAACTAACGGCTTGTGAGCGCGGTCATATATCCATTCGATATCCCCGCTATCCAATTTTGCTAATAGAGATACAAAATCTGACTTTCGAGCGTTTGGATAAAGTAGGAGCCAGTCATCCGCTATTTCGTTGATGCATTCCGCTCGACGAGCAGACGACAACTTGGCGCGCGATAGGCTTTTGTTACTCATAATATTACTTCGCTCATCAAACGCCGCGCCGCCGCGCGCGCTTCCTCGGTGATCCGCGCGCCCGCCAGCATGCGCGCAACTTCCTCGCCGCGCGCGCCTTCGTCAAGCGGGCGGACATGGGTGCGCATGAACGCCCCTTCTTGCACCGCCTGCTTTTCGATGAGCAGGTGGGTCCCCGCCCGCGCCGCCACCTGCGGGGCATGGGTCACGGTCAGAACCTGCACGGCCCTTGCCAGCCGCGCCAGCCGGTTGCCGATCGCATCGGCCACCGCCCCGCCGACGCCCGTGTCGATTTCGTCGAACACCAGCACCGGCACCGATCCCTTGTCGGCCAGCACCACCTTGAGCGCCAGAAGGAACCGAGAAAGCTCGCCCCCCGACGCGACCTTCATCATCGGCCCCGCCGCTGTGCCCGGATTGGTCTGCACGTGAAAGGCGATCTGGTCGAACCCGCTCGCCGCAACGCGGGTTTCGTCGCTCTCGATATCGACGATGAATCTCGCCGCCCCCAGCTTGAGATCGGGCAACTCCCCCTCCACCGCCGCCCCCAATGCCCCGGCGGCCCGCCCGCGCGCCGCGCTCAGGGCCCGCGCCGCCGCCTCATAGGCTGCATGGGCCGCCGCAAGTTCGGTTTCGAGCGCCGCAAGCCGTTCGGCCCCCGTTTCCAACGCCTCGATTTCGCCGGCATACCGGGCCAGCACATCGGGCAACGCATCGCACTCGACCTGATGCTTGCGCGCCGCCGCCCTCAAGGCAAACAGTCTTTCCTCGACCTGTTCGAGCTCGCGCGGGTCGAACGCCATCTCGCGCCTTATCGCATCGAGCGCCTCATTGGCCCCGTCGAGCGCCACGAGCGCCGCGTCCAGCGCATCGGCCATGGGCTGAAACAGCGCCGCCTCGGCCTCCGGCTTGCGCGTGATCCGCCGCAGCAGCAGCGCCAGCGAGGGGCCCGGCGCATTGGTGCCGCTGAGAATCTCCTCGGCATCGGCCACTTCTCCGGCCGCCTTTTCGAGTCCCATCAGCCGTTGCCGGCGGTCGGCAAGCACCGTCTCCTCGCCCGGTTCGGGGCCGAGCGCGGTCAACTCGTCGACCACGTGACGCGCATATTCCTCGTCCCGCGCCGCCTTTTCCACCCGCGCCCGCTGCGCCTCGACCTCCGTGCGCACCGAAACGAGCGCCGCATGCGCCGCCTCTACCGCCGCCAGGTCCCCCTCATACCCGCCAAACGAATCGAGCAGCGCCCGATGCGTGGCGGTATCGACCAGCGCCCGGTCGTCGTGCTGGCCATGCACCTCGACCAGCAGCCCGCCGACCGACCGCAAAAGTCCCGCCGAAACCGGTTGATCGTTGATGAAGGCCCGCGTTCGCCCGTCCCCGTGCTGCACGCGCCTTAAGATAATCTCGGCATCGTCGGCGATCTCGTTCTCGCGCAGGAGAATGCGCGCCGGATGATCCTCGGGCAGATGCAGCACCGCCACCACCTGCCCGCTTTCCGCTCCCTCGCGCACCAGCGCCGCGTCCCCGCGCCCCCCCAGCGCCAGCGTCAGCGCATCGAGCAGGATCGATTTGCCCGCGCCCGTTTCCCCCGTCAGCACGGTCATGCCATGCTCGAAGGCAAGGTCGAGTTGGTCGATAAGAACGATATTGCGGACCGACAGCGTGCTCAGCATCGCCAAACCGGCTCCCCTGCCTTCATATCGGGACAAAGAGAACAATACAGGAACATTTGTGCGCCAGCAAGCGCGTTCATCGCTCCCTGCCCACGGCTGTGGACAACGCTCCTTACGTCCGGTTCGAGAGCCAGTTGCCCGCCAGCATCTGCGGGGCGATGCCCTGCTGCTGGAGCAGGCTGAACGCGCGATCGTACCATTCGCTGGTGGGATAGTTGGTGCCCAGCACCGCCCCCGCCGTCTGCGCTTCGGCCACGAGCCCAAGCAGAAGATAGCTTTCGACCAGCCTGAACAACGCCTCTTCCACGTGGGTCGAGGTCTGATGGTTCTCCACCACCTCGCGGAAGCGGTTGATCGCGGCGGTATATTGCCCGTTGCCCAGATAATAGCGGCCCACCGACATTTCCTTGCCGGCAAGCTGGTCGCGGGCAATGGTCAGCATTGGCTTGGCCTCGTCGGCGTAGCGGCTGCTGGCGTGGTTGGCGATCAGGCGCTCGAAGGTGCCGATCGCATCCCGCGCCACTTCCTGGTCGCGGGTCGTGTCGGTGATCATCTCGAAATAGGCGCTTCCCTTGAGAAACAGGATATAGGGCACCTCGGACGAGCGCGGATAGATCGCAAGGAACCTGTCCGCCGCCAGCACCGCCTGCTCGAACCGGCCGATGCGGAAATTGGCGAAGGTGAGCATCACCTTGGCGCGCTCGTCATAGCTCGAATAGGGATGCTGACGCTCAAGCTTTTCCAGATCCTCGATCGCCGCGTTGTAGCGATTGTTTTCCATTGACCCGAGCGCGGTGGAATAAAGCTCGTCCGCCGGAACGATCGGTTCTTCCTCGACGCTCGAGGCAAACATGCCGAACGGCGAGCACGCCGCGACCGCTGCAAGCACGACCGCAGCCACCGAAAGCCGGATCGCCGTTCCGATGGACTTCATTCTGGACTCTCCGTTCAACAACTGCCCGTTCCTCATCCGCTCTGCAGCCCCCGGGATCGGGACACCTGCTCCAATTCCACTCGCTAACCGTGAAATTGTTCAAAACTTTGACAGGTTATCGCCTATTCATCTTATCGAACGCAAGTAGGGCTGCACATCGAGCCGCTCGGGCACGTCCATCAGGGCGTCCATTTCCAGCGGCAACGCGTCGGCCTCGACGACCTCATAGTTCTGATCGCTGGCGAAAAGGGACTTTAGGACCAGTGCGTTAAGCCCATGGCCACCCTTGTAGGACCTGAACCGCCCATAGATCGGCGTTCCGGCAAGCGCCAGATCGCCCACCGCATCGAGTAGCTTGTGGCGCACGAATTCGTCGTGAAACCGCAAGCCGTCCGGATTGGCGATCTTGTCGGCCTCGATGGCGATGGAATTTTCAAGGCTGGAGCCCAGCGCGTAGCCCGCCTGGCGCAGCACCTTGGCCTGCGCGACGAAGCCGAATGTGCGGGCGCTCGCCACATCGTCATGAAACTTGCGCGGCGACCAGTCGAAGATCATCCGCTGGCGTCCGATAACCTTGCTGTCGAAATCGATCTCGACGTCGAAACACCGTCCGTTATAGGGCTCGAGCATCGCAAAGGCATCGTTGTCGCGCACCGTGACGGTGCGCAGGATACGCAGGAATTTCTTGCGCTGCGGCTGCACCGTCATGCCCGCATCGAGCAGTTCTTCGACAAAAGGCCGCGCGCTGCCGTCGAGGATGGGGCATTCCTCGCCCTCGACGGTGATCAGCGCATTGTCGATCCCCAACCCGCTCAGCGCCGCGAGCACGTGCTCGACCGTCGCCACATGCACCGAATTTCCCAGATCGATAACCGTGCAAAGCGATGTCCGGCTCACCCGCGAATAATCGATCCGAAGTGGCTCGGTCCGTGTGCCGTTCTCAAGCTTGCGGGCCAGCATATAGCCGGAATCGATGGCTCCAGGCTCAATTATGAGCCGCGACGGTCTGCCATTGTGAACACCGATGCCTGCAAATTCGACGGGCCGGGTCAGCGTGCTTTGGCGCACGACATTGCTCTTCATAAATACTCCGACGGCATGTTCAGCCAACTGGCCCGTTCTGAAGGGTTTCCGGCAAAAGCAGGCGCCACTTTTGCAATTCGGAAATGCGATAAATCAAACGGTCCAGCCTTACTAATGAAAAACGGTCCGGCGGAAAAGCCTCGCCGGACCGTTTTTCAGAATGAACCTTGTTTTTGGCTTAACCGTGACGTTTCAGGAAAGCCGGAATTTCAAGTTGTTCCTTGGGTTGCGTGCGGACAGTCGGCGCGCGGCCATGCGCATCGAGCTGGCCCGCCGCCCCTTCCGGAGCGCGCGCCGCCGGGCGGGACGAAGCCGCTTCGATGGCCGAACGGGCCGCAGCATCCTCGAACCGGGGCTGGGTTTCGCGATCAAGTTCCTGCTCGGCTTCCCCGCCAATGCTCAATCCGACATTGGAAGCCAGCCTGCGGAACAGGGCGCGCGCATTGCGCGGTTCCTCGCCACGGGGCTGCTCCATCTGCTGGCGGGCGACCGGCGGCATGTCTTCTGCGCGCGGGACGCGGCGCTGGAGCACTGGACGCTCGGCACCCGAAGGCACATAGGGCCTGGGTGCGGGCACGTCCTGGGCACGCGGGGTTTCCCCGACCGGCTGGGGCGCGCGGGCGGTCGGCACGTAGGGCTCGATCGTTACGCCTTCGTCCTGGCTCGCATCCTCGACAAACGCCTTGGCATCCTTTTCGTGCTGGATGGCCTGCGCCACCGCCGCCTCAAACTGGTCATCGCTCATATGCGCAGCAACCGTCGGCTCGGCTTCAGCCGCCTCGGGCCTAGCCGCAGCTTCCGGGCGCTTGGCATGCAAGGGCTGGCGCGATGCGTTGGGCTTTACCGGGTCGAGCGCCTGGACCATCAGCGCATCCGTGCCGGTCGCAACGACCGAGACACGAATCTTGCCTTCCAGACCGTCATCGAACGTTGCGCCCAGAATGATATTGGCATCCGAATCCACTTCCTCGCGGATGCGGGACGCGGCCTCGTCGACCTCATAGAGCGTCATATCCTTGCCGCCCGTGATCGAGATGAGCAGCCCGCGGGCGCCCTGCATCGAAACATCATCGAGCAGCGGATTGGCGATTGCCGCCTCTGCGGCATGTCGCGCGCGCTCCTCGCCCTCGGCCTCGCCGGTCCCCATCATCGCCTTGCCCATACCGCGCATCACGGCGCGCACGTCGGCGAAGTCGAGGTTGATGAGCCCTTCCTTGACCATCAGGTCGGTGACGCACGCAACGCCCGAATAGAGCACCTCGTCGGCCATCGCGAAAGCGTCGGCAAACGTCGTCTTCTCATTGGCGACGCGGAAAAGGTTCTGGTTGGGAATGACGATCAGCGTATCGACATGGCGATGCAGTTCGTCGATCCCGTCATCGGCCAGCTTCATCCGGCGATTGCCTTCAAACTGGAACGGCTTGGTGACGACGCCGACGGTCAGTATGCCCTGCTCGCGCGCGGCGCGCGCGACCACCGGGGCAGCGCCCGTGCCCGTGCCGCCGCCCATCCCAGCGGTGATAAACACCATGTGCGAGCCCGACAGATGGTCGTTGAGTTCGTCAAAGCTTTCTTCCGCCGCCGCGCGCCCGACTTCCGGATGCGACCCCGCACCCAGCCCTTCAGTCACGCCAACGCCAAGCTGGATCACTCTTTGCGCACGGGAAAGCGCAAGTGCCTGAGCGTCCGTATTGGCCACAACGAACTCGACCCCCTCGAGCCCGCTGTTAATCATGTTGTTCACGGCATTGCCGCCCGCACCACCGACGCCAAAGACGGTGATTCTCGGCTTAAGTTCTTGAATTCCCGGAATCTGGAGGTTGATAGTCATCTCTGGCCCCATAGTGGCTGTATGCCCAAGGTGTACCCTTCCAATCGTTAACCGGACCCTAACAAAGCCGCCGAATTCGTTAACTTTCGTGCAATTTGAGAGAGCGCGCCGGTTGACGGTCACTTTTGATTAAGCATGGGCGGGCTGGCACAATGGGCTGACATGAAATACCGGGGGATTTCCATGGACAGGCTGTTGGAGCGCATGCGGCGAAACCCGAAAGGCGACTGGACCATCGAGGATGTTGCAAGGCTGTGCAGGCAATACGGCGCCCACTGCGCCCCTCCCCGCTCGGGCGGCTCGCATTACAAGGTGGCCCATCCTGCAGTCACCGAGATACTGACCGTGCCTTTCAAAAGGCCGATCAAGCCCGTATATATCCGGAAACTGGTCCTGCTGGTGGATGCGGTGAGGAAGTTGCAATGACGCACCTGCAATATCCCGTGATTATCTCCCCGCTGCCTTCCGATGAGGGAGGCGGCTTCATTGCGACCGTGCCCGATCTTCCCGGTTGCATGAGCGATGGCGCAACGCCCGAGGAAGCCCTGGCCAACGTGCAGGATGCCATTGCGGTATGGATCGAGGCCGCCCGGGACATGGGCCGCAATGTGCCTTCCCCATCCCGTTCGGCGCTGTTTGCCTGACCCTTATACAAACCCCGATTTCAGCCAGTTCCCCACACGGGCGAAATACCCGTCCGAGCCGGTGAGTTTGCGTGACGCCTTGGGCCGCACATATTCCTTCCCGCACACCTGCGGATAGACCAGCATCCCCGCCACCGCCGAGAACGCGGGGCCGCGCGCCCGTTCGGGCAGGCCGGAAATCCCCAGGGGACGCCCGTTGCGCACATTGCGCGCCAGCATGCGGCGCGCCAGTTCGGGCAGGCCGGTCAACTCGGATGCCCCCCCGGTCAGCACCAGCCGCCGCCCGGAAATATCCATCATGCCCGTCGCCTGCATGCGATCGCGGATGGCATCGAGCACTTCCTCGACACGCGGGCGGATGATCCGCGTCAGCGTCTCGCGCGAGACCGAATTGGGCGCCTCGTGCGAACTCGCTCCGATCGGCATCACGGTGATGACGTCCGCCTCGTCCCCCTGCCCCGAAAGGCACGAGCCATAAAGCGTCTTGAGGCGCTCCGCATCCGCAACGCTCACCGAAAGCTGGCGCGCGATGTCGAGCGTGATGTGATGCCCGCCGATGGCCAGCGCGTCGGCATAGACCAGATGCCCCTCGGCAAACACCGAAACCGAAGTCGTCGCTCCGCCCATGTCGATGCACGCCACGCCAAGTTCCGCCTCGTCGTCCACCAGCGACGCCAGCCCCGAAGCATAAGGCGTCGCCATCAGCGCCTCGACCTCGAGATGGCAGCGGTTGAGCGCCAGTTCGATATTACGCATAGCCAGCGTTTCCGCCGAAATGACCGCGACATCGATCCCCAGCGTATCCCCGACCATGCCGCGCGGGTCGCGCACGCCCTTCTGCCCGTCCAGCGCATAGCCGATGGGCAGCGCGTGGATGATCGAGCGCTCGTCGCGCACCGAGCGCTGGTTGACCGCGATCAGCACCCGCGAAATGTCCGAGGCCTCCGCCTCGTGCCCATCGAGCGACACACTGGCCGAAAACGTCTCCGAGCCCAGCCGCCCGGCCGTCACGTTGACGATCACCGACTGCACGGTGATCCCTGCCGCGCGCTCGGCCATCCCCACCACCGAACGGATCGCCTGCTCGGCCTTTTCGAGATCGGTCACGACTCCGCTCTTGACCCCCACCGAGGGCCCATAGCCGAAACCGATAATCTCGGCCTTGTGGGTGCGGCCCCTCAGCGCCTTGCCCTCGGACTGCGGCACCAGCCGCGCGATGACGCAGCACATCTTGGTCGACCCGACATCGAGGACGGTCACAAGGCTTGAGCGTCCGGGCTGGACAGGCTTGAGCCGCGCGGTCATGGCATCGGTCATCATCTAGAACACTTCCCCTGCCACCGTATGCTTCCCCGGCGAAAGCCCGGGAAGCGAAGAAAAAGCCATCGAAGCTGGGTCCACCAACACCTCAAACATCCTAGCTCTCATCCCGCACGGTCGGGCGCACCGCCACATATTGCGGGATGCGCATATCGATGAGGTCCACATCGCGCGCCAGAAGCTGGTCCTCGCGATTGTAGCGGTCGAGCTTTCCGAGCGCCGTCACCACCCCCTGTTCGGGAAGCTGCACGCGAAGGCCGGAATAATAGATGAGGTCCCAGCGCCGGTCCGCGATCCGGCTCAGCGCGGCAAGGTCGGCGACAAGGTCGGGGTAGCGCTCCATCAGCCGGATCATGGCCAGCGCATCGTCCCCCGCCCCCTCGCCGATTACCAGCGTCAGGTCGCCATTCTCGAACCGCGCCGGCGCGATGGGCTCACCTTTTGCGTCGATCAGCATGGTCAGCCCATCGATCCGCCATCGCGCGACAGGCACTTTCTCGGTGATCGTGACGGTAATTGAATCGGGATAGACCTTGCGGATCGTCGCGGTCTCGACCGAGGGGATTTCCTCGATCCGCACCCGCGCCGCTTCCGCGTCATAGGCAAGGGTATTGGTGAAATTCTCGATCCCCAGCGCGCGCATCACGTCCGCCTCGCGGGTCAGCGCCTGCCCGGTGATCTCGATCTGGGCCACACCGAACCCGGCCTCGGCCACTTGCCCGGTCACCAGATGCCCGACAATGGTCGCGCCCTCGCCGATCTCATCGCGCAGCACATAGGCGACGAGCCCCGCCCCCACCAGCGCGACGAGAACGAGAACCTTGAGGACGAAGCCCCGGTGCAGGACCCACAGATTGGCGAGCCGCACCATCATCCCGCCACGGCGGCGGATGGGCACGGGCAGGCCGGCACGCACCGCAGGCGACCGGTCGCGGGAAATCGGGACAATCGGATCGATCGGTTTCAGACGCGGTCTGGCAGGTTTGGTAACTGGAAAAGGAGCGTCGGCGGAATACTCACGCCTTACCTGTTGCAACTCGCATCCTCCACAATCCAGCTCACCAGCTCATCGAACGAATGTCCTGCGTGCGCCGCCAGTTCTGGAACGAGGGAGGTCTGGGTCATGCCCGGCTGGGTGTTGAGTTCCAGACAGACAAGTTCGCCATCGTCTCCGCCGCGCGGGTCGTAGCGGAAGTCGGACCGCGTGACACCCCGGCAGCCAAGCGCGGCGTGCGCTTTGAGCGCCATTTTCTGAATTTTTTCGTAAATTTTTGGTGAAACTTGCGCCGGAAGGACGTGATTGCTCCCGCCCGCCTCATATTTCGCTTCATAATTGTAGAAGGCGAGGTCGGTGACGATCTCGGTCACCCCCAGCGCCACATCGCCCATCACCGCGCAAGTCAGTTCCCGCCCGGGGATGAACCGCTCGACCATCAGGTCTTCGTCGCCACTCCAGTCGGCGCGCAGGATCTCCTGCGGGGGATGCTCCTGGCCTTCCTTGACGATGAAGACATTGACGCTCGACCCGTCATTATAAGGCTTGACCACATAGGGCGGCGCCATCACGTGCTTGCGGGCGATCTCGTCACGACTGGCGATGACGTGATCGGTCACCGGCACGCCCGCCGCCTTGAACATCACCTTGGCCTGATGCTTGTCCATGGCGAGCGCCGAAGCCAGCACGCCCGAATGGGTATAGGGAATCCCGAGAATTTCCAGCATCCCCTGGATCGTCCCGTCCTCCCCGAACCGCCCATGCAGCGCATTGAACACCACGTCGGGCTTGAGGTCCTCGAGCACCCCCGCAATGTCGCGCGCCACATCGATCTCGGTCACCCGGTACCCCGAATTGCGCAACGCCTCGGCACACTCCTGCCCCGATGCAAGCGAAACCTCCCGCTCATGCGACCACCCGCCTTTAAGGAGTGCAACGTGCCTGGTCATTCGACTACCTTCTTCCATATTATCGACGCCTGAGAGCGTCTCTTAATTCCGCTGACCCAGGCGTTTGTCGTAGTCTCCGCAGCCCCCTCACCCCCAACCCCTCTCCCACGAGGGGAGAGGGGGCTCAAGAGCCGAAACATTCGCAGGGCTACCCCTTCTCCCCTTGCGGGAGAAGGTGGCCGGAGCGAAGCGGAGGTCGGATGAGGGGGCTGCGGTGCCTGCCAAAGCCCCCAAACCCTCACGCGCTGGCCTTGTCGAGCCTCAACACCTTTTCCAGTTCCCCCGGCAGCGCCGCTGCCCAGGCCGTGATGTTACCCGCGCCGAGGCAGACCACGTAGTCGCCCGCCGCGACCCGCCCAGCCAATAGCGGCGCAAGCTCTTCGGGGCCTGCGATCGCCCGCGCGTCCCGGTGCCCGAGCGCGCGGATGCGATCCACGAGTTCGGCATTGGTCACGCCTTCAAGCGGTGCCTCGCCCGCCGCATAGACCGGCGCGACCAGCACCGTATCCGCGTCGTAAAAGCAGGCCGAAAATTCGTCGAACAGATCACGCAGGCGCGAATAGCGATGCGGCTGCACCACCGCGATCACGTCGCGCCGCGCCGATTGCCGCGCCGCGCGCAGCACCGAGGAAATCTCCACCGGATGGTGCCCGTAATCGTCGATCACCGTCACTCCGTCGACGACCCCCGTACAGGTGAACCGCCGCTTGACCCCGCCGAACCCCTTGAGCCCGGCGCGGATATCGTCCGCCGAAATGCCGAGTTGGTCGGCCACCGCAATCGCCGCCGTCGCATTGAGGATATTGTGCAGCCCCGGCATCGGCAACTCCAGCCGCTCGATCATCCGCTCTTCGCCCGTCACCCGGTCGCGGATGACGACGGAGAACCGCGACGTGCCGTTCTGGCCTTCCACATCCACCAGCCGCACATCGGCCTGCTGGTTCTGCCCATAGGTGATGACGCGCCGGTCCTCGACCTCGCCGACCAGCGCCTGAACCGTGGGGTGATCGAGGCACATCACGGCGAAACCATAGAACGGCACGTTGTCCACGAATTGCCGGAACGCCTTTTTGACCCCGTCGAAATCCTTGTAATGGTCGAGGTGCTCGGGATCGATATTGGTGATGACCGCCACATCGGCGGGCAGCTTGATGAAGGTGCCGTCGCTCTCGTCGGCCTCGACCACCATCCAGTCGCCCTGCCCCAGCCGCGCATTGGTGCCATAGGCGTTGATGATGCCGCCATTGATGACCGTGGGGTCGAACCGGCCCGCATCGAGCAACGCAGCAACCATCGAGGTCGTCGTCGTCTTGCCATGGGTGCCCCCGATGGCGACGCAATTCTTGAACCGCATGATCTCGGCCAGCATTTCCGCCCGGCGCACGACAGGCAGCCCCCGCGCCCGCGCCTCGGCCAGTTCGGGGTTGTCCTTCCTGATCGCCGAGGAAATGACCACCACCGCCGCATCGGCGAGGTTTTCGGCCCTTTGGCCGATCTCCACATGAATGCCCATGGCTTGCAAACGCTGCACGTTGGGGTTGATCGCCATGTCCGAGCCGCGCACCGTATAGCCCTGCGTGTGCAGCACTTCGGCGATCCCGCTCATGCCGATCCCGCCGATGCCGACGAAATGGACGGGCCCGATGGCGGTAGGCATCTTTGTGTTCATGAGGTCCCCTTTGCGGCTTGTTCGGCGAGGTCTGCGAGCCGCGATACCGCGTCGGGCATGCCGATGGCTTTGGCGCTCTGGGCGGCGGTGGCAAGCCGCTCCGGCGCACTCAACAAATCGTGAAGCTGGGTCGCAAGAGATTGCGGTGAAAGCGTGGCCTGGTCGGCCAGCCACGCGCCCCCTGATTTTTCGACAAACAGCGCGTTGGCGCGCTGGTCCTGATCGAGCGATCCGGGCAGCGGCACGAGGATCGCCGGACGCCCGATGACCGTCAGTTCCGCCACCGTCGAGGCCCCCGCCCGCCCGATCACGAGATGGCTCCGGGCGATCCGCTCGGGCAAATCCTCAAAGAACGCGGCTAGCTCGACATTGACCCGCGCGGCCCGATAGCGGTCCGTCACGCGCTCCAAGTCTTCCTCGCGCGCCTGCTGGGTCACCACCAGCCGCCGCCGCAAGGGCTCGTCGATCAACGCGATCGCCTCGGGGACGAGATCGGAAAACACCCGCGCGCCCTGGCTCCCTCCGAACACCAGCAGCCGCACCTCGCCCCTGGGGTCGATCGGTGTATAGGGCGTATCGGCCGCCGAGATCACCCGGTCGCGCACCGGATTGCCCGTCACGACCTTTTTCAACCGATAGCGCTGCGCATGCTCGGTCTCGGCAAAGCTCATCGCCAGCATGTCGGCAAACCGCGCCAGCGCGCGATTGGCCCGGCCCAGCACCGCATTCTGCTCATGGAGCACCCCGGGCACGCCCAGCAGGGATGCGGCAAGAAAGGGCGGAAAGCACGGATAGCCCCCGAACCCCACCACCGCATCGGGGTCGATCCTGCGCAATATGCCCCAGGCCCTTGAAACCCCGCCCATGATGGTCAGCCCGGCCTTCAGGAACTTTACCGGGTTGCGGATCGAGGGCGTCGCGGCGGGCACCACATGGATTTCGCGCGCCGGGAAGGCTCCGCCATACCGGGTCACGCGCTTGTCGGTCACAAGGTGAATTTCGTGGCCCCGGCGATTGAGTTCCTGGGCCAGCGCCAGCGCGGGAAACAGATGCCCCCCCGTGCCGCCGGCCATCAATGCGAATTTGCTCATGGCTCTTCTTTGCTGAGCGCGCTGCGGATAGGCAAGCCCGTCGCAAAGGTTTCCTCCGGTTTCCGCCGCGTCAGGGCGAGAAGCATCCCCATGGTCAGCCCCACCGCAACCATCGAGGTGCCGCCATAGGAAACGAACGGCAGCGTCATGCCCTTGGGCGGGATGAGGTTGAGGTTCACCGTCAGGTTGATCGCCGACTGCACCCCGAACAGTACCGCCAGCGCGCTCGCGCCGAGCCGGTTGAAAAGGCTCTGCTGCTGTTGCGCCAGCACCAGTGCGCGCAGGACGATGAACGCGATCAGCCCCACCAGCACGAGCGAAAAGAGAATCCCGAATTCCGACGCCCCCGCCGCGAAGACGAAGTCCGCATGGGCGTCCGGCAGATAGCGCTTGGCGATCCCCTCGCCCGGCCCCTTGCCAAACCACCCGCCCTCCAGAAGCGATTCGAGCGCCCGGTCGGCCTGATAGTTGTCTCCGGTTTCCGGATTGATGAAGGCATCGATACGTCGCGCGACGTGCGGGAAGAACAGATACGCCATCCCGCCCAGTATCGCCGACAGCCCGCCCAGCACCGCGATCACCCACCACGAAATGCCTGAAAGAAACAGCAACGCCCCGTAGGTCGCCAACACCAGCGCCGTCTGCCCTACGTCCGGCTGCAACAGCAAAAGCGCCACAATGGTCGTCACCAGCACCAGCGCCAGGATATGCCCCGGCACGTCCCTGCGCTTCATCTGCTCGCTGATCAGCCAGGCCGAAATGATGGCAAAGCCGGGCTTGACGAATTCGGAAGGCTGCACCGACTGCCCCATGATATGCAGCCACCGGGTCGCGCCCTTGATCTCGGCGCCGTAGCGCAAGGTCAGCGCCAGCATCACGGTAAAGACCACCAGCGTTGCGAGTGAAAACACCCGCACCCACCGGGCGTTGAGCATCGAAATGCCAACCATCACCATCAGCCCCGCCCCAGCGAACAGGATATGGCGCTGGGTGAAGTGCCACGAGCCATATCCCAGCCGCTCGGCCACTGACGGGCTCGCCGCAAAGCTGAGCAAAACCCCAAAGACCAGCAGCGCGACCAGCGAAAACAAAAGTTCACGGTCGACCGTCCACCACCACTCGGCGATGGGCGTCTTGCGTTCACGGGAAAACCAGGCGTTGATCGCGGCCAAGGCGGGATACTCCGGCACTACTCTTGCAGAATGCAACAAATAGCACCCAACTGGTTACCATTTCGCAACCATGCGGGAGGGCGAATAGCGAATAGGAAGTAGCGAATGGAAACCATTCGTCATTCCCTATTCGCCCTCTACCTGAGTTTGAGCGAACTCAGCCCGATCAGCGCCAGCACCATCGCGATGATCCAGAAGCGGATGACGATCTGGCTTTCCGTCCAGCCCAGATGCTCGAAATGGTGATGGATGGGCGCCATCTTGAAGACGCGCTTGCCGGTCAGCCGGAACGACACCACCTGCACGATCACCGAAACCGCTTCGAGCACGAACAGCCCGCCGATGATCGCCATGACGATCTCGTGCTTGGTGGCGACCGCGATGGTCCCCAGCGCGCCGCCCAGCGATAGCGAGCCCGTATCGCCCATGATGATCTGGGCGGGCGGCGCGTTGAACCACAAAAAGCCCAGCCCAGCCCCGATCAGCGCCCCGCAGACGATCGCCAACTCCCCCGTGCCGGGCACGAAGTTGATGAACAGATAATCGGAATAGACCTGGTTGCCGACCAGATAGGCGATCAACCCGAACGCCGCCGCCGCGATCATCACTGGCACGATGGCGAGCCCGTCCAGCCCGTCGGTCAGATTGACCGAATTGCCCGCCCCCACGATAACGAACGCCCCGAAGACGAAAAAGAAGATGCCGAGGTCGAGCGCGAGGTCCTTGACGAACGGAAACAGCACCGATGTGCCATAAGGCTCCCCCGTCTGCCCCGCGATCATCAGGCACGCCACCACCGCGATGACCGTCTCGATGGCCAGCCGTGCCTTGCCGCCGAACCCCTTGTGGTTCTGGTGCTTGACCTTGAGATAGTCGTCGTAGAACCCCACCAGCCCGAAGCCGGTGGTCACCAGCAGCACCGCCCACACATAGACGTTGGAAAGGTCGGCCCACAAAAGGATCGACACCAGCGCGCCCGACAGGATCATCAGCCCGCCCATGGTGGGCTTGCCCTTCTTGTTGACCAGATGGCTCGCCGGACCATCCTCACGGATCGGCTGGCCCTTGCCCTGCCTTATGCGCAGCGCCGCGACCATGCCGGGACCGAACAGGAACACAAAGAACAGCGCGGTGATGATCGCCCCGCCGGTTCTGAACGAGAGGTAGCGGAAGACGTTGAACGCGGTGATCGTCTCTGCGAACTGCTGGAGGAAATAGAGCATCTGGCCTGCCGACTCTTATTGGCCGAAGCGGCTGCGAATCTCGCCCGCAAGGGCACCCAGCCGGAGTGAATTCGATCCTTTGATCATAATCAGGTCCCCATAGGCAAGGCCGCCCGCGATGCGTTGGAAAATTTCCTCGGCCACTGTTGCATGTCCCGCAACCAGTCCTTCGGGCAACAGCCCGGCCAGCGCCTCCATATGTGCGCCCGCCAGCCACACCGCATCGGGCGCGGCGGCAAGGATCGCGGGAACGAGCGCGCGGTGCAGTTCATCCGCCCCGGCGCCCAGCTCCCGCATGTCGCCCAGCACCAGCACCCGCCTTCCGCCCTGCGCCTTCATCTGCCCGAACACATCGAGCGCCGCGCGCATCGAGGCGGGATTGGCGTTATAGCTTTCATCCACCAGCACCAGCGGGTTGGGCTCGGGCCCCAGCCGATAGGCAAGCCCCCTTCCCTCGGGCGCTCCGTGCCGCGCCAGCACCGAAATCGCCACCTCCACCGGCACCCCGGCCTCCCGCGCCGCCAGCAAGGCGCCCGCACCATTGGCCAGCGTATGCCTGCCCGGCGTCGCGACCTTCAGCTCGACATCGAGGCCATTGCCAGAAAGCCGCGCACCACCCCCTTCGGCGCTGCCGCGATATCCTTCCAGCCGCACATCGGCCTGCGCGTCGAACCCATAGGTAACGGCATCCACCCCGGCGCTGCGGGCATGGTCGCGCAGCCGCCCGATATTGGGATGATCCGCCCCGAGGATAACCTGCCCACCCGGCTCCAGCCCGGCGAGAATTTCCGCCTTGGCATCGGCAATTGCCGCCTCGGAAGCGAAAAACTCAAGATGGGCCGGCGCAACCGTCGTAATCACCGCCACATGCGGCCGCACCAGTTGGGAAAGCGGCGTGATCTCGCCCGCCGCGCTCATGCCGATCTCGAACACTCCATATTCGGCATCGGCGGGCATCCGCGCCACCATCAGCGGCACGCCCCAATGGTTGTTGAAACTCCTGATCGACGCGTGCGTGCGCCCATGCGCCGCCATGACCGCCCTGATCGCCTCCTTGACCGAGGTCTTGCCCACACTCCCCGTCACCGCCACGACCCGTGCCTTGGACCGCTCGCGCGAAAACCGCGCCAGCCCATAAAGCCCTTCCAGCGCATCCCGCACGACGATCAGCGGCAACCCCTCAAGTCCTTCGGCTCTCTCCGCACTCACCATCGCCGCCACCGCCCCGGCCTCGATGGCCCCGGCGACAAAATCATGCCCATCGAAATTCTCCCCCCGGATCGCAACGAACAGCGCACCCGGCGCGATCTCGCGGGAATCTATGGAAATGGAAGAAACGGCGTCGGCGGCAACGTTCAGCGCTTCACCACCAGTGGCGGCGATGATTTCGGCAATGGAATAGAGCGGGGTCATGGGTTTGGCGTTTGCGTCCGGCTTTGCTCTGGACCCCGGTAATAAATACCGGGGTGACGTGGCGACCGTGGTAGACTCTCACAAAAAAAACTATTGTCATTCCGGCATTTATTGCCGGAATCCAGCGCGGTATCCCCGCAATCGCAAGAGCATGCCGTTTCCCTCAAAAGCCAGAACCACCCCTATTCCCCAAAAGCCTCCAACACCACCTCGTGATCCGAGAAGTGATGTCTGGTCTTACCCACGATCTGATAGTCCTCATGCCCCTTCCCGGCCACGAGCACCACGTCGTGATCCCCCATTTCGGCAATCGCGTGGCCGATGGCTTCGGCACGGTCGGCGATCTCGGTCGCTCCCGGCACCGCCGCAAGGATCTGCGCGCGGATGGTCTCGGCCTTCTCGGTCCTGGGGTTGTCATCGGTGACGATCACGGTATCGGCCAGCGCCCCGGCGATTTTGCCCATTTCCGGGCGCTTGCCCTTGTCGCGATCCCCGCCACAGCCGAAAACCACCGTCAGCCTGCCCTTGGCAAAGGGTCTCAGCGATTCCAGCGCGTTCTCCAGCGCATCCGGCGTGTGCGCGTAATCGACGAACACCGCCCGTCCGCCCCTCTGCGCCACCATTTCGAGCCGTCCCTTGGCGCCTTTCAGATGTTCCAGTGCGGCAATAGCGGTCTTGTTGTCCACCCCGGTCGCCGTGGCGAGCCCTGCGGCCACCACCGCATTGTCCACCTGGAAGCGCCCCACCAGCGGGAGCAGGAACTCTATCGGCTCGCCCACCAGTTTGCCCTTGACCCGCTGGCCGAACCCTTCGCTCACAACGCTTTCCACATCGATATGCGCGCCGCCCTCGCCCACGGTGAAAACCGTTGCGCCCTTGTCGAGCGCCGCGAACATGAAGGGCAGGCCCTCTTCGCTCCCCGCATCCACCACCGCCGTCGCCTTGCCGGTGATCAGTTCGCGGAACAGCCTGAGCTTGGCGTCGCGATAGTTCTCGATGGTCTGGTGATAATCGAGATGGTCGCGCGAAAGGTTGGTAAAGGCCACCGCCCTGAACTTCACCCCGTCCAGCCGCCGCTGGTCGATCCCGTGGCTCGACGCCTCGATCGCCACGTGCTCGATCCCTTCGGCCTTGAGTTCGGCCAGCGTGCGATGCAGCGTCAAGGGGTCCGGCGTCGTCAACTCGCCCGGCACGTGCCGGCCTCCCGCCATCACGCCCAGCGTCCCCACGCTCGCCCCCTTTATCCCCGCATAGGTCCAGATCTGGCGCAGGAAGGAGACGACCGAGGTCTTCCCGTTGGTGCCCGTTACCGCAACGCAGTTTTTGGGCTGCTGCCCGGCGACCAGGGCGGCCGCCTTGGCATAGGCCGCCCGCACATCCTTTACGAGCACCACCGGGATGCCCGGATCGGTCTTCGGGGCCTTGTCGGTCACCAGCACAGATGCCCCCCGGCCCGCCGCGTCGCGCGAATAGACGTTGCCGTGCCCGCGCGCGCCGGGCAGCGCAAAGAACGCCTCGTCCGCTCCGATCAGCCGGCTGTCGGCATTGATACCTTCAACATCGAGCGCTGGCACCGGACCGGCATGCGTCACCCCCTCGATCAGTTTTGAAAGCGCGTAAGGCAAGATCATAGGTCCTCGGAACGAAGTTCGGGCGGCACGAGCCCTGCATCAAGAGATGGATCGGAATTGGGCTGGATGCCAAGCATGGGTGCGACCCGCGTCACGACCCTGGCCGAAACCTGCCCCGCATTCCAGCCCGCCGTGCGGCCCGTCTGGGCGTTTTCCGGCTGCGGCTCGTCGACCAGGATGACCATGGCATAGCGCGGATCGTCGAGCGGAAACGCCGAAGCAAAAAAGTTCGTGACCTTGGCGCTCGAATAGCGGCCATCGATGACCTTCTCGGCCGTACCCGTCTTGCCACCCCAGCGATAGCCGGCGGCGATCCTGTTTCCGGTGCTGCCCGACCCCACGACGCCGTTGAGCCGCATCAGATAGCGGACATAGGCGCTGGTTCGCCCCGAGATCACCGGGGTCGAAAGCGCCATCGCCTCCTCTTCACTGCGCGCAAACAGCGTCGCGGGCATCAGGTATCCGCCATTGACCAGCGCTGCGTGCGCCGTCAGCATTTGCAGCGGGGTGACGCTCAGCCCGTGCCCGAACGAGGCGGTCGCCGCCCCCACTTCGGAAAAGGTGGGCGGGATCGCAGAGGCCGTACGTTCGGGCAGTTCGATCTGTGGCATCCCCTCCAGGCCCATCCGCGTGATGAAAGCGCGGAAGTTTTCCTTCCCCATCGCCTGCATGATGCGGATGGTGCCGATATTGGACGAGTGACGGTAAACCTCGGGCACGGTCAGTATCCTGTACTGTCCGCGATAATCGGAAATCGAAAACCGTCCGAACCGCATGTCGAACCGCGCATCGACCCTGTCGGTGATCGTGACCGCCCCGGATTCCAACGCCCCTGCGATCGTGATGGTCTTGAAGGTAGAACCGGGCTCAAACTTGCCCGCCGTCATGCGGTTGAACCGCCCTTCTTCAAGGATGGTCGCAGGGTTGTTGGGATCGAAATCGGGCAGCGAGACCATGGCGACGATCTCCCCGGTCCGCACATCCATGATGGCGCCCGCCGCCGCCACCGCCTGATAGCGCGTCAGCGCATCGGTCAATTCTGAATAAAGCGCGTGCTGCACCCGCAGGTCGATCGACAGGTTCACCGGCGTCATCGCATTGCCGCGCGCCAGTCCCAGTTCCTGGAGCAGCGCAAGATTGTCGTCGTCGAGGTGCTTTTCGATCCCCGCGATCCCGACATTGTCCACATTGACCGCGCCCATTACATGGGCGGCGACCGACCCGCCGGGATAGAACCGCTTGCTTTCGACAAGGAAGTCGAGCCCCGGAATCCCCAGTTGCATGATGCGGTCCTGCTGAGCGGGCGTCAGTTCCCGCGCCACCCACACGAACCCCCTGTCCCCGGTCAGCCGCTGCACCAGCCACTTGCGGTCGATATTGGGCAGCACCGTCCGGATCGCGTCCGCCGCCTCCTCGACATCGATGATCCGGCGCGGTTCGGCAAACAGCGACGGCACCCTGATGTCCACCGCCATCTCGATCCCGTTGCGGTCGAGGATCGGCGGCCGCGATGCCGTGATCGCATCGCGCGCCCGCCCCTCGATAGTCGTGTCGACCTCGACATTGGCCAGCGTCACCAGCCGCGCGCCCATGACGGCAAAGACGATCGCAACGAACGCCATCGCCCAGCGGATGCGCCGTTGCGTCAGGTTCCCCCGCGCCTTGCGCGAGCCTTCGATCGAAATGGTTGGCCCGGTGCTGGAAACAGCGCTCACAACATGTCCTCCAGCAATGCCCCGATCGGATCCTCGCCTGCTTCGATCGCCTCGAACAGCGCATCGAGCGATTCGGTATCGAGCCGCATCTGCGGCCGCATCGGCAGATCATCGAACGAACCGAACTGACTGGCCGCCGCGATCTGCAAATTCAGCGCCTCGCTGTGCCGGTCGACGATCGGCTGGATATGGGTGGGCTGGTTGAGATAGGCCCAGTCGGCCTTGAGAATGGAAAGATCGGCCTGTTGGTCGGCAATCCTGTTCTCCAGCACCCGAATCTCACTCGCCGTCCGCTCCGCCAGATGCTTCTGCCCATAAACCCCCACCAACGCCACGGCGGCGACGATGGCAAGGCAGATATTGAGCCTGTAGAGGAAGGCGTTCATCGCAAGAAACCCCCACCCCTAACCCCTCCCCTCAAGGGGGAGGGGGACTGTTTCGTGCTCGCCGCCAACACATGCCAAAGCCACGGAAAGGATTCCCCTCCCCCTTGAGGGGAGGGGTTAGGGGTGGGGGTAGCCCAAGCCAACAGCTTCCCCAAAAGCCCAACCACAAACCCGAAAAGCACCCTCCCCTTGATGGGGAGGGCTGGGGAGGGGTGAAGCCACAAGCACATATTCATCGCGCCGCCCCCCTGAACCCCGGCACGCCAAGCCCGGCCACGCTCACTGCCCGCGCCGCCGTACCCGTCCGCACCGCGCTCCTCAAGGTCGCCGACCGCGCGCGCGGATTTTTCGCCAGTTCCGCCTCGCCAGCCTTGATCGGCTTGCGTACGGGCGCCCACCGCGCTTCCGATTTCTGCGCCATCGGCATGTGCCTGCTCTGCGTGCCCGCTGCCTTGTCGGCGTCGAAAAACCGTTTGACGATCCGGTCCTCGAGCGAATGGAACGTCACAACCGCCAGCCGCCCGCCCTCGCCCAAAAGCCTTTCGGCGGCGAACAGCCCCTCCACCAGTTCATCGAACTCGCGGTTGACCGCGATGCGCAACGCCTGGAACGTCCGCGTCGCCGGATGTGGCCCGCCCGGCCTGCGTCCGATGGTCTTTTCAATGAGATCCGCCAGCGCTTTCGTATCGGTGATGGGCGCATCGGCCCGCACCGAAACGATGGCCTTTGCAATGCGCCGCGAGGCGCGCTCCTCGCCATAGGCGAAAATGAGATTGGCCAGCGCCGTCTCGTCGAGCGTATTGACCAGATCGGCAGCGCTTTCCCCTTCCATGCTCATGCGCATGTCGAGCGGCCCCGCCCGCATGAAGGAAAACCCGCGCTCGCTCTGGTCGAGCTGCATCGAGCTGACGCCGATATCGAGCACCACGCCATCAACCGGCCCGTCCCCGGCCAGTTCATCGAGCTCGGCAAACCGCCCGGCGACAAACCCGAATCTTTGCGGGTAATCTTCCGAAAGCGCGGCCACGAACGGCGCAACGCTCGGGTCGCGATCGATCCCCACCACCCGCGCACCCGCGTCCAGCAGCGCACGCGAATACCCCCCGGCCCCGAACGTGCCATCGACCACGCACGCGTCCGCCAGAGCGCGGTCAGAAAAAGTTGCAGACTTTTTCGGTTCGACCGCGCGACCAGGCATGGGTCGCGGCGCCAGCGCATCGAGCACCTCGGTCAACAACACCGGATCATGGGGGGAAAACGCTTCGCCCATCAGGTCAAACTCTAGCCCGCGGCCCCTGCAAATCACGCAACAACAAGGCGGCATTGCGCCACTTTGAAACTCATTGCACGGCAGGCTTTAAGATTCTGTTTCCCAAACGGGTTCGGACGCCACGCTAATCCGGCGCGGTTTCCCAATCTTCGACGGCAAGACCGTTGATGCGGGAAAATTCACGCATGTTGCGGGAAATGAGCCTCAGTGACCGCGCCATCGCTTGCCCTGCGATCAGCACGTCATAGGGTCCTACCGGCATGCCGGCCGACGCAAGTTGAGCCCGGATTTGCCCGGCAACACGCGCATCTTCAGCATCAAAATCGACAGTCTCGAACCGCAAGGCTTCGACACGTTCGAGATTGGCGTCGAGGCGCCGGCTTTTATAAGCTCCATAATAGAGTTCATGCATGACAATGGAGGACACACCGAACGCATCCGGACGATGCGCCTTGATCCGGGCGACAAGGACAGAATTGCCTTTGAGAAGTGCAATGATCGCGTTGGTATCGAGCAGATATTTCACTCGAAAACATCCAGGTCCGGGCGATCCTGTTCGGCGGGAATTTCAGTCGCCGCCTGCTCAAAATCATCATCCACAGACCCGGTCACACCATCGAGCCATAGCCAATCACTCGCGATCGGCTCCAGTACGATCGACTTGCCACGGCGGCGAATACGCACCTCATCGCCATCGAAACGAAATGCTTTGGGCAAGCGGACCGCCTGCGACCGGCCTGACCAGAAAATTTTTGCTGTTTCCACGACAGGTCACCTTGTGAGATATGCCAAATATATATAGCATATTGTGCCTAATAAACAACGTAGAAAAGCGCAAGATCACCAGTCGGCCTGTAAGCCGGGTTCTGTATGGCGGGGTTTCCCCCACGTGGCGGCCATTCATCTGGGAGTCCCATTGCTGGAACCCTCGTGCAACCAACCCGGACGACAAGCCGCGAAAACATGGCCGGAGCAAGCTCCCATCGTCCCTATTCGGTTTTGCTCCCGGTGGGGTTTACCGTGCGGCCTCCGTTGCCGGACGCCCGGTGCGCTCTTACCGCACCCTTTCACCCTTACCCCGGAAAACCGGGGCGGTTTGCTTTCTGTGGCACTTTCCCTGGGGTCGCCCCCGCCGGACGTTATCCGGCACCGTGTTTCCGTGGAGCCCGGACTTTCCTCCCTCCGCAAAGGAGAGCGGCCGCCCGGCCGACTGGTGATGGATGGTGATGTAGGGTCGCCACACCCCGCGCGTCAAGCGTCGACCGCGGGCGCGCTCAGCGCGGGCCGCAGCCCGCGTGCTCTTGTGATGTCCCCATAGGCCGTGTTGATCGCCGCCAGCTTCGCCGTTGCCAGCCCCATGAGATCGGCGGGCACGCCCTTGGCGACCATGCGGTCTGGATGGTGCTCGGCCACCAGCCGCCGGTAAGCCCGGCGCAATTCCTCGTCCGGCGCATCGGGCGCCAGCCCCAGCACCGCATAGGGGTCCCGGTGTCCGTTGGGCAAAAGCACGTGCTGGGACGCGATCTGCTCGAACCGCACCGCGTCGAACCCGAAGATATCGTTGATCGCGCGCAGATAGTCCATCTCGTCCGGGTGCACGAACCCGTCCGCCGTCGCGATCTCGAACAGCGCATCGAGCACGTGTTCGAGCGTTGCCGGACTGTCGATAAAGAGCTTGCGCACTTTTCTCGCGTAGCTGTCGAACCCGGCGGTGTCCTGCCGCGCCAGCGCAAAGAACCGGTCCACATGCGGGTCCGCCCCCTCGGGAATGTCGACCAGCTTGTGGAAGGTCGAAATCTCGCGGATGCTCACCACTCCATCGGCCACCGCCATCTTGGCCGAAAGCGCGATGATCGACATGGTAAAGGCCGTGTCCCGCCCTCCCGGCAGCCAGTTGTCCGGGTCGAGCATCTGCACGACCCCATCAGAAAACGACCCCAGAAAGGCCGATAACCGCTCCCAAATCGACATATGCCTTTTCCGCAAAACCAGCGACCGGGCGTAATGGACGACGCGGGCAACCGCACCCTCCAGCCATCCGGCAAATGGCGGGCAGTCCCGACCGGCGCATGTAGAGGTGCCGCAAGTCACGATTCGCTACCAGCCATAATAATCTTCATAAACGAACCCGTACGGGTTCGACTGTACCCGACGGGTACTGAACCTAGCACCACTGTTCCCCGGGACGCCAGCGCGCATCTGCTCCTCATAGATCCAGATGGGCTCGCCATCCGGCCCCACCACCGCTACCAGCCCCTGGCGGCGCGGATCGTCCGGCGCCAGATACCCGTTGCGAGGTTGCGGCGCGACCAGCGCCTGCCGCTCTTGGAGCGACATGAATTTTCCCGTCTCGGGCACCGCGCCATCCTCGCCATGGGCAATCGCGGCAATGGCATCATAATCGATCGGCTGCTGCCGGGGACCGGCCAACCCTTCGGGGCGCGGTATGGGCCGGGGCGGCTCGGCAACGGCCACCGTCTCGCTGGCCTCGGGCACATTCGTCTCTTCGGCCTCCACCGGCAATGGCCTCTCCGCCACCGCCTCGGGCGCCGGCTGCACCGTGCCGCCGTTGAGCGGACGGCCATTAACGGTCACGATGGGCCGCGTCTCTGCCACCTCTTCATCCGCCGCGTCCTCGGGCACCACGGGAAAGCCCGCGCTGTCCACCACCCGGCTCGGCGCACTGGCCGCGCGCTCGGGCGCGGTTTCGGCCTCGGGCGTTATGGCCACGACGCCCGCCTGCTCGTCCGCTCCGTCCTGCTGCAACAGCGCCCCGCCGCCAAGCAAGATGATGGCGGTGAGCATGATCCCCGATGCGATGGGTTTTGAAAGCATCGTCAAATCCTTGAAATGGCCCTCCGGCCTGCATCCCCCGCAGGATGCTTCTCGCCTCCGATCATGGCAGCAGTTTGGTGAACTGACCCTGAACGCCCCCGCCCAAAGCATGGTTGCAACCCTTTGCGCCCGCGCGCATACTGATCCCACAGGAGAATGTATACATGTCGCAAGCACACCAGATCGTCGGCGGCGGACCCAAAAAGGTCCTCTATACCCTTCAGACCGTCGCCCGGATGGGGGTCGGCAAGGCCGCCAAGGCGTTGACCGCCAAGAACACCTGCAAGGCGTGCGCCTACGGCATGGGCGGCCAGCAGGGCGGCATGACCAACGAGTTGGGCGAGTTCCCCTCGGTGTGCAACAAGAGCGTGCAGGCCCAGTCCACCGACATCCAGCCCGCCATCCCCCACGCCATCTTCCAGCACCCGCTCGCGGACCTCAAGGAGTTGACCGGCCGCGAGATGGAGCATCTCGGCCGGCTGGGCGATCCTGTATACAAAGCCAGGGGCGCGGACGGGTATTCCGTCGTCTCGTGGGACTGGGCGCTCGATTACGCCGCGCAAAAGCTCCTCGCCACCACCCCGGCCCGCACCTTCTTTTATTCCTCGGGGCGCTCGTCCAACGAAGCCGGGTTCATCTTCCAGCTTCTCGCCCGCGCCTTCGGCACCAACAACGTCAACAACTGTTCGTATTATTGCCACCAGGCAACATCCGAGGGCCTTGCCAGCACCATCGGCAAGGGCACCGCGACGGTGGAACTGGCTGATTTGAAGGGCACCGACATGATCTTCGTGATCGGCGCCAACCCCTCGTCCAACCACCCGCGCTTCATCCACATGCTGAAAAACTGCCGCGATCGCGGCGGTGAGGTCATCGTCATCAACCCCGCCCGCGAGCCGGGGCTGGTGAAGTTCGCGGTGCCCAAATCCCCGACCTCCATGCTCAAGGGCGGCGACGAGATCGCCTCCGATTATCTCCAGCCGCGCATCGGCGCCGACATCGCGCTGATGAAGGGCATCGCCAAGGCGCTCATGGAAAAGGGTCTGGAGAACGCGGAGTTCATCGCCAGCCACACCTCGGGATTTTCCGCATTCCGCGCCGATATCGAGGCCCTTTCATGGGATGAGATCACCACCGCCACCGGCATCGCGCGCGAGGAGATCGAACGCGTCGCCACCCGCTACGGCAAGGCCGAACACGCCGTTTTCGCCTGGGGCATGGGCATGACCCATCACGTCCATGGCGTCGAGAACGTCGAGATGATCGCCAACCTTGCGCTGTTGCGCGGCATGGTGGGCAAGAAGCACGCAGGGCTGCTGCCACTCCGTGGCCATTCCAACGTGCAGGGCATCGGCACCATCGGCGTCAAGCCGGTGCTGGCCGAAGACGTCTTCCAGCGCATGGAACAGGCCTTTGGCGTCACCCTCTCCCGCGAGGAGGGCATGGACACCATGGCGTGCCTCCACACCGCCCATCGCGGCGATATCGACGCTGCCGTGATCATGGGCGGCAACCTTTATGGTGCCTCCCCCGACACCAGATGGGCCGGCGAAGCCCTCGACCGTATCGGCTTCAAACTGTTTTTGACGACCACCCTCAACCTCGGCCACGTCTTCGGCCACGACGACAGCGAAGCGCTGATCCTGCCCGTCACCGCCCGCGACGAGGAATGGCAGCCCACCACCCAGGAATCGATGTTCAACTTCGTGCGCCTGTCCGATGGCGGCATCGACCGCCTCGCCAATGTCCGCCCCGAAAGCGACATCCTCACCGACATCGCCACCCGTATCCTGCCCGATATGGGCATAGACTTCTCACCCTTCAAGAAACACACCAGGGTCCGCGAAGCGATCGCCGAAATCGTCCCCGGCATGGAAGCGATTAAGGACATCGACATCGCCAAGCGCGAGTTCCACATCGCCAACCGCCTGCTGCACACCCCCAGCTTCAGCACGCCGGACAAGCGCGCCAATTTCGTCGTCTGCCCGCTGCCAAAGGAAAAGCAGGCCCCCAACGGCCACAAGCTCCTGACGCTGGCGACCATCCGGTCCGAGGGCCAGTTCAACACCATCGTCTATGAGGACAAGGACAGCTACCGCAAACAGGCCCCCCGCTGGTCGGTGCTGCTCAACGTCGAGGACATGGCTGAACTCGGCGTCACCGAAGGCGACCCCATCGACATAGCCTCGGAACGCGGAACCATGAAGGCTCTCAAGGCCATCGCCTTCGACGTCCCCCGCGGCTCTGCGCTGGCCTATTACCCCGAAGCCAACGTACTGGTGGGAACGGAAATCGATCCCAGATCAAAGACCCCGGCCTTCAAATCGGTGCCGGTCTGGGTAGCGAACGTCTAGATTGTTTCAGGTCTTGATTGAACCGGCACAGAGCGGCGTGTTTTGAAAGATCGCACTGGATTGCCGGTAATGAATACCGGAATGACACTGGTGCTTTTGGCAAGCTGCTGCCCAAAACTCCACCGTCACCCCGGGATTTATTCCCGGGGTCCAGAGCATCGTTTCCGCACGCGGACAGCCTCGGTGATTCCGTCAAGACCTGAACTGCCCTAGCAGCTGTTGCTGCACGGCGCCTCCACCGTCGGTGTTTCACTCATGTCGATACCCATCACGACAGCTCTGGCAAGAAGCTCATCGATGTAGGAACGGCTTGCGCGCACCCAATCCGCCTTTTCCTGTGCCTCGTGCAGATGCGGCAGCACTGCCGTAAAGGGCAGGATTTCGCCGCGGATTTTCGCGTCGAGCCTTATCAGGTGAACACCATAGCGGCTTTCCACCGGCGCATCGCAGATACTGCCTTCCGCCATGCTGCCAAGCGCGGCCTCAAATTCGGGGACCGTATCACCGGAAGCAAGCTGGCCGAGCACACCGCCATTGGCACGCGAAGGACAGGCGCTGTATTCGGCGGCAAGGGCGGCAAAGCGGCGAGGGTCGCGTTTTAGCTCGGCAAGCACGGCATCGGCCTGCCGGCGCGCCAATGCCCGGCCATCGGCGTCGCCGGGGGGCACGGGGAAAAGGATATGAGCCGCCTCGAACAGCGACGGGCCGCGAAACCGGTCCGGCGCCATATCATAGATCGCGCGCAACCGCGCTTCATCGATCGCAGCCGGAACGATGGCAGTTTCGAGAAGCTGGCGGATCAGGGCTTCCTCGTCCGTTTCCCACTTCCCCTCCTCGATTTCAACCGGTTCAGGCGCGATGCCGCGCGCACAGGCCTCCTGCAACAGCAGCTCGCGCAACACCAATGCGCGCGTCGCCGCCAGCCATGCCCGGCCCGGCTGGCCCTTGGGTGCGGGATGGTTCTGCGCCTCCGAAGCGATTGCCTCGGCGGCGATGGTGACGCCATTGACGGTAACGGGAACCGGGCGATTGGTCCGATCGATAACCCTCATTCGCCCGGCTCCATATGTGTGCGTGGCAAGGGCTTCAGCCCGCTCGGCGCTGGTTTTGCCCCCCGTCGTGAGCGTACGATCTGATAACCCGGCCGCCACAGGTAGCACAGCGGCGCGGAGAACATGTGAACGAGCCGGGTGAAGGGAAACAGGAGGAAGATGGTCAGACCGAGCGCGATATGCGCCTTGAACAGCCAATGCACCTCCGTGACATAGTCAGCAGCGCCGGCGCGCAGATAGATTATGCCCTGCGCCCAGTTCATCAGCTTGATCATTTCTTCGCCATCGAGATGATTCAGCGAGACGAGGATTGACGCCAGCCCAAGCAGCAACTGCGCCATTAGCAACACCATGATACCGGTGTCGGCCAAGGTGGAGTTGGCGCGGATACGCGGATCGAACAGACGCCGGTGCAGCAACATCATTCCCCCGATGAGCGCCATGATGCCAGCTACGCCACCGGCTGAGATGGCAAGGATCTGCTTGGCCTCGTGGCTCACTCCCAATGCGTCGAACACCTGGACCGGCGTAAGCAACCCGACCAGATGGCCTGCAAAGATCGCCAGTATGCCGACATGGAACAGGACCGAACCCGCGATGAACTGGCGCTTGCGCAGCAACTGGCTCGACTTGGACTTCCAGGTGAAGGGGTCGCGTTCATAGCGGGCGATGCTGGCTATCACCATCACGCTGATGGCGATGTAAGGATAGATGCCGAAGACGAAGTCATGCATGGTACTCTCCCGTTTACCGTGAAGGCCGCGCCTGCGCGGGCTCCATTCGGGCCAGAATGTCCCGGCTGACCGGACACCCTGCATCCGGGTCCGGGCCGAACGTCACCTGAGCCTCTTCCCAGATCGCATCGAGGGCGGCGAGATCTTCGGGATTGTCGTCCTGCTGCGCGAGAAGAGCCTGCGCCTCCTCGGTAGCGGGATCGGCGCAAGACAGCGTCACCAGCCCTTCGAGCACGGCGGCATATACACTCTCGCGCCGCGCCAGCCGCTCGGCGAGTGCAACGAGGATGTGCCCTGCATCGGCCAGGATGCCGCGCGCCTCGGTCAGCGGCCGCTGCGAGAGAAATTCGAGGAGCACCGGCAGATAGTCCGGCAGTTCCGCTCCTGCCAGATCGAAACCGCCCGCACGATAGGTCTCGAGCAGGTCGACCATCGCCCCGCCCCGATCCCGGCTTTCACCATGGATGTGCTCGAAGAGGTTGAGCGAGAGGGTGCGCGAGCGGTCGAACAGGAGCACATAGCGCTCCTGAAGGTCGTAGATATCCCCGGTCTCGAGCGAGACCAGCAAGGGCTCGAGCGCCGCAATGGCGCGAGGTGGCAGTAAGCCCTCGCCGAACGCCGCGCGGATTGCTGGGATGGCCTCCTGAAGATCGCGTTCCGGATAGGTCAGGAGGGCCGACAGGGCCTTGAAGGTCTTCATGCGATGAACTCCTGCGGGCTACGGAATTTTTTACCGCCGAACAGCGATTGACCCGAATGTCCCGACGAACAGCCATTGCCGTCGGTAAAGCCGCACCCGCCCTTGAGATCATAGGCGTCCTCGACCAGTTCCCGATGGGTGGTGGGGATGACGAAGCGGTCTTCGTAGTTGGCGATTGCAAGAAGCTGGTACATCTGGTCGATCTGTGACGGCGACAGGCCGACCCGCTTGGCGACACCCATATTGACGACACCGTCGACCGTCTTGGAACGCATGTAGGAGCGCATGGCCAGCATCCGCTCCAGCGCCGACACGATCGGCGCTTCATCCCCGGCGGTGAGCATGTTGGCGAGATAGCGCACCGGAATGCGCAAGGAGCGCACATCGGGCATGTCGTCCTGCGCGGCAATCCGCCCCGCCTCGGCCGCGTTCTGGATCGGCGACAGCGGCGGCACGTACCAGACCATCGGCAGGGTGCGGTATTCCGGGTGCAGCGGGAAGGCGATCTTCCATTCCATCGCCATCTTCCATATGGGCGAATTCTGCGCCCCCTTGATCCAGTCCTCGGGAATGCCCGCGGCGAGCGCCGCGGCGATCACCTCGGGGTCGTTGGGATCGAGAAAAACGCCGAGCTGGGCATCATAAAGGTCCTTCTCGTTCTCGACGCCCGCCGCCTCGGCGATCCTGTCGGCATCGTAGAGCATCACGCCCAGATAGCGGATACGCCCCACGCAAGTCTCCGAACAGACCGTCGGCTGCCCGCTTTCGAGGCGCGGATAGCAGAGCGTGCACTTCTCGGATTTGCCGGTCGACCAGTTGTAATAGATTTTCTTGTAGGGACAGCCAGATACGCACATGCGCCAACCCCGGCATTTTTCCTGGTCGATCAGCACCACGCCATCGTCCTCGCGCTTGTAGATCGCGCCCGAAGGACAGGAGGCGACGCAAGACGGGTTGAGACAGTGCTCGCAGAGCCTTGGCAGGTACATCATGAAGGTGTTTTCGTACTGACCGTAGATTTCCTTCTCAACGCCCTCGAAATTGTAATCCTTCGACCGCTTCTCGAACTCGCCGCCGAGGATTTCCTCCCAGTTGGGTCCCCATTCGATCTTTTCCATGCGCTCGCCCGAAATCTTCGAGCGCGGACGCGCGGTTGGGAACGCCTCCATCTCGGGGGCGGATTTCAAATGGTCGTAGTCGTAGTCGAATGGCTCGTAGAAATCGTCGATCTCGGGCAGGTCCGGATTGGCGAAGATGTTTGCCAATATGCGCCATTTGCCGCCTTGCCTGGGTTGAAGCGCGCCATTTTTTGTTCGCCTCCAGCCACCATTCCAGCGTTTCTGGTTCTCCCAGTCCTTGGGATAGCCAATGCCGGGCTTCGTCTCGACGTTGTTGAACCAGGCGTATTCAACGCCTTCGCGGCTGGTCCACACGTTCTTGCAGGTGACCGAACAAGTGTGGCACCCGATGCACTTGTCGAGGTTGAGCACCATTCCGATCTGAGCACGAATCTTCATTGCGCTGCCTCCGCAGTCCGGGTTTCAGGCCGGTCGAGCCAGTCGACCTTTTGCAGTTTGCGCACGATCACGAACTCGTCGCGGTTGGACCCCACGGTGCCGTAATAGTTGAAGCCATAGGCAAGCTGGGCGTAGCCGCCGATCATGTGGGTCGGCTTCAGCACGGTGCGGGTGACGGAATTGTGGATGCCCCCACGCTTGCCGGTCACCTGGCTGCCGGGCGTGTTTATGATCTTTTCCTGTGCGTGATACATGAACATGGAGCCGTCTTTCATGCGCTGGCTGACGACCGCGCGCGCGGTGATGGCGCCATTGATGTTGAAGACTTCGACCCAGTCGTTATCGACCAGCCCCGCCGTCCTGGCGTCGGCTTCGGAAATCCACACCACCGGCCCGCCCCGGTTGAGGGTCAGCATCAAAAGGTTGTCCGTATAGGTAGAATGGATGCCCCATTTCTGGTGCGGGGTCAGAAAATTCAGCACCACATGCGGCTCGTCGGGTTCCAGCGTCTGCCGGACGGCCTTCCCCACCGTCTTGAGATCCACCGGCGGACGCCAGGTGACGAAGCCCTCTCCAAACGCCCGCATCCACTCGTGGTCCTGATAGAGCTGCTGACGGCCGGTGACTGTGCGCCATGGGATCAATTCGTGCACATTGGTCCATCCTGCATTATAGCAGACCTCCTCGCTTTCGATACCTGACCAGGTGGGGGAGGAGATGATCTTGCGCGGCTGGGCGGCGATGTCGCGGAAGCGGATTTTCTCGTCCTGCTTGACCGCGGCCAGATGCCTGTGGTCCTTCCCGGTCGCCTTGCCCAGTGCATCCCATGCCTTGACCGCCACCTCGCCATTGGTTTCGGGCGCCAGCATCAGGATCATCTCGGCGGCGTCGATTGCCGTGTCCAGGCGAGCCATCCCCTTGGTCGCGCCCTCCTCGGTAACGGTGCCGTTCAGGGCCCTGAGATGGTGGACTTCCTCTTTTGTGTCCCAGGCGATGCCCTTCCCGCCATTGCCGATCTTTTCCATCAATGGCCCGATGGCGGTGAAGCGCTTGTAAAGGTTGGGATAGTCGCGCTCCACCGCGATATAGGCAGGCGCGGTCCGGCCGGGGATCAGTTCGCACTCGCCCCGCTTCCAGTCGCGTACCGCGTCCTGCGCCAGTTCACCGGGACTATCGTGCTGCAAGGGCAGTTGCACCACATCGCTCTCGACGCCGAGGGTTTCCGGAGCCACTTCGGAGAATTTCTTTGCGATCGCCTTGAAGATTTCCCAGTCGCTCTTTGATTCATAGGCCGGGTCCACGGCCGCCTGCAGCGGGTGGATGAAAGGGTGCATGTCGGACGTGTTCATGTCGTCCTTTTCGTACCAGCTCGCGGTGGGCAGTACGATGTCGGCGTAAACGGCGGTGGTCGACATGCGGAAGTCGATGGTGACCAGAAGGTCGAGCTTTCCTTCCGGCGCCTTGTCGTGCCACACCGCCTCAACCGGCTTCATGCGGCCTTCCGCACCCAGATCCTTGCCTTGCACGCCATGATCGGTGCCGAGCAGGTATTTGAGGAAATATTCATGTCCCTTGCCGGACGAACCGAGCAGGTTGGACCGCCAGACGAAAAGATTCCGGGGCCAGTTTTCCGGTGCATCCGGGTCCTCGCAGGACATTTGCAATTCGCCCGATTTCAGCCGTTCGGCCACATAGGCCTGAACCTCGACGCCCGCCGCCTTTGCCGCGCGGGCCACCTCCAGCGGATTGGTCTTGAGTTGCGGGGCGGAAGGCAGCCAGCCCATCCGCTCGGCACGTATGTTGTAGTCGATCAGGCTGAGCTGGCGCCAATCGCCTGCGGGCGCTGTCGGCGAAAGGATTTCGGCGGCGCTCACCGTCTCGTAGCGCCATTGGCCGGTGTGAGCGTAAAAAGCGCTCGTCGAATTCATGTGGCGCGGCGGGCGCGCCCAGTCGAGGGCGAAGGCCAGCGGGGTCCAGCCCGTTTGCGGACGCAGTTTTTCCTGCCCCACATAGTGTGCCCAACCACCGCCCGATTGCCCCACGCAACCGCACATCACCAGCATGTTGATGACCGCGCGGTAATTCATGTCCATATTAAACCAGTGGTTCATTCCCGCACCGATGATGACCATCGAGCGGCCATTGGTCTTTTCGGCGTTGGCGGCGAATTCACGGGCGACCTGGATGATCTTGTCGCGGCGCACGCCGGTTATGCGCTCCGCCCAGGCCGGTGTGAACGGTACGTCCGCATCGTAATCCGAGGCGACGTGGTCGCCACCCAGGCCACGGTCGAGGCTGTAATTGGCGCACAAAAGATCGAACACGGTGGTGACCAGCACTTCCTCGCCGTCCGCCAGCCTGAGTCGCCGCACCGGCACCTTTCGGGTCAGTACATCGCCACGGTCGTCGATCTCGAAGCCATTCGCGGCGGAGCCGCCGAAGTAGGGGAAATCGACGCGCGCCACCTCGTCGTGGTCGTCTTCAAGGATCAGGCTCAGCTTGAGACGCACGTCACGGCCGGCCGCCTTCTCTTCGAGGTTCCAGCGACCGGTCTCCATGTCCTTGTCCCCCGAGGTGCCGGTCTCGGCCACCCCCGCCTCCTTGACCGGAGCAACGCCTCCTCCCGCCGTCCAGCGATAGCCGATCGAGCCGTTCGGCGCGACGAGGTCGCCGCTGATTTCGTCGATGGCCACGGTCTTCCATTCGGGATTGCCGTGCTCACCGAGTGCGCCGGGCAGGTCCGCGGCCCGCAACTGCCGCCCCGGCACCAGCCGCTCGCCCTGCCGATCGAGCCGCACCAGCATCGGCATATCGGAATATTTGCGGCAGTAGTCCTCGAAATAGGGAACCTGCCGGTCGAGGTGGAACTCGCGCAGGATGACGTGACCGAAAGCCATGCCCAGGGCCGCGTCGGTGCCCTGCTTGGCATTGAGCCAGATATCGGCGAATTTGGCGGCTTCCGAATAATCCGGGCAGATGACGGCACTCTTGGTGCCCTTGTAGCGCACTTCGGTATAAAAATGCGCATCGGGCGTGCGCGTCTGCGGTACGTTCGACCCCCACAGGAGCAGGTAGCCGGCATTGTACCAATCAGCGGATTCGGGGACGTCGGTCTGTTCGCCCCAGGTCTGGGGACTGGCCGGGGGCAGATCGCAATACCAGTCGTAAAAGGACATGCAGGTGCCGCCGAGCAGGGACAGATAGCGCGTACCCGCCGCATAGGAGACCATCGACATAGCCGGGATCGGCGAAAAGCCGAACACCCGGTCGGGGCCGTATTTCCGCGTCGTATAGGCGTTGGCGGCTGCCACGATCTCCGTCGCCTCATCCCAGCTTGCCCGCACGAAGCCGCCCCTGCCGCGAATGCGCGTATAGCTTTCGCGCGCCGCCGGATCGTCCTGGATCGCCGTCCAGGCCTCGATCGGGCTCATCGTCTTGCGCTTTTCGCGCCATAGCCGCATCAGACGGCCCCGAATGAGCGGCGTCTTCACCCGGTTGGCGCTATAAAGATACCAGCTATACGAAGCGCCGCGTGCGCAGCCGCGCGGTTCATGATTGGGTAGATCGGGCCGCGTGCGCGGATAGTCGGTCTGCTGGGTCTCCCAGGTGACGATCCCCGATTTGACGTAGATTTTCCACGAACACGAGCCGGTGCAGTTCACCCCATGGGTGGAACGCACGATCTTGTCGTGCTGCCACCGCCGGCGGTAGACGTCTTCCCAGTCACGGTTCTCGATGGTCGTCTGGCCATGCCCTTCAGCGAACGTGTCCTTGCGCAAGGAGGTCAGGAAGTTCAGTCGGTCCAGCAAGTGGCTCATGGCCGTCTCCTCGATTTATTGCGCAGGAATGGGGGCTGTGCCTGCCCGCCCCCGCTCGATGTCATGCAGCAGGCCGCCGCGGCGCGTATAGACGGCCCAGGTGACGGCCAGGCACAGGCCGTAAAAGACAAGGAACGCCCAGAGGGCCGCCAGCGGTGCTCCCGTCAACTCGATCGACGAGCCATAGGCTTTCGGGATGAAGAACCCGCCATAGCCGCCGATGGCGCTGGTAAAAGCGACGATCGCCGCCGCCTCGCGGTCGGACCGGCGGCGGCGATCGGCCATGTCCTCGTGGGGATAAAGGCGGGCGATCTCCTTGCGCATGATGACGGGGATCATCTGGAAGGTCGAGGAATTGCCGATCCCGCTGAAAAAGAACAGCGCCATGAAGCCCGCAAAAAAGACGGCAAAGGATGCGCTCTCCAACCCCCAGATCACGACCAGCACCGCAGCGATCATTCCGGCAAACACCCAGAAAGTGACCCGCCCGCCGCCCACCCTGTCGGCCAGCCGGCCGCTTCCGGCGCGGCTGAGCGCACCGATCAAGGGACCCAGAAACACAAATTGCAGCGCATCTATCTCCGGGAAGGCCAGGCCCGAAAGCAGCGGAAAGCCCGCCGAATAACCGATGAAGGAGCCGAAGGTGCCAACATAGAGCAGGCACATCACCCAGTTCTGGGTGCGCGTGAAGATCACCGCCTGTTCGCGAAAACTGGCGCGCGCATCGGTGAGGTCGTTCATCCCCAGCCATGCCGCCGCCGTCGATGCCAGGATGAAGGGCACCCAGATGAAACCGGCGTTCTGCATCCAGATGTGGCTGCCGTCCGGCAATTCCTGCGGGACCCCGCCAAGCGCACCAAACACCCCGGCCGTGATGGCCAGCGGCACCAGAAACTGCATGAGCGAGACGCCCAGATTGCCCAGCCCCGCATTCAGCCCCATGGCGTGCCCCTTTTCGGCCTGCGGGAAAAAGAAGCTGATATTGGCCATGGACGAGGCGAAATTGCCGCCACCAAGACCGCACAGCAGCGCCAGCACCACAAAGATCAGATAGGGCGTGGACGGGTCCTGCACCGCATAGCCGATGCCCATGGCCGGGATCAGCAAAGAAGCCGTGGACAGCGTGGTCCACAGGCGGCCGCCGAAGATCGGCACCATGAAGCTATAGAAGATGCGCAAGGTCGCGCCCGAGAGGGCCGGCAATGCCGCCAGCCAGAAAAGCTGGTCCTGGCTGAAGTCGAAGCCGATGGAAGGCAATTGCGCCACAACCACCGACCACACCATCCATACCGCAAAGGCGAATACCAGCGCCGGGATTGAGACCCACAGATTGCGCCGTGCGATGCGACGGCCCGTATCGTTCCAGAATTGCGGGTCCTCGGGCCGCCAGTCGTCGATCACATGGGGCATGACCGTACGTTCGGGATCATGGACTTCCGCAAGTTCTGGAAAGTTGGGCAGCCGGTCGAGAGCCGCGCCCTGCGCCTGGCGCTCCATGACTCGGATGGAAAGATGCATCCAGCCCAGCGATACGGCCACGATCGCGAGCAGCAGCACGAAGGCCGAGGTCCATATCCCGGTCACATCGAGCAGCGCACCGAAGACGATAGGCAGGATAAAGCCGCCCAGCCCGCCGATCATCCCGACCAGCCCGCCCACCGAACCTACATGTTTCGGATAGTAGATCGGGATATGCCGGAAGACGGCCGCTTTGCCCAGGCTCATGAAAAAGCCGAGCCCGAAAAGGGTCGCAACAAACGGCCACAGGCCCATCTCGGTCGAAAAGGCGATCGGCCCGTCCTTGCCGCGGATCACGTAATGCGTGGGCGGATAGGACAGCATGAAGAGGAACAGGAGCGAAAAGCCCAGCGTCCAGTACATGACGGCGCGAGCGCCGAACCTGTCCGACAGCACTCCGCCATAGGCGCGAAAGACGCTGGCGGCAAGGCTGAAGATGGCGGCGGCGATACCAGCCGTGCGGACGTCCACGCCATAAACCTGCACGAGATAGTAAGGCAGCCACAGGGCCAGCGCGACGAACCCGCCGAAAACGAAGAAATAATAAAGTGAGAAGCGCCAGACCTGAAGGTTCTTGAGCGGCGCGAACTGCTCGGCAAGGCTGGGTGTTGCAATGCCTTGGGCGCGCCGGGCCGTGAACTCGGGATCGTCCTTGGCCAGAAGGTAGAATATGATGCCCATGGCGGCGATGACCGCTGCCCATAGCTCCGCAACGCCATGCCAGCCCCAGGCGACCAGGGCGAAGGGGGCCAGAAACGTCGTCAGCGCCGCACCCGCATTGCCCATGCCGAAAACCCCGAGCGCCGTCCCCTGCCGCGCCTGCGGATACCATTTGGTGACATAGGCGACCCCGATGATGAAGGACCCCCCCGCCAGGCCGACGCCAAGCGCGGCCAGCAGAAAGGTCGGATAGCTATGGGCCCAGGTCAGGGCATAGGTCGCGGCGCCGGTCAGGAGCATCTGGGCGGCGAACACCAGCCGCCCGCCATAGCGCTCGGTCCAGACCCCGAGGATCAGCCTGGTCAGCGAGCCGGTCAGCACTGGCGTCGCGATCAGAACGCCATATTCGAGCTCGGTAAGCCCCAGTTCGTCCTTGATGGACAGGCCGATGATGGAAAAAAGCGTCCAGACGGCAAAGCACAACGTAAAGGCGATGGTGCTCAGCCAAAGGGCCCTTTGCTGATCGCTGCGGCTCGGTGTCGTATGGCCTGCCATGGTTTGGCTCCCGATCGGATTCCACCTGCTGGATAAGCGAACTCATGAACAGGGAAACACGCGCGGCGGCGACAGGTCGTTGACTTGGGTCAATTGTATTGAAGTCCGGCCGGCCGTCCGACCATTTCAGTGAAACACCAGGGTTTTAGGGTATATCCGAACATTCACATGGTTGATGCACCCGCTACAATTGACATTGTTGCATCACCGGATTGATAAATATCAATTCTTGTGGCACCCGGAGAGCCGTTTCCATGAATGCCAGCGAAAAGCCGAGTCTGCGGCGCCTGCCGCTGTTTCGCGAAATGACGACGCCGACTTTCGACAGCCTGATGAAACTCGCCTACTCCCAGTCCTTTCCCCCACGGCTGGAGTTGATCCGGCAGGGCGAATATGCCGACTTCCTGCACGTCCTGATCAAGGGATCGGTCGAACTGCGCGCGGCGTGGAACGGGCGCAGCACGGTGATGGGCGTTGTCCAGCCGGTTTCGACCTTCATTCTGGCGGCCTGCGTCCGTAATGCGCCCTATCTGATGTCCGCCCGCACGCTGGAACGTGCGACGATCGTCATGGTCCCGGCCGCCGATGTGCGCGTCGCCCTGAGAAGCGACCCGGACTTCGCCATGGCCGCCATGGATGAACTGGCCCAGGGCTATCGCGGTTTCGTACGACAGACCAAGAACATGAAGCTGCGAAATTCGCTGGAGCGGCTTGCAGCATACATCCTCTATCGGTCCCGGCACGACGGCGATGCCGAGCGCATTGTGCTGCCGGTGGAAAAGCGCCATCTGGCATCCTATCTCGGCATGACCCCGGAAAATCTCTCACGCTCGATGAAAGTCTTGCAGGCCGATTGCCTGACGGTCGAAGGCATGGACATCACCATCACCGATCGATCCCGCCTGACGGCAATCGCATCGCCCGACCCCTTGATGGACGAGCCGGTCGCAGGCGCTGTAAAGGCCGCATTTTCCCGGCAGGCCGAATCCAAGAACTGATGCAGCGGGCGCGCTATGCCGAGCGAAGACGCTTGCGGGCATGACGTCAAATTCCGGGCAACATCGCATTTTCCCCGGGACAGATTATATCAATTGCCCGCACGCGCCTTGAGCCGGCGGAGGTCCGGCACGACGATCTGGCGATTGTTCTCGATGCTGATGACCTTGTCGTCGCGCAGCCGCGTCAATTGCCGGCTGACGGTCTCGACCGTCAGGCCGAGAAAATCGGCGATATCGGCTCTGCTCAGCGGCAAATCGAAACGCGACGCATTCTGGCCCTTGGTCATTGACGGGTCGGTGTGGTGGGCAATCATCAGCAACAGGCTCGCGATCTTCTCGCTCGCCGTCTTGCGGCCGAGTGTCACCATCCAGTCGCGAGCTTCGTCCAGTTCGTCCAACGCCTGGTTATAGAGCCGCCGCTCCAGCTCCGGCGATTCGCGCAACATCCTTTCAACGGCCGCCTTTGGAAACGAGCACAGCGTGACATCGGTGGCCGCCTGAGCGTTGATCGCGCTGTCGGAGCGGAACGGCCTACCGAGGAAATCAGGAGAAAACTGGAGACCAACGATTTGCTGTCGCCCGTCCGAGAGCGTCTTGGAGAGCTTGACTACACCCGAAAGGATATTGGCGTAATTGTCGACCCGCTCGGCCTCCCATAGCAGCGCAGCCCCGCTCCCCGCCGCCGATCTGCATGAAGCGCCGGCCAGTTCGGCAAGCTGATCGTGATCGAGGGCACCACAAACACCCCTGTTGCGTCCCTTGCAAGAAGCGCACAGCACGGGAATAGCGTAACTGGTTGGTTCCTTCTCCACGACATTGCCACCCTGGAAGGACTGATAGCGCCATTGACTACCATATGTGCCGGGCCAATTTGGAGCAGTCTAGAGGCCTTACGGTTCTCGAACAAGATCGGGTAGTCGATTTATGGAAGCGTCACTCCCTGCTCCTCGACATCACGTGCCTTTGAAATTCCGTCCAGATAAATGGCGAAGACACGCGGCGCATCGGCACGCATTTTTTCCATGCCGCCGGCGATCAGGGATTGCATCACGAGGCCCTGAATAGTGCCGATGAACAGTGTGGCCGCCGCCGCCGCATCCAGATCGTCATGCAATTCGCCGCATTCCTTGCCACTCGAAATAATATCGCACAGCCGCTCGATGTATTGTTTCATCATGGTTTGCGCGAGGCGCTTGGCCGGCGTCTGTCGAGCGCCCTGAAGCTCTCCGAACAGCATGCGCGGTGCGCCAGGGTGATCGGCGACAAACGCGATATGGGCGAAAAACATCGCCTCGATCTTTTCCTTGGGCGAAGTCATGTCCCTGGCCGCGCGATCGATCCGGGCCATCAGGTTGCTGGCCACCCAGTTCATGACTGCTTTCCAGATCGCGTCCTTGTTCGGAAAATGACGAAAGATAGCGCCCTGCGTCAGCTTCATGTGCTTGGCAATGGCCGTAGTCGTGATGCTGTCAGGGTTGGAAGAGCCGGCCAGTTCGATGACCGCCTCCACCGTGATATTACGGCGTTCTTCCGCCGGAATCTTCTTGGGGAGCCTCGCGCCGGTCAATGAAATGTCTCCGTGTACCATATATATACAGCGGTCCCTGTCATCGCCGGTATCCAGCGTTCCGGCCGCAATATTGATGAACGGTCACCGCACAGGTGGCGATCTGCTGCGCCTTGCCCGGCGCGAAATCGCGCAGGGGGATCGGTACGCGTCCATATAGCATGAAGAATGCCGGAAACGTGACATTCGTCTCGCTCATCAGCATGCGTTTCTTCCTCGGCCACACACGGCAATTGCCAGCCTTGCCGTGTGTGCATGCCCCAAAGCCCGGCCAGATCCGTGGCCGTATCGACTCTCGTGGACAGACATGCGGGCGCTGGACCGGCGGTGTCTCCATCATGACGGCGTCGCCTTCTTCTCGTCTGACGCAATCGGGGTTTTGTCACCCTTCGCCCGCGCAAGGCCGAGGTCGCCGAGAATGGCGTAAAAGGCCGGCATGACGATCAGGATAAGGACGGTGGCGGAAAACAGGCCAAAGACCACCGAGATCACCAGCGGCTTCAACGTCTGGGCCTGAGTACTGGTCTCGAGCAGCAGCGGCACAAGCCCCATTATCGTGGTCGAGACCGACATCAGGATCGGACGAAACCGAGCGCGGCTGGCCTGGCCGGCGGCGCGCGCCAGATCCATGCCCTCGGCGGCGCGCGCCTTGATGACCTGCACCAGCAGGATGGCATTGTTGACCACGATGCCGGCCAGCGACGCGGCGCCGATCAACGATGGCATCGAGATGTTGTAGCCCATGATCAGGTGCCCCAGTACCACGCCGATGAAAGCCAGCGGGATCGACAGCATCACGATCACGGGCTCCACATAGCTGCGGAACTGGAAGGAAAGTACGACATAGATGCCGATCAGCCCTATGAGAAAACCGCGCAGGATCGAGGCGACGGTTTCTGCCGAATTGGCGCTCTGCCCGGCAACTTTGAAACCAAGGCCGGGGAAATCGGTTGCAAGTTGCGGCAGGAAGCCGTTCGTCAGTTCGGATACGATCGCATCGGCATTGCCGATGCGCGTGTCGACATCGGCCTGCACCGTCACGGTACGCTGCCCGTCTACATGGGTGATGGAGGACCAGCCCCGTGCCTCTTCAACCAGCACGACAGTCGATAGCGGTACGGCGTGGCCGTCCGGCAGGACGATGGTGAAGTCGCGCAGATCGTCATAGGAGTCCCGATCTTCCACGGCCTGCTCAAGCACGATCTCGTGGGCGACATCGCCTTGCTGCACTCTCGTTATTACACGGCCCAGATAGGCGGCACCGATCTGATCGGCCACATCTTGCGCCGTCAGTCCCAGACCAGCCGCGCCTTCGGCGAGGCGCAGCCGAAGTTCCGGCTTGCCGGGGCGCAGGTCGTGGGTGGCGTTGAACGTCCCGGAATAGGTCTGGACCTCGGCCAGAAGGCGATTGCCGGCCATCGCCAATTCTTCAAGATCCGGTGCCGACAGCCGGATCTCGATGGCGATCCCCTGTGGACCGATGCCCGGTTCCATAAGCAGGATCGCAAGGGCACCGGGCACATCCCCGATCTCCTCGCGCCAAAGCGTCACGATCTCATCGAGCGTCACGGTGCGTGTCTCGGCGCCCAGCAGATCGGCGCTGATCGTGCCGACATGCGGGCCGGATTCGCCGGCGGTGGGATTGTAGTTGAAGCGCGTCTGGACGGACTTCACCAACGCTGCACCACCCGGCTGATCGGGCGCAAAGGCGGCATCGACCCGGCCCAATGCGGCGCTCACCCTATCGGCCACCTCTGCGGTGCGCGCAAAGGGCGTGCCCTGCGGCATGAGTATGCGTGCCTCCAGCACGTCGCCATCGATCGCCGGGATCGCCTCGCGCTTGAGATGCCCGCCCCCCAGAAGCCCCACAGTCACGATCAGCGCCGCGATTGTGGCCCCCGTTACAAGATATCGCCAACGGATCGCCATGTCGGCCAGCCCGCCAATGCCCCGCTCGCGAAACAGCTCGAAGCGCGCATCGAAACCGGCACGGAACCGCGACGGCGGCTTGTCCGCACCCTTGAGACCGTGGCTGAGGTGATGCGGCAGCACCCAGAACGCCTCAGCGAGACTCGCCGCCAGCGCCGCGATCAGCACCATGGGGATCACCTCGAGGATGGTGCCCAGTTCGCCCACCAGAAAGGCCAGCGGGCCGAAGACCGCGATGGTGGTGGCGAAGGATGAGAGCACCCCCGGCATCACCGCCATTGTGCCTTTCACTGCTGCCTCGGTGCGCGAGGCTCCGTTCGCCGCGGCTTCGGCGATGGCATCGGAAATGACGATCGAATCGTCCATCACGATCCCGATGGCCATCAACAACGCCACCAGCGTCATCATGTTGAGCGACAGGCCCTGCAGTGCCATCGCAACGAATGCGCCCATGAAAGCCACCGGGAGGCCCATCGCCGCCCAGATCGCAAAGCCGGGGCGAAAAAAGAGGCTCATCACCGCAATGACCAGGATCAGACCCAGCACACCGTTTTCCACCAGCATCGTCAGCCGCTCGCGCACTATGCTGGTCATATCCTTGACGATCTCCAGCCGTAGCGTGTCGGGCAGGGCGATACGTTCGGACGCGACCAGTTTCTCGATGCCGTCGAACACGTCCAGAGCGTCGGCTCCAAGCGCCTTGTCGACTTGCAGGTAGACCGCGCGTTGCCCGTCCAGAAAGGCGCGTTCCTCCTCCGGCGAATAGTGCTCGGTGATCGACGCGATCTGTCCCAGGGTAAGCTCGGCGCCGTTCGGCCGGGACAGGACGACAAGGCTGGCAAGGCCGGCTGCGCTGCGTCGTTCATCGGCGAAACGCAGACTGAGTTCGCGCTCGGGAGTCTCAAGCGTCCCAAACGGGCGGTCCAGGCTTTGTGCGCCGATTGTTCCGGCAAGTTGCGTGACGGTCAAGCCGTGTTGTTCCAGCACCGCTCGAGGCACCGTTATCCGGAACTGGCGCGTTCCGAAGCCGGACATCGTAACCTTTGCCACCCCCGGAAGAGTCGACAATCTGTCCTGAAGATCCGCTGCGTAGCGCTCCAGATGCGCGGGCGGCAGATCGCCCGCCACGGCGACCGAGGTAACGTTGTCGGTGCGGTGAAGCTCGCGTACGATCGCTGGGTCGGCCTGGTCGGGAAGGTCGTCGATGGCGGTAACCTCGGTGCGCAAATCGTTCACGAACCTGGTGCTGTCGCCCGATGGGGCCATCGTGGCGATGGCGCGCGCGACGCCACCCTGCGCGGTGCAGGTCAACTCGTCGAGATTCTCGACGCTTTCGACCCCATCCCATATCCGTCGACAGATGGCGTCCTCGACCTCTTCGGCCGTGGCACCGCGATAGACCACGCTGATTTCCGCCTCGACAGGCCGGAAATCGGGAAAGGTCTCACGCTTCAGCGTCGGCGCGGCCACGAAACCGGCGACAAAGATAAGCACGAGAGCCAGATTGGCCGCCGTGGGATGCCCGGCGAACCAGCGGATCATTCCAGACCCTCCGCCGGTTCGACGATCATGCCCGGGATCGCTGGCATCAGATCGTCGGCGATAACCTCTTCGCCCTCCGCGATGCCACCATCCAGTACCGCCATTCCCGACTGCCGCCAGTCGACCGACACGTCCCGCAATTCAAGACGGCCGTCTCCGTTCCGAAGGTAAACGATATTGCCCTCATGGATTGCGCCAGCGGGCAAAGCGATGCGTGCCGGGCCTTCGGGCCCGGTGAGGACGACCTCCACATACATGTTCGGCACCAGCGGCAAGCGCAGAGGCGGGGCCGCCCCGGCATAGGGATCGTCAACGGCGATGACGGCAGGAACCGAGCGGGCCTGCGGATCGAGTGCACTTTCCACCCGCACCAGCCGGCCTCTCCAGGTCTGCGATGGATCCGAGACCAGCCGTACATTCGCCGAAACCTCCGCGAACCGGCCGGAAAGGCCCGAAGGCGTCATTGCGTCGCTTCCCGTCGTGCTGCCCAGCAGTCGGCGGAACGAATCTACCGGGATCTGCGCAGTGATCTCGACCCGATCCATGCCGTCGGCGGTTACCAAAGGTTGACCGGCACCCACATACTGATGGCGTTCGACATGCACTTGACCAACCCGGAGATCGAACGGCGCCACGATATCGGTCTTGTCGAGGTCACGTTTTGCTCGGGCCAGAACGATTCTCGTCCGCGCCACCTGCGCCTCGAGCCGTGCGCGGCGCGACGGGACCAGTGCGTTGGCATTGCGCAGTTCCTCCACACCCCGGCGCACTTGCAGGGTGGTGCGTTCCTGGGCGTCGAGCGCCGACGGGGCTGCCACCCCACGCTCGGCCAGGTCCCGGACCCGCGCCAGTTCAGCCTCGGCCAGCGCCAGTCGGCCTTCTTCCAGGGTCAGAAGACGGCTGGTGTTTGCCTCGTCTACGGCCAGTTGCGCGGCGTCGGCTTCCAATGCGGCCAGATCGGCCTCGGCCTGGGCAACAGTCAGTTCATAACCCGTTGGGTCGATCCGGAGAACCTTTGTCCCCTCGGCAATGATATTACCGGTCTCCAGATCGGGATGACGCCACACGACCGTTCCGGCAATTTCGGCCACCGCTTCCCAGTTTCGTGCCGCCTGCACATTGCCATGGCCCCGCACGGTGGTCCGTACACGCGCCATCTCAGCTATCACAATGCGCGCGACGACGCTGCGCTCGGATTGGTCTATCCGCGCCGGAGGCTCCGCCGTCGAGATAAGCCATGCAGCAACGCCGGCGCCGAGGACGATAGGTGGTGCGAATTTCAACAAACGCGGGATTTTCACAACCTGTTTCTCCCGGCTTCCAGTCCGGACAGGGGGTGCTCAATTCTGGCTCGGCCCTCGATCCAGAGGCCGTCCTTGCTGGCAAAACACCCGAAGAGGCCAGCTTGAGCAATGGCAATATAACCGGCATCCGTCCGGGCGGACAAACCATCTTCACCCAATTTGGACAGCAAACGAAGGGGCATGTCCACGATTTCCTGCCGACGCTCAGCCATTGGTTTTCCTGGCGATCGTCGCCCGGCTACCCCAAAAGATAGTAATCTATTACTATCTATCGAATCTCGATGCAATGGAGCGTTTCAGGTTTTGATGAACCGACCTGCCCTGCCACCATTGGAGTGCGGATCGCGACGGTTTCCGGGAACAGGTCCCGGAATGACATTGGCGGCTCTGGCCGATGCCCGCCGATCACCCCCAAATTTATTCCCGGGGTCCGGACCAAGCCCGCCGCAATCGCGGAAGCATCGGCCAGGCCGTCATAAGCAGCCCGCTCACATCGGTTTTTTCAGCCACCGCCCGATAACGCCTAGCACCCCCTCGCGGAACAGGAGCACCGCGATGACGAAAATCGTGCCTTGCAACACCGTCACCCACGCGCCGAACCCGGCGAAATAGTTCTGCATGGTGACGATTACCGCCGCGCCCACGATGGGTCCGAACACCGTGTGCATTCCCCCGATCAGCGCCATCAGAACCACCTCTCCCGACATGGTCCAGTGCACGTCGGTGAGCGAAGCGAGCTGGAACACCAGCGCCTTTGTCGCGCCCGCCGTTCCCGCGAGCGCCGCCGACATGACGAACACTGCGAGCTTGTAGCGGTTGACTTGATAGCCCAGCGATATCGAGCGCGGTTCGTTCTCGCGGATGGCTTTCAGCACCTGCCCGAAGGGTGAATGGATGATGCGGTAAAGGATCAGCAGCCCGCCAAAGACGATGGCGAGGACGAAGAAGTAGAACACGCGGTCCTGGGCGATATCGAAGATACCGAACAGCATGTTGCGCGGCACCGCCTGAATGCCGTCCTCGCCGCCGGTAAACGGGGCCTGCAAGGCAAAAAAGAACACCATCTGCGCAAAGGCCAGCGTCACCATGGCGAAATAGATACCCTGCCGCCGGATGGCGAGAAGGCCGATCACCAGCCCGAGCAGCGCCGCCGATCCGGTGCCGAGCAGGACCGAGAGTTCGGGTGTGACCCCCCACGCCTTGGCCGCGTGTGCCGAGACATAGGCCGCGCCGCCGAAATAGGCCGCGTGTCCGAAGCTCAGCAGCCCTCCATAGCCGAGCAGCAGGTTGAAGGCGCACGCAAACAGCGCAAAGCAAAGCACCTTCATAAGGAACACCGGATAAAGAAAGAACGGTGCGACGAGGAAGAACATCAACAGGCCGGCGAAAATGACGAGGTGATGGCGCGGCATCCCCATCGATCTTTCACCTGTGGCCGTCCCCGTGCGTTCGAGTGTCTGGTCGGTCATTTTACGCAGTCCTCCCGAACAGCCCGGCGGGTTTGACCATCAGGACGATGGCCATGATGACAAAGATCACGACAGCGGACCCCTCGGGATAGAACACCTTGGTCAGCCCCTCGATCAGCCCCAGCCCGAAGCCGGTGAGGATGGCGCCGAGGATCGAACCCATGCCGCCGATGACGACGACCGCGAAGACCACGATGATGAGATCGGCGCCCATATTGGGATTGACCGAATAGATGGGCGCGGCAAGCACACCCGCGAACGCCGCCAGCGCCACGCCGAACCCATAGGTGAGCGTAATGAGACGCGGCACATTGATCCCGAAGGCGCCCACCATGGTGGGGTTCTCGGTCGCGGCGCGCAAATAGGCCCCCAGCCGCGTCTTTTCGATCATGAACCACGTCCCGAAACAGACGATCACCGAGGCGACCACCACCCAGGCGCGATAATTGGGAAGGAACATGAAGCCCAGATTCTGTCCGCCCTGAAATTCTGTGGGGATCGTATAGGGCAGCCCGGAAATACCGTAGCTGTTGCGGAACAGGCCCTGAATGATGAGCGCCAGCCCGAAGGTGAGCAGAAGGCCGTAAAGATGGTCGAGATGGTAGAGCCGCGCGATCATCAGCCGCTCGATCACAATACCCGCCGCCCCCACAAGAAGGGGCGAAAGAACGAGCGCCCCCCAATAGGGAATGCCCAGATAGGTGAGCAGCATCCACGCAACGAACGCGCCGGCCATATACTGGGCGCCATGTGCGAAATTGATGATGTTGAGCAGCCCGAAGATAACGGCGAGCCCCAAGCTGAGCATGGCATAGAACGAGCCATTGATCAGCCCGAGCAGCAATTGGCCAAATAGCGCCTGCGGCGCGATGCCGAGAAGTTCAAACATGAGACTGCCCCGTCATGGTTAAGGCCGGGGACGCGCGATGGCACGTCCCCGATTCTTTCAGCGTTTCGGTCTACTGGACCAGTTCGCAGCCGCCATCGGCAAGCGGGCGGAAAGCGCTGTCGGCCGGGATGGTCGCCACCAGCTCGTAGTAGTCCCACTCACCGGTCGATTCCTCGGGCGACTTGACGCGGAACAGGTACATGTCGTGCACCTTGCGCCCGTCGGCACGCACCTCGCCCTCGCCGAACAGCGGGTCGGAGGTAGGCGTTGCCTTCATTTCGGCCATGACGGTGTCCGCATCCGTGCTCTGGGTCGCTTCGATCGCCTTGAGGTAGTGCAGCACCCCAGCATAAACGCCCGCCTGCACCATGGTGGGTTTTGCGTTGCGCCGCTCCTGGAAGCGCGCCGACCATTCGCGGGTCTCGTCATTGAGGTCCCAGTAGAAGCTCTCGGTCAGCACCAATCCCTGCGCAGTCTGGAGGCCCAGCGCATCAACGTCGGTAATGAAGATGAGCAGACCGGCGAGCGCCTGCCCGCCCTGGGTGATGCCGAATTCGGCCGCCTGCTTGATGGCGTTGACGGTATCACCGCCGGCATTGGCCAGCCCGATCACCTTGGCGCCCGAAGCCTGGGCCTGCAACAGGAAGGACGAGAAGTCCTGTCCGGGGAAGGGATGGCGCACCGTGCCCAGCACTTCACCACCCATCGCCTCGACAACGGCCATCGTGTCACGCTCCAGCGCGTGGCCGAAGGCGTAGTCGGCGGTCAGGAAATACCAGGTATCGGCACCGGTCTGCACCATCGCCGAGCCCGTGCCGTTGGCCAGCGCCCAGGTATCGTAGGTCCAGTGGACGGTATTGGGCGAGCACTGCGTTCCCGTTATCTCCGAGGCAGCCGCACCCGAGTTGATGAAGATCTTGTCCTTTTCACGGGTGATCTCATGAACGGCGAGCGCCGCCGAGGAGGTGGGCACGTCGAAGATCGCGTCGACCCCGTCCTGATCGTACCACTGGCGGGCGATGGTCGAGGCCACGTCCGGCTTGTTCTGGTGGTCGGCGGAGACGATCTCGACATTGATGCCCTTTTCGGCAGCCCCGAAATCCTCGATCGCCATCTGCGCGGCGATCACCGACCCTTCGCCCGAAAGGTCTGCGTAAACGCCGGAACGGTCATTGAGCACGCCGATCTTGACATCGATGGCCATCACGGGCCCCGCCATGATCAGCCCCAGGGCCGTTGCGGTGATTAAAGTCTTCAGTTTCACTTTGGTATCCTCCCTTTAAGTGAAGCCCTTGCATCACACGCCCAGATAGGCGTGCAGCTTTTCGGTATTGGCGTCGAGCTCGGCATTGGGGATGGTGTCGATCACCCTGCCCTGCTGGACGATGTAGTGCCGGTCGGCCACCGAAGCCGCGAACCGCAGGTTCTGCTCGACGAGAACGATGGTGAAGCCTTCCTGCTTGAGCCGTGCGATGGTGCGTCCGATCTGCTGGACGATCACCGGCGCAAGCCCTTCGGTCGGCTCGTCGAGAAGCAGAAGCTTGGCGCCGGTGCGCAGGATACGCCCGATGGCCAGCATCTGCTGCTCGCCGCCCGAAAGCCTGGTGCCCTGGCTCGAAAGCCGCTCCTTGAGATTGGGGAACAGCTCGAACACCTGTTCGACCGTCAGCCCGCCGGGTTTGACGCGTGGCGGCAGCATCAGATTCTCCTCGACCGAGAGCGAGGAAAAGATGGCGCGCTCCTCTGGGCAAAGCGCTATTCCCGCCTTGGCGATGGCACGCGAGGGTTGCCCGATCAGTTCGCGCCCGGCAAGGCTCACCGAGCCCCGGCGCCGCGCCAGAATGCCCATGATGGCCTTGAGCGTCGTGGTCTTGCCCGCACCGTTCCGGCCAAGCAGCGTTATGACTTCGCCTTCGCCAACGTCGAAATTCATGCCGTGCAGCACATGGCTTTCGCCATACCACCCGTTGAGGTCGCGCACGGTGAGAAGCGGCTGGACGCTGGCAATGGGCGCGGGATCAGTCATGACCGGCTCCGATATAGGCATCGATGACACGCTGGTCCTTTGAGACGGTTTCGTAATCGCCCTCGGCGAGCACCTGCCCGCGCGCCAGCACCGTGATGGTGTCCGAAAGATTGGCGACGACCGAGAGGTTATGCTCGACCATAAGGATCGTGCGGTTGGCGGAAATCCGCCGGATCAGTGCCGAGATGCGCTCGACGTCTTCCTGCGCCATCCCGGCCATGGGCTCATCAAGCAGCAGCATTTCGGGTTCGAGCGCCAGCGTCGTCGCGATTTCGAGCGCCCGCTTGCGGCCATAGGAGAGCTCCCCCGCCGTCTCGTCCACAAAATCGCTCAATCCCACCTCCTCGATGCGGCGCAGCGCCTCGTCGTCGAACTGGTTGAGCACCGTCTGGCTGCGCCAGAAGTCGAAATTGTCGCCACGCCGTCTTTGCAGCGCGACACGCACGTTCTCGAGCACCGTGAGGCGCGGAAAGACCGCCGAAATCTGGAACGAGCGCACCATGCCCAGCCGCGCGATGTCGGAGGCGGCCATACTGGTGATATCCCGGCCATTGAGCGTTATGGTGCCAGCACTGGGCTGCAGGAACTTGGTGAGCAGGTTAAAGCACGTCGTCTTGCCCGCCCCGTTCGGCCCGATCATGGCGTGGATCGATCCGCGCCGCACATCGAGATCGACATCCTTGACCGCGATGAGCCCGGCGAACCGCTTGCTCAGGCCGCGGGCTGAAAGAATTATGTCGGCTTGCGTCATTTGGCGGTCCATCCTCCGTCTATCGAAAGCGCCGCCCCGGTGATTGAGCGCGCCAACTCGCCGGTGAGGTAAAAGGTCATCTCAGCCACTTCCTCGGGCTGCACGAACCGCCGCGTCGGCTGGGGCGCCAACATCACCTTGCGCACCACCTCCTCCTCGCTCATGCCGTGCACCCGCGCCTGATCGGCCACCTGCGCGGCGACCAGCGGCGTCCACACATAACCCGGACAGATGGCATTGCAGGTGATCCCCGCTTCGGCAGTCTCGAGCGCCACCGTGCGCGTCAGCCCCACCACCGCGTGCTTGGTCGCGACATAGGCCGATTTGAAGGGCGAGGCCCGCATCCCGTGCGCCGACGCAATGTTGACGATGCGCCCCCAGCCGCGCGCCTTCATGCCCGGCAGCGCCGCGCGGATGATATGGAAGGTGCTGTCAAGGCTCACCGCAACGATCCGCGACCAGTCGGCGGGGGGAAGTTCATCGACCGGCGCGACCTTCTGGATACCGGCGTTGTTGACGACGATGTCGAGCCGCCCCAGCCGCGCAATCACCTCCTGCGCCAGGCCGTGGCTCGCCTCGCCGTCGGCCAGGTCCGCATGAAGATAAACCGGCGGCACACCAGCCTCCGCCCCCACTTCGGTCAGCGCCGCCCCGGCATCGGCCTCGCTTTCCAGCCCGTTGACGACAACCTTATAACCGCCCCTTGCCAGCCGGCGCGCAATGGCCAGCCCGATCCCCGAAGTCGATCCCGTTACGAGCGCAACTTTATTCTCGACGTCCTCCGACACCGCGTCTCCATCCCTTTATACGTCAGCACCTTGCGCGCCGATTATTGTTGGAGACACCGTATCAAGATGCGTGCCAATGTACGGCGGAAGCGGGAATATGGAGATTTTTCAATGGGATGATAAAAAAGGGCTAATAAGCACGCTCAAACTGCGTCAACCCAAGTCCGGAAATCTGGACATATACGTCCGCAATTCCGGACGAAAGCCTCGGCCCAGTCGCTCCCTTCCCTCAGCAGGATCGAAAGGTCGAACGTCCCTTCCTACCCGCCCAGATCGTACCGCCTGAGCTTTTCATAGAACTGGCTGCGCGATACGCCCAAAAGGCGCGCTGCCTCGGTCTTTTGCCCTTCGGTTTTCCGCAGCGCATCGAGAATGGCTTCGCGTTCGGCACGCGCCAGCGTTTCGGCGAGGTGGCCGGTTTCGGGGATGGATCGGGGCGCGGCGTTGACGAGTTTGGGCATGGCCCGCGCGATAACGCCCACATCCAGCACCTCGTCGGGCGCCATGGCGGCAGCGCGTTCGAGCACGTTGCGCAGTTCGCGTACATTGCCCGGCCAGTCGTACCGCTGCAAAAGCCGCACCGCGTCCGGCTCGATGATCCAGCCGCGCATGTCTCCGGCGCGCGGAATATCCTCGAGCAGCCTTTCGCAGATCACCTCGATATCCTCGGCCCGCTCTCGCAAGGGCGGCACGGCGATGGTCAGCACGGCGATGCGATAGTAAAGATCGGCCCGGAACGTCCGCGCCGCCATCAACGCTTCGAGGTCCTGCGAAGTGGCCGCAATGATCCGCACGTCGACCTTCTTGAGCGCGTTGGACCCCAGCGCCTCGATCTCGCCTTCCTGCAACACGCGCAGGAATTTGGCCTGGATCGAAAGCGGCATATCCCCTATTTCGTCGAGAAACAGCGTGCCTCCATGGGCCAGCTCGAACTTGCCCTTACGCGGCTTTTTCTCCGCGCCCGTATAGGCGCCCGGCGCGACACCGAAAAATTCGGATTCCAGCAGCGCCTCGGGAATCGCCGCCATATTAACGGCCACGAACGGCCCGTCGGCGCGGTCGGACGCCTGATGGATGGCATGGGCCAGGAGTTCCTTGCCCGTTCCCGTCTCGCCCAGCAACAGCGCCGGCCCGTCGCGCAGCGCAAAACGGCGAATCTGGCTCTTGAGTTCGGCGACCTTGTCGCTCACGCCCACGAAATTGGAGAGCGAATATTTGGTCCGGCGCTGCCTGTCGAGCGCCGCCTGCGCGCGCGAGAGCTGCTTTTGCAGCGTCTCGACCTTTTTCATGATCGGTTCGAGATAATCGACATTGTCGTAAAAGACGAACCCGATGGCCCCCTGCACCACCCCCTGATCGTCCTTGAGCGGAATGCGGCAGACGACGAGCTGACGTTCGGCGATACGCATGATGTCAAGCAGGATCGGGCGTCCCGTCTCCACCACCTTGCGCAGCATGGAATTGGGCAGCGTATCCTCGACCGGGCGGCCGAGCGGCTCGAAATCATCGGGCATTCCGAGCAACTTGCGATAGCGCGCATCGATCCAGGTGATGCGCGCCTGCGCATCCACCATGATCGCGCCCTCGAAATATTCGCGCAACAACTCGAACACCCCCATCGCCGCGTTGACCAGCGCGGGCGGCGTCGTGCCGATGGGTTGTATCTTTTCGGCCAAGAGCGGTCCCCTTGCCCAGCATATCCGGGCCGGCAAAGTCTAGTCTCCCGCCCGCCGTCCCGCAACCGCGTCATCCTGCGCGCTGGCCCCGCCCGTTGGGCCCGGAAATGGCCTCGATGCCCCTGCGGCTCCCATCTCGCCTGTGGTCCTTCCGGCTCCCGCACGCACACCCTATTCCAAAACCCACCGTCATGGCCTACATACGGGGCCAATCCCGCAAGCGGCAACCAGATCACAACGAGGCTTTCAGCTTTATGGCTCGCCAGTTCATCTATCACATGCACGGAATGTCCAAGGCCTATGCCGGTGGCAAGAAGGTGCTCGACAACATCAACCTGAGCTTTTACCCCGACGCCAAGATTGGCGTGCTCGGCCCCAACGGAGCGGGGAAATCCACGCTCCTCAAGATCATGGCCGGGGTCGACACCGAATTTACCGGCGAGGCGTGGGTCGCCGAGGGCGCCAAGGTCGGCTATCTGGCCCAGGAGCCCCAGCTCGACCCTGCCCTGGACGTGCGCGGCAACGTGATGATCGGGGTCAGGGAAAAGCAGGCCATCCTCGATCGCTACAACGAACTGATGATGAATTATTCCGACGAGACGGCCGACGAAGCGGCAAAGCTTCAGGACCAGATCGATGCGGAAGATCTGTGGGACCTTGATTCCAAGGTCGAGATGGCGATGGACGCCCTGCGCTGCCCGCCGGGCGAGGCCAGTGTCGAGAATCTTTCGGGCGGCGAGAAGCGCCGCGTGGCGCTCTGCCAGCTCCTGCTCTCGGCCCCTGACCTGTTGCTGCTCGACGAGCCCACCAACCACCTCGACGCCGAAACCACCGCATGGCTCGAAAAGCACCTGCGCGAATTTCCCGGTGCCGTGCTCATCATCACCCACGACCGCTACTTCCTCGATAACGTCACCGGCTGGATTCTCGAACTCGACCGTGGCCGCGGCATCCCCTATGAGGGCAATTACACCGCCTATCTCGACGCCAAGGCCAAGCGTTTGAAGCAGGAGAAATCCGAAGACGCCGCGCGTTCAAAAGTGCTCGAGCGTGAAAAGGAGTGGCTCGGCCAGTCCCCGCAGGCCCGCCAGACCAAGTCCAAGGCGCGTATCCGGGCCTATGACGAACTGGTCAAGATCAACGAGGCCCGCACCCAGTCCTCGACCGCCCAGATCATCATCCCACCCGGCGAGCGGCTGGGCCAGAACGTCATCGACGTCGAAAGTCTGCGCAAGGGCTATGGCAACCGCCTGCTCATCGACGATCTCACCTTCAAGCTGCCTCCCGGCGGCATCGTGGGCGTCATCGGGCCGAACGGCGCGGGCAAGTCGACGCTCTTCAAGATGCTCACCGGACAGGAACATCCCGACAGCGGCACCATCACCATCGGCGATACCGTGCACCTCGGTTACGTCGACCAGAGCCGCGACGCGCTCGATCCGAAAAAGTCCGTCTGGGAGGAAATCTCGGGCGGCAACGACATCATCAAGCTGGGCAAGCGCGAGGTGAACTCCCGCGCCTACACCTCGTCGTTCAACTTCAAGGGCGGCGACCAGCAACAGCCCGTCGGCACGCTTTCGGGCGGCCAGCGCAACCGCGTGCACCTCGCCAAGATGCTCAAATCCGGCGCCAACGTCCTCCTGCTCGACGAACCGACCAACGATCTCGACACCGAAACCCTCGCCGCGCTGGAAGAGGCGCTGGAGGAATTCGCGGGCTGCGCTGTCATCATCAGCCACGACCGCATGTTCCTCGACCGCCTCGCCACCCACATGCTGGCGTTTGAGGGCGACAGCCACGTCGAATGGTTCGAGGGCAACTTCCAGGACTACGAGGCCGACAAGGTAAGGCGGCTCGGGCCTGATGCGGTCAACCCGAGAAGGGTGACGTACAAGCCGTTGACGCGCTGATCAAAGCTTGCTGCTATAGCCGAGGGGACCGGACTTATGCCCGGTCCCTTTTTCAGTTCAGAGTTAGTCATGTCAGAGCCGTTCACCCTCGAAATCGACAACGCCTCTTTCGCCGGGGTTGAAGCGGGCGAAGGCATTCCGGTTATCTTTCTCCACGCCGGGGTCTGCGACAGCCGCATGTGGGCCACCCAGATGAAGGCAGTGGCAGAAGCCGGATTCTGGGCCGTCGCCTATGACCGGCGCGGGCACGGAGAGACCAACTCGCCCGACGAGACCTTCTCCCATCTCGAAGATCTCGAAGCCGTGCTCGATGCGCTCGATATCCATGCGGCGGTGTTCGTGGGGTCCTCGCGCGGCGGGGCGCTGGCCATCGATTTCGCGCTGGCCCACCCCGAGCGAGCGGCCGGTCTCGTGCTCGTCGGCACCTCGATCACCGGCTCCAGAAAGCCCCTGTTCTCGCCCGATGTCATGCGCGTCGTTCACGCCATGGAGGCCGTGGCCGAAAGCGGCGATGTCGAGGCGATCAACGCCGTCGAGACCCACGCCTGGCTCGATGGCCCGCTCTCGGAAAGCGGGCGCGTCACCGGTCCGGTGCGCGAGCTGTTCCAGGCCATGAACCGGTCCATTCTCGAAAAGCCGCGCCTCACCCGCGAGGAGCCCGCCGACGCGGCCATCGATCTGGTTTCCGGCATCGATACGCCCGTCCTGCTGGTTGCCGGCGATCTTGATTTCCCCCACATCGTCAACCGCCACGACGACCTCTCCGAAGACATGGACAACGCCTTCGCCGTCGTCATCGAAGGCACCGCGCACCTGCCCAGCCTCGAACGCCCCGACCTGTTCAACCCGTTCCTGCTCGAATTTCTCGTCGCCCTCACCGGCGCGCCGGATAGCGCGGAAAAGCTCTAAACTGGCGCTGGATCGTCCCCGGTTTCGGGCGTAGGGTGCGGGGATCGTCGACTCCTTGCGTGAAGGCATTTTCATGACATCGCTGGAAGGCGCACCCCTTGTTGCCGGGGCCAATGCGCCACGTCCGTCCCGCCCGCAAGGCAATGTGCGCATGGGCGTCGTCGCCGCCTTTTCGGTCTATTCGATCTGGGGTTTCCTGCCGCTGTTCTTCAAGCTCCTCGAAGACATCGATCCGGTTCTGGTCGTTGCCTCGCGGATCGTCTTTTCGCTGTTCCTGGTCGCCATCGTGCTCGCCGCCCGCCGCAAGATGGACGAGGTCGCCGCCGCGTTTCGCGATCGCAGGGTGCTGATAACGCTCACCGTCTCCGCCGTGCTCGTCGCAGCCAACTGGCTGGTGTTCATTTGGGCCGTGGCCAATGAAAAAGTCCTCGATGTGAGCTTTGGCTATTTCATCAATCCCATGGTCAGCGTCCTCATCGGGCTGATCCTTCTGGGCGAGGATCTGTCACCCACCCAATGGGTAGCCGTGTCGCTGGCGGCGATTGCCGTTGCCATTCAGGTGGTCGGGCTCGGCAGTCTGCCATGGATCGCGATTTTGCTCGCGCTCACTTTCGCCTTTTACGGCTATGTCCGCAAAACCGTAAACGTCGGCTCGGCTGCGGGACTGATGATCGAAACGATCATCCTCACGCCGCCCGCCCTGCTCTATATCGGCTGGACGATGCTCGCCCCCGCCCCCCATCCCATGTCCGATCCCTCCATGCTGCTGCTTCTCGCGCTATCGGGGCCCGCCACCGCCGTGCCCCTGATGCTGTTCGCCTTCGCCGCCCGCCAGCTCCGGCTTTCAACCATCGGCATGTTCCAATACATCGCCCCCTCGATGGGCTTCCTGCTGGCGGTCTTTGCGTTCGGCGAACCGCTGCAACTGCCTCGCCTTGTGAGCTTCGCGCTGATCTGGATTTCCGTCGCGATCTTCACCGCTGGCTCGCTCCGCACCCGCATCGCGCGCTGATCAGTCCGCTTTTGCGGTCAGCATCACGACGCTGCGCGCCGGCAAATTGACCTTGCCGTCCCCCGGCACGGCCTCGATCCCGGGGCACGAGACCAGCGCGGTCTCGAACGCCAGCCCCTTCTCCTGCGGCAATACGGCTTCGACGGGCTCGCTCAGCCTGTTGAGCCAGACCAGCATCACCTCGCCCGCTTCGTGCAGCAACATGCCCACCACCGAGGAGCCGGGGTGCATCCAGTCTCCCACGGCCATCTCCCGCCCCTCCGGGTGCAGCCAGGTGACGTCCCTGAACCCGTCCTGTTCCTTGCCGGTAAGGAATTTATCCGCGCTCAATGCGGGGTGTTCGCGCCGCAGGCGGCTGAGCGCAGCGACAAAATTGACCAGTTCCCCATCCGCGTTCTCCCAGTCGAGCCAGGTGATCTCGTTGTCCTGCGCATAGGCGTTGTTGTTGCCCTGCTGGGTGCGCCCGAACTCGTCGCCCGCCGTCAGCATCGGGGTTCCGCGCGAAACGAACAGCGTTGCGAGCATCGCCCTCACGTCCCGGTCGCGCGCGGCGAGGATATCGGGGTCATCGCTGGGGCCTTCCACGCCGCTGTTCCACGAATAGTTGGCGTCGTGGCCGTCGCGATTTTCCTCGCCATTGGCCTCGTTGTGCTTGCCCTCATAGGCAACGACGTCCGCCAGCGTAAACCCGTCATGGGCGGCAAGAAAGTTGACGCCCGCCGAGGGCTTGCGCCCATCGTGGTCGAACTGATCCGCCGCACCCGCCAGCTTGCCTGCCAGCGCCCCCAGCACCCCCGAATCTCCACGCCAGAAGCGGCGCACCTCGTCGCGGTACTTGTCGTTCCACTCCATGAACGGCTCGCCGAACCGCCCCACGTGATAGCCTCCCGGCCCGGGGTCCCAAGGCTCGGCGATCAGCAGGCAGTCTTTCAGGATATCGTCGTTGCGGATGCGTTCGAGCAGCGCCGCATCGGTCGAAAACCCATCCATCGAACGCCCCAGCACGGTCGCAAGATCGAAGCGGAACCCGGCGACCCCATATTCGGTGACCCAGTATCTGAGGCTGTCGACCACCAGATCCTGCACCGCCGGATGGTCGCATTGCAGCGTGTTGCCGGTGCCTGAATCGTTGACCAGATGCAATTGTCCATCGGCCTCGACATGGCGGTAATAGGTCCGCGCATCGAGCCCTTTCATCGAAAGCACCGGCCCGTCCGAATCCCCCTCGCCGGTGTGGTTGTAGACCACGTCCAGCACAACCCGGATGCCCTCCTCGCGGTACATCTCCGTCATCGCCCGCAACTCCTGCCGCCCGCGCGGCAGGATGCGCGGATCGGGCGCAAAATACGTAACCGGATTATACCCCCACACATTGGTAAGCCCCAGCGCCGGCAGGTGCCCGTCATCGATCCACGCCGCCACCGGCATCAATTCGACCACATCGACGCCGAGATGTTTCAGATGATCGATCACGAAGCGCGTGGTCAGTCCCGCCACGGTCCCGCGCAGCGGCCCCTGCACCGAGGGGTACCGCATGGTGAAGGGCCGGACGTTGAGTTCGTAGATGAGGTTGGGCCGCGCGCTGTTGTCGGGCAGCGGCTCGCCCTCCGCCGGGCCCATGACGAACGCCTTGGGCATCACCGGCGCCGTATTGACGCTTTCCTCGCGCGGCAACCGGAGCTTGGGGCTGCGCACGAAGGTACGGTCGATGCGCCGCGCGTAAGGATCGACCAGCAGCTTTTCGGGATCGAAATAAAACCCTTGCGCGCGGTCGTACGGTCCGTCGGCCCTCAACCCGTATTTCGCCCCCGCCGCCAATTCGTCGATATGGACATGCCACACATTGGCATCGCCCCGCGCCAGCTCCACGCGGTCTGTTTCCTCGTCCGCCTCGTTGAAGAGGCAGACCCACATCTTTTCCGCCGTCTCGCTATAGACCGAAAACCCGACACCCGTGTCGGTCACCGTCGCTCCGAGGGGCGTCGGCCCTACCGTGCCGGCATTGCTTTTTTTCAGCATCGGGACCCTATGTGATCACGGTCGGCGCATCCCGCCCGGTGCGCGCCCCGATCTCCGCCACGGAGTCCGCCAGCGCGATGAGATCGGCCAGAGCGTCCTGGGTATCCCGGTCATGCGCGCCGTCGGGAGCTTCGTAGCGTTCGAGGTAAACCCGCAACGTCGCGCCCACCGTTCCGGTTCCCGAGAGCCGGAAAACGATGCGCGAGCCGTCCGCAAATCCGATCCGTACCCCCTGCGCCGAACTCGTCGATCCATCCACCGGATCGTGATAGGCAAAATCGTCGGCCAGCACGATTTCGCGCCCGCCCAGCCCGCTTGCAGGCAGCGAGGGGAGTCTGGCCCGCAGATCGTCCATCAGCAGGTTCGCCGCCCCGCTGTCGATCTCCTCATAGTCGTGCCGTGAATAATAGTTCCGGCCGAAGCGTGCCCAGTGCTCACGCACGATCTCATCGACGCCCTGTTTCCTCACCGCAAGGATATTGAGCCACAACAGAACCGCCCACAATCCGTCCTTTTCCCGTACGTGATCCGACCCGGTGCCCGCGCTTTCCTCGCCGCAGATCGTCACCCGCCCCGCATCGAGCAGATTGCCGAAGAACTTCCATCCCGTCGGCGTCTCGTGCATCTCGATGCCCAGCTTTTCGGCCACCCGGTCCGCCGCCGCGCTGGTCGGCATGGATCGCGCGATCCCTACGATGCCCCGCGCGTAACCCGGCGCCAGATGCGCATTGGCCGCGAGGATGGCCAGCGAATCCGAAGGGGTCACGAACCGGCCCCGCCCGATGACGAGGTTGCGGTCCCCGTCCCCGTCCGACGCCGCCCCGAAATCGGGCGCGTCCGGTCCCATCATCAGATCGTACAGCTCTTTCGCATGTACGAGGTTCGGATCGGGATGCCCGCCTCCGAAATCGGGCAGCGGCACCGCGTTCACCACCGTCCCCTCGCCCGCCCCCAGATGCCCCTCGATGATCGCCTTGGCGTAAGGCCCGGTCACCGCGTGCATCGCATCGAACCGCATCCTGAACCCCGACGCGAACATCTCCCTGATCGCATCGAAATCGAACAGCGTCTCCATCAGCGCCGCGTAGTCGGCCACCGGATCGATCACCTCCACCGCCATCCCCGCCACGCTCTGGATGCCTTTGCGCGTAAGATCGATATCGGGTGTGTCGACGCTCTTGTATTCGGTGATGACCAGGGACCGCGCATGGACCGCATCGGTGATGCGCTCGGGCGCCGGCCCGCCATTGGCGGCGTTGTACTTGATCCCGAAATCCCCGTCCGGCCCGCCCGGATTGTGGCTGGCGGACAGAATAAGTCCGCCGAACGCACCGTAATGCCGGATGATATGGGACGCACCGGGGGTCGAAAGAATCCCTCCCTGCCCCACCAGCACCCTGCCGAACCCGTTGGCCGCCGCCATGCGGATGGCGATCTGGATGACGGTATCGTTGAAATACCGCCCGTCCCCCCCGATCACCAGCGTCATATTCTCCTTGCCCGGCAGGCTGTCGAACAGCGACTGGATGAAGTTCTCGACATAATTGGGCTGCTGGAAATGCGTCACCCGCTTGCGCAGGCCAGAGGTTCCCGGCTTCTGGTCGTCATAAGGGGTGGTGGCGATGGTCTTGACGGTCATTGGTTCCCCAAAAGCGAAGTGTAGAGCGCCGCGTATTTCTCCGCGCTCCTGTCCCACGAAACGTCGGTCTTCATGCCCTTGCGTTGCATGCGCGACCAGACGGCGGGCCGGTGGAAAAGCGAAACCGTCCGGCGGATGGCTTCGCCAAGGCCCGGCCCGTCCACCGGCGAAAACTGGATGCCCGTCGCAACCCCGGCCTCCACCGCCGCCTCGTTGGCGTCGATCACCGTATCGGCCAGCCCGCCCACCCGGCTCACCAGCGGCACCGCACCATAGCGCAGCCCGTAGAGCTGGGTCAGCCCGCACGGCTCGAACCGCGAGGGCACGAGCATCACATCCGCCCCGCCCTGCATCAGATGCGAGAGGTTTTCATCATATCCCCTAACGAACCCTACCCGCCCCGGATGCCGCGCGGCGGCCTGCGTCATCGCGTCTTCCAGCCCCCCATCGCCCGACCCCAGAACGGCGAGCCGCCCCCCGAGCGACACCAGCCAGTCCACATTGTCGGCAACGATATCGATGCCCTTCTGCCAGGTCAGCCGGCTCACCAGCCCGAACAGCGGGCCGCCGTCCATCTCCAGCCCGAACCTCTCGGCCAGCGCCAGCGTGTTGATCTGTCGCTTGCCGGTGCTGGCCGCCGCATAATTCGCCGCCAGCGCCGCATCGGTCCGCGGGTTCCACGCCTCGACATCGATCCCGTTGAGAATGCCGTAAAGGTCGGCCGACCGTTCGACCAGCAACCCTTCCAGCCCCATGCCGTATTCCGGCGTCTGGATTTCCAACGCATAGGTCGGGCTGACGGTGGTGATGGCGTGGGCGCACCGCAATCCGCCTTTGAGGAACCCCACCCCGCCGTAATATTCCACGCCCGTCATGTCGAAAGCGGCCTGCGGCAACCGCAGATGGGGAAAGATATCGGCGCCGAACTGCCCCTGAAAGGCGATGTTGTGGATGGTGAGCGCCACTTTCGTCGTGCTGTCGCCCCCGAACGCGACATAGGCCGCCGCCATCGCCCCCTGCCAGTCATGGGCATGGATGATGCGCGGCCGGTATCCCTCGACCAGTCCCCTGGCAAGCTCCGCCGCCACCCACCCGAGCGCCGCATAGCGCGTCCAGTTGTCCGCCCAGTCCTCGCCCGCCTCGTCCACATAAATGCCGCCCGCCCGGTCATAAAGGTGGGGCGCATCGATGACGATGAGATCGAGCCCTTCCACCCGCGCCGCGATCAGTTGCGCAGCATCGCCGAACAGATCGTCGAACCGCGCCACGACGCGCCCCTTTCCCAGCGCCGCCATCACCTGCGGATAGCCGGGCACCAGCGAGCGCATGGCGATATCGTGCGCGGCCAGCGCACGTGGCAGCGCCCCGGCCACATCGGCCAGCCCGCCGGTCTTGACCAGTGGATAGATTTCGGAGGTAACGGAAAGAACGTCGATCATCGCGCTGCAAGATAGTTGTTGATCATGGGTTGGGTAATGAGCACGACGCCATTTTCGGTTCGCCGGAACCATCTTGCGTCAAATTCGGGGTCCTCCCCCACCACCAACCCCTCGGGAATGTCCACCCGCGCATCGACCACGGCCTTGGAAAGCCGCACCCCGCGCGCAATGGTACACCGGGGCAGCACGACCGCCTCGTTGAGTTCCGAATAGGAATTGACCCGCACCCCCGTGAACAGCAGCGTGCGCTTGAGCTGGGCCCCCGACACGATGCAATCGCCCGAAATCAGCGACGAGATCGCCTGCCCGCGCCGCCCTTCCAGATCGTGGACGAACTTGGCGGGCGGGGTGATCTCGGCATAGGTCCAGATCGGCCAGTCGCGGTCGTAAAGGTCGAGTTCGGGCAGCGTATCGGTGAGATCGACATTGGCCTCCCAATAGGCATCGATCGTCCCCACATCCCGCCAATAGGCCACGTCCTCATTGGTCGAGCGCACGCAGGACCGCGTAAACCGGTGCGCCCAGGCCGAGCCGTTCTTGACGATATAGGGGATGATGTCCTTGCCGAAATCGCGCGAGGAGCCTTCCGTCGCCGCATCGCGCCGCAACTGGTCCATGAGGAATTTCGTCTCGAAAACATATATCCCCATCGAGGCCAGCGACACCCCCGGCTTGTCGGGGATCGAGGGCGGGTTCTTGGGCTTTTCCACGAAATCGATGATCCGGTCGCGCCCGTCCACGTGCATGACCCCGAACGCCGACGCCTCGTGCGACGGCACTTCGAGACACCCCACCGTCACGTCCGCGCCGGTATCGACATGCTGGCGCAGCATGATCTCGTAGTCCATCTTGTAAACATGGTCGCCCGCCAGAACGACGATGTATTTCGCGCCATAATCCTCGATGATATCGATGTTCTGATAAACTGCGTCTGCCGTCCCCGCATACCACATGTCCTCGGCAACCCTCTGGCTCGCCGGAAGAATATCAAAACTCTCGTTGCGCTCGGTGCGCAAAAAATTCCAGCCCCGTTGCAAATGCCGGATCAGACTGTGCGCCTGGTATTGCGTCGCCACGGAAATGCGCCTGATGCCCGAATTGATCGCATTGGACAGCGCGAAATCGATGATCCTCGACTTGCCCCCGAAATAGACGGCGGGCTTGGCGCGGCGATCGGTCAACTCCATCAACCGCGTCCCCCGCCCCCCCGCCAGCACATAGGCCATGGCATCACGCGCCAGTGGTGCCGGGTGTGTCTTGTAGGCCATGATCCTCTCCCTTTATGCGCCCTATGACTGGGCTTTGATTATTGCGTTTGCGGTTCGCATCGCTGGCCCCCTCACCCCCGACCCCTCTCCCACAAGGGGAGAGGGGGGCTCAAAAGCCGCAACATCCCCGGAACCCCCTTCTCCCCTCGCGGGAGAAGGGGGCCCGGCAAAGCCGGGTCGGATGAGGGGGCCAGCGATGCCTGCAAAATACCCCGCACCATCCCCCTACTCCCCCTCGAACTGCAAAATCAGCGTCGCCAGCGGCGGCAGCACCAGTTCCGCCGTTGCCGGATACCCGTATTCGTTCCCCTCTGACGCCTCGACCACGCCCTGATTGCCCATATTGGTCCCGTTATACCACCCGGCGTCCGTGTTGATCCGCTCGATCCAGCGCCCCGCCGCAGGCATGGGCAGCCGGAACTTTTCGCGCGGCACGGGGGTGAAATTGGTGATCACCACCACCGGCGCTTGGCCCGGCGCGCGCCGTATCCAGGCGAGGATGGAATTGGCCTGGTCGTTGGCGATGATCCACTCGAACCCTTCCGGCTCGCAGTCGCGCTGGTGGAGCGTGGGCAGTTCGCGATAGACTGCGTTAAGGTCGGCCACCAGCCGACGCACTCCCTCATGGGCGGGAGCGTCAAGCAGCCACCAGTCGAGCGCCTTGCCTTCATCCCACTCGTCGCGCTGGGCGAACTCCTGCCCCATGAACAACAGCTTCTTGCCCGGATACCCCCACATGAAGGCGTAGTAGGCGCGCAGATTGGCAAACTTCTGCCAGTCATCCCCCGCCATTTTGGAAAGGAGCGAACCCTTGCCGTGCACCACCTCGTCATGACTGAGCGGCAGGATAAAATTCTCCGAAAAGGCGTAGAGCAACCCGAACGTCAGGTCGTTATGGTGGTAGCGGCGATGGGCGGGATCGCGCTGCATGTAGCGCAGCGTGTCGTTCATGAACCCCATGTTCCACTTGAACCCGAACCCGAGCCCGCTGGCATAGGTCGGCGCGGTCACCCCGCTCCAGCTCGTCGATTCCTCGGCGGCGGTGAAAATGCCCGGATTGTGCCCGTAGGCCTCCGCATTGACCCGCTGGAGGAACGCCACCGCTTCCAGATTATGGTTTCCGCCCAGCCGGTTGGGCACCCATTCGCCGGGCTTGCGCGAATAATCGAGATAGAGCATCGAGGCCACCGCATCGACGCGCAACCCGTCGATATGGAATTTTTCCAGCCAGTAGAGCGCGTTGTTGGTAAGATAACTCGACACCTCCTTGCGCCCGAAATTGTAGATCGCGGTGTTCCAGTCGGGATGATAGCCCTGCCGGGGGTCGGCGTGCTCGTAAAGCGCCGTACCATCGAATTTCGCCAACCCGTGCTCGTCGGTCGGGAAATGCGCGGGCACCCAGTCCATGATGACCCCCAGCCCCGCCTCGTGCGCCGCGTTGACGAAATGCGCGAACCCCGCCGGCTCCCCGAACCGGGCCGTGGGCGCGTAAAGCCCGGTGGGCTGATAGCCCCAGCTCGGATCGTAAGGGTGCTCGGTCACCGGCAGCAGTTCGATATGGGTGAAGCCCAGATCCGCCGCGTAAGGCACGAGCTGCTCGGCCAATTGCTCGTAGGAGAGGAACGAGCCGTCAGGCCGCCGCCGCCACGACCCCAGATGCACCTCATAGATCGACATGGGCTCGCGCCGCATGTCCCGGCCCTGCCGCGCCACCATGTGCGCCTGATCGGTCCACTGAAAAGGTGTGGGATCGGCCACGACCGACGCCGTCTTCGGCCTCAGTTCCGATTGCTGGGCGAAGGGGTCGGCCTTGAGGGGCAGCCTTGTCCCATCCTTGCCGATGATTTCGTATTTGTACTGCGCGCCGGGATGAACGCCGGGGATGAACACCTCCCACACGCCCGTTTCATGACGGCTGCGCATCGGGTGCCGCCGCCCGTCCCAGTCGTTGAACGAACCGACGACGCTGACCCGCTGCGCGTTGGGCGCCCAGACCGCGAAATGCGTGCCCTCGACCCCCTCGAACGTCATGAAATGCGCACCCAGCTTGTCGAACAGCCGCAGGTGCGAGCCCTCCCCGATATAATAATCGTCCATCGGCCCCAGCACCGGCCCGAAGGAATAGGGATCGAGCACATCCCATTCCCCACCCGCGTTTTCCGCCCGATACCGGATCGGCTGCCGCGCATCGATCTCGAGCTGGCCCTCGAAAAACCCCGCCTCATGCCTGCGCGTCATCTCGCCGAGCGGCGTTCCATCGAGCGCGTGGGCGGCAAGCGTTTCGGCGTGGGGCACGAAGGCACGGGCAACCCAGACCCTGCCGCTTTCGTGCAGGCCCATCACCCCGAACGGATCAGTATGCCGCCCCGCAACGATGCGCTCCACATCCCCGTCCGCCGCCCGCCACTCCGATTTTGCCTTAGCCAAACCTTTTCACTCCCCCGCCGGATGTCAGTTCATCGTTCCTTGTAGCACCGCAGCACCCCTCACCCCCAACCCCTCTCCCTCAAGGGGAGAGGGGGGCTCAAAAGCCGATACATCCACGGAGCTTCCCTTCTCCCCTTGAGGGAGAAGGTGGCCGAAGCGAAGCGGAGGTCGGATGAGGGGTGCAGCGATGGATGCAATTTCCCGCCGGATCACATCACCTTCCATATCTCCTCCGCATACTCCCTGATCGTCCGGTCCGAGGAAAACCACGCCACCCTCGCCGTATTGCGGATGGCCATGGCGTTCCACTTCTCCCGATCCGCCCAAACCGTGTCCACCGCGCGCTGCGCCTTTGCGTATCCGTCGAAATCGCGCGTCACCATGAACCAGTCGTGATCGTAAAGCCCGTCCATCAGCGGACGGTAACGGGCCCGGTCGTCGGGCGAAAAGACCCCGCCGGAAATCCCCTCCATCACCTCGGCCAGACCCGGCGAGGCCGCGATGATCTCGCGCGGCGAGCGGCCAAGAGCCCGGACGTCCTCCACCTCGTCGGCGGAAAGCCCGAAGATGAAGATGTTTTCCGGCCCCACCCGCTCCCGGATCTCGACATTGGCTCCGTCCATCGTCCCGATGGTCACCGCGCCATTGAGCGCGAACTTCATGTTGCCCGTGCCCGAGGCTTCCATCCCCGCCGTCGAAATCTGCTCGGACAGGTCCGCCGCCGGGATGATCGTCTCGGCCAGCGACACGTTGTAGTTGGGCAGGAACACCACCTTCAAAAGCCCCCGCACCGCCGGGTCGTTGTTGATGACCCGCGCCACGTCGTTGATCAGCTTGATGATGAGCTTGGCGTTCCAGTAGCTCGGCGCGGCCTTGCCCGCGAAGATCTTGACGCGCGGCACCCAGTCCCGTTCCGGGTGCGCGCGGATCATGTTGTACTGGGCCACGGCCTCCATGATGTTGAGCAGTTGCCGCTTGTATTCGTGGATGCGCTTGATCTGCACGTCGAACAGCGCATCGGGCGAAACCACAACCCCCACCCGCTCTTTTACGAGCGCAGCCAGCGTCTCCTTGTTGCGGCGCTTGACCTTGGCGAACTGGTCCTGAAAACCCTTGTCCTCGGCATGCGCGTCGAGCTTGATCAACTGCTCGATATCGTCCTTGAACTCGGGCCCGATCCGCTCCGAGATCAGCCTGGTCAGCCCCGGATTGCACTGCATCAGCCAGCGGCGCGGGGTCACCCCGTTCGTCTTGTTGTTGATGCGCTCGGGATAGAATTTGTGCAGTTCGGCGAACACCGTCTGCTTCATCAATTCGGTATGGAGCGCGGAAACGCCGTTGACCGAATGCGAGCCCACAAAGGCCAGTTGCCCCATGCGCAGCCGCCGCACCCCGTTCTCGTCGATCAGCGAGATGGCCGCGATCTGGCTGTCCGACAGCCCCTTTTCGCGCGCATCGGCCAAAACCATCGCATTGATCGCATAAACGATCTGCATCTGGCGCGGCAAAAGCCGTTCGATGAGCGCCACCGGCCAGGTTTCCAGCGCCTCTGGCAAAAGCGTGTGATTGGTATAGGCGAAGGTTTTCTGCGTGAGCGACCACGCCTCGTTCCAGCCCAGTCCCTGCACGTCCACGAGGATGCGCATCATCTCGGCGACCGAGATCGCGGGATGGGTATCGTTGAGCTGGATCGCCACCTTGTCGGGGAGCGAGCCCAGATCGCCATATTGCTGCAGGTGCCGCCGCACGATGTCCTGCAAGGACGCCGAGGAGAAAAAGAACTCCTGGCGCAGCCGCAATTCCTGCCCCGCCGGGCTCGAATCCGCCGGATAGAGCACCCGCGTTATCGCCTCGGCCTTGGCGCTTTCCTCGAGCGCCCCGATATGGTCGCCCGAATTGAACCGGTCGAGCAGGATCGGGTCGATCGGCTGCGCGCTCCAGAGCCTCAGCGTATTGACCCGCGCCCCGCGCCACCCCACCACCGGCGTATCGAACGCCACGGCATTGAGATGTTCGGCCGGATGCCAGACCTGCCGCACCGTGCCGTCCGGCTGGGTCACCGGCTCGACAGACCCGCCGAACCCGATTTCATAGGCGCTTTCGCGCCGCTCGAATTCCCAGGGGTTCCCGTGCGCCAGCCACGTTTCGGGCAATTCCACCTGCCAGCCATCGCTCATTTCCTGCCGGAACATCCCGTTCACATAGCGGATGCCATAGCCATAGGCGGGCACCTTGACCGTGGACATGGATTCCAGAAAACACGCCGCCAGCCGCCCCAGCCCCCCATTGCCGAGCGCCGCGTCCGGCTCGCGCTCGATCAGTTCGTCGATCGAGACGTTGAACCCTTCGAGCGCCTCGCGCACCGCATCGGCCATCCCCAGATTGGACATGGCATCGCGCATCAGCCGCCCGATGAGGAATTCGAGACTGAGGTAATAGACCCGCTTTTGCGAGTTGCGCCACGTATCGCGCGTCGACTCCATCCACTGGTCGATCGCCCGGTCGCGGATGGCAAGGATGGTCGCCGTCAGCCAGTCGTTGCGCCGCGCAACGATTGGGTCCTTGCCCACCGAATAGGTCAGCTTTTCAAGAATTTCCTCGCGAAGACTCGCAGCGTCAGTGGCGCGCGGACTGGGAGTCGGAGCGTCGTAGACAATCGGCTTTTGCGGCATTGCGCACCTTCGTGTTCATGTCTCGCGCCTCCCTCGCCTCGTGTCAGTCTTGCACGCGCGTGGGCCGGTTTCCAGCGTCTTTTACTTTATTGCGCCCGCTGCGGGAACCAATTGCGGCCTTTGCGTGTTGTTGTACCAGTGATGAAGGCTTCCCCTACCTTCATTGCGCCCAAGCCCTACCCTGTGGAGGATTGCCGCCCGGCAGTCCTCCACTTTTTTTAATTTTTTCTTGGAACCCTATTAGTGGGCGCGCGTTTTCTTGCCGAGCGAAGGCGCTTCCCCCAACCCCTTCGCGACCAAGAAGGCCGGCTGCGAAAGCGCCGGTCTTCTTTTCTTTCGTGTAGAGAAACTGGGCCTTCCTTGGCCAGATCGTTTCAACCTTAACGGAAACAATCGTCTTTTGATCTGTAGGGCGGTGACGGGGTTTTCGGGAGTCACACTTGAATGGCGCATATGATGGCGGCGCCCCATGGGCGCCACCGCTGAAATCGATGATACGGTTCCGTCAGGCTCGCCGGCCAAGACCGAAGATCAGCCCGATTACCATGGCGACCAGGAACACGAAGAACAGAATCTGCGCAATCGAGGTGGCTGCGCCGGCAACACCGGTAAACCCGAGCACCCCGGCAATGATTGCGATAACCAGAAAGGTCAGAGCCCATCCAAGCATGGCGATTACTCCCATCAATATTGAGTTCGCCATGAAAACGTCAGGACCCGCGCGACAGTTCCTTGCCGCACGGGCGTTTTTTTCCTGGGGAAGGACCTTCAGGCCGCCTGCTCCATTTGCTCCGAAAAGAACAACACCTGGCTGACCAGAGCCTTGACCATGTCGGGCTGGAAAGGCTTGGTGACGAGGAACGCAGGCTCGGGCCGCTCCCCGGTCAGCAACCGCTCGGGGAATGCTGTAATGAAGATCACCGGCACGCTCACCGCGCGCAGAATGTCGTTGACCGCATCGATCCCCGAACTTCCGTCCGCAAGCTGGATATCGGCTAGCACCAGACCCGGCCGCCGCTCGTTGAACAGCTTGATCGCCTCGTTATGGGTGCGGGCAACGCCGGTCACCGAATGGCCCAGCGATTCCACCATGCTCTCGATATCCATGGCGATCAGCGGCTCGTCCTCGATGATGAGCACGCTGGTTGCCACCTGCTGCGCCATTTCGCGGGCCGCCTCATCGATGAGGCCGGAGAACTCCTCGTCTGGGACGCCCAGTATATAAGCCCCCTCCTCGTGGGAAAACCGCTCCACCGCCAACAGCAAGAAAGCCTGGCGGGGCAGCGGGGCGATGGCCTTGAGGCTGCGCCGTGCCTGGTTTTCCCAGCGGTCCTCGGTCGGGGGCAGGTCATGCAGATTGATGTCGACCGACTTCCAGAGTTGGCAGAATATCCGATAGAGCGCCACCTTGTGGTCCACGTTCTCGGGGAAGATGGACCTGTCCGTTATCAGGGCTTCGAGCGTCGCCGACACATAGGCGTCACCACTCGACTGGCTGCCGGTCAAAGAGCGCGCAAACCGCCGCAGATAGGGTAAATGCGGCGCGATCAACTCGGCAAGATTCATGAATAAACTCCCTCGTAAAGCCGGCCCTGATCATCCCTTGGAAGGGCTCGGAACTGCCAATTAACGATTGAGCACCGGGAAAGTTCCAGAACCATTGGAACTTTTTTTGCTGGCCGGCGTTCATCGTCCAATCTAGGACTGCCTGATCGGGGATAATAAGTGACACAAATGACTAGTAGCAGGAAGCAACCGGCTGAGCCCGTGGAAACACCAGCGAAGCCGGGCCCGCGCCTGAGCGAGGAATCGCAGGCCTTTATCGGCCTCAAGCTTCGCGAGCTTTACGACGACGTCGTCGCCGAGCCGGTGCCGGATCGTCTCCTTGAGCTGCTGAACAAGCTCGGGGCCAAAGACGACGAAACCCGTTGAGGTGAGCCCGGCCATGACTGCATATGATTTTCGTTCCGAACTTCTGTCCGTCATTCCGAACCTGCGAGCCTTCGCCATGTCGCTCGTCGGCGCCGCCGACCGCGCCGACGATCTCGTGCAGGAAACGCTGGTGCGCGCCTGGGACAAACGCGACACCTTTACCCCCGGCACCAATCTGAAGGGCTGGTTGTTCACCATCCTGCGCAACGAATTCTACAGCCAGATGCGCAAGCGCAAGCGCGAGGTGTCCGATCCCGAAGGGGCGATGGCCGCACGGCTCTCGACACACCCTGAACAGGTCGGAAAGCTCGATATGGAAGATTTCAAGACAGCGATCAGCTCCCTGCCCCATGATCAGCGCGAAGCGCTGATCCTCGTGGGCGCCTCGGGATTCTCCTATGAGGAGGCCGCCGAGATCTGCGGCTGCGCCATCGGCACGATCAAGAGCCGCGTCAGCCGTGCCCGCGCCCAGCTCGCCACGACCCTCAAGCTCGAGGGCGATGGCGAGTTCGGGCCCGATGCGGTCGCGGTGGGCGTGATGAACTTTTCCTCGCCCGCCGCCTGACACCCCAACCATCCATTCCGGCCCCTTTGCTACAGGTTCCGGCCACCGGCCGGAACCTCCTTTATTTCTGGGCGTTTATCCCCCATCGATAACTCCGGAACGAGGGAGGCCCATATGGCCCGTGCTGCAACGACGACCCGTCCACTCAAGACCGATGGCAACGGAAAGGATTCCGCAAAGGATCTCGATGTGGAGATCGCTGCCCTGCGCGAAGATATTGCCGCCATCACATCGACCCTGGGCAACATTGCCAAACAGCGCACCAATGAAGCGAAATCCGAAGTGGAACGCGCCAGCCGCAAAGCCGTAGCCAAGGGCGAGGAAGCGCTGGAAACCGCCCAGCAGAATTTCGAGCACGCCGAGGACGAACTCAAGACCATGATCCGCGACAAACCGATTACCTCGGTGCTCGTTGCGGCGGGCGTGGGGTATCTGCTCTCGAAGGTCCTGAGGGCATAGCCCATGGCGTTGCCCGCTCCCCTGTCCTCGCTGACCCATCAGGCGGGGCGCATCGTACAATCCGCCGGCAGGACGGCGGCGATCTATGCGGCGTTGACCCTCATGGGTTTCATCGGCGCAGGGTTCCTCATCGCCGCCGCCTTCATCTGGCTCGCAGCGCTCACCGACCCGCTGATTGCATCGCTGATCATGGCGGCGCTATTCCTGCTCGTCGCCGCAATCTGGCTCGCCATCCTCATGGCGCGCCACGAGCGCATCAAGCTCGAACGGCGTTCGTCCGCTGCCAACACTGCGCTGGTCGCCTCGAGCATTTCGCTCGCCGATGCGGGACTGCGCATCCTGTCCCGCGCCCGCGGTCCCATGTTCCTTCCCGCCGCCGCCACGCTCTTTGCCGCGTGGTACATCTCACGCGGAGGCGACCGCGACGAGTGATCAGGAGCCCTCAGATGCAATAGAAAGGCCGGGAAATCCATTCCCGGCCCTTTTTTTGGTCATCGTCCGTCATTGGCAAGTGAATTGAGCTTCAGCAGCTTTTCCAGCTCCAGATCGGCATCCCGCAACGCCCCCTTGTGCTCGGGCGCTGCGTAATGCTCCTTGTAGCTCTTGAGCAGTTCGATCTTGCGCACATTCGAGAGCGTGGCGTCGGCGGTGATCTCGCTGGGCTTGCGTGAATCGCTCCCCACATCGAACCCCGGCAATATGTTCTTGTCGGTCATCTCATCTCTCCTTTGTAATGACCAAACGCCAGGGGCCGGGGCCCGTTCCAAAAGCCGGGCAGCGAAAAGGGCCGGATCGCTCCGGCCCTTTCCGTGTTCGAGGCTGGCGCCTTTAATCAACGATCACGACGTTCTCGCCCGGCGCTGCCGTATAGGCTTCCTCATTATATTCCGGAGCCGCATCGAGCTGCTCGCGGGTGAGGTTGGTGCGCAGCACCAGGTCGCCATTCCCGTCGCGCAGGAACGTCAGATTGTCGAACCCGACTGCGACCGGCTTGGTGCCGATGCCGAGGAACCCACCGAAGTCGATGATGACGGCTTCCACCTCACCACCGTCCGAGAGGATGATGTCGCCGATAGAGCCGACATTCTCGTCGCCCGAACCATAGACCGTGGTGCCGGTCAACTCGTCCGCCGAGATTTCGCTGGTCACCACCGGCTCAAACGTATCCCAGTCGGTCCCGACGACGCCCTGCTCGGCGGCCATGTCGTCGGCAGGCGCACCGGGGGCCGCCGCATCGCCCGCCGCGGCAGGGTCGTTGAGTGTATCGGCAGGCGCTGCGTCCATGGGTGCGGTCGAATCCATTGGTGCAGCCGGGTCCATGGGGGCCGCAGGCTCCATGGGGGCTGCAGGCTCCATCGGGGCCATGCCCCCATCATCGAGCATGCCATTGCCGCCCGTTTCGCTGGCCAGCCATTCGGCCCGGTCGAATTCCGCGGCCGCTTCCAGTTGCTCGCGGGTCACCGAGGCAACGAGGCGCTGCTCGCCATCGGCGCCGACAACCAGTTCGAGATCGCCCCAGTCGACGGCGACATCCTTCTGGCCAATGCCAAGGAACCCGCCGACACCGACGACGACCGCACCGATCGCGCCGTTCTGGTCGAGCACGAAATCATTGACCTCGCCGATCGATTCCGCATCGTCAGCCGACGAGTTGAAGATATCTTCACCGACGATCTCGCTGGCCAGCCAGCCATTGGCGCTGATGCCGCGCTCGGCAGCGGTGACGAGAGGATCTGCGGGAGGCTCGGCAGGCGCTTCGACCGCCGGGGCCTGGTTCATGGGGTCCATGGGCGCAGGATCCATTACGTCCTGAGCCAGTGCTCCGCCCGTCATGAGGAGCGAAAGCGCGGTAGTGGCAAGAAGCTTGCGATACATGGTTTTCTCCTGAAATCGCCTGTTTGTTGAAGCGACCGCCACCCGCGTTTCCGCTCGGGCCGCCGCTATGGGGGTTCAACGCAGGCAAATCTCCAAGGTTCCGCTCCAGACGTCCGGTTTCCCGCCCCCGGCAACTTCCCGGAGCCTTCCCGCACCGACCCGCTCCGCCCCCGAAATGCCCCGTTCTCGGCATGATTGGGCCCAACGCACAGCACATTCCCCGCGCATGCATTGGCCTTGTCCAATCCGCAGGGGAAAACCTCGATGCCCAGAACATCCGATCCCATCAAGGGATACAGCCACAAAGGCTTCATCGCCGGATGGTGTGCGATCATTCTGGTAGGGATAGCCGGCTTCAGCCTCCTCACCCTGCCCCTCGCCTATTCCAGCGCCGAACCTGGCGTAGCGTCCGCCGATTCTGTAGTCACATCGGTAAACTAGGACCGCTGGACCTGTCTTTGCGGCAATATCCGTTCTGGTTCCCGGTAATAAATACTGGGATGACATCGAGGAGGAGTGCAAATCCTGCCAAAACCCCATTGTCATTCCGGGATTTATTTCCGGAATCCAGCGCGATCTCACACCATGCACCAAGGCATACCGTTTCCATTAAAACGTAAAACAGTTCTAAGCCGTCTGCCCCGCCGCCCAGCCCGATGACCAGGCCCACTGGAAGTTGTAGCCCCCCAGCCACCCGGTCACGTCCACTGCCTCACCGATGAAATAGAGTCCCGGAACGGCCTTTACCTGCATGTCCCGGGCGTTGAGCGCGTCCGTATCGATCCCGCCCAGCGTCACCTCCGCCGTGCGGTAGCCTTCCGAGCCAACCGGCCTGACCCGCCAGTTCTTGGTTGCCGTCTCCAGCGCGCGCGCCTTGGCCTTGCCCTGATCGGCGATATTGCCCGCGATCCCCTCGGCCTCAACGATATGCTGCGCCAGCCTGCGCGGCACGATGTCGGCCAGCGCGTTCGCCACTGCCTGCCGGCCTCCGGTCCTGCGCTGCCCCTCCAGCCACTGGCCGAAATCCACCCCCGGCGCCATGTCGATGCCGATATCATCGCCCTCGCGCCAATATGAGGAAATCTGCAGAATCGCCGGTCCGCTCAACCCCCGATGGGTAAAAAGCATCGCCTCGCTGAACCGCGTCCTGCCGTGCGAGACCACCGCATCCACCGCGATCCCCGCAAGCGGCTTCAGCCTTTCCAGCATCCCCGTCTCGAAGGTCAGCGGCACGAGCGCGGGCCGGGTTTCCGTCACCGCGACATCGAACTGCCGCGCCACCCCATAGGCGAACCCGCTCGCCCCCATCCTGGGGATCGACTTGCCGCCCGTTGCAATGACCAGCGAGCGGCACCGCACCGTTTCCCCGCCAAGCGAGAGCAAAAATCCGTCCCCATCCCGCTCGATCCGCTCGATCGCCGTCTGCAATCGCAGCTCGGCCCCCGCCTCGCGCATTTCCTTGACCAACATGTCGATGATCTGCTGCGCCGATCCGTCACAAAAGAGCTGGCCCAGGGTCTTTTCGTGCCATGCGATCCCGTACCGATCGACCAGCTTGATGAAATCGTGCTGGGTGAATCGCCGCAGCGCCGAGATCGCAAAGCGCGTGTTCTGCGAGAGAAAGGCGTGCGGCCCACTATCCAGATTGGTGAAATTGCACCGCCCGCCGCCCGAGATCCTGATCTTTTTTCCCGGCGCCTCGGCGTGATCGATGACCAGCACCCGACGTCCGCGCCGTCCCGCCACAGCGGCGCACATCATCCCCGCTGCCCCCGCCCCGGCGATGACGATATCGAACTGCCGCATCATGGCTCCCGGAAAAGCAAAACCCGCCGCACAAACCTGCCGGCGGGCTCCGCTATAACCCAGTTTGCCGTTCTGTCACACCACGAGGATCGGCGCGCCCTGCGACACGCGGTCATAAAGATCGATGACGTCCTGATGCAAAAGCCGCACGCAGCCCGAGGACACCGCCTCCCCGATCGTCCAGGCTTCGCCCGAGCCGTGCACGCGATAGATGGTGTCGCGCCCGTTCTCGAAGATATAGAGCGCCCGCGCGCCGAGCGGATTGTCGAGTCCCCCCGGCTGGCCGTGACGCCACTCCTCCAGATGCGGCTCGCGCTCGATCATGGCGGCGGGCGGCGTCCATGTGGGCCATTCGCGCTTGTACTGGATATAGCCCCGGCCCGACCACTCGAACCCGGCGCGCCCGATCCCCGCGCCGTAACGGATCGCCTGCCGCCCTTCGCGCACCAGATAAAGATAGCGCGAGGAGGTATCGACGACGATGGTGCCGGGCCGCTCACCGGTCGGGTCATCCACCACCTGCCGGTAATATTCCGGCTTGAGATAGCGCAGGTCCACCGCGGGAACAGGGAATTTCTCGTTCGGCAGCGGGCCGTACATATTGACATAGAAAGGATCGAACTGCGGCGCGGGGGGCTGGGTCACCCTCGGCGTGGAGGTGCACCCGGCGAGCGCAAGGGCGGACAATCCGGCCGCCCCCGCGATGAAGGTTCTGCGATCCATGGTATTGATACTGGTCATTGCGTTTACTCAAACCTCGAACGTCATAAAATGAGACGGGCGGATCTCCGCTCCTTCTTCACAAACCCAGACGCAAAGGATGGTTCCTGTTCGGATCGCCTGCCCCCGCCGGAACAGTGCCCCAACGACCCCATCCCCTGCCGCTTCTCGCGACGGCGCTGTACCAGACCAACAATTTGCGGCAACTGCGAAATTCACGCTCCACAGCACGGGAGCGATGCTTTAACCGAAATGGTTGAGAATTGGGTAACCGTGATGCCCGCTCGCAAAGATGTGAGCGAAACGCACCATCGCTGGCCCCCTCATCCGACCTCCGCTTCGCTCCGGCCACCTTCTCCCACGGGGGGAGAAGGGGAACCTGTGGGGCAACCACACGAGCCCCCCTCTCCCCTCGTGGGAGAGGGGCTGGGGGTGAGGGGGCCAGCGATGTCTCGGCCAGCAATCCGTAGTCTCACCCCTCCAGTTCCTCCCGCAACATCTCCAGCTCCAGCCACTCATCCTCGGCCCGCGTCAGCGCTTCCTGAGCGGCCGTATAATCCTCGGTCGCCTTGGCGAACCCCTCGGGATCACGCGTATAAAACCCCGTATCATCGAGCTTTTCCTGCAAGTTCCCCATCGTCGCGCGCAAGCTGTCCATCGTTTTCGGCAGGGTTTCCAGCGCGTGCTTTTCCTTGAACGAGAGCTTGCGCCTGGCCTGCGGCGCAGCCGGGGCCGGCTCGGCCTTTTCCCTCGCCGGTCTGGACCTGCCCGCCCCCCGCGCCTCGACCCCCGCCCCGCGCTGGGCCACCATGTCCGCATAGCCCCCCGCATATTCGTTCCACGTCCCATCGCCCTCGGCAACGATGATCGAGGTCGCGACCTTGTCCAGAAAATCGCGGTCGTGGCTGACGACGACGACCGTCCCGTCATAGTCCGCAATCATCTCCTGCAACAGATCGAGGGTTTCGAGATCGAGGTCGTTGGTCGGCTCGTCCAGCACCAAAACGTTGGAGGGCAGCGAGAGCGCCCGCGCCAGCGTCACCCGGTTGCGCTCCCCGCCCGAAAGCTTGCCCACCGCTGTCCGTGCCTGTTCGGGGGTGAACAGGAATTCCTTCATGTAGCCGATGACGTGCTTGGCCTCGCCGTTGATGGTCAGCGTATCGCTGCCCCCGCCGGTCAGCACGTCCTTGAGCGTCATGTCCGGATCGAGCGAGGCCCGCCGCTGGTCGAGCACCGCCATTTCCAGCCGCGTCCCGAGCCGCACCGTGCCCCTGTCGGGCGCCATCTCGCCGGTCAGCATGCGAATGAGCGTGGTCTTGCCCGCCCCGTTCGGCCCCACGATCCCCACCCGCGCCCCACGCATGATGCGGGTCGAGAAATCCCTGACGATCACCCGGTCCCCGAACGCCTTGGAGACGTTTTCCGCCTCGACCACCAGCGCGCCCGAAGCCTTCCCCTCCGCAACCGAGAGCTTCACATTGCCCTGCGGCCCGCGATAGTCGCGCACCTGCTGGCGCAGCCCCGATAGCAGATCCATGCGCCGCATGTTGCGCTTGCGCCGCGCGGTGACGCCGTAGCGCACCCAGTGTTCCTCGGCGACGATCTTGCGCGCCAGCTTGTGCTGGGCCTGTTCTTCCTGTTCGAGAAAATCGTCGCGCCACGCCTCGAACCGGTCGAAACCCTGCTCGATCCGCCGCGTCTCGCCCCGGTCGATCCACACCGTCGCCCGCGTCAGGTCAGAGAGGAACCGCCGGTCATGGCTGATGAGCACCAGCGCCGATTTCAGCGATTTCAGTTCCCGCTCCAGCCACTCGATGGCCGGCAGGTCCAGATGGTTGGTCGGCTCGTCGAGCAGCAGCACATCGGGCTCGGGCGCCAGCACCCGCGCCAGCGCCGCCCGCCGCGCCTCGCCGCCCGAAAGCGAGCGCGTGCTTTCCGCGCCCGTCAGCCCAAGCTGTTCGATGAGATATTGCGCGCGATAGGGATCGTCCGCACCCTGCAACCCATCCTCGACATAATCGAGAACCGTCTCGAACCCCGAAAGGTCCGGCTCCTGCGGCAGATAGCGCACCGTCGCGCCGGGCTGAAAAAACCGCTCGCCGCCATCGGACTCCAGTATCCCCGCCGCGATCTTGAGCAGCGTCGACTTGCCCGACCCGTTCCGCCCCACCAACGCAATCCGCTCCCCCGCCCCAACCGAAAGCTCCGCCCCATCGAGCAACGGCTGGCTCCCGACGATAAGCTTGATCGATTGCAGCGAAAGCAAAGGCGCGGCCATGGGAATCCTTTAGGTGGTTGTTACGCGTGGCGAGTGATGGCTAAAATCGGGCGGGACGCAAGCATCGCACCCCCTCATCCGACCTTTCGCTTCGCGAAAGCCCACCTTCTCCCACGAGGGGAGAAGGGGAACCGTGGGGCAAGCTACACGAGCCCCCCTCTCCCCTCCGTGGGAGAGGGGCTGGGGGTGAGGGGGCCAGCGATGCTGCAACGCTCTGGGAATTCAACTACCCCGCCGCCGCCATCTTCCTCCCCGCCGCATCGATCCTGATCCGCGCCCAGACGGGAAGATGGTCCGATCCCTTCCTTGAAAGATCCGACATATGCACCCCCGATGCCACCACCTCCACGTCCATCGTCGTGATGATCCGGTCGAACGCCAGCACCGGCTTTGAGGAGTGAAAGCTCGGCCCCGGTGCGATCACCTTGTGATCTTCGGCGAAATGAGCAAGGCAGCCGCCCTCGGTCGTCCACTGGTTGAGATCGCCCATGATGACGGTGGGCAGCGCTTCGTCGAGCACGTCGAGCTGGTTGAGCACCGATTGCGCCTGGCGCCGCCGCCACAGATCCACCAGCCCCAGATGCAGCCCGATCACCCGGAGTTTTTCGTCTCCGATCCGCAAATCCGCCATCACCGCCCCGCGCGGCTCGAGCGCGGGCAGCGTCAGCGTCGACTGGCCGAGCACCTCGACTCCTGCGCGCACAAGGATCGTGTTACCGTGCCAGCCAAGGCTCTGCTCGCGCACCCCGAAGCTGATCGGCTGATAGCCCGAACGCTCGAGGATCATTTCCGGCGACAGCGAGGATTTGCGCGAGCCGAACCGCCGGTCGACTTCCTGCAGGGCGATGACGTCGGCGTCGATTTCCCTGATGATGTCGAGAATGCGGTCCGGGTCGCGGCGCCAGTCCGTGCCAACGCTCTTGCGGATGTTGTAGGAGGCAACACAAATCATCGCGCTATTGTGGCCTGTGTTGACGACAGGTCAATGGCCATGCCGTAGCTGCGTTCCCTTGCCACCGCCGAACGCACTTGATTGCCAGCCGGCGCGGCTCGAATCCATCGCGTCCATATAAGGCTATGAGCCCCGCCGCTCAAGGCCCGTTCCTTTTCAAATCGCCGCTCCCGCCAGGAGTACGGGGCGGTCGGGTGTATCGGCGGTTGCGGCACGAACCAACCCGAGGCATATCTCTATGACACCCCTACGGCATCGCCGCGCCGCCACCTCCAGCGAGGGGCGGCCCCGGGAAGAATAAATTGCGGCAGGCCGGCGCGCTTCCCGCGGAGACGATATTGGTTTGAGACAGATTTTCTTGTCCCTTCGGGACGTATTCACCCACCGCACGATCCGCGTCTATCTCATGGGGGCGTTGGGCTCGAACGTGGGGACGTGGCTCCAGCGCATCGTCGTCGGCTGGCTGGTTTTCGATTTCACCGGCTCGGCGGCCTGGGTAGGTATCATCGCCGCCGCCGAAGTATTGCCCATGCTCCTCTTCTCCCCGCTGGCCGGAGCGATGATGGATCGCGGCGACCGCCTGCTTTATTTCGGCGTGAGCCAGATCTTCGGACTGTTGCAGGCCGTCCTGCTCGCCGTACTCTCACTCACCGGCCTACTCGATCTCCGGTGGCTGCTGATCGCAGCAGGGCTGCTCGGGCTGATCGAGGGAATCAGCAGCCCGGCCCGCCTTTCCATCATACCCGACATCGCGCCGCGCAATCTCATCCGCTCGACCATTTCCGCCAGTTCGATGGGTTTTAATCTCGCCCGCTTCATCGGCCCCGCGCTGGGCGGTTTCGTGCTCATCACCTTCAATCCCTCGGTGGCCTTTGCCGCCAACGCGATAAGCTTCCTGCCGCTCGTCTATCTGCTGTTTCTCCTGCGAAGGGCCCGCGCGCGCACCGCCCCGCCCGCCACCGCGCCCGAACACGGAGGCATTGCCGCCGGTGTCATCCATGTGGCGCGGAGCCCGCTGCTCGCGCCCACCTTCCTCATCCTGATCAGCACCAGCCTGTGCCTGCGGGCCCTCATCGATCTCGTCCCGGCCATCACCGGGCTGTGGTTCGCCAACGATCCGGCAATCCTTGCCCAACTCACATCGAGCCTCGGGCTGGGCGCCATGGTGGGCGGATTGTGGATGCTGGGGCGGCCGGGGCTGGCCGGAGTCATGTCTTCTGTGCTGAGCATGCCCGGCGTCTCCATCACCGCGGTTGCCGTGCTGGCGCTGACCGGCGCCAATCTCTGGGTGGCCTACCCCACCCTTTTCATCATCGGGCTGAGTGTCGTCGCCAACGCCATCGGCATCCAGAGCCTTATCCACCTCACCATAAATCCCGCCTATCGCGGGCGCGCCCTATCGCTGTTCTTTGTCGTCAATCGCGCCTTCCCGGCACTCGGCGCCATCCTCATCGGTTTTTTCGCCGACCGCATCGGGCTCACGATAACCATCTTCGGGGCAGCCCTGGCGGCACTCGCCTTCTGGCTCCCGCTCTGGCTCAGGCGCCAGCGGATCAGTGCCCACCTGCCCCCGGAAGATAACGCCGCCACCTCGCCTGACACCGCTCAAATCTAAGCAGGCGGCGGGTTCAAAAAAACGCGCAACCGTCATATTCTCGCACAACGGCGCCTTTAGGCTCGTCGCCCACGCTCAAACGGAGGAGCAGATCATGAAAGTGGTTGCCAATATCGATTTCGATGGCGATTGCCGCGAGGCGTTCACCACCTATGCCAAGATCCTGGGCGGCGAGATTCGCGCCATGATCAGCCACCGCGACATGCCCGAGATGGCCGAAAACGTGCCCGAAGACCGGCTCGATCGCATCATGCATGCCTGGATCGATTTCGGCGACCAGTCGCTGATGGGGCAGGACATGCAGGATTTTTCCGGCCGCAGCGGCTATGGCGTCACAGTGGTCGCCGACTCCACCGACGACGCCCGCCGCGTCTTCGAGGCACTCTCCGAAGGCGGCAACACGTTCATCCCCTTCGGGCCGCAACCCTGGTCGCAAGGGTTCGGCATGGCCACCGACCGTTTCGGCGTAACATGGGTCATCGACTCCCCGGCAGCCTGACCCGGCGGCCACTGGAGGACGGTTTCGACGGGTTTCTGCCTCCTTGACTATCCCACTGGATCACATTCGTCCTTGACGGAATCGTCGAGGCTCCCCTGATTGCGGTAGGTTCGGTCCGGCCCCCAGGACCCCCGGGGCGACAAGCGGGAATAGGGCAGGTATCCGCCAAAGCCACCAATGTCGTTCGGGGGCTTGTTCCTGGAATCCAGCGCGGTCCAACCCCAGCCGCCCGGCAGGCCGTTTCCATCAAGACCTGAAACGATCTAAAGCGAAAGGGGCCAGCGATTTCTCGCCAACCCCTTTATGTATCTGGTGGGCCCGGCAGGACTCGAACCTGCAACCAGACCGTTATGAGCGTCCCGTAAGGGCAGCGAAACGCTGGTTTTCCGGGGAAACTTCACCACAATTTTGCGACTTGGGAACCTAGATTTGCCGTTTTGTTCACGGTGTACTCGGTTCCCTCTGGTTCCCTATTCAGCTTTGATCTTGGATTGTTCCTATGCCGACGCAGCCTTCGCCTGGACATAGGGCTCATCGGTCACAATCGTCGGGTGGTATTGGGGTGACCATATCTCGTCGAGGGGTGGCGGCGCCACCGGTCGCGACTGGAACGATGGGTGGTGGTGTCCGTATGTCCGCTCCAGCAGCGTTGTTGTCATCCCGAGATACCCGGCAGCATCCCAAACCGATGCGCCACGCTGCATCAGCCAGGTTGCGCAGGTATGGCGCAAGGTGTGCGGTGTGACTTCAGACCCGAATCCTGCCGCCTTGGCTACCACCCCAAAGCCCTTGTTGACCTCGCGGACGGGCTGCCCGTTCCATTCAATGACATACTTCTGGTCAGGATTTACTCGCTTCCACCGTCGAATATGTGCCAGCAGCCGCTTGGGGAGACGGACAGGGGTTTGCCTTTTATTGGTCTTCCGTTTTCCAACCGCCTGGCGATAGAAGACCCCAGCCTCGATATCGACCCACCCTGCCCCATCAGTCTGCTCGAAAGCAGCAGATCCGATCGCGCCGGCGCGCGTGCCGGTGTAAAGGCCAATGAGGAGGAATCGTGCGATGTGATGTGCGGTGCGTCGGCCTGTCGGTCGACCATTGCGCAACTCCCGACGTCGATATGCCTCCATCACGATCTTTGCCGCCTCCTGCCGTGTTAGGAACCGGTCTCGGGCTTCGGACCTGGAAGGAAGCGTGACTTTAATATGCTCTCGATGAAGGCCTTCGCCGTGGTGATAATTGACCGCAGCCCGCAGATCCTCAAGCTCTCGTCTGGCACCGGCGGCAGTGACCATGCGCGGCGGCTTGCCGGTCTTCTCCGGCCTGGCTGATTTCCACGGCATTGCACATCGGTATGCGACATAGTCCCTGCATGACCGCCCATTGATGTCGTCCAGGGTCTTGCCCTGCCAGAAGTCGAGCAGTTGAACAGCCCGTATAGCGGCTTTTTCGGGGCTGGCTTGCTCGGGGGCCCTGTCTCGCAAGTAGACACTGATGACATCGGACACCAGGACGTCGGCAGCACCCTGCCCCCGCTTCCTGTCCGGCTCATGTTTCTCGGCAAGGTATTCGTTCAGCAGCCTTTCAGCTGTTGAGCGATCCTCAAGGCTGCATCCCGTGACGCGCTTGCTCGATCCGTCGACGATGACCCAGACGCCCTTTTTTCGGAGCTTGCCGGTTTTGGGGTCGTGGTACGGTGGGCGGAAGTAGAGGTGAACGGGTTTTGGTTTGACCATTTCTTGATCCAGTCGGCGATGTCGTGACGTTTGAGATAGATGGTGCCTTTGGGACCACCTGGCTGCGATGCAGGCAGCTCGCCCGCATGTATTGCATCACGCAGCGTCCGCTCGGAGACAACACCCCCAAGCTCTGGCAGCTCCAGGGCAGTGCGAATGGTCAGCAGCCGGTCCTCGGGTGGCTTCTTTTCGAGGGCAATCTCGTGCTCAAGTTTGGCTGTTTCGGCAACCATCCAAACAAACGGCAAAAATCCGGATTCTATGGAAAAGGTCTTCATGGCTTCCTCGGCTCAATCGTGTCCGCGACAAGCCTGGCCGCTGCCAAAACCTGCGCTGTGGACCCTAAAATGCACAAAGCCGACACTCTTTCAAGCATCGGCTTTTGCAAAGATTAACGATGTGAGACCGGATCAGTCACCCATGACCATGACGGCGGCCACAGCCTTGGCATGATCACCATAGGTCCGGCTCATGCACGCGAGAAATGACCGGCCCGTCTGCTTCTCGATCTCCTTTGCCAGCCAGACGTAGTCCATGGAAAACAGGGTTGCGAGGAGCACCGCGTATTCCCCGGTCGAGGTCGCCGAACCCATGTCGCGAGCTTTCGCGATGACGGCGTTGTCGACACGGCCCGCGACGGCATTCACATAGTCCCGCCAGTTTTTGATCGGCTCGATGTCCAAACCGATCAAGGCGCGGACGGTGTCGCGAGCGGGAGCGGATGATTTAAAATCTTCGAACGTCATGAGTGTGTTCCTTCGTGGTTCGATGGGGGTGTCACCGAACTCAATTTCCAGACGCTCAAGCTCGGCCATGCTATCGGCAATCGTGGTCCGCAGTTCGCGTGCATAGGCAGCAAGTTTGCGATCCATGGGCGGGCTGTCGTGGTCGAGGTCGAGGGTCGCAGTAATCGTGCTGCTGGCGGCACCGATCGCGCGTGCAAGCTTGCGCTGCCAGCCCTTCTCGGGCCGGCCGTCTTCGGCGCGCCCAAAGGCGATGGCGGCCAAGGCCTCAATGCGCTGGCGGCGTGTGTTTTGCGTGGTTTTCATAGTGGTACCCTCCGTGGGGTGTGGGGGCCGAAGCCCCCGTTAGGGCTATTCCTCGTCTTCAGAAACTTCTGAGATGTCATTAGCTTCGTCGTCGAAGGGCAGCCACCACTCGAACATCGCGACCTTGTCTTCCAGTTCAGCAATCGCCTTCTTTGCGACCTCGTTCGGGCTCGGATCGGGATCGCCGTAACCCGCTTCTGGCTGGCTGTTTGCCAGAATGGTCTCAATGAGAGGCATCACACGCTCGACGAAGCGGTAGATCGCGGGTTCATCGACACGGAAGTAGTCGTCGTGCTGCCGGTTCTCAAAATACAAGTAGGTCCAGTCGCGGGCCGGCACTGGCTTTTCGTCCAGATCAGGGATGTCGATATCGTTGACCGCGATGACCTCAACCGTGTTGTCGATGGGCTTCAGTGCGATCCGGAATACACCGGCATAGCGAGGATCGAACGGTTCGGAAGTCCACAACTTGAAGCGGTAGTTGCGGGGAAATTCGAAATTCTTCACACCGCTTTCACGCATGTCCCGCAGATTGCGCCGGCGATACTCTTCGCAGCGCAGAGCAACAGCTTCATTGCCGAGATCACGGGCATACGCTGCACTCAGCTCCCAGAAGTCGAGCTGCTCTGCGCGATCCTGCATGGCACCCTCGATCTCAAGCTCACCGATGTACCGATCTGCGTGACCCGACTTCAACCAGCAATGAGAGCCGCGATCCGGGCGAATGCTTTCGATGTCGAGTACGGCGACTTCGCCGGTTGAGAACTCACGAAAGAACGACACCCCGTCGACGCTGTGACGGCGGACGACGTTGTAGCCAAGGCGCTGTGCTGCCGCTTCCGAGAGCGGCAAAGGTTTGCTATTTGTATTCTGCATTTCGATTTCCAATCCTGGGTTTTGGAGTGCATGAGAGGGGTTGGAGAGTGTCCGCTTTCCAACCCCCGATTGCTTAGTAGTATGCTTCTTCAAGGTCTTCGGAATTCAGCTCATCATTGACGCGCTTGATGAGCGTCTCGAGCTTCATGCGCCGGCTCGCGGGAACTTCGACGACCACGAAGTCCCCGGTCAGCCAGACACCCTCACCTCGTGTCATGACGTCGATTTCGGCAATCGGCGTGCCGCCCAAGCGGAAAGCCTGATTTACGCGGTACTTGATATCCCCGACGATGATCTCATCGAACTGATGAACGGTAACGAATTTTGACATGCGTGCCTCCTGGGGCTTGATGTTGGCGTTGCACTAATGGCGCTGCCGATGATCCTAAGATGCTCCCTATCCTCGCGCCTTTCAATAGCTTTTTGTATTTTTTGCTCGAAAAATTGATAGTAATGCGAAAATGCGTTGTTCTTCAATGAGAAGGTGTGGACCTACATTTAGCATATCATAATGATACATTTGCAAGCATTTGATCGGGTGCGCGCGGAAAGTCGATTTCAATCCTTGGCAAGCAATAGGAATAGACCATCGTAGTTAATGGATTGCAATTTCAATCCTTGTAGCGACCAGGAATAGGATCGGGTATCGTGGCCAAAATCCAGACTGCAGGAATGCCCCATGCCCAGAGCTGACTTTGTGACCGCTGCCATTTCCACGATTTTCCCCGAGTGGTCATCGACCAGGATCGCGCGCTGGTTGCAGGTCAATCCGCGGACGCTGCAGAGGTGGATGAAGACCGGCTCGGGGCAGCTGGATGAGTCTGAAGTTCCTGCCGACCTGCAGGCCAAAATCCGCGATCAAGCAGCACGGGTGGCTGACATCGATTTGGCCGGCCAGCTCGATCATTTTATCGCCAGGCAGCGCGAAAATGGAATTGATGATGAGGTGTTGGCTGCGTGGCTGGCAGACAGATACAAAGACCTCGTGGGACGTGAAATCGATTAATCACCCCTTAACCTTTGCTGACTCGATGGATTGATCACTCAATCCTTGTGTGCTTTATGAGCACCCTTGCTGCGGATCTCGGTATCGACCGGGTCTGGAGCGGTTAAAGACCGGAGACATCAGATGCCAGCAACCGCCGATAGTGCACGCGCGTACCTTTTCCAGCGCGAAACCATCCAGAAAATGATTGAGCTCGGGCGCCTGCCCACGCTTCTCGACCTTCTCGAGGGCCATTACTTCGCGCGCGATGACGTCTATTTCGATCTCTTCACCTGGGCCGGCGAGACCATCGCGCACGCTCGCGAAGAGCTAAGCGCAGACACAGCCGCAGCCATCATCCCCACGCTTGAAAAGCTTCAGCGTCGCAATCCGGGTCACAAGTCCCTGAGTGCCGCCCTTGCTCTTTTTGAGCACCTTCAGATGGCAGATGAAGCCGCAAGGTGCCTCGCATATCTCGCATCCTTGGGCTCACGCGAAGCCCGACAGCGCCTCGCTGCCGTCGCTTCAAAGCGGGTGCAGAGGTGCCCGCGTGACATGACTATTCTTTATATGAGTGCGACCGTATTCGGCTTGGTGACTGGTGAATCCGGCCGCACATCGATGAGGGAATATTGCGAAGCCGGGCTTGCGCGATTCGATAGTTTGTCAAAGGACCTTGCTGCGCTGCACGAAGCCACGACGACGAAGCCGACTGCACCCGATCCCGCTGATGATCTCGATGATGATTTCATGCAAGCTGTGCTCGAAGACCGTGCTGAATTTTTCAAGGGTAACAGGCTGAAGGGGCATGTCGTCGTTCCGAAGCTACCCGATAATCCTTCACGCGCTCAAGCCGACCTTTTCAAGTCGTGGAAGGATCTCGCCGGAAAGCGCCTGCGCGTCGTTCAGCGCGGTGAACTGCCTGCACAGCGTGCGGAATTGGTGGGCCGGTGGCCGCATGCAGTGGACGTTATCAACGTCATTCTCCGCGACCTTTCCGCAGACGAACGCGTCAGGATCAGGCCGACAATCCTTGTTGGCCCGCCAGGATCGGGGAAGTCGACATTGGCAAGGGCGATCGCTGAGACGCTGGGGTTGCCGGCGCAGCTTGTCCCCTTGGCCGGCCTGGCTGATGGCTCGGTGGCTGGCACATCGGCACAATGGTCGACGGCTCGGGAGAGTGTGCCCCTGCAGGTCATTAAGTCGTCTAAGTGCGCAAATCCGGCTGTCGTATGGGACGAAATCGACAAGACAACATCGTCTCATAACGGCTCGACCGTCGACGCCTTACTTCCGATGCTCGAGCCGTCGACATCCCGCCGCATCCGCGACCTAGCATTGGAAGTCGAAGTCGACTTGAGCCTGGTGTCGCACTTTGCGACTGCCAACTCGCTCGAAGGTGTGCCGGCGCCGCTCAAGGACCGCATGCGTATCATCTCGATGCCGGATCCCGAGTGGCAGCATGTCGGCACCCTTGTCCGGGGAATTTTGGATGATGTGTCAAAGGAACGCGGACTGGATCGCCGGTGGATCGATGACCTGGCCGAAGACGAATTGGACTTGGTTCACCAGCAATGGCCTGGAGGGTCACTTCGGCAGCTCCGGCGCATCATCGAAATCATGGTGGACGGGCGCGAAAAGATGTGGGGGCGAGCATGAGCACCTTTGCCGATATCCCTGTGCGCGATGCCCAGGCGGCGATTGCTGCCTGGAACGCGCTCGACGACTTGATCGAATGCATGGCCCTTACCGACCCTCGCGACCATGTCCGGATGGCGGCGCGGGCCACAGGGCTCTGCTTCGACAATATCGTTGCGCTTGCACGTGCTGTCGCCGGATCGCCTGCCAGTCAGCTTTTGAACGCTGCACTCATGAGGCTATACAATGAGCTCGGGTGACATTTTCAGCGAAACCCAGGCGATCCTCGCCCGCGCCATCACGCCTGACACCGACCCTGCCTTGGCCGAGGCGATGAAGCAAATTTTGGCAGCGGCACAAGTGTCCAGATGGCAGAGATATGATGAGTATGCTCTGTCTCTAGTGCCAGCGACCGATGCGGATATGAAGCAGCTGCGGGATAAATTCCGTGCTTGCCAAAATATTCCAGCTTGCAGCCTGGGGTGGTATGATTTGCTGCAAGCGACCTTCCAGATCTTGGAAGAACGCTGGCCCGATCGCGAATGGCAAACGACGGATATCAAGGAAAAATTTGGCGGCTTGAGGATCTACTGGGCTGGCGATTATCCCTATGCCGAAGACGTTTTCCTCGACGCTGCCGAGCTGTTGAGCGAGCACATTTGCGAGGAGTGCGGCGCGCCTGGCGAGAGCCGCGCAGGCGGGTGGATTCGCACGCTTTGCGACCAGCATGCGGAGCAAAAGCGATGAGTGAGCGATATCCAGAGCCACTTCCAAAAATTGTCCGCAATTCAGCGAGGTGTGACATGTGCGGCGACGAAATCGAGAGCATGCACAGACACGATTTCAAGTGGTGTACTTGCAGAAATATCGCTGTCGATGGTGGCACCGAATACCTTCGCCGTGTCGGCATGGAGGGCCTGTGGTCAGAAACGAGTGTCATGCGTCCGCTGACGGAATTGGAGCTAGCTAAGCACCACCGGCGTTGGCGCGAAATCATGGAGCCAGGGCGATGACCGATATCGAAATCTGCCTCGCTGCCGAGCGCCGGATGTGGTCCGCACTGCTCGAGCATGACGACGGCACGCCCGATTTCTTCGACGAGCTTGTGCGTAAGACCGCACCCTTGGTGCCGGGCAGCCGCCATTTCTGGCCGCGATGGGATGCCAATAGCGCATTCACACCCAGCTGCTGGATCGGGCTTGAGCACAATTATTATCGCCTGCCGCCAGAGCTGCTAGATGAATGGCGGTGCTATAGAAAGCGATGGCATACCCTGCTTGAGCTCAATCCTCGAATGCGGATTGCGGAAATGCTGAGCGACATCAGTGAAGGCCACGACTCGTCATCGTTTCCTCACGGGTGGGAGCAGCACGTCAGGGATTGGGTGCGCGAGGGCTGCAAAACCGAGCCGTCCTTTTTCCTTGATCTGCAGACGCGATCGCCAAATTTCCAAGCGAGATTCATGGTGGCGGCGAAGGCGGCTGGGCCTGGGTGGCTCTATTACACGTCGGGGGATGATCACCGGTACGAATGGAGATTCGACGATGACGGTATCGCATAGAGTGCCACCTGGCTGGCGCCCCATCATCCTCGATCTCGAAGAAAAAGTGCGCGTCGTCGATGCATATGAAGATGTCGATACCGGTGAGCTTGTCGTGCGTGCTCTTTTTTCGCGTGAGGAAGACCGGCGGCTCGTTGACCAGGCGGTAGAGCGCGCGCGGGTAACAGAGAAAGGATCGAGCGATGACTGTTTTAACTGAATCACAGCTTAAACTCGACCACGCCATCACTGATCTGCAGGAGCGTTTTCCAAACGAAACGATCGAGATCATCGAGCTCTTTGACATCGCCTGGTCTGGCTGGGAATGCGACAGTCTGGGTGCTTTGATCCTGCGCGATAGTGTACCCGAGCTTGTCATCGTTGACCAGGTGGGCGGCGACTTTCGGCCAGTGCCGGAAATCCTGAAAGAGCGGGTGCAGGAATATAAACGCCTGTCCGCCGAGACAGAAGCAGTACTCGATCGATACCGCATGATGGGAGGCGGCAATGAGTAAAACAGGCTGGCAATTCATCGCGCCGGCGCTCAAAAAAGAAGGCCTGAACTTCACGCATGCGTGCGTCCGGATCGACGGCCACTTCGGCCAGGTGCCGGTCGAAGACCTGAGGTCGTGGCTCGAGCAAATGACGTTCCTGGACGACCCCTCCGACAAGGAATGGCAGGACAATCCAGACCCAACACCGCCCGGGCGAGCATTCGATTTCGCACTGTGGGATAACGAAGGGCATGTCTGGTATCCGAGCTCTCACGACGGTGTCGCGCACCTGGGCAGTCGACCGGCGCTGCCTGCTGCATGGCTGCGGGATTATCGCAAATCCATCGACGAGCCGGGATTGATCGAGATCGAGCGGGATTTTGTCGGCGAGATTGAGCGGATCGTTGCTATCGGGCCCGAAGTGACAGAAATCCCAGAAGAATATCGCTGGAATTCGGCCGAAGTCGACTTCGACCCCGATCGCGATTCCGCATATCACGTCGCCCGCGAAGCCATGCGCAACCACATCGCGCATCTGTCTGCTCAGGTCGAAAAGCTCGAAAACGAGATCGTGGAAACCGGCGTAGAGATGGGCGAACTCGACAGCACCGACAGGGATGCCATCGAGGCGACGATCGCGAAATATCGAGCGGGTCTGGCTGACAGGATTATCCATGATATCGAGGGGTGGCACCGAGCGCTGCCCGGATCAAAGAAGCCATTGAGCATTCGGGTGGAGGGCTTACCGGATCATGTCGCCGAACGTCTGGAAGTGCTGGCAGTAGGGGGGCTGCAGGTGAAAATTGAGATCATCGATGGGCAAGACTCGGAGACGTAAGCGCTCAGGTGAGCCTGGCCACGATCGTGATGGGCAGTCGGGCATTTATAAGTCGCCGTCGACAGCGCATGACCACGCACTGCAGCGAATGCGTCCGGAACGCCGCCAAGAAGCCCACACGGCATGGCAAGTGGAGCGGGGTTGGGATGCTGATGATCTTGTCTGGCCGCCTGGCAATCGCAAGCCATTTGGGCGTGGTTGGCGCTGGTGACGCATTTCCGCCGTATTTAACCCCGCCCGCAAGCCATTGTTCTTGACAACTTTTTATCGATCCTGCGGAAAAATAAGTTACAGGGGAGTTGCCGGGGAGTTACGCGGCCATCCGCTTCAAATTGATTTCCTGCAGGGCACCGATCACTTTTCGCTCCAGGACTTCCAAATCGCCATCGTTGTCGATTCAGACGTCGACCAAGCTCTCATCGAAGCGGTCGAACTCGTACCTGGATGGCTCCACGCTAGGCCGGCGAATGCCGAGTATAACGCCGCCCAGGGCGCGGTAAACCACACCTTGCTGCCGGCGCACTGATCCGAAGGAATAGCGATTGCTGGGATCAAGGTTTTTGGTCTCTAACCATGCCAGTAAGTTTTCGCCGAGCTGGGTCTCAAGGGCGTTGCCTATGCGGCCCAAGACGTCCCGGTGTTGGATGTATCGGCCGTCGATAGTGCTGTGACAGTGCTTCCCGGCTTGGGTATAGACGTCATCGTGGGACAGCCCGAATTGATCTATGGCGATCGCGCGGAGTGGCTGCCCGTCATCGGTCGGCGTGTAATGGAAGTGCTTTTCCAAGGCGTTTTGGACGTCGGATTTGCCGGCGCCAGGGTGGCCACAGATCCCGATCAGACGGGGCAAATGTAACAAATAACTGACATTCACCGGCTTAATGTAACAAATTTCAGTCATGCGGGTCTTTCAACCACTTTTCCGTCAGGTATTTGGCGCGTCTGCATGAAGCCCGTGATGAGCTCCAAAGTTAAGGTCTTGACCCGTAAATCGCACAATCGGTCTTGATTCGTTCATGGTCTGGAGTGATTTTAGACAGGAGGTCGGCAATAGATCGACCGCATCAACGATTTGCATGTAAGACTAGGGCTAATGTCATCATGGATTGATCCGCGTGACGCGGCAACCACCACCAAAATCACTGATTATCCAAGCGGTATTGCGCTGCATCCGAACCCGCGCGCGCTGCCCCGAAGGTATGACAGCACGTTCCTTTATGGATCTCTGGGTTTGCCACTACACGAGATGGGCTGGGCAACGATCCCGGAGACGCGCGATGCCGACAATCGCAAGCCCGGACGCGTGAAAGGCGCCGGGCCAACAGCCGGGACGATAAAGTACAAAAACGTTTTCCACATGCACCAGCAGCTAGCGCCGATCAATGCTGTCAAAGCCTGGGCTGATGAGCTGGGGTATCTCAACGTCGCAGGCGTCACAGGCGATTCGTTTGGAACATGCGGATGGTTTTTGCTTGATTTCGATATCTTGCGCCCTGAACTCGCTGATCAAATCTACGCATTGGCGGATGAGATCTTTGGAGTGTCCCCCTTTATCCGTGGTCGGGACAGCGTCTCAAAACGTGCACGCATCTACACCAGACCCCTGGGCGCCCTGCGGTTGCCGAGCAAAAACTTCGTGCTCGAGGAAATGCATGACGGTGAAAAGCAAGCCATCGAAATCAAAGACGACGGTGGCTTGGCGACCCTTTATGGTTTCCACCACAAATCAGGCGAGCGCTTCAAATATTACGGCAGCGCCGAACCCTTCACTGCCCCACCATCGGCAGCGCCACTCGTTGATGAAAGCCAGCTGATGGCATTCATCGAACGACTGCACACTGAAATTTCGCCTATTGTCGGGTTCGAAAAGCTCAAGCGTAAAATGACTGCAGTGCCGGTACGCTATGCTGATACCGATGTCGGCGATACCCGAGTGCCGCCCATGCCTGCCGAATTGGCGGCATTCTCTTATGCTTCTGAAGGTCGGAAGGACTGGCTGCTCAAACGTTCATTGCCGTGGGCTCGATGGAATGCCGGTATTGTCGCACCGCTCGATGGCGGTCGTCGCGATGTCTCTGAAGAGGGTATCGCAGCCATTGCTAACGCTATGGTCCATGAGAGCGAGCAGCACCTAGACTTCAGCGCAGGCAAAGGATTGACGACAAATACCGTGCACCGGCACGTGGCAGACCTGCTGCGCTCGGCAGCACAGAAGATCGCTGATGGCGTTGAGGGCTATGAGGCGATCGGGACGAGGCGCATCAATGAGCTGACACAAGTCGTCGAGCACAATGTCGGCCAGGGCGTCGTGCAACTCGATGCCGAATTCTCATGGCTTCCAAAAACTGCCGACCGGAAGCGTATTCCGGATGACATTTACGCACGCAACGATCCTGATGCCTTGGCAGCAACTGCAGTCGCACTGGTGCACAATCGGATCGAAATCACACAGCGCGTGTCGAGGGAAATCAGGGCCGCGATCTGGCAATTCCTCGAAGATTTGTGGGAATGGAAAACGGCGGCGGATAGCAAGAATAAAAAAAAAACCCTGCTTCCTGCACACCTGCTGAAGGCACCCACGGGCTCTGGCAAGACTACCACCTTGCTGACGGTTTTGGGCGAGTGGAAACGCGAGTACCCCGATCGCACGCTCGGGCCCATCCTCATGCTCCTGCCGTCCTATGCGAATATCGAAGAAATCGCGGGCCGCGATGACCTCGGTGTTTGGACGAAAGAGACCCAGGAAGCAGCCGCCGACATTATCGCGAAAGCAGAGGGTCGTGGCGTAAAAGCCATGGTCTATCGTGGCAAGATCGCAGCCGGCTGCATGATGGATGAAAAAGTTAAGCTCCTGCAGAGCGCAGGCATCAACACATCAGGATTGTGCAAGGCTGACGACATTGAAAAGGAAGAAGTGGACGGGGAAACCCGCAACAACAAGGTTACAAAGTGGTGCACATATCATCCCGAAAACCCCGACCGCGATGATTCCACACCGTCTTGCAATGCAATCCTACAGCAGCTCGGAATCCCTCTTTCAGACTTGGTTCTGGCACCCCATGCATTTATCACTACGAATACCCCTGCAGCTTTGAAGGACGTGACCGCGGTCATCGTCGACGAACGCGTGTGGGACAAAGCCATCGGCACCAAGTTCTTTTCCCTCGACACTTTCACCACTCCACGTGACGAACCTGCAGTCACAAAGAAGGAGAAGGAAAAGGGTGTCGTTGCATGGCACCGCGTGCAGTCACGCGATGAACTGGGCGCTGTCATCGTCGCGGCTCTCAAGGATCGAAAAGACGTTGCTGCAGCCATTCTCGCGCACAAAGATGGGCCAACGCTGCTTGAGCACGGTCGCTGGGTCACAGGCCGCCTGCAACGCGTTGCGATGGACATCAATCCTTCCACACCACTCGCAAATATCATCGCTGCCACGTCGGGGATGAGAGCCAAAAACCTGGTCGAAGAGCACCAGGCTCTCGGCATTTTTGAAGATCGAGTGCAGGCGTTTAAGCAGTCAGATATATCGCCAACCCTTGCGCCAAAAGGCGAGACCGACGCACGTGTACAACTTGTTGACGATGGCGAAAACGTCCGCATCTCGTGGCGCAAAAAACTCAATTTCGACGACAAGCCTGTCCTGTGGCTCGACGCTTCGGGCGATCAGAAAGTCCTTGAAAAGATCTGGCAGCGTGACGTCACCGTGCACGAGATCGAAGCACCCCTATTTGTGCGGTGCGTATGGGCTCCAGATGGATCGTATGCGAAATCCAGACTGCTGCCACATCATGGTGATAGCTTTGAAGCCCGACTCGGAAAAGCGGCAAAGCAATGCCTGCTGCGTGAAGGATTGACCGCCATTTCCATGTTGCATGGTGACGGCGGGGTGGTCGCTGCTGCAGCGCTCAATGTCCGCAAAGACCTGCAGCAGAATTTCCACCAGCCAGCCAACTTGCATTTTATGCACTTTGGAAATATCCGCGGTCTCGACTTTGCAAAGCACCACGGCGCTGCGGTTTCAATCGGACAGCTTGAGCTGCGCCCGCGCGATCTCGATGCAATTATCGGCGCTCTCACCTATGACGATGACGTGCCGGAGAAGCCCACTGATCCTTTCGGGAATGGACGCCAAGGACTGGAAGACGACGCTCCAAAAATCGAGCGGCGCATGGTCGACCGTGAGGTACCATTGCGCGATGGCGGCAAGGCAGTCGTCAAGGTCTTTGAGCCCGAGGGTGAATGGGCCAAGATCGTGGTCGAGCAAGTGCGCGAAGAAGAGTTGTCGCAATTCCTTGGCCGCCTACGCCCTGTCTATCGCTCCGGCCGTGCGCCCGTGTGGTACCATTTTGGGCGGGTGCTGCCGCGCGGCGTGGTCGTCGACGAGGTGATCACCCTGGAAGATCTGGCACGCCCATTTGGTCGCTCTTTACCAATCATCCACGAACTCGGAATCGGGAAGGTCATCCGCGAGGATCGGCTTTTCAATCCATACTTTTCAGGTTTGGGCACTGCAGCCATTGAGGGGGCGTTCCAGACCCTATCGCGAAATGAACGCATGTCGCAGGGCTTTTATAAGATCCACTACACGCTGAAGAACGAGTGGGACGGCAAGATTCTACAGCACACACCGCACTTTGCATTCGTGCCGGGATACGAAGCCGATCCCTTGGCCATCGTCAAAGCACAAGTCTCCGAACTCGAGGATGAGCCGCGCATAGCTTTCGCACCGCGGCACTCAACGTTTACACTCCCTGCACCCGACAAGATCGAGATCGAGCTGGGTGATGATCGGACAAGCGAAATCACTGCCCTACTGTCTGGCCTCGATATGCGTGAAGAATATGGGCAGGTGACATACGATGAGAAGCGTCATGGCATTTTGCTCAATGGCCGCACACAGTCACCACACGTCTACGTCGCATTTGAAATGCTGTCAGACCGAGTGAAAAAGATGGCTGCCGAGCACGAAGTAGCGACGATATTGGACGGCGTTCCGGCAGAAGCCTTCATGCTTTCGGAAATGGATGCAGATCAAATCGTGACCACGCTGGAAGAGTTCGACGACAAGACTGTAGCAGTTATCCTTGAGCATGCCGAAGTTGATCAGGATCTGCGCCACGCCGTCACGAAAGAGCGGGCAAAGCGCCCGCCCGTTGAGCTATCATTCGGTAAGGGGCAGCCTGCACCCACACCGGCGAACAGCTCGGAATCGATGGCAGACGCGCCAGACAACGTCGTGCGATTCGCGGCGCTGCCGAAGTTCAAGGCATTCAAGCCATCAACTATGCCAACGGCGTCCAAGTAACTCCCTGTGTGTGGGCGTTGCTGATGCGTCATGGAACAATCTAAGGCCAGCAGCCAATTCTTGCGTCAACAAAAAAAGCACCGCCTGGAGATCCAAGACGGTGCTGTCAGTCGATTTGCATTGAGCAATCGAATATAAGCGTTACCTGTGTAAGACACAAGAGTGACCTTGTCACCGACGCATGCGTAACCTTGTTTGAGGGGGTAACGGGGGTGTCTAGGCAGTTTGTGCTTGCGCAGCTCGATCTGCTTGCGCATCTGGATTAGGCTGCAAGCTGGGGATAAAACTGGCGTCCAAATGCTCCGGTCGCATCGATATTCGACTTCTGAGAGCAGTCACAGCTTCATCGCGGGCAAAACCCTTTCGATCAACCAGAATGGCCGTGGCGGTCTTTAAAAGACGTCTCACGTTGATTTCGGTTGATCCGTCCGCAGGAGCTCCAGTCATGGCTGCTTCCGCCAGTGCGAAAGCCAAAGCTTCCACCAGGGCAGTGTCGCATCGAGCGGTATCCGGCCGGCCCCTCTCGGACATGCGCTCTCGCCGGCGGGATTGCCGGGTGCGTTGACTGGAGAGCCGCTGTGCTCGTTTTTGCGCGTTCGTTCGTGCCATGCCTTCCTATATGGACTGAGACTATGCAAGTGACAAGGTCACTGATTGAGGGCGCCATAAACGGCCATCTGACGGTCGATTTCGGCGGGGCGGGAGTTGGATATCGGACATGCGTCCATGACTGCGAAGAGCAAAGGTATCGCTATCAAAGGACTGCGCTTAGGCGCGAAGCGCCGTAAAGAGTGCAGTCCAATTATATTCAATAATCGATATCGCTCATTGCCTGATCCTGCCAATGCAGTTTTCCCTTGGCTTCCTCGCAGCTATCGACCAGCCGATTCAGTCAGCAGAAAAGACGCCACATCGGGCCTGCGGCCCTCGCGCGCGCAGTTCGCTGACTCATAGTAAGATTAGATAGCTATTATATTGGACCTTACAAAAAACAACGCACCCCCACTTGTGCCCTGCTACGCAAGGGATTACATTAGCCGAGCTTTGTTTATTGTAAGCCACCCGTTTTTGAGGTCTGACCATGCCCGTGCACCGCAATATCGCCATCCCTCTGGCTGTCCTTAGCAGTGCCTTTTACACTCCTCATAAAGACGGCGAGGGTAGCCTCCGTCCGTCCGGCAAATCGCTCACTGGATCAGACCTGCAGATCTGGTACCTGATCCTTGATGCGGCCGAGCATGCTGTCGATTACATCGTCGACATTCCGCAGGTGAGCATCACGAAACTGCTGGATCGCGAAAACCCCACCCGCATCCGTGCTGGGCTGGATCGGCTTCGGGGAACGAATATGGTGTTGTCCAATGGCACGATCATGCCAACCGTCATTGCCTTCGATCATGTGGGTGTTGGGACCGAGCCACGGGTATGGCGCATTCAGATCGATCGCAGGGCTTATGAGTTGGTGCAAGCATCGATTCGCATGGGCAAGCGAGGGAACATCCGGACTGACGAGTTGAAGGAAATGTCCTCAAGGTATTCTTTCGGTCTCTATAGTCGGTGGGTGGGCTGCCTACACGGTGAATTCCCGTCTGACCGTGCAATCGGGATGGGGAAGCGTCCGAGCAAGCAAGCTTTCCAGCTCGACATCCCACTCGACAAAATTGGCGCCATTTTCGCTATAGGGGATCGGCTGCGTCCTAGCGAAGTCGAAAGACTGCTGGTGACCAAGTCACCAAAGTCGCCTCTGAAGCGAGAGATGGGACGGGCTGGGATCGATGTCGACAGTCATCTGACGCTGTCCGATGCCACAGACTTACCAGCATCGCTTCGCATTCTGATATCGTCGAAGTCGCTCAAACAGCTCAGCTTCTTTAATGCTCTCGAGCGGCATAAAGAGAACGATTTTCGGGTGAGGCGTGAGCGGTATCGTCAGCACTCGACAAATTAAATAGGATCCTGGACATTCCTTTTATGGGATCGAAGGATCAGAGTGCTAGGCTTTTGGAAAGTGGAGATTGATCATGCATATCAGCGACGGTGAAGCAGGCCTTGCCCTCGGGTTTCAAAGCGCTATCCGGAAGACTGAGCGCGCCTATGACGCTGCTATCGTCGAGCGTGACCAGCACATCCAGATGTTGACTGCAGCACTCCAGGCTGCCCGTGCCGACCTAGTGACCGAACGGGCAAAGCGTCATGCACTGCAGTTCCAAGTTGATCGGCTCAACGCCGTCTTGGATACCCCTATCGACTGACAAACGGCCACTCGACCACGAAAAAGGCCTGCCAGTGATGAACTGGCAGGCCTTTCCTTTTGCGCGACTGTTGGCGGCTTAAGGATGGATACCTTGTTCCGCGAGTGCCGCGCGCAGAGTTTTGCGCGGCTCGGGCTGCCGCGCATTGGCGGCAAGCACATCTTTGATGGCGGCGGTGTCATAAGGCACCATCCCGCGTATTGGCGCCTTGCCGCGCATGTGCGCGCGCAACTGGGAAGCATCGGCCGCCAGCACCGCGCACAACGACCGACGATCCAAAGCCCGCAGCCAATCAATGGCCTTGTCGCTTAAGCCCTTGGTGTCGTCCTCGGATGGTGTCTGGTCCTGAACCAAGACGCCAGCTAGACGCTTCATGCCCTTGATTTCCTCGAGGTCAGCCGTATTGCCTGACGCCTCGCCGCCTGGCGCGGGGGCAGCCTCCACTGGCATGGCCGGCACCGCGACGAGCTGGCTGATCCACTCACCGCACACACAGACCTTTTGCCAGACAAACCTCGGCATCGCGGCAAGTACAGCGGCGACTTTCATAAGGATTGATTTCATCATTCTTCCCCGGGAAAACATGAGCGGCGAGGTTGCCGCTCATTTCTTCGGGCATGATGGCGCGAATCGATGCAAGGAACGATTCGTTCTAAGCCTTTGAAAAAGGCCGGAAAAGGACATAACCTAAGGTTTTGTCAATGGTTTTTCGACCTGCTCACGGCCTTGTGATCACTTTTTTTAGGCGTCTGAATGCCAATAATGACGGGGTTTCTGGCGTTAATGTTGACACGCCAAGGGCTTAGGAGGCGAGAGAAATGCAGACGGGTGATTGATTAAATCATTAATCGCCCCGATCTTTGAATGGTCACGAACGCACAGGGTTAGAGACATGGGGTTCAAAGGTTTCATTCCACACATCGAGCAGCGGCCGGCTTTGTCCGACCGGGTTCGTCCAGTGGGATTGAAATCTCAAACCGCGCCCAAGGTCTCAATTCATCAGCCGCCTGACCTAGACGACCTTATGGACAGATTCGATGCGCCCGAATTCTTGAAGCGGGAAACGCAGACGAAAACCAGGAGGCGTTGGGCTGGCAAGGGTTGGCGTCCAGGAGACACCCAGGACTAACCAGCTCAACGGAGAGCTCCAGATGAATTCGAAAGTAAATGCGCCTTCGGGCGCCACGGCGAAGCCTTGCCTAAATATCGATAAGATCACCGACGCAATCGTTGCCGTCGCTGACGTCCGTAACCTTTTGTCAGATGAACTCGACGTTGCCGTTGCTCACAAGCTCACGACTTTTGACCTGAAAGGTGATGGCAAAGACATTTCGGCTCTCGTGGTAGCCATAGATGATCTTGGCAGCGTCATGACTGCCCTGGACGGCATTCATGCCCGTGCCAGCCAGCGTGAGCGCGATGCCAATGCTGCGCCGGTCAAGGAAATCTTCCAGGAAGCATTGGAAAAGGGCGACGACGCCGATCCTTACGACACCGAACGCCTCAAAGCCGATATCGCTGCCGACCCTTTCGTCGAAGAACGGCTGCTGAGTGGGTTGACCGTAAGGTTCGCCGGCAAATCGAGGGGGCGCGAACGTGATGGTCAAGTACGACACCTCCACTATCGGGCGGCTGGTTGCGATGGCACGTGATGGCGCTTCTCGCGCTGTCATAGCTCGCCGTCTCGACATGCCCCAGGTCACCATCGCTTACCACTGTGCGGCTGCAGGCATCGATTCCCCGCGCTGTGGACAGGGTCAGCGGACGGCGTTTGCGCCTGGGTCGACACCTTACACCCCCGAGGACGACGCCCGCCTCGTGGCAATGCTGAATGAAGGTAAGAGCTACAGCTTCATCGCTGATGCCATGGGTCGCAATCGGTCCTCGATCCGGTCCGGTGTTATGTCCCTTCTTGGACAGCCGTGGTGAACTCGACCTCGGGCTTAACGAACTCAAATTGTCCGGCCGCTCGACGAAGCGCCGGCGCCGGCGCCGGAAAGGCTAAACCATGGAAACGAAATTCACGCCGCGGTTCGCCGCAGGAATCATCAAGTGCATTCGTCGCGGTGAGCCTGCCGCCAAAGTCGCCCAGTCGGTGGGCATGACACTTGCCGAACTGGACCAAGCATTTGCCGATGTTGGTTTTCGTCTGCAGGGCAACGATGTCGTCCATGATTTCGGTGGCGGGATAGGCACTCTCCATCGTCGAGCAAACTTCGTTGACGCAACCGAGCGCTGCATCTCTGGTCACGAGATTTTTGGAGCACGTTCATAAGCCGACTTTACCTCTATCCGTGAGGAAATCGAGCGTGCGCTGACATCGCTTCGCCAAGGGCCTCGCGTCCTCAATGACCTCGGTGCTTACGCTGGCTGGATGCCGAAATCCAGGAGAAGGGATCGATCGCGGCAGCTGCGAGGGAGTGGGTGTCACGCGCCAAACCTTGTTTGCTGTTTTAAATCCGATCGCCCGTGTCCTCCGTTGACATTCACCTAGGGCTGCGGCGGATTGAGCAAGGGCGGCGGCTTTTCACGCTGGTGGACTGACTGCCGGACAATATCCCCAGGTGTTTATCGTGTACTGACTAGTAAGGGGGTAATGCCTGTTTTTGGGCATTTTCGCTTACCGTTTGTTTGCATCGGGCAGCTCGAAAAAGATCAGCCCGAAGGTTGGAGCGGTGTTTGGCTTGAGATGAACGACAGGGCCATCAAAACGGATCGCGGAGCGCGGCGGCTGTGCGCTCGCCGCACCCGACGACAATATTTGCAGCGCACGCATTCTCGATATGCCAGTGGAATCGTGGGCACTGTTGGAGGGCGCGTTGCAGAATGCCTGGACGGCCGAACTGATCTGCAGACGCAAGCTCGAAGCGCTCAAGCGCGGCAAGAGCTGTCCGAACCGATTCCCCTCGATATTGCTTCGTTGATTGCTGTATTGGGGTCGGCCTATCCCATCGCTAACCTCGCCGCGCGAGGCAAGTGCCCCCGATGCGGGACAGGATCCGTGGCCGTGTTCTGGCGGGTTCCGCCAGATAAACCTGATCCCGATCGCGCAAACCACGAATTTCCCAAGTGGCTGGGTCCCCCCTGTGCCGCGATGGGACGGAGACGATTTCGAATAGTGAATGGTGGGCTCTAGCCGACACAAGTTTGTAGGAAGTGAGCTTCCGCATTCGATCCCACGGTCGTTCAGATTTAATCCAACACCGCCTTATAGAAGACCGCAATCTCAGTTGGATCGGCTGATCAGACCGGGAGGGTGCAGCATCGCGTGCCCCTCTGAGAGACGAATAATGAAATCGATACTGTAATGCCGCAACTCAAGGTATCGGTGGAACGCGGTCACCCTCAGCTCCCCGCCCGCGATAGCGATCACCCAGGAACGAGGTTGTGCTCGATTGCGCTAAGCACTCTGGGTCTCCGGGGCAGGCTCGGGGGCAAAGCTACGCAAACCCTCGTCGATTTCGATCAGGCGCGCGAGGAGAGCATCGCGCTCGTAATGTCGCATTTTGCCGCTCCAGGTCTTGCTCCAAGCATCCCACTTCATGCGGTGGTTGCGGCAAGCGTTGATGACGTCGTCATTGTATCCGGAGCTGATCCTGATCTCGCCGTCTTTTTCTGACCATCGAATTTTCCGCATGGTGCGAGCGCGCGAGAGACGCTCCTCGTTCGCATCATTCGCAGCCTCGGCTACCCCCATGATTCCTGCGAGCGCCTTACGCAGGGCAGCCCGATACTTCGCCATCACGACCCACACGCGCCGATCATGATCCCAACGTGCAGTCGGCACGGCCTTAATTGCCTTCTTGATCGCAGGATCGAACGGCGACTGGACGTCGATGGTCCCGTCCGCGCGCACATCAACGGACACACCGGGAATTTCGGGCCATTTCTCTTCCGCTGCTGCGTGGGCGTCTGCCTGAGTTTTCGCGACCATTTCCTCGAACTTTTCGGTGAGTGCAGCCGGGATTGCCCATGAATTGTTTGCCTTGTTCCAGCATGCGCCCAAGCGCTTCAGCGCCGGCGTCATGCTTTTGGGAGTGCGGCTGGCGTAATAACCGTTCGCGAGATGGGTGATACCAAACGCGCCGCCCTTTCGCAGTCCGTTCTCTGGACGACCACCGGCAATCCAGGAATCGATTGCGGCAGCGAGTTCGTCTGACTTTTTCGGCGCGATAGTCCACTGACGTTTTTGTAAATAAATGGCGCCAAAGCCAAGAAGAATTTTTTGAACCGCAGGATCAAATCCAATCTCCTTGTCAAGATCGAAGAGCTTCCCCTGTGCGTGATCTGAAGTCGTATACATCCGATTGCTCCAATTGTCGGCGAGGACCCATGCCTCTCACCTTCACTACTGTCTGTAGCCTTGAGGCTACGTCTACGCTCTGTTAACGATTTGTTTTCGACGCGCGAAAACTTTCCGAATTCCGACGTGAATCCAGGTTCACCGAGATCTGTGAAAACATCAACGAATTGATTTCTCCAACGTTAAAGCGCGTTAACGTTTGAGTTCGCGCCTACTGCCATCTTCCTGCACGACGACGAGCCTGCCATCCGCCTCCAGGCTACATGAAGCAGTCTGCTGACCGATGCGACGCATTTCTTCGACCTCGTCCGGGCTGGAGCGGAGGGCGTGCATGGATTCGTCGGTGGAGGGATGGCGTCGGGCATCACCATGGGGGTCTACCCCACGATGTGGGCACTTCTTCTGCACCCGCATCATCCGCTTAGAGCAAGCCGAGCAGACCTTGTCGTGCCTGGACCTGTTGTCGCCGTTCGGCGCTGATCCATCGAGGAAAGGGTTTCCAGCCTTCGGTGCTGCACTGGAATTGGGGGACATCAAAAAGCCGACTCCGACAACCAAGATGCTGCCGGTGACATGCGCCATCACCGGAAATCGCGCGTTTTCACCCTAATCGTATCTATGTGCAGGTCTGGAATGTAGATATCTCGGGTGCGAAGGCCTTTTGGCGGATCGCTGCGCGGATCGGGGGTTGCCGATCCATGGTGAAACTCATCGCCACGTCCATGCTGCATTGCAAACGGTGCGTCACGCTCCCCGACGCTGGCCAGATCGGGAGAAAGATCGCGGATGTGACGCGCAACCAGATGGACCACTTCCCCCTCCCGCTGGATCTTGCCTCTCACCGAGATCATGCCGGCCGACAAAATGATCCGCCGATGCTGCTCGAACACTTTTTTCCACACAACCAGATTGGCGATACCCGTCTCGTCTTCGAGGGTGATGAACATGACGCCCTTGGCGCTGCCTGGACGCTGGCGCACCAGAACAATGCCCGCGGTTTCGAGCCAGCGCCCATCGCACGCCGTCATCGCATCCGAGCACGTAACAATGCGCCGCTTTGTCAGGTCCGGACGCAGGAAGGACACCGGGTGGGTGCGCAGAGACAACCCGACATGGCGATAGTCTTCAACGACTTCGCTGCCATCGCTCATCGATCGCAAGCCAATCGCAGGTTCGCTCACCTCGGAGATGGTCGTACCCTCACGCCTTGAAGCCGCGGCAAACAACGGCAATTCGAGATCGCGCAGTCCCTTTATGGTCCAGAGCGCGTCACGGCGGGACAGGCCAAAGCTCGTGCGGTATCCATCGGCCTCGGCAATCTGGGTCAGGGCCGCAACCGGCACCCCTGCCCGGCGCCAGAGATCATCAATGCTTGCATAGTCTTTGTCAGCACGGGCCGCCACTATCGATGCGGCATTGGCGTTGGACAGCCCCTTGACCATACGCAGACCACGCCGAACCGCGAATATGTCTGTATCGGGATTGCTCGAGGGCTCCAAAGTGCAGTCCCAGCGCGATGTGTTGATACACACCGGCCGGACCTCAATACCGTGTTCCTGAGCGTCGCGCACGATCTGGGCTGGCGCATAAAACCCCATGGGCTGGCTATTGAGCAGCGCTGCACAAAAGACGTCGGGGTGCCAGCATTTCAGCCAAGCGCTCGCGTAGGCGATCAAAGCAAACGATGCCGCATGGCTTTCGGGAAACCCATAGGATCCAAACCCTTCGAGCTGCTTGAAGGTTTGTTCTGCAAACGCTTTTTCATAGCCATTGGAAACCATGCCATCGATCAGCTTGTCGCGGAATTTGGATACCCCGCCGGTGAACTTGAACGTCGCCATGGATTTGCGCAACATGTCGGCTTCGCCCGGCGTAAACCCCGCGCATTCGATCGCCACCCGCATTGCCTGTTCCTGGAACAGCGGCACACCGAGCGTTTTTCCGAGAACCTTTTCGAGTTCGGGCCGCGGATATTCCACTGCTTCGAGCCCTTCCCTGCGCCTCAGATAGGGATGGACCATGTCACCCTGGATTGGACCGGGTCGCACAATGGCGACCTGGACGACGAGGTCGTAATAGGTCCGCGGCTTGAGACGGGGCAGCATGCTCATCTGGGCCCGGGATTCGATCTGGAATGTGCCGAGCGTGTCGGCCCGACTGGCCTGCCCCCTGAAAAGTGGTCCTCCCTGAAGTAGGCTATTTAGCCGTTAGAGAGGATTTTGGAATGCCCCAGAAGAAGCACAAGCCCGAAGAGATCGTCGCGAAGCTGCGCCAGGTCGATGTTC
>NZ_QMEL01000005.1 GCF_003390885.1 Pelagibacterium sediminicola
ACCTACGACGCCATCATCGACGCTGCCTGCCAAGCCTGGAACAACCTCATCGACCAGCCCCAAACCATCACCTCTATAGGAATGCGCGACTGGGCGCATATCGGTCAATCATGACAGCCGTTGGTATTACCTTCCCCATCCCCGCCTGTCACCCCGGAATCCAGACCGAACCCGCAGCAATCGCGAGAGCCTCGACGATCCCGTCAAACACTGAAGTATTCTAAGGCCAGCATAACGCCGCAGCTACCCGCCGCGCGATACGCGCTCGATTTCCTGCGTTACGATCCGCTCGACCATGGCGGGCAGGTTTTCCTCGAGCCATTCCTTGAGCATGGGCCGCATCATTTCGCGGATCATGGCCTCGACCGTCAGCCCCCCTGCCGTAAGCGGCATGTCAGGGGAAATGCGCGGCGCATTGAGTTTGGAGAAAGCCGAGGAAACGGCGGCGGCGGTTGCCGGTTCGAGCAGTTCCTCGGCAAGATCGGCACCCAGATCAGGGTCGGGCATCGGCGCCGCCTTCGCAAAATTCGCGGCAGGCTTTGGCGCGGGCTTGAGGACCGCGACCGGCGGCGCCTCCTCGTCCTGCGCAAAAGCGACATCGTCCGGCACCACCATTTCCGCCGCTGCCTCAAGGCTTGCGGCGGAAGGCATTTCGGGTTCGGGCGTTTCGATTTCGTCGGGCTCCGCCACAGCACCGTCATCGATGATCTGCTCCGGCGAGAGCGCAAGGGTGGAAACTTCGTCTTCGTCATCATCGCTGAACGGATCGATGACAGGGCTTGGCTGGGGCTCGGCGGCTTTGGCACCGGATGCGGCCGCCGCAGGAACCTTTTGCGCCGCGCTCTCGTCATCATCGGCAATGATCTGCCTGATCGATGACAGGATTTCATCCATCGTCGGTTCTTTGGCAGCCGGCTGGTTCATGCTCGCCTCATTCCCAGTTTGCCCCCCAACAGGGCGGATACTCTACACTTTGCGAACCGGACCCGGCGATCGCGGCGTTGATTCGCTTTACAATACCTTAACGCGGGAGTGCGGGCCGCGAAACGGGCGGGCCGGGCAAGCCATGCTTATTCCACGGAAATCCTTACCGGGTCAGCGCAAATTGCCCCAGACATCAGCGGGGGCTTCGGGAACCCGCACGGGCTCGGCCACCGTGCCGTCTGCACCGCGAAGCTGCACCGGCAGGCCCAGATTGGCCGCGCTCAGCGCACCGGTCGCCGCGATAAGCGAATAGCTGGCAATGGCGCGCTGCGCCTGCGCGGATGCAAGAGCCTCCTCGGCATTGAGCAGGCTGGCCCGCGCGTTGAGTACATCGAGGGTCGTTGCCTGCCCGACCTCGTTCTGGTCGATCACAGCCTGAAGCGCAAGGCGGCTGGCCGCGACGGCGGCGGTTGCCGATTCGATCTGTGCGGTCGTTGCCTGAATGCCCGCCCAGCCCTGACGCACCGCTTCGGTGATCTGGTCGCGCGTTGCAATGCCTTCGACCTGCGTCTGAATCTGCCCGATATTGGCTCGCTCCACAGCCGGATCGCGCGCCGGAACAAATATCGGCACCGACAGGCGCAACGAAACGGAAGCCTGGCTGGCAATCGTATTGGTGGAAAACCCGCCAAGCCCGGCCTGTCCGGTAAATGAGATGGTCGGGCCGAACCCGGCAACGGTTTCGTTATAACCGTGCTGGGCAGCGCGAATTTGCGCGGCGGAGGCAAGCAGCGCCGGATGGTTCGTTGTCGCCGCCGCGATCGCGGAATCGAGCGAGCCCGGCAGCAGATTGCCGAAGCGGTAGGATGCGGAAAGGCCGCGCGGCTCGTGCCCGACCCAGCGCACGTAATTGGCCTCGGCCTGCCGCAGATTGTTGATCGCCCCCTGATAGGCTGCCTCGGCCTGCGCAAGACTGGCCTGCGCCTGCGCCACGTCAAGCTGGGTACCCTCTCCCAGTTCCAGACGGTCTCGTGCCGATTGCAGTTGCGCGCGCACGAAGCCGATATTTTCCTGCCTTATGTCGACGATGCGCCTGTTGGTTACAACGTTCACATAGGCCTGCGCCACTGAGAGCAATACGTTCTGCTCGACGTTGCGTGCGCCCTGCACCGCGGCATCATATTCCGCCTGCGCTCTCAGGATCGCGTCATCGGTGCTGCTGTCGAACAGCGTCTGGGAATAGCTCAGGCCCAGGCTATCGTTCGGCGCGGTGCGCCCGGGTACGTCCGACCACGTATAACCCACGCTCGCTTCGCCGCCGATGGTAGGCAGCCGCGCGCCCTCCGCGCTCCTGATTCCCTGCTGGGCAGAACGGACCGTAAGAAAGGAGGAGGCAAGGGAGGGATTGTTCGCATAGGCGTAAGCCATTGCATCCGCCAGGCTTTCCGCATGCGACAGTGTCGGGGTTAGCCCAAGAGCCAGCGCAAGTGCGCCCAAGCGAAAAACTTTCAATACCGACATGATACCGCCTCCAGCGCGCCCGCTAACCTATTGTGCCGGCGCGCTTGTTTCAATGTGCTGACGGGAGGTTGTCCAAGTTTTAATACCCGTAATGTGCGCGGCGTGGTTTGGGCGCAACACTTGCCCTTCAGAACCGGAACGCGGGTGCTTCCGCGAAGCTCGCGATCACCGGTATGCTGGCGTTGAAGGCGGGACGCGACGAGATGTCCTTGCCCGATTTCACATAGACATGGGCGACCGCAGCGTTTCCGTGCCCGTGCACGGCGACCAGCCGTCCCTCGTCGCCAAGCTGCCTGAAAAGCGTTGTGGACACCTGGTCTACCGCGCCCTCGATGATGATGACATCGAAGGGTGCACTCTTCGGAGCGCCATTCTCCAGCGCGCCGACCACCACTTCGGCATTGGCGATCCCCTGCGCCCTGAGCGCATCGTTGGCCGCCGCGGCCAGTTCGGCATCGTCCTCGAGCCCGGTGACGCTCGCGGCCAGCCCGGCTAGAACCGCCGTCGAATACCCCGTGCCGCACCCCACATCGAGCACCTTGTCCTGCGGCCCGACCTCGGCAAGCTGGATGAGGCGTCCGAGGCTGGCCGGGGCGAGCATGGTGCGTCCCGCCGAAAGCTTCACGTTCTCATCGATATAGGCCAGCGCCCGGCGTTCTTCCGGAACGAAGGTTTCGCGCGGCACGCGGTTCATCACATCCAGAATACGCCAGTCTGTAATCCCGCTGGTCCGAAGCTGATTATCCACCATCGTCCGGCGCGCGCGTGCAAAATCGATCATCCCTGATGTCCCTGGCAGGATAAGTATGAGGCTCCCCGGCTCAATACCGCCGCCCACCAAGGGAAGCAAGCGCTTTGGGCTGGATCGACATTCAGAGCAGGCGGCGGCATCGCTCCCCCCTCACCGGTGGAGCGATTGGAGCCGAAGAAGGGTTGGGGGTCAGGGGGCTGCGGTGCAGGCGAAAAACGCCCAACAGCAACTTTACCATTACTCCCCAAACCGTGTCTTCAGCGCCGCATCGAGTCTCGGCGCCGCCGCGATAAGCGCTCGCGTATAGTCGTGCCGGGGGCGCTCGAACACCTCGCTGGTTGCCCCGCTTTCCACTACCTTGCCGTCCTTGAGCACATAGACCCGGTCCGTCACGGCCCGCACCACGTGAAGGTCGTGCGAGATGAAGAGATAGGCGACCCCTATGCGCTCGGAAATCGCCGCCAGGAGATCGAGGATCTGCGCCCGGATCGACACATCGAGCGCCGACACCGCCTCATCGAGAACGATCAGGGAGGGCTCGACGATCAACGCCCGCGCGATCGCGATCCGCTGGCGCTGCCCGCCGGAAAATTCGTGAATGAACTTGTTCGCATCGGCAGGAAGGAGCCCGACCTGCGTGAGCACGGTGTCGATCCGCCGGCGCCGCTCGGCACCCGAGGGCGCTTCCGTCCCAAGAAGATGCAGCGGCTCGGCCACCAGCCGCTCAACCGTATGGCGCGGATTGAACGAACCGTAAGGGTCCTGAAACACCATCTGCATCGCCCGGCGCGTTGCAAATGCCGTATCGCCGGGCCCGCGTACCGGCGCGCCGTTGATCGCGATCTCGCCCGCCTGCGCCGTTTCCAGCCCCAGCACCGCCCGCGCCAGCGTCGATTTTCCACTCCCGCTTTCTCCCACCAGTCCAACGCTCTCGCCTTGCGCAACGCTCAACGAGACCCCGTCCAGCGCAACCTTGAAGGCCCGTGGAGCCCAGGGGGCCGGTTTCGGCTTGGGATAGGTGCGGACAAGCCCTTCCACCTCGAGCAGCGTGCGCGCCGATTGCTGGGCTTTTCGCGCAGGGACATGCGCGGAAGCCGAAAAGAGTTTTCGCGTATAGGGATCGCGCATCTGGCGGAAAACATCGCGCACCGGCCCGCTCTCGACCACCCTGCCCGCCTTGAGCACGGCAACCGTATCGGCCATTTCCGCAACGACCGCCAGATCGTGCGTAATGAGGATCAGGCCCATCCCGTCCTCACGGACCAGATCTTTGAGAAGATCGAGCACCTGCGCCTGATTGGTCACGTCCAGTGCCGTGGTGGGTTCGTCAGCGATCAGCAGGCGCGGCCTCAACGCAATGGCCATCGCGATCCCCACCCGCTGGCGCTGCCCGCCCGATAGCTCGTGCGGATAGCGCGAAAGCGGAAACTCCTCCGCACCGAGCCCGACCCGATCCAGTGTCTGCCGGGCGATCGCCATGGCCTCGCCGCGTCCGGCCTTGCCATGCACCAGCACGGTCTCGGCCACCTGCGCGCCGATGGTTTTGACCGGATTGAGCGCGGTCATCGGCTCCTGGAAGATCATCCCGATGTCGTCGCCCCTGACGTCATTGAGCGCACGATCCGAAAGCCGCGTCAGCTTGATGTCATCGAAGATGACCGAGCCGGAAAGCCGGGAGTGGCGGGGCAGCAGATTCAGGATCGACAGCGCGGTCAGCGATTTGCCGGACCCCGATTCCCCGACGATCCCCAGGATCTCGCCCCGCCCGGCCTCAAGCGACACGCGATCCAGAATCGGCGTCGGACCAATGGACAGCGAAAGATCCTTGACGCGCAACAGGCTCATCGGCTCCTCTCGCGCAATCGGGGATCGAGCAGGTCGCGCAAGCCGTCGCCGAACAGATTCAGCCCCAGCACCATCAGAACGATGGTTAGCCCCGGCACGATAGCGACATGGGGCGCCAGCGCGATCATGGTCTGCGCCTCGGCCAGCATCCGGCCCCAACTCGGGATGGGCGGCTGGGCGCCTAGCCCGACATAGGCCAGCCCCGCCTCGGCGAGAATGCCGAGCGAGAACTGGATGGTCGCCTGCACGATCAGCGTATTGGCGATGTTGGGCAGAACGTGCTCGAGCGAGATATGGGCCGCCCCCTTCCCCGACAGCCGCGCCGCCATGATGAATTCACGCGTCCAGACCGGCAGCGCCGAGCCGCGCGCGATGCGGGCGAAAACCGGGATATTGAAGATCCCGATGGCAATGATCGCGTTGACCGCGCCCGGTCCGAATATCGCGGTGATCAGGATGGCGATGACCAGCGCGGGAAACGCAAAGACCACGTCGTTTCCCCGCATCACGATCTCATCGAGCAGGCTCCCATGCGTCGCCGCCGCGAAAAGGCCCAGCGGCACCCCCACCAGCACGCCAACGCCGACCGCGATCAGCGCCACGGCGATGGAAGTCTGCGCGCCGACCATGAGCATGGAAACGATATCGCGCCCGAAATGGTCGGTCCCCAGCCAGTGCGCGCCCGAAGGCGGCTGCAGCCGGTCGGCAACCGACAGAACGGTGATGTCGTACGGCGTCCAGACCATCGATACGGTCGCCAGCACGACGAAGAAGGCCGTGATCCCCGCGCCGATGACCAGGTTGAGCCCGACGCTCCTCATGTCACCGGCCTCCTCAGGCGCGGATCGACCAGCGCATAGGTGACATCGACGATGAAATTGACGGCCACCACGGCGAAAACCAGAAGCATCACGACCGAACGCACGACGATCAGGTCGCGCGCATTGATCGCCTGAAACACCAGCCTGCCCAGGCCCGGCAGAAAAAAGACGTTCTCGATGATGATCGCTCCGGCCAGCAGGAAGGAAAACTGCAACCCCATTATGGTCAGCACGGGGATCAGCGCGTTGCGCAGGGCGTGGTGACGCAGCGCCTGCCCCCGGCTCAGCCCCTTGGCGCGCGCCGTCCGGATATAATCCTCATCGAGCGTGTCGATCAGCGCCGAGCGCATCATCCGCGCAAGGATCGATGCCTGCGGCAGCGCCAGCGCAACGGCGGGCAGCGTCAGCGCCTTCATTGCAGCGTAAGGATCGTCCCAGCCGGGAAATCCGCCGGCGGAAAACCAGCGCAGCCCCACCGAGAACGCCAGCACCAGAAGCATAGCGAACCAGAAATTGGGCACCGCGATCCCCAACTGGGTCACCCCCATGATGCCGGTATCGAGCGGAGAATTGCGCGACGCCGCCGCCAGCGCGCCCATGGGAATGGCAATGAGGGTGGAGAGCGTCAGCGCATAGATCGCCAATGGCAGCGAAACCCCCAGCCGCGCCCCGATCAGGTCGGCAACCGGAACCCTGTAGGTATAGGAAATCCCGAAATCGCCAACCGTCATCCCCGCCAGCCAGCCGCCATAGCGGGCCCAGAGAGGCGCGTTGAGCCCCAGCTGGTCGCGCAGCGCGGCCACCGTATCGGGTGCGGCATTGAGCCCGAGCATGAAGGCCGCCGGATCGCCCGGCAGCACCTCGAGCACCAGAAAGATCACAAGGCTGGCGGCCAAAAGGCTCGCCAGCAACGACCCCAGGCGCTTGAGGACGAAGAGTGTCATTCCGTGCGCTCCGCGCCTCTGGTCAACACCGCAGCCCCCTTCCGCCCCCACGGAACACGGCTATTGCATATGTTTCGGCTATCGCCGACCCCTCCTCCCATCCTCCCCCGCAAGGGAGGAGGTGCTGGCCTTGTACGTAGGGAGACAACAAGGAAAAGGAAACACCCTCCCCTTGATGGGGAGGGCTGGGGAAGGGTGAAGCCACACACGCAAATCTATCTACTGTAGCCCTCCGCCTTGAAGGGAGAAAAACCGTAAGACAGCCTTTTTCGCCCCCCTCTTCCCTTTGTGGGAGAGGGTTGGGGGCAAGGGGGCCAGCGATATTGCCATGAGCCATGAATGCCGGACTGGCCCTACCGCCAATAGACCGCGGTCAGGTCCGTCGCCTGCGTGGGCGCATTCACCCATAGCCCTTCAAGATCGACGTGCTGGATAGCGGTCTTGGCCATCTGGAAGAGATAGGCGTTGACGTAGTTCTCCGCGATGTCCCGCTGGGCGGCCTGCAAAAGTTCCGTCCGCCGTTCGGGATCGGTGGTAAGGTTCAATTCCTCCATAATCGCCTTGAACGAAGGCGCGCCGTAGCCGAAATAATAATCGTCCCGGCCATAGATCTCGATATCGAGCGGCTCGGTGTGCGAAATCACCGTAAGGTCGAAGTCGGCCCCCGAAAACACCTGTTCGAGCCACTGCGCCCATTCCATGTTGACGATGTCGGTCTCGATCCCCACGGCACGAAGCTGCGCGGCGATGATCTCCCCACCCCGGCGCGCATAGGTCGGCGGGGGCGGCAGGGCCAGCGAAAGTCGGATCGGCCCGACGCCTGCTTCCTCGAGGAGTTCCCGCGAGCGCTCGGGGTCGTAGGCGGAAAGATCGGTCAGATCGACATAGGCGGGATGGTGCGGCGCGAAATGCGTGCCGATCGGTGTCCCGTACCCGAACATGGCCCCATCGATGATCGCCTGCCGGTCGATGGCGTGGGCGATCGCTTCGCGCACGAGAATGTTGTCGAGCGGCGCACGGCGGTTGTTCATGGCCAGCAGCGTTTCGCCCTCGGTCGAGCCCACGACCGCGACGAATCGCGGATCGGCATCGAGAATGGGCAGCATTTCAGGCGCCGGGAAGATCGGGAACGTATCCACGTCCTCGGCCATCATCGCCGCGAACGCTGCGGTCGGATCGTCGATGAACCGGAAGGTGGCGCGTTCGAGCCGCGCGGGCTCACCCCAGTAATCTCCATTGCGCTCGATGACGACGCTGTCCCCTTGCGTCCAGCGCGCAAAGCGGAACGGACCGGTGCCCACCGGATTGCTGGTGTTGGCATCTGCACTCGAAGGCGAGACAATCACCGCATCGCCCCAGGCGAGGTTGAACAGCAGATTGCCGTTCGGGTGCTCGAGCGTCACGACCGCCGTCAGGTCGTCCGGTGCCTCGACCGTGGCGATCGCGTCGAACAGCACCTTTTGCGCATTGACCGAATCGTCGGCCATGGCGCGCTCGAAGGAAAAGACCACGTCATCGGCCGTCATCGGCGTGCCGTCGTGGAAGACGACGTCTTCATTGAGATGGAAGGTATAGGTCAGCGCGTCCTCGGAAATGTCCCAGCTCTCCGCCAGCGCGGGCAGGATCGCACCATCGGGCCCGAACCGGGTCAGCCCCTCGAAGACATTGGCATAGACCACCTCGTCGATAGCGGCGGCAGCGCCCGCTGTCGGATCGAGATGCGGCGGCTCTAGCACGAGGCCGACGACGATGTCGGTTCGTTGTGCCAGCACCGGCCCCGTCCACAGCATCGCCAACGCCAGCCCCGTCATCCATACCTTGTTCATACGTCCATCCTTTCCCCATAAAAACCCGCCGAGTCGGAAGGCTCCCTTTCGGAGCCGGGATAATGGGGGCAATGGGCACTGGTCGCAAGGCCTGCAAAAGTTTAACAAGACCGCATTAAACGCCTGTTTTTCCTGCATATTTTAAAACAACCAAGGATTATTTTTTGACCGAATGGAACAAATTCGCCAGAATCCGCTTTGCCCTTCACATAGCCACACTTATATAGGCAACGGTTGTTTAACGACGACAGGGGACAACATGGCCCGAAACGACCTCTTTTCGATGCAGCGCAGGCACACAAACACCGCCATGACGGCCCCGGAGCCCGAATGGCGCGAGAACCTGCGCGATCTGGGCCTCATGCTCTCCGGCATCTGGCAGGACGTGCGTGGCGATCTCGCCGATAGCTTTTCCGATTACGTAAAGTGGCTCACCGCCGGCCTGCGCCGCGCCTTTTCCCAGCGCGCCGAATAAAATTCACCCATATCCCGCAGGCATTCCGGACCGTGGTCACGCCACGGTCTTTTGCCATGCGCCGGATGTATCGACATTGCACTGATGCGGAAAAGAAAATGGCGGGAGTGACGGGACTCGAACCCGCGACCTCCGGCGTGACAGGCCGGCGCTCTAACCAACTGAGCTACACCCCCTCTGGGGAGGCTGTTGCATCCCTCGTAAGGTGGGCTTCGTTTAGCGGGCACCCGAAAACAAGTCAAGCGGCATTGCCGCTGGTTCATAGGGAAAATCACACAAACGCCCCGCGCATGCGTCGCACACCGGCAAAACCTTGATAGCGTTGACGTTTTGCCCCATATCGAAATGCTGTTTATTTTACGCTCTCACGAACCGGGAGGCGCACTGTTGGCCGAATCCATACCCATCACGGATCGGATCGTGCTCGATGCGGACGAGATCGTGTTTTCCTTCGTCAGAAGTTCGGGCCCCGGCGGGCAGAACGTCAACAAGGTGGCGACCGCCGCCCAGCTTCGATTCGACGTCGAGAACTCCCCCTCCCTGCCCAACGGCATCAAACCCCGCCTCAAGCGCCTGGCCGGAAGCCGCATGACGGCTGATGGGGTGCTCATCATCTTTGCCGACCGGCACCGCTCCCAGAATCGCAACCGCGAGGACGCGATCGCCCGTCTTGCCGATCTCATCCGCGCCGCCGCTATCCCGCCCCGGCCGCGCAAGCCGACACGCCCGACCCTTGCCTCAAAGACACGTCGCCTCGAAGCAAAAACCCGGCGCGGCGCTGTCAAATCCCAACGGCGGACACCGCCGGTCGACTAAAATATCAATCCGGCCAATCTCGAGACCGCATCGACGGCCAGTTCGGCCCAGACCAGCACCAACAGCACGACGATCCCGGCACAGGCCAGCGCCCGGAAGACCGGGTCCTTCAATTTTCGCCACGCAAGATCGAGCGCAAGGCCGGTGGCGAAAAGCAGCGCACCCATAACCAGAAAGTCCCCCGGCGCCCAATCCCAGCCGCGCCCATCGACGCCGCCATCACGAATGGTCAGCACCAGCGGAATGAGAAGAACGAGCAAGGTCCCCGCACCGACCCGCAAAAGACTGTTGCGGTTAAAGACCATATCTCTGGCTAGTTTGCACTCCCGCTCCGAAGGCGGCGAATTCCGCGCTATTCCCTCCGGCAAGCATTCATGGTTACCTTGGCAGCTTTTTGAAGGGGGATGGTGATCGTGCGCCCGGATTCGGAGGAAAATATGTCGCGCTGCGAAATGTGCCTTGATGCACCGCAAAAGGCTGCGCGATGCTGAACCTTACCCCCTTCGAACTGACCGGCCAGATAGTCGGCGTATTGGCCCTTATTCTGTGCGTAGTTGCATTTTCCAGCAAGGATGACGACCGGCTGATGGCCGTCCTCATCCTGGGAAATATCGCCTTTGCCACTCAGTTCGCTCTCTTCGGCGCCTGGACCGCATCAGGCGTCACGACCGTGATCATCCTTCGCCTCATCCTCGCGCGCCGCATGCCCGGCAGTTGGAAGGCCATGCTCACGATCCTTGCCGCCACCGTCTGCGTTGCCGCGCTGACCTGGTCGGGACCGCTCGACGCTATCCCGCTGGTCGCTGGCATCCTGGGGACATACGCCATGTTCATGTTGCGGGGCATACAGATGCGCCTCACGATGGCGCTGGTCAGTCTGTGCTGGATCATGACCAACCTGCTCATCGGATCGGTCGGCGCACTCGCCGCAGAAGTCTTCATCCTCGTCACCAACCTGCTCACCATCGCCCGTATCGCCCGGAGCCAGGCCCCGCGGACGACCTAGCCTTGAACCGAAACAAGGCCGCAAGCCACAGGACGAGCGGAAGCGAGGACCCCGGTGAACGGTACGGCGCGTGAGAGAGAAAAATGGTGGGCGATGACAGACTCGAACTGCCGACATCCTCGGTGTAAACGAGGCGCTCTACCAACTGAGCTAATCGCCCTTGCCGCAAGGCGCGGAAAGTGGTTCGGCCTGCTTGGGCCGCTGCGGGGCACTGCTTAAGCGCAATAAGATGCCGCGTCAAGCGCGACCGATACCGCCCCGGAAAGCTGTTCTGCAAATGGCGAGACCCCGGACGCCGTCCGGGGTCAAACCAAGAACCATATCGGTATATGGCTTAGTTCAGCGCATCCTTGAGGCCCTTGCCGGGCTTGAACTTGGGCTGGGTCGACGCCGGAATATCGATTTCCGCGCCGGTTGCCGGGTTACGGCCCTTGGTGGCCTTGCGCTGCACGGCAGCAAACGTGCCGAAGCCGACCAGGCGCACTTCATCGCCGCCCTTGAGAGCTGCGGTGATGGCCTCGAAAACAGCATCGACTGCTGCCCCGGCATCTGCCTTGGTGAGACCGGCCTTGTCCGCAACTGCCGCGCTCAGATCGTTCTTGTTCATAGCGTTTCCTCACAATGAATTGCCCATCCCAAAATTCGGGGCTGGGCGGAAGCGCGATCACCCTTTTACGATTCCGGGGTAAAAGCAAGGAAAACTGCGGGTTTCCGCGTTTTGCAAAGCGGAAAATCGGCAGTTTTCCACCCCCATTGCAGCTTGGCCGCGCTCGATCAGGAGAAAAATCATCGTGACGGCCGGAAACGCCTAGTGGACGGGGGACTACGGGTGAAGAACATGCTCAGGGAAAAGTGACCATCACAACGAAAAACGGCGCCCGAAGGCGCCGTCTGGGTTCAGGGTGACAAGAGGGATCAGTGCGGCAGCGCGGCACCGGCATCCTCGCCCTCGGCGGCAGGCGTCTTCTCCTTGAGATCGGCCTCATCGAAATTCCATTCGATAGCTTCAGGCATTTCCACAAGCGCGTGCTCGAGCACCTCGCCCATGCGCGAAACCGGGACGATCTCGAGGCCTTCCTTGACGTTGGCCGGAATCTCCTTGAGATCGCGCACGTTCTCTTCCGGGATCAGCACCTTTTTGATGCCGCCCCGAAGCGCTGCAAGCAGCTTTTCTTTGAGCCCCCCAATCGGCAGCACACGGCCGCGCAGAGTGATCTCGCCGGTCATCGCCACATCGTTGCGCACCGGAATCCCGGTCATCACCGATACGATGGCCGTCGCCATGCCGATGCCCGCCGAGGGGCCATCCTTGGGCGTTGCGCCTTCGGGCACGTGTACGTGGATGTCGCGCTTCTCAAATAGCGGCGGCTTGATGCCGTATTCGACAGCCCGGGCCTTCACATAGGTCGCGGCGGCGGAGATGGACTCCTTCATCACGTCCTTGAGATTGCCCGTGACGGTCATGCGGCCCTTGCCGGGGCTCATGATGCCTTCGATAGTCAAAAGCTCGCCCCCGACCGCCGTCCAGGCAAGTCCGGTCACAACGCCCACCTGCGGCTCGGTCTCGCTTTCGCCATAACGGAAGCGCGGTGCGCCCAGATATTCCTCGACCACCTCGGGGGTGACGTCGATTTTCTTCTTGCCGGTGATCAGGATGTCCTTGACCGCCTTGCGCATCAGGTTCGCGATCTCGCGCTTGAGATTTCTGACGCCCGCCTCCCGCGTATAACGGCGGGTCAAAAGCATCAGGCTCTCATCGGGCAATTCGAACTCTTCGGCGCGCAGCCCGTGCTCCTTGAGCGTTTCGGGGATGAGGTGACGGCGGGCGATTTCCCACTTTTCCTCATCCGTATAACCCGAGAGCCGGATGATCTCCATGCGGTCGAGCAGCGGCCCCGGAATGTTGAGCGTATTGGCCGTCGTCACGAACATCACGTCCGAAAGGTCGAAATCGACCTCCAGATAGTGGTCCGAGAATGTCGAGTTCTGCTCGGGGTCGAGCACTTCGAGCAGCGCCGAGGACGGGTCGCCCCGAAAATCCTGCCCCATCTTGTCGATCTCATCGAGCAGGAACAGCGGGTTGGCCTTGCCGGCCTTCTTGAGCGATTGCACGATCTTGCCCGGCATCGAGCCGATATAGGTCCGCCGGTGCCCGCGGATTTCCGCCTCGTCCCGCACCCCGCCCAGGCTCATGCGCACATATTCGCGCCCCGTCGCCTTGGCGATCGAGCGTGCCAGCGAAGTCTTGCCGACGCCCGGAGGGCCGACAAGGCACAGGATCGGTCCCTTGAGCTTGCCGGTGCGGCTCTGCACCGCCAGATATTCGACGATGCGCTCCTTGACCTTTTCAAGACCGTAGTGATCGTTGTCCAGCACCTGCTCGGCGAACTTCAAGTCCTTCTTGATCTTGGACTTCTTGCCCCAGGGCAGGTTCAGCATCCAGTCGAGATAGTTGCGCACGACCGTCGCCTCGGCAGACATCGGCGACATCTGCTTGAGCTTCTTCATCTCGGCCGCGGCCTTCTGGCGGGCTTCCTTGGAGAGCTTGGTCTTGGCGATGCGGTCCTCGAGCTCCTGAAGCTCGGAGGTGCCGTCCTCATTGTCGCCCAGCTCGCGCTGGATCGCCTTCATCTGCTCGTTGAGGTAGTATTCGCGCTGGGTCTTCTCCATCTGGCGCTTGACCCGGCTGCGGATGCGCTTTTCGACCTGCAACACGCCGATCTCGCCTTCCATCAGCCCCAGCACGCGCTCCAGCCGTTCGGTGACCGAAGGCGTGGCCAGGATATCCTGCTTGTCCTGGATCTTGACGGTCAAGTTGGACGCGATCTGGTCGGCCAGCGTCGAGTGATCCTCGATCTGGGCAACAGCCGCGACGATCTCCGAGGAAATCTTCTTGTTGAGCTTGGCGTAGTTCTCGAACTCGGACACCGCCGAGCGCGCCAGCGCCTCGGCCTCGACCTCGTCATGGGCGACGAGTTCGAGCGGTTCGGCGACCGCCTCGAAATAATCCTCGGTCTGGACGTACTTGTCGATTTTCGCGCGGTACAGCCCCTCGACAAGCACCTTGACGGTACCGTCCGGCAGCTTGAGCAGTTGCAGCACCGAGGCGATGGTACCGATCTCATAGATGGCGTCAGGGGCGGGATCGTCTTCCTGCGCGTTCTTCTGCGTCACGACGAAAATATGCTTGTCCTCGCGCATCACCTCTTCAAGGGCACGCACGGACTTTTCCCGGCCTACGAACAGCGGAACGATCTTGGTGGGGAACACCACGATGTCGCGCAGCGGCAGAACGGGGTACACCTTGGAGCGGTCGATGCTTTCGACCGTCTTGTTGTCTTCCGACATTCTCTATCCTTTCACGGCTGGCGCAAAGGGAGGGGCACCAGCCAATCCGGCATTCGTCCGATGATGGCCTGCAACCCGCTAGGGATTCGTAAACCGCCCGGAACGACTCTTCGATCATAAGATAGGGCATAAACCGCGCGCCACAAGCGCGCGGCCCAACATTTCCCCTTTCCAAACCGATGATATCGGAGCGCGTTGACTGCCGGAGCGGTTAGCGGAGCTGGAGCTTGTCGGCCTGATAAGCTTCCTCGCAAGCATCCAGCTCGACCAAATAGCTTGTCTCATCGTCCAGCGCGAAATCGGCCGCGGCCTCATCGAAGATCGCCCAGATCTCCTCACCCTCTGCGGTGGGCAGCCCAGCCTCGCGCATCACCTCATCGAGCCGCTCGCCCAGATCATAGGCCATGTCCTCATAATGGAGCGCATCTTGCGACCCTTCGTCCCAATAATAGGCTTCCTCAAGAAACAGTGCGCTGCACCAGATGGCGTCAATCGTGGCCGGGGAAAGATTGGCGGTGAGTTTAGTGACCGGTTGCCCGTAAGCGGCTGGCGATCCGAGCAACAGACCGCCCGCCATGACCGCCAGCACGAAAATTCTGCTTTTCATGGATCATCCCCCGATAGATGCCGCAACCGCTTTTTAGGACATTTCAGAGCTTGAAGAAAGCAGCCTCGCACTCACTCCCTGCTTTTCCAGCAAAACGAGCGGGGTCTTCCAATTCCAAATGAAAAAGCCCGGAGAAATCTCCGGGCTTTCGCAAAATCCGGCCGGGGCGTTACGCTCCCGACTTCATATCTTCCTTGGCGCGCTCGGCGTAAATATAGAGCGGGCGGACATCCTTGTTTTCCACCACGTCCTGGCTGATCACCACTTCCTCGACCCCTTCGAGCGAAGGCAGGTCGTACATGGTGTCGAGCAGAATCGCCTCGAGGATCGACCGCAGCCCGCGCGCGCCGGTCTTGCGGGCGATCGCCTGCCGTGCCACGGCCTTGAGCGCGTCCTCGTGGAACGTCAATTCGACGTTCTCCATCTCGAACAGCCGCTGGTACTGCCGCACCAGCGCGTTCTTGGGCTCGGCCAGAATCTGGACCAGCGCATCCTCGTCGAGGTCTTCGAGCGTGGCGATGACCGGGAGACGGCCGATGAATTCGGGGATCAGCCCGAACCGCACCATGTCCTCGGGCTCGACCTCGGCCAGAACGTCGCCGACGCGACGGTCCTGCGGGTCCTTGACGTCGGCCATGAAGCCGATGGAAGAACCCTCGCCGCGTTCGGAAATGACCTTTTCAAGCCCCGCGAACGCGCCGCCGCAGATAAAGAGGATATTGGTCGTATCCACCTGCAGGAATTCCTGCTGGGGATGCTTGCGTCCACCCTGCGGGGGAACGGACGCGACCGTTCCCTCCATGATCTTGAGCAGCGCCTGCTGCACGCCCTCGCCCGAGACGTCGCGGGTTATGGACGGGTTATCCGACTTGCGCGAAATCTTGTCGACCTCGTCGATATAGACGATGCCGCGCTGGGCCTTCTCGACGTTGTAGTCGGCGGCCTGCAGCAGCTTGAGGATGATGTTCTCGACATCCTCGCCGACATAGCCCGCCTCGGTCAGCGTCGTCGCATCGGCCATGGTGAAGGGCACATCGAGAATGCGCGCCAGCGTCTGGGCCAGAAGCGTCTTGCCGCAGCCGGTGGGGCCGATGAGCAGGATGTTGGACTTGGAAAGCTCAACGTCCTGATTCTTGGCCGCATGGTGCAGGCGCTTGTAGTGGTTGTGCACGGCGACCGAGAGCACGCGCTTGGCGCGGCGCTGGCCGATCACGTAGTCATCGAGCACCTTGCAGATGTCGGCCGGGCTCGGCACGCCATCGGCGGACTTGACCATCGAGGTTTTGGATTCCTCGCGGATGATGTCCATGCACAGTTCCACGCACTCATCGCAGATGAATACGGTCGGACCAGCGATCAGCTTTCGGACTTCGTGTTGGGATTTCCCGCAGAACGAGCAGTAAAGCGTGTTCTTTGAGGAGTCTCCGCTCGAATTTTCCTTGGACATCCAGTTACTCCGGTAAGCGCGTCCCACGCTTTGGGTTAGATCACCGTATCGTTCAAGGCTAGTCCCATGGACATGAACAAACGGTATTCATTACGACCATAAAGGCCAAGTGCGCGGGGCGCAATCCAGACAGGCGCCGCATCGGCGCCTGTCGATAAATGCGGTAAATGCTGCGGTCAGGCGCCCCCTTCGGGGATGGCGCGCTTCTCGTGAACCTGGTCGATAAGCCCCAGTTCCTTGGCCTCTTCGGGGCTCAGGAACCGGTCGCGTTCGAGCAGGTCCTCGATTTCCTGATAGGAACGCCCGGTGTGCTTCACATAGATTTCATTGAGGCGCTTCTTGAGGCTTTCCGCCTCACGGGCGTGAATCAGGATGTCGGTCACCTGTCCCTGATAGCCGCCCGAAGGCTGGTGCACCATGACCCGCGCATTGGGCAGACATCCGCGCATGCCGGCGTCACCGGCCGTCAGCAGCAGCGAACCCATCGATGCCGCCTGCCCGAGACACAGCGTCTGCACCTTGGGGCGGATGAACTGCATGGTGTCGTAGATCGAAAGCCCCGCCGTCACCACGCCGCCGGGCGAGTTGATGTACATGGCGATTTCCTTTTTCGGGTTCTCCGATTCAAGGAACAAGAGCTGCGCCACGATCACCGAGGCCATGTTGTCCTCGACGACGCCGGTCACGAAAATGATACGCTCGCGGAGGAGGCGCGAATAGATGTCGAACGCGCGTTCGCCACGGTTTGACTGCTCGACCACCATCGGCACGAGCGTGTTGTTCAGAAGTTCGACGGGATCACGCATGTCTTTAAAAATTCTCCCCCAGGGAAACGAATCGGTTGGATGGCGATTGCAGCGAGGTTGGTTTAACGGCGGGTAAAGCGTCAAATAGGTTTTGAGCAGCGCCGGTTCAATAGCAATCCCCAGATGGCCCAAATATGGCGGCATGCTTAACCGCTAAAATGCCGTCTTTGCCGCAAACCTATCAATCCCGGAATGACCTTGGAGTGGCTGACACGCTTCCACCTTCTATCCTCACTATCATTCTGGGACGTGCACCCGGGTCCAGACCGAACCCGTCAAAATCGTGGAAACCTTCATGATTTCATCAAAACCCGAAACGACCTAAACCATCAATTCCGCCAAAACCCCCGGCACCAGCCCCGGCAGATCGTCAGCCACGAGCCCCGGCTTGTCGAACGCCCTGCCCGCCCTGCCATGAACGAATGCCCCCGCGCATGCCGCGTCGAACCCGTTCATGCCCTGCGCCAATAGCCCGCCCACGATCCCGGCCAGCACGTCCCCCGCCCCTGCCGTCGCCAGCAGCGGCGTTGCCATGGTGTTGATGACCGTTCGTCCATCAGGCCGGGCGATGACGGTATCCGCCCCCTTGAGCAATATCGTCGCGCCGGACCGGGCGGCGGCCTCGCGCGTCCTCGACGCCTTGCATCCCCCGATCTCGCCGAATAGCCGCACGAACTCGCCGTCATGGGGCGTCAGCACCACGTCTCCATCCCCCTTGGCGGCAATGGCCGAAAACAGCAGGTGCGGTTCCTTGGTAAAACTGGTCAGCGCATCGGCATCGAGCACCACCGACGCCTTGCTTTCGAGCGCGGCCAGCACCCGTGCATGCGTTGCTTCGCCAATCCCCGCCGCCGGGCCGATGATGACCGCATTCTTGCGTTCATCCTCCAAAAGCCCCGCGAACGCCTCGGCGGTCTCGGCCTCCGCCAGCATGATAGCCGTCAGATGCGCCGCATGGACCCGGAGCGCGGCCCGGTCGCCCACCACAGTCACCAATCCGGCACCAACCCGCGCGGCGCCCTGCGCAGCCAGCCGCGCCGCCCCGGTGTGGAACTCGTCCCCTGAAACCACCACGCAATGACCGGCGGAGAACTTGTGCCCGTCACGCTTGCGCCGCGGCAGGCTCCAGAGCTTGGGATCGTTCTCGAACAGCGACACCTCGATGTCATCGAGCACGCTGTCGGGTATCCCGATATCGGCCAGCAGGATTTCTCCGCAGAACGCCGCGCCAGGGAACAGCAGATGCCCCGGCTTGCAGCGGAAGAACGTGACGGTCAACACCGCCTCGACCGCAACCCCGTGCACCGCGCCGGTCTCGCCATCGACACCGGTCGGAATATCGACGGCCACCACATCGGCGCCATTGGTGTTGATCGCCTCGACCAGCGCGCGGGCTTCGCCATCGATATCCCGCGCCAGCCCCGCGCCGAACAGCGCATCGACGATCAATCCGAAATCCCGGCACATGTCCGGATGCGCGGGCTCTACATTGCCGGTCCAGCGCCGCGCCATCACGGCGGCATCGCCCGCAAGATCGGCCTTTTCGCCCAGCAATCCCACCCGCACCGGCCAGCCGCGCTCCTCGAGCAGCCGCGCCACGACAAATCCGTCCCCGCCATTGTTGCCCGGCCCGCACAGCACAAGCACCGGCTGGATCGGGAAGCGCCGCGCCACCTCATAGGCGACCGCCTGCCCGGCGTTTTCCATCAATGTCAGGGAAGCGATACCGGCCTCGACAGCAAGTTTGTCCGCATGCGCCATTTGCGAGGGGGTAAGAAGGTCCTGCACCATGATCTCCAGCATAGCCGGGCCAGGCCAAACGCCATAGCCGCGACTGCATCCCCCACCTCAGCCCATCCGGAACGAAAAAAGGCCCGCAACGGTTGCGGGCCTTCCCTCAAAATTCTGACGACTATGTGGCGGTTGCCCTGTCAGTGCTCGTGATCGTTATCGATATCGAACCCATCCTCGCCCTCGCGGACCAGCTTCACCAACTCGTCGCGGGTGATCGGCTTTTCGGTCACCGTGGCGAGTTCGGAAACAAAATCGATGACCTTGTTCTCGAAGATCGGCGCGCGCAAGGCGGCAAGCGCCTGCGGGTTCTTGCGGTAGTAGTCGTAAACCTGCTGCTCCTGCCCCCGGAAGCGGCGCACCTCGTTGACCAGCGCCTGCTGGTGCTCCTCGTCGGAAACCTGGATGTCGTTGACATTGCCGATTTCGGCGACGACCAGCCCGAGCCGCACGCGGCGCTCGGCGATCTTCTGGTAATCCTCGCGGGCCTTTTCCTCCGTCGTACCTTCGCTCTCGAAGGTCTTGCCGTGGTGCTCGACCTCGTGCTTGACGCGGTTCCAGATCGCCTCGAACTCGGCTTCGACCAGCTTTTCAGGAACGTCGAACTTGTGGCCTTCATCGAGCGCATCGAGCACAAGGCGCTTCATGCGCTGCAGCGAAAGCGAGGCAAGCTGGCTTTCCATCTGCTCGCGGATCGCCTTCTTGAGACCGTCGAGGTCTTCGAGCCCGATGGTCTTGGCAAACTCGTCATCGAGCTTGGCATCGCCCTTGGGGCCATCGACGTGAAGCATCTTGACGTCGAACTCGGCCTTCTTGCCCGCCAGTTCCTCGTTCTGGTAATCCTTGGGGAAAGTGACCTTGATGGTCTTTTCCTCGCCCTTCTTGATCCCGATGAGCGCGTCCTCGAAGCCGGGGATGAACTGGCCCGAACCGATGATCAGGTGCGTGTGGTCGGCAGCGCCGCCCTCGAAGGGCTCGCCGTCGATCTTGCCCACGAACGAGATGCCGACGCGGTCGCCATCGGCAGCAACGCCCTCGTCGCCCTTGTCCTCATATTCACGGTTGTTCTTGAAAAAGGATTCGACTTCCTTTTCCACATCGGCGTCGGCCACCTCGACGACAGGCTTTTCGATCGCGATCTTCTTGAAGTCCATCAACGCGACCGGCGGCAGCACTTCATAGCTAACCGAGAACGCCAGGTCCGATTCCCCGTCGAGCACGCGGTTGATCACCGCCTGATCCTCGGAAAGATCGATCTCGGGCTGGGTCGCGGCCTTTTCCGAGCGTTCCTCGAGCGTCTTGGAAACGGTGTCGTTGATCGAGTCCTGTAGCACTTCGCTCATCAGCGAACGGCCATAGACCTTCTTGAGGTGGCTCACAGGCACCTTGCCCGGGCGGAAGCCCTTGATCTGCACCTTGCCCCGAACCTCGTCGAGCTTTTCGTCGAGTTTCGATGCGAGCATCGTCGCCGGAATGGTCACATCGAGTTTGCGGCGCAGCCCTTCGTTCAGAGTTTCCGTCACGTTCATGTTCAAATCGATCCCGTCTTTGGACTGTCTTTTGCTGATCTTTGGTGAGCGGCCCGATGGACTGGTGCGGGTGAGAGGAGTCGAACCTCCACGCCTTGCGGCGCTGGAACCTAAATCCAGTGCGTCTGCCAGTTCCGCCACACCCGCGCCTCGTGCCGACCGGCGCCGAGTTTGGCACGCGGTCTATACCAGGATGCCCGGCCAGTCAAAGCATGTTTGCTCCAGCGCCACCCTGCCCACATGTGTAAGCCGGACCCTGCCATTGTGCAAACTTTGTGCACCTTGCACAATTATTGCTCACCCCATAGCGCCACCGCGACCTATGCCGCGCCCGGTTCAGCGTGTAGGATATTGAAATCACGCAATAAACCGCATTCGGGCACGTTTGGCACATCCCGTGCATTGATCGGGAATAACCGGTCCCGGACGAGAGAGGAGCACTGGACATGAAAAAGATCGAAGCGATAGTCAAACCCTTCAAGCTCGATGAGGTGAAGGAAGCCCTTCAGGAAGTCGGGCTCCAGGGCATCACCGTGACGGAAGCCAAGGGGTTCGGGCGGCAAAAAGGCCATACCGAGCTTTATCGCGGGGCGGAATATGTCGTGGACTTTCTACCCAAGGTAAAGGTCGAGGTGGTGGTGCCCGACCAACTGGCCGACAAGGCCATCGAAGCCATCCGCAACGCTGCTCAGACGGGGCGCATCGGCGATGGCAAGATTTTCGTCACATCCGTCGAACAGGCCATCCGCATCCGCACCGGTGAAAGCGGGGACGACGCCCTCTAGAGCGGTGGGCACCACTTATTCGGTTCTCGAAGAGCCGCCAACAGCAAGCAACCATACCAATAGGGATCAAACAATGAGTTCAGCAAGCGATCTCATCACCAGGATCAAGGACGAAGGCATCAAGTATGTCGATCTGCGCTTCACCGACCTGCGCGGCAAGCTTCAGCACGTCACCATGGACGCTTCGGTGGTCGATGCCGACCTGTTCGAGGACGGCGTGATGTTCGACGGCTCCTCGATCGCGGGCTGGAAGGCCATCAACGAGTCCGACATGGTGCTGATGCCCGACACCGGCTCGGCCTATGTCGATCCGTTCTTTTCGGCGCCCACGCTCTGCATCAACTGCGACATTCTCGAACCGGCCACCTATCAGCCCTACAACCGCGATCCCCGCTCGATCGCCAAAAAGGCCGAGGCATTCGTCTCGACCTCTGGCATCGGGGACTCGGTCGCCTTCGGCCCCGAGCCGGAATTTTTCCTTTTCGACGACGTCAAATATTCCACCTCGACCTACAAGGTCGGGTTCCAGGTCGATTCCAGCGAACTGGGCGTCAATTCGGACTCCGATTACGAGGGCGGCAATTCCGGCCACCACATCCCGCTCAAGAAGGGTTATTTTCCGGTGCCCCCGGTCGATAGCGCCCAGGACATCCGCGGGGAAATGCTCGAGGCGCTCGCGTCGATGGGCGTGGTCGTCGAAAAGCATCACCACGAAGTGGCCTCGGCTCAGCACGAACTGGGCATTCGTTTTGCGCCCATGATCACAGCGGCCGACCACGTCCTGCTCTATAAATACGGCGTCCAGCAGGTAGCCGCCCAGTACGGCAAGACCGCGACCTTCATGCCCAAGCCCGTCTATGGCGACAACGGCTCGGGCATGCACTGCCACCAGTCGATCTGGAAGGCGGGCAAGCCGCTGTTCGCCGGTGACGAATATGCCGGTCTTTCGATGGATTGCCTTTATTATATCGGCGGCATCATCAGGCACGCCAAGGCCATCAACGCCTTCACCAACCCGACCACCAACTCCTACAAGCGCCTGGTGCCCGGCTTCGAGGCACCCGTGCTGCTGGCCTATTCGGCCCGCAACCGCTCGGCCTCCTGCCGTATTCCGTTCGGCCAGAGCCCCAAGGCCAAGCGCGTCGAGGTCCGCTTCCCCGATCCCCTCGCCAACCCCTACCTCGCCTTCGCCGCCCTGCTGATGGCGGGTCTTGACGGCATCCGGAACAAGATCCACCCCGGCGACCCGATGGACAAGGATCTGTACGAGTTGCCCAAGGAAGAACTCCGGGACATCCCCACCGTCTCGGCCTCGCTCCGCGAAGCACTGGAAAATCTCGACAAGGACCGCGATTTTCTCAAGGCGGGCGGCGTCATGGACGACGATTTCATCGACAGCTATATCGAACTCAAGATGGAAGAAGTCATCCGCTTCGAGCACACCCCGCACCCGGTGGAATACGAGATGTACTATTCGGCGTGATATGCGCTGGTGTCAGGGAGATATCGTTCTGGTCCCCGGGAATAAATCCCGGGGCGACACCGGAGAAAAGGTCAGGATCGCGCCAAAGCGCCATGTCATTCCGGGACCTGTTCCCGGCAATCCAGCGCGATCTCACGACAATCACGCAAGCATAGCCCCGAGTTGATGCGAAATCCTCAGCCCGCCATCACCGGTGCGTATTTGGCCGCGATGGCCAGCGCTTCGGCGCGCTCGATCCCCGCATGGCTTAGCACACGCTCGGTGAGATAGCCGTGCCGGTTCATTTCGATCGCATGGCCCTCGATGACGGCGCGGGCATGGGCGGGCTGGAGGATCGTGCGGTAATCTCGCCGATCCTCGGCCCACCCTTCGGCCTTGTGCATTTCGGCCATCAGCCCGCAGGCCTTTTCGATGGTCCGTTCGTTGGCAGGGATGGCCATGTGCCTTGCGAGTTTCTGGAATTCGCGCGCCGGATCGGCCACCATGTCCTCGAAGCGCAGGACGAGGATTTCCTTTTGCGGCGCCCCGGTCCAGCTTGCCACGTTCTGCGTCCACGAGCCCTGCGGCTCGGCCACCGTGAACTGCGCCTGCTGCACGCGCCGGTCCGTCTTCATCATCAATTCGATGATCCTGAGCGGAGCAACGCCTTCCATCTCGACCAGCGCAGCGGCGACGTTGAGCGGGTTGCGCACCACATAGGTAGCCCCGCCCGTCACCTTGGGGTTGATCGTCTCGTGCCCGTGAAACGTGCCGCGGATCGCGTGGGTCCGTACCACCGGCAGCGAAATGTCCTCTGTTGCCAGCAGCGTATGGACCTTGGGCCGCGCTTCGGCCACTTCCAGTTCATCGAGCGTATCGTGCTCCCTGCCGGTCACGGCCCTGTAGAGCAGCCCATGCGCATCCCAAGGGATGATGTTGTCGAGATTGCGCATGTCGATCTGCTTGGGCGCATCGGGCTGGCTCAAAACGATCAGCAGATAGGCCATGGAGCGCACCCACGTTCCGCCCGAACGCGGATACGAGGCAACGAAATAAAGAGGGCGGACGGACTTTCCCGCTGCAACTGACACGAGGGCATCTCCCGGATCGGAACTGGCCGATCTCTAGCGCCACGCGCCCGCGTACGCAACAAACGAGAACGTCTCAGATGAGGAAAAAACCAAGGGAAAGAACGCCGATCACGGCGGGCCGGGGAACCGAGAGGTGGGCAAGCCGGTACGCAATACCGGTCAATCCGGCCTGCAACCACCAAATCGTTCCGTGCTGATCCCCGGTTGCAAGATACGCAACGCTGCCACCGGATTTTGCACGCATACGGCAACTCCAAACACATGAACCGTATGAAAAAATTTCTACACTGCCGGGCTTAAAAAAGTGCTGATGAACAACGAACCGTTGGTAAATCCGCTCATGAAAATGATACCTGCGCCTGTCCCGCGATGGCACACGTCAATCGCCCGTCCCTGACCGGAAACTCTTGAACACCCCGGAAAACTATGGTGTTTCCGGCAGACCGGCCCACCATATGCTATTGCAGTATCCACATTGATTCGCGGGGATGAACCTGACCGACCGATGAGTGAAGACAACGATCTGTTTGGCACGCCCCAGCCCGTGCCGCCCCGGCCCCAGCCCCGTCCGACCCCCGCCCCCCAGAAGCCGGCGGCGGGTGGCGAGAGCTATTCGGCTGCTGACATCGAGGTTCTCGAAGGTCTTGAACCGGTGCGCCGCCGCCCCGGCATGTATATCGGCGGCACGGACGTCAACGCGCTGCATCACCTGTTTGCCGAGGTCATCGACAACTCGATGGACGAGGCGATCGGCAGCTACGCAACCCGCATCGAGGTACATCTTGGGGCGGACGGTTATGTCACGGTCATCGACAACGGGCGCGGCATCCCGGTCGAAAGCCATCCCAAAATGCCCCATCTGTCCGCGCTCGAAGTGATCATGACAACGCTCCACGCGGGCGGCAAGTTCGACTCCAAGGCCTATGAGACCTCGGGCGGCCTGCACGGCGTCGGCGTCTCTGTGGTCAACGCACTTTCCGACGATCTGGTCATCGAAGTCGCGCGCGAACAGACGCTCTACAGGCAGACCTATTCGCGCGGCAAGCCGACCTCGGCGCTGGAGAATCTGGGCCGCGTCAACAATCGCCGGGGCACTTCGACCCGTTTTCATCCCGACCCGGAAATCTTCGGCCCGGCGCTCAAATTCGTTCCCGACCGCATCTTCCGCATGACGCGCGCCAAGGCGTATCTTTTCGGGGGCGTGGAAATCCGCTGGTCGTGCGATGAATCTCTTGCCTCGGGCGATGTCCCGGCCAAAGCGAACTTCCATTTCCCCGGCGGCCTGCGCGACTTTCTCGAACGCCGCATCGAGGGCAAAACCCGCATCATCGATGACGTCTTTTCGGGCAAGGCCGGAAAGCCCGGCTCGCATGGGGCGGTGGAGTGGGCATTCGCCTGGTATCTGGGCGACAGCTTCACCTCGTCCTACTGCAACACCGTGACGACGCCGGATGGCGGCACCCACGAAGCGGGGCTGCGCACCGCCCTGCTCCGGGGTTTGAAGAACTACGCCGATCTCGTGGGCAACAAGCGCGCCTCGGTCATCACCTCGGAGGACGTACTCGGCCATTGCGGAGCGATGCTGTCGGTGTTCATCCGCGAGCCCGAGTTCGTGGGCCAGACCAAGGACAAGCTCGCCTCGGGCGAAGCCACGCGCATCGTTGACAATGCCATCCGCGACGCCTTCGACCACTGGCTGACCGCCTCCCCTGCCCAGGCCAACAAGCTGCTCGACTGGACCATCGAGCGCGCCGAGGAGCGCGTCCGCCGCCGCAAGGAAAAGGAAGTCGACCGCAAGACCGCGACGCGAAAGCTGCGCCTGCCCGGCAAGCTGGCCGATTGCAGCCAGTCCGCCGCGCAGGGTGCCGAACTCTTCATCGTGGAAGGCGACAGCGCAGGCGGCTCGGCCAAGCAGGCGCGCGACCGCGCTTCACAGGCCGTGCTCCCCCTGCGTGGCAAGGTGCTCAACGTCGCCGGAGCCAGCCGCGACAAGCTCAAGGCCAACCAGCAGATCGCCGATCTCGTCCAGGCGCTGGGCTGCGGCACGCGCGACAAGTACCGCGAGGACGACCTGCGCTACGACAAGATCATCATCATGACCGACGCGGACGTGGACGGCGCCCACATCGCCTCGCTGCTGATGACCTTCTTTTATCAGGAACTGCCGGGCCTCATCGAAGGCGGGCACCTCTATCTCGCCCTGCCCCCGCTCTACCGCATTTCGCAAGGCGCCAAGACCCTTTATGCCATGGACGACGCCCACAAGGACCGGCTCGTGGAGACCGAGTTCACCGGGCGCGGCAAGGTCGAGATCACCCGTTTCAAGGGCCTTGGGGAGATGCCCCACGCCCATCTCAAGGAAACGACGATGAATCCCAAAACCCGCACGCTGCTGCAGGTGAGGATCGAGGCCGACCGCGCCGATACCGCCCAGACGGTCGACCGTCTGATGGGCAACAAGCCCGAAGCACGTTTCGAGTTCATTTCCGAACACGCCGCCTTCGTTACTGATGTCGATGTGTGATGCGTAAAATGCCCGCACATTAAGGATTGCGGCCTTTTGAACATTGACTTGGGAACATGTTCCGTTATGGTCCGCCCCGTCAGAGGCCAAATGGTAACATCGGAACGATTTTCAGGTCCCGGTGACAGCGTAAAGCACAAGGCTGCCATGGCAGTTCTCGCGAGATTGCGGTGCGTTTGGGAATGAAGAACGGAAAGCCGCTTTCCGTTTCAACGTCGCCCCTCTGGCACAAGTGACAATGGACATCCGATTTTGACCGTAAAATTTTCCGAGCTCGGACTGGGCGACAAGGTGACCGACGCCGTCACTGCCGCCGGCTATACCAAACCGACCGACATCCAGGCACAGGCCATCCCGCACGTCCTTGAGAAAAAGGACCTGATCGGCATTGCCCAGACCGGCACCGGCAAGACCGCCTCGTTCGTCCTGCCCATGCTGACCCTGCTCGAAAAGGGCCGCGCCCGCGCCCGCATGCCGCGCACGCTCATTTTGGAACCCACGCGCGAACTCGCTGCGCAGGTGCACGAGAATTTCGAGAAGTACGGCAAGAACCATCGCCTGACCGTCGCCCTGCTGATCGGCGGTGTCTCCTTCGAGGACCAGAACAAGAAGCTCGATCGCGGCGCGGACGTGCTGATCGCAACGCCGGGCCGCATGCTCGATCATTTCGAGCGCGGCAGGCTGCTGTTGACCGGCGTGGACATTCTCGTCATCGACGAGGCCGACCGCATGCTGGACATGGGTTTTATCCCCGATATCGAGCGCATCTGCTCGCTGCTGCCCCCGCGCCGCCAGACCCTGTTCTTTTCGGCCACCATGCCGCCTGAAATCCAGAAGCTCACCCAGCGCTTCCTGCGCGATCCGGTGAAGGTCGAGGTGGCCCGCCAGAATTCGACCGCCGAGACCATCGACCAGAAGCTTCTGAAGGTCGGCAAGACCCCCGCCGAAAAGCGCGCCGCGCTGCGCGACCAGATCCGCGCCGCCAAGGACATGCAGAACGCCATCATCTTCTGCAACCGCAAGCGGGACGTGGCGACCGTCGCTCGCTCCCTCGAGCGACACGGCTTTAACGCGGGCGCGCTGCATGGCGATATGGACCAGAAAAGCCGCATGGATACGCTGGACCGTTTCCGCACCGGCAGCCTTGCCATTCTGGTCGCCTCCGACGTTGCGGCGCGCGGCCTCGATATTCCCGCCGTCAGCCACGTCTTCAATTTCGACGTGCCGACCCACGCCGAGGATTACGTCCACCGCATCGGCCGCACCGGGCGCGCCGGACGGTCCGGATCGGCCATCACGCTGGTCGGGCCCTCCGAGGGCAAATATGTCGATGCGATCACCAGCCTGATCGGCCGCCAGATCGACTGGATCGACGCGCCCGCCACCAGGGCTCCTGTCCGCGAGGACAAGCAGGACGACAAGCCGCAAAAATCCCGCGCCGCCGAAAAGCCGCGCCCGGAAGAGAGCCGCAAGCCGCGTCCCGAGAAGCGGCGCCATACATCCGACAACGACACCGAACCGGCCACATTCGGCGCGGACGGCCATATTCCGGCATTTCTCCTGCGTTCGGTGGGGAAGCGCGCCTGACGTTCGGCGATCACGAACGCGTGACCGCCTGTGGATGATAGCGCCTGCGCGAGATTGCGCTGGACACGCCAAAATGGAATGATTAGCAAATGCTGACTGCACGAGGGGGAAGTGCAGGGTCATGCAGCAACTGAACTGAACCCCCGCCATTCTCGAAGCAGGTTTCGCCTCGATTCAGGTCTGTTGGACGTAAAGTGACGAAACTCGATTTTGATCGTGCATCCGGGTTCGCGAATGCGGCGCTCGCTTTGCTCAAGCGTTCGCAGATACCACCCTTCCCGGTCTATTTCGAGCTGTTCTATACCTATGCGACAGCCGCCAACCGGGACCTGAACAAAAGCGTCAACGCGATCCTTGCCGAAAAGGGCTCCATCGGGATCGATGACGCTTCGACACTTTGCGAAAAACATCTCAAGATTGCCGACATGGACGCGCGGCTGCGTCACATGTCGCAGGTGATGAGCAGCAAGATCACCGACGTCAACCATGCCATCGAGATCGCGATGGTCACCGCCAGTTCCTATTCAGGCTCGCTCCAGCAGGCCTCCGGCGACCTCGAAAATGGCGGGATCGACGAGGACGCGCTAAAGCTCCTGTCCTCGCGGCTCCTCAAAGAAACCCGCCGGATGCAGGACATGAACCGCAAGCTCGAGGCCGAGCTTGAAAACACCAAGGACGACATTTCCGTCCTCCAGCGCGATCTCGATGAGGTGCGCAAGGAATCGATGCTCGATCCCCTGACCAAGATCGCCAACCGCAAGGCCTTCGACGAGCAGCTCGAAGCCGAGATCGAGCGCACGGTCGCCAGCGGCAAGCCGCTCTCACTGCTTGTCTTCGACATCGACCATTTCAAGGCGTTCAACGATACCTACGGCCACCTGACCGGCGATCAGGTGCTGCGCCTCGTGGCTCAGGTCTTGAAGGCCAATCTGCGCGGCCGCGACATGTCGGCCCGCTTCGGGGGCGAGGAGTTCGTCGCGATCCTGCCCGAAACCGATCTGGCGGGCGGGCTCAATGTGGGCGAAACCATCCGTGCCGCCGTCCAGTCAAAAGAACTGCTCAAACGCTCGACCAACGAGAAGCTGGGCCGAATCACGCTCTCGGTAGGCGTTGCCACGTTCCGCAGCGACGACACAGCCGCCACCCTCGTCGAACGCGCCGACAAATGCCTTTACGCCGCCAAGGGCAACGGCCGCAACCGCGTGGTCGCCGAACACCAGCTCTCGGAAAACAACGGCACGATCGATGTGGCTTGAGTAAGGGCCGCAACTTTCGTCACTGCTGGAGCCGTTCAAAGTTCATGGAATCGGTGTGGCGGAGGCTCCGCACTGGACCCCGGTAATAAATACCGGGGTGACAGCGGAGTTTGTGGTTGGCTCCCCGCCCATCTTTCCCATCAAATGTCACCCCGGTATTTATTACCGGGGTCCAGTGCGAGCCCGGCCAAATCATCGGGAGCATATCGTTTCCATCACAATCTGAAACGATCCGGGGAAGCAAAGGCGAAAAATGTTCAGGCGGTAGCCGCCGCGCGCGCCGCAGCGATCTCGGCAAGGTCGGCGGGCTTGAGCTGCACGCTCTCCCCGCACCCGCACGCGCCTTCCTGATTGGGATTGTTGAAGGTGAAGCCCGAGGACATTTTCGATTGCTCGTAATCCATCACCGTCCCCAACAGGAACAGCGTCGCCTTGGGCTCGATCCAGACGTGAACACCCTTCTCATGGATGTGATCGTCGCCCGCCACCGGCTCGGTGACGTAATCGAGCGTATAGGCCATCCCGGCGCAGCCGGCGTTCCTGACGCCAACCCGCACCCCGGCCACCGGCTTGTCGCTATCCGCGATGATTTCGCGGATGCGGTCTGCGGCGCCATCGGTAAGGGACATAATCGCGAAAGGCATTGCTACCACCAGTTCAGCGCAACCTGCGCTTCCTCGCTCATCCGGTCCGGCCCCCAGGGGGGGTCGAACACCATGTGGACCTCGACATCGGAAATGCCCTCGACGGTGCGCGCCGCGTTCTCGACCCATCCGGGCATTTCGCCCGCCACGGGACACCCCGGCGCGGTCAGCGTCATGTCGATGGTGACCTTGCGGTCATCGTCGAGGTCCACCCGGTAGATGAGCCCGAGTTCATAGATATCGACCGGGATTTCCGGGTCATAGACGGTCTTGAGCGCACCGATCAGGTCGGCCGTGATCCGCTCCACCTCTTCGGGCGGCAGGGCGGAGCCGGAGGCTGAAACCACTGCGGACTTTTCGTCGTCGGTATCGGTGGAAACTGTGTCGTTCATCGTCAACCTCTAGAAAAACGTCCGCGCCTTCTCGATGCCCTCGACCAGCGCGTCCACATCGTCCTTGCCATTATATAGGGCAAACGAGGCGCGGCATGTAGAGGTCGCGCCAAATCTCTTCAAAAGCGGCATCGCGCAATGGGTCCCCGCGCGCACCGCGACCCCGTAGCGGTCCAGCAGCGTCGAGACGTCATGGGCGTGCGCATTGTCGAGCGTGAACGAGAAAATCCCGCCCTTGCCCGGCGCATTGCCGATAACGCGCAGCGAATTGATCCGCGCCAGCCGCTCATGGGCGTAAGCGGCGATCTCGCGCTCGTGGGCGGCGATCGCATCCCGCCCGACACTCTCGACATAATCGATGGCCGCGCCGAGCCCGATGGCCTCCACGATGGGCGGCGTCCCGGCCTCGAAGCGGTGCGGCGGCACGTTATAGGTAACCGCATCGAGACTCACTTCCTCGATCATCTCACCGCCACCCTGATAGGGCTGCATTTCGGCGAGCAGGTCATGGCGCCCGTAAAGAACGCCGATCCCCGTGGGCCCGTAAAGCTTGTGGCCGGTGAAGACGTAAAAATCCGCGCCGATGTCGCGTACGTCCACCTTTTCGTGCACCGCGCCCTGGCTGCCGTCGATCAGCACCGGAATGTTCCTGGCGTGCGCGATCTCGACGATCTTCCTGAGCGGCGTGATCGTGCCCAGCACGTTGGACATATGCGTGATGGCCACCATCCGCGTGCGATCGGTCAGCGCCGCCGCGAACGCATCGAGATCGAACGCGCCCTCGTCATCGACGTCCACCCATTTAAGCACCGCGCCCTTGCGCTCGCGATGAAGATGCCAGGGCACGATATTGGAGTGGTGCTCCATGATCGAAAGGACGATTTCGTCGCCCTCCCCGATCCTGGGCCCGGCAAAGGAAGCTGCGACCAGATTGATCGCCTCGGTCGCCGAGCGCGTGAAGATGATCTCCTCGGCCCGCTCGGCGTTCAGAAACGCCCGCACCTTTTCCCGCCCCGCCTCGAAAGCGTCGGTTGCGCGGTTGGCCAGCGTATGCAGGCCCCGGTGCACATTGGCGTATTCGTGCCGGTAGGCGTGGTCCATGCGGTCGAGCACCTGCACCGGCTTTTGCGCCGATGCGCCGCTGTCGAGATAGACCAGCCGGTTGCCGTGGATATTTTCCCCAAGGATGGGGAAATCCGCGCGGACCCTTGCGAGATCGATGCCCATCAGCCGGCCTTGCCGAGCCAGCCCTCGACAACCCCGCCAAGTGCCTCGATGACGTGCTCCTCACCGACCGCTTCCACGACTTCCTCGAGGAACGCCCGGATCAGCATGGTTTCCGCATCGGTGCGCGAAATGCCCCGGCTCATGAGGTAGAATAGCCAGCTCTCATCGAGATCGCCACAGGTGGCGCCATGGCCGCACACGACGTCGTCTGCGAAGATCTCAAGCTCGGGCTTGGTAAGGATTTCGGCTTCATCCGAAAGCATCAGCCCCTGCATCATCATCTTGGCGTCGGTCTTCTGCGCGTCCTGGGCGACGTTGATCCGGCCCTGGAACACCGCCTTGCCCCGCCCGCGCGCAATCTGCTTGTAAAGCTCGGTCGAGGTGGTGTGCGCCACGCCATGGGTCACATCGAGCGTGATGTCCTTGTGCTGCCCGTCATTGACAAGATTCAGCCCGTAGAAATCGCCATGCGCGCCCTCGCCGGTGAACTCGGCGAAAATCTGCGCCCGGGCGAGATCGGCACCCGCATTGATGACGACGGACTTGAATTTGGCACCCGCCGACAGCCGGTATTCGAGCGAGGCGAAATGCGTCGCCTGACTGGCGGAAAGATCGACGAGGATATGGGTCACCTCTGCGTTTTCGCCCACCGAGACGTAGCTCCCGGCGTTGCCCATATGCCCCGCATCGCTTCCCGAGACGGTCTCGATCACCGTGGCCTTCGATCCGGGGGCAAAGGCGATCTTGGCCCCGCTGTGCACATGGGCGGCCTCACCCTCCATGCGCCGGTCGATATGGACCACCGTTTCGACGTCCCCGGCCAGCTCGATGCTGACCGATTCGGGAACCAGTGCCGCGTTGAGCCGCACGAGCACGTCGTCGCGCGTCGTGAGCGTCGCCCCGGCAACCTTGGAGACGATCACCCCGTTGGGGGCCGTACCGGTATTCTGCACCTCGCCATTGGCAATGACGATGCGATAGGCGCCCGGAATGTCGATGGCCGGCGCGCCCGCGCCCGCCCCCTGCCTCGCCAGCGGCGGCACCGCCGAGAGCAGGGTCTTGAGATCGGTATAGTGATAGGATTCGACGCGCCGGGTCGGCAGGCCGATGACCCGCAGCCTTTCCGCAGCGTCGGTCGCGCCCGTACTTTCGAGCTGGCTGACGAGCGCTTCCTCGGCCGCGCTGAGACGAACTGGTGTCTGGATATTCACGGTCCGCTCCTTATGCAGCGTGGGATTCGTCGAAGTCGGCATAACCCTTGGCTTCGAGCTCGAGCGCCAGTTCCTTGCCGCCAGTCTCAACGACCCGGCCATTCGAGAAGACGTGCACCACGTCGGGGACAATATGGTTCAAAAGCCGCTGGTAGTGCGTGATGACCAACATGGCGCGGTCATCGCTGCGCAGCCGGTTGACACCTTCCGACACCACCTTCAGCGCGTCGATGTCCAGCCCGGAATCGGTCTCGTCGAGGATCGCGAGCTTGGGCTGGAGCAGCGCCATCTGCAGGATTTCCGCGCGCTTCTTCTCGCCGCCCGAAAAGCCCACATTGAGCGGGCGCCGGAGCATGTCCTGCTTGATGTCGAGCAGGCCGGACGCATCCTTGATCGCCTTCATGAACTCAGGGGTGGAAAGCTCGCCCTCCCCGCGCGCCTTGCGCTGGGCGTTCATGGCGGCCTTGAGGAAGGTGAGCGTTGCAACGCCCGGAATTTCGATCGGGTACTGGAAGGCGAGGAACACGCCCGCCGCCGCGCGCTCATCGGGCTCCATCTCGAGGAGATTTTCGCCGTCGAGCAGCACTTCGCCCTCGGTGACCTCATAATCTTCCTTGCCCGCCAGAACATAGGAGAGCGTCGATTTGCCGGACCCGTTCCGGCCCATGATCGCATGAACCTGGCCGCGATCGATCGTCAGGTTCACGCCCTTCAAAATTTCATTGTCCTCGACGCGAACGTGGAGGTTGCGGATTTCAAGAAGTGGTGTCGTCATTTTTGTCTCCGGCCCGCTGGCCGCCCCATATTTCATCTGCCCGCCTGGCGGGCGCCAAGTCCTGTTTCGGTCAGCCCACGCTGCCTTCGAGCGAAATGCCGATCAGCTTCTGGGTCTCGACCATGAATTCCATCGGAAGCTGCTGGAGCACGTCGCGCACGAAGCCGTTGACGATCAGCGCCACCGCCTCTTCCTCGTTCAGCCCGCGTTGCAGGCAATAGAACATCTGGTCATCCGAAATCTTCGAGGTCGTCGCCTCGTGCTCGAACACCGTCGACCCGTTCCGGCTTTCGATATAGGGCACCGTATGGGCCCCGCACCGATCACCGATCAGCAGGCTGTCGCACTGGGTGAAGTTGCGCGCGTTGGTCGCCTTGCGGTGCGAGGAAACCTGCCCACGATAGGTGTTTTCCGAGAACCCGGCGGCAATGCCCTTGGAGATGATCCGGGAAGAGGTGTTCTTGCCCAGATGGATCATCTTGGTGCCGCTGTCGATCTGCTGGTGGCCGTTCGAGATAGCGATGGAATAGAATTCGCCCCGCGAACCGTCCCCGCGCAGGATGCAGCTCGGATACTTCCAGGTGATCGCCGAACCGGTTTCCACCTGCGTCCAGGAAATCTTGGAGTTCTTGCCCCGGCAATCGCCGCGCTTGGTGACGAAGTTGTAGATGCCGCCCTTGCCGTCCTTATCGCCGGGATACCAGTTCTGGACGGTCGAGTACTTGATCTCGGCATCGTCCAGCGCCACCAGTTCGACCACGGCGGCGTGAAGCTGGTTCTCGTCGCGCATGGGCGCCGTGCAGCCTTCGAGGTAACTCACATACGAGCCTTCCTCGGCGATGATCAGCGTCCGCTCGAACTGGCCCGTATTGGGTTCGTTGATGCGGAAATAGGTCGAAAGCTCCATCGGGCAGCGCACGCCCTTTGGGATGTAGACGAACGAGCCGTCCGTAAACACCGCCGAATTGAGCGTGGCATAGAAATTGTCCGTCACCGGCACGACCGAACCGAGATACTTCTTCACCAGGTCGGAGTGCTCGCGGATCGCCTCGGAGATCGAACAGAAGATGATGCCGTGCTTGGCAAGTTCCTCGCGGAACGTCGTCACCACCGAAACCGAGTCGAACACCGCGTCCACGGCCACATTGCCGCTGAAGGGGGTGCCATCCGCACCATTGTCTTCCCGCACGCCGGCAAGAATCTTCTGTTCGGAGAGCGGAATGCCGAGCTTTTCATAGGTCCGCAGCAATTCGGGATCGACCTCGTCAAGCGACTTCGGCCCGTTCAGCCCCTTTGGCGCGGCGTAATAGTGCTGGTCCTGAAAATCGATCTTGGGATAGGAGACGCGTGCCCAGGTCGGCTCATCGAGCGTCAGCCAGCGCCGGAATGCGGCCAGCCGCCATTCGAGCATCCATTCGGGTTCATCCTTCTTTTTCGAGATGAACCGGATCGTATCCTCATCGAGCCCCTTGGGGGCCTTCTCGGTCTCGATGATCGTCTCGAAGCCGTATTTGTACTTGTCGACGTCCAGCGCAAGAACCTGATCGACGGTTTCCCTGTCGATTTCTTCCTTGAGTGTCGGGATGTCGTAGTCGGACATAGGTCTCTCCTGATATTCGCGCCCGCTCATGCGGCCGCGCCGCTCCGGCGTTGCCGGTTCATGACCGTCTCGAACGCCGTAAAGAAGGCGTCGACGTCTTTTGTTTCGCTGTTCCAGCCCAGGCTCACCCTGAGCCCGCATTCGCTGATTCTAGGGTCAACGCCCATCGCGCTCAGCACGTGGCTTCGCCCCACCTTGCCCGACGAGCAGGCCGAGCCGGATGAAACCGCAACCCCTGCCAGATCGAGCGCCATCATCGCCACGGTGTTCGTTATGCCCGGAACGGCGAAATTGGAGACCGTTCCGATCCGTTCGGCACCCTTGCCGAAAACCACTGCATCAGATGCCATATCGGTCAGCCGTGCCTCGAAATCAACCAGCACGCCGCCAATGCGTTCCAGATCGAAAGCCTCGGCATTGGCCTTGCAGGCCGCGCCGAACCCCGCGATCAGCGCGGCCGATTCCGTGCCGCCGCGCCGCCCCTGTTCCTGCCCGCCCCCCGGCACGAGCCGCACCGTGTCGCAATGGCCCTTGACCAGCAGCGCGCCCACACCGGCAGGCCCGCCGATTTTATGCGCGCTCACCGCCACCATATCGGCGGGGGAAGCGGAAAAATCGAGGGCCAGCTTGCCAAAACCCTGCACCGCATCGATGACGAGAATATGAGGCGTCGGCCCCACCATCGCCTCGATCCGCCCGCGCGGCTGGATGACGCCGGTTTCGTTATTGACCCAGGAGAACGCAACCAGCAGTTTTTCGCCCGCCGCATCCGCCGTTTCGATCATCAGCGCCAGCGCATCGAGATCGACAAGGCCGTTCTCATCGACCCCAAGCACCCGCACCGATGCACCGCTCGCCTCCCCCGCCTTGAGCGCGGCGGCGTGGTCGGTCGCGCCAACGACGACGCGGGAAATACCGAAAGCCTTCACCCCACCCACGATCGCCTGCGTCAGCGCCTCGGTGGCCGAACCGGTGAACACCACCTGCCTGGCCTCGGCGCCCGCGAGCGCCGCCACCTCATCGCGCGCATCGTCGATCAGCTTGCGCAGCGCGCGCCCCGGCCCGTGCACCGAGGACGGGTTGCCCACGCGCCCGAGCGCTGCGATCATCGCCTCCCGGGCTTGCGGGAGCAGCGGCGCCGATGCATTATGGTCGAGATAAGCGGCCATCCGATCCATCAACTGGTCCGAGGTCCGGCTGCCCGAAGGCGTGAACCTCAAACAATCCTTGAAATTCAGCGCGCACCTTCAGTACAAGGGGCGCTCAACAAAGGCCGGTAAAACGGCGGATACCAATTTGGAATAGTTCTAAACTGGTATTTCAGTCAGTTTTATGGACACCCGGGGCGTTCGTCAAGCCGCGCCGTTCGCCTGAATGGCTCCCATGCACGAGGCGCGCTGAAATTGCCATGGGCCGGATAATATCAAAAGGTAGTGCTCAAATGCCTGAAGTGATTTTTAATGGCCCCGAAGGCCGTATCGAAGGCCGTTACCAGCCGGGCAAGGAGCCCAACGCCCCCGTCGCGATCGTTCTTCACCCCCACCCCCAGTTCGGGGGTACGATGAACAACCAGATCGTCTACAATCTTTTTTACATGTTCGTGGAACGCGGCTTTGCGGTGCTTCGCTTCAATTCGCGCGGGGTCGGGCGTTCGCAGGGCGTATTCGATCACGGAGTCGGCGAGCTTTCCGACGCCGCCGCGGCGCTCGACTGGCTCCAGGCCCTCAACCGCGAAAGCCGGGGCTGCTGGATCGCCGGGTTCTCGTTCGGCGCCTGGATCGGCATGCAGCTCCTGATGCGCCGCCCCGAGGTCGAGGGCTTCATCTCGGTCTCGCCCCCGGAAAATCTTTACGATTTCTCGTTCCTTGCCCCCTGCCCCTCCTCGGGCCTGATCATCCATGGCGACAAGGACCGCGTGGCCCCTCCCGAAGCGGTCCAGAAGCTCGTGGACAAACTGAAGACCCAGAAGGGCATCACCATCGAACAGCAGATCATCGAGGGTGCAAACCACTTCTATGAAGGCAAGATCGACGAGTTGATCGGCAATTGCGGCGAGTATCTCGACCGCCGCCGGGCCGAGATCGCCGCCGGCGGCGGACGTTGAGCGATAAACAAAAACATCCTCAAAACCTTCGACCGGGTCCTGCCCAATGACACAGTTCAAATCGGAATTCCTCGCAACGCTCAACGAGCGCGGCTTCATCCATCAGATCTCCGACCCCGAGGGGTTGGACAAGGCTTTTGCGAGCGGGGTCGTCACCGGCTATATCGGGTATGATCCGACCGCCGCTTCGCTCCATGTCGGCCACCTGATGCAGATCATGATGCTGCACTGGATGCAGAGGACAGGCCATCGTCCCATCGCGCTGATGGGCGGCGGCACCGGAATGATCGGCGATCCTTCCTTCAAGGACGAGGCGCGCAAGCTGCTTACGGTGGAGGGCATCGCCGCCAATATCGAGGGCATCAAGCGCAAGTTCGCCAACTTCCTCGATTTCGACCGCCCCGGGAACCCGGCCATCATGGCCAACAACGCCGACTGGCTGCTCGGGCTGTCCTATGTGGAATTCCTGCGCGACGTGGGCCGTCACTTTTCGGTCAACCGCATGCTGAGCTTCGATTCGGTAAAGCAGCGCCTCGATCGCGAGCAGTCGCTCTCGTTCCTCGAATTCAACTACATGATCCTGCAGGCCTACGACTTCGTGGAACTGCACCAGCGCTATGGCTGCGTGCTGCAAATGGGCGGGTCGGATCAGTGGGGCAACATCATCAACGGGCTCGATCTGGGCCACCGGATGCTGGGCGCGCAGTTCTTCGCGCTCACCTCGCCGCTGCTCACCACTGCCTCGGGCCAGAAGATGGGCAAGACCGCGAACGGGGCTGTCTGGCTCAACGAGGACGCGCTTTCGGTCTACGAATTCTGGCAATACTGGCGGAACACCGAGGACGCCGACGTCGAGCGGTTCCTCAAGCTCTTTACCACCCTGCCGCTCGATGAGATCGCGCGCGTCGTCGGGGGCGTCGCCACCGATATCAACGAAGCCAAAAAGGTGCTGGCCACAGAGGCCACCGCGCTCGTCCACGGCCGCGCCGCCGCCGAGGAAGCCGCCGCCGCCGCCGTGGCGCTTTTCGAGGCAGGTCAACTGGACCTTTCGCTCCCCACCATCCAGATCGGCTGGTCGGCGCTGCGCGGGGGCCTTGGCATTCTCGCCGCCGCCGTCACCGCCAACCTTGCCAGCTCAAACGGCGAAGCCCGCCGCCACATCCAGGCCGGCGCGCTCAAGGTCAACGACGAGACGGTAACCGACGACAAGCTGGCGCTGGGCGAAGAACACGTCCTCTCCGAAGGCGTCATCAAGCTCTCGATCGGCAAGAAGCGGCATGTGCTGCTAAAGCCGGTCTAAGCGATAGACGCTGCTGCGCAGCGCCCCCTCATCCGCCCTTCGGGCACCTTCTCCCACGAGGGGAGAAGGTGGGCACTGTGGAGGTTTCGGCTCTTGAGCCCCCTCTCCCCTTGAGGGAGAGGGGCTGGGGGTGAGGGGGCCGCGATGCTTCCGCAGGCACAGCATCCGAGTTTACCCCCCCGTCTGCTCCTGCGCCCGATACTCGAACAGCGTCCGGAATACCCCCGGCGCAAGAATCGAAACCGGATTGACCAGTATCTGCGGCTGGCTCAGCGGACCGCGTACGGCAAACGTCACCCCGATCAGCCCCTCCCCTTCGCGCCCGCCGAAAATGGGCCCCAGGATCGGCAGTTGCTGGAAGATGTTGTTGAGCCCGAACAGCGGCACGTAGGTGCCGGCAAGGTCGTATTGCCCGTCGCGCGTCAGGACGTTGCCGCGCATGGTGCCCCCCACCGTATCGCCATAAAGCGCCGCTTCGAGAACCTCGATCCGGTCGGCGGTGCGCAGGAATTCGGCGCGGCCGAAATCGAAGGACAGTGAACTGCTCCGCCCCAGCACCTGCCGGGATTCCTGATGTTCGCCCACGATCTGGGACAGATTGGCTTCATCGGCGATCGAAAATTCACGGATGATGAATTCACCGCGATCGATCCGCGAAGGCGGATCGTAGCGCATGACGAGGCTCCCCTCGCCCCCGACGAGACGCGGATAGACGCCGATGAAGCGCAGGACGGCACCAATGTCGTTGGCCGCATAGGAAATGACGCGGCCTTCGGGCAGCGCGTTGGTCGTCGCTGACATGGTGCGCCCGCCGCCCAACTGCCCGGTGAGATTGACGCGCCGCAACTCGTCGCCGCGCACGGCAAGGTCGAGATCGAGATTATAAACCACCGCCGCATAGTGCCCCAGCGCGCGGTCGAGATTAACTGAGACATTGAAGACCTGGTTGCCCAGGTCCTCGCTGGCCCCGGCATCGGGATCGCCCTCAAGATCGAAGAAGCGCTTGAGGATGGGCTTGACGTCCAGTTGCTCGCCCCTGACCGCGAGCGAAAACCCGCCATCGATCTGCGTCATCGATACCTGGGCATCGTCCCCCGGACTGATCTGGAAGGTGGAGAATTCGGCCAGTTCCAGCGTGCCGTCGAGCCCGACATCGACATCGCCCATCAGCCGCACCGTACCGAAGGCAAGGTCGAGATCGCTGATCGCCGTCCGGTCGCCGTCCAGCCTCACCACCCCCGCCAGCCGCCCCGGCGCGCCGCGCTCCTTGGCGATGCCGATATCGGTGAGCCTCAACCCCGCATCGGCCAGATCGGCCAGCACCTGAAAGCTCCCGTCGGGCATCGGACGGGTGACTACCCGCACATTGCCATCCATGAACTCGGAAAGATCGAGCCCGATCGAGCGCGCATCCTCGACGCTGAACGTGGCGGCAGCCCGGAAATCGGCCGCCTCGTTTCCCGAGCGCGTGGCGTGAAGATCGACCGCGATATCCTCGAGCTTGCCCTGCCCCGCAATATTGAATCCGGCCTGCGAGGCGGTGAACGACAGATTGGTTTCGGAAAAGCCGAACCCCTCTATGGGGTTGATGCTGCGCAGGTTGGCGACCGATCCGTTGAGCACATAATCGGTGCTGATCATGCGCCCTGTTTCATCGGTCTTGATCGTCGAGATCACCGTCGCCGCCACGTCACCGCCGAGGTCGTCCGCCAGCGCATCGAGGTCGAACCCGAACTGAAACTCCTCGAGAAGGTTGAGCGGCTCGGCATTGGCGATCCGCATCACTGTGGGCACCGAGCCCGATATGTCGCCGGAAATTTCAAAAATCTGCGTCGGCGCGGAAGTATCCTGATTGAGAAAGGCCGCGTTTGAGATGGCGATATTGCCGGATGGATCGGTGATCGTCGCCTTCTCGAACGCCATGGTGAACTGGTTGTCGCGCACTGTCACCCGCGCCTCGCCATCCACCCCGAACTGGGGAATGCCCTCGAAAGGCTGTAATTCGAGATCGGAGCCGACGATCTCGATATCGATCGAGCCTTCGGGGACCGGGCCGGTCTGGTCGGGATTGCCGATGGTGCCGACGGGGAATTTGAACCGCATGTCGGCGGAATGGACCTGCCCGTCGATGACATATTCGGCGAACAGCTCCCGTGCCTCGGGCGAAAACAGATAGGGCCAGAGCCGTTTGAGATCGTCCGAGGACGCGCCGCGTCCGCTGATCGTCACATCGAGCCCGATCCCCTCGCGGACCGTGTCGACGCGCCCCTGCATGACGACGCTGACATTTTCCCGCGCACCCACCATCCGGTCGATGCCGATCGCCCCGTAGAGCGGGGCCGTCCAGCCCTCGAAACTGAAAAGCTCGAACGGCTCCCGGGGCGCATCGAGGTCGTCGGGGTGCAGCCACACATCGCTGGCCCGGATCGAGAGGCCGACCGTTGGCCCGAACAACTGATCGAACCCCATGACCAGATCGCCGCTGACCAGCCCCCGGCTCTGCCCGATGGCGGCATCCACATCGGCAAAGCTGAACCGCGATTCCCGCGGGGTCCACGCGACCTCGAACGGCTCGGTCTCGATGGCGAACAGGTCGTTGTTGAGCCTCAGCGCGGTGCCGGAAAGATCGATGGTGAAGGTCGCGCCTTCAACGATGCCTGCCGCATCGTAATCGATCTGCGCGCCCAACCGCCCCACCCCGCGCAGGGCGGCAATGCCCTCGGCGTCGTCGAGAAAGGGAATGACGGTCGAAAAGTCGATGTCGTCCACATCCGCCGAGATGACCGCGCCATCGACGGTCCGCTCGCGCACCAGCGTCCCGTGCATGGTCCGGCCCGCGATCTGCGCCGAAAAGACCGCCGAGACCCGCCCGTCCTCGCGTCCGGCCCGGACCTCGACGCCGATGCTGTCGAATTCCTTGTAGAGCCCATAGACCGTGTCGAGTACGCCCGCCGAGCCGTTGCGCACCTCGATGCGGTTGACCTGTCCGCCCATGGCGCGGGCGGCAACGTCCGCAAGCGAGGTGTTGATGTTTTCCACGTTGGCGATCAGCCAGTCATTGTCCGAGCGCAGCCCGGCGGCGCCCTCCTCCATGCCGTCGAGCGACAGCCCCTCGCTGCCGATGACGACCCCCTCGACGGTTTGGGCTCCCTGATGGATGCGCACGACCGAGGGCGTGCCATCGCCGGGGTCCTCGATATCGAAGCGGGAAAGGCGCGTGCCGAGCAGGTCCTGGACGGCCTGGAAATGGGGCTCGATCATGACGATCCGCGCCTCGGGCCGCCCGCGCAGCATCCCGAGGGGTGAAATGGAAATATCGAGGGCCGACATGGTGATGAGCGACTGATGTGTCTGTTCGGTCAGCGTCACGTCCGAAAGGCGGAAAGCCAGATCGACCGGCCCGTTGAGCGACAGCCCGAAATCGGTCCAGCCGACGGCAAAGCTGTCATCGACCACCCCGGCCACCATCGATTGCGCCCGGTCCGACAGGAAGTTGAGCGAGATCGGTCCGAACAGCAGACGGACATAAACCAGCGCGAAAAGCGCGACCACAATGAGTGCAGCGATACGGATGGCCCCGAGCCAGCGCTTCTTGCGCGCGGGACGCGGAGGGTCCGGGGTCATGGCGGTTTCGCTCACATCATAGGGTCCAGATCGAGTCCATTCCGGATTACCGGGAAGAATCGGCTAAAAGCCGATCAGCCGTTTGGGCGACCATACTGGCTCGAATGTGGCCGAACACCTAAAATGCCACGAATTTCGCATAAGGATGCCATTTTCATGATTGTGCTGGCCAAAGGCGATGCCGCCCCCGATTTCACGCTCCCCACTGACGATGGAAGCCATTTCACGCTTTCCGCCCATCGCGGCCGGTCGGTGCTGCTCTATTTCTATCCGCAAGCCGATACGCCGGCCTGCAACGACCAGAATATCGGCTTCACAACCCACGCCCCCGCCTTTGCCGAAAAAGACATCGTGCTGGTCGGCATCTCCCCGGATAGCATCGAAAAACTGGCGAAGTTCAGAACGACCTACCAGCTCTCCCCGATTCTTCTCTCGGACCCCGATCACGTCGCGATCGGCGCCTACGGTGTCTGGGGCGAAAAGCGCAATTATGGCCGCACCTATATGGGCCTCATCCGCTCGACCTTTCTTGTGGGACCGGACGGCAAGCTCACGGAAATCTGGCGCAATATCCGCGCCAAGGGGCACGTGGAACGAGTCCTGAAAGCGCTGGGCTGAAGGCTTTGTTAACCATGAGCCCGCATAGTTTCCCCTGGTCATCTTTCGGCAGAAGCCGCCTGTATTTTGGGGGAAGCGTCAGGTGCGTTCCGGGGAAGCGCAGAGCGGGTTTGGGCGGGCAAAACCCAAAAGCCCGCAACGAGGGCCGCATAAATCCGGTTTCCTGTTCTATGCGCTTTTCGCGCTGCTGCTCGGCACGAACGCCGTGACCGGCATCGCATTCTATTATACTCCCGAGATCAACGACCTGCTGCGCGAGGACAACTCGGCGATCATCACCGCCTATGAGCAGCGCATCGTCCAGCTAAGGCTTGAGGTCGACCGCCTCCATTCGCGCCAATACGCCCAGATGGGCGACATGAACCTGCAGATGCACGAACTGGTGCAACAGCAGGAAATCCTTGCAGAACAGCACGAATATGTTCGCGCGCTGGCCGACATGGCCCGCGACATGGGCATCGCCATGGGCGGCACAAGCGCGCCCGTCGATACCGATATCGTTACCGGCGCCATCGGCGGCCTGGCGCCCGCCGAAACCGGCGATACGGCAGTGCTGGCCCAGAACCTCATCGCCATGCAGGAAGAAACCCGCATGGCTCTTGCCTCGCTTTCCGATGCGGCAACGCTCTCGACGCAGGAGATCGTGGGCACGCTGGAAACCCTCGGCGTCCGCCCCTCCATGCCTCGAGACGAGGGAATCGGCGGCCCGTTCATCCCCGCCGATGGCATGGGCGAGCTTTCCATCATCGAGGAAGCCAATGCGGTGGCTTCGGCGCTGGCCCGGTTCCAGTCAGCGCGCCAGACCCTGATGATCACCCCTGTCCAGCGCCCGGTCGCCGGAAACCTCTCCATGAGTTCCAATTTCGGCAACCGCATGGACCCGTTCCTCAAGCGCACGGCCTTTCATTCCGGCATAGACTTCCGCACGCCGACCGGCACCCCGATCCTCGCCGCCGCCAAGGGCACCGTCACCTATGCGGGCACCAATGGCGGCTACGGCAAGATGGTGGATATAGACCACGGCAACGGGCTGGTCTCGCGCTACGCCCATATGAGCGCGATCAACGTGCATGAGGGACAGTCGATCAGGGGCGGAGAGCGGATCGGGCTTGCCGGATCGACGGGCCGGTCGACCGGCCCGCACCTTCATTTCGAGGTCCGGCGCGGCGGCAGCGCCGTCGACCCCAGCCGTTTCATCACCGCCGGGCGAACCCTCGCCAAATTCTTCTGAGAACGCTCCAAATTGAACGAGAAAACGATTTTCGTTCAATTCGTTCAGTCAAAATTTCCGCTCCCCTCCCAGCCAAGTCATTGATTTTCCTATGCCCACGCTATCCCGGATCGTGAAAGCGGGGATAAGTCGAGAAAATCAGAACGAAGCGTCGGGCAGCGGGATGACTTCGGTTTCGTCGGGCACGGCGCCGAACCGGGCCATCTTCCAGTCCTCCTTGGCCTCCTCAATGCGCTCCCTGCTGGACGAGACGAAATTCCACCAGATATAGCGCGGCCCCTCGAGCGCGGTGCCGCCCAGAAACATCATCCGGCTCGGGCGCACGGCGGTGACGGTAATGGCATCGCCGGGGCGGAAGACGAGGAGACGCGGCGCCTCGAACACGTCCCCTGCGATATCGATCGCGCCCTCGACGAGATAGATGGCCCGCTCCTCGTAATCGGCATCGAGCGGGGCGGAAAGGCCCTCGGCCAGCGTCACCTCGACATAGAACCAGTCCGAAACCATCGAAACACTGGCGCGCTTGCCGAATGCCTTTCCGGCGATGACGCGGGCGTTGAGGCCATTGTCTGCAACGACGGGCAGATCGGTGGAGGAAAAATGCTGGAAACTCGGCGCGATCTCTTCCTGGCCCTTGGGCAAGGCGATCCAGCTTTGGAGGCCCAGCAGCTTATGGCCGGTGGCCCGCTCGACCTCGGGCGTGCGCTCGGAATGGGAAATCCCGCTGCCCGCCGTCATGAGGTTCATGGCGCCGGGCTCGATAGCCTGGATATTGCCCTCACTGTCGCGGTGCATGACCCTGCCGTCGAAAAGATAGGTGACGGTGGCCAGCCCGATATGGGGATGGGGCTTCACGTCCATCCCCTGCCCGGCCACGAACTGCACCGGGCCGAAATGATCGAAGAATATGAACGGCCCCACCATCTGCTTCTTGCCATGCGGCAGCGCGCGGCGCACGGCGAACCCTTCGCCAAGATCGCGCGTGCGCGGCACGACGACGAGTTCGAGCGCATCGCAGCTCTGCTTGTCGCCGAGGATGGGATCGCGGTCTGGCATCCAGCTCATGGGGGGCTCCTGTAGGTGTTGGAGCATACCCCGACACCTCAGCGTGTACCAGCCAGCATCGCTGGCCCCCTCATCCGACCTTTCGCTTCGCTCCGGCCACTTTCGTCATTCAAATCGCTCCACCGGAGCGATTTGCCCTTCGGGACATTCCTCAATCCCACAAGGGGAGAAGGGGAACCCTGCGGATGTTTCGGCTCTTGAGCCCCCTCTCCCCTCGTGGGAGAGGGGTTGGGGGTGAGGGGGTGCGATGCTTGCCAAAAGCCGGAAAGGCCGAGCTACCCTTCTTCCCCCGTCTCAGCCCCCACCCGCTGCGCCAGCGAGGCCTCCATGAACTTGTCGAGGTCGCCATCGAGCACATCCGAAGGCGCGGTGCTTTCCACCTGCGTGCGGAGGTCCTTCACGAGCTGGTAGGGTTGCAGGACGTAGGAGCGGATCTGGTGGCCCCAGCCGATGTCGGTCTTGGAGGCCGCCTCGGCGTTGGCCGCTTCCTCGCGCTTTTGCAGCTCGAGTTCATAAAGCCGCGCCCGCAGCATGTCCCAGGCCTGCGCGCGGTTCTTGTGCTGGGAGCGCTCGTTCTGGCACTGGACGACGATACCGGTGGGGATATGGGTGATGCGCACCGCCGAATCGGTGGTGTTGACGTGCTGTCCGCCCGCACCGGAGGCGCGGTAGGTATCGATGCGCACATCGGCTTCGCTCACATCGATATCGATGGAATCATCGATCACCGGATAGACCCAGACGCTCGAAAAGCTGGTATGGCGGCGGGCCTGGCTATCATAGGGCGAGATGCGCACGAGGCGATGCACCCCGCTCTCGGTCTTGAGCCAGCCATAGGCGTTGTGGCCCTTGACCAGAATGGTCGCGCCCTTGATGCCCGCTTCTTCACCGGCGGTATATTCATAGGTCTCGACCTTGAACCCGCGCCGTTCGGCCCAGCGCGTGTACATGCGGAACAGCATCTGCGCCCAGTCCTGGCTCTCGGTGCCCCCGGCCCCGGCATGGACTTCCAGATAGCAGTCATTGGAATCCGCTTCGCCCGAAAGCAGCGTCTCGACGCGCATACGCGCGGCGGTTTCACGCAACTCGGCAAGCGCGGCCTCCGCCTCGGCGACGATTTCGCTATCGCCTTCGGCCTCGCCAAGTTCGATCAGTTCCACATTGTCGGCAATGCCCGATTCGAGCGCCTTGACGCTGGCGATGGCGTCTTCGAGCGACTGGCGCTCGCGCATCACCTGCTGGGCGGCTTCAGGATCGTTCCAGAGGTCGCCCGATTCCGATCGGGCGTTGAGGGCGTCTAGTCTTCGCTGGGCCGTATCCCAGTCAAAGATGCCTCCTCAGCAGGCTTATGGCCTGCTTGATGTGATCGACGGTCTTTTGCGTTTCCGCTCGCATTGTTCTTCCACTTTTCAAGAGATGCGGCTGTGACTTAATGGGAAATGGCGGGAGGATCAACTGCCAGCATCCGTGCGTGTGGCTTCACCCCTCCCCAACCCTCCCCATCAAGGGGAGGGTGCTTCCTTTGCGTGGTTGTCCCATACGCTCCAAGCCAGCACCTCCCCCCTTGTGAGGAGGTTGGGAGGGGGTGACGATGCCTACCACAACGCTCCCGTCCCAGTGACAAACCCCTGGGAATTCCCGCCCTGGATATTCTCGAACGCCGCCGAGTGCACGCCGATGACCGAGGTGATGAGGTTCGCTCCCGTTCCCGGCTTGAACGCCTCGCGCACCCCGCCGCCTGCCGAAGCAACGCCGGTGGCCGGATCGATCCATTCCAGCCGCATGCCTGCGGGCATGTTGAAGGGCGTGGCGGGCTGTCCGCGCAGGGCCGCCCCCACGAAATCGGCAAAGATCGGCGCGGCAAGCTCGCCGCCGGTGGACGAGCGCCCCATCGAGCGCGGAATGTCGTAGCCGACATAAACACCTACCGCCAGTTCGGGGGTGAAGCCCACGAACCATGCGTCCTTGTAATCGTTGGTGGTGCCCGTCTTGCCCGCCACGGGCCGGTCGAGACGGCGCACCGCCGTGCCCGTGCCGCGCTGGACGACGCCTTCCATCATCGAGGTGATCTGATAGGCGGTCATCGGGTCGAGCACCTGCGCGCGGTTGTCGATGATGTAGGGTTCCCCCTGCCCCGTCCATTCGGCCTGCTCGCACCCATCGCAGATGCGCTCGTCGTGGCGATAGATCGTCTGCCCGTAGCGGTCCTGGATGCGGTCGATCAGCGTGGGGGTGATCCGGCGCCCGCCATTGGCGATGGTGGCGTAGGCCGATGTCAGGCGCAGGACCGTCGTTTCGCCCGAACCCAGCGCCATCGAAAGCACCGGCATCAGATCGTCGTAAATCCCGAACATCTCGGCATAATCGGCAACCATGGGCATGCCGAGGTCCTTGGCCAGCCGCACCGTCATCACGTTGCGCGACAGCTCGATGCCGCGCCGCAGCGTCTGCGGACCATAAAATTGCTGGGCGTAGTTCTCCGGTCGCCAGACCGAGCCGTCCGCGTTGACGATTTCGAGCGGCGCGTCGAGTATCACCGAGGCCGGGGTATAGCCATTGTCGAGGGCTGCGGCATAAACGATGGGCTTGAAGGACGAGCCGGGCTGGCGCATGGCCTGGGTCGCGCGGTTGAACTCGCTTTCGGCAAACGAGAACCCGCCGACCATGGCGAGCACGCGGCCCGTGCGCGGGTCCATGGCCACCAGCCCGCCCTCGATCTCGGGCACCTGGCGGAGCGCATAGACCCCGTCCTGATCGGCGACCGGCTCGACATAAATGACATCGCCTACGCTCAGAAGCTGGCTCAGCGGCTGGCTGACCCAGCCCACCGCCGATCCGGGCACCTGCGCCTCGACCCGCACGGGATCGACCCGTCCATCGACATCGATGGCGGGGCGCAAGCCTATATGGGCGAGGTTGTTTTCCATTTCGAGGACGACCGCCAACTGCCATTCGGGCACGTCGCGCAGGGGCGAAATCTGTGAGAGGGCAATACCCCAGTCGCCATCGGTCTCGATGGTCGCCACCGGCCCGCGAAAACCGCGAGCCTGATCGAAACCGATAAGCCCGTCCATCAGTGCGCGCCGCGCCAGCGCCTGCAAACGCGGATCGAGCGAGGTGCGCACCGACATGCCGCCGCCATAAAGCTGATCCTCGCCGTAAAGCGAGCCGAGCTGGCGGCGCACCTCCTCGGTGAAATATTCAGCCGAATAAAGCTGGCTGCCGCCCCGGCGCGGGATGACGTCAAGGTTCTCGGCCTTGAAGGCCTCCCCTTGGGCGAATGTGATGTAGCCGTTCTCGACCATGCGATCGAGAACCCAGTTGCGCCGCTCGATGGCCGCTTGCGGGCGCCGGAAGGGATGGTAATTGGCCGGCCCCTTGGGGAGCGCGGCGATATAGGCGGCTTCCGAATAGCTCAGTTCATAAAGCGCCTTGTCGAAATAATTGAGCGCGGCGGCGGCAACGCCGTAGGAATTGAGCCCCAGGAAAATCTCGTTGAGATAAAGTTCGAGAATCTTGTCTTTCGAGAAGGTGTTCTCGATCCTGAGCGCCAGCAGGGCCTCCCTGATCTTGCGGTCCCAGGTCTGCTCGGAGGTCAGAAGAAAGTTCTTGGCCACCTGCTGGGTGATGGTCGAGGCGCCGACCAGCCCGCTGCCGCCATTGAGCATCCCTTCGACATTGTCGCGCGCAGCCCGGATGACACCCGCGACGTCGATGCCGAAATGGGAATAGAAATCCTTGTCCTCGGCGGAAAGGAACGCGGCGATCACGTGGGGCGGGATGGTCTCGACCGGCTGGAACAGCCGCCGCTCGCGGGCGAACTCGGCCAGAAGCGTGCCGTCGGCGGCATGGACGCGGGTGGTGACCGGCGGCTGGTAATCGGTGAGCGAGGTATAATCGGGCAGATCCTCGCTCACGATGAAAAGATAGGCCCCGACCCCGAGCAGCCCTGCCAGAGCGACAAACACGCCAAACCCGAAGAGCCAGCTCAAAAGTCGAAACATATACCGCCATTTCCCAAGCGCGGCGCATGGCGCCGACTGCGAATCATAAATACCAGACAAGGATTAAATTGTGGACGGCGGGAGCAGATTTGTGATGGATGGGCGCTCAAAAGCAACATCGCAGCACCCCTCATCCGACCTCCGCTTCGCTCCGGCCACCTTCTCCCTCAAGGGGAGAAGGGAACCCTGCGGAGTTCTCGGCTCTTGAGCCCCCCTCTCCCCTTGCGGGAGAGGGGTTGGGGGTGAGGGGTGCGCGATGTCAAGCCTCGCGCCGGGACTGGCTACCCCCGCCCCTCGAAATAGATCGCCACCCCCCGCGCCAGTGCCGCCGCGACGCGGTTGAGCCAGGCGTCGGTGGTCAGGTTTTCGGTATCGTCGGAGTTGGACAGAAACCCCAACTCGATCAGCACCGAGGGAACGTCCGGGGCGTTGAGGACGAAGAAATCGGCCTGCCGCAAGGGGAAGCGCCGCAACTGAACGGAAGGTTCGAGCTGGCTCAGGAGCGCCTGGGCGGCGGAATAGGATTGCCGACGCGTTTCCCGGCCGAAAAGATCGATCAGCACGTCGACGACGGCGGGGTCCTCGGGCGGACCGAACCCGGCAACGAGATCGGCGCGGTTTTCATTTTCGGCCAGCACCCGGTCCAGCGCGTCGAGCACGATGTCGCCGCGCGTATAGATGCTCGCCCCGCGCACATCCTCCTGATCGAACGAATCGGCGTGAAGCGAGATGAAAAGGTCGGCCCGGTTGGTGCGGGCCAGCGCGACCCGCTCGGCAAGGGTCAGAAAACTGTCGTTCTCGCGCGTCAGCGCAACGTCGAACTTGCCGGTCTCGACCAGAAGGCTCTGGAGCTTGAGCGCGAAGGCCAGCACGATATGCTTTTCCTCGAGCCCCGAGGCGGACTTGGCCCCGCCATCCACCCCGCCATGCCCCGGATCGATGACGATGAGCGGGCGGACGGTGACCTCGGCGGTTGTGGTTTCGCCCGGCGCGGTCTCGGTGCTGTCGAGCGCGGGCTCGGCAACGGGCGCCGCCTCGTCGGCGGGAATATCGCGCACATTGGCGGCGAAATTTTCAGCCGTGTCGGGAATGAGATCGATGACGAGCCGCGCCGGCTGATCCTCGAACGCTTCGAGGATATAGGATTGCTGCACGCGTGCCGGCGCGGTCAGTTCCAGTTCAGCCCGCACGCGCTCGGCCCCGGCCGAAGCGATATCATAGCTGGAGACCAGCCCGTCCCCGGCCACCTGCCCCCCGCTGTCCCCGGACTGGGCGCGCAATTCGATGATGACCCTTTGGGGCGCGGCCAGCGTATAGATGGTGAATTCGGTGGGGTTCGTAATGTCGAGCACCAGCCGCGCCCGCTCGGCGGTCGAGGTGACGCGCGAATCGAGGATGGCGGGCAATGCGGCGGTTTGCGCATCGGACGCATCCTCCTGCGCCAGCCCGGGCGCGGCGGGAAAGACGGCGAGGATCAAAAGGACAAGGAGCGCCCGCAAAGGTGCAAAATTCATACCCGACTCCGTTTGGCGCGCACCTTATGCGATTCTCCGGCATTTTGAGGGCCTGCTTGCATCGGCACGAAACACTCCCCACATCGGGCCGATGTTCAGCCCCAGATTGCCTATTGCCAATCGGGGGGAACACTCGTAAGGACAATATTCGGGCCCGAATATCGTTTGCGGCGAGGCCATTGCATCGTTTTGCGCCTTTTGAAAAGGCCGGTGGCAATTGCTCCTGATCGCGCAGCGGCTAGATGCCCGGATGAAGGATATTGGCCCTCATGGGCCGCGGCGGGTTCAGTATCGTGCCCGCCGGTTGCGCGGAAGGACCGTTCCGGTTTCCCAGCCGTGCGACACCGAGTTTGAGCGGCGCGAGGGCAGAATTTCCCTTCCCGCTCTGAGGATGAGGTCGAATGGGCACTTCGCTGGCAAGAAGCGACACCGCAGATTTTCTGTGCCGCAGCCAGTGGCTCGATGCCTCCGCGACCGAACCCCAAACCTCCCCGGACGTCCAAGGCGTCCTTTTTCACACGACATACGCCTCGCATGGCGCCGGCGCCCATCTTCATGGTGGACGCGGCATCGGCGCGCGAGCGCGCGGAGTTTTCTTAAATGCCTACAAAAAGAATGTTGGTGGACGCCACCCACCCGGAAGAAACGCGGATTGTCGTCACTAGCGGCAACAAACTCGAGGAATTCGACTTTGAGTCCGCCGAACGGCGGCAACTGAGGGGCAACATCTACCTCGCCAAGGTCACGCGGGTCGAACCTTCCCTGCAGGCGGCCTTCGTCGAATATGGCGGCAACCGCCACGGCTTTCTCGCCTTCTCGGAAATCCACCCCGACTACTACCAGATCCCGGTCGCCGATCGCGAAGCCCTGCTGAAAGCCGAAGAAGAGGCCGAGGAGGAGGAAGCCGCGCTCGACGATGCCGAGGCCGACGGCGGTGACGACGACCACCACGATGACGACGACAATGGCGAGAATGGCGACAACGGCGATTCCAGCCACGATCTCGACGCCCCCAACGCCGCAAGGCCCAAGGTCGTGCAGATCGGCGAAGGCGATGCACTGGAAGATATCCAGGAGCGTCCGCGCCGCAGCCAGCGCAAATACAAGATCCAGGAAGTGATCAGGCGCCGCCAGGTGCTTCTGGTCCAGGTGGTGAAGGAAGAGCGCGGCAACAAGGGCGCGGCACTCACCACCTATCTTTCGCTCGCCGGACGCTATTCGGTACTGATGCCCAACACGGCACGCGGCGGCGGGATCTCGCGCAAGATCACCAGTGCGGCGGACCGCAAGCGTCTGAAGGAAATCGCTTCCGATCTCGAAGTGCCCCAGGGCATGGGCGTGATCCTGCGGACCGCCGGAGCGGCGCGCACCAAAGCCGAGGTCAAGCGCGACTTCGAGTATCTGATGCGGCTGTGGGAGAACGTGCGCACCCTGACGCTCGAATCCACCGCCCCCTGCCTCGTCTATGAGGAGGGAAGCCTCATCAAGCGCACCATTCGCGACCTTTACAACAAGGACATCAGCGAAGTCCTCGTGGCGGGCGAGGCGGCCTATCGCGAGGCCAAGGATTTCATGCGCATGATCATGCCTTCGCATTCAAAGAATGTGCAGATCTACAAGGATGATGCGCCCATTTTCTCGCGTTTCAATATAGAAACGCAGCTCGACTCCATGTTCCACCCGCAGGTGACGCTCCCCTCGGGCGGCTACATCGTCATCAACCCAACCGAGGCGCTGGTTTCGATCGACGTCAACTCGGGCCGCGCGACCCGCGAGCACAATATCGAGGACACCGCGCTCCAGACCAATCTCGAGGCGGCCGAGGAAATCTCGCGCCAGCTTCGCCTGCGCGACCTTGCCGGGCTGATCGTTATCGACTTCATCGACATGGAAGAGCGCCGCAACAACCGCGCGGTGGAAAAAAAGCTCAAGGACTGCCTGAAGAACGACCGCGCACGCATCCAGGTCGGCCATATCAGCCATTTCGGCCTGCTCGAAATGAGCCGCCAGCGCATTCGCTTCGGGGTTCTGGAAAGCTCGACCCACTCCTGTCCCACCTGCGCGGGCACCGGACTGGTGCGCTCGGTCTCCTCGGTCGCGCTGATGGTCATGCGCGCCATCGAGGACCACGTGCTGCGCAAGCCGGGCCAGTCGATCAACGCCAACATGCCTGCCGAAGTGGCGCTCTATATCCTCAACACCAAGCGTGAAACGCTGCTGGCGCTCGAGGCCAAATACGGGCTGTCGATCACCATTTCGGCGCTGTCCGATCTCGTGGGTTCCCAGTTCAATATCGAACGCGGCGAGGCCCGCACACCGGTTTCGGCCGCCGCCGTCCAGCATATCCGCGCCGATTCCGCCACCATGAGCGATTATGACGAGGCCGAGGGAGAGGCCGAGTCCGAAGGTGAAGAAACCGCCGACGCCGACAGCCACGTCCAGCGCGACGGCAAGCGCCGCCGCAGGCGCCGGCGTGGTCGCGGCGGCAACGGTAACGGCGATAGCAATGGCAATGGCACTGACGCCGTGTCGCCCGAGGAAGCGGCAACGCCCGATGCCGAAAGCGGCGATACCGAGGAGGGAACCGCTCCCCTCGCCACCTCTGAAGACGACGACGATCATCCGCGCAAACGCCGCCGCCGCGGCCGCCGTGGCGGACGCCGCAACCGGCGCGGACAGGATGGCATGGAGACCGACAACGGCGATGACGAGGGTTCGGCGGAAGCCGAAGCCATGGACGCCGTCGAGGGCCGCACCGCCGAACCGGCTCCGGTCGAGGACGACACGCCCCCTGCCGATGCCGCCCCTGTGACCGAGGCTGAAGAGCAGCCGGTCAAAAAACCCCGCCGCACCCGCAAGCCCGCCGCTGCCAAGGAAGTGGAAGCCGAGACGGCAAGCGAACCGGTGAGCGAGGAACCCACACCCGTTGCGGAAGAACCGGCACCCGAAGCGCGCGAAGAACCCGTCAAAAAGCCCCGCGCACCGCGCCGGAGAGTGACGAAAAAGGTTGAGGCCGAAGCCCCCGCCGAGGAGGAGGCGAGCGAACCGGCAGCCGAGGAGCCGGCGCCCGAGCCGGAAAGTCCGGCTCCCGCCCGATCGCGCAAGAAGGTGGTGCCCGCCGACGAAATCGTCACCTCGTCAACCAGCACCGGCGAGGAAGAAAAGCCCAAGAAAGCCGGCTGGTGGCAGCGGCGGCTGGGGTTGGGTAGCTAAACGATCAGCTTGCCTCCGTCGCTATCCCGGGCTCGACCCGGGATACACAGCAAACCATCCAACACGGTGGACTTTGCAGCATGGGCCCCGGCTTTCGCCGGGGCAGCAAAGGAGCATGAGGCTCATTGCGTCAGAATCTGAAATGATCTAGACAGAAGAAATTCGATGGAGGCGGGCGTCGGCACCCAAAAAGGTCGAGCGAACGCGTGCGGGGAGTTCCGCGTAACAAGCCGTTCCATCGCCGTCCTCACGCCCCCGAGCGCAAAAACCGTTCCATCCGCTCCAGCGCTTCCTCGATGTTTTCGCGCGTTCCGGCGTAGGAAAAACGCATGTAGCGGCTTCCGTTGACGCGGTCGAAGTCGGCGCCGGGGGTTGCCGCGACACCCGCCTCGTTGAGCAGGCGCACGCAGAAGTCCATGGTGTCGTTGGTGAAAGGCGCCGCGTCCACATAGGCATAAAACGCACCATCGGCGGGTTCGGCGGAAGCAAAGCCGAGGCGTTTGAGGCCGTCGGCAAGCAGCAGCCGGTTTTGCGCATAGTCGTCGCGGCGCTGGTCATAGACCACGCGCTGGTCGAGCGCGGCGAGCGCGGCGTGCTGGGATACCGACGAGGCGGAAATGAAAAGGCTTTGCGCCATCATCTCGGTGCGGCGGACGACATCTTCGGGCATCACCAGCCAGCCGATGCGCCAGCCGGTCATGCAGTAGTATTTCGAGAAACTGTTGATCACCACGTGGTCGGCGCTGGTTTCGAGGGCGCTGACATCGCCCCCGGCGTAGTTCAGCCCATGATAGATCTCGTCGGAAATGAATCGCACGCCCAACCGGTCGCAACAGGCAATGATCGCCGCCAGTTCTTCCTTGTCGAGCACGGCGCCGGTGGGATTGGCGGGACTGGCGAGCAAAAAGCCCTCGAAGGGCATTTTTTCATAAGCCGCCTCGATGTCGGCAACGCTCGGCTTCCAGCCATTGGCCGCGCTCAGAGGGATTTCGGCAACGCTCATGTTGAGCGAGGCGAGAATGTTGAGATAGGCCGGATAGCCGGGCCGGGTGACCGCAATCCGCGCGCCGGGCGCAAATGCCGAAAGGAATGTGAGGATAAAGCCGCTCGACGACCCCATGGTGATAAGGATACGCCCGGGATCGACTTCTGCGCCGTGCCTCTCTCCGTAATAGCCCGCAAGCCGTTCGCGCAAGGCTGGAAGACCCTTGGCCGAGGTGTAACCCATGGGCCTGCCAAGGCACCCCCTCACTGCCTCGAGCACCGCCGGAGCGGGCGCACCCCCCGGTTCGCCAAGTTCGAGATGGCATATATCCCTGCCCTCCGCCTCGAGCATCTGCGCCCGGGCAAGAATCTCCAGTGCATAAAACGGTTCGATTGCGGCAAGAGTCATCTAACAGTCCGATTTGAGGTAGGAACGCAGGAGCAAAAAGCGCAGCCCGTCCAGGGCTCATTGCCCGGTTTTCCAGAGCAATCCAATCCCGGGCTGGCCGGCGAGCCGGAAGAGGGCAAAAAGGCTAATTTCTAATATCAGCTTTATAAATAGAATTGATTACCGTGTCGATACAAGTATATGGTAATTTGTTCTATAAAAAAAATAATATTACGGAAATTATTGCCCTGTCCCGCCATCGGAGCCGACATCACGGATTCGGCAACAATAGATTCTTGCTTGCCCGCATAGCTCCGGCCCCATGCTAAGGAAAGGCCAAACACAGGCGATTCGGAGCTGTCGATGACGAACCTGACAAACATTGCGACCACGGCCGCCGTCGCGGCGGTATGCGCGGGACTTGTGGCGGGGGTGCTGGTCCGTCCCGCGCCGGGGCCCACCCAGGCCGAGATCGCCGCGATGATCGATACCGCCGTCACCGAGCGGCTGGCCGAAACCGCCCCTGCCCCGGCAGCCGGCCCGATGGACACCGCCGATCTCAACACCGCGATCGAAACCTTCCTGCTCGACAATCCACGCCTGCTCGAAAGCATGTCGGTGGCGCTGGAGACCGAGATGCGCGCCGAAGAGCAGGAGCGCGCCCGCATCGCGCTCACAACGCTCGAAGACGATATCTACAACGACCCCGCCAACATCGTGCTCGGCAACCCCGAAGGCGACGTGACGCTGGTCGAGATGTTCGACTACAATTGCGGCTATTGCCGCCAGGTGCTGCCCGACGTGATGGCGCTGGTCGAGGAAGACCCCGGTCTGCGCGTGATCCTCAAGGAATTCCCCATCCTCTCGCAAGGCTCGGTCGATGCCGCCCGCGTCGGCGTTCTCGTCAACAAGCAGGGTGTCGATTACGCCCGGTTCCACACCGCGCTCTTTTCCGCCCGTGGCGCGGTGACGGGAGAAACCGCGCTGGCCGCCGCCGAAACCCTCGGCCTGAGCCGGGTGATGATCGAACTCGACATGAACACCGACGACGTCACCGCCGCCCTCCAGCGCAACTATACGCTGGCGCAGGGGCTGGGGATTTCGGGAACGCCCGCCTTCATCATCGGCAACGAGGTGATCCCCGGCGCGGTCGGCAAGGATGAACTGGCGCGCCGCATCGCCAACATGCGCGAATGCGGTGCCACCCAATGCCCCACCGATGGCTGAGGCCATCCCCGACAAGGCGCTGGCACGGCGCCTGGACCGGGTCGCACGGTGCTTCGATGCGGGCGGACGCCTCCAGCGCTGGCCCTCGCGCCGCGCCGAGCAGGACCTGGCGCTATGGATCATCTGGTCGCAACTGCCGGGCGATGGACAGATGGATGAACTCGAAATCAACACCCTGCTGCGCACGTGGCACGATTTCGAGGATTATGTATTGCTCAGGCGCGAACTGATCGAAATGGACCTCCTGCGCCGCACGCCCGATGGCCGGATCTACCGCCGCGTGGCGCGGGACCTGCCACCCGAGGCGGCGGCACTGGCGGAAAGGCTCGGTGCGTGATGGAAAAGGCCGCGCGGGAACTGTTCGATCGCTATGAGCGCTTCTTCAACCGCTCGCTCGCCGGCGACATGGACATGGAGGAAACCGCCGCCCTCTACGCGTCGGAATTCATAGCCGCCTCACCCGCCGGGGTGATGACCGGAAAGAACGACGAAAAATTCCGTGAGGCCATGCTCGGCGGATATGAGCATTACCGGGCCATCGGAACGAAAGGGATGAAGGTCCGCAACGTCCGCATTTCAGACATCGACGAACATCATTGCGTGGCGCACGTCGCATGGACCGCCTTTTATATGCGCAAGGACGGCTCCGAGGTGGCGATCGATTTCGAGGTCCATTATTTCGTCCAGGATACGGACGGAACCCCAAAAGTCTTCGGCTGGGTCGCCGGCGACGAGCAGGCGCTTTTGAAAGAGCGCGGGATTATCTGAGCCGGACGAGGCACTGTCGATATGCTCGAATGTGGCGGACAAAGGTGATCTGTGAGATAATGGACCTATGAGCACAAACGAAAAGCCGATCTCGATAGCCGACGCAATCTCACCGGTTCCCGTTGAGCCGACCGGAAACGTCGAGGCATGGCATCTTGAGAAAATCGGCCAACGCCACAAGGCCGCCGACGAGGGCCACTTCGTAGCCGCTGCCGACGTCCAGGCGGTGATCCGCAAATTCGTTCCCGATGAATGAAATCGTCTGGCTTCGGGATGCGCTGCAAGATCTCGATGACATAGGCTCGTATATCGCGCTCGATAACGAGCGCGCAGCCGCACACATCGTGCGACGTATCGTTGAGGCCGTTGCCGTCCTTTCCTGGCATCCCAAACTGGGCCGCCTGCTGGCGGATGGCGAGACGCGTCGCCTGACGATTACCGGAACCCCCTACATTGCGTTTTATCGGCTGCGCGAGCGAATCGAAATACTGGCGATTTTCCATGCTGCGCGGCGCTTTCCCGACACATTTCGCGACTGACGCCCGGAAATCGTCCGCTAATGGTTCTTTCTTTGCCATTTCTCTCGATTTCGTATAACCGGGCTTGCAGCCGAAAGACCGGTGTCGGAAAATCATAGTTCATGACAAAGCGCGTACTGATCCTCAATGGACCCAATCTCAATCTCCTGGGCAGCCGGGAGAAGTCGATCTATGGCGGCAAGACGCTTGCCGATATCGAGGCGCTGTGCCGCGAAACGTGCGAAACCCTCGATCTGTCCTGCGATTTCCGCCAGTCCAACCACGAGGGCGAACTGGTCGACTGGATCCAGTCGGCCAGGAAGACCGCCGACGCCATCATCATCAACCCGGCCGCCTATTCGCACACATCCCTTGCGATCCACGACGCGCTGCGCGCGGTGGACAAGCCGGTGGTCGAGGTGCATCTGTCCAACATCCACCAGCGCGAACCCGTCAGGCACCACTCCTACGTCTCGAGCGTTGCGGTGGGGGTGATTTGCGGGCTGGGCGCGACCGGGTATAAATTGGCCATCGAGGCCGTAGCCGAAATCCTCTAGAAAGAGAATGTCCCCGGCCAGGCGGGGCGTGGAGCAACGATAACAATGGCAAAAATCTCTCAGGTCGATCAGGACCTCATCCGCACCATCGCCGAACTGGTCAATGAGGCCAATCTCGCCGAGATCGAGCTCGAACAGGATGATTTCCGCATCCGCGTCACCCGCACCTTCGCCAAGGAAGTGGTGCAGGTCGCAGCGCCCGGATACGCCGCGCCGCACGCCCCCGCCCCGGCGGCAGCGCCCGCCGCCGCTCCCGCCGCAACGCCGGTTCCCGCCGCATCGAGCGAAGACCTTGCCTCGAACCCGGCAACGCTCACCTCGCCCATGGTGGGCACCGCCTATCTTGCGCCCGAACCCGGCGCCAAGCCGTTCGTGGAAGTGGGCTCGAAGGTTTCCGAAGGCCAGACCGTGCTGATCGTCGAAGCCATGAAGACCATGAACCAGATTCCGGCACACCGCGCGGGCACCGTCACCCGCATCCTCGTCGATGACGCATCGCCGGTCGAATACGGTGAGCCGCTCGTCGTGATCGAGTAGAGGACGTGTCCATGTTCTCCAAGGTCCTCATAGCCAATCGCGGCGAGATCGCGCTGCGCATCCTGCGCGCCTGCAAGGAGCTGGGCATCCAGACCGTCGCCATCCACTCGCTGGCCGACGCCGACGCCATGCATGTCCGGCTGGCCGACGAGAGCGTGTGCGTCGGACCCAACGCCGCCAAGGATTCCTACCTCAACATTCCCTCGATCCTTGCCGCCTGCGAGATCACCGGCGCGGACGCCGTACATCCGGGCTATGGCTTCCTCTCGGAAAACGCGCGTTTCGCGCGCATCCTTGCGGAACACAAGATCGCCTTCATCGGCCCTTCCGCCCACCACATCGAGATCATGGGCGACAAGATCCAGGCCAAAAAGACCGCGCTGGAGCTTGGCATCCCTTGCGTCCCCGGCTCGGCCGGCGCCGTGACCAGCGAAGCGCAGGCCAAAAAGTCCGCGGCCGAAATCGGCTATCCGGTGCTGATCAAGGCCGCAGCCGGCGGTGGCGGGCGCGGTATGAAGGTCGCCAAGTCCGAAGCCGAGCTTTCGGTTGCCTATTCCACGGCCCGCTCGGAAGCCAAGGCCGCCTTTGGCGACGACTCGGTCTATATGGAAAAATACCTCGAAAAGCCGCGCCACATCGAGGTGCAGGTGATCGGCGACGGCAAGGGCAACGCCGTCCATCTGGGCACCCGCGACTGCTCGCTCCAGCGCCGCCACCAGAAGGTCTGGGAAGAAGCGCTGGCCCCGACCGTGCCGATGGAAGAACAGGACCGGATCGGGGAAATCTGCGCCGCCGCCATGCGCAAGCTCAAATATTCCGGCGCGGGCACCGTCGAATTCCTCTACGAGAACGGCGAGTTCTATTTCATCGAAATGAACACCCGGCTCCAGGTGGAACACCCGGTGACCGAGCGCATCACCAATTTCGACATCGTCTATGAGCAGATCCGCGTCGCGGCAGGCGAACCCCTCTCGCTGACCCAGAACGAGGTCATCTTCTGGGGCCACGCCATCGAAGTGCGTATCAACGCCGAGGACGCGCAGACCTTTGCGCCCTCGCCCGGCAGGATCACTTATTACCACCCCGCCGGGGGTGTGGGCGTCCGCGTCGATTCCGCCGTCTATCAGGGCTACAATATCCCGCCCTACTACGACAGCCTGATCGGCAAGCTGATCGTGCATGGGCGCACGCGCCCGGAATGCCTGCAGCGCCTGCGCCGCGCGCTCGACGAGTTCATCGTCGACGGGGTCAAGACGACACTGCCCCTGTTCCGCCGCCTCATCAACGAGCCGGACATCCAGAGCGGGGACTACGACATTCACTGGCTCGAAAAATACCTCGAAGCCAACAAGCAGTGATCCGGACGGCCCTTGCGAGGGCCGTTTCATTTTGGAAGGCCGATGACGCGCAGGAGCGACGATCCCTTCGAGGTTGAACTGACGCCGGAGCTGATCCTGCGCGCCTACAAGGCCGGCATCTTTCCCATGTCCGAAAGCGCGGACGATCCAGACATCTTCTGGGTCAGCCCGCAACTGCGCGGAATCCTGCCGCTCGATGGATTCAATATTTCAAGAAGCCTCGCCAAGACCTTGAGGAAGCACCCCTATTCCATCCACGTGGATCGGGATTTCCGGGCCACCATCGAAGGTTGCGCGACCTCGGGCACGGAGCGCGAATCGACGTGGATCAACACCACGATCATCGATCTTTACGCGCAACTCTTCGCCATGGGCTATTGCCACACGGTCGAAATTTACGACGGCGACGCGCTCGTTGGCGGGCTCTACGGGCTGGCCATCGGCGGAGCGTTTTTCGGGGAATCGATGTTCCACCGCAAGACCGACACCTCCAAGATCGCCATGGCGCATCTGGTGGACCGGCTGAGCGCTGGGGGCTTTATCCTGCTCGACACCCAGTTCCTCACCCCCCACCTCGCCTCGCTCGGCGGCATCGAGGTCCCGAGGGCGGAGTATGAGGCAATGCTGTCTGAGGCGTTGCGGATGGAGGGGGATTTTGGTGCGTGGGATGGGGTTAGAGGTCAGTAGCAAACATCGCTGCCCCCTCATCCGACCTTTCGCTTGTGCGAAAGCCCACCTTCTCCCACAAGGGGAGAAGGGTATCCGGGGCTCCTCGGCTCTTGAGCCCCCTCTCCCCTCGCGGGAGAGGGGCTGGGGGTGAGGGGGCTGCGGTGCAAAATGCACCATCCGTGTTCGCCTCACCGCTCGCCGGGCGGCGGGATGTCCGAGCTTTGCTTGCAGTCCACCAGCCAGATGTCATAGACCGCGTCGTCAATCGCGTGCAGCGCGGGGCTTTCGGCGAACATCCAGCCCGAAAAGATGCGCCGCATGGTGGCGCGGAGCGAGACCTGATCGACCTCCACAAAGGCCGAAACGTCCTGCGCTTCGGTCGTGGGGCGGGAGTAGCAGACGCGCGGCGTCAGTTGCAGCGAGCCGAACTGCACCGTTTCATCGATATAGACGTCGAATGTGGTGATCCGCCCGGTGATCTTGTCGAGCCCGGTAAAGACCGCGACGGGGTTGGCCACCGCTTGCCCGAGGGCGGGAACCGGCAGCAGCAGGCCCAGCATGAGAAGAACACGAATCGCCATCTCCCGACCGATCATCGGGAACGCACCCTTATTCCGGCGACCAGGCGTCGTAATCCCCGGTAACGCGCGGACGCTTCTGGGGGTTGAGAATCGACCCGTCCGGACGATAGGCCGCTGCCGTGCCGGTGAGGTTGGAAACGTGCGGCAGCTCCCAGCCATGGGGATTGTAGCCGGCCTCGGAGGGCGCGATATCGGTGCGGTGGTGCATCCAGCCATGCCAGCCGGGAGGAATGGCGGAGGCTTCGGCCGGGCCGTTATAGACCACCCAGCGGCGCTTTTTGGCCTTGTCGGTATAATAGACATTGCCCGCCTCGTCCTCGCCGACCCTGACGCCACGCAACGCGGTGAAAATCCGCGTCGAAAGCGTCTGGCCGTGCCACCAGCCGAAAAGCTCGAAGATGATCTGCCCGATACCGCCTTTTGCCACGCCGATTGCCTTTATGCACAAGATCGATTGCACCGGCATTTAGCACACAGGTTCCCACGATCCTAGACCGTTTACTCGTTTTGGCATCGATGCCTGAGCCTGGGGCCAGAACCGGTTCCGATCCAGCGGCGGGAAAAAAGAAAAAACTGCGCGAAACATCAAAAAATCGTGCTTGACAGCGCCTGGGGGGAGACTCAGTTCGCACCCCCCTTCGCAAGACGCTAGGCACCATCGGCACTTAGCCCATAAAGCGCAAACAAGACTTTATTAACCCTCGTCGAAACCGGGGTGGGGAGGTATGCGTTATCCTAGTGATCCGTTGTCCCCATTTTCCTCGCTATCCACAGCAGAACACACTATATTTAGGTTTTGCCCACACAGTGAGCACTAGGGATAGTCGATTTCGTCCGATTGACCTTGAGCCAGAATCGCAAAAAGGTCGGTTGCAACAGGTGCTTCGCCTGTCACGCAATCTACACATGACGGATCGTCCCAACGAGAGCCGCCAGGCTCAAGCGGACATCTAACTTTGGGGAACCAGAAGGCAATGCAAATAGAGCGGCGCTTTACCACGGCAGGCCAGGACGCCTACGCGGGTATCGAATTCAAGAGTGCAACGAGCGAAATCCGCAACCCGGACGGGTCCGTGGTGTTCCGACTCGAGGATATTGCCGTGCCCGCGGCCTGGAGCCAGGTCGCCGCTGACATCATCGCGCAGAAATATTTCCGCAAGGCGGGCGTTGCGAGGGCTTTGAAAAAGATTGAGGAGAACGACGTTCCCTCATGGCTCTGGCGCTCGGTTCCCGACGAAAAGGCGCTCGCCAAGCTCCCCGAGGCAGAGCGCTACGGTTCGGAGACCGATTCCCGGCAGGTCTTCAGCCGTCTCGCCGGCACCTGGACCTATTGGGGCTGGAAGGGCGGCTATTTCTCCTCCGAGGACGACGCGCGCGCCTTTTACGACGAGCTGTGCTACATGCTCGCCACCCAGCGCTGCGCGCCCAATTCCCCGCAATGGTTCAACACGGGCCTGCATTGGGCCTATGGCATCGACGGCCCCGGCCAGGGCCATTTCTATGTCGACCCCTTCACCCACAAGCTGGTGCAGTCCAAATCCGCATACGAGCATCCCCAGCCGCATGCGTGCTTCATCCAGTCCGTGGACGATGACCTCGTCAACGAGAACGGCATCATGGACCTGTGGGTCCGCGAGGCGCGCCTGTTCAAGTACGGTTCGGGCACCGGCACCAATTTCTCGGCCCTGCGCGGCTCGGGCGAAAAGCTCTCGGGCGGCGGCAAGTCCTCTGGTCTTATGTCGTTCCTCAAGATCGGCGACCGGGCTGCGGGCGCCATCAAATCGGGCGGCACCACGCGCCGCGCGGCCAAGATGGTGGTGATCGATATCGATCACCCCGATATCGAGGAATATATCAACTGGAAGGTCAAGGAAGAGCAGAAGGTGGCCGCGCTCGTCACGGGCTCCAAGGTCGTCTCCAAGCATCTGAAACTCATCATGAAGGCCGCCGTCAATTGCGAAGGCAATGGCGACGACTGCTTCGATGTCACGAGGAACCCGGCGCTCAAGCGCGAGGTCAAGGCCGCCAAGAAAGCCCTGGTGCCGGAGAACTACATCTTCCGCGTCATCCAGTTCGCGAAACAGGGCTACACCGACATCGAATTCCCCATCTACGACACCGATTGGGATAGCGAAGCCTATCTCACCGTTTCGGGCCAGAACTCGAACAACTCGGTGCGCGTGACCGACCAATTCCTCAAGGCCGTCGAGGACGATGGCGAGTGGAACCTGACCGCGCGCCAGGACGGGCGGGTAACGAAAACCCTCAAGGCCCGCGACCTCTGGGAATCGGTGGGCTACGCCGCATGGGCCTGCGCCGATCCCGGCATCCAGTACCATTCGACCATCAACGACTGGCACACCTGCCCCGAGGCCGGCCCGATCGTCGCCTCCAACCCGTGTTCGGAATATATGTTCCTCGACGACACGGCCTGTAACCTGGCTTCGATCAACCTCCTGACCTTTAGGGGCAAGGACGGCAAGTTCGACATCGAAGGTTACGAGCACACCGTGCGGCTGTGGACGCTGGTGCTGGAAGTCTCGGTGATGATGGCGCAGTTCCCCTCGCGCGCCATTGCCGAACGCTCCTACCTCTACCGCACGCTGGGCCTTGGATACGCCAATATCGGCGGTCTGCTGATGACCTCGGGCATCCCCTATGACAGCGACGAAGGCCGCGCCATCGCCGGTGCGCTGACCGCGATCCTTTCGGGCATTTCCTACGCCACCTCGGCGGAAATCGCCTCCGAGCTGGGCGCGTTCAAGGATTACAAGCGCAACTCAAAACATATGCTGCGCGTCATCCGCAACCACCGCCGCGCCGCCTATGGCGAAGCTGGCGGCTATGAGAACGTCGCCATCGCCCCCGTCCCGCTCGACCACGGCGCGGCAATCGATGCCGACCTGCTCTCGGCGGCAAAAGCGGCATGGGACAAGGCGCTGACGCTGGGCGAAAAGCACGGCTATCGCAACGCGCAGGTCTCGGTGATCGCCCCCACGGGCACCATCGGGCTGGTGATGGACTGCGACACGACCGGGATCGAACCCGACTTCGCGCTGGTGAAGTTCAAGAAGCTCGCCGGTGGCGGTTATTTCAAGATCATCAACCGCGCCGTGCCCGAAGCGCTCAGGACGCTTGGCTATTCGGAAGACCAGATCGCCGAGATCGAGGCCTATGCCGTGGGCCATGGCAACATGAACCAGGCGCCCGGCATCAACCCGGCAACGCTTGCTACCAAGGGGTTCCCCGAGGACAAGATCGAAGCGCTCAACGCCGGGATGAAGTCGGCCTTCGACATCAAGTTCGTCTTCAACCAGTGGACGCTTGGCGTTGATTTCCTCAAATTCCTCGGCGTCACCGACGAGCAGCTTGCCGACCCGGCCTTTGAGCTTCTGGCTTTCCTGGGCTTCTCCAAAAAGGAGATCGAAGCGGCAAACATCCACGTTTGCGGCGCGATGACGCTGGAAGGCGCACCGTTCCTCAAGGACGAGCATCTGCCGGTCTTCGATTGCGCCACTCCGTGCGGCAAGATCGGCAAGCGTTATCTCTCGGTCGAATCCCACATCCGCATGATGGCCGCGAGCCAGCCCTTCATTTCGGGCGCGATCTCGAAAACCATCAACATGCCCAACGATGCGACCGTCGAGGACTGCAAGGAAAGCTACATGCTCTCCTGGAAGCTGGCATTGAAGGCCAACGCGCTCTATCGCGACGGCTCCAAGCTTTCCCAGCCGCTCAACGCCTCTATCCTTGCTGACGAGGACGAGGATGAGGACGACGCGGCCGAACTCGCCGCCCTCACCGCCGCCGAGCGCATTCCGGCCGTGGCGGAAAAGGTTATCGAGCGCGTGGTGGAACGCATCCGCGAGCGCGAAAGGATGCCCGACCGCCGCAAGGGCTACACCCAGAAGGCGATCGTTGGCGGCCATAAGGTCTATCTCCACACCGGCGAATATGGCGACGGGCGGCTGGGCGAGATCTTCATCGACATGCACAAGGAAGGCGCCGCCTTCCGCGCCATGATGAACAATTTCGCCATCGCCATCTCCATCGGCCTGCAATATGGCGTGCCGCTGGACGAATTCGTGGAAGCCTTCACCTTCACGCGCTTCGAGCCGGCCGGCCTCGTGATGGGCAACGACACCATCAAGAACGCCACCTCGATCCTCGACTACGTGTTCCGCGAACTGGCGATCTCGTATCTCGACCGGACCGACCTTGCCCATGTGACCCCCGATGCGGGCGCCACCTCGATCGGCAAGGGCGTTTCCGAGGACAAGGCCATCACCGACCGCGCCACCCCTGCCCCCATGCCCGCCGACAACTTCGTCTCGCGCGGCATGACCCGCGGGCGGGTGAAGGACAAGACCCTGATGCTGGTCGCCTCCTCGGACTACAAGCCCGCCAACCCCGTGCAGGCCATGCAGACCTCGGCGGTGACGGCCCTGAAACAGGACCGCCAGGAAGCTCCCAAAGCGGAATTGCCTCCCTTCGAGGAGGTGAAAGCCGCCGCCGCAAAGGACACTAACACGCTGCGCATGGAAGCCCAGATGAAGGGCTATGTCGGGGAAGCGTGCTCGGAGTGCCAGAATTTTACGCTGGTGCGGAACGGGACGTGTCTCAAGTGCGACACGTGCGGGTCGACGACCGGGTGTAGCTGATCGAATCCCGACATGATTTTCAAAGGGTGGCGGATGTTTCCGTCACCCTGAGCAACGTTGTGGCGGAGGCTTTGTGCTGGACCCCGGTAATAAATACCGGGGTCCAGCGCGATCCCAACGCAAGCATCCTACGTCCCCGAAAACGCCACCTTCACACCACGCTGGCGGAAATAGGCCTGCATCGTCTTGCGGCCTGCGCGGTTGTTTTGCGCGAGCCTCGCCGGCTCGAACACGGCCTCTTTCGCGCCCTCGCGCGCCATGACGCGTTTGAGGTTGGCGATATGGGTATCGAGGTCCGCGTTGTCCGCGGCCAGCGACGCATAAATGGCGTCAATCGCTTCTGCCAGATTCGGCTCGCTCATTGATAAAATTCCCCTGAAATCACGATTGCCCACTTATCACGAATCGGGCGCGCACCATACCGGCCCTTACGCGCCCACATCCACCCATTCCGCGCCGGTAATCTCGGCCAGCCGGTCCGGCGAAATGCGCACCGAGCTGTTGGTGCTGCCCGCCGCCGGGACGACGATGTCGAATTCTTTCAGGCTCACATCGCAATAGACCGGCAGCGGCTGGACCAGCCCGAAGGGACAGACGCCGCCCACCGGGTGGCCGGTGATGGCTTCCACCTCATCGAGCCCCAGCATCTTGGCCTTGCCGCCGAACGCTGTGCGGGCTTTTTTGTTGTCCAGCCGCGCGGTGCCCTTGGTGACCAGCAGGAACACGCGTTCGCCCACACGCAGCGACAGCGTCTTGGCGATCTGGCCGGGCGCAACGCCGAAGGCTTCGGCGGCCAGGGCAACGGTAGCGCTGCTCGTTTGCGCTTCCTCGATCTCGATTTCGGGGGCGTGCTGGGCCAGAAAGGCGCGGACGGACTCAAGGCTCATGAAGACAACCGGAAAAAAGGACAGAGACCCTTACCGGTTACACAATCATTCCATCCCGCTCAAGCCAGTGGCGCACGCCCTTGCCCGCCCAGCATCCTGTTGCAAGGCAGGCGGTGAGCAGATAGCCGCCGGTTGGCGCCTCCCAATCGAGCATTTCGCCCGCAACGAAGACGCCCGGCAGCGCTTCCAGCATCAGGTTTTCATCCACCGCCTCCCACGCAATGCCGCCCGCCGAGGAAATCGCCTCGGCAATCGGGCGCGGGCGCTCAACGGGGAGCGGCAACGCCTTGATGCGGGCGGCAAGAGTTTGAGGCTGGCTCCGCTCGCCCACCGTGGAAAATGCCCGCACCAGCGCGGCCTTCACCGGATCGAGCCCGGCCTTGCGCAACCGGTTTGAAAAGCTCGCCTTGCGCCCGGCCTTTTCCAGATCGCGCGCAATCCGCGCCGCGTCCCGGCCCGGCAGGAGATCGAGGATGAGAATGGCTTCCCCATCACGCTCCAACGCATCGCGCAACGCAGCGGAATGAGTGTAAACGAGGCTGCCTTCGATCCCCGTGCGGGTGATGACGAATTCGCCCCGCGATGTGCCCGATGCGGAGGTTGCGGCGACGGATTTGACCGGCATTCCGGCAAACCGGCTGCCGATCTCTTCCGGCCAATCCACATCGAACCCGCAATTGGCGGGGCGGAAGGGGAGGATCGGAATGCCCTTGTCGGCCAGCCACGGAACCCACGCAGCATCCGCCCCGAGTCGGGGCCAGCTCGCGCCACCCAGCGCGAGGATAACGGCGTCGAAATGGTAGGTTTGGGGGCCGGTGGGGGTGTCGAATTGAAAGGCGAGTCTTTGGCTGGTTTCAGAGCCGGCACCCCTCACCCCCAACCCCTCTCCCTCAAGGGGAGAGGGGGGCGAAGGAGCCGAGGCATCCACGAAGTTCCCTTCTCCCCTTGTGGGATTGAGGAATGTCCCGAAGGGCAAATCGCTCCAGTGGAGCGATTTGAATGACGAAAGTGGGCCGGCGAAGCCGGGTCGGATGAGGGGTGCAGCGATGCCAGCAAACCCCACCCAGCGATGCCGCGTAAGCACCGTTACCCCGCGCGCCTCCAAACGCGCGAGCCACGCACGCAGCAACGGCGATGCCTTCATGGCCACCGGGAACACCCGTCCCGACGATCCCGTGAACGTCTCCTGCCCCAAACCCGCCGCCCATTCCCGCGCATCGGCGCCGGTAAACGCATCGAGGATCGGACGCAGGCGATGGCCGGTCGTACCGAAGCGGGTGAGAAAATCGGCGTGCGGTTCGGCGTGGGTGAGGTTGAGGCCGGACTTCCCGGCCATCAGGAATTTGCGGCCCACGGTTGGCATGGCCTCGTAAACGGTGACCTTGTGCCCTGTTGCGCAAAGAACCTCCGCCGCCATCAGCCCCGCCGGGCCGCCACCGATGATGCCGATGTGTTTCATCTGACCTCCTAGGCCGTCGTGAGCGCCGCTGCACCCCTCCCCGGCCCTCCCCATCAAGGGGAGGGTGCTTCCTCTTTGCCAGGCTGTCTCCATGCGCACAGAGCCAGCACCTCCCCCCTTGTGGGGGAGGCTGGGAGGGGGGGCGGCGCAAGCCGAAACTTGCTTTCCCTCATGCCCTTCCCCCGATAGACGCGCAAGGGTTGAAGCGTTAGGCTCGGCCTTCCAAGTGACGAGTCCAATCTCAAAAGAGTTACCCAATGACCGCCCTGCCCTCCTTTCCCGCCGTCGATCCGCAAAAACTCGACAAGCTCGCGCAAGTCGCGGTTCATACCGGGCTTGGCCTCGCACCCGGCCAGAGCCTGTTGATGACCGCACCGATCACCGCGCTGCCGCTCGTGCGCGCCATCACCGAGCATGCCTACAAGGCAGGCGCGCATCTGGTGACCACCATCTATTCGGACGAGGCAACCACGCTTTCAAGGTTTCGCAATGCGCCGGACGGTGCGTTCGATACCGCCGCCGACTGGCTGTTCGAGGGCATGGCCAAGGCGTTCGATACCAACACCGCACGCCTTGCCATCGCGGGCGACAACCCCATGATGCTGGCCGATGAGGACCCCGAAAAGGTGGCGCGCGCCAACAAGGCGACCTCGATTGCCTATAAGCCGGCCATCCAGCGCATCACGACGTTCGCGACCAACTGGAACATCGTTTCCTATCCCAACGCGAAATGGGCGCAACTCGTCTTTCCCGGCCTTCCCGAAGACGAGGCGATCGTCAAGCTGGCCGATGCGATCTTCGCCGCGTCCCGCGTCGACCGCGACGATCCGGTGGCCGAATGGGCGCGGCACAACGCGGATATTCACGCGCGCCGCGACTGGCTCAATGCGCAGAACTTCCGCGACCTGCATTTCACCGCCCCCGGCACCGATCTGGTGGTAGGGCTGGCCGATGGGCACGCCTGGAAGGGCGGCGCATCGAAGGCCAAGAACGGAATCACCTGCAACCCCAACATCCCGACCGAAGAGGTGTTCACCACTCCGCACGCCCGCCGCGTCAACGGCCGGGTGCGCGCGACAAAACCGCTTTCCCATCAGGGCACGCTGATCGAAAATATCGAGATGGTGTTCAAGGATGGCGTTGCGGTCGAGGTGACGGCGACGAAGGGCGGCGAGGTCTGGAACAAGGTGCTCGATACCGATGAGGGCGGCCGCCGCATCGGCGAGGTGGCGCTGGTGCCCCATTCCTCACCCATCAGCCAGTCGGGCATCCTGTTCTACAACACCCTGTTCGACGAGAACGCCGCCTGCCACATCGCCATGGGCCAGTGCTACTCGGAGTGTTTCGTCGATGGCGACAAGCTCTCCGAGGCCGAGATCAAGGAGCGCGGCGGCAATTCCAGCCTCATCCATATCGACTGGATGATCGGCTCGGGCGAAACCGATATCGACGGCATCAAGGATGACGGCACACGCGTGCCGGTGTTCCGCAAGGGCGAATGGGCCTATTGAGAAAGGGCGTCCGCATGATCAGGCCAGCCATTACCGGGGTTTTCGCCGTTCTCGCGCTGGCCGCGCCCGCCAGCGCCCAGGATGCGCAAGCCGCGTTCGAGACGGCGTTCAGCGATTTCTGCTTTCTCGATGAGGAAAGCGCGGCAGCGGAATACTATCCCAACGAAAGCTGGTCACTGACCTGGGAGGACGGCTATTCGGACGTCCAGTATTCGGGCACGCTGCACCAGTTCTTCTGCTCGGCGGGCGCCTACAACGTCAATCTGGTCTATTATCTCGAGCAGGACGACGACCCTTTCCCGGGGCTCATGCCGGTAAGTTTCGCCACGCCTCACTACGACGTCGAATATGAAAACGACGATTTCGAGGGCGCGGTGGAAACGATCAGGGTGCGCGGTTTCGACACCCAGTTCATGCTCACCAACCCCGAATTCGACCCCGAAGCGCAGACGATTACCGACCATACGCTGTGGCGCGGGCTGGGTGATGCCTTTTCCTCGGGCCACTGGGTGTTCGACAAGGGACAGTTCGTGCTCAAGACCTACGACGTCGATGCCACATATGACGGCGAGCAGAACCCGCAGCGCATCGTGGAGTACAAATAGCACCCATAAAAAAAGGCCGCAGCGCCGGGCGGGCGACTGCGGCCTCAATATTTGCGCTTCCGCCGCGCTGTTGAGGGCTTGGGGGACTACAGCGAAAGCGCACATCAGCCGTTCCGACAATTGGGGAGGTGGGGGTACTTCCCGGATCGCGGAACTGGCGGCAATTTATAAACGTCCTGCATGGGCGCGTTTGCCGCCATGGCAGATGCCTATAATATCGCGCGTCAATGCGGCAATAAAAGGCCCGCTCACCGAACTGTGATAAGCACGTGCCAATATGCTAACAAGAACAAGAAAAAGGGAAACATCATGAAGCTCGTAACCCCCGATCCGATGCCGCTCAAATCCTTCACCGATACCGAGAAGGCATGGGAATATGTGAGCGAGATTTACGAACGCAACACGGGGTTCATCCGCGAGCATCTGGTCAACCTCACGCGGGGCATCGTCCCGCCGGGCAAGATCCGCGCGCACTATCCGATGGCGCAATTGCTCTCGACGAGCTTCCAGCAGAACGCCAATTCCCGGCTGGCCTACGGGTTCCTGCACAGCCCCGGCCTTTACCAGACGACGCTGACCCAGCCCAAGCTCTACCACAGATACCTGATCGAGAATTTCGACCTGATCCTCAAGAACCATGGCGGGCAGATCGAGATCGGGGAATCGGAAACCCCCATTCCCCTCCATTTTGCCGTGGACCCCACCGAGCGCGTCGAGGGCGAGGTGCTGCTCGATATCGGCGTTCCCCTGCGCGACCTGTTCGATGTGCCCGACCTTGCGCATGTGGACGACGAGATCGCCAATGGCACCTTCATCCCCCCGGCCGGCGGGCCGTTCCCGCTGGCGGCCTTCACCGCGCCGCGCATCGACTATTCGCTGCACCGGCTCAACCACTACACCGGCACGACGCCCGAGCATTTCCAGAACTTCGTGATCTTCACGAACTACCAGTTCTATATCGAGGAATTCATCCGGCTTGCCGCGCAATGGATGGCAGACGGGCATGAATTTTACGAGAGCTTCGTCGAGCCGGGCAATGTGGTGACCATGAACGCCCGCCTTGGCGGAGAAACGACCGGGGTCCGCGTTGCGCGCCAGCCGCAGATGCCCGCCTATCACCTGACCGCAACCAACGGGCGCGGCATAACGATGATCAATATCGGCGTCGGTCCTTCCAATGCGAAAACCGCCACCGACCACGTCGCCGTGCTCCGCCCCCACGCCTGGCTGATGCTGGGCCATTGCGCGGGGCTGCGCAATTCCCAGTCTCTGGGCGACTACGTGCTGGCCCATGCCTATGTGCGCGAGGACCACGTGCTCGACGACGACCTGCCGGTCACGGTGCCCATCCCCGCGCTCGCCGAAATCCAGGTGGCGCTGCAGGACGCCGTGGGCGAGATCACCAATCTCGAAGGGCTCGAGGCCAAGGCGATCATGCGCACGGGTACCGTGTTCACCATCGACAACCGGAACTGGGAGTTGCGCGATCAAAATGAGATCGTGCGCCGTCTCTCGCAATCACGCGCCATCGCGCTCGACATGGAAAGCGCCACCATCGCCGCCAACGGCTTCCGCTTCCGCGTACCCTACGGCACCCTGCTCTGCGTCTCGGACAAGCCCCTGCACGGCGAATTGAAGCTCCCCGGCATGGCCTCGGATTTTTACCGCACGCAGGTCAACCGGCACCTGCTGATCGGTTTGAAGGCCATGGAAATCCTGCGCAACCAACGCGTCGAACGGCTGCATTCACGCAAGCTCAGGAGCTTTGCGGAGACGGCGTTTCAGTAACCTACATCCACCTTAGCTGTCCCGGCGAAAGCCGGGACCCATTGTCTCCTCACGCGCGGACGCCGAGGCATGGTCCCCGGCTTTCGCCGGGGAAGCGAACGGTGGGGGCCCTACTCCCGCCCCGCCGCCAGCGCCTCGCTGACCGTTATCGCCGTCATATTGACGATCCCACGGCTGGTGACGGAGGGCGCGAGGATGTGGGCGGGGGCTCTGGTGCCCATCAGGATCGGCCCGACCGGAAGTGCGTTGTTCAACTCCTTGAGCAAGGTCATGGAAAGATTCGCACTTTCAAGGTTCGGGAAGACCAGAAGATTGGCCTCGCCCTTCAACACGCTGTCGGGGATGTAGCGTTCGCGCAGCGTCTGGTTGAGCGCCAGATCGCCCTGCATTTCGCCTTCCACGATCAGTTCCGGCGCCACCTGCTTGAGCGTGTTGTATGCCTCGTGCATCTTGACCGAGGTGTCCCCGATCCGCGAGCCGAAATTGGAATAGCTCAGCAGCGCCGCCTTGGCTTCGATGTTGAAGCGTTTGAGGTGGTCGCGCGCTTGCAGCGTGATCGACACGATCTCGTCGGCGCTGGGCTCCATGTTCACATAGGTATCGGCAAGGAAAAACACCCCGCGCGGCATGATGAGCATCGACAGCGCCGAAACGTCCGAAACACCCTCCGACAACCCGATGATGGATTTGATGTCACGCACATGCTTGATGTAGCGGCCTTGCAAGCCGCAGATCAGCCCGTCCGCATCGCCTCGCTTGACCGCCAGCGCGCCGATGACCGTGGTGTTGGTGCGCACGATGGTGCGCGCGGTATCCGGCGTTACCCCCGACCGGCCCACAAGCGAGTGGAACTCCGAAACGTATTCCTTGTAGCGCGGATCATCCTCGGGGTTGATGATCTCGAAATCCTTGCCCGGCGTCAGCGGAACCCCGATGCGCTCGATGCGCTGCTCGATGACGAAGGGGCGCCCGATGAGAATGGGCTTGCCGAGCCCTTCTTCGAGGATCACCTGCGTTGCGCGCAGCACGCGCTCGTCCTCGCCATCGGCAAAGGCAATGCGCTTTGCCCTGCCCCGCGCCTGCTCGATCATGGGCTTCATCACCATGCCGGAGCGGAAGACGAACTGATTGAGGCTGTCCTTGTACGCCTCGAAATCGGTGATGGGACGCTGCGCGACGCCGGTGTCCATCGCCGCCTTGGCCACGGCCGGCGCGATCCGGAGGATCAGGCGCTGATCAAACGGGTTGGGGATGAGATAGTCGCGTCCGAAGGTCGATGCGCCGCTGGGAATGGCTTCGAGCACCGGCTCGTGCGCCAGTTTGGCGATGGCGTGGGCCGCCGCTGCCTTCATCTCCTCGTTGATCATCGTCGCGCCCACGTCGAGCGCGCCCCGGAAAATGAAGGGGAAGCACAGTACGTTGTTGACCTGATTGGGGTAATCCGAACGCCCGGTGCAGATCATCGCATCGGGGCGCGCTTCCTGCGCGACTTCCGGCATGATCTCGGGAATGGGATTGGAGAGCGCCAGGATCAGCGGGTCCTTGGCCATATCCTTGAGCATTTCGGGCTTGAGGGCCCCCGCCGCCGAAAGACCGAGAAAAATATCGGCCCCCTCCATCACCTCGGCCAGCGAGGTCTTGTCGGTATCCTGGGCGAACGAGCCGCGCCAGCGATCGACCAGGTTGTGCCGTGCCGTGGTGACAAGGCCCTCACGGTCTGCCACCCAGATGTTCTCGCGCTTCGCGCCAACCGCGATCAGCATGTTGAGGCAGGCAATGGCCGCGGCTCCTGCCCCGGAGGTGCAGATCTTGACGTTGGCGATATCCTTGCCCGCGATCTTCAGCCCATTGAGCACGGCGGCAGCGACGATGATCGCGGTGCCGTGCTGGTCGTCGTGGAATACGGGGATCGGCATGCGCTCGCGCAGCGCTTCCTCGATCTCGAAGCAGTCCGGTGCCCTGATATCCTCGAGGTTGATGCCACCGAAGGAGGGCCAGAGCGGGGCGACTGTTTCGATGAACTTCTTGGGGTCGAGTTCGTCGATCTCCAGATCGATCGAATCTATCCCTGCAAACTTCTTGAACAGGACCGCCTTGCCTTCCATGACGGGCTTGGAGGCCAGCGCCCCGATATTGCCAAGGCCCAGAACCGCCGTGCCGTTGGAAATCACCGCCACAAGATTGGCCCGCGAGGTGTACTGCGCCGCCGTTTCCGGGTTGGCCGCGATTTCCTCGCACGGCGCGGCCACGCCCGGCGAATAGGCGAGCGCAAGGTCGCGCTGGTTGGCCAGCGGCTTGGTGGGGGAAATCTCCAGCTTTCCGGGCTTGGGATAGTTGTGGAAGTGCAGCGCGGCGTCTCTCAACGCCCGCTGGGCGTCACGCGGTTCGTCAGTCATGCCATCTCCTCAGAGGACCTCGGTTCTAGGTGCCATTATTCACCTCAAAAGGAAAGCCGAAGCACGCGACTTTCCGCACGGCGGCAAGGAAATCAGGCCGCCAGATCGTCCCCGAAGTTGGAGCGGCGCGCCTGGGGCTTGAGCGCGTTGGCCAGCGTGAGGAACGAGGACAGTTTTACGGGCGGGGAAAACAGGTATCCCTGTGCCAGAAAAACGTTCTTGGAGCGCAGGTAAAGCGCCTGTTCCTGCGTCTCGACGCCCTCGGCGATAATCTCGATATCCATGTCCTTGGCCATGGCGATCAGCCCATCGATCACCGGCACGGGGACGTTGGCGTCCCTGATCATGTCGACGAAAATCTTGTCTATCTTGACGATGTCGATGCCCAGTGTCTGGAGATAGGCAAGGTTGGAGTGCCCAGTACCCGCATCGTCCATGGCGATGCGCACGCCCAGCTTGTGCATCGCTGAAACCACGGTGTTGACCGCATCCTTGTCGTCGAGCGGACGCCGCTCGGTGATCTCGAAGACGAGCTGGCGGTAATTGATCCCGCTGCCGCCAAAAATCGACTGGATATCCTCAACGATCGACCCATCCCGGAAGTGGCCCTCGAAGAGGTTGATCGAGACCTTGAAGTCGGGCACCTCGGCGCACAGTTCCTCGAGGTCGAACCGCACCTGCTCCATGAGGCTCAGCGTCATGGGCACCGCAAGGCCGGAAATTTCGGCATAATCGATGAAGGCGCCCGGCGGCACCACTTCCCCGTTGCGCTTGACCCAGCGCACCAGCACCTCGCAGCCGATCAGCTTGCCGGTCTTCAAGTTTATCACCGGCTGGTAATAGGGCTTCATCTCGCCCGCAACGATCGCCCGTTCGATCTCGAAGGACGGAAGATTGGAGCGGCGCGCAAACTGCAGCGCAAGCAGCAGCAGGGTCACCCCCAGGAGGCAGGCAACCAGCGTCAACCCGATATCGAGCTCGGCATAGCCGGCCCGCACCGTCTCGAAACTCACCCCCGCCTCGGCCTTGAGGGGAATGTCGCCGGCGAACGAGCGCGCAAGGATATAATCGCCATTGGACGAGGGAGCCGCATCCACGGCATCGCCCCGCAGCACCACCGGCGCGCCATTGGTGAGTGAAACCACCAGATGACGCATATTGCCCACCACAAGCGGCACATCGCGCGTCACCAACGGCACGGCCTCGACAAACGCGGAAACCGTGCGGTTGCCGCCGAACCGTTGCGAAATCTTGAGGATCGAATGGTCCTCGCCTTCGAGTTCGACGACGCTGAGAACCTCGGTGTGACCGGGAATGGCCAGCGACTCGGAAAGAGCGCGATAGTTGACGACCCCGTCATAGGCCGCGCAATACTGGATGCCCTCGGCGTTCTCCACCGCGATCTGGCGCACGAAACGCGAGCGCTGCAACTGGGCATTGACGTTGGAAAAAAAGGTGGGCGTGCACAGCGACGGGCTGTGATGAAGGATCACCCGCAGCGCCTGCACCGCATCCTGCACGATGATCTGGCTATCATGGGTAATCGCATCGACCGCCGCCTGCAGCTTCTGGGTCTCGCGCGACTTCACATAGCCATCAAGCACATAATCCACCGCCAGCACCGGCAAAAAGGCCACTGCAGCGACGACGGCAACGAGAATATGGGAAGATCTGGACCGCACGCCTGCCCCACGGAAATACGACGCACCGACACTAAGGTGAAGCGTTTAACCGCGCATTAATGGTGATGGGGAAACGCTTGTCTCTCTCCCCTCGCTGTCCCGGCGAAAGCCGGGACCCATCGCAAACCATCCACCACCACGAATGCTGCAGGATGGACTCCGGCTTTCGCCGGAGAAGCGAACGGGGCTGAGTGCTCAGCCCTTCTTTTCCGCCGGCATGTTGACCCGCAGGTGCAGTTCGCGGAGCTGGCGCGCGGTGGGTTCGCTCGGCGCGCCCATCAGCAGGTCTTCGGCCTGCTGGTTCATGGGGAACGGGGTGATCTCTCGCAGATTCTGCGCGCCGCACAGCAGCATCACCACCCGGTCGATCCCGAACGCCGCCCCGCCATGTGGCGGTGCGCCGTACTGGAAGGCGCGATAGAGCCCGCCGAACTTGTCCTCGACATCGGCCTTTGAGAGCCCGACCTTCTCGAACGCGGCGATCATTGTCTCGGGCTCCTGGTTCCGGATCGAGCCCGAAGCGATCTCGAAACCGTTGCAGACCGCATCGTACTGATAGGCCTTGATGGTCAGTGGATCGGCGTTCTGGAGCGCGTCGAGCCCGCCCTGCGGCATCGAGAAGGGGTTGTGCGCGAAATCGAGCTTCTTTTCGTCCTCGTCCCACTCATAGAACGGGAAATCGACGATCCAGCACAGCTCGAAACTGTCCAGATCGACAAGATCGAGATCGGTCCCGATCCGCGTGCGCGCCGACCCGGCGAAGGCCGCGAATTTCGCCGGCACACCGCAGACGAAGAACACCGCATCGCCGTCTTCCAGCCCAAGCTGGGCGCGGAGCGCGTCGGTACGCTCTTCGCCGATATTCTTGGCGATCGGGCCAGAGCCGGCTCCTTCCTTGAAAAAGATGTAGCCCAGCCCCGGTTGGCCCTCGCCCTGCGCCCAGGCGTTCATGCGGTCACAGAACGCGCGGCCGATCGGCTCGGCCCCCGCCTTGTTCTTTGCCGGAATGGCCCAGACCTCGACCTTGGGGTCGTTGGCGATCTGGTTGGCGAACACCTTGAACCCAGAGTCCCGGAAGTGATCGGTCACGTCCTGCATTTCGATCGGGTTGCGCAGGTCCGGCTTGTCGGTGCCGTATTTGCGCATGGCGGTGTCATAGGGGATACGCGGCCAGTCTTTGGTCACCCGCTTACCCTCGGCGAACTGCTCGAACACCGAGGTCATGATCGGGGTCAGCGTGTCCCAGATCTCTTCCTGCGTCACAAAACTCATTTCGAGGTCGAGCTGGTAGAACTCGCCCGGCAGCCGGTCGGCGCGCGGGTCCTCGTCGCGGAAGCACGGGGCGATCTGGAAATAGCGGTCGAACCCGGCAACCATCAGCAATTGCTTGTATTGCTGGGGCGCCTGCGGCAACGCGAAGAACTTGCCCGGATGCATGCGGCTGGGCACGAGGAAGTCGCGCGCGCCCTCGGGCGAGGACGCGGTGAGGATCGGCGTCGAATATTCGCCAAACCCCGCCTCGGTCATCCCCTCGCGCATCGCGGCGATGATCTTGCTGCGCTTGACGATATTGGCGTGCAGCGTCTCGCGCCTGAGATCGATGAAGCGATAGCGCAGGCGCGTATCCTCGGGATAATCCGGTTCCCCGAACACCGGCAGGGGCAGTTCTGCGGACTTGCCCAGCACCTCGATCTCGCGGATGAAGACTTCGACCTCGCCGGTCGGCAGGTTCCTGTTGGTGGTCTCGGGCGTACGGGCCTTCACCTCGCCATCGACACGGATGACCCATTCTGCGCGCACCGTCTCGGCCAGCGCGAAGGCGGGAGAATCGGGGTCGACCACACACTGGGTCAGCCCGTAATGATCGCGCAGATCGATGAACAGCAGCCCGCCATGATCGCGAATGCGGTGCACCCATCCCGAGAGCCGGGCGGTCTGGCCCACATCGCCCTTTTCGAGCTGGGCGCAGGTGTGCGAACGATAGCGATGCATGATCGGAAGTCTCTCAAAACGATGCGGGGAAATTCGTGCCGGAAAAGCGCACGGCACGCCCCAAATGTCAAGCATGGAAGCCTGTTTCCGCCCGCACGGGGGTTGCCTCGCATCCCTCGCGCGGCGATGATGCGGTGGCGTTCAGCCATTCGGAGAGCCTTGCCATGGCAGGAGCGGACAAACCAACGACCATCCCCGCCTATATCGCCCGGGCCCCAAAAGATGCCCGGCCCAATCTGGAAGCTCTGTACGCCTGCCTTGCGCAAGTGGCACCCAAGGCCGAACAGGGCATCAAATGGGGCAGTCCGACCTTTACCGGCACCCGCATCTACTTTTCCTTCGCCGGGTTCAAGGCCCATACCAATTTCTACCCCACGCCGGCGGCGCTCGAGCCGTTTCTCGACCGGCTCGAGGATTACCGGATTACCGGTGTCGGGGTAAGCTTTCCCCACGACAAGCCGCTGCCGCTCGATCTTATCGCCGAGATCGCGGCCCACAGGATACGCGATGTCGAGGAAAACGGCGCGCGCTGGATGTAAAACCGGCCTTTGCCAAACAGCCCCGACCTGTTAGGAAACCGGCACCGATTACGTCCCAACCCAAGAAACGAGCTTATGCAGGTCATCACCACGACGCAGGCCCTCGCCGCGTTCTGCAAGGATGCAGCTACCTACGATTTCGTCACCGTCGATACCGAATTCCTCCGCGAAACGACTTACTGGCCCAAACTCTGTCTCGTTCAGGCGGCAACGCCCGACCGCGCGGTGATCATCGATCCGCTTGCCGACGGGCTGGTGCTTGACCCGCTGGCCGACCTTCTGGCCGATGACCACGTGACCAAGGTTTTCCACGCCGCCCGGCAGGATATCGAGATTTTCGTAAAGCTCTTCGGGCTCGTGCCCGCCCCGCTGTTCGACACCCAGATCGCGGCGAGCGTATGCGGGCACGGCGATTCCATTTCCTATGACAATCTGGTGCGCGCCATCGTGGGCGAGCAGATTGACAAGAGCTCGCGCTTTACCGACTGGTCGTCGCGCCCGCTTTCCGAAAAACAGCTCACCTATGCGCTGGCCGACGTCACCCATCTGCGCAACATCTACGTCAATCTGCGCAACGAGATCGCCAAGGCCCGGCGCCAGAGCTGGGTCGAGGACGAAATGGCGGTGCTCGAGAATGTCGGCACCTATGTCGTCCAACCCGAAGACGCCTGGAAGCGCATCAAGGCCAAGGTCAACCGCCCCCGCGACCTCGCGGCCCTCCAGGCGCTTGCCGCCTGGCGCGAGCAGAAGGCACAGACCAACGACCAGCCGCGCAGCCGCGTGCTCAAGGACGACGCGGTCGCCGAACTCGCCATCCAGCGCCCCCTTACCCCCGCCGCCTTTGAAAAGCTGCGCGCCGTGCCACGCGGCTATGGCCGCTCGTCCTCGGCCGCCGAGATCGTCGATGTGCTGAAATCGGTCGAGGCGATGGACAAGAGCGCACTCCCCAAGGTGGCCGAAAAGCCGCGCGGCCCATCGCCCAAGGGCGCCATCGGGGATTTGCTGCGCGTCCTGCTCAAGGCGATCGCCGACAGCAACGGCGTCGCCAGCCGCATCATCGCCTCATCCGACGACATCGACGCCATCGTCCTCGACGACCACGCCGACGTGCCCGCCCTTAAGGGCTGGCGGCGCAAGCTGTTCGGTGAAAAAGCGCTGGCGATCAAGCACGGCCGCCTGGCGCTGGCCGCAACCCGCAAGGGCGTGGTGGAAGTGCCGGTGGATCTGGAGTAGCCAACTCTCGGCTGCTCACTTCACTTGCCCCATTTCTCTCCTTCGCTACCCCGGCCTTGAGCCGGGGTCCATAACCCTAAACATCCGCCTCGGGGGGCGATGGACCCCGGCTTTCGCCGGGGCAGCGATAACAGAGTGTCTGGATGGCTAAGCGCCCAGCTTCGTCCACCTGCTGTCGTTTTCGCTCGATTTCACCGAGGCCATGATGAATTCCATGCCCTCGACCCCATCGTCGAGCGTGGGCAGCAGCCCCTCATATTCGGCCCCCTCGCCCCTTATGATCGCGGCGAACTGGCTGTAGAGCGTGGCGAAGGCTTCCAGATACCCTTCCGGGTGCCCGGTGGGGATGCGGATGCCCATGGAGGCCGCCGGGGGCGCATCGATCGCGCCGCCGCGCGTCAGGAGCTGCTTTGGCTTTCCGAACTCGGTAAACCACATGTAGTTGGGGTTATCCTGCCGCCACTCGATCCCACCCTTTTCGCCATAAACGCGAAGCTGGAGACCGTTCTCGCAGCCGACCGCAACCTGTGATGCCCAGAGCATGCCCTTGGCTCCGCCCTCGAACCGGAGCATGATGTGCACGTTATCGTCGAGCTGGCGGCCCGGCACGAAGGCGTCGAGATCGGCCGAAACCGCCTCAGTCTTCAGCCCCGTGACGTAGCGCGCAAGATTATAGGCGTGGGTGCCGATGTCCCCGATGGCGCCCCCTGCCCCCGAGCGTGCCGGATCGGTGCGCCATGCGGCCTGCTTGTTGCCCTCATCGGCGGCAACCGCCAGCCAGTCCTGCGGGTATTCGACCTGCACGACACGGATTTTTCCGAGTGCCCCCGATTCCACCAGTTCCCGCGCCTGCCGGATCAGCGGGTAGCCGGTGTAGTTGTGGGTGAGGAGAAATTTCGCGCCGTTCTTGGGCGCAACGTTCTTGAGCGCATAGGCGTCTTCCAGCGTCGAGGTCAGCGGCTTGTCGCAGATGACGTGTATCCCCGCTTCAAGGAACGCCTTGGCGGGCGCGAAGTGCATGTGGTTGGGCGTGACGATGGCGACCGCCTCGATCCCGTCCTCACGCGCCGCTTCCCCCCGCGCCATCTCGGCAAAATCGGTATAGACGCGGTCCTCGGCCAGCCCGAGGTTCTTGCCCGACTCCCTTGCCACCTCAGGGCGCGAGGACAGCGCCCCCGCGACAAGCCGATAGTCCCCATCGAGCCGCGAGGCGATGCGGTGCACGTAGCCGATGAAGGCCCCCGTGCCGCCCCCCACCATGCCCAGACGAATGGGGCGCTGTCCGTTCTCTGCCATCGGTCGTACTCCTTAATCGAGGCCCAGCATCTTGCGGTTGGCCGCCTTGTCGGTGCCTGCATCCGCAAAGTCGTCGAACGCCTTTTCAGTGACGCGGATGATATGGCTGGCGATGAACTCGGCGCCTTCCCGCGCCCCGTCCTCGGGGTGTTTTAGCGCGCACTCCCATTCCAGCACGGCCCATCCGGCAAAATCGTAGGCCGCGAGTTTGGAGAAAATCGAGGCGAAATCGACCTGTCCGTCGCCCAGCGAGCGGAAGCGTCCGGCGCGATCTACCCAGCCCTGATAGCCGCCATAAACGCCCTGACGCCCGGTCGGGTTGAACTCGGCGTCCTTGACGTGGAACATCTTTATCCGCTCGTGATAGATATCGATGTAATCGAGATAGTCGAGTTGCTGCAGCACGAAGTGGCTCGGATCGTAGAGCAAGTTGGCGCGCTTGTGGTTGTTCACGCGCTCAAGGAACATTTCGTAGGAAATCCCGTCGTGCAGGTCCTCGCCCGGATGGATTTCGTAGCAGACATCCACCCCCGCCTCGTCGAACGCATCAAGGATCGGCGTCCAGCGCCGCGCCAGTTCATCGAACGCTTCCTCGATCAGCCCGGCGGGCCGCTGCGGCCACGGGTAGACATAGGGCCAGGCCAGCGCGCCCGAAAAGGTCGCGTGCTCGGTGATCCCCATATTCTGCGATGCCCCGGCGGCCCATTTGAGCTGCTGCACCGCCCATTCCTGGCGCGCCTTGGGGTTGCCGCGCACTTCCGGTGCGGCAAAGCCGTCGAACGCCGTGTCATAGGCGGGATGCACGGCAACGAGCTGGCCCTGAAGGTGCGTCGAAAGCTCAGTGATCTCGACACCGTGGCTTGCGGCAATGCCCTTTAACTCATCGGCATAGGTCTTTGATTCGGCGGCCTTTTGGAGATCGATGAATCCGGAAACCCAGGTGGGGACCTGAACCCCCTTGTAGCCCAGCCCGGCTGCCCAGCGGCAAATGTTGTCGAGCGTATCGAACGGCGCCGTGTCGCCCGCGAACTGCGCCAGAAAAATCGCAGGTCCCTTGAGTGTGCGCATGAAAATCCTCCGTTTGTGCGCCAACGCGCAAAGCGCCCGCGCGCGCCTGAATGGCGATTATTTTCGCCTCACTTCTGTGGGCGGCGCATGACGTACGTGCGTCATATGAAAACGTTTACACGATACTGCGCGCGCTTCTCATGTCAAGCCGTCTCGCCCTTCGCAAAGGGAAGTGCCGCGACGCATCCCCCAACGCGCCGCGGCCCCCCTCCCCCCTCAAATATTCGCACGATCAGACGAGCAGCGCCTGCGCTTCGACGGGTCCGAGCGCATCGGGACGCTCGCAGGTCGTCGTCAGCGTGATCGCCTGCCCGATCTCGGCGGATTTGAGGATGGAGGTCATGATGTCGACGCCATGCAGGGTTGTCTCCAGCGAGCAGCGCGGCTTGCGGCCCGCCTCGATGGCCAGCATCATATCAGCCAGCCCCGCCGTACGGTAGTTGGCGAAGGGCGGTCCATTCGGATGCTCCCAATTGGGCACGCCCAGCGGGTGCTTCCATGACTCGACCGTCTCGCTCACACCGTTGCGCCGCGCCAGCACCAGTTCGCCCCCGAAGAAATTGGGGTCCGGCACATAGAGCGAGCCGTCGGTGCCGTATATTTCCATGTTCTGATGGGTGTGCGCCTCGACATCCCACGACGCACCCAGTGTCACAAGCGCCCCGTTGTGGAACTCCATGACCGCGTGGATGGTGGTCGGCGTCTCCACACTCACATATTGCCCGCGCCGCGGTTCGCTGGTGATCTCGCGCTTGTCCCGCGCGGCATTGGCGAACGCAGTCACGCGCTTGACCGGGCCGATAAGGTTGATGAGGTTGGCGACGTAATAGGGTCCGATATCGAGCACCGGCCCCGCGCCGGGCTTGAAGAAGAAATCGGGGTTGGGATGCCAATGCTCCAGCCCAAAACTCATCACGTGGCAGGTGCCCGAAACGATACGCCCGATCGCACCCTCATCGACCAGCGCCCGCGCCTGCTGATGCGCGCCGCCCAGGAACGTATCGGGCGCACAGCCAACCTGGACGCCTTTTTCGGCGGCAGCGGCCCGCAGTTCCTCGCCCTCTTCGAGCGTCAGGACAAGCGGCTTTTCCGAATAGGCGTGCTTGCCCGCCGAAATGATGTCCCTCGTCACCCGAAAATGCGCGTCCGGAATGGTGAGATTGACGACGACATCGATCTCGGGATTGGCAAGGAGTTCGTCGGGCATCTGGGCCGTGACATTGAACTCGCCGGCGCGCGCCTTTGCAGCCTCGGAATAGATATCGGCGATGGCCCGCACCTCAATGCCCTTGAAAAGCGGCGCGAGCTTGAGATAGGCGCTCGAAATATTGCCGGCACCCATGATGCCGACGCCGTAGGTCTTACTCATTTTCAGCGGCTCTCAAATCCTGAAACGGTCGCAAAGGATCGCGAGGCGAACCGTTCGAGATCGTTGGGGTTGTCGTGTTCCATGACGAAATATCGGGCGCGCGTGCCCGATTTGATGACCTCGGACAGCCTTGCCCAGTCCATCGTGCCGTGCCCCACATCGGCCCAGCCATCCTCATCCTCGGCCTCGCCCTCGGGAGCAATGTCCTTGACGTGCACGGCGTTGATGCGCCCGCCGTGATCGGCGATCCACTTTCTGGGATCGTTATTGCCCCTGACCACCCATGCAACATCCATCTCCCAATCGATATCGGGCGCTCCTTCGAGCAGGATATCCATGGGCAGGCGCCCGCTGGCCGTGGGCCAGAACTCGAAATGGTGGTTGTGCCAGCCAAAGCCGAAGCCTTCGCCCTTGTAAAAGCGCCCCAGTTCGGCAAGTTCGGCCGCCAGCGCCACCCAGTCCTCCTCGGGCTGCTTCCACTTCTCGTGGGAGATGGCGGGACAATATAGCGTCTTTGTCCCTACCGTCCTCGCCGTCTCCACCAGCTTTTCCCGGTCGCGGAGCTGGTCGAGGCTGAAATGGGACGTGGGCATGGCAAGCCCGTGCCGGTCCAGTAGCGCGCGCAGGGCGGCCGGGTCGGCAAACAGCCCCCCGAACCCTTCCACATTCCTGTACCCGATGCGGGCCAGCAGCGCGAAAGTGTCTTCGAGCGGGGGAAAATTACGGGCGCTATAAAGTTGGAACGAAATTGTACTCATCGGTGATCAGCCTTTGGATTAGATTCGTATTCCGCTTTCGGCATCGAACAGCGAAGCGCGCGCCGCATCGAAACCGAGCTTGACGGTCTGGCCTTGTGCAAGGTTGAGTTCCGCATCGGCCCGGAAGGTGAACGAATGGGAACCAAGCCGCGTCCAGGCCACGGTGTCGGCGCCCATAGGCTCGACGATCTCGATTGCCGCATCGAAGAAAAAGGGCTGCTGGCTGGCCCCCTCCCCGACGACGACATGCTCGGGGCGCACGCCCAGAATGGCCTTTCCGGACCATTTTTCGTTGCCCGGCTCGAAACCATAGCGCTCGGTCGGCACCGAAACGTCGCCCAGATCGATCGCGCCGCCGCTCAGCGTGCCCTCGAGGAAATTCATCGAGGGCGAGCCGATGAAACCGGCCACGAACAGATTGACCGGGTTGTTGTAGATCATGTGCGGGGTATCGAGCTGCTGGATGATCCCCTCCTTCATGATCGCGATGCGGTCGGCCAGCGTCATCGCCTCGATCTGGTCGTGGGTCACGTAGATCATGGTGTTTTTGAGCCGCTGGTGCAGGCGCTTGATCTCGACGCGCAGGTCGGCGCGCAGCTTGGCATCGAGGTTGGAGAGCGGTTCATCGAACAGGAACACATCGACATCGCGCACCAGCGCCCGCCCGATGGCCACGCGCTGGCGCTGGCCGCCCGAAAGGTTGGCCGGCTTGCGGTCGAGCAGCGCCTCGATCTGGAGCATTTCCGAGGCGCGCGCCACCCGCTCGTCGATCTCGTCGCGAGGAAGGCCCGCAACGCGCAGGCCGAACGAGAGGTTCTTGCGCACGCTCATCTGCGGATAGAGCGCATAGGACTGGAACACCATGCCGATGCCCCGGTCCTTGGGCTCCTCCCAGGTCACGTTCTTTCCCGAGATGAAGATCTGGCCCGCCGAGACGTCGAGCAGCCCGGCGATGCAGTTGAGCAGCGTGGACTTGCCGCACCCCGAGGGGCCGAGCAGGACGAGGAACTCGCCATTCTCCACATCGAGGTTCATTTCCTGAAGAACCCTGACCGCGCCGAAGTTCAGCGAGAGCCCCTTCACCGATACACTTTTCTGCATTCCACTCATCCTTTGACCGCGCCAGCCGCCACCCCACGGACGAACAGGCGCCCGGACAGGAAATAGACGATCAGCGGCACGAGCCCGGTCAGCATCGTCGCTGCCATGTTGACATTGTATTCGGGAGTCCCCTGCGCCGAGTTGACGATGTTGTTGAGCTGAACCGTCATCGGCAGGTTGGGCGTTCCGGCAAAGACCGCGCCGAACAGGAAGTCGTTCCAGATGCCCGTGACCTGAAGGATCAGCGCCACGACCACGATGGGAAGCGACATCGGCAGCATGACCTCGAGGAAGATGCGCCAGAAGCCTGCCCCATCCACACGCGCCGCCTTGAAAAGCTCGACCGGAAGCGATGCGAAATAGTTCCTGAACAGCAATGTCAGGATGGGCATGCCGAAAATCGTATGCACGAGAATGACCGCCCATATGGTGCCGAAGATCTTGAGTTCACGCGTGATCATCACCAGCGGATAGAGGAACACCTGGTAAGGGATGAACGAGCCGAAGATCAGGACGGCAAAGAAGATTTCCGAGCCCTTGAACTTCCAGTTGACCAGCGCATAGCCGTTGACCGCCGCCACTGCGGTAGACACCAGCACGCTGGGAATGAGGATCTTGACCGAGTTCCAGAAGCCGGGGCTGAGCCCCTGGCAGGTAAGCCCCGTACAGGCCGACGACCAGGCCTTGACCCACGCCTCGCCCGTAAATTCGACAGGCGGCGCAAAGATGTTCCCGAACCGGATCTCGGGCATGGTTTTGAACGAGGTCATCACCATGATGTACATCGGGAAGAGATAGTAGAGGCAGGCCACGAACAGGATCGAATAGATGATGACCCGCTTGGGCGTGAAGAACGGCTGGGGCCTGGGGCCCTGCGGGCCCGCGAAATCCGTCCGGCCGGAGACGGCATCGAGCGCGACCGTGGTCGAAATCACCGTGGGATTGCTCATGACTTTTTCTCCCCCCCGCCAAATTCGAGAATGGCCCACGGAATGACGATGATCATGACAGTGACCAGCATCATGGTCGATGCGGCGAGCGCCTGCCCGATATTGCCGGCGGTGAACATGTAGTCATAAACGTATTTGGCCGGGACTTCCGAGGCGATGCCGGGGCCCCCGTTCGTCAGCGCCACGACCAGATCGTAAAGGCGCACGATGCCGGACCCGGCGATGACGACAGCCGTCACCAGCACGCCGCGCATCATGGGCAGAACGATGAAGATATAGGTCTGCCACGTCGGGATGCCATCGACGCGCGAGGCCTTCCAGATTTCTTCGTCAATGCCCCGCAACCCCGCCAGCATGAGCACCATCATGAACCCGGTGCCCTGCCACAGCCCCGCGATCAACAGCGCGAAGATGACCATGTCGGAATTGAGTATCCAGTCGAAGGTGAAGCTTTCCCAGCCCATGCCCCGGATCGTGCCCTGAAGCCCGAGCGTGGGGTTCATGATCCACTGCCAGACAAGGCCCGTAACAATGAAGGACAAGGCGAACGGATAGAGCATGATGGTGCGGAAGGCGTCCTCGAACCGCACCTTCTGGTCGATCAGCACTGCGAGCAGAAACCCGATGGTCAGTGTGAAGACGAGCGAAAACGCGCCATAGAGTGCAAGATTGCGCACCGAGACGTTCCAGCGGGACGTCGAGAACAGGCGGTTGTACTGATCGAGCCCGGTAAACGACCCGGTCGGCAAGAGGCGCGAATTGGTGAACGAGAACCAGACGGTCCAGAGCGTGCAGCCGATAAAGACGACCAGCACGATGGCAATCATCGGCGTCGCTGCGATCTTGGCTGCCAGATTGCGGGTGAAGAGTTGGCGGATGGATCGCCAGAAGCGCGAGCCTTCCGTGGCGGTGTCGCCTGCCGCTGCAATAGTCAAGGTCGTTTCCTCCCGGGAAAACAGCGCGTCCGACCTTTTTTCAAGGCCGGGCGCGCCGGTCGTCTCAGCTATGCAGTGCGCTTAGTCGGCACTCTCGATGATCGAAGCATAGCGGTCGATATAGGCGTCGACCGAGATGTTATCGTCATTGATGAACTCGATGCTGAGGTCCTGAAGCTGCTGCTGGGTGTCGCTCGAAAGCGCAAAGTCACCCGAGGGCAGCAGGCCGTTGTCGAGCAGCACGAGCGCCTTCTGCATGCAGGCATTGGCCTGGCTCAGATCGATGTCGGTACGGATCGGCATCGAGCCCTTCTTGAGGTTGAACGCAAGCTGGGCCTCCGGCGAGAGCAGGATACGCGCAAGCTGGGTCTGCGCCTCGATCACTGCCGGATCGGTGCCTTCAGGCAGAACCGGGAAGTAGAAGGAATCGCCACCACCGGTCAGCATGTCGTTGAGGCCGAGCGCCGGGAGACACTCGTAATCCTCGCCCGGAACGCCGCCGGCGATCTGCAGGTCGCCCTGGAGCCAGTCACCGTGGATATTGCCGGCCGCTTCACCGGCCAGAAGCTGGTTGCCCACGTCGCCGAAGCTGGGCACCTGCATTTCGGGAGAAATGACCGAACGCAGATCATCCAGCGCCTCGGCAACCTCGCGGAACTTGTCGCTGCGCACCGCTTCGACGCTCTTGTCGCGGTTGATCGCGATGATCAGATCCGTGCCGCCGATACCGGCGATGAGCACGCCCGGAACGCCCGAGATGGGCCAGCCCGAAGCAAGGCCGAAGGGCAGGATGCCGGCTTCCTCGAGCGCGGGCCAGCTATCGACATATTCGTTCCAGTCGGTGGGAACCGGCTGACCGATCTTCTCATAGGCGGCGGTGGAGAGCCACAGCCAGTCCCACGAGTGGATGTTGATCGGGAAGCAATAGATGCGCCCTTCATAGGTGCAGGGCTCGAGAAGCGATTCATCGACGTAGAAGTCGCGGATGTTCATTTCTTCCGCGATGTCGGTCAGGTCGCGCATCAACCCGGCCTGGATCAGCTCTTCGGCGTCGCGGCCGGTGTTCATCTGGGTGGCGCCCATCGGGTTGCCGCCAAGGATGCGGCTGATGATGACGGGATTGGCGCCGGTACCCGAACCGGCAAGGGCGCTGTCCACCCAGGTATTGCCGGTCTCTTCTTCAAAGATGCGGGCGAACTCGGCGATGGACGCCGCCTCGCCGGCGGACGTCCACCAGTGCGTGACCTCGAGCTCCACCGCCGGAACGGCGGTCGCGCTCATGAGAGCGGCTGCGAAACCCGCAGCCACAGCAAATCTCTTCATGAAAATGTCCTCCCAAAGGTTTGTCCAAGGAGATCCGAAGACCCCCTTCTCCTCCATCTCCGCTTCCTTGACGCTTTAGCGTCCCTCCATGAAACGAATATGTAATCGATTACAATTCTCACTATCAGTATGAATGAAATCGATTGCACGAGCTTTCAACAATCGGAGCCACCCTGTCAATAGGGTTATGCTACAAAAGTTGTAGCCACCGTTCCGCAGCTTTCCCCCGCCGGAGAAATTTTCCCTGACCTCAACACCGCTCCTGACAAGCGCCCGCATATGCGCTAGAGCATTTCAGGTTTTGACGGAATCAAGAAGGTCCGTGTCGGCGGAAGCGCCCTTCTGGTCCCCGGTAATAAATACCGGGGTGACATTGGAGGAAGGGAAAGCTGGCAGAAAACACCATTGTCATTCCGGCATTTATTGCCGGAATCCAGCACAGGTCCTCCAGGATGGCGGAAACTGGATGTTTCCGTCAAAATCTGAAACGATCCAGACGATGCTGGCGCCGGACAGGATCGAGGGCCCCGTAGCTCAGCCGGATAGAGCAGTAGCCTTCTAAGCTATTGGTCGCAGGTTCGAATCCTGCCGGGGTCGCCAACCACAAAAACCACCGCCGCACCTTGCTTGATTCACATCAACGCTGGCCGCCGGGCCCGTGCTAGACTATTGCATGTATGGACGGAAACAGGGTCTGCCTGCCACCAGGGCAAGACCGGGCCAAGCCAAGGAGGCGGATATGTACAAGCACATTCTCATCGCGACCGACGGGTCGGAACTCGCAACCAAGGGTCTCGATCACGGCCTGAAACTGGCCAAGCTGGCGGGCGCGAGCGTGATCATCGTCACGGTGACCGATGTCTGGGCATCGAGCGCGCTGGCCGCCGCCGGCCCCGCCACCATCGCCGAATACGAGAACGCGATGAACGAGGCCGTGGACGACATTCTCAAGGAAGCTTCCAAAATGGCCGAGGATAGCGGCGTGGAATACAAGACCCTCCACATCCCCAACCGCTACGCCGCCGACGCGATCATCGAAACCGCGCAGGGACAGGGCGCCGACCTGATCGTCATGGCCTCCCACGGCCGCCGCGGCTTCCGCAAGCTCATCCTGGGCAGCCAGACCACCGAAGTCCTCCAGTCGAGCACCGTGCCGGTGCTGGTGGTGCGGTAGAGGCTATCTCCGCCGCGATCCCGGCTATCGCCGGGAGTGTTTTGCTTTGGACTTCTGTGAGATGCCGTACGCCCCGGCTCTTTCGCTCCCTCCCCTTGAGGCAGGGCTATCGCATCTAGATTAGCGAGTGTGGCTTCACCCCTCCCTAGCCCTCCCCATCAAGGGGAGGGTGTTTCCTTTGCTTGGCCGTCTTCCTACGCACAAGGCCAGCACCTCCCCCTTGTGGGGGAGGTTGGGAGGGGGGATCGGCGCAAGCCGAAGTATGCGAGAGCGCTACCCTCAAGGGGAAGGGGCGAAACCAGCCGGGCCCGAACCGCCCCTAATCCCCCGCCACCCGTGGATGCACGAGCGTATCGCCCGCGCCGATTCCCAGCTCCGCCGCCCTGCCTCCGGGAATTTCGAGCACGAATCGCACCGGTTCTCCCGAGGGAATCGGCGTTTCGTCGTGGGGGATGGCGTTTTCGTGCACGCGCACGATTTCGCCATTGGCGCGGATGAACACCATATCGAGCGGGATCAGCGTATTGCGCATCCAGAACGAGACGGGCCGCTCGTTGAAAAAATCAAACAGCATGCCCGCATCGGGCGCCAGTTCCCGCCGGAACATCAACCCGCGCGAGGTGGCCGCGGGCGTATCGGCGATCTCGATTGAAAAGATGAATTCGTCTTTGCCCGAAACGATTGTGGCCGATGTTTCATCCACAGCATGAACCTGCGTCGCGCCCAGCGCGCACACCAGAGCGATCCAGAGCCCGGCAACGAATCGCCTGATATCCATTCTCATCCGCACATCGCCTCCCCGACGGCGCACTAATGCGAGGATGGCCCGTCGCCCCAACCATCGGGCCGGATTTCAGCGACCATAAGGCCCTTCGGCCCGTCGCCATAGCGCGCGAAAACGAACTGGCCGGGCCGCAATTCGGTGATGCCGAACCGGCGCAGGGTTTCCATATGGACGAAAATATCGGGATGCCCCTCCCCGGCCGAAAGAAAGCCGAAGCCGCGCACCCTGTTGAACCATTTGACTTCCAGCCGCTCGAGCCCCGAGGTCGGCTCGACCTGCACATGGGTGCGGGCGGCAGGCATCTGGGATGGATGGCGCGCCGTGGTCTCGTCCATGGAAAGGATGCGGAAGGCCTGCAGGCCCCCGGGGCGATTGAGCGCCTCGACGACGATTCGCGCGCCCTCATAGGCGGTCTGGTAGCCGTCGCGCCGCAGGCATGTCACGTGCAGCAACACGTCCGGCCCACCCGCATCGGGCACAATGAAGCCGAATCCCTTGCCAGCATCGAACCACTTGATCGCACCGGCGATCTCGATCACGTCGAGTTCGCCACCGGGAGCAACGCCTGTATCGCGCATTTCCCTGCCCGCTTCGCCAGCAGGATCAAACCCGCTTTGCGCCGCGATCGATGTGTCCTTTGCCCCCATAGTCCACGCCTTTTTCAACACTCGAACCGGCAACAGCGTCCACAGGACGACCCTCCGTGCCGGCTGCGACAATAACAATGAGCCGCATGATACGCATCCGCCGCGTACTTTGGCCGATTCAAATCGAAAAGTTAAGGACCATTCACAAATTTGTGGGGATTTATTAACCATGAGCGCGCCGGCAACGGGGACTTGGTCGGAACAAGAACGATCTGCTAACCTCCCCCGGCGAAATCCGGCTCGCCTCCCCGAGCCTGACCATTGGAGATTCTGCCGTGAAATATCTGCACACCATGGTGCGCATAACCGATATCGAACAGAGCCTGCGCTTTTATTGCGAAGGGCTCGGCCTTGTCGAAACGCGCCGCATAGAGAATGAAAAGGGCCGTTTTACCCTCATCTTCCTCAACGCCCCCGGCGAAGAGCATGCGCAGGTCGAACTGACCTACAACTGGGATCCCGAGACCTATAGCGGGGGGCGCAATTTCGGGCACCTTGCCTATCGGGTCGATGATATCTACGCGCTGTGCCAGCACCTGATGGACATGGGCTACACCATCCACCGCCCTCCGCGCGACGGTCACATGGCGTTCGTCAAATCCCCCGATGGCATCTCGATCGAGTTGCTTCAGGACGGCAATCTCGACCCCAAAGAGCCCTGGGCCTCGATGCCCAACACCGGCACATGGTAAACGGGTAACGGGTTTTTAACCACGTGAGTTGACCGGCGGTTAGTTTACCGCCGGTTATTTTATGTCCGGGTTTGGGATCGGAATTGCCCCAAAAACGGACATGGTCATGCGTCTTGTTTCCAGTCTCATCGTGATGGTCATGCTGCTCGGCGCCTGTGCGCCGATGGCAATGTTCGCGTCCTCGAGCGGCAGCGCCTATAGCGGGTTGCGCACCGACTGGGGCACGTTCGTCTCTTCAAGCAACGTCAACGCGCTTTGCCTTTCGCCCGCGCTGCGCCTGCTGATCTGGGATTTCGAGGGCTATTTCGGCAAGAAGGTGGTGATGAGCTCGGGCTACCGCACGCCGTGGCACAACGCCTCTGTCGGCGGCGCGGAAGCCTCCTATCACACCAAATGCATGGCGGCGGACTTCTACATCCCCGGCGTCGATAAGAGCCGGCTGATAGGCTATGCCATGCGCAACAAGCTGATCGGCGGGCTTGGTTGCTATCCCGGCCAGCGCTTCATACATGTCGATGTGCGCGACCGGCCGCGCGGCCGCAACACCCCGGTTACCTTCTCGGGGTGCTGAAATCGGGGAATGAGTGGATTTTGGACTTGCAGATTCGCACCGCCCCCCCTATACACCCGCTCATTGGTTAGGCGCCCTTCGTCTAGCGGTCTAGGACGCCGCCCTTTCACGGCGGAAACACGGGTTCGAGTCCCGTAGGGCGCGCCACTTTTCCTCTTATGCGGATCGACAGACGGTCTGGCCGGTTGTCACCCCGCCTGCGGAAAGGTATCAATATAAAAGGGATCGCCACCCGATCCCCTCCGCGCCCTTCGTCTAGCGGTCAGGACGTCGCCCTCTCACGGCGAAAACAGGGGTTCGATTCCCCTAGGGCGCGCCAAAACCTCACCATACCAAAACAAATCCGAGAATCGGGCGACCACTCTCGATGGCATAGTGGTTGTTGCAGGATTCCAATCAGATACCCGGAAGCTGCCTTTCGGAAAAGTGAATGCACTATTGGTTTAAGGTAAAATCTGAGCTTCCACGGCATCCATAAGGAAAGCCCCAATTGCCTTCCTCAGGCTGGATTCACGCGACGGCCCGTTTCAAAAGCAGCAAACGAGACCGATCGCTCTATTTCACGTTGTATCTTAGCCAGACGCTGCCATCCGGCAGTTTCTTCGTGTTGATCAGTTCGAATCCGACCGGGCCGTCGTCGTTATACTTCGGGTTGCCGTCGAACAGGGAAGCGGATTCGGTCGAGCCGTCCGCTACCGGCGTCATGACGATGCTGACCTCGTCGACGAGGCCCTGTTTCAGAAGCGACCAGTTCACCCCGCCGCCGCCGTTCAGGAGCAATTGGTCCTTGCCGTAGATTTTCTGAATCTTTGAAATGGCCACCGCGAAGTCCAACTCCTCCTCACCAGCGATGATGTAGGAAACGTTCATCCGGCGCAGAAAATCCTTGTAGGCGTTGCTAACGCCCGCCGGAACGATCTCCACCACATGCGCGCTTGTGTCGAAATAGGTAATGGTGTTGCGGCTCCATGCCAGTTTCCCGGCGCGGTCGATGGCGAAATAGTGGATCGTCTCATCGTGTTCAGCGAGGAAATCGCCCGGCGGCACGTCCTTCGCATCAAGATCCAGATCCGGCTCCTTGTAATGCGTAAAATTCACTTCGCTCGTCGTGCTGCCGCTGAGCCAGCCGCTATGATCGCGGTAGAACGGGTCCGGTCCGAGGAACAGGTTATAGTATTCGATCTGAGAGGCCCGGCTTTCTTCGGTCTGCAGATGCGGCCCGTTGATCTTGCCGTTCAGGGACGTGTGCATGTGCACGATAATCTTCGGTTTCGTCATAGTGGTGATCCTTTATCGGATATCATTGTTCAGAGTTCCTGCGCCGTCGGCCGGAACAGGATTTCGTTGATACCGACATCCTCCGGTTCATTGATGGCAAAGGCGACCAGCCGGGCAAAGGTCTCGGCGGGCACGCCGACCTGGCCCACGTAGTCCTGGTTGGCCTTCTGCACATCCTTCTCGCTGATGTGGTCCAGAAGCTCGGTCCTGACCGCGCCCGGCGAGATGATGGTAACGCGGATGTTGTGCGGCGCCATTTCCTGCCTCAGCCCTTCCGAGATGACCCGCACTCCGGACTTGGTCGCGGAATAGACGGCGGAGCCGCCGAAGATCTTGTGACCGGCGACCGAGGAGAGATTGATGATGTGGCCTGATTTCTGCGCCTGCATGTGAGGCAGCGCTGCGGCGACACCGTAGAGCACGCCCTTGAGATTGACGTCGATCATCCGGTCCCACTCGTCGACCTTGAGCCGGTCGAGCGGCGACAGCGGCATGATCCCGGCATTGTTGATGAGAACGTCGATGCGGCCATAAGTCTTGACCGCCGCCTCCACGAGCGCCTTGAGGTCGCCGCGTCTGGTCACGTCCGTCGTGACCGCGATGGCCTTGCCGCCCGCCGCAGCAATTTCCGCCGCCAGCGCCTCGATCCGGTCGGAGCGGCGCGCGCCCAAGACCACGCTGGCCCCTTCGGCGGCGAGATGACGTGCGGCGGCCGCGCCCATGCCGCTGGAAGCGCCGGTGATGACGATGATCTTGTCCTTGATCATGATGGTATCCTTTTCGGTTGGTGACGCCGGATTATTCGTCCACGACACGCTTCAGTCAGTCCACAATCTTGCCGTTCTCGACTTCCTGAGGCGCGGCAATCGAGATGGCTTGTCTGGTCTGGCCATCTGTCGCGCCAAACCCGACGGCCACCGGGGTTAAGAGGCTGGTCGCCTGCCCCCCAATCAGACTCGCTACGCATAGCGCCATGGACTGCACCGCGCCCATGCAGCAGCCAGCGGGTCTTTTGCATGGATGATGACTACGCTCATGCTATCCGCCTTATTCCGGAAACCCGCTTGCAAAACATAGTGCGGCCATTGCTATTGATTATCTGGTAAAATTCGCATGGACCTATCGATCCAGTCGATTAATTCCGTAGAGTATGTATGTGAGGGAAACGTCTAATGAAGAGGACTGACTTCAATCGTCTGACATGGTTCCGGATGGTTGCCGAGGAGCGCAGCTTCACCAGGGCCGCTGCAAAGCTCGGTGTCTCCCAGTCGACGCTCAGCCATACCATCAAGCAGTTGGAGGCGCAGATAGGCTTGCGGCTGCTGACACGCACGACGCGAAACGTCGCTACGACCGCCGCCGGCGAACGCCTGCTTCAGACCATCGCCCCGCGCATGACCGAGATCGAGGATGAGATCGCTTCCCTGACGGCGTTCCGCGAAAAGCCATCGGGCTCCATGCGACTGACGCTCTCCGATCATGCATTCCACAGCGTCGTGTGGCCCAAGTTGAAGCCGATGCTCCGCCAATACCCGGATATCCATGTCGAGCTGCTTCTCGACAGCACCTTCCGAAACATCGTCGAAGAGCGGTTTGACGCTGGTGTCCGGCTCGGCGAAAGCGTCGAAAAGGATATGATCGCGGTTCGGATCGGCCCCGACTGGCGGCTCGTCGCCGTCGCTGCGCCGGCCTATCTCGCCGTGAACGGAACGCCCGGGCATCCACAGGATCTGGTTCGGCATGCCTGTATCAACATGCGCCAGGAAACGGCCGGAGGCCTCTACGCTTGGGAGTTCGAGAAGGACGGGCAGACGCTTCGCGTCAGAGTTTCGGGTCAACTGACATTCAACGATTCCTACGCGATGGTCGATGCTGTAGTAAATGGCTACGGGATCGCCTACGTTCCCGAAGACATCGTTGAAGACCAGATCGCGCAAGGCTCGCTCACGCGGGTTCTCGATGACTGGTCACCCTACTTCGAGGGATATTTCCTCTATTATCCCAGCCGTCGCCAAAATCTTCCTGCTTTCCGGCTTGTGGTCGACACACTTCGGCATAGAGATCAATTCATGGGACGTTGATGATCGGCAAACGCATATTTGCGGTATGGATAACCATTTTTAGAAGATGCCTCCACCTCGACTGCTAGGCTGACTTCACAAAAGCAAGGTGCCCAGTTCCATCCTCTCCGGCGCGCAATCTCTTCAATATCACCTTGTCATATTCCATGCCGATGGCGCGCATAGGTGCGATATGCGCGGCCCAGCGGGTTATTTTTTGCTCCAGCTTGCCCGCTTCAAAGCGGCTGTTATGCTGGGGCGATTCAGCCCGTTCAACGATTTCGGATTATCCAGAAATGACAAACGCCAACGCCCCGCTCGATGCGGTTCTCGCCCATGTGGACGCAACCGTCGAGGATAGTGTCGCGCGCCTGTTCGACCTTTTGCGCATCGCATCGATCTCGACCGATCCGGCCTATAAGGACGAATGCCGCAAGGCGGCCGAGTGGCTGGCCGGTGAGTTGGACGGGTTGGGTTTCGATGCCTCGGTGCGCTCGACCGAGGGCCACCCCATGGTGGTCGGGCATGCAAGGGCTGATGCCGGGCCGAACGTTCTGTTTTACGGACACTATGACGTGCAGCCGGTCGATCCGTTGGAATTGTGGGCCAACGATCCCTTCGCCCCGCGGATCGGCGAGGAAAACGGCCGCAAGGTGATTCTCGCGCGCGGCGCGTCCGACGACAAGGGCCAGCTCATGACCTTCGTTGAGGCGTGCCGGGCCTATAAGGCGGTGCGCGGCGCGCTGCCGGTCGGCGTCACCGTGCTGTTCGAGGGCGAGGAGGAAGCCGGATCGCCCTCGCTGAAACCCTTCCTCGAAGCGACCGCCGACGAATTGAAGGCCGATGTGGCGCTGGTCTGCGATACGGACATGTGGGACGAAGAAATCCCCTCGATCATCACCATGCTGCGCGGGCTCGTCGCCGACGAAATCGAAATCACCGCCGCCAGCCGCGACCTGCATTCGGGCATGTACGGCAACGCCGCGCGCAACCCCATCCAGGTGCTGGCGGCCATCATCGCCTCGCTGCGCAACCCCGACGGTTCGGTCGCCGTACCCGGGTTCTATGACGATGTCGCGGAGCTTGCGCCCCAGGTGAAGGAACAGTGGCAGCGCCTGCCGTTCGATGACAAGGCCTATCTGGGCGATGTGGGGCTTTCGGTCCCCGCCGGCGAGCAGTCGCGTTCGGTTCTCGAACAGATCACCTCTCGGCCCACCTGCGAGATCAACGGGATCAGCGGCGGCTATACGGGCGACGGGTTCAAGACCGTCATCCCGGCCAAGGCCAGCGCCAAGATTTCCTTCCGCCTCGTCGCGAGCCAGGACCCGGCAAAGATCCGCGACGCATTCCGCGCCCATGTCAGATCGCTCGTGCCCGCGGATTGCACCGTAACCTTCACGCCCCACGGCGGCTCTCCTGCCGTCGCGGTCCCCGCCGATGGCCCCTTCCTCACCAAAGCCCTCGGCGCGCTGACCGACGAATGGGGCAAGGAAGCCGCGATCGCCGGTTCGGGCGGCTCGATCCCCATCGTGGGGGATTTCAAGACGCTGCTGGGCATGGATTCGCTGCTCATCGGCTTTGCCCAGACCGACGACCGCATCCACAGCCCCAACGAGAAATACAATCTCGAAAGCTATCACCGCGGCATCCGCTCTTGGGTGCGGATCCTCGACGCGCTGGCTGAGGGCTGAATTTCGCATTCTTCCGGACGTTAATAGAAAAGGCATGCTCCGCCGGCCGCAGCAAGATCACTCTGGGTTCCGGGAATGAATCCCGGAATGACATCAGTTTTTTGGCGCAACCCGCGCCCCATCTCTAATGTCATCCCCGGGACTGATTCCCGGGGTCCAGCACGATACAACGACAACCGCAGGGCGATAGGGAACGGATACCCAGTCGACGCCCGAGGCCCCGATCCGGTCGGGGCGGACCTCTGAGGCAAATCTCCCTTGGTCATATCGGGGCCAATCCCGTTTGCCCCTGTTCAGTTGCCAAAAAAAGATGGTCCACATGGCCCGTCTGGAAAGGATGAAGTCATGGCCAGGATCGCGTGGATCTTGGGAGGCGGCACCGGGCTTGGCGCCGAAACGGCCAAGGGCCTGATTGCGCGTGGCTGGACCGTCGCCGTTTCCGGCCGCCGCACCGCGCCGCTTGAAGCGCTGAAAGCCAGCCACGGCGCGCATCCCTACCCGTTCGACGTGACCGACCGCGACGCGGTGGGCGTGACCGTTGCGAAAATTGTCGCCGATCTCGGGCGCATTGACCTCATGATCTATTCGGTGGCGCGCAAGCAAACCGCGCGCGCCGGCGACTATGGCTATGAAAGCTACGCCTCGATCATCGACACCAACCTGCTCGGCGCAGCCCGGGTCATCGATCCGGTCGTTGACCAGATGCGCCGGCAGGGCGGCGGCGAGATCGCGCTCGTCGCCTCGGTCGCGGACTATTTCGGCCTGCCGCGCGCCGCTGCCTACAGTTCCGGCAAGGCGGCGATGATCGCGCTCGCCCAGACCATGCGCACCGAACTGGCGCAGGACAATATCGCGGTGCGCGTCATCTCGCCGGGCTTCGTCAAAACCGATTTCACGGCAAAGAACGATTTTCCCATGCCGTTCCTGATGGACGCCGACGAGGCGGGCAAGCGGATCGTCGCGGGCCTGCTCGATTCAAAGCGCTTCGAGATCGCGTTTCCGCGCCGTTTCGTCCTGATCCTCAAGACGATCGGTCTGCTGCCTTACCCGGTGTTCTTCTGGGTGATGGGGAAATTGGCCGGGGTGGCGGGGAAATAGGCGCTGCCGATTTTTCCTATGGATTTGGCTGGCATCGCAGCCCCCTCACTCCCAGCCCTTCTTCGGCTCCAATCGCTCCACTGGAGCGATTGGTGGCTGCGCCACCACCTCGAAGTCCCACGAGGGGAGAGGGGGGCTCATATGGTTGCCCCACGGTTCCCCTTCTCCCCCTCGTGGGAGAAGGTGGCCGGAGCGAAGCGGAGGTCGGATGAGGGGGCCAGCGATGCTAGAACCAGCACCAAACAAATCGCCTCATCACCCCGGAACGGCAGCATCGCTCACCCTCAGTTGCACCGTTTCGCGCCCCTGCCAGTGATCGATATTGAGCGTGCCGCACAGATGCAGGCGCTGGCCGTCGCGGGCTTTCAAAAGTGCATCGCCGAGCGGGGTTCCCGCCGCCCGGAAGGCGATGCCCTTGAGGTTTGCGCCGTCTCCCGAAGATAGCGAAAGCCGCACGTGCCCGCCTGCACCCATGATCTCGGCAAAGCGCACGGCATGGGAGGGAAAGGCAAAAACGGGGGTCGGGTTGCCGGCCCCGAACGGCCCGGCCCGCTCGATATCGCGCACGAAATCCGGCGTCGCGCCCCGCGCGGTCAGCGCGGCATCGAGCCGGAGCGCCGTGCGCACGCGCGCCGCCGTCACCGCCGCGCGCAACCGCTCGTCGATAAAGGCGCGGAACGGCCCCATCTGCCCCGGCGCCAAGGTGATTCCCGCCGCCATGGCGTGTCCCCCGCCCTTCCCGATGACGCCCTCGGCAACCGCCGCGATGACCGCCGCGCCCAGATCGACGCCCGGCATCGACCGTCCAGACCCCGTGCCCCCGCCATCGGGCGCCAGCGCAATGGCAAAGGCGGGGCGACCGAACCGCTCGCGCAGCCGCGCCGCCACCAGCCCCACGATCCCCGGATGCCATTGCGGCGAGCCGGTGACGAGAACCGATGGCCCCTCGCCGTCCCCGATTTCCATATCGGCGGTCGCGACGGCCTGCTCCACCGCCTCGATCTCGATGCGCTGGCGCTCGGCGTTGAGTTCATCGAGCTTTGCGGCGATGGCAAGCGCCTCATGTTCGTCGGTGGTCGAGAGCAGCGCCGCTCCCATCCCCGCATTGCCGATCCGCCCCCCCGCATTGATGCGCGGCCCGAGGATATAGCCCAGATGGTAGGGCCCGACCGGCCCCGAAACGCGCGCGCCAATGGCAAGGCTGGTCAGCCCCACATTGCCGCCTGCGCGGATCACGTCGAGCCCGCGCGCAACGAAGGCGCGGTTGAGCCCGGTTAGCGGTACCACGTCGCAAACCGTTGCCAGCGCCACGAGATCGAGCAGCGCCATGAGATCGGGCAGGCCCGTCCGTCCCCGCTCGCGCAGTACGCGATTGACCGCCACCAGCGTCATGAAGGCAACGCCCGCCGCGCACAGATAGCCAAGCCCGGAAATATCGTCGGGCCGGTTGGGGTTGACCAGCGCATCGGCAGCGGGATGTTCGCCAGCCGCCAGGTGGTGGTCGATGACCAGGACGTCCGCGCCCCTGCCCTTGGCATGGGCGATCGGGCCGAGGCTGGTCGTACCGCAATCAAGCGTTACGATGAGGGTACAGCCCTGTTCGATGAGGCTGTCCATTGCCGCATCGTTGGGCCCATACCCTTCAAAAATGCGATCCGGGATATGGCAGGCCGGATCGAGCCCGAACGCGCGCAGATAGCGCAGCATCAGCGCCGCCGAACAGGCCCCGTCGACATCGTAATCCCCGAACAGCCCGATTTTCTCGCTGTTCTCGATGGCATCGGCGAGTCGCTGGGCCAGCACATCCATGTCCACCAGCGTCGATGGATCGGGCATGAGAGTGCGCAGCGTCGGGTTGATGAAATCCTCGGCGTCCTCCACCGCGACCCCGCGCGCCGCAATGACCCGCGCAAGAATTTCCGATAATTCGGTCTGCTGCCCGATGGCCTGCGCCATGCGCGCGGCTGCCGGATCGAGCCGGTCGACCCAGCGCCGCCCGGTGACGGACCGCTCGACATTGAGAAAAGCTGGGGTTTCGGGCTTCATGGGCCACCTATATCGCGCAACCGAACGGGGGCAAATGCGTTTAGTCCGAAGATAACGGGTTCTCCCCGGCGAAACCCGCTCCGCCCAAACTTCGCCCTGATTTGGACCAAAAGCACCATGGTCAGTCATGACCAACAACGAGGGTTCCCATGAACGCCAGATTTCTTCTTCCCTTTGCCGCTGTTTCCGCGCTTGCGCTTGCCGCCTGCGGCGGCGATACCCCCGCTCCCGCCCAGCCCGATCCCGATGCGGGCGATCCGGTGGTGATCGAGACGCCCGAGGTCGAGGAGGCCGCGCCCGAACCCGAGCCTGCAACGAGCGAGGAACTTTCCCAGGAAGTCGAGGAAGTCGAGCAGGAGGCCGCTGAAACCTTCGAGCAGATCATGGAGGAAACCCGTCAGGCCGGCGATAACCTCGTGGATATGGGCAACAACGCCATGCAATCCATGTCGAGCCAGTTCGAGGGCGCCCAGGAAACGGTCGAGGAACAGGTGGACAACCTCATCACCGGACTCGAAGAGTTGCGCGACGAAAACCTCACCGATGAGCAAAAGCTCCAGGCCGTCGCCAGCGCCCGCACCGCCGCCGAAAACGCCGCCCGCCTCGCCGGCCGCAGCGACGACGACATCCGCGCCTTCGGCGATGCCACCGAGGAACGCGCCCGCGCCGCGCTGGGCCTTTAAGAGCGACGGAAGAACCGGATCACCCGCTCCCCTGGTTCATTTCGGGTTTGACGGAATGAGCCACATGCTCCTTTGCTGCCCCGGCGAAAGCCGGGGCCCATGCTGCAAACTCCGCCGTGTTTGAGGGTTCGCCGTGGCTCCCGGGCCGAGCCCGGGAGCCACGGAGACGAGCCGATCTAGAACTCTTCGATGCGGATCAATTGCGGTTGCCCGACGATAAAGCCGTCGCTGGCCACGCGCTTCAGCGCATCGCGCACCGCGCGTTCGATGGTCTCGTGGGTGATGAGCACCACCGTGCGCGTGCTCTGCGTGTCGACACCGGGTTCCACCGCGCGCAGGTCGGGACGCTGGATGACACTTTCGAGAGAAATGTCGCTTTCGCCCATGCGCGTCGCGATCGCGGCCAGCGCGCCGGGCACGTCGCGGGCGTTGAGGCGGATATAATAGCCACCCTCATGGACGCGCATCGGCGCGCGCTGGCAGGGCTTGAGCTCGGACGCAGGCACGCCCAGCGGAGGCACCCACGTGTCGCGCGCAACGTCCAGAATATCGCTCAAAACCGAGGCCGCCGTGGCATCGCCTCCCGCGCCCGGCCCGGCAAGCAGCAGTTCGGGGACGTGGTCGGTTTCGAGCGCCACCGCGTTCAGAACGCCATCGACCCCCGCGATCGCGCTCGTCTTGCGTACCAGCGTCGGGTGCACGCGCTGCTCGATCCCCTGATCGGATTTGCGCGCCACGCCCAACAGCTTGATCTTGTAGCCCAGATCGGCCGCCACCTTGATGTCGGCCTGCGTGATGCGCGAGATGCCTTCGACAAACACCTGATCGGCGGCAATCTCCGTGCCGAAGCTGAGGCTGGCGAGGATAGCCAGCTTGTGCGCCGTATCGTATCCCTCGACGTCGAAGGTCGGGTCGGCTTCGGCATAGCCGAGCGCCTGCGCGTCCTTGAGGCACTCTTCAAACCCGATCCCCTCCTCGCCCATGCGGGTGAGGATGTAATTGGAGGTTCCGTTCATGATGCCGTAAACGCGGGTGATGCTGGCCGAGCCCAACCCCTCGCGCAGCGTCTTGATCACCGGAATGCCGCCCGCGACAGCGGCCTCGAAGCCCAGTTGCGTATCGTTCTGTTCCGCCAGACGCGCCAGCGCCACGCCATGCCGGGCAAGCAGCGCCTTGTTGGCCGTCACCACCGGGCAGCCACGTTCGAGCGCCGCGGTGACCGAGGCCAGCGCCGGGCCGTCCTCCCCGCCCATCAGTTCGACGAACAGATCGACATCGCCCGACCGCGCCAGCGCCACGGGATCGTCGACCCAATGGATGCCGGAAATATCGATGCCCCTGTCGCGCGAGCGCGACCGCGCCGAAACGGCCGAAATCACGATATCCCGCCCCAGCTTGCGCGAGATCGCCTTGGAATCGGCCTGGATGATGCGGATGAGCGCCGCCCCGACCGTCCCGAGCCCGGCAAGGCCCACCCGCAGCGGCTTGGCTTCGAGTTCAGCCTGTTCGGCATGCTCGGCCATCCCCGCCACGATCCGCTGCCGCGTATCGCTGCGCGGCTCGCGGCCCTCCCGCAAGTCGAACACGAACTGCGGGTCCCCCGCCAGCACGCGCCCGAACCGGGTCGGCGACCACCCATGGGTCGTCAAAAAGGCTTCAACGGACTGTTTGAACGCTTCGATATCACTCATGGCACACACGGAAATCCTATCGCATGCGCGAGGTGAATAGGAAAAATCCTATTGGGTCAAGGGGGGCGTGGAACATCGAGCCCTTGCTTTCGCGGCTGGCACCGCTGCACCCCTCACCCCCAACCCCTCTCCCGCAAGGGGAGAGGGGGGCTCAAGAGCCGAGGAGCCACAGTTTCCCTTCTCCCCTTGCGGGAGAAGGTGGGCTTTCGCGCACGCGAAAGGTCGGATGAGGGGTGCGCGATGCCTACCGCAACCGCCGAATATCGCGGTCTCACACCTTCTTCTACACTGCCCCGTCGTCACCCGGTTTATCCGGGTGACCCAGCGGCCACAAAGGCTGGGTTGCCCGGATAAACCGGGCAATGACGGAGGGGACAGAGATCCGCTAAAGACTCGCCTTATGCCTTCAGCGTAACGACATTCCCCCCGCTCGCGCTCCCGCCGAGGAATTTTCTGATCGAGCGCGCCGCCTGCCGGATGCGTTGCTCGTTCTCGACGAAGGCGAGGCGGACATACTGGTCGCCATATTCGCCGAAGCCGACGCCTGGCGCCACCGCCACTCCGGTTTCCCGGATGAGCAGTTTGGCGAATTCGAGCGAACCGAGTTCGGCGAACTGGTCGGGAATCGGGGCCCAGGCAAACATGGTCGCGGCGGGCACCGGAATGTTCCAGCCGGCGCGGCCAAAGCTTTCCACCATCACGTCGCGGCGGTGCTTGTAGATCTTGCGCACCTCCTCGATGCACGAATCATCGCCATTGAGAGCCGCGGCGCCTGCGACCTGAATGGGCGTGAATGCGCCGTAATCGAGATAGGACTTGACCCGCGCCAGCGCCGCGATCAGGCGCTCGTTACCCACCGCGAACCCCATGCGCCAGCCGGGCATGGAGAACGTCTTGGACATCGAGGTGAACTCCACCGCGATGTCGATCGCCCCCGGCACCTCGAGGACGGAATGGGGCGGTTCGTCATCGAAATAGATCTCGGAATAGGCAAGATCGGAGAGGATGAAGATGTCGTGCTTGCGGCAATAATCCACGACTTCCTTGTAGAAATCGAGGCCCGCGACATAAGCCGTGGGGTTGGCCGGATAGTTCAAAATCAGTGCGATCGGCTTGGGAATCGAGTGCCGCACCGCCCGGTCGAGCGAGCGCAGGAAGTCCTCATTGGGATCGGCGGGCATCGAGCGCACCACCCCCCCGCTCATGATGAAGCCGAACGAATGGATGGGATAGGTCGGGTTGGGCACCAGCACCACGTCGCCCGGCGCGGTGATGGCCTGCGCCATATTGGCAAAGCCTTCCTTGGAGCCCAGCGTTGCGACCACCTGCGTATTGGGATCGAGCTTCACCCCGAACCGGCGGCCATAATAGGACGCCTGCGCCTTGCGCAGCCCCGGAATCCCGCGCGAGGTCGAATAGCGGTGCGTGCGCGGATCGTTTACCGTTTCCTTGAGCTTGTCGACGATATGCTCGGGGGTCGGCAGGTCGGGATTGCCCATGCCCAGATCGATGATGTCCACCCCATCGGCGCGCGCCTTGGCCTTGATGGGGTTGATATGCTCGAAGACATAGGGCGGCAGGCGGCGGATGCGATGAAATTCTTCGCTCATTGGTTCCTCGTTGGGGCACGTTGCGTCCCCGTTATCCCGATGGTGCGGCGCATTTCGGGCGGCCGCCAACGCATGGGGCAGATTATCTCAATACCATGGTGTTGAAAGTATGAACGGGGCATCCGGACACGCCGGGCGCTTCGCCCGTGATCTTTACCGGCCCTGCCCCTTGCCCTTACGGGAAGAGAGGCAGAGCCTCGATAGCGGTTGCCTCAGGGAACCCGAACGCCACGTTGAAATTCTGGATCGCCTGCCCGGCGCTGCCCTTGACGAGATTGTCGATAGCCGCGATCACGATGGCTCGCCCGGCGATCCGGTCGTCGAACACCGAGATGACGCAAAAATTGGAGCCGCGCACGTGTCCGGTCGCGGGCAGTTCGCCCTTTTCGGCCACGCGCACGAAAGGCTCGTCCGCATAGGCCTGCCGCAACACCCCCCGCAGATCGTCGGCATTGGTGGCGTTGCCCAGTTTCACATGCGCGGTGACCAGTTCACCCCGGCTCATGGGGATGAGGTGCGGGGTGAAATTGACGATGACGTCCTCACCCGAGGCCAGCGACAATTCCTGCTCGATCTCCGGCGCATGCCGATGAACGCCCACCGCATAGGGCGAAACGCTTTCGCCCGCCTCGGCCATCAGCGTATTCTGCTTGGGCGAACGCCCCGCGCCCGAAACGCCGGACTTGGCGTCGATGATGAGATCCTGGGTCGAGATCGCGCCCGTCTTCGCCAGTGGCAACAACGCCAGAAGCGCCGCCGTCGGATAGCAGCCCGGGCACGCGATGATCCGGGCCTTCGCAATCACCTCGCGATTGTGCTCGGTCAGCCCATAGGCCGTCACGTCCTGCAAATGCGGCGCGACATGCTTGGCGCCGTAGGCCGAGGTAAAGACATCGGGTTTGCGGAACCGGAAGTCGGCCCCCATGTCGATCACGCGAATGGAGGGATTGCTCTCGACGATATCCGCGATGAGCTGCTGGCCGGTTCCGTGCGGCAACCCGCAGAACACCACATCGATGCCCGAAAAATCGACGTCCTCGTTGGCAACCAGATCCGGCAGGCCCGCATGGGCGAGATGAGGATAGACCGAGGCCATGGGCTTGCCCGCATGGGTATTGGCGGTCAAAGCCTCGAATTTCAAACCCGGATGGCGCACGCCAAGGCGCAGCAGGTCGGCTCCGGTATAACCGGAAGCACCCAGAAGTGCGGCTTTGACTGGCGGCTGCATCTTGCTTGCCCTCGATACGGGATTGTGTAAATGAAGCTGTTGCAAGAGGCCGTATTACTGCCGCACCGGTATAATGTAAATGGCCCAGCGCATCGGGAAGGAAAGGCCATTCCGCCCGGTTTGCGGCTTAATGTGGGGTATAGATGTCCAAACGCATTGCGATGGCCACGATAGGCACGCAGGGCGACGTGCAGCCCTATCTTGCACTTGCCGTCGCCATGAAGGCGCGCGGCTATTCCGTGGTCCTGGGGACCAACGACGATTTCAAGGACCTGATCACCAGCTACGGCATCGAGTTCTACAGCCTTGGCTCCTCGATCCAGGAATTCGTCACCCAGTCCCAGTTCGACAAGGCAATGAGCCAGAATTTCCTCGCCAACGCCCCCGCGCTCCTGCGGCAGGGCCAGAAGATCGTCGACCGTGCCGCCCGCGCCGCATGGGATATGTGCCAGGGCGCCGATGTCATACTCTTTCACATGAACACCAGCTTTGCCGTGGACATCGCCGAAGCGCTCGACATCCCGGCCATCGTGGTCGCGCTCCAGCCGCTCAACGCCACCAGTGAATTTCCGCTCTGCGTCCACTATACGCCCACTTTCGGCAAGGCGATCAACAAGCTCACCTACACCACCATGACCGTGCAGCAGATCTACTACAACTTGCCGCGCAACAAGCTCCGCCGCGAACTCATGGACCTCCAGCCGCGCAAGAAGGGCGGGTTCTTCAAGGATACGGACGGACGGAACCTGTGGGTGCTCAATGCCTTTTCCGACGTCGTCTCCCCCCGCCCCCGCGACTGGCCCAGAACCTCCATCGTCACCGGCTACTGGATGCTGCCCGACCGGTCGGGCTGGGAGCCTGACGAGAAGTTCGAGCAGTTCCTTTCCGCCGGGCGCAAGCCGATCTATGTGGGCTTCGGCTCCATGCCGTTCGGGGCGGACCGCAACACCGAGATCCTGCGCGAAGCGATGCGTCGCTGGGACGGGCGCGTGGTCGTCGCGCGCGGCTGGGGCGGCATGAAGACCGACGATCTGCCCGAGAGCGTCTATGCCATCGAGCGCGCGCCCCACGACAAGCTGTTCCAGCACGTCCGGGGCGTCGTCCACCATGGGGGCGCGGGGACGACCGCCGCGGGCCTGACGCTGGGCCTTCCCACCTTCGTCGTCCCCCAGACCGTCGATCAGCCCTATTGGGGCCGCCGCGTCTACGAGCTGGGCTGCGGGCCCAAGCCCATCCGCCGCCGCAAGCTGACCGGCGAAAACCTCGCCGAAGCCCTGCGCGATCTCGAATCCAATATCGGCTATGCGCGCAACGCCGAAAAAGTGGGCGAAAAGCTCCGCGCTGAGGATGGCACCGGCAAGGCCATCAAGGTCATCGAGCGCGTGATGGCCAACTATCAACCGCGAAAAGCGCGCGCCACGGCGTGACCCGTCCGACAAGGCCCGCTATTTTACGCACTCACCCCAAAGTTCACATGCGCACCGCGACGAATTGATATAGAATATAACAAACAGGTCCGCCTGAATTTTCTCTGGAGAACGCCGTGAAGATTTTCGTACCGGTCAAGCGCGTGCTCGATGCCAATGTCGCCGTCAGGGTCAGGCCCGACGGCTCGGGTGTCGATCTCGCCAACCTCAAGATGAGCATGAACCCCTTTGACGAGATCGCCGTCGAAGAGGCCATCCGGCTCAAGGAAGCCGGCAAGGCCGAAACGATCACCGCCGTTTCCATCGGCCCCACGCAGGCCGTTGATACGCTGCGCTCGGCGCTGGCCATGGGCGCGGACGCGGCCATTCTGGTCAGGGCGGATGGTCCGGTCGAACCGCTGGCGGTCGCACGGATTTTGAAGGCACTTGTCGAGCGGGACCAGCCCGACCTCATCATCATGGGCAAGCAGGCTATCGACGGCGATTCCGGCCAGGTCGCCCAGATGCTCTCGGCGCTCGTTGGCTGGCCACAGGCGACCTATGCGTCGAAGGTCGAAATCGAGGGCACGGCGGTCCGGGTCACCCGCGAGGTCGATGGTGGCCTCGAAACGATCGAAATGGACCTGCCCGCCGTCATCTCCACCGATCTGCGGCTCAATACGCCGCGCTACGCTTCGCTGCCCAACGTGATGAAGGCCAAGAAAAAGCCGCTCGAGGAAATCGACGCGGCAAGCCTCGGCGTCGCACTCGAACCGACGCTCAAGATCGCCTCGACCCTGCCGCCTCCGGCGCGAAAATCCGGCTCGAAGGTCGAAACGGTGGCCCAACTGGTCGATAAACTCAAGAACGAGGCGCGGGTGATATGACGACGCTAATTCTCGCCGAACACGACAACACTGCCCTGCTCGGAGCGACGGCCCGCACCGTCGCCGCCGCCAAAAATATCGGCGCACCGATCCACGTGCTGATTACCGGCCACGGGGTGTCGGCGGCCGCCAATGCCGCCGCAAAGCTCGATGGCGTCGAAAAGGTGCTGGTGGCCGATCACGAAAGCCTTGCCCATGGCGCGGCTGAACCCGTCTCCGAGGCGATCCTCGCCATCGCCGCCGCCTACGAGCACATCGCGGCGCCCGCAACGACATTCGGCAAATCGGCAATGCCGCGCGTTGCCGCCCTCCTCGGCGTGATGCAGGTTTCCGATGTCACGAAAATCCTCTCGCCCAGTAGCTTCGAGCGCCCCGTCTATGCCGGTGCGGCCATCGAAACCGTCGAGGCGACGGCGGACAAGGTCGTCTTCACCGTGCGCACCTCGGCCTTTGATGGCGTTGCCGAAACGGGTTCGGCCTCCATCGAGCCGGTAGGCTTTAGCCCCACCGCCCGCACCTCGCGCTTTGTCAGCCGCGAAAGCGCCGCCGGCGGCGGCGGGGTGGATCTTTCGAGCGCCAAGGTCGTCGTCTCGGGCGGCCGCGCGCTCGGCTCCGCCGAACAGTTCACCGAAATCCTCACCCCCCTGGCCGAAAAGCTCGGCGCCGCCCTCGGCGCCTCCCGCGCCGCGGTCGATGCGGGCTACGCCCCCAATGACTGGCAGATCGGCCAGACCGGCAAGGTCGTCGCCCCGGACCTTTACATCGCCATCGGCATCTCGGGCGCCATCCAGCACCTTGCGGGCATGAAAAACTCCAAGGTCATCGTCGCCATCGACAAGGACCCCGAAGCCCCGATCTTCTCCGTCGCCGACTACGGACTGGTCGCCGATATCTTCGAGGCCGTGCCGGAGCTGACCAAGGCGCTATAAGGTCTCGTCCTCTCCTGCTTCCCCGGCGAAAGCCGGGGTCCATGCCTCCACATCCCGGAAAGCTGCGAAAATGGGTCCCGGCTTCCGCCGGGACAGCATAGGGAGCGTTTATGGCTGCGCCCCGACCTTCCCAACCGCTTCCGCCCCGGCCTCGATTCCTGCCTCAAGGCACCCCGTCTCATCCTCCCCGCGCAGATACGCGGCAAGGAAGCCCGCAAGGAACGCATCCCCTGCCCCGGTCGTATCGATCGCCTCGACCTCTCGCCCCGGCAGCGCGAAGGATGTCTTGCCCCTGCCCCCGAGCAACGCGCCGTCCGCGCCGCGCTTGATGACGACCGTACCGTAAAGATCCTGCAGCGCTGCCATTTGTGCGTCCGCACCGTCCTTGCCGGTCAAAAGCGCGGCCTCCTCGGCATTGGGAAAGAGGAAATCGGCGCCCGCCGTCCAGTCAAGGAAGCGCGCTGCGCCGATTTCGGCAAGAAACCCCGTCGATGACGGATCGATGCTCACCGCGATTCCCGAGGCGTGCGCCGCCGCGATCAGCGCCAGAACCGCGGCGCGCGGGCCGGGCTCGAACAGCGCATAACCCGACACGTGCAGCAGATCGATATCATCGAGCAGGCTTTGCGGCAGGTCGCCGGGCCCGAGCGCCGCGTTCGCGCCCCGGTCGGTCAGAAAGCTCCGCTCGCCATCCTTTTCGACAAGGCAGATCAGCGCGCCGGTTGGCCTTTCCGGGTCGCCCGCCAGCGCCGCCTCGACGCCCCGCGCGCCAAAATGCGCATCGAGCGCCGCCACATCCCCGATCCCGACCCGCGCCGCAAAGCGCACCGGTGCGCCCTGCGCCGCCAGCCACACGGCCTGATTGGCCCCGGACCCGCCCGGCATCTGCCGGATGGCGGCACGCACATCGGTGCCGCGCGCGATCGCGCCCTCGGGCATCACGATAATGTCGGTCATCACGTCCCCGACCACGAGCGCCCGCTTCATGACAGCCTAATGCCGCGCGACCAGCGCCACGGCGATACGCGCCGCGATCGCCGCGTTATGCTTGACCAGCGCGATATTGGTCTCGAGGCTTTTCCCGCCCGTCAGCTCGAAAATCCGGTTCAGCAGATAGGGCGTCAGATCCTTGCGCGACACCCCCTCCGCCTCCGCGTCGGCGATTGCCGCCCCGATCCGCGCCTCGATCTCGTCGGCATCGATGGCATCGGCCTCGGGCACCGGGTTGGCGACCAGAATTCCGCCCTGCATGCCCAATTCGCGCTGCATGGTGATGATCTCGGCCACCTCACCCGGCGTTTCGAGCCGGTAATCGACCGGATAAGGGCTGGTGCGCGCGAAAAAGGCGGGAAACACGTCCGTCTGGTAGCCGATCACCGGCACGCCGTTGGTTTCCAGCACTTCGAGCGTCTTGGGAATATCGAGGATCGACTTGGCGCCCGCGCAGATCACCGTCACCGGCGTCTGGGACAATTCGCGCAGATCGGCCGAAATATCGAAGGTCGTTTCGGCACCCCGGTGCACGCCGCCAATGCCGCCCGTCGCAAAAATGCGGATGCCCACCAGATCGGCGATCTGCATGGTGGTGGCAACGGTTGTGCCCGCCGTCTTGCCCGAAACGAGCAAAGCCGCCACGTCGCGCCGCGACGCCTTGGCCGCCTCCAGCCCAGTCCGCGCCAGCGTCTCCAGCACGTCCTCGGTCAACCCGACGCGCAATTTCCCGCCCAGCAGGGCAATAGTCGCCGGAACGGCCCCGTTCTCACGCACCACCGCTTCCACAGCCTGCGCCATTTCCAGGTTCTGCGGATAGGGCATGCCATGCGTGATGATGGTCGATTCGAGCGCAACGACCGGCTGATTCTCCGCCAGCGCCGCGGCGACCTCTTCACTGATTGCCAGATGCGCGTGAATGCTCATGAGATACCTCTTTCCGGCAGAATGTGCGATCCTGCTACAACCATAGCGGGGCCATGCGCGCAAGAAAAGCACCGCCTGCCCGTGCCGCAAACATCGCCCCCCTCACCCCCAGCCCCTCTCCCACAGGGGGAGAGGGGGGCTCGTAGGCCGAGACATCCGCAGGGTTCCCTTCTCCCCTCGCGGGAGAAGGTGGGCTTTCGCGCAAGCGAAAGCTCGGATGAGGGGGCAGCGATGCCTACAGCAACCCCTCAGCCGCCAGATCACCCATCAACCGCCGAACGCCATAGGTCCACGGCGCGCATTCGGTCGAGAGCCGTACCGTGTTGACGAGTGCCCCGAGCTTCGGCGAGGAGATGGTCACCACGTCCCCGATCTTGTGGGTAAAGCCCAGTCCCGGCCCTTCGCGATCCTTGATCGGCGCGAACATGGTGCCGAGATAAAGGATCATGCCGTCCGGGTACTGGTGATGCGGCCCCAGCGCCGCCTTGACCAGCGATTCGGGCGTGCGCGAGATTTCGCTCATCCGGCTCGTGCCGTCGAGCACGAACCCGTCCGGGCCACGCACTTCGAGCGTCACTTCCGCCGATTTCACGTCATCGAGCCCGAACGTCTCATCGAACAAGCGCACGAACGGCCCCAGCGAAGCCGAGGCGTTGTTGTCCTTGGCCTTGCCTAAAAGCAGCGCCGAGCGGCCCTCGACGTCGCGCAAATTGACGTCGTTGCCCAGCGTTGCCCCGATGATCGTGCCCCTCGAATTGACCGCCAGCGCGATTTCCGGTTCGGGGTTGTTCCAGTTCGAGACCGGGTGCAGTCCGATGTCCGAACCGTGTCCGACGCTGCCCAACGGCTGGCACTTGGTGAAGATTTCTGCATCCGGCCCGATCCCGACTTCCAGATACTGGCTCCAGATGCCGCGCTCGATGAGGTTCTGCTTGACCGCCATGGCGGCGTCCGACCCCGGCACGAGCTCGGAAAGATCGGTGCCCACAAGCTCAAGGATTTCCCCGCGCAGCAGATCGGCTCGCGCCGGATCGCCCTTGGCCTGCTCCTCGATCACCCGCTCGAGCAGGCTCACGACGAATGTGACGCCCGCCGCCTTGATGGCCTGAAGGTCGACCGGCGAAACCAGATGGGGCAGTTTCTGCTGCCCGTCATGGGCCATGCTGTTGGCCATCACCGTTTCCACGCTGCCAAGGCTCTCGCCCTTGGCGCTGCGTACATACCCCGCCGGGTCACCCATCTCGCAGATATCGCGCACGGTCGGCGCGGTCCTGGAGGTGATGTCGATGATCTCCCCGTCCCGCACCGTCACGACGTGCGGCAACGCCGCGCCGGTCCGCGCGCGGCCCAGATAGGTTCCCTCTTTCCAGAAATCCATCTCTTTCCTCTTTTGCAGGATTCGTGTGCGCGACCATACCCAATTGGAGCGTATGTTCCAGCCCGTATCACACACACATCGAAGCAAAGAGGCTTGGCGCAAAGACCAGCACTGTCGAAGCCAGCGCCGCAACGGTCAGCCCCAGCCCGGCCCAGGCCAGCGTCCGGGCCGGTTCAAACCCCGCGCCCCGCAAATGCCGCACGATCCCAACGGCGAACCCGCCAAGAACGACCGTGTGCAGCGCAAAAAGCCCGATCAGCAGCGCGCGCTGAAAACCGGCATCCCAGCCGAACCCGCACCCGATGGCGTTGAGCGCATAAAGCGCGATGAACGCCACCGACCAGACGATGAACCCGACGACCAGCAGCAAAAGCCGCGATGGCGGAATGGCGGTTGTTTTGTTCATCGCACCCCCTCCAGCATCCCGATCAGCGCGGGCATCGCCATCACCAGCATGATCCCGGCGACACCCGTGACAGCGGTATAACCATGCCAAAGGCTCCCGATCCTCACCTCTAACTGGGCCCCCGCAACGATCATTCCCCGCCACATCTTGATCGCCGCATTGAGAAGGAAGACCAGCCCGATGGCACTGTGCAAAGCCCCGTAGCCCAGCAGCGTAAAGACCGTTGCCGCATGGGCATGGCCCGAAGGCGCAGGCATTCCGGTGAGCGCAACGACCGCAAGTCCGATGGTGACGATATAGACAGCACTAAGCGCGGCCATGGGCACAAGCGCCCGTCCGGTCCGGTTGGCGCGGACGATCCACCAGCCGAGCGCCCCCGCCGCCGCATAGCCGATCAGCGCCAGAAACAACAGCGCCCCTCCTCCGGCGATCTCGGAAGGCGGCCAGTTGGGGGCAACGAGCCATACATAGAGCGTTCCGAACACCAGCGAGGCGAACAGCGTCCCATCGGCAAGCAACGCAAAGACCGTCGCCCACCACGGCGCCGGCCCGTCCACTTCGGTGTGGGGTGGCACCGTCTCGCCGCGCCCGGCATCGAGCGGCCCGATATCGGGCTCGATCGCGTTGTCCTGCGACCACCAGACAAAGCTGGCCGCCACCAACACCGTGCAACCCAGCGCGAGCCAGTACGCCTTGAACAGCATCGAGAGCACCGCCAGCCCCGTCAGCACCGCCGCGATCAGCGGAATATAGGACTGCCGGGGCAGCAGCGCGACGTGCTCGATCCGGCCCGTCGTCATATCGACCCCCAGCGTCTCCATGCGCTCGTGGCGCACGAACGCCAGATAGCCCTTCCCTCCCGCGAGGTCGCGCCCGAGCGTTTCAACGTCCAGCCCATCCGCCCTTTCCTCGATATGGGGAAGCGAGGCAAAGGCGTAGGACGTTGGCCGTGTCGGGATCGCCCATTCGAGCGTCCTGGCCCGCCATGGATTGCGCCGGAAATACCGTCCGAACCTGAATTGCAGGATCATGTCCGCCAGCACCAGCGCGAACCCCATGGTGAGGATGAACCCGCCCACCGAAGACAAAAGGTTCAGCCAGTCCCACCCGAAGGCCGAAGGATAGGTATGGACGCGCCGGGGCATCCCCATCAGCCCGGTGATGTGCATGAGGAAAAAGGTGAGGTTGAAGCCGACAAAGATCAGCCAGAAGGCGGGAACCGAAATCCGGTGCACGCTCTCGCGCCCCGTCACATGCGGCATCCAGTAATAGATCCCGGCCAGCATGGGAAAGACGAACCCGCCCACCAGCACGTAATGAAGGTGCGCGACGATAAAGTGGCTGTCGTGAGCCTGCCAGTTGAACGGCACCATCGCGATCATCACCCCCGTCAGCCCGCCAATGACGAAGATGATGAAGAACCCGAAGATATAGAGCATGGGCACATCGAACCGTGGCCGCCCATGCGCCAGCGTGGCCAGCCACGCAAATATCTGCACCGCCGTGGGTATCGCAACCACCGCTGACGCGGCGGAAAAGAACGCCAGCGCCAGATGCGGGATGCCCACCGTGAACATGTGGTGCACCCAGAGCCCGAACGAGAGAAAGGCCAGCGCGACGATGGCGACGATGATGGCGCGGTAGCCCACGATGGGCCGCTGCGCGAACACCGGGATGATCGTCGAGAGCGCCCCGGCGGCGGGCAGGAAGATGATATAGACCTCCGGGTGCCCGAACAGCCAGAACAGGTGCTGCCAGAGCAGCGGATCGCCCCCGCGCGTCGGATCGAAGAACGGCAGGCCGAACGCCCGCTCCATTTCCAGAAGGACCGACCCCAGGATCAGCGGCGGAAACCCCACCACCATCATCATCGCGGTCACCAGCATATACCAGGCAAATAGCGGCATGCGGTCCAGCGACATGCCCGGCGCGCGCAGTTTCAGGATCGAAACGGTGATCTCGATCGCCGCCGTGATCGCCGAAATCTCGACGAACGTTATCCCCAGAAGCCACACATCGGCATTGATGCCCGGCGTATAGACGTTGGACGAAAGCGGGGTGTACATGAACCACCCCGTATCGGGCGCCACCCCGAACAGCATGGCAGAAATGATGATCGCGCCGCCGAACAGGTAGCACCAATAGCCATAGGCCGAGAGGCGCGGAAACGCGAGGTCGCGCGCGCCCAGCATCTTGGGCAGGAGATACATCCCCAGCCCTTCGAGCATGGGAATGGCGAACAGGAACATCATCACCGTGCCGTGCATGGTGAAGACCTGGCTATAGAGTTCCGGCCCCATGAAGGCCGAATCGGGGGTCGCAAGCTGGGCGCGGATCAGCATGGCCAGAACGCCCCCGATGGCGAAAAACGCCAGCGCCGTCATCATGAACCGCTTGCCGACCACCGTATGGTTGACCGCCGAGAGCCGCTCGAACCCCTCGCCGCTCCCCCAGACCCGTTCGAGCGCCTTATGCAGCGCGATGGGCGAAAGCTTCTCGCGCTCGCTCATTGTGCGCCTCCCGCCATGAAGGCTTCGTAATCCGCCGGATCGTGCGCCACCACCATGAAGCGCATGTCCGTGTGCCCCATCCCGCAGAATTCCGCGCACACCCCGTTATAGGCGCCCGGGCGATCCGCCTTGATCCGCACCACGTTCTCATGGCCGGGAATGGCGTCGATCTTGCCCGCCAGCCGGGGCACCCAGAACGAATGGACCACATCGCTCGAGGTCACCAGCACATCGACCGCCTGCCCCGCCGGGATATGGAGCACATCGGTTTCCCCCGCCCCCGGATGGTCGGGATAGGAAAACCGCCACACCCACATCTCGCCCCTTGCCGCAACGCGCGGCACATTCTCATCGGGATGGGCCAGCAGCCGCTCCCCGGCAAACAGCGCGTAACCGACCAGCGCCGTCAAAACCACGACAGGCATCACCAGCCCGCCATAAACCACCCAGTCCCGCCCCCGAACCCGCGCGCCCACACCGGGCCTCAAATAAACCAGCGCGAGCAACGCAAAAACCAGCAGGGCCAACACCGTCGCTCCACCCAGCATCACCCACCACAACCCCGCACTCGACGCAGCGGCAGGACCTGCGGGATCGAGCGTCGAGAGCGGGCCGGTGCAGGCGGAAAGCCCTAGCGGCAGGAACCATCTTCCCCATCGCGCCGTTGCTTGGGCGAAACCAACACAACGCTGAGTTCTACGCTGGCACCGCGCACCCCTCACCCCCAACCCCTCTCCCTCAAGGGGAGAGGGGGGCTCAAGAGCCGAGGAGCCCCGGATACCCTTCTCCCCTTGAGGGAGAAGGTGGCCGGAGCGAAGCGGAGGTCGGATGAGGGGTGCTGCGGTGCCAACGCCAGACCGTAAACCGGAAGAGAAAAAATGGAACCCGACCCCGACACCAAAAGCCCCATCATGGAAGAGGTCGCCAGCCACTCCGTCAGCTCCGTCGTCGCCGTCGCGGGCCACCCGGTGCACGCCATGCTGGTCCACTTCCCAATCGCGCTGATCTTTGCAACGCTGGGGATCGATATCTTCTACTGGTTCACCGGCGATATATTCTTCCTGCGCGCCGGCGTCTGGGCGGCGGGGTTCGCCTTTGCGCTCGGGGTCGTCGCCTCCATCGCGGGGACCGCCGAACTCCTGCTTGTCGAGGGCATCCGCGTGCGCGTCGGGAGCTGGACCCATGCGGTCGCGGCCATGACTCTCCTCTCCATGGCGGGGGCCAATTGGGGCGTAAGGCTCTATTTCCCCGAGGAAGTGTTGCCGCATGGTCTGGTTCTCTCGGTCCTTTCGGCGATCTTTGCGGGGCTGGCGGGTTGGCATGGCGGCAAACTGGTGTTCGATCATGGGGTTGGCCTCATGGTCTCACCAGACGAATGAGCGGGGCGAACACCGGTTCCAGCATTTCGCCCAGCCGCCCCGGCGCAAAAAACTCCGTCTGGAAATCCCGCATATCGATTTCCGGCTTGCTCGAAACGATAAGGATGATGGCCGTCGCCACCGCAGTCGTGATTGCCGTTACCATTACATAGCGCCAGGTGGGATAATGCCCCGCCTCCTCGAAGAGCTTCAGGATCACGATGCCCGTCAGCAGGTGGATGAGGACCAAAAACCCCACGAACACCAGCTTGAGCGTGAACCATGACACGAATGTCTGTTGCGCAAAGATCAGCGCCGTGCCCGAGCCGATGGCGATGAAGGCGGCGGGCGAAAGGATCGCGATATAGAAAAACCGCGTCATGGCGTGCAGCCGGTGCAGGTCGTGCTCGACCCCCACTTCGCTGCGCTGGCGGTAGATGAACGGCAGGCAGATCAGGCCGCCCGCCCATATGGCGATTGCCGCGATATGAATGAATTTGAGCCCCGCTGCGAGCATCAGGCCGCCCGCGCCCGCGGAAAGACAAGGGCCGACAGCCGCCACAGCGCCACCGCGATATAGGGCGCGGCCGCGGGTACCCACATCAGGAGCCCGGCAAGCTGCTGGTCACCAAGCGGGGAAAGCCCGAAGGGCTGGGTCGTCCCCAGATGGGCGAGATAGACCGGCTGCGGCGCAAAGACGAGCAAGGCACCAAGAAAGCCCATCTGCATGATGGTCGCCAGAAGCGCCATGATGCCCCGGCCCTGCTTCGTGAGCGGGGAAAGCACCTCGCGCCAGAGCAGATATGCTGACCCGCCAAGCGTAAGCTGCATCGCCCAATAGGCGGCGTCATGGGACAGCGCCCAGAGATAGGGGTCCGGCGCATGCCAGAGCCAGACCGTCACCGCGTGCAGGATCACCAGCCCCGACAGCGGCAGAAGCGGCCCCGCCCGCCAGGGCAGCGCGATCGCCAGCAGCGGCGCGATCCCGGCGATGAGAACGATATGATGGAAAACCCGCGCCGAAAACAGCGCCGAGGCCAGCGCGCAGAGCGGGGAGATGAACGCCACCGCGATCAGCGCCAAGGACCCGGAAAGAGCCATGCGGCCCGAGGCATCGCGGCGGCCCCATTGCAGCCAGGCGGCGGCAAGCGCCAGCATGGCAACGAGGATCAGCGGATCGAAATTCCAGCGCGCAAGCAGCGTCGCCGGGATCGGCGCCGGTCCGCAATAAGGATCAAGGTAGGATTCTGGCATCGATATCGCCCCGCGTTGAGGCCGATACCGGTCTTCGGCCCCTGTGCTCTAATGCACGAGGGGCCTGATTTGATCCAAGTTATACGTCAAATGCGTGAGGGGAGACCGCACTGGATTGCCGGCAATAAATGCCGGAATGACACTGGTGATTTTCACGGGATACTGCCTCCTTCCGCATTGTCACCCCGGGATTTATTCCCGGGGTCCAGAGCGAAGACAGCCAACCGGCATGAGCCTGCGACTACTGCAAATCCCCCGGCAGCAGCGCGTCGGGGATGTTCTGGTAGGAGACCGGACGCAGGAAGCGCCGGATCGAGAGCGTGCCCACCGAAGTGGCGCCGAAATTGGTCGAGGCCGGATACGGCCCGCCATGCACCATCGAATCGACCACTTCCACCCCGGTCGGGAAGCCGTTGGCGAGAATGCGGCCCGCCTTGCGCTCGAGGACCGGCATCAGGGCCTGCCCGAGCGCCGTATCCCCCTCGTCCATATGGAGCGTACAGGTCAACTGCCCCTGGAGGCTCCTGGCGATGGCCTTCATCTCCGCCTCGTCGCGCGCCCGCACAACAAGCCCGAGCGGGCCGAATACCTCTTCGCCCAGCACATGGTTTTCCAGCCAGTTCGCGCCCGTCGTCTCGAAGAGATAAGGCGACGCATTGCGCAGGTCGCAGGTCGAGGTCAAAAGCTCCTGCACCCCGGTGGTTCCGGCGATCTGGTCGCGGCCCGAGCGATACGCCTCGGCGATCCCGTCGGTCAGCATGGTCTGCGGCCCGACGCTGGAAAGCGCTTCTTTTGCCGCCGCAACGAAAGCATTGGCATCCGCCCCGTCCATAACCACGGCAATGCCCGGATTGGTGCAGAACTGCCCTGCCCCCATGGTCAGCGAACCCGCCCAGCCCTTGCCGATCTCGGCTCCGCGCGCCTTGGTCGCCTCGGGCAACAGGAACATCGGGTTGACCGAGCCCAATTCGCCAAAGAACGGGATCGGCTCGGGCCGCGCCGCGCACAGGTTATAAAGCGCACGCCCGCCGCCCAGCGAACCGGTGAACCCGACCGCCTTGATATTGGGATGCTGCACGAGCGCGGTGCCCACCTCGCGGCTCCCGCCCTGGAGAAGCGAGAAGACGCCTTTGTGAAGGCCCAGCTTTTCGCGTGCCGCGTTGACGGCCTCGGCAACGATCTCACCCGTCCCCGGATGCGCCGAATGGCCCTTGACGACCACCGGGCAACCGGCGGCCAGCGCCGCGGCGGTATCGCCCCCCGCGGTCGAAAAGGCGAGCGGGAAGTTCGATGCCCCGAACACGGCCACAGGCCCGATGGGGCGCTGCACCATTTTCAGATCCGGGCGCGGCGCGGGCTGGCGGTCCGGCAGCGCCTCGTCATGCCGCCGGTCGAGATAGTCGCCCTTGAGGATATGGGATGCAAAGAGGCGCAACTGCCCTGTCGTACGTCCACGCTCGCCTTCGAGGCGCGCTGCGGGCAGCCCGGTTTCCTCGGTCCCGATCTGTGTGATTGCTTCGCCACGCGCGTCGATTTCATCGGCGATGGCATTGAGGAATGCCGCCCGCTCCTCGCGGGTCGAATAGCCATAGGACCAGAACGCCTCTTCGGCGGCCTCGCAGGCCGCGTTGACGTTCTCCACCGTTCCCACCGCGAAATCATGGGCATCCCCGTGCGCGGGCTCGGATTTGAACGTATTCGCCCCGGCCACCCATTCTCCAGCGACGAGGTGTTTGCCGTGCGGTACAAAAGTCATGTCAGTCGTCCTCATAAATCGGATCGGTCACGTGATTGCCGCCCTGATAGAGCGCCAGCGGATCAGTCGGCTCCGGGCGGGGCACATTGGTCCCGCTTTCGGCCCGGAAGACCTCGGCATTATCATTGGGCACCCACCCAAGCCAAGTCACATGTGCAGGTCACCATCATCTAGATCGTTTCGGTCTTGATGGAAACGGCCTGCCACGGCGGTTGGGGTTGGATCGCGCTGGAGTCCGGGAACCCGTCCCGGAACGACATTGGCGGCTTTGGCCGATACCTGCCCTGGTCCAGTCGCCGGCAAAGCAAGAAAACGGACGCCCCAACATGAAGAAAGCCCGCCCGGCGAAATCGCGGGGCGGGCTTTTTGTCCGTCAAGGTGAGGCTTATCCAGCCAGCAACGGCGTCGGATCGACCGGGGTCGCGCCACGGCGAAGCTGGAAATGAAGCTGGGGCCGGGTGACCGATGCGCCGGTCATGCCGACCGTGCCGATGGCATCGCCACGGCTGACCGTGTCGCCCTTGACCACACCCATCGTCTTGAGATGCGCATAGGCCGAGACATAGCCGTTGGCGTGCTTGATGAGGATGAGGTTGCCATAGCCCTCGACCGCGTTGCCGACATAGATCACCTCTCCCCCCTCGGCGGCGCGGACGCTCGTGCCTTCGGGGGCTTCGATATTGATGCCGGTGCCGCGCGAGGCTGCGAAATCGGTGATGACGCGGCCGGAAAGCGGCCAGCGGAACTTGTCCGCCGTGGTCGAAGCCGCGGGCTGGGAGGCGGCGGGCTGCTGGGCCGGAACCGAAGCGACCTGTTCCACAGGGGCCGGAGCCGGCTGCTGAGCAACGGGCGCTGGCTGGGCGGGTGCCGGGGGCGCGGAAAGGGTCTGGCTCGATGACGCATCGGCGACCTGCACCGGCTGCTGGCCGCGCTGGGCCAGAAGATCGGCGCGGCCCGGAATGACGAGGCGCTGGCCGACCACGATCCGGTCAGGCGCCGAAATATCGTTGGCCGCGATGATATCGGTCGCGCTCACGTCGTAGCGGCGGGCGATCGTATAGAGCGACTCGCCCGATGCGATGGTGTGAGTATAGGTATCCCCCGAAACGACACCGAGCTGTGGCGGGCTTTGCGTCGGCGCGGCGGGGGCTTGTACTTGCGTGGCAGGTACGGATGCAACGGCGGTTTGAGCAGGCATGACTTGGGTACTCGTTACTGATGGCTGCAGTGGCGGAAGATCCTGGGAGGCGACGACTCCCTGTCCACCCAGGGGCTGGGCGGTGGTACGATCGATGATGACGGGCTGATTAGCGGTGGCGTAGGTCCCGGGGCCGGCGCCGCCACCGATATTGGCGGGCGGGACATAGGCGGGCATTGCCTGCCCCCATGCAGCCCCGGCCGACTGGCTCGAAGCATTCGTCACGGTGGGGTCGCGTCCAAACGATCCCATCGATGAACACCCGGCAAGGACCAGCGCCGCCGAAACCACGGCAACGGCCGATGCCGACCTGTAAAGATTGGAAAGGGTGTCGCGATTGCGCATTGGACTGCCCGTCTACTCATGTACTCGATGCAATTAGAGTTAAACTGTTAAGGTAAAGACGAGCTTAAAGAGCGCATTCCGCACAAAAACGGGCTGTTCGGGAGTTTGGGCGCGCGACGGATCAGAGCCCGCGCGATCGCCCCGGCGTCAGCGGCGCAAGCCGGACGAAACCGTGCTCGCTTTCGATATAGGTATCGTCGGCGCGCTCGATCCGCACGATCGCCTGCCGCTCGGACGCCGGCCCGACGGCCATGACGGCAACCCCGCCATCGTCCAGTTGCCCGACGATCTCCTCGGGCACTTCCGCGACGGAACCGGCGAGGAAAATCCGCTCGAACGGCGCCTGTCGCGGCAGCCCGGAAAACCCGTCCTCGTTGAGCCCGATGATGTTGCCGTAACCGATCGTGCGCCAGCGCTGCTGGGCAAGGCCAACCAGCACACGGAATTTTTCAAGGGTGAAGACGCGCCGCGCCATACGCGAAAGCAGCGCCGCCGAATAGCCCGACCCGGTACCGATCTCGAGAACCTTGCCCGCCCCTTGTGGAGCGAGGACGGAAATCATCGTCGCAAGGATAGTCGGCGCGGTGATCGACTGGCCGCACTCGATGGGCAGCGAGGATTCGCGATAGGCGTACTGGGCGTATTCGTCGGGCACGAACGCCTCGTGCGGTACGGTCTCGAAGGCCTTGAGGATCTCGCTGTCGGTGATCCCGAGTTGCCGCAGATGCAGGATCAGGCCGGCTCGCGCTTCCCAGAAATCGGTCACGCCACCTGCCTCGCCCATCATTATCCGCCCGAAAAAGGCAGACGCCCGCCAAACCTTTGGACAAGACTCATGTCGGTCTGCTGCAGCAGCAAGGGCGTCACCGTGATTGCGTTCTCTTCATGCAGGATATGGAAATCCGCGCCCGGGTCCAGTGGTTTGGGCGTATCGAGAATGGCAACGAAATGCTTTCCCGCGTTTTCGCTGGGGTAGAGCTCGAAGGGCGACGTGGAAAAGCGCTGGTGCGGCACGAGCCTTATGCCCGACACGTCATGAGGGCGGCACATGGGGAAATTGACGTTGAAATAGGCGTCCTGCCCGCCCGCGATCTCGACGATGGCCTCGACCGCCTGCTGCCCGAACGCCTTGGCCGGGTCCCAGTCGATGCGGTCGTCGCCGCGCGAATAATCCATGGACTGGCTGAGCGCGATGCCGATGGCGCCGTGCAGCGCCCCCTCCCGCGCGCCCGCCGCCGTTCCCGAGCAATGGACGATATCGCCCAGATTCTGCCCGCGATTGACGCCCGAGAGCACGAGGTCCGGCTTTTTGTCCTTGAGCACGTGGGTCATTCCCGCCACGATGCAATCGGCGGGGGTACCCTCGAGCGCATAGATCCGCTCGCTCCGCTCCTCGACTTCCAGCTCATACCCGAAGGTGAGGCGATGGCCCGTCCCGCTCTGGTTGGCGGCGGGCGCGACGACCCAGACGTCGTCCGAAATCGCGCGGGCTATATCGAGGAGGACGGCCAGCCCCGGCGCATCGACGCCATCGTCATTGGTCAAGAGGATGCGCAAGGGGGGCCTCCCGAAGTTGCTTGAGGTCTCGGCGAAAACGGCGGCATTCTCTCCCCTCGCTGTCCCGGCGAAAGCCGGGACCCAGTGCTGCAACCGCCACCCTCACGACTGGTGGAAACATGGACTCCGGCTTTCGCCGGAGAAGCGAATGGTGGAAAATCCGCTTCCGTCAAATCTCAACCGCCGATTTTCGTGACGCCGCCCATATAGGGCTGAAGCGCTTCGGGAATGGATATGGACCCGTCCGCGTTCTGGTAATTCTCCATCACCGCGATCAGCGCACGCCCGACCGCAACGCCCGATCCGTTGAGCGTATGGACGAATTGCGGCTTGCCGTCCGCATCGCGATAGCGCGCATCCATACGCCGCGCCTGGAAATCGCCGCACACCGAAACCGAGGAAATCTCGCGGTAGGTGTTTTGGCCGGGCAGCCACGCCTCGATGTCGTAGGTCTTCTGCGCGCCAAACCCCATATCGCCCGTACACAGCATCATCACGCGGTAATGGATGCCGAGGCGCTTCAGGACTTCCTCGGCGCAGGCCAGCATCCGCTCGTGCTCCTCGCCCGAGGTTTGGGGCGTCGTGATCGAGACCATCTCGACCTTATTGAACTGGTGCTGGCGCAGCATGCCGCGCGTATCGCGCCCCGCCGAGCCGGCCTCCGAGCGGAAGCAGGGCGTGAGCGCGGTAAAGCGCAGGGGAAGCTCTTCACCCAGAAGGATCGATTCGCGCACCAGATTGGTCAGCGGAACCTCGGCGGTAGGGATAAGGGCCAGCCGTCCCTCCCCATGTCCGGCAAAAAAGAAGTCGCCGTCGAACTTGGGCAATTGCCCCGTGCCGTACATCGCCTCATCGCGCACCATCAGCGGCGGCTGCACTTCCGTATAGCCGTGCTCGTTGACGTGCAGGTCGAGCATGAACTGGCCGATGGCGCGTTCGAGCCGCGCGATCTGGCCCTTGAGCACGACGAACCGGCTGCCCGAGAGTTTCGCGGCCGTCTCGAAATCCATGCCCCCCAGCGCCTCGCCGAGTTCGTAGTGCTCCTTGGGCGCAAAACCCAATTCGGGCGTTGCCGGTCGGGTGGCTTCGGATTCATTGGCACGGAAATAGGGCTGGTTGTCGTTTTCGTCGGCCCCCTCGGGCACCTCCGGCAAGGGCAGGTTGGGGATCACCGAGAGCGCGTTGCGCAATTCGAGCTCCCACATCCGCGAATCGTATTCGAGCGATGTGAGTTCGCCCTTGAGATTGGCGACCTCCGCCATCAACTCGGCGGCGCGCGCCTCGTCCTTCTGGGCCTTGGCCTGCCCGATCAGCTTGGACGACGCATTGCGCTTTTCCTGCACCGCGTTGAGTTCGGCAACAACCGAACGGCGCTTTTCATCAAGGGAAATCAGCGAGCCCGAAAGTGCGGACTGCCCGCGCCTGGCAAGGGCGGCGTCGAAGGCTTCGGGGTTGGCGCTGATCCACTTGATATCGAACATGGGTGTAAGGTCCGCTCGGTTGAATGAAAGCGGCCTACTGCCTAGCCGAGACGCTGGCCGAACACAAGGATTCGGCGCCGCCCGCGCTCGATGTCATTCCGGGATTCATTCCCGGAATCCAGCGCGATGCTGCCATAACCGCCGGAGAGTGCTGTTTCTAGCTTTCGAGATCCTTGAGCAGTTCGGCTTCGCGCGCAAGCCGCCTTCTCTCGACAAAACGCACGGCGAGAACCGAAATCTCGTAGAGCGCGAGAAGCGGAATGGCGAGGCCCAGTTGGGAAAACGGATCGGGCGGGGTCAGGAAAGCTGCGAGCGCGATGCACGCAACGATCGCATATTTGCGCCAAGCCTTGAGATTTTGTTCCCCGATCACACCGATCTGGGCCAATAGCGTCAAGATCACGGGAAGCTGGAAGCAGGCACCGAACGCCAGCAGCAGCGTCATGATCAGGCTCAGATATTCCGAAACGCGCGTCACCATCTCGATGGTGACCCCATCGCCGCCCGTTTGCTGCATTCCGAGGAAAAAGCCCAGCGCCAGCGGCATCACGCCATAATAGACCAGCGCCGCGCCGATCAGAAAACAGATGGGCGTGGCGATGAGATAGGGCACGAACGCCATGCGTTCGTTCTTGTAGAGGCCCGGCGCAACGAACATGTAGATCTGGCCGGCGATGACTGGAAAGGCGAGGAAGACCGCCGCAAACAGCGCCACCGAAAGTTTTGTGAAGAAGAATTCCTGCGGCGCGGTATAGATGAGCTTGACCGCTTCGGGCGATCCTGCCGCCGCCTTGAACGGGCCGAGCAGGAAATCGTAGATGTAATCGGCGACGAAAAAGCACGCGACGAACAAAAGCGCCAGTGCCACGATCGAATAGATCAACCGCTGGCGTAATTCCGTCAGATGCTCGATCAGCGGCGCTTCGCTACCCTTGAGTTCGTCTTCGCGCTCGGCAGCCTTTTTGGCCTGTACATCGGTCTCGGCCATCGATCAGTCTTTCCCGTTGCCGCTGGCGGGCTTGGCGGCCTGTTTGCGGGGCTTGGCTGCCGTCGTCTTGCCGGCAGCGGACGTGGCCTTCTTTGCCTTTGCCGGAGTGCCGGCGGTTTTTGCCGCCGCGGGCTTTTTCGCAGCGGGCTTCCGGGCCGGTGCCTTTGCGGTTGCCTGCCCGGCCTCAGCCGCTTTCGTTACGTCCATGCGGGCCTTTACCTGCGCCTGGAGTGCGGCCCCGGCGCGGTCAGGATCTGCGGGGGCGGGCGGCGTAATACCGGCCTGGGCATGAATTTCACCGACCACGCTCTCCGCTCCGGGATCGCTTGGCTTGAGCTTGCCGGACGGCTGGGGTTTTCCGTCCCTGCCGATTGCATTGAATTCCTTGCGGATATCCTCGGTCGTTTGCCTCAGCGGGTCGGAGATCGCCTTCTGGGCTTCCTTGAATTCCTCCGCAGCGATCGCCTTGTCGATTTCCTGCCGGAACTCGTTGCTCATGCGGCGCACCGTGCCCATCATGCGGCCGAGATTGCGCAGCAGCATGGGCAACTCCTTCGGGCCCACGACGACCAGCGCCAGAACCGCGATCACGAGCATTTCGGCCCAGCCGATGCCAAGCATATCAGGCTACCCCTTACCCATCGAAGCCCAGAGACGCAAAAAGACGGCTAGGCATCCTTGCTGCGATCGACTTCCTTGGCTTCGCTGAGTGTGGTCTCGGCCTGGCGGGGCTGTTCGATCTCGGCGACGGGCTTATCGTCGTCTTCGGCCATACCCTTGCGGAACGCCTTGATGCCGCCGGCCACCTCGCCCATCATGTTCGAGATCTTGCCGCGCCCGAACAGCAACAGCACAACGAGCGCGATAATCAGAATACCCCAGGGTCCGGGATTCATGTCGGTACCTCCTTTGGTCGGCCGGCAACACGACGCGCCAGCCTTGGCCATTTACCTGTGACAGATATTGTCAAACAGCGTCGAAAACAAGGAAGACTTGGCCCCTCAACCACATTTGCCGCACAGGCTTTTCGCGGGCGCATCAATCCTCGCCCCGCGCCTCGTCCAGCAGACTCCCTTCAAGCTCTCCCTGATCGTCGGGATCGAGGGGATCTTCATCCTCGCGCAGTTCGCCGTCATGGGGCAAGGGGATCTGGAAGCTCGTTGGAAGCCTGCTCGACAGCAAGCCAGCGCCCTTGAGTTCCTCAAGACCCGGCAGGTCGGCCAGCGTTTCCAGCCCGAAATGATCGAGAAACCCTTCCGTTGTGCCATAGGTTACCGGCCGCCCCGGCGTCCGCCGCCGCCCGCGCATCCTGATCCAGCCTGCTTCCATCAACACGTCGAGGGTGCCTCTCGAGATCGATACGCCGCGCAATTCCTCGATCTCCGCGCGCGTGACGGGCTGGTGATAGGCGATCATGGCCAGCGTTTCGAGCGCCGCGCGCGACAGCGGACGGGAATCGGTCTCCTCGCGGCGCAGCAGGAAATTGAGGTCTTCCGCCGTCCGGAACGCCCATTTGTCGCCGCGCTGAACGAGGTTGACCCCCCTGCCCGCATAAGCTGCCTGCAATTCGAGTGCCAGAGCCCCGACATCGGCGGCTTCCGAAAGGAACGGCTGAACGTCCTTCAAATCCACGGGTTCGGCGGAAGCGAACAGCAGGGCTTCGAGCACGCGCAGATTGCGCGCATGCAGTTCCGGCTCGTCGGAGGTGTCGAACGGCTCGCCCATCAATCGACATCCGCCTTGCGGCGGCGCAGCAGCAGGGGGGCGAACGCCTCGCTCTGGCGCAACTCGACCTGCCCCAGCCGCACCAGTTCCAGCGAGGCGCTGAACGTCGAGGCCAGCACCGTCGCGCGCTCCTGTGGCTCTCCCAGATAATGGGCGAGATAGGTATCGAGCGCCACCCACTCGAAATTCTGCCCGATCAGGCGTTCGAGAATGTCGCGCGCCTCCTGCAAGGCCCAGACGGTGCGTTGCACCGGCGCATATTCAGCCGGGATCGCCCTCTCACGCTGCGCCGCATAGGCGCGCAAAAGCTGGTAGAGATCGGCTTCCCAAAGACTATGGCGGGTGATCGATACCGGCTCTGGCATGCCACGCGCAAAAACGTCGCGTCCAAACCGGGGGCGGTTCATCAGCCGGGCGGCGGCCTCGCGCATGGCTTCGAGCCTTGCCAGCCTGAATTGGAGCAACGCCGCCATTTCCTCGCCGGTCGGCTCATCGTCGTCGGCCTGCTGCGGCACCATCAGCCGGCTCTTGAGATAGGCCAGCCACGCCGCCATCACGAGGTAGTCGGCGGCGATCTCGATGCGCTGCTTGCGCACCGTTTCGATAAAAGCGAGGTATTGCTCGGCCAGCGCCAGAACGGAAATCTGCGCCAGATCGACCTTCTGCTTGCGCGCCAGATCGAGCAGCAGGTCGAGCGGCCCTTCATAGCCGCCCACATCGACACGCAGCACCGCGTCCGGTTCGATGGCTGCGGACGGCTCGGCTTCCAGCCAGTTATGCTGCGTATCGGTCATCGGGAACAAGAAAGCGCCTCAAAAGTCGCGGGGGAGCAGCATTGCCACTCCCCTTTATTCCGTCAAGCCGCAAGCGTTAATTGTTCAGGACGAAACAATCCCCGCCCTGCCCCTTGATGGCGTCGCACACCGTATTGGCCTCGGCCATGCTCGGCTGGGGAAGTCTCACGCGGTAGTAAATACCGCGCTCGCCAAGATCGACACGGCTGACGTCGAGCGCCGTTCCGTTGAACAACGCGCCATATCGCGATTGAAGGCTGGGAATGTCGGCCTGCGCGGCTTCCTCGGAGCGCTGGGAAGAAAGCTGCACCCACGCGCCCACAGTGCCCGCCGCCGCCGTCGTGGCCGCCGGAGCGGGCGCGGGAACGGCAAGCGGTTGCGCCTCTGCGGTCTCGATGGTCTGCGGCGCGGATTGCACCGGCTGGGGCGCGGCCTGCGGCGATGCAAGCCCCGCAGGGCGCGCGACGGGACGCGGGACCAGTTCGGGATCGACGATCGGGGCCGACGCCCCCGTTTCAGCGGGCACCTCTGCCGGTGTCCCGGTGATCGCCGGGCTCTGCGTCCCGACCGGCTCCTCGGCAATCGCGGCGGCGATAGCCTCCCCGATGGGGTCTGCCGTCAGCGTACTGTTGGGCACCGAAGGCACGTCAGGGCGGTCGACCGGCAGCACATTGCTGCCCGCGATGCTGTTGTCGCTGGAAACGATGGTGCCGTCGGGCCGGACGGTGACCGTCCGCACCGGGCGGTTGGCCAGCGCGGTTTCGCCCTCTTCCGGCGCGATGACGCTGCCGATTTCGGCCCCGGTCGCGCCATCGGTCTGGTCGCGCGAGACGAGTGCCTCGTCTTCGGGTGAAACGGTATTGCCATCGATTTCGTTGAAGATCACCGATTCCGATGCGGTCGAGGGTGTCCCGGTATCTTCGGGCACCTCCTTCAAATCTCCGGTATCGGCCACCAGCACCGGCGCCTCACCGGGAACGGGCGGCGGCGCGAGAAAAAAGAAATAGCCCGCACCGAGCAGCGCCACGATGGCCGTGCCCGCAGCCGCCGGAAGGATATATCCGCCACGACGGCGAGGCCGCCGCACGGGGACTTCATCGTCCTCGACCGGCTCGGGGCCCATTTCAGCGCCTGCGGCATCCAGATTGTCCTGCCGGAAATCGGTGGGGTCGAACGAGGGTTCTGCCGCGGGTTCGGGCTCCGGCCGGACGGGTTCCTCGATATGGGAAATCTCCGCGCCGCTGGCTGCGGCAGCCGCCAGAATGGCCGATTCCGCTGCATCGACGGCGCGTTCGGCCCTTATGTCTTGATAATCGGGCGTATCGAGATAGCTCGAACGCACCTTACGCCCGCTATTGGCCGTCGCATTGGCGCTCACCTGCGCCGCCTCCCCGATCAGCGCCTCGATCTCGCTCAACGGATCGCTGTCCCCGATCTGGCCGGGAGCGCTTGACTGGGCGTAAAATTCTTCGGGCGGAGGCTGCGGCTCGCTCCGAGGCGCAGCGTCGCTGACAGATATTTCAGGAGCGAGAACGGGTTCGACCGCATAACCGGGAAACTCGTCATCATCTTCCCGGGTCGGCTGATCGTCCACTTCGGCGCTTGCGATCAGTTCGGCGATTTCGTCATGTTCATCGGCCACCGGCGCCGGTGTATCGGCATTGCCCGCGAAATTGAAATCGAAGTCGAAAGCCGGTTCCGGTCGCGATGTCATCGCGGCATCGTCGGCGGTCTCCGCGTAATCGTCATAGCCCGTCTCGTTCCGCTCCGGCTCTGCGTAATCGTCGACAGGCAATTGCGGCTCGGGTTCGGGCTCCGGGCTGTAGACGGCGCTGTTGGCGGACTGGCTGCGGGCATCCCGCGCAACGAGGCGCGCAAGTTCCGCAATGAGATCGTCGGACTCCTCTGCGCCCTGCAAAGGGTTTTGCTTGGTCGTGTCCATAGAGCGGCGCCCCGATATTCGGTTCTAGACTTGTCCTCTATTTCAAAGGACGGGCGGGCACTTGTCCACAGCAATGCGCCTGAATTATGAAAGCTCCTCCGGCGCCGAGACGCCGAGAAGCCCAAGACCGTTGCTGAGCACCTGACGCACGCTGTCAACCAGCGCGAGTCGTGCCAGGGTCAGTGTGGGGTTATCGTCGTTAACAAACCGTAATGCTGGGTTTTCCTTGCCCCTGGCCCAGAAGGCGTGAAATTGCGCGGCAAGTTCATGCAAATAAAAGGCCAGCCGATGCGGCTCATGCGCCCGTGCCGCCGCCGCGACCTGGCGCGGCCACGACCCCACGAGCCGGATGAGATCGAGTTCGTCGGGCGAAGACAATAGCGACAGATCGGCCCCCCTGAGTGCGGATGCCGAGATATCGAGGCCGGGCAAGTCACGCGCCGCGTTGCGAAATATCGACCATGTCCGCGCATGGGCGTACTGGACATAAAAGACCGGATTATCCCGCGTCTGCTCCTTAACGACCGCGAAGTCGAAATCGAGCGGCGCGTCGTTGCGCCGGAACAGAAGCATGAATCGGGTCGCGTCCGCACCCACTTCATCCACGACTTCAGCAAGCGTCACCAGATCGCCGGAACGCTTGGACATTTTGACTGGCTCGCCATTGCGCAACAGCTTGACGAGCTGACAGAAGCGCACATCGGCCTGCGCCTTGCCGTCGGAAACGGCCTTGACCGCGGCGGTGATCCGCGCCGCGTAGCCCGCGTGGTCGGCACCCAGCACGTCGATCAGCGCCGTGAACCCGCGCAGCACCTTGTTGCGGTGATAGGCGATATCGGCGGCAAAATAGGTATAGCTGCCATCGGACTTGATGAGCGCGCGGTCGGTATCGTCCCCGAACTGGGTGGCCCGGAACAGGGTCTGCTCGCGGTCTTCCCAATCCTCGGGCAGCTTGCCCTTTGGCGGCTCGAGCCGGCCTTCATAGACCAGCCCTCTTTCGCGCAGCCAGTCGAGCGTTTCCTCGATGTCGCCGCCCGGCCCGTGCAGGGTGCGTTCGGAAAAGAACACGTCATGCTCGATATTGAGTTTTTTGAGGTCCGCCTTGATCAGTTCCATCATCGCGGCCAGAACGTGCTGCTTGACCGGTGGAAGCCAGGCATCCTCGGGCTTGCCCAGAAGGCTGTTGCCAAATTCCTCGACCAGCGACAGGCCGACCGGAACCAGATAATCGCCCGGATAGAACCCCGCCGGTATCTCGATGGTCTCGCCCAGCGCCTCGCGGTAGCGCAGGAAAGCCGAGCGCGCCAGCGTATCGACCTGCGAACCCGCATCGTTGATGTAATATTCTTTGGTTACGTCATAGCCGGTATAGGCAAGCAGCGAAGCCAGCGCATCGCCGAACACCGCGCCCCGCGTGTGCCCCACATGCATGGGGCCGGTGGGGTTGGCCGACACATATTCGACGTTGACCTTTTCGCCCTGTCCCACATCGGAGCGCCCGAAATCGGCCCCTTGCTCGGCCACCGAGGCCAGCACCTTGTGCCAGACGCCCGCATCGAGCCTGAAATTCAGAAAGCCCGGCCCGGCCACTTCCGCCGACGCCACATCGGGGTCGCTGCCGAAATGATCGGCCAGCACCGTTGCGACCTCACGCGGGTTCTTGCCCAGCGGCTTGGCGACGACCATGGCGGCATTGGTGGAAAGGTCGCCATGCGTGGCATCGCGGGGCGGCTCCACCACCACGCGCGCGAGAACCTCGTTCCGGCTGGCGAGTTCGGGGAAGCTGGCGGTCAACGCATCGGCGACGCGCCCTTCAAAAAGGGCAAAGATGTCCATGGGAAAAAACCTGAAGGGTCCGGGATGACAAGCCGTTCCGGTTACCGGAAATCGGACCGCTCGTCAAACAGACGCGCGTGTTCGTCCAGTGCGAAGGGATCGGTCATCCCTGCAACGAAATCGCACACGGTCCGCGCCCGTGCCATCGCATCAGGCGCGTCGCGCCACAGCGCGCCCCACCGGCCCGGCATGTCGCCCGTATCGAGATAGGCGTCGAACAGCCGCCCGACGATGGCCTCTCCGGCCTCGACCGGCTCCATGACCTTGGGGTGCCGATAGACCCGGGCGAAAAGAAGCGCCTTGAGCGCCCTTTCGTCCCGCGCCATGGCTTCGGGAAACCCGACAAGCGTCCGCCCGCAGCGCCGCACGGCATCGGCATCGCGCGGATCTGCTTTTGCGATCCGCGCCGCGCTCTCGGCGATTACCGCCTCGATGGTGCGCGTGATCAGCCGCCTTTGTACCTCGTGGATCTGCCGGTAGCGCTCGGCACCGGGCCACAAATCGAGCACTTCGCGCGCAATGGGCCCGACCAGCGGCACATCGAGCAGATCGCCTATGGTCAAAAGCCCGGCCCGTGCCGCATCGTCGATATCGTGAGCATTGTAGGCGATATCGTCGGCGATTGCCGCCGCCTGCGCCTCGAGGCTCGCATGAGTATCGAGCATCAGATCGGCGCTGGCCTCGACCTTATCGTAGCCGGGCGGCAGCCCCTGCTCGACATATCGCCCGACGGGCTGGCCCCCGGCGCCTGTCAACGGACCGTTGTGCTTGAGGATGCCTTCGAGCGTTTCCCATGTGAGGTTGAGCCCGTCATGGGCGGCATAGCGGTTTTCCAGTTTGGTGACGACCCGCAGCGCCTGCATGTTGTGGTCGAAACCGCCCCATTTTCCCATACGCTCGGCCATGACCCTCTCGCCCGCATGCCCGAACGGGGTATGTCCGAGATCGTGGGCCAGCGCCACGGCCTCGGCCAGATCCTCGTTGAGCCCCAGCGCCCGCGCGATGGACCGCGCGATCTGGCTCACCTCCAGCGTATGGGTCAGGCGCGTACGGAAATGCTGGCCCTCATGATGCAGGAACACCTGCGTCTTGTGCTGGAGCCGCCGGAACGCGGTCGAATGGATGATCCTGTCGCGGTCGCGCTGGAATTCCGAGCGCGTCGGGCTGGCGCCGGGCACGAACAGCCGCCCGCGCGTCCGGGCCGGATCGGAAGCATAGGGTGCTAGGCTGGACATCAGGCTTTTCGGACGCGCCCCTTTTCATCGTCGCTTGACGATATTATGTTGCGTAAACGAAACGGATCATCTCGCGAGCGGAATATGGCCGATACCCAGTTAGCACCAAACCATGTCGTTTTGACAGAGCGCGCGGCCAAAAGGATCAACAAGATCGTGGCCGGGGAAGAACCGGGCACCGTCCTGCGCATTTCGGTGGCGGGCGGCGGCTGCTCCGGCTTTCAGTATGAATACAACCTCGTCCGGGAATCGCCGGGCGAGGACGATGTCGTTCTTTCGCGCGACGGGGCGACGGTTCTCATCGATACCATGAGCCTTGAATTCATGGGCGGCGCCGAGATCGATTTCGTGGACGACCTGATCGGCCAGTCCTTCCAGATCAAAAATCCCAACGTGGTCGCCTCCTGCGGCTGTGGCACCAGCTTCGCCGTTTGATCGGCGGCGCGGTCCCCGCTAAAGTCGGACCGTAACGCAAGCGGGGCCGCCCATGAGAATCGCCACCTGGAACATCAACGGCATCAACGCCCGCCACCATGCGGTTCTTACTTGGCTCGACGAGGTCAAACCCGACATTGTGGGCCTGCAGGAGATCAAGTGCCTGGATGAGAAATTCCCGCGCGCCGAGTTCGAGGCGCGGGGCTACAATCTCGAAACCTTCGGCCAGAAGAGTTTCAACGGCGTCGCCCTCCTCTCCAAACTTCCCTTCGACGAGGTTTATCGCGGCCTGCCCGGCGATGATTCGGACGAACAGGCGCGGCTGATCGAAGGCGTGTTCTCGACCGAGGACGGCGGCGTCATAAGGGTGTGCAACATCTACCTGCCCAACGGCAATCCGGTCGATACCGAAAAACTCCCCTATAAGCTCGGCTGGATGAAAAGGCTTCACGCCTTCGTCGAGGAGCGCCTGACCCTCGAAGAACCCTTCATCCTGATGGGCGATTTCAACCTCATCCCCACCGGTCACGACTGCCACGACCCCAAGGTCTGGTGGGGCGACGCGCTGTTCCGCCCCGAAAGCCTCGAAAAGTGGCGGCGGCTCGTAAACCTGGGGCTGACCGACGCGGTACGCGCGACGACCTCCGATCCCGCCTACACCTACTGGGATTTCCAGAACGGCGCCTGGCGCCGCAACTGGGGCATCCGCATCGACCACCTGCTGCTTTCACCCCAAGCCGCCGACCGCCTGAACGCGGTCAAGATCCACAAGGATACCCGCGGCTGGGACAAGCCTTCCGACCATGTGCCGGTGGAAGCCGAATTCGCCCTCGTCGGAGGCAAGGCGAAGGCGGCTTAGAGCCGGTCAGTATTTGACGGAATCGTCGAAGCTTCCGCGATTGCGGCGGGTTCGGTCTGGATCCCGGGAATGAATCCCGGGGTGACAAGCGGGTATGGGGCAGGTATCGGCCAAAATCACCAGTGTCATTCCGGTATTCATTACCGGCAATCCAGCGCGATCTTTCAAAACGCGCCGCTCTGTGCCGGTTCAATCAAAACGTGAAATGATCTACCCCTCTGCCACCACGATCGTCCCATCGCGGAAGCCAGCCTCGACTGCCAGTTGCTGCTGGCGTCCGCGCATGCGGTCGCCGTCGAGGAAGGCGAGGTCCGAGGGAAGGTTGAGGATGAGCATCTGGTTTTCCACCGTGAACCAGGTGCGCGGCACGATGCCCGGCATGGCCGCCGCCAGCGGATAGGCGACGCGAAAATAGGCCGCGATCAGCCGCGCCCGGGCGGTGAGGTGTTCGCCGGCCAGCGAAAGCAGCTTCTTGCTGGTGCTCTTTTGCTTGAAACCCATATAGCGCAGGGCGACCGTCTGGGCGAGAAAGGCGCGCCCCGGATGGCCGATTCCGATGATGTCGGAAAAAGCGATCATGTCGATACTCTGTTCGCCCCGATAGTCCGGATGCGCCCGCCATCCGATGTCCGAGATATAGCACACCGCCTCGCGCAACCGCCGCTCGTCGGGTGTTTCGTCCACCCTCAGGATCGCCAGCAATTCGGCGCTGCCCGCGATGATGTCCCCGGCAAATTCGGGCGCGCGCGAGCGGAGCACCGAAATCTCCTTACACGCCTCGATCAGCGGATCGTCGTCCTTTTCCTCATCCGCAAGCCGGTCATAGAGATAGCCCTCGCGCACGCCCAGCGCGGAAAAAATCACCGTCTTGAAGCCGCCGGCCCTGAGGATTTCCGCAAGCACCGCCGCGCCATAGGGCAGCAGCCCCCGGCGCGCGCTAGCCACCGTGTCCATCCCCCCAACCTGCTTCCTGTCCTCCACCAGCGCATCGCAGAGCGGCAGTATGTCTGAAACCGGCACTTCGTAATGCTGCACCATATGCAGCGGATATTTGCAGCGCGCCTGATGCAGCCGGGCCAGCGCGCGCCAGGTGCCCCCGATCGCCGCAAAGGTCTCGAGCGGCTCGCGCCGGATCGCTTCCGATTTCGCCAGCCGTTCACGCACGATCTCCACCGCCCGCGCCGGCGACATTTCACTATCGTCCTGCAGCCGGATAACACCGAGTTCGTGGGTTTCCGTGGAACAGTCCTTGCGTCCGCGCACGATGGCCAGTTCAAGGCTCCCCCCGCCCAGATCGCCCGTTACCCCCTTGAAATCGGGCATGCCGGAAACAACGCCCAGCGCGGCGAAATGAGCTTCCTCCTCCCCGCTCAGCACGCGGACGGGCACGCCGATGATCTCTTCGGCCTCACGGGTGAATTGGGGGCCGTTCCCGGCCTGTCGCACCGCCGAGGTGGCAAGCACATGCACCTCACCGGCCTCCATCAGCCGGCACACCAGCGCGAACCGCTTTATCGCCTTGAACGCGTGCGCCATGCTCGCTTCGGCGAGCAGGCCCGTCTGTGCCACACCGCGCCCCAGCGTCGAGGACGCCTTTTCGTTGTAAAGAACCGTCAGTGCCCGCGCGAGGCGTTCGTAAACGACGAGGCGCACCGAGTTCGAGCCTATATCGAGCACCGCCACCGGTTTTGCCCCGGCGATGCGCCCCTGCCCGGCAGGGTCGGACTCAACGCTCCAGAATCGGATCAATCGGCACCTTCTTCGTCATCCTCCTGCCCGTGAAGGGCGCTGCCGCGTCCCGAAAGCGAAGGATTGGTCATAAAGTAGTCATGCGCGTTGAAAGGTTCCTCGCCCTCCCCCGGCACGATGCGCTGAGCCGTACCGTCGGGCAGAACTTCCCAACTCTGCTGGTTGTCTCGCAGATTGGCGACCATAATTCTATCGAGAATTTGCTTGTGCACAGTCTTGTTCTTGATCGGCACCAGCGTTTCCACGCGCCAGTCGAGGTTGCGCGTCATCAGGTCCGCCGAGGAAATATAGACCGCCGCATCGCGCGAGGGCATTTCGCGCCCATTGCCGAAACAGTAGATCCGCGAGTGTTCGAGAAACCGCCCCACAATCGATTTCACGCGGATATTGTCCGAAAACCCCGGAATACCGGGCCTGAGGCAACAGATGCCGCGCACCACCAGTTCGACCTTCACCCCAGCCTGGCTGGCATCGTAGAGTGCGTCGGTGAGTTCGGGATCGACCAGCGCATTGCATTTGAGCCAGATCGAGGCCGGTTCGCCCCGCCGCGCGAACTCCGCCTCCATCGCGATATGGTCCATCAGCCGCTGCCGGAGCGTAATGGGCGAAATAGCGATCGCTTCGAGTTCGGTCGGCCGCGCATAGCCGGTGATGAAGTTGAACACCCGCGCCACATCGCGCGTGATCACCGGATCGGCGGTGAAATAGGAAAGGTCGGTATAGATCTTGGCCGTGACCGGATGGTAGTTCCCCGTCCCCACATGGCAGTAGGAGGCGAGCTTGCCCTTCTCGCGCCGCACCACCTGGCTGAGCTTGGCGTGGGTCTTGAGCTCGATGAACCCGAACACCACCTGCACGCCCGCGCGTTCAAGGTCGCGCGCCCAGCGGATATTGGCTTCCTCATCGAACCGCGCCTTCAATTCGACCAGCGCCGTCACCGACTTGCCCGCCTCGGCCGCCGCGATCAGCGCCTTGACGATGGGGGAATCCTTGGACGTGCGATAAAGCGTCTGCTTGATGGCCACCACGTCCGGATCGCGCGCCGCTTGCGCGATGAACTGGGCCACCACGTCGAAGCTCTCGTAAGGGTGATGGACCACGATGTCCTTTTCCCGGATCGCCGCAAAACAGTCTCCGTGGTGATCACGGATGCGCTCGGGGAAACGCGCGTGATAGCGCGGGAATTTCAGCTCGGGCCGGTCGAGAGCGTAGATCCGGTCCGCATCCGCCAGCCCGAGGAAGCCGTCCACCTCGAACGTATCCTCGATCCCGATGCCCAGTTCATCGGCGATCAGCCGCTTGAGGCTGCGCGGGGTCGAGCTGTTGATTTCGAGCCGGATCACCTGCCCGCGCCGCCTTTGCCGCAACGCGGACTCGAACTCGACCACGAGGTCCGCCGCCTCGTCGTCGATCTCGATCTCACTGTCGCGCACGATGCGGAACGCGCCCGAACCCACGATGGAGAAGCCGGGAAATATCTTGTGGAAGAACAGCTTCACCATCGTCTCGATGGTCACCATCTCCACCCTGCGATCCGATATTTCCCTCGTCGGGAGCTTCACGAACCGGTCGAGATTGGATGGGATGCGCACCAGCGCCGTCATATGCGTGTTGTCCGTGGCGCGCGTGAGCTGAAAGGCCAGCGAGAACCCCAGATTGGGGATGAAGGGGAACGGATGGGCCGGATCAATGGCGATCGGCGTCAAGACCGGGAAAATCTCCTCGCGGAATATTTTTTGCAGGAACTCGATCTGCTCGGGCCCCAGATCGGATTCCTCGAGCAGGACGATATTTTCCTTGAACAGTTCCTCGCGGATCGACTGCCACTGGTCCTGCTGTTCGAGATGGAGGTGCTGGGCGAGCGTCGAAATCTCCTCGAGCTGCTCGGTCGGCGTCATGCCGTCTGCGCTCTCGCGCGGCAACCCGGCGCGCAACTGGCCCTTGAGTCCGGCGACGCGTACCATGAAGAACTCATCGAGATTGTTGGCCGAGATCGAGACGAACCGCAACCGCTCCAGCAGTGGATGGTTGAGGTTGGCGGCCTCTTCCAGCACCCGCATGTTGAACTGCAGCCAGCTCACCTCACGGTTGACGAACCGCGCGGGGCTTTCGCGCAGCGCCTCGATATCGGGCGTGATATCCTCGGCGGGTTGCTCGTCGTAATGCGCCATCTCGTCCATTTTCAAATGCCCTTATCTGCCATCTGCGTGTCGCGCGGCACGGATGTCCAGCGCCTCGGCGGCGATGGCCCGCGTAATGGCCCGCCCGCGCGAGAGCGCCAGCCTGTCGGCGATGGAAACCAGTGCAACCACTTCCTCGGACGACCGCTCCATGCGCGTCACCAGATAGGAAATCACTTTCGGGTCCACCGACAACTGCCGGTCGGCAAACAGTTTTACGAACATCTGCGACAACAAGATGTCATCGGGAGCGGTGATCGGGAAGTGCGAGGCCAGCCGTGCCCGGGATTTGACGTCATCGGTCGCATAGGGCCAGTTCGCCACCGGCGTTCTTGCCGTCATCAGCACGGGCCGCTCGTCGCGCATCGACTGGTTGAGCAGGTGAAACAGCCCCGCCTCATCATATCCGGCCCGGTCCACATCCTCGATCAGAACCGGCCCCGTTCCGCCCTCCGCCGCCAGCGCGTCGAGATCGTCCCGCCCCACGATCCCTGCCCCGGCGCGGCCCACCCAGATGCGCGCGAGATGCGATTTGCCCGATTTCACCGGCCCCTCGACAAGCGTCAGGGCAGACGACCACTCGGGAAAGGCAAGCACATGGGAAAAGGCCAGCCTGTTGCCCTCGCAGACCATGAAATCATCCACGCTCTGCGCCTCGATATGTCCCAGATCGAGAACGAGCTGCCCCCTCGCCTGCGCAAGATCGGCCAGATGATCATCCTCGTTTTCAGCTTGTCTTACCGGTGCCTGCATCATTGTCCTTGGGCGTATTGGCCAGAGTTGGGTTCACCAGCGCCGGATCGCTGAGGTAAAGCGGGCTGTTGCGATATTTCACCACCGCCCAGCGCATCAGGACGCCGCTGATCGCGGCCAGCGGCACCGCCATCAGCACCCCCACCACCCCGAACAGCACGGCGAAGGCGAAAATGGCGAACATCATCCACACCGGATGCAGCCGGATCGAGGAGCCGACCAGCTTGGGATAGAGAAAATAGCTTTCGAGCAACTGCCCGAAAAGATAGATCGCCGCGATGAGCGAGATCATCATGGGGTCCGGCCAGAACTGCACGAGCCCGACCCCGATCGAAAGCCCGAAACCCAGCGCCGAGCCGAGATAGGGGATGAAGCTGAACAGCCCCGTGATGATACCGATGGCCAGCCCGAAATGCAGGCCGGCAAGCGACAGCGCGATGCCGTAATAAACCGCAAGGATCAAGAGCACCGCACCCTGCCCGCGCAGGAATCCGCCCAGCGCTACGTCCATTTCCTCCAGCAGCGCCCTGATCTCGCCCTTGTAGCGTGGCGGCAGGAGTCCATCGACCGCTGCCACCATGCGTTCCCAGTCGAGCAGCATGTAGATCGCCACCACCGGGGTCACGACGAGCACGCTCAACGTGCCGATAAGACTCGCGCTCGATTGCATGATCTGGCCGGTGATGTTCGTTACGAGCCCGATCACATCGGTGAACATCTGCTCAAGCCCGCGTTCGAGCTCTTCCATGCGCTGCGGGCCCAGCCATTGCTCGAGCCGCGGCACCTGCATTTCCACAAAGCCCTGCAACTGCTCGAAATATCCCGGCATGTTGCGCGCCAGCCCGAGCCCCTGCTGCACCAGAACCGGCACCACGAGCAGGATCGCAACGATGACGATGAGCAGAAAGACGAGCATGGCGATGGTTGTTGCGAGCCCGCGATGCAGCCCCCGCTCGGCCAGCCACGTCACCGGAGGATTGAGCAGATAGGCCAGCCCGATTCCCAGCACGAAAGGCAGAAGGATGCCTCGGAAAATCCACAGGAACAGGCCGGTGACGACCAGCAGGGAAACCCACGCGATGATCTGGTTCTTGAGCGACATGACCGTCCCTGCCTTTTGGAGCGTCCGGAAGAAGTGGATACCACGTGTTCGGTTGGAACCCGAAGTGCCCCCAGCCTTGCGCGAAACGCCGTGAGCCGCTATCAGCCAATCGATTATAGCCCATCGGTGGGGCGATCAACGTCAATCTGCTGCCCTTACGCCCCTGTGGGCAGCCAAGTGGATAAACCCGATAAATGGTCGATAGCGCCAAACTGCCACCGAACGGCCTCTCCTACAAGCAGGCGGGGGTCGACATCGACGCCGGCAACGCGCTGGTCGAGGCGATCAAGCCCGCCGTCAAATCCACCCGCCGCCCCGGCGCGGATGGAGAGATCGGCGGCTTTGGCGGGCTGTTCGACCTGAAGGCCGCAGGGTTTGCCGATCCCGTCCTCGTTGCCGCCAATGACGGGGTGGGCACCAAGCTGCGCATCGCCATCGATGCGGGCGTCAACGACACGGTCGGCATCGATCTGGTCGCCATGTGCGTAAACGACATCGTCGTACAGGGCGCCGAGCCCCTGTTCTTCCTCGATTATTTCGCCACCGGCGCGCTCGACGTGGCGCAGGGCACCGCCATCGTCAACGGCATCGCCGAAGGTTGCCGCCAGGCCGGCTGCGCGCTGCTGGGCGGGGAAACCGCCGAAATGCCCGGCATGTATCATGGCGACGACTACGACCTTGCAGGGTTTGCCGTCGGCGCCGCCGAACGCGGCACGCTCCTGCCCCGCGCCGATATCGCGGCGGGCGACACCCTCGTTGCCATCGCGTCTTCCGGCGTTCACTCCAACGGCTATTCGCTGGTGCGCAAAATCGTCGATATGTCCGGCCTCGGATGGTCCGATCCGGCCCCCTTCGCCCCATCCCAGAGCCTCGGCGAAGCGTTGCTGGCTCCCACGAAAATCTACGTAAAACCCGTCCTCGCGTCCCTCCGCGCCGGCCTCGGCATCAAGGCGCTTGCCCACATCACCGGCGGCGGCTTTCAGGAAAACATCCCCCGCGTGCTGCCCAAACACCTTGCCGCCAGCGTCGACCTCGACGCCATCGTGCCCCCGAAAGTCTTCGGCTGGCTCGCCCGGCAGGGCGGCATCGAGACAACCGAAATGCTCCGCACCTTCAATTGCGGCGTCGGCATGCTGGTCGCTATCGCCAGCGATGATGCCGAAAAGCTCATTTCGCTCCTTGCCGAACACGGCGAAACCGGAACCATCGTCGGCACCCTCACCGAACGCACCGGCGACCCGGTCCGGTTTTCTGGCACCCTGGCGCTATGACCGAAAAAAAGCGCGCCGCGATCCTCATCTCGGGCCGCGGCTCGAACATGAGCGCGCTGATCGATGCCGCCCGCGCACCCGATTATCCGGCCCGGATCGTCGGCGTCTTCTCGAACCGCGCCGGGGCGGCGGGCCTCCAGACCGCGCGCGCCCAAGATATCCCCACGGCGACCCTCGCCCAGAGCCGGTTCGACACCCGCCTCGATTTCGAGAACGCGCTGACCGGCATTCTCGAAGACTGGGGCGCCGAGATCGTGTGCCTAGCCGGGTTCATGCGCATCCTGACCCCGGAATTTACCCAACGCTGGGCCGGACGCCTCATCAATATCCACCCGTCCCTGCTCCCCGATTTCCGGGGCCTCAATACCCACGCGCGCGCCCTTGCGGCGGGCGTTGCCGAACACGGCTGCACGGTCCATTTCGTCACCCCCGGCCTCGACGAAGGCCCGGCGATCCTGCAAGCCCGCGTACCGGTCCTGCCCGGCGACACCCCCGAAACCCTTTCCGCCCGCGTGCTGGCCGAGGAGCACCGGCTTTACCCCGAGGCGCTCAGGCGCGTCGCTCTGGACGGGACGTCAAAACCGGGTGGCGTCATCACATAAATTGATGACACTCATCGCCACAAATGTTTCGACTTTGTTCCACTCCCGGCGTAGCGTCACCCCCTGACTGACAAGGCTAAAGACCATGGCAATGCGCGACTGGCTGCTGATCGTCCTGCTTGGGGCGATCTGGGGCAGTTCCTTTATCTTCAACACGGTTCTCATCCGCGAGATCGGCCCGCTCTGGGTATCGGGGCTACGCGTGGGCATTGCTGCGCTGGGGTGCTGGTCGTTCCTCTTCGCGCTGCGCAAGCCGATCCCGCGCGATGCCGGGCTCTGGGTGCAACTAAGCCTTTTGGGCCTGCTCGCCTATGCGATTCCCTTTTCCCTTTTCCCGCTCGCCCAGGCCGATGTCGCCAGCGGTGTCGCAGCCATCGTCAATGCGCTGACCCCGATCACGACGGTCATCGTCTCCCATTTCTGGTTCGACGGTGAACGCGCCACCCGCACCAAGAGCCTCGGAGTCATCGCGGGCTTTTCAGGCGTTGCGATCCTTGCATCCCCTGCCCTTGCGGCCGACAGCAATTCACAACTCTGGGCCATCGGCGCGTGCCTGCTGGCAACGGTGTGTTACGCAGTCTCGCTCAACATCACCCGCAGCTACAAGCATATCGAGCCGACCGCCTTTGCCGCCATCGCCCTCACCGGCGCGGCGGTCGCCACCGTGCCCCTCGCCTTTTTCGTCGAGGGCGCGCCGGCCATCACGCGCCCTGAAACCTGGGGCGCCGCGCTCTCCATCGGTCTCATCGCCACCGCCTTCACCTTTCAGGTCATGTATCGCATCCTGCCCCGTGTCGGCGCGACCAACTTCTCGGCCACCACCTTCATCGCACCGGTCTCGGCCATGATTCTTGGCATGAGCTTTCTGGGCGAAGCGATTCAACCGACTCACATTTTCGGAATGGCCGCCATCTTCCTTGGCCTCCTCCTCATCGACGGCCGCTTCCCCCGCTGGCTGCGGCAGCGCAGGGCGGCCTGACTCCCCTCATCGCTGTCCCGGCGAAAGCCGGGACCCATCTCGCCACCTCTGCGATAGCGGCGCAAGGAGCCTGGACCCCGGCTTCCGCCGGGGAAGCGAAGAGGAAATTCTCGTTTCCGTCAAAAAGCATTTAAGGATTGCGATCGCCCCGTGACCCCGGATCGGTCGGGTCGGGCAAAATCTCGGGATCGGGCCGCTGCGGTTGCGGGTCTTCGGGGATCGGAATGGGCGAATCCGGTTGCGGCGGCACGGGATCGCGCTCGCGGTCGGGCAGTGGCGGGATCGGGTCGGGATTGGGAACGTCGGGCCTGGGGGTACGAGGTTGCGGGTCGGTCATCGGGTTTCTCCGTTGTACCGAAACAACGGCTGAAACACCCCGCCGTTCCTTTATTGCGTGGGCGTTGAAATATCGACCACCACGCCATTGGGATCGCGCAAAACCATCTGCATCTGGCCATAGCCGAGCGCGGTGGGCTTGCTCACGATATCAACTCCCATGTCCCGCGCTCTGGCGTGGGCCGCGTGCACATCGTCCACCACCAGCGTCAGATAGCCGCCCGCAAACAGGCCCCGCGCCGCCTTGGGCACGAATTCGCTCACCTCGTCGATGATGCCGAGTTCATAGCTCCGTTCCTCGCCGGGCGTCAGAACGATATACCAGTCGCTGGTGTAAAGGCGCGAAAGACCGCACAGGACTTCATAGAACCGGGCCGTTTCCTCAATGTCCCTGGCGAGGATATTGAAGATGATCCGGTTCGTTTCCTGTGTCATCAGTTCAGTCCCAGTTTTGCCTTCAGGATCTCATTGACTGCCTGTGGGTTGGCCTTGCCGCCGGTCTGCTTCATCACCTGACCGACGAACCAGCCGAGCAACCCCGGCTTGGTCTTAACGGCCTCCACCTGACCGGGGTTCCCGGCAATGATCTCGTCGACGATCTTCTCGATGGCGCCGGTATCGGAAACCTGCTTCATCCCGCGGCTTTCCACGAGTTCCGCAGGGTCGCCCCCCTCGGACCAGACGATCTCGAACAGGTCCTTGGCGATCTTGCCCGAAATCTCGCCCTTGGTGATGAGGTCGATCACTCCGCCGAGCTGGTCGGCGCTCACCGGGCTCGAATTCACGTCCAGCCCTTCCTTGTTGAGCCGTCCGAACAATTCGTTGATGACCCAGTTGGCCGCGAGCTTGCCGTCGCGCCCGTTGGCGACCGCCTCGAAGAACGCGGCGGAATCGCGATCCGTCACCAGCACGCTCGCATCATAGGGCGAGATGCCATAGCTCTCGATGAACCGCGCCTGCTTTTCGTCGGGCAACTCGGGCAGGTTCTCGGCCAGCGCCGCGATGAATGCATCGTCGAACTCGAGCGGCAGGAGATCGGGATCGGGGAAGTAGCGGTAATCGTGCGCTTCTTCCTTGCTCCGCATCGAGCGCGTCTCGCCGGTCTTGGGGTCGTAAAGCCGTGTCTCCTGATCGATGGCCCCGCCATCCTCCAGAATATCGATCTGCCGCCGCGCCTCGTATTCGATGGCCTGCCCGGCGAAACGCACCGAGTTGACGTTCTTGATCTCGCAACGCGTGCCGAACTCCCCGCCCGGCCGCCGCACCGAGACGTTGATGTCGGCGCGCATCGAGCCCTGCTCCATGTTCCCGTCGCAGGTGCCCAGATACCGCAGGATGGTGCGCAGTTTGGAAAGATAGGCCCGCGCCTCCTCGGAAGACCGCATGTCGGGCTTGGAGACGATCTCCATCAGCGCCACGCCCGAGCGGTTGAGATCGACAAAGCTCATGCTTGGGTGCTGGTCGTGGATCGACTTGCCCGCATCCTGCTCCAGATGCAGCCGCTCGATGCCGATTTCCACCTCGCCATCCTCGCCTAGATCGAGCAGCACCTTGCCCTCGCCGACGATGGGGTCCTTGAACTGGGAAATCTGGTAGCCTTGCGGCAGGTCGGGATAAAAATAGTTCTTGCGGTCGAACACCGACCGCTTGTTGATCCGGGCCTTGAGCCCCAGCCCTGTCCGCACCGCCTGGCGCACGCATTCCTCGTTGATCACCGGCAACATCCCCGGCATCGCCGCATCGACAAACGAGACATTGGCATTGGGCGGATTGCCGAACTCGGTGGACGACCCCGAGAACAGCTTGGACTCGGACGTCACCTGCGCATGCACTTCCATCCCGATAACAATCTCCCAGTCGCCGGTGGCGCCGGAAATGAAATATTTCGGATTGGGCGTACGGGTATCGACAAGGGTCATGGATCGCTCGGAAAAGGCTGGAGATAGTGGTGTTTCGATAGCCGAAATGGGCGGGGGAGGCTAGGGCCAATCGACATCCGGCGTGAGCGGTTAACATCGCAGAACCCCTCACCCCTCCCCACAAGGGCAGGGCTATCGCATATAGATCTGCCCTTGTGGCCTCACCCCTCCCCAGCCTTCCCCATCAAGGGGAGGGTGCTTCCTTTTCCTTGGAACTCTCCTACGCACAAGACCAGCACCTCCCCCCTTGTGAGGGAGGTTGGGAGGGGGGTAAGCGATACCAACCAAACCCGCAAACACCACTCACCCCTTCACATCTTCTCCCCCGGCAACCCGCTCGCCTGCTTCACCCAATCGGCGAACTGCCCCTCGTCCGGCTCATCACCCTCATGGATATGGAAATACCGCACCACCGGATATTTCGAGGTTACCGGCGGGGGCGGGTCGAGCGCGCCGCCATTGAGGAACGTGACTTTCACGTAGCGGTCGAAGCAGTGGAACGAGAGGAAATAATGGTCCTTCTCCACCCCGTAAAAGGGCGAGTTCCACTTCACCGCCTTCATCACGCCCGGCACGGTTTTCGTGACGATCTTGTCGATCCACCGGCCCACCGCCTGCTTCCAGTCGGGCATTGCGACGATATAAGCCTGTACTGGCTCATCGCCATACCCCTTCGGAATTTGCGGGTTGCCGCCCGACAGCAGCACCGGTTTGTCAGTCACCGCTCTTGCTCCTCACGCGTCTTTTCCGGCAGGATGCCCCTTGAATGCGGCCTCAGTCCAGCGCCGCGACGGCCTTTTCGAGATTGGCCAGATGCTCGGTCCATCCATATTGCGCGCCACCCAGCGCCTGCTTCTGATCGGCCCGGAAACCGGTCTGCTCCATCCGCACATGCGTGCCGACCTCAGTTTCGGTGAGCGTAAAGGTCACGACGCTCTTGAGCGCATAGGCCGGGTCCTCGTGGGCGTGATCCCAGCGATAGGAAAGTCTCGTGTGCGGCTCGATGGCGAGGAATTCGCAGTCCACCCCGCCCCAGTCCCCGCTCAGCCGGAATTTTTCGCCCCGGCCCAGCACGAAATCGGTCTTCATCAGCCATTCCGAGACGAGATGGGGACTGGTCAGCGCCCGCCACACCCTTTCGGCCGGGAACGGCATGTCGCGTTCGACGACGACGGTACGAATGTCTGTCTCGGTCATTGGTCCATCCTTCTGAGCAGATCTTCAAGCGCCTCGAACCGGCCCGACCAGAACTCGGTCATCTGGTGCGTCCAGTCGATGAGCGGGGTCAGCGCCCGATATTGCGCGCTGTAATGGGTCTGGCGACCTTCGGGCCGGTCGAAAACCAGCCCGGCCTCTTTGAGCACCTTGAGGTGTTTTGAGACCGCCGGCTGCGAAACGCCCGCCCGCACCGTCAACGCGCCAACGGTCTGCGATCCCTCAAGGCACAACTGCTCAAATATGGCCCGCCGCGTGGGATCGGCAAGTGCCGTGAACAGGGCATCGTGAGGCTGGGACATCGCAATCAATAACTCGCTGGCTATGGCTGCGACTCATAACTGTCGGGCTATTGGTTTGTCAAGTATGGGGCCACCATCGCCGCCCCCTCATCCGACCTTTTGCTTCGCAAAAGCCCACCTTCTCCCACGAGGGGAGAAGGGGAAGTGTGCGGCAGCCACACGAGCCCCCCTCTCCCCTCGTGGGAGAGGGGTTGGGGGTGAGGGGGCCAGCGATGTCAGCCGAGAAACGAAAGGCAAAAAACTACCGCGCCTCGACCACCAGCCGCTTTTCCATGCGCACCTTCTCGATACGCTGGCCGATCATGCGCGAGAACTTTATCCCCCGCCACACGATCTCATAGCCCTCGCGGGCATAGAACCGGATTGCTCCGCCATTTTCGGCGTGGGTTTCGAGCACGCTGACATCGTATCCGGCCCGGAAGATACCCTGCTCGGTACGGCTTAGCAGCATTCGCCCCACCCCAAGGCGCTGGAATTCGGGGGCGACCCAGAGGTCGGAAATATAGGCGCTCATCGCCTCGCACGCCGCCCAGCCGATCGGCTTGCCGTTGCGCTCGGCCACCGTAATGGCCGGCGTGGCGTTGATGCAGAAAAGCTGGAAGCTGAGCAGCAGCGCGTCACGCTCGTTCTGCAGCGCCGCCTCGGTCTCCGAGCGCAAAATCTGCCGCATGCTCGAGTCCCAGGACGCAAACGCCAGCCGGCCGAGCTTGTCGGCTTCGGCGATCGAGGCTGTGCGCAGCGTCAGGTTGTCAAGCATTGGTCCGTCATGGCTTGCGGTTCCGTGCGATGATGATGCCCTTTTCGTAGTTGATATTCCAGCCAATAAGTGTGCGCCAGATCAACTCTGCCTGGTCCTCGTCGAGATCGAGCCCTGCCGCCTGTTGCCGGCGCTTGGCGATCACGGTCTCGATCCGGGCCGGGTCGTTGGCCTCGTGCGGATCGGTCTTGATCTCCGCCATCCGCGTCACATAGGCGTGCCGCTCCGCAAACAGCGCGACCAGCGCGCTGTCGATACGGTCGATCTCGGTGCGGACCTCGTCCTTGGTCTCACAGGCGGCGGGCGGTTTTATGGCGGTCATGGAGCGTACGGAGTCCCTTGAAAGATATTGCCCGGCAGGTGTGCCCTGCCCCGGCATCTTTTTCAACCCGCACAAATATCCCCGGGGCGCTCAACACGGTTATCCTGTCCGGTTGGAGAAAACCGGATGCGCGGGCCGGGAGGACCCAACGCAAAAAATGACTGAACGAATTGAACGCAATTCGTACAATCCGTTCAGTTATGGCTTACTGCCGGGTGGTTTCCGACAGCGACAGCGCCATGTGCTCCCATTCCTGGGACACCGAGGGCGCGGCGCGGCGTTTTCCGGCCTGCCGATACCAGTAGTCGGCGTTGCCCATATCGGCCTCGATCCAGTGCAGCAGGGCGTGCACCCAGTCGAAGGCCTGCACGCCCTCCATCGTCTGCACGATCCGGTGCGCCTCCTCCCATTCCGGCCCCATCCGGAATTCGCCCTTCCTGATCCACCACAGGGCCTGCAGGGGCATGCTCATGTCCCTGGGCGGCGCCGACCAGTCGGACGTCGTGAAAATGTCAGTCATTGCCTACCACCATTGCGCCGGGGCGAGATCGAGCGCAGCGCTCTTTTCGATCACCCGGCCCGCCGCGAACAGCGTTTCCTCGTCGAACGGCTTGCCGATCAGTTGCAGCCCGAGCGGCAGCCCCTGCCCGTCCTTGCCCGCGGGCACGGCAATGCCCGGAAGCCCGGCCATGTTGACCGTCACCGTGAAGATGTCGTTGAGATACATCTTGACCAGATCGACCTTCATCTCCTCGTCGGCGATCCGGAACGCCGCCGAAGGCGTCGCGGGCGTAAGGATGGCGTCGACGCCTGCGTTGAAGGCGTCTTCAAAGTCCTTCTTGATCAGCGTCCTGACCTTTTGCGCCTGCACGTAATAGGCATCGTAATAGCCGGCCGAAAGCACATAGGTGCCGATCATCACCCGGCGTTTGACCTCGCGGCCGAACCCTTCGGCGCGGGTCATCTCGTACATGTCGGTGATGTCCTTGCCCGAAACCCTCAGCCCGTACCGCACCCCGTCATAACGCGCCAGGTTCGATGACGCTTCGGCGGGGGAAACGACGTAATAGGCCGGGAGCGCGTAGTTGGTGTGCGGCAGGGAAATATCCCTTACCGTCGCCCCTTCGGCCTTGAGCCATTCAAGGCCCTGCTGCCAGAGCCTTTCGATCTCGGCGGGCATCCCCTCGATCCGGTATTCCCTGGGCACGCCGATGGTCAGCCCCTTGACGCCCCGCTCCACCGCCGCCGCGAAATCGGGCACCTGCAGGTCCGCCGAGGTCGAATCCTTCGGGTCGAACCCGCTCATCGATTTGAGCATGATCGCGCTGTCCTCGACCGTGCGGGCGAGCGGCCCGGCCTGATCGAGCGAGGAGGCATAGGCAATGATCCCCCAGCGCGAGCAGCGCCCGTAGGTCGGCTTGATCCCGACGGTGCCGGTAAAGGCCGCCGGCTGGCGGATCGAGCCGCCCGTATCGGTCGCCGTCGCGCCCGCGCAAAGCCATGCGGAAACCGCCGCCGCCGAACCGCCCGACGAGCCGCCCGGCACGAGGTCTTCCCCGCTCTCCCCGCGCCACGGATTGATCACCGGGCCATAAAAGGAGCTTTCGTTGGACGAGCCCATCGCGAACTCGTCCATGTTGAGCTTGCCCAGCATCACCGCGCCGTCGCGCCACAGATTGCTCGTGACGCTCGATTCGTATTCGGGCTTGAAGCCTTCGAGAATCCGGCTCGCCGCCTGTGTGTGCACGCCCTCGGTCGCAAACAGGTCCTTGACGCCCAGCGGCACGCCTTCGAGCGGCCTCGCCTCGCCCTTGCCGATACGCTCATCGGATGCCTTCGCCATGTCGCGCGCCTTGTCGGCGGTCACCGCGACATAGGCATTGAGCTTGCCATTGCCCGCATCGATGGCCGCGAGATACGCGTCGGTCGCTTCGAGCGCGGTGAATTCCTTCCTGGCCAGCCCGTCGCGCAGGGCCTTGAGGCTCAATCGGGTAAGATCGGTCACGCGCTACTCCACAACCTTGGGAACCATGAAGAAATTGTCTTCCGAGAGCGGCGCGTTGGCGACGATCTTTTCGGCATAGCCGCCATCGGTCACCGCATCCTCGCGGCGGCGAAGCTGCATCGGGGCCACCGATGTCATGGGCTCGACGCCCTCGACATCCACTTCGCCAAGCTGCTCGACAAAACCGAGAATAGCGTTGAGTTCGCCCTCATAGGCGGCAACCTCATCCTCGGTGACCCTGATGCGGGCCAGACGCGCAATGCGTCTCACGGTATCGGCATCGACCGACATGAAACTACTCCTGCCATATGTGCGGGACTTCAATTACCGCGCCTTTTAGCAATGGCGGCGAACCAAAGGCAATCGGCAATTGCCGGGGCCTCATACCTCCACCGCCATCCCCGGTTCGAGAACGATCAGGCTCGCATCGCCCAGTTGCGGGGCAAGACCCTCAAAGGCCATATCCGCCGCGCCATCGCCAACGGCCAGCGCGATCAGCCGGGGCCGCGCAATTTCGAGCAGGGCCGCGCCCTCCGCCACACATTGCCCACCGGTCCCGCTCAACACCACGACGGTATTATCGGCCCACCGCCCCCATTGCGGCCCCGCCCCGGCATCGGCGATCACGAGAACCCCATCATCGACCGAAGAAGCCACAAGCCCGGCACCGAGCCGGAAAAGGCTCAAGCCTTCGTCACCTGCGCCCTCATCGATCAGCCGCCCGCGCCTGCGGGGCTTCCAGATGGAGGGATCAAACGGGGGAATGCCGTTCCGGGCCGCCGACACGACCGTCTGCGCGCCCGACACCAGTTCGCCGGGATCGACCCCCTCGGCCGCCCCGTCCGGATCGATGACCACGATCCGCCCCGCGATATGAATGCGGAAGGTCATCGCGGCAAACCATGTGATCTTCATTTCCCTCGTCCCTTGCCAAGCGGCGCGATACTGCTGATAAGCTGGCGAGGCCCCAACGGCAAGGATGCCCATGACCGACACCGATTCTCCGCTGGCCGGCCTTGCCGAAAACGGCAAGCTGATGGGGCTCGATCTGGGCACTAAAACCATCGGCGTCGCCATATCGGACGCCCTGCGCATGACCGCCTCGCCGGTCGAAACCATCAAGCGCATCAAATTCACCCAGGACGCCGAGCGGCTGGCAAAACTCGTCGCCGACCATAACGTCACCGGCATCGTCGTCGGCTTGCCGCTCAACATGGACGGCACCGAGGGCCCCCGCGCCCAATCCACCCGCGCCTTCGTGCGCAACCTGAAACAGAAGATCGATCTCCCCATCGTCTTCTGGGACGAACGGCTCTCCACCATGGCGGTAACCCGCACCATGCTCGAAGCCGACCTCTCCCGCGCCCGGCAGGCCGAAGTGGTCGACAAGCTGGCGGCAAGCTACATCCTGCAAGGCGCGCTGGACCGGTTGCGGCGGGGGTAAAAAACCCGGCGCAATCACCCTCCCCACCAAGGGGAGGGTGTTTCCTTTGCTTGGACACCTCCTGCGCACAAGCCCGGCACCTCCCCCCTTGTGGGGGAGGTTGGGAGGGGGGTATTCGGTGCTTGCGGCTATATATGACTCACAAAAATCTCGCCCCACCCTTGCCGCACCTCTTCCCATGGGCTAGGGACCGGCAGTCGCAAGCGGGGTATCAAATGGCACGACGACAGCCTGAACCTTCCGACACGAAAACCGGCCCGACCGGGTCCTTTCTTCCTTTCCGTCACCGGCATCTTCTGGGCATCGCGCAGCTTTCGCCCGTCGAGATCGTCGATCTCATCGACCGCGCCGAGGCGATGATTCCGGTTTCGCGGGCACGCAAGACGCTGCCCGGCCTCGCGGGCAAGACCCAGATCAACCTGTTTTTTGAAAATTCCACCCGCACCCAGGCGAGCTTCGAGATCGCAGGCAAGCGGCTGGGGGCGACCGTGCTCAACATGGCGGTCAGAACCTCCTCGCTCGCCAAGGGCGAAACGCTGGTCGACACAGCAACGACGCTCAACGCCATGCAGCCCGACGCCATCGTCGTCCGTCACGGCTCGTCGGGCGCGGTCGAGCTTTTGAGCCAGAAGGTCGAATGCGCGGTCATCAACGCAGGCGACGGCTCCCACGAGCACCCCACGCAAGCCCTCCTCGACGCCCTCACCATCCGCCGCCATTTCGGGCGGCTCAACGGGCTGACGGTGGCCATCTGCGGCGACATCGCCAATTCGCGCGTGGCGCGCTCCAATCTCGTCCTGCTCGGTGCCATGCAGGCCCGCACCCGCGTCATCGCCCCCAAAACGCTATTGCCGCGCGGCGTCGAGCAGATGGCGAGCGAGGTCTTCACCGACATGCGCAAGGGGCTCAAGGGCGCGGACGTGGTGATGATGCTCCGCCTCCAGAACGAACGCGCCAGCGGCAAGCTGATCCCCTCGGTGCGCGAGTATTATCGCTTTTACGGCCTCGACGCCGAAAAGCTCGCCCATGCCAACGCCAACGCGCTGGTCATGCACCCCGGTCCGATGAACAGGGGCGTCGAGATCGACCCCGCCATCGCCGACGGCCCCCAATCGGTGATCACCGAGCAGGTGGAAATGGGAGTTGCGGTGCGCATGGCGGTGCTGGATGCGCTGCTGGGTGGGGAGAAGGAATGATGGTCTTACATTTTATGCTAGCATCGCAGCCCCCTCATCCGACCTTTCGCTTTGCGAAAGCCCACCTTCTCCCACGAGGGGAGAAGGGGAACCGTGGAGCAGCCACACGAGCCCCCCTCTCCCCTCGTGGGAGAGGGGCTGGGGGTGAGGGGGCCAGCGATGCCTAACCGCCCACTGCTGATCGAGAATGCCCGCATCATCGATCCCGCGACCAACGCCGATTTCAAGGGCTCCATCCTCATCGAGAAGGGCCGTATCGCCGATATCGCGGAAGGCGCTGCGCCCGGAGTTCCGGAAAAGGCCCGCACCATTGACGCCATGGGCCTCATCGCCGCGCCGGGTCTTATCGACATGCGCGTTTTCACCGGCGAGCCCGGCCATGAATACCGCGAGACCATCGCAAGCGCCGGAGAGGCGGCGGCGGCGGGTGGGGTAACGACCATCCTCGTCATGCCCGACACCCTGCCGGTGATCGACGATGGCGCGCTGGTCGAGTTCATCGCCCGCAACGCCAAGGCCAATACCGGCATCACCGTCCTGCCCTCGGCCGCCATCACCAAAGGCACCGAAGGCAGCGAACTGACCGAATTCGGCCTGCTGCTCGAAGCGGGGGCGGCGTGTCTGGCGGAGGGGCGCAAGTCCATCCAGAACTCGGCCGTCCTGCGCGCCGCAATGACCTATGCCGCCAATTTCGACGCGCTGATCGTCCATCAGCCCGCCGAGGCGAGCCTTGTTTCGGACGGGGTGATGAACGCCGGGCCCCTCGCCACCTTCCGGGGGCTCAAGGGCATCCCCGGCGAGGCCGAGACCATCCCGCTCGACCGCGACCTGCAACTGGCGCTGATGACCGGCGCGCGTTATCACGCCGCGCAGATCTCCACCGCCCGCGCCATCGAGCTAACCCGGTTCTACAAGGCGCGCGCGGCTCACGTCACGGTCGGCGCATCGATCAACAATCTCTGCCTCAACGAGAACGACGTCGGCTCCTATCGCACCTTCTTCAAGCTCTCTCCGCCGCTCCGCCATGAGGACGACAGGATGGCGCTGGTGGAGGCGCTGAAATCGGGCATCGTCGATGTCATCCATTCCGACCACGACCCGCAGGATTCCGAAGGCAAGCGCCAGCCCTTCGCCGATGCGGCAACGGGCGCCATCGGGCTCGAAACCCTGCTCCCGGCGGCCCTGCGGCTGGTTCATTCGGGCGATGTGGACCTCATGACCGTCCTGCGCGCCATGACCGCCCGCCCCGCCGAAATCCTCGGGCTCGAAAGCGGGCGCATCGCAAAGGGCGCGCCGGCCGATCTCTGCCTTTTCGATATGGACTACCCCTGGCTCGTCGAGGAAGCTACGATCCGCTCCCGGTCGCGCAACACAACGTTTGAGAACGCGCGCATGACCGGCAAGGCGATGCTGACTATCGCAGGGGGCAAGGTAGTGTTCATGGAGGAGCAGCAAGGTGCTTGATTATGCGCTGGCGCTTGTATTGGGCTACCTGCTCGGCTCGATCCCCTTCGGGCTGATCCTCACGCGGTTTGCCGGGCTCGGCGATGTACGCGCCATCGGCTCGGGCAATATCGGCGCCACCAACGTGCTACGCACCGGCCGCAAGGACATCGCGGCGGCAACGCTGGTGCTCGATGCGGGCAAGGGAGCCGTCGCAGTGCTGATCGCCATATGGCTCTGGGGCTTTGAGGCGGGCATGGTCGCCGGCATCGCCGCCTTTGCGGGACATGTCTTTCCCGTCTGGCTCGGGTTCAGGGGCGGCAAGGGCGTCGCCACCTATATCGGCATCCTTCTGGCGCTCGACTGGCGGATCGGGCTGATCTTTTGCGCGGTCTGGCTGGTAATTGCCTTTGCGCAACGCTACTCCTCGCTGGCCGCCCTCACCGCTGCCGCCACCGCGCCCATGTTCGCCTTTGCCTTTTCGGGAACCGGACTGACGATCGCAACCCTCGTACTCTCGATGGCACTCTATATCACCCACCGCGAAAACATCGTGCGGCTGGCCCGAGGCACCGAATCACGGATCGGGCAGAAAAAGGCCGGAGAGGGATAAGCGGCCATGACGCGCGAAAGGCTCACACCCCGGCAGCGCGTCGACTGGCTCCGCCTCATCCGCACCGCCAATGTCGGTCCGCAGACCTTTCGCCAGCTCATCAACCGCTTCGGATCTGCCAGCGCCGCGCTCGACGCCCTGCCCGGCCTCATAAGGCGCAACGGCGCGCCGCCGCCCTCGATTCCCGCCATCGCGGAAGTGGAAGACGAGATCGCGACAGCCGAAAAGCTCGGCGCCCGGTTCGTTGCCGTGGGCGACCCCGATTACCCCCCGCATTTGAGGCACATCCACGGCCCCCCGCCGCTTCTCGCGGTGATGGGCGGCGATATTCTGGCCAGCGGGAGGACCGTGGGGATTGTTGGCGCGCGCAACGCATCCGCCGCCGGACGGCGCATGGCGCAAGTGCTGGCGCGTGAACTGGGCGATGCGGGATATGTCGTCGTCTCGGGTCTGGCGCGGGGGATAGACGCGGCGGCCCACGAGGCGGCGCTGCGCGGCGGGACGATCGCTGTGATGGCGGGCGGGCTCGACCGGCTGTACCCGGACGAGAACAAGCCGCTGGCCCGGGCCATCATCGCCGAGGGCGGCGCGCTGGTGAGCGAGATGCCGTTCGGCTGGGCGGCCCGCGCCCGCGACTTCCCCCGCCGCAACCGGCTGGTGGCGGGCATTTCGCTCGGCGTTGTCATCGTCGAGGCCGCAAGGCGCTCCGGTTCGCTGATCACCGCCCGGCTGGCGCTGGAGCAGAACCGCGAGGTCTTCGCCGTCCCCGGATCCCCGCTCGACCCGCGCGCCGAAGGCGGCAACGCTCTCATCCGGCAGGGCGCAACGCTCATCACCTGCGCGGCCGACATCGTGGACGATCTCGCGCAGGCCCGGCCGGCGCAATCGGACCTCTTCGAGACCGACGAGCCGGACCAGCCCCTCCATGCCCTGCCCGACCCGACCAGCGACGAGCGCCACAAACTGCTCGACGCCCTGAGCCCCACACCGGTCCCCATCGACACGCTGGTGCAGACCTGCGGGCTTGCTGCCGGGACGGTGCAAATCCTCCTTCTTGAACTCGATCTGGCGGGCCGGATCGAGCGTTCGGGCGGCCAACTGGTCGCCCTGCGCCCCGCCGCTTCCTGATACCAGGTCCCTCCCTTCCTGACTTCTGATTTGACATGGGCCACCGCATTCACCATGTTGCGCTCGCCTTGAGGGTCGCGTTCCTGACCCCCTATTCTCCCGAATTCAGGGCATATCAATCCAGTTGCGGAGCCGCGTAAGGCATGAAAGTCGTCATCGTCGAGAGCCCGGCCAAGGCCAAGACCATCAACAAATATCTGGGCAAGGACTTCGAGGTTCTCGCCAGCTTTGGCCACATCCGCGACCTGCCCTCCAAGGACGGATCGGTGCGGCCCGACGAGGATTTCGCCATGAGCTGGGAGGTCGATACGGCCTCGAAAAAGCGGCTGTCCGACATCGCCAAAGCCGTAAAAGGCGCCGACGAACTGATTCTCGCCACCGACCCCGACCGTGAGGGCGAGGCCATTTCCTGGCACCTGCTGGACGTGCTCAGGGAAAAAAGGGCCATCAAGAAGGACATGCCGGTCAAGCGCGTGGTGTTCAACGCCATCACCAAGGACGCGGTGACCGAGGCGATGAAAAAGCCCCGTGACATCGACGCGCCGCTGGTCGATGCGTATCTGGCGCGCCGCGCGCTCGATTATCTCGTGGGCTTCACCCTCTCACCGATCCTGTGGCGCAAGCTGCCCGGCTCGCGCTCGGCGGGCCGCGTACAGTCGGTCGCGCTGCGGCTGGTGACCGAGCGCGAGGAGGAAATCGAAAGGTTCAAGCCGCAGGAATACTGGTCGGTCCTCTCGACGCTCGCCCAGAACGGAAAATCCTTCGAGGCGCGGCTTTATTCGGTCGACGGCGAAAAGACCGACAAGCTGGCGGTGAAAACAGGCGAGGATGCCGAAGCGCTGAAAAAGGCCATCGAAGCCGGGACGTTCCGCGTTTCATCGGTCGAGAAAAAACCGACCAAACGCAACCCTTACGCCCCCTTCACCACCTCGACCTTGCAGCAGGATGCTTCCTCGCGCCTGAGCCTTTCGCCCTCGCGCACCATGCAGATCGCCCAGCGGCTCTATGAGGACGGGCTCATCACCTATATGCGGACCGACGCCGTGCAGATGGCCCCCGAAGCCATCGAGGCGGCGCGGCGCGTGATCGGCAAGGAATTCGGCGCCGAATACGTACCGGAAAAGCCGCGCCTTTATCAGACCAAGGCCAAGAACGCGCAGGAAGCCCACGAGGCGATCCGCCCCACCGATCTCGGCAAGCATCCCGATACGCTGCGCAATATCGACCCCGACCAGCACAAGCTCTACCAGCTCATCTGGCGGCGGGCGCTGGCCAGCCAGATGCGGTCGGCCGAAATCGAGCGGACCACAGCCGACATCGCGGTTGCCACCGCCGGCCGCGCCATAACCTTGCGCGCCGTCGGCTCTGTCATCACCTTCCCCGGCTTCCTCGGCGTCTATGGCGTCGAAAAGACCGGCGAGGACGACGAGGACAGCCGCGAACTCCCCGCCCTCAAGGAAGGCGACACCCCTGCGCTTGAAAAGGTCGATATCGAGCAGCATTTCACCCAGCCCCCGGCGCGCTACACCGAAGCGAGCCTCATCAAGAAGATGGAAGAGCTGGGCATCGGGCGGCCCTCGACCTATGCGGCAACGCTGGGCACCCTCAAGGACCGCGATTATATCCGGCTCGAAAAGCGCGCGCTCATCCCGGAGGATCGCGGGCGGCTGGTGACGGCTTTCCTCCAGAGCTTTTTCACCAGATATGTCGAATACGGCTTCACCGCCGGGCTCGAGGAAGAACTGGACGAAATCTCGGCGGGCGAGATCGACTACAAGGAAGTGCTGCGCCGCTTCTGGAAGGATTTTTCGCACCAGGCCGAGGAAATCAAGGACCTCAGGGTCTCCCAAGTTCTCGACGCGCTCAACGAGCTTTTAGGCGATCACATCTTCCCGGCCCGCGAGGACGGGTCCGACCCGCGCCTCTGCCCCACCTGCGGCACTGGCCAGCTTTCGTTGAAACTCGGCAAGTTCGGCGCCTTCATCGGCTGCTCGAACTACCCCGATTGCCGCCACACCCAGCAGCTTTCCGAAAGCGCGACGGGACAGGCGAACGAGGCGGCGCAAGGCGACGGCGTGCTGGGTACCGATCCCGAAACGGGTCTCGACGTGTTCCTGAAGACCGGTCGTTTTGGGCCTTACGTCCAGCTCGGAGAAGACAAGGAGCCCAAGCGCTCAAGCCTGCCCAAAGGCTGGAACGCGGCATCGATGGATCTCGAAAAGGCATTGAAGCTGCTTTCCCTGCCCCGCGAAATCGGCACCCACCCCGAGAGCGGCAAGCCGATTACGGCGGGCATCGGGCGCTATGGCCCGTTCGTCCTTCATGACGGCACCTACGCCAACCTGCCGGACGTGGAAGAAGTGTTCACGGTCGGCCTCAACCGCGCCGTGACGCTGATCGCCGAAAAGAAGGCGGGCGGCGGGCGCGGCCGCGCGGCAGCCGCCGCGCCGATCCAGACCTTCGAGCACGCCGATGGCCCGGTTACCGTACGCGCGGGCCGTTACGGGCCCTACGTCAACCAGGGCAAGATCAACGCTACCCTCCCCCGCGACCTCGCGCCGGAAGCGGTGACGCTGGAAAAGGCACTGGAACTGATTGCCGCCAAGGCGGGTTCGGGAAGCAGGAAGAAGGCTCCGGCCAAAAAGGCTGCGGCAAAAAAGAAACCGGCGGCGAAGAAGAAGGCGGAAGCCTGATAACTTCCAGTACCGGGCTCCACCCCTCCCCAACCCTCCCCATCAGGGGGAGGGTGTTACGGAGCGTTTGGGGCAGCCGGTGGTACGATCCAGCACCTCCCTCCTTGTGGAGGAGGATGGGTGGGGGGTATCCAGAGCGAGCAACTGGGCAGAAGTTCAATGAAAAAAGCCGGTCCCCGCACCACCAAAAACGCCAAAGCGACCAAATACCAGCCCGGCACCCTCCCCACCCGCGAAGCCATTCTCGAGGCCGTCTCCCAATTTCCCGACATCGACTCCAAGCGCGAGATCGCGCGGCATTTCGGGATCAAGGGGGATGACCGCATCGCGCTCAAGGTCATGTTGCGCGATATGGAGAACGAGGGCCTGCTGGCGCGCAAGCGCAAGGCGATCCGGGTGACGAGCGAATTGCCCGCCGTCACCGTGCTCGATATTCCCGCCGATGCGGACCCCGACAATCTCCACGCCTTCCCTGCCAGATGGGACGAGGAAGAAGGCGAAAAGCCGCGCGTGACGGTGCTGGCGGGCAAGGACGCCCGCGTGGTCCCTGCCCCCGGCGACCGCATTCTGGCGCGCATCCAGCGCGGGGATGAACTGGCGCCCACCTACACCGCCCGCGCGATGAAGGTGCTCGACAAACCGCGCAAAGCCGATATCGGCATCGTGCGGATGGACGAGGACGGCGCGCGGCTGGTGCCCATCGAGCGCAAGGCGCGCGAGATGCGCATATCCGCGGGCGATCTGGGCGACGCGAAGGATGGCGATCTGGTCGAGGTCGAAGTGACGCTATCGGGCCGCCTGATGATCCCGAGGGCCAAGGTCATCTCCGTCATCGGCAATCCCAGGTCCGAAGGGGCGGTGAGCCTCATCGCGCTCCACGCGCTGGATATCCCCTACCGCTTCCCCGCGTCCGTCATTGCCGAGGCCGCCGAGGCGCAGGAGGCAACGCTCAAGGGCCGCGAGGACTGGCGCGATATCCCGCTCGTCACCATCGACCCGCACGACGCCAAGGATTTCGACGACGCCGTCCACGCCGAGCCTGACACCGACCCCGCCAATTCCGGCGGACACATCATCCATATCGGCATTGCCGACGTGGCTCACTATGTGCGCTCCGGCTCAGCACTCGACCGCGAAGCCTGGCTGCGCGGCAACTCGGTCTATTTCCCCGACCGGGTGGTGCCGATGCTGCCCGAAAGGATTTCCAACGATCTGTGCTCGCTGCGCGAAGGCGAGAACAGGGCCGCGATGGCCTTGCGCATCGTCATCGACGCCGAGGGCAACAAGAAGCGCCATTCCTTCCATCGCGTGACGATGCGGTCCGCCGCCAGGCTCAGCTACCAACAGGCGCAGGCCGCCATGGACGGCAAGCCGGACGACGCGACGGGCCCCCTGCTTGAAACGATCCTCAAGCCCCTGTGGGCCGCATATGCCGCGCTTGCAAAAGCCCGCAACCGGCGCGGTCCACTGGCACTCGACATGCCCGAGCGGCGCATAAGACTCGATCAGAACGGCATGGTCGTCGACGTTTTCGTGCCCGAACGGCTCGAAGCCCACAAACTCATCGAAGAGATGATGATCCTCTCCAACGTCTGCGCCGCCGAGACGCTGGAAAAACACCGGATCGGCCTGCTCTACCGGGTGCACGACGCGCCAAGCCGCGAAAAGCTGACGGCACTGGGCGAATTCCTCAAATCGCTGGACCTTCCCGTCCCGCGCTCGGAAAGCCTCAGGCCAAGGGATTTCAACCAGATCCTTTACCGCGCCGAAAAGGCGGGCAAGTCCGAACAGGTCAACGAAATGGTGCTGCGCAGCCAGGCACAGGCCGAATATGCGCCGGGCAATTACGGCCATTACGGCCTCAATCTCGACCGCTACGCCCATTTCACTTCTCCCATTCGCCGCTATGCGGACCTCATCGTCCACCGCGCCCTGATCCGTGCGCTGGGGCTGGGCAATGACGGGTTGACCGAGGCCGAGGAAGGCCGTCTTGCCGCCATCGGCCAGCACATCTCTGCCACCGAACGCCGCGCCATGGCCGCCGAACGCGAAACGGCGGACAGGCTGCTGGCGCAATATCTCGCCAGCCACATCGGCGCGCGCTTCACGGGCAAGATCGCCGGCATCGCGGGCGCGGGCCTGTTCGTGCGCCTCGACGAGACCGGCGCGGATGGTTTCGTTCCCGTCTCTTCACTCGGCACCGACTATTTCCGCTATTTCGAGGACCGGCAGGCCATGATCGGGGAGCGGACCGGCGAGCGATTCGGCATCGGCGACCGGGTCGAGGTGCGACTGCTTGAAGCGGCCCCCATGGCTGGCGCTCTGCGCTTTGAAATTCTATCTGAAGGGGAACGTGTGAAACCGCCGGGCCCCGGCCGTGGCAGGCAGCGCGCCAAACGGCCGCCCATACGCACCAAGCACCGCCCCAGGAGATGAACAATGGCGTTCATCCAGACAACATCCAGACCCCACCGCCCCCTCTGGCCCGCAATGAAACGCGGCATGGCCGGCAAATGCCCTAGTTGCGGCGAGGGGCAACTGTACTACAAATATCTCAAGGTCAACGAGACCTGCCCCGCCTGCGGCGAGGAACTGCACCACCACCGCGCCGATGACGCCCCGCCCTATCTCGTGATCGTCATCGTCGGTCATGTCATGATCGGGATCGTCATTTACATGGAGATGATGTTCCGCATCGCCGCCATACAGTATCTGGCAGTCGTGCTGCCGCTGGCCGTCCTGCTCTCGCTCTGGCTCCTGCCGATCGTCAAGGGCGCGATCGTGGGCCTGCAATGGGCAAATTACATGCACGGGTTCGATCCCGACGGGGCGGACGACGATCCGGAGGAGTGGAAGTAGGCTCCACTTTTCCGGAGACCGAAACCTCTCGTATATCGGCAAGCACCGCTTGACATTCGGCGCAAAATCCATAGTTTGCGCGCAACTGATTTCGGACGCCGTGCGCAGGACCTGCCGCGCGGCCTCGTTTTTTCAAAGGCTACCGCAATGGCAAAGTCCAACACGATCAAGATCAAGCTGGTCTCGACCGCCGACACCGGCTTTTACTACGTGACCAAGAAGAACACCCGCACCGCGACCGAGAAGCTCTCGTTCCGCAAGTACGATCCGGTGGTGCGCAAGCATGTCGAGTTCAAGGAAGCCAAGATCAAGTAAGATCCGGCGCCTCATGAAGAAATACGGAAACCCCGCCTCGGCGGGGTTTTTCTTTTGTCCTTGGAATATCGAGAAGAAGAAATGGCTGGCCCGGAACGGCTGTCGAAGAGGCCACTCTTGGGTGCCGTGGCCGGGCCAGCCCCCTACGGTACAGGAGTTGCGGCGGACCTGAATTCCGTAGGGACATACTGAACAGAGATGCAGTTGCATCCGTTTCAGTACGTATACGGTACGCGCTTGCCCCTATAAGGCCAAGTATACAATGGCCCGGCATCTGCTGTTTTACTATTAATAATAAAGAGTTAACCTTAATCGGTCAGGCCGCCTCGGAAACCACGCGGTTGCGGCCACTGCGCTTGGCGGCATAAAGCGCCATGTCGGCGCGCTTGATAACCGTTTCGGGCGTATCGTCCGCGAATTCGTTGAACGCCATCCCTGCGCTCACCGTGATACCCAGCGGCGTATCGGGCCCGACCTTGAACTGCGCCTGGGCGATCGACTGCCGTACCCGTTCGGCGACGTGAAGCGCGAGGCTCGCATCGGTATCGGGCATCAGAACGACAAACTCCTCGCCCCCGAACCGGCAGGCCAGATCCACGCCCCGGATATTGCGCTGGAGCCGCAGGGAAAATTCCTTGAGCACCGCATCACCCACATCATGACCGTGAGTGTCGTTGACCGCCTTGAAGAAATCGATATCGAGCAGCATGACAGCCATCGGGCGGTCCTGTTCCCTCGCTTTGGAAAGGCTCAGGGCAAGATGGCGCTCGAAATAGCGGCGGTTGTAGAGACCAGTCAGTTCGTCGATCACCGCCATCTGCATGGTCGAGGACAGGCTTTCGCGCAACTCGACCGTATAGCGATGCCGCCTGATCTGCGTCTTGACGCGTGCCGCCAACTCGTGGCGTTCGAGCGGACGCATGATGAAATCATTGACCCCGAGGTCCAGCCCGCGCACCACCTGCTGGCGGTCCTTGTCGTCGGCAATCAGGATGATGGGCAGCGAGCGGGTCTGGTCCGCCGTCCTGATCTGCGAGCAGACGCGCAGCGGATCGAACCCTTCGAGGGCCATGCTGACCAGCACCAGCTCGTAATCCCCGCCCGAAATCTGGAACACCGCATCGGAGGGCGTCGTCAGCACATCGACATTGTGATGATCCTGGAGATAGGCCCGGATGCGCTCGGCGCGCCCCGCTTCTCCCTCGATGACGAGGATGCGCCCCTGCGAGGCATCGGTCTCCTCGACCGAGCGGGCGGCGTGTTCGAGCGCCAGTTGGTGGCTCGTATTGGCGCGGGCGCGCAACTCATCGGTCAGCACCTTGAGGCGGATGAGGCTCTTGACCCGCGCCAGCAACTGGATGTCATCGACCGGCTTGGTGAGAAAATCGTCGGCCCCCGATTCGAGTCCACTGACCTTGTCGGACGGCTGGTCGAGCGCGGTGACCATAACGATGGGGATATGGGAGGTGCGCGCATCGGCCTTGAGGATACGGCAACACTCGAACCCGTCCATTTCGGGCATCATCACATCGAGCAGCACGACATCGATGTCCTGACTGCGGCAGATCTCGATGGCCTGCTGGCCCGAAACTGCGGTGACGACCTCGAAATATTCCGCCATGAGCCGCGCTTCGAGCAGCTTCACATTGGTGGGAATATCGTCAACGATCAGCACCCGTGCCGTCACGGCGCCATCCTCTCGATCCGGTGTTGAGTTGCAGGTCCACTACGCGGCCTTGCCAATGTAGCTTTCAATCGTTTCCAAAAAGTGAGGCACGGAGATAGGTTTGGAGATATAGCCTTCGCACCCGCCCTCCAGGATGCGCTCTTCATCGCCCTTCATGGCGAAGGCCGTGACGGCGATGACGGGAATCGGCGCGAGATCCTCGTCTTCCTTGAGCCATTTGGTGACGACCAGCCCGGAAACCTCGGGCAACTGTATATCCATGAGGATGAGGTCGGGCTTGTGCTCGCGCGCCAGATCGAGCGCTTCCATCCCGTTGCGGGTCTGGATGGTGCTATAGCCCCGCGATTCCAGAAGGTCATGGAAGAGCTTCATGTTGAGCTCGTTGTCCTCGACGATCATCACTGTCTTGGGCATTTTTCCACTTCCCCGCCGCCTCGCGGTCAACGCTTTTCGTTCTGGTTATGATCCGGTATCATCAATCCGTTACGAAACAAGAAATATGGCGAGTCTCTCGCCCGGGTCGAGGACCATGTCCGACACTGAACTGGACCGGATTGCCGATGCGTGCCTCACCTGGCTGGCGGGGGACGTTGCCGAACTCGAGCGCTTCATGACACTTGCGGGCTATACGCCGCAATCGCTGCGCGGCGCCGTGGGCACGGCAGGGTTGGCGCATGGTCTGATCGACTATTTCGGGCGCAACGAGCCGCTCCTGCTCGCCATGTGCGCCAACACCGGGCTCGACGTCGGCCACGTCATGAGGCTCTGGAACCGCCTCAACGCCCACGCCTGAGCGATGGCCGCGACACCCTTCATGTGCCGCGACTGCCTTATGCACGGCACGGCGGTCAGCCCCCCTGCCCGGTGCGCGCAATGCGGCTCGCCGCGCGTCCTCGCACATGCGGAGCTTTTCGATCTCGCCATCGCTCACGTCGATTGCGACGCCTTTTACGCCTCGGTGGAAAAGCGCGACGACCCCGGCCTTGCCGACAAGGCGCTGATTGTGGGCGGCGGGCAGCGGGGCGTGGTGGCCACCGCCTGCTACATCGCGCGCATGAGCGGGGTGCGTTCGGCCATGCCGATGTTCCAGGCAAGACGCCTTTGCCCCGAGGCGGTCATCATCAAGCCCAACATGAAGAAATATGCGAGCGTCAGCCGGGAAATCCGGGCGCTGATGGATGGGTTGACCCCGCTGGTGCAGCCGCTCTCGATCGATGAGGCCTTCCTCGACCTTTCGGGCACCCAGGCGCTGCACAAGGCCCCGCCCGCCATCGCCCTTGCGCGATTCGCAAAGCGGGTGGAGACGGAAATCGGCGTGACGGCTTCGGTGGGGCTTTCCCACAACAAGTTCCTCGCCAAGATTGCCTCGGACCTCGACAAGCCTCGCGGCTTTGCGGTGATCGGCAGGGCCGAGACCATCCCGTTCCTCGCCGAAAAGCCGATCTCGTTCATCTACGGCGTCGGCAAGGCGATGACCGAGACGCTGAAAAAGGACGGGCTCGTTACCATCGGCCAACTCCAGAACCGGGCGCCCGAAGACCTGATGCGGCGCTATGGCGAGATGGGCGCCCGCCTCGCCCGGCTCTCGCGCGGGGAGGACCCAAGGCGGGTTTCGCCGGAACGGGAAACGAAATCGGTCAGCACGGAAACCACCTTCTTTGCCGATCTCGCCGATTTCGATGCCCTGTCCACCGCCCTGCTCTCGCTTTGCGAACGGCTGTCCGAGCGCCTTAAAAAACAGATGCTTGTCGGCGATACCGTAACGCTTAAATTAAAGACGGCCGGGTTCAGGACCCGGACCCGTGCCCAGCACCTGATGATGCCGACCCAACTCACCACAACTCTCTACCAGACCGGCCTCCAGCTTCTGGCGCGTGAGGTGGACGGCACTGCCTTTCGCCTGCTGGGCATCGGTGTTAGTGGTCTGGAGGTGGCGGACGGGACCGACCCTGTCGATCTCATCGAACCGCTCATTGCCCGCAAGGCCGCCGCCGAACGCGCCATGGACAAGGTGCGCGACAAGTTCGGGCGCGAGGCGCTGGTGCGCGGCAAGCTCTATAAACAGCCCAAACCAAGGGACACACAGGTGGAGATGGAAGATGACGATTGAAGCAAAACTCAAGGACCTCGGATACGATCTCCCCAAACCGGCTGCGCCCGTCGCCGCCTATGTGCCGGTGACCCGCTCGGGCAATCTGCTGTTCGTCTCCGGCCAGCTTTCGACCGGCCCCGACGGGCTGGTAAAGGGGCATCTTGGCAAGGACGTCGATGTTGCCGCGGGCCAGAAGGCAGCCGAGCTTTGCGCGGTCAACATCCTGGGCCAGATCGCGGCGGTCGCCCCGCTCGAAAACATAACCGCGATCCTCAAACTCACCGTTCTCGTCGCCTCGGCGCCGGACTTTTCCGAGCAGCATCTGGTGGGCAACGGAGCGTCCGAACTGTTCATAAAAGTGTTGGGTGACCGGGCTAAACACGCTCGCGCCGCGTTCGGCGTAGCGGCCCTCCCCCTCGGCGCGGCCGTCGAGATCGACGCCGTCGTGGAGATCAGGGACTAGTGACTTCAGATATTTTCGCCCGCCCCATAGCACATCGCGGGCTGCATGACCGTGCCGCAGGCATCACCGAAAACTCCCGTTCCGCCTTTGAAGCCGCGATCGATCGCGGCTTCGGGATTGAATGCGACCTGCAGATAACGAGCGATGGCGACCCCGTGGTGTTCCACGACGCAACGCTGGAAAGACTGACGGGGCGGGAAGGACGGGTGATCGACACAAAGACCGCGGACCTTTGCGCCATCCCCCTCGTCGAAAGCACGGCGGGCGATACGCCGCTGAGGTTTCCCGACCTGCTCGATGGCGTTGCCGGGCAGGTTCCGCTGGTCGTCGAGATCAAGCAACAGAACTATCCCAACGAAACCCGGCACCTTGCCCAACAGGCGCTCGAGGCGATCGCAGGCTATGAGGGGCCGCTGGTCTTCAAGTCGTTCGATCCGCTGGCGCTCAGTGTCTTGCACAAGGCTGGATACCGCGGCGGCAAGGGCATCATCACCTTCGATTACCAGAATCATGCCGACCATCTGAGCGGCGTGCAGAAATTCATTTTGCGCAATACCTTGCATCGGGCCATCTCGCACTTCACATTCATATCCTGCGAGCGCACCGCGCTGTCCAATCCGGTTGTCCGGCTGCGGCGCGCGATGGGCATGAAGATAATGAGCTGGACCGTACGATCAGCGGCACAGGCGCAAGAGGCGCTCGAGCACGCCGACCAGATCGTCTTTGAAGGATTCGATCCCGAGGCGTGACTGCATCTGCCGAACTGACCATTTCGGTTCACCCCGACGCCGCTTCGATCCCTGCCCACGAATGGAACAGGCTGGCGGCGAACGGCACGGAAGGGCCTCCCAATCCCTTTCTCGACCACGCCTTTTTCCTCGCCCTCGAACAATCGGGCTGCGCAACCGGCAAAACGGGCTGGCAGCCCCAGCACATCCTCATCCGGCGCGGGGACGAGGCGATCGGTCTGATGCCGATGTTCCTCAAATCCCATTCCATGGGTGAATACGTGTTCGATCACGCCTGGGCCGACGCCTTCGAGCGGGCCGGCGGGCGCTATTATCCCAAGCTGCAGTCCTCGGTGCCCTTTACGCCGGCCACCGCGCCAAAGCTGCTGGCGGCGGATGACGGCATCGAAACCCGCATGGCCCTGCTGGGCGCGGCGGAAACGCTGGCCGAGCGGCTGGGCGCATCATCGGTGCACGCAACCTTCGTACCCGAAGCCGAGGAAACCCTTGCCCGCGAGGCTGGATGGCTGGTGCGGCACGATACGCAGTTCCACTGGACCAATGAGGGGTTCGCAAATTTCGACGATTTCCTCACCATCCTGCAATCGCGCAAGCGCAAGGCGATCCGCCGCGAACGGCGCGAGGCGCTGGCCGATGGATTGAGCGTGGAATGGGTGACCGGCAGCGACCTCACCGAAGCCCATTGGGACGCCTTTTTCGCGTTCTACATGGACACCGGCTCGCGCAAATGGGGCCGCCCCTATCTCAACCGCGAGTTCTTTTCGCGCATCTCAGAGACGATGGCCGACCGCATCCTGCTGGTGATGGCGAGGGACGGCGACGACTATATCGCGGGGGCGCTCAATTTCATCGGCACCGATACGCTCTTTGGCCGCAACTGGGGCGCGGTCCGCGACGTGCCGTTCCTCCATTTCGAGCTTTGCTATTATCAGGCCATCGATTTCGCGATCGAAAGGGGCCTCAAGCGCGTGGAAGCCGGCGCGCAGGGCGAGCACAAGCTCGCCCGGGGCTATGGACCGCAAACCACGCGCTCGATCCATTTCATCACCCATCCGGGCCTGCGGCGCGCCGTGGCCGATTATCTTAACGAGGAGCGCCGCGCGGTCGCCATGCACAGCGAAGCGCTTGAAACCTATACGCCGTTCCGCAAGAGTGACGGATAGCTGTGCGGCTTGCTCCCATCGCTGTCCCGGCGAAAGCCGGGACCCATCTTGCCCCTCGCTCTGCGGCTGGCAAAGCATGGACTCCGGCTTTCGCCGGAGAAGCGAACGGTGGGGAGGCTCGCTCCGTCCATTTTTAACAACACCCGCGGGAGGACCTGATGACCGCCTACGATCCGGACAACATTTTCACCAAGATCATCGAGGGCGAAATCCCCTGCCACAAGGTCTATGAGGACAACGAGACGCTGGCCTTCATGGATATCATGCCCCAGTCGCAAGGCCATACGCTGGTGATCCCCAAATCCGGCTCGCGCAACCTGCTCGACGCCGACCCGGCCGTCCTCGCCGACCTGATCCAGAAAACCCGGACGGTCGCCGCCGCCGTGATGAAGGCCACCGGCGCCGACGGTTTCCGCATCATGCAGTTCAACGAAGCCCCCGCCGGACAGACGGTCTTCCACCTCCACTTCCACATCATCCCGATCTACGAAGGCGTGCCCCTCAAACCCCATGCGGGCGAGGCAGCGGACCACACGGCGCTCGGGGCGCTGGCAGCCAAGATTCGCGGAGCGTTTTAGATTTTGACGGAAACGATCAGCAATCTTCCATCGCTGTCCCGGCGAAAGCCGGGACCCATAGCGAACCATCCGCGAGGGAGAATGTTGAAACATGTGCCCCGGTTTTCGCCGGGGAAGTGAAGGAGCAAGGCCGGCGTCTCCACCGGCCTTCCCGTCTTTTCCCCGTCATTGCCCGGCTTGTCCGGGCAATCCAGCCTTTGGGGCCGCTGGATCACCGGATACGACGGGGCGGTTTCAGGTCTTGGACTCCGCGCCCTTCGTCTTTGCCTTGCTGGTCGGCTTTTTCCCACCCCTCGGCCCGGTGATGGCCTTGGGGCGTGCCGGGCGCGGGGGGAGGGAGACAAGTTCGAGCCGGGCTTCGCTGCCCTCCCCGACCACGGTCACCTTCACCGATCCGCCCTTCTGCAAGAGTCCGAACAGCACTTCCTCGGCCAGAGGCTTCTTGACGTATTCCTGGATCACCCGGCCCAGCGGGCGGGCACCCATCTTTTCGTCATAGCCGCGTTCGGCCAGCCATACGGCGGCTTCGGGCGTCAACTCGATAGTGATGCCGCGCTCGGCGAGCTGGCCTTCGAGCTGGAGGACGAATTTCTCGACCACGCGATTGACCGTCTCGGGTGGCAGCGGAGCGAACGAAATAACCGCATCGAGCCGGTTGCGGAATTCAGGGCTGAAGGTGCGGTTGATCGCGTCCTCGTCGTCCCCTTCCTGCCGCGTGCGGCCAAACCCGATGGGGGATCTGGCCAGTTCCGCCGCGCCCACGTTCGAGGTCATGATCAAAATGACATTGCGGAAATCGACCTGTTTGCCCGAATGATCGGTCAGCTTGCCGTGGTCCATCACCTGCAACAAGATGTTATAAAGGTCCGGGTGGGCCTTTTCGATCTCGTCGAGCAGAACCACGCAATGAGGGTTCTGGTCCACGCCATCGGTCAAAAGCCCGCCCTGATCGAACCCGACATAACCCGGAGGCGCGCCGATCAGCCGCGAAACGGTGTGGCGCTCCATATATTCGGACATGTCAAAGCGCAGCAGTTCCACGCCCAGCGTATCAGCGAGCTGCTTGGCGACCTCGGTCTTGCCGACGCCGGTGGGGCCGGTGAAGAGGTACGAGCCGATGGGCTTTTCGGGCTCGCGCAGCCCGGCACGGGCCAGCTTGATCGCGGCTGAAAGCGCATCGATCGCCTTGTCCTGCCCGAACACCACGCGCTTGAGGTTGGTTTCGAGGTTGGCCAGCAATTCGGTATCGGACTTGGAGACCGATTTTGGCGGGATGCGCGCGATGGTGGCAACCGTCGCCTCGATGTCCTCGGCGGTGATCAGCTTCTTGCGCTTGTCCTCGGTCACCAGCATCTGGCGCGCACCGGTCTCGTCCACCACGTCGATGGCCTTGTCCGGCAGCTTGCGGTCGTTGATGTAGCGGGCCGAAAGCTCGACGGCGGCCTTGATGGCATCATCGGTATATTTGAGCTTGTGGTAATCCTCGAAATAGGGCCGCAACCCCTTCATGATCTCGATGGCATCGGGGATGGTCGGCTCGTTGACGTCGATCTTCTGGAAGCGCCGCACCAGCGCGCGGTCCTTCTCGAAGAACTGGCGATATTCCTTGTAGGTGGTCGAGCCGATGCAGCGAATCGCGCCCGAAGCCAGCGCGGGCTTCAAAAGGTTCGAGGCATCGAGCGCGCCGCCCGAAGTGGCGCCTGCGCCGATCACGGTGTGGATCTCGTCGATGAAAAGGATGACGTTATCCTTCTTTTCGAGTTCCTTCATGATCGCCTTGAGGCGTTCCTCGAAATCGCCGCGATAACGGGTGCCCGCGAGCAGCGAGCCCATGTCGAGCGCGTAGATCACCGAATCCTTGAGCACGTCGGGAACGTCGCCCTCGATGATGCGGCGTGCGAGGCCCTCGGCGATGGCCGTCTTGCCCACGCCGGGGTCACCCACATAGAGCGGATTGTTCTTGGAGCGCCGGCACAGCACCTGGATGGTGCGTTCGAGTTCGGGCGCACGCCCGATCAGCGGGTCGATCTTGCCCTGCTTGGCCTTCTCGTTGAGGTTGACGCAGAAATCGGCCAGTGCTGAACTCTGCTGCGGTCCGCCCTGCCCGCCGCGCGCGTTGTCTTCCGCATAGCCCGGACCGCCCTCCTCGGCACCGCGCGCCGCACGGTCCATATTGCGCCCGGACTTGGAAATGCCGTGCGAAATGAAGTTGACCGCATCGAGCCGGCTCATGTCCTGCTGCTCGAGGAAATAGGCAGCGTGACTCTCGCGCTCGGCAAAGATGGCGACGAGCACGTTGGCCCCGGTCACTTCCTCGCGGCCCGAGGATTGAACGTGAATGACGGCGCGCTGGATGACGCGCTGGAACGCGGCGGTCGGACGCGCGTCCTGTCCATTGGCGACGACGAGGCTGTCGAGTTCCTCGTCGATGAATTCCTCGAGATCGGCGCGCAGCGCCTCCACATCGACATCGCAGCCGTTGAGCACTGCGATGGTGTCGCGATCCTCTGTCAGCGCCAGAAGCAGGTGTTCGAGGGTTGCGAACTCATGGGCCCGCTCGCGGGCGAGGTTCATCGCCTGATGGAGTGCCTTTTCAAGTCCGCGGGAAAATGAGGGCATTTAGGACATCCTGTTCTATTGCTTTTCCATCACGCATTGCAGCGGATGAGAGTTTCGGCGCGCGGCATCCATCACTTGGGTAACCTTGGTTTCGGCCACCTCATAGGGATAGACCCCGCATTCCCCCACGCCCTCGTTATGAACGTGCCACATGATAGAGGTGGCCTCTTCACGGGACTTGTTGAACACCTGTTCGACGATCAGGATCACGAACTCCATCGGCGTATAGTCGTCATTGAGCAGCAATACCCGATAAAGGCTCGGCTTTTTGGTTTTCGGCCGGGTCTTGGTGACCACCCCGACCTGTCCCTCGCCCCCGTCATCCTCGCTCCGCCCCCCGCCGGGTCCGGCACTCAGCCGTGAACGGACGGCAAGGTCCCTTGCAAGCGGGGCGGTTAAGGCAAAGGGCTTGGAAATTTCAGACAAAGCGAGACGTCCCGATCCTCGAACAGACATAGAGGGCTTCATTATGTAGGCAAAACTTCGGCCATGTTAAGGGGCGATCTCGTGATCGGCCAAAAGTGAACGCCTCGCGCCGAAAAGCGCATCAAATTTTACGCACTTTACGGATTTGTAACCGCACCGCTCCTAACGTGGACGCATAAACGAATTCGGATGCCCTGCACGGGGGACGGCAGGCCCAACATCCGGTCCGTACAGTTGAGCGTACGGCGCAGCGTAACGCGCCGGTTGAGTAAAGAGTTGGAGTACCGGGTGCCGACCCTTCTGCGTAACGATTCCGCGCGTTCCGTGCTTGCGCGCGCCATTCTCGTCCTTGTTTTCGCGCTAGGGGCCTTCGCCCTGCTGCTTCAGCCCGCCGCCGCCCAGAACGTTCCGCGCGCCTACGCCGGTATCGCGGTCGACGCCAAGACCGGACAGGTGCTTTACCAGGACAAGGCCAACGATCTGCGCTATCCGGCCTCGCTCACCAAGGTCATGACGCTTTATATCCTGTTCCAGGAACTCGAAGCGGGGCGCATGAACCTCAATACCAAGCTCTCCGTCTCGGCCCATGCCGCCGCCGCCGTCCCCACCAAGCTCTACGTGCAGCGCGGCTCGACCATTTCGGTAGAAAACGCTATCAAGGCGCTCGTGACGCTCTCGGCCAACGACGTGGCACGGGTGATCGCGGAAAACATCGGCGGCACCGAAAGCCGGTTCGCCGAGCGCATGACCCAGACGGCCCGCGCGCTGGGCATGAGCAAGACCACCTACAAGAACGCCTCGGGGCTTCCCGACCGCGGGCAGGTGACTACCGCCGCCGATCAGGCGATCCTCGCCCGCGCCGTATTCCAGCATTTTCCGCATTATTACGAATATTTCCAGACGCGCAGCTTCACCTATGGCAAGCGCACATACGGCAACCACAACGCCCTGCTCGGCCAGAACGGCGTAGACGGTATCAAAACCGGCTATATCAACGCCTCGGGCTATAACCTGATGACCGCCGCGCGGGCCAGCAATCGACATATCGTCGTCGTGGCCCTCGGTTTCAACACCGGCGCGTCGCGCAACGCCAAGGTCGCCGAACTGGTGCGCACCTACATGCCCAAGGCCCGTCAGGGGGACTACTGGCGCGAGGCGATGATCGCCCGCCCCACCCTGCTCGGCACCGGTAGCAACATTCAAGTCGCCGCGGCCCCGGGCCGGGTCTATCCGCTCAACGGCCTGCCGCCCGTGCGCCCCGCCGCCATCATGGCCGGTGCGGTACAGGTCGCCTCGGCAGGCGCCGTCGCAACCATGCCCGCCCAGCCCGAAGTGGTGCCCTTCCAGATCATTTCCGCCACCGACATTCCAGCGCGGCCCGGCGACAGTGCGCTCGACCAGGCCACCTATGTGGCCACCGGCGTCATGCCCGACAGCACCCCGCAATATCCCGTGGACGATCCGATCGGCGCCTGGATCGCCGACACCATGCGGCTCAGCGCCTCCCCTTCGGACGTGGCAACGCTTCAGCCGGGGCAGGTCCTCGTGCCTCCCGCCCCCATCGCCCGCCCCGAAGGGCTGGCGCTCGACCTGATGACGACGCAGAGCGCCGATGGCGTGCCCGTTCAGGGCTGGGTGGTACAGGTGGGCGCCGTGCCGACCGAACAGGGCGCCGACGCCCTGCTGACCCAGGCCGCCGGCACCGTCGATGAGTTGAGGGACCTGCGCTCCTATGTCGAAACCTTCGAGCGCAACGGGCAGACGTTCTACCGTGCGCGCTTTGCAGGATTTGCCGACCGTGGACAGGCCCGCGTTGCGTGCGACGCACTGAGCGCCGCGTCCATGGCCTGCCTCACAGTACAGGGGTAGAACCGAAAACCGAGTACCCGCATTGGTGCGTTTGTAACGGAGTAGCCCAATGAGTGACATCATCGCCCTGAGCCGGTTGGCAAGATACCGCGCCAGTTCCCCCCTCGCCCATGAGGATGCGGCGATCGCCGATGAGGCTTTACGCAAGCTGGTCAAAAGCCTCGAGCCGCAAAAGCCGGTGCGCCGCCGCGTGTCCGACCTGCTTTCGATCGTATTGGCGCTTTCGGCACGCACCCGCCGCATGGTGCTCCCCCGCGTCACGGTCGAAGTGGATGTATTCGCACCCAACGGCAGCCGCGCGGTCCAGCTGTTCTTTCCGGAAGAAAAATAACGGAACTTCCCCGCCTCCAGCGCCATTGCCAGAACCGCAAGTGTCGTATCAAACTTGCCGCAAACTGAGCAATGGAGGAGGCGCAGGTGCAGTTTGAAAACAGGATCGTCCTCGTGACCGGAGCGGGATCGGGGATCGGCCGGGCCACGGCGCAGGCTTTCGCCCGGCAGGGCGCGCACGTGATCGGGCTGGACCTAAATTCCGAATCCCTTGGTACCCTCACCCAAGACGGCATCGAAACCATCCGCGCGGACGTCTCCGATCCCGCCGACATGCAGTCGGCCTTCGACCAGATCACCGAACGCCATGGACGGCTCGACGCCACCTTCGCCAATGCGGGCGTCAACGGCACCTGGGCCCCCATCGAGGACATGCGGGTCGAAGACTGGGACCAGGTGATGGGCATCAATTTGCGGGGCACGTTCCTCACCGTGCACCACACCGTACCCCTGATGCGCGGCGCCGGCGGCTCGATCATCATCACCTCCTCGATCACCGGCACCCGCATCTACAACATCACCGGCGCCTCGGCCTATGCAGCCACCAAAGGCGCACAGCTTTCCTATACGAAAATGGCGGCGCTCGAACTGGCCCGCTACAAGATCCGCGTCAACGCCGTATGCCCGGGCCGCATCCAAAGCAACATCCACGCCAATCCCAAGCACGGGCTCGAAAAGATCACCGTCCCCGCCGACTATCCCGACGGCGACATCCCGCTGACGGGCGGCACGGACGGCAAGCCCGAGGACGTCGCCGATGTCGTGACGTTCCTTGCCTCGGATGCGTCACGGCACGTCACCGGCACCTTCGTTTTCGTCGACGGCGGGCAATCGCTGCTGGTTTGAAGGGAGCGAACGCAGAGCAGGTGGAGGCATCGCGCTGGATTCCGGGAATAAATCCCGGAATGACAATGGTGTGTTTTGCGCGTTCTTACCTATCTCCGGTGTCACCCCGGGATTTATTACCGGGGTCCAGAGGATGCCAGCCACAAACGCGGAATTCTATGCGGCGGATTCCGCGAAAGGCTGGCGCTTCGCCTGCATCCGTCCGGCGCGCGGCAGGTTGAGAGCTTCGAGCAGACCCCGGTATTCCTGCCGCGCTGCCACATGACTCATGGAAGGCGCACCGCCCAGCATGTCCTCACTGAGAGGATCGAACACCGTCATCCCGAAGGGAAAGAGCGAGCGGAAAATGACGCGCTCGGCAATGCCATCGGCAACCCGGCACCCGAGCCGCGCCGAAATATTATCCAGTCCCGTCTGCACCAGCCGCGCGTTGCGCGAGGCGAGCATCGAAATCCTGTTGCGCACCAGCACCCAGTCGATCGAACGCCCGTCGATATTGAGCCTCTCGCTGCGCGCGCGCTGCACCAGCCGGCTGTAATGGCTCAATTCCCGCACATTGCCCGTTTCGGGATCGACCCGGGCGATGACGTCGAGATCGATGAGGCTGTCGTTGAGCGGGGTGATGAGGGTATCGGCCATGGAATGGGCCAGCCGCGTCAAATGCGTATCGAACCCCGGCGTATCGATAATGACGAAATCGGCATAACCATCGATCTCCCCGATCGCCTGCCGGAACATCTCGAACGCCATCCGGTCGTTGACGGTTCGGGAATCGTCGCGTGGCTGGGGCAGATGAAAATGCGCCGGCTGGGGAACCCGTATTCCTTGCTTCCCGGCCCAGGCCCGCCGGTTGGAAACATAGGTCGTGAGCGTCTGCTGGCGGCTGTCGGTATCGATGGTTGCGACGCGAAAACCTTCGTAGGCTAGGAAAATAGCGAGGTGCAGCGCCGTGGTCGACTTGCCCGAACCTCCCTTTTCATTGCCCAGCACGATCACATGTGCATTGGCACGCTGCTGCATACCGCTCTCCACGCTCGTCCCCCCGACACAATCGCGAATCTGCCGGTCTGCCCATGCAGCATGTGTGCATTGCCGCACCGGCACAAGGACGCAATTTTTCTGACCGAAAATGCTAGCTGCAAACTGATTAAGAATTTAGAAATGAAAAACGGCGGCCCGCAAGGCCGCCGCCATACAGCCCCCGGTCATGATGGATCAAATCCAGTACGGCGGAATGCCGTAATGATTGTAGACGTCCATGCTCGCCTGCCGATCTTCCCAGTTGTAATCGTCCTCCGACCGGAAGCGCGGCGCGTCTTCCAGTTCAGCCTTTGAAAGATCGGTGCGGTAGCCTCCGATGCTTTCGTCGTAGACGAGCTTCGACCACGGCACGGGATAATGATCGTCCCCGATGCCGAGAAAGCCGCCAAAGCTCATGACCGCATAGGCGACCTTGCCGCTGGGCTTGTCGATCATCACGCGCTCGATGGTGCCGATATGCTCGTTGGCGTGATTGTAGACGTTGGTGCCCTCGACCTTGTCGGAGCCGATGAGGTTGCCCGACTCGCGTTTGTCGAGGTCGCGGGCGCGCAACCCGTTGTCCGTCCTCGGTTCCATGATCATTCCTCCATGCTTCACGTTGAGACATGGAAAAACGGGGTGCAGCCTGCGAAGTTCCCCAGATCGCCAACTAAGGCGGGAATCATCGAATAGGCCTAGATAAGCCCCAATTCGGCCAGTTCTTCCGCCATGCCGTCGGGCAGGCCTTCGCCGCCGCCCGCATCCAGATCGGGCGGAGCGTCCTTGGCTTCGAGGTAGCGCCACCCCTGAAAGGGGCGCCGGGGATAGGGCATGGTGCGGATGAGTTCGGGATCGAGCAGGATGTTGCAGGCCGGACGCCCCTCGGGGTCGGTGGTCGCCTCAAATCCCACGATGCGCTGCCGGCACCGGATCGTGCCCGCCATGACCCAGTAGAGCGACCCCTGCCCCGCGATCTCGTCGCCGCGCCGGGGCGTCATGCGCGTGCGGTGGGCGACGAGCCCGTCCGGACGCCCAAACCCTTTCGCCTTGCGCTCGGCCCGCCAACTGGCCAGTTCCTCGACCGAGGACACGCCGACGCAGAGCTTGATGATATGCATTTCAGTTTCCGAAAAAAGAAGGGGGGGTGCGCCGCTATTGGGTGCACCCCCCGCCTAAACCAGTGTCTCCCATGGCGGGGCCTTTGGTCAGGCCCCCGCTACGATGGAAACAACGAAACCGAGCGAGACCAGACAAACGAAGGTCCAGCTAACGGCCCGCCAGCGTGCGGCCCAGGATTGGCTGCGCATGCGCGCTCCTTGCGCTGTTTAAACGACAAGGGATTATTAACCAGATGAAACGCTGCGGGCAAGACATGGAATTGCCATAATGCGTTCCGACGCCGCCATAAGCATTTTCCCAAAGGAAATCATAAGCCCGGGCTTAGCCCGCACCCCGCAATGCTTGTGGAAAACAGGAGGCTGATATGGAAGCATCATCTGCTGTTTCCCACCGGGCGGGTCGCTGGGACGCGGTTTTATGGACCATTCTTGGTCCACTGGCCTGCACCCTCATCGCGATGGGCGTCAATCACCGGCTTTTCATGGGGCTCGATCCCCTCGCCTATGAGGCGGGGCTGCAAAGCGCGGTGATCCTGCCGCTTTGCGTGGGCACGCCGATCTTCCTGTTCTTCTCGCTCAAGATGCGTGACCTCGCCATCGCCAACCATCGGCTCCGCATCATGGCGGCGACCGACGGGCTCACCGCCTGCCTCAACCGCAGCGCCTTTTCCGCACAGGTCGATGCCCGCGCCGCGATGAGCGGCACCACGATGGGTGCCGGCGCGCTGTTGATCCTCGATGCCGACAGGTTCAAGCTCATCAACGACCGCTTCGGTCATCAGGCAGGCGACAGGGCGCTGGAACTGATCGCGGAAACATTGCGCGCAACCGTGCGCGCCGGCGATATCGTGGGACGGCTGGGCGGCGAGGAGTTCGGAGTGCTCCTGCCCAATATCGACCGGGTATCGGCTGGCCGGGTCGCCGAAAGACTCCGTACGGCCGTGGCGGGGATCACCTTCGTCGCCGATGGCCGCAGCTACCCGCTCTCGGTGAGCATCGGGGGCGTGGTGTTCGACGAAGAGGCGAGCTTCGAGCTGCTGTTCCAGCAGGCCGACGACCGGCTCTATCACGCCAAGCAGACCGGGCGGAACAAGGTTGCCATGACGAGCTACATCGCCGCGGTGGCCGGTTGATACCCGGTTGGGGAAGCAAGGGAGGGCGGGGCGGCCTCTGGCACTTCATTACCGCCTGTTGTATCGAAAAGCATGCCTTCGCTCCCCCCCGATTTCTTCGATAACGACGTTGCAAACGTCGCCCGCGCACTCATCGGCAAGCAGTTGCTGGTGGGTGGTGTGGGCGGGATTATCGTTGAAACCGAAGCCTATGGCCGCGACGATCCGGCCTCGCACAGTTTTCGCGGCCCCACCGCGCGCAATGCCGCGATGTTCGGCCCGCCGGGCACGGCCTATATCTACCGGTCATACGGCATCCACTGGTGCTTCAACATGGTGTGCAGGCCGGGAACCGCCGTGCTGATCCGGGCGCTCGAACCCACCGATGGTCTTGCGGCGATGGCCGCGCGGCGCGGGCTCGAAAACCCGTTGCGCCTCTGCGCCGGGCCGGGCTGTCTGACGCAGGCGCTGGGCATCGATCTCGGCCACGACGGGCGCGATCTTCTGGCGCCGCCTTTTATCCTCGAGGATGGCCCTGCCCTTGCGGTCACCACCGGCCCGCGCATCGGCATTTCGCGGGCGGTCGAAATGCCCTGGCGGTTCGGCGCGGCGGGGAACCGGTTTCTCTCAAAACCGATGAAATGAAAAAGGCGCCCCGCAAGGCGCCTTCTTTCCGAAGCGACAGACCTTTATGCCTGCAGCACCACGACCCGCGCGCCGGAGGGCACGCGCTCGTAAAGATCGACTACGTCATGGTTGATCATGCGGATGCAACCGCTCGACATCGCAAGGCCGATCGATTCCGGCTGGTTGGTGCCGTGGATGCGGAACATCGTGTCGTTGCCGTTGCGATAAAGATAAAGCGCACGGGCACCAAGCGGATTGTTCGGCCCCCCGGGCACGCCTGAAGCGTAAGGCCGCATGATCTCGGGATCGCGCCTCAGCATGTTCGCGGTGGGCGTCCAGGTGGGCCATTTCGCCTTGCGCCCCACATAGGCATTGCCGCGCAACGCCAGCCCGGCGCGCCCGACCCCCACCCCGTAGCGCACGGCCCGGCCCTCGCCGAGCACGTAATAGAGATACTTGTTGGGCGTATCGACGACGACGGTGCCCTTGGCGTAATTCTTGTCGTAGGCGACTTCCTGCCGCCGCAAATGCGGCTTGAGCGCCGCCGTGTTCATCGACGGAAGCGGAAACCGCTCATCGGGGACGGCAGCGTATGCATTGAAATAGGAATTACGAGAAGAAGAGCAGGCTGCCAGAAACAACGGCAACCCGATCATAAAACCGCGACGCGATAAACTCATCGGACAATGCCCAAACCCAGAATCAACAATGAGAGCGAACATTAACCATAACGGTTAATGTTTCATGCACCATAACCGGATGGAAAACCACGGAAGGGACCGTTCGGTCGTCACAAATATGTGAAAGGGCCGGGCTGCCTGCGGGCCGGCACCAAAGGCCGGTCCGGAAAAATGGTGCGGTCGAGAAGACTCGAACTTCCACGGGAGTTACCCCACAGCGACCTCAACGCTGCGCGTCTACCAATTCCGCCACGACCGCACTGTCCGGGGAATGCCTGCCCTTGAAGGGGCGGAGCGAGGCTGCATGTAGCAAATGGTTTCCCGTCCCTCAAGTGCCTAAATGGCGCTTTGGGCATAAAGTTCTGATCAGCTCAGACGGGCTTGATGACCTTTTCGGTCACCACCACATTGAGCTGGCCGTCATCGACGGAAATCTCGCCCTTTGCGATGAGCGTATTGTTGGCATAGATACGCATGGGATCGTCCTCGAAGGCATCGAGTTCGATCACCGCGCCGCGCCCCAGCCGCAACAGGTGGTGCACCGGCAGGATCGTGGCGCCCAGTTCGACGGAAATATCGACTTCGATGGTTTCAAGCGTATTCATATCGATCCGTCATAAAAAACATGCACGCCAAAGGATTCGCTTGCCCGAGCGCGTCAGGATAGAGCATTGAACCGGCATGGTTAGCGAAGCGTTAATTTCCCCTCCCCTCACAGCGTGCGAGAACTCGAAAAAGCTGCTGCGCGCCGATGACAGGCCCGCCGGCTGGGTCATCGCCGATGGCTACGTTCCCTATCCCCTGGCGCTGGAAACCATGCGCGCCCGCGCCGCCGCCATCGCAGCCGGGGACGCGGGCGAGGCGGTGTGGCTTCTTGAGCACCCCCCGCTCTATACCGCCGGAACTTCGGCCAAAGCCTCCGATCTTTTGACGCCCGACCGGTTTCCCGTATTCGATGCCGGGCGCGGCGGGCAATATACCTATCATGGGCCGGGCCAGCGCGTTGCCTATGTGATGCTCGACCTCAGGCAGCGCGGACGCGACGTGCGCTGCCTCGTTGAAGGGCTGGAAAACTGGGTCATCGACACGCTGGCGGCCTTCAACGTCAGGGGCGAAAAGCGCGAGGGGCGGGTCGGCGTCTGGGTGAAGCGCCCCGAGCGCGGGCCGTTCGCCGAGGACAAGATCGCCGCCATCGGCGTGCGGGTCTCCAAATGGGTGAGCTTTCACGGCATATCGTTCAACGTCAGCCCCGATCTTGGCCATTATTCCGGCATCATACCGTGCGGCATCACCGATCAGGGCGTCACGAGCCTCGAGGACCTGGGGCACATCGTCTCGATGGAAGAGGTCGATTCGGTGATGAAATCGGCCTTCGAGCGGCATTTTGGCCCCGTCGAGGTTGCGCAAGGGCTTTAACCCACCCAGATTAGGGCTTGAAACGATTCTCATTTTCATCCGGCGCGGGACGAAACGAAATGCGGTTTGACGACATCAGGAAGCTGGCAACGGGCAATATCCTTTTCGACCTTCGCAGGATCATCTCGCCCCGCCTCGTGACCATCGCCTATCTTCTGGGGCTTGCGGCCATCGCGCTGTGGGCGGTCAACCACTTCTTTTTCTCCTTCCGCTTCGGGTTCGGAAACGGGCTGTGGGGACTGCTGGAAATCGCCGTTTTCGGGCTGCTCGCGCTCATCATCCTGCGCATCGTCTGCGAGGGGGTGATCGTCTATTTCAAGGCCCATGAAAGCGAAGCCGCCCAGATCGAGGTCATAGCGCCGTTACGTCCCGGCACGACGCTGATCGACGACGTGCGCGACGCCATCGAGGAACTGGCCGATCGGGAACCCGAACTCGATGAACCCGAAACGCCCCCCGCCGCCGCAGCGGTGGTGCCGGACCCCGCGCCGGAAGCCGTAGCGCCCGCACCGCCCAAAAAGCGGGGACGCCCGGCCAAACCGAAGGCGGAATAACGAGCCTATCGCCGTTGGCGCAGCCCGAACCACGCGAACAGAACAATCATGACCGCACGCAGCGCCACATTGGCCCAGACTACAAGCCGTGCTTTGCGTTCAATGCTGCCCCGCACCGGCAAAGATTGACCTTTGCCAGCTTTTCGCTATGACACGCGCTTTAATGAAAGGTTGGATTGCCGCCAAATGAGCGCGCCGACGCAAAACGCCCCCAAAATCGGTCTCGTGAGCCTTGGCTGCCCCAAGGCGCTCGTCGATTCCGAACGCATCCTCACCACCCTGCGCGCGCAGGGCTACACCTTCTCGCCCTCCTACGAGGGCGCGGACGTGGTGATTGTCAACACCTGCGGCTTTCTCGACAGCGCCAAGGCCGAAAGCCTCGATGCCATCGGCGAGGCGATCAACGAGAACGGCAAGGTCATCGTCACAGGCTGTCTGGGGGGCGAGGAAGAGCTGATCCGCAAGACCCATCCGGGCGTCCTCGCCGTTTCCGGCGCGCATCAATACGAGGCCGTGGTAAGCGCGGTGCACGAACACGTGCCGCCCATCCCCAACGCCTTTACCGATCTGGTGCCCGAGCAGGGATTGCGGCTGACCCCGCGCCATTACGCGTATCTCAAGATTTCCGAGGGCTGTAACAACCGCTGCACCTTCTGCATCATCCCATCCATCCGGGGCGACCTCGTCTCGCGGCCAATCGCGCAAGTGCTCTATGAGGCCGAACGGCTGGTGAAGGCCGGCGTGAAAGAGATCATGGTGATCTCGCAGGACACCTCGGCCTATGGCGTGGACATCAAGTACAAGACTTCCCCCTATCGCGGGCGGCAGGTCGAGGCGCGGTTCCAGACGCTGGCCGAGGAACTGGGGCAGTTGGGGGCATGGGTGCGCATGCACTATGTCTACCCCTACCCCCACGTCGACAACGTCATTCCGCTAATGGCCGACGGGGTGATCCTGCCCTATCTCGATATCCCCTTCCAGCACGCCTCCCCCCAGGTGCTCAAATCCATGCGGCGCCCGGCCAATCAGGAAAAGACCGCCGACCGCATCCGCCGCTGGCGCGAAACCTGCCCGGACCTTGCCATCCGCTCGACCTTCATCGTCGGCTTCCCCGGCGAGACGGAAGAAGATTTCCAGATGCTGCTCGACTGGGTGGCGGAAACGAAAATCGACCGCGCGGGCGCTTTCCCCTATGAACCGGTGACCGGCGCACGCGCCAACGATCTGGGCCTTGCCGAAATCCCCGACGAGGTGAAGCAGGAGCGCTATGGCCGGCTGATGGAAGCGCTGCAAAAAGTGTCCGCCGAGCGGCTGGCCGGCAAGGTGGGCCGCACCATCGACGTGCTGGTCGATGATGTGGAGCCCGACGAACGCCGCGTCATCGCCCGCAGCCAGTGGGACGCGCCCGAGATCGACGGCAATGTGATCGTAGAGGACGCGGACGGCATCAAGCCCGGCGACATGATTTCCGTCACCGTCACCGATAGCGACGAATACGACCTTTACGCCGTGCCCGCGGAACCGGTCCAGTGACGCACCTCGCCTATGAGGTGCCGATGGGCGATACCATTCTCCGGCTTGGCCGCGATCCGGTGATGATGGGGATACTGAACGTCACCCCCGACAGCTTTTCAGATGGCGGAGATTTTTCGGCCATCGCCGGTGCCACCGCGCAGGCCCGGCAAATGGCGGCCGACGGCGCACACATCATCGATATTGGCGGCGAAAGCACCCGGCCCGGTTCGGGCGAAGTCGGCGTACAGGATGAACTCGACCGGGTTATGCCCGTGCTCGATGCGCTGGCCGAGGCGGATTTTCCGGTGCCTGTTTCCATCGATACCTACAAGGCACTGGTGGCCGATCAGGCCGTGCAGGCGGGCGCAAGGATCATCAACGACGTGTGGGGCCTCCAGCGCGATCCGGAGATCGCCGCCGTCGCCGCTCACCACGGCGTGCCGGTCATCGCGATGCACTGGGACACGGCGCGCGATCCGGACAAGGACATCATCGACGAGATGAAGCGCTGGCTTTCGCGCTCGGCCGAGATCGCACTCGATGCCGGGGTCGGCCACGAAAAGATCATTCTCGATCCCGGTTTCGGTTTCGGCAAGACTTTCAGCGAAAACTATATCCTTTTGAATCGACTCGAAGAATTGCATGCGCTGGGCTTCCCCCTCCTCATCGGCACTTCGCGAAAATCGATGATCGGCAAGCTGCTCGACGTGCCTCCCAAGGACCGCGAGGCCGGTACGGTGGCCACCAGCCTGCTCGCTTATCTCAAGGGCGGTCATATATTTCGTGTACACAACGTTCGCATGAACCATGACGGCTTGCGCGTTGCCCACGCCACGCTCTATGGTGCACCCACCGGGAGGGACTGAGATGAGCGATTTCCAGGACAGAGACCGTATCTTTTTGGAAGGACTGGCCTTTTACGGCTACCATGGTGTGATGCTTGAGGAAAACAAGCTCGGCCAGCGCTTCCGCATCGATCTCGAACTGGGGATCGACATGACCGACGCATCCAGAACGGATGATGTTGCCTCGACGATTCACTACGGAAATGTATACAACATGGTGAAGGAAGCCTTCGAGGAAAAGCGCTTCAAGCTCATCGAGGCGCTAGGCTATCACATCATCGTCCGCCTGCTCGGCGAGTTCGATCGCCTCGACTGGGTCCGCATCCGCGTGCGCAAGCCCGAAGCCCCGCTCCCCATCGTCGCCGGGGAAGCCGCCATCGAAATGCTCAGGACACGGGACCAGATCTGATGGCCCGCGCCGTCCTCGCGCTCGGCGCCAATATCGGCGATGCCGCGAGCCAAATCGAGGCGGCGATCAAGGCCATCGGGGAGAACCCGCAGATCACCCTGCTCAAGCGCTCGACGATCATCGTCACCCCGCCCTGGGGTGTCGTTGATCAGGATGAATTCCACAACGGCGCGGTTCTGGTCGAGACCGATCTTTCACCGCTCGAATTGCTCGATTTCTGCCTTGCGACAGAAACGGTGCTGGGCCGCGTGCGAACCCTCAAATGGGGACCGCGCATCATCGACATCGACGTGATCGCCTATGACCGTCTGGAGATGGAAACCGAACGGCTCACCCTGCCCCACCCTTACGCCCATGAGCGCGATTTCGTGCTAGTGCCGGTGCGCGAGATCGCGCCCGATGTGGCGGAATGGCTGGTGAGAAGGTCGCGCTGAGTCGCCACTCACGCCGTTCGCTGCTCCGGCGCAAGCCGGAGTCCATGGGTCCCGGCTTTCGCCGGGACAGCGGAGGCGGGAAAATGTGGCTTCAGTTCAAAAAAGAACCCTACCCCGCCAGCCACCGCATGACATTGACCGCCGCGTCGAACTCGATCCGCCGCCTTTTGCGGCGCGCGGCGGCCTCGAAATCCTCACCCCAGAGAGAAATCTGGTAATCCTCATCGACATGAGCTGCCTTCCATGCGGCCTCAGGGTCGACCAACCCTTCTCGCAGCGCGATCGACAGCAGGCCTGAGCCCGTAATACCAGTCATGGAAACCATCGCGGTTACGGGCATGAAGCCGAGGGCCGAGAGCGAAGCCTTGAGCCTTTCCAGCGTCTCGCCCGGCTGCTCCTGATGGAGAATACCCACCGTGGGGCGGAAGCTGACCGCGAATTTCCGGGCCAGCCTCACGAGCACATCGTCCCATGCCTGCTCCTGCAACGCCACCAGTTCGCGCGGCGTGTCGGCGCGATAAAGCAGCAGATCGTTGGCGGCGTATTTGACGACTTCATCGACCAGCGCCTGCCGCGCGTCCTCGCCGCCCTCGATGGCGGAATTGACCAGCCGGACATGCGGCATCAGGTCCGGGTCGACAAATTCGCCCTGCCCGTCCCATTCGGCGCGCATCACATCGGCGAGGTCGGCCGATGCGACCACGACCGGCTTTTTCGTCGGTGTTTTCACTTGCCGCCCGTCGAGCGTCACGGTGTAGCCACCATCTGCCTCGGCCACCACGACGTCCTTATAGAACCGCTTGGGCAAGTCGCGCTGCAGATGCTTTTGCGCACGGCCATAGCCATCGTCGCGGTGGTTGAGGGCGTCTTCCAGAAATTCGCGCATCAGGCAAGCACCTCCTCGATTGCCGCGTCGAGATCGGCATAATCCTCGATAATGATATGGGCGCCAGCCGCTTCGAGCAGCGCGCGCTCGTGATAGCCCCAGGTGACCCCGATGGTTTTTGCGCCCGCCGCAACGCCCAATTCAATGTCGAACGTCGTATCCCCGATCATCACGGCGCGCGACGGGTCGATGCCGGTCTCCGCGCAGGCGCGCAGCATCATGCCCGGATGGGGCTTGGAGGGGTTGTGATCAGGCGTCTGGACGGTGATGAAATGGTCGGTGAGCCCGTGGAGCGCAAGGATGCGGCTCGCCCCGTGCAGCGCCTTGCCCGTGGCGATGCCCAGCAGCGCGGTTTCCATGCCGCGCAGGCGGGCCAGCGCCTCGGCGGCCCCGGCATAAAGCGGCTCGTGCCGCCCCTCGGTTTCGAGCATGGCGCGATAAAGCCGGCGATAGGTCTCCGCCAGCGCCAGCGCGGTATCGGTATCGCAATCGGCAAGCCGCTGCATGGCGATGTCGAGCGTCAGCCCGATCACCATGTTGGACTGCGCACGGGTCGGCGCGACCAGCCCGTGCTCGGTGAAGGTCGCTGCCATATGCTCGGCGATGATCGCGCCGGAATCGATCAGCGTGCCGTCCATGTCGAAAACGATGAGGCGCGGGTCGGCCATCAGGCTTCCTCCTCGGGGTCGGCGGTCTGGGCATCGTAGCGGTTGGCGTCGAACCCGAGCGTATCGAAGGTCTGTTTCATGTGTGGCGGCAGGGGTGCGGTGATATCGAGCCGCTGCCCACTCCTGAGCGGGATGGCGAGGCGCCGGGCGTGAAGGTGCAGCCCCCCCCCCAGTTCGTCAGGCCGCTCCCAGTTCCAGTTGTCGAGATTGAAATAGCGCGGGTCGTCGAGAATGGGCGTGCCCAGTTCCGTCATATGGACGCGAAGCTGATGCGTGCGGCCGGTCACGGGTTTGAGCGTCACCCACGCAAATTGATGCGCCGCGCTGTCGGTGACTGAATAATAGCTCACCGAATGCTGCGCGCCCTCTGCACCGTTCTCGACCACCACCATCTGCTCGCCGTCCTGCGTCGCCTGCCGGGCGAGAAAGCACGATATGCGGCCCTGGCGCGGGCTGGGCACACCCACCACTACCGCCCAATAGATCTTGCGCGCCGCCCGCGAGCGGAACACCGTGCCGAAATGGCTGGCCGCCGCGCGGGTCTTGGCGACCAGCAGGCAGCCAGAAGTGTCCCGGTCGAGCCGGTGCACGAGCCGGGGCGGCTCCCCCTTCTTGTTGGGGAGCGATTTCAGCATCCCGTCGATGTGGCGCCGGGTGCCCGACCCGCCTTGAACGGCAAGCCCGTGCGGCTTGTTGAAGACGTAAACCTCGTCGTCCTCATAGATGATGAGATCGCGCAGGAACTGTGCGTCCTTGTCGTTGATTCGGGGCTTGCCGCTGGGCGCGGGCGCCTCGCCGAGCGGGGGCACCCGCACGATCTGCCCGGCGGCAAGCCGCGCATTGGTTTGAACGCGCCCGCTATCGACGCGCACCTGTCCCGACCGCAACAGCTTTTGCAGCCGCCCGAAGGACAGGTGCGGAAAATGCACCGAAAACCACCGGTCGAGCCGCATCCCGTCTTCATCGCGCGCGACCTCGCGCATCTGAACGCTCATTTCAAAACACTCCACGGGCAATCCACAGCCCACCCATGAGGGCCGCGACCGAACCGACCACCGAAAGCGCGACATAACCCAACGCCATGCCCCACTGCCCCCGCTCGATAAGGATCACGACATCGAGCGAAAAGGCCGAAAAGGTCGTGAACCCGCCAAGCAATCCCACTGCGAGCAGCAACCGGGCCTCATGGCCCCATCCGACCGTAATGCGGGCCAGCACCGCAACGAGCACGCCCATCAGCATCGAGCCGACAACGTTGACGATCAGTGTTGCGACGGGGACCCCCGTGACCGGAACGAGACGCCCCACACCATATCGCGCCATCGACCCCACAGCGCCGCCCAGCCCGACAAGAAGATATGCGTTCATTTTTGCCTCTTGGCCAATCGAAACCCGGCGTCTGCAGCCAGCATCGCCCCCCTCACCCCCGGCCCCTCTCCCACGAAGGGGAGAGGGGGGCTCGTGTAGCTACCCCACGGTTCCCCTTCTCCCCTCGTGGGAGAAGGTGGCCCGGCAAAGCCGGGTCGGATGAGGGGGCCAGCGATGCCAACCAACAGCGCAATTGCCGATCGGTGGAGAAAGCGTGGCCGCGTCAATAACACCTTTGCGCCATCGGCTCCAGCCGCTCAGTTTCCGCTCCGCCTCGCCGCCCTCAGCTTTCCGAAGTAATCGAGACGCTTGATGATCTCGCGCTCGAACCCCCGCTCCACGGGCTTGTAAAAATCCTGCCGCCCGATCTTTTCGGGGAAATATTCCTGCCCCGAAAATCCTTCGGGCGTATCGTGGTCGTAGATATAGCCCTCGCCATAGCCCTGCCCCTTCATGAGCTTTGTGGGCGCGTTGAGGATGGACATGGGCGGGGTGGGTGAGCCGGTCTTTTTGGCCAGCGCCAGCGCCTTGTTATAGGCGTTGTAGAGCGCGTTCGATTTGGGCGCGGTCGCCAGATAAACGACCACCTGCGCCAGCGCCAGTTCGCCCTCGGGCGAGCCGAGCATGTGATAGGCGTCCTTGGCGGCGGTAGCGATGGGCAGCGCCTGCGGATCGGCCATGCCGATGTCCTCGACCGCCATGCGGATCAGCCGCCGCGCCAGATACATCGGGTCCTCGCCCGCATCGATCATGCGCGCGAAATAATAGAGCGCGGCGTCCGGGTCCGACCCTCGCACTGTCTTATGCAGCGCCGAGATAAGGTTGTAGTGCCCGTCCTGCGACTTGTCGTAGATCGGCGCGCGGCGCTGCACCAGCTTGGTCAGCCCCTCATGGTCGAGCATGTCCTTGGGCCCGGTTGCCGCATCAAGTTCCTCGATGAGCCCCAGAAAGGCGCGCCCGTCGCCATCGGCCAGCGAGATCAGCGTTTCCCGCGCGTCCTCATCGAGCGGCAGCGCGCGGCCAATCTCTGCCTCGGCGCGCCTGGCCAGCGCCTCGAGATCCTCGCGCGAAAGGCTCTGGAAGGTCAGCACCTGCGAACGGGAGAGAAGCGCGGCGTTGAGCTCGAAGCTGGGGTTTTCCGTGGTCGCACCGACGAGAACGACCGTGCCGTCTTCCATCACCGGCAAAAAACTGTCCTGCTGGGCGCGGTTGAAGCGATGGATTTCATCGACGAACAGCAGCGTGCGCTGCCCGGCGCGCCGGGCGGTGCGGGCAGTCTCGAAAACCTTCTTGAGATCGGCGACCCCCGAAAAGATCGCCGAAATCTGCTCGAAGCGGTAATCGGTGGCATCGGCCAGAAGCCGCGCGACGGTCGTTTTGCCCGTCCCCGGCGGTCCCCAGAGGATAAGCGAGCCGAGCCGCCCCGACCCGATCATGCGCCGCAGCGTGCCTTCGGGCCCCAGGATATGGCTCTGCCCGATCACCTCATCGAGCGAGCGCGGCCGCAGCCGGTCGGCCAGCGGCCGGTCTTCGCTCGCCTCCTCGGGACGGGCTGCGGGGATGTCATCGGGGAAAAGGTCAGTCATCGGAATGCCCCTCGATCGCACAGGGTTCGGCTAACGCCGAATCCCCCCTCCCAACCTCCCCCACAAGGGGGGAGGTGCTGACCCTGTGCGTAGGGAAGTGCCCAGAAAAAGGAAGCACCCTCCCCTTGATGGGGAGGGCTGGGGAGGGGTGAAGCCGCAAGCCGAGGCAAATCGATTCCATCATGAGACCCTACCCGCTGACATAAGATCGGATGACACTCCCGCCCCGCTGCAAGACGATCTGCCAGCCTCCTGGCCTCTGGCCCGCCACCGATTCAAACGTCTCAATATCACGAATATCGGTGCCGTTGAGGTTGAGGATGACGTCGCCCTGCCGCAGCCCGAGCCGCTGGGCCGGGCTGCCCGGCGCGACCTCGATAATGGCGACGCCGGTCGCCGAGAACGCCAGCCCCAGCTCCTGGGCCAGCGCAGGCGTCAGTTCGGCGGCGGTGGCGCCCGCGAACCGGGTGTCACCGGAAATCACTGCCCGGCGGCCGGCCAGCGGGGGCGCGGGTTCGAGCGTCAGATCGACGGTCATCGCTTCCGCGTTCCGGCGCACGTCCAGCGCGACGGTCGTATCGATCGGCAGGAGGCCGATGCGGTAATAGAGCGCTTCGGGGTCCTGCACGGCAAGGCCGTCAATCCCCACGATCACATCGCCCGACCGCAACCCGGCGCGGGCAGCGGGGCTGTCGGGGGCGATCTCGGTCACCAAGGCGCCGCGCGGCAATTCAAGCCCCAACCCGGCGGCAAGCTCGGCATCGAGCGTCTGGAACGTCGCGCCGAACCACGGACGCACCAGTTCGCCCCCCGAGGCGGCGGTGCTGGCGATGACCCGCGCCATGTTGGAGGGGATGGCGAACCCGATGCCGTTCGAGCCGCCCGAGCGCGTAAAGAGCGCAGAGTTGATGCCGACCAGCCGCCCCTCCATATCGACCAGCGCACCGCCCGAATTGCCCGGATTGATCGCCGCATCGGTCTGGATGAAGAACTGATAGTCGGTGATGCCAACCCCCGTACGCGCCAGTGCCGAAACGATGCCGCTGGTCACCGTCTGCCCCACGCCGAACGGGTTGCCGATGGCGAGCACGAGATCGCCCACCTCCAGCCGGTCCGAATCCGCGAACTCGACGATCGGGAACGTCCGATCGGAATTGCGGACCAAGAGCGCAGCTAGGTCGGTCGCCTCATCGGCCAATACGAGTTCGACCGGATATTCGCGCCCGTCGGTCATCGCAACCCGGATGTCGGTCGCGCCCTCGACCACATGATAGTTGGTGAGGATCAGTCCATCTTCCCCCACGATCACCCCCGAGCCGAGCGATTGCGATTCCTGCGGACGGCTGTCAAAAAAGGGCGAGCGCTCGAAGAACTGCTCAAAGAATGGATCGGAAAAAAGGCTCTGGCGCTGCTGCCGGGTGATGCGCGTCGCGTAGACATTGACGACCGCCGGGGCCACCTCCCGCACGATCGGCGCATAGGACAACCGGATTTCATCCGCGCTTTCCGGCGCGCGCCGCTCGACCTGGGCCAGTGCGGGCGTAATGGAAACGGCGATGACGAGGATCAGCGAAAGGGCGCGAAGCATGGGCAATCTCCAGTCTTTCCGATTGCCGCCAAAGGTGGTGCTTCGCAACGCTGCTGGCAAGTTACGAGTTCGTAAAAGAGCGTCGGATCGATGGCGGCAAAGAATCGTCACACGGCCCGTCTATAGCCCCAAAATGGCCATTGCGAAGGGGGGCAATGCGCCCTATACGTCCGCGCTTTGTTTCACCGCTTGATGAGGGTCCCGTGAATGGACATTTCGCCCGCTCGCACTTACGCGAACACCGCTGAACTGATCGCAACCCAAGAACCGGATTACCCCAGCTTCCTGTTCTCCGAACGGCTGCTGGTCGATGCCATAAAGGCATTCCAGTCCGGCTTCGACGGCCTGCTGACCTACGCGGTGAAGGCGAACCCCTCGCCCCACATCCTTTCCATCATGCACCGCGAGGGCCTCAAGGCCTTCGACGTCGCCTCGAACACCGAAATGGCGCTGATCGAAAAATACGCGCCCGGCGCCGCGATGCACTACAACAACCCGATCAAGTCGCGGCGCGAGATCCAGCGCGCCTACGAGGATCATGGGGTGCGCTCCTTTACCATCGACCACGTCGCCCAACTCGACCAGTTGGCGGCGGTCGTGCCGCCCTCCGAGGATATCGAGGTCACCGTGCGCTTCAAGGCCGGCAAGGCGCTCAAATCGTATGATTTCGGCACCAAGTTCGGGGTGATGGAAGACGGCGCGGTCTCCATGTGCACGCTGACCAAAGCCATGGGCTATTCCACCTCGCTGTGCTTTCACGTCGGCAGCCAGTGCGAGGATGCCTACGCCTATGAGCGCCACATCGCGGCGGCGGGGCGCATCGCCAGAGCTTCGGGGATCGAGCTCAAACGCCTCAATGTCGGCGGCGGCTTCCCCGCGCCCTACATCACCAGCACCGCGCCTCCGCTCGACGTCTATTTCGAGACGATCCGCGCCGCCGTCGCCGATACGTTCGGCTCGAGCCGCCCGCAACTGATCGCCGAGCCGGGCCGTGGGCTGTCGACGGGCAGCACTGCCCTGCTCCTGCGCGTCAAGCACGTGCGCGGCGAGCAGTCGGTCTATGTCAACGATGGGGTCTATGGCTCGTTGATGGAAGCGATGATCCTCGAGTTCATGCCCCCGCTCCGCGTCTGGCGGGGCGACAAGATCGTGACGGGCGAAACCTGGGACTTCAAGATCTTCGGCCCCACCTGCGACAGCTACGACGTGATGCCCCAGACCTTCCTGCTGCCCGAAGCCATCGCCGAGGACGACTATATCGAATTCGGCCTCATGGGCGCCTACACCCAGGCCTCGCTCACCGACTTCAACGGCTTCGACCGCCGCGATCTTTATTGGGTGGATGATATTCTGGTGTAGGTGACGGCTCAACGCACATAGGCGTCACGTCGGGGCCCAGAGCGGGGCTTGCCGCAAGCACGGAGTGGGCTGAGAGATCGCGCTGGATCCCGGGAACAAGTCCCGGAATGACAATTGTATGTTTGCAGGCCCCTCCCCCTTCGATTGCACCCCGGGATTTATTCCCGGGGTCCAGATCGGAGCCTCCACAGCCACGGAACATTCAGCCGCCCAACGAAAAAAGGCCCGGATCGCTCCGGGCCTTTTTCAATGGATACGAAGGAAAGATCACGCCGCTGCGCTCTCGTCCTCGTCGTCGCGGACGAAGTCGGCGGTCGGGCCCGAATCCTGGCCCCGTGCATCGACGTCGCGATCGACGAACTCGATCACGCCGACAGGCGCGTTGTCGCCGTGGCGGTAGCCGGCCTTGAGGACGCGGGTGTAGCCGCCATTGCGGTCCTTGTAGCGCGGGCCGAGCACGTCGAACAGCTTGGCGACCATCGCCTCGTCATTGCCGAGCTGCGCAAGCGCCTGGCGGCGGGCGTGAAGATCGCCACGCTTGCCCAGCGTGATGAGCTTTTCAACGATCGGACGCAGATCCTTTGCCTTGGGCAGCGTCGTGACGATCTGCTCGTGCTTGATCAGGGCCGCGGACATGTTCCTGAACATCGCCTTGCGATGCGAAGAGGTCCGGTTCAGTTTGCGGCCGGCTTTACCGTGGCGCATGGTACTCTCCTAATATCTTTATCTTCAGCCCGCGGCAGATCAGTAGTGATCTTCGTAACGCTTGGCGAGGTCTTCGATGTTTTCGGGCGGCCAGTTGGCGACGTCCATCCCCAGATGGAGCCCCATCTGGGCCAGCACTTCCTTGATCTCGTTGAGCGACTTGCGCCCGAAGTTCGGCGTGCGAAGCATTTCCGCTTCCGTCTTCTGGATGAGATCGCCAATATAGACGATGTTGTCGTTCTTGAGGCAGTTGGCCGAACGGACACTGAGCTCGAGTTCGTCCACCTTCTTGAGCAGCGCCGGGTTGAACGCCAGTTCGGGCGTTGCGTCCTCGGCCTTTTCCTTGGTCGGCTCCTCGAAGTTGATAAACACCGAAAGCTGGTCCTGGACGATACGGGCCGCAAAAGCGAGCGCGTCCTCGGGCGTGATGGCGCCGTTGGTCTCGATCTGCATGGTAAGCTTGTCGAAGTCGAGGTTCTGACCCTCGCGAGTCTTGTCGACCTTGTAGCTCACGCGCTTGACCGGGGAAAACAGCGCATCGACGGCGATATAGCCGATAGGCGCATCCTCGGGCTTGTTGCGGTCGGCCGGGACATAGCCCTTGCCGGTATTCACGGTAAATTCGATATTGATCTCGGCCCCATCGTCGAGGTGACAGATGACGAGCTCGGGATTGAGGATCTCGATGTCGCCGGTCGTGCGGATATCGCCCGCCGTGACCGCACCGGGCCCCTGCTTGTTGAGTGTAAGGCGCTTGGGCCCCTCATCACCCATCTTGACTGCGATTTCCTTGACGTTGAGCACGAGATCGGTAACGTCCTCGCGCACGCCGGGAATCGAGGAGAATTCGTGCAGCACGCCATCGATCTGAATGGCGGTGATTGCCGCGCCCTGCAGCGACGAAAGCAGCACACGGCGCAGCGTGTTGCCCAGGGTCAAGCCATAACCGCGCTCGAGCGGCTCGGCGACCACGGAGGCCACGCGCACAGGATTACTGCCTGGAACGACGTCGAGCTTGGTCGGCTTAATCAGCTCCTGCCAGTTTTTCTGGATCATCACGTCCAACATCCTTTCAAAAATGCGGCCCTGCCCCGGCCGCCTGCCGCAAACGGTAAACGGACCCCGGTTGGCCTTCCCGGAGCCCGGTCACATTAGACGCGACGACGCTTGCGCGGCCGACATCCGTTGTGGGGGATGGATGTAACGTCCCTGATGCTCGTAACGGTAAAGCCGGCGGCCTGAAGTGCACGCAGGGCCGATTCACGCCCCGAACCCGGACCACGCACTTCGACTTCCAAAGTCTTCATGCCGTGTTCCTGTGCCTTCTTGGCTGCATCTTCCGCAGCCATCTGCGCTGCGTAAGGGGTCGACTTGCGCGAACCCTTGAAACCCATCGTACCGGCGGAGGACCAGGAGATCGTATTGCCCTGAACGTCGGTGATGGTAACCATCGTGTTGTTGAAAGAGGCGTTCACATGTGCAACGCCAGCACTGATATTCTTGCGTTCGCGACGGCGAACGCGGGTCGTTTCAGCTTTAGCCATTTACTTCCTCTAGCCGATATCTGACGCCGCCGTGATCCCAGCGGCTACACCTTCGAGAAGGCGAGTAGCGAATAGGGAGTAGCGAATAGAAAGAATATTATTCGCCATTCGCTATTTCACTATTCGCCACCCCTTATTTCTTCTTGCCCGCGATGGGCTTTGCCGGACCCTTGCGGGTGCGGGCATTGGTGTGGGTGCGCTGGCCACGGACCGGAAGGCCACGGCGGTGACGCAGACCGCGATAATTGCCAAGGTCCATGAGACGCTTGATGTTCATTGCCACCGTACGCCGCAGGTCGCCCTCGACCGAATAGTCACGGTCGATGGTTTCACGGATCTGGATGACTTCTGCGTCGGTCAGTTCATTGACCCGGCGCTCCGCCGGAATGGAAACCTTCTCGCAGATTTCAGAGGCCATTTTCGGGCCGATCCCGTGAATGTATTGCAGTGCGATAAGCACGCGCTTATTCGTCGGGATATTGACGCCAGCAATACGAGCCACGCGTGATCTCCTAAACGTTTATATGGGGTTTCCCCCGACTTCTTTCAACAACAAGGGACCGGCATTCGATCCCCTTCACCCTGGAAGGAACCGAATCCAGCCCTCGAGATTTCTGAGACTGGGCGCGGTTCTAAGGACTTGAGCGGCCAAAGTCAACTGGCCCCCTTGCCCAAAATTGCAACTATTGCAAGGCCTGCCGGATCGCGGCAGTAACCTCTTCGATGGGCTGCATTCCATCAACAGATTTGAGCAGTCCGCGTTCCGTGTAATATTTTACGAGCGGCGCGGTCTGTTCTTCATAGACGCCGAGACGCTTGCGCAGCACTTCCTCATTGTCGTCGGCGCGCGCACCGCCCGATTCCCTGGCCCGGTTGATGATCCGTTCCACCAGAATATCGGCGCCCGCCTTGATCTCGATCACCGCATCGAGATGCAGTCCCTTGCGGTCCAGCATGTGGGTGAGCGCATCGGCCTGCGCGATGGTGCGCGGGAAGCCGTCGAGAATGAACCCGTTCGCGCAATCCGGCTCGTCCATGCGGTCCGAGATAATGCCCGATACGATCGCGTCCGAAACCAGATCGCCCCGATCCACGATCGCCTTTGCCTCAAGCCCCATGGGGGTCTTGGCCGCAATGGCGGCGCGCAACATGTCACCGGTCGAAAGCTGGGGAATACCGTAAGTCTGGACGAGAATCTGCGCCTGTGTCCCCTTCCCCGCCCCCGGCGGGCCCAACAGTATCAACCTCATCTGCGGCGTCCTCCCAAACGTGACTTCTTGACCATGCCCTCATACTGCTGGGCAATCAGATGGCTTTGGATCTGGCTGACCGTATCGAGCGTCACCGTGACCATGATGAGCAGAGATGTACCGCCCAGGAACGCCGAAATGTTGAGCTGGCTCAGGAACACTTCCGGGATCAACGCGACAACGGTCAGATAAACCGCACCGACCACCGTGATACGTGTCAGCACGAAGTCTATGTGCTGAGCGGTGCGCTCGCCGGGACGGATACCCGGGATGAAGCCCCCCGAACGCTTGAGATTGTCGGCAGTCTCGGTCGGGTTGAACACGATGGAGGTGTAAAAGAAGGAAAAGAAAATGATCATCGCCGCAAACAGCGCCAGATAAAGCGGCTGGCCACGACCAAGAACGGCGGAAATCACCTGCAGCCACTGCGGGGCGTCGCCCTGCGCGGTGAAGGTTGCAATGGTCGCCGGCAGCAGGAGCAGCGAGGACGCGAAGATCACTGGGATAACGCCCGAAGTGTTGAGCTTGAGCGGCAGGTGCGAGGTATCGCCCTGATACATCTTGTTGCCGACCTGGCGCTTCGGATACTGGATCAGCAGGCGTCGCTGGGCGCGCTCGAAAAAGACGATCACGGCAATGACGAGCACCGCGACGACCAGAATGCCGACCACGGCGATCGTGGGCAGCGCGCCGGTGCGGCTCAATTCGAGCGTCTGGGCGATGGTGCCCGGCAGGGAGGCGACGATACCGGCGAAAATAATCAGCGAAATGCCGTTACCGATGCCGCGCGCGGTCATCTGCTCGCCGATCCACATCAGGAACATGGTGCCGCCAACCAGCGTGATGACGGTCGAGATGCGGAAGAACCAGCCCGGATCTGCGACGACCCCCTCGCTGGCCTCGAGCCCGATGGCGATGCCGTATGCCTGGATGGCGCAGAACACGACGGTCAGGTAGCGCGTGTACTGGTTCATCTTGCGCCGCCCGCTCTCGCCCTCTTTCTTGAGCGCTTCGAGGCGCGGTGAGGCGGACGACATTACCTGGATGACGATGGAGGCGGTGATGTAGGGAATGAGGTTGAGCGCAAAGATCGCCAGACGCTCGACGGCGCCGCCCGCGAACATGTTGAACAGACCGAAAATCCCGCCCTGTGCCTGCCGGAAGGTCGAGGCGAACGCATCGGGGTCGATGCCGGGGATCGGGATATAGGTGCCGAGGCGATAGACGAGCAGCGCGCCGAGCGTGAACAGGATGCGCTTTTGCAGGTCCTTGGCCTTGGAGAAGGTCGAGAAGCTCAGGTTACGGGCCAGTTGCTCGGCTGCAGACGCCATGACGGCTCCCTCAAGATGCTTTCAAAGCGCTTCGAGCAAAACCACTTTTGCGGTCCGGAAGCGCGACATATAAACTCAGAGCAAGCGAACGGGCCGCAACCGGCCCGAACGAGAAAGGTAGTGCTCTGATATAGTCAGAGCGCGCCCTCTTGCAATCCCCCAGACGGGATCGATTGCAGGGCGCGCTCCAAAGTCGCAATATTATTCTGCGTCGGCGGCGGCGCCGATCACGTCAACCTTGCCACCGGCAGCCTCGATAGCCGCCACGGCGCCGGCCGAAGCGTGATTAACCTTGAAGGTCACCTTCTTGGCCTTGAACTCGCCGCCATTGATCAGGCGCACACCATCCTTGGCGCGGCGGATGACACCCGCCTTGACCAGAGCTTCCGCGTCCACCACGCCCTTGGCATCGAGCTTGCCATTGTCGATGTAGAGCTGGATGCGATCGAGACGCACCGCGTTCCACTTCTTGGCGAACGGGTTGTTGAAGCCGCGCTTGGGCAGCCGCATGTGCAGCGGCATCTGCCCGCCTTCAAACCCGTTGATGGTGACGCCCGAGCGGGACTTCTGCCCCTTGACGCCCCGGCCACCGGTCTTGCCCAGGCCCGAACCAATGCCGCGCCCGACGCGGACCTTGGCCTTGAGGGCCCCCGGCTTGTCGGCGATCTGATTGAGTTTCATATCGAAAAAATCCTAGCTGGAGCGTTTCCAGAAAAAGTGGGTACCACTTTTTCGGTTCGGGAACGCGACAAACTCAAGAACTACTTCTCGTCCACGACGCGGACGAGATGAGAGATCTTGTTGATCATGCCGCGCACGGCAGGCGTATCCTCGAGCTCGCGGCGGCGATGCATCTTGTTGAGCCCAAGACCCACGAGCGTGGCGCGCTGGTCGGCGGTGCGGCGGATCGGCGACCCGATCTGCTCAACGGTAATGGTCGATTTCTTGGCCATAATCGTTCTCCTCGAACCCTCTTATCAGGCGTCGACGGCGGCTTCGCCGCGGCGCGCCTGGAGTTCGGACACCTTGATCCCGCGACGGGCGGCAACCGAACGGGGGCTGTCAACGTTCCTGAGCGCGTCGAAAGTGGCGCGGATCATGTTGTAGGGGTTCGCCGAACCCTGGCTCTTGGCGACGATGTCGTTGATGCCAAGGGTCTCGAACACGGCACGCATCGGGCCACCGGCGATGATGCCGGTACCGGCGGGAGCCGCACGCAGCAGGACCTTGCCAGCGCCGTGGCGGCCGGCAACGTCGTGGTGCAGCGTACGGGCTTCACGCAGCGGGACGCGGATCATCTGGCGCTTGGCCTGTTCGGTCGCCTTGCGGATGGCTTCGGGCACTTCGCGCGCCTTGCCATGACCGAAACCGACGCGACCCTTCTGGTCACCCACGACGACGAGCGCGGCAAAGCCGAACCGACGGCCACCCTTCACCACCTTGGCGACGCGGTTGATGTGCACCAGCCGATCGACAAATTCGCTTTCGCGCTCTTGAATGTCTCTGCTCATAGTTCTTCTTTCTCGCCGCGGTTAGAACTGCAGGCCGCCCTCGCGGGCAGCGTCTGCGAGGGCCTTTACCCGGCCGTGGAAAATGTAGGCGCCACGATCGAAGATGACATCGGTAACCCCTGCCTTCTTGGCACGCTCGGCGACAGCCTTGCCCACCTCGGCGGCAGCGGCGGTGTTCCCGCCATTCTTGATCTTGAGGTCCTTTTCGAGCGTGGACGCGGACGCAAGCGTCACGCCCTGCACATCGTCAATGACCTGTGCGTAGATGTTCTTGTCCGAACGGAAGACCGACAGGCGCGGACGGCCGTTGGCACGGGCCCTGAGGGTCCGACGAACCCGCGCCTTGCGGCGTTCAATACCAGAAAGCTTAGCCATATCGACCAATCCTTACTTCTTCTTGCCTTCCTTGCGGAAGATGTACTCGTCGACGTAGCGCACACCCTTGCCCTTGTAGGGCTCCGGCGGACGGAACTCGCGGATATTGGCGGCGACCTGCCCCACCTGCTGCTTGTCGATGCCCGTCACGACGATTTCCGTCTGGGTCGGGGCGGCAAGCGAAATGCCGTCGGGAGCCTTGTAGATCACTTCATGGCTGAACCCGAGCGAGAGCTTGAGGTCAGATCCCTGCATCTGGGCGCGGTAACCGACACCCGTGATCGCCAGCTTCTTTTCAAAGCCCGTGGAGACACCGGTGACGATGTTCTGGACCAGCGTGCGCGACAACCCCCAGGCCGAGCGGGCCTCGCGGCTATCGTCGACCGGGGTGACGACGACGCCCTCTTCGGTCATCTCGGGCTTGACGGCATCCACGAGCACGACCGAGAGTTCGCCCTTGGAACCCTTGGCGGTGACCTGCTGGCCATCGACCGTGACCGTCACGCCGCTGACCGGTGCTACCGGCTTCTTGCCAATACGCGACATTTTTCTTCGCCTTCTTTCAAGTTGGTGGGGTCTCCTCCTCGCGCCTTAGAAGACGCGGCAGAGGACCTCACCGCCAACATTTTCAGCACGCGCCTGGTGATCGGCCATCACACCCTTGGGGGTGCTGAGGATCGAGACACCAAGGCCGTTACCGACCACGGGGATATTCTTGACGGATGCGTACACCCGGCGGCCGGGCTTGGACACACGCTGCAGCTCGCGGATCGCGGGCTGGTTTTCCGAGTATTTGAGTTCGATGTCGAACTCGGCCAGGCCGTTATCGGTGGCCACTTCATTGTAGCCGCGGATGTAGCCTTCTGACTTCAGAACATCCAGAACGTGGGCGCGCAGGGACGAGGCCGGGGTCCGGACCACGTCGCGGCGACGCAACTGCGCGTTACGGATGCGGGTCAGCATATCGCCAAGAGGATCGGTGAGCGTCATATCAGTTCTTCCTTACCAGCTCGACTTGACCAGGCCCGGGATCAAACCCATCGACCCAAGTTCACGCAGCGCGATACGGCTGAGCTTGAGCTTGCGATAATATCCACGCGGACGGCCCGACACCTCGCAGCGATTGCGCACGCGGACCGGCGAGGCATTGCGCGGCAACTCGGCCAGCTTGAGCTGTGCGGCGAAGCGCTCCTCGAACGAAAGGCTTTCGTCCCGGGTCTTCGCCTTGAGGGCAGCGCGCTTGTCGGCATATTGCTTGGCGAGCTTTGCGCGGCGCTTGTTCTTTTCGATGGAGCTTGTCTTGGCCATCCAGTTCTCTCTTTCGTCTCTTTTCCCTGTCCCGGCCTATTGGCGGAACGGGAAATTGAAAGCCTTGAGAAGCGCGCGCGCTTCATCGTCGGTCTTTGCTGTGGTGCAGACGATCACGTCCATGCCCCAGACCTGATCGATCTGGTCATAGTTGATCTCGGGGAACACGATGTGTTCCTTGATGCCCATGGCAAAGTTGCCGCGGCCATCGAAACTCTTGGGGTTGAGCCCACGGAAGTCACGCACACGCGGCAGGGCCACGTTCACGAGACGATCGATGAACTCGTACATCTGGGCCTTGCGCAGCGTGACCTTCACGCCCAGTGCCATACCCTCGCGAACCTTGAAGCCCGCAATGGAGTTGCGCGCATGGGTGATGACGCCCTTCTGCCCGGCGATCTTTTCGAGATCGGCGAGCGCCGCCTTCACCTTCTTGGAATCCGCAACCGCTTCGCCGACGCCCATGTTGATCACGACCTTGTCGAGCTTGGGGACTTCCATCGGGTTCTTGTAGTTGAAGGTCTCGACGAGACCTGCGCGCACCACATCGTCATAATGGGTGCGAAGGCGCGGGATATATGTCTCAGCCATCGATCACTTCTCCGGAACGCTTTGCGACGCGCTTTTTCACGCCGTCCTCGATCTTGAAGCCGACGCGGGTCGGCTTGTTGTCCTTAGCATCCAGCAGCGCGATGTTGCTCAGGTGGATCGGGGCTTCCTTGGTGTAGATGCCCGCATCGCGCTCGGCGGTCTGCCGTGTATGGCGGCGCACGAGATTGACGCCCTGGACGATGGCGCGGGTCTCGGACGGAATGACCTGGGTCACCGTGCCGGTCTTGCCCTTGTCCTTGCCAGTCAGAACGATGACCTTGTCACCCTTTTTGATCTTGGCGGCCATTACAGCACCTCCGGGGCGAGCGAAATGATCTTCATGTGATTTTTCGCACGCAGCTCACGCGGAACCGGGCCGAAGATACGGGTGCCGATCGGTTCCTTGTTATTGTTGATGATGACCGCGGCATTGCGGTCGAAACGGATCACTGTGCCATCGGGGCGGCGGATATCCGAAGCCGTACGCACCACGACGGCCTTCATCACCTGGCCCTTCTTGACGCGGCCGCGCGGAATGGCATCCTTGACCGACACCACGATGATGTCGCCAACGGACGCATACTTGCGATGCGAACCGCCCAGCACCTTGATGCACATAACACGACGGGCGCCCGAATTGTCGGCCACGTCGAGATTTGTTTGCATCTGAATCATGACTGATTGCCTTCTTTGATCTCAGTACGTTCCGCGGCCGATCAGGCTTGCGTAACGAGTGTCCAACGCTTGTTTTTCGAGATGGGCGCTGTTTCCTCGATCTGTACGATATCGCCGACCTTGGCCGTGTTGGCCTCGTCATGAGCGTGGTACTTCTTGGAACGGCGGACCGTCTTCTTCATGATCGGATGGGTGAAGCGGCGCTCCACGTTCACCACGATCGTCTTGTCGTTCTTGTCGGAGACCACGGTCCCCTGCAGGATACGCTTGGGCATCTCGTGTCTCCTTACTTCGCTGCCGCGGTCTTTTCGGCGAGCACGGTCTTGACGCGCGCGATCTCGCGGCGGACCTTGCGCACCTGCGCGGTGTTTTCCAGCTGCTGGGTAGCGCGCTGGAAGCGCAGATTGAACTGCTCTTTCTTGAGGTCGACGAGCTCGGTCTTGAGTTCGTCCACCGTCTTTGCCCTAACGTCGCTCGGCTTGGCCATCGCTATACGTCCTTAATCTGCAATGCGGCTGACGAACCGCGTCTTGATCGGCAACTTCATGGCCGCAAGACGCAGAGCTTCACGCGCAACTTCTTCACTCACGCCGTCGATCTCGAACATGACCCGGCCGGGCTTGACGCGGGCGGCCCAGAATTCGGGAGCCCCCTTGCCCTTACCCATACGAACTTCAGTCGGCTTGGACGACACCGGCACATCCGGGAACACCCGGATCCACACACGGCCGGCGCGCTTCATGTAACGAGTCATCGCGCGGCGTGCTGCCTCGATCTGGCGGGCGGTTATACGCTCAGGCTCCTGCGCCTTCAAGCCATATTCGCCAAAATTGAGGGCAAAGCCCCCTTTGGCGACGCCGTGGATCCGGCCCTTGTGGGCCTTGCGGAACTTTGTACGCTTCGGTTGCAACATAATCTTTAATTCCTGTCACCGGCCGGACCGCGACGGCCCTGCCCGCCACCGTCGCCACCTTCGGTGGCGCGGCGCTCGTGAGCCATCGGATCGTGTTCCATGATCTCGCCCTTGAAGATCCAGACCTTGATCCCGATGATCCCGTAGGTCGTGGAGGCTTCGGCGACACCGTAATCCACGTCCGCGCGCAGCGTGTGGAGCGGAACGCGGCCCTCGCGGTACCACTCGGTGCGTGCGATGTCCGCACCGCCGAGACGGCCGCCAACGTTGACGCGGATACCCTGCGCGCCCATGCGCATCGCCGTCTGCACGGCGCGCTTCATGGCCCGGCGGAATGCCACGCGGCGTTCGAGCTGCTGGGCAATGCCCTGGGCGACCAGCGTCGCATCGGTTTCCGGCTTGCGCACTTCAACGATGTTGATGTGCACTTCCGAACTGGTGAACTTCTTGACCTTGGAGCGGATCTTCTCGATGTCCGCGCCCTTCTTGCCGATGACGATACCCGGACGGGCCGAGTGGATCGTGATGCGGCACTTGCGGTGCGGGCGCTCGATGACGATCTTGGAAACCGCTGCCTGCTTGAGGTCTTCCTCGAGCATCTCACGAATCTTGAGATCTTCCTGCAGGAGCGAGCCGAACTCGCCCTTGTTGGCGTACCAGCGGGAATCCCAAGTCCGGTTGATGCCGAGCCGAAGCCCGATCGGATTAACTTTCTGTCCCATCAGGCAGTCTCCTCGACTTCACGGACAACGATGGTCAGGTGCGAGAACGGCTTCTCGATCCGCGCGCCGCGACCGCGGGCCCGGGCCTTGAAGCGCTTCATCACCAGCGCCTTTCCGACAAAAGCCTCGGCAACCACCAGCGAATCGGTGTCGAGACCATGATTGTTCTCGGCATTCGCGATGGCGCTCTCAAGGGTCTTCTTGACCGATTCCGAAATCCGCTTGCGCGAGAATTCGAGTTCGGCCAGAGCCTTGTCGACCTTCTTGCCGCGGATCTGCGCGGCAACCAGGTTCAGCTTCTGGGGGCTGGTACGAACCATGCGCAGGATGGCCTTGGCCTCATTATCCCCGAGCATGCGCTCGTTCTTTGGCTTGCCCATCTTTTATTTCCTCTTCGCCTTCTTGTCGGCCGCGTGCCCGTAATAGGTGCGCGTGGGCGAAAATTCACCGAACTTGTGGCCGATCATGTCCTCGGAGACGCTCACCGGGATATGCTTCTGACCGTTATAGACTCCGAAGGTCAGGCCAACGAACTGCGGCAAGATCGTCGAGCGGCGGCTCCAGATCTTGATGACCTCGTTGCGGCCCGATTCACGGACCTTGTCTGCCTTCTTGAGCAGATACCCGTCAACGAACGGGCCTTTCCAGACGGAACGTGACATGGCGCTTACCTGCCCTTCTTCTGATGACGCGAGCGGATGATGAACTTGTCCGTCGCCTTGTTGGTGCGGGTGCGCTTGCCCTTGGTCGGCTTGCCCCAGGGCGTCACGGGGTGACGGCCACCGGAAGTGCGGCCTTCACCACCACCATGCGGGTGGTCGACCGGGTTCATCGCGACACCGCGAACGTTCGGACGCCGGCCCAGCCAGCGGCTGCGCCCGGCCTTGCCCAGATTGGTGTTCGAGTGATCCGGATTGGATACCGAACCCACCGTTGCAAGGCACGTCCCGTGGACGCGGCGCTGCTCGCCCGAATTGAGGCGAAGGACCGCCCAGCCGGAGTCGCGGCCCACATACTGCGCGTAGCCACCAGCGGAACGGGCCATCTGCCCGCCCTTGCGCGGCTTCATCTCGATGTTGTGGACGATGGTGCCCACCGGCATCTTCTCGAGCGGCATCGCATTGCCGGGCTTCACGTCGACCGCGTTCATCGAGGAGACGATCTTGTCGCCGGCCGCCAGACGCTGCGGAGCCAGGATATAGGCCTGCTCGCCGTCCTCATAGGTCACCAGAGCGATGAATGCGGTCCGGTTTGGATCGTATTCTAGACGCTCGACGGTGCCCACGACGTCGAACTTGGTACGCTTGAAATCGACCAGACGATACCGGCGCTTGTGCCCGCCACCACGTGAATAGACGGTCGTGCGGCCACGGTTGTTGCGGCCGCCGGACTTGCTCAGACCTTCGGTCAGTTTCTTGACCGGGCCGCCATTCCACAGTTCGGACCGATCGATACCGACGAGCTGACGCTGGCCTGACGAGGTCGGATTATAATGCTTCAAAGCCATTGTTCTTGTTCCCTAGCCTCACAGACCGGTCGAAATATCGATGGTCTGGCCGTCCACGAGCGTGACGATGGCCTTCTTCACATCCTTGCGCCGGCCAAGGAAGTTGCGGAACTTCTTGACCTTGCCCTTGCGCACGATGGTGTTGACCGCCTTGACCTTGACCGAGAAAAGCTGCTCGACGGCGGCCTTGATGTCGGTCTTGGTTGCATCGATCGCCACATCGAAAACAACCTGGTTGTTTTCCGAAGCCATCGTCGACTTTTCAGTCACGACGGGGTTGCGGATGATGTCGTATGCCTTGAGCGCGCTCATTGGAACCGGCCCTCCAGCGCAGCAAGGGCGTCCTTGGTCAGGACCAGCTTCTCGCGGCGCAGAATATCATAAACGTTGATGCCCTGGGCCGGCAGAACGTCGATCTGGGGAATGTTGCGCGCGGCAAGCGCGAAATTCTTGTCCAGTTCGGCACCGCCGATGATCAGCGCATTGGAAAAACCAAGCTTGCCGAACGCCGCCTTCAGGGCCGCGGTCTTGGGCTCGGAGGCAACGGCGCTGTCGAGAATGACCAGTTCGCCCGCCTTGGCCTTGGCCGAAAGCGCGTGCTTTAGGGCAAGCGCCCGGACCTTCTTGGGCATCTCGACGGCATGGCTGCGCGGGGTCGGACCAAACGCGCGGCCACCACCACGGAAGATGTTGGCCCGGCGCGAACCGTGACGCGCACCGCCGCCGCCCTTCTGGCGGCCGAACTTCTTGCCGGTCAGGGCAACCTCGCCACGATTCTTGACGTCGTGGGTGCCTGCCATGCGCTTCAGGAGCTGATAGCGAACCATGCGCTGGATAAGGTCGGCGCGCGGCTCGAGACCGAACACGGTCTCATCGAGCTTTACCTTGCCCGCCGCCTTGCCCTCAAGGGTTGTTACCTGGAGTTCCATTTATGCACTCTCCCCATTGGCGGCAGCCGGTGCCTTGAACGAACCGGGACGTGCAACACCTTCCGGAGCAGGCTTCTTGACGGCATCGCGGATTTGAATCCAGCCGCCCTTGGCGCCCGGAACCGAACCCTGAACCATGATAAGGCCACGCTCGACATCGGTCTTGACGACCTTGACGTTCTGGGTCGTGACGCGCACGTCGCCCATGTGTCCGGCCATCTTCTTGCCCTTGAACACCTTGCCGGGGTCCTGGCTGTTACCGGTCGAACCGTGCGAGCGGTGCGAAATCGACACACCGTGAGAGGCACGCAGGCCACCGAAATTGTGACGCTTCATCGCACCGGCAAAGCCCTTGCCGATCGAGGTCCCGGTGACGTCCACAAGCTGGCCCTCAACGAAGTGGTCGGCCTGAAGTTCGGCCCCGACATCGATGAGGTTGTCTTGGCTCACGCGGAACTCGACGACCTTGCGCTTGGGCTCGACCTTGGCGGCGGCATACTGCCCGCGCTCGGCCTTGCTCACATTCTTGACCTTGACGGTGCCCGCGCCCAGTTGGAGCGCGACGTAGCCGTCCTTTTCCTGCGTGCGCTGGCCCACCACCTGGCAGCCTTGCAGCGCCAGAACGGTAACAGGAACATGAGCGCCGTCATCTGTGAAGATGCGGGTCATTCCCAGCTTCTGTGCGATCAATCCAGAACGCATCGGTTGTAACCTTTTCTTTTGGGCGTTTTTCCGGGTCATTGTTTACCAAGAGGACCCACAAACATGAAAAACGCTAGAAACTCATACAGTTAGAGCTTGATTTCGACGTCGACACCGGCGGCAAGATCGAGCTTCATCAGCGCATCGACCGTCTGCGGGGTCGGATCCACGATGTCCAGAAGGCGCTTGTGAGTCCGGATCTCGAACTGCTCGCGACTCTTCTTGTCGACGTGCGGCGACCGGTTGACGGTGAATTTGTCAATTCGCGTAGGCAGCGGAATGGGACCGCGCACCTGTGCGCCCGTACGCTTGGCGGTGTTGACGATCTCGCGGGTCGAATTATCGAGCACGCGATGATCGAACGCCTTGAGCCGGATGCGAATGTTCTGACCGTTCATCTTCGTTCTATCCCGAAAAGAGGATTGCGGTGCGCGTCACCACGCACCGCCTTCACGATTGTCCTGTCGCTTAGGCGACGATCTTCGATACGACGCCGGCGCCGACGGTGCGGCCGCCTTCACGGATGGCAAAGCGCAGCTTTTCTTCCATCGCGATCGGAACGATCAGCTCCACATGCATCTCGACGTTGTCGCCAGGCATCACCATCTCGACGCCTTCGTTCAGCGTCACCACACCCGTCACGTCCGTCGTCCGGAAGTAGAACTGCGGCCGGTAGTTGGTGAAGAACGGGGTATGACGCCCGCCCTCTTCCTTGGTCAGGATATAGGCCTCGGCAACGAACTTGGTGTGCGGCGTCACAGAACCGGGCTTGCACAGAACCTGCCCGCGCTCAACCTGCGTGCGGTCGATACCGCGGATCAGCGCGCCGATATTGTCGCCCGCCTCACCCGAATCGAGCAGCTTGCGGAACATCTCGACACCGGTCACCGTGGTCTTCTGGGTGTCCTTGATGCCAACGATCTCCACTTCATCGCCAACCTTGACGATGCCGCGCTCGACGCGACCGGTCACAACCGTGCCACGGCCCGAGATCGAGAACACGTCCTCGACCGGCATCAGGAACGGCTGGTCGACCGGACGCTCGGGCTGCGGGATATAGGCATCGACCGTATCCATCAACGCCAGAACCGCATCGCGGCCGATCTCGGGGCGCTTGTCTTCCAGCGCCATCAGCGCCGAGCCCTTGGTGATCGGAATGTCGTCGCCGGGGAACTCGTAGGACGAAAGCAGCTCGCGCACTTCAAGCTCGACGAGCTCGAGAAGTTCCTCGTCGTCCACCTGGTCGACCTTGTTCAAAAACACCACCAGCGCCGGCACGCCGACCTGGCGGGCCAGAAGGATGTGTTCGCGGGTCTGCGGCATCGGGCCGTCGGCCGCCGAAACCACAAGGATCGCCCCGTCCATCTGAGCCGCACCGGTGATCATGTTCTTGACGTAGTCGGCGTGACCCGGGCAGTCGACGTGCGCGTAGTGACGCTTTTCGGTCTCGTACTCGACGTGGCTGGTCGAAATGGTGATCCCGCGCGCCTTTTCTTCGGGCGCCTTGTCGATGTTGTCATAGGCGGTGAACGTCGCCCCGCCCTTCTCGGACAGAACCTTCGTGATCGCCGCCGTCAAAGACGTCTTGCCATGGTCAACGTGACCAATCGTACCAATGTTGCAGTGCGGCTTAGACCGCGAAAACTTTTCCTTGCCCATCACATTTCTCCTGTTCAGTCAGCCTGGCGGCCGCTGTTAAATCCTATGCTCACTCAGGCGTATTTGGCCTGGACTTCGTCGGCGACCGCCTGGGGCACCTGCTCGTAGTGATCGAAAACCATCGTGTACTGCGCACGGCCCTGGCTCATGGAGCGCAAGGAGTTCACGTACCCGAACATGTTGGCCAGCGGCACGAAGGCATTGACCACCTGCGCAATGCCGCGACTTTCCGTGCCCTGGATCTGGCCACGGCGAGAATTGAGGTCGCCGATGATGTCGCCCATATAGTCTTCCGGGGTGACCACTTCCACCTTCATGATCGGCTCGAGGAGCTTGGCGCCGGCTTTGCCGAGCGCTTCGCGGAAGCCGGCGCGGCCGGCGATCTCGAACGCAAGAACCGAAGAGTCCACATCGTGGTAGGCACCGTCGATGAGCGTCGCCTTGACGTCCACGATCGGGAAGCCCGCCAGGATACCGGCGCCCATGACGGACTCGATACCCTTGGTGACGCCCGGCACGTATTCCTTGGGAACCGCGCCACCCACGATCTTGCTCTCGAAGGTGTAGCCCGCGCCCGGCTCATTGGGCTCGATGACGATCTTGATGCGAGCGAACTGACCCGAACCGCCCGACTGCTTCTTGTGGGTGTAATCCACTTCCGCCGTGCGGGTGATGGTCTCGCGGTAGGCCACCTGCGGCTGGCCGATATTGGCCTCAACCTTGAACTCGCGCTTCATGCGATCGACGAGAATGTCGAGGTGAAGCTCGCCCATGCCCGAAATGATCGTCTGGCCCGATTCCTCGTCCGAACGCACGCGGAACGAGGGATCCTCGGCAGCAAGACGCTGCAAGGCAAGGCCCATCTTTTCCTGGTCGGCCTTCGACTTGGGCTCGACGGCGATGTCGATGACCGGATCAGGGAAGACCATGCGCTCAAGAATGACCGGAGCGGTCGGCGTGCACAGCGTGTCGCCGGTCGTCGTGTCCTTGAGCCCGACGATGGCGACGATGTCGCCGGCAAACGCCTCGGTGATCTGCTCGCGGCTGTTGGAGTGCATCTGGAACATCCGCCCGACACGCTCACGCTTGCCCTTGACGGTATTCTCCAGCGTGGCACCAGCCTCGAGGTGACCCGAATAGATGCGGCAGAAGGTCAGCGAACCCATATGGGGATCGTTGGCGATCTTGAAGGCCAGCATCGAAAGCGGCTCACTGTCATCGGCGTGACGCTCGATCGGCTCTTCGGTCCTGGCATCGACGCCGTTGATCGACGCAATATCGATCGGGGACGGCAGAAAATCGACCACTGCATCAAGAAGCGGCTGTACACCCTTGTTCTTGAAGGCGGAACCACAGCACACACCAAAAAACTCAACGCCACAGATACCCTTGCGGATCAGCTTGCGGAGCGTATCGTTGTCGGGCATCTCGCCTTCGAGATAGGCTTCCATGATGGCTTCATCGAGCTCCACGGCAGCCTCGACGAGCTTCTCGCGATATTCATCCGCACGCGCCTGAAGGTCGGCCGGAATATCGATCACATCCCAATGCGCGCCGAGATCTTCGCCGCCCCATACATACGCCTTCATCTCGATGAGATCGACAACGCCCGCAAACTCGGTCTCTGCCCCGATCGGCAACTGCAGAACGAGAGGCTTGGCACCGAGCCGCTCGCGGATCATGTCGATGCAGCGATAGAAGTCGGCACCGATCTTGTCCATCTTGTTGACGAAGATCAGGCGGGGAACGTCATACTTGTCGGCCTGACGCCAGACGGTCTCGGTCTGCGGCTCCACACCGGCATTGGCATCGAGCAGAGCGACGGCGCCGTCGAGCACGCGGAGCGAACGCTCGACCTCGATGGTGAAGTCCACGTGACCCGGCGTATCGATGATGTTGAAGCGATACCGCTTGCCGTCACGATCCTGCCAGGACGTCGTGGTCGCAGCGGACGTGATCGTGATGCCACGCTCCTGTTCCTGCTCCATCCAGTCCATCGTCGAAGCGCCATCATGGGTCTCGCCCATCTTATGGCTCTTGCCGGTATAATACAGGATACGCTCGGTCGTGGTGGTCTTGCCGGCATCGATGTGCGCCATGATGCCGAAATTGCGGTAGTCTTCGATCTTGTATTCGCGGGCCATTCTCGGAATTCCTTACCAGCGGTAGTGCGAGAACGCACGGTTGGCATCGGCCATGCGGTGTGTGTCTTCGCGCTTCTTGACGGCCTGGCCGCGGCCATTCATGGCGTCGAGCAGTTCGCCCGAAAGACGGCCGACCATGGTCTGCTCGCCACGCTTGCGCGCGGCATCGATCAGCCAGCGGATGGCAAGAGCCTGCTGGCGCTCGGTGCGGACCTCGACCGGAACCTGATAGGTTGCACCGCCAACGCGGCGCGAACGCACTTCAACGGCGGGACGGACGTTCTCGAGCGCGCCGTGGAACACCTGGATGGGGTCCTGCTTGGTGCGCTCTTCGATGATATCGAACGCGCCATAGACGATACCCTCAGCCGAGGACTTCTTGCCGTCCTTCATGAGCGAGTTCATGAACTTGGAAACGATCAGATCCCCGAACTTGGGATCGGGATTGATCTCACGCTTTTCTGCACGATGCCGACGGGACATGGTTCAGCTCTCCTTATTTCGGCCGCTTCGCGCCATACTTGGACCGGCGCTGCTTGCGGTCCTTCACGCTCTGGGTATCCAGAACGCCGCGCAGCACGTGGTAACGAACGCCGGGAAGGTCGCGCACACGGCCACCACGGATAAGCACAACCGAGTGCTCCTGGAGGTTGTGGCCTTCGCCGGGGATATAGGTAATGACTTCACGCTGATTGACCAGGCGGACCTTGGCCACGCGACGCAGAGCCGAGTTCGGCTTCTTGGGTGTTGTCGTGTAGACGCGAGTGCAAACGCCGCGCTTTTGCGGGTTGGCATCCATTGCCGGACTCTTGTTCCGCTTCGGCTTGGACTGCCGGGGCTTGCGGATCAGCTGATTAATGGTCGGCATATTGCTCGAACCCTCTTTTCATCCGAGTAAACAAATCCTTGCTCAGACATGACAAGCGCGAGGCGCCCGCCCGAACCTCTCCATTAGAGACCGGCAGCGCCAGAAAGCAGAGGACCACCCCCTATTCAGGAAGCGATCATGCGCCCGAGACCTGTAGCGTCTAAGTACCCGACAGTGTGTTTGATCCGCTTGGATGCGCCGCATTGGACGCCTCGCATCCGGTGCTAAATCACGACCGACCGCTTAGGTACGGCGGGTCTTACTGGGTTGATTCAGAATCGTCAAGGCTTTCCGCCCAAAAAAGCAGGAAACCCGCCCGATACCCTGCCCTGCATGTGGTGCATGGTTCAGGACGCGCCTTTATTAGTCGATAGCGGATAATATCGATTGCCAGTCCTGCTTGTGTCCAAGAACACGCAACACCGTGACAGATCCCTGATCGACTACATATACGATCAGGTGCAAGCCATGAACGTAAAGCCGCACAGGCGGATTGAACTCGGCGCGTTCACGCCCCAGTTCCGGCAGGGCAGCGATCATGTCCAACGCACGCCCAAGACCATCGATATATCGATCGGCCTGATCTTCCGACCACGTTCGGGCACTGTAAAGCCAGATGCCTTCAAGATCGGAAATCGCCTTCGGCTTGAGCGCAAGGCGGCCTTTCCTACCCGGCGGCATGGCGCTGGCGCATGCGGGATTTCAATCCCTCCAGATCCAACGGTTCCGCAGGCCCACTCTCCACGCCTTCCGAGATGGCAGCCTGCAACGTCGCAATGGCCTGCCTGCGCTCCTGATCGCGGCGAATGAGGTCCCGCACATAGTCGCTGGCATTGCTGTACCGCTGCCCGTCGGTCTGCCGCTCGACCCATGCTTTCATCGCATCGGGCAGCGATATGTTCATGGTCGCCATCATGGCCTCCTGCTTTCAAGCCGCTAAAACTATCAGGAATGGCAAACTTTGCCAACGCCACGTCAAGAAAGAAAAGGGGCCACGAGGGGCCCCTTCTCAAATTCGCAATGGCAACCCGCCCTATTCAGCCGGCGCTTCCGGGGCGGCTTCGGCGGGAGCCGAAGGCGCGGGGATGGCGACGGTTTCGGCCTGGCGGCGGCGTTCCTCGAGAATGAGGTCGTCGCGCTTGGTCGCAACCTGGCGGACATTGGCAACGCGCGCACCGGTGCCCGCCGGGATGAGGCGACCGACGATGACGTTCTCCTTGAGTCCTTCGAGCAGGTCCGCCTTGCCCGAAACCGCGGCTTCCGTGAGGACGCGCGTGGTTTCCTGGAACGAAGCGGCCGAGACGAACGAACGGGTCTGAAGCGACGCCTTGGTGATGCCAAGCAGGACTGGAACGGCCTCCGCCGGCTTCTTGCCATCGGCAACAAGCTGCTCGTTGAGTTCGTCGAAGTCGATCCGGTCGATCTGCTCTTCCTTAAGGAGCCCGGATTCGCCCGGCTCGGTGATCTCGACCTTCTGAAGCATCTGGCGGACGATCACCTCGATATGCTTGTCGTTGATCAGCACGCCCTGCAGACGATAGACCTCCTGGATCTCGTTGACGAGATACTTGGCCAGTTCCTCGACGCCCTTGATCGCAAGGATGTCGTGAGGAGCCGGGTTGCCGTCGAGGATATACTCGCCCCGCTCGATGGGATCGCCTTCCTGGAGGTGGAACGGCTTGCCCTTGGGGATGAGATACTCGACGGGCTCCATGGTCTCGTCGGTCGGCTCGATGACGATGCGGCGCTTGTTCTTGTAGTCGCGCCCGAAGCGGATCGTGCCGTCGATTTCGGCAATGATCGCGTGGTCCTTCGGACGGCGAGCCTCGAACAGTTCCGCAACGCGCGGCAGACCGCCGGTGATGTCCTTGGTCTTGGCGCTTTCCAGCGGAATACGGGCCAGAACGTCACCCTGGGCGACCCGGGTTCCCGGCTCGACCGCGATGACCGCATCCACGCTCATCAGATAGCGGGCGTCCGTACCACGCTCGGTCTTGAAGGGCTGCCCCTTCGCGCCGACCGCGATCGCGGGACGCAGGCCCTCGCCGCGCGGGCTTGCGCGCCAGTCGATGACCAGACGCTTGGTGAAGCCCGTGGTCTCGTCGGTCTGCTCGGACACCGAGGCGCCGTCCACGAGATCCTCGAACAGCACCTCGCCGTCGACTTCGCTCAGCACCGGGCGGGTATAGGGATCCCACTCGGCCAGACGCTGGCCGCGCTTGACCTGCTCTCCCTCTTCGACCCGCAGGCGCGAGCCGTAAGTCACCTTGTGCGAAGAGCGCTCCTTGCCGTCCGCATCGACGATCACGATCTGGACGTTGCGGCCCATGATGACCGTCTGCTTGTCCGAGTTGACCGCGATGTTCTTGTTGCGGAAGGCGATCTTGCCCTCTGCACCGGCCTCGAGATACGAGTTGTCGACCACCTGCGCCGTCCCGCCGATATGGAAGGTGCGCATGGTGAGCTGGGTTCCCGGTTCACCGATCGACTGCGCGGCGATGACGCCGACAGCCTCGCCCATGTTAACCGGTGTGCCGCGCGCAAGGTCACGGCCATAGCAGGCCGCACAGGTGCCCTGGCGAACCTCACAGGTCAGCGGCGAGCGGATGCGCACCGACTGGAGCTTGGCGGCCTCGACCTTCTCGACATCGGCCTCATCCATCAGCGTGCCCTTCTTGACGAGCACGTCGTCGGTTCCGGGAACAATGATGTCATCGGCCGCCACGCGGCCAAGAATACGCTGGCCGAGCGAAGCCACGATCTGACCGGAATCGACGATCGCTTCCATGGTGAGGCCGTTATCGGTGCCACAATCGTCCTCGGTGATGATCGCATCCTGCGCCACGTCCACAAGACGGCGGGTCAGATAACCCGAGTTCGCGGTCTTGAGCGCGGTATCGGCCAGACCTTTGCGGGCGCCGTGGGTCGAGTTGAAGTACTCGAGAACGGTCAGGCCCTCCTTGAAGTTGGAGATCACCGGCGTTTCGATGATTTCGCCCGAAGGCTTGGCCATCAGGCCCCGCATCCCGGCGAGCTGCTTCATCTGGGCGACCGAACCACGGGCGCCGGAATGGCTCATCATATAGACCGAGTTTATCTTCTTCTGGCGGCCTTCCGCGTCCTTTTCGATCGCGGAAATGCGCTTCATCATCTCGTCGGCGACCTTGTCGCCGCACTTTGCCCAGGCATCGACAACCTTGTTGTACTTCTCGCCATGGGTGATGAGGCCGTCATTGTACTGCTGCTCGAATTCCTCGACCTGCTTGCGGGTATCGCCCACGATCTTGGCCTTGGAATCCGGGATCACCATGTCGTCCTTGCCGAACGAAATGCCGGCACGGCAGGCCTGCTTGAAGCCCAGATCCATGACGCGGTCACAGAAGATCACGGTCTCCTTCTGGCCGCAGGCACGGTAAACCGTGTCGATGACCTTGGAGATGTTCTTCTTGGTCATGAGCTGGTTGACCACGTCGAACGGCACGTTCTCGGGCAGGATCTGGCCCAGGATCATACGGCCCGGCGTCGTCTCGACAACCCGGTTGACCATGTCTCCGTTCTCGTCCTGAACGCGGACGCGACCCTTGATCCTGCTGTGCAGCGTGATCGCCCTGGTTTCGAGCGCGTGCTCGATTTCCGACATGGACGCGAACGCCATGCCTTCACCGGGCTCGCCCTCGGCCATCAGCGACACATAATAGAGCCCGAGCACGATGTCCTGGCTGGGCACGATGATCGGCTGGCCGTTAGCCGGGTGCAGGATGTTGTTAGTCGACATCATCAGGACGCGCGCTTCGAGCTGGGCCTCGAGGCTCAGCGGAACGTGCACGGCCATCTGGTCGCCGTCGAAGTCGGCGTTGAACGCGGCGCAGACCAGCGGATGAAGCTGGATGGCCTTGCCTTCGATCAGGATCGGCTCGAACGCCTGGATGCCCAGACGGTGAAGCGTGGGCGCGCGGTTCAAAAGAACCGGGTGCTCGCGGATCACTTCGTCAAGGATATCCCAGACTTCGGGCTTTTCCTTTTCGACCAGCTTTTTCGCCTGCTTGACGGTGGACGACAGGCCCTTGGCGTCGAGACGTGAGTAGATGAACGGCTTGAAGAGTTCGAGCGCCATCTTCTTGGGCAGGCCGCACTGGTGAAGCTTCAGTTCAGGCCCGACGGTGATAACCGAACGGCCCGAATAGTCCACGCGCTTGCCGAGCAGGTTCTGGCGGAACCGTCCCTGCTTGCCCTTGAGCATATCGGAAAGCGACTTCAGCGGACGCTTGTTCGCACCGGTGATGGTGCGGCCACGGCGGCCGTTGTCGAACAGCGCATCGACCGCTTCCTGCAGCATGCGCTTTTCATTACGGATGATGATGTCCGGCGCACGCAACTCGATCAGGCGCTTCAACCGGTTGTTACGGTTGATGACGCGGCGATAGAGATCGTTGAGGTCCGACGTCGCGAACCGGCCGCCATCGAGCGGCACCAGCGGGCGGAGTTCGGGCGGAATGACCGGAATGACCGTCATGATCATCCATTCGGGCTTGTTACCCGAAACGATGAACTGCTCGACAATCTTCAAGCGCTTGGCGAGCTTTTTCGGCTTAAGCTCTGTTGTCGACTCGGCAATCTCGACGCGCAGATCGGCGGCGAGCTTTTCGAGGTCGAGCGCGGCCAGCATCTCCCGCACCGCTTCAGCACCGATCATGGCGGTGAAAGCGTCGGGACCGAAGTTGTCCTGCGCGTCGAGATACTCTTCTTCCGTGATGAGCTGATACTGGGTGAACGGGGTCAGGCCCGGCTCGATCACGACGTAGTTCTCGAAGTAAAGGATGCGCTCGACATCCTTCAAGGTCATGTCGAGAAGCTGGGAAATGCGGCTCGGCAGCGACTTCAAGAACCAGATATGGGCAACCGGTGCGGCCAGTTCGATATGTCCCATGCGCTCGCGGCGCACGCGGGAAAGGGTCACTTCCACGCCGCACTTCTCGCAGATGACGCCCTTGAACTTCATGCGCTTGTACTTGCCGCACAGGCACTCGTAGTCCTTGGTGGGGCCGAAAATGCGCGCGCAAAACAGGCCGTCACGCTCGGGCTTGAACGTACGGTAGTTGATGGTCTCGGGCTTCTTGATCTCGCCGTAAGACCACGAAAGGATCTTTTCAGGGCTCGCGATATTGATCTTGATCTGATCGAAAGTCGGCGCGCTGGCCTGCGAGTTGAACGGATCCATGACGTGCTGATGATGATTCATCTGGTGGTCTCCTTGATGCCCGGGCGGTGCGGCAGACAGGTCAGCGCACCGCCCTTATAGGCATGACATCGGTTCAAATTGGGGCAGCGGCGGATTATTCCGCCGCGTCCGCAGGAGGCGCGAGTTCGGGGTCACCCGAAGGCTCTTCGTCATTGGCGATTTCGATGTCGGTCAACTCGACATTGAGACCCAGCGACCGGATTTCCTTGACGAGAACGTTGAAGCTCTCGGGGATACCGGCCTCGAAGGTGTCATCGCCCCTGACGATGGCTTCATAGACCTTCGTCCGACCCGCCACGTCGTCCGACTTGACGGTAAGCATTTCCTGGAGCGTGTAGGCAGCGCCATAGGCTTCGAGCGCCCACACCTCCATCTCACCGAACCGCTGGCCGCCGAACTGGGCCTTGCCGCCCAGCGGCTGCTGGGTAACGAGGCTATAGGGACCGATCGAACGGGCGTGGATCTTGTCATCCACAAGGTGGTGAAGCTTGAGCATGTAGATGTAGCCCACCGTCACCGGCCGGTCGAAAGCCTCGCCCGTGCGCCCGTCATAGAGCGTGGACTGGCCCGAACCATCCAGACCCGCCTTTTCCAGCATGTCGACGATATCGGCTTCCTTGGCCCCGTCGAACACCGGCGTGGCGATCGAGACGCCCTTGGAAATCTGCTGGCCGAGACGGACGATGCCGTCATCGTCAAGGTCGGCGACATAGTCGTCTCCCTCGTAGAGCGCGCCGATTTCCTTCTTGAGCGGGGTGAGGTCCTTGCTCTCGCGATAGGCCTGCATCATGGCATCGATCTTGCGCCCGATACCACGTGCCGCCCAGCCCAGATGGGTTTCCAGAATCTGGCCCACGTTCATGCGCGAAGGCACGCCGAGCGGGTTGAGCACGATGTCGACATGCGTGCCGTCCTCGAGGAACGGCATGTCCTCGACCGGCATGATGCGCGAGATGACGCCCTTGTTACCGTGACGGCCGGCCATCTTGTCGCCCGACTGGATCTTGCGCTTGGTCGCAACGAACACCTTGACCATCTTCATGACGCCCGGCGGAAGCTCGTCGCCGCGCTGGAGCTTGTCCACCTTGTCGATGAACCGCTGCTCGAGCAGACGCCGGCTTTCGTCGTACTGCGCCTGAAGCGCCTCGATCTCGGCCATCAGCTTGTCGTCGTCGACGGCGAACTGCCACCACTTGGACCGTGCATGGGCGTCAAAGATCGAGTCGTTGAGCTTGGTGCCCGCGACATAGCCCTTGGGGCCGGAGGTCGCGGCCTTGCCGAACAGCATTTCCTTCAAACGCGCATAGACGTTGCGGTCGAGGATCGACTGCTCGTCGTCCCGGTCCTTGGCCAAGCGCTCGATTTCCTCGCGCTCGATGGCCATGGCACGCTCGTCCTTGTCGATGCCGTGGCGGTTGAACACCCGCACCTCGACCACGATACCGCCGTCCCCGGGAGGAACCCGGAGCGAGGTGTCGCGGACGTCGGACGCCTTTTCACCGAAGATGGCGCGCAGGAGCTTTTCTTCCGGCGTCATCGGGCTTTCGCCCTTGGGCGTGATCTTGCCCACCAGAATGTCGCCCGCCTGCACCTCGGCACCGATATGGACGATGCCCGCTTCGTCGAGGTTCTTCAAAGCCTCTTCGGAAACGTTGGGAATATCGCGGGTGATTTCTTCCGGTCCCAGCTTGGTGTCTCGGGCCATCACTTCGTATTCCTCGATATGGAGCGAGGTGAAGACGTCGTCCTGCACGATCTTTTCAGAAAGCAGGATGGAGTCCTCGAAGTTGTACCCGTTCCAGGGCATGAACGCGACGAGCACGTTGCGCCCCAGCGCCAAGTCGCCCAGATCCGTCGAGGGACCGTCCGCAACGATATCACCGGCTGAAACATGGTCGCCGACAACCACCAGCGGACGCTGGTTGATGCAGGTCGACTGGTTCGAGCGCTGGAACTTCATCAGGTTATAGATGTCGACGCCCGACTTGGACGGATCGTTCTCTTCGGTGGCCCGGATGACGATACGGGTGGCATCCACCTGATCGACGATACCGGTGCGCCGCGCAACGATGGCCGCTCCCGAGTCACGAGCCACGACCGATTCCATGCCCGTGCCCACGAAGGGGGCCTCGGCGCGCAGAAGCGGCACGGCCTGACGCTGCATGTTCGAGCCCATCAGCGCGCGGTTGGCGTCGTCGTTCTCCAGAAACGGGATGAGCGAGGCTGCAACCGAGACCACCTGCTTGGGCGAAACGTCCATCAGGTCGACCTGCTCGCGCGGGGTGAGCGAAGGCTCGCCCGCGTGACGGGCAACGACCATGTCGTTGGTGAACTCACCCTTCTCGTTGAGCGTGGCGTTGGCCTGCGCAACGTGGTGCTTGGCCTCTTCCATCGCCGAGAGGTAGACGACCTCGTCCTGCACCTTGCCGTCCACGACCTTGCGGTACGGGGTTTCGATAAAGCCGTACTTGTTGACGCGCGCAAACGTCGCCAGCGAGTTGATCAGGCCGATATTGGGGCCTTCCGGTGTTTCGATCGGGCAGATGCGGCCATAGTGCGTCACGTGAACGTCACGCACCTCGAAACCGGCGCGTTCACGGGTGAGACCGCCCGGGCCAAGCGCGGAAAGGCGGCGCTTGTGGGTGATTTCCGAGAGCGGGTTGGTCTGGTCCATGAACTGGGAAAGCTGCGAGGACCCGAAGAACTCGCGCACGGCGGCAGCCGCCGGCTTGGCGTTGATCAGGTCCTGCGGCATCACCGTATCGATCTCGACCGAGCTCATGCGCTCCTTGATGGCACGTTCCATGCGCAAAAGGCCGAGGCGGTAATGGTTCTCCATCAGTTCACCCACCGAGCGCACCCGGCGGTTGCCCAGATTGTCGATATCGTCGATCTCGCCACGGCCATCGCGCAGGTCCACGAGGGTGCGCACGACTTCCACGATGTCTTCCTTGCGCAGGATGCGCACGGTGTCCTCGACATCGAGATCGAGGCGCATGTTCATCTTCACGCGCCCGACCGCCGAAAGGTCATACCGCTCGGGATCGAAGAACAGCGAGTTGAACATCGCTTCCGCGGTCTCGATGGTGGGGGGCTCGCCCGGACGCATCACGCGGTAGATGTCGAACAGCGCGTCCTCGCGGCTCTCGTTCTTGTCGACGGCCAGCGTATTGCGGATGTAGGGACCGACATTGACGTGGTCGATGTCGAGGATCGGCAGTTCGGTGAAGCCCTTCTCGACCAGGACGGCAAGGTTCTTCTCGTCGAGTTCGTCACCGGCCTCGGCAAAGATCTCGCCACTGGCAAGGTCCACGAGGTCCTGCGCGACATACATGCCGTAAAGGTCCTCATCGGTCGCCAGCAGGTGCGTGACGCCCTTCTCGGCGATCTTGCGCGCCGCGCGCGCGGTGAGGCGCGTTCCGCCCTCATGCACCACGTCGCCCGTATCGGCGTCGATCAGGTCGAACACCGGCTTGGAGCCTTTGAGCCTTTCGGCATCGAACGGCTTGCGCCAGCCCTTCTCACCGTGGGTGTAGATCTGGGTGTTGTAATAGGTCTCGAGAATCTCTTCCGCATCGAGCCCGAGGGCCTTCAGAAGCGAAGTGACCGGAATCTTGCGGCGGCGGTCGATGCGCGCATAGACCACGTCCTTGGCGTCGAACTCGATATCGAGCCAGGAGCCGCGATAGGGAATGATGCGCGCGGCGAAAAGCAGCTTGCCCGAGGAATGGGTCTTGCCCTTGTCGTGATCGAAGAATACGCCGGGCGAACGGTGCATCTGGGAAACGATGACGCGCTCGGTGCCGTTGACGATGAACGTGCCGTTCGAGGTCATGAACGGCATGTCGCCCATATAGACGTCCTGCTCCTTGATGTCCTTGACGGACTTCGCGCCGGTGTCCTCATCGACCTCGAACACGATCAGCCGCAGCGTCACCTTGAGCGGGGCGGCAAAGGTCATATCGCGCTGACGGCATTCGTCAACGTCATATTTGGGCTGCTCGAACTCATAGCGCACGAATTCAAGGCTGGCCGTACCGGCAAAATCGGTAATCGGGAATACCGACCGGAACACCGACTGCAATCCCTCGTCGCCACGACCGCCCTGCGGCTCGTCGACCATCAGGAACTGGTCGTAGGACGCCTTCTGAACCTCAATGAGGTTCGGCATTTCCGTAACTTCGCGAATGGAACCGAAGGATTTGCGCACCTTGCGGCGCCCGTTGAACGTGGTAGCCATATACCCGTTTCCTCTCGTCTCGAATGTCTTTCGAGGCAGCTGTTCAAAAGACCGACTATCAGCCGTCGGCCCTCTGAACAGGTGCCCAAGTCGAACTCAGTGTCGCACTATGTCCGCAACTTTCCGCCCTGCCCACTTCGGATGGCGGCCGTTCCAACAGGTCGTACCTTTTTGAAACGGGAAAAGGGATGGCCCCAAAAAGGGCCATCCCGATACTCGTAATCCAAAGGATCGAACTACTTGAGTTCGACCTTGGCGCCAGCGGCTTCGAGCTTGGCCTTGATGTCCTCGGCTTCCGCCTTGTTGACACCTTCCTTGACCGCCTTCGGAGCGCCCTCCACGAGGTCCTTGGCTTCCTTGAGGCCCAGACCCGTGATGCCACGGACTTCCTTGATGACGTTGATCTTCTGGTCGCCGGCGGCGGTCAGGACCACGTCGAATTCCGTCTGCTCTTCGGCAGGAGCGGCCGCGACGGCACCAGCACCGGCGGCGGCGACGGCGACGGGAGCGGCGGCGGAAACGCCCCACTTTTCTTCAAGCATCTTGGAAAGCTCGGAGGCTTCCAGAACGGTCAGTGCGGACAGTTCGTCCACAAGCTTGGCGAGATCAGCCATTTCAGTACCCTTTTTCTAAGATTTTCAAAGGTTTCGGTTTGAACCGTGGATTTGGTCGACGCCTTTAGGCAGCGCCCTTTTCCGAATATGCGGAGACGACCCGTGCGACCTGGCCGCCCGGTGCCTGCAGAACGGCTGCGATCTTGGCCGCAGGCTGCGTGAGCAGGCCGGCGATCTTGGCGCGCAACTCGTCCAGCGAAGGCAGTTCGGCCAGTGCCTTGACGCTGTCGGCGTCCAGAACGGTCGAACCCATCGCGCCGCCGAGAATCACGAACTTGTTGTTCTTGTCGGCGAACGTCTTGGCGACTTTCGGCGCCGTGATGGGGTCTTCCGAATAGGCAAGGACCGTCGGACCGGTCAGGATGTCCGAGAAATCCGCAATTTCGGAGTCTTTAAGAGCGAGCTTGGCAAGGCGGTTCTTTGCGACCTTTACCTGTCCCCCGGCCTGTTTCATCTGCCTGCGAAGGCTTTCAAATTCAGAGACCGACAGACCGGCATAGTGAGCGACGACAACCGCGCCCGAGCCGGCAAATGCCTGCTGGAGCGAGGAGACGACCTCAGCTTTTTCCGCTCTATCCACTGCTACTCTCCACGTTTAGCCCATAGCCCGAAGGACATGGACCGTTTGCTAATTGCCGCCCCGCGAACGGGACAGCGGTGCAGTGCCTGTAAACCGGTTTCGGGAAACCCCTTGGCCAGTCCGGTTCAAACCAAAACGAGACGGCGTATCAGTCGCCTTTAATCTCGTACCGGTCGTCACCCCATCTCTTGGTGGCTACCGGGAGCTCCCGGCGTTTCAGACGGCCTGCTGGCCGTCACCACACAGTCTCGGACAGGACTTGGACCATCGGGCCCGAAGGCCCTTTGGCACCCCGGGCGACCGAAGCCGCCCGGAATTCTTAGCTTTCGATCCTTAGTTGAGGACCGACGAAGGATCGACATGGACGCCCGCGCCCATGGTCGAGGAAACGGCGACCCGCTTGAAATAGGTGCCCTTGGCGCCTGCGGGCTTTGCCTTGCTCACCGCATCGGCGAGCGCCTTGATGTTCTCGATGAGCTGGTCTTCGCTGAACGAAGCCTTGCCCACGCCGGCGTGAACGATACCGGCCTTTTCCACGCGGAACTCCACGGCGCCGCCCTTGGCGGCCTTGACCGCACCGGCAACGTCCGGGGTCACGGTGCCGACCTTGGGGTTCGGCATCAGGTTGCGCGGACCCAGGATCTTGCCCAGGCGCCCGACGAGCGGCATCATGTCCGGGGTCGCGATGCAGCGATCGAAATTGATGTTGCCCTTCTGGATTTCCTCGGCGAGATCGTCCGCACCCACCACGTCCGCGCCGGCTGCACGAGCTTCATCGGCCTTGGCATCCTTGGCGAACACGGCAACGCGAACGGTCTTACCCGTGCCGTTGGGCAGGTTCACGACGCCACGGACCATCTGGTCGGCATGGCGCGGATCGACGCCCAGGTTGAGCGCCACTTCGACGGTCTCGTCGAACTTGGCGACAGCACGTTCCTTGACCAGCTTGATGGCTTCGGTGACCGGATAAAGCTTGTTGCGGTCGATGCCTTCACGAATCTTGGCCGTGCGCTTTCCTTGCTTGCTCATAATCGCTTACCCCTCAACCTGCAGGCCCATCGAGCGGGCAGAACCGGTGACCATGCTTACTGCGGATTCGATATCGTCCGCGTTGAGGTCCTTCATCTTCTTTTCCGCGATCTCGCGCACCTGAGCCTGAGTCAGCGTGCCGGCGCTGTCGTGGCCGGGGCGCTTGGAGCCGGACTTGAGGTTGATCGCCTTCTTGATGAAGTAGGTGACCGGGGGCAGCTTCATCTCGAAGGTGAAGCTCTTGTCCGCGAAAGCGGTGATGACGACCGGGATCGGCGCGTTCTTTTCCATCTCCTGCGTGGCCGCATTGAAGGCCTTGCAGAATTCCATGATGTTCAGACCACGCTGGCCCAGCGCCGGGCCGATCGGGGGCGACGGCGTCGCAGCGCCCGCAGGCACCTGCAACTTGATATAGCCGACAATCTTCTTTGCCATTACTCGTTCCTTTCAACAGGCCGCCGGAGCGGCCATCTGGTGACGGCGTGGTCCGAGGTTTGGACCGGCGGATGGCAACCGCCGCCCTCTCCCACGCTGTTTACGCTCCCCGGAGGGAACGGTACGGATCAGACCTTTTCGACCTGACCGTATTCGAGCTCCACCGGAGTGGGACGCCCGAAAATCGAAACCTCCACCTTGAGGCGCGCGCGCTCCTCGTCCACTTCCTCGACGACGCCCGAAAAGCTCGCGAAAGGCCCGTCCGACACCCGGACACTCTCGCCGATCTCGAAGCTGACGGACGGCTTGGGCCGGTCGACACCCTCCTGCACCTGCTGAAGAATGGCCATCGCCTCGCGCTCGGCAATCGGCTGCGGCTTATTATCCGCGCCAAGAAAGCCGGTGACCTTCGGCGTATTCTTGATCAGGTGGAACGTCTCGTCGGTCAGCTCCATCTTGACCAGCACATAGCCGGGGAAGAACTTGCGCTCTGCGTCGACCTTGCGGCCACGGCGCACCTCGGTAACCTTTTCGGTCGGGACCAGCACGTCATCGAACAGATGATCGAGCCCGTTAGCCACAACCTTGGACTTGATGTCCTCGGCAACCTTGCGCTCGAAGTTAGAATACGCCTGAACAATATACCAGCGTTTGGCCATTACGCGCTTGTGCTCCTGATCCCGCCTGCCGCACCTAGCGAATGGACAGGATTAAACCTACGAAAAACTGGATGATCTGGTCGGCGGCGAGAAAGAACAGGCTCGCAAACGTCACCATCACCAGCACCATGACCGTCGATATGGCCGTCTCGTTGCGGTTCGGCCAGACAACTTTTGCGACTTCGGACCGCACCTGCTGAAAGAACGTGAAAGGATTAGTCCGGGCCATGGAATGCTCGATACCTGCGTGTCAGAATGTGAAGCTTAAAGTCCATAAGCAATCGCCGCGCGAGTCGGATCGCACGGCCAAGAGAGATTTATCTAGACCCTGAACGCCTCTAAAGCAAGACCTTGGCCCGATGTTTTTTCGGCCAGACACGCGGCCATTGACTTCGGCCCGGCAATAGCTACCTTTATACTATGAGTAAGCAAGCTGTCCGTCTTTCGAGCCGTTTCAGCCGCGAACACCCGGTGATGGGATCGCGGCCCTAAAGCCGTGCCCTGCGTCGCACAGCTTTAGGGCTTATCTCATCAGCCGGTTTATACCGCAAGACGCCCCCCCATTTTATTTGCAGAACCCCGCGCCACCGAGCGCGTTTCGCATGGAGTTTGCGATGAGCCTGTTTGTTCTTTCCGGGAAGATGCCCGAAATTTTCGTCCCCCATGACGATTTCGACGTCCTGATGAAACTGGCCTCCGCCGGGGCCGGCGACGATGGTCCGGCCGACGACCTCCTGAGCGAGCTCGAACGTGCCACGGTCACAGAGGACACCAGCATACCCGCCAATGTCGTGCGCATGGGCTCCACGGTCAGCTACAGCCTCGATGGCGCCCAGCCCAAAACCGTAAAGCTCGTCTATCCGGCCGATGCCGACATTTCTTCGGGCGCCATTTCCGTGCTGACCCCGATCGGCGCCGCCCTGCTCGGCCTCAAGCCCGGCCAGACCATCGGCTTTGAAGCACGCGACGGCAGCGAGCGTGAAATCCGCGTCATCGCCGTCTTCGCCGGAAACGGTTCGGCAAAGCCGGAGGCGACGGCCCACGCGGCGGTCGTCGAGCCATTCGATGATCCCGGCCCCTCGGCGGCCTGATGCAGTGACTTTCGGCCCGCGACCGGAAACCCCGGCCGCGGGCCGAAACGTTCAGGCCTGATCGTTGTAAGGCTCCTTGGTCTCGCCCACGAGGCGGGCGAGTTCGGAAAATCCCGGCAACGCATTGTGCGCCGAACGCCGGTTGGCCAGCGCCAGGAACCGCATCGGGAACGCCACGGCATCCCTGTTGGACGGATGCAGATCCTCAAGGATGCGGTCATCCCCCAGCGCCACCTGTTCGGCATGGGCGAGCGCGTCGTTTATGTCCTCACGCGTCAGCAGGCCCTTGGCGGCCAGCGCGTTGTTGATCGCCGCAACGGCGAGATAAAGACCCTGCAACTGCAGATTGGCGACATTCATTCAAGGTTCCTCCTGTTGGGTGCCGGTCGTCGTGCAACACCTCCCACCCCCTAACGCGCAAGGGGGCCATCCCGCTGCATGGGCCGGGCAACCATCTCCGCCGCCGAACGTTAGCCCGCAAGCCCGATTGCAATATCTAACGACAGGTTGGCCCGATGCGCATATTTCTCGCCCTCGCTATATTCTCCACCCTCGCCACCGGCGCCTTCGCGCAGGAATTGTCCCCCGAAGGCACATGGGCCGACGATTGGGGCACGACGCTCGAGATTTCCTATTGTGGCGATGACGGCACCCAGGTGTGCGCCATCCTGCTCGACGTCCAGGGCGATTCCCGCACCGAGGCGAACCTTGCCTATGTGGACCAGCAGATCATGCAGGCCGGCTTGGTTGCTGAAAACCAGTGGAAGGGCACCGTCGTCTTTGAAGGCAACGAAGCCGAAGGCACCCTGACCCAGACCGGCCCCGACACCATCGAGATTCAGGGCTGCCGCATGCTCATCCTGTGCGAGACCCTAGCGTTCCGGCGCGTCTAGGGCCGTCAACGAACAACCAAAGAGGAGATCCAAGATGATCCATAACCGTCTTTTCGCCGCCGGCGCGCTTGTCGCCGGCCTTGCCCTCGCCGGATGCACCGTTTCGGCTGGCGGCGACCCGACCCCGCCCGCCGATTGCGGCGCCGCGGCGCTTGCCGGGAAAACCGGCCAGCCGGTCACCGGCCAGACCGCGGCCGATCTCAGGGTCGGCGGCGAGCCGGTGCAATCGCAGGGCAATGTCCGTGTCCTTGCGCCGGGCCAGCCCGCAACGATGGATTTCAGACCCGACCGCCTGACCATCGAGACCGACGCCAGTGGCAACCTCGTGCGCGCGCAGTGCACGTAAAATCATGATCGATGAAAGAAACTGGCAGGGGCGACAGGACTCGAACCTGCGACCCTCGGTTTTGGAGACCGATGCTCTACCAACTGAGCTACACCCCTAGGCCGAGGCTTGATCTAGTCGAGATGCCCCTTGAGCGCAAGTCTCGTGTTGCCGCAACAGCAACAAAAAGAAAGGGCGGCCCGATATGTGGCCGCCCTTTCCGCCTTCACGATTGTCCTGTCGCTTAGGCGACGATCTTCGATACGACGCCGGCGCCGACGGTGCGGCCGCCTTCACGGATGGCAAAGCGCAGCTTTTCTTCCATCGCGATCGGAACGATCAGCTCCACATGCATCTCGACGTTGTCGCCAGGCATCACCATCTCGACGCCTTCGTTCAGCGTCACCACACCCGTCACGTCCGTCGTCCGGAAGTAGAACTGCGGCCGGTAGTTGGTGAAGAACGGGGTATGACGCCCGCCCTCTTCCTTGGTCAGGATATAGGCCTCGGCAACGAACTTGGTGTGCGGCGTCACAGAACCGGGCTTGCACAGAACCTGCCCGCGCTCAACCTGCGTGCGGTCGATACCGCGGATCAGCGCGCCGATATTGTCGCCCGCCTCACCCGAATCGAGCAGCTTGCGGAACATCTCGACACCGGTCACCGTGGTCTTCTGGGTGTCCTTGATGCCAACGATCTCCACTTCATCGCCAACCTTGACGATGCCGCGCTCGACGCGACCGGTCACAACCGTGCCACGGCCAGAGATCGAGAACACGTCCTCGACCGGCATCAGGAACGGCTGGTCGACCGGACGCTCGGGCTGCGGGATATAGGCATCGACCGTATCCATCAACGCCAGAACCGCATCGCGGCCGATCTCGGGGCGCTTGTCTTCCAGAGCCATCAGCGCCGAGCCCTTGGTGATCGGAATGTCGTCGCCGGGGAACTCGTAGGACGAAAGCAGCTCGCGCACTTCAAGCTCGACGAGCTCGAGAAGTTCCTCGTCGTCCACCTGGTCGACCTTGTTCAAAAACACCACCAGCGCCGGCACGCCGACCTGGCGGGCCAGAAGGATGTGTTCGCGGGTCTGCGGCATCGGGCCGTCGGCCGCCGAAACCACAAGAATCGCCCCGTCCATCTGGGCCGCACCGGTGATCATGTTCTTGACGTAGTCGGCGTGACCCGGGCAGTCGACGTGCGCGTAGTGACGCTTTTCGGTCTCGTACTCGACGTGGCTGGTCGAAATGGTGATCCCGCGCGCCTTTTCTTCGGGCGCCTTGTCGATGTTGTCATAAGCGGTGAACGTCGCCCCGCCCTTCTCGGACAGAACCTTCGTGATCGCCGCCGTCAAAGACGTCTTGCCATGGTCAACGTGACCAATCGTACCAATGTTGCAGTGCGGCTTAGACCGCGAAAACTTTTCCTTGCCCATCGCTCACAACCGTTAATCAGAGTTAGAACTGCGGGGCCGTTTACCCGCTTGGGCCATCAGAAACAAGTCATTTTTCCAAAAGGTGCCACGCACCCGCTGTCAGCGGACCAGACGCGTGTGTCGATCGCCTTCCACGGTGAAGACGGGGCACTTGATGACGATGCGAATGTCGTCATAGTCGCGGTCGGTCCAGGCAATATCCTGCCAGTCACGGGCATGTCCCGAAAGTCCCGGCGGCCTGTCCTCCCAGCCATAGTACATATACTTGCCAGGTTCGCACCCTTCGCTGGCGCGTTGCGGATCACGGTTAGTCTGGCGGTCGGGAATAATGCTATCTCGATGGGTCGGGTCGCATTGCTCTTCCGTGTCACACAAAATGGTCTCAAGAATATCGACCTTTTGTCCCGGATTCACATATTCGGCGGGTCCGTGAAGTCCTGCATACTGCTCGACCGTATCGCCAGGATTGAAGTAAGTGTCAGTGTAGTAGTCAAAGCGCCCTGTCTTCTTGTCCCCACCGTTGTTCCTGGGCGCGCCACTGTCCCAGAAACTTGTTTGGGTGCGCGCAAAGCGCACATTCTCGAGCCGGAAGCTCATAAAGGAACCGCTTGGGCATTGTGGCATGAAATACACGTACTGGCGCTTCCCGCCGGCATCGGCCCTCCGTTCCCAGACACCGTCTTCGCGAAGATTCTGGTTGCCACTGTTGTAGTCGGCGAGCAGGGCGGGATCGGAATAGGTTATGTCGGCGGTATAAACTGAACCGCCATTATCCGCGATCGGCGTCATGTGCGTACGTTTTGGCTGGCTGCTGTCATTCTCGGGACGTTCCGGCCAGTAGCAATACATCCAGATTCGGTTATAGTCTCCGGCTTCGGGATCGAGGGTGGTGTTGACCGGCGGCTCGCGCGTCTCTGTCGGCTTTACCAGTTCAGCCGTCGCGGAGACAGTAACGCGCTGCATATCAGGGATACCCGGAACGAGGTTTATGAATGAGAGCGGGACGTCCGCATCCACTGTCACCCGGAAATATCCATCTCCAACCCAGTCACCACGAACATCAACCCCACGCGCCCAGTCGCCCTGATATTCGCGCTGGATTTCATCTTCCATCACCGCTTTCCACGGCGCATCGGGCCGCATGGCGATGAGGTCCCATTGTTCGTCGGGCTGAAGGGCGTTGAGGGCGGCGGTATCCACCTGCGCCTGCAGATAGTCATGCACGTGGTTGAGCCGGACATAGTCCACCGACCAGCCCACCAGCGCCATGAACGGAATGGCCATCAATCCGAAAATGAGCGCGACGGCGCCGTCCTCGCGTCTCAGAAAATCCATTATGCGTCCCCCAACAGGGCATGAACCTGGGAAGAACACACACTATCAGAGCGAATTTTCCGTAAACTTACGCAATTTCAGCGAAATGGGAGCTTCGCTTTAATCAATTTGCAGGGAATGGCGGGGAGCAGGATTCCGGTGCCCTTGAAAATTTGCTGGAAACATCTGGGCTGCGGGTCTGGACCCCGGGAATAAATCCCGGAATCCAGCGCGATCCCGCCCCAATCACACAACCATGCCGGTCCCGTTAAATCCTTCAAAATACCCGATGGCGCGCTCGACCTCGTTTCGCGAGCCGATGATCACCCCGATCCGCTGGTGAAGCTCATGGGGCTCCACCTTGAGGATGCGCCGCGTTCCGGTTGACGATGCCCCGCCCGCCGCTTCCACGATCATGCTCATCGGGTTGCCCTCGTAAAGCAGGCGCAGGCGCCCGCCCCTACCTCTGGTGTCCTCGTCCTCGGGATAAAGGAAGATGCCGCCCCGGCACAGGATGCGGTGCAAATCCGCCACCATCGCCGCGCACCAGCGCATGTTGTAGCTCTTGCCCAGCGGCCCCGCCTTGCCCGCAAGGCAATCGTCGATATAGTGGCGCGTCGGCGCGTACCATTTGCGCCGCCGCGAGGCGTTGATGGCAAATTCCGCCGTATCGGGCGGGATCTGCACATTCTCGCGAGTAAGGATGAATGCCCCTCGCGCCTCATCGAGCGTAAACATCGTCACCGATTTTCCCGTCGTCAGCACCAGAACGGTCGCCGGGCCATAAAGCACATAGCCCGCTGCAACCTGCCGCGTCCCGGCCTGCAGTACGTCCGCCGCCGTGATGCCATGCGCCTTGCCCACATCGAGGACCGAAAAGATCGAGCCCACCGCCCCGTTCACATCGAGATTGGACGAGCCGTCCAGGGGATCGAACACCAGCGCGTAATGGGCATCGCCGGGGGCGTTCCCGACAAGCGAAATATCATCGAGTTCCTCGGAGACCATGACCGAGAGCACGCCGCTCGCCGCGCCACGCCGCAGGAAAATCTCGTTGGACACCACATCGAGCCGCTTTTGCACCTCGCCCTGCACGTTGACCACGTCGGTCGCCCCGGTATCACCGCTCACCGCGGCAGACCGCAATGCGGCGGCGATCTCTACTGCGCAATCGGCCACCATCAGAAACACCTTGCCCAATCGGGGCGGCAGCGATTGACCCGGAAGCCAGTTTTCAAGCGTTGGAACGGTCATTGCGGCATACCTCGCGGCTGAGAAGAAAGGGGCGCCTTCATTGCGCGCGACGGCACGCCCATGTCGAGAGCGACGATAGTACAATGCCGCCATACCCCCGGAAACCGTTGCGAGAAAATCGGGAACCGATCCTTCCGGCGTCCCGTTGTCACCCAAACCGGACAGCAAGGAGGCGGTATCATGCCGGCCACCAACACCACCCACGAACCACGCGGGATAGGCTTCTGGCTGACCATGGTTCTCGCCGTTTTCATCGTCATTTTCGGTGTTCCGATTTTTCTCGGCGGCCTCTGGCTGATCGCCCTCGGAGGGTCGTGGTACTACCTTTTCGCCGGGCTCGGCCTTCTGGTAACGGCCTGGTTCCTGTTCCAGCGCTCGATGCTCGCAGTCTGGGTTTACCTTCTGACCTTTGCCGGCACGCTCGTCTGGGCGCTCTGGGAAGCAGGGCTCGACGGTTGGGCACAGGTACCACGCCTCCTCGCCCCGGCCATCGTGCTCGTTCTGGTGCTTTTGACCATCCCCGTGCTGCGCAACCATTTCTGGCGCGGGAGAGAACAGGCGGTAGCAAGCATCGCCGGTCTTTTTGCCCTTGGCGCTGCAATGGGCGTGCTCGTTCTGGGGCAGGATTCCTCCGCGCTCGCCCAGCAAGTCGAAACGCCCGATGAACCGGCCCAGGAACTTCCCGCCCCCGATGACGAAGCCCTACCCGAAGGCGAGGCAGTCGATGAGGCCCCGGCCGATGCCGAACCCGAGCCATCCGGGCCCGTTTCCCCCACCGGCGTTCCCGTTCTTGCCTCCGGCACGACGCTTGCGGCGGGCGCCGACTGGCCCACCTATGGCGGCGACGATCATGCCACGCGCTACACGCCCCTCAACCAGATCACGCCGGAAAATGTCGGCGATCTCGAACTTGTCTGGGAGTACCGTACCGGGCAGATGCCCGAGGAGGGTGAGCGCTATTCCAACCAGAACACCCCGATCAAGATCGGCGACAAGCTGCTGATCTGCGCCTCGATGAACATCGTCATGGCCGTCGATGCCGCGACCGGGCTCGAAATCTGGCGCTACGATCCACAGGTGTCCACGGATGCGATTCCCTATAGCGCCGCCTGCCGTGGCGTCTCCTACTACGCATCTCCCACCATCCCCGCGGGCGAGCCGTGCGCAGAGCGCATCCTGATGAACAGCATCGATGCGCGCCTTTTTGCGCTGGATATCGAAGACGGCCAGCTCTGCACCGATTTCGGTGAAGGCGGGATCGTCGATCTCGAGGAAGGCATCGGCCATACGGTGCCGGGCTGGTACGCTCCCACCTCGCCCCCGATGATCGTGCGCAACATCGCGGTGGTCTTCTCCCAGGTCCGCGACGGCCAGAAGCGCGACGCCCCTTCCGGCGTCGTGCGCGGCTATGATGTGGAAACAGGCGAGATGGCCTGGGCCTGGGACATGGGCCGTCCGGACGAGAAGGGCCTGCCGCCCGAAGGCGAGACCTATACGCGCGGCACGCCGAACGTCTGGACCATCGCCTCGGGCGACCAAGAACTGGGCCACGTCTACCTGCCCATCGGCAATTCCGCCGTCGACTACTGGGGCGGCGACCGCTCCGATGCCGAGAATGAATATTCATCGGCTGTCGTCGCGCTGGACGTGACGACCGGCGACGTCGCGTGGCACTACCAGACCGTTCACTACGACGTATGGGATTATGATCTCGGCTCGCAGGGCACACTGGTCGATTTCCCGACCCCCGAAGGCCCCGTCCCGGCGCTGATCCTGCCCACCAAACAGGCCATGTTCTATATCTTCGACCGCCGCACCGGCGATCTGCTGGTCGAGGTCGAGGAACGCCCTGTGCCCCAGGGCGGGGTTGAACCCGAGCGTCTCTCGCCAACCCAGCCATTCGTGGTCGATTTCCCCAACGCGCTCAAGCCCGACATCGAGGAGCGGCACATGTGGGGCATGACCCCGCTCGACCAGCTCTGGTGCCGCATCCAGTACCGCGACAGCATCTACGAGGGCATGTACACCCCGCCCTCGACCGAATGGTGGCTGCAATTCCCCGGCTATAATGGCGGGTCCGACTGGGGCGGGGTCGCGGTCGATACCGACCGCAACATCATGGTGGCAAACTACAACATCACCGTGAACCGCAACCGCCTCGTACCGCGCGAGGAAGTGGATGCCCACGGCATCGTGCCCATCGATGAACCGGGCGCCGCCGACAACAGCCCCTCCAACATCTCGCCGCAGGCCGGCACACCCTATGGCGTCGAGGTCAACGCGGGCTGGCGCGTGCCGTTCACCGACATGCTGTGCACCCAGCCGCCATACGGGGGGATCATGGCGGTTGATCTCGAAACCCGCGAGGTTCTCTGGGACAAGCCCTTCGGCACCGCCCGCAAGAACGGCCCCTTCGGCATCCCTTCGATGCTGCCCTTCGACATCGGCACCCCCAACAACGCCGGCGCCGTCGTCACCGCCAGCGGCCTGATCTTCATTGCCGCGACGACCGATGATCTGTTCCGCGCCATGGATATCGAAACCGGCGAAGTGCTCTGGGAAACCGATCTCCCCGCCGGCGGGCAGGCCAGCCCCGTGACATATGAGGCGGATGGCCGCCAGTACGTGGTCATCAATGCGGGCGGGCACACCTTCATGGAAACTCCCATCGGCGATTATTTCCTCGCCTACGCGTTGCCGGAAGGGAATTAGACAGACCGGAAATAGCGGTCGCGGCTGCCTCAAAGAAAGCATAAAACCGCCGCGATCGCCGATCCTGCCTAAAGGGCAAGGGGTTAAAGGGCACGGTTCATCCAACATCAAAAGCGACCGCCGAAAAGTCGGAGCCACCGGGGGAACTTTGCCTGTCCCCTCACGTTGGGTTATCGGAAAGCAGATGTCAGTTGGTGGCCGCCCCCACCGATGGATGCACAGGCGGGAGGGCCTTGCATCCCTGCTTCTCAAGAAACGGAACTGTCATTTTCTGTCTGCGGCCACGCCTTGCTTTTTTGCATCGCGTGGCGCCTTGTTTTTGATATGCTTGGGAATAAAAAAAGCCCCGCTTGATGCGGGGCTTTTTATTATTTCTTGAGAAGGTTTTTTTGTGTTCTTAATAGATCTGGCGGCGACCTACTCTCCCGTGTCTTGAGACACAGTACCATTGGCGCAGAAGCGTTTAACGGTCGAGTTCGGAATGGGGTCGGGTTCTGGGCGCTTCGCCATAGCCACCAGATCGATAAAGAACACATTTCGTGAACTGGTCTTTTTTTGTTTTGCCTCGCGGGCCGCACCGCTTCGGGCATGACGGCGCTAAAGCCGCGCCTATG
>NZ_QMEL01000006.1 GCF_003390885.1 Pelagibacterium sediminicola
ATGCTGTTCGGCGACGCCAAGAAAGTGACCGAGGCTATCGTCAAGTCGATGCACCACTGAAACATGCGCCATACGCAATCGCAAAAGGGAGCCCCAAGGCTCCCTTTTTTGTTTGGGCCGGCGCTGGATATGTGTCAGGCAAGCACGTGCTTGCGCAATGACGTTTCGATTGCGGCCGCCGTCAGATCGCGGGCGATGAAGACGATTTGGGAGGCACGAACATCCACGGGCCATCGTGGCAGAAACTGCGGCGGATAAACCATGGTCTGCACGGCCTGGAGCACCAGGGGACGATGGTCCCCGCGCACTGCCAGCAAACCCTTCACCCGTAGAATTGATTTACCGCGTGCCGATAGCAGCAATTCGAGCCATGTCACGAACCGGGGCCAATCGACATCATCTTCAATCTGAACCACGAACGAGCCGATGTCGCCGCTGTGGTCGTGATGCAGATGCTCGTCATGCCCATGAGAGACAGGCGCATCGAGCAGCGCGCGTGGCTCGTTGGAGAACCTGAAGGGGTCGTGCGTGGTCTCGGAGTCGATCAGTACTGCCTGGGCGTTGATCGTCCTGATCTGCTGCTCCAACATGGTGACCAGGTCGGGCGGCACGAGGTCGGTCTTGGAGATGACGACGGTATCGGCCAGGCCCAATTGGTGCTCTGCTTCCGGGAAGCGCGTGATGTTTTCTGCCCCATTGATCGCATCGATCACTGTCAGCACGGGCCCGGCTTCAAAGATCGTGTTTAGGCGCCGGTCGGTCATGACCAATGTCAGTACCGGGCCCGGATCGGCCAGTCCGCTGGTTTCGATGACCACCCGGTTAAAGGCCGGCGCATCGGCATGATGGCGCAGGTGATAAAGTTCGAGCAGGGTCGAGGCAAGATCGTCCCCCGCGCTGCAGCAAAGGCACCCGGAATCGAGCAGCACCACATCCTCGCTGACTTCGCGCGCGATTAGATGATCGAGCCCCACCTCGCCGAACTCGTTGATTAGAACTGCGGTGTCGGCGAATTCGGGCCGCGCCAGAAACTTCGCGAGCAGCGTAGTTTTGCCGCTGCCCAGAAAGCCCGTGAGAACGTAGACCGGTATTGGGGCGTCCGGGCCGTCAGTCACGTCACGCAATCTCGAAGATCGCGTCGACCTCGACGGGGACATTGCGCGGAAGCGAATAAACGCCGACGGCGGCCCGGGCATGGCGGCCCGCATCGCCGAACACCTCGACCATCAGGTCCGAGGCGCCATTGAGGACCTTGGGATGATCGGTGAATTCGGGCACGGCGTTGATGAATCCGCCGAGCCGGACGACATTGACCACGCGGTCCAGGTCGCCGCCCACCGCGTCGCGCAGATGGGCGAGGATGTTGATGGCGCAGATTCGCGCGGCATCCTGGCCCTCTTCGATCGAATAATCCGCACCTAGCTTGCCGGTATAGACATCCTTGCCGTCACGCGCGGGCACCTGGCCCGATACATAAAGGCTCGTACCGAGCACCCGGGTAGGGACATAATTGGCGAGTGGGGCGGATGTGGCCGGCAAGGTAATGCCAAGGTCCGCAAGCCGGCTTTCGATCTTTCCTGTCATAAGGATCTCCTAAAAGTCGCCGAACAGATCGGAACGTGCGGCGAACGGCAGATCGGCCATCCCGTTTTCGCCCAGAACGGTGAGCAGCGCGCGTTTGGTGGTGCGGATGTCGTGGACGATGCCGCGTTTGACCGCTGCGTGTTCCCCCTTTTTCAGTGCATCGAGGATCGCCCCATGATCGGCAGCATTCCACGGCATGGAGGGAACCAGCAGCGACATGTACATGGTTGGGCCGAACTGAAGCCAAAGTGCTTCGATCAGAGGCAGAATGACGTCCGATCCGCAGCCGCGATACAGTGTGAAGTGGAATTCCTGGTTGAACGAGAGGCAGCCAGAGATGTCGCGCTTTTCGATAGCCACCAAGAGCTTTGTATTGATCGCCGTTAGTTCCTCGATCAGTGCTGGCGTCGCCTTTCGCGCCGCCATTTCCGCGGCCATGCCTTCGAGGACTTCGCGGACCGAAAACAGGTCCTCAAGCTTGTCGGGGCCGAGCCTTGGGGGCGCAACCGAACCGTTGGCTGTTTCCTCGAGCGCACCGGCAGCGATCAGGCGGCTCAACACCTCGCGCACGGGCATGGGGCTAGTGCCCAACCCGGCAGCAAGCTTGCGCAGGCTCAAGACTTGACCGGGAAGGAATGCGCCGACCATCAACCCCCTGCGCATACGCGACAGCACGTGTTCGTGAACCTGCCTGCGCTCGCCCTTTTTCTGGGGGGGCTGGTCGAGGTCAGGTGTCGAAATGGCCTTGGCGTTCTGCATCCGCAATGTCCCGTTTCGTTCAGGAGAGAAAGAGGCGTTTAACCTTGACTTGCGCCGATTTGTGATCTCAGTATGTGATCATAAAAAGCCGGCAGCGACAAGTCCTTTGTCGCAGCTTTGCAGCCCTCCGTTTGGCTGGCGAGTATATACCAAGTTGTCACAGGGCAAAGGCGCTATGATTTCGACTGAAAAGCCCAGCGGTACCAGTTTGCCATTTCCCGTCTCCAATGCCGGCCTAAACCGTCAACTCGCCGGTCTGGCGCCTGAGGGTAATGTCGTTTTGGCAAATGCAACGCTGGTAATCGAGGGCCGGCTGTCGCCGGGCGATATCGGCATTTCGGGCGGAAAGTTCGCCTTCATTGGATCTGCGCCAGAAACCCCGATTGATTGGCCACGGATCGACCTTGCCGATCGTCTATGTTTGCCAGGCTTTGTCGATCCACACACCCATCTCGACAAAGGTCACCTAATCGGGCGGGCCGGTGCTGGCGATGGCACGCTGGAAACTGCCATCGACCTGGTCTCAAAAGACCGCGTGGACAATTGGTCGCGTGAAGACGTCAGCACGCGTATGGCCTTCGGTCTGGCCTGCGCCCATCACTATGGCACGGCTGCGCTGCGGACCCATATCGATTCACAGCCCGATCAGTTCGAGATATCTTGGGACGTTTTCGAGCACCTGCGCGATCACTGGCGTGACAGGCTCGCACTGCACGGCTCCAGCCTGTTCTCGATTGTCTTTGCGCGTGATGCCGCGTTCATCGATATGGTCGCCCGGCGAGTGGCGCGGGCAGGGGGATCGTTGGGCGCAGTGACCTTTCCGCTGCCTGATCTTGACGCACTGCTCGATACGATGTTTCGGGCTGCGGACCGTTATGGCCTGTCGCTCGATTTCCATGCCGATGAAACCAGCGATGCGGCCTCTGATACATTGTCTCGGATCGCAGCTGCCTGTCTTCGTCACGGCATGAAAGGCAAAGTCGTGGCCGGCCATTGCTGTTCGCTGGCATTGCAGGATGCGCTCGAACGCGACCGGACGCTCGAATTGGTTGCAGAGGCCGGGATCGGGTTGATCTGCCTGCCTGCGTGCAATCTGTATTTGCAGGATCGGCGGTTCGACGGCACAACCCCGCGCTGGAGGGGCGTCACCGCATTCAAGGAGGCCAGAGCGCGCGGTATCGATGTGGCGCTCGGTTCGGACAATATCCGTGATCCATTCCACCCCTTCGGCGATCTCGATATGCTCGAAACGTTGGGACTGGGCGTTCGAGCGCTCCATCTGGACAGCCCGGTTAGCGCTTGGGTCGACGCTGTCACCGTGAAACCGGCGTCTATGCTGGGGATCGATGCGGGCAAGATCGCTGTCGGCCAGCGGGCAGATTTCACGATCTTTGAAGGGCGCGATTTTACCGAAGTGCTTGCCCGACGCGAGCCCGATCGGATTGTCATGCGTGATGGGCGAGCCATAAACGCGGCATTGCCTTCCTATCGAGAACTCGACGGCCCATTCGAGCACAGATGAAAGCGGCCCGAGACGCGCCCCGGCCGTATGGTCATATCTGGATCGTTTCAGGTTCTGACGGAATCGTCGAGACTCCCCTGATTGCGGCGGGTCCGGTCTGGACCCCGGGAATGAATCCCGGGGGCGACAGGCGGGCATGGGGCAGATATCGGCCATAGCCACCAATGTCGTTCCGGGACTCGTTCTCGGAAACTAGCGCGATCTTTCAAAACGCGCCGCTCTGTGCCGGTTCGATCAAGACCTGAAACGCTCTAGGCAGGTATCAGTCCGCGGTTGCTCCGACTTGGTAGAGTTCCACCTTCGTGCCGTCAGGGTCCGCGATGTAGATCGTCAATCCATATGGACCGTTGTGCAGCTCGTTAAAGAATTTCACACCGGCAGATTTGAGTTTGGCCGACATGGCGCGCACGTCATTGACCTCGAAGGCGATATGATCGAGTTGCCGATGACCACCTTCGCGCCCTTGTGTTAGGGCAATGCCCTGATGAAATGCTGTAAACGCCCGGCCGTCCGCCAGAGGCTTGGCCGGACGGATCGTGAAGCCGAGCTGTTCAGTATAAAATTTCACAGATGTGTCGATGTTATCGACCAAAATGAGCTGGTGGCCATATTCAAGCACGCGCGGCTCGGTCTGGCTGTCGATCCACTCGATCATGGCGCTTGAATCGGACATCTCACAAAGATACTGCGCCCAGACCTTCTTGGCGGTTTCTTCCCATTCGCCATTTACACCCGATATGCAGTCGTCGACGGCAATAACGTCATAATCGCGCAGATAGGCTTCGCGGATCGATGTCTCAACACACGCATTTGTTGTAGCCCCGGTGACGAAAAGGTGCTGGACGCCCAACATCTTCAGCATCATCTCCAGCCGAGTCTCATAGAACGCGCCGAAGCGGTGCTTGCGAATGACGAATTCGGGATTGACCTCCGAGAGGGGCTTGAGTTCATCTACGAACTCTTCGTCCCATGACCCTGCCAGTGCGGAAACCTGCTTGCGTTTGGAGGTGTGACCGGCAAGTTTCTTGCGCGCCCGATTGTGATCGGTGGCAAAATGCTCCTGTTTGGTCCAAATAACCGGCACTCCGGCATTCTGGCAGCGCGTAATCAGCTTGTGGAGCGGTGAGACAATGGTCGACAGACGTTTGGTATCGATCCCGGATACGCCGAGCGTGCCTTCTTCATGGATGAATGCGTTCTGTAGATCGATCACGAGCAGCGCCGACTTCCGAACGTCGAGTTGGTCCAGGCTCATTTCTTGTTTTCCTCCATATCGATCCCCAGTACACCTGCGCGGCCCCAACTGTCCTTGGGCGTATCGTGGATGACCACGTGCAGGTGCTCGGGTTTGCAGGCAGCCTCTTCGACCATGGCCTTGGTTATGGCTTTGACGAGGTTGCGCTTCTGATCAACAGTGCGCCCCTCCCAGAATTCGACAATCACGAATGGCATCTCAGTTCTCCTCTTTTTGGGCTTGGCTGCTGGCATTTCTTGCCCAGGTGGGGACAGGCGGAGCGAATCCGGTGACCAGATCGCTGTCGCCCCGGTTTTCGCCGGAGATCAGCCAGAGTGGGCGGTTGGTGTAATTGATGAGAACCTGTTCCTGCATGCAGATACGATTTGCCGGGAAGGCAGGGTCTCGGATGAAGTGGCATCTTGCCGACATGAGTCGGACGACGAGTATCGGGGTGCGGTCAAGCGTGAGCGTTTCCAGGGCAGACACGATTTCGGCATGGTCTACGCAGGCCAGTATCTCGATGGTCTCGGATATGGCGAGAACCACTATCGCTCCCTGCAGTTGGACCGCTGGCCAGTAGCGGCCCTCGGCATCGCGTGGAGAGACTGAAATATAGTCGGCTCCACGCAGATAGAGTTCGCTATCCCACAAGATGATGTCGTTGCCGAGGATGCTGCGGGCGCGTTCGATCAACTCCGATGATTCGCAAGCTTCCAGGAAGCGCCACGGATCGGTAAAGTTGGCCGCAGATCCCCAGGGGTTGTGGATGCCCGAAAGCTGCTCCTGCATTAGGTCTGGACGCGATTGCAGTGAACGCACAAGCGTGGACAGCGGCGGGCGCTCACCCAGAATAGGCGTTCGTCCGGCTAGCGGCAGATCAGTGCTGTCCGCTTGCCTGATCATCATGCGGGTACCGTCACACAACGGCCGCGACCATAATGCTCATCGGACACTTGGCCATTCTCGTAGACCACGTCGCCGCGCGCCACAGTGAGCACCGGCCAGCCTTTGAGTTTCCAGCCTTCATAGATGCAGGTGCCTTTGCCCGTGTGCACGACCTCACGCTCTTCGTCGAGATCGACAAGCACCAGATCGGCGTCGAAGCCGACCTCGATGTCGCCCTTGCGCGGCCAGAGGCCGAAGCGGCGCGCAGGATTGTACGAATTGACCTCGACCAGTCTTGAAAGCGGCAGGCCGCGCTGATGAACGCCGAAATGCAGCATGAGTGAAAGTTCCCAGGGGAAGCTGACCACGCCGGGAAATTCTGTCCACAGATCCTCACCCTTTTTGGGCAGGAACGGAACGTGATCGGTTCCCAGCGAATAGACCGAGCCGTTGAGCATGCCGTCCCAAAGCCCCTCGAGTTCCGTGCGGTCGCGCAGGGGCGGGGATATCTTGGCCTTCATGTCGAGATCTTCGTCGTAGCACGTGCGGGTCAGATAGTGCGGACAGGTCTCGACCGTCACTTGAACGCCGCGTGCCCGCGCCTCTGCGGCGAGAATGGGGCCCATTCCCACCGAGGTATGGACAAGATGGAGCGAACATCCGGTCTTTTCCGCCAGAAAAATCATTCGGCGAATGGTCTCCACCTCGCAAAAGGCAGGTCGGGACTCGGTGTAGGCACCCAGATCCTGGCGGCCCGTTGCCGCAATTTCCTTCTTGATCCAGGATGCGATCTGGGTGTTTTCGCAGTGAACATTGATCACGCCGCCCGGCACTTGAGCGAGAATTCGCATTGCCGCATAGACCCACCCGTCGGTCGCCGGCACGATGCCGATCGGATTGTCGGGCTCGTATCCGAAATAGCATTTGAAGGATTTTACCCCTGTATGCTCGATGATTTTGGGGATTTCAGCGATGTGCTCTTCGCGCTGAATGCCGAAATGAAACCCAAAATCGATGACCGAGTTTGCTTCGCCAATGGCTTTTCGTTCATCGTAAAAGGGCAGGTAGGATTCCTTGAGATTGCGGATATAGAGCAGGGCGGTGGTCACGCCTCCGGACGCTGCGGCAGCCGTTTCGGTGCGCATGTCTTCATCGAAGGGAAATTTCACGCCCAGATGGCAATGTGGATCGATCAGCCCCGGCATCAACACGCGCCCCGCCGCATCGATCGTCCGTGCCGCCTCGGGCAGGACGTCGTTGGCGCCGGTGGCGATGACCTTCTGGTCCTTTATGGCAACTCCGCCAAAGAACTCTCCATCATGGCGTATGACCCGGGCATTCTTGATAACGAGATCGGCCTTCATTTCTGTTTCTCCATGATGTCCTTGATGCGCCGTTCGATGCCGGTCCACTGGCTTTTCCCGACGGTGATCGGCGCGCGCGCACCCATGCCGCGCGCCCAAACAGCCTTGATCCCCATTTCGCCGGCCTTGTCGCGGTCGATCGTGCCCGGAGGGGCCGCGACGTCGACGAGAAGGACGTCGGACCTCATGGTCTTGAGCAGGTCTTCGCCAATGAGTTGACGGGGTACGCTTCCGATCACGATGTCCATTCGCGGCAAGATCTCGGGCAGTTCTTCGAGCGTGTAGGCCTCTGCGCCGGCGGCATAGGCGGCGGCGCGCTGCACCGGATTGCGGGCAGCCACACTCACGCGGGCGCCAAGGCCGACAAGCGTATGGGTCAGGAGAGAGCCTATAGTGCCCTGGCCGACAAGACAGACGTTTGCCCTGTGAACGGTGATCTGGGTGTTCTCGATCAGGACCTTGAGGACACCTTCTACAATCGCCGGGCCACGAAGGAGCATTAGGTCGACGTCCCACTCATATTCATGGAGCGAAATGCCGAGGGCGTCGCAGTGGGACTTGAGGTTGTCGTCAGCCCAGCCCAGAATGATATTTGCGCCCTTGTTCATACCCGCCAGCATTTCATGCGAGGGAATGATCCGGTCCGGATTGGACGGCGCGAACAATCCGCCGTCCGGCGCGATACCGGGAATGGGAAACAGCGCGATATCGGCACCTTTGAGTGCATCAGCGGCGTCGGATGCATGATAAACGCCTTCGATACCCTTTTCCGGCCACGGAAAGCCGAAAGCACGGACCCTGGCTCCGGCGCGAACGGCGCAGCGGGCAATTTCCTGTTCGCGGGCATCCCCTGCCACGACTGCGATAGTAAGATCGTTCCAGCTCATCGTGCGCTCACTTTTCTTATCAGTGCGTCTTTTGACAGGCCGGCAATGCCCATCGCATCGGCGGTGCGTCCGCCGGTGTGGTAGTCGATGCCGACGGCGGCCTCTGCTAGCGCGTAGAGCGCGTCTGCCACCGGCACAGCCACTCCAGCGATTTGCGCGAGTTCGCGGAAGGGCAGAAGGCCATGCCCGAAATCTTCGCGATAATAGCGATGCTGGAGTGAATCGGGTGCCTTGATCTTGGCGTTTGCGACACCGCCCGCTATTGCGCTGCGATAGTCGGAAGTGTCGGCGACATCGGCTTCCACAGTTCCGATCAGCTTCATTTCTTCAATCAGATTAGGCAGTTTATGACCGAAAGCCGCCGCAACGTTCAGTCTCTCGTGATCGAGCCGCTCCATGACGCGCGCGACACCATCGGTCATCGCGTCCACATAGAATGTGAAGTCGCCCGCGGTCGCCTCTACCCAGGCCACGCCGAGGACAGCGCCGGGCGTGTGGAGGACCATGTTAACATTACAAAGATCGGATGCCAGAACGTCGCTAACCGGGCTGGCGCCGGGAAAGAGCAGGGTTGCGGTTGTAAGATGACTGTCATCGCCCCCCAGGACTGCAGCGCGAACCTGGCCGGCACGACCGGTCACCGTCACTTCATCGGGTTTCAGCTTGCGGGCAACGTAGGTGAGTGTTGAGAATTCGACGACCGGTGGCGCGGTGCGGCCTGCTGTCTCGAATGCGTGGGCAAATTCCAGCGCCCCGCCGGTGTGCCCAGGATTGAGAACAACCAGCCTGTCCGACGGCCAGCCTGCTTCGGCGAGCGCTTTCGCCATAGACGCGTGCGAAAACGTGGGAAGAGTTACGAGCGCCACCTCGCAGTCCTTTACCACGGCGCCGAGATCGGAGGATATCGTTTGTGGGCGAGCGACACCCGAACCCAGCACGCCATTATATGCGATGCCGCCCAACTCCAGGAAAGGCGCCAGCGTCGATTCCGATCTGGCCCAGTACGAGACAGCGTGTCCGGCCTGTGTCAGTTCGGCAACCGCTGCGGCGCCTCCCGCGCCTCCTCCCAGCACTGCTACCTTCATTGCTTCCTCCTCAAGACCCTGTAGGTACGACGTCAATTCGCGGCGAACCATACGAAGCGTCAAAATGTGAGATCACACCTTATGATCACAATTTATATTGTCAAGCAGCGCTGACCTCGATTACCCGGCAAGCTTCAGGCTGCCGACACCGTCACTGTCCACGCATTCAGCGATCATATCAGCGGTTGCGGCCGACAACGTCCAGCCAAGATGGCCGTGACCGGTATTGTAATAAATGCCCGGTAGACGGCCTTTGCCTACACGCGGCAGCATGGATGGCATCATGGGGCGAAGGCCGGCCCAAGGGACCACGCGGCGCGTACTGGTTCCCGGAAACAGCGTGCGGGTCCAGGCTACAAGTGGTTCGATCCGTTCGCTGCGGATATCGCGGTTGACGCCGTTGAACTCGGCCGTTCCCGCCACGCGAAACCGGTCCTTGCCCAGACGCGAGGTGACGATTTTGGCCTTATCGTCAAGAAGGCTCACCCAGGGCGCTGCGTTCTGGCTTTGCTCGTCATCGAGATGAACCGTGATCGAATACCCCTTTACCGGATAGACGTTCACCCGGTCTCCCACCATGGCTGCGAGGGCGCGACTGCCGCAGCCGGCACAAATGATAATGCCGTCGAACCCTTCCTTTCGTACTGATGGTGCGTGATCTTCCGATCCCTGCCACTCAATTATATGGCGCCCGTTTTCCGTGCGAAGTCGCGTTACCTGGGCGTCGAATGCAAACCGCACACCCTTTTTTTCGCAGGCATTTGCAAGCCCGGAGGTGAACTTGTGGATATCGCCGGTGGAATCTGAAGGGGTAAAGAAGCCGGCATAGATGTCGCCACGAACCGTGGGTTCGATTGTCCGAACGTCCTCAGGCGAAATCGCACGCCTGTCCAGTCCCCCCTGGGCGAGCAGCGCGTTCACTTTCTTGGCGTGGTCAAAGCTCGGCTTGTCCCAATAGAGGTGAAGTATGCCGCGGCGTTCGAGATCGAATGCGATGTTCTCGTTTTCGGCAATTTCAAAAAGGTGGCTGCGCGCGGCAATGGCAAGCCGGGTGGTCTCGACGGTATTTTCTCGGTAGCGGCCGATATTGCTCATGAACTCGGCCAGCCATGAGTATTTATGCCACGATGGCGAAGGGTTGAGCAGAAGGGGCGCGTCGCGCTGCAGCATCCATTTCATGCCCTTGAGGAGCGTGGACCAATGGTTCCAGACTTCGGCATTGCTGGCCGAGAGCTGGCCGCCATTTGCGAAAGAGGTTTCCATGGCCGCGTAGCGGTTTCGGTCGAAAACCGTGACGGAATGGCCGCGCTCCATGAGCGCATAAGCGGTCGTGATGCCGGTGATGCCGGCGCCGATAACAGCGAGTTGGGGCATGGTGGTTCCCATAATTGGATCTTTGATAGCGCCACGATTTTCGCCGCGCCGATGGTCCCCAATCTGTCGCTGTTACCTGAGAGCTTTCCGTGGGCCATGACCACGGTTTCCCCTTCGGTGGGCAGGCGGATAGCAACGATCCACTCTGCCTCTCTCCAGATGTTTTCGCTGCCTGGTCAGCTTTGCCTGAGAGATTCCTGGGGGGTTGCTCCGTCGGCGCCGACATTGTTGGCCGGTCTCTCCCCGGCAGCGGAATGTGTCGCCGGGCCATCGCGCTGACCCGGCGGCGGTTTCAATTTCCTTCGTCGTAAAGCGTTGTGGTTGTATCAACGTCGTCTTTGTGCAGGCCGGCGCGGATCACCGCCTCTGCCGCCAGTTCACGAGCCTTGCTGCGGATTTTTTTCTCGTCCACGCCATAGACTTGGCCGTCACCGTACACCTTGCGGCCATTGACCCATGTCTGACACACCGATGCGGTAGAGGCGGAATAAACAAGCGCCTGCAGCGGATCGTGGAACGGTGTCCATTCGACGTGGTCGAGGTCGAACAGGATGAAGTCGGCCTTCTTGCCGATCTCAAGCGAGCCGATTTCATCGTCCCACATGAGGGCCCTGGCGCCCTCGATCGTTGCGGCACGCAGTGCCTGTCGGGCGGTGAAGATGTCGGGTTGAACCCGGGCGTCCTTGAACATCCCCGCAACCAGAAGCATCTGGCGCATTAGGTTCATGTTGCCGGCCGCCGAGACGCCATCGGTTCCGAGGCCGACCTTGACCCCCGCTGCGACCATTTCGGGATACTTTCCGATGGCGGTCGCCCCCTTGCCCAATTTGAAAGAAGAGCAGGGACAAAATGCCACCGCTGCTCCACGTTCGGCGAGAAGTTTGACCTCTTCATCGGTGACGGCAGCACCGTGCGCGATCACGAGGTTCTTGCGAATGCCGCCCGCATTGTCGATGCGGGTGATAGGCCACACGCCGTACTTGCCTTCACACACTTTGGCTTCTTCGATCGAGGTCGCCAGGTGGTAGGTGGTGCCGACGCCCAGACGCTCGGCCAACTCGACCGCGCCCACGTGAAGCTCCAGCGAGCACGGTTCCTTACCTTCGATGTTAACCCAGCAGCGCGCCCGCCCGTCGAGGGCGCCGTTATATTTGACGACGCACTTCTCGAGTTCTTCAAGCGCCGTCTGCGCGTCGGGAAAGAAATGGTGGTCGGCCATTTCCTCGGTCCAGCCCTTTGGCAATTCGGCAGGGCGATTGTCGGCCGCGTGGCGCCCCGTAATGCCCCGGATGCCGGTGGGTTCCATGGCCTTTATGACGATGCCGGGATCATACTGCGAGCCCATGTCGAGAAAGCATGTGGTGCCACAGCGCAGCATTTCGGTGATCCCGAGAAGGGCACCCCAATACTCGTCCTCATCGGTCACATGCGCGTAGAACGGCTTGGCCCAGTGAAACACCCATGCGCGGGTGTTTAGATTGTCGGGGAACACGGCGCGCGACAGCGTTTCGGACAGGTGGACGTGGCTGTCGATAAAGCCCGGGCACATGCCCATCATCGCGCCGTCGATCACCTCATCGAATGACTCCCGGACGTGGCGCCCGGCGATCTCATCTGCCCCACCGATGTCGGCGATCCGATCATTGTCCAAGACAACGCTAGCTTTGCGTAAAACAGTATCGTCGGCATCGACGGTGAAAATGAAGTTCAGATTTTCGATTAGGGTTCGCAACATTTCCTCCCCGGAGCGTGTCGAATATATCAGGCGATCGAGCGGGTCTGGGCCTTATGGATGCCCTGACCGCAAACGATCAGATTGTCTGTATCTGAGTAGTCGGAAAGCAGTTCGGACCCGCTTGCCGTCACTAACAACATATCCTTGTTTTGCATGCCGAACCCGTGGCCGGTGTCATAGCAAAGCGGTTCAAAGCCCAGCACCATGTTTTCCTCGATCGGCGCATCCGAACCCGGTTTGCCCAGAACCGGTGTCAGGCCCAAATAAGGATCTTCGTGCAGGTGCAATCCGATGCCATGGCCGACAAAGGATATGGGCGGCAAGTTCATTTGCGAAAGCTTGGCGATAAAGCTGTCATATATGGCGCGGCAGCTTGCGCCGGGCCGGACCTTGTCCATGATTTCGTATTTGCAGTCGACGAGATGGGACCAGATATCTTCGGCATGGTCGGGCGCCTCGCCGACCACGGCCGTACGGCATACACCGGCCTGATAGCCGTCGATAACGGAAAAAATTTCGACGCGGCATACATCGCCCCTCTTGAGCACGCGGTCCGACGGGCCGACATTGGGCAGAACGCTGCGCTCTCCGGTGGCGACGATCAGCAGTTTGAAGTGTTCGGCACCCAGTGCATAAACATTGCGGGTCAGATGCCCGGCAATGTCCATTTCCGAATCTCCCTCATCGACCGAGGCAAGCGCGTCGTAGATGGCCTGATCAGCGATGCGCGAGAGCTTGCGTAGCAAGGCGATCTCGCCGGGCGTCTTGATCTGGCGCAGCCGCGCCAGAACCCGTTCGGCGGGAACGAAAGTCGCGGCGGGCAGGGCTGCCTGCAAGCGCATCAGATCACCGGCAGGCAAGTAGTCCATCTCGATGGCGATTCTTGCGGATGAAAGGTCGAGTTCCGATAATTGGTCGGCCAGGACCACCATCGGGTCATCGGAAAACTCCGCCCAAATGCAGGTTGGCACATCCGGCTGTCTGCGCTTGATAGTGCTTGCTTCCATATCGACGCCGAACAGCGCCTTGGTGCCGTCGGCGGTCACGATGGCCGCGGCGTGGCGGTGGCGTATCAGGGGTTGGCTGGGAACCACAAAGCCAGTCACATATGCAAAATTTTCCGGTGAACACGAGACGATGGCATCAAAGCCGTTCTCGCGCATCGCCCGCGTCTGTTTCTCGATGATTTCCGCGCGCATTGATGAAACTCCCCTTCACTCAGATCGCGATTTGATATTTTTCGATTTTCTTGATGTCGACTTCGATGCCCATTCCGGGCCCATCGGGAACGACGATCGCACCGTTCTCAAATTGCATTGGTGCGACAAGAAGATCGTCTTTGTAGTACAGGCCTCCGATCTGACCGTGCTGTGCTTCTGCGGGCACAGAAACGGGAATGACGCAGGACAGCGTTACTGCCGGCGAAGCGGCGGCGAGCTGAACGTTTGCCAGATTGCCTACCCCGGTTTCGATCGAACCGTTGACGTTGCAGAGAATGCCTGCGGCGCGGCACACTGCGCCCACTTCCATGGCCTTGTAGAGGCCGCCTGCTTTGGTCGTATAGATCGAGATGATCTGGACCTGACCCTGATTGATGATTTGAATCGCGTCATGGGCGTTCCATGCGGATTCGTCGGCCATGACCGGAGCGTCGATCCGCCTTGCGACCTCGGAAATCCGCTCGATCCCCATGACGGGTTGTTCGACATATTTGATGCGGCAGCCTTCGAAGCGACGAATGATCTGGACTGCCTCGCCGGGAGATTTGTAGCCCTCGTTCGCGTCCACGCACAGCTCCATGGCATCGCCTGCGGCTTCGCGGACAGCATGAACCATGGCAACGTCACGTTCAGGGTCGACCCCGATCTTGATCTTTATCGTCTTGATGCCCTCGGCTGCGAGTTGAGCCGCTTCGGATCGCGCTTCATCGATGGAAATCAGGCCGATCGAATGGGTGACGGGTATGCGGTCACGCGACTTTCCGCCCAAAAGGACGTGAACAGGAACGTCGAGCCACCGGCCGGTGACGTCGTACGCGGCGAATTCGACCGCTGCTTTCGCATAAGGATATCCACGAATGATTGCGTCCATTCGGGCATGGAGCTCTGCGATGTTTCCCAGTTCGATGCCGGCAACTGCCGGAGCGAGGTAAGTGTCGATAACCGCCTTCACGGTGATAGCGGATTCGCCGAAATAGCGTCCGAACTCTCCACCCCAATCCTTGAGTGCGGGGGCCTCGCCCCACCCGACACGCCCGTCGCTGTCCGTGATTTTGACCAGCACGTAGCGTCCGATCACTTCGGTTAATCCCGCCCATTTGTGTTCACGCCGGGTGGGAAGCTGCACAACGAGGGTTTCGACTGTCTTGATCGTGGGCACGGAGTTTCCTTTTGACGCTAGGCACGTTATAGCTTGATGAGATCACCAATTGTGATCACACACTACTGGTGGCATTGTGCTTCGTCAAGCATGGAAGTTTCGGCTATGGGCAAAGGCAGTCTGATGGCCCTGAAAGGAAGAAATGATGATAATTGAGACGACGAACTATTACGCCAAGCCCGGGAGGGAAGAAGAAGTCCTTCTTCAGCGCAGGCGAGCGACGGCTATCCGCAAGAGATTGGGCTTGCCGGAAGGCCGCACATTTGCACGGCTGGAAGCAGAAGGTCCGAACGTGCAGTGGCGCTGCGAGTTCTCATCGGAAAGTGCTTACCGCGAAGACATGGCGGCAAGGAAAGAATCGGCCGAATTTTCCGCAGCGCGGGCGCAGATGCATACCCTGATCGAGCGTTTTGAACGACATCTGCACGAGGAAGTCGATTGACAACAAAAGAGCAGGTCGAACGGCGCTCAAACGTCTTGTTTCCATGAAGCAGGAACTTGCCACCGCCTGTTGCGACAATCTGCGCCAGCCATGCTGCAGATCCGTCCTTGCTCGAACGCTTTATGTCCATGCCGATACGACATTTGTTGTAGTTGGCGGATGTGTTTCACCCCGAAAGCAGATTCTGCATCCGGGCGACGATTTCATCGAGCACGTGGATAGTGCGGCCTCCCGCTGGACGCACTGCATAATAGGAAACGTCGATTTGCGGCAGAAAGGGTTTTGCGCATAGCGAGACACCAGCCGCTCGCATCGTGATATGGTCGACGATGCCGACCCCCATTCCCGCCGCCGCGAAATGGCAGCAGTTGAGCATTGATGTTTCCATCATGTTGAGCGGCGCGGTCTCGGCCGCCGCAAAGGCGAGATCGAGCCCGCGTCTGAGCGGGGAATTGCGCCCGGCCGTTAGCACGCGATAGTTGGCGAGATCGGACGGCGTGATGATCTCGCACTCGACAAGTGGATGATCCCGCCGCATCACTGCGACCGCTTGTGAGTTGCACAGACGCACCGTTTGCATGTCGCCGGGACGCGGGGGCCCGAATACGAAGCCCAGATCGTAATGGTTATTTTCGACCATGTCCCAGATGTGTCGGCTGTTTTCGACGTCCAGTACCAGCGGCAGATCGTGTTGTTCACCGGTGATATCGATGAGCGCCTGATGCAGAAACGGCCGTACCAGCGAGGAGACGCTCCCGATACGCAGCACGACGTTCTTGTGTTGACGAATATCGTTTGCCGCCCGCGCCACCTGATCGATGCCGATATAGAGACGCTCGACCTCGTGGAAAAGCAGATCCGCTTCCGGTGTTGGCCTGAGCCTTGCACCTTGCCGATTAAAAAGGGTCATCCCGATAGCCATCTCGAGATCCCGGATCAGCCTGCTTACGGCTGGCTGGGTTATGTTCATCGCATCCGCCGCTGCGGTCACGCCGTGCGCAAGCATCACGTGGCGGAAGGCTTCAAGCTGGCGCGGTTTCAGGCGCATGAATGCCTCTCCTTATAATATTTAGGCATGATAGCAGGCTTAAATGCAATTTTTAATCACCTTGCGAAAGATCTATGCAAGCGGATGCGTTTGTTTAAGAACCGTTCGAACGGGGAGGAATTTACCATGAGAATTATCGCAGCGGCCGTGCTTGCCGCATCTGTAGTGTTTTTGCCGCTTACGGCGACGGCACGTGATCTGACGGTTGGCCTGTCTGCCTCTGCTACCTCGATGGACCCGCACTTCTATGTGGTGGGTCCCAATAGTGCGATGGCGCGCAATATCTTCGATGGGCTGGTTAACCAGGATGCGCACCAGCAGATTCAGCCCGCGCTGGCTGAAAGCTGGGAGCGGCTCGACGACATCACCTGGCAGTTCAAGCTGCGGACCGACGTCAAGTTTCACGACGGCAGTGACTTCACGGCTGATGACGTCGTCGCCAGTATCAGTCGCGTGCCGGTCGCGGCCACCAACAGTCCGAGTTCGTTCACGCCCTACGTCCGGGCAATCAGTGAGGTCATCGTAGTCGATCCGCACACCATTCGGATCGTGACCGACGGGCCGACGCCACTGCTTCTCAACAATCTCAGTCGCATCGCCATCATTCCCGCTTCACAGGGCGAGACCTCGACCGAGGAGATGAACAGGGGCAATGGCGTCATCGGCACCGGCCCGTTCAGGTTCGTGTCGTGGACACCAGATGCCGAGATCGTTCTTGAGCGCAACGACACCTATTGGGCTGGTGCGCCGGAATGGGAAAAAGTCACGTTCCGCATCTTCAGTAACAACAGCGCCCGCGTTGCCGCCATCCTGTCGGGCGATGTCGATCTGATCGAGAATATTCCGACGGCCGACACCCGCCGTCTGGAAGACAGCACGTCAATCAACGTCATCAAGGCCACGGGCAACCGCCTGATGTATCTGCACATGGATCAGGATCGGGAAGAGTCGCCATTCGCCAGCGGACCAGGCGGCGAGAACCCGCTGCTGAAGCCGGAAGTGCGGCGCGCGCTGTCTTTGTCGATCAACCGCGAGGCAATCGTCGACCGGGTCATGGATGGCCAGGGCACGCCGTCCGGCCAGGTCGTTCCGGAAGGCTATTTTGGTTACGATGCCGCGCTGACGGTCGATCCCTATGATCCCGACCGCGCCAGGGAAATGCTGGCCCAGGCCGGCTATCCGGACGGTTTCACGCTGACTTTCCATGCCTCGAACGACCGCTATCCCAACGACTCGCGGGTCGCTCAGGCGCTCGGCCAGTTCTTCAGCCGGATCGGGGTGAGGACCTCGGTCGAGACGCTGCCGGGCAGCGTCTATTTCTCGCGCGCCTCGGCGTTGGAATTCAGCTTCATCATGGGCGGCGCTGCGGTGGAAACCGGCGAGCCGTCCGGCGTGCTGGGGCCGCTTCTGGAGACCTACGGCGAGCAGGCAGGGCAGGGCAATCGCGGCCGCTACTCCAGCCCCGAGTTCGACGGCATACTCGGTCAGGCGCGCGCGACGCTGGACGACGATGAGCGCGAAATGCTTCTGAAGAAAGCAACGGAGATTGCCATGGGCGACCTTGGTATCATTCCGTTGTTCTTCCTCGATAACACCTGGGCGGCCAAGGGCGGTCTGACCTATGAGGGTCGTTCGGACGGCTACACGCTGCCCTACTATGTGAGCGCCGAATAGGCGGGGAGCCAGGGAGGTGTCGCCGATGTCGTTCCATGGCGTATTCCCCTATCTGGTGACACCGACGGATGCGGAGGGCGGCGTCAACACCGCCGTCCTCGGCGATCTCGTCGAGCATCTGGTCGGGCAGGGCGTTCATGGCCTCGCGCCGCTGGGCAGCACCGGCGAATTTGCCTATCTGTCGAACGCACAGCGTCTGCAGGTGGTGAAAACGACAGTCGACGCCAATCGCAGGCGGGTGCCGGTGGTGGCGGGTGTCGCCTCGACCACCACGGCCGATGCCGTGGCGCAGACGAGGGCGCTGGTCGAGGCCGGTGTCGACGGCATTCTCGCCATACTGGAAGCCTATTTCCCGGTAGGCGATACCGGCGTCGAAGCCTATTTCAGGGCTGTTGCTGCGGCCGCCGGCGGACGGCCCGTCGTCCTCTACACCAATCCGCAGTTCCAGCGTTCCGATCTCAGCCTGCCGGTAATTGAGCGGCTCAGCCATGTCGGCAATATTGGCTACATCAAGGACGCCTCTACCAATACGGGGCGGCTCCTGTCGATCATCGAGCGCACGCACGGGCGTATGCAGGTATTCTCGGCATCCGCGCATATTCCGGCCTGCGTACTGATGATAGGTGGCGTTGGCTGGATGGCCGGCCCCGCCTGCATCGTCGCCAGGCAAAGCGTTGATCTCTACGAGGCCGCCCGCGCGGGCGACTGGCCCCGCGTCATGGACCTGCAACGCCCGTTGTGGCGCGTGAACGAGATCTTCGCCAAATACTCCATTGCTGCCTGCATTAAGGCGGCGCTGCAGCTACAGGGATTTGCAGTGGGCGATCCCGTCGCGCCGCAGGTGCCGCTGGACGATATCGCGCGCGACGAGATCGCCGGGGTGCTCCGGTCGGTCGGCGCGCTCTAGCTCGATACGGCAAGTATACAACAATACCAGACGCCGGCGGCAGACCGCCGTCGCATAGGCGGATACATGACTGCTACACAAATTATCATCGACTGTGACCCCGGCATCGACGACGCGATTGCGCTGCTTGCGGCTTTCGTGTCGCCAGAGTTCGATATCCTCGCCATCACAGCGGTTTCGGGCAACCAGCCGGTGGAGCAGACGGTGCGTAACGCACTGCAAATATGCGAGTTGGGAGGCCGAGCCGACATTCCCGTCTACACCGGTAGCCATCGTCCTCTCGTGCGCGAGGCGATCCGCGGGCAGTTCCACGGCAATACCGGCCTTGGCAACACATGCCTGCCTGCCCCGATTGCCGAGCCGGAAGAAAACGGCGCGGTCGAATATCTCGTCGACAGGTTGGGCGAGGCTCGACGCACTGGAGAGTTAGTCACCTTGTGCTGCCTTGGGCCGATGACCAACCTCGCCATGGCGCTGTGTATAGACCCGAAGATCGCTGATGGCATCAAACGCATAGTCATGATGGGCGGAGCCTATCGTGAGCCGGGCAATCGTACGATGACGACCGAGTACAACATGCTTACCGATCCACACGCGGCACATGTAGTGTTTTCGAGCGGAATCCCGATCGTGGCATTGCCACTTGACGCAACGCACCAGGTCATTCTCACACCCGATCACGTGAAGAAATTCGAGGCAGCAAGCGGCCGCATCTCAGCTTCGGTGGCGGATCTCATGGCCTTCTGGGATCGTAACCAGGTTGAGCGATACGGTTCACGCGGCGGCCCGCTGCACGATCCGTTGGTGATTGCCTGGCTGCTGGCGCCGCGTCTTTTCAAGACGAAGCGCGCGCGTATCTTCATTGAACACGAAAGTGAATTGTGCATGGGGCAAACCGTGGCCGACTGGTACGGTAGCAGCGGCCTCGCGCCCAACGCCGAGATCGTGACTCAGGTGGACGCTGCGGGCGTGATCGACCTGTTTCTTGACCGCTTCTCCCGCTACAACCCGGATATTGCCGCATGAGCCGCCACCAGGTCATCATCGACACCGACCCCGGCGTCGACGACGCAGCGGCGATCCTGCTAGCGATGGCGTCGCCGGAGATAGACCTTTTGGGTATTTCGGTCGTTGCCGGTAATGTCGGGCTGGAGGCGAGCCTGGTGAACGCCTGCAAGCTGGCAGCACTTGCCGGATATTGCAACCTGCCAGTGCTGGCGGGCGCCTCGCGGCCTCTGATACGTGAGCCGGTGCTGGGTAAATACGCGCATGTCGGCCGCTTCGCCGACGATCTGGTTCCTCCGACCGACCTCGTCCCGCAACCTGACTCGGCCATCCGCTTCATCGCCGAACGGGCGCGTGAAGCGGCGCGGCGGGGCGGCGGCATAACGCTGTGCGCCATCGGACCGCTGACCAACATCGCGCTTGCGTTGCGGCTTCATCCAGAGGTGGCGCCCGGCATCAGGCAGATCGTCATGATGGGTGGCGCGTTCGCAGCACTTGGTCACCGCACGCCGTGGTCGGAATACAATATCCACGCCGATCCGCACGCAGCCGATGTCGTCTGGCGGTCTGGCGTCCCGCTCACGTTGCTGCCGCTCGACGTCACGTTTCAGGCGCTGTTCACGGAAGCCGATTTCAGCGCGTTTGAAGCGCGTGACGGTGTGTGCGGTAGGGCAATGGCCGAACTGCTGCGCGCTTATGACCGCAGCGATGAAAAGCGCTTCGGCCGCCCCGGCGGTCCGGTTCACGATGCGATGGCCGTCGCATGGCTGCTACGACCGGAGCTTTTCCACGGTCGCGAGGCAGCAGTCGGCGTGACGACCTGCGGCCCAACTGCCGGGCATAGCTGGGCGGATTTCCACGGCGTGACCGGACAAAGCCCCAATGCACACGTAATCGACGCGGTCGACGAGGCCGGCTATCGCCGGCTGGTCACGGAGCGCATCGCGGGATTGGGCGCGACACGAGAGGCGCCCGAAGGAAGGGAGATCGTCGCATGAGCAGTTACCTTCTAAGTCGTCTGTTCCAGACAGTCGTGACGCTGTTCGTCATGAGCGTTCTGGTGTTTGTCGGCCTCTACATGGTGGGCAACCCGGTCGATGTGCTCTTGAGTCCCATGGCCACCCCGGCCGAAAGGCTGGAGATCATCCGGGCGTTCGGTCTCGACCGCCCCGTATGGGAGCAATACCTCGTATTCGTTTCCAACGCGCTGCAAGGTGATCTCGGCAATTCCTTCATCTTCAATCAGCCTGCGCGCCACCTCATCCTCCAACGCTTGCCGGCAACGCTGGAACTCGCCTTCACCGCGTTGGCAATGGGGCTGGTGCTGGGGATTCCGCTCGGCATCTGGGCCGGGCTAAAGCCGGACAGCTTCGCCTCGAAGTCTGTGATGGCCTTCTCAATCCTCGGCTTTAGCCTGCCGACCTTCTGGATCGGCCTTGTCATGATTATGGTGTTCAGCGTCCAGCTTGGCTGGCTGCCAGCATCGGGGCGCGGCGATACCGTCGATCTCTTCGGCGTGCCCGTCAGTTTTCTCTCACTGGACGGATGGTCGCATCTGCTCTTGCCCGCCTTTAACCTCGCGCTGTTCAAGATTTCGCTGATTATTCGCCTGACCCGCGCCGGTGTAATGGAGGTGATGCAACTCGATTTCGTGCGCTTCGCGCGTGCCAAGGGCATCTCCGAAAAGCGTATCCTGCGCGTTCATGTCCTCAAGAATACGTTGATCCCGCTCATCACGGTTATCGGACTCGAACTTGGCTCACTCATCGCCTTCGCTGTGGTGACCGAGACGATCTTCGCATGGCCAGGTATGGGCAAGCTCATTATCGACGCCATCAGCGTGCTCGATCGGCCTGTGATCCTGGCCTACCTGATGATCACCGTCGTCATGTTCAGCGTCATCAATCTGCTGGTCGACATCTTGTATTCGATCGTCGATCCCCGCGTTCGTTTCGAGGGAGGTTCAAGATGAGTCAGCCAATCGAAAAGGCCGCTTCGGTACATGCCGGAATGGAGGCCGCCGCCAGTCCTGCATCATCGCCGCTGAGGCGAGTAGTGGTGTCGCTTCTGGGTGACCGGCTTGCACTGATTGGCACCATCGTTGTCGGCATTCTGGTCGTTGTGGCGGTGCTGGCGCCCGTTCTCGCACCGCAAAATCCCTACGATCTCGCCCAACTTGACATCATGGACGGGCGTCTGGCGCCAGGTGAGCAGGGCATATCAGGCATGACCTACCTGCTCGGCACAGACGATCAGGGCCGTGACCTTTTCAGCGCGATCCTTTATGGCCTGCGCACCTCGATCCTTGTCGGCCTTGCCAGCGCAGCCATAGCACTCGCAATCGGCACCAGCATCGGTCTGCTCAGCGCCTATGCCGGCGGCCGTGCCGACGCCGTACTGATGCGCATCGTCGATATCCAGCTCAGCTTCCCGGCCATCCTGATCGCTCTGATCTTCCTCGCAATTCTTGGGCAGGGTGTCGACAAGATCATCATTGCGCTGGTTGTCACCCAATGGGCCTACTATGCACGCACGGTACGTGGCTCGGCTTTGGTCGAAAGTAAGCGGGCCTACACCGATGCTGCACGTTCGTTGGCACTCTCCGATCGGCGGATCATCTTCCGCCACATCCTGCCCAATTGCGTGCCGCCTCTGATCGTCGTTGCCACGATGCGCGTCGCCTACGCGATCATGCTGGAAGCGACTTTATCCTTCCTGGGCATTGGTTTGCCGGTAACCGAGCCGTCGCTCGGTCTGCTGATTTCCAACGGCTTTGAATATCTGCTGTCAGGCGATTACTGGATCAGCTTTTTCCCAGGTATCACGCTGCTTTTGCTCATCGTCGGCATCAACCTCATCGGCGATGCTTTGCGCGATATTCTTAATCCGCGTCGGGAGGGCTGACCCATGACCGCACCGATCCTTTCCATCTCCGGATTGACCACGGCCTTTAAGGTGGACAGCGAATGGCGCGACGTTGTGCGCGATGTCAGCTTCAGTATCGCCGCACGCGAAACGGTGGCGGTTGTTGGGGAATCCGGCTCCGGTAAGAGCGTGACGGCTATGTCGATCATGCGGTTGCTCGGCCCCAACGCCCGTTCGACCGGCAACATCGAGTTTGAGGGCCATGATCTGCTGTCTCTGCCGGCAAAGGAAATGCAGGCCATCCGGGGCAACCGCATCGGCATGATCTTTCAGGAGCCGATGACGTCGCTCAATCCTGTCCTCAAGATTGGCGACCAGATCACCGAGGTGCTGATGCAGCACAAGGGCCTCAATCATACGGCGGCGATGACAGAGGCGGCACGATTGCTTGACAAAGTGCGTATCCCATCCGCCAAGGCGCGGTTGAACGAGTATCCGATGAGTTTTTCCGGCGGCATGCGCCAACGTGTCGTCATCGCCATTGCGCTCGCCTGCGAACCGAGGTTGCTGATCGCCGACGAACCAACCACCGCACTTGACGTCACGATCCAGGCGCAAATATTGGAGCTGATCAAGACGCTACAGCGCGAAGAAGGCATGTCCGTCCTGTTCATCACCCACGACATGGGAGTGGTGGCGGAAATCTCGGACCGCACGGTGGTGATGTATCGCGGCGAGGTTGTCGAAACCGATACAACCAAACACATCTTCCGCGACGCCGCCCATCCATACACGCGCGCGCTTCTGTCGGCGGTGCCGCAACTCGGCTCGATGATAGGCGAACCGCGTCCCCTGCGCTTTCCCATAGTCGACATGGCAACGGGTGAGGTACAGCCGGTGCCGCGGACGGCGGATACCGTCCGAATGGATGCCGAGCCTATCCTGAAGGTTGATAAGTTGGTGACCCGCTTCCCCGTCAGAAAGGGGATTCTACGCCGCACCGTTGGTAATATCCATGCGGTTGAGGACGTCTCATTCGCATTGCGGGCAGGTGAAACTCTCTCCCTGGTTGGCGAATCCGGCTGCGGAAAATCCACCACCGGGCGTTCGATCATCCGCCTCACCGACATGACCTCTGGAACGGTTGAGATCGGCGGCCGCAACGTAGCGCGTGCTGGCAAGGGAGAACTGGCAGACATACGTCGCAACGCCCAGATGATCTTCCAGGATCCCTATGAAAGTCTCAACCCGCGCATTCGCATCGGTGATGCTATCGCCGAGCCGATGATCGCACACGGCCTCCTGAACGGTGCACAGGCGCGGCAACGTGTCGGCTCGCTACTCGAACAAGTTGGCCTGTCTCCTTCTATGGCGGATCGGTTTCCACACGAGTTCTCCGGTGGACAGCGGCAGCGCGTCTGCATCGCCCGTGCGCTTGCACTGGATCCTAAACTCATCGTCGCCGACGAAGCCGTCTCGGCGCTCGATGTGTCGATCAAGGCGCAGGTTATCAACCTGATGCTCGATCTTCAGGAACAGCTTGGCCTCGGCTACCTGTTCATCAGCCACGACATGGCGGTTGTGGAACGCATCAGCCATCGCGTGGCGGTGATGTATATGGGTGAAATCGTCGAGATCGGCCCGCGACACGCGGTATTTGAGAACCCGGCGCACGCATATACACGCAAGTTGATGGCCGCCGTGCCGATTGCGGACCCTGAGCGTCGGCGCGTCCGTCACATCTCCAACGACGAAATCCGCAGCCCCTATCACAATGCCGGTTATCTGCCGTCAGAGCATTTTTATCGCGAAGTGGGAGAGCAACATTTTGTGCTGGTCGACTCGCTGGAAACGGCCGCCTGAAATGATCGTTGTTTTCGGCTCGATCAATTGTGATTTCATCTTCGATATGCCTGTTATGCCGGTTGTCGGTCAGACGCTGTTGGCCAGCGGCCTGCGCATTGAGCCGGGCGGGAAAGGCGCCAATCAGGGGCTTGCCGCTGCGCGTGACGGCGCCAGGGTTGCGATGGTGGGTGCGGTTGGCGCGGACGTAATCGCCGACACCGCCTTGAGCGGCCTTGACTCCCACGCGATCGACCTTTCGAGGGTGGTGCGAGTGGAACAGCAGACCGGCTGCACCTCGATTTTCATTGATGACCAGGGGCACAACCTGATTGCCGTTGCCCCGGGGGCCAACATGGAGGCCCGTGCAAGCCAGGTCGACGATATGCTTCTTGCCGAGGCCAGTACTTTTCTTTTCCAGATGGAGACGGATCCGCGGCAAATGGCGGAATTGGCGCGTCGCGTGAAAATGGCGGGAAAACGCTCGATCCTCAATCTTGCACCGGCAATCCCCGTCGAACCGGCAATACTGTCCCTGTTTGACCTCGTTGTCGTCAACGAGGACGAAGCTCAGGCGCTCGGCGGATGGCTCGGTTGCACGCCGGATTGTGAGTCGCTTTCACGACGCCTTGGTACAGGTGTCCTGTGCACACTTGGTGGAAATGGTTCGCAGGCCTTCGCCGATGGCAGGCATGCTTTCGCGCCTGCGATTTCCGTTGATATCATTGATACTTCGGCGGCGGGTGACTGTTACATCGGTGTACTTGCCGCCTCTCTGGATCGCGGCCTGACGCTGGAAGACGCGATGAAACGCGCCTCATGCGCGGCTGGACTGGCCTGCGCACAACGTGGCAGCCAGAAAAGCATCCCTTATGCCGAAGAGACCACGGCTCGGCTGGCGCAGACGATCTGACCTCGGCCTCAGGTTGACTGTGTTCTACCGTAGATCGCGACGGCGGACTTAAATGCCATGGCCAAGGAGGATTTCGGATGCCTTGGTGGGGCTCAACTCCTGATCCTTCGTGAGCACAGAGCGACGCGCGCCAGGCCGATACCTTCGGTAGACGGGACCACGCCGTGAACGGCTGCGGCATGAGCGGGAATGGTCTTGATGTAGCCGATATCGAATGTCGCCGTCTCACGATAGACCACCTTGCCCTCGCTTTTGCGGACGATCTTCGCCATATAGGCGGCGGTGTTGTTCTTTCGAGGTCTGGCAACGATGGTTTCCACGAGTATCACAAAGCCCTATTGCGGTGTTACTTTGTGATCCTGCCTCGTCTGAAACCTCGTCGCATATGGTCGATAACGCAACGTTACGCAACACGCGCATCAAATTTATGAAGAAAATACAATGAAATCAGCGGTCGCAGCGTCTCGGCGTTTCAGTGTAGCCCCCATGATGGACTGGACGGACCGCCATTGCCGGTTTCTTCACCGGCGATTGTCGTCGCATGCGTTGCTGTTCACCGAGATGGTGACAAGCGCTGCGCTGGTGCATGGGGATGCCGGGCGGTTGCTGGCTTTTGATGCGAGCGAGCATCCTGTCGCCGTTCAGTTGGGTGGTTCCGATCCGGCAGAACTCGCCGCGGCCGTCAGGATTTGCGACCGGTTTGGTTATGACGAGATCAACCTCAATGTTGGGTGCCCGTCCGATCGGGTGCAATCGGGCAGGTTCGGTGCGTGCCTCATGGCCGAGCCCGGTCTGGTCGCCGATTGCCTCACCGCCATGCGCGATGCGACCGATACCCCCGTCACGGTAAAATGCCGCATCGGCATCGACGATCAGGACACCGAAGCCGATCTCGACCGCTTCGTGGACGCGGTCCTGCCCACCGGGATCGATGCGCTTTATGTCCACGCGCGAAAAGCGTGGCTCAAGGGCCTCTCGCCCAAGGAAAACCGGGACATTCCTCCGCTCGACTACCCGCGCGTTTACCGCCTCAAGCAGCGGCTGGGCGCCTTTCTGGTCTATATCAATGGCGGTATCGGCTCGCTCGATGAGGCCCAGGCTCACCGCGCCCACGTCGATGGCGTCATGCTTGGCCGCGCCGCCTATCATGACCCGATGATCCTTGCCGATGTCGATGCCCGCTTTTTCGGCGCAACCCGTCCCGCTCCTACGCTCCTCGATATCGAGCAGGCAATGACCGCCTATGCCGAGGCCGAACGGGGCAGGGGCACGCGCCTCAACCAGATCACTCGCCACATGCTGGGGCTGGCCAACGGCCGCCCCGGCGCACGCCGCTTCCGCCAGATCCTTTCGGTCGACGCCTCCAAGCCCGGCGCGTGCCCAGAGGTCATCGCCGAGGCCTTCGCCACCCTGGACCGTGCCCAGGCGGCGTAGTTAGCTGGATCGTTTCAGATTCTGATGGAAGCAGCCGCACATTCTTCCCGCGTTCACCGGCGAAGCGAGAGACGGGGCGGTCGTGTCGGATTTTGATCGAAACGATCGGCTTGTCTCCGCCGCTATCCCGGGCTCGACCCGGGATCCACAGCGAACCATCCAACACGGTGAACTTTGCAGCATGGGCCCCGGCTTTCGCCGGGGCAGCAAAGAAGATTGAGGCTGATCCGGTCAAAACCCGCAACGGCTTTAGTCGTGCATTTCGAGGCTGTCGCGGCTCACCGTATAGCGCGACAGGGTTTCAAGGAACGTCATGCCCAGAAGGCTCGTTTCCAGCGCACCTTCCTGCGCGACGAACGCCCGGATGCGGGCGCGGGCGATGTTGCCCACCTCGATCCGCTCCAGCGTCACCGGGGCAGCAAAGCTCGTGCCATTGGCGGTCTGCACCGGCACGCGGAACGAAAGGTTTTCCGTGTCGATCCCCACAAGTCGCGCATCGTCCAGCGATAGCACCACCGCCGAAGCGCCGGTATCGAAGATCATCGGGAGCGTCACCCCGTTGACCGCCGTATCGACCCGGAAGCTGCCGCCGAACGAGCGGGCGATCTCCACGTTTCCGGTTTCCGGGTTGACGATCGCTACCCCCGGCTGCAACTGGCTCATCAGCCGCTGCCCGATTCCTGAAAAATCGTCGCGGAACGCATAGCCCACGAAAAATACCGCCCCGATCGCGATCCATACCGCAAAGCCGCCAACGATCTCGCCTAGCCGATGCCGCCGCCCCACCAGCGTGCTGGCCAGCAGCGTGAGGATGACGACAAGCGGGATCGCCCGCGCCGTCTGGTCCTGCGTCAGCCCGAAAATGGCCCCGAAATCCGCATTGATGGCCAGCGCAATGCCAACGGTGATCAGGATGGCAAAGGCGACGAACAGCATCCGGGGTCCATTATCTCAAGGAAAAGCATCAAACGATCAGGCGCATGAACACGCCCAATATGGCAATTTCGAGCAGCACCTGCGCCGCCCCCGTCAAATCCCCCGTCTGCCCGCCCACGAGCCTGCGGCACAGCCTTGCCCAGCCCAGCGCCACGACTGCCGCGCACCCCGAGGCGAGGACAAAGCCCCATATCCCGGTAAAAGCGCCCGCTAGGACGAGCCCCAGTACAAGAGCCAAAACGTTCCCCAGCGCAAAGGCGTTCCCCGGCACCCCGCCCGCTGCCGCCGCCGCGCCATCCGTGCGGGCCGGAGGGAGCCGCATGGGCAGGTAGAGCGCCCCTGAGCGCGCCATCGTCGTGGCCGCCAGCCAGACCAGCGTCGCCGCCAGCGGATTGTGGCCCGCGATGGCCGCGAGCGCCGCGACCTTCAGCCCCACGACGAAGACGATCGCCAGCACTCCGTAGCTGCCGTGGCGGCTGTCTTTCATGATCTCGAGCCGCCGCGCCGATGTCGCCCCGCCGAACAGCCCGTCCGCCGCGTCCGCAATCGCGTCCTCGCTCATCGCACCGGTAACGAGGGCGGCGGCGGCAACGGCAAGAAGCGCGGAAAAAAGGGCAGGGAACCCGGCATGGACGAAGACGAAAAGCAGCGCTGCCGGACCCGCACCGATCGCAAGGCTTGCCAGCGGCAACACGGGGGCGATCCGCCCAAGATCCGGCTTCTCGTGTGTGCCCTTGCCCGTCGGCAGGCGGGAAAAGAACCGCAGCGCCATGACCAGATCGGCAAGCGGCCGCGCAAATCGGGCGGCGGGCGAGGGTGTGTCGCCTTGGCTCAATTGCCTTTTCCTTTTCCATGCCGCAAAACGGCATTCCTCTTATCACCTCAATTCCGGAGTCGCCATGTCCGCCTCAGCCTTTGCCGACATTCAGGATCTTTTGATGCTCGGCCCCGATGGCGATGAAGCCGCCGTTGCGGCGGTGCGGGCGCGCGATGCCCAACTCACCAAGCCCGCCGGTTCGCTTGGAGAGCTTGAAGGGCTCGTCGAGTTTCTCGCCCGCTGGCAGGGCAAGCCAGAGCCGACCATCGAAGACCCTATGGTCGCGATTTTCGCCGCCAATCACGGCGTTACCGATCAGGGCATTTCGGCCTACCCGCGCGAGGTGACGCGGCAGATGGTTGCCAACTTCACCAATGGCGGCGCGGCCATTTCCCAGATCTGCGCGCTGCATGAAATCAATCTGCGCGTCTTCGAGCTCGCCCTCGAAGTCCCCACCGGCGACATAACCGTCGTTTCCGCGATGGATGAGCGCGCCACCGCCGCCACCATCGCCTACGGCATGGAGGCCATCGCCGGCGAGGTCGATCTGCTGTGCATCGGGGAAATGGGCATCGGCAACACCACCGTCGCCGCCGCCATTTACGCCGCGCTTTATGGCGGCACCGGCGCGGATTGGGTAGGGCGCGGCACGGGCGTCGATGACGAGGGCCTGAAACGCAAGGCCGATGCGGTGGACCGCGCGCTCCAGCGCCACGCCGGGCGGCTGAACACCCCCTTTGAAATCCTCAGCCATCTGGGCGGCCGCGAAATTGCCGCCATGCTCGGTGCCATCATTTCGGCCCGCCACCAGAAGGTTCCGGTCATCATCGACGGGTTCGTCGCCACCAGCGCCGCCGCCATCGCGCACGCCGTCAACCCCGCCGCCATCGACCATTGCCTCTTCGCTCACACCTCCGCCGAAAACGGCCACGCAAGGGCTCTCGAAGCGTTGGGCGAAAGGGGCCTGCTTGATCTGGGCATGCGGCTGGGCGAGGGGACGGGCGCGGCGCTTGGCGCCATACTGTGCAAGACCGCGCTGCATCTGCACAAGAACATGGCAACGTTCGCGGAAGCTGCGGTAGAAGGAAAGTTGTAGCACTTGCAGCTTGCTGGATTCCGGGAATAAATCCCGGAATGACAATGATGGTTTTGGTTGGCTTTCAAGCCCACCTCTCCTCCAATGTCACCCCGGTATTCATTACCGGGGCCCAGGCGATATTGACGGCAAACGCAGCGGCATCGTTATTGGGAGGAAAACCATGTACACCCTCTACATAGCCAACAAGAACTATTCGTCCTGGTCCCTGCGTCCCTGGGTTTTGCTCAAGGCGCTCGACATTGCCTTCGAGGAGCGTTTCATGCCGTTCCTTGACGCGGGCAGCTACGAAACCTTCCGAAAGTTTTCCCCCACCGGCCTCGTGCCCTGCCTCGTCGATGGCAGCGTTACCGTCTGGGATTCGCTCGCTATCGTTGAATATGTGGCCGAGGACCACCCCCAGGTCTGGCCCGCCGATCGGGCCGCCCGCGCCTGGGCCCGCTCGGCCAGCGCCGAAATGCACTCGGGCTTTTCAGCCCTGCGCAACATTTGCGGCATGAATGTCGGCGTGCGCGTAGAGCTCCACGAGACCGCCCCGGTGCTGGCACAGAACATCGCGCGCCTGGACGAACTCTGGACCGAAGGTCTCAGCCGCTTCGGCGGCCCGTTCCTCGCAGGCGAAAATTTCACCGCCGCGGACGCCTTCTTCTGCCCCGTCGCCTTCCGCATCCAGACCTACGGGCTGGAACTGGGCGAAACCGCACACCGCTACGCCCAGCGCCTCCTCGATCTTCCCGCCATGAAGGACTGGTACGAGGCTGGCATCGCCGAAACCATCCGCGACAAGCCCCACGACGCCGAAATCCCGGGTATCGGCACGCTGATCGAGGATTTGCGCGCGGTTTAGCGCGAAAGCTCTGGTCAATTCACCTTCCAGTAAGCATCGTAGCACCCCTCATCCGACCTCCGCTTCTCTCCGGCCACCTTCTCCCGCAAGGGGAGAAGGGGATTCCGTGGATGTCTCGGTTCCTGAGCACCCCTCTCCCCTTGAGGGAGAGGGGTGCTGGCACAGGCGCGTGCTTCCAACTGGATTTATCCTCGCCTTTCGCGGCACCGCTATGCTGCCACTGGCACCAACCATAGCTCGCTGATCGAAAAGGGGACGACAGGATGAAGCCCGAAAAAAATGACTGAACGAACTGAACGCGATCCGTTCAATTCGTCTAATTATCCGACTTCCGAATAGATTTCGAGCGTCCGGCGCTCGACCACCGGCGCCATGCCTTCCATCACGCGGGCGCGGGGGAAGGTGGCGATGGTTTCGGTGCCGAAGCGCAGTTTGGAGAACAGGTCGAACCGCCCTTGATGCAGGTCCATGATCTTCTGGACGATGGGCAGGCCGAGCCCGGCACCCTGTTCGGCGGTCTTCTGGGCCAGCGTGCCCTGGCCGAAGGACGACAGGACCGTCTCGATTTCCTCTTCGGGAATGCCCGGCCCGTTATCCTTGACCTTGACGAACTGCCCACCATCCTTGCTGCGCCCTACGGTCACTTCCACGCGGCCCGATTGCGGGGTGAACTTGATGGCGTTCGAGAGCAGGTTGAGCACCACCTGGCGCACGGCGCGCTCGTCGCCCCAGAGTTTTGGCAGGGCGTCCTCGCGCGAAAAGACCAGCTCGATGCTCTTGGCCCGGGCGCGAATTTCCAGCATGCGGCGGCAATCGTCGGCGATCTCGCCAAGGCTCACCGCCTCTTCGTTGAGATCGTACCGCCCCGCCTCGATGCGCGAGAGGTCCAGCAGCTCGTTGATGAGGTTGAGAAGGTGCTGCCCGCTGGCGTGGATATCGCCCGCATATTCCTTGTATTGCGGCACGGTATGCGCACCCAGAAGCTCGGATTTCAGCACCTCGGAAAACCCGATGATCGCATTGAGTGGGGTGCGCAACTCGTGGCTCATCGTGGCGAGGAACCGGGATTTGGCGATATTGGCCTGTTCGGCATGCCGCCGCGCCTCATCCGACATGTTGCGTGCTTCCTCCAGTTCGAGGATTAGGGCATCCTTTTCGAGCTGGTGTTCGAGATTGCCCAACTCGGACCTGTGCAACTGCTTGGCAAGAAAGAGGAAAAAGAAGAATGCTCCCATGGCGACCGCCGCCAGCGCAAAGTTGAGCGTCCCCCCCGACCAGACCAGCATCGCGCCCACCGCAAGGGAAGGGGGGAGGGTTGAAACCAGCGTTGCGCGGGGGAGGGTGCGGGTCGATACCGCGTTGACGGCCACCCCCACCAGAAGCATGGCGAAGATGATGATGCGGATATCCTGCCCGCCCGCGACCGCCGGCAGAAGCGCCATCAGCGCCCAGGCCAGCCCGTTGATCGTTTCGGCGGAGATGAAGATCGCCGTCCAGCGCCGCGCATTGAACGCCTCGGCCCGCGCCCGGCGGAACTGGCGGCACAGCATTGCAATGCCGGCATTGGCCGTAAGCACGAACCCCGCCCAGATCGCCGCGATGTTGGGGGAAACCCAAAGGATTGCTGCGGCGGTGAGAATGGCGATGACCAGAAGGGTGGGCAGGAAGCCGGAAAGACGCGCCGAGGCATAGTCGTCGAGCAGGTCGTAATCGAAGGAAACGCGGGTGCCCGAACTCGACGTCAGGCGCTGGCGGGCGTCCAGAACTGTGCGTTGCACGTTGCGCCGCTGGTCGCGGCTCGTTCTATGCGCTTCGGCCGCCTGATGCGCCACACTCGAGGGCATGATCGGAACTCGGGTACTCAACTGGACACAACACGATCCATCGGACGAAGCCTAACGGATTACTCTTACGCTTGGGCGTAACCTATGGCGTGCATGGTTAATACAGGGTTAGGGTCAGGGGCCGGATGGAGCCCAAACGGTTTTGGACGAGACCGCGTGACGCGTTTTCCTCCGGCCTCGCCTTGACACTGGCAATGCGAGCGCATCAAATGCTATAGCTGGGCGGATGATTTTCCATTTATGCGGAAAATTTCTCAAAGACTCGGAATTTCATTTCAGGGGCTCACATGGCGCTCGATAAGCTCGACCGCAAAATTCTTCAGTTGCTGCAAAAAGACGCGACCATGCCGGTTGCCGAAATCGGGCGGAAGGTGGGACTGTCCACCACCCCCTGCTGGCGCCGTATCCAGAAGATGGAGGAAGAGGGCGTCATCAAGCGTCGCGTTGCGGTGCTCGATCCGCAAAAAGTCAATGCGGGGGTAACGGTGTTCGTGGCGGTCAAGACCAACGAGCACAACGACGCCTGGCTGCGCAAATTCGCCGCCGTGGTCGAGGATTTCACCGAAGTCGTCGAATTTTACCGCATGAGCGGGGACGTGGACTATCTCCTGCGCGTCGTCGTGCCCTCGATCCAGGCCTACGACACCTTCTATAAAAAGCTCATCGCCAAGATCGCCCTCAGCGACGTCAGTTCGTCCTTCGCCATGGAGCAGATCAAATACACCACGGCTTTGCCGCTGGAGTTTGCGGTGCTGAGCGACGGGTAGATCATATCGGCATCCGGCGTTTGCGGAAGTATCGCCGGCCCCCTCACCCCCAGCCCCTCTCCCACAAGGGGAGAGGGGGGCTCAAGAACCGAAACCTCCACAGGGTTGCCCTTCTCCCCTCGTGGGAGAAGGTGGGCTTTCGCAAAGCGAAAGCTCGGATGAGGGGCTGCGATGCTGCCGCAAACGCGCAACAGCTTATAGGGTCTATCCCCCCGTAACCGACATATGCCGCCGCACTGCCGGCTCCGCGCGGTCGATCTCGAAATCGTGCCCCTTGGGTTTCAGGATCATCGCCCGGTCGAGCGCCGCGTCGAGGCCCACCGCCCCGCTCTCGCGATAGGCCGCCCGCAGGTCCACCTTGTCGTCTTGCCCCAGGCACATATAGAGTTGGCCTGTGCATGTCAGGCGCACGCGGTTGCAGCTTTCGCAGAAATTATGAGAAAGCGGGGTGATAAATCCCAGCGTTCCGCCCGTCTCGCCTACGCGCACGTAACGCGCCGGCCCGCCGGTGCGCTTGTTCATGGGTTCGAGCGCGTAGGTCTCAGCCAACCGATCGCGCACCTCGCGCAGTGAGAGGTGAGCCTCGGAACGGTCTATCGCCACATCGCCCAGCGGCATTGCCTCTATCAGCGTCAGGTCGTATCCGCGCCCATGCGCCCATTCGAGGAGGGGGATGATTTCATCGTCGTTCACCCCGCGTATCGGCACCATATTGAGCTTGATGGCAATACCCGCGGCATCCGCCGCCGCGATGCCGTCGAGCACCTGCCCGAGCCGCCCACGCCGCGTAATGGCCGTGAACCGCGCGTCATCCAGCGTATCGAGCGAAACGTTGATGCGCTTGATCCCCAGTTCGGCCAACCGCGTGGCGTGCACTCCAAGCTGGCTGCCATTGGTGGTGAGGGTCAATTCATCCAGCGCACCAGAGGCCAGATGCGTTGCGGAGATGGCTTCGATGAGCTTGACGATGTCGCGCCGCACCAGCGGCTCGCCCCCCGTCAGCCGCAGCTTGCGTACGCCCCGCGCAACGAAGGCGGAAACGATCGCCTGGATCTCATCAAAGCTCAGCACGTCCTTCTTGGGCAGGAACGTCATGTCCTCGCCCATGCAATAGGTGCAGCGGAAATCGCACCGGTCGGTAACTGAAACCCGCAAATACGTCACCTGCCGCCCGAACCTGTCGATCAGGGGGCGGAACGTGGATGAGGCTGTTGGGCTACCAGAATGAAGCATGGCTATGATTATAGGTCTTTACGCACACTTTAGAAACAGACCCGCATAACAAAAAAAGACCGCCTCAAGGGGCGGCCTTTAAACTCGGGGAAGAGAAGAGGTTAGCGCCGCACGACCACCCGCGCGCCGACCTGCACGCGGTTGTAAAGGTCGATGATGTCGTCATTGGTAAGCCGGATGCAGCCCGAGGACACGGCGGTGCCGATCGTCCAGGGTTCGGATGTGCCGTGCAGGCGATACATGGTGGAGCCTATATAGAGCGCGCGTGCGCCGAGCGGATTGTCGGGTCCGCCTTCCATGTAGCGGGGGAGGGTGGGGTCGCGGCGCAGCATGTTGGCCGTCGGGCGCCAGTCCGGCCACTCCGCCTTGCGCGAAACGGTGTTGGTGCCTGCCCACGTCGCGCCCTCGCGGCCCACGCCGATCCCGTAGCGCATGGCCTTGCCGCCATCGAGCACGAGATAGAGCCGCCGTTCGCTGGTTTCGACGACGATCGTGCCCACGGCAAGGTTGGTCTCGTAATCGACGATCTGTTTTTTGATCGGGCTTCCGCCGCCATAGGCGCCGGTGGTTTCGCGATCGACGAACGTGTTGAGGTCGGCGTCATAGACACGGACGGTCTGGTTGGCTGACGCTGCCCCCATCGACAGGATCGCCAACAGGACGACCGACAAAAACAGATACACAGATTTCATTGCTATCAAGCCCCTCCAGAATGGCCCGCCCCGCGCGAATCCACTCGTCAAACCTTTCGCTGCATAATCTGATTGCCGATTCACGCATAGGCACTTCACGACAGCTTGAGTAGTCCTCCGCACTCCCATCGGTGAAGTGTTGCAATCGGGCGACAATAGGTCGCGCCAAAGTGGGGCTATCCCCCTTTCGTCCGGTTGACATAGCCCGGCCAAGGCCGGAAACCTGCTATGGTTTCAACGATGGAGTGGCGCGATGAGCGATGCGCTGAAACGGCAGGCGGCCGAAGCGGCCATGGCGGAAATCCGGCCCGGCATGCGCATCGGGCTGGGTACGGGATCGACGGCCTGGCATTTTGTGGACCTTCTGGGCGCCAGAGTGGCGAGGGGTTTTGAATGCCTGTGCGTTCCCACCTCGGAAGCAACGGCCACCCAGGCCCGCGAGCTCGATATTCCCCTTGCCACGCTGGAGGACATCGACAGTCTCGATGTTACCATCGATGGCGCCGACGAGATCGATGCCCGTTTCCGTCTCATCAAGGGCGGCGGGGGCGCGCTCTTGCGCGAAAAGATCGTCGCGGCCGCCTCCGCGCGCATGGTGGTTATCGCCGACCAGTCCAAGCTGGTCGAAACCCTTGGGAAGTTTCCGCTGCCGATCGAGGTCAATCCGTTCGGGCTGGCGGCAACGCGCCGCGCCGTTGCCGGGGTCATGGACCGGTTCGGAGCCGAAGGCGGGTTTGCGCTGCGCCAGAGGGACGGCGCGACGTTCATGACCGATGGCGGCCACTACATTCTCGACGCATCTTTTGGCCGTATTTCCGACGCAGAAGCACTCTCGCGGGCTCTTCTGGACATTCCTGGCGTCGTCCAGCACGGCCTGTTCCTCGATTTGTGCCATGAGGCCTATCTTGCGGCACCGGATGGTGTTATCCGCCTGTCTGATCGATGACTGAAGCGGGATCAGGAAAAGCTGGAGACTTTTCCGGTTCGATTCCGCGATTGAACAACGATGCCGAACGGCAACTTGGAAGGGACCGAACGCACAATGACCACAACGTTTTCCTTGCGCCGCCTTCCCGTGGCGCTCTTGCTCGCAGGCGCCATCGCGGTCTCGGGCATGTCGGTTGCCCGCGCCCAGCAGGAAATCTCTCCCGAACACCTCGCCGCCGCCCGCTCATATGTCGATATGACCGATGGCGCCGCGGTTTACGAGAACGAGCTTATCGAGATCGGGCTCAACACCATGCGCGTGCTCGTCCAGCAGGACCCGGCACTGACCGATCCGGTCATCGAGGCCATCGATGCCGCCTATGCCGAATATCTCGAACGCAAGTCCGAGCTTTATAACCAGTTCGCGCGTATCTATGCGATGCGGTTTACCCAGGAAGAGCTCGAGGAAATCCTTGTCTTCTATAATGGCGAGGTGGGCCAGAAGCTGCTCGCGAACAATCCCGGCATCAACCAGGATCTGCAGATCGTCCTCGGTGTCTGGAGGAACAATACCGAGAGCGAATTCCTCGCCCGTGTTCGTGCCATTCTGCGCGAAGAAGGCTATAGCGTCTGATTTGCCCCCGATCCGGGACAAATGAAAACCCCTTGCCCCGCGCGAGGGGTTTTTTTACGCGGAGCGGCGGTCCACATTAGAGCGGTTCAGGTCTTGACGGAATCACCGAGGCTGTACGCTTTGTGGAAACCGTGCTCTGGCCCCCGGTAACAAGTACCGGGGTGACGGTGGAGTTTTAGGCAGCAGCTTGCCAAAATCACCAGTGTCATTCCGGTATTCATTACCGGCAATCCAGCGCGATCCTTCAAAACGCGCCGCTCTGTGCCGGTTCAATCAAAACGTGAAATGATCTAGTGGCGGATAAAATGAAGAGTCTGGGCAATGAGTGAAGAATTTGATCTTGTGGTGATCGGTGGCGGCTCGGGCGGTGTGCGTGCGGCGCGCATGGCGGCGGGCTTTGGCGCAAAGGTCGCGGTGGTCGAGGAATACCGGTTCGGGGGCACCTGCGTCATCAGGGGGTGCGTGCCAAAAAAACTCTTCGTCTATGCCTCCCGCTTTCCAGACCTGTTCGATGTCGCGCCCAGCTTCGGCTGGCAGGTGGATGCGAAATTCGACTGGCCGACCCTTCTTGCCAACAAGGACAAGGAAATCGCCCGGCTCGAAAACATCTATGAAAAACTGCTCGACGGGTCCGGCGTGACCCTGTTCCACGACCGTGCAACGATCACCGGTCCCAATACGGTGGCGCTGAAATCGGGCGAGACGCTCAAGGCCGGGCACATTCTGGTCGCAACCGGCGGCGCGCCGTTCAAGCCGTCCATCGAGGGTGCCGAACTGGGCATCACCTCCAACGAGGCTTTCCATCTCGAAACTCTGCCCAAAACCATTCTTATAGAGGGCGGCGGCTATATCGCGGTGGAATTCGCAACGATCTTTTCGGGCCTGGGGGTCGATACGACCCTCGTCTATCGCGGCGACCGCATCCTGCGCGGGTTCGACCCGGACGTGCGCGAAGGGCTGGAAGACGCGTTGCGCGAGCGCGGCGTACGCCTGCGCTACGGCTATCACATCAGCAAGCTCGAAAAGGAAGGCGAAGGCGTTTGCGTCAACTTCTCCCATGACGAACAGGCATGCTTCGATGCCGTGATGTTCGCCACCGGTCGCCACCCCAACACATCCGGGCTGGGGCTGGAAAGCGCGGGCGTCGAACGCGACCAGACCGGCGCAATCGTCGTCGACGCCTATTCGCGCTCGTCCTGCCCCTCGATCTACGCGGTGGGGGACGTCACGGGCCGCGCCGCGCTGACCCCGGTAGCGATCCGCGAGGGCGCGGCATTCGCCCAGACCGTCTTCAACAATACCCCCACCAGGGTGCCCTACGATCTCATTCCCACGGCGGTCTTTTCCGAGCCGGAAATCGGTACCGCGGGCTTGTCCGAGGACCTTGCCGCCGAACGCTTCCGCTCTATAGACGTCTACATCGCCCGTTTCCGCCCGATGATGAATACGATGTCCGAGCGGCCCGACAAGATGATGTTCAAGCTCATCACCGAAACCGCCACGGGCCGGGTGCTCGGCTGTCATATTCTGGGGCCGGGGGCAGGGGAGATGATCCAGCTCGTCGCCATCCCCATGGGCATGAACGCAACCAAGGCCGACTTCGACCGCACCATCGCCATCCACCCAACGGCGGCGGAAGAACTGGTGACGCTCAAACTGCCCACCTATCGCGTCGTGGACGGGGAGAAGGTGACGGTGTGAGATTCTGCGGACAGATTTGTCCGAATATGCTTGAGATGCGGACAAATTTGTCCGATAATTGAGCCTTGCCGGGTGGATCGCCGATGGAAAAACGTGACCGTTTCATCGCTGCGATCAGGAAAGAGGCCAAATCTCTGGGCCTTTACTTTTCCGTCCATAAGGGGCGAGGGAAGGGCGGTCACGCGATGATCCACGTGGGCGGTCGCTTTACCACCCTGCCGTAGCGCGAGATTGATCCAAAGACCGCGCGCAAGATTAGGAAGGCGTTGGGTCTCGATTAGGCAGGCTATCCGGCGATGGAGTTTTGAGAACATGCGAACTTATGCCTATCCCGTTCTGCTCGAGCCCGGAGACGATCCGGCGGTGACGGTCGTGACCTTCCCGGATTTCCCGGAGGCCATCACCGAGGGCGTTGGGGATATCGAAGCCCGCGCCAATGGAGCCGACGCACTCGGTGTTGTCATGCTCGAATATCTCAGGCAGGGCAGAAAACTACCGATGCCATCGGAAGGGCAGACCATTATTGCGCCAGAACCCGATGTTGCCGCCAAGATTGCGGTGCTCGAAGCATTTGCGGCGGCGGAAATTTCACAAAGGGAGTTGGCGCGCCGCCTCGATTGGGATGAAAAAGCCGTGCGCCGTCTGCTTGATCCTTATCACGCGACCAAAATACCGCAGTTGTCTGCAGCACTCCATGCACTGGGTCAACGTCTTGTGATTTCCGTAGACGCCGCCTGACCCCGGCCATGAGACAACGCGCCATACTATAGGCTACTTGGCATTGGCGGCCCGACTTGGTAGACCACCTCACCCTCGCGGCGTTCCCGCGGGGCTTTAGCTATTGAAACAAGCGAGTGAAATGATGAGCACGTGGACACCTGACAGCTGGAGGAACAAGCCAATCCTGCAGGTCCCGACCTATCCGAGCCAGACAGAGCTCGAGACGGTCGAGGCCCGGCTCGCTTCGTTTCCCCCCTTGGTTTTTGCAGGCGAGGCGCGCGACCTCAAGGCCAATCTGGCCGAGGTCGCAGCCGGGAGAGCCTTCCTCTTGCAGGGCGGCGACTGCGCCGAAAGTTTCGCTGAGCACGCGGCCGACCATATCCGCGACTTCTTCCGCGCCTTCCTGCAGATGGCGGTGGTGCTGACCCATGGCGCCTCCAAGCCCGTGGTGAAGGTTGGCCGCATCGCGGGCCAGTTCGCCAAGCCGCGCTCGGCCGATATCGAAGCCATCGGTGGCGTGGAATTGCCCTCCTACCGGGGCGACATCATCAACGGCATCGATTTCACCCCCGAAGCGCGCACGCCCGATCCCCTGCGCCAGCTCGAAGCGTACCGCCAGTCGGCGGCGACGCTCAACCTTTTGCGTGCCTTCTCCTCGGGCGGCTTCGCCAACCTCACCCGTGTTCACGAATGGACGATGGGCTTCATGAAGGATTCCAACTGGTATCCGCGCTATGAGGAGGTTGCGAGGAAGATCGAGGACGCCATCGAATTTCTTGGAGCGCTGGGACTCAACCCCGAAAACACCCCGGCATTGCGCGAAACCAGGTTCTTTACCTCCCACGAGGCGCTGCTGCTTGGCTACGAAGAGGCGCTGACCCGCCGCGACTCCATCACCAACGACTGGTACGCGACCTCGGGCCACATGATCTGGATCGGCGACCGCACGCGCAATCCCGATCATGCCCATGTCGAATATTTCCGCGGCATCAAGAACCCCATCGGCGTCAAGTGCGGCCCTTCGCTGTCGAGCGAGGACCTCAAGCGCCTGATGGATACGCTCAACCCCGATGACGAAGCAGGAAGGCTGACGCTCATCGCGCGGTTCGGTTCGGACAAGGTGGATGACCACCTGCCGCGCCTCATCGAGACGGTGAAGACGGAAGGCCGCACCGTCGTCTGGTGCTGCGATCCGATGCACGGCAACGTGATCAAGGCATCCTCGGGCTACAAGACCCGGCCGTTCGAGCGCATCCTTTCGGAAGCGAAGTCGTTCTTCGACATTCACCGCCAGATGGGAACCATCGCGGGTGGCGTGCACGTGGAAATGACCGGGGCGGACGTCACCGAATGCACCGGCGGCGTCTCGGCAGTGACCGAAGCCTCGCTTTCGGATCGCTACCACACCCACTGCGACCCGCGCCTCAACGCCTCCCAGGCACTCGAACTGGCCTTCCTCATCGCCGAGGAAATGCACGGCCAGCGCAACGGCCAGCCCAGGCAGGCCGTGGGCTACTGAGCCGAAACCGGCTTCGCGTTCCCTTTCAAGGCAGGGCTATCGCATCTGGATCTGCGTGTGTGGCTTCACCCCACCCCAGCCCTCCCCATCAAGGGGAGGGTGTTTCCTTTTCCTTGTTGTCTCCCGACGCACAAGGCCAGCACCTCCCCCCTTGTGGGGGAGGTTGGGAGGGGGGGAGTCGGCGTAAGCCGAAACATATGCGATTGCCCTCCCCCTCAAGGAAGCGAAAGAGCCGAGACGTTCGCCATCTCCCAAAAGCAACGGTGCCAGCGGTGAGTTCAAGAGACCGCTTAGCATAACTTTAACCCTAACAGCGTCATAACGGGTGCATTGGCATGTATCTCGATTGATCTGGAGGGGGCCGATGTCCCGTTACGTCCTCATAATTGCGGCAGCAGCGCTGGCATCCGGGGCAGGGGCCGTGCACGCGGCTGATTGGGGCGTGTCGTCCTATGAAGAGCCCGCCTTCAAACCGGCCTATCCCGTCGATTATACCTATGACGACCCGCTGACCTTCGAGGCGGGGCTGCGTTATTTCTATAGTTGGGGCGGCCAGTCGTTCCAGACGGGCGGCAACACCTATTCGGCGAATGATACGGCCCATTCCTTCGAGGGGCATTTGCGGATCGATGATCGTTCGACCTCGACCTATCTCAAGGGGCATATCGGGTTCGGCGCCATCGCCGATGGCGAATACAGCACGAACGGGGTACAGACCAGCGCCTACCAGATCGGGCGCATCTCGTACGGCGTCGCCGATTTCGGATATACGCCGCTCGACACGGGCAGCATGCGGCTCGGCGTTTTCGGCGGCTATCAATTCACCCATGAGGCGCCCAGCAATATCGGGCTCGATATTCACAGCCTGAGGCTCGGCGTTTCCGGCCGGGTCGAGGTGGCCGACGTTTTCGATATCAACGCCGAAGTGGCTGCAATCCCCTATTCTGTCGTTTCCGGTTCCATGCGCAACACGGACGGCCCCACGACCATCTCCAATCTCGATGGTTCGCTCTATGGGGGCTCCGCCGAGGTGATGGTCGGGTTCCATCCCACCGACATGTTCACCATCCGCGGCGGCGTGCGCGGCACCTATCTCAACGGCCATGTCATGTCGGATCCCGGCAGCGCGCAGCGCTATGTCGAAACCTTCCGCTGGGGCCCCGTGGTCGAGCTCACCGCCAGCTTCTGACGTTCATCACGAGCGATACTGACGCCGGAGGGCTTGCCGTCCGGCGTTTCGTGCCGCCTTGCTCTCATCGCCCGCGCAAGATAAGTCTTGCGCCGACCCGTTCCCCTCCATCCCGGACCCGCCCGTGACTGAAACGCTCCGCATCGCCCTGGCCCAGCTCAACGCCAAGGTTGGCGCGATCGGCGACAATCTGGCGAGGGCGCGGAAGGCGCTCGACGAGGCCGAGGCGGCGGGGGCGGACATCCTGATGTTCACCGAGCTTTACCTTACCGGCTATTTCCCGGAGGACCTGCTGTTCAAGCCGCGCTTCGTCATCGAAGCCATGTCGGCGGCGCGGGAGCTGGCCAAGGCAACCAAGGGCCTCAACGTTTCCGTCCTGCTGCCCACGGTCTGGTGCGCGGATGGCAAGCTCTACAACGCGGTCATCCTTGCCGAAGACGGCGCGATCATCGACCGGCGCTACAAGGTCGAACTGCCCAGCGACGACGTGTTCTACGAAAAGCGCTATTTCACCCCCGGCGCTCTCCCCGATCCCATGACGATCAAGGGCCTCACCATCGGAGTTCCGGTGTGCGAGGACGCCTGGCATGACCGGGTCTGCGAGACGCTTGCCGCGCGCGGCGCCGAGATGCTGCTCTGTCCCAACGGCTCGCCCTACTGGCGCAACAAGCAGCACATCCGGCTCGATCTCGTGCGCCGGCGGGTCAGGGAAACCGGCATCCCGTTCCTTTATTCCAACCAGGTTGGCGGGCAGGACGAACTGGTGTTCGACGGCGCGAGCTTCGGCATCAACCCGGATGGGTCGCTCGCCTTTCAGGGCAAGAGCTTTATCGAGGACATGGTGATGTCGGACTGGCAGAAGGATGCGGGGCGCTGGCGCTGCGTCAAGGGTCTCGTCACCGACCTCGTGCCGGTCAAGGAAGCGCCGTGGCACGCGGCCATGCTCGGCCTGCGCGATTACGTCCACAAGAACGGTTTTCAGTCCGTGGTGCTGGGTCTTTCGGGCGGCATCGATTCCGCCGTCGTTGCAGCCATCGCCGTTGATGCGCTTGGGCCGGAAAACGTCCACTGCATCATGCTGCCTTACCGCTACACCACCGAGGCCTCGCTGCGCGACGCGAGGGCCTGCGCGGAAACGCTCGGGGTGCGCTATGACATCATACCCATCGACGGTGCGGTCGATGCGGCCAATAGGGAACTTCAGGGCCTCTTCGCGGGCCTTCCCGCCGATATCACTGAGGAAAATCTGCAATCGCGCATGCGTGGCACCATCCTGATGGCGATCTCCAACAAGCTCGGCTCGCTCCTCATCACCACCGGCAACAAGTCCGAGGTAGCGGTGGGCTATGCCACCATCTATGGCGACATGAACGGGGCCTACAACCCGCTCAAGGACATGCTCAAGACGCAGGTTTACGAGCTGGCCGCGTGGCGTAACAGCTACCATCCCTCCGACGTGCACGGCCCCTCCGGCATCGTCATTCCGCCCGAAATCATCACCAAGGCCCCCAGCGCCGAACTGCGTCCCGACCAGACCGATCAGGACAGCCTGCCGCCCTATCCCGTGCTCGATGCGATCATCACCGGGCTGGTGGAAGAAGAGTGCTCCATTGCCGAACTGGCCGCCGAGGGGTTCGAGGCCGATCTGGTCGCGCGCATCGAGCGGCTGATCTATATCTCCGAGTTCAAGCGCCGTCAGGCGGCGCCCGGCCCCAAGCTGACGCCCAAGGCTTTCGGCATCGGGCGCAGATACCCCATCACCTCGGGCTATCGCGACGGGAGCCTTTCGCCATGAACGTTGTCGTGCGCTATGCGCCGTCCCCCACGGGCCTGCTGCATCTGGGCAATGCGCGCCCGGCTGTCCTCAACTGGCTGTTTGCCAAAAGCCATGGCGGCAAATATATCCTGCGGCTGGACGACACCGACACCGCGCGCTCGAAAGAGGAATTCGCGAATGCCATCGAGGAGGACCTCGCCTGGCTGGGCATCGTTCCCGACCTCAAGGTCCGCCAGTCCGACCGCCTGCCGCTCTATGATGCGGCTCGCGACCGGCTGATCGCGGAAGGCCGGCTCTATCCCTGCTACGAGACCGCCGACGAACTCGACCGCAAGCGCAAGCGGGCCCGCGCGCTCGGCCGCCCGCCGATCTACGACCGCGCGGCGCTGAACCTCACCCCCGAGGATCGCGCAGAGCTTGAAGCGGGGGGCCGCAAGCCGCACTGGCGCTTCAAACTCGATGGCCGCGCCGTCACCTTCCCCGACCTTGTCCGGGGTGTTCAGACGGTCAATACCGCGTCGATGTCCGATCCCGTCCTCATCCGCGAGGACGGCAGCTATCTTTATACCTTCACCTCCGTCGTCGACGACATCGAGATGGACGTCACCCATATCATCCGGGGTGAGGATCATATCTCAAATACCGGTGTCCAGATCGAGCTGTTCGAGGCCCTTGGCGCGACGGCCCCGGCCTTCGGCCACCATAATCTCTTGACCGACGCCGAAGGGCAGGGGCTTTCCAAACGGCTGGGCTCGCTCTCGCTGCGGGATTTGCGCGCCGAAGGCTATGAGCCTCTGGCGGTTGCCATCATGGCCTCGGTCACCGGCACGTCGCTGCCCGTCGAGCCCTATCCCGGCCTTGAGGCGATCGCGGAAAAACTCGATTTTGCGATGATCTCCCACAGCCCCGCCCGCTTCGATCCGGCGGAACTGGCGACGCTCAACGCGCGCATGATCCACGCCATGGATTTTGAAACGGCAAGGACGCGGCTTGCCGATTACGGCATCACCGATCCGGCGGTCTGGGACGTGCTCAAGGAAAATCTCACCCGCTTCGATGACATCGCCGAATGGCGCAAGCTGGTCGATGGCGGCATCACGCCCGTGATCGAAGCCGATGACGCCGATTTCATCGCAACCGCGACCGGCCTGTTACCCCCCGAGCCGTGGGACGAGACCACCTGGGCGGCATGGACCAGCGCGCTCAAGGAAAAGACCGGGCGCAAGGGGCGCCAATTGTTCATGCCGCTGCGGTTGGCGCTGACCGGGCGACCCGATGGGCCTGAACTCAGGACGCTTCTTCCGCTCGTGGGACGAAAGGCGTCTCTGGGCCGACTATCCGGACGGGCCGATCCCCGAAATTGACGATCCTGAGATCCGCCGCGCTGCGCGAGGCGGGCGTCGTGACCGGGGCGACGGTTCCGTCATCGCGCGGCCGCGGGCGCGGTAGCGGAATATCGACCAGCCCCGAGGTATCGGCCACCACCGTCTCCGCCGCACGGCGCGGATCGCGTTGGGGCAGGGGGAAGGTCACCTCGTCGAAGGCGATGATGGCGCGCGACTGCCCGTCCTCGCCGTCGCCCATGGTGATCGAACCAAGCGCCTCGCGCTGCCGGCACGAGCAGTTTTCGGCAACCTCCTGCCGAAAAAGGAAGGCATAGGGCATCGAGCGGTACGGGGCGCCGGAAAGCGAAATCATGTCCTCGGGCTCTTCCCCCGGATTGCGGTATGAAAACAGCAGCACGTCGGTGCCCGGACACATCTCGTGGCAGCGGATGGCGTCCTGCCCGATGAAATCGTCGGTCGTCGAAAAGCTGATCGGCCAGTAAAACCCGTCGCAGGTCCGCACGCAAACCGTACGGCGCGTGGCCATGGTCGACCACGGATCGAACGGGGATTCCCTGTAGTCGTCGCCGAAAAAGGGATCGTTGCCGCCAAAGATCTGGTTGAGCAGCGGCTGGCGCTGGCCGGGGAAGGCGGCCCCGCTCTGGTTGCCGCCCGCGCTGCAATTGAACCGTGCCGAATCCTGGAGCAGCCGCTCCCGGTTCTGGGCCAGCGATTGCCCCTCGCGCGCCGCGCCGGTCAGTTGCTGCACCTGCGAGCGCCCGCTGGTGATGGCCTGGGCGAGCGTCCGGCATTGTCCGCTCAATGCCTGCCCGGCATTGAGCGCCTGCTGGCACCCGCCGCGAATCCACGTGCTTTCGTCCTGGCGCACGCGGTTCTCGGTCTGGCGCAGGCTGGCAACGATGTTCTGGTAGTTGGTATAGGCGACATTGCGCTCGATCCCGCGCAACAGCGCGATGATCTGCGTACAGGCCTGGTTCTGGGCCAGCGCCACCGACATGTCGGCGGCAACAAGCGTAAGCGCCGCCATGACCGCCAGCATCAGCCGTGCAAGGGAACTCAACCGCAAATCCCTGCCATGTCCCATGAAACCAAACCCGCGCCGCATCGCCAATTGGGGTACGCGGCGTTTTCCCGCAAAGCAAGACTGTAGAGCGTTTCCAGCATAAGTGGATACCACTTATGCGGTTCGGAAACGCGATATAACAAAGACTTAGAGCATTCCCTGTTTTGATTCCATCAAAACAGGGAATGCTCTAACTGCTGAAACGGTCTTCACGCCAATCACGTGTCCGGTATAGTCCCCCCATGAAACTCGCAACGCTCCGTAATGGCCGCCCGGATGGCCACCTCGTCATCGTCTCGCGCGACCTGTCGCGCTTCGCTTCTGCGGGGCGGATCGCCCCCAACCTTCAGGCGGCGCTTGACGACTGGGACCGTTGCGCCCCGATCCTGCGCGCCGTCTCCGACCAGCTCGACAATAACGAGATCGCCGGAATGCGTTTCGTGCCCTCCGAGGCGCTGGCCCCGATCCCTCGCGCCTTCCAGTGGATCGATGGCGCGGGCTATATGGTCCACCTCGACCGGGTGCGCTCATTGAAGGGATCGAGGGACGCCGAATTGCAGGACCAGCGCCCGCTGCTTTATCAGGGGGCTTCGGACAGCCTGACCGGCCCCACCGCGCCCATCGTCGTCCCCGAGGGTGATCTGGCCATCGATTTCGAGGCCGAGGTGGCTGTGGTCACCGCCCATGTGCCGATGATGCCTTCAAAAGAAGAGGCTACGGCGGCCATCCGCCTCATCGGCATCTGCAATGATGTCTCCCTGCGGCGGCTGGTGGCCGACGATCTCCAGAACGGCTTCGGGTTCTTCCACGCCAAGCCCTCGACCAGTTTCGGCCCGGTATTCGTCACCCCCGACGAGCTTGGCGAGAACTGGCGCGACAACCGCGTGCACCTCAAGGTGCGCTCGCACGTCAACAAGAGCCTTTACGGCCAGCCCAACGCAGGCATCGACATGCGCTTCGATTTCGCTGACCTCATCGTGGAAGCCGCCCGCACGCGCGAGTTGGGCACCGGCACGATCATCGGCTCGGGCACCGTCGCCAACGCCCACGAGGAAATCCTGCCCATCCGGGGCAACGGCATCGGCTTTTCCTGCATCGTCGAGGCGAGGACCATGGAAAAGATCAAGATCGGCGCCCCGCGCACTCCTTTCCTCAAGCCCGGCGACAGGGTGCGTATCGAGGCCGTCGATGAAAATGGCCGCTCGGTGTTCGGCGCCATCGAACAGGACGTGACGCTGCTGGCCCGCTGAATTGCCCAACCTGCTGGCGCGCCGTCCTTTTCGCGCTTGATTTGCGCGTCTCCCGAGTCCATTGTGCACGCCATGAAAACCGTTAAACCGATCTGCATTATCGGCTGCATCATTATTCGCTGACCACTCGCTGGCGGCGCGGTTTTCTTTGATCCCCAAGACCGGATTGGACCCGCTGCCAGCGTGAAACACCGCATGTGGGGACTCTTTTCGATGGCGCTCGTTACCAGTCTCAGGCTCTACAACACGCTCGCGCGGAATAAGGAGGCGTTCAAGCCGATCGATCCCGCCAATGTGCGCATGTATGTCTGCGGCCCCACGGTTTACGATTTCGCCCATATCGGCAACGGGCGCCCGGTTATCGTGTTCGACGTGCTGTTCCGCCTGCTCCGGCATCTCTACGGCGACCGGCACGTCACCTATGTGCGCAACATCACCGACGTCGACGACAAGATCAACGCCCGCGCCCTCCGCGACTTCCCCGGTCTGCCGCTCAACGAAGCGATCCGCAAGGTGACCGAAACCACCGCGTCCCGGTTCCGCGAGGATGCGCAGGCGCTCGGGTGCTTGGAGCCCACCCACGAGCCGCGCGCCACCGAACATATCGGCGACATGATCGCGATCATCGAAAGCCTCATCGAAAAGGGCCACGCCTATGAGGCGGGCGGCGAGGTGCTGTTCCGCGTCGAATCCATGCCCGAATACGGCCAGCTTTCGGGGCGCAAACTCGAGGACAACATCGCAGGTGCCCGTGTCGCGGTCGAAGCCCACAAGGAAAATCCCGCCGATTTCGTGCTCTGGAAGCTCTCGAGCGAGGACGAACCGGGCTGGGAGAGCCCCTGGGGCCGGGGACGGCCGGGCTGGCACATCGAGTGCTCGGCGATGAGCGAGACGTTTCTGGGCCAGGTTTTCGACATTCACGGCGGCGGGCTGGACCTGATCTTCCCCCACCACGAAAACGAGATCGCCCAGTCCCGCTGCGCCCACGGCACCAACATGATGGCCAACTACTGGATGCATAACGGCTATCTTCAGGTCGAGGGCCGGAAGATGAGCAAGTCCGAGGGCAATTTCATCACCATCCACGACCTGCTGGAAACCGACACGTTCGGTGGCCGGAAATGGCCCGGCGAAGTGCTGCGGCTGGCGATGCTGATGACCCACTACCGCGAGCCGATCGATTTTTCCGTGGCGCGGCTGGAGGAGGCCGAACGCATCGCGCTACGTGCCCACGAATATGTCGAGGGTGTGGAGGCCGGAACAGCGCCTACTGAATTCGTGGCTCTTCTGGCCGACGATCTCAATACCCCCGGCGCCATCAACTGGCTGAGCGCCCAGCGCAAGGACAGTGCCATCACCCCGGCCGATTTCAGGGCAGCCTATGAGCTTTTGGGCCTGACGCTGGCTCGCCGGGACGTGCAACCTGCCTTCGACCCCGAACACTTCGTCACCGAACGCCTTGCCGCGCTGGCCGCAAAAGACTTCGCCAAGGCCGACGCCATCCGCGCCGAACTGCTCGAACAGGGTATCCAGCTGATGGACTACAAGGACGAGAGCGGCGAGCGCCGGACGAAGTGGGAGGTCAGGCGGTGAGTGGAAAGAGGGATAGGCCGGACGAGGGGGGAGGGATCGCGCACCCCTCACCCCCAGCCCCTCTCCCTCAAGGGGAGAGGGGGGCTCAAGAACCGAAGAGCCCCGGTTGCCCTTCTCCCCTTGAGGGAGAAGGTGGCCCGGCGCAGCCGGGTCGGATGAGGGGTGCTGCGGTGCCCCGGCAACCTGCCGGGTCGCAATGGCGGCACGAAACCCCCAGGCGCAATCGCGGTTTCGCCAAAACCATGCGCCGCAACCCCACCGAGGCGGAACAAAAGCTCTGGCTGCTCCTCAAGGATCGCCGCTTTGCCAGCTACAAGTTCCGCCGCCAGGTGCCCATTGGCCCCTATATTGCGGATTTCGTCTGCTATTCCGCGCGCCTGATCGTCGAACTCGACGGCAGCCAGCACGCCGACGGGGTCGATATCCGGCGCGATGAATGGCTTGCCGCCAAGGGGTTTGAGGTGCTGCGTGTCTGGAACAACGATCTCACATCCGGGGAAGCCGCTGTTTCCGACGCTATCTGGAACCGTCTTGACGCGAGCGCCCATGGCCGGCATCCACTCCAATCCAGCGATACTCAATGACCAAAGAACGCCTCTATCTTTTCGATACGACCCTGCGCGATGGCGCCCAGACCACGGGCGTTGAATTTTCGCTTGAGGACAAGATCACCATCGCCGGGCTGCTCGACGGGTTGGGGATCGATTATGTCGAGGGTGGTTATCCGGGGGCCAATGTGGTCGATACCGCGCTGTTTGAAGAAAAGCGCACGACATCGGCGCAGTTTGTCGCCTTCGGCATGACCAAGCGGGCCGGGCGTTCGGTTGCCAACGATCCCGGCATTCAGGATCTGGTGGGGTCGGCGGCCGACGCGGTATGCTTCGTCTCCAAGGCCTGGGACCATCAGGTCAAGCTCGCGTTGGGCATCTCGACGAAGGAAAACCTCAAGAGCCTTTCAGAAAGCATCGCCGCCGCGATCGCGGCGGGCAAGGAAGCGTTCGTCGATTGCGAGCATTTCTTCGACGGCTACAAGGCCAACCGGGACTATGCGCTCGCCTCTGTCAGCACCGCGCTGGAGGCCGGCGCGCGCTGGGTGGTGCTGTGCGACACCAATGGCGGCACCATGCCTTCGGAAATCGAGGAAATCGTCACCGATGTGCTGAGCGTTGCGCCAGGCGACAGGCTTGGCATCCACGCCCATGACGACACCGGTCAGGCCGTGGCCAATTCGCTTGCCGCCGTGCGCGCGGGCGTGCGGCACATACAAGGCACGCTCAACGGGCTGGGTGAACGCTGCGGCAACGCCAATCTCGTGACGCTGATTCCCACTCTCGTGCTCAAGCCGGTGTTCGCCGAGCGTTTCGAGACCGGCATCACTGTGGAAAAACTCAGGACCCTGACCCATGTTTCGCGCGTCTTCGATGAGATATTGAACCGCGCCCCCTATCGCCAGGCGCCCTATGTCGGCGCATCGGCCTTTGCGACCAAGGCGGGCATCCATGCCTCGGCGCTCGCCAAGGACCCCTCGACCTATGAGCATGTGGCGCCAGAGAGCGTAGGCAACGAGCGCGCGGTGATGGTCTCCCAGCAGGCGGGAAAATCCAACCTCCTGACCGCGCTGGCGCGTTTCGGAATCGATCTTGCCAAGGACGACCCGCGCCTCGACAAGATGCTCCGGCAGGTCAAGGAGCGCGAGGCGCGCGGCTATTCCTATGACGGGGCCGAAGCCTCGTTCTATCTTCTCGCTCACAAAGTGTTGGGAACGCTTCCCTTTTTCTTCGACGTCACGAGCTATCGCGTCGGTGTCGAGCGCCGCCACAATGCGCGGGGCGATCTGATCACCGTCTCCGAGGCGGTGGTCAAGATCGACATCGAGGGCGAGATGTTCATGTCGGTCGCCGAAGGCAACGGCCCGGTCAACGCGCTCGATCTGGCCATGCGCAAGGACCTGGGCAAGTATTCGCAACGGATCGACGATCTCGAGCTTGTCGATTTCAAAGTCCGTATTCTGGATGGCGGCACCGGCGCCATCACCCGCGTGCTGATCGAAAGCAGCGACGGAACGGGCGAGCGCTGGTTCACGGTGGGCGTCTCCCCCAATATCATTGATGCCTCGTTCGAGGCTTTGTATGAGTCTTTTACCTATAAATTGATGAAGACGCAGGGCGCGCTATAGTTCATAAAACAGAAGACCTATCGCCGATTCTTCATGACCGGCGCTGAGGCGTCGCCCGCTTTTTGGAGGAGGGAACTCTGGCCGGCCCATTTACTCCCGTCGTTCTTGCCGTCATTGCCGCCGTCACCACGGGTGTCGTCGTTGCAGGTGTCGTCACCGGGCCTACGGTCATGGGCTGCATCGAACGCGGCGATTTCAGCCAATGTATCGGCGAGGCTTATTTCGGGGCGGAACCCGCCGCCGTGGCAGCGGATGCGCAACCTGAACCGGAGACTGTCGAGCCCGAGCCCGAGGAGCAGGAACCGGTTGCGGCGCTTGTGGTGCCTGAGTTCACGCTCGTGCGCGTCGAGCCGGATGGATCAGCGGTCATTGCGGGGGCCGCGACCCCGGACAGTGAAGTCCGCATTTTTGCCAATGACGATCTGCTGGGCAGCGAGGCCACCGAATCCGGCGGCGATTTTGCATACGTGACCGCCGAGCCGCTGCCCTCGGGCGGCGTGGAACTGCGGCTGCTCGACGTGGCGTCCGGAGAATTTGCCACCACCTCGATCGTCGTGATCGTGCAGGACGACAGGACCAGTGAACCCCTTGTGGTCGCTTCCGAACCGGGGGCGGCGAGCGAGATACTGCAGGGACTCGAAACGCCCGCTGCGCCAGCGGCGATCGAGCCTGCCGCCGAACCGGCACCCGAGCCGGTCGAAGCTGAAACACCCGCGCCGCCAGCCGAGGAAATCGTCGCCGTTGCCGAGGCGAACGATACAACGCCCAAGGCCGAAGCGCCTGCGCCCGTCGAGACGGAAGCGCTCGCCGTGGCGGAAACGCCGGTTGTCGAGGAAACCCCGGCTGTCGAGCAAGCGCCTGCCGTCGAACAAGCCCCGGTCGCACAAGAAACTCCGGCGATGGAAGAAGCTTCAGCCCCCGATGCAACTCCGGTTGCAGAGGAGGTGCCGGCGCCCGAGCCGGATGTCCAGGAGGACGTCGTGGAGCCGCGCCCGGCTGTCGAGGAAACGGTTGCGGTGGCCGCGCCTGCCGAACCCGCCGCGCCGGAAGCGCCCGAGACGCCCGCTGTCGCGATCGTGCCGCCCACCATAGATGCCGTTGAAATCGATGGCGACCGCAACTTCTTTGCCGGTGGCGGCACCGAAGATCTGGTCCTGCGTCTTTACGTGGAGAATCGTCCGGTCGGCACGGCCGAGGTTCAGGATGGCCGTTGGCTGATCGAGGCGGAAAACGTGCTCACGGCGCAATCGCAGCGCATCCGCGCCGACATGATCGATGCGGAGGGCGAGGTCGTGGGGCGGGCGGAAGTTGATTTCGTCATCGATCTGCCCGAGCCCGATCCGGTAGACGCACCCGTTGAGGGAGCTGAACAGGTGAGCGCCGTGGCCGAAGCGCCCGAGCTTGCTGTGGAACCCGAACCTGTCGTGGACTCTGCGCCAGCGCCTGTGTCCCAGCCCACACCCGAGGTGGCGTCTGAACCGGAGGCCGCTCCCGTGACAACGCCTGAGCCCGAGGGAGTATCGGAGCCTGCCCCGGAGCCACAGCCAGCGGCGGAACCGGTTCCAACCCTTGTCGGTGTCATCGAAGGCGAGCGCACCACATCGGGCCATGTCATCATCCGGCGTGGCGATAACCTTTGGACCATCGCGCGGCGCGTTTATGGCGAGGGGCTTCGCTATACCCAGATATACGAGGCCAATGCCAACCATATCCGTGACCCAGATCTGATCTACCCGGGTCAGGTGTTCGACCTGCCGGGCAGCGATATGGTGATCGGCGAACAGGATTGATCCCGTTAAGTCGGGATGGACCCATCCGCGCCGGACTTGTTTCCGGCGGAAATTTCTTCTATCGTAAAATAACGATGGAAGATGATGGCATGGAAGACGAACAGCTTTCTTTGACCCTGCGGGCGCTTGGCCATCCGGTCCGGCTCGAGATTCTGCGCATCCTGATGGCGCGGGCCGACAGTTGCTGCTGTAACGACATCACCGACTGCCTGTCTCTGGCCCAGAGCACGGTCTCCCAGCATCTCAAGGTCCTGCTCGATGCTGGCATCATTGAGCGTGAGGCGCGGGGCACGCGTAACAATTATTGCGTATGCATCGACCGGCTCGCCGCGTTCGGCACCGCCGTCACCGCCTATCTCGACAAACTTGGGCGGGTGCCAGCGGCCTGCAACCCTACGCTCGCAAGCACATTCTGATACCTCACTCCGACTTCAAGGCATAACAAATGGCGACTGCGCCCAAAGTGAGCGCCGATGCGGGCGCCACCCTTTCGACTATCCGCAACCTGTGGACCTATATCTGGCCCGCCGACCGCCCCGACCTGCGCAGGCGGGTGGTATTGGCCCTTTCCGCGCTGCTCGCCGCCAAGGTGGCAACGACGCTGGTGCCGTTCGCCTATAAGGGCGTCATCGACGCGTTCGACGCCACCGGCCCGGACGCCGCGTTGATCCTTGGGCTTGCCGTTCCCATCGTTTTCGTCATTGCCTATGGTGTGGGACAGATCGTCGATGCGGGTTTCCAGCAATTGCGCGACATCCTGTTCGCTTCGGTCGGCCAGCACGCGGTGCGCCGCCTTGCCTACGAGACCTTCGTCCATATCCATCGTCTCTCGCTGCGCTTCCATCTCCAGCGCAAGACTGGCGGGCTCTCGCGCATCATCGAGCGTGGCACCAAGGGCATCGAGACGATCGTGCGCTTCACCATGCTCAACACCGCGCCTACGATTATCGAGTTCGTGATCGTGGGGGTTGTCTTCGGAGTCCTGTTCGGATGGACGTATGTGGCGGTATTGCTCGCCATGGTCGCGCTCTATCTCTGGTTCACCGTCAGCGCCAGCAACTGGCGTATTACCATCCGCCGCGATATGAACGAGAGCGATACCGACGCCAACTCCAAGGCCGTCGACAGCCTGCTCAACTTCGAGACCGTCAAGTATTTCGGCAACGAAAAGCTTGAAGCGGCCCGCTTCGACGGCGCCATGGCGGGCTATGAGCGTGCCGCCACCCGCATCTGGACCTCGCTGGGCGTACTCAATTTCGGACAGGGCGTCATTTTCTGGCTTGGCATGATCGTCATTTCCATCATGGCGGCCCGGGGCGTGATGGCCGGCGACATCAGCGTCGGCGATTTCGTCCTGCTCAACACCTTCATGATGCAGATCTATCGCCCGCTCAACCAGATCGGTTTTGTCTATCGCGAGATCCGGCAGGGGCTGGCCGATATCGAGGCAATGTTCGTCCTGCTTGGTCAGAAGCCGGAAATTGCCGATGCTCCGGCGGCTCAACCCCTTGCAATCGCCGGCCCGGTCCTGCGATTCGAGGACGTTCATTTCCACTACGATGCGGATCGCAAAATCCTGAAGGGCATCAGCTTCGAGGTGCCCGCCGGCAAGACCATCGCCGTGGTGGGGCCGTCCGGGGCGGGAAAATCCACCATCTCCCGCCTGATCTACCGCTTTTATGACGCCACTTCGGGCCGGATCGCCATCGATGGTCAGGATGTGCGCGACGTGACGCAAGAATCGCTGCGCTCCGCCATCGGCATGGTCCCGCAGGATACGGTCCTCTTCAACGACACCATCGCCTACAACATCCGCTATGGCCGCCCGGACTCCACTGATGACGAGGTGCGCGCCGCCGCCGAAATGGCGCAGATCTCCGATTTCATCGAACGGCTTCCTCACGGATACCAAACCCAGGTCGGCGAGCGCGGCCTGAAACTCTCGGGCGGCGAAAAACAGCGCGTCGCCATCGCTCGCACCATCCTCAAAGCCCCACCCATCCTCATCCTCGATGAAGCCACCTCGGCCCTCGATACCCAGACCGAACGCGACATCCAGTCCGCGCTGGACCAGGTGTCGAGGGGGCGCACGACGCTGGTCATCGCCCACCGGCTCTCGACTGTCATCAGCGCGGACGAGATCATCGTCCTGCGTGACGGAACGATCGCCGAGCGCGGCACCCACGAAACCCTCCTCTCCGCCAACGGCCTTTACGCCCAGATGTGGAACCGCCAGCGCGAAGCCGCCGAAGCCAGCGAACGCCTCCGCGCCGCGCAGGTCGACCCTGAAGGTTTCGTCACGCGGCGGGAGCGGCTGGTCGAGGAAGTGGGGGAGGGGGGAGAATAAGTTCCGGCTGGCACCGCAGCACCCCTCGCCCCCAGCCCCTCTCCCTCAAGGGGGGCTCAAGAGCTGAAACATCCACAGGATTTCCCTTCTCCCCTTGAGGGAGAAGGTGGATCGGGCCGTAGGCCCGAGACGGATGAGGGGTGCTGCGATGCTAACCATAAACGCCCGATAAAAAAAGCCCCGCCTGAGAGCGGGGCTTTTTCGATTTGTCTTACTCAGCCGCCGGTCTTCGCGACACCACTGTGACCCCATTCTCGTTACGCTCGACGAGTGTTGTATCCTTGGTCACCACATGCGCACTCGCACCTTGCGCGGCGGGGACTTCGACCGCCATGCCGTCAAAGCCTGAGGGCATTTCGTCATCGGCCGATCTGCGGTTCCGGAAACGGTCGCGCAACTCGCGGATGCGGGCCTTGATGACGGCTGGTGCGGTGACCATCACCGGTACCATGATCAGTGTCAGCGCGGTCGAAAAGAACAGTCCGCTCACCAGCGCTGCAGAGAGATGGACGAACCAGAACCCGGCGATGCCGCCCACAACGATCTCGCGGCGGATGAAGTCGAATTCCACATTCGCCCACATCGGAATGACGCCGAGCGCGGTAAGGAACGCGGTGAGCAGCACCGGCCGCACGCGCTGCGCGGCGGTCAGCAGCATGGCCGTGATCGGCTCGACGCCCTGCGCGCGGTTGTAGTCGTTATAGGTATCGATCAGCACGATACCGTTCTTGACGACGATACCCGCCAGCGCGACGACCCCCAGCCCGGTCATGATGGCCGAAAAGCTCATGCCCGTCGCAAGCATGCCCAGCAGCACCCCGGCCACCGACATGACGACGGTCGAGAGCGTCACGGCCACCTGATAGAAGCTGTTGTATTCGAGCAGCAGGATCAGGAAGATCATGAACAGCGCCGCCATGAAGGCCTGTCCGATGAACGCATTGGCATCGCCCATCTGCTCCTCGGCCCCGCCAAAGGCGAACGTGGTGCCATCGGGCCAGGTCTGGGCATCGAGCCACGATTGCAACTCGGCGACGCGCTCGGCGGGATATACGCCCTCGGGCAGATTGACCAGATTGGCCGCGACCGGCATCACATAGACTTGGTTGCGCCGCTCGATATTGGCAACCTTGGGCACCGGCTGGCGGTTGATGAAGTTCGAGACCGGCACCATGCCCTGCTGGGTCGCTATCCGCATGGAATCGAGCGCATCCATCGTCCGCTCCTCGATCGGAAGCCGGACCTTGATGTCGAGTTCGTCACCGGTCTGCTGATCGCGATAGGTGCCCAGATTGACACCCGAGGTTACGAGCTGGACATAGGGCGCAAGCTCCCGCACGCCGACACCGTACCGCGCTGCCTCGACCCGGTCGATGGTCACCTGCCAGTCGATGCCCGGCGAGGGGCGCCCGTCCTCGATATCGGCTGTGTTGGGCAACTCGGTTTCCAGATATGTCCGGATGCGCTCCACGGTAGGCGCGAGAGTCTCGTAATTGGTGCTCTCGACGCGCATGTTGATGTCTTTGCCCGCCGGAGGGCCGTCTTCGGCGGCCAGCACCTGAACCTGCAGGCCGGAAATATCGGCAACGCGCGAGCGTATGTCGGTAAATATCTCCTCGGCCCGCACCCGGTTGTTGTAGTTGACGAGCTGGATCTGGAAATTGCCGACCGTGTCGGGCGGCATGGTGCCCATGGCGCCCGTCGTGCCGAACTGCATGATGACGTCCTGGATGCCCACGACATTGAGTAGCTCGTCCTCGACCTCGGTCAGCATGTCGCGGATTTCTTCGGGAGAGTAATTGCCGCGCGCAACGACCGCTACGGTTGCGTATTCAGGCTCGGACGCAGGGAAGGCCTCGACGCCCGTGGGATTGGCCGCATAGGCAAAGAACACTCCGAAAACGATGCCGAAGCCCACGAGCAGAGTCAGGATGGGGTGGTGCAGGAGCGTTGACATCACCCGCACATACACCCCCGTCAGGCCCTTGACTCTGTCGACGTGAAATCTCTCGGGATACATCACGATGTCGGCGGCTTCCTTGCGGGCCGGGTCGACATGGGTCGAGGCGATGATGGCGCCGAGCACCGGCATGAAGATCAGCGCCGAGATGAACGATGCGGACATTACCACGATAACGATGGTTGGCAGATCCGTCATGAACTTGCCGATGATGCCGGGCCAGAACAGCAGCGGCACGAACGCCGCCAGCGTCGTCGCTGTCGCCCCGATCACCGGCACGAACATCTTGTACATCGCCTGGATGAAGGCTTCCTTCTTGGGAACCCCTTCCTGAAGCTTGCGCTCGGCGTATTCCACGACGACGACTGGATCGTCCACCAGCACGCCCACCGCGATCACGAGGCCGAACATGACCATCATGTTGATCGTCATGCCGGTCATCTGCATGTAGAGGAACGCGATCATGAACGAGAGTGGGATCGACATGCCGATAAGGAACGCGGCCCGCACCCCGAGCACGGCAACGCAGGTGATGAGCACCAGAGCCACGGCCGTGATCACGGCCGCTTCGAGCGAGCGGAACAGGTGGGTGGTCGTCTCAGCCTGATCGAGAAAGAAGCTGTGCCCGATCCCCTGCGGCCACTGGGCGGAGATCTGGGCGGTCATTGCCCGGACCTCGTCGGAAACCTCGATGATGTTGGTTCCGGCCTTCTTGCTCACACCCAGGATCAGGGCAGGGGAGCCGTTGATATTGGTGTATTCGGTTGCGTCTTCGAGCGTACGGGTGACCGATGCGATATCGCCGAATGTCACCACGGTGTTGCCGTCCGTCTTGATTGGCAGCTCGAACACGTCCTGGGCCGATGAGATCAGCCCCGGCACTTCGACCTGGAAGGAGCCCTGGCCAGTGTTGAGCGTGCCGCCCGGCACGACGAGATTGTTGCGCGCCAGAGCGTCGAAAAGCTGGCTGGCGGTCAGGTTGTAAGCTTCGAGGCGCAGAAGATCTATGGTGATCTCGACGATCTCGTCGCGTGAGCCCGAAAGAGTGACCTCGCGGACATCGTTTATGCCTTCCAGCGCGGTCTTGAGCTCCTCGGCGCGGCGGACCAGCTCTCGCTCGGGTACATCGCCATAGATCCCCACCGAGATGATCGGGAAGCCGACGATGTCGATTTCGTTGACACTGGGATCGTCGGCATCGGCGGGGAGCTTGGCCTTGATCGCATCGATACGCGCGCGCGTGTCTGCCACGGCCTGGTCCGTATCTACATTGGCATCGAACTCGAGGATGACCGAGGCGTGCCCGGTCGTCGAGGTCGAGGTCATGTTGACAAGGCCGCTGAGTCCGTTGAGTTCTTCCTCGGCGGGCTTGGCGAGCAGGTTTTCTGCATCGCGCGGGGAGACGCCCGTCTGGCTGATCGAGACATAGAGATAGGGGACGTCGATCGCCGGGAAGCTCTCTTTGGGCAGGATCGAGTAGGACAGCCCGCCCGCGAGCAGAAGCAGCGCCATCACCGTCATGACGACGCGGGGCATGCGCAGGATGCGCTCGATGAAATTCGTCATGTGCGGGTGCTCGCTTGGTTCGATTGAACAGGATCGCCGGCCGCTTCCTCGCTGCCTGCCCTCACGGCTTGCCCGTCGCGCACGAATTCCTGGCCGATCGTGATGACATCGATGGATGCGGGCAGCCCGGTAACCCAGACGCCTTCGCGTGTGTCGGAAACGATCGTCACGGGATGGAACTCAACGATACCGCCCTTGACCGAGCGCACGCCCAGCACACCCTCGTCATCGAGCGTCAGGACCGACTGGGGGAGAAGGTGGCCGGGAATGGTCCCCATATTGACCACCGCCTCGGCGGTCAGCCCGTCCCGGACTGCGAAGCTGGAATTGTCGGCTTCGATTTCGATGGGGAAGGAGCGTGTGGCATTGTCGGCGGAAGCGGCAATGAATGTCACCTTGCCGTCGAGCGTCAGCCCGGTCACCGTCGTGACCTTCGCATCGAGCCCGGTCCGCGCCAGGGCGATATTGGCCTCGGCGACATTGCTCATGAAAACGATGGGATCGAGCTGAACGATGGTTGCACAAGCTCCGCCGGGATTGAGCATTTCACCCACCGATGCGACCGGTGCTTCGACCAGCCCGCCCACCTTGGCGACGATTCGCGTGCGCTCCAGTTCGGCTTCTGCGTTGTCGAGTCCAGCACGCGCCGCCGAAACCGCTGCCCTCGCCGATGCCAGCGCGGCCTCGACAGCGCTTGCGGTATTGGCTGGTGCAAGCCCGCGCTCGCGAAGCGAGGCGTTGGTGTCGAAATCAAGCTGCGCCTGCGCGAGTCCGGCCTCCGCCTGCGCCAGCCCCGCCTCGGCCTGGCCGACCGCTGCTTGCCGGGTTCCCTGTTCCAGCGTGCACAGCAGTTCACCCGCTTCGATACGCTGGCCCTTGGTAACGTGGACCGATTGCACGATGCCCGAGGTTTCCGCCGCTGCCGTGATATGGGCCGTGGCGGCGGTACGGCCCCGGAGCGTCACCTCGACCGGCAATTGCTGGAGGGTGAAGGTCTGGGTGCGGACCGAAACGATTGCATCCGAACCGCCATTTTCCTGTGCGATCCGTTCCGCGATTGTCATCCGCGCTCGCGCGATTTCCTCGTCGGAATGGGGCTTTGCCAGTATTCCTGCTTCATCGAGCGCTGTGGTCAGGGAGCCATTCTGGTCGCCCTCGATTAGCCCGGCAATCGATTTTTCGCCGTTGCCCGCGCCCTGTCCGCCAAGGACGAGCGTACCGGAAGCCATCCATAGCGCCGCGATGAGCAAAATTATGGCCGACAGGCCGAATGATTTGAGTGCGTGCATCTTATGCCCCTATTCAGCAGCCTGCGAAGTGTGGCCCTGGTTGTCGGGCACTGCGGACGCAATTAAGTCGCTCATGTGGTCTCTGAGATAATTTTGTGCAAGTTCCAAAACGACGATTCCGTAGCGGACCACCCACGCATCGTTTGTATGACCGGATGCGGGAAGCCGGTCGGTTCCGCTCTCCAGTTCTTTTTCGACCTTCCTCAGTTCCGCGATATTGCCCGCAATCTCCGCCAGCCGCTCCTCGATCCGGGCGCGGACCAGGCTTGCGGGCAATAGGTGCGCAAAGCGCGCAAACAAAAGGAACGGGCTGCGGTAAACGTCCTCGCCCAGGGGTTCGAACAGCGCATCGACGAACGCGGTGCGGCCCGCATCGGTGATCGAATATACTTTCTTTGAGGGCTTGCCCTTCTGATGCGCGATGCTGCTGGTGACGAGTCCATCATCCTCAAGCCTTGCCAGCGCAGGATAGATCGATCCAAAGCTTGCCTCCACGAAATAAGAGCATTCGCCCTCGGTGCACATCTTGCGGATTTCATATCCGCTCGCATCCTGCGTATAGAGAATGGATAGGCAAAGGGTCCGCACATTCATGGCGATGGCCTTGCAAACAAAACGTCTTGATAGAGGTGCGGCATATGCCGGACGAGAATATGGCGGGCCTATATATGATCGTCGGGCAGAGCGCAATGGGAACGAGTGCCGCAGTGCCATGATGCGGGCCGCGTCGTCAATATTTTCTTACAAAAACGCGTCAGCCAAGCATAACCACGTCCAGCCCGAGATCCAGAGGCGCCGCCGCCATGGTGATTCTGCTCGAGGAGATGTAATCCACGCCCGTTTCGGCAATCGAGCGGACCCGTTCGAGCGTCACATTACCCGAGGCTTCGAGTTTTGCGCGGCCTGTGGCCATCGCTACGCCCCTTGCGAGCGTTTCGTTGTCCATATTGTCGAGCAGCACCGCCGCTGCGCCTGCATCGAGCGCGTCTTCAAGCTGATCGAGCGTATCGACTTCGACCTCGACCGCCACCAGATGCCCCGCAAAGGCGCGCGCCGCCTCGATCGCGGCGCGGACGCCACCGACAACCGCAATGTGGTTGTCCTTGATCAGAATCGCGTCATCGAGCCCGAACCGGTGATTGTGGCCGCCTCCGCACCTCACTGCGTATTTTTCCAGCGCCCGCAGACCCGGCGTCGTCTTGCGCGTGCAACAGACACGTGCCCCTGTGCCCGCCACGGCATCGGCGAACCGGCGGGTGAGGGTTGCGACCCCGCTCAAATGGGTAAGGAAGTTGAGCGCCGTCCGCTCGGCGGCAAGGATCAGCCGCGCATTGCCCGAGACTTCCAGTATCGGCATCCCGGCGTCCAGCTTGGCGCCATCTTCCACGAACGGGGTGACCGCAAGACCCGGGCCGATCAGCCTGAACGCGGTACTTGCGCAGTCCAGCCCGCACAGCGTGCCCTCGCTGCGCGCATTGATGCGCGCAACGGCGGTGGCATTGGGCGATATAGTCGCCTGGCTCGTTATGTCTCCTGCTTGTCCAAGATCTTCCTCGAGCGCGGTTATGACCGCGCGTTCAACGATATGGAGCGGCACGAGCGGGGCGTAGGCAGGCGGCATAGGCTAAATCCGGTCAAAGCAAGCGTGCGCCGTTCGTCGGGCGCGTCCCGCCCCATGCTTTAAAGGGCGGCGCTGCCCGGGGGAAGCCCTCAGTTGGCTTCGACCGAGACGCCCTGCTCGTTGAGCTCGATCTGAACGCCGCTCGGCTCGCTTTGCTGCTGATACATATAGATACCGAAACCGACGACGACTACCACCAGAACGGCGATGACGGCATAAAGGCCCTGACGTGACATGAAAATGCGTCTCCCTCGATAACGCGTTGCGATTATCATCAGAACGCTCATCGGGCGTTCGTGTTCCCTGATGGCTCCGGTCGATGGATGATCCATTGGATATTAACGTCTCATTTGCCACATCACAGGAAAGGATTGCCGGGGCCATCCGGTTCACCTTTGATTCAGGGCCATCGGCAAAACTACGCAGCTTGAATTGGGGGAGTGCAGTTGAACGTGATGCGACGAGACGGGACCGATAACGCCCTGGCGGTCGAGACGGTGCTCGATTCGATGCCGTATGGCATGTGCCTCTGGGGCAAGGATCACACGATCCTGCTGTTCAACCATGCCTACGCCGCCGCATTCGGTCTTGAGGAGGGGGCGTTCCGGGCCGGAATGCACCTGCGCGAGGCGATAAAGCTGGTACTCGATGCCGGAAACTATTTCGGCTATTCGGTCGACGATCTTTACGAGAACATGCTCGAACGCTTCGACCGGCAGGTCGAGGGAGCGCTGCCCCGCGAATACCAGCAGGTGCTGCGCGACCGGAACATCCGCACCACCTATTCGGCCCGCGCCGGGCTCGGCTGGCTCGTGACCCACGAGGATATCACCGACGCCAACGACCACATCACCGCGCTCTCGCGCCGCGAAGCGGAACTCGCCAAGCAGGCCATGCGGTTCGAGACGGCAGTGGACAACATGGCCCACGGCCTGTGCATGATCGACCCCGATCACCGCCTCGTCATCTGCAACTCGAACTATGCGAGCCTTTACGAGCTGCCCGAAGATCTCCAATGCCCCGGCACGCTTCTGACCGACATCATGGACTACCGCTTCGATAACGGCATGCGGCCCAAGGATGGCCCCATCGCCTTTCTCCAGCGCCGCGTGCAGACCATAACGGAAGGCAAGCGGGCCATCGATATCTGCGAGTTCGAGAACGGCCAGATCATCTCGGTCGTCCATCAGCCCATGGCCGATGGCGGCTGGGTCGAAACCCATCAGGATATCACCGAGCAGCGCCGTTCCGAAGCACGCATCCATCACCTCGCCCGGCACGACGCGCTTACCGACCTGCCCAACCGGACTCTCTTCGCAGAGGAAATGGTGATGGCCGAATCCCGCGTGCGGCGCGGGGAAATGATGGCCGTTCTGTGCTTCGATCTCGATCACTTCAAGATCATCAACGATACGCTGGGTCACGCCATTGGCGATGCGGTTCTCAAGGAGGTCGCGGCGCGGATCAACCATACCAAGCGCGAGCACGAAACCGCCGCCCGGCTCGGCGGCGACGAGTTCGCCCTTCTGGCCGGCCCGCTCAAGGGACCGAAGGACGTTGCCGCGCTGTCGGAACGCTTGATCGCCGCGATCAGCGAACCCATGGATATCGAAGGGCATCGCGTGATGGTCGGCACCTCCATCGGCATTGCTATCGCGCCGACCGACGGGGAAATCGGCGAGACCCTCATGAAAAACGCCGACCTTGCGCTTTACCGCGCCAAGGGCGACGGACGGGGCAATTATCGCTTTTTTGAAAAGGGCATGGACGCCACCATGCAGCACCGCCGCCTGCTCGAAAGCGGGCTCAAGCTTGGGATTATCCGCGATGAGTTCTCGCTGGTCTTCCAGCCGCTGATGGAACTCGAAAGCAACCGCGTGTCATGTTTCGAGGCGCTGCTTCGCTGGGACAATGCCGAACTTGGCGTTGTCTCGCCGGTCGAGTTCATTCCGGTTGCCGAGGAAATCGGTTTCATCGTTCCGCTGGGTGAATGGGTGCTGCGTGAGGCCTGCCGGGTCGCTGCGACCTGGCCGGGCGAAACCCGCATCGCGATCAATCTTTCCCCCATCCAGTTCAAGAGCCGCCGCCTGCTCGATGTCGTGCGCGATGCTCTCGATGAGGCGGGACTGTCCCCGAACCGGCTCGAACTCGAAATTACCGAATCCGTCATGCTCGCGGATTCCGAACAGACCCTCGAAACGCTGCACGATTTGCGGGCCATGGGCGTGCGGATTTCCATGGACGATTTCGGCACGGGCTATTCCTCGCTCTCGTACCTGCGCGCCTTTCCCTTCGACAAGATCAAGATCGACCGGTCCTTCATCGAGGACGTCGGCTCGACCGACGCCAATTTCGAGATCATCAAGGCGGTCATCGCGCTTGGCCGGAGCCTTGGCATGTCGACAACGGCGGAAGGGGTGGAAACCGAAGCCCAGCTCGACGCCGTCCGCGCCCATGGCTGCGACGAGATCCAGGGTTTCCTCTTCTCGCGCCCCTTGAGCGAACGCGATGCCGCCGAACTCATCCATCGGCTATCACCCGGTGCTGCCGTAACGGGAGAAAAGCGCGAGGCGGGGTAGGCGGTATCCGGCGTTTACAGCAAGCATCGCTGGCCCCCTCACCCGACCTCCGCTTCGCTTCGGCCACCTTCTCCCGCAAGGGGAGAAGGGGAATCGGGGCTCCTCGGCTCTTGAGCCCCCCTCTCTCCTTGCGGGAGAGGGGTTGGGGTGAGGGGGCTGCGATGCCTCCCCAAACGCAGAGTGCCCACAGGCCCTAACGCCGATAGCTCCCCGCGAACCGGTCCATCCCGAACGGCGCGATGTCGATGGCCGGTTTTTCCCCCGTCATCACCTGCGCCAGAAGGTGGCCCGTTGCAGGCCCCAGCGTGAAGCCGTGATGGGCGTGCCCGATCCCGGTCCACAGGCCACGATGCTTGGGCGCGGGGCCGATGATCGGCATCATGTCCGGCGTGCAGGGCCGCGCGCCCTTCCACGGTTGCGGATCGAGCCGTTCCCCGAGCGGGAACATTTCCCTTGCCGCCTTTTCCGCGCGGCCAAGCTGGATGGGGGAGGGGGCGGCGTCGCGCATGGCAAATTCCGCACCCGTCGTCAGCCGGATGCCCCGCGCCATCGGCGCGAGCAGATAGCCGATATCGGCATCGATGATCCAGTTGTTGAGGGTGGCGCCGCCCTCGGTGCCGTAATGCATGTGGTAGCCGCGCTTGACGAACAGCGGCAGCCTGTAGCCCAGCGGTTCGAGCACTTCCGGCGCCCATGGCCCAAGGGTAACGACCGCCTCCCGGCCCGAAACCTTCTCGCCCTCGATTTCGACCGCCCATCCATCGGCGTCCTGGTGCAGATTTTTGGCCGCGCCGTGCCTGAACTGCCCGCCAAGCGATTTGTAATACTCGAAATAGGCCGCGACCAGCGCGCCGGGGTCCTTGATCGTCCACGGATCGGTCCACTGGATCGCACCCGCCAGCTTGATACGGAAATCGGGCTCGATCGCCGCAACGTCATCGCCCGACAGCAGGGCGTGGTTGACCCCGTAAAGCTCGTGGTCTTCCTGCGCCCTTATTTCCTCTTCGCGCAGCTTGCCTTCGTTGCGGAACCCCAGCAGCCAACCCTTTTTGACCACCAGATCCTCGGCGCCGGATGCCGCGATCAGGTCGGCGTGTTCATCGATCGAAAGGCCGATCAGTGGCGCATAGCTCTTGACGATCTTTTTGTAGTGGCTGGGCGAGGACTCCCACCAGTATCGCAGCAGGGGCGGCGTGATGCGGGGCAGGGCCAGCGGATCGTATCGCGCCGCTGTCGAAAGATGCAGCCCCACCTGCATCAGCATCGCAAGATCGCGCGGGAAGGCGTGCGGGCGCACCCCTTCGCGCTGGATGATCCCCGCATTGCCAAACGAGGTCTCGAGCCCCGGCTCGCGCTTGTCCACCAGAAGGACGGACCGCCCCCGCCGCGTGAGATGAATGGCGGTGGAAACCCCGACGATACCGGCGCCGAGAACTATCACATCGTATTTCATACTTGCCCCTATCGTGCAGTGCCGCCTGTCGCAGCCGCCTTTTCCTCATCCCACCACCAGATCTCGGGGAAACCGATGGCATAGTAGGGAAGCTCCTCGGGATGGCTGAACCGGTTCCAGTGCGCGATGCGGAACACGTTGCTCGTATATGTCGGCACGATGAAGTGATTCCACAAAAGGACGCGGTCGAGCGCCTTTGTCGCCGCCACCAGCGTTTCCCGGTCCGGCGCAAAGATGATGCGGTCGATCAGATGGTCGATGGCCGGGTCCGATATCCCTGCGTAGTTGCGCGAACTGTCGACATCGGCCGACGAGGACCCCCAGAAATCGCGCTGCTCGTTGCCCGGCGACATGGACTGGGCCCATGACGCATAGATCACATCGTAGTCCCGTGCGCGGACGCGGTTGATATATTGCGGCGAATCCACCGTGCGCACCGTGACGTTTGCCCCGATGGTATTGAGGTTTTCCGCAAAGCTCAGGGCAACCGCTTCCAGCAACGGCCCGTTGAGCAGGATCTCGAAGCCGAACTGCGTGCCGGCTTCATCGACGAGCCGCGTGCCGTCAAGCCGATAGCCCGCCTCGTTGAAAAGCCTCAGCGCCTCGCGCAGATTCTCGCGTGAGGCATCCTCGTCCCCCCCGACCGGATTGGTGTAGCGTTCCGTGAACACTTCGGGCGGAACGCCGTCCCGTACCTCTTCGAGAATTTCCAGTTCGAGCCCTTCGGGCAACCCTTCATGGGCAAGCTCGGAGTTGAAGAAATAGGAATCGATGCGCTGGTAGAGCCCGTAGAACAGCGTGCGGCTCAGCTCCTCGAAGTCGAACGCGTAATTGAGCGCTTCGCGCACGCGCATATCCTGGAACTTCTCCTCGCGCAGATTGGGCAGGAAGCCCAGCATCAGCCCCGCGCTGCGATAGGGTTCTTCGAATTCCTCGCGCACGATGCGCCCGTCATTGACCGCGGGAAAGTCGTAGGCCGTAGCCCAGCGGCGTGCGGTGTTCTCGAGCCACCAGTCGAATTCATCGGCCTTGAAGGCCTCGAACATGATGGTCGAATCGCGGAAATACTCGACGCGGTATTCGTCGAAGTTCGAGGACCCGATATTCACCGGAAGGTCGGCTCCCCAGTAATCCTCGACCCTGCGGAACGTGACCGTGCGGCCCGGCACGAAGCTCTCCAGCCTGTATGGGCCGGAGCCCAGCGGCGGTTCGAGCGTCGAAGCGCGGATGTCGCGTTTCTCCCCATTGGCGTTCTCGCCTTCCCACCAGTGCCTGGGCAGCACGAGCAACTGGCCCATGATGTGGGGGAGTTCGCGGTTTCCCGTTTCATCGAACCGGAACGTGACTTCTCCGGGCGCCGGGATTTCGACCTCGCTCACATTGGCATAATAGCTCTGATAGAACGGGCTGAGTTCAAGCAGCGTCTCGAAAGACCAGACCACATCCTGGGCTGTCACGGGTTCCCCATCGTGCCAACGGGCATCGGGGTCCATGCGGAAGGTGACCGAGGAGTAATCGTCGGGGTAGCGCAGGGCATCGGCCAAAAGGCCGTATTGGGTGTAAAGCTCGTCCTGCGAACTGGTCATCAGGGTCTCGAACAGCAGCCCCAGTCCGGTGGCCGTCTCGCCTTGGGGCAGTATCGGATTGAACGTATCGAACGTCCCCTGCGCCGAAAGGCGCACGGTACCACCCTTGGGTGCGTCGGGGTTGACGTAATCGAAATGCGGAAAGCCTTCAGGGTATTTCGGCGCCTGCTCGGTGAGATCGGTGGCATGAAGCCAGCCGCTGTCGTCCTGCGCGTGGAGTGGCATCGCAAGGCCCATCAGGGCGGCAAGCGAAAGTCCGATGGCGAGGGGTTTCATGGCGAACTCCACAGCAAGGATATGAAAGGCGATCTTAACGCGTCCTGCGCGAATTTCGAGGCGTGAATTGTCACGGGGCCGCATCGTCCAGCGCGGCTGCGAGCAACGTCCTTGTATAGTCGTGCCGTGGGGCATTGAAAATGTCAGCGGTGGGCCCTTGCTCGACGATTTTGCCCGCCAGCATCACGACGACCTCGGAGGCAAGCGCCCGTACGACGCGCAGATTGTGCGATATGAACACATAGGTCAGCCCGCGCTTTTCCTGCAGATCGCGGAGCAGCTTGACGATCTGGGCCTGCACGCTCATGTCCAGCGCCGAAGTCGGCTCATCGAGAATGATCAGGTCCGGTTCGAGCACCAGCGCCCGCGCAATGGCGATCCTCTGGCGCTGTCCGCCGGAAAATTCGTGCGGATAGCGGTGCCCCATCCCGGGGTCGAGGCCGACCTCCCCGAGCACTTCGGCCACCCTTTGCCGCCGCTCGGAGGCCGAAAGGCCCCGCTGGTGGACCAGCAGCCCCTCGGCGATGATGTCCTCGACCGTCATGCGCGGTGAAAGCGACCCGTAGGGGTCCTGAAACACCACCTGCATGTTGCGCCGCAGCGGCCGCATCGCCTTCCATGAGCGGCCCGCGATGTTCTCGCCCAGAAAGATGACCCGGCCCCTGGACGACACCAGCCGCAGCATGGCGAGCCCCAGCGTCGTCTTGCCCGATCCGGATTCCCCTACGACGCCAAGTGTCTCGCCCCGTTTTACGGCGATGCTGACCCCGTCGACCGCCTTGATATGCCCCGTCGTCTGGCGCAGCACGCCGGATTTTACAGGAAACCATACTTTCAAATCCTCGGTCGCGATGAGAGGGGCCCCGGTGGCCTGCGATGGCGGCGGCGCATCGAGCAGTTCTGCCGAAAGCAATTGCCGCGTGTAATCATGTTGCGGAGCGGCGAACAGCGCTTCGGTCGTGTTGCGCTCGACGATCTCGCCCTTCTGCATCACGCACACCGTGTCGGCGACGCGCCGCACGATCCCGAGATCGTGCGTGATGAACAGCATCGCCATCCCCATCCGCGCTTGCAGGCGTTTGAGCAGGTCGAGGATCTGCGCCTGCACCGTGACATCGAGGGCGGTGGTTGGCTCGTCGGCGATCAGCAGGTCCGGCGCGTTGGCCAGCGCCATGGCGATCATCACCCGCTGCCGCTGCCCGCCCGACAATTGGTGCGGATAGGCGCCGAGCCGCGATTCCGGGTCGGGAATGCCGACCGCATCGAGCAGCTCGAGCACCCGCGTCCGCGCCGCTGCTCTCCCCAGCCCCATATGGATCGATAAAATCTCGCTGATCTGCTTTTCGATGGTGTGGAGCGGATTGAGCGATGTCATCGGCTCCTGGAAGATTATCGAAATATCGTTCCCCCGCACCCCCCGCAGCGCCTTCTCGTCCGCATCGAGCAGGTTCCGGCCTTTAAAGAGGATTTCCCCTTTTGGATGATGCGCCGATGGATAAGGCAGCAGCCTGAGCACTGAAAGCGCCGTCACCGACTTGCCCGACCCCGACTCCCCGACCAGCGCCAGCGTCTCGCCCCTGGCGATATCGAAACTGACATCGCGCACCGCGTTGACGACGGTGTCACCCGTGCGGAAATCGGCATGGAGGTTGCGGATGGAGAGGAGGGGGGAGGTCATTGCTGTCACCCGAATGTCTTGCGCGGATCGAATGCGTCGCGCACCGCTTCGCCTGCGAAAACCAGAAGGCTCAGCATGATCGAGATGACGGCGAAGCCCGTAAGGCCCAGCCATGGCGCCTGGATGTTGTTCTTGCCCTGCGCCAGCAATTCGCCGAGCGAGGGCGAGCCGGGAGGCAGGCCGAAGCCGAGAAAGTCGAGGGCCGTCAGCGTCGTGATCGAGCCGCCGAGGATGAACGGCATGAAGGTGAGCGTTGCGACCATGGCGTTGGGCAGAAGGTGCCGGAACATTATGGTCCAGTTGCCCACCCCCAGCGCCCGTGCCGCGTTGACATACTCGAAATTGCGCCCGCGCAGGAATTCGGCGCGCACCACTCCCACCAGAGCCACCCACGAGAACAGGAGGATGATGACCAACAACACCCAGAAGCCTGGGACGATGACGCTCGAAATGATCAGCAGCAGGTAAAGCGAGGGGATAGAGGTCCAGATTTCGATGAAACGCTGGAACAGCAGATCCGTCCAGCCCCCGAAATAGCCCTGCACCGCCCCGGCCACCACGCCCACGACCGACGAGAGAAGCGTCAGCGTGACTCCGAACAGCACCGAGATGCGGAACCCGTAAACGAGCCGCGCAAAGACGTCGCGCCCCTGATCGTCTGTGCCCAGAATGTGCGAATTGCCCAGAACGCACATGGCATCGTTCACCCCGTCTCGATGGCGCGCGCACACTTCTTCTGCCGGCATCATCCATGATGGCGGAGCAGGCGCGGGCACGGGCAGGGCGCTGTCCACGGTCCGGTGCGAATAGCGGAACAGCGGCCAGATCATCCAGCCATGCCCGTTGATTTCCTCCTGGATCACCCGCGAACGATACTGCGTCACTGCCAGGAACCCTCCGAACTTGCTTTCGGGATAGTCGACAACGATGGGAAACAGCAGTTCGCCCTTGTAGATTGCGATGATCGGGCGGTCATTGGTGATGAGTTCGGCAAAAAGGGTCAGCCCCACCAGTAAGATGAATATCCAGAAGGCCCAGTAGCCGCGCCTGTTGCGCCGGAAATTATCCAGCCTGCGCCGGTTGAGCGCCGAAAGCTCCATAGGCTTCTAGACCTCCCGCGTCTCGAAATCGATCCGGGGATCGATCCACATATAGGTGAGGTCCGAGATCAGCCCGATGACGAGCCCGGCGAGCGAAAACATGTAGAGCGTGGCAAAGACCACCGGATAGTCACGGTTGAGGACCGATTCAAAGCCTAAGAGGCCCAGTCCGTCGAGCGAGAAGATCGTCTCTATCAGCAGCGAGCCGCCGAAAAATGCACCGATGAATGCGCCGGGAAAGCCCGCGATGACGATGAGCATGGCGTTGCGGAACACATGGCCATAAAGCACCCGGCGTTCGGTCAGCCCCTTGGCCCGCGCCGTCATCACATATTGCTTGCGGATTTCATCGAGAAAGGAATTTTTGGTCAGGAGCGTCGTCGTCGCGAACGCCCCCAGCGCCATCGCCGTGATGGGCAGCGCAAGGTGCCAGAAATAATCCAGCACCTGGAGATGCAAGGGCAGGGTGCTGAAATTGGCCGAGGTCAGCCCCCTTAATGGAAAGATCGACCAGAAGCTGCCGCCCGCAAAGAGGATGATGAGCAGCACGGCGAACAGGAAGCCCGGGATCGCATAGCCGATGATGACCACCCCCGAGGTCCAGAGGTCAAACCGCGATCCGTCGCGTACGGCCTTGGCAATGCCGAGCGGAATGGAAATGCCGTAGGAGATCAGCATCATCCACAGCCCCAGCGAAATCGAAACCGGCATCTTCTCGATGATGAGGTCGATAACGGAGATATCGCGATAATAGGATTGGCCGAAATCGAAGCGGATATAATCCCAGAGCATCTTGCCGAACCGCTCGAGCGGCGGGCGGTCGAACCCGTACTGGCGTTCGAGCTGGGCGATGAACTGGGGCGAGAGCCCCCGCGCGCCGCGATAGGCGCTGGGTTGCGTATCGGTGGTTTCGGCTGCCCCGCTGGTATCGATGCCGCTTTGGCCCGCAAAATCACCCTCGACGGTCCCCGTCACGCGTGAAAGCGCCTCGACGTTCATCCCGCTCATGCGCGCGATCGCCTGCTCCACCGGGCCGCCGGGCGCGAACTGGATGACGAGGAACGAGACGGCCATGATCCCCAACAGGGTCGGGATCATCAGCAAAAGGCGTCGTAGTATATAGGCGCCCATAATCTCTCCCTCGGCTTGCGGCCCGCCGACCTCGATTCACGAGGCGCAGCATGTCGGTTTTTTGGTGGCAGGCCAAGGGCCTTGCGTCCCGGAGCAGATCAGGAATTTCCGGTTGATGGGCGAGAGGATCGCACGATAAAATACGCCGCCGTGCTGCACGCGATCGCCCAGGCGGCACCAAGCGCCCATCCCGCCAGCACGTCGCTGGGATAGTGGACGCCCAGCATAACGCGCGTCACCCCGACAAGCGCCGTCAGCAGGATCGCCGTGCCGACATAAAACCAGCGCAGCCGGCTGCTTTGTGTAAAGCGCGAGAGCAGCGCCCCGATGGTGAGAAAGGTGATCGCCGACAGCATGGCGTGGCCGCTCGGGAAGCTGGCCGACATTTCGGCGGCGATGGTCGAATATTCCGGGCGCGGGCGGGCGAATATTTCCTTCAGCCATTCGCTGAGAGCCGTCCCGCCCAGCACCGAAACCAGCATGAGCAGCGCCGCCGCCCGTTGCCGGGTCAACAGCAGAAAGGCCGTGGCCAGCAGAACGATGATGGTGAGCACCGCAAAGCTGCCCAGCGCGGTGACGTCCCGCACGGCCTCCTGCACGCGGTGGGAGCCGATCATCTGTGATGGATCGTCGGGCGCTCGGAACATCTCGATGATCGCGATATCGAGTGCATGGGTGTCGCTGCCGGTCGCAACCGATGTCATCCGCAGGAAGACGAACAGCAGGGCGCAGCCAAGGGCGACCGCCGCCAGCGCGACATATTCACCCGTGATGAAGGCACGCAGCCGCTTCAGCCAGTCCCCGCTCATCGCCCTTCGCGCCCCCGGAACCGCCGTTGGTAAGCGGCATCGTAAAGCGCGCTGTCTCTAAAATCCCCGAAATCGAGCGTGCGGCCCACGAAAATGATCGCGGTGCGCTCGATCGGGGTTCCCGCGATTTTTGCGACAATGTCGCCCAGCGTTCCGCGCACGACTTTTTCCCTCTCCCAGCTTGCCCACGCAACGATCGCGACCGGGCAATCGGTTCCATAAAGCGGGACCAGTTCGGCTACGACGGTTTCGAGTGCATGGATTGCCAGATGGATGGCGAGCGTTGCCCCGGTCGCGCCGAACCCGGCAAGCGTTTCGCCTTCCGGCATGGGCGAGGCGCGGCCCGATACGCGGGTGAGAACCAGCGATTGCGCCAATCCAGGCTTGGTCAATTCCTGCCCCAGCGCCGCCGCAGCAGCCGCAAAGGCCGGAACGCCCGGCGTCAGCGTATAGGGAATGTCCAGAGCTTCGAGCCGCCGCGCCTGCTCGGCCACCGCGCTCCACACCGAAAGATCGCCCGAATGGAGCCGCGCCACGTCCAGCCCGGCTTCATGCGCCGCCACATATTCGGCCTCGATTTCATCGAGCGAAAGCGGCGCGGTATCGACCAGCCTTGCCCCTTGCGGGCACCAGTCGAGCATTTCCTTTGGAACGATGGACCCCGCATAAAGACAGACCGGACACCGCGCGAGAATATCCCGCCCGCGCACCGTTATGAGGTCCGCCGCTCCCGGTCCCGCGCCGATGAAATGGACGGTCACGATGCTGCTTCCTTGGCCCAGGCCCATTGCGTGACCGGCATGGCGGGTTTCCAGCCGCTCATCGATCCCAGCGCTTCGGCGCGGGTGATCTGGATGCGGACGAGCTTTCCACCCATCTGGCCGTGGAGCAGGGCGAGCAGCGCCTCCATCTCCAGCGTCACCGCATTGGCCACCAGCCGACCGCCGGGCCGGAGCGCCGCGATGGCCGCATCGATCACCCCGTCATCGGTTCCACCGCCGCCGATGAAGATGGCGTCCGGCTGCGGCAACCCCTTGAGCGCTTCAGGCGCGCAGCCGGTCTTGAGCGTCAGCCCCGGCACACCCATTTGCGCCGCGTTCCGGGCGATCCGGTCAAGCCGTGTTGCATCGGCCTCGATGGCGATGGCGCCAAGCGAGGGGTCGGCCAGCATCCATTCGATTCCCACCGAGCCCGAACCCGCCCCGATATCCCAGAGCAATTCTCCTCTTCGCGGCGCGAGCGCCGAAAGCGTCAGCGCACGGATTTCACGTTTGGTGATCTGCCCGTCATGGTCGAAAAGACCGTCGTCGAGCCCCGGCGCAAGCGGCAGGATGCGCGCATCCTCTCCGGCAGCAACCTCGATCGCCAGAACGTTCAGCGCATCGGCCTTGCCCAGATCGAACCCGGCGGCGGTGGCGTGCCTGATCTTTTCACGCGGGCCCCCCAGCGCTTCAAGCACGGCAAGCCGGCTTCCCCCGAAACCGCTAGTGGCGAGAAGTTGCGCGATCTGTTCCGGGCCATGCCCGTCCGAGGTCAGCGCCAGGATTTTCCGTCCCGGATGCAGGTGCCGCCGCACCAGATCGACGGGCCGCCCATGGAGCGACAATACGGTCACGTCCTGTAGGCCCCACCCCATCCGCGCGGCAGCCAGCGAAAACGCCGACGGCGCGATGATAACCACCATTTCCGACGCCGGAACTCGCCGCGCCAGCGTTGCGCCGATCCCGAAGTGGAACGGATCGCCGCTCGCCAGAACGCACACCCGCTTGCGCCCCCGCAGCCGCACCACTTCCTCGATCGAGGTTTCGATGGGGCTTTGCCAGCGCCGTTTTTCCGCAAGGTTGAGCCGGGAGACCAGTTCGAGGTGCCGCACCCCGCCGAATACGATTTCCGCGTGGGCGATGAGACTCTTGGTGAGATCGGTGAGCCCGTCCAGCCCGTCCTCGCCGATCCCCACGACTGTCAGCCAGCGCTCAGCCATGGGCGGGCACCGAGCGCGGCGTATAGAGGAGGGCAGGGCGCTCGCCCCGTTCAACGATGCGCGTATGGACGTTGCCGATGATGATGCAGGTCGCCATATCGGCCATCTCCGGCCTCGCTCCGTCGAGCGTCGTCATGGTGATACGCTCGTCGGGCCGCCCCGCCGCGCGCCCGAAGACAACCGGAATCTCCATGGGCAGAACCGCGCGCAAGATATTGAAAGCCTCACCCAATTGGTGCGGCCGCGCCTTCGAGATCGGATTGTAGAGCGCTATGGCAAACCCCGCCTCGGCGGCCAGCCTCAGCCGCTTTTCGATCACGTCCCATGGCTTGAGGTTATCCGAGAGCGAAATGGCGCAAAAGTCGTTGCCCAGCGGCGCGCCCACCCGCGCGGCAACGGCGAGCATCGCGGTGACCCCCGGCACGACGATCAACTCCACCTCGCGCCACGCTGCCGGTCCCTTATCGATCGCTTCGCAAACTGCGGCGGCCATCGCGAACACCCCGGCATCGCCGCCCGAGACCATCGCCGCGGTTTCGCCCTCAGCCGCCATATCGAGTGCCGCGCCCGCACGCGCCAGTTCCTCGCGGTTGTCTGATGCCACGGCCTGCTGGTCGGCGCGCAGATCCAGCCGGTCGAGATAGGGCTTGTAGCCGAAAAGATGCGTTGCCGCCGAGATTGCCTCGCGCGCCTCGGGTGTCATCTGCCCGGGGGCGCCCGGCCCGGTCCCCACAACGAACAGCCGCCCGCTCATGGCCGTCCCGCCCAGCCGGGAACGAGGACCACCGAGAAGTAGGGGGCAGGGGCATCGTTGCGCCCCGCCAGCGGCATGACGGCGGCATCGCTCATCGTGCCGCGCTCGACATAGACCGCCCCTTCGAGCTTGCCCGCCCCGGTCAGCGCCTCACGAATCTTGGGCAGGTTTCGCCCCACCTTCATGATCGCCGCCGCCTCGGTGCCCTTGAGCTTTTGCGTCAGGGCTTCGAGAGAAAGCGTGCCGGGCAGAACGGTGAACACATCATCGCCCTGCATCAGCGGCAGGCCAGCGTCCGACCAGCAGCCCGAAAGGCTCGTCACCCCCGGTATCACCTCGGTTGGATAGCGGTGGGCCAGCCGCACATGAATGTGCATGTAGGACCCGTAAAACAGCGGATCGCCCTCCGAGAGCACCGCAACGCTGCGTCCGGCATCGAGATGGTCCGCGACCTGTGCCGCCGCATCATCGAAGAACCCGGCGATTGCCCCGCGATAACCGGGCTCTTCGCGCGCGATCTCGGTCGTCACCGGATAGGGCAGCGGCAACTCGATCGCATTGTCCGGCCAGTGCGCCGCAACGATGCTCCGCGCATTGCCCTTGCGCCCGGCCTTGAAGAAATGGGCGATGACGTCCGCTTCCCCGATGGCCCGCAGCGCCTTGAGCGTCAGCAATTCAGGGTCGCCCGGGCCCGTCCCGACGCCGATCAGGCGTCCCGTATTCTTGCTCATATACCCGGCCTTGCCAGCGCGTTGAGTGCCGCTGCCGTCATGGCGCTGCCCCCGAGCCTGCCTTCGACGATCGCAAAGGGAACGCCATAGGAGTTTTCAAAAAGAGCCTGTTTGGATTCCGCCGCACCCACGAACCCAACCGGCATCCCGATGATCGCCGCTGGTTTGGGCGCGCCATCGCGCAGCAATTCGAGCAACTGGAACAGCGCCGTGGGCGCATTGCCGATGGCGACCACCGATCCCGCCAGCCGGGGCAGCCAGATATGGAGAGCCGCCGCCGAGCGGGTCGTCCCGTAATCTTTTGCCAGATGAGGCGTTTCGGGGTTGTTGATCTCGCAGATGACGTCGTTGTTTGCGGGCAGGCGCGCCCGCGTCACCCCGCGCGCCACCATCTCCGCATCGACAAAGATCGGCGCCCCGCCAACGAGCGCGCCACGCGCCGCTGCAACGAAACCGTCCGAGAACCGGAAGAACCGCGCCGCCTCGACCATCCCGCAGGCATGGATCATCCGCACGGCGACATCCGCCTCCTCGGACAAAAAGCGCGAAAGTTCGGCCTCCGCCCTGATCGTGGCGAAGCTCTGGCGATAGATCGTCTCGCCATCGCGGATATAGTCATATTGCGTCATGGCGCTCCAGGAACTCCAGCGTCGTTTCGCCCGACTTTCTTCCCTCACGGATTCGCCGGGCCAGCAAGACGAGCCCGGCTTCAATAGCCCTAGGATCGAGCCTTGCAAACGGCTTTTGTGCCGCGCCCCGATAGATCGCCAGATCATTACCCGCAAGCACGATGCCGGGCCGCCCGGCATAAGCGCACCCCTTGGCGCATGTCGAGACATGCAGATGGACCGAACCATCCATCAGATCCGGCGCCGCCCCGGCAAGCGCCCGCGCGACGTCCGCCGCATGGATAACACCCCCTTCCGCCGCCTCGGCCCCCGAGCACAGCGGGAATCCGGGAGCGCCGAACCTGAGCGCGGCAAGGGCAGGCGTAAGAGCTTCGGAGGCCCCGATCAACACCAGCGTCCGCCCCGGCGCCGGGCGAGCCTCGGCAACGCCATGCGCGTCCATGAGATGTGCCAGTTCTACGAGTTGCTCTCCCCCGGCCTGCCCAAATGGCAGTCCGGTCCGCAGGGCCTTCATATCCGACTTGAGAGCGAATACGGCGTTTCTGGCTGGCACCGCAGGACCCCTCACCCCCAACCCCTCTCCCTCAAGGGGAGAGGGGGGCTCGTAAGCCGAGACATCCACGGAGTCCCCTTCTCCCCTTGAGGGAGAAGGTGGCCGGAGCGAAGCGGAGGTCGGATGAGGGGTGCTGCGGTGTTTCGGCCATCGCGGAGTATCCCCATATCCAAGATCACTCCCCCGTGCTCTCGGCCCAAGCATCTGTAGCCGCCCGAGTACGTCAGCGATGGCGGCAGGAACCTTATCTTCGGAGAGCGTGCCGACGGCTTGCCCGCCGGCCATCATCTCCCAACCATCGGCATGAGCGGTCAGCCGAATATCCGCCTTGAGCCCCGAGAGGCACACCTGGCCGCCGCTATCGAGAACGATCGAGAGTTTGGGCGACAACGGCCCGTCAGCCGCCGCCCTTTCACAAGCAGCGCCGATCCGGTCCGTCAGCAATCGCGGATCGCGGATTTCTTCCGGGTCCTCCCCCGCAATGGGCGAAATCTCGATGGCAACCCCCGTCTTCGCCTCGATCCCCGCCGCATCCATCGACGCCCGGAAATCGCCTTCCGTCTCCCGCGTCAGCCCCCGCACCTGAACGCTGCCGCGCGCCGTGATCTCGACCCGCCCGTTTCCGAACGTCTCGGCGGCCCGCCCCAAAACGCCCATTTGCGCGGGCGTCAGCCCATGGGCCGGGCGAAACCGTACCAGCAATCCGTCCGCAACCGCCATCGGTGCGGCAAGCGTTGGGCAGGCGCCGCGCGGGGAAGGGGGATTCAAAGGGCCCTCCGCAACAGGTAAACGTCCATGATCCATCCATGCGCCGCCCGTGCTGCGTCGCGCGCCACCGCGATCCGGTCCGCCACCTCGGCTAGCGGGCCTTCTATCAGCACCTGTTTTTCCATGCCCAGATAGGCCCCCCACCAGATACGAAGCCCCGCCGGATCGATATGGGCAAAGCTCTTCTGGCCGTCGAGCATCACGACGACGCTGTCGACCCCGTCTGGCCAGCCCTCGCGCAGCTTGCGGCCCGTGGTGATGGTCACCGGGTTGCCGATCGTGTTGAGCGGGATGGCAAACGCCGCCGTCAGGGCCTGAATGGCGGTGATGCCCGGCACGACCTTCACAGAGAACGCAAAGTTCTCCGTCCGCACCCGTTCGAGAATGCGCAGCGTGCTGTCATAAAGCCCCGGATCGCCCCAGACGAGGAACGCCCCGGTCTGCCCCTCGCCCAGCGCACCGATCAACTCACGATAGCGCCCGGCAATTTCCGCGTGCCAGTCATCCACCCCGGCTTCGTATCGAGGGTTGGCCGCATCCCGGACGGGAAGCGGAAACTCCATGATACGCGCCGAAGCCCCCGCATGCCGCGCGCAGATCTCCCGGCGCACCGCCGCAAGCTCGGCCTTCTCGTCTCCCTTGGTGGGAACGAACACGATATCGGCCCGCGCAAGCGCTGCCACGCCTTCAAGGGTCATGTGATCGGGATTGCCCGTGCCGATGCCGATAACGAGAAGTTCGCGCATATGCGTCTTTTGGGTCCGGATGCCGGAGAAGTCAAAGGGTGCGCAGCCTCGACGCAAAAGCCCGGCGAAGCCAGCGCGGGAAAAGCTATGATGCGAGGAAAAAAAGATTCTTCCCCAACCACTTGTGCACCCTCCTTACATTCATTAAATCAGCCCCGTCCACACCATCCGGCCTGACCGCCGCAAGGAGGTTCGATCGCAAGAATTGACGCCACAGACGCCTTACTACCTGCTCGACAAATCGGTACTTCTCCGAAACCTGGAAAAAATATCGTATTTGCGTCAGGCTTCCGGCGTAAAATGCGTCCTTGCGCTCAAGGCCTTCGCCACGTGGTCCGTGTTCGACCTGATGCGGGAACACATGGACGGCACCACGTCCTCATCGCTCAATGAAGTCAGGCTCGGCCGGGAGAAATTCGGCGGCGAGACCCATGCCTATTCGGTCGCCTGGGCCGATCACGAGATCGACGAGGCGCTCGCCCTTTCCGACAAGATCATCTTCAATTCGGTCAGCCAGTTCGAGCGTTACGCGCAAAAGGCCGAGGCGCTGGGCAAGCCGGTCGGGTTGCGGCTCAACCCCGGCATCTCCCATTCGCACTTCATCCTCGCCGATCCGGCCCGCCCATTCTCGCGGCTGGGCGAGTGGGACATGGAGCGCATAAAGCCGGTTCTTGACCGGCTCTCGGGCGTGATGTTCCACTTTAACTGCGAGAACGACGAGTATGACAGCCTCGATGCGCTGCTCACGCAGATCGAGGAGCGCTACGCCGATATTCTTCATAAGATGGAATGGGTTAGCCTCGGCGGCGGAATCCGTTTCACCAATGACGACTACCCCATCGACAGGCTCGCCCAACGCCTCAAGGCCATGAGCGAGCGCTATGGCGTCCAGCTCTATCTCGAGCCGGGCGAGGCGTCGGTCACAAAGTCGACCACCCTTGAGGTTACCGTTCTCGATACCGTCTTCAACGGCAAGCACGTCGCTATCGTTGACTCATCGACCGAAGCCCATATGCTGGATTTGCTGATCTATAGCGAGCATGCCAGCGTGGCCCCCAATACCGGGCCATACACGTATATTGTCTGCGGCAAAACCTGTCTTGCCGGAGACATTTTTGGAGAGTTCCAGTTCGAGACCGAGCTCAAGGCCGGGGACCGTATCTCGTTCCTCGATGCTGCCGGCTACACCATGGTCAAGAAGAACTGGTTCAACGGGGTCCAGATGCCGTCTATTGCGGTACGTCACCTGGACGGACAGGTGGAACTCGTCCGCGAGTTCACGTTTGAGGACTACGCGCAGAGCCTTTCGTGACTGGGTTGAGACCCCGATGACGACAGACTGGCGTAGCTTGGTTCAACTTCTCAAAAAGGTGTTACGTGCGAAGTGAAAAAGAACGTTCTGATTATCGGAGCCGGAGGTGTGGCGCAGGTCGTCGCCCATAAGGCCGCAATGGCAAATGACGTGCTGGGCGACATCCACATCGCCTCGCGCACGCTCTCCAAGTGCGAAGATATTGTCGCAAGCGTCCTCGAAAAGAAGTCGCTCAAAAAACCCGGCGTCATCAGGGCCCATGAGCTCGATGCCCTCGACGTCGAGGCGACAAAGGCCCTGATCGCGAAAACGCGGTCCCAGATCGTCATCAATGTCGGTTCCGCCTTCATCAACATGCCGGTCCTCGAGGCCTGCATCGAGACCGGTGCCGCCTATATCGATACGGCCATCCACGAAGACCCCGCCAAGATTTGCGAGACGCCGCCCTGGTATGGCAACTACGAATGGAAGCGGCGCGAGCGGTGTGAAAAGAAGGGCGTTACCGCCATTCTGGGCGCAGGGTTCGATCCGGGCGTCGTCAACGCCTATGCGGCGCTGGCGGTCGAGGAATATTTCGATACCGTCGAAAGCATCGACATCATCGACATCAACGCGGGCAGCCACGGGAAATATTTCGCGACCAATTTCGATCCCGAGATCAACTTCCGCGAGTTCACCGGCAGGGTCTACACCTGGCAGGACAACGAGTGGCAGACCAACAAGATGTTCGAGGTCAAGCGCACCGACGACCTGCCGGTCGTGGGCGAGCGCACGTCCTATCTCACCGGCCACGACGAGATCCATTCGCTTTCGCAAAATCTCGACGTGCCCAACATCCGCTTCTGGATGGGTTTTGGCGAGCACTACATCAACGTCTTCACGGTCCTCAACAATCTCGGCCTTCTGTCCGAAAAGCCGGTCGTGACCGCCGAGGGGCTCGAAGTCGTGCCGCTCAAGGTGGTGAAGGCCGTGCTGCCCGATCCGTCCTCGCTGGCGCCCGAATACGAGGGCAAGACCTGTATCGGCGATCTGGTCAAGGGCACCAAGGATGGCGTCGAGCGCGAGGTGTTCATCTACAACGTCGCCGACCACAAGGACGCCTATAACGAGGTCGGCTCGCAGGGCATCTCCTATACCGCCGGTGTGCCGCCGGTCGCCGCCGCGATCCTCATCGCCAAGGGCGTCTGGGACGTCCACCGGATGGTCAACGTCGAGGAACTGCCCCCGCAGCCTTTCCTTGGCCTTTTGAACCAGATGGGTCTCCAGACCTCGATCCGCGATGAAAACGGCGAACGCGACCTGTCCTTCGAGGGCTGGGAAGCAAAGCACGCCGCCGGAAAGGCCACCGCGCGCCGGTAGAGCCTGCATCGGGCACCGCAGCACCCCTCACCCCCAACCCCTCTCCCGCAAGGGGAGAGGGGGCTCGTGGGGCGGATGAGGGGGGCAGCGATGCCTGCCACGTTCTTCAATGCCCGCTGCCAAAAAGACCGTCCGTGCCGAAAAGCGCGGGCGGCTTGCCTTTTTGGCAATGGCCTTGTGAGTGCCGACTGTCTAGGCCATGCTCATAACACTTAACTGTCACCTCGGCATTCATTGCCGGGGTCCAGCCGGAGCGTTCAACAAGCGCCGACGCGCGTGGTGGCATCGCACTGGATTTCGGCAATGAATGCCGGAATGACATCGGGGAGAGGTGAGCCATATGGATACCAGCGCCACACCCAAGGAAAAGCGCTCCGGCACCGTCCAGTCGGTCGAGCGCGCGCTCGCCATCCTTTCGGTTCTCGGCGATGATGAGGAAGGCTATCGCCTGACCGATCTCGCCCAGCGCACCGGCCTTTCCATTTCCACCGTCCACCGGCTCCTGACCACGCTCGAACAGCACCGTTTCGTCCAGTTCGACCGCTCGGAAGGCACATGGCATGTGGGGCGCGCCGCGTTCAGGGTCGGCTCGGCCTTCGTGCGCCAGCGCAATTTCGTGGCGCCCGCGCTGCCCATCCTGCGGCGCCTGCGCGACCAGACGCGCGAAACCGCCAATCTGGGCGTCGTCGACGATGGCGAGGTGGTGGTGCTGACCCAGGTGGAAAGCCGCGAGATCATGCGCGCCATCACCCGGGTCGGGGGCAGGGCGCCCATGGTTTCCTCGGGCATGGGCAAGGCCATTCTCTCCACCTATGGCGACAACGATGTCGATGCGGTCATCCGCCGGTATGGGATGCGCAGATTGACCGAGAAGGCGATCACCGTCCCCTCGATGCTCAAGGCCGATCTGGCCGAAACCCGCAGGCGCGGCTATGCGGTCGATGACGAAGAGTATGTCGTCGGCCTGCGCTGCGTTGCCGCCACGGTCTACAACCATCAGGCCGAGGCGCTGTGCGCCATTTCCGTTTCCGGCCTCACCGCGCGCGTCACCGAGGATCGGGTCGAGCGCATCGGCGCGCTGGTCGCCGATGCGGCGCGCGAGTTGACCGGCATCGTCGGGGGCACGATGCCGGGCGCCAATCTATAGGACGACCTGATATTCGGGCAGGCCGCGCCCCACACCATCGGCGCGGTACACCATGCCGCTTTCGGGGAACTGCGCGATGGCCTTGATGTCCATATTCTCACGCGCCGTGGTGATATAGAGCGCTGAAAGATCCGCCCCGCCAAAGGCCGGGCAGGTGACCTGCGGTACGGGGACCTTGATCTTTCTCACAAGCTTTCCCGCCCCGTCATAGGCCGCAACGCACGATGCGCCCCACTGCGCGATCCAGATCAGCCCTTCGGCGTCGATCACCGCCCCATCGGGGTTGAGTTTATCCGCGCTGAAATCGATATGGACCGACGGATCGCCCGAGGGCCATCCCGTAGCCGGATCGAGCGCCACCTGCATGACCTTGTGGGTTACCGTGTCGGCAAAGAACGCCCGTGAGCGGTCGGCGGCAAAGCAGGTGGCGTTGGGAATGGCGATCCCGCCAAACAGCTTGCGCAACTCGCCCTTGTAAAAGCGATAGAACGCGCCCGCGTCTTTGGTCGGTGTCTTGCCCATCGTGCCGATCCAGAACCCGCCCCAGGGGTCCGCGCGCCCGTCATTGCAGCGCGTGTCGGGATTGTCGGCTTCGAGCGCCACGAGCTTTTCCCGCGCGCCGGTCGTAACGTTGAAGCGCCAGAGCCCCGTTTCCGTGGCGATGAGCAGGTGATCCTCATCGATCCATCCCGCTGCCGACCCATATTCGCCAAGGTCCCAGGACTGGCGGCCGCGCGCATCCCGCGTATGCAGCTTGCCGCCCAGAATGTCGAACCAGAAAAGCTGCTTGCGCAGGGGATGCCAAAGCGGACCTTCCGCCAGCGCCGAAATGCGGTCGTCATATACCATGCTTGTCATGCCATTACCTCGTCATAGGCTGCCACCAGCCTCTGCGCGCGTTCTTTGACGTCCCCGGCGCTGAGGCCGGGCTTGTAAATGGCCGTGCCGATCCCGAACCCGTTCGCCCCGGCCTCGCGCCACTGCGAAAAATTGTCCGCGCCGACCCCGCCCACCGCATAGACGTCCCGGTCAGCCGGCAGCACCGCGCGCAGCGCCGCCAGCCCCTCGGGCCCCATGGTGAAGGCCGGGAAGATCTTCAGCCCGTCTGCCCCCCCCCGAAGGGCCGCGAAACATTCGGTGGCCGTAAAGACGCCGGGATAGGATGCCAGCCCCAGCGCCTTGGTCCGTTCGATGACCCCGGTGTCGCAATTGGGCGAAACGATCAGCTTGCCGCCCGCATTGGCAACGTCCTCGACCTCGCCCGCCGTCAGCACCGTGCCCGCCCCGATCAGCGTGTCGGCGCCGAACCGCTCGGCCATCATCGTAATGCTCTCAAGCGGACGGGGCGAGTTGAGCGGAACCTCGATCCGTTCGATTCCCGCCCCGATCAGCACTTCGGTAATGCCCAGCGCCTCCTCCGGCGTGATCCCGCGCAGAATGGCGATCAGCTTGCGGTTCATTTGCTGCCTCCGTGCAGTTGATTATAGGCGGAAGCGAGCCCCGCCAGCGTCATCCCTTCGCCCTCGATCTGCTCGGCCTTGCCCCCAGCCACCTCGATGGCCTCGGCGTAGCGCTTTCCAAGCCCCGAGGCGCCGATCACCACGACAGGTCCGGTTTCCCAGTGCTCGCGCGCCGCCGCCAGTTCCAGGCCCAGCACGATGCCCGAAAGCCGTGCCCGCGCCGCATCCGGCGCGAGCCCATGCAGCAGCGATTCCGCCCGCAGCCGGAACAGTCCGCCCATGGCCGCTGCCGGTTCGGCAAGGCTTTCCCTCAGCGATGATCTGAAGGCGCTGGCGTCCCAACCATCACCGGCAACGCTGTGGCGAAGCACCGATTGCTTCGAGAGCAGTCCGAACACTTCTCCTGACATATAGGTCGAAAATCCCGTCACCTCGCCGCCCGCAATCCGGGCCCATTTGCTGTGGGTGCCCGGCAGCACGATGTTACCCGCAAAGCCGGGGTTGTCCGCCAGATACCCCGCGATCTGCGTTTCCTCGCCACGCATGACGTCGGCGGGCTGCTCCTGCATCAATCCGGGAAGGATCGAGACGCGGATGCGCGGATCGGTTCCTGGAACCAGCAGCGCATCGCTCCCCGCCGGAGAGCAGGGCACCGCGCGATAATCCGCCTCCATCCAGCCCTGCCGTGCGCCGACCATGCCACAGGCGAGCACGTTGGTGATACGATCCTCATCGAGCCAGTTTCCGACGAGCGCCAACAACGCATCCTCGAACTGATCCGGCTTGAGCCGCCCCATGCCCTTATCGGATTCCCGCATGGCAAGCGGCGTCCCGTCCCGGTCCATGGCCCAGGCCCTCAGGTTCGACGTGCCCCAGTCGACGGCGATCCACTCGGCGGTGACCGTTGCGGCCATGAAAACGTCCCTCCCTCGCAATCCCGAGTGGAACCTACACCGGGGGCCGCCAGGTTTGAAGCCGTTAAGGGATTATATCAGTTCGGCTTTCACGGCCACGCGGGGATCATCGGCAAGGAACCGGCCCAGTGCGCGCACGACGAGGTGGAACCAGGCGGGGTTGTGCCGGAGCTCGTCGGGCACGAAGCCCGGCAGTTCCGAAAGCGCGGCGGCAATGGCTTCAGCGCTTCCGTCCGCTGAGGCAAGCGCGCGGGCTATTTCCGTCTCACGTGGATCGCGCAGCGCGTAGGTCTCGCCATCGGGCTTTCGCCCTTGCGCATAGGCCATCCACGACGCTGTCGCAAAGGCGAAGGGCTCAAGCGGCTGGTTGCGATCCATGGCCATCAGCGCCGCCTGAAAAATGCGTGGCGGCAGCTTTTGCGAGCCGTCCATGGCGATGCGATAGGTCTCGTCGGCCATGGCCGGATTGGCGAAGCGGGCGAAGAGGTCTTCGGCGTAGGCGGCAAGGTCTATCCCCGGCACGGGCGGCAGGGTCGCCGCGGCGGCATGCACATGCCTGCGCACCAGCGCTTCGAGATCGGGGTCGGCCATCACGTCGCGCACATAGCGGTGCCCGAGCAGGAACCCCGTATAGGCGAGCAGCGAATGGGTGCCGTTGAGCATCCTCAGTTTCATCAGCTCGAACGGGCCCACATCGTCCACGAACAGCGCCCCGCCCGCTTCCCAGTCGGGCCGCCCGGCGCAGAACGCGTCCTCCACCACCCATTGGATGAACGGTTCGGCCTCGGTCGCCGCCTTGTCCTCGACGCCGAGCGTGCGGGCGACATCGGCAAAGGTTTCCTCGCGTGTCACCGGCGTGATGCGGTCCACCATGGTCGAGGGGAAGGTGACGGTTTCGGCAATCCATTGCGCCAGCGCCGGGTCAACCCGTTGCGCCATGTCCATAACCAGCGTGCGGATCACCGCCCCGTTGTGGGGAAGATTGTCGCAACTGAGCACCGTGAAGGGGCCGACGCCGCTTTCCCGGCGCGCCCGCAGCGCCGCCGTTATGAGCCCTGCCGCGCTCGCTGGCCGGGCAAGACCATCGGCCAGATCGGCTGCGATGGCGGGATCGTCCGCCCCATAACCCTTTTCGGTGATGGTAAGGCTCACGATCCGCGTTTCCGGCGCCGCGAGCAGTGCCATCAGCCGCTCATGTTCCTTCGGGGCGAGGATGACCCCGGCGACCGACCCAACGATCCGCATGACCGGGTTGCCGGGCGCGCGCTCCACCAGCGTATAAAGCCCGTCCTGGGGGTTGAGCTGTTCGGCAACACCCGCCGAACGCAGGCTCACGCCCATGATCCGCCAGTTGCCGCCCTGTGCAGCCAGCGCATCGTCGGTATAAACGGCGATATGCGAGCGCATGAAACCGCCGGGGCCCAGATGCACGATACCCGTCCCGTGCGCCTGCGGCGTATAGGCGGGCAGGGTGGCCTTGCCCGACAACCCTTCAAGACTGGAAAGTCGTGTCATTTCAGATTGTATGCCTTCCTGGCTGCACCGTGGCACATATATGCAGCGATCTCTCTGGCATGGCTATGCGAAATCCGGTGCTCGCTGGCAAGGTGTGCGAGGAACCGGCACACCTCGCGCCGCCAGACATCGTGCCGCGCGGGGATGGAGAGCAGCGCGCGGGTATCGTCATTGAAGCCCGCAAGGTTATGAAAACCGGCGGTTTCGTGCACGGCGTCGAGATAGCGCCTGATCCCGTTGGGGCTGTCGTGGAACCACCAGGGCGGCCCGATCATCACCGAGGGCCAGTATCCCGCAAGCGGCGCAAGTTCGCGCGCATAGGTCGATTCGTCGAGCGTAAAGAGAATCAGCCGGAATTTCTCCGCATTCCCGAAACGTGCCAGCAGGGGCGCCAATCCGTCGACGAAATCGGTCCGGCACGGGATATCGGCGCCAAGGTTGGGGCCGTATTCGGCCAGCAGCGCCGGGTCGGTGCTGCGCCGGACACCGGCATGCAGTTGCATCACCATGCCGTCCTGGGCTGACAGCGCCGCCATCTCCGTCAGCATCTGCGCGCGGAACTGCCCGGCTTCCTCCGTGCCGATCGCCCCGCTCAGCGCCTTGTCGAGCAGTGCCTGCTTTTCGTGGGCTACAAGGTCCACCGTCCGCGCCGAAGGCACGCCATGATCGGTTGCGGTGGCTCCGTATTCGCGGAAAAAGGCGCGACGCACGCCATGCGCCCGGATCATTCCATCCCATCGGCTCGTGTCCTCGCCGGTCATTTCGCCAAAGCGCGCCAGATTGGCGGCAAAGCCGGGCAATTCGGGGTCGGTCACATCATCGGGTCGGTAGGTGGTGCGGATGCGCCCGATGAGCCCCTTTTCCTTGAGCACGCGGTGGTGTTCGAGCGTGTCGAGCGCGAATTCGGTCGTTGCGATGACTTCCACCCCCGCGCGGTCGAGCACCGCCATGGGCCGCAGCGCCGGGGTTTTCAGCCCCGCATCGATAACGTCGTAGATGCTGTCCGCCGTTTCCGCCGAAAGCGGCTCGGAGATGCCAAAGAACATCTCCAGCGAATGCTCGATCCAGAGCTTTGAGGGTGTGCCCTCGAACAGATGCCAGTGGGAACAAAAGAGTCGCCACGCCTCCCGTCCCTCTGCCACCGGCGTGCCATCCTTGCGGAGAACCCCCAGCTGGTCGTAGGAAATTCCCGCGCTATGCAGCATCCGCAACACGTAATGATCGGGCGTGAGGAATAGGCTCGCGGGGTCGGCGAACGCCGTATCCTGCGCAAACCATGACGGATCGGTATGCCCGTGCGGGGAAACGATCGGCAGGTCCTTGACGCCCTCGTAAAGCTCACGCGCCAGCCCGCGCACGTGTGGTTCGGCGGGAAACAGCCGGTCGGGATCGAGGAAGGGTACCCCGCTCATCGTGCAAGGCCATAAACGGAGTGTTCGAGTGTCCGCATCACGCCTCGCAACTCGGCTAGCCCCTTGAGCCGCCCGATGGTCGGGTAGCCCGGCTGCGCCTTGCGGTGGAGGTCATCGATGATGTCCTGTCCGTGGTCGGGCCGCATCGGAATCTGGTGGTCGGCGCGGCCCTCGGCCTTGCGCCGCGCTTCCTCGCGGATGATGGCGGCAATCAGCGCGATCATGTCGGTATTCCCGTCAAGGTGCTCGTCTTCATAGAACGATCCGAATACGGCATCGGTCTCGCGTGTCACATTGCGCAGATGCAGGAAATGCACCCGCGGCCCCAGCCGCTCCATCATCCCCGGCAGATCGTTGTCCGCCCGCGCGCCGAGCGAGCCCGAGCACAGCGTGATCCCGCTCGCCGGGCTGTCCACGGCCTCGAGGATACGCACGTAATCGGCTTCCGTCGACATGACGCGCGGCAGGCCCATCAGCCCATAGGGTGGATCGTCGGGGTGGCAGCAGAGGCGCAGCCCCAGCCGTTCGGCGACGGGTACGACTTCCGAGAGAAAATCGATCAGATGGCCGCGCAACCGGTCGGGCGAAATATGCCCGTATTCCGCCAGATGCTCCCTCACTTTTTCCAGCGTCAGGCGCGTTGCATCGCCCGGCAGCCCGAACATGACGTTTTGCGTCAGCGCAAGCCGCTGCGCCTCGCTCATCTGATGGAACCGCTCTTCAGCCCCGGCAACGATCTCGTCCGGAAATTCCGACGCGGCCTCCTTGCGCTTGAGGATGTGGATATCGAACGCGGCAAAATCGATGAAATCGAACCGCATGCAGGTGCCGCCATGGGCAACGCGAAAGGCAAGGTCCGTGCGCGTCCAGTCCAGTACCGGCATGAAATTGTAGCAGACCGTCTCGATACCCGCCGCCGCGATGTTTTCGAGGCTGATCCTGTAATTGGCCACATGATTTCGCCAGTCGCCGGTCCGCTTCTTGATGTCTTCCGAGACGGGAAGGCTTTCGACCACCTCCCAGGCCATGCCGGACGGCGCGCCGGAGCCGGTGTGGGCTATCTCCGCCTGCCGCCGCGCGATCTCCTGCGGTGTCCAGACTTCGCCATAGGGGACATGGTGCAGGGCCGACACCACGCCCTCGGCACCCGCCTGCATAACGTCCTCTATTCTCGTCACGTCCTTGGGCCCGAACCAGCGCCAGGTCTGCCGCATAACTTGATGCCTCCAGATTAAAACACCAGCCGGGGCAGGAACAGCACCAGGTCAGGCAGGAACAACAGGACCAGAACGAGAATTACGGCAGTCGCAATAAAAGGCATGACTTCTTTTGCGTAGTCGTCGATCCGGCAATTGAGCAGGCTGCACACCGCAAACATTGCGACCCCGACCGGGGGAGTCATTCCGCCCAGCGTGACAATGGTCATCATCAGGATGCCGAAATGTACAGGATCGACGCCCACGGACGTGACAATAGGTACGAAAATCGGCGTGAGCAGCAGGACCATGACCGTCGACTCGACGAACAGCCCCATGACGAACAGGATCGCCAGAATTGTCATGACGATGAGCGCGGGTTCACTGATGCCGCCCAGGATGACGCCCGAAACCTGTTGAGGTACTTGCAGGAACGTAATGGCGAAACCGATCATGCCCGACATCAGGATAATAAGCATGATCATGCCGATGTCGGATACCGCGTGATTGAACGCGGTGACGATTTTGTCCCAGTTCAGTTCGTGGTGGGCAAAAAAGCCGACCGCCAGGGCATAAACGACCGCCGCCGCGCCAACTTCAGAGGGGGTGAACAATCCACCGCGGATCGAGAATACGAGAAGTATCGGGAAAAGCAGGGCCCATTTGGCGTCCCACATGGCCGAGAAAAACTCGCGCGCGGTGGGCAGGCGCGTGTCGGCGGCGCGGTAATTGCGCTTCTTTGCGATGAGGTAGGTCGTGACCATCAGCGCCAGCATCATCAAAATGCCGGGGATGATACCCGCCATGAACAGCCGCCCGACCGAAACGTTGCCCACATAACCGTAGAGAATGAGCCCGATCGCCGGGGGCAGGGTGGCTGTGATCAGCGATGTCACCGCTATGACCGAAGCCGAAAACCCCTTTGAATAGCCCTCCTTGAGCATGGACGGCCCGAGGATACGCGCTTCCATGGCCGCTTCCGCGACGGCGGAGCCCGAAACGCCGCCCATCAATGCCGAGAGAATGACCGAAACCTGCGCCAGTCCCCCGGCCATCCAGGAGACGGCGACATTGGCGAACTTGAACAGGCGTTCGGTAATCCCGCTTGCATTCATCAAGTGCCCGGTCAAAACGAAAAATGGAACTGCCAGCAGGGGAAAGCTCTGGCTCATCGTCGCGATACGCTGCACGCCGATCGAGAGCGGCATGATGTCGGAGGTCATGAAGAACACGAACCCTGCGATACCGATCGCGAATGCGGCGGGTGCGCCGATGAACAGCAGAATGAAGAAGACGCCACCAATCAGCCACATGGCTCAGACCTCGGACCTTGCCGGACCATCGAAATCCGGGCGGGAATAGATGAGCGTCTTGCCGTCACGCCGGCGCCATGCGTCGATCACATTGTAGATCAGCGAACCTGAAAGAAGCAGACAGCCGAACGGCACCGCGACCGTGACAAATCCATAGGAAATGCCGCTGTCGCCATAGACGCGTTGCCGATTGAGCATCGTGAGGTTTGCGCCTTCCTTGGTCAGCGCGATGAGAAAAGCGATGATGATGACGGTGATGACCGTCTCGATCACGAGACGCCACGTATGGGGAAAATGTCGTATGAGCGCGTCGACGCCCAGATGCCCTTTTTCCCGCACCGCGCGGGTCGCGCCGAAAAAACATAGCCAGATGAACAAAAGCTGCGCCATGTCCATGGACCAGATCAGCGGGTGGCCGAAAAAACGCATGATCGCGGCGATGAAAACCAACCCGGTGATCAGGGCAAGCAGGCCACCGGCGATGGCAAATTCGATCTGCTCGAGTCTTTTGAGCATAAACGTGCCTCCAGGGAAAGGAAGGCCGCCTCCGGGAACGAGCCCCGGAGGCCGGACGGGCGAATGGAGGATGCCTTATTCGCCCACGATATCTTCGATAAGCACGCGCAGGCCGCTATAGCCCAGCGAATCGTAGACCCCGGACGTTGCTTCAACGAAGGGTGTGATGTCGATATGATCGACGGAAACACCTGCCGCGACGAGGTCCGCCTCGATCCCGGCCAACGCATCGGCCGTGCCGTAGGAAGCGACATCACCGGCGGCGAGGGCCTCTTCACGCAGGATGACCTGAAGGTCTTCAGGCAGCGTATCGAACCACGAAGCGCTGGTCACCAGGCCGGTGATGAGGTTGATGTGGCCGGTCATGGTCACATGCGTGATCACTTCCTGCAGATTTGCCCCGACAAGGGCGGGAAGCTGCACTTCGGTCCCCTCGATGACGTTCTGCTGGATTGCGCTGTAGACTTCGGCAAACGGCATGGGCGTGGGCACCGCGCCCATTGCGGCGACGGTCTCGAGCCATACGGGCGCGCCCGGGGTGCGCAGGCGCTGGCCCGCCAGATCGGCAGGCGTCTTGATGGCCTTCTTGGTGACCACGTGACGCTCGCCCTGCCACCAGTTGAACGACAGGACCTGGTGGCCCGAAGCTTCGCGAAGCATGTCGACCCATTCCTCGAAGATGTCCGAGGTCACGACTTTGCGAATGCCGTCATAACCCTGCGCGAGATAGGGTGCGCCCAGAATGCCGAATTCATTGACGAACACGGCAAGGCGCCCCCCATCGACGACGACCGCGACGGGAGCGCCCGCGCGGGCCTGCTCGAGCACATCCTCATCGGGGCCGAGTTGCGAGTTGGGGAAAAGCCTTACTTCGAGGCGCCCGTCCGAACGCTCGGCGACCTTCTCGACAAAAGATTCGAGCCCCGCATAGAGCGGATCATTGGTTGCCAATGCCGTGTTGACGCTCAGTGTATAATCCTGCGCATTGGCGGCCGTGGCGATGGTGAAGCTGGCGGTGGCCGCGAGAAGCAGCCCGGTGAAGCGGTGAAATGTCATCGATGTCCTCCCTGACGTTCCGGCCACAGGGAAAATGGCCGGCGTGACTTCCCAATACTAGTATGGTAGTACGGTAGAAGTCAATCGCTTGACTTGCCCCGCCCCTCATAGTCCTTACTCGGCGGGCCGCAAGGGCAGGGCGGCACAGGTTCAGGCGGGAGTGTCATGGCGGAAACGCAAAGCGAAGATATTGGCATGGTTGAGGAATTCGAGCTGGCGCTGCTGGCCGATAACGGCGTCAGCTCGCGCCGGGCGACCATCGGCTACCGCGTTTACCAGGCGCTCCGGCAGGCCATCGTGCGTGCCCGCTTCAAGCCCGGCCATTTGCTGTCCGAAGCCGAGATCGCCCGCCAACTGGGCGTTTCGCGCCAGCCCGTACGCGAGGCGTTCATCAAGCTGGCCGAACTGGGTCTCGTCGAAATCCGCCCCCAGCGTGGCACGCAGGTGCTGCTCATTTCCCGCAAGGAAGTGGAGAATGCGCGTTTCATCCGCGAGGCGATCGAGGTCGCTGTCGTCCGTCGCGCCGCCGAAATGGCCATGCCCGAGGATGTGAAGGCATTGCGCGAACTGGTCGACCGGCAGGCCGCCGCCGGGGATCACCCCGAGCAGGCCCATTTCCTCGCCCTTGACGACAGTTTCCACCAGATGATCTCGCGGATCGTCGAGTGCGAAAATGCCTGGCGCGTCGCCGAGGACCTGAAAGTCCAGATGGACCGCGTGCGCTTCCTCTCGCTCGCCAATGCCACCCCGGTCGAAACCATCGTCAGTCAGCACACGGCCATCGTCGATGCCATCGAGGCCGGCTCGGGCGACGCCGCCGAAGCGGCCATGCGCCTCCACCTCACCGAAGTGCTCCATTCACTCCCCGGAATTGCAGAGGCGCACGCCGAGTTCTTCGTGCCTTAGCAAGTGTCTACACTTCCTGGGGTTATTCCGGCTTTGGTGGAGTCGCCCCCCTTTGCTTCTCCGGCGAAAGCCGGAGTCCATCTGGTTTCCGGCTTTCGCCGGAAAAGCGAGGGGAGCGTGCAAGGCCATTTCCATCGAACCTGAAAAGCTCCAGGATCAATGGGTGTGCGCGGCGTCCTCATGTTCGCCATGCCCGCCATGGGCGGGGTGATCGTCGGGAGCGCCGCGCGCACCTGCCGCTGCAATGGCAAACGAGACCTCGACCTCGCCCGCCCGCTCGAATTCGAGCGTCACGGTCACGGTTTCACCTTCGACCAGCGGCTCGGACAGCCCCATGAACATCAGGTGATAGCCGCCCGGCTGGAGTGTAACGGTTTCCCCGGCCGGAATAGCAAGGCCATCGGCCAGTTCGCGCATGTTCATCACGTCGTTGACGACGGCCATCTCGTGCACCTGCACGTCGCCTGCAAAGCTGGCGGCGCCATCGAGCAGCCGGTCGTCCTCATCGCCGGTATTGGTGATGACGAGATAGCCGCCCCCCGCCGGCTGGCTTGGCAGGGTGGCCCGCGTGAACGCCCCCGAGATTTCAAGGTCGCCCACGACGACCGGTCCCGCCTCGCCATGATCGTGCCCGTCATGGGACAGGGCAGGGGCGGCAAGAACGAGCAGGCTGGCAGCGGCAAGGGCTGCGCGCGAAAGAGTGCGGATCATGATGTGTCTCCAGCAAATTGAATCTGATTTTTATGCGGCACGCTCGCCGCGTTCGTGAAAATCAGGCCAGGGCTGGCGGCGCGCGCGGATAGGCGTCCGTATAATAGGTGCTGGAGGGCGGAACCGGCAGCGTACCGAAACGGGCGGCGTCCACCGCCGGCCCGAGCCGGACCGGCGCTGCTGCGGGCAGCATGGCCAGCGCCAGATCCTTCTTGCCGGTACCCGCCATGGGACATTTGGCAGCGGTCGGCGTTTCCGAATCGCTCTGCGCATCGGCCGTGGCCGTGCAGATCGACCATATCCCCGCCGTCTCGTACCCCAACTCGGCAAAGCCGCGCTGGGTGGCGGCAGCCTGATGGAGCGGCATCAGCAGCGTCAGCACATAGATCGAGAGCACGGCAAACGCCGCGCCAATTTCCCTGATCAATGCGCGCATCGTTGAAGACATACGCTTCAACTACCGCGACAACCGGCCCCCGGCAACGCCCATTTTGCCGCGCCCCCTCGGAGCGCCAGAGAGCCGCATAGCGCGGCTTTAGCGCGTCATGCGGCGAACGGTGCGGCGCGTGAGAGAAAAAAATGGTGGAGCTGAGCGGGATCGAACCGCTGACCTCGTCATTGCGAACGACGCGCTCTCCCAACTGAGCTACAGCCCCATCCGTTCGGACACCCCTTGACGGAACATCCTGCAATGCAGGCTGGGTCATATCGCAAACTTTGCGGCCCGCAAAGAGGAAAGTGCACCCTCCCGGCGCCATTCCCGATTTTTGTCCGTCTGCTCGCCTTGTGCGTATGGGCCGCGCGCCCTGCTATGTGACGGCTTGGGCATCGATGCTTCGGCTTGCGCCGAATCCCCCCTCCCCTTGCTGCGCTCGCAAGGGTCCACTGGACCCTTGCGTTCCGGCGATGCCGGAACCGCTTGCAAGTCCCCCATAAGGGGGGAGGTGTTGGCCTTGTGCGTATGGGGGCGCCCAGGAAAAGAAAGCACCCTCCCCTTGATGGGGAGGGCCGGGGAGGGGTGAGGCCACAAGCACAAATCCATATGCGATAGCCCTGCACAAGGGGGGACTTTCAGGCGGTTCCGGCAACGCCGGAACGCAAGAGTCCAGTGGACCCTTGCGAGCGCCGAAAGGGGATTCGGCGCAAGCCGAAGCATATGGCGTCAGCCCCCGCCGTCGTCCCCAGTTCTTCCACCCCTAATCGATCGGCAGCGCCAGCGCGATGAGGCCCGGCAGGGTTTGCGTCGGCTCAAAGCCGAGGTTGAAGCAGTTTTCGTTGAATAGCGTCACCCAGGCCTGTGCCGTCTCGTTGAGATAGGCGGCCCGTTCCGGCTCCGCGCCGGTGGCTGTAGGCTCCGTCGCCTTGGCCCGTTCGACCGCCGCCATGAACTCGTCATCGGCGAAATACGCGCAGCGATCGATCTCGATGCTTTGCCACGCGATCAGCGCGATGTCGGTCACATCCCGCGCGATCTGCCTGTTGAAATCGAGGAACGGCTCCAGCCCCGGCGCGCCGCAGGCAATGGCGTTGGCTTCGTCCCGCATCACCGAAATCTCGTCGGGCAGGTCCTCGACGGCACCGGCCAGCACGGTTTCCACCTCGCGCCTGCGAATCTCGACGGCCGCCGCTTCGAGCGGGGTGAGATAAGCAAGGCTCGAATCGTAAAGCGCGCACCGCGTCGTCACCTGCGTACCGATGATCATCGCATCGAGATCGGTCAGCAACTGCCCGACCTCCTCGTCCGCTTCTTGCGAAAATGCAGCCGAGGGCAGGGCGCAGGCCAGTAGGGCAAGGCTGAGGGCGCGTGGCCGGCGCATGGGCATAATGTCTATCTCCTGCATCGTGCCGGTAGGGAGCGGCTACACAGCAGCTTTATGGCCATTTTGCGTTGCCGGTCCCCTGCATACATCGATCCCGCCCGGAAGCGAACGGGCAATCGGCCCGCCTCGATAACCACCCCCAGATGTCGCCCCGATGCCCGGTTTGCCGCCCCTCAACCCAAGTCTTAACAAGGCGTTTCTTTTTGTGTGGTCAATTTGCAACAACTCGCCCGCAACCCTGCCCGAACCCCTGTTGAACGCCGTATGGGTTGTTGCGAACGGCGCGCGGGTCGGTAGAGTGGCGCTTGCGAGTCCATGCATGGGATCGTTTGTCGGTCGCAGCGCGACGGCAACACACGACACAATAACAATTGTAGTCGCGTTTCGACAAACCGCCGGAAACCCCGGCAAACTGAATGACTGACTTTGGAGGTCAATTATGAAACTCAAGAGCCTTTTTCTGGGTTCTGCAGCAGCTCTCGCCCTCACCTCGGGCGCTCTTGCTGCTGATCCGCGTTCGAGCTTCGTTTCGCTCGACGTGTGCGATGCCTACGGCATCACCGGTCTGACCATTGCTTCTTCCGACACCTGCCTGAAGATCTCGGGCGAAGTGTCCTATAACTTCCAGTGGGGCGATTACACTGGCGGTCCCGCCTATACTTGGGCCGGCGGCACTGCTGCCCGCACCATCGACAACAGCGACGGTGCTGCCGATTGGCGTTCGCGCGCACTGGCCATCCTGAAGTTCGAAGCCACCACCCAGACTGATGCCGGCGCCGCCAAGGCCGTCATTTCCCTTCGTCACCGTGAAGGCTATATCAACGGTACTCGCGAGGCCGCTGGGGACTGGAGTCTTGCGAACGATCTTCACGTCAATGAAGCCTATGTTTCGTTCGGCGACACCACCGTCCTGATGGCCGGTAAGAAGGGTACGATTGCCAAGCTTGGTAACGATGAGCCGTTCAACTACCTCGGCCTGGCGAACTCGTCGCAGGTCGAGGACGGTGTTCTCACCAACGCCTTCCCGGCGCGTGGCGGTCACGTCATCCAGGTCGTTTCCGAAGTCGCCGATGGCGTCTCGGTCGGTGCTGCTCTCGAAAAGCTTGATACGCCTACCGGTTCGTTCGTTGGCTTCGTTGAAGCCAACGGTGGATGGGGCAATGCACACGCGACTGTCGTCGCTGGCAACATCCTCGGCGCTGGCGCGACCACCTGGGGTCTCCACACCGGCGCAACCTTCAACTTTGATAACTTCAAGGTTCGTGGTGCTCTGGCGCTCGACGACACCGGTGACTGGAATGCTCTGCTTTCCGGCGAAGCTGCGTTCGATATGTTCACGCTCGCTGCCTCGGCTGAGTTCCTGAACACCGCTGGCGTTAACGAGCTTGGCCTCGGCGCTTCGGTTGGCTTCCAGGCCACCGAAACCGTCAAGATCAACGCTGGCTTCCGCTACTTTGATCCGAACACCGCTGCTGCCAACGACGAAGGCTGGCAGGCTGCCCTGCAGGTCGTTGCTGCGGTTGCCGAAGGCATCGAAGCTTCGGCTGCTGTCGGTGCGTACGGCGGTGGCACCATCCCGGCTGCCAACGATCCGGTCGCCTATGTCGACCTCGGCCTCACCTACAAGCCCGGTGGCGGGTTCGAGACCGGTGTCGGCCTCGAAGCCAACGCTCTCGGTGCTTACAAGGTCAAGTTCAACGCCAAGAAGTCCTTCTAATCAGGCTTCGCGTTACGCGATCTTTTGGGAAAGGCCCGGCTCTGCCGGGCCTTTCTTTTTTATGTCCAGCCATTTCGTCCACGCGGCAGGCACGAAAGCTCCCGCTCCATCGCTTCCCTCCCCCTTGAGGGGAGGGATTGAGGGTGGGGGGAGCGGAGGCTGCTGGAAACGCAGCGTTTTCGGAAGCATCGCTGCACCCCTCCCCAGCCCTCCCCATCAAGGGGAGGGTGTTTCCTTTGCTTGGCTGTCTCCATACGCACAAGGCCAGCACCTCCCCCCTTGTGGGGGACTTTCAAGCGGTTCCGGCAACGCCGGAACGCAAGGGTCCAGTGGACCCTTGCGAGCGCAGAAAGGGGAGGGGGGATTCGGCGAAAGCCGAAGCATATGCGATAGCCCTGTCTCAAGCGGGAAAGGGCCGAAAGAACCGATGCCACCGCGCTGGATTCCGACAATGACATGGCAGATGGTTGCTGTTTTCCGGGTCTTCCTCCCCCTGTCACCCCGGGATTTATTCCCGGGGTCCAGCAGCAGCACCCGCCGCGCGCCTCATGATGATACAATCCACACCGAATCGCCGCCCGTCCTTTCGCCTTCATTTCGAGACAGCCATGCCGTCCAGCCAGAACCTCAAGCCCGTCCTTTCCGCCGCCGGTCTGTTTTGCGCGCTGGCCCTGTGCGTTAACGCTCCCGCACTGGGGCAATATCAGGTGCTCGAGGTTGCGCCCGGCGAGGAACCGGCTGCGGATGCGATCCGGGAGCCGGAAACCGGAAGCGATGCCACCATCGCTGCCCCCGAGAAGGACATCGAGGAGAACGATACCGAACCGGCGGAAACATCGCCCGGCATCGCCCTGCCCGAAACGCCGATCGATCCCCCAGCCACCCCGGAGCCTGCCGCCGATACAGCCGCGCTCGCCGTGCCGGACTATACGTTCCAGGCCGTCAAAGGCGCCGATGGCACGATAACGCTCAAGGGCAATGCGCCCGCGTCCGTCCTGCAAGCCATGCTGGCGCTTGAGGAATTATCTGTAAACATTGGGCGTTTCACGATGAATCCCGCCGCGCCGGAAGGGTTTGCGGAAACGGCGATGGCCGGTCTTCACGCGCTCGCCAGCTTCCAGACCGGCCAGATCGTGCTGCGCGACGGGCAATGGCTGTTGAGCGGCAACGCATCGACCGACGCTGTCAGCACCGCCGCCATTGCGGCGCTGGAGGCCGAGACGCCCGGCGTTTCGTGGAACACGCTCATCCGCGCGCCCAGCGCCGTCGCTGTGTGCCGCGATGAGGTCGCCGCCTATATGAACGGCAAGGCGATCCTTTTCCCCTCGGGAGGAACGGCGCCGACGCCCGCCTCGCTCGACCTGCTCCCCGGTTTGACCGAACGCCTCGCGATCTGTCCCGATGCGCCGGTCTATGTCGAAGGCCACACCGATGCCGACGGCACGGCCGAGGCCAATCTCGCCCTTTCGATCCATCGCGCCGAAGCCGTGGTCGATGCGCTGATCGGGCTGGGCGTCGATCCAGCCCGGCTTTATGCCGTGGGCTATGGCGCTAGCCTGCCGGTGGCGTCCAACACCACGGCGGACGGCAAGCGGCAGAACCGGCGCATCGTCTTTGCGTTCGAGGATATCGCCCAGCCGCTCCCGTAAATCGGGGCCGTGGCTTGCGTTATGCGCCGGATTGCCTGTATTGAAAACCTGATTGGGAAGGGGCTCGAAAATGTCCGTCAGCGCGATTTTTTACCTGTTGCAGACCTATTGGCCGTTCCTTTTGATCGCGGCCGTGATCGGCATTGCCACGGGCTGGTATAGCCAGGTCGAAGGCGAGGGCAAGGAGGGCACGCACTGATGAACGCGACCCCCCATATCATCGAAAGCGCGCTGTTGCTGCTCGTGGCGTTCCTGCTCGGCTGCGTCGTCGGCTACTTCGCCCGCCGGTTTTCAGGTCGAAGCGCGCCCGCCGCCCCGGCTCCACAGGCCACGCCCCTGCCTGTCGAACCAGCCCCGGTCCGCGCGCCTGTCACCAGCATTCCGGCGGCTGAAACGCCGCCCGCCGCCAAGCCCGTCCCGGCCGGGACTGCTCGCAAAAAACCAGCGGCCAAAAAGCCCGCTCCCGCGCCAAAAGCCCCCAAATCGCAGCCCTTGCCTGACGATCTCAAGAAGATCCGCGGCATCGGCCCCCGCATCGAAGCCGGGCTCAACTCCCACGGCGTTTACCGCTACGCCCAGATCGCCAGGTGGTCGAGAAAGAGAATCACCGAACTCGACACCCACCTGACCCTGCGCGGCCGCATCGACCGCGAACAATGGGTCGAACAGGCCAAGGCGCTGAGCAAGGCGGCGAAGTAGGGTGGACCTAACCAATCCTGCTGGCACCGCAGCCCCCTCATCCGACCTCCGCTTCGCTCCGGCCACCTTCTCCCACGAGGGGAGAAGGGGACACCGTGGATGTGTCGGCTCTTGAGCCCCCCTCTCCCCTCGTGGGTGAGGGGGCCAGCGATGCCGGCCAGAAACGCAAGGGCCAGCCAGATCATTTCAGATTTTGCCGGATCAGCCTCAAGCTCCTTTGCTGCCCCGGCGAAAGCCGGGGCCCATGCTGCAAAGTCCACCGTGTTGGATGGTACGCTGTGGAGCCCGGGATAGCGGCGGAGGCAAGCTGATCGTTTCCATCAAAACCTGAAACGATCCAGCCCTCACGCCACCTCCTCGGAATCTTCCGGCGCATCGATCCCTGCACAAAACGCCCCGATCGCCCGCAACTCCTCCGGCCCGTCGAGCAGGGCAGGGCTGCCCGCGCCCGAGATCGCCAGCCGCCCCGCGTCGGGCCGCCGCCGCGCCATTTCATCAAAAGTTTCGCGCCGCAACTGGTCGCTGAGCTGGGTTCTGACCAGCATCAGCGGGAAGGGCGCCAGCGCGTCGAACAATTGCCATTGCGGTTCGAGCACATCGTCGAACTCGAACGCATCGAGCTGGGCGATGAGCGCGGGGTCGAACAGTGGGTCCAGCCGCCCCCGCCCGTCGCTGCGGTATTGCCGCGCCACAAGTTCGGCCAGCCGCGCTTCGCTCTCTCCGGGGTAGTCCGCCGCCGCGATCTTGCCCGCCGCATCGCGCGCCGCACGTTCCGATTTCAGGGCCGCGATATGCCGGAAATTGGTGCGCACCCGTACGATGCCGCGCGGGTCGGTCACCGGCCCCGCGTCCACCAGCATCACGCCGGCCAGCAGCGGAGGCCGTTTGCGCGCAACCAGCATCGCAATCTGCCCGCCATGCCCCTGCCCAAGCACGATCGCGCCCCTGATCCCCAATGCGGTCAGAACCTCGATCACCGCATCGGCGTCATCGAGCGTCGAATACTGCGCTTTGGGGGGCAGGTATGCGGACCGGCCGCGCCCCGGCAGGTCGATGGCAACGATAGCCCGCTCGCCATCTTCCGTCAGCCGGAAGCCGCGGATGAAATCGGCAAAATCGAGCATGTTGCGCGTATAGCCGCCCAGGCAGACGATGGGAGCGCGGCCCCCCGCGCCAAGCCGCCCGGCCACATGGACGGCAAGTTGCAGATGCGCCGGCCCGGCCGTCACCATCCGCACCGGCATGGCCGCGAAGGGGGGGTGATCCTCGATCTTGTCGCGCTTGCGCAGAAAGGAAAGCATCCGCCTTGATATCATGTCCGTGCAAGCCCGCAACAGCGGCGCAAATGCCGCTGGACCATACGTTTCCCGCGTTTCTTGTGCTTGTCGTGCCGCAGAACTGACACTAATGTGCGGCTCCATTCGGCTCCGGGCTTGCAATCGGCCCGCGCCGTGCTGCAAAAGGCAGTGAAACAGCCACCGGGCGCGCCGGCTGGCGACAACTGAGGAACAATAATGTTTAGCGGGTCGATCCCGGCGTTGATAACGCCGTTCCACAATGGTGCCATTGATGAAGATGCGTTCGTGCGTTTCGTCAAATGGCAGATCGACGAAGGCTCTAACGGGCTGGTCCCGGTCGGCACCACGGGCGAGTCGCCCACCGTCAGCCATGAGGAGCATCGCCGTGTCATCGAATTGGCCGTCGAGGCGTCCGCCGGCCGGGTCCCCGTCATCGCGGGCGCGGGCTCCAATTCGACGCGCGAGGCGGTCCACCTCGCCGAATTCGCCGAAAAGGCGGGGGCCAATGCGGTTCTCTCCATCGTGCCCTATTACAATAAGCCCAGTCAGGAAGGACTGTTCCAGCACTTCCGCGCCGTGGCCCGCGCCACCAGCCTGCCGGTCATCCTTTATTCGGTTCCGGCCCGCACCACGGTCGATCTGACCGTTGAAACCATCAAGCGCCTGCGCGATGAGTGCCCCAACATCGTCGGGGTCAAGGATGCCACCTCCGACATGGGCCGGGCTTCGCTCCAGCGCCTCATGCTGGGCGAGGATTTCGTCATGCTTTCGGGCGAGGACGTGACCGCGCTGGGCTTCAATGCCCATGGGGGCAGGGGGTGCATTTCGGTGACGGCCAACGTCGCGCCAAGGCTCTGCGCCGCCTTCCAGAGCGCCTGCACGGCCGGCGATTTCGCCACCGCGCTCACCATTCAGGACCGGCTGGCTCCGCTGCACAAGGCCCTGTTCCTCGAGCCTAGCCCCGCCGGGGTCAAATACGCCGCCAGCAAGCTTGGCCTGTGCGGCGAGGACTTGCGCCTGCCCATGGTCCCGGCGTCCGAAGCGGCGCGCAAGGTGATCGACGATGCGCTGATTCGCGCCGGGCTGACGAACGGCTAGGGAGAGCGTTTCCAGAATAAGTGGGCACCACTTATTCGGTTCGGAAACGCGACAAATCAAGAGAGTTCGATGGCGGCCAAGAAGCAGAGCGGAATGATCTCCCACGGGTCCGTCGCCGAAAACCGGCGGGCCCGCTTCGACTATGAGGTCCTCGATACGCTCGAGGCAGGGATCGTTCTCACCGGCACCGAAGTCAAATCGCTCCGCAGCGGTCAGGCGCAGATCGCCGAATCCTATGTCTCGACCGAGGATGGCGAACTCTGGCTCATCAACTCGACCATCCCCGAATACCTCCAGGGCAACCGTTTCAACCACGATGAAAAACGCCGCCGCAAGCTGCTGGTCTCCAGAAAGGAACTGGCCAGGTTCGCCCGCGGCGTCGAGCGGGCCGGGAACACCATCGTGCCGCTAAAGCTTTATTTCAACGAGCGCGGCATCGCCAAGCTCCTGATCGGGCTGGCCAAGGGCCGCAAGAATTTCGACAAGCGCAACGTCCAGAAGGACCGCGACTGGGCGCGCGACAAGCAAAGGCTCTTGAAGCAGGGGTAGTACATTCCCTTCTTCGCTTCCCCGGCGAAAGCCGGGGTCCATGCTTCCGCATACACGGGGGCAGAAACAATGGATTGCGGCTTTCGCCGGGATAGCGAGAAGAGCCGCCGGTCATTCGCGGATATAAGCCGCCGCCCGCCCGATCACGTCCTCGAACATTTCCGTCGTCAGCCGCCCCGTATTGGTGTTGTAGCGCGAGCAGTGGAAGCTGTCGAAAAGCATCCGCCCGTCGCTCAGCCGATGCGTGGCGCCGTGCCCGAATTTGAACGCCGCCCGCCTTTCGCCCAGCGCCGATAACAGGGAGTCATGACCGATCCGCCCCAGCGCCAGCATCGCCTTGGCCTGCGGGTTGGCCTTGATGGTTGCGACGAGGAACTGCCGGCAGGTGGCGATTTCGGCCCCCGTGGGCTTGTTCTGCGGGGGCACGCAGCGCACCGAATTGACGATCAGCGTGTCGCGCAGGACGAGGCTGTCATGCGGGTCGGCCTCATATTCTCCTTCGGCCAGCCCGAATTTCTTCAAGGTCGCATAAAGCAGGTCGCCCGCGTAATCCCCGGTAAACGGACGCCCCGTCCGGTTGGCTCCCTTGAGGCCGGGCGCGAGCCCCACGATCAGAAGGCGCGGCGCCTCATCGCCCCAATTGGGCACGGGTCCGTTGTGCCAATCGGGAAACTTTGCCCGTGCCTCCTCGCGAAAAGCCACGAGGCGAGGGCACAGCGGACAGTCATGCGAAGGATTGGTAGGGGTCAAGGCGGTCAGGCGGGTTCGCTGTTTTCCGAGCCGGAACGTTCACTCTGGGCGCGGCCCACCTTTTTGGCAAGCGTTGAAATTTCGAGGAAATGATCGGCCTGCCGCCGCAAATCGTCCGAGATCATCGGCGTCGCTGTGGTGAGGGTGGAGGCGACGGTCACCTTCTTGCCCCGCCGCTGCAATGCCGCGACAAGCGCGGTAAAGTCCCCATCGCCCGAAAACAGCACGAAATGATCATAATGGGGCGCCATTTCCAGCGCGTCGATGGTCAGTTCGATGTCCATATTGCCCTTCACCTTGCGACGCCCCTGCGCGTCGGTGAACTCTTTGGCCGGCTTGGTGACGACCGTGTAGCCGTTGTAATCGAGCCAGTCGACGAGCGGGCGAAGCGAGGAATACTCCTGATCCTCTATCAGCGCCGTGTAGTAATAGGCGCGCAGGAGATAGGCCTTTTCCTGAAAGGACGAGAGCAACAGCCTGTAATCTATATCGATGCCAAGTGCGCGTGATGTTGCATAAAGGTTGGCGCCATCAATGAAGAGGACGACCTTCTCCCTCGGATCGAACATGAGTGCGGAGACCCCGGACTTTGATGATTGTAGAACGCAGCAGGACGAGCGAATGTTGCGCTGAAGCCCAAGCTAACACGTTAGCTGGCCCAATCCAATTGCACCGGCCACCCGTTTCAAGTTATTCATGAGTTTAAAGCCCCCGGACCAAGCGCCCTGCTTGTCATCGCCCGGTTATTCGTGTAGACGGTCCGCTCACTCCCCCTAGCTCAATGGAGACCGTCCGTGGCGCGTGTCACCGTAGAAGACTGCATTGAAAAGATTCCGAACCGCTTCGAGCTGGTTCTCATGGCCGCCCATCGCGCCCGGATGATTTCATCCGGCGCCGCGATCACCGTCGACCGCGACAACGACAAGAATCCCGTCGTTGCCCTGCGCGAGATCGGCGATGCGACCATTTCGCCTGAAGACCTCAAGGAAGACCTCATCCATTCGCTCCAGAAATACGTCGAGGTCGACGAGCCCGAGAATGAAGCGGCCCCGATGATCGAGACCGCCTCGGACGAGGATGGTCCGGTTTTCGATACGATCAGCGAAGAGGAACTGCTACGCGGCATCGAGTCGCTTTCGCCGCCTGAACGCCGCGACGATTGATCGTTAACTCCCTTTTCCTATATTATCTTTTAAGGCGTCTGGCGGTCAGCCGGGCGCCTTATTGATTTTCAGCCTCTGGCCCTGATCTTGGAGTGTTCCGACGCATGATGCGTCAGTACGAACTTGTTGAGCGTGTTCTGGCCTACAATCCGAACGCCGATGAAAACCTGCTCAACAGGGCCTATGTTTATGGCATGCAGAAGCACGGCTCCCAGACCCGCGCTTCCGGCGACCCTTATTTTGCCCATCCGCTCGAAGTCGCCGCGATCCTCACCGACCTCAAGCTCGACGACGCCACGATCGCCGTGGCGCTCCTGCACGACACCATCGAGGATACCGACGCGACCCGCGCCGAGATCGATGAGCTGTTTGGCGCCGAGATCGGCCAGATTGTCGATGGCCTCACCAAGATCGACCGCCTGAACCTCGTTTCCCGCGAGGAGGCGCAGGCCGAGAACCTAAGGAAGCTCCTGCTCGCCATCTCTCAGGATGTGCGGGTGCTGCTCGTCAAGCTCGCTGATCGCCTGCACAATATGCGCACGCTCGAATACATGCCCGCCCACAAGCGGGGCCGCATCGCGCAGGAAACCATGGATATCTATGCCCCGCTCGCCGGGCGCATGGGCATGCAGGACATGCGCAACGAGCTTGAGGACCTTGCCTTCAAGACGCTGCACCCTGAACATTACAACGCCATCACCCAGCGGCTCGCGGCCATGGAGCTGTCCAGCCGCGAGATCATCGCCGAAATCCGCTCCGAACTCGAAAGCCACCTGACGGGGCAGGGGATCAGGGCAAAAGTGTCCTCGCGCCTGAAATCGGCCTGGTCGATCTACACCAAGATCGAGCGCAAGGCGATTGCGCTGGAACAGCTTTCCGACATGATCGGCTTCCGCATCGTCGTCGATACGATCGACGAATGCTACCGCACGCTGGGGGTGATCCACACGCAATGGAAGGTCGTGCCGGGCCGGTTCAAGGATTATATCTCGGTCCCCAAGCACAACGATTATCGCTCGATCCACACCACCATCGTCGGGCCGGGCCGCCAGCGTGTGGAATTGCAGATCCGCACTCATGAGATGCATGCCATCGCCGAATTCGGCATCGCCGCGCACCAGCTCTATAAGGAAGCCATCTCGGGCGACATGCACAGGCTCGAGGAGGAGAGCCAGGCCTATAACTGGCTGCGCACCACCATCGCGCATCTGACCGAAGGCGAGAACCCGGAAGAATTCGTCGAGCACACCAAGCTCGAACTGTTTCAGGATCAGGTGTTCTGCTTCACCCCGCGCGGGCGGCTGATCGCCCTGCCGCGTGGTGCGACGCCCATCGATTTCGCCTATGCCGTCCACACCGATGTCGGCGACAGTTGCGTGGGCTGCAAGATCAACGGCTCGGTCATGCCGCTCATCACCCAGCTCCATTCCGGCGATGAGGTGGAGATCCTGCGCGATCCCGCCCACACTCCTCCGCCCAACTGGGAGAACATCGCTGTCACCGGCAAGGCGCGCTCCGCCATTCGCCGCGCTGTGCGCCTTGGTGCCCAACAGCGTGCGCTCTCGCTGGGCGAGCAGGTTCTGATCGCCGTCCTCGAACGCGAATCTCTCACCTTTACCGATGAGGATACAGCGACCCTCGCCGAGCGCCTCAACGCTGCGGACCGCCAGAACCTTTTCATCGAGATTGGTGAAGGCCGCATCAGCGCCGATGACGTTGCGCGCGAAGCCGCCGCCATGAAGGGCAAGCGCCGCCGCCGCTCCAGCCTGTCCCTGCCGGTTGGCGACAATTCCGAGGGCTGGTTCTCGCTCCGGCAGGCCGAATACTTCAAGTTCCGCATGCCGGGCGGCCAGCGCAGTTCTGTCAAGCGCTTTGCCGCTCTCGTCGGGTTCGATTTCAATATGCCGGTCGAGCTTTCCCGTGAGGGCGTCGTGCCCGGCGACCGCCTCATCGCCATCCTGTTTCAGGACGGGACGATGACCGTTTACCCCGCCGAATCCGATGCGCTGGCCGAATATCACGACAAGGATGTGGGCTGGATCGACGTGCGCTGGGACCTCGAAGGCCAGCCCGACCGGCTGTTCCGCGTGATCATCGCCATGCACTCGGCCAACCGGCCCGGCGCGCTGGCCCAGATCACCTCTGCGATCGCCGCATGCGATGCCAATATCTCCAACCTCGTCATGCGCGCGCTCGGCCAGGATTCCCACGAAATGATCTTCGAGCTCGAGCTTCGCGATCTCGCGCAGTTGACAGATGTGCTCGCAACGCTCAAACGCACTCCGGGGCTTTCCAGGGTCCAGCGGGCGAGCGTGCTTCAGGCCAGCGCCATCGCCGGGATGGAAGGCGTCTTTTCGGCCGATGAGGAGAAACCGCAGTGACCCGCGACGAAGTGCTCGATGTTTTCCGTTCCTGCGATGCTTTGCTCGAAGGCCATTTCATCCTGTCCTCGGGCCTGCGCTCGCCGGTGTTTTTGCAAAAGAACCGCGTCTTCATGTTTCCGGCCAAGGCCGAAAAACTCTGCAAGGCACTTGCCGAAAAAATCCGCGCCGAAGGCTTTGGCGACGTGTCACAGGTCGTCTCGCCCGCGCTGGGCGGCATCATCCCGGGCTATGAGACCGCCCGTCATCTGGGCGTGCCGGCCATCTTCACCGAGCGCGTCAACGGCGTCTTCGAGCTGCGCCGCAGCTTCTCGGTCGAGCCTGGCGAAAAGGTCATCATCGTCGAGGACATCGTCTCGACCGGCCTGTCGATCCGCGAATGTATCGATTGCGTCAAGGCGCTTGGCGCCGATGTGGTCGCGGCGGCCTGTATCGTGGACCGCTCGGCGGGCGAGGCCGATATTGGCGTGCCGCTCGTTGCGCTCACCGAATTCAAGGTGCCCGCCTACGCCCCGGATGCGCTTCCGCCCGAGCTTGAAGCCATCCCGCCCGTCAAGCCCGGAAGTCGGGGATTGTAGGACCATCCATTGGAGCTAGACGCATCATGAGATCGAGTTTTCGTCCGGATATGGCAGGCGCCGCGCGCCGCGCGATGTACACCATCGCGCAAGCGCGGCAACGCACCATATGCGAGGCGAAAATCGACCCGAAGGGCGGCCAGACACCGTCTGTGGACGTTGTTCCGTCGCATTGGCGATGGAAAACATCGCCTGCTGCGACGCGCCTAGCCACAGACGGTGTCTGGCCGTCTCATGATGCGTCTAGCTCCAATGGATGGTCCTCATGATCGTCGGGATGGGAAACGACATCTGCGAGATCGCCCATGTCGAGCGCACGCTTGCCCGTTTCGGCGAGCGCTTCACGCATCGCTGCTTTACCGAGATTGAGCGTGCCAAGTCCGACCGCCGCCGCCTCCGCGCCGCCTCCTACGCCAAGCGCTTTGCCGCCAAGGAGGCCTGCGCCAAGGCGCTGGGGACCGGCCTTTCAAATGGCGTATTCTGGCGCGACATGGGGGTGGTGAACCTGCCCAGCGGCAAGCCGACCATGAAGCTGACCGGCGGCGCGGCCAAACGGCTGGCCCAGCTTGTCCCCGAAGGCCACGAGGCCCATATTCACGTGACGATCACCGACGATCTGGGGCTCGCGCAGGCCTTCGTCATCATCGAGGCGCTTCCGGTTGACCGGACCTGACCTCTCCCGTAACAGACTAGGAAGACGTTCAACATCATGAGCAGCCCGATGTCGGAGACCGAATCCAAAAAGAAAAAGTCCGGCAAGGGCGAATTGCGCGAGACGGTTGTCGTGATCGTCCAGGCGCTGCTCATCGCGCTCGTCTTCCGCACCTTCGCGTTCGAGCCCTTCTCGATCCCCACCGCCTCGATGCAGTCCAATCTCATGATCGGCGACTACATCCTTGCGTCCAAATATTCCTACGGTTATTCGCGCTATTCTCTGCCCTTTACAGAAGTGCCATGGCATGGCCGGATTTTCGGCAGCGAGCCCGAGCGCGGCGACGTGGTCGTCTTCCGCCCGGTCCCGCAGCGCGAAAATTACGTCAAGCGCGTCATCGGCCTGCCGGGCGACCGCATCCAGGTCACAGGCGGCATCCTGCACATCAATGGCGAACCGGTGGAGCGCGAACTGGTGGGGCAGACGCAGGACCGCGACAGCAATTCGACGACCCTGCCGGTCAATATCTACCGCGAGACGCTGCCCAACGGCACGAGCCACATCATCCAGGAAATTTCCGATAACGCGCAGTTCGACAACACGCAGGAATATGTCGTGCCCCCCGGCCATTTCTTCATGATGGGGGATAATCGCGACCGCTCGCTCGACAGCCGCTCGCTTTCGAGCGTCGGCTTCGTGCCGTTCGAGAACCTGATCGGCAAGGCCGAGTGGCGGTTCTTCTCGATCGAGGACAACATTCCGCCCTGGCAGATCTGGCGCTGGCCGGGCAATGTCCGCCTCGACCGCATGTTCACCTCGATCTACCAATGAGTCTCCGCGCGCGCGACCGGGAACAGCTTGAACAAAGACTGGGTTACCAATTTCAGGACCCGGTCCTTCTGGCGCGCGCGCTCACCCATTCGAGCGCGGTGGCGCCCTCGCGCCGGACCTCGGAATCCTATCAGCGTCTCGAATTTCTGGGTGACCGCGTGCTGGGTCTCGTCATCGCCCACATGCTCTCCGAGCGCATGCCCAAATCCAATGAGGGCGAACTTTCACGTACCCTCAACAGCCTCGTGCGCAAGGAGACCTGTGCCCGCGTCGCGCGCCGGCTCGGGCTTGGGCCGTTCCTGCATCTGGGAGAGAGCGAAGCGCGCACCGGCGGCGCCGAGAAGGACGCCATCCTTGGCGACGTCTGCGAAGCGGTGATCGGCGCGATCTATGCCGATGGTGGGCTCGACCCGGCCTTCACCTTCGTTACGCGCATGTTCGGGGACAATCTCGATGTGACGCAAGCCCGCCGCGCCGACGCCAAGACAGCCCTTCAGGAATGGGCGCAGGCGCAGGGGCTCGAACCGCCCAGCTACATCGAAACCGCCCGCAGCGGCCCGGATCACGCCCCGGTTTTCACCATCTCGGTTTCGGTGCGCGGCTACGAGCCTATCACTGCGACCGGCAACTCGAAAAAACTGGCCGAACATCAGGCCGCCGAAAAATTCCTCGTCCGCGAGGATGTCTGGAGCCATCCCCAATGACTGCCCCAACCAAATGCGGATTCGTTGCCCTGGTCGGCGCGCCCAACGCCGGCAAGTCGACGCTCCTCAACGCGCTGGTCGGCACCAAGGTGTCCATCGTCACCCACAAGGCCCAGACCACCCGCGCGCAGGTGCGCGGCGTCGTGACGATCGAGGAGACCCAACTGGTCTTCATCGACACCCCCGGCATCTTCGCCCCCAAGCGCCGCCTCGACCGCGCCATGGTCCAGTCCGCCTGGACCGGGGCAGGGGATGCCGATATGGTCGCGTTGATCATCGATGCCAAAAAGGGCCTTGCCCCCGATGTCGAAGCCCTGCTCGAAGGCCTCGAAAACATCCGCCAGCCCAAGGTGCTGGTCATCAACAAGGTCGACACGGTAAGGCGCGAAACGCTCCTCAAGCTCTCCGAGGCGCTCAACGAAAAGGGGCGTTTCGAGGCTACCTTCATGATTTCGGCGCTGAAGGGCGATGGCGTGGCGGACTTCACCAACTGGTGCATCGCAAACGCGCCCATGGGCGAGTGGCATTTCCCCGAGGAGCACCTGACCGACCTCACCCTTGCGCTAACCGCCGCCGAGGTCACGCGCGAAAAACTGTTCCTGCGGATCCACGAGGAGATCCCCTACAACGCCACCGTCGAGACCGAGAGCTTCAAGATCCAGCCCGACGGTTCCTACCGCATCGATCAGGTCATCTACGTCACCCGCGACACCCACAAGAAGATCGTTCTAGGCGCCAAGGGGCAGGCCATCAAGGCCATCGGGGCCGAAGCCCGCGCCGAGATGATCGAGATGTTCGAGACCCCGGTACATCTCTTTTTGTTTGTAAAGGTCCGTGCCAACTGGGCTGACGACCCCGAACGCTACCGCGAGATGGGGCTGGACTGGACGAAATAAAGAAAGCACGGTGTTCGTAGCGGGGGAGGGGCGGAAATTGTCGTTTCTCCAATGTCATTCCGGGACTTGTTCCCGGAATCCATGAGCCCCACGCTCCGAACCCTCAAGTCGGAAACGCAAAGATGGAATGGTCCGCCGAAGGGCTCATCATCGGCGTCAGGAAACACGGGGAAACCAGCCTCATCCTCGAAACCATGATCCCGGGCAGGGGGCGCTGGATGGGGCTCGTGCGCGGCGGTCGCAGCCCAAAACAGGCCGCCTTTCTTCAACCCGGCAACTCCGCCCTCCTCACCTGGCGGGCGCGGCTCGAAGACCATCTGGGCATGTTTACCGCCGAGGCCACCCGCCTGCGCGCCGCCGAAATGCTCAGTGACCGCAAGCGGCTCTATCTCGGCCAGCTTCTCGCCGATCACCTTCGGCTCCTACCCGAACGCGACCCTCATGATGTACTGCTCGAAGGCGTCGTCTCGCTGCTCGATACCCCGTGCAGCCCCGCTGAACTCGGCGCGGAACTGGCCCGTTTCGAGCTTTACCTGCTCGAAGAGCTCGGTTTCGGCCTCGATCTTCAATCTTGCGCCGCGACCGGTGCGCTCGATGACCTTACCTACGTCTCTCCTCGCACGGGCCGGGCGGTCTCGGCGCAAGCCGCCGAACCTTACCGCGACCGCCTCCTGCGCCTCCCCGCCTTCCTGCGCTCGGAAACCGAACCCGGCCAGGGCGACATCGACGCCGCCTTCCGCCTTACCAGCCACTTCCTCGACCGCCACGTGTGGGCAGCACGCGGAATAGCCCCTCCCGCTACCCGCGAGTGGCTGGTTGGGGTGCTGGCGGGGTAAGTGTGTCCGACTGGCATCGCTGCCCCCTCACCCCTCCGGCAACGCCGACATATCCATGTAAACGGACTCGAACACGTGTCCGTCCGGATCCTCGAAGGCACGTGAATACATGAAGTCCAGATCCTGCTTGTCCTGCACATCGGCTTTCCCGCCGGATTTCCCCGCCATTTCGGTGATGGCGTCGACTGCATCCCGGCTGTCGAGCGAGATGGCGAAAAGTGCGCCCACCGCTTCCCTGGCATTTGCCAGCGGCTTTTTCGCAAAAGTGGAAAAATATGCGTGCTTGAGCAGCATGAAGGTGATGGCCTCCGACCAGACCATCGAGATGGCACTGTCGTTGCTGAACTGCTCGTTCTTCTCGAAGCCGAGCGACCTGTAAAACCGCTCGGATGCTGCAAGGTCCGCGACCGGCAGGTTGATGAAAATCATCTTCGTCATTATCTCGTCTCCTGAACCTGAGGCATTTGCCACCATTCAATGACGATGGAGCTGGCCGGTTCCCGACAGTGAAGCGTCGCCTGCCCCGACCGTCTATACTCCCAACTGATTCGATGACCCGACCAAGGATGGCCGATGGCCGAGATTATGGACCCGCCCGGTGAGCAAGATCGCATTGTCGATCTGAAGGCCGCGCTCGAGGAGCGCTATCTTTCCTACGCCATTTCCACCATAACCCAGCGCGCGCTGCCCGATGCGCGGGACGGGTTGAAGCCCGTCCACCGCCGCATCCTGCACGCTATGCGGCTTTTGAAGCTCGATCCGGGGCAGGGGTACAAGAAATCCGCCCGTATCGTGGGTGACGTCATCGGCAAGTTCCACCCGCACGGCGACCAGTCGGTCTATGACGCGCTGGTGCGTCTGGCGCAGGATTTTGCCGTGCGCTATCCGCTGGTCGACGGGCAGGGTAATTTCGGCTCGATCGACGGCGATGGTGCGGCTGCCATGCGCTACACCGAAAGCCGCATGACCGAGGTTGCGGGCCGCCTTCTCGAAGGGATCGCCGAGGACGCGGTCGATTTCCGCCAGACCTATGATGGCGAGGATTCCGAACCCGTCGTCCTCCCCTCCAATTTCCCCAACCTGCTCGCCAACGGGTCGAGCGGCATCGCGGTGGGCATGGCGACGTCCATCCCGCCCCACAACGTCTCCGAACTCTGCGACGCCGCCCTCCATCTTCTGATGGAGCCCGACGCCTCAGCCGCGGACCTCATGCGCTTCGTTCCGGGCCCCGATTTCCCTACCGGCGGTATCATGGTCGATGATCCGGCGGGCACCGAACAGGCTTATGCGACTGGCCGGGGCTCGTTCCGCGTCCGGGCGCGCTGGCACCGGGAGGACAAGGGCAGGGGCGTCTATCAGATCGTCATCACCGAAATCCCCTATGGCGTGCAGAAATCCCGGCTCGTCGAAAAGATCGCCGAACTTCTCCTCGCCCGCCGCCTGCCGCTTTTGAAGGACGTGCGCGATGAGAGCGCCGAAGACATCCGCCTCGTCCTCGAACCGCGCGCCGGCAATGTCGATCCTACCCTCCTGATGGAATCGATGTTCAAGCTCACCGAGCTTGAGGCCCGCGTTTCGCTCAACATGAACGTGCTCGACAAGGGGCTCGTCCCCCGCGTCATGAGTCTGGGTGAGGTCATCAAGGCATGGCTTGAACACCGCAAGGAGGTCCTCGTCCGCCGTTCGCGCTACAGGCTGGGCCAGATCGAGCATCGGCTCGAAGTCCTCGGCGGCTATCTCATCGCCTATCTCAACCTCGATGAAGTCATCCGCATCATCCGCGAGGAGGATGACGCCAAGGCCGAACTGATCGCGCGCTTCAACCTCACCGACGTGCAGGCCGAAGCGATTCTCAACATGCGCCTGCGCAGCTTGCGCAAGCTCGAGGAAATCGAGATCCGCACCGAGTTCGACAAACTCACGAAGGAAAAGGAGCATCTCGAAACCCTGCTCGGCTCGGAAAAGCGCCTCTGGGGCGAGGTCCGCAAGCAGGTCGAGGCGCTGAAGACCGCCTATCCCAAGGCCAACCCCGACGGCACCCCGCATCCGCTCGGTGCTCGCCGCACCGAATTGGCCGCGGCGCCCGAGGCCGATCTTGCCGAGATCGAAACCGCGATGATCGAGCGCGAGCCCATCACCGTGATCCTTTCCGAAAAAGGCTGGATCCGGGCGCTCAAGGGCCACAACAACGACGTCTCCGCCCAGAGCTTCAAGGCCGATGACCGGCTCATGCTTTCGCTCACCTGCGAGACGACCGACAAGCTGCTGCTGCTCACCACCGGCGGCAAGGTCTATACGCTGGGGGCCGACAAGCTCCCCGGCGGGCGCGGGCACGGCGAGCCGGTGCGCATCATGGTCGACATCGAGGAAGGGCAGGACATCGTCACCCTCTTCGTCCACCGCCACGGCGCCAGGCGTCTCATCGCTTCCGATATCGGCAACGGCTTCATCGTTTCCGAGGACGAGATGATCGCCAATACCCGCAAGGGCAAGCAGGTCCTCAACGTCTCCGCCCCCCGCGAGGCGAGCCTGTGCGTGCCCGCCGAAGGCGACATGGTCGCGGTGGTCGGCAAAAATCGAAAGCTCCTGGTCTTCCCCCGCGACCAGCTCCCCGAAATGTCGCGCGGCAAGGGCGTGCGCCTGCAAAAATACAAGGATGGCGGTATTTCTGACGCACGGCTTTTCTCCTCCGCCGACGGCCTCACCTGGACCGACAGCTCAGGCCGCACCTACACCAAACCCATGGACGATCTCCGCGACTGGCTGGGCGAAAGAGCACAAGCCGGCCGCCAGGTGCCAACGGGCTTCCCGCGGAACAACCGGTTCGTGGGGTAGCATCGCAGGCCCCCTCATCCGACCTCCGCTTCGCTCCGGCCACCTTCTCCCACGAGGGGAGAAGGGGAGCCGTGGCGCAACCATACGAGCCCCCCTCTCCCCTCGCGGGACTTCGAGGCGGTGGCGCAGCCACCAATCGCTCCAGTGGAGCGATTGGAGCTGAAGAAGGGTTGGGGGTGAGGGGGCAGCGATGCCAGTAGCAGCCTCCGCACCTAAACATCCCCCACCGAAAACCGCAAAATAATCGGCAAATGATCCGACCCGCTCGGCTCGCCGCGCTCGATCTCGTGCACAGATATCCCGCCCCGGCTCATCACATGGTCGATGGGCAGGAAGGCCGGGGTCCAGCGCCAGCCGCGCAGATAGTACCAGAGCTTTGGAAAGGTCGGCAGGTTGAAGGTGTGCCGCGTCAGCCCGGCCTCGGTGACGAACCGGCGCAAGGCGTAGGACCATGGCGTCGAGTTGAAATCGCCCACCAGCATCAGCGGCAGTGCCACGGTTGAAAGCGCATCGCGCAACGAGGCGAACTGTTCGGCCTGCCGGGTCACCGGCGCGGGCCAGTCATGATGGGTGGTCGCCAGCGCGAAGGGCGCGCCGTCCTCGGGCGCGAACCCCACGACGATCCGCGCGATCCGTTCCGGGTTGGCAATGCTGGGCGAACACGCATCCTCGCTCAGCGGCTCGAAGGCGAACTTGCTGTATAGCCCCACGAAGGCCCGCTGCCCGCCCGCGCAATACTGGAAATGGACGTAATGCCCGGCCAGTGCCGGGTGAATGGCGCGCCGCACCTCGGGGCTGTATTCCTGCAGCGCCACGATATCGGCATCGGTCGCGATGATATAATCGGCCAGCACATCGGGCTCGGAATTGCGCCCGAAGACGTTGAACGTCATTAGGGAATAGACTGGCCGATCGACGGGCAGCGGCGCGTGGCGCACGGCGAATCCGTCGACGAATTCTGGCACATAGGTCATCGCCGAGGCCGCGAACCCGGTCGCCGCAATCGCCAGCGTCAGCGGCCGCAGAAGGCGGGTCCGGACGAAAAAGCCGCAAAACAGCATCGCGGCCAGCAAACCGTAGAACAGCACCGGCTGGGCGTGGTTGAAAAGATCGGCAACCGGATGGGCAAAGCCCAGCACGGCCGTAACGGCCATGGCGCCCAGCAACAGGCATCCGGTGAAATAAAGCCCCGCAACGATCCCCGGCAGCAATGACGTCTCCCGTCGCCTCACGCGCCGCCGTCGCCCGGCCCGGCTGGAGCATCGAGCGCGATCCACCCGCGCGCGCCGCGTTGTACTTCGAGCGGTTGGAAGCTGGCCTTGTAGGCCATCTTGGGCGAATTGTGCACCCAATATCCCAGATAGAGATAGCCATTGTCCGCGCTGACTCGCGCGATGTGATCGAGGATCATGAAATTGCCCAGCCCGCGCCTGGGCAGCGCCGGATCGTAAAAGCTGTAAACCATGGAGAGCCCGTCGGGCAGCACATCGGTCAGAACCGCCGCCACCAGTTGCCCCGCATCGCCATCGGGCCCGTTTTCGGACAGCCGGTATTCCACAAGCTGGGTCTGCACGGGCGTGTCCTCGACCATGAATTCATAGTCGAGATAGCTCATCTGCGTCATCCCGCCATCGGCGTGCCGCGCATCGAGATAGCGCCGGAAAAGCCCGTACTGTTCGGAGGTCGCAATCGGCGGGACCGCTTCGGCGCGCACATCGGCATTGCGCCGCAGGATGCGCCTGTACCGCTCCGAAGGCGTAAAGCGCGCCGCGACCACGCGGATGGACTGGCATGCGTCGCAATCGAGACACGCGGGGCGATAGATGAGGTTCTGGCTGCGCCTGAACCCGTGATCGGACAATAGCTGGTGCAGCGCCCCCGCGCGGCGGCCCGAAAGATGGGTAAAGAGTTTTCGCTCCTGCCGCCCCTCGAGATAGGGGCAGGGCGAAGGCGCGGTCAGGAAGAACTGGGCACTTTCTGGCGTATGGTCCATAAGGGCTCACTCACAGGGCTGCGCGGGCTCCGGCGCATGCCGAGTGTATCCTTGCCATGGGACGTGTGCAACGCGCTCGCTTCAAGCGTTCTGGACACGATGGTGGCGCCAGTGCCGCTCCATCGGCGAGCGTCGTACCATCAGCACGCCCAAAAGAATATCGTGGAGCAATTGCCGCCGGTTGGTGATGAGACCCACGGCCAGAATGAATGGGGTCAGCAGCGAGCAGGTCGCCCAGAACGCCACCACATGCAGCATCGCCATCCAGCCGTCGAGCGGCGCGTCGCGGGTGGGCGTGAGGACGATATCCATGGCCCGCATCCCAAGCGTCGCCCGGGAGGGCGAGCCCAGAGTCACCGCGTAATAGGCGATGAACACCACGGGAACCATCACCGGAATACTGAGCCACGCCAGGCCGAGCGTGAAGATTCCCAGAACGCCCGCGACGATCGAAAGCACGACGATCAGGATCGACATGACGACGCAATCGATCACAAACGCCAGCACCCGCCGCGTCAGGATCGACTCGAACAACTCCGGCGAAGCCGCCGGATTGGGCAGATCGTCACGCACAATGCGTCCAAAGAAATCAGTGGCCATGGCCGGTGCTCCCCAATTCTCCACGGAGATCGTGATTGGCCTGGGCGATGACAAGGGGAGGGGTGCAAATTCCCTTAAGGCAAGTGGCGAACACCGCTGCCCCCTCATCCGACCTTTCGCTTGCGCGAAAGCCCACCTTCTCCCACGAGGGGGAGAAGGGTACTCCGTGGGTGTTTCGGCTCTTGAGCCCCCCTCTCCCCTCGTGGGAGAGGGGCTGGGGGTGAGGGGGCAGCGATGCTGCCGCAACCCCGTCCTCAAGCCTACCCGTTCAACTTCCGCGCCATCTCCAGCGCGAAATACGTCAATATCCCCGAACACCCCGCCCGCTTGAATGCCATGAGGCTTTCGGCCATCGCCGCCTCGCGGTCGATCGCACCGGCCTCGGCAGCAATAGCGATCATGGCGTACTCCCCGCTCACCTGATAGGCAAAGACCGGCACGTCGAACCGGTCCTTTATCAGCCGGCAGATGTCGAGATAGGGCATGCCGGGCTTGACCATGATCCAGTCCGCGCCTTCAGCAAGATCCTGCTCCACTTCGCGGATAGCGTCTTCGGCGTTGGCCGGGTCCATCTGGTAGGTGAGCTTGGAGCCCCTTAGCCGCGCGCCCGAGCCGACCGCGTCGCGGAACGGCCCATAGAACGCCGAAGCGTATTTGGCGGCGTAGGAAAGGACGATCGTCCTCTCCAGTCCTTCCCCGTCCAGCACCGCGCGGATCGCCCCGATCCGCCCATCCATCATGTCCGAGGGTGCGATGACGTCGGCGCCGGACTGCGCCTGCACCAGCGCCTGCCGGGTAAGGATCTCGACCGTCTCGTCGTTGAGGATTTCCTCGCCCGCCATCACCCCGTCATGCCCGTGGGTGGTGTAGGGATCGAGCGCCACATCGGCCACCAGCCCGATTTCCGGCACCGCATCCTTGATGGCCGAGAGCGCCCGGCACACGAGGTTATCGCGGTTGAGCGCTTCCTTGCCATCCTCACTGCGCTTGTCTGCCGCCGTATTGGGAAACAGCGCCACGGCTGGAATGCCCTCGGCCCGTGCCGCCTTTGCCGCCTCGACCGCCAGGTCGATGCTCATGCGGCTGACCCCCGGCATCGTCTTTACCGGCTGCTGTTCGTTCTGCCCTTCGATGACGAAGATCGGCCAGATCAGGTCCCCCGGCGTCAGCACGTTCTCGCGCACGAGATCGCGGCTCCATCCCGTCATGCGCGGCCGCCGCAGCCGCCTGCCGCCCAGAAAGTCCAGATCGTATTTTTGTCCGTTCCCGCTCATGCCGTGGTCCCATGCTGTTGGCTGGCCCCTGTTTACCAGCGGCGCGTACAAGGCGCAAAGCGGCAAAAGGTGCACGCCGGCGTTTGCCGCTGGTATTGCTGGCCCCCTCATCCGCCCCTTCGGGGCACCTTCTCCCATGAGGGGAGAAGGGGGTTTCGTGGATGTCTCGACTCTTGAGCCCCCTCTCCCCCTGTGGGAGAGGGGCTGGGGGTGAGGGGGTGCGATGCCAGCGGTAAACGCCGATGCCGACAGTCCAAGCATCGCCCGCACTTGCTCCCCCACCGCCATTCGCGTTAGCACAGTCTTCCTCGGGGGATTCTGCGATATGGACTTGGCAATCGAACCGGCCGGGCTCGCCGCCCGGATACTCGCCATCCTCAGCCTCGTGATGGGGCTGGGCGATGCCGCGCATCTTTTAGGCGTGTGGAGCGGCCCGCAAAGCCCGCTCACCGCCTTTGGCGTCACCGGCTTTGCGCTGCTCGCCATTCTGGCCGCCGCCCGGCTCTTTGCCGCGCTCGGGCTCTGGCTGCAGGTGCAATGGGGAGCGGTCCTTCTGGCCGCGGCGCTGGTTGTCGAACTGGGTGCGGTCCTTCTGGGCAACGGCCTTGTTACCATGACTTTGTACAGCTTTATCTTCAAACTTGCTGTCTTGCTGGCAACCTTTGCGCTGCTCGCCATGAGCTGGTTTATGACCCGCAGGCACGCCGCCGACTGACCGTCGAGCCCCTTCAGGGGACAAACCGGCCCCTCCGCTATCCACAGTTTTTCCACCCCGCCGGCCGCGCCGGAGCCCTTGGCACAAACGGCTTTCCCCGCAACGCGGCCCCTGTTGACGATCCGTAAAGGTTACGGTTTTCACAACCGGTGTAAGAAAGCAAAAACCAAAAAAACCCAAGTTTCTCCGTAAGATAAAGTTAAGCCTGTCTCTTAAACCGATCTTATGGCGCGGACGGTAGTTTGCCCTCACAGACACGGAAAACCGTGCTTAAAAAATACGACAGTGAGGCAGAACCAATGGCTACCAATCTCTCCGCCGCAAAGGCAGAACCGGCCGAACAGCATCGCAGCCTGAAGCCGGCCTATCTCGAAGCGGTGTCGCGGGTCGAACGGCTCCACCGCCGCCTGCTCGATCTTATCAAGGACGAGTTCGACCGCATGGGCTGGGACGACATCAACCCGGTCCAGGCGCTCCTGATGTTCAACATCGGGGACAGCGAGCTGACGGCAGGAGAGTTGCGCACCCGTGGCTACTATCTGGGCTCGAACGTTTCCTACAATTTGAAGAAGCTGGTCGAGACCGGCTATATCTTCCAGGAACGTTCGCGCACCGATCGCCGCTCCGTGCGCATCCGCCTGACCCCCAAGGGAGAGGAAGTGGCCGAGGTGATCGACGATCTTTATGAGCGTCACCTCAAGTCCATCGAGAAGGTCGGCGGTCTTGGCCAGGACGATTTTTCGGGCCTCAACACTGCCCTCTCGCGCCTCGAGCGCTTCTGGGTCGACCAGATCCTCTACAAGCTCTGATTCAGGGCCATGCCTATGTGGCAAGTCTGCCACATTCGTCCAGCAAACGCCGGCCTTTGCGCCGGCGTTTCTTATTTGCGCCGTAAACCCGTTTTAGCCCCGCCATTGACCGTATAAATAGCTCCGCTTCTCATGGATCTTTAACGAGTTTGCGTTCGGGTCACAGGACGGTGAGCGGCGTTGAGATCAGATCAAACCTGGTGCACAACTCATCGTGCTGCACCGAACCGATGCGACAGGGCAAGAATACCAATGGGTGACTTTTCCAAGACCAACCGGCGCACCGCGCTCAAGACCATTGCGGGCCTTGCGGCCGCCGCGGCCTTTCCGATGCCGGCGATCGCGCAGGAAGGTCTTCTGGAATCCTTTGCCTCCAGCCGCGTGCTGCGCGATACCGACCGCGAGGCCAATTCCCGCATCGCGATGGACGCCATCGGCGGTCCCGATCCCATCGTTTCGCTCGATACCGAATATAACCTCCAGCGCGTCGCCGAATATTATCAGCGGCTGACCGCGATGGGCGGCTGGCCCGAGCCCCCCACCAGCGTCTACAACCTCGTGCTCGGCAACAACCGCAGCCAGGTCCGCGACCTGCGCGAATATCTGATCTACACCGGCGACCTTCCCCGCGAGGCCGGGGTCAGCAACATGTTCGATTCCCAGGTCGATGCCGCCGTCCGGGGTTTTCAGGCCCGCCACGGCCTGCAGATCAACGGCAAGGTGGACGAGATCACCTACTGGACGATGACGGTGCCGACCGCCGAGCGCCTGCGCCAGATCGAGCTCAACCTCGAGCGTGTCCGGGGGCTGGAAGGCAAGCTCACCGACCGCTACGTCAACGTCAACATCCCCGCCGCAACCATCGAGGCGGTCGAGGGCAAGCAGATCCACCAGCGCCACACCGCAGTCGTGGGCCGCATTGACCGCCAGACTCCGATCCTGCGCAGCCGCATCCACGAGATCAATTTCAATCCCTACTGGACGGTGCCCAAATCGATCATCCAGCGCGATATCATCGCGCTGATGAACGAGGACCCCGAATATCTCACCACCTATAACATCCGCATCTTCGACGGGTACGGCAACGAAAAGCAGCCCTCCGAGATCGACTGGTCGACCGACGAGGCGGTCCGCTACACGCTCCGCCAGGACCCCGGTTCGGAAAATTCGATGGGGCACGTCAAGATCAACTTCCACAATCCCCACGCGGTCTATCTCCACGACACGCCCGACAAGGGCATCTTCTCGGAGAATCAGCGTTTCCATTCATCGGGCTGTGTCCGCGTTTCCCAGGTTGACGAATTCGTCTCGTGGGTCCTGCGTGACAATGGCTATGACATCGTCGCGGTCAATGCAGCGTTCGCTTCCGGCGAGCGGCTCGACGTTTCTGTACGCAATCCGATCCCGATCTTCACCACGTACTTTACCGCTTGGGCGAACCGCAACGGTGTCGTAAGCTTCCGCGATGACGTTTACGAGTTTGACAAGACCGGCAAGACAGACTTCCCCGAGATCGCCTGATTGTCGGGGCAGAGGCATGATTGCGCATGCCCGGTGAACGCCGCGAAGTCCTCTTCGAGTTCCGCCCCGCGGGCAATCAGATCCGCGTGGCGGCCATCGATGCGACGACCGGCATCGAAGTCATCGTCATCGCCCCCGTGAATACATCCCAGGCGCAGATGAAGACCGTTGCGCTCGCCAAGCTGCGCCGCCGGCTGGACCAGCAGGGCGATAAAGCCTGACCGTTTTATCTTTGCTTGGAATTGCCGCCCCCCTTGTGCTAATCGGGGCGCGCTTGCTTGCCATTCTCTGCAATTCTCAAAGGTCGAGGGTCCGCCAATGAGCGCCACCGGGACAACCCCGCTTTTTCCCGATTTCTTCACCCGCACCATCGCCGACCACGATCCCGTCGTCGCGCAGGCCATCGCGGATGAACGTGATCGCCAGCAGCACGAGATCGAGCTGATCGCTTCCGAGAACATCGTCTCGAAAGCCGTCCTCGAGGCGCAGGGCTCGGTGATGACGAACAAGTACGCCGAGGGTTATCCCGGCAAGCGATATTACGGCGGTTGCCAGTATGTCGATGTCGTCGAGAACCTCGCCATCGACCGGGCCAAGGAACTGTTCGGCGCCAATTTCGCCAACGTCCAGCCCAATTCCGGCTCGCAGATGAATCAGGCCGTGTTCCTCGCGCTGCTCCAGCCGGGGGATACCTTCATGGGCCTCGATCTCAATTCCGGCGGCCACCTCACCCACGGCTCGCCCGTCAACATGAGTGGAAAGTGGTTCAATGTCGTTTCCTACGGTGTGCGCCGCGACGACCATCTGCTCGACATGGACGAGATCGAGCGCAAGGCCCACGAAACCAGACCCAAGCTCATCGTTGCGGGCGGCACTGCCTATTCGCGCGTCTGGGACTGGAAGCGCTTCCGCGAGATCGCCGATTCCATCGGCGCCTGGCTCATGGTCGATATGGCCCACATCGCGGGGCTGGTCGCGGGCGGGGTTCATCCCTCCCCGGTCCCGCACGCCCATGTCGTCACCACCACGACCCACAAATCCCTGCGCGGCCCGCGCGGCGGCCTCATCCTCTCCAACGACGAAGAGATCGCCAAGAAGATCAACTCCGCCGTCTTCCCCGGCCTCCAGGGCGGCCCGCTGATGCACGTCATCGCCGCCAAGGCCGTGGCGCTGGGCGAGGCGTTGACCCCTGAGTTCAGGACCTATGCCGGGCAGGTCGTCGCCAACGCCCGCGCGCTGGCCGCAACGCTCATGGAAAACGGGCTCGATGTCGTCTCGGGCGGCACCGACAACCACCTGATGCTGGTCGATCTGCGCAAGAAGAACGCCACCGGCAAGCGCGCCGAGCAGGGATTGGGCCGCGCCTGGATCACCTGCAACAAGAACGGCATCCCCTTCGATCCCGAAAAGCCTTTCGTCACCTCCGGCATTCGTCTGGGCACCCCCGCTGGCACCTCTCGCGGCTTCGGCGAGGCCGAATACCGCGAGATCGGCGAATATATCGTCGAGGTGCTGGATGGGCTGCGCGAGGCGAATTCCGATGATGGCAATGCCGTTGTCGAGGCCGCCGTGCGTAAAAAGGTCAAGGCCCTGACCGATCGCTTCCCGATCTACCCGGTTTAACAGGCGGTCCGGTCCATGCGTTGTCCCTATTGCGGAAACGACGATACGCAGGTCAAGGATTCCCGGCCCACCGAGGATTCCAACGCCATCCGCCGCCGCCGCGTTTGCAGCGGCTGTGGCGGACGGTTCACGACCTTCGAGCGCGTCCAGCTCCGCGATCTCATCGTCGTCAAGAAGTCGGGCCGCAGGGTGCCCTTCGACCGCGAAAAGCTCTCGCGCTCGGTCTATACCGCACTGCGCAAGCGCCAGGTCGATCCCGAGATCATCGAACGCATGATTTCGGGCGTCGTGCGCCAGCTTGAAAGCCTCGGTGAGATCGAAGTCACCTCCGACCAGATCGGGGAATACGTCATGGAAGGGTTGAAGGGCCTCGACCACGTCGCCTTCGTCCGCTTCGCCAGTGTTTACAAGAATTTCGCCAAGACCGAGGATTTCCAGTCCTTTCTCAAGACGCTCGATGAGGACGCGGGGTGATCCCCCTTTCGGGCGATGACCTGCGCTGGCTCGATGCCGCCGCCCGCATCGCTCTTCCCTATCGCGGCACGACGGGCGAAAATCCCACTGTCGGCGCCATTATCGTTTCGCCCGATGGCGTCATGCTGGGCCGTGGCGTCACCGCCCCCGGCGGCCGCCCGCACGCCGAACCGCAGGCGCTGGCCATGGCCGGTGAAAAGGCGAGGGGGGCAACGCTCTATGTCACCCTCGAGCCCTGCAACCATTATGGCCGGACCCCTCCTTGCGTCGATGCCGTGATCGCATCGGGCGTTGGGCGCGTTGTCGTCGGCGCCACCGACCCCGACCCCCGCACCGCCGGAGAGGGCATCCAAAGACTCCGCGCCGCCGGAATTCCCGTAACCGTTGCTGACCGCCATGCCCCCAGCCAGGAACTTCACGAGGGCTTTTTTTCCCGCATCCAGCGCGGCCGACCCTTCGTCACCGCCAAGCTCGCCGTCTCCGCCGATGGCATGATCGGCCTAGCCGACAAGGGCAACGTCCCCATCACCGGCGCGGCGGCCCGACGCTGGACCCACATGCAGCGCGCCCTCTCCAACGCCGTGATGGTGGGCGGCCACACCGCCATCCTCGACCACCCGCGCCTTAACGTCCGCCTGCCGGGACTGGAAGACCGCAAGCCCCTGCGCGTTATCGTGCTGGCGAGGGAGCAGATGAATCATATTGCCAACCTTGATACTCAAGGCACTGTATTCATTATTGAAAATGGTGAACCTGAATCAGTTTCTCATCGGCATGAAGCCGTTGAATCGGTTTCCGACATCATTGAATCACCCTCTGACGATGGCCGGCCTAACCTTCTGGCGGGCCTTGAAAAACTCGGCCAACGCGGCATCTCCACCGTTCTCGTCGAAGGCGGCGCCAGGCTCAACGACGCCTTGCTCGACGCCGGCCTCATCGACCGCTTCCACCTCCTCGAAAGCAAAATCGAAATCGGCCCCCATGGCGTCCCCGCCACTGTTCACCCTTCCTTGCCACACCGTTTGACCCAACTCGGCTTCGCCCCGGTTGATAACCGCATGCTTGGGTGCGATAGACTGACCACGTTTGAAAACAAGCAGGATCAATAGGCGCGTTTTTACATCGCTGGCCCCCTCATCCGACCTTTCGCTACGCGAAAGCCCACCTTCTCCCACGAGGGGAGAAGGGGAGCCATGGGGCAACCATACGAGCCCCCCTCTCCCCTCGTGGGAGAGGGGTTGGGGGTGAGGGGGCGCGATGCTTCTGCAAACGCCGCAACCAAGAGAACAACCCAACCCATGTTCACCGGCATCATCACCGACATCGGCAAAATCCTCGAAATCGACGACCGCAATGACGGTCGCCGCATTCGCATCGGCACGGTCTATGACCCCCAGACCATCGATCTTGGCGCCTCGATCATGTGCGAAGGAATTTGCCTCACTGTCACCGACAAGGGCACCGACGCCGGAACCAACTGGTTCGACGTCTTCGCCGCCCGCGAAACCCTCGATGTGACGCGGGTAGGGGACTGGACTGTCGACCGCCGCATCAACCTCGAACGCTCCCTCAAGGCCGGTGACGAACTGGGCGGCCATATCGTTTCCGGTCACGTCGATGGCCTTGCCACGATCGTCGAGCGCAAGGACATCGGCGACCAGATTACCTTCGTCCTCGAAGCGCCCGCCGATCTTGCCCGCTTCATCGCCAAAAAGGGCTCGGTCGCGCTCAACGGAACCTCGCTGACCGTCAATTCCGTTGAAGGCAACAGATTTTCGGTGCACCTCATCCCCCACACGCTGACCGCGACAAACTGGCCGGACTACAAGGCGGGGGACGTGGTAAACCTTGAAGTGGACCTCATGGCGCGCTATGCCGCGCGCCTGCTCGAAACAAGGACGAACTGATGGCCTCTCACGGCGACGCCCTTTCCATCAAGCCCGGCGCGGCTTCCGGCCAGCATTATCTGATCGTGGAAGCCCGCTTTTACAACGACCTCGCCGACGCGCTCCTCGAGGGCGCGGCCAGCGCCTTTCAGGCCGCCGGCGCCACATGGGAAACAGTCACCGTTCCCGGCGCGCTCGAAATCCCCGCCGCTATCGCCATGGCCAGCGAATTGAAGGGCCCGCGCTACGATGGCTACGTGGCGCTCGGCTGCGTCATCCGCGGCGAAACCACCCATTACGAGATCGTCTCCAATGAAAGCGCCCGCGCCCTGATGGACCTTTCGGTCGCCGATGGCATCGCGCTGGGCAACGGCATCCTGACCGTCGAGAACGAGGAGCAGGCCTGGGCTCGGGCCCGCAAGTCCGATCTCGACAAGGGCGGTGGCGCGGCGATCGCCGCCATGACCATGGCCGCGCTCAAAAAGATGTTGGAAGGCTGACGATGGCCGATCCCCGCGAAATCCGGCAGGCCAACCAGCGCGGCTCCGCCCGCCTCGCCGCCGTACAGGCCCTCTACCAGATGGATATCGGCCAGCAATCGCTCGAAGACACGCTGAGCCAGTTCGAGAGCTTCCATCTCGGCCGCGAGGTCGAGGGCGAGCAGTACCTGCCCGCCGACGCCGACTATTTCCGCCATATCGTGCGCGGCGTCGTCGAGCAGCAGCTAAAACTCGACCCCATCATCGACAGCACCCTCCAGGGTGGCTGGCCGATGACCCGCATCGACGCAACCCTGCGCGCCCTCTTCCGCGCTGCCGTCTTCGAGCTCACCCAGCGCAAGGATATTCCCTTCAAGGTGGTCATCCGCGAATATGTAGACGTGGCCCTCGCCTTTTACGAGGACGAAGTCCCCGGCATGGTCAACGGCGTCCTTGACGCCGTGGCGCGGAAATATTCCGAAGACTACGAGGGGACGGCAAAGGGCTGAGGCCCCGCAACCCTCTTCCCCTCAGCTATCCCTAACTCTCCCGTCGCCTCCCGGGCAGCGCTATCGCATAGATTCGCCCGTGTGGCTTCACCCCTCCCCAGCCTCCCCATCAAGGGGAGGGTGTATCCTTTTCCTTGTTGTCTCCTATCGCACAAGGCCAGCACCTCCCCCCTTGTGGGGGAGGTTGGGAGGGGGGATTCGGCGCAAGCCGAAGCATATGCGATAGTCCTGCTTGGATGGGTATTAGCGCCAGCCAAAAATGCCGCATTACAAACCTGTTCACCCTTCCCGCGATAGGCGTAGGATGGAGCCTGTGCGAAATCCGTAACATCTCGGAATCGCCGGACCCAGAAATTATAACTGAACGAATTGAACGCAATCCGTTCAATCCGTTCAGTTAAGCATCGGGAAAATCCCCAATGTCTCACTACCGCAACATCGCTCTTCTCTCCGGCGCTCAGGCCATTGCGGGATCGGCGCAGGGTATGGTCATGGCGGTCGGCGCCCTTGCAGGAGCCTCGCTTTCCATCGATCCGGCCTTTGCCACCGTTCCCACCACGATCATGATCATCGGCGTCGCGCTCATGGCCGGGCCCGCCGCCCTCATCCTGCACAGAGTCGGGCGGACGAGGGGGTTCGTGCTGGGCGCAGGCATAGCCGCCGCCGGGGGGCTTCTTGCGGCGTTCGGTCTTTATCTCCAGAGCTTTTTGGTCTTTTCCGGCGCCATGCTGCTCATCGGCGCCGCCGGGGCGTTCGGCCAGCAATACCGCTTCGCCGCCGCCGACAGCGTGCCGCCGGACATGAAGGCGCGTGCGGTTTCATGGGTCATGCTGGGGGGCGTGCTTGCCGGATTTCTCGGCCCGCGCCTCGCCGCGATGACCGCCGATGTCATCGCTGGAGCGCCCTATGCGGGGTCGTTCATCGCGCTGGCAGGGGTCTGCTGCGTCTCGGTCATGTTTCTGGTTTTCACCCGGCTGCCCAAGGGCGAGCCCAAACGCCCCGCCAGCCAGACCGGCCGGCCGCTCAAAGTGCTGATCCGCGAGCCCGATGTTTTCGTGCCCGTCCTTACCGGCATGGCAAGCTACGCACTGATGACCTTCGTCATGGTCGCCGCACCTTTGGCCATGGTCTTCATCTGCGGCCATTCGACGGGCGATGCCGCCAATACCATCCAGTGGCACATCGTCTCCATGTTCGCCCCCAGCTTTGTCACCGGCTCGATCATCAACCGCATCGGCACGCACCTGACGGCGGCCATGGGCCTGCTGCTCATCCTCGCCAGCGCCGCCATCGCCCTTTCAGGCACGACGACGCTGCATTTCGATATCGGGCTGATGCTTCTGGGCGTAGGCTGGAATTTCGGCTTTATCGGCTCGACCGTCATGCTGACCCGGGCCTACCGCCCCGAGGAGGGCGCCAAGGTTCAGGCGCTCAACGAACAGATGGTGTTCGGCGTCATGGCGCTGGCCTCGATCGGCGCGGGCGTGCTGCTCAACACCTTCGGCTGGGAGGCGATCAACATGATGGTCATGCCGGTCATCACGGCCATGCTGGTGCTTTTGGTCTGGGACGATTTGCGCCGCCGCCGGGCGCCGGATCTCGCTAGGACGAGATGACCGACCCAAGAAGCTGCTGCACGAAGGTCCGGTCTTCGCCGAAGGACGGCGTACGGCGCTGCTCGATCGCAATCACGCGGCCATCCTGGAGCGTATAGACCGCCCGGTCGATGACCCGGTTGTTGTTGTCGAAATAGACCGCAAGGACCGTGCGCTCCTGGATGGTGGTCAGCCCGAACGCGGTCTGGTTGACCTTGGTCTCGATATAGTACCAGGCGGTTTCCTTGCCGAACGTGCTCGTGGTCTGGGGCGAACCGAGCACCGCGGTCACCAGCGCGGCGCTGGAGCCAGGCCGGATCTGCTGTACGGCGTCGGCGGGAATGGAATAGCCCTGCGTGCGCGTCGAGATGAGGCCCGTGCCCGAACATGCCGAAAGCGTAAGACCAAGGGCGAGCGCTGCGGCAATAGGAGACAGACGGACGACGGCTTTACGCAAGGTCATGGAATTGACTTTCCTCTTGGCTCTCGACTATAGCCACGCGACGTGAGGCCGGGGGCGAGGTGTTGTTTACCTGTCCGGACGCAGGTCTGGCAAGCGAGCAAACGAAATTGCCATATCCTCTGCCTTGCCGCCACCCAGAACCGGGGTTGAGGGCATGATCCTTCCATTTTTTAGAAAATCAACGCTCTCCGAACCGGTTTATGCCGTCTACAATGCCATTGTGGCGCAATCCCGGCGCGAGATTTTCTATGCCGAATGGGGTGTGCCCGACACGCTTACCGGCCGGTTCGACATGATCTCGCTCCACGCCGCGCTGGTTTTCCGCCGCCTGCGCTCCGCCGAAAAACTCACCAAGGCGTTCTCCCAGAGCGTCTTTGATTGCTTTTTTCACGACATGGACCGCTCGCTGCGCGAAATGGGCGTCGGCGACCTCTCGGTCCCCAAGCGCATCGAAAAGATGGGCGCGCTTTTTTATGGTATGCTCTCGAACCTCTCGTTCGCCCTCGACAGCGGCGAGCGCGCGGCGCTCGAAGGCGTCGTGTCGCGCAACTTCCACGAAGGCGGGGAGCATCCCGCGCAGGCTGCGTTTGTTGACTATATCCTGCTCAATGACGATATGCTGTCCACCCAGTCCATAAAGGACATCATGGCCGGCAAGGTAGAATTCGGAAATCCCAGGTGATGCGCCGCAACGACACATTCGATCTCGATGCCCGCGTCCGCGTCGACAAGATCCCCGCAACGGGCCGCGTCGTCGACATCGCGACCGACGAGGAGCAGCGCGAAGTCCTCGCCGGGCGCTTCAGGGTCGATGCCGTCGAGGCGTTCGCGGCCAGGGTCACGGCCAAGCGCTTCCGGGGCGGCGTCCGTGCCGAGGGCGAAGTCTGGGGCGCGGTTGTCCAGACCTGCGTCGTCACCGGCGAACCGGTCGAGCAGAAGATCCGGGAACCCATCGACCGTGTTTATCTGCCGGGCCGCGACGAGGCGCTCGAACGCGGCGCGGGCGCCGAGGTATTCGTCAATCTCGAAGACGATGATTTTCCCGATTATTTCGAGGGCGACGAGATCGATCTTGCCGATCTCGTGATGGAGGTTTTCGCCCTCGCGATCGATCTATATCCCCGCGCACCCGGTGCCGCGTTGCCCGAGGAAGGTGCAGGCGACGACCCGGCCGAACTTTCTCCTTTCGCGGCGCTCAAGGCATTCAAAAAGGACTGAGCGCCGGGCGTAATCCGCTTGCACGGCTGATTTCCATGGGTAATGTGACCCCCCGGGTGGCGCCCGCGCACAAGATTTGGGCAGACGGACAGGCAGACTATGAGTGGGACAATCACGATCTCCGTTGACGTCATGGGCGGAGACCTTGCGCCACGCGCCCCGTTGCATGGCGCCAAGCTGCTGCTGCGCGAACGCCCCGATGCGCGCTTCATCTTTCACGGACGCTCCGACGCCATCGAGCCGCTGCTGGCCGAATTTCCCGAACTGCGCGCCGTTTCGGAAATCCGCCATTCGGAAAATGTCGTCACCATGGAGGAAAAGCCCAGCCAGGCGCTGCGCAAGGGTAAGGGCAACTCTTCGATGTGGGCCGCCATCCAGTCGGTCAAGGATGGCGAGGCGCAGGTGGCGATCTCGGGCGGCAATACCGGTGCGCTGATGGCCATGGCAACCTTCTGCCTCCGGCCCATGGAGGGCATCTCCCGCCCGGCCATTGCCGCGATCTGGCCTACCCTGCGCTCGGATATCGTCGTTCTCGATGTCGGCGCGACCATCGGCGCCGACGCCGAACAGCTCGTCGATTTCTCGATCCTGGGTGCCGCGCTTGCCCGGGCCCTGTTCGATATGGATAATCCCACGGTTGGCCTGCTCAATGTCGGCGTCGAGGATGCCAAGGGCAATGAGTGGGTGAAGGACGCCGCCAGGAGCCTTTCCGAAACCAGCGGCGCGGGCTTCAAATATCACGGCTTCGTCGAGGGCGACGATCTGGGCAAGGGCACGGTCGACGTCGTGGTGACCGAGGGATTCACCGGCAACATCGCGCTCAAGACCGCCGAAGGCACCGCCCGGCAGGTCGCCACCTATCTGCGCAACGCGCTCAAGGCGAATTTCCTTTCCCGGTTGGGCGCCATGCTGGCCTGGCAGGCGCTGTCCGCCCTCAAGAGCAAGATGGACCCCCGCACCGTCAACGGGGGCGTATTTCTCGGCCTCAATGGCGTCGTCATCAAGAGTCATGGTGGGACCGATGAAATCGGATACAAGAGTGCCCTTGCCCTTGCCTATGACATGGCCCGCAACGATCTGATCGAGAAGATCGGCGAAGGGCTCGAGCACATGAAGCCGGGCGCCGTCCCGGCCCCACAGGAAGAATCGGAGGCACCCTCAGCGTGACCAAGATCCAATCCGTCGTTCGCGGCGTGGGCGGCTACCTGCCCGAGCGTGTCATTTCCAATGACGAGCTTTCAAAGACCGTTGACACCTCCGACGAGTGGATCGTGCAGCGGACCGGCATCCGCCAGCGTCATGTGGCCGCCGAGGGTGAGATGACCTCGGACCTTGCGCTCCATGCCTCGCGCATGGCGCTTGAAAAGGCTGGGCTCGAGCCCGCGGACATTGACCTGATCATCGTCGGTACCACCACTCCCGACCACACTTTTCCCGCAACCGCCGCCCTGCTGCAGCGCAAGCTTGGCATCAGCCATGGCGTTGCCTTCGACGTCCAGGCGGTCTGCTCGGGTTTCGTCTTTGCCGTTGCGACCGCCGACAGCTACCTCAAGAGCCGTATGGCCAAGCGCGCCCTCGTCGTTGGGGCCGAAACCTTTTCGCGGCTGCTGGACTGGACCGACCGCACGACCTGCGTGCTGTTCGGAGACGGGGCGGGGGCGATGATCCTGGAGGCGCAGGAAGTGGCCAATGACGCGCCCGAAAAAGGCGTTCTTGTCTCGAGCCTGCGCACCGACGGAAGCCACTGGGACAAACTCTACGTCGATGGCGGCCCATCCGCCACGCAGTCGGTCGGCTATGTGCGCATGGAGGGCAGGGAAGTTTTCAAGCATGCCGTGGGCATGATCTCGGACGTCGTCGAGGATGTGCTGGAAAAGACAGGTAAGGCCACCTCCGATCTCGACTGGTTTATCCCCCATCAGGCCAACAAGCGTATTATCGACGGGGCAGGCAGGAAACTCGGTATTCCCGAGCAAAAAACCATCGTGACCGTCGACCGCCACGCCAACACCTCCGCCGCCTCCGTACCGCTCGCGCTCTGGGTGGCCATCGAGGATGGCCGCATCAAACCCGGAGACCTCGTGATGATCGAAGCCATGGGCGGCGGCTTCACCTGGGGGGCCGCCCTCATTCGCTGGTAGGCGTTGACCCCGGGCCGGTTTCCTCGTTAAGTATTTGAATTGTAGGGGATCGGTTCCATCCTGCGGGGTGAGGGGAGATCAATGTCCGGTAAGACCGTAACACGCGCCGATCTGGCCGAAGCCGTCTATCAGGCGGTGGGGCTGTCGCGCACCGAATCATCGGAACTCGTTGAACGAGTGCTCCAGATCGTTTCCGACGCGCTGGCGTCGGGCGATAATGTGAAACTTTCGTCTTTCGGGTCGTTTCAGGTCCGCTCCAAGAACGAGCGAATAGGCCGGAATCCCAAGACGGGCGAGGAAGTGCCGATTCTGCCCCGGCAGGTTCTTGTGTTCAAACCGTCCAACGTCTTGAAAACCAAGATCAACAAATCTATGGTTCGCTCCTGAATTTAAGGACTTTTTCGTAACCGGGGCACTGCGTTGGACAAATCACCAGACGCCTTCCGGACAATATCCGAAGCGGCGGACGAACTCGACCTACCACAGCATGTGCTGCGTTTCTGGGAAACGCGGTTCACGCAGATCAAGCCGCTCAAGCGCGGCGGCGGGCGGCGTTATTACCGCCCCGATGACGTACAACTCCTCAAGGGCATCCGCCATCTGCTCTACGATCAGGGGTTCACCATCAAGGGCGTCCAGCGCATCCTCAAGGAGCAGGGCGCGCGTCATGTGGTCGCTATTGGGGAAAACGGGGCCGTGGGGCCCATGCCCCCGCAGCCTCAACACCAGCCCATCGTGGATGCCGAAGGTGTCGAGAGCATCGAGTTTGTCGAAACCGCACCCGATACGGAACAAGCGCTCGCCCCGGCCGGGCTGCGTGCCGACCAGCGCGAACGCCTCGCAAGTGCGCTTGAACTCCTCCTTGAATGCCGCGCCACACTCGACCGCGCGCGGGGCGACTGATCCTTTCATCTGCCCATGGCCTCATTATCGTGAGGTTTGCAGTCATATATTATTGACGCCGGCGTTAAGGCGCTTTAGGAAACCTGACTGTCGTGGTTAGGTTTTCCTGATTGCGGCATTTTCCCATTCTGGATGATTGGATATTTCCGTGAACATCACCAATTCCTTCCACTTGCCCGCACTTTTGTCCGCCGCCGCCGTGTCGCTCGCCCTCACCGCTGGAGCCATGGCGCAGGACGTCACCATCACGCACCCGCAAGGCGAAACAACGATCAACGGCGTGCCCGAAAAGGTATTTGTCATCGACTGGGCCGCGTTCGACAACCTGACCGCGCTGGGCGTCGAGGTTGCCGGAGCGCCTGGCTCCAATGCGCCTGGTTATCTCGCCGGCAGCATTCCCTCCGGTCTTGTCAATGTCGGCTCGCTCTTCGAGCCCGATTTCGAGGCTATCGCTGCCGAGCAGCCTGATCTGGTCATCGTTGCGGGCCGCTCTGCCGCGACCTATCCGACCGTTTCGGAAATCGCCCCGACCATCGACATGTCGGTAAGCAATGTTGAGGGCATCGTGGATGGCGTAAAGGGTAATCTCGAGACGCTGGGCGAAATTTTCAGCGTCGAGGCCAAAGCCGATAAACTGATCGCCGCACTTGACGCCAAGGTTGCCGAAGCGCGCGATCTGGCCGCCGATGAGGGCACCGGCCTCGTCATCGTGACGAACGCCGGCAATCTGGGGATCTACGGCCCCGATTCCCGTGTCGCCTGGGTTTATAACGAGCTCGGTATCCCCTCCGTCTTCGACGAGGTAGACGACCGCGACCATGGCGGCGATGCCATTTCGTTCGAATACCTGCTCGAGAATAACCCCGACTGGCTGTTCGTCGTCGATCGCGACGCGGGTGTCGGCAATGAAGGCGCGGCGCGTCAGCTTCTCGACAACGAATTGATCCATCAGACAACCTTCTGGCAGAACGACCAGATCATCTATCTCGACCCGCAGGCCGCCTATATCACCATGCACGGCTATTCGGGCCTGATGCTGATGCTCGATCAGATCATCGAGGGCTTTGGTTCCGCGCAGTAAAACTGTATATCTGCTGCCGGCCCGGCGGTTTTCCGCCGGGCCGCTCTTTTATGTTCAGTACGGGTAGTGACGGGTTGCGATTTCTTGGCGTCGGCATAGCGGTGACAATCGTCCTCGCCATCATCAGCCTGTTCATCGGGGTCAGCGACGTATCCCTGTCGGCGATTTTCGCCCCCGATCCCGCGGAGAGGGCCACGCAGGTCCTGCTCATCAGCCGCATTCCCCGCACGCTCGCGATTATCCTGGCGGGCTCATCGCTGGCCATCGCCGGGCTGCTCATGCAGATGATCGTGCGCAACAGGTTCGTCGAGCCTTCGACAGCGGGCACCACGGAATCCGCAACTCTGGGTTTTCTCGTCGTGACGCTCCTGGCGCCAGGCTTGCCGCTGATGGTCAAGATGCTGGTCTCGGCGGCCTTTGCGCTTGGCGGTACGGCGCTCTTTATCCGTCTTTTGAGATTCGTGCCGGTGCGCGACGTGATGCTGGTGCCACTAGTGGGCATCATGCTCGGCAGCGTCATCGGGGCGATAACGACGTTCTTCGGCTACCGGTTCAACCTGCTCCCCTCGCTTCTGGCCTGGAACATGGGGGATTTCTCGGGCGTCTTGCGCGGGCGCTACGAATTGCTGTGGTTCGGGCTCGCCGGCACCGTCATGGCCTATGTCGCCGCCGACCGGTTCACGGTTGCGGGCATGGGGCAGGATTTCACCACCAATCTGGGCCTTGACTACAAGCTGGTGATGAGGCTGGGGCTGGTTATCGTTTCCGTGGTTGCGGCGGTCTGCCTCGTATCCGTCGGCTCCATTCCGTTCCTCGGATTGATCGTACCTAATGTCGTGAGTCTGATGATCGGCGACAACATGCGCAGGACCGTGCCATGGGTCGCGGTTCTGGGGGCCGGTTTCGTCCTTGCGTGCGACATTCTGGGACGTGTCATCCGTTACCCTTACGAAATTCCGATCAGCGTGGTTGTCGGCGTCATCGGCAGTTTCCTGTTCCTGTATCTGCTCCTGAGGAAACGCCAGAATGGAGCTTAAAATCCGCTGGAGCCGACCGGCCATCGTCCTCGTCATTCTCGTCGTTCTGGCGCTGGTCTCCATCGTCTGCTTCATGACGCTGGGCTCGCGCGGCAACTGGAGTTTCGTCATTCCCTTTCGGGGCCGCAAGCTGCTCGGCCTGCTGCTTGTCGCCTATTCCATCGCCATATCGACGGTACTGTTCCAGACCGTCACCAACAACCGCATCCTTACGCCTTCCATCATGGGGTTCGATGCGCTCTACGTGCTGGTCCAGACGTCAATCGTTTTCTTTTTCGGGCCGATGATGCTCACGCTCATCGATCCGCACTTCCAGTTCGGCATGGAACTGGTGTTGATGATCGGATTCTCGTGGATCTTGTTCTACTGGCTGTTCCTGGGTGAGGAGCGCAGCCTGCACCTGCTGGTGCTGGTGGGGATCGTCTTTGGCATCTTTTTCCGCTCGCTCTCCAATTTCATGCAGCGCCTGCTCGATCCCAACGCCTTCCAGGTCCTTCAGGATACGCTGTTCGCCAGCTTCTCCACCATCGACAGCACCCTGCTCGGGGTGGCCTTTGCGATTGCGGCCATCGTTACCCTTGTACTCTGGCGGATGGGGCATACATTTGACGTGTTGACGCTGGGGCGCGCGCATGCCGTCAATCTCGGGGTCAACTACAAGCGGACGGTGGTCATTATCCTCGTCATGGTTTCCGTGCTCGTTGCGGTATCCACGGCGCTGGTGGGCCCGATCACCTTCTTCGGCCTTTTGGTCGCCAGTCTCGCGCACGGGCTGGTGGGCAACAGCCGGCACCGCTACATCCTGCCCACCGCCGCGCTTCTGGCGGTGATCTGCCTTGTGGGCGGACAGACATTGTTCGAGCGCGTCTTTGCCTTCGACACGGCGCTCTCGATCATCATCGAGTTCATGGGAGGCCTTGTCTTCATCATTCTCGTCATCCGGGGAGCTGCCAGATGATCATCGCAAGCGGCATCAGAAAGTTTTACGGCGAAAACGCCGTGGTGGACGATGTCAGCATCTCCCTGCCGCGCGGCGGCATTACCTCGATCATCGGCCCCAACGGGGCAGGGAAGTCCACGCTGCTGTCCATCATCAGCCGCCTGCTCGGCATGGATGCCGGTTCGGTCGTAGTCGACAATCTCGATATATCGACCACGCCCAGCGACGTGCTGGCCCGCCGCCTTTCGATCCTGCGTCAAGACAATCACATGACCGCGCGCCTTACGGTGCATGATCTGGTGTCCTTCGGGCGCTACCCCTATTCCAAGGGCCGCCTCACCATCGAGGACAAGGACCATATCGACCGCTCGCTCGATTATCTCAACCTGACCGAACTGTCCCACCGCTTCCTCGACGAGCTTTCCGGCGGCCAGCGCCAGCGGGCGTTCGTTGCCATGGTGCTGTGTCAGGATACCGACTACGTGCTGCTCGACGAGCCGCTCAACAATCTCGACATGAAACACGCCATGGGCATGATGAAGCTCATGCAGAAGGCCGCCCGCGAACTGGGCAAGACGTTCGTGCTCGTCCTGCACGACATCAATTTCGCCTCCTGGTACTCCGACCACATCGTCGCCATGCGCGACGGCAAAGTCGTCCGGCAGGGCTCGACCGAAGATATCATCAACCCCGAAGCCCTCAAGGCCATCTACGACATGGACATCAATGTCCACGAGATCGGCGGACAGAGGATTTCGCTGTTCTACGATTGAGAGCTAGGTCACATCGCAGCACCCCTCATCCGACCTCCGCTTCGCTCCGGCCACCTTCTCCCGCAAGGGGAGAAGGGGACTCCGTGAATGTCGCAGCTTACGAGCCCCCCTCTCCCCTTGCGGGAGAGGGGTTGGGGGTGAGGGGGGCGCGATGCTTCCCCGGGCTCCGGGTTGCCGACACAGCCTACAGGTCTATCGAACCGGTCCGAAGATACCGTTCCGCAAGGTCCGCTGTCCCCGCCGCATAGCTGCCATGGATGCTGCGTGCCAGTTCGGTCTCGGCGTGGGACCCGCTCCAGGCCAACAGCGCCATACGGCGAAGCATGACCAGCGTATCGAGCATCGCTTCGTGCTCAGCCGAAAATGCGCGGTGCTGCCGGTAGCCATCGAGCCATGCGGCTTTGAGAGTGGGAACCGTATCGCTGTCCTCGAAAAACGATACCGCAGCCGCGAAATCGTACCCGAACCAGCAGAACCCGCAATCGTCGAAATCGATGATCCGGGTGATCCCGTCCTCGACCAGAAGGTTCGCCAGCCGCATGTCGGCGTGGATCAGCCCGAATCTGTCGCGCGTCCGGCTATAGGATGAAAGCCTTTCGCGCAGGGCCCGGTCGAGCCGGTCGATTTGGGCCCGCGCCGGGCCTTCGACCCCAGGCGCCGCCCGCCAATCGCCCCAGATCGCGCCGGGATCGAGAATCGCCTCGGCGGTCCACACCTGCCGCTCGAATAGGGCCGGGGGCGTCCATGTTTCCACATGGGCATGGCATTGCGCGGCCAGCGCGCCCAACTGCCTGAACACCGGCGATAGATCGTCGCTCGTCGCCGGTTCGGCTCCCGCCTCGAAATGGAACAGGACCATGTGGCGGATATCGTTCTCTGTCTCGAATGGCGCGGTTTGAACCAGCGCGCCATCGCGGCCCGCAATGGGCCGGGGCGTGAACAGTCCTGCCTCGGCCCGCAGCGCCTGCATCCACGCCAGTTCGCTCTCGATCGAGGCGCGTGAATGGTAATGGGGCCGATGAACGCGCAGAACAGCCGGTCTTCCGTCGGGGCAGTCGACCCGGAACGTATGATTTTCCGAGAGATTGATCAGAACCGGCTCGCCGTCCGCAAGCCCATCCCAGAGCGAAAGGGCCGTCCTCACCCCGTTCCAGTCCGCCATGCCGTATCCTGCCCTCTCTGCTCCCCGCCGGACCTCCTAGCAGAATCGTCCTGATGCGTCGTCGGCTTTTTCGCTATCTGGCATGTTGCGCTCATATCGCGAGCAAGGATCGCTGCTCAAAAGCATATGCTCGGCCTGACACCGGGCAGGCCTGCGTGGCTCTCCTGCCGTACCGCAAAAGTAACCCGCCCGATTGTCTGTGATTTCGTCAACTTCTGAAGGGGTCCAGAGAGATTGCGCGGCAAGATCGGAGCTCTCGCGATTGGGGCGGCTTCGGTCTGGACCGGGGGAATGAATCCCGGGGTGACAAGCGGGAATGGAGCAGGTATCGGCCAAAGCCGCCGATGTCCTCCCCGGAGGACGCCGTTCCCATCAAAACCTGAAATGATCCATCGAGCGAAAAGCCGCAACTGGAATGGTTCAGTTGCGGACGAAAGTGCTCGGGAATCTTACGAGATGGAATGGTCGGAGCGGCCGGATTTGAACCGACGACCCTTTGTCCCCCAGACAGCAAGGCTTAGCCCCGATCTTTCTTTGCTCCTAACGCTTTACCGGCACCCTGTAAGGCGATCGTGGGGTTTTCGGTGGGACTTTCTGTTTCCTCCAGTGCAGCGCGTAGATCCTCCTCCATCGCGTGGGTGTAGATTTGCGTCGTGGTGAGGCGGGAATGCCCGAGCAGCTTTTGGACAGATAGAAGGTCTTTGGTGCGGCGGGCGACACGGCTGGCCATCGTGTGGCGCGTATCGTGAAAGTGGAAATCCTCGATGTCGGTTTTCCCGAGCGCGCGCCGGAACTGAGACTTGAGCCCGGAATCAGTGAGCGGGTATCGGCGCCCGCGTTCGACTTTCCTGTCGCCATACTTGCGCGTCCGGGCGGCTTCGTATGTGAACACGACTTCGGGGTGATGATCCTTGAGGTGCCATAACAGATCGTAGGTCTGCACGGTCATCGGTATGACCCGGCTCTTTGAGCCCTTGCCCGTTACGGTAAAGCGCCGGTTGAAGAAATCCACGTCCTTCCAGCGCATCCCGAGAATTTCCATTCTCCGGCACCCGGTCAGAATTGCAAACCTGACCGCCACGTCATAGCCACGGCTCAGCTTGCCAAGCAAAGCCCCTTCCTCGGCCTTTGACGCCTCGCGCACCCTCCCTTCGTTCTGCTTTAGCATGTGCTGCGACCAATCGATCTCGGCCACGCGCACCTTCCACACCTTCCGGGCCCGTGTCAGAACCTTGCGGATAGCCTCGGGGACGGCGGCATTGACCGCTCGTGGGCCAATCAGCGGGGCTTCATTCTTGCGCTTTGAATAGCGGCTGTCTTTCTGCTGGCGCTTCTTTGCGACCAGAAACGCGACCACGTTGTCATTGACTTCGATCAGCGGGCGGGATTTGCCGATCTCGTTTGTAAGCCATGCGAGATATTCGAGCTCGGTCGGCGCGTTCTTGAGGTGCTGGCCGACTTCACGCCAATATCGCGTCACGGCCTGGCCCCATGTGGCCGGCGCGTCGAGCGCGCGTTCCTCACCTACCAGCGCCTCGGCTTCCTTGCGCTTCTGGGCCTCTATGCGTTCTGCCGCTCGCTTCGTAGTCGCTTCCGTTCGGCCTGAAAATCTAACACCCCCAAGCTGGAAGTCGTACGAGTAGGTTTCCGAACCCTTGCGCTTGTAGACCGACATATCTGGTTTTTCCGCCGCGCTTTGAACGCCTCGATGTCCGCCGGATCATAGCGGGCCGCTCGACGCTTTCCCCTCCCAATATTGATGAACGGTATTGCACCGTCATCGGTCAGATCGCGAAGCTGGCGATCCGAGATGCCAAGTTCCGCCCGGACTTGGGCTGGTGTCAAGAGCGCCATTCTCACCACCCCATTAGCCACTGAACGAGCGGCGCAAAGGCATAGTAGATCGTGATCCCTATCGAGGCGATCCCGCAGGCGATCGAGATTGCTATGATGGCCTTGTAGGTCATTGGTCTGCCCCTTGGGCCTTGGCGCGGCGATCCTCGATCATCATTGCTTCGATACCGGTTGCGCTTGCGTCATGCTGGATGGCAGCTTGCCCGGCGCGCTTGCGATCGGTCTCATTGATGCGCGGGTCGTCCTGTGCAATCTCTCGGCAAATACGGGCGTTCTTGCGGTGCCAATCGACGGCTCGCTGTTGGCCCCGCTGGTGGGCTTCGAGAAGGGCTTTCTCGTGGAAGACAAACGCTTGGCGCTGATAGGCCAATAGAGCGCCTTTCACCCTATCCTGTTCTGACAGATCGGGCCTCTTGGTGGACGCCAACCATTGATCCATAGCGCGGTCGAAACAGACGCGCTCGTCTTCTCGCATTGTGACAAGCGGAGTGTCAGACTTCATTGCTCTGCCCTCCGAGGGCGGCGTCTACAGACCAGAACGCCGCGTCAATTTCTTCTGGGGTAGCCGAGGGGCTGTTGTGTCCAGCCGATAGCAATTTGGCGAGGACCTGCCTCGCGCCGTCCAGCGCCTTCACCAGTTCAGCGTTGCGGGCTTCGGCGGCTTCGTTGGCGATCTCGGCCTTTTTCATGTTGCTGATCGCCCGGACGCGAAGCGCCGCTTCTTCGTCCCTCTCTTTCCGCAACCACTCCACCTCTTGCTGGCAGGCAGTGAGGGCGGATTGACGGACGAGGGGTTCGTGGCGCTTGGTGACTTTAATGCAAGCAACGTCGCCGCAAGGGTCTAACCACGCCACCACCTCGCCCGCTTCACTCACCCCCTCTTGTGTGTCGGTGGGGGCTGGTTCGTGAGAGGCAAGGGCGGCATGATATTTGCGTAAAGTACGGGCGGCTTGCCATAAATCGCTCGCCTCAATGTTCTTGTCCAAGGCCCTGCTCACATACTTGGCGTAGTCTTCAAGCGTTTCTGCTAGTTTAATGGGGTCAGTCATGATCAACCCCCTCGAAACGCCCATCCTCAAATTCTTCACGAGGGCGAACCCAGAGCGAGCCGTCATCGACGCTGCGATAGATGACGACCTCGTGCATATCGACCGACACGCCAGCTACCGGCTCATCGGTGGCCGTGTATTCTCGTTCCTCCCAATACTCGGCTTGCATCTTGCCAATGCCGAGCAAGACATATTCGGTGCCGCGCTTCTTGTGGCGGTGCGTTGGCATCACCCCGACGGGGGCGGGGGAGAGGGCCGACATGATGCGGCGCTCGTAATCGGCTTGGGCGGCGGCTTTGGCGCTGTCCTCGTCGGCGTCCGCGCTATCGAACACCACATCGCTCTCACCGAGCGTCACAATCCATCCGGGATTGTAAGCCTTGATGGCCGCTTCATATTTAAGTCCAAGCCCACGTCCTACATGGATGTTGAAGCCACTGCGGCGCTCAACTGACCACTCCAATGCCTTCACCCTCACCGCTCCCTGCGATAGATGGGGGAGGGCAGCTTCGAGGGCGGCGCGCATAAGCTCGCATACGTCCTCTTCCTCTAGATAATGGTTAGGGTTGAGAAAAAATCTCACCGTCGAATGGTGGGGCTTAGCGTTTAGAGCCGCCTCCACGGCTTCATCTTTGATCTTCATTGCTGTTCTCCGAATTGTCCGACGCGCTTGGAAAGCGGGCGGGATTGCAACTTGCGACCCTTGGGCCATTCGTTTCGGCTCTGGATAGGTGCGCGCGCGGCCTTGGGCTTCCGGGCCTTGACGTGGCGCTGTTTGGGTCGGTCAACGCGGAGGGCGATAACCTTGTCATTGACCAGCACTGTCCATGTCCGAACCATCGCCACCGTCATGGCGCGCTCTAGCTCAAGATCGGTCATAAGCGGCTTCGTTCCATGGCCGGTGTCCACGTAGACGTGGCAGCCCATGCAGCCAAAAAACCCGGCAAGGTCCGTGGCCTTCCGCGCCATAGCCTTGCCAAACGCGCTGCTGTTAAAGTGGCAGAACACGGTTGTTTCCGTTCCGCCCCAGCAAATGCCCGGCAGCCGGATCGCGCAGGGCTGGCCCTTGGCGTGGTTGGTGATGGCGCTGGAACGAATGACCTGCATCACGCTGCCATCCTTTCCACATTGAACGGCGAGCGCCTGGGCTTGGGCTGGCGCTTCAAGAGCCGCTGCACTGTCCGTCTGTGCATCCCAAGCGCTCGAGCCGTGCCGATGATGGTCCCGTATCTCTGATAGGCGGCATGGACGTAGTGCCACATGAGTTCGTCGGCAGGCGCGTCCATGTTCTCGATGATGCGGTGAATGATTGCGTTGTGGTCGGTCATGCGGCGGCCCTTTCCGGGTCATATGCGAAGCGGTCGGGCGGAATGGTGAGCGCAATGCCAATCTCTGCATGGCGACGGAAAACCGTGTCCATGTACCGGCTCATCTGATCGACCTTCATCAGCCGCGTGACTGGAATATCCATGTCGCGGATCGCGGTGAGCTTGATTTCATAATCGAGGGGGCGAAGCGTCCGGTCATAGGTCGCGCGGAATGCTTCGGACGCTTCACGCAGGATCGGCACGCCAATTTCCAGCTTGCAGCGGGCACGCACGTCCTCGATGTCCTCGCCGGTCTGATCCGAGATTTCCTTGTACCACTTGAAGGCGAGCTTATTCTGTTCGGTGGTGCGGCTCCGACCGTCCGTTATCTCGACGGTGAACGGGCGCCTCCTGCCATCGAGGTAGACCTTGAGCAGCGCAAGATCGTCCGCGTTCTTGACCGGGCGAGTGACCATCCTAGCCGCCTCCCGCGCCCGTGACGCGCAGGACAATCGCCCGGTGCATCGCGTCAAGGTCGTCATGGAGCACGTCGTTTTCGATGTTCGGGTAATAGTGCTCGTGCAGCCATTCCATTGCCTCGGCTTCGGTCTGCACCTCTCGGGCGGCCTGGTGGGCGCGCGTCAGTATCGCGGCATCCTTGCGGGCTTGATCGGGGAGGGTTCGGGGGCTGTCGGCAGAGGCATCCAGTGGGTGGGTTCAAGTGCGATCAAGAGATCGGCTTTGGGTAGCGGCTTCATCATCCATGCCCAGCAATGCGCGTAGGCGCGATGGCGAACCCACTGGCCCACGACAGGAACATTGTCGTAAAGCAGGATAACCGTTCCATCCCTCGGCGCTGTTTCGATCGGTCGCCATTCCATCGTCTCTTTCCTTTCTCGCCATCCGGGCGGCTTGTTCGGCGCTTTAAACCGTTGGGTACCCGGTCCCTTGGCGTGGTGAATTAGGCGGCTCCGATTGCCTTGAGCCGTGCGTTCCGAAGGTCGAAGGCGCGCTGCAAAGCGTCCTCGTCATCGGTCAGGGTCGCTTCAACATCGAAGCTGTCCCAAACCTCGATCACGATGTCCTCGCTGTCCGCGCCCGCCAGCACTTCCTCAAGCTCGCCCAAGAAGGATTCGAGATCGAAATGAACGCCGGTCACGGCCTCGGCGGGTTCGTCGGGTCGCGGCGCATCGCTGGGCGCTGGTGGCGACGGCGGGGAAGGGGGCGAGGGCGGCACCGGCGCGCTTTGCACTTCCTCGAACTCGGCATCAACAATCTCGCGAGCCTCAAACTCGTCGCGGATGCCGCCCAGCACGTCACCGAACAACTCGCGCAGGCAGTACCCAGCCGCACGCCATGCCAGCATCCGCTTGGGGTACTTGAACCAAGGGCTATCGTTCGGGACGTTATCCTTCCAAACCTGTTGGCGGTTCTCCCAAACCTGCTTGCGAATGAATGGCTCATCCTGCCAAAGCCCGGCGCGCACCGCGTCGTCCTGCGAGAACTCGACCCGGCTTTCCTCGCCCGTGTCGGAGCGCTTGGCCTCGCAGTACCCGACAAGCTGTCCGTTGCGCTCCTCGCATCCGGTGCGCAGATACGCGACCCGGCCAGACTGCCGCACGACATTGATCAGACCATCGCCGTATAGCGCGGGCTTGCCGTTGATGACGGTGAAGCTGCGAAGCGCAGCCATTGGCTTTAAGCCAAGCTCGGCACCGGACATGATGACGATTGCAATGGCGCTCTTGGCTTCCTCGTCGGATTTCTTGCCGACTAGCGCGTATGGCGCGAGGCCGGATTTCAGGACGCCACCGGCAACCCGGAATACTTCATCGAGTGACTGCGGGATGATCGCTGTCACCTGCCCGCCGCCGCGCAGCGTGGGGAGGTTGCCGGATTGCTGGTGAATAGGTGCGACGTTGCTCATGCTGCCCTCTGCTCTTCAATTCGCTTCATGCCGGGCAGATCGACACCCGAACGTGCGGCGCGGTTAGCGAGAGAAACGACGACTTCCTTGATTTCGGCCCGATCCTTGAGGGCCAACAGCAAAGCGTCGTAATCGGTGATTTCAGCCGAAACGAAGGTCCGCAAAGCAACCTTTGCGCCGGTACGACCGGCGGCGGCGTTGCGGGCCTCGGCTTCCTTGGCCTTGGCATCAGCCTCGCGCTGCAAGCGTTCGGCTTCGGCCTTTGCCGCCTCATCATCGGCCTGCGAGGCTTGACGTGCGGCTTCCTCCGCCTCCCGGCGCAATCGCTCTTCCTCGCGCCGCGCCGCTTCCTGCCGTTCGCGCTCGATACGCTGCTGCTCGATCAGAAACGCGTCCATGTGACGCTTCACGCGCTTGCCCATGTCGACAGGCTCTTCCTTGAGGTCGCGCCATTTGTCATCGACGGAACGGCCAGCATCGAGGTGCGGCTGCTTTTCCACCTTGTGGTGGTCAGCGGCTTTCTTGGCGACACCGGCAACGCGCTTGGCGTAGACTGCGGCCTGGTTCGCCTGCTCCTGCGTTGTGATGGGCTTGGACAGGATTTCATCGCCCACTTCCTTCTCGCCTTGCCACTCAACGGTCAGGGCCTCGTGCGGATCGGAAGGCATGTTGCCGGATGCTGGCGCGTCCGGTGCGCGCGGCTCGTCAGCCCAGCCGCCGCCACCCATCGCCCTGTGGTAAGCCTGCTCGGTGATCGGGGCTTGGCAAACCCATGTCCAGATGTCGATTGGATCAGCGGGCTTGCCGTCGACCAGCGCCACCATCTTGTCGCCATCGTGCCAGATCGCGACCGGGACGAATGGTCCGCCCCGCACCAAGCGGCGGCGGTAAAATCCCGGTTGCGCATCGCCGTCATGGACAGGGCCGAAATTGCCCTGCAAGGCGTTCTGCCAATAGTCGTAAGTCGGGACTGCGCTCATTAGAGTGCCCTTTCGATTGATTGGGGGTTTGGCTGACGGCTCTCGACAAGCGCAAAGAGCTTTTCGAGGCGATCATCGGGGAGCTTGAGAACGAAGGTGGTCAGGTCGCGATTGAAGCGCGTCCAGTCCGAACCTCCGTTCGCGCCAGGGGTGATAACGCCAGCTTCTTCAAGAACCCAAAGGTCGAGGTTGTGAAGAATGGCGAACATGTTGCGGAAGCGGCGGGCGTCCATCACAGTGCCTCCCACGGCCAGCACTCGAACCGGAGTTGAAACCCAAGGCAAAAGGATACCCCTCCAACCCACAATGCAGTCGGCAGGCCGCGAATGAGTTCGGAGAGGAAAAGGCGGTCGGTGTCGCTAAGCATCGGGGCTGTCCTCCTTGAGCAGGCTCTTTGCCCGCGTTGCTTCGATCAGCCGGTCGATGTTGACGGGCCTCATTTCAGGGTCTGATGGGGTAGGGGCGGCGGGAATGGCCTCGACATATCCGCTGCCGAATTTGGCAAGGATCGCTGGCACTCGACGCCAGTTGCCATCCCGATCACACGTCCATTTGGTGGTGTGGATGATCGAGGTCATTGGCCGGTCGCCTTGGCAATGGCGGCGCGAACAACCGTCAACAGCTTCATTTCCTCGTTCGGGACAAAGCCGGTTCCGTCATGGTCAGCGTCGGCTCGGTTGTCGAAATATTCCTCGGCCTCGTAGAGCGCTTCCAGCATGTTAGGGGCGGCGGCGCAGAGAACTGCATTTGCTATGGCGGTACGGCCAACTTCTGACCTTTCGGCAAATGCTGGGCCGTAGATGAAGCCGATAGGTCTCTGGTGATCGCCCATGTATGCGCTGAAGATCATTTCGCTTAATGGTGAAACCACCCAAGGCCCCGGAGTATGCTTCTGTGCGGTCATGGCGGTTACTCGGCTGCAATCGAGCACATCGGCTCGTCATAAACAGGATCGACGTATGCCGGGCGCGGAACGCTGATGAACCGGGCGCGCTTCTCGGCATCGCTCATACGCCGCAGGCTCTCTTGAAGCGGGTCGAACTCGCCATAACCCCAGCGGCAAAAGCCGATCTTGTGGCCGACATGCTCGTCCCAGTCATCGAGCGCTTCATGGGCGCAGTCGCCAGCGTAGTGCTCGACCATTTCGCCCCAGACGAAGTCAGTCACATCGTCTCGCGACCAGTCCTCGCTCGAAACCAGAACGATCCTCACCTTGCCGCAATTGGCGTAGGGGATGCCTTCAAGGTTCTCGAACAGGTCATCGAAGCTGTTGGTGCAGAACTGCGCCTGCCCATCGAACTCCACCACAAGCATCCCATAGACGCTGGAAAGCTCGTGGGTGACGTGTCCGTCTTTATCGACTGTGAAAGCCATGATCCGGCCTCCCGTTGGGTTGAGGGGTTAGGCGGCTTCGCGCTCTAGGCTGACGCGGAACTTCAAAGTTTCTGAAGGGGCGCCTTTACCGGCCCAAATCTTCCGCGCCTCGAATACGCTGCGGGCCTCGACTGTGTGGGGCGTCCACTCGAAGTCGTATCCGTTGCTTACGTAGATGCGGTAGATCACTGCCATCTCCTTTGAGCTTCCCGCTCTTGGTGTGAGGCAGATCGGCGGGTGTGCGTCGTGCCTCGGTGATGGGGTAAACGTATACGCATAAAACGTACATTGCAAGCAAAAACGTACGCATAAAACGTAAAATAATTTGACGGCTGGGACTCGACTCCCCGCCTGCGTTCTGCTTTCAATTAGAACGAAAGGAGAACATTGGGATGGAAGAGGTATCGACGTTCGTGATTGTCGCGCCCGCCTCAATGGGGAAGGCGGTCGAGTACGCACAAGACAGGATCAGGGGCCGGCTGGCGCGCTCGTTCCCGGATTACCATTTCGCCATCGAGGCATTTGGCCCGCTGGCGGATGATGAGGGGTTTTCAGTCTACCCGGTCACCGGCACGCTTGCGGACAAAGGGGACGGGAAAGAGCGGGTCTATATGTGCAAGCCGCTGGAGCCCTGGGTTATCCCTGCCATCAAGGAAGTGCTCAAGGAGTTTGAGCTGACGCCAGGGCTGCATTGATTGCCCCATGACTGCCGCATTTCTTCACAAGCCTATGGTTGCCTGTTGCGGCGGACCTCCCCGCTGATGGCTAAGGGCCGATCCTGCCCGTCCCCCACGGAGCGGGGTCGGCCCTACTGGCGAGCTCAAGCGCTACAACTCATGTAGGGCAAAAGAAAGCCCCGCTGGAGCGGGGCTGGGGTCAATCGTTTGGAAGTGTTTCGTTAAGTCCAATCTTTGATAGATAAAACTCATGAATGGAAATTGGTTCGCCGTCTTGCGGTCCTAGCAGAATTTCATGTTTTCCAAGCTTCGGGCTTTTCAAAGTGATTGGCGTGATAAAGACAATGCGATCGCGATCGGTAGGAATTACGTTTGAATCGGATGAGAATTCAACATTTTGAATGCTCATTTTTTCTGGTGTGCGAAATCCAATACTTAACTTTCCCGCTTGCACTAAGGGTTGAGCGAAAATGCAGAGGTAAACCGTGAGAGCTGATAGCGGTCCATTTCCCGCAAATTGAATGTCATCCGAATAAACGCCGCTAAACGTATATTTCCCATCTACCTGCGTTGCCGCATAGTCGCACACTAGGCACCTCAGCGGTTTTACGGGTAAAGTCACAGATGGAACTCCACTGAGTAGTTCAGCGGTGACCTCTTTTCGGACCTCTCTCCGCCGGACGCCGTAAATGAATTGTGGCCGGAAGACGTCCGTGCCAGCCTATTGCTATCAGCGTGGTTTATATCTTCTAGGGGGACGATCGAGGTCGACAACCGAGCATCCATAGACCGCGCGATGACCTCGGCCATCTCCACCGTGATGTTCTGAGCGCCGCTCAGAATTCGGGAGAACTGTGAGGGCTTCATGCCAATGCGCTCGGCGAACTGCTTGCGTGTCATTCCGTACTTTTCGCTGGCAGCCGTATACTCCTTGAGCAGCGCGTCCACGACATCAAGGCGGGCCTTTCGCTTTAGAATGGCTAGTTTCTTCTGATTAATTGGATCAAGCATGTGCTACCTCACAGTCATATAGTTGGTAAGGACGCTCGATGGATCCTCAATGGGCAGGCGTTCTAGGTTCTGGCCCCACAGCGTTATCCATCGCTCACCAAGAAAAACGTCTAAGTCTGGTTGATCGTTGCGAAAGCATGCGTGCATGACGATAAAGTGGTCAATGTCCACGAAGCCGCCATACAATCGAGTTTGCGGGGACGTTCTATTCTTGAATTCGACCCATCGTGTCTGCGGATTAAGTGGCTTAAGGTGGTTGCCATCCCTCATGTCCCCCCATGACATGGTTTCGCCGAGAAGAAAATTAAGCAGCTCGGCTATGGCGCCCGAGTGCAAATCTTCCGACCAGGCCTCCACCTCGTCCCAACACTCGACGGAAATATGGAGGAACCTCTTCGGCACCTGATCGCGGTCGAAAAGCTCCAGGCCTTCCGCCAGCCTAGTGAAATCGAGTAGCCGACCATAATCAATACAATCCTGAACATCAGCGAAGCTAAACATATATGTTAATTCGCTTTAGGTCAATGAGGGCCTCTCTCGTCGAGTACGCTATCTCCGGCATCTCCCCCTCCTGCCGCTCCACCCTTATTTCAATTGCCTCTCGATCAAGTCCCGCGCCATATCGAAGATCGGACTGTCACCCTCGCTTGAGCCTTGCTGTTCCTCAATGAAGGTAAGCGCCATCTCATAGATTTCGCCCACCTCGTCCGGCGTGAAGATGCCTTTGTTGATGAACGCCTGCATCAGCGCGGCCATGACGGCGCCGTTCACCAGGTCAGATGCGGCCGTCGCTTCCGACAGAGTGGGATAGTCGTCCTCGTCCATTCACCTCTCCCGCTTCACGGCTATTCCTCGCACTCCAGTTCGCCCGCAACCGCCTCGAACTCCCGCCGCCCGATCGTAATCGGCTCACCCTCCTGCGCCAAATCCACGATCTCCACAATCAACGAGCACCGCGCCGAGCGAACCTCGTACGCATCGACATGCACGAAGGTGATCTGCTCGATTGCGCGGACGCCAAAGGCGGGCCGGGCGGCTTCGATGACTGCATTGAGCTCAGCTGCGCGCTGATAGGGTGAGGCCAGTGCGGCAAGGGCCGGTGTGGCGATAAGTGAAGCTGCCGCGATGATTGCCAGGCGCTTCATCGCCGCCCCACATATGCGCAGACGCGACCGTGAATGCGGAGCAAGTCCAGATCGACCTCAAACGTGTCGTAACTCTCGTTGTCGCTCTTGACGGCAACCTTGGGCGGGACCGTAAGCGGAATGCGCTGGAGCCGCTTTATCTGAGGTGGGCCCATGTCGTAGCTGATGAGATAGACGCCATCGGCCCGGAGCGTGTCTTGGGATAGATCCACGATCACGCGGTCGCCCGGCATGTAATTGGGCACCATCGAATCCCCGATGATCGGGACGACCAGCGTATCCTTGGGGCTCTCGACCGCTTCACGAAGCCAAGACTGGGGCAGGGGCCATTCCTCGACCACGGCATGGGCGGAGACTGTCCCGCCGCCGAGGGGTAGAACGATCACTTCACCGACCGCGCCTTCGCCCGCGCCAGCCGCAATATCGAGTTCTGGAATTGCGCCGGGCGTTTTGGGGCGCCAGTGATCGCGTGTGTAGCCCGAAGCGTCGGCATCCCACACATCGTCGCCGGTTTCGGGGTCGATTGGCTCGTAGGTCAATTCTCGGACTTCGGCAAATTCAGGCCCGGCCAGTTCCCAGATTTCGTGTGAGGTAATTGGCGGATTGCCCTTGCCAGCCAGGGCGCGATCCATCTTCGCCACAAGGTCGCGTTTGAGATGGCCGCCCTTGTAGGTATTGGCGTCTTCGTACCGCTGGTAACTGGAGGCAGCCTTGTATCCGAGCGCCTTGGCCATCGCGGCCATGCTCAGTCCCGCCCGCTCCCGCAAGTCCCTGACATATCGAGTAATTGATTCTGGCGAAGTGTCCATGGCGCATCAACGCATTTCGCGTATACGTTTTCCACGTTGACAAATCGTACGCAAAAAACGTACAGTGATTTTGTGGATAACGATGAACAGGGCCAAAGCCCCATGATTTCTTCTGCTGAATACGTGATCGATCTCTTTGGAGGGCTGAGCGCAACCGCTCGCGCTCTGGGCAAGCCGGTAACCACCGTGCAGGGCTGGAAAGATCGTGAGCGTATCCCAACCGATCATTGGGACGAGATAATCCAGAAGGCAGCGGATCAGGGTACGGAACTGACGTTCGAGGACTTCCTTCGGCGCCATGAGCCGGGGTCTCAACGCTCCCCCACCCCCGCCCCCAAGAAGGGGAGGGCTATGGCGTCATGAGCGCGTTGAAAGAAATGGGCTGGCGAGCCCTTGCTATCCTTTGCTTCGGCGCAGCGATCGTAGTGCCGATGTTCACCGACCGCCAGACGGACGCGCAGATCGCCGGGGCGATGGTCGCCGCATTCTTGTGCTGGGGCGTTGCCGACATTCTCGCCGCCATCCGCAAGGGAGGCGATTGAGCCATGAGCGCGGTATCTATCATCGGAGGCGATGGCATGAATCAGCTTCTGTTCCGCTTCCTTCACGCTGGCTGGCCTTGGGGCTGGCTGACATTGGCAGTGTTTGCCGCCTTCGTCCTGCTTCTCGGGGAGGGCTGGTGACATGGCGCCGCGCGATGGTGACACTATCGTCGTCTGGTTCTCCCACGGGGCTGCCAGCGCAATAGCATGGCAGGAAACGCTCCGGCAGTACGGCAGGCGCTGCATTGTGCTCGCTGTCAACAACCCGGTGGCGGAAGAAGACGAGGACAATCATCGTTTCGGGCGGGACGTTGCCGCGTGGCTCGACCAGCCCCTCACCGAATGGCGGAACCCGAAATATCCCTCCGCCTCCGCTGTTGACGTCTGGGACCAGCGCGGAGCGATGGTTTTTCCGCATGGCGCACCTTGCACCGTCCACCTCAAGAAAGAGGCTCGGCAGGACTATGAGCGCCAGCATCCTGTCGACTGGCACGTCCTCGGCTTCACGGCAGACGAGCGCAAGCGGTTCGAGCGGTTCGTTCTCACTGAGCGCGCCAATGTCCTCCCGGTTCTGATCGACGCCAATCTGTCGAAACAGGACTGCATGGATCGGCTGCTGAGCGCTGGCATACTTCCGCCGCGCGTCTATGCGGAGGGATATCCAAACGCCAATTGCATCGGATGCGTGAAGGCCACCAGTCCCACCTATTGGAATCTGGTGCGGCGCACCCGACCCGAAGTGTTCGCGGCCCGTGCTGTGCAATCCCGCCGTCTTGGCGTGCGCCTTGTCCGCTGGCGCGGCAAGCGCATTTTTCTCCATGAGCTGCCCGCAACGGCTCAAGGCCGTCCTCTGAAATCAATGGACGTAGAGTGCGGCATCTTCTGCGAGGAGCGGGCGGCATGACGGCGCTTCCACTCCATCATATCGATCACATTTCGCGCGGTTTCCTCCTCCCCCGCGTGAATAGGGCCAGCCCTGCGGTTAACTCCTCCCGCCGAACAGGGCTGGCCCATCAATTCCTTTTCCATGCGCAACAGCAGGTCTGCCGGCAAGCATTGGCCAAGCTGTTTCGCGTCAGTGGTCATCCCAAATCCCTTCTCTCTGTCCTCACGCAGTGGGTGAAAATCTATCTGCAAGCGAGGCCAGAAAATTGGAAAAGTCAGCCAGCCGGAGCGGGGACGACATGACCGTTGCGGCACACAACATATTGCGTGAGTACGCCGCCGACCGGTGGCCGACGCTCAATCACAAGGGGCGCATCAGTCGCCTCGCGGGAACGCTGCGCTGGGGGTTCCGGCGTGTGCGCTCGCTTTACAACAACGAACAGGGTGTCCGCGTTCGAGCAGACGAAATGGCTGCTCTTGAAGGACTGAAACTCACTCCACTTCAAGAGGCCAATATCCATGAATTCCAAGCCCTACAGGACCGTGTTGCTCGCCTTGAGGCGCTTCTTACCGAGCGCGTTGAGGGATCGCATCGCGCGTCACTGGATCAATGAAACCAAGCGGCTGATGGATGACGCCGAAGCGATGTCCAGCCTGCCGCTTTCAAAGGAGGACTGACACATGAACGCACCATTGAAATTCAAACCCGTCGATGCCGCAGAGGACGTGGCGGCCCGCATCCCAAACCGCCCGGTTGTCGATGCGGCTATCTTCCAGGCGACGTGCGAAGAACAGCGCGCCGCGATTGCCGACGAGCTCGAAACCGTCAATGCCGACATGCTGGCCCTGCGCGACAAGGTGGCGGCAAACGAAAAGCGCATCAAGGCCCTCATGGCCGAGAACGCGGGGTATTCGGAGGGCATTGCCTCGCTCGAATCCCGGCGCGGCGACCTGCTCGAACTCGATGCAATCAAGGCTACCGAATATCAGGGCTATGAGGCTCAGCTTCGCCGGAAGGCCGGGCAATGAGAACGCTTCTTTCATTCATCGAGCGCACGCGCCGGAAGTCTGCCCCGCGCGTCACCATCGATCTGGACGTGTTCACCCCGTCCGGTCGCCGTGCTGCCCGCCTGTTCTTTGGCTGGCCTGATAACGGGCCGGGGAGGGCAGCATGACGGCGCTTCTCATTGATCAGGTCCGCAACGTCGACCCCGCCTTACTCAAGGGCAAGGGCCCGACCGAGCGAGTGCGCATCAGGCGGCAGATCAAAACGCTCGCCCTTTTGACCCAGCAACAGCAGGCCAAAGGCTACCGCGCCCGCGTCCAGAAGGGGAAGACGTGATGCTAAGCGACGTCGATTTCGGCCATCTTTCGGATCAGGTCGTTATTGTATGCGGCTCCGTCGTGCCCCGCGTGGACGCGTCGATGGCAGTTCGGGCAAAGACTGATCACATGAGCCGGGTGATCGGGGCCGCCGTCGCTTACGCGGTGAAGATGATGGGGCTCCAAGTAAGGGGAGCCATCCTTGCGTTTGAACGGAGCCGGTGTACCGCATCCTTCGCAATGCCCGGCCGCGCGCGCCAAGACATAGTCGCGAACGCCGCGGCTGCGCTCGTACACATTTCTAACGATCGCGCCTTGGACAGTGGTGACGAGTTTGGCATCGGCGAGCGCACGTGCTCGCAAAACGTTGAGAGAAGCAGCAACGGGAGTTGTGTTCTCAACCTCTTCAACTACCGAATCCAGGTCGCGCAACTCAAAAACGATGGCATTTCGTTCGTCTCCGTTCCGATCGGGCGCGCGTTCGATGTGATAAGCTTCGCAGACCATTTCCCCGTGGAAGCGAAGTCCTTTGCCTTTGCCGAGGTCGATGAACAGCAGAAGGCTTTTCCCGTCTGCGGAGTGATTTGCTATCGCGGCATTGCCGCGCTTCATCTCCATGTCACCAATCTGGCCGGCACCAAAATACTCAAACGCGCCGTCCGGTCTCCATCGATCAGCGTAGCCGTGCGTGCTGCCCGTTTCTCCGGAAACGGCGATCACAAGTGGATGGCTGGCGAAAGTGATGATGCCGCTTTGCCGGCTGCCCTCGCCGCCAAATCTTTCATGAATGTCCTGGCGACGGTTGTAGACGCGCCCCTTTTCAAAGCCCCAACTCATGTCTCTCCCCCAAATTCTGAGGTGAGAGTAGCCCAGGAATGTTTCGCGAACCTTTCCTCGAGGGCCGCCGCATGAAGCCCATCCGCATCAAATCCAACGGCCGCCCCGCAAACGAAAGGGCAAAGGCCGTGAAGCCCGGCAGGCGCACTCGCGACAAGAAGCTGGCGCGCCTTGGGACGCCAATCGGCAAGAGCAAGGAAAGGGCAGGGCGATGAGGACACGGGTGGAAAAACACTCATGGACCAAGGACCGCGTTTCAACCCTTCGCGAGCTATGGCTTGAGGGATTGTCCGCAACCGAGATCGGGCAAAGGCTGGGTTGCACCCGCAACGCTGTTCTTGGCAAGGTGCATCGTATCGGCTTGAGCGGTCGCCGGACGCCTGTCCGCAAATCCATTGAGCGCCGCGCAGATCGCCTGTCACCCAAGCTCGCCCCGCGATCCAACGTGCCGGTGCGCAAGCGCAATAAGCCCGGACGCGCCCCCGTAGTCAAATTCACCGCGCCGCCTGTCGAACCGCGTCACATACCGCGAGACAATTACAGCGATCCGCTTCCTGGTTCCAACCCTGTTGCCAGCATCATCGATGCGACAGGATGCAAATACGCTATCGGACAGCATCCACATAGCTGGTGCAACGAGGATACCGTGCCCGGCAAGAGCTGGTGTGCGGATCACGCCGCCATCGTTTTTCAACAGAACCCCAAGGCCCTCAAAGGTGCGGGCACGTTCAAGAGCCTGGGCGAAGCATTGCAGGGGGCGCTTAGATGAAGGTTCAGCCAATGGAAATGCTCGACCAGTTGCCCGACGCTACGCGCTTGTGTGGCGCCGCAAAAGCTAGTGCCGAGGAAGCGGCCTTCGAGGATGCGCGAGAAGCCTATGCCGTGGCGACCGGCTATCCAACCATTGAGAATTTCCGCGCCGCCGTCCGGGCGTACGACGAGCTGTTGGCGCTTGTGAAAGGTGAGGTGAAGCTATGAGGCAGACTGTCGGGAAGAAATTGCGCTTTGATGTGTTCAAGCGCGACCAGTTTCAGTGTGTCTATTGCGGCGCCACGCCAAGCGAGAGCGTATTGCTCGAAGTAGACCACGTTCATCCAGTCGCGGCGGGGGGAACCAATGACATAGATAATCTTGTAACCGCCTGTTTCGCCTGCAACCGAGGGAAGGGGGCGGAGCCTCTTACGACCGTCCCGCAGTCCCTTGAGGAGAAAGCGGCTCTCGTGCAAGAGCGTGAGGCCCAGATACGAGCATACTACGAGGTTCTGGAACAGCGCCGGGCTCGCAAAGACGAAGAGCTTTGGGCCGTGGCCGACATATTCATGGAGCGGTTCAACGAGGACAGCATCCTTCGCTCGCGCCTATCCAGTATCCGAATGTTTCTTGAGCGCCTGAGCTTCTATGACGTCTTGGAAGCGATGGAGATCGCCGCAGACAAGAAGCACAGCCCAAACCCCTGCTTCACCTACTTCTGCGGCATTTGCTGGAGAAAGATTAAGCGCGCAAACGGAGAGGAAGTATGAGCAGGATTCGATCAATCCATCCGGGTTTCTTCACCGATGAAGACCTTGTGCAAGTCTCCGGCATGGCCCGCCTTTTGTTCATCGGACTGGGCGTCGAGGCTGATGACAAGGGGGCGTTCGAGTGGAAGCCGCTCACCATCAAGATGCGGATATTTCCTGCCGACAACGTGTCGGTTGATGACCTTCTTTCCGAATTAGAGGGCATTGGCGCTATCTGCGCTTACGAAGTTGGCGGGCGTAGGTACGGGGCCATTCGGAATTTCAGGAAGTTCCAGCGCCCCAAATCCCCCAACGACATACACCCCATGCCCGACGAAATCCGAATCTACGTGGGCTTAGAGGTAGTGCCTTCCGAACCTATTCCGAAACATTTCCCCAACGCTTCCGAAATCGCGCCGCAGATGGAGGATGGAGGAGGGAAGATGGAAGAGGAAGGGGAAGAAGAAACGCGCGATGCGCGCGGTCCTTCCCCCGCTGATCGGAAGTTCGAGGAGTTCTGGCTGGCCTATCCGCACAAGGTGGGGAAACGCGATGCCATGAAGGCGTGGCGAAGGGCGAGGAAGCGAGCGGACTTCGAGATCATCATGGCCGGGTTGCGGGCCTATGCCGGGAAAACCGACGACAGGCCGTGGTGCAACCCCTCGACGTGGCTCAATCAGGATCGGTGGGGCGATCAGCCAGCGCACCATCCTGCCAAACCCGTCCCTGATGACGATTGGCGGAACAGCCCCACTTGGGCCGGGGTGGACATCTGATGGCCGAGATAACCGAACTCAAGCGGATGCTGGCGGCCAAAGCCCAGGCGGTCGCCGAACACCTTTTGCCGGGCGGGGCAAAGCTGGGCAACGAGTGGCGTGCCGGTTCTGTGGCGGGCGAGAAGGGCGAAAGCCTTGGCGTCCACCTGTCGGGCGAAAAGGCCGGTATCTGGGCGGACTTTGCCACCGGCGAGCGCGGCGACCTGATCGATCTTTGGTGCGCTGCCAAAAGCGTATCGCTGCCCGATGCCCTTGAGCAAATCCGGGCCTATCTCGGTGTCCAGCGACCCCAGCCTGCCCGCGACCCACGGCCAAGCTACACGCGCCCGCCGAGGCCGGTTTGTGGCAAGCCCAAGGGCCGCGTCCGCGACTATCTCACCGAGGACCGGAATTTGCCTGATGCCGTGCTGGATACCTACCGGGTAGGCGAGGACGGCGACACGATCATTTTCCCGTTCATCCTGCCCGATGGTGAACTGGCGATGGCCAAGGCCCGGAAGGCCGAGGACGGCGCAGCGCCGCGCCCGACAGCCGCCAATTGTGAGCCAGTCCTGTTTGGATGGCAGGCAATCCCTGACGAAAGCCGGATGGTCGTTCTCACCGAGGGTGAGATCGACGCAATGAGCTGGTACGCTTACGGCGTCCCGGCGCTTTCGGTGCCCTATGGCGGGGGGAAGGGTGCCAAACAGAAGTGGATCGAGAACGAATACGACCGTCTTGATCGGTTCGAGCGCATCTACGTCTCGATGGACATGGATGGTCCGGGCGAGGAAGCCGCGCAGGAAATCATTGCCCGCCTTGGACGGCACCGCTGCCTTCGCGTTGAGCTTCCTCACAAGGACGCCAACGAGTGTTTGATGGAAGGCATTAGCGCGATCCAGATGATGGATTGCCTGCGCAACGCCAAATCCCTTGACCCCGAAGGGCTGCGCCGGGCGATGGATTACCACGACGAGGTGGTAAACCTGTTCTGGCCCGAGCCGGGTGCGCATGTTGGATACACGACGCCATACCGCAAGCTGGGCGACAAACTGACATTCCGCCCCGGAGAGGTAACACTTTGGAGCGGCGCTAGCGGGGCGGGCAAGAGCCAGATTCTTTCGGACTGTTCGGTTGACTGGGTTCGCCAGGGCAGCCGCATCTGCGTTTCGAGCCTTGAGATGAAGGCCAGTCAGACTCTCAAGCGTATGGTGAAGCAGGCCGGTGGCATAGATCGACCCTCGGAACCCTATATCCGCTCTACCCTCGAATATCTCGATCATGGGATTTTGCTTTACGAGCGCGTGGGGAAGGCCGGTGTCGAGCCGCTTCTTGAGGTGTTCGACTATGCCCGCGCCAAATACGGCTGCGACCAGTTCGTCATCGATAGCCTGATGCGGCTGGGCATCGCCTCCGACGATTACAACGGGCAGGAAAAGGCTGTGTTCAAGCTGGTGGACTGGACGATCAAGAACAATGTCCACATGCATCTGGTGGCCCATGCGCGCAAGGGCGACAAGACAACCGCCGCCCCGGAAACCGAGGACATCAAAGGCGCAATGGAAATCGGCGCCAACGCCTTCAATATCGTCACCGTCTACCGCGACAGAAGCATCGAGGACGCGGTGCAGAAGGCCGAAAGCGATGCGGAAAAGCGCCGCATCTACGACGAGCGCCCCGGCGTCATCATGAACGTTGCCAAGCAGCGAAACGGCGACTTCGAGGGCAAGGTCGGCCTTTGGTTCGATCAAGAAAGCTACCGCTACCGCTCATCGCACGATCCTCTTGGGTCGCGCCGATATCTTGAATTTTCCCAACACGAAAGGATGTCAGCATGACTGACCGCATGGACGCCGTGATGGCGCGGGAATACGAGGTGAATGGCGAGAAGAAAACCGCCTTCACAAAGATCGGCGTTGCTTTCGCCACGAGAAGCGGCGGCTGGCAAATCCGGCTTGAAGCAACGCCTGCCCCACGCTTGGGGCGCGACGGGCAGCCAGAACTATCGTTCCTGCTTATGCCGCCCCGACAGGACAATCAGCGCCAGCAATCGCGCCCACAACCGGCGCCTGGCGGGGGCGACGGCGGCATGGACGATAATATCCCGTTCGCGCCGGAGTGGCGCTGATGAGGTGCGAGCGCTTTACCGATGATGTGATCGCCGGGCTCAAAGAGAAGTTGGCGCACGCGGTCGATAGCCGGGACCATTCCACCGAGATTTTTGACGACGAACTGCGGGAAGTCATCGACCATATGGAAAGGATGCTGGCGAAAATCCAAGAGTATCGAGCCGAACAGGAAAAGAAGTTCGCATGACATGCCCGTCCAGTCCGTCGAAAGCAGCCCCGGCCATCGTGTCATCGTCACCACCTGCGAAGGGTGCGGTGCACGCGCTGACTTCGGTGAGGACGTTGATCTGCGCCGGGCGCTTTCATCTGGTGACAAGCGATATGCGGGCCGGTGGTGGTGCGGCTGGGACGTTCAAGAGCGCAAGCCGGTGTGCAAGGCAATAAAGCAGGAAGGGAAAGCAGGGTGAGCAAGGAACTGGTGCAGCGGCTGCGCCACGTCTCGAACATGATCAACATGGGCGAAAAGATCAGGTGGGGCGAGGACACGGCGCTGATGGATCAAGCCGCCGACCTCATAGAGCGGATGAACAAGACCATAGATGACATGGAACGGGCGCTGCAACCGTTCTCGTCCGCCGTGTTCAATGACAATGGCGACGTCACAATCAATTACTCGGTATTCGACGACGACGACCTGTTCCGCGCCTATTCGGTGCTGAGAAAGCTTCGTGCCGACCCTGGCCTCCCCCAACCTCCCAACAAGGGCGAATAGACATGGCAAGACGCGGAAGGCCGGCACATAACCGTAAGCAGGGCAAGCGCACCAAGACCGGCATCCTGTCGCGCGAGCAAGAGCAGAAGGCCATTATGCGGGCCCTTGAGGGCAAAAAATACGAAGCGGCGGAAAAGGAAACCCTGATGAACAATCTCGAAGCGCGTGTCACCAAGCACGGCATCGATCCCAAGAAGGCCATGGACCAGCGCGCGGGCTCATTTGTCGGGCGTCTTTGCCTCGGTGGCGAAATCAGCAAGGCGCAACTGGCCGCTGCCGAGCAATGGATGGAAGAGCGCCACGCCTATCAGTTTGCCATCGATTGCCCGCCGGGCGATCAGGCGATCGATTTGACCCGCGCGCCTGGCCGCACCCATGGCGAGGACGTTGCCCGCACCCAGAAGGCAGTAGAACGCTTCGAGGCCAGCAAGAAGGCACTGAGAGAAGCGCAGGACGCTATCGGGCTTCGCAGCAACCTCTATGCCGCCATGAACCTTCTGGTGGAGCGGGAACAGGAACTGCATCACCTTGTCGGTGACTTGCGGGAAGCGCTCAACGCTCTTGCCCGCCACTATCGCATCACCGGCAGGCGCGCGGCTTGACAGATTCGAGCAAATCACCGAGCATAGCAAATGAAGGTGACGCATTGCGTCCAGATCAAAGCCCTGCCAAGCGCGGGGCTTTCTTGTTTCCTGATTGCCATTGAAGGAAAGAAGGCGTAGGGTGGATCCACGTTTTCAGCCGTCTTTGGCTTTCTGATCACCGGCCAGTCCGGATTGCTTAGTTACCCCTCGATAATTGCGAACGTTCCGACCTGCGCTGTTGCAGAGCGGATAACTGCTCGCGTTTATCGTTCGAGCAATTCAAAGGACTATCCTATGATTAATGGCACCGTAAAATTCTTCAACGCGTCTAAAGGCTTTGGCTTCATTACGCCTGACAACGGCGGCAAAGACCATTTTGTCCACGTCTCGGCAGTGCAGAACTCGGGCATGAACGGTCTCTACGAGAACGACAAGGTTTCGTATGACGTCGAGACTGGCCGCGATGGTCGCGAGTCGGCGATCAACCTTCAGCTCGCAAGCTGATTAGGCGGGTCGCGTTTCGGCGCGGCCCTACCGCCACCCAAGGATGCATATGACTAGCACTTTACGTGCAGTTGCCGAAACTCGCTTTGCCGCTATCACCCGCCGGGAAGAGGCCGCAATGAGCGAAGTTGATGCCGAGCTTCAGCGGACAAGAGAAAACACCGCGCGTCTGAAAGCGCTCCGTTTGGCCGCTCCTGCTTCGCAGGCGGACAAATTGGCTGAGTTGCGTAAGCGCTAATCCGCAGACCTATCGACTAGTCTTTTTGGCCCGCCGGTTACGCCAGCGGGCTTTTTCTTGAGACGGGCGCATATCGTTCGATTGCGTGAACCCTTGAGCCGCGTCCGTCTCAATGCCTCACAACCAATCGCAGGAGAAGGTGATGGAGGCAGCATTGACACTCACTCTGATGCTGCTCGCGGTGCATTGGGTGGCAGACTATCCGTTGCAAGGCGACTTCCTTGCGCAAGCTAAACAGAAGGGCCCGCTGCGCGTCTATCACCTCGTTGCCCACGCTGGCATCCATGGAGGCGGGGTCGCGCTGGTCACAGGAAGCGTCTGGCTTGGGCTGGCGGAGTGGGTCGCGCATACGATCATCGATGAATTGAAGGTGCGCGGCTGGACTTCGTTCGCGCTCGATCAGGTGCTCCACATCATCTGCAAGGCGGTTTGGCTCGCCATTCTGTTCGCCTAACCCCTTCATCGCCGCCCGTCCTTTCCAGGTGATGCGGAAGTAGCCTGTTCATAGCGCCTTCCATGACGAGCCGGGGCGGCGGGGCAATGAAACCGTAACGCGGATGGCCGTACGGTGTGTGGCGGCAAGGGTACCGGCGATCGATCTTCAAACTGACCGCCGGTATCCTTCATAGTCGCCTATTCTACCTTCTTCAGGGAGTGAAGTGGGAAAATTCCGTCCTCTTTCTTCCATGGTTCCTTATTCGCAACGAACCAGTCGCACCGCGCACTTTCGGTGGAATCGTATCCATATCTGTCGATGTTAGCGACGGTCATTTTCGGACCGCCGGACTTCAATTGAACCACATCGCCTAGTTTGATCTCGTCGGACATTGCCCCCTCCATTTTGTTTGGCGGATACTTTTCGCATGACCCTTACGCCCAAGCAACAGCGGTTTGTCGACGAATATCTCATCGACCTCAACGCCACCCAGGCAGCGATCCGCGCCGGGTACAGTGCAAAGACCGCAGAGCAACAGGCATCGCGCCTGTTGAGAAATGTTAAGGTCCGCGCTGCCGTCGAAACGGGGCAGGCGAAGGCTGCTCAAAAGCTCGAAGTCACCAAGGAACGCATTGTCGAGGAACTGGCAAAGATCGGTTTCTCGAACATGCAGGATTACATGCGCGCCGGGCCGGATGGCGATCCTTACCTCGACTTTTCCGAACTGACCCGCGATCAGGCCGCGGCTCTTGGCGAGGTGACGGTTGAGGACTTCAAGGACGGGCGCGGCGAGAACGCCCGCGATGTTCGCCGGGTGAAGTTCAAGCTCCATGACAAGAAGGGCGCGCTGGTCGATCTGGCCAAGATGCTCGGCTTCATGGTGGATCGTCACGAACTGACCGGAAAGGATGGAGCGCCGCTTGCCCCGCCGGTGATCCAGTTCGTCAAGGATGAAGGTTAGCCTATCAGGACCTCAGCACGAATTCGCAGCCGCCGCCGATCAGTTTCCGGCAATGGTGGCGGGGTTCGGGGCCGGCAAGACACACGCGGCGGTTTATCGAGCCATTGCACGCAAACTCCAGTATCCGGCTCAGAACGTCGCCTATTACCTGCCGACCTATGATCTGGTGCGGAATATCGGATTTCCCCGGTTTGCCGAACTACTCGACGGGCTGGGCATCCAGCACAAAATCAACAAGACAGATGCGGATGTTGTAATAGGCCCGGGTGGAGGCTGGGGCAGGGTGATCTTCCGGACGATGGATACACCCGAGCGCATCATTGGTTATGAGGTGGCCGATAGTCTCGTAGACGAGTTGGACACTCTGCCAACAGAGAAGGCGCGTGAGGTCTGGAACAAGATCATCAGCCGTAATCGGCAGAAGAAGCCGGATGGCTCGCTGAACACGGTCGCGGTCGCCACAACGCCGGAAGGGTTTCGCTTCGTCTATGAGCGCTGGCAGAAGAACCCGGCGCCGGGCTATCGGATCATCAAGGCGACGACCGAGAGCAACGCCAAGAACCTGCCGGACGGCTATATCCAGTCATTGCGGGACAGCTACCCGGCGAATTTGCTGGCGGCCTATCTCGACGGCGAATTCGTCAATCTGACCAGTGGGTCAGTCTATCCCGAGTTTGATCGGGGGAAACACGCCAGCACCGAGGCAATACAGGCCGGCGATACGCTCCACATTGGCATGGACTTCAACGTCCAGAGAATGGCCGCGGTAGTCTTTGTACTGAGAGGCGGCAAACCGCACGCCGTGCAGGAATATACCGATGTCCTCGACACCCCGGCGATGATCGCCTTGCTCAAGGCGCGGCATGAGGGCCATTCGATTATGGTCTACCCCGACGCTTCGGGAAAGAACCGGAAGTCAAACAGCGCCAGCGAGAGTGATATCGCATTGCTCAAGCAGGCTCGGTTTCAGGTTTGCGTGAACCCGGTGAACCCGGCGGTGAAAGACAGGGTGCTTGCGGTGAACCAGTTACTGGCCCGCGACGGCCTGGGCGTAAACCTCGATCGCTGCCCGATGTTCGTGGAAGCGCTCGAAAAGCAGTCCTACGACAAGAACGGCGAGCCGGATAAGTCGGCTGGCCTCGATCATATCAACGATGCCGGTGGCTACTTCATTGCCTATCGCTTCCCGATTAGGAAGCCGGGTATTTCGGGCCAAAGAGAACTCAGGGGCTTTGTATGAGCGGATTTGATATCGAGGCCCATCACCCTCTCTATGACGCCTTCCTGCCCGCGTGGACGCTCCTGCGGGATTCGTTCGATGGCGAGGATGACATCAAGGCCAAGGGCGTCACCTATCTGCCGATGAAGCCGGGCACCGCGGCGATTGACGACCCTGCCGTCAAGGCGCGGGCCTATGACTTTTACAAGGAATATGCTGAATTTCCTGATCTCGTGGCGCTTACGACGCGCGGCGCGGTCGGGACGATCCTCGATAAGTCGGCCAATATCGAACTGCCGAAAGACCTTGAGCCACTGCGGGAGCGGGCAACGCGCGACGGCCTGACGCTCGAGGCGCTCCATCGCAGGATCGCTACCGAGCTGATGCTGACCGGGCGTTACGGCATCCTGCCGGGCATTGCGCAGGATGGCTCGCCGTATCTCGCCGGTTACATTGCGGAATCGATCATCAACTGGGACGAGACGGATCAGGTCGCTGATTATGTGGTGCTGGACGAGAGCGGGCAGGTTCGCAATCGGGAGACCGGCGCCTGGGATGAAGTAAAGCAGTATCGGGAATGCTTCGTTGGGGATGGACGGTACGCGGCGCGCGTGTGGAGCGATACGGGTACAGGTCTTCAGCCCGAGGACCCGGTCGAGGCGCGGGACCGCAAGCAAAAACCTCTTGATTTTCTACCCTTTGTCTTTGTGAACACGTCCGATCTGACGCCTTCGCCCGATGACGTGCCGCTGTTCGGTCTGGCCAAGATTTCGCTGCGCATCTATCGCATGGACGCGAACTACCAGTCCGGCCTCTACATGACGAGTGAGCCGACGCCTTGGGTATCGGGCCATTTCGATGAACAGGACGCCACGCGCCAGCCGCCTTCTACCATCGGCGCGGCGCGGTTGTGGGTGCTGCCCGATGGCGCACAGGCCGGGATGCTTGAGTTTACCGGCGCCGGGCTTTCGGCCCAACAAAAGGCCATCGAGGACGCGAAAGCCGACGCGGTGATGTTCGGTGCTCAAATCCTCACCAATCGGTCGAACGCCGCGGAATCGGGCGAGGCCAAACGGGTGAGGCTCGACAGCCAGCACAGCACGTTGAAGGGCATTGCGATGACCTCGGCGGCTGGTCTTGAGCGGGCATTGAAGAACGCGGCCATCTGGATCGGGGCGAACCCTGATAAGGTGAAGGTCGCGCCGAATTTGGATTTCTTCGAGAACGAGCTTTCGGCGCAGGATGTTACAGCGCTTGTTGCAGCGTGGCAGAGCGCTGCATTTAGCAAGCGCACCCTGCACTGGAACCTCCAGCGGGGCGGTGTGGTGCAGGAAGGGAAGCCCTTCGAGCAGGAGCAGGAGGAAATTGCCGAGGACGAGCCCGGCCTCCCGGTTGTGACGGAATAACCGATGGTGTCCGTCAACGACATGGTTGCCGACCTCGAGGTCAGGCACATGGTCGGCGTGCATCGTCTTGGGACCGGCATTCTGCGCAAGCTCCTGCCGATCCTCGACCGCGCCGACGCCGAGATTGTCGCGAGGCTTTTGGCCAGAGGCGACGTTCTGGAGGGATCGTTCACCTCCAGGCGGCTTGAAAGGCTGCTTGATGCGATCCGGCGGATCAATCACGACGCGCATGTGATTGTTGGGCGCGAACTGCGGGACGAGCTGCGCAACCTTGCAGCTTACGAGGCAGAGTTTCAGCGCAGGCTTTTGACCGGCGCGATGCCCGTTGCGTTCGACGTGGTAACGCCGAGCACGGAACTGCTCTACGCCGCGGTGCAAGCCCGCCCGTTTCAGGGGCGTTTGCTCAAGGAGTGGCTGACCGATCTCGATGCCAATGCTGCCCGTCGCGTGCGGGACGCCGTGAGGTTAGGTGTGGTGCAGGGTGACACGGTTGACCAGATCGTTCGTCGCATCAGGGGCACGCGCGCACAGAACTACGCCGATGGCGTCATGGCGATTTCGCGCCGCGGTGCCGAGGCGATGGTGAGGACGGCGGTTTCGCACACAACGGCAGTGGCGCGGACTGAGCTTTACGAGGCCAATTCTGCTCTCATAGCCGAGGAAATGATCGTCGCCACACTCGACACGCGGACTTGCCCACAGTGCCAGGCGCTCGATGGAAAGCGCTTCCCGGTAGGTGAGGGGCCGAAAGAGCCCTTTCACATCGGATGTCGGTGCATCAGGATTCCGCGCACCAAGAGCTGGCGCGAGCTTGGCTTTGATATCGACGAACTCGAACCATCGACGCGGGCGAGTATGAACGGGCAGGTCCCAGCCTCGATGACGTATGGAGAATGGCTGCGCAAACAGCCTGCCAGTGTACAGGACGAGGCTTTGGGGCCAACGCGGGGTGCATTGTTCCGCCGCGGTAAACTGCCGATTGAGCGGTTTACCAATCGGGCGGGCGATCAACTCACGCTTGAGCAATTAAGGGCAATGGAGGCTGAGGCTTTCGCACGCGCCGGACTTGCGGCATAGTGGGGTCGTGAAAACCGATTTCCGCGACCGCTCGCACCTATCGACCGTTGACGGCGACCGCCCGGCAGGGAAGCCAAGGGCAGGGCGCAGGACCGCGCTCGATCAGGCGGAACAGGTGACGTGCTGGCAATGTCTCAAGGACGTGGGCGTAGAGACCAGTATGGTCATGGAAGTGACAGTTGCGCCTCGACGCTCACCATCTGGCAGCAAGGTCGGCGGCACCAAGCAATGGTGCTGTGCGTACTGCTTTAGCCGCGGCAAGATCACGGTGCTCATTGGCTAGGGGCTAGCGTTTCGCCAGCCCCTGTATGAGATTTAGCCGCTAATTTCGCGACATCGAGAGCATTTTGGATACCCGCCGGTGCCTGATGCGCGGTATCGAGATTCGATATTATTACCTTCGGTGCATGTTGTTTCGTCATGATGCACTTTATTGGCATCCGGGCGAGTAGAGTGCCAAGCTGTTGTCTTCGCCATGTTCTTCCTCCTTTTCAGGTTAACGATCCATTAGCTCATTGAACTGATGTAATGTCGAGACAGCATCACTGACGCAAATAGATGTCCGCCCGCCACGCATCCCGTGGCGGGCTTTTTCATGCCCGCGAGCCGGGCGCAACCCAAGGAGAAAGCCCGATGGGCCTAAAGACCATTCTGGACAGCATCGACGATCTGCCCGAAGAACACCGCGCCTTTTACGTCGAGGAAGGCGATAAGTTCGTCCTCGATCTCGAAGGCATTGACGACCATCCCAAAGTGCGCGGCCTCGTGACCGCCAACCGGGAGAACGTCCGCAAGCGCGATCAATACAAGGCCGAGGTCGAAAGCCTCAGGGCCCGCCTGGACGGCCTGCCCGACGAGTTCGATGCCGAGGCTTATGAGGCGCTGAAACAGCAGGCCGAGGGCAAGGAGCCGCCCAAGACCGACGAGCAGGTAACGCGCGTCCGCGAGCAACTCGAGCGCAAGCATCAAGCCGACCTCGCAAAGAAGGACGAGCGCATTTCGGCCCTTGAAGGCTCGTTGCGCCGCGCCGCGATCGATGAAGGGCTCTCCAAGGCTCTCGATGAAGCGAGCATCGATGCCAAGCACAAGCCGAAGCTAATCTCCTACCTCAAGGACATCGGCAACATCAAAATCGAGGAAGCCGACGGCGAATTCCGCGCCGTGGTTGAAACCGACATGGGGCCGACCTCGCTCTCGCGCTTTGTCTCCGATTGGGCCGGGACCGATGATGGCAAGGACTACGTTGCCAAGGCGCCTCCGATGGACGCGCCGGGCAGCAAAGGCAAAGGCGGCACCGGCGAAAAGAACCCGTGGGCTTCCGACAGCCACAACCTGACCCGTCAGGGCGAATTGGTCCGCGCCGATCCCGACAAGGCCCGCCAGTTCATGCGCGCCGCCGGTCTGAGCGACAGCCAGATCAGTCAGCGCATCGGCGCTTAGCGCCACCCACCGAGGGCGATGCCCTCAATTCCTGCAGCCGTGTCGATGACCGGCTGATTTCAAAGCGAAACCAGCCAGTTCAAGGAGAATTATCATGGCTGCTACTCGTATTTCCAACGTCATCGTGCCCGAGGTGTTCAATCCGTATGTGATCGAGCGCACCGCGGCGCTTTCGGCTTTCTACCAGTCCGGCATCATCCAGAGCGTGCCGGGGCTCAATATCCTGGGTGAGAAGGGCGGCACGACCATCGCCATGCCCTTCTGGCAGGACCTGAGCGGTGACGATGAGGTTCTGTCCGATACCTCGCCGCTCTCGGTCAACGCCATCACCGCCGCGCAGGACGTTGCTGTGCTGCATGTCCGCGGTAAGGCGTGGGGCGCCAACGACCTCGCCAAGGCGCTGTCGGGCGATGACCCCATGGCCGCAGTCGGTGATCTGGTCGCCGCCTATTGGGCGCGCCGCTGGCAGGCGCTTCTCATTTCTTCGCTCACCGGCGTGTTTGGTGCTGCCTCCATGGCGGGCAATAAGCACGACATCAGTGGCGGAAGCGGCGCGGCGGCGGTCATCAGCGCGGAATCGACGGTTGACGCGATCTATAAGCTCGGTGACGCCGCTGGCGGCCTGACCGGCTTTGCGATGCACTCGGCCACGGTTGCGCTTCTGGTGAAGAACAACCTGATCGACTTCCTGCCCGATAGCGAGGGTCGCCCCACGATCCCGACCTATCTCGGCAAGCGTGTCATTGTCGATGACGGGATGCCGGTGTCGAACGGGGTCTATACCTCCTACCTGTTCGGGCAGGGGGCGTTCGGGCTGGGCGAGGGCAATGCTCCCGTCCCGACCGAGACCGACCGCGACAGCCTCCAGGGTGATGATATCCTCATCAACCGCCGTCACTTCGTGCTGCATCCCCGCGGTGTGAAGTGGCTCGGGGCTTCGGTGGCTGGTGCGGCTCCGACGAACGCGGAGGCGGCGAACTCGGCCAACTGGCAGCGCGTCTATGAAAATAAGAACGTGCGCATGGTCCAGTTCGTGCACCGCATCGCGGCGGCCTGATCCACGAGGGGCGGCTTCGGTCGCCCCTTCCTCCCCTTTCAGATCATAGGAGGCCGAAATGGCCGCTCCCCGTACCGGTTTGCCCCGGTCTCTCCGGGCGCTTTACGATTGGCTTGACGTCAACGTGCCCGACCAGAACGATTACAACCAGCTTCAGAGCGACGTTGGCACGCTGGAAGGCCAGATAGTCGACAAGATCGACGTGTCTGCGCTCGATGCGATCAACCCGATTGCCAACCCGGCAGAGGCAACCGCTGAGGACGTTGCGACAGCGTTCAACGGGCTGCTTGCCGCGCTCAAGGGAGCGGAATAATGGGTCTCGCCGCATTCAATCGCGCCCGGCGGTTCGCTGCCGAGCGCGTCGGGCAGGGTGCGGAAGCACCCGCACCCGAGAATCCAGTTAACCAGGGTGCTTCCACATCCGTTTCGATCCCCGACAACTGGCGCGATCTGCCGTGGATTCCGAAAGGCGACCAGATCGGCATTCGTGCTGTTGCCTCGTCCGTCGCGGAAGGTCCGTTCAAGAACAAGGCCGAAGCCATCGCCGCCATTGAGGCGCATCTGGCAAAGGCTGCGGCTGACGGCGGGAATCTCGACAACCCCCGCGGCGAACCCGTCGAAATTCCCGAAGCATGGGAAGCCATGACCGACGACGAAATGGTCGAGCTTGCGCTTGCCATTGTCGGCGGTGAGGGCTCGCTTGTGCCCGCCGAAGGCCAGACCGAAGCGGCGAAGGCCAAGGCTATCATCGAGGCGGAAGTCGCTGAGCGCGCCGCATGACCGACAACGTGGTCTCCTTGCCCCGCCGCACCTCAGATGACGGCGGTGACGGCCCGTATTGGTCCGGCGAGTGCCTTTGCGGCGCTTGCGGTCACGAGTGGGCCGGCGCGGCTCCGGTGGGGCAGGAAGCTCACCTCGAATGCCCGAACTGCCACCGGTTCTGGGGTGCGGCCAAGCACGCAGTGACGCCTCCGCACGCGACATGGCGCTGCAATTGCGGTGAGACACTGTTCTGGCTGACCCCGGCTGGCGCGCTGTGCAGACGGTGCGGCACCTACTCGAACGATTGGGCGGATTGATCGATGCTGAGCTTTACCGAACCCGCCGTAACGTCCGGCGATGCCGATGCCTACGCCACGGCCCGAGGCTGGACCGACTGGACCGGCGACGAAACCGTGAAGGCCGCCGCGATCATGCGCGGACAGACTTACCTCGCCGGGCTCTACAATGACCGCTGGGCGACGGAGTGGGAGAACGATCAGGCGCCCGAGCCTGTGAAATACGCGATCATCGAGACCGCGCGCCGCGAGCTTGTCTCGCCCGGTTCTCTGTCGCCTGATTTCGTTGCATCCCGCGTCGTGTCGCGCGAGCGTAAGAAGGTCGGCCCGCTCGAAAAGGAGCTGGAATACGCCGAGGCGACGGGATCGTCGTCTGTCCGGCCTCAGATCGCCATTATCGAGCAATTGCTGGCCGGGCTGCTTCGGCAGGCTTTTGGCGGCAGCGTAGCGCTTACCAGAGTCTGACCGATGATCGAAAAGTTCGATTACATCGAAAGCCAGCAGGACGCTGACGAGCTTATCGAGGAATTCGGCCAGGTCGGTGCCATTCCTCGCACAACAATCATACCGCCCGAAAACGATTGGGAGGAAGGCGAGGAAATCACCGTCTATCACCCGATCAGGGTCGCAATCCTGCCAATGGACGAGCGCCGCATTGACGGCACCATGATTTTGACCGGAGACCGGCAGGCGCTGATTTCGCCGGTTGGCCTGTCCATCACGCCAGCGGTTGGTGACATCTTGATGTTCGGCGGATCGTTCTCGGGCGAGGTCTATTCCGGCGGCGAGGCGTGGACCATTGCCAAGCTCGATACGCTGGCACCGGCTGGCGTCACGGTGCTCTATGACGCGGTCGCGAGGCGCTAATGAGCAGCTTTTCCGATCAGATAGCCGCTTTTGCTCGCAAGACCGAGGCAAAGATCGAAACGGCAATCCGCAAGATTGCGCTAGACGTTTTCAGCGAGGTCATTCTGAAATCGCCGGTCGATACCGGCAGATTTCGAGGCAATTGGCAGGTGGCAATTGGTGACGTCCCAACCGGTACGCTCGAGGTCGAGGACAAAACCGGGACCGTCACGATTGGCAAGGTGCAGGCCGAGGTGCTGAACCTCAAGGCTGGCGATACGATCTACCTCGTCAACAACCTGCCTTACGCACTGCCGCTCGAGTATGGCCATTCGGGCCAAGCCCCCGAGGGCATGGTTCGCATCACGGTTCAACGATTTAAGCCGATTGTCGAGGCGGTCGCGCGGGAGTTGAACAAGCAATGACTGCTCCGTCCATCGAAACCAAGATTTATCAGGCGATCAAGGCCCGCGTTTCCACCCTGCCCATGGCCTCGACCTATCCGATCAAATGGTCGGACGGTCCGGCCTATGAGCCGCAGGCAACGGAAAGATACCTCCGCGCCACGTGGATACCGAACCAGACCCAGCGCATGTTCATCGGATCGAGCGATCCGCATCGTCGGCCCGGCATCCTGCAAATCGACGTTTTCGCCACTGTAGCGCAGGGCAGCGGCGTTGCGCGCGAGGTCGCGGGGCAGGTCGCGGCGCACTTTGCGACCGATCTCGCCATGACCTTCATGGGTGTGAAGGCACGGGTACTCAAGGCACCGTCCGTGGGGCCTGTATTTGTCGATACGCACATCCAGGTGCCGGTCACCATTGAGGTCGAAACAAATCGATAGGAGGCACACTATGGCCTGCAAAGAGTGCGCGGAACGGCGCGAGAAGGTCATCAACGCGGTTCTCGAGGGCCGCATTGCCGCTGCCGCTGGCCATGTGATGAAGGGCGCGGCTGAAATGGTCGGGCTCACGCCCAAGGCTTCCATCGAAAGCGCTGAATTGGCGGGGCAGGGCGAGGCAATCCAGATCGATGCTGGCGATCCGCCCATGCCGCCTGTCAAGAAACCGCGAGCCAAGCGCTCGTAACCCATCCCGGCGCTGACCGGATCAACCGGCCCCGTTCGTTCGAGCGGGGCTTTTTCATGTCCAGGAGACAGAAATGCTACAGAAAATCGCGGGCAGCGCGCTTTATATCGGCAACGCTCCCATCGCCTATCAAACCGAATACGAGGCCGCCGACTTCTCTGGTGTCTCGTGGACCCGCATTCTGGGCTGGCAGACGTCTGGCGACCTCGGCGCTGAACAGGCCATGGTCACCCAGACCCTGATCGACAACAACACGACGGTTTACGCCAAGGGAACGATTTCGTTCCCGATCATGTCAAACCAGTTTGTGCCGAACCTTTCCGATCCGGGACAGATGCTGTTTGCCGCCGCGCGTCGTGCCTGTAAGCCCTATCCGTTCCGAGCGGTTTGGGGGGCGGATTGCGAGGAGACGGCAACCGTCACTATCTCCAATGCGGAACCGGCTGTTGTGTCTTGGACTGCGCACGGCCTGCCCAATGGCACGCCTGTCGTGTTCACCACGTCCGGTAGTCTGCCGACCGGGCTGACGCCGGGCACGACCTATTACGTGGTCAACGCGGATACCGACACGTTCGAGGTCGCTGCCACGCCGGGCGGGAGCCCTATCGATACGTCCGGCGCTGGCTCGGGAACGCATACTGCGACCGCTGTCCCCGTGGGCGAAACCGACCTGTTCGCCGGTTTTGCGCTTTTCGGCGTTAAGTCCGGCGGCGATGCTTCGGCCAGTCGCCTTATCACGATGCCGGTTCAGCCTATCGCGCCGGCGATCACCATCTAGCCCGTCCCGAAATGCCCGCAAGGGCAGGGCCGGAGGCGTGCGGGGCTCTCGCGCTTCCGGCCCATTGAGCCTATGAGCCCGGAGAAATACGCATGTTTGATGTGGAATCTGCCTTCGTCGATGTGGAAGTGATCGAGCAGGGCAAGTGGATCGCGCTCGGCGCTGATTTCCCCGGCGTTGAAATCCGCGCCAAGGGCCTGTCCTCGACCGATGCAAAAACGCTCTATGACAAGCTCCGCCGCGAAGCGCCGCGCACCGACAAGCTCGCCAACGGTCAGCTTTCCGAGGCAGCGCAGGAGCGCATCTTGCGTGAGGTCGTGCTGGAAAAGTGCCTGCTCGACTGGCGCGGTTTCGCCTCGGGCGGCAAAGAACTGCCGTTCAACAAGAAGACTGCCGAAGGCTTCATGACCGAGCCCAAGGCCCGCAGGGTCGGCATGGCCATCGTCACGGCCATTCTGGCGATCGATGAAACCCGCGCTGCCAAGGCCGAGGAAATCGCAAAAAACTAGCAGAGGCGCTGCGCTGGCATCTGGAAAACCCAAATGCCGACGCGCGCCGCAATTCACTTGAAGAAAAAGGCTGGCGGATACCCGAACACCTTTATCCGCCGGACATTTGGCCCGGCGCGGAAAGCTGGTTCCAAACCTTCTTTGAACTCGGAACGGATCGGCAGATCGGTATGGGGCTCGGCCCGATTCCGGCGGCCAGTATCGACCGACATGTCGCAGGCTGGCCAGGCGCCGATGCGCAGGCCTTCCGGCAGGCTATCCGGGCCATGGACGCCCTCTATCTCAAGCATCACGCGAAAGAACCGGACGTCCCGGAAACGGACAATGCGGCTCGTGATGCGTTCAGGGCGGCTATGAGGTGAGGCTATGCGCGGGCGCGCTTAAACGACAGGGCGCTCCTTGTAATCTTTGAAATCGATCAGGATTTCTCGTCTTCCGCTTCGGCAATGACAGCCGCCGAGCGGCGCAGTTCGACTTCCTTGGGTAAACTGATGAGGTATCTCAGAAAGGCATCTGTGAAGCCTTGAGCGGCTATAAGATCAGATCGCTCCACGCCATCTAGTTCATGTGCGCCGTCATTTCCGATCACACGGATTTCGTGAGCCCAATCTTTCATCGCGTCCGGCAGAACACCTTTGGCTGCGAGTTTATCAATTCGCTGAATAAGTCCCCCCTTTTCGTCGGGATATATTTCCTTAACCGCGAGTTCGAGCGCACGTCGGTACATGAGCGCGGATGCCTCTTCGGCGTCGGGAAGCCGAAAGTTCATCTCAGCTTGCTTAAGCGCCTTAAGAACGGGGGCTGAGACATGTGGGGGGAAGCTACTGGTTTCCGGCGGGGTTCGCAGAATGATCGCCCGCAACTTGAAAGCTTCCGGAACGCCCGTAGGTGTGCTCAATAATTTCTGAGCGGCAGCGGCTACCCCCTCTCGCGTCATCGTGCCGATAATCTGCGGCACAAGCTCAATGGCAAACGATCCCCAACAGCGGGCACAAAGGGCAAGGACTGGTGCGAACGTATCGTAGCCTGATGGGCTCTTCGCTCCTGCCGGTGGGACGAAGTTACCTGAAAGCGACATCGCCAGTTCGTGCGCCCCGCAATGAGGGCAATCTAAAACAGCAGAGGCCATGTGAAAAATGCTCCAATCCCCCAATATCGGAACCGACGATATCAGGATGGCGCTCAAGATCAACGCGCCGGGCGCGATGATGGAGGCGCTGCTTCAGGCGTGGCTTGTCCGCAAAACGCCCGAGGGACAAGATGCGATGGTGCAACTGCTCATTGGCGAACTGGTTGCTCGGTGCCAGCTTTCGGAGCGGGGGTAGCCTTTGTACCTAAGGCACTAAGCTAACAGGCGCAGCCCGGCCCCACTCGACATGTCTTCGTCCGCGCGATGCACGAGTTGCCGCACGGCTTGCCTTTCGAGCACCTTTTACAGCAGGCGGCCTCTTGCACGTCCTGTGTCCAGTTCTGGAACAGATCGGAATCCGGTGCAGCGGGGCTTTGGGTCAGGATGTGCCACGGCAAAGGCTCTTGTGAGATGACCATTGCCGGTCCGGCGGTTCCACGCCTTGATAACCCGTTCTGGCACGTCTTCTGACCACATGGCTGCATCACACATGGTGCAAGAAATGGACGCTGCGTGCCAATTGTAGCCTCGGTTATTCGGCGGGCTGATGTTGTAGTAAATTCGCGGCTCGCCGCCACAAAAAGGGCAGGGCAACAGTTCGGGATTGCTATCTCCACTGCTCACTTCTCCAGGTAACCCTTGTCCTTGAGCCATTGGGTAAGAATGATCTCCGCCATAGAGGCGGTCGAGCGATTGTCGTCCTTGGCCGCCTTTTCCAGTGCGTCCTTCACCGAAGGATAAATGCGCAGCCCAAGGGGGGCATTACGGGTTTCGCGTTCTGCTGGCATTGTTAGCATTTTCTAGTTGACAGTGAATCCGGCTAGAATTATACATACATCTGCTAGCAATAGCAAACGGGCCGAAACGGGACTGGTACTCCCGAGACGGCCCTAACCGAAACGAACCTGTCTGGAGGCTCGAATGGCTAAGACCACCAATACCCGGATTCCGTCCAACATCAACCTTCGCCGCGTCATGTCTCGTGCGTGGAGCGTGTACCGCTACAAGATGCTGCGCACGTTTGACGCTGCATACTTCGCCCGCTGCCTGCGTGACGCATGGAAGGAGGCCAAGTTCGACGCTGCCGCAAAGGCACGCTTGGATGCCACTATCCCGGTTGGCCGCACCGTTGAGCAAATCCGCGCCGATCTTGTGTCGCTCGAAATGTCGAATTTCATCGACTGGAGCCGCCACAAGGCCCTGTCCCTCGAACTCGCCCGTGCGGCGTGAGGGAGGGGCAGATGCACAAGGAAACTGAAACCCTCATGGTTCGCCTGTCGAGCCTGTTCACTGATCCTGCTCTCCGCCGCTTCTTCCGCGACGGCGAGCGCGACAGCGGCTTTGCCCTCGTCATTCCTGATCCTGACCTCACGCTTGACGGCGGCGAGGCGCTGGAACTGGAGGAAGTGGCATGAACTCGAAAGCGAAAGCAGCGGATCACGTCAACCGGGCCAAGGCCATCGCCACCACCGTCTGGCACGCCATGCAGAACAACGGCGAGCTGACGGAAGACGATATCGGGGCGTTGGCCGACACCCTCTATGAGGTGGTCCATCGGCTGGCGGAGGCTGAAAAGGACCTCGACGTCTACCACGTTCCGTTGATCGGAGAAGTGGCATGAGCGCACAAGAAGCAATCAGCACTTTCGAGGCGCAAGGAGGACCGCTCGAAAAGTTGGAAGCGGTTCGTCATCTGGCAGACATGCTGTGCAGCAAGCTGGAAACCAAAATGGACAAGGGGCGCTGTGAGGATGCTGGCAATGGTTATATTCGGATGACCCTGTCCCCTACGGAGGCGGAGCAAATCCTTTGGCTGGCCTCGAACCTTTCGGTCGATGCTTTTTACCTGCACAAGCAGATCAACAAGGTCTACAGCGCCTTGGTTGAGGCGGAAGACGGGAGGGCGGCAGCATGAAGCGGCGTGACCTTCTCAAAGCCCTGCCGGTAGCAGGGGTAGCAATGGCGGTTCCCGCATTCGCGGGGCAGGCGATGTCCGCCCAAGAGCGTGTGCGGTTTCATTTCGCGGCCATGGCCGATGCACTCAATGAGATCACCGCCGAGACGCACCATGGCTGGCATATTCAGGCCGGGGACAAGTCCAGCGGCGGATTGGTCCCCCATTGGGATCATCGGTGGCTTTCCGTTCGCGGGCTGATCTTGGAAAAGGAATACGATCCAAGGCTCAAGGGTGGCGAGATCATCATCGATCGCGGGCACGACCTCGAAAGCCTTCGCTATCAGCGGGAGAGTACCCGCCCGGCGCTGGCAAAAATGCCGGTCTTTCATCGGCGGCCAAACGGCCAGCGGGCGTAAGCGCCCGGTCTTTCTGAATATTACTGATCCTGACATTCGCAGAAGCCCATCTGCGAAAGTGACGGCGCGCACCTCGGATTCCAGCCTGGCGCGCACCGTCTCCCTCTCTCAACGGCGCTTGGGCACCGCCAGAAAGCACGACGACATGACTACTGAAATTCAGAGAGTCAATCCCGGCCAACTGGCCGAGCGGAGCAATCAGCATTGGCCCGCATTGCGAGAAGCTGGCAAGATCGACCGGCTGAACTTCACCGACGCCATTCAGGCATTCGTCGATTACGTTGACGGCGAGGGTGAAGGCTCAACCCGCCCTGATCTGGCGTACTCGAACTTCACGCGTTCGGTTTATGCTGCATTTGGCCTGAACGCCAAGCAGCGCGAAGCCCTGATGAACGGGGAGAAGAAGTCCCGCGACCTGTTCGACCTGATGGAGCTTCGCTATTTGCAGATGGCGGAGAGCACCGCTGCCGCGATCATCTTTCAGGGGATCGCTGCCAAGGCAACGCGCAAATCGATCAAGGCGACAGTGAAAAACGAATGCGGCCAGATCGCCGCCGCCCATCGCCGTCTGTCCAAGGGGCTGTTCAAGGGGCAGGGCAATGACTGAGATTACCTTGTTCGACTACGCAAACATGCCGGTTGAAACCGCGACGGAAGTACGCGCCGCCGCTGAGCGCATCCGGGTTCGGATGAAGCGCACGGCAGAGGATATTATTGCCATCGGCCTCGATTTGATTGAGGTCAAGAGCAGGCTATCCCATGGCGCGTTCCTTCCATGGATCGAAGCCGAGTTCGGGATGACCGACAGGACCGCCGCCCGGTTTATGCAGGTGGCTGAGGTATACGGAAACAAATTCGACATAATGTCGAATTTAACGCCCACAGTGCTTTATGAACTTGCTGCACCTTCGACGCCGGAGCCTGTCCGCCAGATAGTTGAGGCAAAAGCCGAAGCAAATGAGAGCGTGACCGTCGAGGAAGTGAAGCGCCTTAAACGCGAAATTGCGGATAAGGAGGCGGAAGCCAAACGGGCGGAGCAGGACGCTATCCGCGCCAAGCGCGAGGCCGAAGCTGAGAAGGCCAAGTCCGCCGATCTTCTTGGGCAGGTGAACATGCTCAAGGAGAACGCCGAAGCTGTCCGGCTAAAGGCTGAGCAAGAAGCCGAAGCCAAGGCCGCTGCCGAACGCCAGCGACTTCTCGCAGAAATCGAAGCGGCAAAGTCCGAATCCGAGCGCGTCCGAGAGGAAGCCGAGAGGGCAGCGGATGCCCAAGCAGAAGCGGCGGCTGAGGCGGCGCTTGCGAAGGTCGATGGTGAGGTAAAGGCAGCGCGCCAGAAAGAGGCGGAAGCCCGGCGCGCCGTCGAACGCCTCAAGGAACAGAAAGAGTTCCTCGATGGCAAGATCAGAGAGCACCAAGACTATTTGGCAAAGATCAAGGGTGCTGAGGTCGAAGCCAAGGAAATCTTGGACTCACTGGAAAAGCTGACGGAGGTTCTCGTTGCCGCCCAACTGGTGTTCATGGACCTTGATTATGAGCATGACGAGCATGTTCTGAAAAAGGTTCGCGTCGCGTCGGATCACTGCCGGAAGATGGCGGATATGATGGACGCGTCCTTAGCGCCGCGACTTGTCTACGACGCTGATAACGCGCAGGACTTCGGCTAGTGCCCAACGACAAGGGCCATATCCGTTACGAGGCCGGGACGGTAGGAGGCATCACGGTTACCGTGATCGAGCATCTGCCTTCCCGGCCCGGCCAGTATCAGGTGGAATTACTGGACACCTATTGCGGCACTTCCGAAATCGGAGAGCCGTTCATTGGCAAGGGCGCCCTCCGGCGCGCGTCGGTATTTTCGGAGTCAATCCTATCCGCGCTCGAATGTGCGGACATAACGTGGAGCAGGTGAGGCAAGGGACAGCCTTGCCTCTTTTCATTCGGGATTAAACGGGGCAAATCGCCGCCCATGTTAATCCTAAAGAAGATTTGACTCGATTTTTTCCGAATTCCCGCTTTTCATACAAGCATCGTATGGAGGGGGAGTATGATAAATCGCACCTTGTCGCTGCGCGAGGCAGTAAACGTCAATAAATTTGGGGCAGACAATGGCGGCCCCGGCACGCTCCAGAATATTCTAAAACTCGCACATCCTGATGGATGCAACATTGACCATCGAACTTTCGATACAGGTCAATCAGTTTTAAAAGTCCTGAATTTTGAGCGAAGTGCGAAATATGAGCTGATACATCTGGTTGCCTATACGCCAAACGATCGAGTGCAGGTGGTTCCTGTCGCCGGAGGATCGGTGAACATCGGGCTGGAGTTGGCCCAAGCGCCGGATCAGACAGAGTTTCTGGATGGCGAAATGATGCTGCTGGTCCGGGGCAATGACGTCTTGGTATGCCGTTGTGGGTTACCCGACGGAGCGCTGATCGATTACGTGGAGCATATGGCCTCGCACTTGGGAATTGGGACCGATTTATCGCGTTTCTCATTGGGGAAGCGTATCGATATGGATAAAATGGCAATGATCGTTGAGGAGGGTGTCCATCGTCTCAGAATGAACGCCGTCGCCCACAGCGTTTCCGTCGATCACGCCGAGCGCGAAACTGTGCGGAAGCGGATGCTCGGAAGTGTTCTCGACGACATCAGGGCCTTGCTTATGATGGAAGGGAAGGTTCCAGAGGAGGCGGAAAACCTCAAAGTCGAGGTCTCGCTCTCTTTCGACAAGCGTAAAGGAGGCGATGTCGAGCGCCAGCAAATCCAAGAGCTGGCAGAGACAGTCCTGGACGAAGACGATGCGGGATTTGTTATCGAAACAATGACAGGTCGCAAAGTGCGCGCGAATGACATTTTGTTGTCGAAAACCGTATCAATGGAACCGTTCGGCAAGTCTGTTCGGCACACCGAAGCTTGGGGGCATCTTATAGAGTTCGATTCCGAACTCCGGGCGGTGCCAAATGGCTAGCAGGAAAGATGGGAGGCAGGCAGTTCCTTGGCGAAGTTGGCTATTTGGAGTGCTGTGCATTGGCGCTGGGGTAGCTGTAGCGATCTGGGGCGCCGACTTTATCCGAGATAATGAGCGGGCAACCGGTGTGATTGTCACGGTGTTTTCAATCCTAGCGGGCTTTCTCGTAGCCGTCATGACGCTGCTCGGGGATCAATCAATGCTACCCGGAGGATGGAAAATGAGCGCCATCCATCGGGAGCGAATCGTCGCAAAGATGACGCGCCAAAAATACCTTTTCCTTTTGTACCTCGTCACCCTTGCCATCATTTTTGTCTCTGCTGTCATCGGCAGCAAGCATGAGGAGGTTGTCGCTTGGATGGAGAGGGTCTACTTCGGGCTTGCGACGACCGCGTTTTTACTTTCATTCAGACTCCCATCTACGTTGATGGCAATTCAAACTGATCGGCTTGACGCAGTAATTGAAGCTCGGCGAAAGGCCAGCGCTCCCATTGATAGGAACTGAAATAATGTCGGACAAATCTCTTATCGGAAAACTTAAGATTATCGAGATTGTCTCTGATCGATCGCCTTGGGATGGGTCGTCCGTACGCAGGGTGACCATTGCTTATTCGCTGGAGAAAGCGGCTCCATTGACCGCCACTTTCTTTATCGATCAGCGAGTCGATGATAACGATGTTGTCCGTTTGTGCAGGAATTATTTTCATCGGCTCACTAGCAAGCTCGGTTCTGATACTGAGAGTTGGAAGCTTTCAGATGAAGAAGTCGAACTAATCAGCGGTCCAAAATAAAGGGCGGCATAGCCGCCCCTCTATTCAAATTCCTCGACAGTCCCGTCATCGTAGACGATAGACCAGACACAGGTTCTACTACGCACATCGTCCCTGTTGATCGAAGTTATGCGAGAGTCGCTACCCACGAACGCGCCCGAGGATGTGAACACCTCTCCGGGCACGACTGTTTGATCGCGTTCGATACTGACTGAAACGAGTGCATTCCCGAGAGCATCGGAAAAGAGAGTCGCGGCATGGATCATGCGATACGTTCTTTCGCCGCGATAGACTAAGTCCACTTCCATATCGGTGCGTATGTGCCTGCCGTCTTCGCGTGCGGAGGCTCGCCAGTCCGAAACGTCAAACAATGATGTATCGCACGACATTGCGGGCGTAACCGCCGCCAGCGCCCCGACACTGACAACTACAAAAACAAGCGCCATTTTTTTCATTGCGTCCTCCTGAACCCGTGGGTTCGGGACGCTATTGCATTTCTTGGAGATCATCAAATGGACCTCGCGACTTTGGGTATCAGGATCGACAGCAATGGCGTCGTGAAGGCGACAGGCGACCTGAAGGGCATGGAAGGTCAGGCGAAGCGCTCGGAGGATTCGATTGATGGCTTGAGCCGTGCATTTCGGATGCTCGCCCCACTCGTCGGCACCGTAATGGCTGCATTCAGCATTCGGGCGCTGACCCAGTACGCCGATGCGTGGTCGGATATGCAGTCGCGAGTAGGGGCGGCGGTAAAGAACATGGAGGCCGCTCCCGCACTTATGGAGCGGCTGGTTGACGTGGCGAACGCCTCATATTCGCCGTTGGCGCAGACCGTCGAGATTTACGGACGCAACGTAGCGGTGCTCCGGGATCTTGGCCGGGGTGCGGTTGAGGCAGCTGATTTCACCGAAGCCTTGAACCATGCACTGGTTACCACGGCGACCAAGGGGCAGGACGCAGACGTCGTGCTCAATGCGCTCTCTCGCGCCATTTCAACCGGGAAACTTCGGGCGATGGAATATGAGACGATCATGTCTCGAAGCCCGCGCGTGCTTGAAGCTGTAGCCGACGCAATGGGCACTACCGTCACTGGCCTTCGCCAGATGGCGGTCGATGGCAAGGTCACCGGCGGGGTCATCGTGGACGCGCTAATCGGCTCTCTGGAAGAGCTTCGCGAGGAAGCAGGCGAAATGCCCGCGACCATCGGGGATGCATTCGTGCGTATCCAGACGAATTTTGGGGCCTTGGTCGGTCGCGTCGATCAAGCAACCGGCGCGTCTGAGAATTTCGCAATCACTCTCATCGGGTTGGCGGACTCTATTCGCAACATGACGGACGATGTTGTCCGGTCCGCTGTCGTCATCCAGACTATTTTTGGCTCGGCCCTCGATGGGGTGACCGGGCTTGTCGCGAGCCTCGGGATCGAATTCGACGGCATGGCGACCCTTATTATTGCCGGGGCTGGCGCGGCGGGGTTCGCGGTAACAACTTTTGGCTTCATCACGCTGCGCACATTGTCTGCGATTGGCGCGGCGCTGATGATGAACCCGTTTGCGCTGCTTATCGGCGGCATAGCGGCGGCAGTTGCAGCGTCTTACATTTTCCGTGACGAGATTGCACAACTTATTGGCTTCGACGTATTCGGCGTTTTCAAGGACCTGGCAAATGACATCATCGGCATGATGGTGGGCGCATACGATGCCGTTGTCGTGGCGTGGAAAGAGTTGCCGGGAGAATTTGAAAGCATTGGCAAGCTGGCTTGGAATGCGCTTCTTGAAGGCTTGAGTGGCCCCGCCATCCAATGGACGAACCCTTTTACCAATGAAGTCCATGATATTCTGTCTTTCGATTTTACCGATTTCAAGCACGACCTCTCGGAGACAGAGAGCCGGGCAGGAGATCTGGCGAAGGCTGCCTATCAGGCCAGGCAAGGCATCAATTACTTGGGGGAAGCCGGGCAGGGCATCCGCGACCTATGGGACAATGCGCTCGGTGCGCAGGCCGCTCTTGCCGATCTCGCTGGTGGCGGCGGTGGCGGCAGTGATCCCCTCGGGCTGGGTGGTGCTGCTGGCAAGCTCAACGCCTATCAAGAGGCAACCCAAGCTGTCCGGGACAATATCGCCGCTCTCGAACAGCAGGCGCTGACCTTCGGTCTCTCCGAAACCGCCGCTACTCGCTTCAACACTGCCATGGACTTGCTCAAGGCAGCGCAGGAAGCGGGCATTCCGATCACTGCGGGCCTCATAGATGAGATCAACGGACTTGCCGATGCTTATGCGTTGGCCGAGGAACGCACCCGCCTTCTCCAGCAGCAACAGCAGCTCGCCATCGACATCAACAACACGTTGGCGCAGGGCTTCTCGAACATGTTCACCGGCATCATCGACGGGTCCAAGAACGCGGGGCAGGCGATTGGCGACCTGCTCAAGAGCTTGGGGCAGTTGCTGATCAACAACGCCTTCATGATGCTGTTCGGGGGCGGCACGGGCGGGGGGATCGGGGGTATGTTTGCTGGGCTGTTTTCCTTCGACGGCGGCGGCTTTACCGGCTACGGCCCTCGCTCTGGCGGGATTGATGGCAGGGGCGGCCTCCCGGCGATCCTGCACCCGAATGAGACGGTGATCGATCACACTCTTGCCGCGAACGCTAATCGGCCAGTTGCCAGCACGCATACGTCCGGCGGTGATGTCTACGTCACCATCGAGCGGATCGAAGCCAACTCGGAGGCGGAAGGCGCTGCCGCCGCGCGTGGTTTCCAAGCCGAAATGCGCCGCTGGCAAGAAAGCGGCGAGGGTGCCCGCTACGTCCGGGCCGTGGTGAACAACCCGGGCCGGTCCAATCCGAGGGCCGCGTGATGACATTGGCTAACCCTCTACCTGCCGCTGACTTCGCTGACCGGTTCAAGGTTCAGGACATTCGTTTCGTTCAGTCCTTCAATCAGCAGCGCTCGATGACGGCGGGCGGCAACACAGGCTACGCTGATCGGGCCGTGTCGCTGTGGGCCGCAGAGATCACCACCGAGGTCATGTCCAACGCCGAGGCGGAAGGCATCATGGCGCTCATCAATTCGAGGGCAGGGGGGCTTAAGACCGTCCTGCTCTACAACTGGCGCCTGCCATATCCTGCAACGGACCCGAATGGCTCGATCATCGGGCCGACCGTGCCGGAGATCAACGTCATCACGGATCGGCTGCACGTTTCGTTCAGCGGTTTCCCGCCCGGCTATCAGATCCCCCTCGGGACGTATTTCGGGGTCGTAAAGAACGGGCTCTATTACCTCGGGCAGTTCGCAGAGGCCCGGACGGCCAATCCCATCACCGGCGCCGTTGCAAGCGTCGAGATTTGGCCCCCGCTACCCGCCAGCATCGCGAGCGGTGATGACGTGATCATCAGAAAGCCCTGCGGCAAGTTCCGCATCGTTCCGGGTTCGGCCTATCCGTCAAAAATATCGGGCCTTCATTCCGAGATCAAGCTCAGCGCCGAGCAAACCTACCGGTAAGACATGACCTACACGCCTTCGATTATAGCCCAGCTTGAAGCGGGCGAACTGGTGCTGCGCGACTTTCTGGTCGTTGAGGGCCAGACGCTCGGCGGGTCAGCCGTCACCTTCGCCTATTGGACAGGTGAGGACAATGTTGCCCAGAACGTAACGCCGCCGGGCGCATCAACGCCGGTCAGTACCAACTTTCGAGGCGCAGGCACCCTGCTCGACGCGCCGCAGATCGTGGACGTGATCGGGCTTGAGGCGGCAACCGTGACGTTCGATCTGGATCATGCCAGCACGGCCGAAAACTCGCCCATGGATATGGTGTTTGGCCACAATATCAGGATCGCGCCGGTCGCCTATTACCAAGGCGTGTTCAATCCGGAAACCTGGCACGTGATCGATGCCCCAATCTTGCTCTTTTCGGGGCGGGTCGATGGCGCGTCGGTCAATGACGCGGCGGCGGGCGGAGAGGGCGGGCTGGCGCTCGATGTCGTCTCGGCAGCGATTGAACTGACTGTTACGAACCCGGCGGTCAAATCGCAGGCACAACAGGCTTTGCGTGGCGGGGACGAGTTCAGGAAGTGGGGCGATACCGCTGGCAATTATGAGCGCTGGTGGGGTCAGGTGAAGGGGAAGGCAGCCTGATGTTCGATCCGTTCAGCTTCCTCATTCAACTGGTCGTCGGCGCAGTTCTTTCCTTCGCGGGAAACCTTCTTCAGCAGGCGTTCGGGCCGAAGCCCCAACAGGACCGACGTACCGGAACGCGGGGGGCGCGCCAGACCGGCGGTACGGTGCCCAAGAGCTTCCTTGTCGGCACCATTGGCGTGCCGGGCAAGTACGAGTACGGGGGTGAGTACGGGTCCAGCGGCGGCGTTCCCAATGTCTTTGCCGTCGATGTCCTGTCCCTCGGCGACCTGCCGATCGATGGCTTTGCAGGGCTGTACGTCAATGGTGCGGCGGCAACGCTTGCCACGACCGGCGGGGTTGAGCAGGGTTATCCTGTCCCGGAATACAACATCGCGGGCGGCAACAAGCTCTGGTGGCGCGGCTATACCGGCACGCAGACGGCGGCAGACAGCTTCCTTGTGAGCAAGTTCGGCGCGCATGCCGAGCGCCCTTGGACCAGCGCCATGATCGGGCGCGGTGTGCCGTACGTCACCTTCACGAGTTTTTGGCACGAGGAAGTCTGGACCAGGCCGTTTCAGGACTTCATGGTCGTTTGCCGGGGCCTGCGGCTCTACGATCCGCGCAAGGATTCGACCGCCGGCGGTTCGGGCTCGCACCGTTGGGGGCAGCCTTCGACCTACGAGTTCTCCGACAACTCGATGGTCATCATCTACAACATCCTGCGCGGTATCCATTACGAAGGCGAGCACGTCTGGGGCGGGAAGCGGACGGCGGCGCAACTGCCTTATGCGGTCTGGGTCGCCGCAATGGACGCTTGCGATGAGGTTGTCACGCTCAAAGGTGGCGGGACCGAGAAGCGTTTCCGCGCGGGCCGGGAAATCTTCTTCGATGAGCGCCCCCAAGACGTGGTTCAGGAACTGCTCATCGGCGCCAATGCGCGCATCAGCTATTGTTCTGACGGGACCGTTTATGTGTTGGTGGGCGCGCCGGATGCGGCGGATGGTGCGCTGACAGATGCAGACGTGCTGGCGACCGAACCACTCGGATCGTTCCCATTCCCGAAATTTGACGATGTGATCAACGGCGCCACGGCCAACTATATCGAGCCGTCGCAAGCTTGGGAAATGAAGGATACCGCTCCCTATTACCGGAGCGATCTGGAAGCGCAGGACGGGGGCGAGCGCAAGCCGCGCGGCCTTGAACTACCGACGACTTTCTCGGGTACACAGGCCCAACGAGTTTTGCAGGCCGTGATCGAGGAAGGCCGTCGCTTCCGCAAGCATGTCGTGGCGCTGCCCGCCGCCTATGCGCAGTTCCGGCCTTTGCAGGTTCTGGCGTGGTCATCGGACCGGTACGGCTATTCGACCAAGCTATTTCTCATCACGGCCCGGACCCGCTCACCTTGGGGCTGGGTGGTCCTGGGCCTGCAAGAGATCGATCCGGCGGACCATAGTTGGAACCCGGCGACGGACGAGCGCCCTATCGAGTTCGCCCCGATCACCAGCAATCGCCCCGCGCCGCAGGTCGTTACGGGTGTTTGGGTCGAGCCCTATATCGGCAAGGACGCGGACGAGAACGAACGCCGCGGCGGTTACGCGGTCCATTGGCCCACTACGGCAGTCGCGGTCGATGTAGAGCAGGTCAGTATCGTTCATCGCCTCAAGGGTGAAAGCGCGATCCGGTGGACCGGCGCGATCAACAAGCCCGAAATCCATCTCGGCTCAGCTTCTGTCTTTGAGAGCCTGATCGGCGGGCAGACCTTCGAGGTGAAGGTCACGTATATCTCGGCCTCGGGCCGCAGGATCGAGGCTTCGGAATGGCTCGAAGTGACGATCCCCAACATCCGGCTCACCCCGCTCGATGTGGAACTCGGCAATATCGCCCGCGACGTGCTGGACCAAATGGGCATCAAGCCCCGCCAGTTGATCGAGCAGTTCAAGCAGCTTGGCACGCTGCTCGAGGAAGTCGACCGCGAGAACTACACCAAGCGCGAGGCCCTTTTCCGCGAGATCAGCGTCGAACTGGAAGGGCTGGAGGCGAGCTTTACCGAGATCATTGAGGTGGCGCTGGGTCCAGGCGGTGCGATCGCCGTTGCTCTGGAAAGCCTCTATGCGGCCATGGGCGGCAACAGTTCTCAGGTCAACATACGATGGGAAGCGGTCGCGGCGCCTTCCGGTTATGCAGCCCGGTACGCCATCCAAGCGGCTGTCGATGACGGAACGTTCCGCGCTGCCACGTTCTTCCTCGACGTTCCGGCTGATCCTGGCCAGCCGACGCGCATCGGCCTGATGGCGGGACAGACCGCGTTCTTCACCTCTGATGGCACGCCGATTGTGGCGATCAGCGAGGACGGCAAGTTGCGGTCAGCCAATGGCTCATTTGAGGTGGATATGATCACTGGTGATTTGGTGTCCGCCGGAAACTTCAGCTTTGGAGCCCCAGCATGAGAGTGATCCGGGGCTTCAAGGATCAGGGCATTGTGGCCTGTTTTGAAGAGCCAAACACCACCGGCCATCCGCTGGACTTCGATGCGCCGCGCAACGCGCCTGCCAAAAATCCGGCGGCGCATGTCGCCAGCGTTTATTGGCACAGCGACTTCTTCCAGTACGAACTGGCGATGCCCCTTCAGACAGTCAGCGTCAGCCACCCCTCACTGGCCGGGCGAGTGCAGGTTTATGGAGGTGATAGTTTTTGGGTCCAACTCCCGGAGGTTCAGGGTTGGGGGCGGTCCGGCACTGCGGAGCGTACGTTGGTTACTCACAGTCTCGGATATGAGCCGCTGGCGTATGTTGTGTGGAACGGCCTGTTGGTGACGCCGGGCACCATTGTTCAGACCGAAAGCAATGGCCGAGCCCGCTCGGTCTGCGCTTTCGTTACATCGTCTGTCGTGGGTCTTTTCGAGACCATGAACAGTTCAAACACGGCACTATCGGCGGTGAGCCGGACCTATCAGGTACTGATATTCCGCCAACCCGCCGCCGATGCCGGGAAACCCTTATTCGGGCGCGTGGGCAGCGATGTGGTGATTGGCAGGGGCAAGATCGATACGTCGAAGCAATACATGCACGCCGTTGCCCCGGGGGAAACGCCATATGTGATTCCCCAAGGCCCAATCGGGGATATCGGAAATGGGCGCGCCCGCATTGCCGTGGGGAGCAACGTGATCACCGAGACAGACTACGTGGGCAGCTTCACCGGGCCCAGCTTCCTGACAATAGGTGTGTGATGGGTAGGGTCTTCAGCGAGGATGGAGATATTCTCGTACGGGACGGCAGCCGCCGGGTATGGGACACGAATTATCCGCCAGTGAACTGGATGCCAGCGAGCGCATGGATAACGCTGTCGAACTATGATTTCAGTTATCCCGATTTCAGCAAGGGTGGGGGCTACGGTTACGAGAGGTTCACAAACCCCTTCGGCTTCGACTCGGATGCCTGCGTCACCTGCGTGACGATACTCCCGCAATCGTGGGATTCCGGATGGGTTACGGTAGGCACCGTACCGACGGGCTGCAACGCGATCGACGTGCGCGGCTCGATTGTCCGAACCAAGGCACCCGACGACCTTCTCGGGATCACGGTTCCGATGAATGTGCCGAGCGGCAAAGAGGTAAGTTTCCCCGGCGGATGGTGCCGCATCGAGCGCGAATTCAGTTGGAGCCGGACATTTGAATTCAGGCTGAACGGGACCGCGATCCAGTTCAGGCGACGGCAGTCTACCAGAGCCTCGACCAACAACCCGCCATGGAAGCAGAACTGGTCTGACAGTTTCTATTTTGGCTGGTCTCACTTCGGCGGCACCGGCGCTGCGGAGGGGGCCCTGGCTGGAATCATACAGCAGAGCGCCGGGGCCATGGGTAGTGGCGCCAGCCGTAAGCGCGGCGGTCCTCTCGCCTGCTCGATGAGCACCGCAGGTTTTGACTTCTCATCAGCCTATCGCGGCAACTTCACCATCCGTCCCGGCGAGCTATGCCGGGAAATGGGTGACGGGGTCTGAAAGGGCGGCGTATCGTGGCGGGTGTCGAAGCCTGCCAGAACTTCCCAAAGGAACGATACGCCATGAAGAAGACTACAGACATCATCGCCTTTCG
>NZ_QMEL01000031.1 GCF_003390885.1 Pelagibacterium sediminicola
CATAGGCGCGGCTTTAGCGCCGTCATGCCCGAAGCGGTGCGGCCCGCGAGGCAAAACAAAAAAAGACCAGTTCACGAAATGTGTTCTTTATCGATCTGGTGGCTATGGCGAAGCGCCCAGAACCCGATCCCATTCCGAACTCGACCGTTAAACGCTTCTGCGCCAATGGTACTGTGTCTCAAGACACGGGAGAGTAGGTCGCCGCCAGATCTATTAAGAACACAAAAAAAACCTTCTCAAGAAATAATAAAAAGCCCCGCATCAAGCGGGGCTTTTTTTATTCCCAAGCATATCAAAAACAAGGCGCCACGCGATGCAAAAAAGCAAGGCGTGGCCGCAGACAAAAGACGCAGGGGCGAGCTCTCGCCGCTGTGAGGTCGATCGTCATACCAACGGCTGTCATGATTGACCGATATGCGCCCAGTCGCGCATTCCTATAGAGGTGATGGTTTGGGGCTGGTCGATGAGGTTGTTCCAGGCTTGGCAGGCAGCGTCGATGATGGCGTCGTAG
>NZ_QMEL01000007.1 GCF_003390885.1 Pelagibacterium sediminicola
TTCACGTCCTTTGCCTGGACCGGTCGGTTGCGACGAATGGGGGTGCGCATCTCCATGGATGGCAAGGGACGGTTTCTCGACAACATCTTTGTCGAGCGGCTCTGGAGAACCCTCAAATACGAATGCGCCTACCTGCATGCCTGGAAGGCCGGGTCACCGGCTCGCGCCGGCGTCGGCGACTGGATGGACTTCTATGATAACCGACGCCCTCATTCCGCCCTTGGCGGAAAACCGCCTGCCGTGATCTATTGGCAGCGCATTGACCAAAACCAACCCGACCAGCAGGTGCAACGAGTAGCTTAATTTACGCCCAAATCTGTCCAGCGATCGAGGAGTAGCTCACTCTTTAGGCATGGATAAGCATTTAGCGCGGTGCGAGTTGCGCAATCAGATCGTTCGCGAATTCGGCAATGATTGCCGAAGCGGCAAAATCAAACTCGTTGATTGCAATGAACACGCCCACGTCCCGGTTCGGCGCAAAGGCGTGGTAGAGGAACATGCCCTGTAGGCCACCTGCCTTCTGCAAGATCAGTGGTCTATTGCCGTGGGGGCGCATCACCACCCATCCCAGCGACATGGCATCCATTTCGCCTGATTCATCGAAACCATAAACCGTATCGAGGCCGTCACGCCAAACATAGGCGGCATGGTCGATCAACCGCATCTCGGCGCTATCGCTCGAGCTGCGATCGAGGTGCCACTGCAGCCACTTCAAGACATCGTTTGCGGTTGAATAGAGCCCGCTGGCGCCTGCCATTACCGCCGGTGTCGGAACGTCCGGCAGCTCTTCACCTTCGAAACCGTGGCCCAGCATCAGCCGATCGTGATCGGTTTCGGGCACGGCCAGCATGGTGTCTGACAGCCCCATCGGTGCAAACACCCGATCCGCCAGTACCTGTTCATAGGGTTTGCCGGCGGCACTTCCGAGGGCGAGCGCCAGGATATCGAACCCGAAATTGGAGTACAGCCCGCCTGTTCCGGCGGGGAACGACTGGGGATCGTCGCCCAGAGCCTCAAAATACCTCTCAGCGGTCAGCGTGGAGAACGGATCCTCATCTGGGCCCGCCGGTCGATCAACCTCTCGCGGCAAACCTGAAGTGTGCGTCGCAAGATCGATCAACCGGATCGGCCGATCATCCATGGCGGGAAAATCGACCGCATCCCCGAGATATTGTTCCGCCGTATCGGTAAGTCTCACGCTGCCATCGGCTACCAGCGACGCCAGGACGGCACCAGTGAAAGCCTTTGTGACGGAACCGACCCGCATCAAGGTATCGCCATCAGGCACTACACCCGAGCCAGCAAATGTCTCCCCGAAGCCGTATACCGCGGTTTTTCCACCGTGTACTGCTCCGATAACAAGGCCGGGAACACCGGCTTCCAGAAACAGAACCTGCCCCGTAAAGGCCACCACTTCATCGAGCAACGCCTCCGATGCCGCGGCGGATGTTGAAAGGACGGCGATCCCAACAACTAGGGCGGACCTGCCGCGCTGCCCAAACCAAGCTGAAATGCCCATATCAACCTCCAAACCTCAATTTGGGCCAGCCTCAAGATTGGTCCCTAAAATCGAGTTAAAGCAGGGCGCTAACTTTGCCATTCGTGATATTCCTTGCGGCATGATCGCTACTGCTCTAATGGCCTGGTTCCCTCGATCTTTGCCGTTGGGCGCTTGGGCCATGCCGAGTTCCTCGCCCTGGCCGGGGCATTCATTTCTTCAGCACCCTGCTGAGAACGGTGGCCTCCAAGCCACCCGTTGATGATCGCGATGAACGCGTCCAGCTTCGGGTGTCGCACCGGCGTCTGCCGCAGATGGCTAGGCGGAACCGAATACGCCATCGTCTTGCGAACCGTGTCGCGTGAAATGCCGAAATGCCTTGCTGCCTTGCGCTGGCTCATCCCCCGTCGCAAGCCACGCGAACCTTCAGATATAATTCCACGGTGTAGATTCCCAGTCCCTCCCTGTTCCCCACCATCCTTGGCCAGCCGTCTTACCGGCGCCCGATCCGGTTGCGTCTGACGGGGCAACCTGGGACGCGGGAAGTCAGCAATTTTCGGGATGTTTTAAATCTATTGACGAAACGTCTGCCAGAATGTACAAAACGTCAGCGTGTGCTTTCGTGAGACGATAATGATCTGTGCAGATGATATGAAAGAAGCTGGCCCCCGCGCCAAGGCACTGGATTCGCTGCTGTCGCCCCAGCGAATTGCCGTCGTCGGTGTGTCGGCCGCAGATCCGCAATCCTGGGGACACCGTGTGGTTCGGGTGCTCATCGACGGCGAATTCGACGGCGAAGTTTGCGTCGTTCACCCGAAAACCGATTTTCCCGGCGTGCCGACCGTGCGCGCTATCGCTGAGATCTCAGATCCTGAACTGGTTGTTGTGTGCGTGCCAGCGGAGCGCGCAATCGGTGTCGTGGCCGAGGCTCGCGCGGCAGGGGCGAAGGCCGTGATCGTCTTTGCCTCGGAATTTGCCGAGTCGGGGCCGGAGGGAGCTGCGCTTCAGGAGCAGTTGGTCAAGGCGGCCGGAGACATGGCCATGCTGGGACCAAACTGTTTTGGCATTTCGAACCGGATCGACAAAGTCAAACTGTCGGCTGCGCCGTTTCTGAACCAAACGCTGCGCGCTCCCGGCGAAGTGGCTTTGGTTGCCCAGTCAGGCGCACTTGGCCTCGTCCTGTCGCGCTGCGTCGAAGAGGCGGGCAGCGGCTATTCTCATTTTATCAGTGTCGGAAACGAAGCAACCTTGGGTGCTACCGAAATTGCGCGCCACCTAGTGGATCGCGATGAGGTGGGGGTGGTCCTGCTCTATCTCGAGGCACTGCGCGATCCGCGCAACCTGGCTGAAACGGCAACCCGGGCCGCGGAGTTGGGCAAGCGCGTGGTGCTGCTGAATGCCGGCCGCTCGGAGGCAGGCAAGCGCGCTGCACTGTCTCACACTGCGGCCATCGCGGGCAACGACATGTTCCTGCAGTCGCTCTGCGACGATTTCGGAATCGTGCGCATCCATGACGACGACGATGTCAAGCCGGTTCTGGCGGCGCTGGAGCGCGGCTGGCAGATGCCGGTTAATCCGCGCGTCTGTATCCTGTCGAACTCGGGTGGGGCAGGGGCGGTGCTGGCCGACCAGGTCGAGGCGGTTGGCGGACGGGTGATCGCGCTGGCCGATGCCACTCGCGCCAAGGTGGCCGAGATCGGCATGATTGGCGCTGGCGACAGCAATCCCATCGACATCGGCGGCGGCTGGGAAGCCACGTTGCACCTGGTTAAGCCGACGCTGGATGTGCTGATCGATGCTGAAGAAGTCGATGCTCTGGTCGTCTACTACGCCTTTGGCGAGATGTGTGCCGACCGTGTGGCGCCGATCGCACAATATTGTTCCCAAAGCAGGAAGCCTGTCACCTTTATCTGGCAGATCGCGCCGCAGGAGGGGCTGTGCCAGGTGGAAACTCCCGGTATCCTCGCGACCAGCATGGGCGAGGGCGTGCGCATGCTTTCCACACAGATGAGGCTCAGCGCGCCACGTCGTGCCCGCTGGCAGCCCCTGCCAGGGACTGAACTGACGCTGCCTGACATGGCCGACGGCCAGAGGATGCTGGCCGAACACGAGGGGAGCGCGCTGCTGTCCAGCCGCGGTATGCAGTTCGTGCCGTCGGAATTCGGCCGCGTCGACGCGCTCGATGATCTTGCTGCCCGCGTCTCGAGTCGAGGCTGGGATCGCGTGGTGGTCAAGGGCAATGCACATGACGTGCCGCACCGCAACCGTGTGGGTCTGGTGCGCGTCGACGTGATGCGGGGCGACCTGGCTCGCACGCTGGCGGACATGGCCAAGACCCTGAATGCCCATTCGGTCGATCCGGACCGGGGGCTGCTGGTGCAGCCCATGGTGACGTTCGACAACGAAATCGGCGTCGGCGCGCTGCGCGATCCGGTTTACGGCCCGGCACTGGTGATCGGGCCTGGCGGCGTGGGCATTGAAGAGGCGACCGGCGCGCGCGACGTGCTGTTGCTGAACACCGACAGCGCCAATTGGGACGCCTACGCCCTGCGCGTGGAGGCGAGGCACAATCTGGCGCCCGGCACCCTGGGTCCGGTGATCGAAACCATCGCCAATGTAATGGGCGACGGGCGGATCGTTGAAATCGACGTGAACCCCATGGTGCGCACCGACGAAGGCAGGCTTGTCGCGCTCGACTCACTCATCGTGGTGGACCGCGACTGAACCAATTGGCCCGGGGCAAACCCGCCCAGGGTCATATCATGGAGGAGAAGACATGAAGAAACTGACGACTTTCGTGACTATCGTTGCAACGGCTTTGGCGGGGTCGGTCGCGGCCCAGGACAAGCCCGAGCAAATTGTCGTGGCCAATACTGGCGGTCCCTATCTTCAGGCGGTGCTGGACGCTACTGGCAAGGCCTTTGAAGAAAAGACCGGGATCGAGGTGCTGGGCGACGGCCCCCAGACCTTGCCGCAACTGCAGCAGATGGTGCAGGCAAACCGAGTGACCTGGGACGTGGTGGAAGTGCCGCCGGTCTTTACCATGCGCTATTGTGGCGAACTGTTCCAGGAACTGCCCGCAGACTTGCAGAACTACGATAACGTGCTGCCCGGCTTCGCCAACAAGTGCGGCATCAACATCGCCGGCTACGCAAATATCATGCTTTACAACACCAAGGTCTTCCCCGATGGCGGCCCGCAGAACTGGAGCGAATTCTTCGACACCGAGAAGTTCCCCGGCAAGCGCGGTCTATGGGATGGAGCCGAGGGCGTGAACCTTGAAATTGCGCTGATGGCCGATGGTGTGGCGCCCGAGGATCTGTATCCGCTCGATCTGGATCGCGCCTTTGCCAAGCTCGACACCATCCGCGACGACATTGTGTTCTGGCGCTCCGGAGCGCAGTCCACGCAGATGATGGAAAGCGAAGAAGTCGACATGATGATGGCGTGGTCCTCGCGTGCCTATCCTGCGCTCAAGAATGGCGCTCCCTTCGAGCCAGTGTGGAACCAGCACATCATCTATAATAATGTGCTGACGATCCCCATGGGCGTCCCCTACCCCGAAGTCAGTGCCGATTTCATCCGGACCGCGATGGAGCCGGCGCAGCAGGCCCGCGTCTCCGAACTCTATCCTGTCACGCCCGGCCTCATTGGCGCGGAGCCCGAATTGGACGAAGCCGGCGAGAAGGTGTTTGCCGGCACCAAGGAACGCGCCGAAAGCGCCGTGGTGCCGAACATTCAGTGGGTCGCCGATAACTCCGAAGAGATCAACCGTCGCTGGACCGAATGGCTGAACAACTGATCGCCATCACCTGACCTGCGCCGGGCCGCCCCACGGGTGTGCGGCCCGGCGTTTCCAAACAAGCAACTCGACATCCCAGGATCGTACGACAGGGCCATCAGGCGCTGAACGGAGGAGCCATGTCTTCAGGATCACAGAATTTTCTTGCTCGTAATAAGGGCATGCTGATGCTAATGGCACCCATTGTGGCCTTCTTGGCGGTGTTCTTCGCTTGGCCCGTTGTCCTTGTGCTCACCCACAGCTTTGATGGCGGTGAAGCGGGGACTTTCAGCCAATACAACGAATTTTTTACCTCCAGCACCTACCTGCGCATTGTGGTGCGCACAATCTGGGTGGCCCTGCTGGTGACGGGGCTTTGCCTGCTGATTGGCTATCCCTATGCCTATCTTATGGCGCGCACCAAGGGCTGGACGCTGGCGATTTTGACCGGCGTCGTGCTGTTATCCTTCTTCACTTCGGTCATGGTCCGCAGCTTTGCCTGGATCGTGATGCTACAGCGCAACGGAATTATCGACAATTTCGTCAAGTGGCTGGGGTTCGAGGGCCTCGTGCTGCGCGGCACCACCACGGGCGTCACCGCTGCCATGGTGCAGGTGATGCTGCCGTTCATGATCCTGCCGCTCTACAGCGCCATGGCTGGCATCGACAAACGCTTGGAACGTGCCTCGACTTCGCTCGGAGCAACGAAATGGACCACGTTTCGCGATATCTGGTTTCCGCTGTCCATGCCCGGCGTGATCGGCGGATCGGTCATAGTCTTCGTTACCTCGCTTGGCTTTTACCTCATTCCGGGTCTGGTCGGCTCACCCTCCAACCAGCTTCTGTCGCACCTGATTTATTCGCTCATCAACACGGTGCTGAACATCCCGCTGGCCTCGGCCGCCTCGGTGATCATGCTGCTGATGGCGCTTTTGGTCGTGCTGCCCGCCATGATGCGTTTCGACGTCACCGGCAGCATCTCCAGCCGCTTTTACAGCGAAGAGGGCCGCGGCGGTCGGCAGTCACCCTGGCTCTGGATCTGGGCCGGTCTGGTGATCGCGCTGCTGCTGGTTCCCAGTTTGGTCGTGATTCCGCTGAGCTTCCCCGAGAATCGCAGCTTCGCTTTCCCGCCCGAAGGCTTCTCATGGCGCTGGTACGAGAACTTCTTCTCGAGCCGCGAATGGTGGGGCGCGTTCATCACCTCGCTCCAGGTTGCCATTCTCGTTACGTTCAGTTCGACCATTCTGTCGGTACTGGCCGGACTCGCGTTGCGCCGCTCTTCGACGCGGATGCGCACAATGATCCGCGCGCTGGTGCTGACGCCGCGCATCGTTCCGGGCGTGATCATCGCGCTGGCGGTCTATGGTCTGTTCCTCGACTGGAGGCTCAATATCACGACTACCGGCTTTGTGATCGCCCACACGATCATGGCGCTGCCCTTCGCCTTCATCCCTATCGCAGCGACGCTTGAACAGTTTGACACGCGCTTCGAGCAGGCCGCCGCCAGCTTGGGTGCATCGCGCCTGACCACCTTCTTTCAGATCATCCTGCCGCTGATCTCGACCGGCATGATGACCGGAGCGCTTTTCGCATTCGTCATCTCGTTCGATGAAGTGGTGGTGTCGCTGTTCGTGGGCGGAGTGGGCATGCGCACCCTTCCGGTGCAGATGTTCCGCTCGGTGGCCAATGACATCGACCCCACGATCGCCGCTGCCTCCACGATGCTGCTTCTGCTGACGGCGCTCATCGTGATTGCCAGCACAATCTTTACCCAGAGGAGGAACCGCTGATGGCCATGCAAACCACACGTGGCGCCGCGCTTAACCTGCACGACCTCGGCAAGTCCTATGGAGGGCTCAAGGTTCTGGAGGGCGTCAATCTGAATGTCGCGCCGGGAGAGTTCATCACCTTTCTCGGGCCCAGCGGCTCGGGCAAGACCACGACGCTCAACCTGATCGCAGGCTTCGTCGACCCGGACGCCGGGGGACGGATGCAACTGGATGGACGCTCGCTGGCCGCGGTGCCGGCCCACAAGCGCGACATCGGCGTTGTGTTCCAGAATTATGCGTTGTTTCCGCACAAGACGGTGCGCGAGAACATTGCCTTTCCGCTGAAGCAGCGCCGCCCGCGCCCCGATGCCTCCACCATCGCCAAAAAGGTCGATCAGGTGCTGCAACTGGTGCATCTGGAGGCCTATGGCGACCGCCGCCCCGACCAGTTGTCAGGCGGCCAGCAGCAGCGCGTTGCCCTGGCCCGCGCGGTGGTGTTCGAGCCCAAGCTGCTGTTGCTTGACGAGCCTTTGGGCGCTCTCGACAAGCGCTTGCGCGAATCCTTGCAGCTTGAGCTACGCCGCATCCACCGTGAACTGGGCGTCACCATAATATTCGTCACTCACGACCAGGATGAGGCGTTGACCCTGTCCGACCGTATCGTGGTGTTCCGCGAGGGAGCCGTGGAACAGATCGGTACGCCTGCTCAACTCTATAACAACCCAGGCAGCGAATTCGTCGCCACCTTTCTGGGGGATTCCAACATCTTCTCGGGGACGGTACGAGGCGGGCAATTCACGCTGGATCAGGGCGAGGTCCGCTTTGCGCCGCTGGAGGGCACGCCCGATGGCGTGGCCAAGATCATGGTGCGCCCGGAAAACGTCAACCTCTCTGCCGATCCGGCCGCGGCCGCCAATGCCGTAAGGGTGACGGTGGGCGATGTTGTATTCTCGGGCGCAACCCTGCGGGTTGAGGGCGTCGATGCCAGCGGTGCTCAACTGATCGCCCGCACTCGCACCGACGGGGTAGTGCCAAAGATCGGCGACAGCGTCTGGTTCTGCTGGGACAGAGCCTCGACCCGCCTCGTGGCCTCGGGCAGCGGGGCATGAACGCGTCCGCCGACATCGCGGCCGCGCTCAACCGTCTGGCCGCCGACGAACCACTGGCCGACCGCGCTGCGCATCTGGAGCGGCTGGCGGGGGGCAGCTTCGACCTGCTGGTCGTGGGGGGCGGCATCACCGGGGCGGGCGTGGCGCTGGACGCCGTGTCGCGCGGCCTCAGCGTGGCCTTGGTGGAGGGGGGCGATTTCGCCTCGGGCACCTCGTCGCGTTCCTCCAAGATGATCCACGGCGGCTTCCGCTATCTTCAGACCGGAGATGTCGCGCTGGTGCGCGAATCCTTGCGCGAACGTCATGCGCTGCAACGCAACGCACCGCATCTGGTGCGAGTGATGCCCTTCATGATCCCGCTGTTCCTCAAAGGCGGAGTCATCAACCCCAAATTGTCGCGCGCGCTTGGCGGCGCGCTCTGGAGCTATCAACTGGCCGGCGCTTGGCGGCTTGGACGTCGGCACAAGCGCCTGTCGCATGAGGAAGTCGGGCAGCACATGCCCGCGCTCGACATGGAGCGTATCGGCGCTGGCTATATGTTCTACGACCTGCGTGGCGATGATGCGCGCATCGTGTTTGCGGTTCTGGCCAGTGCTGCGGAGCGCGGGGCGGTGGTAGTGAACCACGCACGCTGCATCGGGCTGTCGGAGATGAAGCATGGTCGCCGTACCGCCCGCATCGAGGTGGATGGCACCACAATCGAGGTCAGCGCCGGTATGGTGGTGAATGCCACCGGAGTCTGGGCGCAGACATTTCTGGATGGCGTGGGCGTGGATAGCCCGCGTAAGCTGGCGCCGGCCAAGGGTACCCACATTGTGTTGCCCATCGGACTGATGCGCAACGATGTTGCCGTCAGCCTGCCCGTGGCCAGCGACCGGCGCACGGTGTCGGTGGTGGATCAAGGCCCCTTCGTCTATGTCGGATCGACCGAGACCACCGATCCCGCCGATGTCAACGAACCCAGCGTGACGGAAAGCGACCTCACATACATTCTGGATGGGATCAATCGTCATCTGACGCGCAAGATCACGCCCGATGACATCACCAGCGGCTGGGCCGGCTTTCGTCCGCTGATCGCCGACGGCAAGAGCGCGCACAGTTCCGATCTGTCGCGTCGTCATTCCATCGAACAGGATGCCGAGGGCCTGATCACCGTTACCGGCGGCAAGCTGACGACCTATCGCGAGATGGCTGAAGGCACGGTAGATGCAGTCTGCGCGGCGCTGGGCCGCAAGGCAAAATGCACCACGCGTCAGCTGCGGCTGCACGGCTATTGTCCATCGGCCAGCCACCTCAATGATGGCGAACGTCTGGGCAAACGTTATGGCGACCGGGCGGCCAAGGTCGAAGAACTTGCGGCGCTCTCGCCCGCTCTGGCCGGGCGCATCACTCCACGCGGTGAAACCATTGTCGCCGAGGCGCTCTGGGGTCTGCGTGCCGAAATGGGCGCGTCGCTGGCCGACGTGCTGTTCCGCCGTACCCGGATTGCCACCTATGACGGTCGTGCCGTACTGGCCGATGTCGTCGACATCGCCGCGCGCATTGGGCGCGCCGCGGGCTGGACCGATAACCGCATCACCGCTGAAACCGAAACCCTTAAAACCGCGCTGAGGCAGGAACTGGGCGTGCTTGCCTTGTCATTGCCCCACGTCGCCGACAACTCTTCGAAAGAGGACATCCAATGAGCCGCACTCCAATCGCCATCGCCCCCCGTCAGCCGGCCCAGATTCCAGGGCAACACGGACTCAGCGGTGTCATCCCCCGCGAAACCCTGACCGGCCGCGCCGTTGCCGTCGATGACGCTTTCGTGCAGGCACTGGAAGAGGTCTGCACCAAGGTCGATGTCGACGACAATTCGCGTACCGATTACGCCCGCGACTGGTGGCCGCTGGGCATGGTCTGGGCCACGACCGGTCATGTGGCGCGTATGCCCGCCGCCGTGGCGCGGCCTGAAAACACCGAAGAGGTTGCGGCGGTCCTGCGCCTGGCCAACGACGCGGGTATTCCCGTGACAGCGGCAGGCGGGCGTAGCGGCGTCCTCGGCAACTCGCTGCCGGTTTTCGGCGGCGTGGTGATAGACCTCACGCGGCTTTCCGGCATCACCGACCTGCGCGGCGATGATCTCAGCGTCGATGTGATGGCTGGCACGTTTGGCGACAGCTTCGAGGAGGCGTTGCAGAAGGAAGGCTTCACCGCGGGGCACTGGCCGCAGTCCATGAAGCTGGCCACAGTGGGCGGCTGGATTGCCTGTTCGGGCGCCGGGCAGATGTCCACTCGCTACGGCACCATGGCCGATATCACCCGTGGCGTGACGGCGGTGCTGGCCGATGGCCGGGTGATCGAGACCTCTCAATTCGCCCATTCGTCTACCGGCCCCGACATGACACAGCTTTTCGTGGGCTCGGAAGGAACTCTGGGGATCATTGTCTCGGCCTGCCTCAACATCCACAAGAAGGCTGAATACACCGAAAGCGGCGCCTGGGCTTTTGACAGCTTCGATGCCGGTGTCGAAGCGATCAAGCGCTTCTCGCAGCGTGGTGCCCGACCGGCAGTCGTCAGGCTCTATGATGCGACGGAATCGCGGCGCAACTTCGACACCAAGGATCAGCATATCCTCCTGGTGCACGACGAAGGCGATCGCGATATCGTGGCCGGTATCATGTCAGTCGTGCGTGCCGAATGTGACGGCAACGCCGGGGATACAGCGCTGGTTGACCGTTGGCTGGCCAATCGCAACAGTGTTCACGCCCTGGACGACCTGATCCTGGATCGCGCACCCGACACTATGGAAATCACCGCCCCCTGGTCGAAACTGGCCAAGATTTATCATGAGACGACAGCGGCGATGATGGCGGTGGATGGTACGCGCACGGCGACGGCGCACATCTCGCACGCCTATCCCGGGTCCGCAGGCCTCTACTTCATGTTCGGCGGTCGCCCTGAGCTCGAAGATCGCCCGCGCTGGTACCGCGATGTCTGGAATGCCGGGGCGCGTACGGTGCTCACGCATGGCGGCAACCTGGCCCATCACCATGGTATCGGCCTGCAACGCGCCCGTCTGATGGGCGAGTCTATGGGTAGCAGCATGGAGGCGATGCAGGCGGTGAAGGATGCGCTCGATCCCAAGGGTATCCTGAATCCCGGCAAGCTGGGCCTGAAAAATCCCTTCGGCCCAACTCCGGACTGGGCTGACAAGGCCGCGCTCAAGGCATGAGCCACAAGGTTCCCTACGTCCTGGTCATCGATCTCGGCACCACCAGCCTGCGATTGTCGGTGGTGGACGCTACCGGCGCCGTCTGCGCCTGGCGTCAGAGCGTCGTGCCCGAAACCCGCGATGGCGAAGGGTTGTCCTGGGACGGGGGGGCGCTGGCCGCGCATGCCCTGGCGCATGCGCGCGCACTGGCTACGGACTGGGCGCTGGCGGGCGTCGCCATCGCCAACCAGCGAGCAACCGCCCTGATCTGGGATGCGGCCAGCGGCAGGCCCCTTGGCCCTGTCCTGTCGTGGTCCGACACCCGCACCCGTGACCTGGATCGTGCGCAGCGCATGCGGGGAGTTCGCTTCGTGCCGGGGCTGTCGGCATCCAAATGGCGCTGGCTTCTCGATGCCGCCGACCCCGACGGCAGCCGCGCAAAGGCGGGTAAATTGCGGATCGGCACGCTGGAATCCTGGCTGATCTGGGTGCTGAGCGATGGCGCCGTCCATGTCAGCGACCACGTCAATGCCTCCCATACCGGGTTGTTCGACCTGGCGACGCTGGATTGGGACCATGCCCTTGCACGCGAGCTGGATTTCGATCCGTCGCTTCTGCCGCGCCCCGTCTGCAACCTGCCCGAGGGCATCGTCGCCCGGGCTCTCCCCGGTGCGCCGCCCATCCTGGCGGTGATCGGCGATCAGCAGGCCTCGCTCTACGGACAGGGCTGCACCGAACCGGGCATGGCCAAGATCACTTTCGGCACCTCGGGCGTGCTCAACATGGTGCTGGGCAATGCGCCCTTCGCCAGTCCCTCGCGCGCCGCCTTCGGCAATGTCGCGCTGAGCCTGCCCGATGCGGTCAGCTTCGGCACCGAGGCATCGGTCATGTCGGCGGGCAGTTCGGTGGAATGGCTGATCCGGCTGGGCGTGCTACCCGAAGCGGCGGCCATCGATCGCCTCGTCGATCCCGCCATGCGCAGCGATACGCTGTTCGTCGCGGCGTTGCACGGGCTGGGCGTGCCGCATTGGCAGCCGCATGCGCGGGCGACCTTCTTCGGCCTGTCGGACGCCACCGGCCCTGCCGAGATGACGCGTGCCGTGCTCGACAGCATCGCGGCAGGAACCGCCGACGTGATCGAGCATATGGAACAGGCGGTGGGCCGGCGGCTGGACCGCATCAGCATCGACGGTGGCTTGACCCGCAGCCATGCCTTCTGTGCCATTCTCGCCGCCACCGTAGAGCGCCCGCTGCACCGGACCCCGGTTGCCGAAGCCACGACTCGCGGCGCTGCCCTGCTGGCCCTGCGGGCTTTGGGGCTTCCCTCGCCGCCGGACGAGGAGACGCCGCGCCTCGCCGCACCCAGGGGCACGCTGCCGGCCGACCGCGCCGGCTGGCAGGAGGCTGTGGCGCTGACCCTTGAGCACACGAAAAACCGCAAGACACGGAATCTGAAAGGATAGTCCATGAACACCCACGATACCGCCCTTGTGAACGGCAAGATCGTCCCCCTGCATGGGAGCCGCGAACGGCATCTGGCCAGCCCGCTGACTGGACGGGATGACCGCAGCACGCGTCATGGCGACGAGATCGACATCGATACCGCTGTGCTGGCCGCCCGCGCCGCCTTCATCGCCTGGGGCCAGAGCGACGCCGACACCCGCCGCAAAGCGATCGAGGGGCTGGCCGCGAGAATCGAGGCACGCGCCGACGATCTGGCCGAGGCCATCAACGCCGAGGTCGGTACCCCGGAAAAGATCGCGCGCGCCGTGCAGGCAGGCCTGCCGGTGCATGTGCTCCGTGGCTTTGTCGCTGATCTGGACGCTGCGCTGGCCGATGAAACCATCGCCCATTCCACTGTGCAATATCGCCCCCTCGGCGTGATTGGCGCGATCACGCCCTGGAACTATCCGCTACATCAGGCAATGGCCAAGATCGGAGCGGCGCTGGCGGCGGGCTGTACCATGGTGCTGAAGCCATCTGACCTGACGCCCCGCACCAATGCGCTGATGATGGAGATCCTGGCCGAGACCGTGCCCGCGGGTGTGATCAACGTGGTTCCGGGCGACGCCCAGACCGGTGCGGTGCTGGTCGATCATCCAGGTATCGACGCCGTGTCCTTCACCGGCTCGGTCGAAGGGGGACGTGCAGTGGCGCAAGCGGCGGCCAGAGCGCTCAAACCCTGTGCGCTGGAACTGGGAGGCAAGTCGGCGGGTATCTTGCTGGACGATGCCGATACCGAAATTGCGCTGAAGGCGATGGTAAATGGCGGGCTATTGAACAGCGGGCAGACCTGCAACGCCCTGACCCGCATCCTGGTGCCGCATGCCAAGATTGACGAAGCCGCAGCGCAGGTGGGCGCGCTGGCCGACAAGATGGCGTCGCGTCTCGGCCCGGTGATCTCCAAGGAGCAATACGAACGCGTGCAGGCGTTCATCGAACGTGCGCAGAAGGACGATGCCGTGACCCTGATCGCTGGTGGCACCGGGCATCCTGATGGCAGAGACGCCGGTTATTTCGTGCGCCCCACCGTGTTCCTGTCCAGGGACGGGAATGCTGAGATCGTACAGGACGAAGTCTTTGGTCCCGTCCTTGTCGTGCTGGGCTACAGGGATGACGAGGAGGCGGTGGCGCTGGCGAACGGCACTGACTATGGCCTTGCCGCAGCAGTCTGGGGTAGCGACCAAGCACGCGTCGAGGCGATTACTCGCCGCCTGCGTGCCGGCCAGATCGACGTGAACGGCGCGCCGTTCAATCCGCGCGCGCCTTTCGGGGGCTTCAGCAAGTCCGGCAGTGGGCGCGAGATGGGCCTGCACGGTATCCGCGAGTTCCAGCGGCCCGTGTCCATCCAGCATAAGGACTGAGCGACTTGAGCGAGCAACACACTATCCTCGAAACTGTTGAGGCCGGTATCGCGCGGCTGACACTGAACCGGCCGGAAGCAATGAACACCATGACGCCGTCTTTCCTTGACGACGTGCTGGCGAAACTGGAAGGAATTGCTGATGATGACGCGATCCGTGTCCTGATCCTGACAGGGGCAGGGCGTGCCTTCTGCGCCGGAGGGGATCTAAAGCGCGGCCCGGGCGGCGCTGTAGCGGGTGACCCGCCGCTTTCCTCACAGATAGGCCGGCTGCGCAACTTCATGCGGTCTTCGCAGCTGTTGCGCGACATGCCCAAAATCACGATTGCCGCGATCAACGGCGCCTGCGCCGGGGCAGGATTTTCCTGGGCCTGCGCTAGCGATATCCGGCTTGCCTCGAACAAGGCGCGGTTTGCCACGGCATTCCGCAACGCAGGGCTCTCGGGCGATTTCGGCGGCACCTGGCTGTTACCGCGCATCATTGGCGCCGGGCGAGCGCGCGACCTTTACCTGCGATCGAAACCGATCACGGCGCAGGAGGCGCTGGCGATGGGGCTGGTGTCCTCTGTCCACGACCCTGACGAACTAATGGAGGCAGTCATGGAAGTGGCGCGTGATCTGGCCGCAGCGGCCCCTCTGGCGCTGCCGCTGATCAAGCGAAATCTCAACGATGCCGATGAAATCGGCTTCGCAGAGGCGCTTGACCGGGAGGCGCGCCGCCACAGTGAAATGGTTGCCACCACCGACGGCATCGAGGCTGCGCTGGCCTTTAGCGAAAAACGGCAACCGATATGGAGCGGGAAATGAGTGTCGATCTGACCACGAACAGCACGGGCACCGTCGCCACAGTGACCCTCAATCGCCCCGAGGCGTTGAACGCCATGACGGTGCAGGCGCTGCGCGAAGTGGGCGATGCTTTCCAGCAGGCCGACCGCGAGGGCGCACGCATCATCCTGCTTCGCGGGGCGGGGCGGTCGTTCTGTGCCGGGGCGGATCGCAAACAGTATCCCGGCTACAAGTCCAGCGAAAAGGACGAAGGTGTCGCCCAGCATGCCATCGAGATCGGCATTCAGCTCAAGCGTGCCTTGATGAACGTCAACGCCATGACCGTGGCACAGGTGCATGGGCATGCGGTGGGCGGCGGGCTGGTCATGGCCATGTGCTGCGATATGCGTTTTGCCGCAGAGGATGCGAAGCTGTCGCTCCCCGAACTTAAGCTGGCGCTGCCTCTTGGCTGGGGCGCGCTTTACCGACTTATCGAACTGGTGGGCACAACGCGGGCTTGGTCGATGCTGGCTGGGTTCGAGGTTCTGTCGGGCCGCCAGGGCGTCGAGGCCGGACTGATGTCTGACGCTTTCGCACCCGACGAGCTCGAAGAGCAGGTGCGGGAGCGCATCGAAAACTTGTTGGAGATAGACGCCGAGGCCCTCTTTCTGACAAAACGTCAATTCCGGGCTATTACGGCACGTGCCTCGTTTGGCAATCTCGAGGATATCGATGGGGCACTTCTGCTCGGCCCGCTGCGTGGCCTGAACGTGCGGGAGAAATTCGCAGGATTATGAAGAGGACGTAGACTATGCCTGCCAAGATCGCATCCCACCATGAACAGACAGTTTCTGCGGCTAAGGTCGAGGAAGCCGTACTGGACATGATCGAGCATCAGGGCGTGTTGAATGGCATCAACCTGAACGATGTGGCAAAGGTCGCCGGCGTGAGCCGGACGCTGGTATATCATCATTTCGGAACACGCCGCGGGCTCTTGCGGTCGGCCATCAAGCATGAGTTGCAAAGGCGACATGTGCAGACCAAGACGCCCAGCGAACCCATGCGCCTGGGAGCGCGGGTGGTGCATGGTTTGCGGACGTTGCTGGCAAGCGGATCCTGGCTGCGGCTGACGGTGTTGTTGCATCTGGACGGCTCAAACGCGCCGCGCCTGATGCCCAATGCAGAGACCACGTTGTTACAACTCGAACGTGACGACGCGCTTGGTCTTATCCGGAAAACCGATGACCTGCCGGCACTCCATGCCAGTTATGCCGCCGCAGTCTATGGTTACGCCTTGTTCCGCGAAATCTTCGCACGCGATCTGGATATCAAGGTCGAGGAGCTGGACGAGCGGATCGCCGCACAACTCGAACAACTCTACGATCCCACCTCGCCCCAGCGCAATTCGGGAACCTGAGGAATGAAACCTTTCACGTTCGACACCACGCCCTCAGTCCGGTTCGGCCCGGGCCTGCTTGACCATCTCGGCGAATTTGCGGCCGGTCTGCTTGGCAAACGAATCATCATCGTGACCGACCCGGGGATGATGGCCACGGACATGCCCGCCCGCACCGAGCGCGCGCTGCGGGTTGCGGGGGCCGAAGTGGAGGTGTTTCACGACGTCACCGCTGATCCCGGGGAAAGCGTGGTGATCTGCGCACGCGATGCGATGCGCGACATGAAGGCGAGCGGCGTGGTGGGGCTTGGCGGGGGCTCGTCGCTGGATGTGGCCAAGTTGGCGGCAGCGTTGACAGCCAGCGGGGCGGATTTGGCCGCCAGCTATGGCATTGGCAACCTGCCTGCCGGGCGGCTTCCCTTGGTCGCGGTGCCCACTACTGCGGGCACCGGATCCGAGGTGACGCCGATCGCCATCGTCACTACCGGCGAGAATGAGAAATCGGGCGTGGTCAGCCCAGTCCTGCTGCCCGACCTGGCGGTGCTCGATCCGGAAACAACGCGGGGGTTGCCGCCGCATGTGACCGCCGCAACGGGGATCGATGCCATAGTGCATGCCATAGAGTCCCATTGCTCGGCGAGTCTCAACAACAATCCCGTCTCCCGCGCCCTTGCACGCGAGGCGCTGCACCTCATGGGTCGAGCCTTGGAAGCAGCGGTGCATGACCCCAGTGACATGGACGCGCGTTCGGACATGATGCTCGGCGCGCATCTGGCAGGGCAGGCTTTTGCAAATTCGCCCGTCGCAGCGGTGCATGCGCTGGCCTATCCCATTGGTGGGCGGTACAAGTTGCCTCATGGCCTGTCCAATGCACTGGTCTTGCCGCATGTGTTGCGCTTCAACGCTGAAACTGCGCCGGAGGCCTATGCCGAAATTGCACCGATCCTGTTTCCCAGATTGGCCGGCGTGGAGGATATCGCCCATGGCTTTTGCGACGCGCTGGCCGAGCTGGCCGCACGTTGCGGGCTGCCGCTTCGCCTGCGCGATGTGGGGATAGGGCGCGATGGCCTTTTAGACATGGCGAAGGACGCGATGAACCAGACGCGCCTTCTGATGAACAATCCCCGCGAATTGCACGAAGCGGATGCACTGAAAATATACGAGGCAGCATGGTAGAGTCACCGGCGCGCGATATCGACGCCTATCCTCACCGGCTGCGACTGGAAACCCGCTGGAACGACAACGATGCGTTCGGGCATATGAATAATGCGATGCATTATCAATTCTTCGATACGGTCGTGAACCGCCTGTTGCGCGATCTCGGCAGCTTGCAAGAGCTGCATGACGCAAATCGGTTCCTGGTGGTCGAAACCGGCTGTCGTTATTTTGCAGAGATAGCCTATCCGGATCTGATAAACGTAGGACTGGTCGTGCGGCACTTGGGTTGCTCATCGGTCCGTTATGACCTTGCGTTGTTCCGCAACGACGAGCGCATGGCGGCGGCGGCCGGTTTCCTCGTGCATGTCAATACCGCTGCGGGGCGTGCGGTCGCAATGGACGAAGGACTGCGAGCAAAGCTGACAGCCTATTATCCCATCGCCCGCGAAGCCGGAGGCTGATGCTCACTCTTGCGGGTGTTGCCCACGGGAGCGTTTCACGTTCAGGTCACCCCATATCCGGGGTTGGCGATGTAGTTTTAGCACTCGGATGGTGCCGGTTTCTTGCCATGCCTCCTCGACGGATCGGTGGGCCATGCGCATCCAGTGCTTGATCTGGGAGAAGGCCCGTTGGATGGATTTGTGGCTGCCCAGATTACCCATCACCACGATGTCGCCGGGACCGATTCTATCGAGCAGTTGCTAAAGCAGATCAGTGTTCGACGGAAGCATCGAGGCTCTGGCGATTGCGGCGGGTTGGTCTGGACCCCGAGAATGAATCCCGGGGCGACAAGCGGGAATGAGGCAGGTATCGGCCAAAGCCCCCAATGTCATTTCCGGGACTGGTTCCCGGCAGGCCGTTTCCATCAAAAGCTGGGATCAAACACCTAGTCGATCCATGCCCATACCAACTGGTTCCATGTCGTAGCTCCCGCTCAAAGGGTGGTTGGCGGTGCCTGGTTGCGTAACGATTAGTTCCTGTCTCAATCAGTCAGTCATTGCTGTTCGGATTCGCCCATTGACACCACAACCGCTCCGGTCTTGTGCCGGCTTTCGACCCTACGGTGAGCATCAACGATGCGCGAAAGTGGATACACCTTATCGATGACAGGCACGATTTCACCCCTCTCCAGCATTTCAGCGATGGTTTCGAGGTCGGGCAGTTTCTCCATCGATACGTTGAACAACACTTTCTTGTCTGAGAAGCGCGTGGTCAGCGAACGAAGCACCTCTCTGGTCTTGCCCTCGATCGGCACAAACAATCCACCCGGCTTTAGCGCGCGTCTGGCTTGGGTGAAGGAAGTCGCAGCGATGGTGCCGATGACGATGTCGTAGATTTCACCTTCTCCGGCATAATCCTGCGTGCGGTAGTCGATCGTGCGGTCCGCGCCAAGTGAACGCACGAGGTCGCCGTTGCTGGTGAGGCCGGTCACGTGCGCCCCAAACAACTTTGCCATTTGTACCAGAAACACGCCGACCCCGCCTGACGCGCCGGTAATGAGCACCTTCTGACCCGGTTTGACGCCGATATAATCGCGGAGGAACACCAGCGCCGTCAGGGCGCCGAAGGGTGTGGCGGCGGCCTCCTCATAGCTGACGTTGGCTGGCTTGCGGGTAATGACGCCTCCCTCGGCGATCGCCAGATATTCTGCGTGCGCGCCATGGCCCGCAGTCCCGAACACCTCGTCCCCGAGCCTGAAGCGCGTGACCTTTGGCCCGACCGAGACGACGCGTCCGGCGAAATTGGCGCCCAGCACCTTGTTGCGTGGCTTGAAGTATCCCGTCATGGCACGGCCGATCCAGCCCATGCCCGTTGGGTACTCCGAGGCCCGAAAGCGCCAGTCGGCGGTGGTGACCTGGCTTGCGAATACTTTGATCAGCACTTCGTCATCTCCGATTTCGGGGCGGTCGATCTCCTTGATCTCGACGACGTCGGCTGGTCCGTAGTTCTCGTAGACAGCGGCTTTCATGATGTTTCTCCTCATCGTTTGGCGTTGTTCGATGGCGGAATGATACCAATGCGCATGGCGAAGGTATATTGACGAAACGTGTTGTTTCCCTATGCGTAGCACGTACGGTGCGTTCGACGGCGGACGGGCTTGCGATTTCACCCCAGGCGCGCCGGCTGCTCAATGGGCCTCTATCGCGCGGCCATCGCGGGGGAACTCAATGCCGTGCTGATCGCGCCCGGCATCGGCTCTTGGTGCGTATTTGGCTCGAACGCGATGCCATCCTCACCCTCGTCGACCGCGGCCTCGACACCGCGGTCGCCCCCAACCGGGCTCCGCCCTGGCCGCTGGCCTCAAGACCCGCAAGATCCCGTTGCCCGGCGCCGAAACCCCCAAAAATGGGTGTACTGTGGAATCGCTCAGGCAATCAGGTCGCTGCCATCGAGGCGTTTGTCGAAATTTGCGCAGAGGTTGCGCGAGACTGATTCAATCGGTCGGCTTGAGACCGGAAATCGCCTGAACGAGATTTTCCTCGGTGACTTCGCCGATCTCGAACGTGCGGATGATCTTTCCCTGGAACATCGCGATCACGCGGTCGGAGACATGCAGGATTTCGGGCATTTCCGAAGAGATGACGATGACCGCCATGCCCTGGGCTGCGAGGTCGCGGATCAGCCGGTGTATTTCTGCCTTCGACCCCACATCGATACCGCGTGTCGGCTCGTCGACAATCAGCACCCGGGGGTGCATCGACAGCCATTTGCCGATGACGATCTTTTGCTGGTTACCGCCCGAAAGGTTGCCCACCATCTGGCGCCAGCCGGGTGTCTTGATGGCAAGACGCTCACGGTAGGTTTCAAATATGTCAGCCTCGGCGCGCTCGTTCATGAACGGGCCGCCGGCCATGCCGTCGATCTGCGGCAGGGTCATGTTGTCCCGGCAATTCATGCCCAGCACCAGACCCTGCCCCTTGCGGTCTTCCGGGACCAGGGAAATTCCCCTGGCGATGGCGTCGATCGGATTGTCGATCCTGACGGGCTTGCCATCGAGCACGATATCCCCGGCTGTCGGTGTGCGCAAACCGAATAACGTCTCGGCGATTTCGGTGCGCCCCGCCCCCACGAGGCCATAAAATCCCACCACTTCGCCGCGACGCACCTCGAAGCTGATGTCCTTGAAAAGGCGGCCGCAGGTCAGGCCCCGGATCTCAAGCGCAACCTCGCCGATCTGCGCGCGGGTCCTGTTGCGTGACAGATCGAGCTTGCGGCCGATCATGAGCTGGGTGATCTCGTCCTCGCCGGTTTCTGCCGTCACCAGCGTGCCACGCACCTCCCCGTCACGCAGAACGGTGATGCAATCGGTAATGCGGAATATCTCTTCCATCCGGTGCGAGATGTAGACGATGGCGACGCCCTGGCTCCTGAGATCTTCGATAACCTCAAACAGCACGGTTTTTTCGGCATCCGTGAGCGAGGCGGTGGGTTCATCGAAGATCACGACCTTGGCTTCGACCGTCAGGGCGCGGGCGATTTCGACCATCTGCTTGTTGGCGATCGATGGACAGGATGTCCTGGCGGTCAACGATCTGGCGCGCGGGCTGGTCGAACGCTGCCGCAAGGGCGAGGGGCCGTTCTTCATCGAGTTGGCCACCTATCGCTATCACGGCCACCATGTTGGCGACATCAACCGCGAATATTACCGCTCAAAGGACGAGGAAACGCTCATTGCCTCGGTCAGAAAGACCTCGCGCGCCATCGTCATCGATGAGGGCCATCAGAGTTTCGGCACGACCAGCGAGATTGCCAGCCGCCTCGGGCCCGTATCGGAAGAACTGCTGACCCGATTCGACCGCATCACGGCCGACAATCTTTGGGCTTCCCGATTACTTCGGCGCCGCTCGCGCGACTGGCCGGGGCTCCAGCATTGCCGTGTTGGCGGGGGCAAGGCGCACTGTTGGGGCGGGCGCACGCGGCTGCGCCGCTACGGCATCCCTATATCCGGCAGGGTATCTGGCGGGGGGCGTGCGCTCCTCGCCGGCGCGCTGGCGGCGCGTCACCGCGAGCAGGTCCAGTTCGGAATAGCCCGAGCGTGCCAGCAGACGCCTCTGGTCGAGCACCTCGAAATGCGCGCTGTCGATGATGCGCAATATGCCCTGGCGCGAGAGCATCTGGATATTGCGGCTGATGGTCTCGACGCTGGTTCCGAGATAGCTGGCGAGGTCGCGCCGCGAAATGGGGCAGGCGGCGATATTCTCGCGTGGCTGGGACCGATCGGGCGGGGGCGCGGCCCGATGGGTGAACAATTGCAGCAGCAGGTAGGTCGCCATGCGTTCCATCGTCGTGTGGCAACCGAACAGCAACAGCCGGTTGCGCGCCCGCGCCAGGTCGTCGATCGTCTTGCCCAAAAGGATATGCTCGAATTCGCGGTGTCGCTCCACAAGTTCGAGAAACGCCTTGCGGTTGACGCAACATAGCGTCACCGCCGTTGCCGACTCGATGGAAAACGGGTTGGTGTCCTCGCCCAGTTCTCCGAAGAAATCGCCGACATTGCAGAGATCGACAATATGCTGGCGGCCATCGGGTAGCGTCTTGGAGAGCTTGAGAATGCCCGAGACAACCTGTCCGACGATGTCGGAATTTTCGCCTTCGGCCTGAATGGTGTCGCCGACCGCATAGCGCTTCAGTCGGGAGAGTTTTTCTATTTCTTCTGAAATACGAGTTCCAACCATGTTCGAAAACATGCTGAACATGTTCCGATGCGCGTCCATTTTCCCAAAACCATTTTTCTTTACTTAGAAAGTGCAAATTATGAATTCTGAATACAACTAATATTCTAGATTCAAATGACGATGATGGCTTGGCGACGATTATCCATATTAATACAGGAAAATGTTAACTATTGTCAATTTGGTTCCCGTTTTTTTTTGTTGTCGATGCGCCGCCGTCCATTGCCGCGCCGGTGTTTCCTACTTTGCCATGGCGTGCCGCGGGTTCGGAAAACCCCGCATGGCGGCGCTCCAGGCGCCGGGTGCGCGCGGCGAGAATTTCGTATTGGCTGGCGATCAGGTCGCGCTCCCGGCCGGCGGCCTGCAGCCTGGAATGGGTCTGGTCCAGAGCCTGGAAATGGCGGTCGGCGATCAGTCCCACAAGCACGGCGACAGCGAGCCATGTGAGGGGTGGTGCCCATGCCCCGAGGGTGAAATCGAAATAGTCCTGTCCTATCGGACGGGCCGGTGCGCCATCCGAGAAGGACAGCAGCGTAGCCGCCGCCGCCGATGCGATGCCGCCCAGAGCGCCGTATTGCGCGCTAAGCAGGGCGACCGCGAAGAAAAAGGGATGAACGGGCAGTTGCGCGAAGTCGAGGAACTGAAGGTGTTCCAGCAGCGTCACGCCGCCGAGCAGGACCGCGCCTTCGGCAACGGCCACGGGAAGCGAGCGTCCGCTGCCTTTGGGCTCTGCCGTTATCAACGTGCTGGCTGGGATGGATGCGGTTCTGGACACCTTGTCGGTCCTTTCTTGGTTGGTTCGGGCGGCCGTGTCAGGCGGCGACCGATGGGTTGTTGTCAATGAAGGTGAGGCGGTTGAGCGAACCCAGCGTGTGCAGCATGACGGCGTAGGCGAAGAGCGCGGAGAGCGCCGCGGCAAACACATAGCCCAGTCCCAACAGATCGGGATTGAACAGCATCGCCGCGGTCAGCGCGCCGTTGAGGACGACGAAGATGCCCTGCAACCAAAGATAGGCCGGGCCATGCTGGACGAACAGGATTACGCCGCAGCAGGCGAGGAACAGGAAGTGGAACGCCGCCCCGACCAGTGCCAGCCGCAGCACAGGCAGCGTCTCGAAATCGAGGTGCAAGAGGGTCACGATCAGCGGGCTGGCAATGGCCAGTGCGATGCTTACGGCCAATTGTACGACGAAGGCCGAAAAGATCGTCCTTATCGTGCCGCGTGCCAACTCGATTCGCTGGGTCTCGATATGGCGGAACGTCCCCCCCGCACGCACGATGTTGCGGTAGAGGCGGTAATTGTCGAAAAAGCCGGTTTCCAACCAGATGGCTACCGCCGACATGATCGGTACGACGGAGAGATAGGCGATGAACATGGGTACGTCGTAGCGTGGGGCGTGGATAAGCCCGCTTCCCACCACCAGCGCTTCGCCCGATTGCCAGACGACCAGCTTGTCGATCCAGACCGCCACAGCGCTGGCGATCCCGGCCAGAAGGAAGGTCAGCGAGCGCAGGCGCGCATGGCGCAACCCGGCCAGTACTGCCTCGATCGTTGCCAGATGTCCGGGGAAGGTGCGGATGATAAGGGCATTGAGGATGCAAAAGGACAGGCACAGCCCCGCTCCGAACCCCATCAGCAGGCCGGGTGTGCCGTGCCCGAGTCGGGCCAGTGCCAGCCCCAGGGCCACCGATACGCTCAGCCCGATGGCAAAGGCGAGGGTGACCATCGTATATTGCCTTATGGCGGCGACCAGCGACATGGCCAGCCAGAGCAGCGATACCTGCACCCCGCAGAACAGCGCGGCAAGAAACAGGAGATAAGGCAGGCGCAGCAGGACGCCGAATATCAGCCAGCCCGCCACCAGCGCCACCGCAGCCGTAATCACCAGCGCGCCGAAATAGACCGCCTGCACTTCGGTGAACCGCCGCTCGAACAGCAGTGCGGAGATGCGCAGTGTCGTTTCGAGGGCGATCGGGACGGTGACGATCAGCGAGAGGGCGAAGCTGTAGATCACCAGAATCCTGAAGATGGTGGTCTGCTCGGCCCCCAGGATTGGCGTGCCGAGCCCGGTGATGAGCGCCAGCCCCGCCATGATGATGACCCAGGGGCCGGACGTCACGATGATCGCATGGCCGGCGGCCAGTGACTGGGACGCAAGGTTGTCGTTTTCGCTCAATCGCTTCAGTGCAAAGCCGATGCCAGCCATGTCACGCCTCCAGAGTGGACGGGGTCGCCAGATACCGGCCGTAGAAGTCGGCATAGGTCCGGGCGATGGTTTCGGAACGGTAGCGGTCGTGCACGCGGGCGCGCAGTGTTTCGCCATAGGTGTGGCGCAGTTCGGGATCGGTCAGCAGCTTGATGACGGCCTGGGCGGTTTCACCGGGCGCGCCGACCGGCACGACGATGCCGCCCGGCGCTTCCGGCTTGCGGCGCCCGTCGGCTGCGCCTTCGAGAATTTCGCGGCACGCGCCCACGTCGGTCGCAACGCACGGCACGCCCGAAGCGCCCGCTTCGAGGATGACGAGCGGTTGGGCCTCACTGATCGAGGTCAGGACCATCACGTCGATCTCGCCAAAATAATCGCGGACATCGACCGGGCCGGTAAAGCTCACCATGTCGGAAAGCCCGCGATTGCGGACTTCGTCCATGCAGCTTCTGGCGTATTCGGGGTCCTCGTCCATCGGCCCGATGACAAGCGCCCGCAGGCCGGGAACGGCGTGGGCGACCTGTTCGGCGACGTCGATGAAGGTCTGGACGTCCTTGATGGGGGTGACCCTCCCGATAAAGGCAATGGTGGGTGCGCCAGAGCGGCGTTCGGGCAGAGTCTGGAAGCGGGCGATATCGACCCCGTTGGGTATGACGCGGAGCTTTGTGGGTTCGGCTCCGAGCGCCTGCTGGAAGGCGTTGTTGTCCGCGTAGAGCGCCACGACCTCCGATGCCGCCTCATAGCCGATGCGCGCGAAACTCTCGAACGCGGCGGCCCAGAAATCGCGCACATCCTCGCGGTCGTCGGAAAAATCGAATCCCGTGTCGATGCTGTTGGTGATCCATTCGGCCATGAGAATCTCGATGCGGCGCTCGTTGGAGTAGATACCGTGCTCGGTAATCAGCGAGGGGCGCCCGGTTTCGAGCGCCGCCCGCGCCCCGACAAGGCCCGCATAGCCGGTTGAGACCGCGTGATAGACGCGCGCCGACGGGAGCGGGAAGGTCAGCGCGCGGAACAGTCCGCCGGCCAGCGTGCGCCATGCCCAGAAATAGGCAAGGAACGAGGATTGCGGCATGGCGGCGTAGCACTTGCAAAGGGTTTCCCACGCCTGACGCGAATTGAGCAGTACGTCGATCTGCGGCCTGTTCCGTGGTGCTCCGAGTCGTTCGAGCAGGGCGCCGAGATCATCGAACTCCCCATTCTGGAGCAGGCGCACCAGCCGCTGGGCCAGCCATTTGGGCGACATTTCGGGCCAGTTGCGCCCAAACCCGATCTCGAGATCGTCGAGCCGCATGTGATGGATGGCGCGCAGATTGTCGGGCCGGGGGTAGCGGGGCGATCCGTCGGGCCTCGTGGGCAGGATGGCGAGCACCGAAAAGCTCAGCTCGGGCTGGCTGCGCATCAGCCAGTCGATCCAGCTCGAAACCCCGCCTGAAACGTAAGGGTAGCACCCTTCCGCGATAAGGCAGACATCGGCCTCAGGTGCCGTCCCGCGCCGTGCCGGCAGGTAGGGAAAAAGATGCAGCATCGTCTCTCACTCCCCCGGCGCGGCGTGGTGGGTGGGTCTCTCGGCCGCCTCCAGGGCGGTGACGGGCGGCATGGCGCTGCCAGCGGCGCGGCGCGCCTTGTCGCGGATGAACGAGGCGACGGCTGCCGCCTGGACGCGTACGCGCTGGTCGCGGCTGCGCAGTGCCGTATCGAGCAGGTCGGACATGGCCGGCTGGGTGGTATCGGCGGCGATGTGGGCAAAGAAAGCCTGTTTCTCGCGCATCGTGCCATGGGTCAGAAGACGGTCGAAACGCTGGGGGAGACGCGAGGTGGGGCGTACGAGCTGATCGTCGAGAATGCGATCGGCCAGCGTGATGGCCGGGGCAGGTGGCGGGGCGATGGTATTGTACCATTGCTCGAGCGTTGCGCTATGCCTGCCGCTTGAAAGCTGCTCGCTGATCAGGGCGGCCGCCGATCCTATCGGTCCGGCCACCGCCGTGAGAAACGTGAATTTCTGTAATTCGCCGCTTTTGTATCCAATGTGCTCGACAATGACGACCAGGGCCAGCAAGAGCGCGCAGAGCGCCAGGTGCCCGCCAAGCGCATCGCCGATCTGGGCGCGCCCGACCAGCACCAGCACCGTCAGGACGATCTCGAGCGAGAGCACGAAAATCTGGACGAAGAGAATCCGGGACCTGATCGGGTCCTTGCGGGAGGCCGGATAGCTGTCTGGATTTGGAAGGATCGCGTGCATGGTCTGGGCCTTGGGTTACGGGCGAAAGGCGAGAGGACCGGGCCCCGCGCTGTATTGGGATTCATGCAACCCCCGGCCCTTCGATTCATTGACGGCTGTCAATGCGCCGCACCCGGCGTGCGCCTTAGAAAAGCGCCTCACTGGCAACGGCACCCATGCGCCGTGCCCGAGTCTTGAAGGCGGAACCAATGACGCTGGACCAGACCCTTTCCGCAACGCTGCTGACGGCCCTGACGCTGGTATTCGGGGGGCTGTTTGCCGCCGTGGGCGCGCGGCCGGGCGAGGAGCCGCCGGGCATGAACCCGCTGAGCGGGGTGCGCTCCTGGGTCTATCAGCTCCAGGGGATATCCCCCGCCGTCCTTGCGCGCTCGGGCTATGACATGGCGGTCATCGACTATTCGCGCAACGGCAGGGAAAAGGGCGCGTTGCTCGCTTCCGAACTGGCCGCCATCAAGGTCAAGCCGGACGGGCGGCGGCGGATCGTTCTTGCTTATCTCAGCATCGGGGAGGCGGAGGACTATCGCTATTACTGGGACCCGGACTGGTCGCGCAGCCCACCCGAATGGCTCGGGCCGGAAAATCCCGAATGGAAGGGCAATTATTGGGTGCGCTTCTGGGATACGCGCTGGCAGGAAATTATCTATCGCAGCGCCGGGTCCTATCTCGAAAAGATCGTCGCGGCCGGATTCGACGGGGTCTATCTCGACCGGATCGATGCGTTCGAGGAGCCCGATCCCGAATACGACCCCTCACGCCGGATGCTGGCCATGGCGCAATTTGTCGAGGCTCTGGCCGAGCGCGGGCGGGCGCTCAATCCCGGCTTCCTCGTCGTCGTGCAGAATGGGGAGGAGTTGCTCGAAAATGCCGACTACCGGCGGACCATAGACGGGTTCGCCAAGGAAGACCTCCTGTTCGGGATTCACAAGGACGGGCAGCGCAACACGCGCAGCGAGACCCGGGCCAGCCTCAATCTCATCTCCCTGCTGCTCGATTCCGGCAAGCCTGTGTTCCTTGCTGAATATCTTTCCGATGCCGCTGTCATCGAGGCGGCGCGAACCGATGCCGCAACGCTCGGCACGCCGCTTTTTGTCGGCGGACGGGCGCTCGATCTTCCCTATTCCCGTTAGTCCAGGATCAGCCGATGACCGCCATTTCAGACATCTCCGCCCATATGATCCGGTCGCTGGCGATCGTGGCGCTGCTGACGGCGCTCTCGATGGTGGCCGCTATCGCCATGCTGCCCAATACCGAAGAAAAGGTGGCGGTGCTGGCGGCGCATCAGCGCTATGACGAGGCTATCGCCCTTGTCGAGAACCGCCGGGCCCGCGCCGGGCTGACCCCTTACGAGGTCTTTACGCTCGCAGGCATGTACAGGATCACCCACCAGCCGGGCCCTGCCATTTCCCTGCTCGAAAGCGAAGCCTCCACGCGGCCCGACGATGGCTGGACCCTGGGGCTGCTTGCGGCGCTCTACCGGGATACCGGCGATGCGGCCAACGAGGCGCGTATCCTGCGGCGGGTCTTTCTCATGGAGCCCACGGCCCAGACCTATCGCCGCCTGATCGTACTACTGCGCATGGCCGGAGACCGTGAAGCGGAACGCGAGGTGATCGCCCAGGCGCAGGCCGCCGGGCTTACCGGTCCCGCCGACGACGAACGCCTGCTGCGCCTGCGCGAACCCGGCGTCCCCAGGGGGGCGGCCACGGTATGGCGCGCGACGGATGTGAACGAAACAACCGGAACGACTTCAACCCTTGCTGCAATGGAGTAGCATCATGACCATCACCCTTGACGGAACGCTCGCCGACTGGACCCCGGCGGACAGGCTGGAGACCGCGCTGACCGCCGTTTCCGGTTATGAACTCTATGGCAGGGTGGAGGCTGGCGACTTCTTTTTCGCGCTCAGAAGCGCGGTGCCCATTGGCCCCGATACGACCCTGTGGCTCAATACCGACAGCGATACGGCGACCGGCCACCAGATCTGGGGCTGGGCGGGGGGTGCCGAGTTCAACGTCACCTTCGGGGCGGACGGCGTGCCGCATCTTTATAGCGGGGCGGACGGGCAGACTTTGATCGGTACGTTGAATTACGCACTCGGGCCTGACGGCACCACGCTGGAAATCGAAATTCCCAGGACGCTGGTCGGGGAAGATGTCTCATCGCTCACTGTCCTTGCCGATATCAACAACGCCATCTTCCTGCCCAGCAGCTTCAGCGACGGAGGCTATGTGATCGCGGAGCCACAACTGCCTCCAGCCTCCGAGTTTGACGGGCTGCTCGACGAGTGGACGCAGGACCAGCGTCTGGAAACCCCCGCAACGGCGGTCGATGGCTACGAGCTTTACGGCAAGACCGATGCGGGCGATTTCGTCTTTGCGCTCAGAAGCGCGGTGCCCATCGGGCCCGAAACGACCTTCTGGCTCAACACCGATAGCGACACCGCGACCGGCCATCAGATCTGGGGCTGGGCGGGCGGCGCCGAATTCAACATCAATTTCGATGCCAATGGCGTGCCGCATCTTTATAGCGGGGCGGACGGCCAAACCCTTGTCGGCGATCTGAGCTATGGGCTGGGGCCGGACGGCACGACGCTCGAAATCCGCATCCCCCAGGAGCTGCTTGGCGGGGACGTTTCCTCCCTCACCGTTCTTGCCGATATCAACAATTCCGTCTTCCTGCCCAGCAGCTTCAGCGCGGGCGGCTATGTGATCGCCGAACCCGTCACCAATCCGCCTTCCGAATTCGACGGGCTGCTCGACGAGTGGACGCAGGACCAGCGTCTGGAAACTCCCGCAACGGCAGTCGATGGTTACGAGCTTTACGGCAAGACCGATGGCGGTGATTTCGTCTTTGCGCTCAAGAGCGCGGTGGCGATCGGTGCACACACCACGTTCTGGCTCAACACCGACGCCGATACCGCGACCGGGCATCAGATCTGGGGGTGGTCGGGCGGTGCGGAATTCAACGTCAATTTCGGCGCCGATGGCGTGCCGCGCCTTTATAGCGGGGCGGATGGGCAGACGCTTGTCGGCGATCTGAGCTATGCGCTGGGACCGGACGGTACGACGCTCGAAATCCGTATCCCCCAGGCGCTGCTTGGCGGGGACGTTTCGTCCCTCACCGTTCTGGCCGATATCAACAATTCCGTCTTCCTGCCCAGCAGCTACAGTGCGGGCGGCTATGTCATCGAGCAACCCGGCGACCTCCCTCCCGCAAGGTTCGACGGGCTGCTCGATGACTGGAGTCAGGGCGAAAGGCTCGAAACCCCGGCGACGACCGTTGAAGGCTATGAGCTTTATGGCCGGTTCGCCGACGGTGAGTTCCTCGTTGCGCTCAAGAGCGCGGTGCCCATCGGCCCCAACACGACCTTCTGGATCAACACCGATGGCGATATCGCGACCGGGCACCAGATCTGGGGTTGGGCGGGCGGCGCCGAATTCAACGTCAATATCGGCGCGGACGGCATACCCAGGCTCTATTCGGGAGCGGCGGGCGAGGTGCTTGTCGGCGAACTCGACTTCGCCTTCGGTCCGGACGGCACGACGCTGGAACTGGCCGTCCCGCAATCGCTGCTCGGGGGGGCGGTCGACAAGATATTGCTGATGGCCGACGTCAATGACGGGGTGTTCCTGCCGTCCGATTATACCTTTGCCGGCTACGCCCTTGCCGATCCGGCATCGCTCCCCCAGCCGGACGCGGACGGATACAAGATCGCCATCGTCTTTTCCCAGAGCAGCGCCGACGCCTATTTCAGCGAAATGGCCTATTCCCAGCTCATCATGGCGGCACAGAGCCAGGCCATGGCGGCGGGCATTCCGTTCGACGTGATCGGGGAGGCGGATCTTACCAATCTCGAAAAGCTCGCCGGCTACGATGCCATCGTTTTCCCCTCCTTCCGCACCGTGCCCGACAACTATGCCGAGATCGCCAGCGTTCTGGGGCATGTGGTCTTCGACTACAACATACCGCTGATCGCCGCCGGGGATTTCATGACCAATAACGGGGCGGGCGATCCGCTGCCCGGCAACCCCTATGAGCGCATGCAGACCCTTCTGGGCGTGACGCGCACCGGCGGGGAATCCGGGGTCACGGCAGAGATCATCGGGGCGGACGGCCATCCGATCATTTCGGGCTACGGCCAGAACACCATCAACACCTATACCGGCACCGCGACATCCTATTTCAGCGCGGTCGGGACGGTGGCCGGAACGCTGATCGCCGAGCAGGTCGTCAACGGCACGAGCCATAATGCGGTGCTGGGCACGGTGACGGGGGGACAGAACGTGCATTTTGCGACCGAGGGCCTGCTTGCCGACAGCAATCTGCTCGGCAAGGCGCTCGACTGGGTGGTCAGCCCAGCAGAAGGGCCCACGGTGTCGCTCCACATGAGCCGCAGCGAAGCCATCGTTGCCTCGCGTAACGACATGGACCAGTCTCAGGAAGTCTATGACGTCGATGGCGGTATTTACGATGCGTTGCTGCCCATCCTCGAACAGTGGAAGGCCGACTACAATTTCGTCGGCTCCTATTACATCAATATCGGGCTTTACGGCCCCGACCAGCAGACCGACTGGGTCATCTCCTCGCCCTATTACAATGCGCTTCTGGCGATGGGCAACGAGATCGGCTCGCATTCCTATTCGCACCCCTCGGACACCAATCTTCTTTTGCCCGATACGGTCATCCAGGAGTTGCTCGACCAGCGCGTGGCGCAATACGCAGCGCTTCTGGACAATCCCTCGGCGTGTTTCTGCCCCTATTGCACGCGTGAGGATGCCGACCAGACGGTCATCGACGCGCTGGCCGCGATGAGCGTTTCGGAGATCAACGCAACGTTGCAGGCGGCGCTCGCCGCACCGGATCCCTCGGCGCTCGATCTCGTGTCGCGCGCCATCCTCGAGGCGTCCTTCACCTTCCAGTTCGGCACCTCCCGCCACGCCATAGAGGATGGGCTGGGAATCGTCGTTACCGGCGCCGCCGTGCCCGGCATGCCCGAAACGCTCGAAACGGCGCGCCAGATCATCGGGCTATACGACTACATGACGGGCGGCGCCTCGATGGCCGGCGCGGGATATCCGGGTGCATTCGGCTATCTCTCGGATGGGGAGACGGACCACGTCTATCTTGCGCCCAACATGTCGTTCGATTTCACGCTCATCGACTGGCTCGGGCTTTCCGCACAAGGGGCGCTCGACAAATGGCTCGCCGAATGGAACGAACTGACGGTCAATTCCGATCTGCCGATCGTCGTCTGGCCCTGGCACGATTACGGCCCGACCCAATGGTCGCTCAACGAGGGTGTTCAGTCCACCTATAGCCTTGAAATGTTCTCCGGCTTCATCGCGGCGGCCTATTCCGCCGGGGCGGAGTTCGTGACCCTTGCCGATCTTGCCGCGCGCATCGTTGCGTTCGAGAAGACCGAGTTCGATTTTACGGTCTCGGGCGATGCCGTAACGGTCAGCGCGTTGCCGCAAGCGGGGACGCTGGGCACTTTCGCGGTCAATCTGGGCACGCTCGAGGGGCAGACCATCAAGAACGTTGCCAACTGGTACGCCTATGACGGGGACAGCGTGTTCCTCGACGCCGATGGCGGCACTTTCGAGATCACGCTGGGCGCAAGCGCCGACGATGTGACGCACATCACATCGATCGGTGCGCGGGCACAACTGCTCACGCTTTGGGGCGATGGGACCGATCTCGACTTCACCGTCTCGGGGGAGGGCCGTATCGTCATCGATCTCAAGGTGACCGAGGGCATGTTCTATGAGGTTACCGGAGCCAATGTGGCCGGTATCGAGAACGGCACCATGGTGCTCGAACTCTCCGGTATTGGCACGCACGCCATCGAAGTGCGGCAAAAGGCAATCCCCAACGCCGCGCCCACCGATATCGTCGTCTCAAACCTTGCGGTTCTTGCCGAAAATACTGTGCTGCGGACCTTGATTGCCGAACTGCTGGTGATCGATCCCGATCTCGATCCTTCGTTACGCAACAACGTCCTTACGGTCTCGGACGATCGTTTCGAGGTCGATCCCGCCGACAATGCGCTTTATCTCAAGGCGGGCCAGACGATCGATTTCGAGGCTGAGCCGCAAATCACGCTCACCCTCACCGCGACGGATGGCGCACTGAGCGTCTCGCGCGAGGTCGTGCTCGATATAGCGGACGTCAATGAGGGACCCTCGGGCGCGGTCGTCATCGAGGGCGAGGCGCAAGAAGACCAGACCCTTTCGGCCAACATCACGACGCTCGCGGACCCCGAGGGCATCGTTGCGCTCAGCTATCAGTGGCAGCGCGGCGAAGGTGCGGGATTCACCGATATCGCCGGTGCGACCGGGGCGACCTATACGCTCGCCGACGCCGATGCGGGGGCAGCGGTGCGTGTCGTCGTCAGCTATTTCGATGGGGCGGGCACGCTCGAAACCCTTGCTTCGGCGGCGACCGCACCGGTCACCGATATCGCGCCGGGTATCGTTCTCGAAGCATCGGACGAGGACATGACGCGCATCCTCACCCCGGCCCAGCTCGCCGGGCCGATGGTGGGGGTGGGAGCGTTTACCATCCTCGATCTGGCGGCTTCCGCCGGAACCCTCACCACGCTTGCGGATGGCACCTGGCTCTACGTCCCCGCGCTTAACGACGATACGGACGTCGTCTTTTCCTACAGGATCGAGACTGCGGACGGCATAGCGGAGGCGACGGCGAGCCTCGATCTCGTCGGAATGGCCGACATCATGGGAACCGGCGCCGCCGATACGCTCGCGGGGAAATCCACGGGCAACCAGTATCATGGCGGGGCGGGCAACGACATCATAAGGGGCGGGGGCGGCATCGATATTCTTTTTGGTGACGAGGGCGCCGACCAGATCTACGGCGATGCCGGCCGGGACATTTTCGTCGCCACCGCCGGGGACGGCAATGACAGCTATACCGGCGGCGGAGGGAGCGACACCTACGATCTCTCCCGCATCACCGCCGATGTCACGGTCAACCTCGCTGCAGGGACGGCCAGCAGTGCCCAGACCGGCACCGACACCCTTGCGACCATCGAGAACGTCATCGGAGGGAGCGGCAACGATACCATCAGCGGAAAGTCGGGAGCCAACCGGCTCGAAGGAGGGGCGGGCAACGATACGCTCTCAGGCGCGGGCGGTGCCGATATCCTGATCGGAGGCACGGGCGACGACCGGCTCGATGGCGGGGCGGGCCGGGACATCCTTACGGGGGGGACGGGTAGCGACACCTTCATCTTCACCGCCCCCGGCCATACACGCGGGGGAACCTCTCCCCGCGACGTCATTACCGATTTCAGCCACGGAGAAGATATCATCGATCTTTCGGCGATCGATGCGGTCAGCAACGTTGCGGGCAACCAGGCCTTTACCTTCCTTGCAACACCGGGGACGGCGTTCTCGGGAGTGCGCGGGGAGCTCCAGTGGTTCTTCGAGGATATGGCGGACGAGGCCAATGACAGGACCATCGTTGCCGGGGATATCAACGGTGACGGGGCGGCCGACTTCCAGATCGAGTTGACCGGGCTGGTGACGTTGACGGCGATCGACTTCATTCTCTGAGCAAAGGATTAAGAAAGGAAAGGCGCCCTCTGGGGCGCCTTTTTCATTCCTCGCGGAACACCCGGGAAAGCTGGGTGACGGCGGGGGCGACGAGATAGGCGAGGACCGTGCGCTCCTCGGTGCGGAAAAACGCCTCGACGGGCATTCCGGGTACGAGGTGATAGGCTTGGGAAAGTTTGGCCTGTTCCGCCTCGGGCACCGTCACGCGCACAAGGTAGAACTGCAAGCCGTTTACGGGATCGCGCAGCAGATCGGGCGAGATGCTCGCGACAACGCCGGAAAGTTCGGGCGCGCGGCGCGGATCGAGGCCGGAAAGGCGCAGGTCGACCGGCTGGCCGGTGGCCAGCCTGTCCCGGTCGAGCGGGCTGACGCGGATGTCGACGAGGAGGGTTTCGTTCTGGGGAACGATCTGCATCAGCGTCTCGCCCGGTCCGATCACCCCGCCCACCGTCTGCACCTGCGATTCATGGACGATACCGGCAATCGGCGCACGGATTTCCAGCCGCCGCAGGCGATCCTCGGCGGCGATCTTTTGCTGCTGCAACTCGGCAATCGCCTGTCCCGCTTCCTGCAACTGGGCCAGCACATCGGACAGGAACGTCTCGCGCAACTGGGTCATCTGCAGGGTGCGCTCGGAAATGGCAGCGCGGGAGCGGGCTATCTCGGTAAGGGTCCGCGCCCGGTCGCCGTCGAGCCGGGCAAGCTGACGCTCGATATCGGCAAGGCGCGAGCGTTCCACGAGGCCTTGTGCAAAAAGTGCCGAGATGGTTGTCACCTGTTCGGAAACGATGCCGGTCTCGGTTTCGATGGCGCGGGCCTGTGCCTCAAGGCCCTCAATCTGGATTTCGAACTGGGCGATCTGTTCGGCAAGCTGGGCGGACTGGTTTTCAAGGGTGGCGGCGCGGGCGAGGCGCAACTGTTCTTGCGCGGAAAAAAGCGCCAGATTACGCGCCCGGTCGGATAAGCCCTCAAGGGCTTCGGACCAGAGCGCCGCACCGCTTCCCTGGCTTTCGGCCAGCAGGCGTGCCTGCAATGTCAGGGCATCGCCAAGCTGGGCATCGATCACGGCGAGATTGGCGGCGGTGGCGGTGCCGTCGAGCGCGATCAGCAGATCGCCCGCGGCCACAGCATCCTCGTTGCGCACGAGGATGGTCCGCACGATGCCGCCTTCCTGATGCTGGACAAGGCGCGCGCCGCCGTCGACAACCACGCTGCCGCCCGCGACGATCGCGCCGGCAATGGTGGTGCTCGCCGCCCAATAGGCCGCTCCGCCGAACAGCATGAGGATCGAAACCGTACCCAGAAGCGCATGGCGCCCCAGGCTCCGGGTCTGGCGTTGCTGAAGCGATAGCGCGCTCATCGCCCGCGCGCCTTTCGCGCGGCCGCGAGCGAGGCGGGCTGCGCGGTGATGGCGGCCAGCACCTCGTCGCGGGCGCCGAACATGGCCATGCGTCCGTCCAGCAGATAAAGGAGCTTGTCCACCGAGGCGATGGCGGCGGGCCGGTGCGCGACCACGATCACGATGGCCCCGCGCGCCTTGGCCGTTTCAACTGCCGTGTTGAAGGCAGTGTCCCCGGCGCTGTCGAGATTGGAGTTGGGTTCGTCCAGTACCAGCAGGAAAGGATCGCCGTAAAGCGCGCGGGCAAGCCCGATGCGCTGGCGCTGCCCCGCCGAAAGCATGGCCCCGCGCTCGCCGATCCGCGTATCGTAGCCATGCGGCAGCCCGGCGACGAGATCGTGGATGCCAGCAGCACTGGCGGCGGCGAGGATCGCTTCGAGCGAGGCGTCGGGGGCAAAGCGCGCGATGTTCTCGGCAACCGTGCCGTCGAACAGCTCGACCAGTTGCGGCAGGTAGCCGATGGCGCGTCCGAGCCGGTCGGGGTCGAAATGGCAAAGCTCGGACCCGTCGAGTCGCACGGTCCCGGCAAGGGGTGGCCAGAGCCCGATCAGCGTGCGGACCAGCGAGGATTTCCCGCACCCCGATATGCCCAGCACGCCCAACGCATCGCCTGCCGCAAGGCTGAACGATACGCCGGCGAGCAGCGGTGGACCTTCACGATCGGGGGCGACGGCGAGATCGCTGACCCTGAGGCTTGCGGTGGGGAGGGGAAGCGCGGTGCGTGGGGCCGTCTTTTCGTCGCGCTCGATCTTCCTGATCCGGCGCATGGCCTGCCGTGCCGCGACGAAGCCGCGCCAATTGGCCACCGCCTGTTCGACCGGCGCCAGCGCCCGCGCCGTGACGATCGAGGCGGCGATCATCAGCCCGGCGGTGATGTCGCCCTCTATCGCCAGATACGCGCCCAGCGCCAGCACGCCCGATTGCAGGAGCAGGCGGAAGGATTTCGTCGTTGCCGAAAAGAACGTCGCGCGGTCGGCGGCGCGGGCTTGCGCGGTCAAAAGCGCGTCGGCGGCCTCGCTCCAGCGGGCGATGAGCGTGGGGCGCATGCCCATCGACATGATGGATTCGGCGTTGCCGCGCGCGTCGGAAAGCTGGTTCTGCCGCGCCGCCATGGCCGTATCGACCGCCACCGAGGGACGGCGAGACAGCGCTTCGTTGGCGATCATCAGCACCGTCACGGCCACGGCTCCGGCAACGGCAAGCCAGCCGAGCAGGGGATGGAACATGAAAACGACCGCCAGATAAAGCGGCATCCATGGCAGGTCGAGAAGCGCCAGCGGCCCCTGGCCCGAAAGGAAGGTGCGGACCGTATCGAGGTCGCGCACCGGGTCGCCGTCGCGCGATTGCCCGGGCCGCGCCCGGCTCCCGATCACCGAGGCAAAGAGGGGTGTTGCGTAGCGCACCGCAACGAGAGTGGAAAACCTTATGGCCATGCGCGTACGCAAGAGTTCGAGAAACGCATAGAACCCGTAAAGCACTACCATCAGCCCGGTGAGCGCGACGAGCGTGGGCACGGATTTGCTCGCCAGAACCCGGTCATAGATCTGGAGCATGAACAAAGGGCCGGTCAGCAGCAAGAGGTTGGAAACGATCGAGAGCAGGACGAGGCCTGTCCACGGCATCACGCTCCGGCCGGTGAGCCCGATACCACCATTCTGGGACGCCTGATCCATTCGGGTCGACCTTTCATCCAGCTTCATCCCACCATGGCCCATCGCGCCGCGTACGCATTGATGGCCGTCAATGTCAAAGCATCCCCGGCGCGCCTAGCAGTGGAGGAAACAACCTGACGAACGGAGACGACAATGTGCGGGATCGTGGGAATTGCCGGCGCGGCGCCTGTGGCGGAAAGGCTGGTCGGCGCCCTCGCGCGCCTTGAATACCGGGGCTATGACAGCGCCGGGATCGCAACGCTTGCGGGCGGCGACATCCTGCGTTGCCGCGCGCAGGGCAAGCTCGAGAACCTTGCCGCAAGGCTTTCTGAAACCCCGCTTTCGGGCACTATCGGGATCGGGCACACCCGCTGGGCGACGCATGGCGCACCCACCGAGGCTAACGCCCACCCCCACGCCACCCATCACCTCGCCGTGGTTCACAACGGTATCATCGAGAATTATCGCGACCTGCTCACCGGTCTCGCGCAGGACGGCTACAGCCCCCAGACTCAGACCGACACGGAAGTGGTAGCCCTGCTCGTCACCCGCGAGATGGACAACGGGGTTACCGCCGAGGAGGCGGTGCCGCGTGCGCTGGCGCAATTGCGGGGCGCCTATGCGCTACTGTTCCTCTTTCGCGGCAATGGCCGCCGGCTGATCGCGGCGCGGCGTGGATCGCCGCTGGCGCTGGGCTATGGCGAGGACGAGATGTATCTGGGGTCCGATGCGGTCGCGCTCACGCCCTTCACCTCCCGCATTTCATATCTTGAGGAAGGAGACTGGGCCGTGGTCGAGCCGGAGGGCGCAACGATTTACGATGACACCGGGCGGCGCGTCGAACGCCCGGTCCGCGTGCTCGACCAGAGCGACGAGATCGCCGAAAAATTCCCCTATCCGCACTTCATGGCCAAGGAAATCCACGAGCAGCCCCAAATGGTTGCCCATACGGTCAATCAGTTTGTCGATCCCGCCGCCATGACGCTGCGTCCGATGCCTCCGTTGCCGTTCGATTTTGCCACCCTGCCGCGTATCACGGCGGCGGCGTGCGGCACGGCCTATCTGGCGGGCGCGGTGGCCAAATACTGGTTCGAGGATCTGGCGCGGCTGCCTTTCGAGATCGATATCGCTTCCGAATTCCGCTATCGCCGTCCACCGCTGGCCGATGGCGGGCTGTCGCTGTTCATCTCGCAATCGGGGGAAACCGCCGATACCCTTGCCGCGCTGCGCCATTGCGCCGGCGAGGGCCAGAACATCGCCGCCATCGTCAACGCCACCCATTCGACGATCGCGCGGGAGGCGCATGCCTTTTTCCCGCTGCTCTGCGGGCCGGAGATCGGGGTCGCCTCGACCAAGGCGTTCACATCACAACTGGCGGTCCTCGCCGCGCTGGCATTGGTCGCCGCTGAGGCGCGCCAGACGCTCGACCCGCCGGCTTTGCGCCGACGGATCGCGGCGCTTACCATGCTGCCCACCGCGCTGATCGAAACGCTCCGGGTCGAACCGGAGATCGTTGCCATCGCTCAGAAGCTGGCCAAGGCGCGCGACGTGCTGTTTCTGGGACGCGGGGTCTATGCGCCGCTTGCTTTCGAGGGGGCGCTGAAACTCAAGGAGATTTCCTATATCCACGCCGAGGGCTACGCGGCGGGCGAACTCAAGCACGGGCCTATCGCGCTGGTGGACGGGGATACGCCGGTGGTGGTCATTGCGCCCAGCGACGAGCTGTTTGAAAAGACCCTTTCCAACATGGAAGAGGTCTCGGCCCGCGGCGGCCCGGTGATCCTCATCACTGATACGGCCGGGGCGGCCCATGTCGCGGGCCGGAACGTGACCGTGGTTGCCCTGCCGGGCACCGATCCATTCATTGCGCCGATCGTTGCGGCTCTGCCCTTGCAGTTGCTCGCCTATCACACGGCACTGCTCAAGGGCCACGATATCGACAGGCCGCGCAATCTGGCAAAATCGGTCACTGTAGAATAGCGGAGGCCGCCAATGGCGGCCTCCGTTTGAAAGCTCATGCTGCCGCTACAACTGCTCGGCGCGAAGCTGGGCGGCGCTTTTGGGCGAGAGCAGACCCGGGGCCACGTCGAAGACGGTATGGGCTCCATACTGGCCCATGGCGTTGAGGCGATGGGTCGCCCGTGCATAGGCCACGAGGACGCTTGCGGTGAACTCGGGGTTGCTGCCGAGCTTGAGGGCGTATTCGATCACCTGAGCGTTGTCGGCAGAAGTGTTGCCGCTGCGGATCACGAAGCCCCCATGCACCATCGCCCCGTGATCGCGTGCCAGTTCTTCGGCGGTGATGAAATTCACCGTCGTGTCGTAGGCGTCGAAATAATGAGGCATGGTGACGATGGCGTTACGCACCTCTTCGGGGTCGGCGCCAGCCTCGAGCACGACGAAACATTCGCGCCGGTGCGCCTCGCGCGGGGTCAGCGTGGGGCGCGCGCCGCTGCGGACGCGCGCGATGGCTTCGGGGGCGGGGCGGGTATATTGCACCGCGCCTGCAACGCCCGGCACCTTCCTTATGGCGTCCGAATGCCCCTGGCTCAGCCCGTCGCCCCAGAAGGTGTAGGTTGCGCCATCGGGCAAAAGCGCTTCGCCCAGGATGCGGTTGATCGAAAACATGCCGGGGTCCCAGCCCGCCGAGACCAGCGCCGTCCGGTTGCCCGCCCGCGCCGGGGCGTCCATCGCGGCGAAATAATCGGGGATGCGCGCGTGGGTGTCGAAGCTGTCGACCGTGTTGAACAGCCCGGTCAGTTCGGGGCCCTGACGCGGCAAATCCTCTTTCGAGCCGCCGCACAGGATGAGCACGTCGATGCGATCGGCGTGGGCGGTCAATGCGTCCATGCCGTGCACCGGCGTTGCCGGGTCGCGGGGGGAGAGCTGTTCGGGCGGGCGGCGCGTATAGATGCCGACGAGCCGCATGTCGGGGTTCCTGGCAATCGCGGCCTCGACGCCGCGTCCCAGATTGCCGTGTCCGACGATGCCGATCCGTATCTGCTCTGTCACTCTAACTGTCCCTTGCTTGATGAATGGCCCGGAGAGATAGCAAATAACCCGGCCAGGGCAACAGTCGTCAGGGCAGTTTGCCGGTCAGCACATAGCGCAGGATCTGGACGACCTGTTCGGGACGCTCGGCAACGGCAAGGGCGGCGGCGTCGATCTCCTTGAGAGCGTGCTGGTGTTCGGCGCCGTGCAGGACAATCAGCGATTTTCCGAGCGCCGAGGCCACCCCGGCATCGAAGGCCGCGTTCCATTGCCGGTACTGTTCGCCGAAGCGGACCACGACCACATCGGCCTCCTCGATGCCGCGCCGGGTGCGGATGGCGTTGACCTTGGCGCCCTTGTGGTCGTGCCAGAACTTGTCGGTCTCCGGGCCCAGGATCGCAACCCCGCAATCGTCGCTCGCCTCGTGATCGGTTACAGGGCTTTCAAAGCTCACGTCCAGATCGCGTGCGCCTTCGATGATCCTGTCGCGCCAGTCGGTGTGAATTTCGCCGGACAGATAGACTTTGAGCGTCATGATGGACCTTTCCTTGCTGGCAGAAAATCGCATGGCAGTCTTTCTAGACTGCCCCGGCTTTGCGGGCAAATTCCGGCGCCTGCCGCACGATTTCTTCCGTAACGGATGCAATCATCTTCCCCGCTTTCTCTTGTGAAGTCTCCGCCGGGCAGCGATCTTTGGCGCCACAACACACACCAAGGAGACCCTCATGCTGGTCAACGGAAAATGGGTGGCCGACTGGCAGCCGGTGCAGGCCAAGGACGAAAAGGGCGGCTTTGTGCGCCAGACATCGAGCTTTCGCAACTGGGTCACCCCGGACGGCAGCGCGGGCCCGACCGGGGAAGGGGGCTTTGAGGCCGAGGCGGGCCGCTACCATCTTTACGTGGCGCTGATCTGTCCGTGGGCCTCGCGCACGCTGATCGGGCGCAAGCTCAAGAAACTCGAAAAGGTAATCTCGCTTTCGGTGGTCGAGCCCGCATTGACCGATCAGGGCTGGCGGTTCGGCGACTATCCGGGGGCGAACCGGGACGAGGTAAACGGCGCGACCTATATGCACGAACTTTACACCCGCGCCGATCCCGAGATCTCGGGCCGCGCCACGGTGCCTGTGCTTTGGGACAAGAAACGCGGCACCATCGTCAACAATGAGTCCGCCGACATCCTGCGCATGATGAATTCGGGGTTCGGCGCGCTTGCCGACGAAACAGTCGATCTTTATCCGGCCGATCTGCGCGAGGAGATCGACGCGCTCAACGCCCGTATCTATCCCGCGCTCAACAATGGAGTTTACCGCGCCGGCTTCGCGACCACGCAGGAAGCCTATGAGGAAGCCTTTGCGGGCGTCTTTGCGATGCTCGACGAATTGGAGGAAAAGCTGGGCGATGGCCGCGATTTCCTGTCCGGCAAGCGCTTCACCGAGGCCGACATTCGCCTGTTTGTAACGCTGGTCCGGTTCGATGCCGCCTATCACGGGCTGTTCAAGTGCAACCTGAGGCGCCTTGCCGACTATCCGGCCCTTTCCGCCTATACGGCGCGCATTCTGGCCATTCCTGGCATCCGTGAGACGGTCAATATCGATCACATCAAGAAAGGCTATTATTCGGTCAAGGCGCTCAACCCCACCGGCATTGTGCCCGTCGGTCCCGAACTGCCCGGACTGCTCGCCTGAGCTTCCCCTTCCGCTGGAACGAACCATGCTGCTGGCTTGTTTCTCATCGATGGAAACGAGGAGTGGCGGTGATGACGAAGCGCAAGGAGAAGTGGTCCGCCGGCGTGACCGAAGGCAGCGATGCGCTCGATCTCGAACAAGACGTGTTTACGCTCGACGACCCGAGGGAAATCGCGGCCTCGCTCAAGCGGTCCGCCGAGCGATCGGACCGGCGTAAGGCGGAGCCGTTCCGGTCGGCCATGTCGATGCTGACCTTCTATATCAACCGGGCGGGCAGCAATCTGCCGGACAAGCGGAAAAAAGTGCTCGAACAGGCCAAGAACGAGCTGCGCGTACTGTTCGGGCGCGAGACCGCTTCGGACAAGGGCTGAAGGACATGACGGCGGAAACCATCCCCGCATCTCCCGAGGCCCTCGCGCGCGCCGAGGCGGGCTGCACGCGCTGCCCGCTTTACAGAAACGCAACGCAGGTGGTGCCGGGGGAAGGGCCTGCCACGGCCAGACTGATGGTCGTCGGCGAACAGCCGGGCGACAGGGAGGACCTTGCGGGCCGCCCCTTCGTCGGCCCGGCGGGCAGGATCTTCGATGCCGCGCTGGAACAGGCGGGAATCCCCCGCAAGGACCTGTTCGTCACTAATGCGGTCAAGCATTTCAAGTTCGCGCGGCGCGGCAAGCGGCGGCTGCACCAGCGGCCCAACGCGGGCGAAGTCGATGCCTGCAAGTGGTGGCTCGATCAGGAGCGCGCGCTGGTCAGGCCCGCTGTGCTGGTTGCCATGGGAACCACCGCGATCCGCGGCGTGTATGGCAAGGCGATGACCATTACCTCCCTGCGTGGCAAGACCGCCTATACCGATGACGGCACGCCGGTGATCGCAACGATCCACCCCTCCTATCTCCTGCGCATTCCCGAGGCAGGGCGGCGGCAGCAGGAGACTGATGCGTTCATAAACGATCTGCGGCGCGCCTGGCGTCTGGCAAGGACCGGCTGACCGGCCAGCCTGCCACGCGATGGTTTGGGCACCGATGTTTCGGCTCCATCGACTCCCTCCCCTCAAGGGGGAGAGGGCGAAAGAGCCGAGACGTTCGCCATCTCCCAAATGTCCAAAGTAAACGCTCCCGTGGAGTGGGGGAACGGGGGACGAGCACAAGCGTTCTGGTGTTGTCGACTGGGAGGGCATCATGGATCAGTCCGTCGTGGCGTTCGATCTGCAGCGCATGCTGATCGGGAATGGTCCGCCGCTCTTTTATCTCGAGATCGTGGTGCGCACGGTCATCATCTATGTCTATACGCTGGTCCTGTTGCGCTGGCTGGGAAGCCGGACGGTGGGGCAGCTTTCGACCGTCGAGTTCCTGCTGGTCATCGCGCTGGGGTCGGCGGTGGGCGATGCGATGTTCTATCCCGATGTGCCCTTGCTGCACGCCCTTGCGGTGGTGACGCTGGTCGTCCTGATCAACAAGGGGCTCGACGCGATCATGCTGCGCAGTCCGCGAGCCGAACGGCTGATCGATGGCGAGCCGTGCGAGTTGATCCGGGATGGGGTGGTCGATGCGTCGTTCTTGCGGCAGGGCCCGATATCGGCCGACGAGCTGTTCCAGCGCCTGCGTGAAGACGGCATCGAGCAGTTGGGGGAGGTGCGGCGGGCCTATATGGAAAAGGACGGCAAGGTCACTGCGTTCCGCTTCCGGGACGAAAGCCGCCCCGGCCTGCCGATCGTGCCCCCGCACACCATCAAGGAGCCGCCCCCTCGTTCGCCCGTCGTTTCGCCGGAGAGGCCGCTTTCCTGCATGCGGTGCGGGAAAATCCGGATCGGAGAAGAGACGCGGTGCGAAAACTGCGGTGGCGTCCATTGGACGGAGAGCGTGCGCTGACGCACGCCCTCCAATACCTATTGGTAGGTGACGGTGCGCTGGGTCTGCTCGCCCAGCCCCTCGATGCCCAGCCGCATTGTCTGGCCGGCCTTGAGAAAGATGGGCTCGGGCTTGATGCCCATGCCGACGCCCGGAGGGGTGCCGGTCGAGATGATGTCGCCGGGCTGCAGGCTCATGAACTGGGAGATATAGCTCACCACATGGGCAACGCCGAAGATCATCGTGCGGGTCGAGCCGTTCTGGTAGCGATGGCCATCGACTTCGAGCCACATGCCCAGATTCTGCGGGTCGGCGATCTCGTCGCGGGTGACGAGCCAGGGGCCGATGGGGCCGAAGGTGTCGGCTGACTTGCCCTTGACCCACTGGCCGGAGCGCTCGGTTTGGAATTCGCGCTCGGAGAGGTCGTTGACGAGGCAATAGCCCGCGACGTGATCGAGCGCGTCCGCCTCGTCGACATAGCGGGCTTCCTTGCCGATGACGACGCCAAGCTCGACTTCCCAGTCGGTTTTTTTCGAGTTCTTTGGAATGATGACGTCGTCGTTCGGCCCCGAAATGGCGCTGGTCGCCTTCATGAACAGAATCGGTTCCTTGGGGATGCTAGCGCCGGTCTCGGCGGCATGGTCGGCATAGTTGAGGCCGATGCAGATGAACTTGCCCACCTGCCCGACGCAGGCGCCGATGCGCTGGTCGGCGTCAAGGGCCGGGAGCGCCGACAGGTCGGCGGCGCGGATGCGCGCGAGGCCATCGCTGGAAAGCGTGTCTCCGGCGATGTCGGAAACAATGCCGGACAGGTCACGGATGGTGCCGTCCGCATCGAGAATGGCGGGCTTTTCTGCGCCCCTGGCGCCAACGCGCATGAGTTTCATTATTAAAATCCCGTTGGTTGAAGTGGTCTTTAGGTGGTCCAGCCGCCATCAATGACGTGAATCTGGCCCGTCGTATAGGTTGCGCCCGCGATATAGACCGCGAGGTCTGCGACTTCCTCGGGCGTGCCGATGCGGCCGATGGGCTGGCGGGCGATGAAGGCGGCGCGGGCGGCTTCATAGTCGCCGGTGTCGCGCAGGCGCTGCTGCAAAGACGGGCTGTCGACCGTTCCGGGGCAGATGGCGTTGCAGCGGATGCCCTTGGCCACAAAGTCGGCGGCGATCGATTTGGTCAGCCCGACGACGGCGGCCTTGGAGGCGGAATAGGCGAAACGGTTGGGAACGCCCGTGACCGATGAGGCGACCGACGCCATGTTGATGATCGACCCGTCGCCGCGTTCGAGCATGCCGGGCAGCACCGCCTTTATGGTGCGGATCTGAGCCATGGCATTGAGGCTGAAGGCGAATTCGAGGTCGGCATCGCTGGTTTCCAGAATTGTGCCGTTGTGGACGACGCCGGCACAATTGAACAGGATATCGACACGCCCGATGTCAGATACCGCTTCGCTGACAGCCTGGGGCGAAAGAACGTCGAGAACGCGGGTCTCGATGCCGTTTTCACCCTCAAGGGATGCGAGCTGGTCCGTGTTGATGTCGGTCGCGATGACCTTGGCGCCCGCCTTGGCAAAAGCAAGCGCCGAGGCGCGGCCTATGCCCTGCGCCGCCGCCGTGATAAGGCAAATGCGCCCGCTGATGTCAGCCATGTTTCCTCATGTCCCTTTCGATGCCAGGCGGTTGGCATGTTTATATATAAACGCTATGTTTTTATATAAGCATTGCGTGATCGCGGGGATCAATCCCCTTTCTACGCTTTGATGCCGAGGGAGGATAGCGACATGAAGCGATACGGACATGTGCTCGCGCTCAAGCCGAGCGAAGTGGAGGCGTATCGGCGCATCCATGCTGCGGTGTGGCCCGATGTGCTGAAGCAGATCAGGGCGAGCAACATCACCAATTATTCGATCTTTCTCAAGGAACCCGAAAATCTGCTGTTCGCCTATTACGAATATGTGGGCGCGGACCATGCGGCGGATATGGCGGCGATGGCCGCCGATCCGCGCACGCAGGAATGGTGGGCGATCTGCGAGCCGATGCAGTCACCGCTCGAAACGCGAAAGCCCGGCGAGTGGTGGGCGGAGATGGACGAGGTCTTCCACACCGATTGAGGTGTTCACTCCAGCGAAAGCGTCTGCGCAAGGCTTTGCAGCAGGCCCATCGTTTCGTCGATGCTGGCGTGGCCGGGCTGGTCGAGCCGTTCGAGATAGGGGCAGGTGAGGACCGCAAGGGCATAGCCGTCGGGGTTGAGGATCGGCACCGAGATGTCATCCACGCCTCTGATCTGCTGGCTCGCGCCGATGCGGTAGCCGGTTTTGCGGATGGTTTCGAGCGTTGGGCCAAGGGCTTCGAGTTGAGCGGCCCCGTCGGTTTCCTGCCAGCGCCGTTCGAGGTCTTCGCGTGCGATTTCGTCCTGGAAAGCGAGAAGGGTATGGCCTGACCCTGTGTGCAGCAGGTCGATCCGGGCGCCGACCCTGACGCCGAATTCCCAGTTGGCCGGGCAATGAGCCTGTGCTGCGACGAGGCCCTTGCCGCGATCCTGCACCACCAGATGCAGCGACTGCCGCGCCTGGCTGGCAAAGGCGTCCATCAAGGGCGTGGCGCGGCTGACGAGGCGGCGGACCGGGGGGTGCCGGTGCGCGAGGACGAAGAGCTTCATGGAGAGCGAATAGCGGTCGCCCTCGGGGGAGCGGGCCACGTAATCGCGCACGACCAGCCGTTCGAGCATACGATAGATTTCCGAGGGTGAACGGCCCATCGCCTTGACGATCTCACCGCGCGTCATGCCGCCCGACTGGGTCGACAGCAACTCCAGAATATCCAGCCCCTTGTCGAGCGCTGGCGCCCTGTAGCGGTCCTCGCGGCCTGAATTTTCCAGCAAATCGGGGCTTTCCGTAGCTTCCGCGTCGGTCATTTCGGTTTCCTGTTGCGTAGTCGGTTCATTTATGAATAGACTGTTTATATAGAAATACAATGCCCGGTGGGAGAGGACCAGACCGGACATTGCAGGGAGAGGATTGCACCGCATGTGCCTTTGCGACAAGGCAGCGAAGCTGTTTGCCGATGGCCGGCGCGCGTCCGGGGGAGCGCCCGCGTGATGGCCGCCCGCATCGATGCCCATTGCCATTACTGGCAACTGGCGCGCGGCGATTACGGCTGGCTGACCGAGGACCTTGCTCCGATCCATCGCGATTTCGGCGCGGCCGAGCATGACGCGGCGAGCGCGCATGCGGGCATTGAAGGACGTGTGCTCGTTCAGGCGGCGCCAACTGTCGCCGAGACGGAATTTTTGCTCGCCAGCGCGGCTGCCGATCCAAAGGCTTTGGGTGTCGTGGGGTGGGTGGACCTTTCGGCGCGCGATGCTGAAGCCGAACTCGAAGGGCTCGCGGACGATCCGCTCTTCAAGGGCGTCCGCCCCATGCTGCAGGATATCGCCGACCCCGACTGGATCAACCGGGCCGCCCGGCCCGAGGCAATCGCAAGACTTGTCGAATTGGGTTTGCGGTTCGATGCGCTGGCCAAGCCTGCCCAGATCGGCGCGGTGGCTGCGTTCGCAAAGGCCAATCCCGACCTTCCCATCATTATCGATCACGCCGCCAAGCCGGACCTCACCCAGGGCGCGCCTTCGGATGCGTGGGTCAAGGCGATGACTGCGCTGGGCGGGCTCGGCAATGTAAGCTGCAAGCTTTCGGGCCTGCTGACGGAAATGGACGCGGACGACCGGCAAACGCCAGAGGATGCGGCGCGGATGCTCTCGCCGGTTTTTGCTTCGCTTCTGGAGTGGTTCGGCCCCTCGCGCATTGCCTGGGGATCGGACTGGCCGGTGGTCAACCTTGCCGCCGACTATGGCTTCTGGCGCGCGACGACCGATATCCTCGTCGCGCCGCTTTCCGCTGCCGAGCGCGGAGCGATTCTCGGGGGCACCGCGTTTGGGTTCTACGGATTGGAGGGCGCGCGATGAGTGCGGCAATGGCCCATTCGGTACAGCCGATCGTCTCCATGCGCGGGATCGACAAGTCCTTCCCGGGGGTCCACGCGCTCAAATCGGTCGATTTCGAGGTGCTGCCCGGCGAGGTCCACGCGCTGATGGGCGAGAACGGGGCCGGAAAATCGACACTCATGAAGGTGCTGTCGGGAGTCTATTCAAGGGACGCCGGAACGGTGGAAGTCGATGGCCGGACCGTGGAGATCGCCTCGCCGCGCGAGGCGCAGGCGCTGGGCATTTCCATCATCCATCAGGAACTGAGTCTGATGAGTGACCTCAATGCGGCCCAGAACATCTTCATCGGGCGCGAGCCGCGCATGGCGGGCGGGCTGCTGATCAACGAGAAAAGGCTCAACGCCGAGGCCGCAAGGCTGTTCGAGCATATCCATCTCAGGATCGATCCGCGCACGCCCGTGGCCAATCTCACCATCGCCAAGCAGCAGATGGTCGAGATCGCCAAGGCGTTGAGCCATGAAAGTCGCGTGCTGATCATGGACGAGCCCACCGCCGCGCTGAATGCTGTCGAGATCAATGAGCTCTTCACCATCATCCGCGAGCTCAAGGCCGAGGGCGTCGGCATCGTCTACATCTCCCACAAGATGGACGAGCTGAAGCGTATCGCCGACAGGGTGACGGTGATGCGCGACGGGGGCTATGTGGGCACCGTGCCTGCCGCCGATACGCCGGTCGAAAAGATCATCTCGATGATGGTGGGGCGGGAACTGACCGACGAGGCCGCGTCCATTCCCGATCTTTCCCAGGCCGAAACGCTGCTCGAGGTGAGGAACCTCAATCGCGGACGCGAGGTGCGCGATGTGAGCTTTTCGGTCAAAAAGGGCGAAATCCTCGGATTTGCCGGGCTGATGGGTGCGGGGCGCACGGAAGTGGCGCGGGCGATTTTCGGGGCCGACCCCCGCCAGTCTGGCGAGATTTTCGTTCATGGCGAGAAGGTCGAGATCAAACAGCCAAGGGATGCGGTTCGGGCCGGGATCGGATACCTCTCGGAAGACCGCAAGCAGTTTGGGCTCGCGACCGGCATGGACGTTGCCAACAATATCGTGATGGCGAGCCTTTCGCGCTTCATCGGCCCCGGCGGGGTGCTCGATGATGGCGAAATCCGCTCGACGGCGCGCAAATATATCGGTCAGCTTTCGATCAAGACGCCCTCCGAGCGGCAGGAAGCGCGGCTCCTGTCGGGCGGCAATCAGCAGAAGGTGGTCGTCGCCAAATGGCTGCTGCGCGATTGCGACGTGCTGATCTTCGATGAACCCACGCGCGGCATCGATGTGGGCGCCAAGGCCGAAATCTACAAGCTTCTCAACCAGCTTGCCGCGCAGGGGCGTGCCATCATTGTCATCTCCTCGGAGCTGCCGGAAATTTTAAGGCTTTCGCACCGCATCGCGGTGATGTGCGAGGGGCGGCTGACGGGCTTCCTGCCCGGAGGCGCCAGCCAGGAAGAGATCATGCGGCTTGCGACGCAACGCGGCGGCAATGGAAAAAACACAAACGGAGCCAAGCCATGAGCGCCACCACGTCATCATCGGAGCGCAGCCTCGGCAGCCTGTTTCGCTCGCAGGGGGCGCAAAAGCTGCTCGCCTTTGCCGGGCTTTTGGTGCTGCTGGTCGGGTTTTCGGTCGCTTCCCCCAATTTCATGCAGACCGCCAACATGATCACGATCCTGCAGGCGGCATCGATCAACGGCGTTCTGGCCGTTTCGGCAACGCTGATCATCATTACGGGGGGGATCGATCTTTCGGTCGGCACGGGCATGACGTTCTGCGCGGTGATCGCGGGCGTGGTCCTTACCTATCTGGGTATGCCGATGCCGGTGGGGATTGTCGCGGCGATTGCGGCGGGGACGCTTTCGGGCTTCCTGTCGGGGGTGTTCGTCGCCAAGCTCAAGGTGCCGCCCTTCATCGCAACGCTGGGCATGATGCTGATATTGAAGGGGCTCTCGCTGGTCATCTCGGGCACGCGCCCCATCTATTTCAACGACACGCCGGGCTTTACGCAAATCGCTACGGGATCGATCGTGGGGACCTTCTTTCCCATCTTTCCGATCCCCAATGGCGTGGTCATCCTGTTTCTCGTCGCAGGGATCGCTTCCTTTATCCTCGGACGCACGGTGCTGGGGCGTTACGCCTTCGCGCTCGGCTCCAACGAGGAGGCGCTGCGGCTTTCGGGCGTCAACGCCGACCGCTGGAAGATCGCCGTCTATTCGCTCGGCGGCGCGATCATGGGCGTCGCCGGCATTCTGATCGCCTCGCGGCTCAATTCCGCCCAACCCGCGCTCGGGCTCGGCTACGAACTCGACGCGATTGCCGCCGTCGTCATCGGAGGCACGTCGCTGCGCGGCGGGCAGGGCACGATCCTTGGCACCATCATCGGCGCGCTGATCATGGCGGTGCTGCTCAACGGGCTGCGCATTCTTTCGGTCGCACAGGAGTGGCAGACCGTTGTGACCGGCTCGATCATCATTCTCGCGGTCTATGCCGACATGCTGCGCCGTCAGCGTGCGGCAGCGGCGACATAGGCGAGGTCAACCCGCGCCGCCTTTTTCGCGGCGCCAAGTGCAAGGAGAACGGGACCAACCGTTCCGCAAATCAACCGAACACCCCAGGAGGACATGATGTTCAACAGACGTACACTACTCGCCACCGCCAGCGCGGTCGTGATGCTCGGGTTCGCGCCGATGGCTTCGGCCCAGGATGACACGCTCGATATCGCGTTGATCTCCAAGGGCTTCCAGCACCAGTTCTGGCAGGCCGTCAATATGGGCGCCCAGCAGGCCGCCGAGGAACTCGGCGTTAACGTGACCTTTGAAGGTCCGGACAACGAAAGCCAGGTCGACCGCCAGATTGACATGCTAGCTGCCGCCCTTGCCCGCCAGCCGGACGCCATCGGCTTTGCCGCGCTCGACAGCCAGGCGGCAACGCCCCTGCTCCAGCAGGCCCAGGCCGCCGGTATTCCGGTCATCGCGTTCGACTCGGGCGTCGACAGCGACATTCCGCTCGGTACCGCCGCGACCAACAACCTTGCCGCCGCTGCGCTGGCAGCCGACAAGATGGCCGAACTGATCGGGGGCGAGGGCAAGGTGGCGCTGGTGGTCCACGACCAGACCTCGCGCACCGGCATCGAGCGCCGCGACGGCTTCGTCAACCAGATCGAGGCGGAGTATCCCGACATCGAGATCGTCTCGATCCAGTATGGCGGGGGCGATCACCTGCAGTCGACCGAGATCACCAAGTCGATCCTTCTGGCCAATCCCGATCTCAAGGGCATTTTTGGTGCCAATGAGGGTTCGGCCATCGGCGTGGTGAACGGAGTGACCGAGCTTGGCCGGGACGATGTGGTGGTCATCGGCTACGATTCGGGCGCGGCCCAACTCGATGCGATCCGTTCGGGCACGATGGCGGGCGCCATTACGCAGAACCCGGTCGGCATCGGGTATGAGACCGTGGCCGCGGCCGTCGCCGCCATCAATGGCGAAGAGGTGCCCGCCGAAATCGACACGGGCTTTTATTACTACGACGCCAGCAACATGGACGATCCCGAGATCGCCGCTGTTCTCTACGAATAATCTTTTCCTCCCGAGCGTGTCCGGGGACGGCATCAGCGCCGCCCCCGGACCTTACGCCGCCCAACATGCCGGATAGCTATTGAGATGACCAAGATCACAGACATGCAGGTTCTCGACCTGCGCTTTCCCACGTCCCAGCATCTGGACGGGTCGGATGCGATGAATCCCGACCCCGACTATTCGGCGGCCTATGTGATTTTAAAGACCGATGACGGGCACGAGGGCCACGGGCTCACCTTCACCATCGGGCGCGGCAACGAGATCTGCTGCGCGGCCATCGAGGCGATGCGCCATCTGGTGGTGGGGCTCGACATGGATTGGGTGGAAGCGGATATGGGCCGGTTCTGGCGCCACGTGACGTCCGACAGCCAGTTGCGCTGGATCGGCCCGGACAAGGGCGCCATCCATCTGGCGACCGGGGCGGTGGTCAATGCCGTCTGGGACCTTTACGCCAAGCGCGCCGGCAAGCCGCTCTGGCAACTGGTGGCCGAGATGAGCCCCGAGGAAATCGTCCGCTGCATCGACTTCCGCTATATCACCGATTGCATCACGCCCGAGGAAGCGCTTTCGATGCTGCGCGCCAGGGAGGACGGGAAGGCCGCGCGCATCGAAGACCTCAAGGCCAATGGCTATCCCTGCTATACCACTTCGGCGGGGTGGCTCGGCTACCCCGACGACAAGCTGCGGCGGCTCTGCCAGGAGGCGATCGACCAGGGGTTCGACTATATCAAGATGAAGGTGGGGCACGATCTCGACGACGACATCCGCCGCCTGCGCATCGCCCGCGAGGTGATGGGCCCCGACCGGCACCTGATGATCGACGCCAATCAGGTCTGGGAAGTCGATGAGGCCATCGAGTGGGTCAACAAGCTCGCCTTTGCCAAGCCATGGTTCATCGAGGAGCCGACCAGCCCCGACGATGTGGAAGGGCACAGGAGGATCGGCGAGGGGATCGGGGACGTAAAGATCGCGACCGGCGAGATGTGCCAGAACCGGATCATGTTCAAGCAGTTCATCATGCGCGGGGCGATCGATGTGGTGCAGATCGACGCCTGCCGCCTGGGCGGGGTCAACGAAATTCTTGCCGTGATGCTGATGGCCGCGAAATACGACCTGCCGGTCTGCCCGCATGCGGGCGGGGTGGGGTTGTGCGAATATGTGCAGCACCTTTCCATGATTGACTACGTGGCGATCGCGGGGACCCATGAGGGGCGGGTGGTCGAATATGTCGATCATCTGCACGAGCATTTCGTCGACCCGTGCGTCGTCGAGAATGCCGCCTATATGCCGCCCGAACGTCCGGGGTTCTCCATCGAGATCAAACCCGCTTCGCGGGAAGAATATCGGTTCCGGGGTTAAGGGGCGGCCGGTTTGGGCTGTAACATCCTCTCCTGAGGGGTATGGCAATTGTATTGTCTTTCGGCTTACGCCGATCCCCCCTCCCAACCTCCCCCACAAGGGGGGAGGTGCTGGACTTGTGCGTATGGGAGCAGCCGGGAAAAGAATACACCCTCCCCTTGATGGGGAGGGCTGGGGAGGGGTGAGACCACACGCGCAGAGCCATATGGCAGCTTTGCGCTTAGGGGCGAGCGATCCGGCGTTACGCCGGGATTTTGATGGATTTTGGTACAAGCCGGGACGGGGATCGGGATGGAGCTGGGGCTTAAAGGCAAGGTGGTGATCGTCACCGGGGGCGGCGCGGGGATCGGCGGGGCGATTTCGCTGGTGCTGGCCGGGGAGGGGGCGATACCGGTGATCCTCGGACGCTCGGACCTCAAGCCCGAGTTCGAGACCGAACTCAGAGCCACCGGAAGCGATCATCTCTTTATCCGAACCGAACTGACCGATGACGCCCAATGCGAAAATGCCGTGTCGCAGACCATCGCCCGCTTCGGGCGGATCGATGGGCTGGTCAACAATGCCGGGTTCAATGACGGGATCGGGCTCGATGCAGGACCGGAGGCGTTCAGGGCATCGCTCGACCAGAACCTCGTCCACTATTTCACCATGGCGCATCTGTGCCTGCCGCATCTGAGGAAAAGTGGCGGGGCCATCGTCAACATTTCCTCCAAGACCGCGATCACCGGGCAGGGCAATACGTCCGCCTATACGGCGGCCAAGGGCGCGCAATTGTCGTTGACGCGCGAATGGGCCGCTTCTCTGCGCAAGGACGGTATCCGGGTCAACGCGGTGATTCCCGCCGAAGTGATGACGCCGCTTTACGAGAAATGGCTCTCGACCTTCCCCGACCGGGACGAAAAGCTCGCCGAAATCACGCGGCGGATACCGCTGGGCCAGCGTATGACGACCGGTCAGGAGATCGCGGACACCACACTGTTCCTGCTTTCCGATCGCGCCAGCCACACGACCGGGCAATGGCTGTTCGTGGATGGCGGCTATACCCATCTCGATAGGGCGCTCGATTAGGACGCTTCCATCGTGAGCCGGTGTTTGCCGCGCTGGATTGCCCGGACAGGCCGGGCAAAGACGGAGAAAGAAACGATATAATGGAAATGGACCCACGCGTGATTGCAACGGGCTGATTCTCTTTGCATAGTTCGGCGCGTTTCCATGTTCAGGACCCGATGACCCATGCGCCTCAAGGATTGCCACAATTTCCACGATTTTCGGCGGATGGCCAAGCAGCGCCTGCCGGGGCCGATCTTCAACTATATCGACGGGGCGGCCGATGACGAGGTGACCTACCGGCGCAACACCGAGGCGTTCGACGAGGTCGATCTCGTGCCCAGCGTGCTGCGCGGGGTGAGCGAGGTCGATATGTCGGTGACCGTCATGGGGCAGAAACTCGACATGCCCTTTTACTGCTCGCCCACCGCGCTCCAGCGCCTGTTCCACCACGAGGGCGAGCGGGCGGTGGCAGGGGCAGCGGCCAAATACGGGACGATGTTCGGGGTGTCCTCGCTGGGCACGATCAGTCTTGAGGAAGCGCGTTCGATTTCGAGCGGGCCGCAGGTCTATCAGTTCTATTTTCACAAGGATCGCGAGCTCAACCGCGTGATGATGGAACGGGCCAAGCAGGCGGGTGTCAACGTGATGATGCTGACGGTGGATTCGATCACCGGGGGTAATCGCGAGCGCGACAAGCGCACAGGCTTTTCAATTCCCTTCAGGCTCAATCTGGCGGGGATCGCCCAGTTCGCCATGCGCCCGGGCTGGGCGATCAACTATTTCACCCATGAGCAATTCAAGCTGCCCCAGCTCGACGACCATGTCGATATGGGCGGGGGCACGATGTCGATCTCGAAATATTTCACAGAAATGCTCGACCCGACGCTCGACTGGGCGGACGTGGAAAAGATGGTCGCCGAATGGGGCGGGCCGTTCTGTCTCAAGGGCATCATGTCGGTGGAGGATGCCAGGAAAGCCGCCGATATCGGGTGCAAGGGGATCGTCCTGTCCAACCATGGCGGGCGGCAGCTCGACGGGTCGCGCTCGGGGTTCGACCAGCTTGGCGAGATCGTCGATGCGGTGGGAGACAGGCTCGACGTCATCATCGATGGCGGCATCCAGCGCGGCACGCATGTGATCAAGGCTTTGGCGATGGGGGCCAAGGCGGTGGGCGTGGGGCGGTATTACCTGTTTCCGCTGGCGGCGGCCGGCCAGCCGGGGGTGGAGCGCGCACTGGGCAATCTGCGTACCGAGATCGAGCGCGACATGAAGCTCATGGGCGCGCGGACCGTGGCTGAACTGACGCGGGACAGCCTGCGCTTCCGTTGAACCCCTGCAGGGTGTGGACGGGGCGGGATGCGGCGTGATAGCAAAACGCCGCACTCGCATCGAGACCGGAACTCTCCAGATGGCATTTTCCCAACCCGCCGCTTTCGGGGCGGACCTTGTGACGGTTCTGGTCGATACCGCGCTCGCGGCGGGGGCCCGGATCATGGAGATCTATGGCCGAGATTTTTCGGTCGTGACCAAGGCCGACCAGACGCCGCTGACCGAAGCCGACATCGCCGCCGAGGCGTTGATCCTTGCCGCGCTTGCGGCGCATTTCCCCGACATTCCGGTGATCGCCGAAGAAGCGGTGGCCAATGGCGAGGCGCCCGATTGCGGCACGCGCTTTTTCCTTGTCGATCCGCTGGACGGGTCGAGGGAGTTCATTTCCCGGAATGGCGAGTTCACCGTCAATATCGCGCTGATCGAGGACGGGGCGCCGGTGGCGGGCGTCGTCTATGCGCCGGCCCTCAAGCGGATATGGTGGGGCCGGGCGGGCGCGGGCGCGCAGGTCGCCGTGGTCGAGGAGGGGCGGTGCCTTGCGCCATCGCGCGCCGAAATCCGCCGCCCCGGGGAGGACGGCATCGTCGTGGTCGGCAGCCGGTCGCACGCCGATGGCGAGCGCGAGGCGCGGTATGGCACCCGGAGGGTGGCCCGGTTCATGGCGCTGGGTTCCTCGCTCAAGTTCTGCCTTCTTGCCGAGGGCCAAGCGGACCTTTATCCGCGCAACGGGCGGACGATGGAATGGGACACGGCGGCGGGCGACGCCGTGCTGCGCGCGGCGGGCGGCATCGTCCTGTGCGGGGACGGGCAACCCATGCGCTACGGCAAGCGTAACCAGCCCCACGATATCGATTTCGCCAACGGCCCGTTCGTCGCCTATGGGGATGAATCGCTCAGGGACGGCTCATAACTGAACGAATTGTACGGGTCGCGTTCAATTCGTTCAGTTATAATTTTGCCGATTGCGCGCGAACGGGCGAAATCCGGTGCAACTCAACCTCTCAGGATAATCGAGGTGGTTGGGGCGGGGACAAGTTCAAAGGCTTGATCCGCCTCGGTCGCCGGGCAAGCCGCGATGAGGCTCAGGTTCGCGATCGCGGATCCGACCAGGGTTCGAGGATTTCCCTCGCCGTTGCGCGGCCCTTTTCGGTGAGTTCGAGCAGGTCGCCGGAGCGTATGACGAGGCCCTGATCGAGCGCGCGGAGGAGAATGGCGCGGGCGCGGGGTTCGGGCCAGTGGAGGTGTTCGCGCAGGGCGCTTGCGATGTTTTCTTCCGAGCGCGCGGGGCTGTCCTCGTGGTTGTAGAGGTGGACGGCCAGGGCGCGGCAGGCATTGGATGCGGTGCGGGTGCGGCGCTGGATCGACTGGGCGATAAGGCCGTAGCGCGGACCGAAGAGGAAGGCGAGCAGCAGGAAAACGCCGGTCATCACCGCCATCATGCCGCCAATCGAGACGTTGAGCCATAGGGCAAGCGCATAGCCTAAAAAGCTCGAGGCGATGGCTATGACCGCGCCGTAAACGAGCATGAGTGAAAGCCGGTCGGTCAACAGATAGGCGGCGGAGGGCGGGACGATGACGAAGGCGATAAAGAGGATTGCCCCCACCGCATCGAAGGCGGCAACAGCCGTGCCGCTGGTCAGCGCCAGAAGGCCATAAAAGACCGCCATCGGCATGAAGCCGAGCGCCTTGGCAAGCGCGGGATCGAAGGTTGCGAGCTTGAGTTCCTTATAGAACAGCGTGATGTAGGCGAGGTTGGCGAGCGTCATGACGCCCATCCAGAGGACGGCTTCTGGCATGTGGATGCCGAAGAGTTCGACGGTATCGAGCCAGACAAAGCCGATCTCGCCCAACAGCACGGTATGCTGGTCGATATGGACGTCGCGGGCGTAGATGTTGATGAGCAGCACGCCGATGGAAAAAAGCGCCGGGAAGACCAGTCCGATAGCGGCGTCGGACTTGACGCGGCCGGTGGCCGTCAGGGTTTCGGTGAGGAAGACCGTGAGGACGCCGGTGAGCGCCGCGCCGACGATCTGGACAGGCCCGGCGGTTTGATGCGTGAGCACCCAGACGATGATGATGCCGAAAACGATAGAATGGGAAATCGCGTCGGACAGCAGCGAGGTGCCGCGCAAGACGAGGAAGGCGCCGACCAGCGAGGCGGCGATGCCGACCAGTGCGCCGGTTAGGACGATCATCGCACCCGGATCGCTGAAGAACTGTGCGATCATATGCCCGGCTCCGCTTCGCGCCGGCCCAGAAGGGTTTCGGCTTCGATGATGCCCGATGGGGTGAGCGCCCAATGGGGGGTGAATTCAGGGGCATGGGCGACGGCGCTGATAAGGCCGCGTGATTTGAGCCGTTCGAGCGAACTGGCGGTGGCGGTGCCGTGATAGGCATCAAGCATGGATTGCTCGGCGGGATAGGCGGGGTCGCCATGTTCGGCGGCAAGGCGATAGAGCGTTGTCAGCACGCGGCGGGCGGGGAGGCTCCGGCGGTTCTTCCAGTGCTGGAGCCATTCCCAGACGATGCCGCGTCCCGGCGCGATGGCGAGCGAGACGAGGACGATCACCGAGGCGGCCAGCACGATCAGGGGGCCGGTGGAGAGCCCGCGCGCGGTGGCGGAAACCAGCGCGCCGAACAGACCCGAGGCCATCCCGAAGATGGCGGCAAGGACGACCATGGTGCCAAGCCGATTGCTCCACTGGCGCGCGGCGACGGCGGGAGCGACGATCATCGCCGCCATGAGGACGACGCCGACCATTTGGAGGCCAATGACGACGGCAAGCGCGATGATGGTGGTGATGGCGACATCGAGCGCGAGGACGGGCAGGCCGAGGGTTCTGGCATAGTCCGGGTCGAAGGAGACGAGTTTGAATTCCTTCCAGAAGGCGGAAACGATGGCCAGGGCAAGTGCGCCGATGCCGCCCATCAGATAAAGATCGGAGCGCAGGATGGCGGCGGCCTGGCCGAAAAGAAAGGATTCGAGCCCACCCTGGCCGGCGCTGCCCGTCGTCTGGATGTGGGTGAGGAGCACGACGCCGGTGGCAAAGGAGATCGAAAGGGCGATGCCGAGCCCGGCATCGGTCTTGAGACGCGTTGTACGGGTGAGGGCGAGCATGGCAAGCGCGGCGAGCGCGCCGGTGACCAGCGCACCGGCGAGCAGCATGGGCAGATCGCGGGTGCCCGCGAGCATGAAGCCGATGCAGATGCCGGGAAGGGCGGCGTGGGACAGGGTGTCGCCGAGCAGGCTTTGCCTGCGCAGGACCGCGAAGCTGCCGAGCACGCCCGAAACGATGCCGAGCAGGGCTGCCCCGATCATGACGTTCTGGATGGTGAAGTCGGTGAGGAGGGTGAGCATGAGTCAGTGCCGGATTGGGCGGTCGCCGAGGGTCGTGAAAGATCCCCTCACCCGGCGCTGTGTGGCTGACATCGCTGCACCCCTCACCCCCAACCCCTCTCCCACAAGGGGAGAGGGGGGCTCAAGAGCCGAGGAGCCCCGGATACCCTTCTCCCCTTGCGGGAGAAGGTGGGCTTTCGCAAAGCGAAAGGTCGGATGAGGGGTGCTGCGGTGCTTGCAATTGAACATCTACCCCACCTCCCCCAGCACCTTGTCTCGATCCAGCAGCGCCACCTGGCCGCCATAGGCGCGGTGGAGGTTCTGGCTGGTGTAGACTTGCGCCACCGGCCCTTGCGCGATGACGCGGATGTTGAGAATGATCATCCAGTCGAAATAGGTGCGGACGGTCTGGAGGTCGTGGTGGACGACGATCACCGTTTTTCCCGCGTCGCGCAGGGCGTGGAGGATGGCGACGATAGCGCGTTCGGTGGTGGCGTCGACCCCGGCCATGGGCTCGTCGAGGAAATAGACGTCGGCATCCTGCACCAGCGCGCGGGCAAGAAAGACGCGCTGCTGCTGGCCGCCGGAAAGCTGGCTGATCTGGCGGGAGGCGGAATCGAGCATGCCGACGCGGGCCAGCGCATCCATGGCCTTTTCGCGGTCTTTCGCGCCGGGGCGGCGGAACCAGCCGAGCTGGCCGTAAAGCCCCATCATCACCACGTCGATGGCGGTGGTGGGAAAGTCCCAGTCGACGCTGGAGCGCTGCGGGACGTAGCCGACGCGGCGGCGCTGGTCCTTATAGGGGCGACCGAGGATGGTGACGTGGCCGGCGGTGGGGCGGACGAGCCCGAGGATGGATTTGATGAGGGTGGACTTGCCCGCGCCATTGGGGCCGACGATGGCGGCCATGACGCCGGGGGGAATGTCGAAATCGATGTCCCAGAGAACCGGGCGGGCGGCATAGGAAACCGTCAGGTCCTCGACGTGGACGGCAAGGCCGGGTTCGTGGAGGGTTTGGCTCATTGGGTGAGGTTCCATTCGGCGGCCCATGGCACGAGCGCTTCGGGGAAGGGCGCGGGCGCCCCGCCAAGGGCTTCGGTGATGGCGCGGGCGTTGGAGACGATCATACCGATATAAGTGCCGTCGGGCGTTCCGGTTTCACCCATGGCGTCGGCAAAGAGTTCGCCGCCGATGGTGACGGCATGATCCTGCTGCGCGGCGGCGTCGATTACGGCCTCGATGGTGCGGCGGTTGATGGTCGATTCAACGAAGATGGCGGGGATGGCGCGCTCGACCAGCAGGCCGGCGGTTTCGCGGATATCGGCGATGGAGGCTTCGGCGGCGGTCGAGATGCCCTGGATGCCCGCTACCTCGATGCCGTAGGCGCGGCCGAAATAGGCAAAGGCATCGTGGGCGGTGACGAGAACGCGCCGGGTTTCGGGAATTGTGGCGAGGCTTTCCTTCACCCAGTCGTGGAGGGCGAGAAGCCGGGCCTGGTAAGCTGTGGCGCGTTCGGCGATGGCCTCGGCGCATTGGGGAGCCTCGTCGGTGAGCGCGGTGGCGATGACGGGGACGGTGCGCGCCCAGAGGGAAACATCCATCCAGACATGGGGGTCGACACCGTAGCTGTCATCTGTGGTCAGCAGATCGGCGGGCGGGACGGCGGCTTCGCTGACGGCAAGGGTCGGGGTGCGCTGGCCGAGGCGGTCGAGAATGTCGGCGAGCTGACCTTCAAGGGTATAGCCGGAATAAAGGATCAGATCGGCACTGCCGAAGGTCTGAACGTCGCGGGCGGTGGCCTGATAGAGATGGGGGTCGATGCCGGGGCCCATGAGCGTGGTGACGGTGGCGCAATCGGCGGCGATGGTCCGGGCGACGTCGCCGATCATGCCGATGGTGGCAACGACATTGGTCTGGGCGTGCGCTACGGCAGGGAGGGCCGCAAGGAGGGCGGTGGCGAGGGCCGCAAGACTCGTGCGCATCATGGGGAATACAATCCTGTTTGATGGAGCTGACTTGCGAATGAATATGACAATCATTCGCAACTTGTCAACGGTTGTTGCGAATGGTTTGCAAGTTTGGGGCAGCGATGGGGTACCGGATTGCCCGGACGCGGCGGCTACACCGCTATCGAATGGCGGGCCGTGCCGGTTTCGAGGTAGGCGTCGAAGATCGCGGCGATGTGGCGGACGAGGGGGCGGCCCCTGGGGGTGACGCGATAGGTGTCGCCGTCGCGGACGAACAGGCCATCGGTGTGGCTGGCGAGGTAGCGGTCGGCGCGCTTGAAGATGGCGCTGGCGTCGGCGCCGAAGCGGGCCGAAAGATCGGCGCGCGACAGGGCGAAATCGCACATTATCCGCTCGATGGCATAGGCGTGAAGGCGATCGGCCGCGGTCAGCGCCACGCCCCTGGCGATGGAGAATCCGCCCGCCTCGATGGCGTGCATGTGGTTGCCGGTTGCGACGGTGTTCTGCGCATAGCCCTGGGGCAACTGGCTGATCGAGGATGCGCCGAGACCGATGAGGGTCTGGGCATCGTCCGTGGTGTAGCCCTGGAAATTGCGGTGCAGCGTACCGGTGCGGGCCGCGATGGCGAGCGGATCGGCGGGCAATGCGAAATGGTCCATGCCGATGGGCTCGAACCCGTTTCCGATGAGAACCGCGGCGGCGGCCTGGGCCTGCTCGAAACGTTCTCCTGCATCGGGCAGGGCGGCCTCGTTGATGAGGCGCTGGTGCTTTTTCATCCAGGGCACGTGGGCATAGCCGAAAAGCGCGATACGGCGCGGGGCGAGTTCAACGACCTGTCTTGCGGTATCGGTGACGCTCTCGACGATCTGATAGGGCAGGCCGTAAAGGAAATCGATGTTGATCGCATCGATCCCGCGGTCGCGCAGGCCATCGACGACGGCGCGTGTCTGCCCGAAGGTCTGGATGCGGTTGATGGCAGCCTGAACGGTGGAGTTGAAGTCCTGGACGCCGAGGCTGGCGCGGTTGAAGCCCGAGGCGGCGATGGCGTCGAGCTTGGGCTGGTCGATGTCGTTGGGGTCGATCTCGATGCTGATCTCGGTGTCGGGCGTGATGGTGAAATGGGCGCCGAGCGCGTCCATCAGGCGCCCGAGATCGGCGGGGGCGAGCATGGTGGGCGAGCCGCCGCCCAGATGGATGGCGCTGGCGGTGAGACGGTGGCCGATGCGGGAGGAAACCAGCGCGATCTCGGCAAGAAGGGACTCGAGATAGGCGGCGATGGGTGCATATTGCCGCACCTGCTTGGTGTGGCAGCCGCAGAACCAGCACATGCGATCGCAATAGGGAATGTGGAGATAGAGCGAGACGGGCCGGTCGGGCGGCAGGGCGGCGAGCCAGCCGGAAAATACCGCCGGCGTTACGGATTCGTTGAAATGTGGGGCGGTAGGATAGCTGGTGTAGCGGGGGACAGGAGCGGAATAGGCTTCGATGAGAGGGTGGCGCATGGACGGTCTCGCAAGATCAGCTTTACCCGTCACAATAGCCTTACCGGGACCGGCCTTCTTTGATTAAGGTCAAGTGCGACGATCGCGCGCCTTATGATCGCGAACGGCAGGTCCTATGTTGGGCAGCGGCGGGAAAGGCCGAGAATGGAAAGACAGGATATCCATAATTCCGACATGCCGGTGCTGTGCCGCAATTGCGAGGTGCGGCACAGGGGGTTGTGCGGCGCGCTCGAGGCGGGGCAGTTGCTGGCGCTTTCCCGGCACACCCAGATGGTGCGCCAGGAGGCGGGGAGCGAACTGATCGCCAATGAGAGCGAAGTGCACTCCTATGCCAATGTGATGCGGGGCGTGGTCAAGCTCTCCAAGATGCTCGAGGACGGGCGCCAGCAGGTGGTGGGATTGCAGTTCGCGCCGGATTTTCTGGGGCGGATCTATGCGCGGCACAACAATTTGACCGCTGAGGCGGCTTCGGACGTGGAACTGTGCCGCATCCCCAAGACCGCGCTCGAAAAGCTGGTGGAAGAATATCCCGAACTCGAACACAGACTGCACGAGCAGGCGCTGCGCGAGCTCGACGAGGCGCGCGACTGGATGGTGACGCTGGGGCGTAAGACGGCGAGCGAGAAGGTGGCGAGCTTTCTGTGGCTGATCGCCACCCATATCGACCCGGTGACCGAGGCGCGGCGGCAGGAAGGGCTGGTCGAGAGCGTGACGTTCGACCTGCCGCTGAGCCGGACCGATATCGCCGATTTCCTCGGGCTGACCATCGAGACGGTATCGCGGCAATTGACCAAGCTGCGCAAGGACGGGGTGATCGAGGTGGTCAACAACCGCACGTTCACGGTGCCCGATCTGGAGCGGCTGGAGACGCGCTGCGGGTAGGCAATCCTGTCCGGATCATCCGGCGGCTGGCGGGCTGGATCACCGCGGGCTCAGCGTAAATTCCCGTGGACGGAATCGCCGCTCTTTCTGTTCGCTTCCCCGGCGAACGCCGGGGTCCATACTTCCTGATCCGCGGTTGCTGAAATTGGAGCATGGGTCCCGGCTTTCGCCGGGACAGCGACTGAGAAAGCAACCGCTTCCGATAAACCTTGGAAGCCTCTAAGAGTGCCTAACAAAACCAGAGATGGCCACGATGGGGTTTGGACGAGTCGGATGCAAGGACAGGCGCGCGGGCGATACCGGGGGTATCGCCAAGCGACTGGACACGGCAGCCGGCCGTCCAGACCCCACCTGCGGCGCGCGGAATTTGTCCATCCGCTGCGTTCCCGCGTTTGCCGATACCTCGGTATCGGCTGCACGCGGCGCCTTGCGGGCTGAACAAATTGCGCGCGTCGTGGCCGTCTCTGGTTTTGTTAGGCACTCTAAGTGTCCTCCTCGAGCAGCGGTACGATGATTTCCTGTTCAAAGGCGATGTGGCGGCGCAGGCCCTCGAAAAAGCCGCGCAGCATGTAGCCGAAGGCGTCGGGAGCGGGGCGGGGGGAGCCGCGACCGTAGGCCATGAGGGCGTCGTGCAGTTCTTCTGAAAAACAGACGTCTTCCATGTGTTCGTATTTGAGCCGCTCGATGCTGGCGGAGATGGCGTGGCGCGCCTCGATTGCCGGAAAGACCAGCCGCTCCTCGAGGTCATGGGCCCGGGAAATAAGCGGGCCGAGGGCGCGGGCGGCGTTGAGGCAGGCGGCGCGATCGACGTGCGAAGGCAGGGAATCGGCGATGGCTTCGAGGGATCGGCAGAGGGCGAGCTGGTCGCGGTGGGTCGCGGTGAGCAGGGCGGCGAGGGTGTCTTTTGGCGCATCTTTGGCAAAAGGACGCTCCATTTCCCTCGTTTGTCGTTCCCGGTGGGTGTCTTGCTCGATGACCATCTGAAACCCTGACGTTTCGCAGCCCTGCCGGGGCAGTGCGGATGCTCATTTAAGACCTGCCGGTCCGCTCATGCCTTGATCCAGGTCAAGATGACCGGTGGGGCGGCTATCGGATGCCTTGAAATGTTGACATAAAGATATCTTTATGTCTTTTTGTTCACTTATCTGCTCGCGGCATATTGGATCAAAAGACATGTGCAATTTACCCGGATGCACGCATGGGGTGCCCGTCCGCTCGGCTGCCGATGAAAGAGGCGGTGGAGGAGCGACGATTGCCGCCGCGCGGCCGGGGGCGATGGCGGCGCGTGATCCTCAGGAGGGCGCGGACGCGCGCTCGGCGCTGGAGGCGGCGGCGCGCGAGCGCATCCTGATCCTCGATGGCGCGATGGGGACGATGATCCAGGGGCACGCGCTCGAAGAAGGGGATTTTCGAGGGACGAGGTTCGCCGATTGGCACAAGCCGCTCAAGGGCAATAACGACCTTCTGGTCATCACCAGGCCCGATCTGATCGAGGACATCCACTTCGCCTATGCCAAAGCGGGCGCCGACATCATCGGGACCAACACGTTTTCGGGAACGACGATCGCGCAAGCCGATTACGGGCTGGAGGCGCTGGCCTACGAACTGAACCTTGAAGGCGCGCGGGTGGCGAAACGCGCGGCGGCGCGGGCCGAGACCGAAGACGGCAAGCGGCGGTTCGTTGCCGGAGCGGTGGGGCCGACCAACCGGACGGCCTCGATTTCCCCCGACGTCAACAATCCGGGGTTCCGGGCGGTCAGCTTCGATGACTTGCGCATCGCCTATGGCGAGCAGATCGAGGGGCTGATCGACGGCGGGGCGGACCTGATCCTCATCGAAACCATCTTCGATACGCTCAACGCCAAGGCGGCGGTGTTTGCGGCCGAGGAGGTATTCGAGAAAAAGGGCATCCGCCTGCCGGTGATGATTTCGGGCACGATCACCGACCTTTCCGGGCGCACGCTTTCGGGGCAGACGCCCACCGCGTTCTGGTATTCGCTGCGCCATGCCAAGCCGTTCACCTTCGGGCTCAACTGTGCGCTGGGCGCCGACGCGATGCGCGCGCATGTGGCCGAGATTTCGGCCATCGCCGACACGCTGGTGTGCGTTTATCCCAATGCGGGGCTGCCCAACGCCTTCGGGCTTTACGATGAGACGCCCGAATTCATGGCCGAGCAGATCGAGGGGTTTGCGCGGGACGGGTTCCTCAATGTCGTGGGCGGGTGCTGCGGGTCGACGCCCGAGCATATTTCCGCCATTGCCGAAGCGGTGTCGAAATATCCGCCGCGCAAGGTGCCCGAGATCGAGCGGCGCCTGCGGCTGTCGGGGCTGGAGCCCTTTACGCTCACCGAGGACATCCCCTTCGTCAATGTGGGCGAGCGGACCAACGTCACCGGTTCGGCGCGGTTCAAGAAACTGATCAAGGCGGGCGACTATGCCACGGCGCTCGACGTGGCGCGCGACCAGGTGGAGAACGGCGCGCAGATCATCGACATCAACATGGACGAGGGGCTGATCGATTCCGAAAAGGTGATGGTCGAGTTCCTCAACCTCATCGCGTCGGAACCCGATATCGCGCGCGTGCCGGTGATGATCGACTCCTCGAAATGGGAGATCATCGAGGCCGGGCTCAAATGCGTGCAGGGCAAGGCGGTGGTCAACTCGATCTCGATGAAGGAGGGCGAGGAGGCGTTCCGCCACCACGCGCGGCTGTGCCGGCTTTATGGCGCGGCGGTGGTCGTCATGGCGTTCGACGAGAAGGGGCAGGCGGACACGAAGGAACGCAAGGTGGAGATTTCCACCCGCGCCTATCGCATCCTTGTCGACGAGGTGGGGTTCCCGCCCGAGGACATTATCTTCGACCCCAACATTTTTGCCATCGCGACGGGGATCGAGGAGCACGACAATTACGGGGTCGACTATATCGAGGCGACGGCCGAGATCATCGCGGCGCTCCCTTATGTGCACGTATCGGGCGGGGTCTCGAACCTTTCCTTTTCGTTCCGGGGGAACGAGCCGGTGCGCGAGGCGATGCACGCGGTGTTCCTCTACCACGCCATCAAGGCGGGCATGAACATGGGGATCGTCAATGCCGGGCAACTGGCGGTTTATGAGTCGATCGATCCCGAACTGCGCGAGGCCTGCGAGGACGTGGTGCTCAACCGGCGGGCGGATTCGACCGAGCGCATGCTGGACCTGGCCGAGCGCTACAAGGGGACGGGCGCGGAAGCGCGGGAAAAGGACCTCTCCTGGCGCGAAAAGCCGGTCGAGGAACGGATTTCCCACGCGCTGGTCAACGGGATCACCGAATATATCGTCGCCGACACCGAGGAAGCGCGGCAAAAGCTTCCCCGTCCGCTGCATGTGATCGAGGGCCCGCTGATGAACGGGATGAACATCGTCGGGGATCTGTTCGGTTCGGGCAAGATGTTCCTGCCGCAAGTGGTGAAATCGGCGCGGGTGATGAAGCAGGCCGTGGCCTATCTGCTGCCCTTCATGGAGGCGGAGGCCGATGGCGCGCGCCAGAGCGCGGGCAAGATCCTGATGGCGACGGTCAAGGGCGACGTGCACGATATCGGCAAGAACATCGTGGGCGTAGTGCTGGCCTGCAACAATTACGAGATCATCGATCTGGGCGTGATGGTGCCCTCCCAGACGATCCTTGAAACGGCACGGCGCGAAAAGGTGGACGCGATCGGGCTTTCGGGACTGATCACGCCGTCGCTCGACGAGATGGCGCATGTGGCCGCCGAAATGGAGCGCGAAGGGTTCGACATTCCGCTGCTGATCGGGGGGGCGACAACCTCGCGTGTACACACGGCGGTCAAGATTCATCCGCGCTACAATCGGGGGTCGGCGGTTTACGTCAAGGACGCGAGCCTTGCGGTGAACGTGGTTTCCAAGCTGCTTTCGCGCGAAGCGGCCAATGATTACGTCAAGACCGTAAAACAGGAATATGAGCGGGTGGCTGAAAAGCACCGCAGGAGCGAGGCGGCCAAGCAGCGGATGCCGATCGCCACGGCGCGCGCCAACGCGTTCCGGCCTGGCGAAATGTATACACCGCAGGCGCCAAGCTTTCTCGGAACGCGCAGCTATCAGGACTGGGACCTGGGGGAACTGGCGCGCTATATCGACTGGACGCCGTTCTTTCAGGCGTGGGAATTCAAGGGGACATACCCCAAAATCCTCGATGACGAGCGGCAGGGCGAGGCGGCGCGGCAGCTTTTTGCCGATGCGCGGGCCATGCTGGACAAGATCGTCACCGAGAAGTGGTTCACGCCCAAGGCGGTTGTGGGGTTCTGGCCTGCCAACCGGATTGGTGACGATGTGCGCCTTTATACCGATGAGACGCGGGGGGAGGACCTCGCGACCTTTTTCACCCTGCGCCAGCAGCTTTCCAAGTCGGGCGACAGGCCCAACGTGGCGCTGGCCGATTTCGTCGCCGAACCGGGAACCCCGGACTATCTGGGCGGGTTCTGCGTGACGGCGGGGTTCGAGGAAATCGCGATCGCCGACCGGTTCGAGGCAACGCACGACAACTACTCCTCCATTCTGGTGAAGGCGCTGGCGGACCGGTTCGCCGAGGCGCTGGCCGAGCGGATGCACGAGATGGTGCGCAAGGAACTTTGGGGATATGGCGCCGACGAAACCTTCGCGCCCGAAGACCTGGCCGCCGAACCCTATAAGGGCATCCGCCCGGCACCCGGCTATCCCGCCCAGCCCGACCACACGGAAAAGACGACGCTGTTCCGTCTGCTCGATGCGGAAAAAGAGATCGGCGTGCAGCTTACCGAAAGCTACGCGATGTGGCCGGGATCGTCGGTGTCGGGCCTCTATTTTGCGCATCCCGAGAGCTATTATTTCGGGGTGGCGAAGGTCGAGCGCGATCAGGTGGAGGATTATGCGCGGCGCAAGGGCATGGCGGTTGCCGAGGTGGAGCGGTGGCTGGGGCCGGTGCTCAATTATATTCCGGGGGGTGAGAAGGCGGCGGGGTAGGGTTGTTGCCCGGTGTTTGCGGAAATATCGCTGCACCCCTCATCCGACCTTTCGCTTTGCGAAAGCCCACCTTCTCCCTCAAGGGGAGAAGGGTAGCCCGTGTATGCCTCGGCTCTTGAGCCCCCCTCTCCCCTTGAGGGAGAGGGGTTGGGGGTGAGGGGTGCGCGGTGCTCGCCGTTAACGCGGCGGCAAAATGTATACATCCTGCGCTCGACAAGCGCGGTTGAAGCTTCTATTACGCGGAACATCGTGAAGGGGAGATAGATCATGACCGCCACTGTCATCGACGGGAAAACAATTGCGCAGGCGTCTATTGCCGAGGTGAAGGCCGGGACGGAGCGGCTGGTGGCGGAGCGTGGTGTTACCCCCGGTCTTGCCGTGGTGCTGGTGGGCGAGGACCCGGCGAGCCAGGTCTATGTGGCCTCCAAGGGCCGCATGGCCAAGGAATGCGGGTTTCATTCCGTCCAGCACACGCTGCCCGCGACGGTGACGCAGGCGGAACTGACGGCGCTTGTCGAAAAGCTCAATGCGGACCCGGCGATCCACGGCATTCTGGTGCAGCTTCCCCTGCCGGGGAACGCGTTGAGCGAGCGCGAGACCATCGCCGCAATTGCGCCGGAAAAGGACGTGGACGGGCTGCACGACATCAATATCGGGCGGCTGGCCGCCGGGCGGGTGGAGGAAGCGTTCGTGCCCTGCACGCCCAAGGGGTGCATGGTGCTGATCAACACGGTGCGGCCCGAGGGGATTTCCGGGCTCAATGCGCTGGTGATCGGGCGCTCCAATCTCGTCGGGCGGCCCATCGCATCGCTGCTCCAGCACGCCAACGCGACCGTGACCGTTGCGCATTCGCGGACGCGCGGCCTGCCCGACCTCGTGAGGAACGCCGACATCGTGATCGCGGCCATCGGGCGGCCCGAATATGTCAAGGGCGAGTGGATCAAGTCCGGCGCGATCGTCATCGATGTGGGCATCAACCGGATCGATGCGCCCGAGCGCGGGGAGGGCCGCACGCGGCTGGTGGGGGATGTGGAATATGACGGCGCCGCGCTGCGCGCCGGTGCGATCACGCCGGTGCCGGGGGGCGTGGGGCCGATGACCATCGCCATGCTGATGGCCAATACGCTGCGGTCTGCCGAGCAAAGCGTTGTGGGCCGGTAAACCAGTGGCTTGAGCGCCGAGGGGTTAGCCGCCATTCTCCGCCCAGACCGAGTCGGGCCAGGAGAATGCAGATGCTCTTTTATACGATTTTCGTGATTGCGCTGGCGGCGGAGTCGATGACGGCGGCCCTCGCGGCGGGGCGGCGCAACATGGACTGGTTCGGGGTCTGCGTTCTGGGGTGCGTAACCGCGCTGGGTGGGGGCACGACGCGCGACGTGCTTTTGGGACATTATCCGCTGATCTGGGTCGAAGAGCCCGCGCTTTTGCTGGTGACGGTAGCCGCCGCGCTGTTCACCATTGCGGTGGCGCGCTTCATGGAAAAGCTCAGGATGGCGTTCCTCCTGCTCGATGCGCTGGGGCTGGTGGTGTTCACGGTCGCCGGCTGCATGGTGGCCATCGAGATGGGCCAGCCGGTGTTGATCGTGATCGTTGCGGGGATGATCACCGGATGCGTGGGCGGCGTTCTGCGCGACGTCCTGTGCAACGACGTGCCGCTGCTATTTGCGGGCGAGCTTTACGCAACGGTTTCGGCAGCGACCGCGTGCATCTTCTTTTTCGGGTTTCAGGCGGGGGCATCGCAGGAGGTGGCGATGGTCGCGGCGATTGCGGTGGGGTTCGTGCTGCGCCTGTTGGCGATCATCTTCAAGATTGAAATGCCCCGCTTCGTCTATGCGCCGGTGAGGGATCAGTCTTCCAGAAGGTAGCCGTTGCGCCCTATTGCGCGGCGTGAACCGACACCGTGAGGCCAAGACTCCTGAGCACGCCGAGAAACGTCGTCAGCCGCGGGTCGCCATCGGCGCTCAAGGCCTTGTAGAGCCCCGCGCGGGTGACGCCGGCATCTCTGGCGAGTTGGTTGATGCCCTTGGCCCGTGCGACATTGCCGAGCGCGTGGGTGATGAGCTTGGGGTCGCCATCTTCAAAGGCCGCTTCAAGATAGGCCGCGATTTCTTCGGGCGTGTCGAGGAAATCGGCACCCTCCCACCTCGTCGTTTCGATGGCCATGTCAGACCTCCTTTGCCATGTCGATGGCGCGTTTGATGTCCTTTTGCTGTGTGCGCTTGTCTCCGCCACACAGGAGAATGACGATCGTGTTGCCGCGCTTTGTGAAATAGACGCGGTAGCCCGGTCCGTAATCGATGCGAAGCTCGCCGATGCCATCGAAGAATCGTGCATCTCCGAACAGGCCGAGTTCGAGGCGGTCGATCCTGACGCGGATACGGGCCCGGGCGCGGAGATCGCGCAGATTCGAGAACCAATCGAGAAATTCGGCGGTCTGGCGAACTTCGATCATCTGAAAACTATAGTTGACAGTTCCGGGTTTGCCAAGAGGTAGTCAACTATAGTTTACAGCAGAAGATCAGTCTTCCAGAAGGTAGCCTTGGCGTTCCGCCAGCGGTTCGGTTCCAACGATCTTTGCGATGGAGGCGCCGGGCAGGACGTATTTGGACATGCAGCGGGAGATGACGCGGCCGGAGGTGCCTGCAAGGATCGGCGTGCGGGCGGTGAAGGCCTGGGGGCCGTCCAGCGCGATGAGGTCGGCGATGGGCTGGCCTTTTTCGACCCATTCTCCCAACTCGACCCGGTAGGCGAGAAGGCCGGCGCGGTCGACGCGCAGCATCTGTGTTGCCGAAAGGGGGGTGGGTGCAGGGGCGGGTCGGGGCGTTTCGGGCAGGGGCAGGTCGATAAAGCCCTTGGCGATGAAGAAGTTGAAGAGGTTTTCCGCGTCGTTCCTGCCCAGTTCGTCGAAGACGTCATGCTGTCCGCGATATTCGAGGGTCGCCGCGACGCCCGCAAAGGGAATGGGCTTGTCGGGGTGGGCCGCGCGCAGGCGGGTCCAGAGCGTGGGCCACACCTCATCGAACGAACCGCCGCCGGAATCCTCGGCGACGAGCTGGGCGGAAGAGCCCATCCAGTCGGCGAGTTCGGTCAGTTCGGCCATCGATTCCGGGGTGACGAACAGGTGCGGCAGGGCCTCGTTGTCGCAGTGCAGGTCGAGGACGTAATCGGCATCATAGGCCTCGGACATGACGCGGTGGCGGAGCTTCTGCATCGCCGTCTGCGGGGTCTGGGCGTCGAGCCAGGCCTTTACCGCCCCGCGGATCGCCGAGACGTTGGCGGCGGCGTCCATGGTGAGTTTTGGTGCGACGGTCTGGCCGATGGCGGCGAACAGGTCGGGCCAGCGGCGGTTGAAGTTGGTGCCCGAGCGCCCGTCATAGCGGCCCAGATGAACTTCCGATTCGATGCGGCTCATGCCCAGCGGATTGACCATGGGATGGATCGAGAAACGCGCGCGCAGCCGACCTTCGGCATCGGCTTTTTCAAGCAGGGGCAGGAGGTGGTGGATGGCCATGATGCCGGGCTGCTCGTCGGCATGGAGGGCGGCCTGCATATAGACCTTGGTTGCCGCATCGGCAGGGCCGATGCGGAACAGGGTCAACTGGGTGGTGGTGCCGGGGGCATCGGCGGGGATGGTCGTGGTGATGCGTTCAAGGGGCATGAGGCTACCGGATATATTTGGGGCCGAAGCGGAGTTTGGGCTTTGGCGCCTCAATATTCATGTGGCGCATGAGGCGCTCGTGGATGCGTCCGAAAACAAGGAAGATCACAAGGGTGATGGCGAGGAACCAGAGGGCCGCGACCGAAAAGTGCAGCACGGCGTTGTAGTCGCGCTCAAACAGCTCGCGGGCCTTGTTCATGATGTCCTTCTGGTCCCCGATCACCGGCAGGGTGAAATAGACAAGAGCCGTGGCGTGGAACAGGAATACGGCCTCGTTGGTATAGGCGGGCCAGGCGATGCGGATCATGTTGGGCCAGGTGACCGTGCGGAACACCTGAAACGGCGACATGCCAAAGGCGCGGGCGGCTTCGACCTCGCCGCGCGGCACGGTGCGCAGGGCGCCATAAAGGATCTCGCCGGTATAGGCGGTGGTGTTGAACACCAGAACGAGCGGACCGATGAACAGCGGGTTCATCATCAGCCATGAAAGCTCCATGGGCCGCCACCAGACCGGATTCAGCGCCAGCATGATCGAATAGAACATGAAGAACTGGATAAAGAGGGGCGAACCGCGAAAGGCGTAGATGAAGCCCGCGCAAAGATGGGAGACGATCGGGTTTTTCGCGTTCTTTCCCAGGGCAACGAGCAAGGCGAGGCCAAAGCCGACGGGAAGGGACGCCAGTGCGAAATAGATGTTGAACAGCGCGGGACGGGCGAAGGTGGCGATTTCTGCCCAGAAGGTTTCAAGCACAGCCATCGCCTAGCCCTCCACCGGCATGCCGCGCCGCGCCCAGACGTTGAGGCGCTGGAAGGCGCGCTCGGAAATGAACGTGACGATGATGTAAAAGACAAACAGCGCGAAAAAATAGGCCCAGCGCCAGTCGCCATGGACGAGACCGGCCTGCGGGAAATAGTTCGGCGAACCCAACTGGCCAGCCCACCAGACGATATCGGCGACCTGCAGCAGGGAAAGGAGCGAGGTCGCCTTGATGAGCAGCAGCCAGACATTGGAGAGGCCGGGGAGGGCATAGACCCACATCTGGCGGATCTGGATGCGCAACATCACCTGGAGATTGCTCATTCCGTAGGCGCGCGCGGCTTCGATCTGCCCTTTGGGTACCGAGCGCATGGCGCCGTGGATGACGTTGGCGGTGAACGCGCCATAGACGATGCCGAGCGAGACGCAGGCGAGAAAGAGATACTGGTTGGTCGAAAGGAGCCAGTTGGCTTCACGGCAAGGCGGCCACAGAGCCTGGCTGGCGGCGATGGTTTCGGGCGTGCAGACCTGCATCGCCCATATCCATTCCGCGGTCTGCTCGAAAGCGAGCGGGAAAAAAAGGAAGAACAGCACGTCGGGAATGCCGCGCACCATGGAAGTATAAACGTTTCCAATGCCGCGCAGAACGGCAAAGCGCGATGCCCTCAGCACCGCGCCCAGAAGCCCGAAGCCGAGCGCCAGCAGCCCGCCGAGCAGGGCGGCGAGGATGGTGAAACGGAAGCTGGCATACCATTGCAGGTGCTTGCCATTGGTGAGATAGGCAAGCCAGAAGGCGATGTCCTCGCCCACCATGGATGTCAGCCATTGCGGCAAGCTGTCCAAGCAGCAATCCCCCAATATCGGCCCCCGGCAGGCTGTGCCGGAGGCCTAATCGATGGTCGAAAGTCCCGACCTATCCTTACGTCATTGCCCGAATAAACCGGGTGATGACGGGAAAGATGAGATGCGGGCGGTTCGTGCTCCAGATCGTTTCAGATTTTGATGGAAACTGCGCGCTCTGGCGGATGTGGCGGAATCGCCCTGGATTCGGGAATGACATCGGTGTTTTTGGCATTGAACCTTTTTCCAATGTCACCCCGGGATATGTTCCCGGGGTCCAGTGCGATATAACCGCAATCGCTGTTTCTTGCGCGTTTCCTTCAAATGCCGACGTGCTCTAGAACGTGCTGCCGTCCTCGCCGAACCACTCGATGATCAGTTCGTTGACGGTGCCATCGGCCTTGAGCGCGTCGAGGGCTTCGTTCCAGGTGGCGATGAGGTCGGTGTCTTCCTTGCGGAGCCCTGCACCGACGCCGCCGCCGATGACGATGCCGTCGCCGACCAGCTCGAAGGCACCCTGAGCGCCGCCCGCGACGCTTTCAAGAAAGCTTCCGTCGGCGAGGATGACATCCACGTTACCAGCGGCCAGATCGGCGATCGACTGATCGGGGTTGGCGAACTGGACGACGGTATTCCCCTCGGCGAGATTCTCTTCGATATATGCAGCCTGGATGGTGTTGCTCTGCACCCCTATACGCACGCCCGAAAGGTTTGAGACATCGATGTCGCTGCCGGTCATGACGATGAAGCGGGCCGGGTCGGACGGGTAGTATTCCTGGCTGAAGTCGATGGTCTGCTTGCGTTCCTCGGTGACAGACATGCCGGCCATGATGACGTCATAGTTGCCCGCGAGCAGGTTGGGAATGATCGAATCCCAGTCGTTCTGGACCCACTCGCATTCGAGGCCGGCCTGCTCGCAGATGGCGTTGCCGAGATCGATTTCGTAACCGGCGAGTTCGCCCGCGTCGTTGACGATGTTCCAGGGCGCGTATGCGCCTTCGGTGCCGATGCGCACAGTCTGTGCCTGAGCGGCGGTGGACAGGACTGCCAGCGCGGCAGCGGCGAGAATCACCTTGTTCATTTTATTGCTCCTCGAAAGCGTGTGGTTGGTGAGAGAACCGGAACTCCCTTCGCATGATGGCATCTCGTTCCGGCTAGGCGTGACCGGCGGCGCTCAGAAACTGGCGCAGGCGGTCGGATCTGGTGTTGCCGAATACCTCCCCGACGGTGCCTTCCTCCTCGATGCGGCCCAGATGGAGGAAGACGACCTTGTCGGAGACGTCGCGGGCGAATTTCATGTCGTGGGTGACCAGGAGCATGGTGCGGCCCTCGTCGGCCAGCATCTTGATGACGCGCAGCACCTCGACCTCGAGTTCGGGGTCGAGCGCGGAGGTCGGCTCGTCGAACAGCATGATCTTGGGGTTGATGCACAAGGCGCGCGCGATGGCGGCGCGCTGCTGCTGGCCGCCCGACAACTGGGCGGGAAAGGCGTTGGCCTTGTCGGCGATGCCGACCTTTTCGAGGAGGTCCATGGCCTGGGCGTGGACTTCGCCGGAGGGGCGGCGCTGGACGCGCAGGGGCGCTTCCATGACGTTTTCGAGAATCGTCATGTGCGACCAGAGGTTGAAGGACTGGAAGACCATGCCAAGCTCGGACCGGATGTGGCGGAGCTGGTCGGGATTGGTGGGACGCCGGTGAGCACCTTCGGGAGACAGCGCGATCTGCTCGCCATCGATGCTGACCGAACCCGCATTGGGCACTTCGAGCATGTTGATGCAGCGCAGAAGCGTCGATTTTCCCGAGCCCGAGGACCCGATGAGCGAAACGACATCACCGGCTTTCGCCTGGAGCGAAACGCCTTTCAGAACTTCAAGTTCGCCAAAGGACTTGTGGATGTCCCTGACCTCTAGGATTGGCATCATTACGCCCGGATACGCCCCTTGCTGCGATTCACACAGGATCGTTCCGGCGGTGGCCAGAACGCAAAGCCCGAAGAAACCAGAAGTTTGCCAAATTAAAAAGCAAAAAAGCCCCTTGTGCGCATATACGCGGCATTTTTGCGTGGACTGAGCGGATCGGAAGGGGAAATTCGCACCGCTGGCATGAACTCATCGTCAACGCTTTGGCGCTAGGGTGGGGCAACGTTGCTACGGAACGCTCTATCTATGACATTCGATTATGGTTCGGTTCTGCTCGCCGTCGGCGCGTCGGGCGCTGCTCTGAGCTTTACGCTGTTCACCAACTGGCTGCGCCAGCCCGGATCGGGGTTCCTCATGACGTGGTCGAGCTCGATCGCCATCGTCGTGCTCTCGGTCATCATGTTCGCGTTCTTCAACGCGACCGGCAGCATGCTGCTCGGCGCGCTTGCGTGCATCCTGCTGACCACCGCCATCGCCGTGCATCAGGGCGGCGTGGTCCAGTTCCGGGACGGATATCTGCCGCGAAAGCAGGTGGCGGCGCTTGCGGCCGTCCTTGCACTGCCGCAAGCGGCGGCGTTTGCCCTGGGTTTTGACGGGCTGGGCTTTCTGGTGGTCAACGTGCTGAGTGCAGGCCTTGTCTTTTATTGCGGCGCGCAATACTGGCGCATGCGCGCGGAATCTCCTGCCGCGCTGGGAACGATTGCCCTTTTGCACTTCATTCTTGCGGTAACGTTCGTGCTGTGTGCCGTGGTGGGCGTTCAGGAAAACCCGCTCTATCTCGATAACGGCTCGCCACAGAACTGGGCCGAGGTTGCCAATCTGGTCGCCTCGGTGATCGCGCTGACGGGGATCGGGGGGCTTCTGGTGACGGTGCACCAGGAGCGCATTTCAAGGCAGCACCGGCACAACGCGCTGACCGATCCGCTGACGGGCCTCAAGAACCGGCGCGCGCTATACGAGCTATTCGAGGGGCGGGACGTGCCGGTGAAAACGGCAATCGTCGTGCTCGATCTCGATCAGTTCAAGGCCCTGAACGATACTTATGGGCATGCGGTGGGCGATGCGGTGCTCAAGGCGTTCGCGGGTATCGTCAGCGGATTTCTTGAAGCGGACGATGTGGCGGTGCGGCTCGGCGGCGAAGAATTCGTTCTGGTGCTACCCGACCGCTCGGTCGCCGAGGCGACGGCGCTGGCCGAGCGCGTCCGGGTCGCCATGGCGCGCACGGTGCACGAGGTGGACGGAGTGCGGGTGAACTGCACGGTAAGCGCGGGAATCGCAATTTCCGACAAGCCGGGCCGGAGCTTCGATACGCTGATGCGCAAGGCCGACAACACGCTCTACCTCTCCAAGCGCAACGGGCGGAACAGGGTTACGGCGCCTGATCGAGACGCGGCCTGAACGCGGTGGTTCTATAGTTTTCTGCTGGCATCGCTGGCCCCCTCATCCGACCTCCGCTTCGCTCCGGCCACCTTCTCCCACGAGGGGAGAAGGGTAACCCTGTGGTGGTTTCGGTTCTTGAGCCTCCTCTCCCCTCGTGGGAGAGGGGTTGGGGGTGAGGGGGCAGCGATGTTCGCTGCAAACGCTGATGCCTAATCCTTCTCGACCGGCGCGTCCTTTCGTGCGCCCCATTCGGTCCAGGAGCCGTCATAGAGCTTGACGTCGCGTGCGCCGATGGTGTCGAGGGCGAGGGTGAGGACGGCGGCGGTGACGCCGGAGCCGCAGGAGGTGATGACGGGCGCGGAAGGGTCGATCCCGGCCTGCCGGATGGCGGCTTCGAGTTCGACGGGTGATTTGAGGCTGCCCTCTGCTATGAGGTCGGAAAAGGGCAGGTTGCGCGCGCCGGGCATGTGGCCGGAGGCCAGTTCCGGCCGGGGTTCGGGGGTGGTTCCGGCAAAGCGTCCGGCGGGGCGGGCATCGAGGATCTGGCTGCCCGCGCGGGTCGCGGCGAGGACGGTATCGAAATCGGCCACGGCGTTGCGGTCTGGCGTGGCATCGAAGCGGGCGGGCGTTGGGTTGGCCGGGCCCGATTGCAGCGGGCGGTTTTCGGCGCGCCATCGGGGGCCGCCGCCTTCGAGGATTTTTACGTTGCGGGCGCCCATCGCCTTCAGCGTCCACCAGACGCGGGGCGCGGAGAAAAGGCCGTATTCGTCATAAACGATGGTGGTCTTGTCCGGAGCGATGCCGAGCGCGCCCGCCATGCGCGAAAAGGTCTGGGCATCGGGCAGCATGTGAGGCAGGCCCGAAGAAGTGTCGGCGATGGCATCGATATCGAAATGGACCGCGCCGGGGATATGGCCCGCCTCGAACTCGGCGAGCGCGTCGCGGCCCGCATTGGGCATGTGCCAGGTGCCGTCGACGATGACGATATCGGGATCTCCGAGACGATCGGCGAGCCAGGCGGTGGATACGAAATGCGACATGATGGGGGCTCCTGTCAGGGAAGGCGGGCGAGGCGTTCGGTGAGAAGGCGGTAAAAGGCATCGGCATCGCCGTCGCGGATGAACATGGCGTTGCGGGGCTTGTCGGTGATGAGCCAGTAATCGGCGACCGTCATGCCGCGTGTGAGCTCGCTTGCGGTTTCGATCTCGACATTGCACTGGCGGCCCGAAAAGATGTCCGGCGCGAGCAGCCAGGCGGTGACGCAGGGGTCGTGCAGCGGCGCCCCGTCCCAGCCGTATTTCTGCAAATCGAAATGCTCGGAAAACGAGAGCATGCCGGCAATGGCGGCGCCCGTCCTGTTGCCCAGATCGCGGAATGCCTTCATGCGCCCGGGGGTGGTCAGCATCTTGTGGGTGACGTCGAGCGGCATGACGGTTACGGGCGCGCCGCAGGCAAAAACCGTGGCGGCGGCTTCGGGGTCGACATAGATGTTGAACTCGGCGGCGGGGGTGATGTTACCCACCTCGAAATAGGCGCCGCCCATGAGGACGATTTCCTCGAGCCTTGCGGCGATGCGGGGCTCCTTGACGAGCGCCGTGGCGATATTGGTGAGCGGGCCGAGGGCGCACAGGGTAACGGTGTTTTCGGGGGCGCTCATCACCGTTTCGATGAGAAAATCGACCCCGTGCCGGTCCTCGAGGGTCTTGACCGGATCGGGCAGGTTCGAGCCGTCAAGGCCGGTGTCTCCATGGACGTGCTCGGCGGTGACCAGCTTGCGCATCATCGGGCCGGGGCAGCCGGCAAAGACGGGAATATCGGTGCGCCCGGCAAGCTCGACGATCCTGAGGGCGTTTTTCGCGTTCCGGGCGAGCCCCACATTGCCCGCGACTGCGACGATGCCAAGGACGTCGAGCTCCTCGGGTGAGGCGAGCGCGAGAAGGATGGCGACGGCATCGTCCTGTCCGGGATCGCTATCGATGATGATTTTACGCGGCAAGGAAAACTCCGGAAGAATCGAAGCGAAGGGCTGAACGTTAGGATACTACAGAATTGGAAGGAACGGGCGCCGGGAAAGGGACGGGGGTTTTACCTGTTAAACATGATGGCTCCGTTCACCTTTCCTTGACACAGTTTAGAATTGTTATAAAGTACGGCCATGCTGGCGGCCCGAAAAATGCCGCCGCAATTCTCGTTTTCCTTGGTGGAAGGTCCCTCATGCGCTTGACCCGTCAGACCAGTTACGCCGTCCGTACGTTGATGTACTGCGCGGTCAACGACCCCGAACTGTCGCGGGTGAGCGATGTCGCCAAGGCCTATGGCATTTCCGAGCTGTTCCTGTTCAAGCTCATCAAGCCGCTGGTCGAGAACCGGTTGCTCGAAACCGTTCGCGGGCGGCATGGCGGGATCAGGCTGGGCCAGCCGGCGGCGGAGATAACGCTGCTCGACGTGGTCAAGCTTACGGAAGAAAGTTTTGCACTGGCCGAATGTTTCGAGGGCGGGGACACGAATTGCCCGCTGGTGGGCGGGTGTGAACTCAACGGCGCGCTGACCGAAGCGCTCGAAGCGTTCTTCGGCGTGCTGCGCTCCTACACAATCGCCGACCTCACCGACAAGCGCCGCGCCATGCGGTCGCGTCTCGGGCTCGAAATGGTGGAACTGGAATTCAACTAGGCCGGTTCGGCGTTCCTTCCGTGCCTGGTGACGCGGGGTGCAAGGAAAATCCGCATTTCTATAAATATGATCTTTACAGTCATATTATGATGGGCTAAACACTGCTCCTGCAGGAGTGAGGCCTGCCCCTTGGCCCTGTATGCGGAGCGCCAAAGCTGCATACAGGGCCTTTTTGCGTCTTGCCTTTTGCCGGAATGGCAGATGTGCCCGGGGCGCTTTCGTGCTAGAGAAAATCCGTCCTTGACGGAATCCCCGGCCTTTCTGTTGGCTTCCCCGGCGAACGCCGGGATAGCGACTGAGGAAATGGCCGTTTCCGACAAACCTTGAAAGCCTCTAGCACAACGGCATGACTGAGATCAGATCCTCGATTCTTCATGCGACCGGCACCGAAAAGCTGCGCGGCCATCTGGCGATGGTGTGCTTTGCGGCGCTGATCGCGGGTTCGTTCACGCTGGCGCCGCTGGCGCTGCCCCATATCGATTCGGTTTCGCTCAACGTCGTGCGCTACATCGTTGCCGTGGCGGCGATGGCGGGGTGGATGTTCGGTATCCAGCGCAAGCGGTTTGCGTGGCCCAGTGCGCCGTGGCGCTATCTGGTGCTGGGCGGGCTGATGGCGATCTATTTCGTCACCATGTTCATCGCGCTGACCATGACCTCGCCGGTATCGACCAGCGCGGTCTTTACACTCACCCCGCTGATGACCGTGGGGTTCGGGCTCCTGCTGGCCGGGCAGACGTTCGGGCCGATCCTGTTGCTGAGCCTTGCCGTTGCGGCGTGCGGATCGGTGTGGATGATTTTCGGGGGCAGCGTCGAGACGCTGCTCGACTTCAAGATCGGGCAGGGCGAAATCATCTTCTTTTTCGGCTGTGTCGCCCATGCGCTGTATGCGCCGCTGCTGCGCCGGCTCAACCGGGGCGATCCCCAGGCGCTTGCAACGTTCTACATTCTGGTCGGCACGGCGCTGTGCCTCACCCTTTACGGGCTGCCGCAGATCGTAACGATCGACTGGCTGGCGCTGCCGCCGGTGGTGTGGGCGGTGGTGTTCTATCTGGCGATCGCGACCGGGATCATATCGTTCGCGCTCATCCAATACGCCTCGATGCGCCTGCCTGCCGCAAAGGTGATGTCCTACAGCTATCTCGTGCCCGCCTATGTCATCGTCTATGAGGGGATTTCGGGGCATGGCTGGGCCAGCCCGAGCGTGGCGTTGGGCGCGCTGGTGACAGGGCTGGGGCTGGTCGTGCTCTATTTCGCGCCGGACAAGTAGGCCTTATCGATATTCAACGTTCATGGGGAGCATTGCTGGCCCCCTCATCCGACCTTTCGCTTCGCGAAAGCCCACCTTCTCCCACGAGGGGAGAAGGGGAAGCGTGGGGCAGCCACACGAGCCCCCCTCTCCCCTCGTGGGAGAGGGGTTGGGGGTGAGGGGGGTGCGGTGGTGCCTTATTTCTTCGGCGTGAGCCCGTGCAGGAACAACTGGTCGAGGAAGCGGGCGGCGTCCTCGAAGCGGGTTTCGCCGCCGCGCTCCTTGCCGAGCACGGCGCGGACCTGGATGTCGAAATCGGCATAGTGCTGGGTGGTGGCCCAGATCGAAAAGATCAGGTGGCGTGCATCGCATCGGGCGATCCGGCCCTGGGCCATCCATTTTTCGATGACCCGGGCCTTCTCATCGACCAGATCCTTGAGATCGGTGTGCAGCACGTCGGAAAAGCCGGGCGCGCCGCGCAGCATCTCGTTGGCGAACAGGCGGCTTTCGCGGGGGAAATCGCGGCTCATCTCTAGCTTGCGGCGGATGTAGGACTGAAGCTCGGGCAGCGGGTCGCCGTTTTGGTCGAGCGCGCGTAGCGGCTCGAGCCAGGTGTCGAGAATCCGCGCAAGCAGGGGGGCGTGGATGTCTTCCTTGGATTTGAAATAATAGAGCAGGTTGGGCTTGGACATGCCCGCCGCGTCGGCGATCTGGTCGATGGTCGACCCGCGAAAACCGTACTGGGAAAATACATCGAGCGCGGCTTCGAGGATCAACTCGTGCTTTTCCCGCTGGATGCGGGTCACAGGTTTCGTATTTTCGGCATCCATGCTCATGGCCTGCAAGCGTTTCCTCTGGAGCGTATCGCTCAAGCTATCGCATTATCGCGCGTCCGGACCGGCAAAGTGATGGGAAAGCGCAGCGGTAGATCATTGCCTTGTGCGTTTCATCGACAGTGCTGGAATTTTTCCAATCGGTCAAAAAATTTCGACCGGCAGGTGTCGATTTGTGCGTTTTGCACAGACAATCTTTTTTGTTGGCCTTGCAACTTGGCCCCTGCCAAACGAATTGGAAACACGATAAGGCTGCCGGACATGAAGGTCCAAAACGTTTTGGGAGATTGGCGATGGCCGTAAGGGCATTGGTCTGGGGCGAGAATGTCCACGAGCAGGAAAACGAGCTGGTTGCCTCGCTTTATCCGGACGGCATGCACGAGGCGATCGCCCGGCTGTTGCGCGAGGATCAGGGAATCGAGGCGCGGACCACGGTATTGCAGAACCCCGAGCACGGGCTGACCGAGGCGGTGCTGGCCGAGACCGACGTTCTGGTCTGGTGGGGGCACGCGGCCCATGGCGAGGTTGCCGACGAGATCGTCGAGCGGGTGGCGGAGCGGGTGTGGGAAGGCATGGGGCTGATCCTTTTGCACTCGGCGCATTTCTCAAAAATCTTCAAGCGGCTGATGGGCACGCCCTGCGCGCTCAAATGGCGCGAGGCGGGCGAACGCGAGCGGCTGTGGGTGGTCAATCCGGGACACCCGATCGCTGCCGGGCTGGGCGAATATTTCGAGCTCGAGAACGAGGAGATGTATGGCGAGCCCTTCTCGGTGCCCGAGCCTTTGGAGACGGTGTTCGTCTCCTGGTTCCAGGGCGGGGAGGTGTTCCGTTCGGGGCTGACCTATCGGCGCGGGGCGGGGAACGTCTTTTATTTCCGGCCCGGCCATGAGACTTATCCCACCTATCACGACGCCAATGTGGGCCGCGTGCTGCGCAACGCGGTCAACTGGGCATACAACCCCAACGCGCCTTACCGGCATCTGCTCGATGCACCCAACATGCCGGTGGACAAGGCGCTGGAGCCGATCGAGGAGCGCGGCGGAAAGCTGCACAAGCCCGGCGAAGCCGGTTTCCGCTGACCGTTATAATTGCCACCACCTTTCGTTAACGGAGCGGCCATGCGGCTTGTGATCCTTGGAACCGGCAATATGGCGCGCGCGCATGCCGCGCATTTTGCCACCATCGAGGGCGTCGAAATCGTCGCGGCGGTGGATGTCGATGGCGAGCGGGCGCGGGCCTTTGCCGAGGCGCATCATATCGGCAAGTGGTTCGCCTCGCTCGAGGATGCGCTGGCGTGGGGCCGGTTCGATGCCGTCGCCAATGTGACGCCGGACCGGTTCCACCACAAGACGACCATGGCCGCGCTGGGGGCGGGCAAGCACGTCTTTTGCGAAAAACCGCTGGCCACAAACCATTTCGATGCCGAGGAGATGGCGGTGACAGCCCAAAAGGCCGGGCTGGTCGGAATGGTGAACCTTACCTATCGCAATGTGGCCGAGTTGCAGAAATTCCGCGAGATCGTGGCATCGGGTGCGGTGGGCACGATCCGCCATGTGGAGGCGAGCTATCTGCAAAGCTGGCTGGTCTCGCGGACGTGGGGCGACTGGCGGACCGACGACACCTGGCTCTGGCGGCTCTCGCGCGGTCATGGCTCGAACGGCACCCTGGGCGATATCGGCATCCACATCCTCGATTTTGCCGTCTACGGGATCGGCGCGGAGGTCGAGCGGGCCTTTTGCCGGCTCAAGACGTTCGAGAAGGCGCCGGACGGGCGGATGGGAGAGTATGTGCTCGATGCCAACGACAGTTTCACCATGAGCCTTGAATTTTCATCCGGCGCGCTCGGCGTCGTCCATGCAACGCGCTGGGCGACGGGCTATCTCAATACGCTGCGCCTGAGGGCCTATGGCGAAAAGGGCGGCATCGAGGTGCAGCACGGTATGGAGGGATCGCACCTCAGGGTCTGCATGGACGAGGACATCGAAACGCAAACCTGGCGCGACATGCAGGTCGAGGCGGTGCCGACGAACTATCACCGCTTTGCCGAAGCCGTTATGAGCGGGGTGACTGGCGATCCCGACTTCCGGCATGCCGCCAATTTGCAAAAGGTGCTGGATCTGGGGTTTGTTTCCGACGAGAAGCGCGCGGAATTGAGCGTGCGGTAGAGGTGGGTTTGGAGGCTGCGCATTTGGGATTTGCGCGTGTGGCTTCACCCCTCCCCAGCCCTCCCCGTCGAGGGGAGGGTGCTTCCTTTTCCGGGGCACTTCCATACGCACAAGGCCAGCATGAAATGACGATGCCCAAAAGGGCGCGCCCGTGAGGCGCGCCCCGTGTTGCGATCTTACTCGCCGGCCTCGGTGATGCGGCCGTCGGTGTAGGGTTCGTAGATCCCGCCCATTTTGGCGATGTAGTCGGCCAGGACCTGTTCGAGCGGCGGGCCGAAGTCGTAGGGGTTGTCGCCTTCGGCGAAGGTGCCGTAGCCGTCGCCGCCGCGGCGCATGTAGTCGTTGGTGACGACGGTGTAGATGGCCTCTTCATCGATCGGCGCCCAGCCGTCTCCCTCGGGCACCAGAACCTCGACGATGCGCGAGCCGGCCGGCTGGGACTGGTCCCAGGTGTATTGCAGCCCGGCGACCTGCGGGAAGCGGCCCGCGCCGTTCTCGACATCGCTCACGCCATTTTCCAGCGCATCGATCACATCGGCGCCCGAAATGTCGACGGTGGCGAGCGTGTTGGAGAAGGGCAGGACGGTCAGCACCTCGCCCATGGTGATCTCGCCCGCATCGATCGAGGCGCGCAGGCCGCCGCCGTTCTGGATGGCGAAATCGCCGCCGCTGGCAGCGACGCGGTCGAGCATGGCGTCGGCAACAAGGTTCCCCATGGTGCATTCCACGATGCGGCACACTTCGCGCGAGCCCTCGATGGCCTCGGTCGTTTCGCCGATGACCTGTTCCATCAACTCGAGAATCGGCTCTTCAAGTTCGGCCAGCCGGGTGACATAGCCTTCGTCGGGGGTGACCGAGGCATCGACGAGAAGCGGCTCGCCTTCAGCCGAGATCACGTTGCCTTCATCGTCCCACGTAACGACCAGATGGCCCAGATATATCCCGTACTGATAGGCGGTGACGACCGGCACTTCATTGCCGTTCGGGCCTTCGATCAGCGTGGGATAGGGGCCGGTTGCGTCCTCGGCGGTATTGGAGAGCAGGGTGTGGGAGTGACCACCGACGACCACATCGATGCCGGGAACGTTCGCGGCGATCTCCATGTCGTGGGTGTAGCCGATATGGGTCAGCGCAATGATCTTGTCGACACCGGCGGCGGTCAGTGCATCGACCTGGGCGCGCAGGCTGGTGAAGGCATCCTCGAAGACCACATTGTCGCCGGGCGAGGAGGTTTCGTCGGTGTCTTCGGCAAGCGCGGATACGAACCCGACCTTCTCGCCGCCGATTTCGAGCACGTGGGTGCCTGCGACGCGACCGGCCAGGAGCGGCTCGTTATCGACATTGGTGTTGCCTGAAATGATGGGGAAATCGACCGCATCGAGCAGCCTGGCCAGTTCTTCGGGCCCGTCATCGAACTCATGGTTGCCGACAGCCATCACCTCGATGCCCAGATCGTTGGTGAATTCGGCGATGATCTCGCTGCGGTACTGGGTGTAAAAGAGTGAGCCTTGGAACTGGTCGCCCGCATCGAGCAGGACCGCGTTCTCATCGCCAAGGCCGGCGCGGGTATCATCGATGATAGTCTTTAAACGCGCGATACCACCGAAGCATTCCCCCGCCGCATCGGCATCGGGCGCACAGTTGGAATTGGAACTGGTGACAGGCCCAAAGCGCGAATGGAAATCGTTGATGTGGAGGATGTTGAGAGTGAAATCGGCGCGCGCGACCCCTGTGAACGTCAATGCGAGCGCGAGGGCGGATACGCCCGTCAGCAGATGTTTCATGTTCCCTGTCCTTTGAATTAGCAGGCTGTGACAAGCCCCTCTTGCCATGCCGGTGCGACGCTTCGATTACAGTTATGCGGATGAAGCGGGCCTCCGGGGCGCAGTTAAGCGCAGAAAGAGGAGCGGGAAAAGCCAATTTTTGACCATGTGGTCAATTTGTGACAATCGGGCAAATCTGCGTGAAGTGTTCCTTTCCGGGGCCGGAAGCGGGTAGGATCGGGACGAGGGGCGGAGGAATCGATAATGAGCGCGCCGAGCAATGAGGAAAAGGCCGGGGCAGGTTCGCGGGCAAAAGGGCCCGTCATCCATCGCCAGTCGATCTGGACGCGGGCGACCCATTGGACGTGGGTGGTGTGCCTGTTCTTCCTGCTCCTGAGCGGATTGCAGATCTTTAACGCGCACCCGCGGCTCTATATCGGGCAGGAATCGGGGTTCGCGTACGACAATTCGGTGTTTTCGATCCATGCCGAGCGCACGCCTGAGGGCGGGGTGGCCGGGGTCACGACGGTCTGGGGGCAACGGTTCGAGACCACGGGCGTGCTGGGCTTCAGCGGCGGCGGGGACCAGCCGCTGCAATCGCGGGTGCGGGCCTTTCCCGCCTCGGTGACGATTCCCTCCTATCAGGACCTTGCGACCGGGCGGGTCGTGCACTTCTTTTTCGCCTGGGCGCTGGTGGGGACCATGCTGGTGTGGTTCGTCGCCAGTCTCGTTAACGGGCATTTGCGGCGTGATATCGTTCCGCGCGGGGCGGATATAAAGGGTCTGCCGGGAGATGTTGCGAGGCATACGCGGTTGCGGTTCGGGCACGGGCGCAGCTACGCCCCGTTGCAGAAGCTCAGTTATGGCCTTGTGCTGCTGATCCTTTTCCCGCTGATCGTCCTCACAGGGCTGGCCATGTCGCCGGGGATCAATGCGGGCTGGCCGTGGATCGTCGATATTTTCGGCGGGCGGCAGACGGCGCGGACGATCCATTTTTGTGTGATGGTGCTGCTGGTCGCCTTCTTTGTCGTCCATGTGGCGATGGTGGTGCTAGCCGGGCCGGTCAACACGATGCGCTCGATAATCACCGGAAAATACCGGATCGATGCAGGGGAGGAGGAACGATGAAAAAGCTGATGCTGACGCGCCGGCGGTTTCTCACCGCTGCGGCGGCCGGGCTGGCGGGCACGGCGCTGGCCGGGTGCGATGCGTTCGATGGCATGATGGCGCCGGGCAGTCCGGTGCGGAATTTTCTGGCCGGGGCCAACGATCTGACGCTGGGCGTGCAGCGGGCGCTTATCGGGCGCGAGGCGCTGGCGCGGGAATTTTCGGAAAGCGAAATCCGGCAGGGGATGCGCCCGAACGGGGCGACCAACCCCAATTCCATGGATTACATGTTTCTCCGGCAGGGCAATTTCGGGCTCTACACGCTCGAAGTCGGCGGGCTGTGCGAGGCGCCGCAGAGCTGGTCGCTCGAGGAGTTGCACAACATGCCCTCGCGCACGCAGATCACGCGGCACGATTGCGTGGAGGGCTGGAGTTGCATCGCCAAATGGACCGGGGTGCCGCTGGCCCACATTCTGGGCGAGGTGAAGCCACGCGCCTCGGCGCGGTTTGTGGTGTTCCACTGCTTTGACGTTCACGCGGGCGGGGCGGGCGGCGTGCCCTATTACGAGAGCATCGACATGATCGATGCCTACCATCCCCAGACGATCCTTGCCTATGGCATGAACGGCGCGCCCCTGCCGGTCGAAAACGGCGCCCCCCTGCGGGTCCGTATCGAGCGCCAGCTTGGCTACAAGATGGCGAAATACATCTCGCGCATCGAACTGGTGGAAGATTTGAGCCCGCTATGGGGCGGCAAGGGCGGGTATTGGGAAGACCTCGGCTATGACTGGTATGCGGGGATTTAGAGCGATGGGCCCCGGCTTTCGCCGGGGAAGCGATGGGGAGAACGGGTCAGGTCAGCGTGACCGTATAGGGCTCATCGAAGGTGAATTCTTCAAGGTTCACCCCATCCCCGCCCCGATCCACCACCAGAAAATCGCCCTCTTTCTCCAGCGCGGTCAGCACCCCGTGCCAGACGTTGCGGGCGATATTGATGCCCACGCCCGGTTGGGTGAGGAAGGCGCGGGGGGTGCCGGGCCTGCCGTTGTCGTCGGGGCAGACGGTTATGAGGAAGGGACGGTCGTGGAGCGGCATGAAGGCTTGCGAGCCGAGTGGATGGCGCTCGACGAGGCTTAGCGTCAGGGGGAGGGGGTAGGGCTGGCCGCGGAAGATCGAGATGAGCGTGCGCCCGTTTTCGCCGCCGATCTCGACAGAGGCGAGGTCGTGGAAGCGCTCGGTCTTCCCGTTGTTGATCGGAAAGTGATGCGCGCCCTCGGTGGTCAAAACCTGGCCGAAGGGCGCAAAGGCTTCCTTTTCCAGCGGTTCGATGCGGATGGTGCGAGCCATTACAGTTTCAACTTCGGGTGCCGGTTGACGTCCTTGTAGAGCAGGTAGCGGAAAGGCCGGGGCCCGCCCGCGTAGCACGCCTGCGGGCAGAAGGCGCGCAGCCACATGAAATCGCCCGCCTCGACCTCGACCCAATCGTCATTGAGCCGATAGACGCCCTTGCCCTCGAGCACATAAAGCCCGTGCTCCATCACATGGGTTTCCATGAACGGGATCACCGCGCCGGGCTGGATGGTGACGATGTTGACGTGCATGTCGTGGCGGATATCGGCGGGGTCGACAAAGCGCGTCGTCGCCCACGCGCCGCCGGTATCGGGCATGGGGGTGGGCGTAAGGTCCATGTCGCTTGCAACGAACGGCTCGGGGATATCGATCCCCTCGACCTTTTCATAAGCCTTGCGAATCCAGTGAAAGCGGGCCGGTGTGCCGCTCGTGTTGCGCAGCGCCCACATGGTGCCGGGCGGGATGAAGGCATAGCCGCCCGTTGCCAGCGTGTGGGGCGTGCCGGCCAGCGACAGTTCGATCTCGCCTTCGACGACGAACAGCACGCCTTCCGCTTCGGGGTCCGGTTCGGGCCGGTCGCTGCCGCCGCCGGGCGCCACCTCCATGATGTATTGCGCGAAGGTTTCGGCAAAGCCCGAGAGCGGGCGCGCGATGATCCAGGCTTTGGTTGCCGTCCAATGGGGCAAAAGGCTGGCAACGATCTCGCTCATCACGCCTTTGGGAATGAAGGCATAGGCGGGCTTGAAGACGGCGCGGCCGGAAAGAAGCTGGCTTTGGGGCGGCAGGCCGCCGGGAGGGGTGGCATAGGTATGGTCTGACATTGCAACCTTGTGTCGGCTCGTCGGTTTTTTTGATTGATAGCCTAGAAACGGGGCGGGGGCCATCAGCGAGGAGACGTGCGATGGAATTGAAATTCACGGTTTCGGGCCGGATCGCAAAACCGGTGCATGAAGTGTTCGAGGCGGTGGCGGACCCTGAAAAGCTCTCGGGCTATTTCACGACCGGCGGGGCGAAGGGGCGGCTGGAGACCGGTGCGGTGGTGACGTGGGATTTCCACGATTTTCCCGGTGCGTTTCCTGTCAACGTGGTCGAGGCCGTGCCGGACGAAAAGATCGTGCTAACGTGGGGCGCGGTGCCCGAAGGGGAGGACGGGGAGAGCTACGATACGACCGTCACCATGCGCTTCGAGCCGCTGGACGGCAACACGCGCACGCTGGTGACGATCGCCGAGGAAGGGTGGAAAGAGACGGAAACCGGCCTCGAATCGTCCTACGGCAATTGCGAGGGCTGGACGGGCATGCTGTGCGCGATGAAGATTTATGTCGAACACGGCATCAATCTGCGCGAGGGATTTTACAGGTAGCGCGATCCGCGGGGAGCGAAAACCGGCCACATTCGTTTGTGAAATGTCGGTTCAAAGCTATCCGGAGTCTGATTTTGCGTAGTGCAGTTTTTCTCGTTGGCGTGGCGCTGGCCATGCCGGTCATGGCCCAATCGCCGGTGCCGCCCGATGATGATATTCGCGCCCTTCTCGAGCGGCGCGTCAATAATGAGCGGCAGGGTGTGGGACTGGTCGTCGGGGTGGTGGAACCCGAAGGAGCGCGGGTCGTCTCTTATGGCACGTTGGGCGTCGGGGACGACAGGGCGGTTGATGGCGATACGCTCTATGAGATCGGCTCGGTCAACAAGGTGTTCACGACGCTTCTGCTGGCCGATGCGGTGGAGCGGGGCGAGGTGAGGCTGGACCAGCCGGTGGCCGAACTGCTGCCCGAAGGCGTGACGATGCCCGAACGCGACGGGCAGGAGATCACGCTGCTCGATCTTGCGACCTACCGGTCGGGCCTGCCCCGGCTGCCGGACAATTTCGATCCCCGGGACATCGACGATCCTTACGCCGATTACACGGCGGACGATCTTTACGCTTTTCTTTCGGACCATGAACTCGAACGCGGTATCGACGAATCCTATGAATATTCAAATCTCGGCGTGGGCCTGCTCGGCCACGTTCTGGCGCTCAACGCGGGGACCGACTACGGGACACTCCTCAAGGAACGGATTCTCGATCCGCTGGGGATGGACGACACCATGCTCGTTGTGCCCGAAGACCTTTCGGATCGCTATGCGGCAGGGCACGACGCCGATCTGCAACCGGTCGATGACTGGACCTGGGACGTTCTGGCGGGGGCGGGCGCGCTGCGCTCGACGGTCAACGATCTCGACATCTTTCTGTCGGCGGTGATGGGGGAGACCGAAACCGACCTCGCCCCCGCCATCGCGCTGGCGACGGCGCGGCATGCTGAGGTCGGCGACGGGGTGACCGGCATGGGGCTGGGCTGGCACATCACGCCCTTGGGCGATGACGAGATGGTCTGGCACAATGGTGGCACGGCGGGCGCGCGGGCGTTCGTGGGGTTTTTGCGCGAAGCGGGCGCAGGAGTTGCGGTGCTCTCGAACGTCGGGACCCCGCATGGGGTGGACGATCTGGGCGCGCACCTGCTCGACAATTCGATCCCGCTGGTCGTGCCGCCGCGCGAGGCGGAAGTCGATCCGGCGGTGTTTGTCGGGCTCGAGGGTGACTACGCGCTTTCGCCGGATATCACCATCACCGTTCACGCCGAGGACGGCGAGCTGTTCGCGGCTCTGACGGGGCAGGAGGCGGCGCGGCTCTATCCGACGAGCGAGACGGAATATTTCTATCGAATTGTCGATGCGCAGATTGCGTTCGAGGTGGATACGGACGGCAAGGCCACCGGGCTGACGCTCTATCAGTTCGGGATGGAAATGGAAGCGCCGATGGTGGAGTAGGGCGGGGCCATTGATTTCTTTGCTGGCATCGCAGCACCCCTCATCCGACCTCCGCTTCGCTCCGGCCACCTTCTCCCACAAGGGGAGAAGGGTAACCCCTGCGGATATTTCGGCTTTTGAGCGCCCTCTCCCCTTGAGGGAGAGGGGTTGGGGGTGAGGGGTGGGCAGATAACTTACTCTTCCCCGAACAGCGCCTCTATCCGTAACTGGGCGATGCGTTCCACCTGTGCGCAGGCGGTGGAAAATTCGGTGTCGCGGTCGTTGTCGACGCGGCGTTTGAAGGCGTCGAGGATCGAGGCCTTGGTGTTGTCGCGGACTGCGATGATGAAGGGGAAGCCGAACTTTTCCGTGTAGTTTGTGTTGAGATCGGTGAAGGCCTCGCGTTCGGCATCGGTCAGCGCATCAAGGCCGGCGGAGGCCTGTTCGGAGGTGGATTCGGCGGTGAGGCGTTTGGCGGCCGCCAGTTTCCCGGCAAGGTCCGGGTGGGCCTTGAGGACGCCCAGGCGTTCATCGTCGCTCGCCATGCGGAACTGGTTGCGGAGCGCGAAATGGATGCCGAAGGGGGTGTCGTTGACCGGCCCCAGTTCCGCCTGCCAGGCGCGCTGGGCGATGAAGGGCGAATGCTCGTATATGCCCCCGAACGCCTGCATGAAGCTCGGGGCATCCATTTGCGAAGGGACAAGGCGGGGGGCCTTATAGGGGTGATGCTCGGCCCAGTGGCGGGCGATATCGATGCGGCGGGGCACCCAGACCTTGTCGAAGCCCTTGATGTAGTCGACGAATTTTTTCAGCCCCTCGAAGCGGCCCGGCTGGCCGGCGAGGCGGCAGTGCAGCCCGATGCTCATCATCTTGGGACTGCCGTTCTTGCCTTCGCGATAAAGGCAATCGAAGCTGGCCTTGAGAGCCTCGAAGAACTGCTCGCCATTGGCAAAGCCGGATGCGGTGACGAACCGCATGTCGTTGTTCGATAGCGTATAGGGAATGATGAGTTGGGGGCTGGCGTTGTGGACGCGCCAATATGGCAGGTCGTCGTCATAGGTGTCCGAAACATAGGCGAAGCCGCCTGTCTCGGAAACCAGATCCACGGTGTTGATCGAGCAGCGCCCGGTGTACCAGCCGAGCGGGCGCGAGCCGGTGGCGATGGTGTGCAGCCGAATCGCCTCGGCGATCTGGGCGGCCTCCTCCTCGCGCGGCATGTCCTTGTGCTCGACCCATTTAAGCCCATGCGATGCGATTTCCCAATCGGCGTCGAGCATGGCCTCAACCTGTTCGGGCGCGCGCATCAGGGCGGTGGCGACGCCATAAACGGTGACGGGCAGGCCGTTTTCCACAAACAGGCGATGGAGCCGCCAGAACCCGGCGCGGCCACCATATTCGTACATCGATTCGATGTTCCAGTGCCGCACGCCCTGCCAGGGGGTGGCGCCCACCACATCGGCCAGAAAGGCTTCCGAAGCTGCATCGCCGTGCAGCACGCAGTTCTCGCCGCCCTCCTCGTAGTTGAGGACGAACTGAACGGCGATATTGGCGCCGCCGGGCCAGTTGGCGTGGGGCGGGTTGGCGCCGTAACCCTGGAAATTGCGAGGATAACGCATGGAGAACCCTATGAAGACCGAATGCTGGAGCCAAGCTTAGCTGCTATTTTTTAGACCATGTGGTAAAAAATTGCATTGTCCCCTCTTTCACTTATCGCCATTTGGGCCGATAGTTGGAAGGTTTGCGTATTGAGGAGGGGCATACGATGAGCGGAACGGGGCGGCTGACCACCCATGTACTCGACACGGCCAACGGGCATCCGGCGCGGGGGCTCGATATTGACCTTTATCGGGTGGTCGATGGCGCTCTCACCCATGTCCGGCACGTGACCACGAATGACGATGGCCGGTGCGATGCGCCGTTGCTCAGCGGCGCGGATATCAATGTGGGGGCCTACGAGCTTCAGTTCCAGGTCGGCGAATATTTCCGCGAACTCGACGGCACGGCGGCGACGTTCCTCGATGTGGTGCCGGTGCGGTTCGTGCTGTCCAACCCCGACCAGCATTATCACGTGCCGCTGCTGGTCTCGCCTTTCGGTTATTCCACCTATCGCGGGAGCTAGGCCATGGCGCGCGATACGGTCCGGTTCTATCTCAACGATGCGCTGGTCGAGCGGGGCGATGTCCGCCCCGACGAAACGCTGCTCGATTTTTTGCGCCTCGAAAAGATGCTGCGCGGCACCAAGGAAGGGTGCGCGGAGGGCGATTGCGGGGCCTGCTCGGTGCTGGTGGGGCGGCTCGACGGCGAGGGGCTGGTTTATGAGGCGGTCAACGCCTGCATAAGATTTGTCGGCTCGCTCGATGGCACCCATGTGGTGACGGTGGAGCATCTGGCGGGCCGGGATGGCGCGCTCCATCCGGTGCAGCAGGCCATGGTCGATTATCACGGCAGCCAGTGCGGGTTCTGTACGCCGGGGTTCGTCATCTCGCTTTATGGGCTGTGGCTGGAAAATCCCAACCCGTCCGTGCCCGAGGTCGAGCGCGCCCTGCAGGGCAATCTCTGCCGCTGCACGGGCTATGCGCCGATTGTGCGGGCCGCGCAGTCGATTTCCAGTTACGGGCAGGCGGCCGAAGATGCGCTCAATGCCGAACGCGAGGCGATCCGGGCCCGGCTTGCCGGATTGCGCGACGGCCAGCGGGTCGAGGTGCGTTCGGCAGGCGGCACGGTGATCGTTCCCGCCGATGTGGACGATCTCGCGGCGGTTTTTACAGAACACCCCGAGGCGACGATCATTGCCGGTTCGACCGATGTGGGGCTGTGGGTCACCAAGTTCATGCGCGATATTTCGCCGGTGGTGTTCATCGGGCATCTGATGCGGGAGATTTCGGTTTCCGGGGAGGCCATCACTTTTGGCGCGGGGGTGAGCTATACGCAGGCGTTTGGCGTCATTGCCGAGCATATCCCGCAGATGCGGGAGCTCTTTGAGCGCATTGGCGGGGCGCAGGTGCGCAACATGGGGACGATTGGCGGCAATATCGCCAATGGCTCACCCATCGGAGACACCCCGCCGCCGCTGATCGCGCTGGGGGCGAGCATCACGCTGCGCAAGGGAGACGCCCGCCGGGTGGTGAAGCTCGAAGACTTCTTCATCGAATATGGCCGGCAGGACCGGGCGGAGGGCGAGTTCGTCGAGGCGGTGACGGTGCCGTTGCCGAGGGCGGATGAGATGTTCGCCACCTACAAGATCTCGAAGCGCCGCGAGGAAGACATCACTGCAACGCTCGGCGCCTTCCGGGTGAAGGTCGCCGATGGGGTCGTTGCCGAGGCGGTGATCGCCTATGGCGGGATGGCGGGAACGCCCAAGCGCGCAAACGCGGTGGAAGCGGCGCTGGTTGGCAAGCCGTGGACGATGGAAACCATCGCGGCCGCCATTCCGGCGTTCGAGACCGATTATCAGCCGCTGACTGACTGGCGGGCGTCGGCGGACTACCGGATGCTGGCGGCCAGGAATTTGTTGCGGCGGTTCTTTATCGAGAGCGGCGGGGACGTGGCGCGTATCGTGCGGCACGAGGTGGCGTGATGGGGAATGGTTGGCTTTTGGGTGTATGGAAACATCGCTGCCCCTCATCCGACCTCCGCTTCGCTCCGGCCACCTTCTCCCACGAGGGGAGAAGTGGAAGCGTGGGGCAGCCACACGAGCCCCCCTCTCCCCTCGTGGGAGAGGGGCTGGGGGTGAGGGGGCAGCGATGTTTGCAGATGGCTGAGGTGTTGTCATGACGGCTCTTGACGCAAGGAAGCCCATCAGGGGCGGGGTCCATATTTCCCAGCGGCACGATTCCGCGCACAAGCACGTGGCCGGAACTGCGGAATATATTGACGACATGGTCGAGCCGACCGGCACGCTCCATGCTTATCTGGGGCTTTCGACCTCGGCGCATGGTGAGATCGTTGCGATCGATCTCGATGCGGTGCGGGCGGCGCCCGGTGTGGTGGGGGTTCTGACGGCGGGGGACGTGCCGGGGCATAACGATGTAAGCCCGGTCGGCAAGCATGACGAGCCGATCTTTGCCGAGGGCAAGGTTTCGTTCTGGGGCCAGCCGATGTTCGCGGTGATCGCGGAAACGCGGGATCAGGCGCGGCGGGCGGCGCACAGGGCCAAGGTCGAATACCGGGAGTTGCCGTTCGCGGGGGACGTTGCGGCGGCGCGGGCCGCCGGGGGCGAACTGGTGACCGAAAACATGACGCTCAAGCGCGGCGATGTGGCCGCGGGGCTGGCTTCCGCGCCACGCCGCATCGCGGGCACCGTCACCATGGGCGGGCAGGACCACTTTTATCTCGAAGGCCAGATCGCCATGGCGGTGCCGGGCGAGGACGACGAGGTCACCCTTTATTCCTCCACCCAGCATCCGAGCGAAATCCAGCATATGGTGGGGCACGCGCTGGGCGTGCCGTCCAACGCGGTCAACGTCATCAGCCGCCGGATGGGCGGGGGCTTTGGCGGCAAGGAGACGCAGGGCAATCTTTTTGCCGTGGTGGCGGCGATCGCGGCCAAGAAATATGGCCGGGCCGTCAAGATCCGTCCCGACCGGGACGATGACATGACCGCGACCGGCAAGCGGCACGATTTCGTCGTCGATTACGACGTGGGGTATGACGACGAGGGGCGGATCACGGCGGTCGATGCGGTCTATGCGGCGCGGTGCGGCTATGCAGCCGACCTTTCCGGGGCGGTGACCGACCGGGCGCTGTTTCATGCGGACAACGCCTATTTCTACCCCGCCGTGCGGCTGCAATCGGAACCCCTGAGGACCAACACGGTCTCCAACACCGCATTCCGGGGGTTCGGCGGGCCGCAGGGGATGGTGGCGTGCGAGCGCTGGATCGAGGAAATCGCCTATAGTCTGGGCAAGGACCCGCTCGATGTGCGCAAGGCCAATTTCTACGGCGAGGGCGAGCGCAACGTCACGCCCTATCACCAGACGGTTACCGACAATATCATCGGGCGGATCGTCGATGAACTGGAGGCAAGCGCGGATTACCGGGCGCGGCGGGCGGCGATCGTCGAATTCAATCGCACATCGCCGATCCTCAAGCGCGGGATTGCGCTGACGCCGGTCAAGTTCGGCATCAGCTTCACGATGACCGCCTTCAACCAGGCCGGGGCGCTGGTCCATATCTACAAGGACGGGTCGATCCACCTCAATCACGGCGGCACCGAGATGGGGCAGGGGCTTTACGTCAAGGTGGCGCAGGTGCTGGCCGATACGTTCCAGGTCGATCTCGACAAGGTCAAGATCACCGCAACGACGACCGCCAAGGTGCCCAACACCTCGGCGACGGCGGCGTCTTCGGGCTCGGACCTCAACGGGATGGCGGCGGCCAATGCGGCCGGGCAGATCAAGGCGCGGCTGGTTGCGTTTGCGGCGGAAAAATACGGGGTTGCCGAAGACGCGGTGGTGTTCGAGCCCAATTGCGTCTTGATCGGCAACCAGCGGTTCGACTGGGCCGATTTCATCGACCAGGCCTATTTCGGGCGGGTGCAGCTTTCGGCGGCGGGGTTCTACAAGACCCCGGACATTCACTGGGACCGCGCGGCGGGCAAGGGCCAGCCCTTCTTTTATTTCGCCTATGGCGCGTCGTGTTCGGAGGTGATCGTCGATACGCTGACCGGGGAATATATGGTCGAGCGCGTGGATATCCTCCACGATGTGGGCAAATCGCTCAACCCGGCCATCGATATTGGGCAGATCGAGGGCGGGTTCATACAGGGCATGGGGTGGCTGACCACCGAGGAATTGTGGTGGGACGCCAAGGGGCGGCTGCGGACGCACGCGCCCTCGACCTACAAGATCCCGCTCGCCTCGGACGTGCCGAAGATCTTCAATATCAAGCTCGCCGAATGGTCCGAGAACAAGGCGCCGACCATCGGGCGCTCCAAGGCCGTGGGCGAGCCGCCCTTCATGCTGGCGATGTCGGTGCCAGAGGCGCTGTCGATGGCGGCGGCGAGCGTCGTGGATTACGCGATCCCCCCGCGCATGGATACGCCGGCAACGCCCGAGCGGGTGCTGATGACCATCGAGCGTTTGAAGCGCGAGGCGGCGGCCCGATGAGCATTATGCCCCAGCGGCTGCGCGATTTTCTCGACCGCACGGGCGATGCCGTGCTGGTCGAGGTGGTCGAGGCGCTGGGCTCCACCCCGCGCGAGGCCGGGGCGTGGATGGTGGTTTCCGCCGCCGACGCGCTGGGGACGATCGGGGGCGGGCAACTCGAATTCCTGTGCATTGCGCGGGCCCGTGAGGCGCTGGCGTCGGGCGAGGGCGTCGCCGCGCTCGATATTCCGCTCGGGCCCGAGATCGGGCAGTGCTGCGGCGGACGGGTGTCCGTGAGCCTGCAGCGCATCGATGAGGAAACCGCGAAAATGCTGCGCGAGCGCGCGGTGCGCGAGCGCGCCCTGCAGAGTGCGGTTTATGTCTTCGGTGCGGGGCATGTGGGCAACGCTTTGGGGCAGGCGCTCTCGCTTTTGCCCCTGCGCACGCTTCTGGTCGACAACCGCGCCGAGGAGATTGCCAAGGTGCCGGCGGGCGTCGAGGCACGGCACGTCGCCGTGCAGGAAGCGGTGGTGCGCGAGGCGAAACCGGGGTCGGTGTTCGTGGTTCTGACGCACGACCACGGTCTCGATTTCCTCATCGCGCAGGAGGCGCTGGCGCGGGGAGACGCGGCCTATGTGGGGATGATCGGGTCCAAGACGAAACGGGCGACGTTCAGGAGTTGGCTGCGCGATATGGGGTTCGATGTGGGGCTGATGGACGGGCTCACCATGCCCATTGGCGGGTCGGATGTGGACGACAAGCGCCCTGAGGTGATCGCGGCGCTGACGGCGGCGGAGATTTTGCGGGCGGTGGCGGGAGAGAAACGCAATGCCTGAGTACTTGGCTTCACCCCTCCCCAGCCCTCCCCATCAAGGGGAGGGTGTTTCCTTTTCTTCAGCACTCTCCCGCGCACAAGACCAGCACCTCCCCCTTGTGGGGGAGGTTGGGAGGGGGGTGGCGATGCTGCTTTCGACAAACAGGGATTAGGTTTGGGACAATCACAACATGACTGACTTCACGATCTTCTGGGAATGGCTGGCGTTTGCGATGCGGTGGACGCATGTGATCGTGGGGATCGCGTGGATCGGCTCGTCGTTCTATTTCATCGCGCTCGATCTGGGCCTGAGGAAGAACGAGAACCTGCCGCAAGGGGTTTTGGGCGAGGAATGGCAGGTCCATGGCGGGGGGTTCTACCATATCAACAAATACATCTCCGCCCCGCCCAACCTGCCCGAGCATCTCATCTGGTTCAAATGGGAGAGTTATACGACCTGGCTGACCGGGTTCGCGATGCTCGCCATCGTCTATTACGCCGGGGCCGATCTGTTCCTCATCGACCGCACGGTGATGGACCTGCCCGTCTGGGGGGGCATCGCGCTTTCGACCGGGTCGCTGGCGGTGGGTTGGGTGCTTTATGATCTGCTTTGCCGCTCGCCAATCGGGAAGTACCAGACCGGATTGATGGTGGTGCTGTTCGTCATTCTGGTGGCGATGGGCTGGGGATATCTGCAGGTCTTTTCGGGCCGGGCGGCGTTCCTGCACATGGGGGCGTTTACCGCGACCATTATGTCGGCCAACGTCTTTTTCATCATCATCCCCAACCAGAAAAAGATCGTCGCATCGCTAAAGGCCGGCGAGGTGCCTGATCCGGCGCTCGGCGCGCAGTCCAAGCAGCGTTCGGTGCACAACAACTATCTCACGCTGCCGGTGCTGTTCTTCATGCTTTCGGGACACTATCCGCTGGCCTATGCCACCGAGTTCTCGTGGATCATCGCGGGGCTTATTTTCCTCATCGGCGTGCTGATCCGGCATTTCTTCAACACCATGCACTCGACCGGCCACCGGCCTTACTGGACGTGGGCGGCTTCGCTCCTTCTTTTCATCGGCATCATGTGGCTCTCGACCGCGCCCCGCGTGCTGACCGGGGAAGCGCCGCCCAGCGCGACGGCGCAGCTTTTCATGGAGGACGCGCATTTCGGGGCGGTCTCCAGCGCCGTACAGGGGCGGTGCGCCATGTGCCATGCGGCAGAACCGTTCTGGGACGGGGTCTATCAGGCGCCCAAGGATGTGCGGTTCGACAATCCCGTCCAGATCGCCGAGCATGCGCGGGAAATCTATATCCAGGCCGGACGCAGCCACGCCATGCCGCCGGGCAACGTCTCGCTGATGACGCCGGAAGAGCGCGAGCTGATCGTCGTCTGGTATCAGAGCGTTACGGGGGACAGCAGCCTGTGAGCGGCAGGATCTTGCGCGGTCGGGTGCTGACCTTTCACGACGAGCCGGCTGGCCCGGACGATCATCAGTCCTATCGCTATATCGAGGACGGCGCCGTGGCCGTCGCGGACGGCAAGATCGTCGCGGTGGGGGAGTGGTCGGAAGCCTTGACGCTGGCGATGCCCAAGGCGGAGGTGATCGACCATCGCCCGCACCTCATCATGCCGGGGTTCATCGATACCCATATCCACTATCCGCAGATGCAGGTGGTGGGGTCCTATGCCAAGGACCTGCTCGAATGGCTCAACACCTATACGTTCATCGAGGAACAGCGCTTTGCCGACGAGCGCCACGCGGCGCGGATCGCGGGGCTGTTTTTCGACGAGCTGATCCGTTATGGCACGACGACGGCGGCGGCTTATTGCACGGTGCATCCGCAATCGGCGGAGGCGTTTTTCACCGAGGCTGAAAAGCGCAATCTGCGAATGATCGCGGGCAAGGTGATGATGGACCGCAACGCGCCGCCGGGCCTGCTCGATACCGCGCAATCGGGGTATGACGAGAGCAGGCGGCTGCTCGAAAAATGGGACGGGCGGGGGCGGCTGCATTACGCGATCACCCCGCGTTTCGCGCTGACCTCGACCCCTGAACAGCTCGAGATGACGCAGGATCTGGTGCGCGAATATCCCGACGCCTACGTCCAGACGCATGTGAACGAGAGCCTGGGAGAAGTGGCGTTCGCAAAAGAGCTTTTCCCCAACCTGCCGGACTATGTGGGCGTTTATGAGCATTACGGGCTGCTCGGGCCCAAAACGCTCCTCGGGCACTGCATCCACATGACCGAGCGCGAGATTGCGGTGATGTACGAAACCGGCTCGGTTGCCGTCTTCTGCCCGACCTCGAATCTCTTTATCGGCTCGGGATTGTTCGACCGGGACCGGATGCGGGCGGGGAACGCGCGCATCGGGGTGGCCACCGATATCGGCGGGGGCACGAGCTATTCGATGCTGAAGACGCTCGATGAGGGCTACAAGGTGCTGCAGCTCAAGGGCCAGCGGCTTTCGCCCATCGAGAGCTTTTACATGATGACGCTGGGCAATGCCCGCGCGCTGTCGCTCGAACATACTATCGGCGTGCTGGAGCCGGGGGCGGATGCCGATATCGTGGTGCTCGATGCACGGGCGGTGCCGCATATGGCATTGAAGATGGAGCAGGTGGAAACGCTCTCGGAAGAACTGTTCCTGCTCCAGACCTGCGGGGATGACCGGGTGGTGGCGCAGACTTATGTGGCCGGTGAGGCCGCCAAGGGCGTTTCCGCATGGTGAAAGGAATTTGCGTGGTACGTTGGCGATGGTGGGCAGTCACGTATAGAGCGGATTTGTAATTTTCGGCTTGCGCCGATCCCCCCTCCCAACCTCCCCCGCAAGGGGGGAGGTGCTGGACCTGTGCGTAGAGGGGCGATCTGCGCTAACCAAGGAGCAGGATCAATGAGCACTTACGTCAATCGGGCCGGATTGCAGGTCGATGGCCAGCTTGCCGCCTTTATCGAAGACGAGGCGATGGCTGGGCTGAGTGTCAATGCCGACTCCTTCTGGAGCGGGTTTGCCGAACTGGTCGCCGCCTACATGCCGGGGAATCGCGAACTGCTCGACATCCGTGACCGGATGCAGCAGCAGATCGACGACTGGCATCGCGGGAACGGGCCCGTCGCCTCGAACCCGGAAGGCTATATCGCGTTCCTGCGCGAGATCGGGTACCTCGAAGACGAGCCGGAAGATTTCAGGATCGGGACGGAAAATCTCGACCCCGAGATCGCGACGATCTGCGGGCCGCAGCTCGTGGTGCCGGTCTCCAATGCGCGCTATGCGCTCAACGCCGCCAATGCGCGCTGGGGCAGCCTTTACGATGCGCTTTACGGTACCGATGCCATTGCACAGGAGGGCAATCTTGCGGCGGGCAAGGGGTACAACCCCGAACGCGGCGCGGCGGTGATTTCTCGCGCGGCGGAATTCCTCGATGAAGCGTTTCCGCTGCTCGGCGTCAAGCACGCCGCGGTGACGCGGTATGGCGTTGCCGACGGCCGGCTGGTGATCGAGAGCCAGGACGGGCCGGTCAAGCTTGCATACCCCGAGAGCTTTGCCGGGCATGTCGAGCCTGACGGGGTGCTGCGCATCCTGCTCGCCCATCACGGGCTGCATGTGGAACTGGTGATCGATGCGAACCACCCTATCGGCTCGACGCAATCGAACCATCTCGCAGACGTGATCGTTGAAAGCGCGCTGACCACCATTCAGGACTGCGAGGATTCGGTCGCGGCGGTCGATGCCGAGGACAAGGTGGGCGTTTACCGCAACTGGCTGGGGCTGATGAAGGGCGATCTCGAAGAAACCTTCGAGAAGGGCGGCAAGATGATGACCCGCCGCCTCAACCCCGACCGCACCTATACCGCGCCGGACGGCTCGGAACTGGTGCTCAAGGGCCGCGCGCTGCAACTGGTGCGCAATGTCGGGCACCTGATGACGACCGATGCCATTCTGGACGCCAACGGCACGGCGATCGGCGAGGGCATGATGGACGCGATGGTGACGGCGCTGTGCGCCATGCACGATCTGAAGAGCCGGGCGAACTCGCGGTTCGGGTCAATCTATGTGGTCAAGCCCAAGATGCACGGCCCGACCGAAGTGCTGTTTGCTTGCAATGTGTTCGGGGAGGTGGAAAAGGTCCTGGGGCTGCCCGCCAACACCATCAAGATCGGCATCATGGACGAGGAGCGGCGCACTTCGGCCAACCTCAAGGCGTGCATTTATGCGGCGCGCGACCGGGTATTCTTCATCAATACCGGGTTCCTCGACAGGACCGGGGACGAAATCCACACTTCCATGGAAGCAGGACCGGTACTGCTCAAGGACCAGATCAAGGCCGAGCGGTGGATTCAGTCCTATGAGGACCGGAACGTCACCATCGGAATCGCCTGCGGGTTTTCCGGCAAGGCGCAGATCGGCAAGGGCATGTGGGCCAAGCCCGACGATATGGCCGACATGATGACCCAGAAGATCGGGCACCCCAAGGCGGGCGCCAACTGCGCCTGGGTCCCGTCCCCGACGGCGGCGACGCTCCATGCGCTGCACTACCATCAGGTGGACGTGTTCGAGGCGCAAAAGCGCCGCCATAACGAGCCGATCCCGCCGCTGACCGATCTCTTTTCGATGCCGGTGCTCGATGCCTCCTCGCTTTCACGTGATGAGATCCAGCGCGAGCTGGACAACAACGCCCAAGGGATCCTGGGCTATGTCGTGCGCTGGGTCGATCAGGGCGTGGGGTGTTCCAAGGTCCCGGACATCAACGATGTGGGGCTGATGGAAGACCGGGCGACCTGCCGGATTTCCTCGCAGGCCATCGCCAACTGGCTGTGGCACGGGGTGGTGACGCAGGACGAGGTGGTCGCAACCTTTGCGCGCATGGCCAAGGTGGTCGACGAGCAGAACGCGGGCGATCCGCTTTACGAGAATATGGCGCCGGACGCGGAAAACTCCATCGCCTTTCAGGCGGCGCTGGCCCTCGCACTCGAAGGCACCAGCCAACCCTCGGGCTATACCGAGCCGATCCTGCATGCGAGGCGGCGCGAGAAGAAGGCGAGCGCCTGACCTGTTGTCCCCTTCCCTCCGGGGATGAAGAAAAGCCTCTCGCTTGACCTCAAGCGGGAGGCTTCTGACTTGCGGCTTTCTTGTCCCTGCGCTTGCGGCGCCAGGTCTTGAACTGGCGTTCGCCGCGCAGGATGAGCCCGTTCATGGGCCGTTGCAGTACGGGAAGATCGATGGCGAGCAGGAGCAGGCCCAGCGGCAGCATCCACAAGCCGAGTACCGGCAGGAATGACAGGATGCCGCCCACGACCAGCAATATGCCAAGGGGAATGCGGATCACCATGGCCCAGGGCTGGCGCAATACGTAAAGGATCATCGCAAGGCGTGGGAAACGCGCTTCCATGCGTAAAAACAGGCGCTCGAGACGTGTCCGTTCCTTGTTCATCGCACCATGAGATAAGCCCGAACCCTGTATAGTCAAGGCGACATACGGTCAGGTCACGAAATCGAACGCATCGACATCGAACAGGCCGCGATCGGTCATCTTGAGATGCGGGATAACCGGCAGGGCCAGAAAGGCGACCTGGAGGAACGGTTCGGGCAGAACACAGCCGATCGATTTCGCCGCCCGGCGCAGACGGACAAGGTGTTCGGTAACGATCTCGAAGGGCTCGGTGCTCATCAGCCCCGCGATGGGCAGCGCCAGGTCGGCGATGACCTCGCCCTCGTCGGCAACCGCAAAGCCGCCGCCGATCTCGATGAGCCGGTTGACGGCCAGCGCCATGTCCTCGTCGGTCACCCCGACCACGGTGATGTTGTGGCTGTCATGGCCGACCGAGGAGGCGATGGCGCCGCGCTTCAAGCCGAAACCGTTGACGAAGCTGCGCCCGATATTGCCGTTGATGCCGTGGCGTTCGACCACGGCCACCTTGATGACATCTGCGTCGAGATCGGGCCTCAGACCATATTCGTCCGAGGCAAGGCTGGCGGATTGGCGGAAGGTGAGGATGAGGCCGGGCCGCACTCCGATGACGGGAATTTCGTTTTTTCCTTGCGGGGGATCGGAGATGAAGGCGGTCGCTTCAACGGGGCGCGCCTTCATGGAATCGAGCCCGACAGGAGCGACGGGTGCGCGGGTGGCCCAGATATCGGGCGTGACGAGACGCCCGGCGGCGATCACATCGGTGACGCGGCAGTCCTCGATATCGTCGAGCAACGCAATATCGGCGCGCCAGCCGGGGGCGAGAAGGCCGCGATCCTTGAGCCCGAAGATGCGCGCGGCGGAATGGGAGGCGGCGCGGTAGACGTGGTGGAGGGGGATGCCCTTTGCGACGAGGCGGCGGATGGAGCTATCGAGATGGCCTTCCTCGGCGATGTCGAGGGGGTTGCGGTCGTCGGTGCATAGGGCAACGAAGGACGAGGTGTTTTCGTCGAGAATTTCGGCCAGCGCTTCGAGGTCTTTTGAGACCGAGCCCTCGCGGATGAGGATGGCCATGCCCTTGGCGAGCTTTTCGCGGGCTTCTTTGGCGCTGGTCGCCTCGTGGTCGGTGCGAATGCCCGCGGCGAGATAGCCGTTGAGGTCGGTTCCCGAAAGCAGGGGGGCGTGGCCGTCCATATGCCCGTCCTGGAAGGCTTCGAGCTTTGCGAGGATGCCCGGATCGCAATTGAGCACGCCGGGGAAGTTCATCATTTCGGCAAGACCGATGACCTTGGGATGGCTGCGGAAGGGAAGGATGTCCCCAATTTCGAGGTGCGCGCCGGCCGTTTCGAACGGGGTGGCAGGGACGCAGGAGGAAAGGTTTATCCGCACATCCATGATCGTCTTCTCGGCGCAATCGAGAAAATAGCGGATGCCGGGGGCGCCGAGCACGTTGGCGATCTCGTGGGGGTCGCAGATGACGGTGGTGACCCCGTGCGGAAGTACGCAGCGGTCGAACTCGAAGGGGGTGACGAGCGAGGATTCGATATGGAGATGGGTGTCGATGAAACCGGGCACGGCAAAGCGTCCGCGTCCGTCGATCTCGGCTTTGCCGTTGTAGTGTGCATGGGTGCCCACGATGCGGTCGTCGACGATGGCGATATCGGTTTGCGTGACGGCGCCGGTGATGACGTCGAGCAGGCGAACGTTCCTTACGACGATGTCGGCTGGTTCGGTTCCGCGACCGGCGCGGATCATGCGGGCCAGATTGTCGGCACTGGTCATTGAGCACCCCTTTTTCCCGATAGCGTCGTCTCAAGGCGTGAACGGGTCAAGGGATTTTGCACGGCCAAGGAACGCCGGGCCTGCGCGGCGCGTTGATCTAGACCAAAGCAAGCGAGGGATGCCATGAACGATCCTGACCCCCACCTTACGAAAACCGAGATGCGCCAGGGCAACAGCCGCATGATGAACATGCGCGTGCTGGTTATCGGCACGATCATCGTCGTCATCGGTTTTGCGCTGGCCATCTGGTACAACATGTCGGTCAGCCCCGATACCGCAACGACCACCCAGGGCGGCGAAACGCTGGAGCAGACGACACCAGAGGAAAGCCTCGAGGAACTGCCCACGCCGGCGCCGGTGCAGCCGGAGAGTTAAGGGGCGGCTGGAGTGCTATGAAGGCTGGATTGCCCGGTTTATCCGGGCAATCCAGTCTAACACGCCAGGTTCAAGCCCGGCGCATGGCGACGGAATTTCTCAGGATGAGGTCGGAGCGCAGGAGAATTTCGCGCTTTTTCACCTCCTCGCCCTCGAGCATGGCGAGGAGCAGGTCCATGCTGGCCTCGCCGATCTGGAGGCGAGGCTGTTTCATGGTGGTGAGGGAAGGGGTGACGAAGCTGGCGTAGGAAATGTCGTCGAACCCCATGACAGAAAAATCGAGAGGCAAGTCGTAGCCGCGTGCGCTCAGCGCAATGATGACGCCGAGCGCGGTGGCGTCATTGACGCAGAAAAAGGCGGTGGGCAACTGGTCGCGCACGAACATGCGCTCGGCGGCGCCCCGTCCGCTTTCGGTGGTGCCGTCCGCTTCGAGCACGAACCGTTCGTCGATCGTGAGCCCCGCGCCCTGCATCGCGGTGCGGTAACCGCGCTCGCGCAGGGAGGCGACGGTGCGGCTCAGGGATTTACCGATAAAGGCGATGCGGGTGTGGCCCTGGCTGATGAGATGGTCGGTCGCCACCCGTGCGCCCTCGAAATTGTCGACGCCGACAAAGGGAATCGAGGCGTTGGCCACCGGTTCGTTGACCGCCACCATGGGTGGCAGCTTCTTGTTGGGGCCGCTGGCGGTGAGCCCGTAGGGCAGGTGGCCGGTGAGCAGGATCAGCCCGTCGGCCTGGTTGGAACTGATGAAGCGCAGATAATTGGCTTCGCGCTCGGGGTCGTTCTGGGTGTTGCCGATCAGGATGCCGTAGCCGCGCTTGGAGGCTTCGGTTTCCAGACCCACAAGGATGTTGGAAAAGTTCGGGTCGCCCACATCGGGCGCCAGAATGAGAATCATGTGCGAGCGGCGCATGCGCAGGCTGCGCGCCATGGCGTTGGTGGTATAGCCGGTCTGGGCGACCGCATCGATGACGCGGCGCCGGGTCGAATCGGCGACCTTGCCCGGCTCGTTGAGCGCCCTGCTGACGGTGGCTATGGATACCCCGGCGATGAGGGCGACGTCCTCGATCGTTGCCGGTTTGCTCGCGTTCAAATTGCTCTTACCCCCGCCCCGATCCCCGGAATGTCCCGCGAAACGGGCTTTGTGGTCCATACACCGGGTCCGGCGGCAAAGTTATACGGTTCTGCCGTTGTGTAAACCTTTACATGGGTAATGAAAAGGTTTACATGACTTTCCAGTGACAGGACACGTGGCGGTCAACGCCCGGTTCTCATGGGGAGGAGACGCGGATGGCCGAGGCCGTTGCGCAGGCCGAGGGTGCAATCCTTGCGGCCAGCAGGATTTCCAAGAGCTTCGGGGAAGTGCCCGTGCTGTTCAGCGTGGATTTCGACATCCGCGCGGGGGAAGTCCATGCGCTGATCGGCGAGAACGGCGCCGGAAAATCCACCCTTATCAAGATTCTCTCCGGTCTCGAACCGCCGACCTCGGGCACCATCCTGCTCGACGGCAGGCCGGTACGCCTGCCCCCCAATGGCGAGGCCGAAGCGCTCGGCATCGTCGTCATCCATCAGGAACTCAATCTTGCCGAACACCTGACGGTTGCCGAAAGCATTTTTCTGGGCCGGGAATGGACCCGATGGGGCTTCTTGCGCCGGGCGGACATGCGGGCCGAGGCGACGCGCATTCTCGGTAGCCTGCATGTGGCCATCGACCCCGATGCGCGCATCAACACGCTCTCGGTGGCCGACAAGCAGATGGTCGAGATCGCCAAGGCGATCAGCCGCGATGCGCGGGTGCTCATCATGGACGAGCCGACGGCGGTGCTGACCCCGGCGGAAACCGAATATTTCTTCGAGCAGGTCGGGCGGCTCAAGGCCAAGGGCGTCGCCATCGTCTTCATCTCGCACAAGCTCGACGAGGTGATGACGCTTTCCGACCGCATCACGGTGCTGCGCGACGGCCAGTTGATCGCCACCGTCGAGACCGGCGACCTCACGCCCGATTCGATTGCCGAGATGATGGTGGGGCGCGAGCTTTCCAACCTTTACCCTCCCAAGCACGAGCCCGATGTCGATGCGCCCCTCGTCCTGGCGGTCGAAGGGCTGACGGCGGACGGCATCCGCAATGTGAGCTTTTCACTGCGCAAAGGGGAAATCCTGGGCTTTGCCGGGCTGATCGGTTCGGGGCGCACGGCGGTCATGGAGGCCATTGTGGGGCTCGAGCCGCGCAGCGCGGGGACGGTCACCGTCAACGGGAAGCCGGTCGAATTCAGGAGCATCGGCGAGGCGGTGCGCGCCGGACTGGTCTATATGACCAAGGACCGCAAGGGAAAGGGATTGCTGCTCAATATCGGGTTGCAGCCCAACCTCACCCTCCTGACCCTTTATCGCCACATGCGCGGCGGTTTTCTCGTCGAGTCGAGCGAGGTCGAGGCGATGGAGCGCGCGACGCGCCGCTTCGATATCCGCGCGCGAGACGCCTCGGTCCGGGTGGGCCAGCTTTCGGGCGGCAACCAGCAAAAGCTCATGCTGGGCAAGGCGATGGAATCGGACCCCGAAATCATCATCATCGACGAGCCGACGCGCGGCATCGATGTGGGGACCAAGCAGCAAATCTATCACATCATCGCGGCGCTCGCCAAAGAGGGCAAGTCGATCATCGTCGTCTCATCGGAGATGCAGGAGGTGATCGGGCTTTCCCATCGCGTGGTCGTCATGCGCGAGGGCCGCAAGACGGGCACGCTTGAGGGCGCAGAGATCACCGAAGGCGAAATCATGCGCTATGCCGCAGGACTCAAAGGGGAAAAGGAAGACGATGACCGTGCAAGCGCATGAGGGCGTAAAGCCCGCCAGAAAGCGGCTGTTTGCAATCGACTATCACACCATGGGGCCGCTCCTGGCCCTGATCGCGCTGTGCATTCTGGGGTTCGCGCTCAATTCGGCCTTCATTTCCGAGGGCAACATCACCAACCTGCTCACCCGCTCGGCCTTCATCGGCATCATCGCGGTGGGAGCGACCTTCGTGATCACCGCAGGCGGGATCGACCTTTCGGTCGGCTCGATGGCGGCGGTGATCTCGGGCGTGATGATCATCGTGATGAACAGCGCCATCGGGGCGATGGGCGTGGGTGTGCATATCGTCCTGATCGGGTGCGTCGCCTCGGTCCTGCTCGGGCTTGCCGCCGGTTTTCTCAACGGGTTCATGACCACCAAGGGCAAGATCGAGGCGTTCATCGTGACGCTGGGCACCATGGGCATCTACCGCTCGCTCGTCACTTATTTCGCCGATGGCGGCACGCTGTCGCTGGCCTTCGACGTGCGCGATGTCTATCGCCCGGTCTATTACGGCAATATCCTTGGCGTTCCGGTTCCGGTTCTGGCCTTCGCCATCGTCGCGATCCTTGGCTGGGTGCTGCTCAATCGCACCGCGTTCGGGCGCTATTGCATGGCGATCGGGTCCAACGAGACGGTGGCGCGCTATTCGGCGATCAAGGTCGACCGCGTGCGCACGCTCACCTACGTCATCCAGGGTTTCTGCGTCTCGATCGCCACGATCATCTACGTGCCGCGGCTGGGGTCTGCCTCGTCCTCGACGGGCGTGTTGTGGGAGCTCGAGGCCATCGCCGCCGTGATCATCGGGGGCACCATGCTCAAGGGCGGCTACGGGCGCATCGGGGGCACGGTGGTGGGCGCGATCATGCTCACGACCATCGGCAATATCCTCAACCTCACCGACATCATCTCCAACTATCTCAACGGGGCGGTGCAGGGCGTCATCATCATCGCGGCGGTCTGGTTGCAAAGGGGCAACCTTGCCAACCTCAACCCTTTCCGGCGCAAGCCCACGGCTTGAGCCAAAACCACTTTCGTCCACGGGAATTGGGCCCGTGAACGGAACAGGCACCCAACGAAACGAGGGGTGTATAACAATGGAGGACTACACAATGCAGCTTCTGAGGAAGATAGCTGTGCTGGCCATCGGGGGCGCCATGGCGTTCTCGGCGCCGACAATGGCACAGGACGATACCGTAACCATCGGCGTTTCCATTCCGGCCGCGACCCATGGCTGGGCAGGGGGGCTCAACTGGCATGCCTCGCAGGCGCAAGCCCGGCTTCAGGCCCAGTACGACAATATCGAGATCGTCCTCGTGACGGCCGATGGGCCCGCCCAGCAGGCCAACGACCTCGAGGATCTGGTGTCGATCCACAATATCGATGCGCTGGTCGTCCTGCCGTTTGAATCCGAGCCGCTGACCGACCCGGTCCGCCGCGTCAAGGAATCTGGCGTTTTCGTTACCGTGGTCGACCGCGGGCTTTCGCAGGACGGCATCGAGGACGTTTACGTCGCGGGCAACAACCCCGAACTCGGCCGCGTTTCGGGCGAATATTTCCTCACCCGTCTGGGCGAGGGCGACAATATCGTGATCCTGCGCGGCATCCCGACCGTGATCGACGACGAGCGCTTCAACGCGTTCATCGAGACCATCGAGGGTTCGGGGATCAATGTCCTCGACAACAAGCATGCCAACTGGAACCGCGATGACGGCTTCGAGGTGATGCAGGACTTCCTGTCGCGCTTCCCGGACATCGACGGCGTCTGGGCGCAGGACGACGACATCGCGCTCGGCGTGATCGAGGCGATCCGCCAGGCCGACCGTGTCGACGAAATGTTCGTCGTCGGCGGTGCGGGCATGAAGGAAGTGATCCAGATGGTGATGCAGGGGTCCGAACTGATCCCGGTCAACGTTCTCTACCCGCCCGCGATGATCGCGACGGCGATGGACGTGACGGTCGCCCACTTCACCTCGAACGGCCCCGTGACGGGCGAGTACATCCTCGGCGCTCCGCTGATCACGCCGGAAAACGCCGAGCAGTACTACTTCCCCGACTCTCCTTTCTGAGACGGGGCAAAAAAACGACCTCCCAAGCACGTTGCAAACTTGAGGGGCGGCCGGATGGCCGCCTCTTTTTTTACAAAGGGAAGGGGACTTCCTTTTCCTGAGTGCTCCCTGCGTTCAAACCCTTCTTAGGAGTTTGTGCAGTTTTCACTGAAGCGTTTCAGGTTTTGACGGAATCAAGAAGGTCCACGTCCGCGGAGGCACCCTTCTGGTCCCCGGTAATAAATATCGGGGTGACATTGGAGGGAGGGCGCCAGCAGAAAGCACCACTGTCATTCCGGCATTTATTGCCGGCAATCCAGCGCAATTCCTCCAGGATGGCGGAAGCCGGGTGTTTCCGTCAAAATCTAAACGAGCTAGCCCCCTTGAGGTGGAGGAACGGAACGAGGGCTATCCAAATACCGAGCGCCAGAATGCCAGTGTCGAGGTGGGTGGGGTCTGGGGAGACCCGGCAGGCATCGACCCCCGGAGCCGGGATGGCGCGGTGGGGTTAGAGGTCTGGGGGCCGGCGAGGGCGTCGAGATAATCGGCGGCCCAGTTGTCGACATTGTGGGCCTGGGCCGCTTCCATCAGCCGGGTCCAGCGCGCCTTGCGTTCAGCGAGCGGCATGGAGAGGGCTTCGCGCATCGCCTCGGCCGTCTCGTCGGCATCGAACGGATTGATGAGCAGCGCGTCGTGGAAGATCTCGGCGGCGCCCGCAAAGCGCGAAAGGATTAGAACGCCCGGGTCCTCGGGGTCCTGGGAGCCGACATATTCGTGCGCGACAAGGTTCATGCCGTCGCGCAAGGGGGTGACGAGCCCCACCCGCGCCAGCCGGTAGAGCCCGGCGAGGGATGCCTGCGAATAGGCGCGCTTGACGTAGGTGATCGGCAGCCAGTCGGGTTCGGCAAAGCGCCCCGTAACCCGCCCGACCGCCGCGTCGAGTTCTTCGGAGATGACGCGGTATTCCTTGATCGTGTCGCGCGAAGGCGGCGCGATCTGAATCATATGGACCATGCGGCGCAGGCGCGCGTTGTTTTCCAGCAGCTTTTCGTAGGCGCCGACGCGCTGGGGCAGGCCCTTGGAATAGTCGAGCCGGTCGACCCCCAGAATGACGGCGCGGCCATTCATGGCGCGGGCAACGCGCTTGTACATCTTGCGGGCGTTGGGGCTGGTGGCCAGTTGCGCGAAGGCATCGGGGTCCGAACCGATGGGGAAGGCATCGAGAACGGTATCGCCCAGCTCGACGACGAACGGGGTGCCGCCGGCCTCCTTGTACATCTGCTCATGGGCTATGAATTCGTTGAAGGCGGCGACGTCGCGCTGGGCCTGAAAGCCCACGAGATCATAGGCAACTAGATCTTGCAGCAGGTCCTCGTGATGGGGAATGGCGTGCAGCGCGTCGGGCGTGGGGAAGGGGATGTGGAGGTAAAAGCCGATCCGGTTCCTGACGTTGCGGCGGCGCAGCTCGGTTGCGAGCGGGATCAGGTGATAGTCGTGCACCCAGATGACATCGTCGGGCCGCAGGTGGGGCACCAGCGCGTCGGCGAACTGGGCGTTGACGCGGCGATAGCCCTCATACCAGTGCGACTGGATGTCGGTCAGGTCGAGCCGCAAATGGAAGGCCGGCCAGAGGATGGAATTGGAAAAGCCCGCATAATAGGCCTTGTGGTCATCGCGGGTGAGATCGATTTGGGCAACGGTCAGCCCGTCTATGGTTTCAAAACGCGCTTCCGCCGAGGGTTTTTCAGTAAAGCTGCCCGACCAGCCGAGCCAGAACCCGTCGTGCCGGGCGAGGGTCTTCCTGAGCGCCACGGCAAGCCCCCCGGCGGCGGGCGCCTTGCCGGGGGTGCGGTTGGAAACGATGATGAGCCGCGTCATTGTCGAGCCTCTTTGAGCCGGGTGTCCTCGCCATGCTCCGGCGTGCGTTCCGCCAGCGTCTCGAGCAGGTCGTAGACCGCAGCAATATCGGGTAGGCGGAATTTTGCCGCGCTCGGGCCGGGGCCCACCTTGACCGTGACGCCGTCCATGGCGTTGACGGTACGAAAGCCATCCTCGTCGGTCACGTCGTCGCCGATGAACACCGGCGTGCGGCCCCGGAACGGGGGGTTTTGCATGAGGGTTGCGATGGCCGCACCCTTGTCTGTGCCCCTGGGGCGGGCTTCGATCACCTTCTTGCCGCCGATCGCATGGAAATCGGTGGCACTTTTCAGTGCATGGTCCATCGCCGCCTGCACGTCGCCGCCCCGTTCGGGAGCCGCGCGGTAATGCACCGCGACGCCGGCGGGCTTGGGCTCGACGAGGATGCGCTCGTCGCCATCAAAATGGTCCGAAAGGATGCGGCTGAGTTTGGCGGCGGCTGTGGCGTGTCCCGAACTGGCCGGGCGCGTCTCGCCCTGATGGCGCTGCTCAGCGCCGTGACTGCCGGAAACCGAAAAGGGGTGGGAGGAGAGAAAGCCATCGATGTTGTCGATGGTGCGGCCGGTGACGATGGCAAAGGCACCGCCGAGCGCGGTTTCGAGCGCTTCGAGCCGGCCGGCGAGAAAATCGGGCACCTCGATCGCATCGGGCCGGGGGGCGATCTCGACAAGGGTGCCGTCAAAATCGGTAAAGATCGCCACCGGGCCGGCGCAGGCCGTCAGGATGGCGGAAAAATGGTTGGTCATCGTCCTCAAGAATATCGCTGGTTTCGGATCGCTCCATCAACGCAACGGCGGGGGAAACCGATTGGTTCCGAAAACGATGTGGGGAGAGGGGCCGGAACGCAGGCACTCAAGGAAAACCTTGTCCCTCTCCCCACGGGATGAAAGGCCCTGGATGGAGGACGTGAAACCGGGGCCATTCATCCCGCGGCCCGGGAGGAACAAGCCGCGAGAAGGGGATCGGCCTCAAAAGGGCCGGATGAAGACGGAGGAACGAATGCCCAACGGCCATTGGGGGACGTGCCGGGCCGTTCGTTCCTCCCTATCGAGCGGAACCGGGGACGCGGTGGTTACGCTCGAATGGGCCAGGTGCCGGTTTCCCGCACCCAGTAACTGGAAATCCGTTCGACCTGACGCCGATAGGCGTCGTGCTCGTGGTGGCGGTCGAAAGCGGCGGTTGCGCCGGCGGACAACAGGCGCTGGCGCTTGTCATGATCGAGGTCCGTTGCCATGACCGCGACGGGAATGCCCGCTGCGCGGGCCTGTGACGCGATCCGCGTCAGGAAATTCTCATTGGCCGCGGAACTGGCCTTGAGGTCCACGACGATCATATCCGGCGTGCCCGGCCCCCGGTTGGACAGTAGCCGCTCGAACGAGCGCAGGGCGCGTCCGGCATTGCCCATCCACCGCACGCGGACGAAAGCGCCGGTCCTGCGCAGGGTACGCGCGAAGAGCCGCGCGGAATGGATGTGGTCGTCGACGAGCGCGAATATCGGCGCATCGTCTTCGGCAGGATCGGTCATTGGTTCCAATTCCAGCAACAGCGAACCGGCAGGGACAACCTGGTTGCCCGGAACGGTTCGTCCTGATCGTGTGCTCGCTCGAAAAGCGCGCCGCCTCCGCCAAGGCCCGCGCAGACACCGGACATGCGCAATCGAAGCAGCATGCCGGAAACTGGGGCCCGTATGGCGTCAGGGCGCGCGCGGGCACTAGGTTATCCACCGTAACATGCAGGTAACGTCCCGCTCGATTTACATGTAAAACCCATCTCGCTACAGTTCCTCCCGGGAGGACGCCATGCCATCGGAAGATGCGGCCGGCGGATTGGATGATGCGGCGGTGCGCAAGGCTCTCGACGAGCTGCTGGCGTGGGAGCCTATGCGCCGCTCGCCGCAGCTCGCGGCCTTTCTGCGCTATATCGTCGAGGCGCGGCTGGATGGCGACGAGGCCAACCTCAAGGCCTATTCGATCGCGGTGGACGTGCTCGGGCGCGGTGAGGATTTCGATCCGCAAACCGACCCCATCGTGCGCGTGCAGGCCCGGCGGCTGCGCAACCTGCTGAGCGCGTTCCATGAAAGCGGGGAGGGGCAAGGCGCGGTTCGCATCGTGTTGCCGGTGGGCCGCTACGTTCCTCAATTCATTCCGGTGGAGAGCAAGACCCAACCTGCCCCGGTACGGCCGGGCGGTGCAGTGCGGGGCAGTACGTGGATCGTGGGGGCGGCGGCCATTGTCCTTCTGATGGCCGCGATCGTTTTCTGGCCGGATCTTGCCGAGCGCACGGGCCGGCTTGCCGATCTCGGGCAACCCTTGCCGCCGCTGGTGCTGGTGGAAGAATTCGAGAACCTTGCATCCGATGAACAGGGTACGCCGCTGGTGGCCGGTCTGGCGGTGGAAATGGTCACTGATCTCAATCAGTTCCCAGACGTCGTGGCGCGCTATGGCGGGGCGCGGGCGGCGCTGTCCCCGGCCGAGATCGCGCTGGATATGCCGGTTTATCTGCTTTCGGGCGTGGCCCGGCGAGTGGCGCAGGGCGTCCAGTACGGGATCGTCCTTACCGATGGCGATACGGGCGCAACGCTTGCCAATCACGATCTTGCCGTGGCGCTGGTCAACGAGGTGCCGATGATGTCGATCGACGATGTCGCCCGCTATTTCGTGATGCGGCTGGCAAGCCCGCGCAGCGTCCTGCACGCGCCCGTCCGGGCGTGGCTTGCGGAAAACGATACCGTGCCGCTCGCGCTTTATCCCTGCCTTGCAGCCTATTGGCACTATCGCGAGGGACCCGAGGCAGATGCAAACCGGGTGAAGGGGTGCGCGGAAAAGCTGGCGGCCACCGAGCCGGACGCGCGGGCCGTGCTTGCAAGCCTTCTGGCGGATGCCGCGTGGGACGAGGGCGCTGAAACCGAAGAGGGGCGGGAGATCATCGCCGAGGCCCGGGCGCTGGCCGAAAGTGCGCGTGATGAGGACCCGACGCGCGAAATGGCCTGGATGGCGCTGGCCCGTGCTGCCTTTTTCTCAGGAGAACTGCTGACGGCGCGTGACAATTTCCATTCGGCATACCAGCTCAATCCGGCTTCGGCGGATATCGTTGCGGGTTATGCGCAGGTGCTCGGGCATATCGGCAACTGGGAGTCGGCCATGCGGCTTTCCGACGAGATACGCGCCGCCGAAAGCGATCCGCCCGCCTGGTTCCATCTCACCCCGGCCCTTCATGCGCTGCGCATGGGCGACTATGCCGAGGCTGCCGACCATGCGCGGCTTTCGCTGCCCGCCCATCGCGATATGAGCCTTGCCATTCTGGTGGCGGCGGGCGGGCAGATGCGCAACAGGGACCTGATCGACGCCTATCTGCCGCAATTGCTGGCGGGGCAGCGCTTCCGCCGCATGGGTATCCTGCCGACGCTGCGCTATCTCATCTCGGACACCGAATTGCTGCGCCAGTTCTCGTTGGGGATTGCCAACGCCGGGGTGCCGCTGGACCGGCTGGCGCGGCCCTTCTGACTGCTATTGCGCAATCTTTTCTGGACGCCATACGCAAATCGCCTTCAGATACAAGGCAAAAGCGGAGGAGCGTTTCCATGGCCTTTAGAGCGTTGGTCACCGACAGGGGCGATGACGGCACGATTTCCAACACGATCATGGAGTTGGACGAGGAGAGCCTGCCCCAAGGCGACGTGCTGGTCGGCATCGAGTGGGCCGGGTTCAACTACAAGGACGGGATGGTGCTGGCGGGCGAGGGCGGGCTCGTGCGGCAATACCCCCATGTCGGCGGGGTCGATTTTGCGGGCCGGGTTATCGAAAGCGCCGACGGGCGCTATCGGCCCGGCGAAGGCGTGGTGCTCACCGGCTGGCGGGTGGGGGAGTGGCATTGGGGCGGGTTCGCGACCCGCGCCCGCGTCAAGGCCGACTGGCTGGTGCCGCTGCCCGAAACGCTTTCAACCCGCGATGCGATGGTGCTCGGAACGGCAGGGCTCACTGCGATGCTGGCGGTCAACCGGCTCGAAGCCGAGGGCATCACGCCAGAAAGCGGCCCCGTTCTGGTGACGGGGGCGGGCGGGGGCGTCGGCTCGATTGCAACGCAATTGCTCTCGCGGCTGGGATATAGCGTCGATGCGATGAGCGGGCGGGCGGAACTTGCCGAGGACCTCAAGGCGCTGGGGGCGGCAAACGTGGTGGGGCGCGATGTTCTGGCGCCAAGCCCCAAAAAACTTCTCGCGACGCGCTGGGCGGGCGCCATCGACAGTGTGGGCGGCGCGCCGCTGGGCGAATTGCTCAAGCAGATGCAGCCGGGCGGATGCGTCGCCGCAGTTGGACTGGCGGCGGGCGACGGGTGGGACGCCAGCGTCGTGCCGTTCATCCTGCGCGGGGTGACGCTGGCCGGGATCGATAGCGTGATGCAGCCCTTTGCGGCGCGGGTTGCGGCGTGGGACCGGCTGACGGAACTTTTCGATCGCACCCTTTACGAGCGCATGGTGAGCGAGGCGGGGCTTGCCGATCTGCCTGCGGTTGGCAGCGATATCCTTGCGGGCCGGATCAGGGGCCGGGTGGTCTCCAACCCCGGCGCTTGACGCATGGTGCCGAAAAGGGTTCGCCAAATCGGCATTTCCCGTTAATCTGACCGGCAATTGCGGAGGACTGGATGCAGGAAGTCATCGAGGCGCTGGAGGCACGGCGTCAGCATGCGCGGCAGGGCGGGGGCGCCCGGAGGATCGAGGCGCAACATGGCAAGGGCAAGCTGACGGCGCGCGAGCGTATCGATGTGCTGCTCGATCCCGACAGTTTTGAAGAATACGACATGTTCGTCACCCATCGTGCCCGCGATTTCGGGATGGACGCGCAGGTCATTCCCGGCGACGGCGTGGTGACCGGGTGGGGCACGATCAACGGGCGGCTCGCCTACGTCTTTTCGCAGGATTTCACCGTTTTCGGCGGCTCGCTCTCGGAAACGCATGCCCAGAAGATCTGCAAGATCATGGATCTCGCGGTGCAGAACGGGGCTCCGATCATCGGGCTTAACGATTCCGGCGGCGCGCGCATCCAGGAGGGGGTGGCCTCGCTCGGGGGTTATGCCGAGGTGTTCTGGCGCAACGTGCAGGCATCGGGCGCGGTGCCGCAGATTTCGGTGATCATGGGCCCGTGCGCGGGCGGGGCGGTCTATTCGCCGGCCATGACCGACTTCATCTATATGGTCAAGGATACGAGCTACATGTTCGTGACCGGGCCCGATGTGGTGAAAACCGTCACCAATGAGACGGTGACCCATGAAGAACTGGGCGGGGCCTCGACGCATACGCGGATTTCCTCGGTGGCGGACGGGGCGTTCGAGAACGATATCGAGACGCTGCTGGAGGTTCGGCGGCTGTTCGATTTCCTGCCGCTCTCGGCGCGCGAAAAGGCGCCGCGCGTCGCCACCAACGATCAGGTGGACCGGCGCGAGGACAGCCTCGATACGCTTATCCCCGCCAATGCCAACCAGCCCTACGACATGCGCGAGGTGATCGAGAAGATCGCCGACGAGGGCGATTTCCTCGAACTGCAAAAGGAGCACGCCGGCAATATCCTCATCGGCTTTGTCCGGCTTAACGGTCAGACCGTGGGGGTCGTCGCCAACCAGCCGCTCGTTCTGGCCGGGTGCCTCGACATCAACGCAAGCAAGAAGGCGGCGCGCTTCATCCGGTTCTGCGACAGCTTCGATATTCCGATCCTGACGCTGGTGGACGTGCCGGGCTTTTTGCCGGGTGTGGCGCAGGAATATGGCGGGATCATCAAGCACGGCGCGAAACTGCTGTTCGCCTATGCCGAGGCAACGGTGCCCAAGGTGACGGTCATTACCCGCAAGGCGTATGGCGGAGCCTATGACGTGATGGCCTCAAAGCATATCAGGGCGGATGTGAACTACGCCTGGCCGAGCGCGGAAATCGCGGTGATGGGGGCCAAGGGAGCAACGGAGATTCTCTATCGTTCCGAACTTGGCGACGCCGAAAAGATTGCGGCGCGGACGCAGGAATATGAGGAGCGGTTCGCAAACCCGTTCGTGGCGGCGGAGCGCGGGTTCATCGACGACGTGATCATGCCGCACAATACGCGGCGGCGGGTGGCGCGGGCGCTGGAGACGCTGCGGCACAAGAGGGTCGAGGGGCCGGTGAAAAAGCACGGGAATATTCCGCTGTGAGGGGGGTGAGGATGGAGGCATCTGTGTTCGCCGCTTCACCCCTCCCCAGCCCTCCCCATCAAGGGGAGGGTGCTTCCTTTTCCTTGTTGTCTCCCTACGCACAAGGCCAGCACCTCCCCCCTTGTGGGGGAGGATGGGAGGGGGGATTCGGCGTTAGCCGATCAGCGGTATTTGGATTAAGCGCAGGATTGCGGGCATGAACTCCTCGCTTGCCAGGACGCTCCGATCCAATCCCACCGATGCGGAAAAGCGAATGTGGCGTCTTCTGTTTCCATTTCGATCCCAAGGCTTTCACTTTCGCAAACAGGCCCCGATCGGATCATATGTCGCCGATTTCCTCTGCCACCATGCAAAGCTGGTTATCGAGGTCGATGGCGGACAACATTATACGCTGGCGGGACAGCGTCATGACGAACGGCGCAGTGCCTTTTTGGCTGGCGAGGGATACATCATCCTGCGGTTTTCCAATCTCGATGTTCTGAACAATCCGGGCGGCGTCAGTGCAGTTCTTGCCAACGCGCTGGACCGGCTCGAACCTTCACCTCGCGCTGTCAGGAAAACCTGAATGTTCCCCAAAATCCTCATAGCCAATCGTGGCGAGATTGCCTGCCGGGTCATCAAGACGGCGCGGAAGATGGGTATCGCGACGGTTGCGGTTTATTCCGATGCGGATCGGGACGCGCTGCATGTCAGGATGGCCGATGAGGCGGTTCATATCGGGCCCGCGCCGGCCAGCCAGTCCTATCTCGTTTTCGACAGAATCGTCGAGGCGTGCCGGGCGACCGGGGCGGTGGCGGTGCATCCGGGGTATGGGTTTTTGTCCGAGAATGCAGCGTTTGCGGAGCGGCTGCGGCAGGAAGGGATTTATTTTATCGGGCCGCCGGTCCCGGCCATCGAGGCGATGGGCGACAAGATTACCTCCAAAAAGATCGCCGCAGAAGCCGGGGTTTCGACTGTGCCGGGGCATATGGGGATCATCGGGACGGCGGCGGAAGCTGTAAAGATCGCCAAAAAGATCGGGTTTCCAGTGATGATCAAGGCGTCCGCCGGGGGCGGGGGCAAGGGGATGCGGATCGCGCGCAGCGAAGTGGAGGTCAAGGAGGGCTTTGAGCGCGCCAGATCAGAGGCGGCCTCGTCCTTCGGGGACGACCGGATCTTCATCGAGAAATTCATCGAGGAGCCGCGCCATATCGAAATCCAGGTGCTCGCGGATTCGCTGGGCAACTGTATTCATCTGGGCGAGCGGGAATGTTCGATCCAGCGGCGCAACCAGAAGGTGATCGAGGAAGCGCCCTCGCCGTTCCTCGATGCGGAAACGCGCAAAAAGATGGGCGAGCAGGCGGTGGCGCTGGCACGGGCCGTCAGTTATGTGAGCGCGGGGACGGTCGAGTTCATCGTCGATAAGGACCGCAATTTCTACTTCCTTGAAATGAACACGCGGCTGCAGGTCGAGCATCCGGTGACTGAGCTGGTGACGGGCATCGATCTGGTCGAGGAGATGATCAGGATCGCCGACGGGCAGATGCTTTCGGTCAGGCAGGAGGATGTAAAGCTCAACGGGTGGGCGGTCGAGGCGCGTATTTATGCCGAGGACCCGTACCGCAATTTCCTGCCCTCGACCGGAAGGCTCAAGCGCTATCGTCCACCCGTCGAAGAGGCGTCGGCGACGCTTGTGGTCCGCAACGATACGGGGGTTTATGAGGGCGCCGAGATCAGCCCCTGGTACGATCCGATGATCGCCAAGCTCGTCACCTGGGCGCCCACCCGGCTCGAGGCGATCGACGGGCTGGCAGTGGCGCTCGACCAGTTCGATCTCGATGGTGTCGGCAACAATATCCCGTTCATCGCGACCGTGGCCCGGCAGGCGCGGTTCCGGGGTGGCGATCTTTCGACCAATTATATCGCCGAGGAGTTCCCGGATGGATTTACCGGGGCAAAGCTGGACGATGATGACCTGCTGGCGCTGGCCGCGCTGGCCTGCCGGGCGGCATTTCAGCTCGAAACGCGCGGGTTCGAGGGTGCCGGGGCGATGATGGGACAGCATGTTATCGCCGAGCGCAGCGTCATCATCGGCAATGAGCGCCGGGATTTCTCGATTCCCAAATCGGACGAGGCTTTCGTTCTGATGACCGATGACGGGCAGGGGCTTTTGATCGAGGATGGCTGGCAGCCGGGCGAAACCGTCGCGGCGTCCGAGATCGACGGGCGTACGCTCCATGTGAGGATGGACCGGGTGACCTCGGGCTTCCGCATGCGCTATCGCGGCGCGGACCTCATCGCCAGGGTCATGCTGCCCCATGTGGCTGACCTCATGGTGCACATGCCGGTGAAATCACCCCCCGATATGAGCAAGTTCCTCATCTGCCCGATGCCGGGGCAGATCATCCGGCTCGACGTGGCCGAGGGCGACGTGGTCGAGGAAGGCCAGCCGCTTGCGATCGTCGAGGCGATGAAGATGGAAAACGTGCTCAAGGCCGAGCGGCAGGCAAAGGTCGCGAAGGTGAATGTCGTTGCCGGAGACGTGCTGGCGGTGGATGCGGTGATCATGGAATTCGAGGCGGTGTGATGGACAAGCACGCCCGGCGCCTCACCCCTCCCCAGCCCTCCCCGTCAAGGGGAGGGTGCTACGGAGTGAACGGGGCTGGGGTCGATATCACACGGTACGCCGGGCTGACACCTCCCCCCTTGCGGGGGAGGATGGGAGGGGGGACCCGGCGTTAGCCGGGATTTGACCCGATGACCAAAAACCCCAAGAACCTCTGGCAAAAACTCGCGCAAAAGGAACTCCGCGACACCCCACTATCGTCCCTCGACCGCGACTATGGCGGCCTCTCGGTTTCCCCGGTCTATCTCGGCGATGACGGTGCCATTCCCGGTGTCGAGCCCTTCACGCGCGGGGTGCGGGCGACGATGTATGCCAACCGGCCGTGGACGATACGGCAGTATGCCGGGTTCTCGACCGCCGAGGAGAGCAACAGGTTTTACCGGCAGGCGCTGGAGCGCGGGCAGAAGGGGCTTTCGGTGGCCTTCGATCTGGCGACGCATCGGGGGTATGACAGCGATCATCCACGCGTCACGGGCGATGTGGGCAAGGCGGGGGTGGCGATCGATTCCGTTGAGGACATGAAGATCCTGTTCGATGGCATCCCGCTCGACGAGATGAGCGTTTCGATGACCATGAACGGGGCGGTGATCCCGGTGCTGGCCATGTTCATCGTTGCCGCAGAGGAACAGGGCGTGAGCCAGGAAAAGCTCTCGGGGACCATCCAGAACGATATCCTCAAGGAGTTCATGGTCCGCAACACCTATATCTACCCGCCCGAACCCTCCATGCGCATCGTGGGCGACATCATCGCGCATACGGCGCGTCACATGCCAAAATTCAACTCCATCTCGATTTCGGGCTATCACATGCACGAGGCGGGAGCGACAGCGATCCAGGAACTGGCTTATACGCTGGCGGACGGGATGGATTACGTACGCGCCGCGCAGGCGCGGGAGCTCGATATCGATGCCTTTGCCGGGCGGCTGAGCTTTTTCTTCGGCATCGGCATGAACTTTTTTGTCGAGATCGCCAAATTGAGGGCGGCGCGGACGCTGTGGTCGAAGATCATGACCGATCTGGGCGCAAAGGACCCGCGCTCGAAAATGCTGCGCACCCACTGCCAGACATCGGGCGTTTCGCTGACCGAGCAGGACCCTTACAACAACGTGGTGCGTACGGCGTTCGAGGCGATGGCGGCGGTGCTGGGGGGCACGCAGAGCCTTCATACCAATTCGTTCGATGAGGCCATTGCGCTGCCGACGGAAACCTCGTCGCGCATCGCGCGCAACACCCAGCTCATCCTCCAGCACGAAACGCGGGTGACCGATGTGGTCGATCCGCTCGGCGGGTCCCATTATATCGAGGCGCTGACCGCGCAACTGGTCGAAAAGGCCGAAAAACTCATTGCCGACGTCGAGGCCGAAGGGGGCATGACCCGGGCGGTGCAGACGGGACGGCCCAAGCTTGAAATCGAAAAGGCGGCCGCCGTGCGGCAGGCCGCCATCGACCGGGGCGAGGAGGTGATCGTCGGGGTCAATCGCTACCGGCTCGACAATGAAGACCCCATCGAGACGCTGGAAATCGACAACGCGAAGGTGCGGGCTTCGCAGGTTGCGCGGCTTGAGACCGTCCGAAAAACGCGCGACGAGGCGCGGTGCCAGTCGATGCTCGATGCCTTGCGCGAATATGCGGCCAAGGACGAGGGCAATCTGCTCGAAGCGGCGATCGAGGCGGCGCGGGCGCGGGCGACGCTGGGCGAGATTTCGCACGCCATGGAGGATGTGTTCGGGCGCTACAATGCGACCACGCGGGTGCTCTCGGGGGTTTACGCCGGGGAATATGCCGCCGATCCGCAGTTCGAGGCGGTGCGCGAGCGCATCGCGGGTTTTTGCTCCACCCATGGCCGCGCGCCCGCGATCTTCATCGCCAAGATGGGGCAGGACGGGCACGACCGGGGCGCCAAGGTGATCGCCACGGCCTTTGCCGATCTGGGGTTCGAGGTGCATATGGGATCGCTGTTCGAGACGCCCGACGAGGTCGGCGCCCATGCCGGGGAGCTTGCCGTGGACGCGGTGGGCGTTTCCTCGCTGGCGGCGGGGCACAAGACGCTGGTGCCCGAACTGATTGCGGCGCTCAAGCGCCGGGGGCTCGACGATGTGGCCGTGGTGGTCGGCGGGGTGATCCCCGGCAGCGATTACGATTTTCTATACGAGGCCGGAGTGCTGGAGATTTTCGGGCCGGGCACCAACGTGCTCGACGCGGCCTTTGCCGTGCTGGGGCGTATCGAGGGGCGGCTGACCAACAGATGATCGGGCGGCTCAACCATATCGCCATCGCCGTGCCGGACTTGCAAAAGGCGATGGGCAAATATCGCGACATGCTGGGCGCGTCGGTTTCCGCGCCGCAGGCCCTGCCCGAGCATGGCGTGACGGTGGTGTTCGTCGATACGGGCAACACCAAGGTCGAACTGCTCGAACCGCTGGGGGCGGCTTCCCCGGTGGCCGGGTTTCTTGCAAAGAACCCCGATGGCGGGATGCACCATGTGTGTTTCGAGGTCCCCGACATTGCGGGCGCGGTGCGGCACCTCGTTGCGGGCGGGGCGCGGGTGCTGGGGGATGGCAAGCCGAAGACCGGCGCCCACGGCCTGCCGGTGCTGTTTTTGCACCCCAAGGATTTCGACGGGGTGCTGATCGAGCTTGAGGAGAGGGCGGTATAGTCGATCTGTTCTCCTTTGCTTCTCCGGCGAAAGCCGGAGTCCATGCCTCGACGGTTGCGCAGGCTGGGATTTCGTTCTGGTTTCCGGCTTTCGCCGGAAAAGCGAGGGGAGCTGTTCCCGTCAAATTATGACAGACACTAATAGACTGTTAACGCCGGGCGGCTAGCATAGGCATCCTTGCAACAGGCGTTTGGCTGGAGCGATGGCACAAATCGGCTTCAAGAAGATGAACTGGCTGCCTCGACCCTCCGTGTGGAAAGAGGCCGAGCTTGCGCGTCTCAAGCGCAAGGAAATGATGGAAGATTTTCAGCAGCGCTCGCTAAATCTGGCCAACGCGTTTGCAAACACTTTTTCGTTCCAGCTCAACTCATCGGTGGATAACGTCGCCAAGACCGCCTCTGACCGGATGGCTGCCGAAGTCGAGACGAAAGCTACGGAAATGCAGAACAAGCTGATGTCGACCATCGACAAGATGGCCTGACTACTCACCTTCTCGCGTCGTTGCCCGGTTTATCCGGGTAATCCAGCCTTTTTGGCCACTGGGTCACCCGGATAAACCGGGTGACGACGGAGGGCCTTATCCGAAATAGCGCTGCGCCATGGCCTTGAAGGCGTCGCCGCGTTCCTCGAAATTCCTGAACTGGTTGTAGCTCGGCGCGCCGGGTGAGAGCAGGATCGTGTCGAAATCGGCCCGGTTGGCGGCCAGATGGCGCATGGCGTCATCAAGGGTTGCGAACTCGCCGACCGGGATGGGGGTGTTCTCGCGCACGGCGGTGGCGATGCGGGGGCCGGTGGCGGGCAGGCAGCAAAGCGCGGTGACCCCGGCGAGGCCCATCAGATTGGCAAGGTCGGTATAGTCCTGCTGGCGCTCGTGACCGCCCGCGATCAGCGCGATGCGGCGGCCGCGATAGGCGGCGAGCGCGACCTTGGTGGCCTCGGGAGTGGTGGAGATCGAATCGTCGATGAAGAGGATATCCCCTACGCTGAGTTCCTCGAGCCGGTGGGGCAGGGGGACGAAGGCCTCTATGCCCTTGAATATCCCCTCGCGCGTCGCGCCTGCGGCGAGCGCGATCTGGGCGGCGAGCCTTGCGTTGTCGTGGTTGTGGGCGCCCTTGAGCCGCGAGTGCATGGCGGCCATCAGAATCTCGTCGGCAAGATCGATATCGAGCGCGGGGATGCGTTCGGTCGAGGGCAGGATGGCTTTGAGCACGCGCTCATTGCCGCCCGCTTGTGGCCCGAGCGCGGCGAGCCTTGGCCCTTTGACGAAGATATTGAGCTTGTCGCGGTAGTAGTTGTCGAGCCCGCCGTGCCAGTCGACGTGTTCGGGGAAAAGATTGGAAATGGCCGCGATGTCGGGGGCAAAGCCGATATCGGCGGTCTGGTAGGAGGAAAGCTCGAGCACAACGGTCTGCGCCTTGTCGGCGGCATCAAGCGGGGGAATGCCCACATTGCCTGCAAGGATGGCATCGACGCCCGAATGGACCAGCATCAGATGGACGAGGGTGGCGGTGGTGGATTTGCCCTTGGTGCCCGAAATGGCGGCCACGGTGCGGCCCTCACGGAAATGCGCGGCCCAGATGTTGAGGTTCGAGGTGATCGTCACCCCCGCCTGCCGGGCGGCGTCGAACACGGGCTTGTAAAGCGAGACGCCGGGGCTTTTGACGATGGTGCCAAAGCGCGTGACGTTGGCGGCCTCCCCGGCAGGGATGGAGATGGCGCCTTCGAGTTCGGCGGTGCCATCGTCGCTGGTGACGAAAAGTTCGAGGCCGGGATAGCGCCGGGCGAGGAAGTCTGCCGTCGAGCGGGCCTCGCGGCCCGCGCCATAGAGAAGAACCGGTCCGTCAATTTGCATGGGAAATAACCGCTTTTTCGATCTGTTCCGGGATGAGGTGGTCGGGGCTGTCGGCCATCAGTTCCATAAAGGCGTCTTCGAGCCGCGCCGCGCCGTAAAAGGCTTCGAGTTCGGGCCTGAGGGCGATAACGACTGCGCTACGGCTCCATTGCGGATCTTTTGAAATCCGCCACAGGCAGGCGGCGGCTTCGAGAATTTCGCCGACGCATTCCCAGGGCTTGTGCCCGGCAAGCCCGGTCAATTCGCGATAGGCGGGGATGTTTTCGGGGTCATCGAGGACATTCTGCCCGAAAATGGCGACCAGTCTTTCGCGGCTCATCCAGGGCGCGAGGATGAGGAAGACGAAATGGCATTTGGGGCATTTGCCGCACCAGAGCGGACCATCGTTGCCGCCCAGCCGGAAGTTGGTGTTGCAGCTTGAAAAAACGTCGTCGTAGCGGTCGGTGCGGGCGAAAAGCTGGCCGATGCGGGCCTCGGAAAAGGGGCGGAGCAGGGAAAAATAGCCCAGCGTCCCGCCGCTGGCGTGGGCAAGCGTTTCCGCGATCAGCCTTTCAAAGCCGAGCGATTTGGAGTGCTGGTGATTGGCCTCGCGGCCATCGAAATCGATATTGCCCTCGCTTGCCGAGCGCTCGTTGGAAAGGACGATGGCATTATAGCCGTAAAGCAGCGCGGCCAGCGCGGCGATCATCGAGTTGATGGCGGTCGAGGGGACGTGGCCGTTGTAATAGCCGGGCTCTCTTGAAAGCCGGATCATTTCGGGATCGAGGGTGCGTTCGACGCCGATGAGGTCGTGGCCGGAGCGCCCGGACGTGGTGAGGATCGGGCCCTTGGGGTTGACGGCGAAAAGCGTGATGTCCCGGCCGGCGCATTCGAGCAGGTCGACGCTCACCAGCGAGTCCTTGCCGCCCCCGATGAGGACGAGCGCGCGCTCGGGGAGAATTATCGGCGTGGGCTGGGGCGCGCTGTTTCCGATGCTGAACTGGAGTTGTCCAAAGCGCCTGAGGTCATTGCGGGCGTAAAATTCGCCCAGCCCGTTTTCGTAGATGTCAGTGAGGAAGGGCAGGTCGTCATCGGTGAGCGCAAGGCTCGCAAGATCGATCGAGAAGGGCGCGAGGAGCTTGAAATAGCTTACGCCCAGAACGGCGGCGTTAAGATCGAGCAGGTGCCTGAACGCGCCCGATTGCGCGGCGTCCGCGCTCAGGCCATCGAGCGGGAAGCGGAGTGTTTCGATGAAGGCCAGTTCGCCGAGACGGTAGTCGAACCGGGCGATGCCTGTGTCCGCGTCGAACAGGGGGGCGGCAATTTCAAAGACGGTCTTTGTCAAGACGAGCTCTGGTCAAGAGATTCGCATCTGCAAACGCATGGTAATGCCATCGCCGAGGCGCTGGTAGCCGAATTCGCGCATGGAGCAATGCCACTCGGTTCCGGCCTTTTCGATGCGGAAAAGGTTGTAGCGTGCGGGGGCGTCGTGCCCGCCGGGAGCCGCCGAACCCGCCGCCACCCCGATCACGGGGATCTCGCGCTCGGGCCCTGCAACCGCGTTGATGGTGGACTGGTGGGTATGGCCGTGAAGGATCAGTTCGGCCCCGGCCTGGCTGAGCATTGCGCGCAGTTGCGGGGCGTCCCAAAGTCCGAGCCGCCGGGAATCGGCATATTCGGGATAGGGCGGGTGATGGATGAGGATGATGCGGAAATAGCCCGCGTCTCCCAGCAGGTTCAGCAGTTTTGCCGTGCGTTCGATCTGCCCGGCGCCGACCTCGCCGGCGGCGATGAACGGACCGGTGGGAATGGCGCTCGAAAGCCCGATCACGGCGACCTGATCGATCCGGCGCAGGTAGGGGAAGGGCTCGTTGCCGAGCGTTTCGCCGGCCATATAGGCGCCGTAGGTGGCCAGCGCCTTTTCCAGCCCGCCCTTGACATAGGCGTCGTGATTGCCGGGCACGGTGCAGACGTCTTCGGGCTCGCCGAGCGAGCGGAGCCATTCGTGCGCGCGGAAGATTTCCTCGTCGAGCGCGAGATTGACGATATCCCCGGTGACCGCGATCATGTCGGGACGCTGCGCCTTCATGTGGGCGACGAGGTCCGCGAGCGTCTTGCCCTTCATCTCGTGCCCGCGCTTGATCTGCCAGTTCAGCCAGCCGGTGAAGCGCTTGGATAAAAGGTCACGCGGGGTCACGCGCGGCAGGGGCGCAAGGTGGACATCGGAAATATGGGCGAGTGAAATCATGAGTGGGCGACTATTGGCACGGCGGCTGCGGCAAGAAAATGGCCGAATGCGGTTTGTTGCCGTATTTGTGCCTGCGTGGTTTACGCCACCGGAACGGATCGGGCAGGGACCTTGCAGATGGCATCGCGCTGGGAGCGACTAAAGTTCGGGCTGATGCTGCGGGCCGTCGGGGTGGTCAAGCACCTGACGCGCGGTGCGCGGTGCGCGGTGATCGTCGATAACAAGGTGCTTCTGGTGAGGCACACCTATGCTCAGGGATGGTAATTGCCGGGTGGCGGAGTCGATCCGGGCGAAACGGTGGAGGAAACGGCGCGGCGCGAGGTGCTGGAGGAAACCGGTTATCGCATCGAGGGCCGCGTGCGGCTGTTCGGCATCTACCATTCAAGGTTTTACACCAACCGTAACCACGTGACGGTGTTTATCGCCGACGATGCGCATCAGGAGTACACGTTCTCGCCCAATCACGAGATCGCCGGGACCGGTTGGTTCGACATGGACGCGCCGCCGCAGGACATGAGCCCCGGGACGGCGCGCCGTCTCGCCGAAATCCGGGGCGAGGCCGAAATTTCACCGTTCTGGTGATGGGCTGGAAGCCCTAAAGCAGATCAGTATTTGACGGAATCGTCGGGGTTCCCGCGATTGCTGCGGGTTCGGCCTGGACCCCGGGAATGAATCCCGGGGTGACAAGCGGGAGTAGGGCAGGTATCGGCCAAGGCCACCAATGTCATTCCGGGACCCGTTTCCGGAATCCAGCGCGGTCCAACCCCAACCGTTGTGGCAGGCCGTTTCCGTCAAAACCTGAAACGATCTAAAACCCAAGATCATCGGGCCCGACGGGCACGATGCGGGTGGGGTTGATGGTGATGTGGCTCCAGTAATAGTGCGTCTTGATATGGTCCATGCGCACGGTGGGGGCGATGCCCGGCCAGTCGTGGAGCGTCTTGAGCAGACGCGAGAGGTTGGGATAATCGGCGATTCGCCGGATGTTGCACTTGAAATGGCCGACATAGACGGCATCGAAGCGCATCAGGGTGGTGACCAGCCGCCAGTCGGCTTCGGTGGGGCCCTCGCCGGTGAGGAAAGGCTTGTCTGCCAGTACCCCTTCGACCCAGTCGAGCGCGGAAAACAGCGCCGTCACGGCTTCTTCATAGGCTTTCTGGGTGGTGGCGAATCCGGCCTTGTAAACGCCGTTGTTGATGTCGTTGTAGATGCGTTCGTTGAGCGCATCGATCTCGGTGCGCTTGTCCTCGGGGTAGAAATCGAGCGTATTGCCGGTCAGCCCGTCAAAGGCCGAGTTGAACATGCGAATGATCTCGGCGCTCTCGTTGGAAACGATGGTGCCGGTCTTCTTGTCCCACAGGACGGGCACGGTCACCCGGCCGGTATAATCGGGCATGGCCTTGGCATAGACCTGCCAGAGATAGTCGGCACCGTTGAGCTCGTCGGTGTCCGAGCCCATCTCGCCGTTGAAGGCCCAGCCGGTTTCGTCGGGCATTTTGGGGGAAACCGAGGAAACCGAAATGTGGTCTTCAAGGCCCTTGAGGGCGCGGAAGATGAGGGTGCGGTGCGCCCAGGGACAGGCATAGGAGACATAGAGATGATAACGGCCGCTTTCGGCGGCAAAGCCGCCCTTGCCGGTCGGGCCAGGTGCGCCGTCAGGGGTGATCCAGTTGCGGAACGCCGACACGCTGCGCTTGAACTTTCCGCCGGTCGATTTTGTGTCGTACCACTGGGTCGACCATTTTCCTTCGATGAGCTGGCCCATGGGGAACTCCTTTGTTTTTCGTGTTTCCCCTATCTAGGACCAATAGCCGCCACGATCAGCCCGTATATGGTGAACGCCGTGTTCGTTTCGCAGGTTTCCCCGTTTGAGACTCGCGTGCAAATTCGTTGGACGGACCCTTCCGGCAATGGTATTGGCTAAAACCAGAAGACAGGAGAGCATTGCGATGTCCAGAATCGACCGGGTTATCCGACGACTTTAGTCGCGCGCCAGTTGCGCGCACCGTGTCGCCTTTTCCTGTCCGTTCTGGATTCATGACGATGACTGCTCTTTCTCCGGCATACCCTGCCGTCCCTTCGGGTGCCCTTGCCATTCGGCTCGAAACCCCTGCCGACAATGACTGGATCGAAAATCTGCACGAGGTCTCGTTCGGGCCCGGCCGCTTTGCGCGCGCCGCGTTCCGGGTGCGCGAGCGTTTTCCGGTCGATCCGAGCCTGTGCCTGATTGCCGAACTGAACGGCGTGCGCGCAGCGTCGGTGCGGCTGACGCCGATCGGGGTTGGCGGGGGCAACGGGTATCTTCTCGGTCCGCTGATGACCGACCCCGCCTTTCGCAAGCAGGGCGCGGGGCGGGCGCTGGTGCGCCATGCGTGCGAACTGGCGCTGGCACGTGACGGCGTCGCGTTTGTCTTGCTGGTGGGGGATCTGGCCTATTACGGCTCGCTCGGCTTTGTGGCGTCCGTCCCCAACGCCATCCGCTTTCCCGCCCCGGTTGATCCCGCCCGCGTGCTGGTCCACTCTCATGACGAGACGATGGCCGCAACGCTTGCGGGCGACATCGGGCGCTTTAACGGAGAATAGGGCGGCGTGCGATCGGATGCGGCCATTGCGCAGATACCGGGACGGCTGCTGGATACGCCCCAGCCGATGCCCGATGCGCGCGATCTCAAGGCCGATTTCATCATTTCGGATATCAGCGGGCCGCCGGTGCCCGCGGCCGTGCTGATCGCGCTCGTCAAGCGCGAGCAGGGCTATACGGTGCTTTATACCGAGCGGGCGACGTCGCTCCGCTCCCATTCGGGACAGGTGGCGTTCCCCGGCGGGCGGATCGACCCCGAGGACAAGGACGCCGCCCACGCGGCATTGCGCGAGGCCAATGAGGAAGTGGCGCTCGATCCCGCCGATGCCTCGGTGCTCGGCTATATGCCATTCTATTTCACCGGCACCAATTATTTCATCACGCCGGTGGTGGCGGTGGTCGAGCCCAGCGCGCCCTTCCTGCCCAACCCCGGGGAGGTGGGCGGGGTGTTCGAGGTGCCGCTTGAGATGCTGATCGACCCGCGCAGCTATGGCCGGTTCAGCATTCGCCGCAACGGGCGGGAGCATTCGTCGTGGCAGCTCGACTACGATGGATATATGATCTGGGGCATCACGGCCAATCTCACAAGGCGGTTCCGGGACATGGTGCTGACCGGCGAGGTGGCGCTGTGAACGCCGAGGGCGCCCTGGGCCGCTTGCGGTCGGCGCCGTGGCTCGGGACAGCCGCACGGTTCTTCAAGGTTCTGGATGGGGACAAGGGGCGGACGCGGGCGGTCGGCGGCATCGTGCGCGACACGCTTCTGGGCATTACGTGGGCCCGGACCGATATCGACATGGCCACCGAACTGTTGCCCCACGAGGTGATGGCGCGCGCGGAAAAAGCCGGGTTCGGCGTTCATCCGACAGGGCTTGAGCACGGCACGGTGACGCTGGTGGCCGGGGGCGTGGTTGCGGAAGTGACGACGCTGAGGAAGGATGTTGCGACCTTCGGGCGGCATGCCGAGGTCCGGTTCGGCACGGACTGGAGCCAAGACGCGGCGCGGCGCGATTTTACGATGAATGCGCTTTATTGCGGTGCGGACGGCACGCTGTTCGATCCGCTGGGCGGGCTGGCCGATTGCCTTGCGCGCCGGGTGCGTTTCATCGGGGATGCCGATGCGCGGATCGCCGAGGACCGGCTGCGGGTCTATCGCTATTTCCGGTTTTGCGCCACGCATGGCGAGGAGATGTTCGACGACGACGCGCTTGCAGCCTGCGGGCGGGCGGCGGCAACGCTGGGGCAGCTTTCCGCCGAGCGGGTCGGTTCGGAAATGCTCAAGCTGCTCGATGCGCCGCGCTGCACAAGGGCACTCGAGGCGATGTGCAGGCTTTCCATCCTGTCGCCGGACCTCGTTTCGCCTGCCGCGCTTACCGCGCTCGACCGTCTCGGTGATGGGGATGCGGCGTCGCGTATGGCGATTTTTGTCGCGCAGGGAACCGGCATATCCCTGCTGCAAACCCGCTGGCGGCTCTCGAACGGCCTGCGCCGGCAGGTCGAGCAGCTTGCCAGAGGCGCGGCTCTGGCTGCTGAAGGAAAACTGAAGGAACTGGTTTACCGGCTTCCAGAGCAAAAAGAGGACGCTATCCGCATTGCTGCCGCGCTTGGCAATTGGCCGGAGGAGCGGACATTAGCGGCGACAAGGGAAGCGGCGGGCTATGCGCCGGGCGCATTCCCGCTCAAGGGAGAAGATCTGATCGCGGCGGGCGTGCCCAAAGGGCCGGCCCTCGGCGCGGCGCTGCGGCGCCTCGAACGGGACTGGATCGAATCGGGCTTTGCGCTGGACAGGCGGGCCTTGCTCGCGCGCCTGGGCCAGACATAGCCTTCTTCTCAATGGCGCGTCTGCACCTCGAAGATGCGCTCCTTGATCCGTTCGACCATATCGGGACGCACCTCGGTTTCGCCGTGCTCGGTCCTGAGCCGCTCGATCGCCTTGCGGACGACTTCTGCTTCGGTTTCCGCCGTTGCGTGCCAGGTCGCGCCGGGGATCAACGATCCGCCGTCAAAGCGTTTCATGATCTTTCCTCCGTTTTCTGGTTGTCATCCATCTCTATGCTATAAAACGGGCAGAAGTTGGGGCGGTTCCTGTCCATTGTCCAAGACTGGAATTTCCCGGAAAACTCGCCTAAGTTGTCCGGCAGACAAGGAAAAATGGTGATGGTCGATACAGTCAACCTTGATTTTTTAGGCCGGAATCTTGCCGATATTCAGCGTGATCAGGCGCAGTTGCGCAGCGACGTCATGCAGGTCCGGCAGCTCATCCTCCTTGTCACGGAAAAAATCGGCCGTCTCGAGCGGAACTCGCATGAGATGACCGACGATCTGACGTTGATGCTCAAGTCGGAGCTTTCCGGCACCCTTGCCAATCTTGAAGATCGGATCGAAGCGCTGATCGATCGCCGCATCACGACCGTGGAAGAAAAGATCGACCAGGTTCTCGACAGACTCTGAACTTTTCATCAGGGCCAGCGGACCGCCGGGGGCATGGAGGAGAGGATCGAGTTGACGTTGCCGCCGGTCTTGAGCCCGAAGGTCGTGCCCCGGTCGTAAAGCAGGTTGAATTCGACGTAGCGCCCGCGGCGGATCAACTGCTCCTCGCGCTGGGCTTCTGTCCAGGGCGTGTTGAAGTTGCGCCGCACCAGTTCGGGATAGATTTCGATGAACCGCGCGCCCACGTCCTGGGTGAAGGAGAAATCCTCCTCCCAGTCACCGGTTGCGTGCCGGTCGTAGAATATGCCACCGATGCCGCGCGGTTCGTTGCGGTGGGGAAGGTAGAAGTATTCGTCGCACCATTGCTTGTAGCGCTCGTAATCGACGCTTTTATGGCGCGCGCAGGCCTTTTCCATGGCGGCGTGGAAATCGATGGTGTCGGGGTCGGTCTGGGTGCGGCGCGCGTCGAGCACGGGGGTGAGGTCGGCGCCGCCGCCGAACCAGAGCTTGCTGGTCACAACCATGCGGGTGTTCATGTGAACGGCGGGTACGTTGGGGTTCCAGGGGTGGCCGATGACCGAAATGCCAGAGGCCCAGAAGCTGGGATCGTCCTCGGTGCCCGGAATTTGCTTGGCAAATTCGGGCGAGAACTGGCCGTGAACCGTCGAGATATGGACGCCCATCTTTTCAAAGACGCGGCCCCTGATGATCGACATTTCCCCGCCGCCGCCATCGGCGCCAGTTGCATCGGTCCGTTTCCATGTTTCGCGCTCGAAGCGGCCCGGCTCGCGATCCGCGTGGGGGCCGGTGACCTCGTCTTCGAGCGTTTCGATGACCTCGCACAACTTGTCGCGGACGTGGCGGAACCAGCCGCTGGCCCGGTCTTTGGCGTCGTCGAGGTCGAATTCCAAGATCATGATAATGTCCCGAATGCTGTTGTCTGGCGGAGCGCTTCGCCCAGCACCATGCTACCCGCGATGGCGACGTTGAGCGAGCGCATGTGTTGTCGCATGGGGATGCGCACGCAAAGCGCCGCCTTTTCCGCAATCGCGTGAGGCACGCCCGCGCTCTCGCGGCCGAGCAGCAAAACGTCGTTGGGCCGGTAGGCGGCGTTATAGGCCGATTGCCCGGTTTTCGTCGTCAAAAGAACCAGCCGCCTGCCGTTTTCCGCCAGCCAGCGTTCAAAGGCCGAGTAGGCGGAATGTTCGACATATCCCGCGTGATCGAGGTAATCCAGCCCGGCACGCCTGAGGCTGGCGCGCGAAAAGGGAAAGCCGGCGGGGTGGATGATGTGCACCGTAACGTCGAGACATGCGCCCAGCCGCAACAGCGTGCCGGTGTTCTGGGCGATATCGGGCTGGTAGAGGGCAAGCGCGACCCGCATGGCCATAACCTCGTCGTGAATGTGGCGAAAACGGGGACGGTATAGTGTCGCAGATAATTGAAGTAACGCCCCGCGAGGCTGGACAAGTGTGCTTGATGGTGCAAAAAGAACCCAAAAATCCGCGTCGCCCTATGGTGGGGCCGAGTCGCATTTTCCCGTGCAAACGGGTACGGTGCGGGGGCGGTAATCAAGAATTTGTGTTCAGGCCTTACGGGGATCAAGAGCTTTGGCGACAGCGAGCGAAACAAAAGCGACAAGACGCGATTTTCTATACGTCGCGACAGGAGCAGTGGGGGCGGTCGGCGTTGCCGGCGTGGCGTGGCCTCTTATCGATCAGTTGAACCCCGATGCCTCGGTTCTCGCGCTGGCGTCCATCCGGTTCGACATCGCGCCGATCGTCGAGGGGTCCTCGGTGACCATCCTGTGGCGCGGCCTGCCGGTATTCATCCGTCACCGCACGGAAGCCGAGATCGAGGAGGCGCGCGCCGTCCCGATGGCCGACCTCAAGGACCCGCAGCGTGACGAGGACCGCGTGGTCGAGGGCCACGACCAGTGGCTCATCATGATCGCCAACTGTACACACCTTGGCTGCGTGCCGGTGGGCGAGGCGGGCGATTTCGACGGCTGGTTCTGTCCGTGCCACGGGTCGCACTACGATACCTCGGGCCGCATCCGGCGCGGTCCCGCCCCGGCGAACCTCGTGGTTCCGCCCTATGAGTTCATCAGCGACACAGTCGTGCAGATCGGTTAAGGGGAGCGCACGAGATGGCACAGCATTCTGGCAGCTATACGCCGGGAACGGGCATCGAGCGCTGGCTCGACGAGCGCCTTCCCATCATCAGGTTCTCCAAGGAACACCTGATGGACTTCCCCACCCCGCGCAACATCAACTACTGGTGGACGTTCGGCGCCATCCTCGCCTTCATGCTGGTGGTGCAGATCATCACCGGCATTATCCTCGTGATGCACTATACCCCCAATGTGGATCTTGCCTTCGCCTCGATCGAGCATATCCGCCGCGACGTCAATTATGGCCGGGTCATCCAGGGGGCTCACGCGGTAGGCGCCTCCATGTTCTTTGCCGCCGTCTATATCCACATTTTCCGCGGCCTCTATTACGGCTCCTACAAGGCGCCGCGCGAGGTCATCTGGATGCTGGGCGTGATCCTGTTCATCCTGATGATGGCGACCGCATTCATGGGCTACGTGTTGCCCTGGGGCCAGATGAGCCTTTGGGGCGCGACGGTCATCACCGGCATCTTCTCGGCCCTGCCCATCATCGGCGAGCCGATCCAGACGCTGCTTCTGGGCGGGTTCTCGGTGGCCAATCCGACGCTCAACCGCTTCTTTTCGCTGCACTACCTGATCCCGTTCATCATCGCGGCGGTCGTGGTGCTGCACATCTGGGCGCTGCACGTGCCGGGCAACAACAACCCCACGGGCGTCGAGGTGAAGGACAGCCGCGATACGCTGGCATTCCACCCCTATTTCACGATGAAGGACCTTTACGCCATCGTCGTGTTCATGATCCCGTTCGCCTGGTTCGTGTTCTTTGCGCCCGATATCCTGGGCCATCCGGACAACTACATTCCCGGCAATCCGCAGGTGACACCCGCCCATATCGTGCCCGAATGGTATCTGCTGCCGTTCTACACCATGCTGCGCGCCATCGACTTCAACGTGCTGTTCATCGACTCCAAGCTCGGCGGCGTCATCGTGATGTTCGGCTCGCTGCTGATCCTTTTCGCGCTGCCCTGGCTCGATAGCTCGAAGGTGCGTTCGGGCACGTTCCGCCCGCTGTTCAAGCCCTTCTTCTGGCTGTTCGCGGTGAATTTTGTCGCGCTGGCCTATCTTGGCGCACAGCCGGCCGAAGGCATCTATGTGATGCTTGCGAAAATCTGTACCTTCTACTATTTCGCCTACTTCCTGATCATCCTGCCGATCCTTGGCCGTATCGAAACGCCCGCGCCGCTTCCCACCAGCATTTCGGAAAGCGTCCTGGGCGAGAGCAAGTCCAAGGCGTAAGGGCGCGGGGGAAAGACAATGATGAAAAAGACTACATTCCTCGGCGCGATCCTGCTGGTCCTGGGCCTGGCCCTGCCAGCGGTTCCGGCCAACGCGGCAGGAGAGGGGGCTGAGGCCCACCAGCAGAGCTGGTCCTTCTCGGGGCCGTTCGGCACCTATGACCGCAACCAGCTTCGCCGCGGCTTCCTGATCTACAAGGATGTCTGCTCGAGCTGCCACGGACTCGAATACATCTCCTTCCGCAACCTTTCCGAGCCCGGCGGTCCGGAATATTCGGAAGATGCGGTGCGCGCGCTCGCGGCGGAATATACCATTGAGGACCCGAACGCCGAGGGCGGTGAGCGCGAGGGCGTTCCTTCCGACCGCTGGCCCGATCCCTTCCCCAACGAGCAGATCGCCCGCGACGCCAATGGCGGCGCCCTGCCGCCGGACCTTTCACTGATGGCCAAGGCCCGCACCATTTCCCAGGACTTTCCCTGGTGGGCGCTCAATTATTTCACCGCCTATCAGGAAGGCGGGGCGGACTATATCTATAACCTGCTGACGCGTTACGAAGAGCCGCCGGCGGATGTGGAACTCGAGCCGGGCCAGTACTACAACGATTTCTATGGCATCATCGCCATGGGCCTGCCGCTGGCTGACGGGATGATCCCCTATGAGGACGGCAACACGCCCGAGACGCTGCACCAGTATTCGCTCGACGTTTCGGCCTTCCTGCAATGGACGGCAGACCCGCACATGGTTTCGCGCAAGCAGATGGGCTTCAGGGTCCTGCTCTTCCTCGTGGGCTTTGCGATCCTGATGTATCTCGTCAAGCGGCGCCTCTGGCGTGATGCGCACTGATAGAAATGGACAATGGGCTCCCCGGAGCCCATTTTCATTTGTACCGCCTTGCAAGGGCCCGACTTTGAGACCATTGTCGGGCCGTGCGCATGAACAGGGGAGAATGACGTGTCTGCCGCAAACGTTGCCCGCACCGTCCTGGTCGTTGCCTTTGCCGCCAGCCGCAGTCCTGCCGTTCGCGCCGCGATCAAGGCCGCGCCAAGTTTGTTGTCGGATGCCCGGAAAGCCAAGGCCATCGAGACGACCCGCCGCACGGCCTATACCGCCGGGGTGCTCGCGGGCCGGCTGATGGCGCGCGGAAAACCCTGACGCGGACGCGCTTTCCCCATCGCCTGAATCATGATTGATTGGCCCGGTTCGGGGTCCGATTCCGCTGGGAAGCGCAAGGCTCCACATTCCTAGAGCTTTTCCTGTTTTGATGGAATCAAAACAGAAGCTCTAAGTCTTTGATTTATCGCGTTTCCGAACCGAATAAGCGGTGCCCACTTATTCTGGAAACGCTCCAATGCTGAAGGCCGGAGCCGCAATGACCGTCGACCTCAAAACCCTCGTCCGCTCGATCCCCGACTATCCCAAGCCGGGCATCATCTTTCGCGACATCACATCGCTGATCGAGGATTCCGCCGGGTTCCGGGAAAGCGTCGAGCGGCTCGCCGCCGCCCATCGCGACAAGGGGATCACCAAGGTGGCCGGGATCGAAGCGCGGGGTTTCATTTTCGGCGCAGGGGTGGCGATCGCGCTGGGCGTGGGGTTCGTGCCGGTGCGCAAGGCGGGCAAGCTGCCCGGCGAAACCATCGGGCAGAACTACGCGCTCGAATACGGCGTGGATACCATCGAGATCCACGCAAACGCCGTGGGTGAGGGCGACAATGTCCTGCTGATCGATGATCTCATCGCAACCGGGGGCACCGCCGTCGCTGCCGTTTCCCTCTTGCGCCGGACGGGTGCAAAGGTCGAGCATTCGGGCTTCGTGATCGATCTTCCCGATATCGGTGGAGCGGAAAGGCTCAAGGCCATGGGCGTCACCGTCGATGCGCTGATCGCTTTCGAGGGGCACTGATCGGCGGCTGGCCCCACAGCCTACCGGCGCAGCGCTGCCAGCCCGGCGAGTGTCACGGCGAGCCATCCGGCGATGAGCAGCATTCCGCCTATCGGGGCGGCCATTGGAAAAAGGCCGTGACCGGCAAAATGGCGCGTGGCGAGGTCGGCGCAGAACAGGATCGCGCCGAGCGCGAGGATCAGCATCGTAACGGAAAGGATACGGGTCCGGGCCACGAGGCCCAGCGCCAGCAGGGCCGGGGCGTGGGTGAGGGCGATGAGGGCGTAGGGGGCCAAAAGGTCCGCGCCCGCGTGGCTCAACGCGGCGGCGGCAGCAACTCCCGAAGCGCCGAGCAGGCCCGCAACGATCAGGGCGATGCTTTTGATGACGATCATCTGCGAAAGACCTTCCCGATGCCGGGTATGTTGCGAAGAGCCATCGCCAGCCTGAGGCGCAGGGGCATCCGGTAATCGCGGAGCTTGGAGAAGCCGACGAGATCGGCGCTATAGACCAGTTCGCCATGCTGGTTGTGGGCTTCGATCAGATTGAAGAGCAGTCCCCAGCCGGGCAACGAATTGGAGGCGCGCTTGCCGGTGACCGTCAGCGTATAGCTCACCGTATCGCCGGGGCGGACGGGGGCCTTGAAATCCATGCGATTGACGCCGGGGGAGGGACCCGAGACGCCGGGCGTGCCGCCCTCGGCGCGGACCGTTTCTTCCTCGGCTTCGAGTCGGTCGACCATCTTGCGGTGCCCGACGCTGACCGTATGCCAGCCCGAGGCGATGAGGCCGCCGAAATGGGAGTGTCTGGCAGCTTCGGGATCGATATGGAAATATTGCGGATCGTAGCGCTTGCCGAAGCGGATGATCTCCTGCTCGGTGAAGGTGTGGCTGCCCAGCGCGATGGGCTCGTTCGTGACGATCTCCTCGAACCAGCGCGTCATTGGGCGGCCCCGGCGCCGGGATTGCGCACCTCGACCAGATTGGCGAGATTGAGCGTCATCACCTGTTCGCCTCTCTGGTTGTGCATGTCGAAGGCGACGGTGAGGATACCCATTTCCGGGCGGCTGTTGGAGCGCCGCAGCGAGGTGATGGTGGCGGTGCCCGAAAGCGTATCGCCCTTCATCAGCGGGCGCTTCCATTTGAGGCCGGCAAAGCCCAGCCCGCCCATCGAGGCAACCCTGGAGAGCAGGGCATCGACGAGCATGCGGAGCGAAAGCCCGCCCGTCTGCCAGCCGCTGGCCGCAAGCCCACCCAGAAGGCTCTGTTTCGCCGCCTTTTCATCGAGATGAAAGGGGAAGGGATCGAATTCGGTCGCGAACTCGATGATGTCGGTCTTGGTCACCTTCATCGGCCCGAGCGCGAAGGTCTCGCCTTCGGCGAGATCCTCGAAATATCGGCGGTCGTGTGTTATCGGATTGGGCATTCTGTTGTCCTTAACGTCAATCGAGTTTCGCCGATAACGGAATTGGGGGCAAGGGCGATAAAACTTGCCGCGCAGGTGTCGGATCGACCCCGCGTGGCCCGTCCTCGATGCGGATGGCCGCTTGTGCCATTTGTGTCACGCCTGCCGCCAGTGGAAAAGATCGTCGGGAGCGGGTTGACGCAACCGGCGTTTGGGCTTATTCCGCACGCCCCCGCTTTTTTGCCGGCCGAGCGCGGGGTGGGTGGTTCGGTGTGTGGCTGGAAGAGAAAAGATCATGACATCCGACATTTCGCATCCCGCTCCGTCCGGCGCGGAAGCCGGCGCTGCGCTTGAACGGCGCAACTTCATCGTCATCGCGGTTTTGCTGGTTTCCGCGTTCATTGTCATGCTCAACGAGACCGTCATGGGCGTGGCGCTGCCGCCCCTGATGGAAGCGCTCGACGTGACCGCCGGAGCGGTGCAATGGCTAACGACGGCGTTCCTGCTCACCATGGCGATCGTCATTCCGATCACCGGTTTCCTGATCCAGCGCGTCAATTCGCGCCCGCTTTATATCACGGCGATCAGCCTCTTCAGCCTCGGCACGCTGATCTGCGGGCTGGCGCCCGGCCTTGAGGTGCTGATCGTGGGGCGCGTGGTGCAGGCGTCGGGCACCGCGATCATGATGCCGCTGCTGATGACGACCGTGATGACGCTGGTGCCCCCCGCCCGGCGCGGACGCACCATGGGCAATATCTCGATCGTCATGTCTGTGGCCCCTGCCGTTGGCCCCACGGTTTCGGGCCTCATTCTCAACTATCTCGACTGGCGCTGGCTGTTCTGGCTCATCCTGCCGATTTCGCTGGGCGCGCTGGTGCTTGGCTGGCGGCTCATGCGGAACGTCACGACTCCGCGCTATGCCCCGCTCGATATTTTTTCGGTGGTGCTGTCGGCACTGGGGTTTGGCGGACTCGTCTATGGACTTTCCACCATCGGCGAATCCAGCCATGGCGAGCCTCTGCTGCCGATCTGGTTGCCGATTGCCCTGGGTGGCGTGGGGCTTGCAATCTTTGTGTGGCGGCAGATCTTCCTGCAGCGCAGGGATGGCGCATTGCTCGATTTCCGCACCTTCACCTTCCCGGCCTATTCGATCGCGCTGGGCATGATGGTGATCAACATGATGGCGCTGTTCGGCATGATCATCCTTTTGCCGATCTTCACCCAGAGCGTGATGGGTCTCGATACCCTTCAGACCGGGCTGCTGCTGTTGCCCGGCGGATTGCTGATGGGCCTGCTCGCCCCGTTCGTGGGCCGCTGGTACGACCGGTACGGGCCGACGCGGCTGGTCGTGCCCGGGGCCGTTCTGGTCAGTGCGGTACTCTGGTCCATGACGGTCATCGACCGGACGACGCCCGTGACCTATGTGCTGGCGGGACATCTGGCGCTGAGCCTCGGCCTTGCGCTGTTGTTCACCCCGCTCTTTACCGCCAGCCTCGGCGCTCTGCCCCAGCGGCTCTATTCGCACGGCAGCGCCATGCTGGGCACGCTTCAGCAGGTGGCGGGTGCGGCGGGCATCGCCCTGTTCGTCTCGCTGATGACGCTGCGCAGCGAGGCCCTCATGGCGGAAGGCGCAGACCCGATCGATGCGTTGACCGGCGGGCTGCATCTCGCCTTCATCACCGGCGCCACGCTTTCGCTGATCTCGCTGGCGGCGTCGTTCTTCATCCGGCGCAGCGATGGGCCCGATGAAATGGCGGGCAAGGCGCCAGTTCCGGCGCATTAAAGCATTTCAGGTTTTGACGGAATCAAGAAGGTCCGTGTCCGCCGAGGCACTCTTCTGGTCCGCGGTAATAAATACCGGGGTGACATTGGAGGGAGGGAGCCAGCAGAAAACACCATTGTCATTCCGGGACCCGTTCCCGGCAATCCAGCGCGATCCTTCAAAACGCGCCGCTCTGTGCCGGTTCAATCAAAACCTGAAACGATCTAAAGGGGTTGTCCAACTCCTCGTCGTTGCCCGGATTATCCCGGCAAACCAGCCTTCGCGGCTCTGGGCCACCCGGACAAACCGGGTGATGACGGGGAGGGGTGTGGCGCGTGGGTCCCGGCTTTCGCCGGGACAGCGAAGGGGAGAAGGCGGGATCAGGTGTTGAACTTGAACAGCATCACGTCGCCATCCTTGACGACGTAGTCCTTGCCCTCGTCGCGGGCCTTGCCCGCTTCCTTGGCGGCCACCTCGCCGCCGAGCGCGATGAAATCATCATAGGCGATGGTCTGGGCGCGGATGAAGCCGCGCTCGAAATCGGTGTGGATCACGCCCGCCGCCTGCGGGGCTTTCGTGCCGATCGGAATAGTCCAGGCGCGGGCTTCCTTGGGGCCAACCGTGAAATAGGTTTGCAGGTGCAGAAGCTTGTAGCCCTCGCGGATCAGGCGGTTGAGGCCCGGTTCGTCAAGGCCGAGGGATTGCAGATAATCCTTGCGGTCGGCATCGTCGAGCCCGGCCAGCTCGGCCTCGATCTCGGCGCATATGATGACCGAGCGGGCATCCTGCTCCTGGGCATATGCCTCGACTTTTTTGGTATGTTCGTTGCCTGTCGCGGCAGCGCTTTCGTCGACATTGCAGACGTAAAGGACCGGCTTGGCGGTGAGAAGCTGGAGTTCCTTGAACGCCTTTTCCTCGTCGGGCGCGCGCGCGGTGTGGCGGGCGGGCTTGCCCTCTTCGAGCAGGGTCTTGGCGCGCTGGATCAGGTCAAGGGTGAGCTTTGCCTCCTTGTCCTGCGCGCGGATTTTCTTTTCGAGCCCAGGAATGCGTTTTTCAAGGCTTTCGAGGTCGGCGAGCATCAACTCGGTCTCGACCACTTCGGCGTCGGCGATGGGATCGACCCGACCCGCCACGTGCACGATGTCGTCGTTCTCGAAGCACCGCAGTACATAGGCGATGGCGTCGCATTCGCGGATATTGGCGAGGAACTGGTTGCCCAGGCCCTCGCCCTTGGATGCACCTTTGACGAGGCCGGCGATATCGACGAACGACAGCCGGGCCGGGATTTTGGTCTGGCTCTTGCCGATCTCGACAAGCTTGTCGAGGCGTTCATCGGGCACCGACACCTCGCCCACATTGGGCTCGATGGTGCAGAAGGGAAAATTGGCCGCCTGCGCGGCCGCCGTCTGCGTCAGGGCGTTGAACAGCGTCGATTTGCCGACATTGGGCAGGCCGACGATACCGCATTTGAAACCCATGAAAGATACCTCGGGAAAAGCGCCGGAGGGGCGCTGGACGTTAGCGCCCTAACTCGTGCAGGCGGGGGGAGAAGTCAAGAGAAGGTGTGGTACGATCGTCAGTGCGGCCTTTGCGTATGCGGCTTCACCCCTCCCCATTAAGGGGAGGGTGTTACGGAGCATGGGAGACGGCCCGTGGTACGATGCAGCACCTCCCCCTTGATGGGGAAGGTTGGGTGGGGGTGATACACGGGAGCCCAAGTCAGCCCTTGTCCCCGAACAGCTTCTTGAGCATATTTGCCATCGGGCCGGTCTCCGGCACTTTGGCTTGCGGTGCGGCGGGGCGGGCCTGGCGGATATGGCTCTGCGCTTTTAGCGCCGCTTTGGCCTGGGGCTTTTCGCCGGAAGGCACGGCGAGCGCCAGCTTGTTCATCAGCCCTGCCGCGTCGCCCTTGGCGAGAAGCCCGGCGTTTTTCGCCAGCGCGTCGAGCAGGGGTTCGAGCCATTCGCCATCAGCCTTGTGGAAGTTCGAGAGCACGTGCGGATTGACGCGCTCCTTGTGGCCGGGGTGGCCGATGCCGATCCGGACGCGGACGAAATCCTTGCCCAGATGGGCCTCGATGGATCTGAGACCGTTATGCCCGCCATGCCCGCCCCCCGACTTGATGCGCACCTTGCCGGGAGCAAGGTCGAGCTCGTCGTGGATGACGGAAATGTCGGCCGGGGCGAGCTTGTAGAACTTGGCGGCCTGCCCCACCGCATCGCCGGAGCGGTTCATGAAGGTCTGGGGCTTTAAAAGCAGCAGCTTTTCGCCATCGATCATGCCCTCGGAAACGAGCGCGGAGAATTTCTGGCGGAAGGGCGGGAAAGTGTGGCGGCGGGCAATCTCGTCTACCGCCATGAAGCCGACATTGTGCCGGTGGCCGGCATATTCGGCGCCGGGATTGCCAAGACCCACGATCAGGTGCATCGCATGACCCCGTTGTATTGAGAAAGGAGACCGGCGGGCATGCCGCCGGTCTCGCCAAAGGTTTATTCTTCGGCTTCCTCGGCGCCTTCTTCGGCTTCTTCGCCCTCGGCAGAGCGCAAGGCGGAAGGTGCCGCGATGGTTGCGATGGTAAAGTCGCGGTCGGTGATGGTCGGGACAACACCCTCGGGAAGCGTGACCGCCGAAATGTGCAGCGAGTCTCCGACATCGGTGCCGGCGAGATCAACCACGAGGTTCTCGGGAATGTTATCGGCAGGCACGGTGACCTCGACGGTGTGGCGTACGACGTTGAGAACGCCACCCTTCTTGATGCCAGGAGACTTTTCCTCGTTGATGAACAGCACGGGCAGGTCTACCGTCAGGGAGGTGTTCTTGCCCACGCGCAGGAAATCCACATGCACGAGGAAGTCGCGGACGGGTTCGAGGTGGTAGTCCTTGGGGATCACGCGGTGCTTTTTGCCGTCCACCTCGATGTCGATGACGGTGCTGAGAAAGCCGCCTTCGTGAATCTTGCGGAAAGCGTCCTTGTAGGACACGGAAATAGCCAGGGGGGGCTTCTTTTCGCCGTAGATAACGGCAGGAACCAGACCTTCACGACGCAGTTCACGAGCGGCCCCCTTGCCCACCCGGTCCCGCACCGAAGCCTTAAGCTCGACGCTCATGGAAATCATCCATTGGGTTGGTGCGTTCCTTCGGATCTGTTTGTGATGTGTCCGAACAAAACGCGCGCCCATCCTCCAGGGGTGATGGGCGCTTCATGCGCGCGGTATAAAGCAGCGCGCCGGCGAGAGCAAGACCTCAGGGCGTCTGCTGCTGTTCCCGAACCACCACCACGGTGGGCGGGAAAAGGGGCGGGGCGCTGTTGAGGGCCTCGCGCCGCGCTGCGCGGCGGTCGAGGTCGAGTTGCAGCATGCAGTTGGCGAAAGCCTCGCTGCCCTCGACAAATCCATAGCCGCGGCAGGTCTGCTGGTCGCGGGTGCGACGCTCTTCGGCGGAGACCGTGCAGCCTGAAAGAACGAGTGCGGCGAGGGCGGCTATGAGAATGGTCCTGGACATCGCTAAGCCATCTAACGGTGAAAGGGTGATAATGATGCAGGCTTCATTCCCCGCCGCTCAATGTCAAGCCGCGCAGCATCATTTCGGAGCGGGTGGCGTTGAGCAGGGTCCGGGCACGCTCGGTCAATACGCCATCGGGGGCGTGATGCACGCGGAAAAGACGGCTTTCGCCATAGCGCCTGTGCATATGCATGAGCATGTCGTCGGGCCACTGGGGAATTTCGTCGAGCAGGGCGCGAAGTTCCGCCTCGGCCTCGGCACGCGGGGCGATGCGTCGCCCGTGGGGGGGAGATTTGGTCACTGATACTTCCACATACGCAACGCGCGAGGCGAGGGACTGCATGGCCCACCGGACGATCTTCAAAAGAAGAAAATGCCGAAGCCGACCCCAGGTTCCGCCAGCGCGCAGCGTTTCTGGCTGAGTCGTGCTCAAAGGTCAAAATCCCTTTCCACGCGCTGTCGATGCAGCAGAAAGGATGCGTGATTTGCCCAAGGGCGGAAATTGGGGAAACCGGCAAGGGGCGCGTTAAGGTTCGGTTAGGGGTGTTGCCGGACGGATCAGTCGAAAAGGCTTGAGACAGACTGTTCCGAGGCGGTGCGGGCGATGGCTTCGCCCAGGAGATGGGCGATGGTGATGTGGCGGATCTTGCTCACCTTCCTTACCGCGTCGGTCATTTCGATCGAATCGGTGGTCACCAGTTCCTTTAGCGGGGAATTGGCGATGCGGTTGGGGGCTTCGCCCGAAAGGACGCCATGGGTGATATAGGCCGACACTTCGCTGGCGCCCGCCTTGAGCAGCGCTTCGGCGGCGTTGACCAGCGTGCCGCCCGAATCGACGATATCGTCGATGAGGATGCACGATTGCCCCTCCACATCGCCGATGATGTTCATGACTTCCGACACACCGGCGCGCGGACGGCGCTTGTCGACGATGGCGAGCTGGGCGCCGATGCGGTTGGCGACGTTGCGGGCCCGCAGCACGCCGCCGACGTCGGGGGAAACGATCATCACCTTGGAGGTGTCGTAGTTTTCCGCGATGTCGCGGGTGAGCACGGGGGCGGCGTAGAGGTTATCGGTCGGGATATCGAAAAAGCCCTGAATCTGGGGGGCGTGCAGATCGAGGGTCAGGATACGGTTGGCGCCGGCGTGGGTGATGAGATTGGCCACCAGCTTGGCCGAGATCGGGGTGCGCGGGGCCGATTTGCGATCCTGGCGCGCATAGCCGAAATAGGGCAGGACGGCGGTGATCCGGCGGGCCGACGAGCGGCGCATGGCATCGATCAGGATGAGCAGTTCCATCAGGTGATCGTTGGCCGGATAGGAGGTCGATTGGAGGATGAAGACGTCCTCGCCGCGCACGTTCTCGTGGATCTCGACGAAGATTTCCTTGTCGGCGAATTTCTTGACCGACGCGTCGGTGAGGGGGATTTCGAGATAATCCGACACGGCCTTGGCCACGGTGAGGTTTGAGTTGCCCGTCACCAGTTTCATGGATCTGCCTCTGTCCCAAGCTCTTATGCCGGTGCCGCCAATCGCCCCGGCTCGTTTGCGGGCACCTTTAGCGGCTGGGTATTTGATGGGCAATATGACTTTTGCATGAAAGGTGAATGCGAGACGGGCCTGTTGCACAAATGTGCGGAATCGGCTGGCATCGCACCCCTCACCCCCGGGGCCCTTCTCCCCTCGTGGGAGAAGGTGGGCTTTCGCGAAAGCGAAAGGTCGGATGAGGGGGTTGCGATATAGCCTGCGTCGCAGAACCAACCGGCATCTTCCTAAATATCGCGTTCAGGCACCGTTCAGTTGCCAGCGCGTTATATGGGGTCAAGACGCCGGGAGCGGTGTCAGAAACATGACAGGGAGATGCGAAATGGCTCTCAAGAAGAATATGCTCATGGGCGGCCTGGCTGCCCTGATGATGATGGTGATGACCGCCGGGGCGTATGCCTGGACGGCGTCGGCCACTGCGTCGGTCAATGTGCGCTCGGGTCCGGGCACTGGCTACCGCGTCATCGACGTGTTGCAGCGCGGTGAGCGGGTCGAGGTGGAATATTGCCGAAGCGGCTGGTGCTTTATCGATCAGGGGCGCTTCGGTCCCAATGGCTGGGTCTCGGGCAATTATCTTACACAGGGTTATCAGCAACCGCGCCCGCCGGTCTATCAGCCGCCGGTCCAGCGCCCGCCGCACTGGAACCATTATCCGCCGCGTCCGCCGCACTGGCAGCCGAACCCGCCGCGTCCGCCGCATTGGAATCCTTCGCCGCGGCCCCCGCATTGGCGGCCCGATCCGCGCCCGCCCCACAACAACAGCCAGGTTTGCTTTAACGGACCCAATGGCTATTTCTGCGTCGGCAATTAAGCCCTCAAGGAAAGGCCGGGACCTCGGGTTCCGGCCTTTGGCCTATTGGGTGGCGATGCGCTCCAACTCGATGCCGCGCGCGGCCAGTTTCGATCTGAGGTTGCGGTAAAGAACGGTGTTGACGCCGTAGATCACGGCGGCGCCGATGGCGAGGGTGATGACGAAATCGCGCGTGCCCGCTCCCTCGATGGCAAAGCCGAGCGCGACGAAAAAGGCGACGATCCCCCCGATGGCGGCGATATAGAACCGGCGGTCGCTCTCGGCCTTCACCTGCCGCGCGGCGGCGATGAGCATTTCGCGGCGCTCGTCGCTGCCCATGGCATCGAGCGGTTCGGGCACGCCTTCGCGCTCGAGCGAGGTGAGATAGGCGTCCACGCGTTCGCCCACGCGCTGGTCGAGGCGCTTGGCGTTCCACTTGTGCAGCATCAGGTTGCCGATGATCGTTATGGCGGCCAGCACGATGGCCGCATAAAGGAGTATGATCACCTTGCGCGTCTCCCCGGTTTGGTTTCAGATTTCCAGATGCGCAGGTCCGGCCCGATATTCAAGGGTCGATGAGGAGCGATTGCGATGACACTGAAGCGTTGGAGCTATGCCTTTCTCCAGCTTGGGGGGCTGCTGCTGGCCATCGGACTGTTGCCAGCGCTGGCCATGATGGCGCTCGCGCCGGGAACCGAGGCGATGCTGCCTGTGCTGCTCAGCCTCACCGTCGCCCCCCTGGGGTTCATGTGTTTTCTCGTCGGGGTCGCTATGTGGATGGTCGCGTTGGGGCGCCCGCGCTGAGCCTTGCCCTGGCCACCATGTGCCGCTCGCGCCACATGACGGTGAGCCCGGCGACCACGATGATGAGCGCACCGAGCAGGGCAAAACCCTCGATCATCGTGCCGAATACCAAAAAGCCCAGAGTTATGGCCCAGGGCAGCGCGAAATAGTTGAAGGGCTGCAGGACACTGGCGGGCGCATACCGCATGGAGGCCATCACAAGGCCGTGGGCGGTGCACATGGTTACGCACAGCCCCATAACGGTCAGCATGTCCTCGAACCGCATGGGCTCCCAGTGGAAGACGCCCACGGCGGTGGTCATCACAAGGCCGACGATGCCGACGTAAAAGATCGAGGTGGTGGTGGAATCCAGTGTTGCGACCTTGCGGGTGAAGACCAGATAGAGCGCAAAGGCGGCCGAACTCAAAAGGCCGTAGATGACGCCGATCTCGATGGTCACGAAGCCGGGGCGCAGGATGACCAGCGCGCCGATGAACCCGGCGACCACCGCCCCGGCGCGGAACGGGCCGACGCGCTCGCCGAGGAGGGGAATGGCAAAGAGGGTCACCATCAGCGGATAGGTCATGGTGATGGCGGCGAGATCGCCCAGCGCCAGGGTGCGCAACGCCTCGGTGAACAGCCAGATATCGGCGACCAGCAACACCCCGCGCGCCAGTTGCCAGCGGGGCGCCGCCGAGACGAAGGCGTTGCGGATCGGCCCGCGCCGCATCACCAGCCAGACCGAGAACAGCGCGAACGCCCAATAGCGGATCATCACGACCTGAAAGACCGAATAGTTCTGGACGACAATCTTGGTCAAAACGTCCTGAATGCCGAAGACGGCGGTGGCCGTGAGCAGGATCGCGACGCCCTTGCCGATATTGGTTTCACCGGCGTTTGCCATGGCGGACATGTTCTGATCTCGAAAACCAGGGACTTTCGCCCCAGACCGGCCCTATCCGGCGCAAAAGAAAACGGCCCGGGCAATTGCTGCCCGGACCGGAAACTTCGATAGCTCTTTACGCTCTACTTGGCTACAGCATTCTTGATGAGCGCTGCAACCGCGGTCAATACGCCACCGCCAACAAGGCCCGACACGCCCTGTCCGACGAGCGCGGTGGCATCGATGCCCGTGCCCGATCCGGCCACAAGCCCGGCCAGCCCCGGAATGAGGCCGGCAAGCCAGGTGCCGCCGACGCCGCCAACGGCGCCCGCGATGGTGTTGCCCGTGGTGCCGAGACTCAAATTCTTGGCGGCGGCGGCAAGGCCGTTGCCGCCGACAGCGCCGGCAATAAGCTGGATAATAATAGGCAGTATTGCTTCCATGTTCTCTTCCCCTCTGAGAGAGTGGCCCGTAGCAAGTTTGCCACGAGAACTATGACAGACTATGCGGTTGTTCGATTCGTTTTAAGCATGAATTTGCAGGCGGTGGATCGATGCGCCCGGCATAGTGCGGGACGCGCGGCTGCGCCAGGGTTAGAGTCATTGCGAAACATACGATTCGCACCTATCTCGAACGTGTTTCGAGGAACCGGAGAGTCCCATGAAGGGTGTCGCCCTCATCACCGGAGCAGCAGACAGGATCGGCGCGGCCATCGCGACGCGGCTGGCCGCCGAGGGCTATGGCGTGATCATCCATTACCGGTCGTCCGGGGCCAAGGCCGAGGCGCTGGCCGATGCGATCGGCGCCGACGGGGGGCGGGCCGAGATCGTCAGGGCTGATCTTGCGAACCGGCGCGAGCGCATGGGGCTGATTGCGGCGGCGTCCGCGCCCTTCGGACCGCTGGACGTGCTCGTCAACAACGCCTCGGCGTTCGAGCCGGACAGCGTCGATACGCTTCATGAGGATCTGTGGGATCTGCATATGGCGGTCCATGCCGAAGCACCGGTGTTTCTTGCCCGCGATTTCGCCGCGCAGCTTCCCGAAGGCAAAAAGGGCAATATCGTCAACATTATCGATGAGCGGGTATTGCGGCTTTCGCCGGACTATTTTTCCTATACGCTTTCGAAATCGTTGTTGTGGACGGCAACGCGCACGCTCGCCCAGGCACTCAGCCCCCGCATCAGGGTCAACGCCATCGGGCCGGGGCCGACGCTCGCCAATGTGCGCCAGACCGAGGCGGAATTCCACGCGTCCCGGGAACGGCTGCCGCTTGGGGACGGGGCGACACCCGATGAGATCGCCGAGGGCGTCATAACGCTTCTGACGCTCGGCTCCATGACCGGGCAGATGATTGCGCTCGATGGCGGCGAGCACCTCGAATGGAGCCCGCGCAACGGGCCAACCCCGCGCCTCAGATGAGCGACAACCCTGTCGATACAGGCCCTGAGACCATCAGGCGCTTCGTGAAGACCCTGCCCTCGGGGCCGGGGGTCTATCGCATGCTCGACGAGGACGGGAACGTCATCTATGTGGGCAAGGCGCGCAACCTCAAGGCGCGGGTGAACAACTATACCCGCTATGAGGGCAATTCGGTCCGTATCAACCGCATGATTTCGGCCACGCGCTCGATGGAGTTCGTGCGCACCGAAACCGAGGCGGCGGCGCTGTTGCTCGAGGCCAACCTCATCAAACGGCTGCGGCCGCGCTTCAACGTGCTTTTGCGCGACGACAAGAGTTTCCCCTACATCCTGATCGCCACCGAGCACGAGGCGCCCCAACTCGCCAAACATCGCGGGGCGCGGCGGCGCAAGGGGCATTATTTCGGGCCGTTCGCCTCGGCGGTGGCGGTGGATCGCACCATCACGGCGCTGCAAAAAGCGTTTCTTTTGCGCAACTGTTCGGACAGCTTTTATGCCGCGCGCACGCGGCCTTGCCTGCAATACCAGATCAAGCGGTGTTCGGCCCCGTGCACCGGCGTCATTTCCATCTCCGACTATCAGGCGCTCGTCGAGGAAGCGCGCGATTTCCTTTCGGGCAAGTCCAAGGCGGTGCAGGATCATCTGCAAAGGGACATGAACGCCGCCGCCGAGGCGCTCGATTTCGAGCGGGCGGCGATGCTGCGCGACCGGCTGGGGGCGCTGGCGCTGATCCAGGGCGGGGGCGGCGCCAACGCGCAGACGGTGTCCGAGGCGGATGTCTTTGCCATCCATCAGGAGGCGGGCGATTTTTGCGTGCAGGTGTTTTTCTACCGGGCGCACCAGAACTGGGGCAACCACGCCTTTTACCCGCGCGCCGATGAAAACCTTGCGCCCGCCGAGGTGCTCGAAGCCTTCATCGCGCAGTTTTATGAGGACCGGCTGCCGCCCGCGCTGGTGCTCTTGTCGGAGGAACTGGTGGAGGCCGATGTGCTGCGCGAGGCGCTTGCGGTGCGGGCAGGGCGGTCGGTCAGGATCGAGACGCCCAAGCGGGGCGAAAAGCGCGTACTGGTCGAGCATGCGCTGACCAACGCCCGCGAGGCGCTGGGGCGGCGCCTTTCCGATTCCGCCAGCCAGCGCAAACTGCTCGAAGCGATGGCCGAAACCTTCGGGCTGGAAGAAACGCCAAGGCGGATCGAGGTTTACGACAACTCGCACATCCAGGGCACCAACGCGGTGGGCGCGATGGTGGTCGCGGGGATGGATGGGTTATCCAAAAAGCACTACCGGACCTTCAATATCAAATCGAAGGACATCACCCCCGGCGACGATTTCGGCATGATGCGCGAGGTGCTGACGCGGCGGTTCACCCGGCTGGCCGCCGAAAGCGAGGTCGATGCCGAGGACGAGACGACCGGCATGCCCGACTGGCCCGACGTGCTGCTGATCGATGGCGGGGCGGGACAGGCCAATGCAGTGCGGGGCGTTCTCGAGGAGATCAACCTGCAGCGCGAGGTTATCGTCATCGGCATCGCCAAGGGCGAGGAACGCAATGCGGGGCGCGAGACTTTCTTCATGGAAGGGCGCGACCCGTTCATGCTTCCGGCGCGCGACCCGGTACTCTACTACGTCCAGCGGCTGCGCGACGAGGCGCACCGTTTCGCCATCGGCACGCACCGCGCGCGGCGGAAAAAGGAAATGGTGAAAAACCCGCTCGATGAGATCGCGGGCATCGGCCCGACACGGAAGCGCGCGCTGCTCCAGCATTTCGGCTCGGCCAAAGCGGTGTCGCGGGCGGCGGTGTCCGACCTTGCTGCGCTGCCGGGCATCTCGACGGCGATGGCGCAGTTGATCTACGATCATTTCAACCGGAGTTGAGACTGGTCATGCGGAATGCTGCCGTTTCCATCGCTCACCCCCCTTCCAACCTCCCCCACAAGGGGGGAGGTGCTGGACCTGTGCATATGGGAACAGCCGCACGAAGAATGCACCCTCCCCTTGATGGGGAGGGCTGGGGAGGGGTGAAGCCACACACTCAGGAGCCGACACCATGACTACCCCCAGTTTCGATATGGCCAAACTCCCCAACTGGCTGACCTATGGCCGCATCGCAGCCATTCCGCTGATCATGCTGCTGCTGCTTGCCGATCATCCGGCGCTGCGCTGGATCGCGCTGATCGTTTATATCGCAGCGGCCGTCACCGATTTTTTCGATGGGTATCTGGCCCGCAAATACGGGACCGTTTCGCCTATCGGGCGGATGCTCGATCCGATTGCGGACAAGCTGCTGGTCGGTGCGCTGCTGCTGGTTTTTTGTTTCGATGGCTCGTTCGGAGTGTGGGACCTGATCCCGGCCACGGTGATCCTGTTGCGCGAAATCTTTGTTTCCGGCCTGCGGGAATTCATGGGCACCGAGAAGATCGTCGTGCCGGTGTCGAAACTCGCCAAATACAAGACCACCGTGCAGCTCGTGGCGCTCGGCATCCTCATTGCCGAGCCGCTGGTTTTGGGGATGCGCGAGGTTTCCGATATCCTGCTCTGGGCCGCGGCGGTGCTGACGGCGATCACGGGGTGGCAATATTGGGCCGGGGTTACGGCTCATCTTGAGGCGGATGAATGAAGATTCTTTATTTCGCGTGGCTGCGGGAACGGCTGGATCGGGACGGCGATGAGATCGATGTTCCCGACGACGTTTCGACTGTCGCCGAGCTCATGGATTTTCTCGCGGAGCGGGACGAAGGCTTTGCGCTCGCGACGCAAAAGCGCCAATCGATCCGCGCGGCGGTGGACGAAGAACTGGTCGAACATTCCGCATCGATCAGGGGCGCGCGGACCGTGGCGTTGTTTCCGCCCATGACCGGCGGCTGATCCGATGCGGATGCGGTTGCAGGCCGAACCGTTCGACCCGGGGGCGGAAAGCAACAGTTTCCTTGCGCGTGCCAAGGGAGCGGGCGCATCCGTCACCTTCACCGGGCTGGTGCGTTCGACGCCGGACGATCCGGTCGAGGAACTGACGCTCGAGCATTATCCCGAACTTGCCCAGCGCCAGCTCGAAAAGCTCGCCTCGGAGGCGGTGGCGCGGTTCGGGCTGATCGATGCCGACATCATCCACCGGTTCGGCACGCTCCGTCCCGGCGAGCCGATCGTCCAGGTGATGACCCTCGCGCCGCACCGGCATTCCGCCTTCGAGGGGGCCAGTTTCATCATGGATACCCTCAAGACCGACGCCCCGTTCTGGAAGAAGGAAAGGCGGGCGGATGGCGAGGACTGGGTGGAGGCACGGGCGAGCGACGACGAGGCTGCGGCGCGGTGGTGGGATTGAAAACCCCATGATGGCGTGATCTACATGTTTCCATGACAGAAAAGCGCAAGTCTTTCTTCGAACGACTCATGTTGATGGACGATTCAACTTGGCAGCGACACGCCAATCCCTTGAGTGTCTATACTCGTTATTCGGGCCTGCCGCTTCTGGCTCTGGCTATATGGAGCAGAATTTGGGTCGGATGGTGGGCGCTTGTGCCTATTGCTATGGTCATCTTGTGGATTTGGATCAATCCTCGGCTTTTCGCCAATCCTCAATCAACGGCGAACTGGGCATCAAAAGCGGTTCTGGGTGAGCGAGTCTGGTTGAATCGTAAGACGGTGGCCATCCCCGAGGGTCATCGTCAGGCGGCTTTCCGGCTTTCGGTGCTCAATGGGATCGCTTCGCTTGTGGTTATTTACGGACTGATCGTGCTGGCGGTTTGGCCGACGCTGGCGGGTATCGGCACGGTCATCCTCGCCAAGACCTGGTTCCTGGACAGAATGGTATGGCTGTTCGAGGATATGGCGGATGACAATTCCCTCTATCGAAGTTGGGTCTGCTAAGCCATTGCATGAAAAAGGCCGGGGACTTGCCCCGGCCCTTTGTTCATTCCGCTGCCGCGACCTGTTTGGGCTGGACTTCGGCCATATAGGCCTCGACCAGTACGCGGCAGGCTTCGCCGGGGGTGAATTTGTATTCGCCGACTTCGGAGACCGGGGTCACTTCGGCGGCGGTGCCGGTGAGGAAGCATTCATCGAACTGGCTGAGTTCCTCGGGCTTGATGTGCCGTTCGGTGACCGTATAGCCCCTGGCCTTGGCCAGCGCGATTACCGTGCGGCGGGTGATGCCGTCGAGGAAGCAGTCGGGGGTCGGGGTGGTGATCTCCTTGCCCTTGACGAAGAACACGTTGGCGCCCGTCGCCTCGGCGACGTAGCCGCGATAGTCGAGCATCAGCGCATCGGCGTAACCCGCGTCCATGGCGGCATGCTTGGAGAGGGTGCAGATCATGTAAAGGCCGGCGGCCTTGGCCTTGCAGGGGATCGTCTCGGGCGAGGGGCGCTTCCATGAGGCCCAGTTGAGCCGGATGCCTTTCAAGCGTTCGTCGGTCGAAAAATAGCTCGGCCAGACCCATGCGGCGATGGCCAGGTGCACCTTGTTATCGCGCGCGGGCACCGAAATGGTTTCCGAGCCGCGCCAGGCGACGGGGCGCATATAGGCGTCAGTCAGACCGTTCTTTTCGAGCACCTGACGGCAGGCCTCGTCGATTTCGTCGGCGGAATAGGGAATCTCGAAATCGAGCGTACGACCGGAAGCGATCAGCCGGTCGGTATGCTCGCGGAGCTTGAAGACCTCTCCTCCATAGGCGCGCTGGCCTTCAAAGACGGAACTGGCATAGTGCAGCCCATGGGTCAGGACGTGGATCGTGGCGTCCTTCCAGGGCACCATTTCTCCATTGTACCAGATCCAACCTTCTCGCTGATCCATTGGCACGGTGGCCATTCTTTTCTCCCGGTCGTTCAATCGTGTAAAGTTGTGCGCCAGCGGTGCACCCGTAACCGATATTGCCGCATTCTTACAGCACTTGGCAAACCAAAGTGGCTCTGGAATAAGACACATAACGGCAAAGCATGTGGATGGACGATGCCTGCACATTCAATAAATGTCAACATGGCTGACATAAATTCGGCGATTTACGATTTCCCCGAAATGCCGATCGATGTGATGGGGCTGTTTTTCTTCGCCTATCGCGACTTCGTGCGCGATGCCGATGCGCTGCTCGACAAGCAGGGATTCGGGCGAGCGCATCACCGGGTCATCTATTTCGTCAATCTTCGGCCCGGCATGACGGTTGCCGATCTGCTCGATATTTTACGCATCACCAAGCAGAGCCTTGCGCGCGTCCTGCGCCAACTTGTCGATAGTGGCTATGTCGCCCAGCGTCATGGGGAGACCGACCGCCGCCAGCGCCTGCTCTATCCCACCGAAAAGGGGCGGCAGTTTTTCGAGGTGCTAAGCGCCACGCAGACCCGGCGCATCGAGGCCGCGTTCGCCAAACTGCCCGATCACGCCCGCGATGCCGTCAGGGGTTTCTTTATCGAAATGACCGAGCCGAGCGACCGCGCAATGCTCAAGACGCTCAGGCTCGATAGTGGGATTTCGTAGCGGGCTTCCTTTCTTTTTGACATGGGGCGCTCTTGGTCGGCCCCAGCCTCAAGGGGGCGGATGAGGGGGCAGCGATGCTGCCGCCCCGCCAGGACACGAAACGATCTGAAGGCTTTCCATGGATTTCCTCAATACCGCATTCCTTGCGCTCGTGCAGGGCGCCACCGAGTTCCTGCCGATCAGTTCTTCGGCACATCTGATCCTGGGGCGGTATCTGCTCGAGGCGCTGGGCTTTGCCGTGGCAGCGATGACGCCGGAGGAAGAGCTGGCGCTCGACATCGCGCTGCATGTGGGCTCGCTCGGGGCGGTCATCCTTTACTTCTGGCGGGACATCGTGCTCCTGTTCGGCGGTCTGCTCGACATGGTGACGGGCAGGGGCGGAAGGAGGGCGCGGTTACTGCTGGTGCTGGTGGTTGCTTCCATTCCCATCGTGATCGGCGCATTTCTTGCCAAGGATTTCATCACCAATAGCGGGCGTTCGCTCGTCATCATCGGATGGGCGACATTGATCTTCGGGGCCGCGTTGTGGTTCGCCGACCGCCAGCCCGAAGAGAAGTCCGAGATCGAAGCCCTTTCGTTCCGCGATGCGCTCATCGTGGGTGCAGCGCAACTGGTTGCCATCATACCCGGGGTTTCCCGGTCGGGGATATGTATGACGGCGGGGCGGTTCGTGGGACTGGACAGGCCGCTTTCGGCCCGGTTCGCCATGCTGCTCTCGATCCCCACCATTCTGGGTGCGGGGCTGCTCGCGGCGGTCGATATGGCGCGCAGCGGCAATTCGCAACTCACCAGCGATGCGCTGGTGGGCGGACTGCTGGCCTTTGTCTTCGCGCTGGGCGCTATCGCCCTGTTGATGGGCTGGCTCAAGCGCCAGACCTATACGCCATTCGTTGTCTACCGGATTGCGCTAGGCGCTCTGCTTCTCGGTCTTGTCTATGGCGGGCTTCTTTAGCCGCCGCGCGGGCCTTTTGGCGGCAGTTTTGGATGGTGGCGCGATGGCGGGGGTCGCAAGGCCCGCGCCTCCCTTTTCGGGTTCGGGTTGTTCGAGGTCGCTCACCCATTCGCGCCAGAGCGAGACGAGCAGCGCCATCAGGACCGGGCCGACGAACAGACCCACCATGCCCATGGTCTTGACCCCGCCGATCAGGCCGAAAAACGTCGGCATGAACGGCAGCTTGATCGGTCCGCCCACCAGCTTGGGGCGCAGGGTCTTGTCGACGATGAACAACTCGACCGATCCCCAGATGAGCAGCGCGATGCCCTGGAAGACCGAGCCGGACGCGATGAGATAGACCGAGACCAGCGTGAACGAGAGGGGCGCGCCGCCGGGGATCATCGCGGCAACGCCGGTGATGACGCCGAGCAGCACAGGGGAGGGCGCGCCAGCCAGCCAGTAGGCGATGCCGAGCACGATGCCCTCGCCGATGGCGATGAGGGTCATGCCTGTGACGGTCGAACTGATGGTGGCGGGCACGACACGGGACAACCGGTGCCAGCGCACGGGCAGGATGCGTTCGCCGAACTTGTCGAGCTGGTCGGCAAAGCTCGCGCCGTCGCGGTAAACGAACAGCAGGGCGATGATCATGAACAACAGGTTCAGCGCCAGGTTGAGCACGTTGCCGCTTGCCGCCAGAACCGTCTGATAGATGTTGATGACGTTGGCGCCGCCGAAAATGGCCACGTACTGGCCCAGCGCGCCGGGGCGCCCGATATAGGTCTCCCATTGCTCGGTGGCCCACTCGCCCACCAGCGGAAGGGTTGCGAACCATTCGGGGGCCGGAGCGCCATTGGCGTTGGCGGCGATGCCCCAGCCGATCAGTTGCCGGGCCTCGGTGAGTGCATAGCTGAGCGCCCAGAAAATGGGCACCAGGATGAACAGCACGATGACGGCGATCATCAGGCTGGCGGCAACGGTCCGGTTGCCGCCGCACCAGTCGCGCACCCGGCGGAACACCGGCCAGCTTGCAAAGCCGATAATGAGCGCGGCAAGAACCGGCACGAGGAAGCTGTGGAAGAAATAGACGGAGGCGAGCAGGATCAGGACGATCAGGCCGCGCGCCGCAAAGATGGGCGGCATCAGCGCGCCGCGCGAGGAATTGTTGAGCCCTAGAAGGCGTGGTTCGCGCGGCGGGGTTTGTTCAGGTTCGGTCAACGGCGTCCTGCGCCCCTCTTGCTCAATTGGTCAAGCCGGTACTCTACATCAGTCTCCGGCCGTTTGGCACGCGTTTATCAGTCGCGGCCAGAACAATCGCGCCGTCCTCGTCCTCAAAACCAAGGGTCAGGACTTCGGAGCGGATGGGGCCGATCTGGCGGGGCGGGAAATTGACCACCGCCATCACCTGGCGTCCCACGAGATCCTCGGGCCGGTAGTGGACGGTAATCTGTGCAGATGACTTTTTTATGCCAATCTCCTCGCCGAAGTCGATCACGAGGATGATCGCGGGCTTGCGGGCCTCGGGAAAGTCCCTTGCTTCGATGATGGTGCCGGTGCGGATGTCGACCTTCAAAAAGTCGTCGAAGGTGATTTCGCTCATTGTCCCAGTTCTTCGCTGCGTTTCCTCGCCGCACCCACCGCGCGCTCCATGAGAGGCCCAAGGCCGTTGTCGGCCATCAGCACATCGAGCGCGGCCTGCGTGGTGCCGCCGGGGGAGGTGACGTTCTTGCGCAGTTGCTCGGCGGGGGCAGGATCGGCCTCCAGAAGCGCTGCCGCGCCGATGATCGTCTGGCGGGCAAGGCGCATGGCCTGATCGGCACCGAGCCCCTGTTTCTCCCCTGCTCTCGCGAGCGCTTCGACCATATAAAAGACATAGGCCGGGCCCGAGCCGGAAACGGCGGTCAGCGCATCGATTCCGGTTTCGTCATCGAGCCATGCGACATCGCCTGCCGCCGCGAGCAAAGCATCGGCCAGCGCGCGATCCTCGGGGGTGACGGCTGTGGCGGCGACGGCGCCCGTCACGCCCTTGCCCAGTTGGGCGGGGGTGTTGGGCATGGTGCGTACGATCCGCTCCGTGCCGAGCCCTTGCGCGAACCGCGCTATCGAGATGCCCGCCGCAATCGACAGAACGAGCGTGTCCGGTCCCACGATATGGCGGGAGGCGGCAAGCACCCCGTCCATCACTTGCGGTTTGACGGCCAGCACCATGACGCGCGGCGGCTCGGATGGCAGGTCGCGGCGCAGGGCAGCGCCAGCCCGGCGGGCAAATTCCACCACCGAGTCATGGGGCGCAGGATCGACGAGAACGAGAGAAGAGCCCGGCAGCCCGGCGCCGATCCAGCCCTCCGCCATGGCGGTACCCATCTTGCCCGCACCGATCAGCAGGACCGTGCCGGTGGTTTCGAGACTCATGCTTCACCCACGGTTTCAAACATCACTTCGGCCAGCGCGTCGGCGGCGGATTTTCCAGCCCAGACGACGAACTGAAAGGCCTGATAATAAAGGTCGCAGCTGTCCGACGCCGAGCGTAGCAGGGCCTCGCACTGGGTGGGCGAGACATCGGCGCCGCCCGAGAGCAGGTGCGAGTTGCGGAACAGCACGACGCCTTCCTTGTTCCAGATGTCGAAATGGCCGATCCAGAGCTGTTCGTTGATCAGCGCGATGAGCTGCTTGACCTCGCCGCGCCGCGCTTCGGGGACCTTGAGGTCGAAGGCGCAGGCCAGATGGAGCGATTCCATCTCCTCCATCCAGTTGAACGAAACGTGATAGTCGGCCCAGCCGCCCTTGACCGAAATGGAGATCTCGTCGGCGTCCTGGCGCTCGAAGGTCCAGTCGTTGATGGCGGCAATGTGCTCGATGATGTCGACAGGGTGGATGTTCCTGTCCAGTTCCAGCTCGAGAAGAGACATGGCGGCTCCGCACGCTTGAGCAATTCTTTTTATGAGCCTTCAACCGGGTGTTGCAGGCCCTACGCGGCACAACCGAACCGGTCTGACCGGCGTCCGATGTACGAATCGTCGTTGAGGACAAATCTACACGCAGCCGATCAACTGGGCCCATGAACGCAAAGCCCAATACACAGATTCTATCTGTGGATGATCGGTTTCACATGGTTAACGGGGTGTTAACGGGGGCGATTCGTGAACGGGTTTTCCCCGGGGTTTACCGCCTGCGGCCTTCCAGCAGTTCGCGTTCCCATTTGCGGCTGCCATTGGTGCGCGCGAGGGTGGCGGCGGCCGCGTGATCGTAGGGGACCTGGCGCAGATCGATGGTCCAGCCGTTTTCGCCCTGTGTCAGCAGTGCATAGGCGGCGTCCGGTCCCGCACGGGCGGCGGATTCGGGGTCGCTCATGTTGAATGAGGGTCGCCCCACGCTGCCGGGATTGAAGACGACCCGCCCGTCAGGCAGTGTCACGACGCGGGCGATATGGGTATGCCCGCAGCAATGGAGCGGAAAGCCATTGTCGGGCAGCTCAGCCTCGATCTCGGCAAGGCTTGCCTTGCGGAAGCGTTCGCCTTGGGTGCGGTCGAGCCAGTAAACGCTGTCCGAAGCCGGGGTGCCGTGGCACATGAAGATCTGGTCCTCGAACCGCGCGGTGGCGGGCAGGGCGCGCAGCCACTCCATGGTCTGGGGGCTCAATTGCTCGAGGACCCGGCGGTCGTCGGCGTCCATCGCATCCGGTTCGGCGTAGAGGAAATAGCGGTCGGTGTTGCCGCGGATGGTGAGTGCATCGAGCCCGGCGAGCATTTTTGCGGTGCGAGCCGGATCGAGCGGCCCGTGGAAATGATCGCCCAGATTGAGGATCGCATCGGGGGCGTGCCGCCCGATATCCTCCAGCACCGCTTCGAGGGCGAATGCGTTGCCGTGGATGTCCGAGATGACGGCGATGCGCATGGTATTTCCTTTGTGGTCGTCGGGTCCTTTGGGGACAGCCTATCAGAGACAGATTTGCGTTTGCCGCTTCACCCCACCCCAGCCCTCCCCATCAAGGGGAGGGTGCTTTCTTTTCCGCAGCGCTCCCCTACGCACAAGGCCAGCACCTCCCCCCTTGTGGGGGAGGCTGGGAGGGGGGAGTCGGCGCAAGCCGAAGCATATATGTCCGGTCAACTCGTCTTCTTGCGGCTCTTGAGGGCGTCGAGGTCCCGGCGGAGGGCTTCGATTTCCTCGCCCTGAATGGCAACGAGTTCGCGCAGGGCGTCGTAGTCCTCGCGCTTGACGAGATCGAGCTCGTTGACGATGCGTTCCATCTGGCCCCTGACGGCGGTTTCCGCTTCGCGGCGCACGCCGTCGGCGACCGAGGCGGCGTCGTTCATCAGTCGGCCCAGATCGTCGAAAATCCTGCTGCTCTGCGACATGGTTCAAATCCTTTTGCGTGGCGGGATCGCCCTAGCTCCTCTATTTAAGCAGTGCCAGCCCGCTTGACCAGAGTCCGGTATGGCGGCATGGTCCCCAAGCAACCCAAAAAGAGTGCGCCTTGCCTTTTCCCCAGATCGACCCCGTCGCCTTTGCCATCGGCCCCATCGTCATCCGCTGGTATGCGCTGGCCTATCTGGCAGGCATTTTCCTCGGGGTCGGCTATGGTATGCTGATCCTCAGGCGCAAATCGCTGTGGGTGAAGAACACCCCCCCGATGACGCCTTCGGAACTGCTCGATTTCACCTTCTGGATCGTGGTCGGCATCATCGTGGGTGGTCGGCTGGGCTATGTGCTGTTTTACGATCCGCTGGCCTTTCTCGCCGACCCGCTGGCGATCCTTGCGCTCTGGGATGGTGGCATGAGCTTTCATGGCGGGTTCCTCGGGCTCGTCACGGCGATGGCGCTTTATTGCCGGCACAAGGGCGCTAACATCCTTTCCGGGCTCGATCTTCTGGCGTGCTGCGCGACCATCGGGCTGTTTCTGGGGCGGGTGGCGAATTTCATCAATGGCGAGCTGTTCGGCTCGGTGACGACCATGCCGTGGGGCGTGGTCTTCCCCGGTGGGGGCGATCTGCCCCGGCATCCGAGCCAGCTCTACGAGGGGCTGCTCGAAGGCGTGCTGCTGTTCCTCGTCATCCGCTATTTCACCCATGCGCGGCTGGCGCTGCGCAAGCCCGGGCTGGCGGCGGGGATTTTCGGGATCGGCTACGCGCTTTCGCGCATATTCGTCGAGTTCTTCCGGCTGCCCGATGCTCATATCGGCTATCTCGCCTTTGGCTGGCTGACCATGGGCATGGTGCTCTCGCTGCCCATCCTTTTGGCCGGGATCGGGCTTGTCGTTTACGCGCAGACCCGGCGCCATGCCTGACACTTCCCTTTCGCTGGGCGACCTGATCGACATGCAGATCCGGGCCAGCGGCCCGATCTCGATCGCCACCTATATGGGGCTGTGCCTCACCCACCCCACGCGCGGCTATTACCGCAAGGCGGACCCGCTGGGGGCGGGAGGCGATTTCATCACCGCGCCCGAGATCAGCCAGATGTTTGGGGAGATGATCGGGGCGTGGGTGGCGGACCTTTACGTGCAGATGGGCTCGCCGCGCAGTCTTACCCTTCTTGAACTGGGTCCCGGACGGGGGACCCTGATGGCCGACGCCCTGCGCGTTGCAACGCGGGTGCCCGGTTTTGCCGACGCGCGGGCGCTGGCGCTTTATGAGACCAACCCGGATCTCAAGGCCATGCAGGCCGAAACACTCAGGGCTTATGATCCTACATTCATTTCCGAGCCCGAGGATATCTCTCCCGGCCCGGTGATCGTCATCGCCAACGAGTTCTTCGATGCGCTGCCGGTGCGCCAGTTCGTCAAGCGCGGGGACAAGTGGTTCGAGCGGATGGTGGGGCTCGAGGGCGGCAAGCGCCGGTTCGGGCTTTCGCCCACGCCCTATGACGGGGCGCTGCTGGGGCCCGGCTTTGCCGATGCGCCCGAGGGGGCGGTGGCCGAGATATCGCTGGCCGCGCGCCAGTTCGCCGAACGGCTGGGCAAGGTGATCGGGCCGCGCGGTGGGGTACTGTTGGCGCTCGACTACGGCTATGGACGCACCCAGCCCGGCGAGACCTTGCAGGCGCTGGCGAGGCACCGCTTTGCCGACCCGCTGGACGCGCCGGGGGCGGCGGACCTGACGGCGCATGTGGATTTCGAGGCGCTGGGCGGCGCCTTGCGCATGGCAGGGTTGACCATAGCACCCCTTGCCACCCAGGGGGATTATCTTACATCCTTGGGCATCACCGCGCGAATGGAAGCGCTGGCCGCTGCGAACCCGGCCCGGACCGGGGCGCTGGAGGCGGCGTTTCATCGCCTGACGCATGCACAAGAAATGGGCGTGCTGTTCAAGGCGTTCTGCGCGGCGAGCCCCGGCTTGAGTCCCGCCGGGTTTTCCTGATCTTTCCAAGGCAGCCCTCACATGCACCCTCCGTTTGAAACCGCCGCTTCCCTTTCCGCACTGCCCCGCGTCCGGCATGGATTTTTCGGTCGGCAGGGCGGCGTTTCGGAGGGCGAATTCGCCTCGCTCAACGCCTCGCGCAATGTGGGCGACGACCTCGCCAATGTGCGCGAGAACCTGCATCGCGCGGTGATGGCGCTGAAACTCGGGCCGGTGCCGGTGGCGCTGGCAAAGCAGGTGCATGGCGCCGATGTTCTGGTGGTCGATGAGGATTACGACCTCGAACGCCGCCCCGAGGCCGACGCGCTGGTGACGACGCGGCCCGGCATCGCGCTGGGCATCCTCACCGCCGATTGCGTGCCCATCCTGCTCGCCGACCCCGATGCGGGGGTCATCGGAGCGGCCCATGCCGGCTGGCGTGGAGCGGTGGGCGGGGTGCTGGCGCGAACCGTCGATGCGATGGCCGCGCTGGGGGCGGCCCCGGAGCGGATCGTTGCGGCCATCGGCCCGGCCATCGCCGCCCAGAGCTACGAGGTGGGCGAGGATTTTGCGGACACGATCCGGCGCGATTATCCCGATGCGGCTCCTTTCATCGTGCCCGGCAGGCACAAGCCGCATTTCGACGTGCCGGGGCTGGTGATGCACCAGGCGCAGACGCTGGGGCTTGCGAGCGCCGAGCGGGCGGGCGGAGACAGCTATGCCGATCCCGAAAGGTATTTCTCACATCGCTACGGGACGCATCACGAAACGCGGGCCGGACGGCAGATTTCGCTGATCGCGCTCGGATAGAAAATCCGCCGGCGGCCTTTCGGCTCCGGTTCGAGGCATTGAGCGGCGCAGGGCGAAGATCGCTTCCGTACGGCTTTTGTCTTGTGTGAGAGCGGTCTTCGCCCTGCGATCCGGGAGTTTGTGGCGCGTCCATCCGCAAATGGCCGGGGCTTTCCCCTCTTCCCCTCGGGGAAGTGCGCCGCCAGCACTGGCGGCCAACTCATGGGACGGCCAGCCCGACCGGGCAAAAAATATACCCGACCACCCGGACCCGCCACCCTGAAACGCGTATGCATCCCGTGCTCTGTAAGCCTCCGTTGAGAGCCGCCTTGGCTTGCGCGATCGGTCTGATAGCTGACTGTCGGTATGGATATCTTTACAGATAGAAGCCGTGTCGAGCGGCTCGAGATCGTGGATACGGGCCGGCGCCGTC
>NZ_QMEL01000008.1 GCF_003390885.1 Pelagibacterium sediminicola
TCGAACCTGGGCTTCCAGAAAGTCCCGCTCTTCGACGCTTAAAACAATTTCATCCGCTACCCGGCCCGCCATATCATTCTCCAAATCGCTTGGACCAATGATACGAATTACAGTTCCAGGTGACTAGCATGTTCGTCTATACGGTCGAGAATGCGCTCCGTCGCCTTTGCGTCATTGTAGTCAAAAAAGAGATCACGCAGCCGGCGCCGGCGCTCTCGGTATGGATCCAGGTCTTCCTGCACCTTTGTCAATTCGCCCATGAACTCGGTGAAGCTACGTGTCACCGGCGCCGGGAGATAGTCGGTCACGGGATCTAGCATGAAGCCACGGCTATCCCCGTACGCTTCAATGTCTTCGAACAGCAGGACTACAGGACGGTCTACAATCAGGAAGTCTGTAATGACGCTGGATATGTCGGAGATAAGGCAGTCGACGGCGCCAAGAAGCTGGTAAAGCGTGATCCCATGGTGAGCCATCCATGCTTCATCTATGAAGTGCAAATGAGAGTGGCTTGCGTTATCAGTTTTTTTTGCCATCGGGTGAGGCTTCACAAGGCAAACCGAGTTGTTAACTGCCAGATACGAGTTGAATTCCACTTCTGAAAAATCCGAACAATTAAAGACATTGCCGAAGCTTCTTCCGTCTTGCTGATGAGCGAGATAGGGCGACTGGCGATACGTTGGGAGCCATAAGTATACTTTTTCGGGTAACGGATACTTGGGAAGCGTACGATTCCACAGCGTTTTCTTATCAAAATCGAACAATCGGTCGGTCCGAGCCTGGCCGGTGATGAGGACTCGATCTTCGGGCATATCGAAAGCATCGGCGAAAATACGCTTAGTGAAGGCGGACGTAGCGATACATAAGGTGTCAAGTCGCCCCGGATTGCCCAGAGCCGTGCCTATCCGCTTAAAGGGAATGCCGTGCCAGAGGTTAACGCAAATCTGGTTTGGAGGTATCTCGGTCAGAAAGTGCCCGTGGGTGATGAAAAGGTACCGGGCCACGGTGGAGAACAAGATATCGAGCAGGCTTCCGTACTTTATAAGCCTGACGCCTGGTGCAATATTGATCGGCGGAGGAGCCGCCGGGTCTTCAAGAACCCAAACAATGCGTTTTGTCCCGCGTGCTATAAGGCCATCGTAAATGGCGAGCAGATTGTCATTATAATCGGGAAAACCGCGGAGAACCACTGTGTCGCTCTTCGGGGTCAGCCACGTTACGAGGTAGAGGAATTTTCGAATGCCGTTTTTTAAAGCGGTTTTCATAAATGAACTCGACGTGCTTCTCATCGCTCAGGACATATCATCGTGGTAGGCGTTTGAGGGCAATAGCGTACACCGCCCATTTCCAGATGAGGAGCAACACAAAAGCGGCGTTGATGCCAGCGAGAACGGCGTAGGTGCCCAGTTGCCCACTCGTAAACCACATTACGACAGCGAATGTCGTTAGCGATGCGACATGGCTGAACAGAATCTGCCGGTCCTGACCGCTGGCGTAGAGCGCCCAATGTGCGACCTGGCTCATGGCCAGTGCACTCATCGCCAGCAGGAGCCACGGGTACATGCCGACATGCTCCAAATGAACTGGATCGCCTACCCAGTCAAGGATAACGGGCAGCAACGCCATACTGATGATCGCAAATCCGGCGCAGACGACCGCCGTCTGGTAGAACATTCGCCGCACTTTTGCGCGTGCGAGTGTATGCTCATTGCGGTGATGGTGATTAATCAGCTCCGGATAGACAAAAGAGAAGATGCCAGCTTCAAGAAAAACCGACAGCCCGCTGATAATCCCAAAAAACAGGACGTAGGAGCCCACCACACCGATTCCGCCCAAGGACTCGAGCCAATACCGATCCAACGTAATGACACCGCGTTGTGAGAGCGTTGCAATCAAAAAAGGCAGAGCAACGCTGACGCCATGTCTCACCCAAATCCAATCAACTCGCTTGCGCCAGCCTTCAATGTCAAGCTTGGTCACTTCCCACGCCCCTAGCAAAGCCGCAGCGAAGGTCGCGACAAACCAGTTCAACATGACAATATCGAGCGAGCGGCCGCCTTCGTTTAAAAAGAAGATGGCGATGATTGCCAGTGCCCACGTTCCCTGACGGACAAAGAGCAAAAGACTAGCGGCAATCTGCCTTTGCATTACCACAAGCAGCCGGAAAATTTCCTGGTTAAAGTGCTCCAGGATCATGATGGGCATGAACCAGAACACCAGATGCTCTGGCCAGCCGGTATTGAGCAGGAAAAGGCACACAAGTGGGGCGGAGCCGATGTAAAGCAGGCTCGATAAAGCAATTTGCCCCTTCAGTATCTGCCCACGCTCGTCCACACTCGCCTTACCGAAATTGCGGGTCACGTGAGTGTAGAATTCCAGTCCAAAAAACAGCATCCCGTAACTCACGGTTGCTGTAAAAATCCCATAATAGCCAACCGACTCAGCGTCGAGAAAGCGGGCCAAGAAAAAGATGAAAAAAAAGCGCGTGCCAAGCGTTCCAAACCGCAAGCCAATGTTCAATAGACGGCTAAGCTGGATCAAGGGGGACGTTTCCTATTAGAGCTTTGAATCTCTACCGTGGGTCAGGAATGATAAGCTGGGCACCCTCTGTGGTTGCCGCCCGAAGTGCAAGAGATTTTTCCCAGCATGGGAGCCATTTTTCGTGCTCCTCTATAACGGACAAGCTAATAGTTCATTTGCCAGAGATCCGTCTGTACTTATGCTCGATGGTCGCGACCGTAAATAATAGTAGGCAGCATGCTGAGACTGACACCAGGCAACTTGGATCGACAGCCGTGAAGCACTATCCTAAGGCAAAATTGCGACCAGAGCGGCAGGTGGACATTGGCAGGTTAAAATCCGCGCCACAGAAGCCGTGGATAGTATACAGTCTGACAGCGAGCTTAATATCGCCATCCTTGTGGTCAAGGTCGAAAGGTCGCATGGTGCGCGATCCAGAAAGTATGGGGACGAAGGCGCGTTAGACTCGGACCGCAATGAGCTGTCGCAACCACCTATGTATGTAACTACCCAACCGGAGCATTGCCTTGAGCTACAAGACTGTGATTACGTTTGGAACGTATGATCTATTCCACATCGGCCACCTGAACATAATCAGGCGAGCCGCTGAGCTTGGAGATCGCCTCGTGGTCGGTGTTGCGTCCGATGCCTTTAATTTCCGTAAGAAGGGTGTATATCCGTTCGTTAGGCAAGAGGAGCGCGCAGAGATCATTAGTGCGCTGCGCTGGGTCGATGAGGTTTTCTATGAAGAGAGCTTCGAGCTAAAGCGACAGTATATTTTGGGCGCCGGGGCCGACCTAATGGTCATGGGGGACGATTGGGCTGGAAGGTTCGATGAGTTCAAGGACGTTTGCGACGTAGTCTACCTCCCTCCCCCGCACTGAAGGCATATCAACCACGCATATCAAGGTATCACTCGCCGCAAATAGCTAGGGTCCTCACCCAATCAGATTATGGAGTTGGAGCCGTAATTCAGATTCCGTCGCTTGGATACGAGCTACTTCCCAATCGTTGGGCAGTTCTCGACGCAAATCTAGCTGCTCGTTGCGCCTGCTGGTCAGATTTGTTTGCTCATTGCGCTACCAACAGGTCACGGTAGGGTCATCATTGTCCTTCATCCCGGGGGCATCTACGTTCTGAGAGACCAGTCAGCGCAACCGGCAAAATATTTCTTGATCGCTATGCATTGTCTCAAAACATCCAATACGGATCGTTAAAAACCCTTGCTCCGCTTTGTCCCACGGTTCCTTTGCGCCCTATCCCTACGCGCATGCTCGAGGTTTGCGACAATTTCGTTGGGATCGCGCGGATCCGACAGGGCGTCCCAATGGCGTTGAACTTCTTCGGGGGAGAGCGCTTCATTACCCACGTCCCCCTTAGGCGGCATCTCAGGAAACGCTTCCACGATGAAATCTGGCACTTCGTTCTGAGGGCCCCTGAAAGGGTGCTTGGAAAGGTGCGCGGCATCATGGCCATCGCCGACCGATCTTTCCGTGTCTTTGGCCTCGGCAGCAGCTTGAGGTGACAAGCCTGCTCGGGCAACAGCCTTACGCTTGTGACCGACCGAAGCTCGCGCGTAGTGAGTATGCGCCGTGCGAATCGAAAGATGGCCACAAAGGCGGGCAATTTCTTCCGGTGAAAGTCCTGCGGCAGACCAAGTAGCAATAGCAACGTGGCGAAAACTATATAAAGAAAGCGGACGTATATTTATGCGTTCGCAGGCCCGCGTGATTTGGCTGGCAATGCATTTGGTCCAGCTTGCGAACTCTTTCTTTATCAAATCATGATCGATAAGCGAGAGCAGCAATTCAATGGCAACAAGAACGTCCTTATGGAGTGCTGAGACATCAAGTGCGCGAGTCGCGGCCTGGCCTGGTCGCTTTTTTGCATTGGGCAGCGTCAGAACACGACCATCAAATGCAGCTCCCCGCAACTCGATTGGTCGAAATCCGCTATGTGCTGCCACCAGCACGATCAGAGCCGCCAGGACTGAGTTCGGGTTACCGTATTTCAGCGCGTGACGTTTGAGTTCATAAAAAAGCGCCCTCGCCTCGTCTTCTGTCGCGTCAATAACCTTTTTGGCAGATGTTCGCCGGTCCTTGAACGGGATCTTTGCCTTTTTCGCGGTCAGAACGGCGTCGACCTTGGCAAACGCGACCGGAAACATGTCCGCTCGATCTGTCGACTGCATCAACTCAGCCAGAGCATACTTCAGATCAGCCCGATAATGACCCACCGTTCTGGCCGCAAGCGGGCCCCATCCCTCGATCATTCTCGCCAGGGCGTCCTCTGGCGCCAACTCCGGATAGAGTTCGATTGCCTGGGCAATACGGCGGCGCCCGGTTTCGAGGTGATCTGCAATGGTCTCCGGCGAAGCTGGTCCAGACATCGGCAGGGCCATTTGTCCACTCCTGTTTCCTGCACAGCTCATGACTATAACATAGATGACTACATTACTCCACGGTTTTTCTGGCCAGCTTCAACCAACAGATGGCCAGTTGCTGATCAACCCGCGACCAATGAACAACCAACGACCAGCAAACCTTCTGCCAACGTTTTGGGCCATAGATGTGGGAACACCCACACAAGAACAACGCCTCCTCAACGACTTATCAGCAGATGATCAACTCCCTTCCCCACTATGCGAAAAAGCTATCTGAACTGATCTTCGTGAAATAGGTCGGCAAGAAATGAGCGGGTGGTGGAGACGACGATTTTGCGCGGCCCCACCTTGGCAATCGCTGGGCGACTCTCGCACCGGCTCCTTGCTCCCGATCGCCTGGGAGCAGGTGGGTGATTTATCCATACCGCGCCATCGCTGGGTATCCGCGAAAGGAAATGTCGGCGTGCCGCCGAGCTGGGAAGAACCAGAAACACCGCATCAGAATAAACGGTCGCTGCCAACGCTCTGGCCCAGATCGATCGCGCTTCAGTTCGAAACCGTTCAAGAACGACCATCGACGGAATCTCGATTATGCTCATGGTAAAATAATCAAATCTACGATCAACGTGCGGCTTCCATTTGAAATCGGCACCATTATCGGATTCGTGAATGCGAAGCATAGCCTTAAGCCCCAGCAATTGGGCAAGCGGGTCTATGGGCTGATGAATGGTCAGGTCAAAGTACTGCGTGTTTAGCTGGGGGGCCAAGCGGTAAATCAGGTCCTTGCGCGACACATCATCGGCTGTATCAAGCCAGGTTTTGAGCTGCACCTCGGCACTTTCAGGCACGGCATGACGGGACTGCGTCGACCGTTGCGCCTGACGGGCCGCAACGAGCAGCGCGCGGTCATTGGTAACCGCACCATTCAGCGTATTCTTGGCGATATAAGCCCGCGCCGGCTGGGGATCACGGTGTAACCATCTGGCCAGCGTAGAAGCCGCCACAGCGCTCGACCGAAACAGGATTTGCCTTAATGCCGGATCGGGCAGCCTGCGCACGAGACGAACTGCATCCGCATAGTTGCGCAACGCTCCCCTCGTCAAACCCAGCTTGATTGCGAGATCGGTTTCAAATTCTAGCCTGGGTATATCACGCGCATGCCTTTGCTCGATCGCAGCCAGCCTGCCGATAACCGCCCATTTTCTAACGCGCCGCATGCGATTCTCGTGCCCGACTTTGAGGTGCTTGACAACCGGAATATACCGACGGACACTATGCTAGTGAAATTTAACTAGCGATTCGTTTGAAATGATAGATCAGAATCATCACAACACGCTGGTCGCGGCATTGAGGAACCATTGGCGCGAAGCCGGAGGGCCGATTTCGTTGACTGCCTATCTATTGCTGTGTCGGCCAACCATTGCGCCGCTCCTGGCTCGCGGCGTGCCATGGTCCTGGATCGGTGCGCGGGTACTTGCTGTTTACGAAAGTGCAGACGCGGAGGTTCCTGCAGATATCTCGCCACTCACCGAGCGCAAGAAGAAGAGCATTATCGAGCTCTATTCTCGCGCCACGCGCCGCCTCCGCTCATCACAAGAGGGCAGTGCGGCGGGAACAAGCCACTCAGCCGGTGTGAACCTGGAAATCGCAGATCCTCGGCAAGCGGGACGCCCGCAACAAGGTGTGGACCCACCCCACCAGCGCCGCGCCCGTATCAAGCAGAGCTTGGAGATAACGAGCCGGCTTGGCCAATTCGATTAACGCTGTAGTTGAGAACGATCATGACATCCATATTCCCCCCTCTCTCCATTCCGTCGGACATCCGCATCGGTTTTTTTGCGACTGTCAGTCCCAAAAAATCGGCAAAGACAACCGTTTGCCGTATTGCGGCCAATGAGTTCGCAGATGCAGGGCGCGAACTCATCATTTTCCAGCATGATGAGCACCCTCTCCTTTCCGCCTATGCCGAGCCGACCAGAATCGAGCTCGCAAAAGCTGCGCAAGTCATGCGCGGTAACGTTACGATCGATCTGACCAACCATACCCCGCTTAGCGACGCCCTTCTCACGCTTCCCAGCAACCCTCATCGCATCGTCATGCTTGATGCCTCGGCGGTCGGGTCGGAGCGCATAGCGTCCATTCTGCACGCCGGTCGCTTCAATAGCTGGCTTGCCAGCCAGTCAATTCATGCAATGTTTTGCGTTCCAATGCGGGCAATCGAAGATTCGGCCCTGGGGGCGATCTCCATGATCGAGGAACTGCATGCTGTTATGCCGGAGCATTTCGTTGTGCCCATTCCGATTTGCGACCCCCGTGATCTGGCACTTCTTCCCAACGATCACCCGTTCTTTGCAGCTCTCAAGATGGCCCGGCATGGTGTGATCCCTTTGCCGACCTTGTCGCCAGAATTTGCATCTGCGCTCGAGCGTCTTGAGCGCCCCTTGACTGAAATCGCTGACCCGGACAGCGAAGATATGCTTACCTATATCTCGCACTCGACGGGCCATGGCCGGCTCGTGGCGGGCCTCGTTTCCGAAGCCGCGCAACATTTGATTGCCGAGTTCGAGGAGGGAATGCGCCCTTTGACCTCGGCCCTCGAGCCGGACGAATAGCATCCGGCATCAAGAAGCGGGCGACTGGCAAGCGCCTGATACAATGGGCGTCGTCACAAACGGCGAAAGGTGACTATAATTGGCTGAGCGGACTGGCGCCGGTTGTACGCTATCTGCCTCAAGAGGACCTGGCGGCACTCTTTGAGAGCGTGCGCAAAGAGCTTGAGCAACGGGACGATGAGAGACTGACTCGGCTCGTCCAAAGCCATGGGCGCAAAGCGTTCGTAACGCGCTATCCGAAACTATCGCGCGCCCTCAACCGTGAATATGCTGCTGCTTGGCGAGGCATGACCCGCAAAACCATCAGACGCATAAACAACGCTCAACCCCTGAAAACCCCTCACGAAAAGGCCCTTGCACAATTGCTTTTGCGTCTCTCACTATCGGGGCTGGGCCATATATACCTCGTATTTTGGCGCAACGGCCTGCTCAGAGTTCTTGCGCGACGGCGACTAAAACGGTTTGGTCAACAGATCGCTGCAACCATACACACCCGCTTCGCACGGTTCAAAAAATTGGTGACCGGTCATAACAATCGAAAAAAGTGACCCTATCTGCGCGCCGCGCCCGTCACGGCGTTCGCGCGTCGGTTTTTGCGCCTGCAAAGGCCCAGATTTGCTGAGAATCTGCGATAACGCCTCTAGGAAAGGCCACCCTGCCGACCATGCCCGTGACGACAGCTTGTTCAGTGGATCAGTGCCGCCCATGGTCGCCTATCTGTTTGAAGGCAGCCACTCGGGCACCTGTTCGGAAAGGCACCTTGATAGATATCGCGGAATCCTGCAAGTGGATGGCAATGCCGACTACAACCGGCTGGCAAGACCGACTGGGCCAATGACGGCGTGCTGGAGCCATATGCGGCGCAAGTTCTCCGAACTGCACGCGACCGACTCTTCACAGTTCACCTCGCGTACCGTCGAGATCATAAGCTGGCTCTGAGCAACCAAGGAAGGCGCTTGTGGCCAGAATCAAACCGCCCGCCTTGAGGCGCGTCGGCAATCGGCGTCGGTTGTGCCAAACTGTTCGGCTTATGGGAATCGACCCTGCAAAGAATTTTCTATTGGCCGCCTCCGATGCGGGTGGGGAAACACTCGCTGATGCGATGACCATTATCGAGACGCAAAGCTCCACAATATCGATCCGCAGGCTTACCTCATCGATATTCTCAACCGCATCAGCGATCACAAGATCAAATGCACTCGATGAACTGCTGCCCTGGCACTGGCGGTCGGCTGCCATTAGCCAAATCGTTGCTGCGGCCTCATCCTGCCGATTACGCAACGCGAACAGCATTTGGTTTGCTTTGCACGATTTCAGGAAGCACTGCGTCCAATGAAAGGGCCATCCGGTCAAGGCAGGAGCCGGCGTCAACCATCCCCATAGAGCTTCCGGGTCAGGTCTAATGCCGCTGCCCCCGCTATGCGCGCCCTGTTTGCGTCGCGCGATAATCTATTGCCGCACGTCGACCCCTTGCGCGCGCTTCTTATGATGACCGAAGCGACCAGGCACCAGCGCTAAAGGCCCGCCCTGACCCAAAAGCGAGCGGAATGTTGACTTGGCGTTGACTTGAAAACGAAAGCCCCGACGCGACGGCCGGGGGCTTGGTCGTAAGTCGCTGTTATAGCGGTAGTTTTTTGGTTGCGGGGGCGTGCAACCAACGATACTTGCGATTGGTCGAATGCCAAATCCCCAAACTCGCTGCTTAATGTAACTCATTGGCGCCGCTTGGGAAACCCTGCTTTCGAGGTATTCATGCCTCGCATTTAGCAGCAGAGACCGGTCAGTCCCCGAACGGAGCGGCAGCCGTACTGGTGACTAACTGAACAGCGCTTCCAGCGCTGATCTGTGCTCCGCATGCTTGGCCAGGTTATCCCTCTTTAGCTTCTCCAGATTGATCAGCTTCCAACGAACCGCAGGAAGGTCAGCCGCCCGCGGCCGCTCAATAGCGTCGAAGTCAGGCGTGCCGTCATGCAGGCTCAGGAGAAAGGTCCTGACCTTTTCGTCGAGACGAGACCGGATGTCCGCGACCAGTCGCTCTCGGGTTTCGAGAAGGTCGTCGAGGTTGACATGCACCTTCGTCATGCCCTCGAACTCTTTCGTATAGGGCTGGTCAAGGTCGATGAAGTTCGGGTTCAGAAGTTCATGCGCCGGACGGGATGAGCAGGCGATGCAGATCAGGAAAGTCCGGAACAGATCCTCTGTCAGGCCTTCATTTTCATAGAGCAGTTTGATGTCATAGAGGTCGCGCGGATGCTGGCGGTCCACTGCCGCATGCAACTTGCCACCGAACAGGTCTTCGAAGGAAACGACCTGCATCTCCGCATAACCGAATTCATCCTCCACCGCATCCGACACCGGGCGCATCTCGGGATCGTGGACGACGCCGCGCATGACCGGCGAGGTCTCGATTTTGATCTCGGCGCTGCCCAGACGAGCGAGAACGCGGGTGGCCCCCCCCTCCCCCACCCTGGATGCGCCGCGTCTTCGCGCCGATGATGGCGCTTTCGATGGCGGCCGCGATGCGATTCATTGCCTCGTTGATTTCAGCGAGGCTTTCGCCGCGATCCTTGATTGGCAGATAGGTCAGATCGATGTCGACCGACAGACGAGGCAGATCACGGTAGAACAGGTTGATCGCCGTACCGCCTTTGAGCGCGAACACCTTTTCCTTGGCAACATGCGGGAGCAGGCGTACGAGCAGCGCGACTTGGGCTTCATAATCCTCACGCGCCATCGCCAGCCCCGGTCGCCACGAATTCCTCCGGCACAACGATACGGTAACGTAAATGTATCCTGCCACCCTTGACCAGAGCGCGGTCGCCACGACCGAGGTTGAATTCCTCAGGGTCGAGACGTTTGCGCCAGGGATGATCGTGGCGATCGGCGAAAACGAAGAACAACCGCTTCACCTTGATCTTCCGGCAACTGTGCAGCAGCGCAGACAGCATCTTCGGCCGCAGCGTCGTCAGGCTCTCGAACACCTTGTCGACGTTGTGAAAGCTCTCGTGGTCGGGCAGCTCATCCATGGCCTCCAGGATCGCCCGTTCGGGATACGACATCCTGAGCTGCCATTCCCAGGGAACGGTTTGCCCTGCCTCCGTGCCCTTATCGGGAAGACCAAGCTGCGGATCGTCAAAGAGGGACCTGCTGCGCGATTCGATCGGCGCGTTCAGCGGCAGTCTCGGGAGCCAGTTCGGTATGGTTTCACCATAGGCCCATACCGGCGCATTGCCGCCCAGACGCAAATAGTGGCCATGACCCTGCTGGGCAAGCGCCGTCATGCCACCGACATGGACATCGTAGCGCATGATCTGCTGGACCGAGAGCAGGCAGATCTTCCAGTCGATCGTATCCGACGCAAAAGCGCCCGGAGACGGGCGACGGAAAACACCGCGGGTCAGACGCTCGAGCCAGCCGCGCTTGACGTAGTCACGAAAGGTCTCGTAGGCGATGCCATGCGCCGTGAGCCATGCCGCATCGACCAGATACCCGGAGGGCACTGCATCAAGAACCTTCTTCAGATTTTGCGCTCGTTCGGCCAGCATGACGCCTATAATGACACTTTTTCAAAGCGTACGCCATACGACTCTTTAAGAAACACCCAGATCCAGTGCTCCAAGCACTCCAATCGGGGATTTTTTCAAGGGAAGCTCGGAGCGTACGACAGCCCTGCAGGCCAGGACATGTCAATCAGATTAACATTACTGACCCGAGTGCCGCAGATAAGACCAGCCTGCGGCCTATTCGCTGACCGCGCGAGCGGCATCCTCGATGGCCTGCCAGTCTTCTGCCTGCACCGCATCGACAGGCGTGATCCAGCTTCCACCGACGCAGACAACGTTGGACAATCCCCGGTATTGCGCTAGGTTGTCGGGACCGACACCGCCGGTCGGACAGAACCGGACGTTCGGGATCGGACCGGCGATCCCCTTGAGCATCGCCACGCCGCCCGATGCCTCGGCCGGAAAGAACTTCATCAGGTCGTATCCCCGGGCGCGCAGGCGCATCACCTCGGACACTGTGGACACGCCGGGCAGGAACGGCAGCCGCCGTGCCTCGCAGGTGTCGAGCAACTCGTCGGTCGAGCCCGGCGAGACCCCGAATTGCGCACCGGCCCCAATCACCGCGTCGACATCTTCGGGGTCGAGCAGCGTGCCCGCCCCGACGATGGCGCCCGGTTCGTCGGACATGGTCGCGATAATATCCAGCGCTGCGGGCGTCCGCAATGTCACCTCCAGCACCGGCAGGCCGCCCCTGACAAGCGCGGCGGCAAGGGGCCGGGCATGGCGCACGTCTTCGACTACCAAGACCGGGATGACCGGCGCTGCGGTGCAGATGTCCAGCATGCGTGCGCCGCATTCCTTGACTATCGACATGGTCAACGCCCCATCCAGCCGCCGTCGACGACCAGGATCTCGCCGTTGACGTAGTCGGAGGCCGTGGAGGCAAGGAAGACAGCCGGTCCGGCGAAGTCTTCCGGCCTGCCCCAGCGACCTGCCGGAATACGTTCGAGTATGGATTTCGAACGGTCGGGATCATCCTGCAGAGCCTGGGTGTTGTCGGTCGCAATGTAACCCGGTGCGATGGCGTTGACGTTCACGCCCTTGCTCGCCCATTCGTTCGCCAAAGCCTTGGTCAGCTGGCCGATGCCGCCCTTCGATGCGGCGTATCCCGGTACCGTAATGCCACCCTGAAACGTGAGCAGCGAGGCGGTGAATATGATCTTGCCCGAGCCACGCTCGACCATGCCGCGACCGATCTCACGGCTCAGGATGAACTGGGCCGAAAGGTTGACCTCGATCACCTCGTCCCACCATTCATCCGGGTGCTCCGCCGCAGGCTTGCGCTTGATAGTCCCGGCGTTGTTGACCAGGATGTCAGGCTTCACCCCGTCGCTTTCCAGCTGCGCGGCAAAGGCCTTAACCGCCGCGCGGTCCGAAAAATCGCACTGGTAGGCGGTGAACGTGCGGCCCAGCTTCTCGACCGCGTCACCCACGGCGGAACCTGAGGTTTCCAGAGAGGCCGAAACGCCTACGATATCGGCCCCTGCCTGCGCCAGGGCTTCGGCCATGCCGCGACCGATGCCACGCTTGGCGCCGGTGACAATGGCGGTCTTGCCGGAAAGTTCGAAAGATTTCAGGACGGACATGGATCAGGCTCCTACCTTGATAAGGCTTTTCAACGCGGTGGGCGAAGCGTCGAGTGCCTCGAACGCCTGCTGGATTTCGGACAGCGGACTGACATCTGTGATGACCGTGTCGGCAGCAATGGCGCCCGAAATCACCAAGGCGATGGCCTTGTCGTAATCCTCGGCCTCGTAGACTCTCGCGCCTACCAGTTGCAGCTCACGCCAGAAGAAGCGGAACATGTCCACGGTCGGTTTCTTGGCGTGAATGGCGACCATGCAGATACGGCCGCGCGTTGCCGCCACGCCTGTCATCGCGTCGACGCCGGGCTGGCTGCCCGACACCTCGAAAACCACGTCGGCACCCTTGTTGCCGGTACGTCCGTTGATTTCGTCCACCAGGTTCGACTTGGCGGGGTTCACGGTGTCGAAGCCCAGGTCGCGGGCAATCGCCAACCGGTTCTCGTTGACCTCTGAGATCACGACCTTGCCGCCTGCGTCTCGGGCCACCATGGCGACCAGCACGCCAATCGGACCGCCGCCGATCACCACCACGTCCTCGCCCGCCTTCAAGCCGGCCATACGCACGTCGTGACACGCCACCGCCACGGGCTCGACAAGCGCGGCATGGTCAAGCCGCATGTCTTCGGGCAGGGCGTGCAGAGTGTGTGCGGGTACGGTCCAGACCTCTTGCATCGCGCCATCGGTGTCGAGCCCGAGAAACTTCAGGTTGTGGCAGATGTGGGTGTGACCTGCGTTGCATGCCGGGCAGTTGCCGCAGTGATTCAGCGGGCGCACAACGACCTTCTGACCTTGTTCAAAGCCTTGCACGCCATCGCCCAAAGCGTAGACCGTACCGGACATCTCGTGCCCGATCACCCGCTCGAACCCGACGCGGGCGTCCATGTTGCCGTGGAAGACGTGCATGTCGGTGCCGCAAATGCCGCAATAGGCGATCCGAACGGAAACTTCGCCCGCCTTCGGGCTAGGAGCCTGCTTTTCCTCGACGCTGAAGCGCCGCTCTCCGCGGTAGTAAGCGGCGGAAATCGTGTCGGCCATGTCGGTAACTCCTCTCCATCTCTGCTGCGAAGCGGCGGTCAATCAGCCTCCGAATCCATCACTATTTTGGTATGACCAAAAATAATTCAACATGTCAACATTTTTTGCTTTTCCCGAGCGATTGCGGCCTTCAAACATTTATGGTATTACCATACTCTGTGACGCGCTAAAGGCTAGCTGGTCCATGACGGGCCCGAAACACGCCACTTTCGTGCAGAGCCGGATATCGATGCAGGTAACACGACAGCGGCAGGAGACCGTTTCAACGGCAGATTTCCGGCACCGTTGATGCCCAGCCTGTCTGCGCTGGCGCGTGTGGTGATTCGGCCTGTCGACGATCTGGCCCCGGCGGGTCCGCGTCGAAATCCGATCAGTCGAACATGTCGCGCACCTGCGCCCACGCGGCTTCTAGGTGACTGCGCAGCACCTGTTCCGCGCGATCGGGATCGCGGTCGAGGATCGCCTCCAGGATGGCGGCGTGCGCCTGATAGTTCTTCAGGTTACGCTCGGGCAGCCGCGGCATCTTGCGCCAGCTTGCATCCAGCCAGTCGCGAAAGGCGCCGTGCAGCGCCGGAAAGATCGGGTTAGCGGGGATCGAATAGAGTACGCCGTGGAAGGCGGTGTCGGTCCTGTAGAAATTCAACGAATCGCCGATGCTAGCCCGGTTGGCCTCCAGCGCCTCGCGCAGCCGGGCGATGTCGCCCTTCCCCGCAGAAAGAGCCGCCTGCCGCACAAGGCCGGCCTCGACGAAGATCCGCACGTCGAAGATCTGCCGGATCCCGCCGGGTTGGCCGGTCAGATGGCCGACAAGCCCCCCCAGAACGCCCATGACCATGCGTATATCGGGCTTTCGCACGATCGGCCGGTGACGCGGCTGGACATCCAGCAACCCCTTGCCGCCGAGGATCTTGATGGCCTCTCGGGCGACCGGACGGCTGACGCCCATGGTCTCGACGATGCTTCGCTCGGCAGGCAGCGATTCACCATCCTTCAACTCGCCCGAGAAGATCTGCGCCTCGATGGCGGCGACGACGCGGCCGACCGCACTGTCAAGCTGCGCAGCCTCCGGGTCCGGGGAAACAGGGTGAATGTCGCTCATAGGCTCTTATCCCACCGAAGTTTAGGCTTATCAACTTTTCCTTTATGGACTTACCAAAAATATTACCAGAAAAGTTATTGACCAACTTTATGCTCTTTTGGTATTACCAAAAAAGCGGAGGAGACACATATGGCCAGAACTGAGCCCTGCATTCCTTCCAAACTGCCCAGCAGCCCATTGGCTGCTCTAGGCCATCCCTGTCACGACCGCGGGATAGCGGGCGGATGGGTGGAAAACTGATCGTCCGCAAGGCCCCTGACAAATCACCCCGCACATGAAGCCCTTGGAGGAAAAACCCATGAAATTTAGCAAGTTCCTAGTCGCGACCGTGATTGCCGCCCTGTCGTCTGGCGTCACATCGGTCCATGCCGATGTCCTGAAATTCGCCCATGTCTACGAAGTCAGCCACCCGTTGCACGACGCGGCCCTCAGGGCGGCGGAACTGTTCGCCGAGCGCACGGAAGGGCGTCACAGTATTGAGGTTTTTCCGGCGTCGTCCCTTGGCAAGGAGGTCGATCTGAACGAAGGCCTCTCGCTTGGCACCGTCGACATCATCTATACCGGCGCCGGCTTTGCGGGTTCGATCTACGGCCCCGCCTCGATGACGGACTTCCCGTTCACGCTGCGCAACCTCGATCACTGGGCCGCCTATTTCGACAGCGACGTCTTTGACGAGGTCGCCCGGGGCTATACCGACGCCACCGGTGGCAATGAGATCGCCGCCGTCAGCTACTATGGCTCGCGCCATGTAACGGCGAACAAGCCGATCCAGAAGCCCCAGGACATGCAGGGCCTCAAGATCCGCGTCCCCGACGCGCCGGCCTATGTGCTGTTCCCCAAGGCGGTGGGCGCCAATCCCACCCCGATCGCCTTCGCCGAGGTCTATCTTGCGCTGCAACAGGGCGTGGTCGATGCCCAGGAGAACCCGCTGACGACAATCAAGGCCAATCGCTTCTACGAGGTGCAAAGCGACATCAGCCTGACCGGCCATATCATCAACTCGACCTATACGGTGGTCTCGGGACTGCGGCTGAACTCGCTGCCCGAGGAAGATGTCGAGATCCTTCGAGACGTGCTGCAGGAAACCGGCGACGAAGTCACGGCCGCCATCCTGAAGGACGAAGGCGAACTGGTCGACTGGTTCCGCACCGAGGGCGTCAATGTCAACGAGGTCGATCGCGCGCCGTTCATCGAGGCCGTGACCCCCGCGCTGACCGCCGGCGACCTGCCGTTCTCGACCGAGTTGTTCGAACGCCTGCAGACGATCGAGGACAAATAATAGCCACCAGCGCCGCAGCCCCGGTTCCGGGGGTGCGGCGCGTCGTCAGGGAGGAGGAACCGATGACCCGAAAAGACGATATCGATGCGCTGATCGACGAGGCCGAGGAAGTGTCCGACGACATCTCGGATGTCAGCTGGATGGACATTCCGATACTGGTTGTCTTCGTACTTCTGTTCCTGATCGTGGCGCTGCAATTCTTCACGCGCTATGTCCTGAACGACAGTCTGGGATGGACTGAGGAGATCGCGCGTTATTTCCTGATCCTGCTGGGTTTCGTGGGCGGGATCACCTGCGTCCGGCAAGGCAAGCATATCTTCCTTGAATTCGCCTATCGCGCGATGCCCGAATCGATCATCAAGCCCGTGGTGCTGCTGGTCGAAACGCTGGTGACGGGCTTTTGGGGCTATGCCGCCTGGCTAGGGGTCGAGCTGGCGCAGCGGACCAATTCCAACATGGTGTCGGTGCAGATGCCCAAGGCGGTGCTCTACTATGCCGTCAGCGCAAGCTGCGCCCTCATGGCGCTGTTCGCGGCCTTGATCCTTGTGCGGCAGGCCCGCCGCCCCGCGCATGAGATCATCGCTGAAAAAACCGCGTTCCTGCGGGAGACCGTATAAATGGCGTTGACCGTTCTTTTCGTCCTGCTCGCAATCTTCCTGATTCTCGGGGTGCCCGTGGCCGTGGCACTTGGTGGCGCTTCGCTGGCCTATGTCGTGCTGAAGGGGCTTCCCGATGTCGTGGTGATCCACCGCATGATCGGCGGCATCGACAGTTTTCCGCTCTTGGCCATCCCCTTCTTCATTCTGGCGGGCCATTTGATGAATACCGGTGGGATCACCACCAAGATCTTCGCGTTTGCCCGCTCGCTCGTCGGCTGGCTGCCCGGGGGGCTAGGTCATGTCAATGTTGGCGCCAGCGTGATCTTCGCGGGCATGTCGGGTGCTGCCGTCGCCGATGCGGGCGGCCTGGGCAATGTCGAGATCAAGGCCATGCGCGAGGCGGGTTACGATACCGATTTCTCGGTCGGCATCACCGCCGCCTCATCGACCATCGGGCCGATCATTCCACCCTCGCTGCCCCTCGTGATATATGGGGTTATGGCCTCGGTCTCGATCGGCGAGCTGTTTGCTGCCGGCCTAGTGCCCGGCCTGCTGATGGCCGTATCGCTTATGATCATGGTCGCCTGGTATTCCTGGAAGCGCGGCTATCCCCGCGACGGCGGCATCAGTGCCTGCAGGATCTGGGAAACGTTCAAGCAGGCTTTCCTGCCCTTGTTGACCCCGGTGATCATTGTCGGCGGAATCGCCGCAGGTGTTTTCACCCCGACCGAGGCCGCGGTTGCCGCCGTTTGCTATGCGCTGTTTCTGGGTCTGGCCGTCTATCGCACATTGACATGGCGGCATCTTGTCCGGGTATCGATGGATACGATTATCACCTCGGCCGCGATCCTGATGATCGTTGCCTCGGCGGCGGTCTTCGCCTGGATCCTGACATCCGAGCAGGTGGCGACAAAGCTGGGCGCGGCGCTTCTGGGTATCACCACCAATAAGCAACTCCTGCTGTTGATCATGATGCTGATCGTGCTGCTGATCGGCTTATTCATGGAGACGATCGCCGCCATCACCATCCTGGTGCCGGTGCTGATGCCGATCGCGATCAGCGCGGGGATTGACCCGATCCATCTTGGCATCCTGCTGATCCTGAACCTGATGCTGGGGCTGTTGACACCGCCGGTGGGCATGGTCCTGTTCGTCCTGTCGGATGTCTCTGGCGTGCCATTCGAGCGATGCGTGCGGGCCACGATGCCGTTCATCCTGCCGCTGTTGATCGTCCTACTGCTGATCACCTTCGTCCCCGAAATCGCACTGTGGCTTCCCAATGTCGTGTACCGCTGAGCGGATAATTCGATACAACTAGCATCGGCAGGGCCAATTGCGACATCCAATAGGTGAATCATGAAGATTGGCACTTTGAAGGAAAGCTTTGCAGGGGAGGCGAGAGTGGCGGTCACCCCGTCGTCGGCAGCGCATCTTCAGAAACTGGGGCACGAGGTCTTTGTCGAAAGCGACGCGGGATCGCTGGCCGGCTTCTCGGACGACGACTATCGCAAGGCGGGTGTGACGGTCGAAGGGTCGGCCGCCGATCTGGTGGCCGCGGTCGATGTCGTCGCGAAGGTCCGCCAGCCCTCCGAGGGCGAAATCGCCCAGATGCGCGAGGGTCAGACCCTGATCTCGTTCTTCTACCCGGGCCAAAACAAGGACTTGCTGGAAAAGGCCAAGGATCAGGGCATCACCGCCATCGCCATGGACATGGTGCCCCGGATCAGCCGTGCACAGAAGATGGACGCGCTGTCGTCGATGGCCAATATCGCCGGATATCGCGCGGTGATCGAGGCCGCGAACAATTTCGGCCGCTTCTTCACCGGTCAGGTGACCGCCGCAGGCAAGGTGCCGCCGGCCAAGGTTCTTGTGGTGGGTGCAGGCGTGGCCGGCCTTGCCGCGATTGGCACCGCAACCAGCCTTGGTGCACAGGTCTTTGCCTTCGACGTTCGTCCCGAGGTGGCCGAGCAGATCGAATCGATGGGGGCCGAATTCGTGTTCCTCGATTTCGAGGAAAAGGCCCAGGACGGTGCGGCGACCGGCGGCTATGCCGCGCCTTCCAGTCCGGAATTCCGCGAAAAGCAGCTGGAAAAGTTCCGCGAACTGGCGCCGCAAATGGATGTCGTCATCACCACCGCGCTGATCCCCGGCCGCGATGCGCCCAAGCTTTGGACCAAGGACATGGTCGAGGCGATGAAGCCCGGCAGCGTGATCGTGGATCTGGCGGCCGAGAAGGGCGGGAACTGCGACCTGACCGTGCCCGAGCAGCGGATCGTGACCGATAATGGCGTGGTCATCATCGGCTATACTGACTTCCCGTCGCGCATGGGTACGCAGGCATCCGAGCTTTACGGCAACAATATCCGCCATTTCATGGCCGACCTGACGCCGAAGAAAGACGGGGTCGTCAATCACAATATGGAAGATGACGTGATCCGCGGCGCGACCGTCGCGCGCGATCATGACATCACCTGGCCACCCCCGCCGCCGAAAGTCGCGGCCATCGCCGCGCAGAAGCCGAAGGAAAAGAAGAAGGAGCTGACGCCCGAGGAACGCCGCGCGGCCGAGATCGCCACCTTCAAGGCCGAAACGAAATCGCAAGTCACGCTGCTGGCGGCGGGCGCGGTGGTCCTGCTGCTGGTGGGCCTGGTCGCGCCGGCCAGCTTCATGTCGCATTTCATCGTCTTCGTGCTGGCCTGTTTCGTCGGTTTCCGGGTGATCTGGAACGTCGCCCATTCGCTGCACACGCCGCTGATGGCGATCACCAACGCGATTTCCTCGATCATCATCCTGGGTGCGCTGATGCAGATCGGATCGGGCTCGGCCTGGGTGATGATCCTCGCGACGCTGGCCGTGCTGATGGCAGGGGTCAACATCTTCGGCGGCTTCCTGGTCACGCGCCGGATGCTGGCCATGTTCCAGAAGTCGTAAGGGGGCAGGCATGGAATACGGATTCACCACCGCGGCCTATGTGGTCGCAGCCATCCTGTTCATCCTGTCGCTGGGCGGGCTTTCGGGACAGGAAAGCGCCAAGCGCGCGATCTGGTACGGCATTGTCGGCATGGCCCTTGCGGTCCTGGCTACCCTGTTCGGGCCGGGCGCGGGCAACTGGCTGCTGTCGCTGATCATGATCGCCATCGGCGGCGGTATCGGCTATGTCGTGGCCAAGCGCGTCCAGATGACCGAGATGCCGCAGCTTGTCGCCGCGATGCACAGCCTCGTGGGCCTCGCCGCCGTCTTCGTCGGCTTCAACGCCCAGATCGAGCTGGCCCGCGTGTTGCGCATCAAGGCCGAGGACGCGGGCCATGTCTTCCAGGGCTTCGCCGCCGTGCTGGCCCACAAGACGCCCTCCGAGATCGCGATGCTGAAGATCGAGGTCGCGCTTGGCGTCTTTATCGGCGCCGTGACCTTCGCCGGTTCGGTCGTCGCCTTCGGCAAGCTGGCGGGCCGGGTGGATGGCAAGCCGAAAAAGCTGCCGGGCGGGCATATGCTGAACGCGGGCGCGATGGCGCTGTCGGTGCTGCTGGGCATCCTGTTCTGCACCGGCACCGGCCCGGCGATCCTCTGGCTGATCCTGATCACGCTCCTGGCCTTCTTCATCGGCTATCACCTGATCATGGGCATCGGCGGCGCCGACATGCCGGTGGTGGTGTCGATGCTGAACAGCTATTCCGGCTGGGCGGCGGCTATGATCGGCTTCACCCTGTCCAACGACCTGCTGATCGTGACCGGCGCGCTGGTCGGATCCTCGGGTGCGATCCTCAGCTATATCATGTGCAAGGCGATGAACCGGCATTTCGTGTCGGTGATCCTCGGCGGTTTCGGCGGCGAGACCGGCCCCGCGGCCGCCATCGAGGGCGAGCAGGTGGCGATCGACGCCGACAGCGTGGCGGCAGCGCTGAACGATGCCGACAGCGTCATCATCGTGCCGGGTTACGGCATGGCGGTCGCGCAGGCGCAGAGCGCGGTCAGCGAACTGACGCGAAAACTGCGCGCGGCGGGCAAGGAGGTGCGTTTCGCGATCCACCCGGTCGCGGGCCGTCTGCCGGGCCATATGAACGTGCTCTTGGCCGAGGCAAAGGTGCCCTACGACATCGTGCTGGAGATGGACGAGATCAACGAGGATTTCCCCTCGACCGATGTGGTCATCGTCATCGGCTCGAACGACATCGTGAACCCGGCCGCACAGGACGACCCGAACTCGCCCATCGCCGGTATGCCGGTGTTGGAGGTGTGGAAGGCGAAACAGGTCTTCGTCAGCAAGCGTGGCCAGGGCACCGGCTATTCCGGCATCGAGAACCCGCTGTTCTTCAAGGAGAACACCCGAATGTTCTATGGCGACGCAAAAGACAGCGTCAACAAGCTCCTGCCGCTGCTGGACTAGATGCCATCCTTCCCTGAATCCCCTGACTGGAGAACTGGATATGCCTTTGGTACCTATGCGGTGCATACTCGACCACGCGGCAGAGCGCGGCTATGGAATGCCTGCCTTCAACATCACCAATCTTGAGACGCTGCAAGGCGTGCTACGCGCCGCAGATGCGACCGACAGCCCGGTGATCCTTCAGGCGACGCGGAGCGCGCGGGGCTATGTCGGCGATATCTTCCTGCGGCATATGCTGCAGGCATCCGTGGCGACCTACCCGCACCTGCCGATCGCCATGCATCTGGATCACGGCAGCAGCCCATCGGATTGCGAAGGCGCTTTCGCTGTCGGGTTTTCCTCGGTGATGATGGACGGCTCGCTGATGGAGGACGGCAAGACGCCATCGTCCTATGCCTACAATGTGGATGTGACGGCCCGGGTCGTGCGGAACGCGCATACCAGAGGGATTTCGGTCGAGGGCGAGATCGGTGTGCTGGGATCACTCGAGACCGGATCTGGCGACCAGGAAGACGGGCATGGCTTCGAAGGTACGCTGGGACGCGACAAGCTCGTCACGGATCCCGACGAGGCCGCGTCTTTCGTGCGGGACACCGGCGTCGATGCCCTGGCCGTGGCTATCGGCACCTCGCACGGAGCCTACAAGTTCAGCCGCAAACCGAGCGGAGAGATCCTGGCCATGGATGCTCTTGCCGAGATCCATGCGCGCCTTCCCAATACTCATCTGGTGATGCACGGCGCATCGACCGTGCCGATGGAGCTGCAGGAGAAACTGAACAAGTTCGGCGGCGACATTCCGCAGACCTACGGCGTGCCGATGGAAGAGGTTGAAAAAGGCATCCGCCACGGCGTGCGCAAGGTGAATATCGACACGGATATCCGTATGGCGATGACCGCGGCGATCCGCCGGCAATTCGCCGAGAAACCAGCCTCGTTCGATATTCGCGGTTATCTCAAGCCCGCTGTCGAGTCCGTCGCGAGCCTGTGTCGAGAACGCTATGAGCGTTTCGGCTGCGCGGGGAACGGGTCAAGGGTCAGACCGGTCGGGCTTGAGGAGATGGCCAAAAGATACGCAGCAGGGCTGGTCCCGATGGCAGGAGCGAGCGAATGACCGAAACAAGTGTCACACTGATCCAGTACCTGCTCCAACGGCGCCATGAGGGCGCGGTCGAACGCGACCTGACCACGCTGCTGCATTCCGTGGCTACCTCCTGCAAGGCCGTGTCCAACTACCTGAGGACCGGTGCTTTCGCGGACATTCTGGGAAGCCATGGCACCGAGAACGTCCAGGGCGAGACGCAGAAGAAGCTGGACGTCGTCGCCAATGACATCTTTTTGCGGCGGTGCGAGTGCTCGGGCGTGCTTGCGGCGATGGTTTCCGAAGAAATGGACGAGATCTACGGCATCCCCGACCACTTTCCCAAGGGCCGCTATGTGCTGCTGTTCGATCCGCTGGACGGTTCGTCGAACATCGACGTCAACGTCTCGGTCGGTTCCATCTTCTCTGTTCTCAGGTTGGACGAGGTGCCCGAAACCATCACTTATGATACAGTACTGCGCCCGGGAGTCGAGCAGGTGGCGGCCGGCTATGCGCTGTATGGCCCCTCGACCGTCCTGGTTCTCAGCGTGGGTCACGGTGTCGATCTCTTCACGTTCGATAGCGGGATCGGAGAGTTCCGGCTGACGCAATCCGGCCTCCGCATTCCCGAGGAAACCAACGAATTCGCGATCAACGCATCCCGGATGCGGCACTGGCCCGAGCCGATCAGAAGCTATGTTTCCGATTGCATCGCGGGGAAAGACGGACCGCGAGGACGCGATTTCAACATGCGTTGGATTGCCTCGATGGTCGCCGAGGTGCATCGGATCCTGTTGCGTGGCGGCGTCTTCCTCTACCCGGTTGACGATGCGAACGCCGACATCGGAGGCAAGCTGCGATTGCTTTACGAGGCCAACCCGATGGCCATGCTGGTCGAGAATGCCGGTGGATTGGCGACCGACGGGCGGGACCGGATTCTGGAGCTTCGGCCCGATGGCCCGCATCAGAGAGTCGGCACGATCCTGGGGTCTTCGGAGGAGGTGCGTGATGTGCTTAACCGGTTGAAGGCGAACGCGCCGGCAACCTTACACTGACGTCGGTTTTGATGTGGCTGAACGGCGATGAGGGCCAGGGCCCGGTGCCCTTCGGGCTGGCGGTGGCGGATATGTTCGCGGGGGCCAATCTGGTGCAGGGAATCCTTGCCGCGCTGGTGCGCCGGGGCCTGGGCGGCACCGGCGCCCATGTCGAGACCAGCCTGCTGGAAAGCATGGTCGATTTCCAGTTCGAGATGCTGGCCACCCATCTCAACGATGGCGGCCGCCCGCCACGCCGGTCGGAATACCGCTCGGCCCATGCCGGGCTGGCCGCGCCCTACGGCGTCTACCGCACCGCCGACGGCTATATCGCCATCGCGATGACGCCCATCGACCGGCTGGCCGATCTGCTGCAACTGACCGATCTGGGCGCCTTCGCCGGCGCGCCGCGAAGCTGGTTCACCGAGCGCGACAACATCAAGCGCCTGATCGCCGCGCATCTGGAACGGCAGGGAACCGACCATTGGCTGGCCTTGCTGGAGCCGCATGACATCTGGTGCGCCATGGTGCTGGACTGGCAGGAGTTGATGGAGCATGAGGCGTTCCGGCGACTGGACATGATCCAGACCGTCCGGCGGGACGGCGGCGACACGATGCGGCTGACGCGCCCGCCGCTGCGCATCGACGGCGCGCGCGGGGCCAGCTGCAGCGCCGCCCCGGCCATCGGCGCGCATTCCGCGGCGATCCGGGACGAGTTCGACCTCTAGCCGCCCCGCTGCCGCCCGCCTAATCCAACGCCAGGGCCGGCAGCAGCAGCGACAGCGCCGGAACGAAAGTCACCAGCGCCATCGAGATCAGCATCGCGACCATGAAGGGCAGGACGCGGACCACCACCGCCTCGACCGGGACCCGCGCGATCGAACTGGCGATGAACAGGTTGATGCCGACCGGCGGCGTGCAGAAGCCGATGGCGAGGTTGCAGGTGATGATGACCCCGAAATGCACCGGATCGACACCCAGCGTTTGCGTCACCGGCAGCAGGATCGGCGTCAGGATGATGATCGCGGCGACCGGTTCGAGGAACATGCCGGTGATCAGCAGCACCAGATTCAGCAGCAGCAGGATCGCGATGGGGTTGTCGGTCGCACCGGTGATCAGATCGGCCAGCGCGCCGGGGATCCCCTCGATCGTCATGAACCGTCCGAAGGCGAAGGCCATGGCGACCATGATCATGATCGTCGCGGTCATCGTGCCGCTGCGGACCAGAATGCCGGGAAGCTGGGCGAGGGTGATCTCGCGATAGACGACCATGCCGACGAACAGCGCATAGACGACCGCCACGCCCGCGGCCTCGGTCGGGGTGAAGACGCCGCCATAGATGCCGCCCAGGATGATGATCGGCACGAACAGCGCCCAGATGCCGCCTCTGCCTTGACCGGACACCTCCTCTGCGGCGGCGGTAGCCACCGATTCGTCCAGATTGCCGCGCAGCACCATTCGCGCCACGACCATGAAACCGATGCCGAACAGGATCCCGGGCACGATCCCCGCCAGAAACAACGCCCCCAGCGAGACATTGGCCACGACGCCATAGATGATCAGCGGAATCGAGGGCGGGATCATCACGCCCAGCATCCCCGATGCCGAGGTCAGCGCCGCGGCGAAATCCGGCCGGTATCCGCGCTTGGCCATCTCGGGGATCAGATTCGAGCCGATGGCGGCGACGGTTGCCGGTGACGACCCCGAGATCGCCGCGAAGAACATCGAGGCGATGACATTCACATAGGCCAGCCCGCCTCTGACCCGCCCGACCAGCAGCGCGGCCATGCCGACGATCCGGCCGGACAGGCCGCCCGCCAGCATGATCTCGCCCGCGAGGATGAACATCGGCACCGCGACCAGCGGAAAATTGTCCGATCCGACGATGGCGTTCTTGATCAGCAGCGAGGCGGGCGGCGCGCCGGGCACGAATTGCATCACCAGCAGCGTCGCCGCGCCGATGGCGATGCCCAGGGGCGTGCCAAGCACCATCAGCAGCAGGAACAGGGCAAAGAGGATCGCCGCCGACATGAATCAGGCCTCCGATGCGGATATGGGTTCGCCGCGCGCCAGCCGCTGCACCAGCCGAAGCGCGGCCAGCAGCGAGCCGAAGGGCAGCGTCATGTAGAGCCATGTCAGGCTGACCTTCGCGCCGGTGAGCGGCCAATGCATGACGATGGAGGATTGCCGCGCCACGATGGGCGAGGTGGCCTGCTGCACGCCCAGCCAGGCGATCCAGAGGAAGAAGACCACCATCGCGACCTGGATCGCGCGTTCAAGCCGCAGCGCCATCGCCCCCGGCAGCCGGTCGGTGAAGGCGGTGATGCGAATATGCTGGCCGGTGCGGAACGCATAGGCGATACCGATCCAGATCGTCCAGATGAACAGCCAGCGGACCAGTTCCTCGGACCAGACAAGCGAGTTCTGGAAGACATAGCGCATGATGACCTGCAAGAAGATCAGCATCGCGATCAGGCCCATCGTCAGGGTCAGGGCAATCGGCTCGAACCAGCGGTCGAGCCAGCGTAGAATGCGCATCTGATCTCCTCCCATCGGATGCAGGACCGGTGGCCGGGCGCTGCGGTGCCGGCCGGAACGGCCCGCGTCTTATTGCGCCTTTTCGGCATTCGCGACCGCCTTCGCCAGTTCGGCATAGGCGTCCGCGCCGACCAGCTTTTCGAACTCGCCCGAAAGCTCTCCGATCTTGTCGCGGAAGGCGGCGAGTTCCTCGTCCGACAGGGTGTTCACCTCGACGCCCGCCTCCCTGATGATCTCAAGGTTCCTGGCCTCGGCCTCGTCGATCAGCGACAGTTCGTGGTCCAGCGCCTTGTCCAGCGAGGCTTTCAGGATGTCCTGAAGATCCGCCGGCATCGCCTCGAAACGGCCCTGGTTCATCACGGCGATATAGGCGCTGTAGACGTGATTGGTCATCGAGACATAGCGCTGAACCTCGTACATCTTGTTGTTGACGATGTTGGTCAGAGGGTTTTCCTGCCCGTCCACGACATTCTGCTGCAAGGCCGAGTAAAGCTCGGAGAACGCCATCGGCGTGGGATTGGCGCCCAGATGATCGAAGGCCTCGATATGCGCCTCGACCGCCATGGTCCGCAGCTTGATCCCGGACAGATCCTCGGGCCTGGTGATCGGGCGGACATTATTCGTCATCTCGCGAAAGCCGTTCTCGAACCAGCCGACCGTGGTCAGGCCCAGATCGTTCAGCCGAGGCTCCAGGAAGGCGCCGAAATCGCCTTTCAGCACGGCGAGGGCGACCTTGCGGTCGGGGAACATGTAGGGGATCTCGGGGGCCGAGAAAGCCGGATCCCAGGCCGACAACTTGGACACGGTCGGCACGGCAATGTCAATCGTCCCCTCCTGCGCCAGTTCGACCAGCTCGCGGTCATCGCCCATCTGGCCGCCGCCGAATATCTCGACGCTGATCCGCCCGTCGGACGCGGCCTCGACACCCTCGGCGAAGAATTCCACCGCCCGGTTCAGCGGATTGTCCTCGCCGATCGCGGCGTGGCCCAGCTTCAGGTCGAATTCCGCCGCGAACCCGAGGCTGGTCGTCGCCAGCAACAGCGCCAGGGCACCGCCGGTCAGTGATGTGATTTTCATTCTCTCTTCTCCCTATGAATCTGTCATGACCGGCGCGGCAGGGCGCGCCGGATTTTCCCAGCCGCGCTCAGTCGGCGCGGTGCGGCATCAGCCGGTCCTCGATGAAGGTCACGCCGGTGCCGGGGCTGTCGGGGGCCAGCGCCATGCCGTCTTGCAGTTCGACCGCACGGTCGGCGAAGGTCTCGATGTCGAAGGAATGCGATTCCACCCAGCCCGCATTGGGCTGGGCGGCGACCAGGCTGACCGACAGTTCCTGCATCCCATGCGTGCAAACCGGGATGCCGTGGCGGCGCGCCATCGCCGCGACCCTCAGAAAGCCGGTGATACCGCCGCAATTTCCCGCATCGGGCTGCACGAAGGACAGCTTGGCCGTGTTCAGCGCGCGGTCGAATTCCGCCATCGTATGCAGGTTCTCGCCCATGGCCAGCGGCATGCCCGTGGCCTCGGCGATGCGCGCGTAGCCCTCGAAATCATCGGGATCGATGGGTTCCTCGAACCAGGTCAGGTCATAGGGCGCGAAGGCGCGGGCGGCGGCGATCGCCTGATCCACGTCCAGCCCGTAATTCGCATCCACCATGAAGACCGCATCCGGGCCGATGGCCTCGCGCACGGCGGCGACGCGGGCGACATCCTCGGCAAGATCGGGCTTGCCGACCTTGATCTTGACGGCATTATAGCCCGCCGCCAGATGCGCGCGGTTATCGGCCGCCAGACGCTCGATGGGGAAGTTCAGGTCGATGCCGCCGCGATAGATGCGGGCGCGGCGGGACGCGCCGCCAGCCATTTTCCACAGCGGTTCCGCCCGCCGCTTGCCGCGCAGATCCCACAGAGCGATGTCGATGGCGGAAATGGCGAAACTGGCGATCCCGCCCCGGCCGACATAGTGAATATGAAGCTGCATCTCGTCGAAGATCGCGTCGATCGCCTCGGCATCGCGCCCGATCAGCATCGGCGCCAGATCGTGGCGCAGCATGGCCAGGATCGCATGGCCGCCCTTGCCGCCAGTATAGCTGTAGCCGCTGCCCGTGGCGCCGTCCTCGGTCGTGATCGTGCAGACGACCAGTTCGAAATGGGTGTGATCGCCGTGCTTGGCATCGCTCAGCACCTCGGCAAGGGGTGGGCGATAAAGATGCGCCTCGACGGAACGGATGCGGGTGGCGTTGGAAGAGGCTGTCATGATCTGGGACTTCCGGCTGATATCCGTCCGCGCCGATCCCCGCCGCTGGCGGTCGTCTTCCCTCGGCCGGGACGGACAGGTTGCAATGAGGTTACCGAGGATGCTGGCCCCAGTGGCCCATCCAGCCGCCATCGACGACCAGAACTTCGCCATTCACGTAATCCGAGGCGGCCGAAGACAGAAACACCACCGGCCCCTGCCTGCGCCAGGGCTTCGGCCATGCCGCGACCGATGCCACGCTTGGCGCCGGTGACAATGGCGGTCTTGCCGGAAAGTTCGAAAGATTTCAGGACGGACATGGATCAGGCTCCTACCTTGATAAGGCTTTTCAACGCGGTGGGCGAAGCGTCGAGTGCCTCGAACGCCTGCTGGATTTCGGACAGCGGACTGACATCTGTGATGACCGTGTCGGCAGCAATGGCGCCCGAAATCACCAAGGCGATGGCCTTGTCGTAATCCTCGGCCTCGTAGACTCTCGCGCCTACCAGTTGCAGCTCACGCCAGAAGAAGCGGAACATGTCCACGGTCGGTTTCTTGGCGTGAATGGCGACCATGCAGATACGGCCGCGCGTTGCCGCCACGCCTGTCATCGCGTCGACGCCGGGCTGGCTGCCCGACACCTCGAAAACCACGTCGGCACCCTTGTTGCCGGTACGTCCGTTGATTTCGTCCACCAGGTTCGACTTGGCGGGGTTCACGGTGTCGAAGCCCAGGTCGCGGGCAATCGCCAACCGGTTCTCGTTGACCTCTGAGATCACGACCTTGCCGCCTGCGTCTCGGGCCACCATGGCGACCAGCACGCCAATCGGACCGCCGCCGATCACCACCACGTCCTCGCCCGCCTTCAAGCCGGCCATACGCACGTCGTGACACGCCACCGCCACGGGCTCGACAAGCGCGGCATGGTCAAGCCGCATGTCTTCGGGCAGGGCGTGCAGAGTGTGTGCGGGTACGGTCCAGACCTCTTGCATCGCGCCATCGGTGTCGAGCCCGAGAAACTTCAGGTTGTGGCAGATGTGGGTGTGACCTGCGTTGCATGCCGGGCAGTTGCCGCAGTGATTCAGCGGGCGCACAACGACCTTCTGACCTTGTTCAAAGCCTTGCACGCCATCGCCCAAAGCGTAGACCGTACCGGACATCTCGTGCCCGATCACCCGCTCGAACCCGACGCGGGCGTCCATGTTGCCGTGGAAGACGTGCATGTCGGTGCCGCAAATGCCGCAATAGGCGATCCGAACGGAAACTTCGCCCGCCTTCGGGCTAGGAGCCTGCTTTTCCTCGACGCTGAAGCGCCGCTCTCCGCGGTAGTAAGCGGCGGAAATCGTGTCGGCCATGTCGGTAACTCCTCTCCATCTCTGCTGCGAAGCGGCGGTCAATCAGCCTCCGAATCCATCACTATTTTGGTATGACCAAAAATAATTCAACATGTCAACATTTTTTGCTTTTCCCGAGCGATTGCGGCCTTCAAACATTTATGGTATTACCATACTCTGTGAGACAGGGAAATGACTATGCCCACCAGACCGCGCGCCGCCTTTGTGGGAGAGGCCATGATCGAGTTGACTGCGATGGACGGCACGCGTGATGCGGCGCGGCTGCGGCCGGCTGGGGACGTGCTGAACTCGGCTGTCTACTTCCAGAGAGCCAGTGGCCGGAATGATGCCGCGCGGTTCGTGACGGTACTTGGCGACGATCCGTTCTCGGACAGGATCATCGACCTGGCCGCCGAAGAGGCGGTCGAAGCTTCCGGCATTCGGCGTGCGGAGGGTCGGTCCTGCGGGCTCTACGCGGTCTCGACGACGCCGGAGGGCGAGCGCAGCTTCAGCTACTGGCGCAGCGCGTCAGCAGCGCGGAGCCTGTTCGCTGATCCCCGCGATTTCGAGGCGCTCTTGGGGTGCGACGTGGTCCTGATTACGGGCATCACCCTGGCGATCATCCAGCCCGAAGCGCGCCGTGCCTTGCTCGAATGGGCCGAAAAGGCGCGTACCGATGGCGTGCGCCTCGCCTTCGATTCGAACTTTCGTCCTGCGCTCTGGGAAGACCTCCAAACGGCGCGGGACTGGACCTAACTTTTCTGGCACGCCTGCGACATCGCCTTCCCGTCCGTTGATGATGAAATGGCCCTGTTCGGCGATGCCGATACCGACGCGGTTCTGGCACGATTCGAACGCTACGGTGTAAGTACGGGTGCCCTCAAGGCGGGCCGTGACGGATCGTGGCTCTTGGGCGATGTGCCTGCGCTGGTGTCGGTCGAACCGGTGGAAAGAGTCGTAGACACCACCGCCGCAGGAGACAGCTTCAACGGCGGGTTCCTCGCAGCGCTGATGCGGGGCGCGGGGCCGGAAGATTGCGCGCGCGCCGCACACGAGATTGCGCGGGAAGTCATCCAGACATCAGGTGCGATCATCCCGCGCTGAGATTCAGAGACCGCCGAAGGTGTCTCGCACCTGGGATCACGTGACAAGAGTTGCACGCACAGGCTGCGCCATTATCGCGATTGCGGTCGACGTCGTTCATATTGGTCTCAAGTCATTTATGGCGATGAGGCTCGCTCAAGGAGTGGGTGTATGAAAATGGATTTGGCGAAGCGCCCAGACTCTATTGAGCTTCGCCACCTCCGCAATTTTGTGGCTGCCGCCGAGCATGGCAGCTTTCGCAAAACAGGTGCTGCCCTTGGTCGTTCGCAGGCTGCGATCAGCCGCAGCATCGCCCACCTCGAAGACCAGATCGGCGCCTCGCTGTTTCAGCGACATACCTGGGGCGTATCTCTGACCTATGCCGGGCAACGCTTTCTGCGGCGAGCACGCTTGGCCATCAGGACCATCAGCGAAGGCGCAGATGACGTAGCCTCGGTCGGTCGATCCGAGAACGGGCTGATCCGGATCGGCATCTATTCCTCCATCGCCTCGGGCTTCCTCGCCGAATTGCTGCGTGCCTATGGCGAACGCCATGGTGGGGTCCGGATCGAACTGGTCGACGGAAACCCGGCCGAGCACGTCGCTGCTATCCGACAGTTGAACCTCGATGTCGCCTTCATCACCGGAACGAGGGACTGGCCAGATTGCGAGCGCACGCCCTTGTGGTCGGAACGCATTTTCGTGGCGCTGCCGGACCATCATCACCTTGCCGGCCGTTCCGAGCTTACCTGGCAGAATCTGATCGCGGAGCCCTTCATCGTGACCGAGGTTGCGCCGGGCCAGGAAATACATGATCACCTGATCCGGGAAATCGCCGATCTCGGTCGCCATATTGCGGTTCAGATACAATCGGTCGGGCGGGACAACCTGTTATCGCTCGTGTCGCTTGGCCAGGGTCTGACGCTGACCAGCGAGGCAATGACCGTGACGCAGTTTCCTGGCATCGTCTACCGGCCAATCACCGGCGAAGTTCTCCCATTCTCTGCCGTCTGGTCCCCCAACAATGACAATCCCGCATTCAGGCGCTTCCTGTCCATGGCGAAGGTAATGGCCGTCAGACCGGCGTCGTGGACGATTGAACAGAGCGCCGAGCCTTCGCAAATCCACGATCCGTTGCAATGAATCGCTCCAGCATCGGCACAATCAGCCTGACAGGATCGACGGCGGGTTGATCGCTCTCGCGGGCCAGCACCTCGGCATAGGCGGTCAGATCGCGGTGAAGCGGCGCAGGCAATTCCACCGTCACCTTGACGGGCTTGTCGTCGGACAGCGGGCCGAGTTTCAGCTTGGTCATGGTCAGCCTCCCGCGGGTTCGAATACCAAATCGCGCGTGACGATGATCCTGACCGGGAAACCCGGCCGAATGGTCAACGTGGGCGCAACCTGCAAATGGCGCTGGACGATCTGCTGGCCCGCCTGATTGACGGTATCCTGCGCCCCGTCACGGATCGCCCGGATCAGCCGGTCCTCGTCGCTGGTGGCAAGTTCGGTTCCGACTGCGAGTAGCGTGGACAGGCCCGCGGCCTTCATCAGATCCCACCAGTGGTAATCAACACCATCCTCAAGGCCCGCATAGCCGCTGGCATCCGAGCCCGGCAGACGTTCAAGGACGATGGACCGGCCGCCCGGCAGGATCAGGCGGTTCCACACCAGCAGGACGCGGCGCTGACCGAAGGTCACGCCGTCATCGTATTGACCGATGATGCGCGTTCCCTGCGGGATCAAAAGCAGCGAGCCGGTCGGACTGTCATAGACGTTTTCGGTCACCTGCGCCGTAATCTGGCCCGGCAGGTCGGAACGGATGCCGGTGATGAGTGCAGCCGGGATCACGGCCCCGGCCTGAAGGATGTAGGGCGATGCCGGCGGCGCGACACGATCCGGCGCGACGGTCTGCCGGTCCACGGGCCCATTGAGGAAAGCGGAATGGCGGCTCTGCCCGTCCGGTTGTCCGCTGAGACCGGGCATCGCGGTTCCCGTCGGTGCTCCCGTGCGCGGGCCAGACTGGAAGAACACGCCGCTCACTCGCGCGGCTTCTTCCTCGGCAAGTCGTCGTTGCTCGTCAGGATCGACGGCAGGTGTCGTGATGGTCGGCGGCACGACCGGCTGGCCACGCCTCTCGGCTTCAAGGATCGGGCGACCGAGGTCGCCCGGCAAGGGCGGGCCAAGCACCGGGCCGGTATAGTCCGATGGCAAGCCGGCAAGGCCGTCCGCCGTTGGGCGGTTCTCGGTCGAATAAAGTTCTTCGCCGCCCGTTCCTGCGTCACGGGTCTGGAGCGCGTAGATCAGCGCCCCGCCAATGCCGAGAAGAGCGACGGCGCCAGCACCAGCCAGCATCTTGCGGGACAGGCGGGTGACGCGGGGAGGCTCGGCGCGCAACCGCATGGGCGCCGTGATGTCGGCGCCACTCATGAGGGCGATCCTTCCGTGGTCTTACCGGCGGGCTGGACCACGGCCTGCGTCTGCTCGACCCGGACGATCCTGACGACCTGCTGGCGGTCGCCGGAGCCGAGGCGCAGTTCGGCCGCGCCGAAGAGGCGATCCACGATCAGGACGTTCTGGTGTATGCGGCTGTTGACGATCTGCGGTTCACCGTCCGATCCAAGGACGAACAGGGGCGGCATCTCGCCCTGCACGATGCCGCGCGGGAAGACCACATAGACGCGCCGGCCGTCGTCGAAGACTGCAACTGGCCGCCATGGCGGGCTGCTGCCCCGCATCTGCAAGCCATAGCGATAGTTGCGCGCTGCCTCGGCCGGGATGGCAGGAGCCGATGGCGCGGTCGCGCGGCTGCCCGGCGGTGGTGCCGGATAGGCCCAGGCGACGGCGGGCATGTAGAGGGCTTCCCGCGCACGGAGTTCAATCATGTAGATGCGCCGGTCGGTGGTGATGACGAGATTGGTCGAGATCTCCGGCCGGGTCGGTTTCACCAGCACATGCACCCGGCGCGTCGGGCCGCTGCCGCTCTCGGTGTCACCGATGATCCAGCGAGCAGTATCACCGGCGGCAATCGGCCCTGCGCCGGTCAGGTTTTCGCCCGGCTCCAGCGCGATGGTGGTGATCTGCCCGACAGCGGCATAAACCTGATAAAGCGCGCCTTCCGACCAGGGATAGATCTGGATGGCGTTGTAATAGCCTTCCCGGCGCGGCTCGACGCGGGCGGCGGCATTGGCATTCTCGACCCGGGCCGTCGCCGTGCCAGCAGCCCCGCCGCCCCGCGCCACAGTCCAGGCGGGCGGAACATGCAGCGGACGGGGCGTTGTGTCGGTCGCAGCAGCCTGCACGGTTGGCAGCGGCGGCACGTCGGCGTCGTAACTGACCTGCGGCGGCCGGTTGGTTGCGCAGCCCGCGAGCATGGTGGCGGAAAGCAACAAAGCCGCGCAGGCGGGTTTACGGAAAGCCGGAACCCCGGCTTTACGGGAAGTCGTGGCGGTCATTGGCTCATCTCCCGCGACCAGTTGATCGCGTTGACATAGATTCCGAGGGGATTGGCCCGCAGCTGTTGATTTTCACCCAGAACTGAGCCGGTTAGGCGCATAATTTTCACTGAGAACTGAGCCATGTGAACCTTCCTCCAAAGCGGTGAGCGGCGGGGGCAACGGAGTGATCCACATGGGACTTTTGAACATCATTCGCCGGATGTATTTGCGGCAGAAGCTGTCGATCCGCGAGATTGCGCGGTTGACTGGCGTGTCGCGGAATACCGTGACCAAGCATCTGGCGGCGAACACGATCGAGCCAAAGTTCGCGACGCCGGAACGCCCAAGCAAGATTGACCCCTTTGCCGAGAAGCTGTCGGGCTGGCTGAAGACCGAAGCAGGGAAGTCGCGCAAGCAGCGGCGAACCATGAAGCAGTTGCACGCTGATCTGGTGACGCTTGGCTTCACGGGCTCTTATGCCCGGGTGGCAGCTTTTGCGCGACGGTGGCGCGCGGACCGCCAGCGTGAGCAGCAGACGACAGGGCGCGGGACTTTCGTGCCGCTGCACTTTGAGCCCGGCGATGCCTTTCAGTTCGACTGGAGCGAGGACTTTGCAGTTCTGGGCGGTGAACGCACCAAGCTGCAGATGGCGCATATCAAGCTGTCGCACAGCCGCGCCTTTTTGCTGCGGGCCTATCCGTTGCAAACCCACGAGATGCTGTTCGACGCCCATTGGCACGCGTTCCGGGTCTTTGGCGGCGTCCCGGGGCGTGGCATCTACGACAACATGAAGACGGCGGTGGATCGTGTCGGCCGTGGCAAGGAGCGCCAGATCAACATGCGCTTCCTCGCCATGACGAACCACTATGTCTACGCGCCTGAGTTTTGCAATCCGGCTGCAGGGTGGGAAAAAGGTCAGGTTGAGAAGAACGTCCGGGATTCCCGTCACCAGATGCTGCAAGGGATGCCGGACTTTCCCGACCTTGCCGCGCTGAATGCCTGGCTGGAAGAGCGCTGCCTCGCGTTGTGGCAGCAGACCCCGCATGGCAAACTGCCTGGCACCATCGCCGATGTCTGGGCGGAAGAGCAGGCGACCCTGATGCCACTGCCCGTCGCGTTTGACGGCTTTGTGGAACTGAGCAAGCGCGTCTCGCCCACTTGCCTGATCAGCTTCGAGCGCAATCGCTACAGCGTTCCGGCGTCGTTTGCGAACCGGCCTGTCAGCCTGCGGATCTATCCCGATCGGCTGGTGGTGGCGGCCGAGGGCAACATCCTGTGCGAACATGCCCGTGTGATCCAGCGCAGTCATAAGCTGCTCGCAAAGACGGTTTACGACTGGCGGCACTATCTGGCGGTCGTTCAGCGTAAGCCTGGGGCTTTGCGGAATGGCGCACCGTTCGTGAAATTACCACCTGCCTTCAGGCAGTTGCAGGACCACATGCTGCGCAAACCCGGTGGGGATAGGGAGATGGTCGATATCCTCGCCCTTGTCTTGCACCACGATGAACAAGCCGTGCTGACCGCCGTGGAGCTGTCGCTGGCCGAGGGCGTGCCAACCAAGACCCACGTCCTGAACCTGCTGCACCGGCTGGTCGATGGCAAGGTGATCGGCGGGCCTCCGCTGGACACGCCGCAAGCTCTGGCTCTGCACCGCGAACCCAAGGCCAATGTCGCACGTTACGACGGCCTGCGCGCCGAGATCACCGGAGGCCGTCATGCGTCATGATCCCGCCGCCGGCGCCATCGTCATCATGCTCCGAAGCCTCAAAATGTATGGCATGGCCCAAGCCGTCACTGACCTGATCGAACAAGGGGCGCCAGCCTTTGAGGCCGCAATCCCGATGCTGTCGCAATTGTTGAAGGCAGAACTGGCCGAACGCGAGGTGCGTTCGATCGCCTACCACATGAAGTCCGCGCGGTTCCCGGCCTACAAGGACCTCGCAGGCTTCGACTTTGCCAACAGCGAGATCAATGAGGCCACTGTCCGGACCCTGCACCGCTGCGAGTTCATGGAAAGTGCCCAGAACGTGGTCCTGATCGGTGGTCCGGGAACCGGCAAGACTCATGTCGCCACCGCCCTCGGCATCCAAGCGATCGAACACCACCGCAGGAAGGGCCGCTTCTTCTCGACCATCGAACTGGTCAACGCCCTCGAACAGGAAAAGGCCAAGGGAAAGGCCGGCCAGATCGCCGAAGGCCTGACCAAGCTGGACCTCGTGATCTTGGATGAGTGTAAGCGCGATGACGCGGCCCTATGCGGCGAGGCTTGACGTCTGCGTATGCTGCCAGGGCATGAGGTCCTCGATGCGGGATTTTGGATGTCCATCGAGGATAGCCCGAAGGGTGTCGGCGATGTAGTCGACGGGGTTCACGCTGGACATCTTGCAGGTGGCGACGAGCGAGGCGAGCATGGCCCAGTTCTCGGCGCCAACCTCATTGCCGGCGAAGAGGGCGTTCTTCCTTGTCAACGCGATCGGACGGATCTGGTTCTCGACCGGGTTAGTGTCGAGTTCGAGGGTGCCGTCCTCGAGGAAGCGGATCAGGCCGGGCCAGTGGGCGAGGGTGTAGCGGATGTCCTCCGCGAGCTGGGACTTCTGCGGGATACGGGAGAGTTGGGCCTCCAGCCAGGGCTTGAGCGCGGCGATGATCGGCGCTGCATACTCGCGCCGAGCGGCCCGCCGGACGTCCGCATCCTTGCCGCGCACGGTCTTCTCGACCCCATAGAGGGCAGCGATCTGGCGCAGCATCTCCTCGGCAATGGGCGAGCCCTCGTTCTCGAAGCGTTTGACGAAGCGGCGGCGGACATGGGTCCAGCAATAGACGAGCTGCCACGGGCCGCTGTCGCGCGCGATCTGTGTCATCGCATTGTAGGACTGGTAGGCGTCGCATTGCAGGAAGCGACCGCGGTATCCGCCGAGGAACTTCAGCGGATGCTCCTTTCCCCGACCGGGGGCGTAGTGGAACAGAACGATGGGCGGGCCCGCGCCGCCATGGCCGCGGTCGTCGGCGACGACGGCCCAGAAGAATCCGCTCTTGGTGGTCTTCCGGCCTGGCTCCAGCACCGGCGCGCGGGTCTCGTCGACGAAGATCCGTTCCGCCCCGCGCAGATGGGCTCGCATGTGGTCGATGACCGGCATCAGATGGAAACAGGCGCGGCCGACCCAGTTGCCGAGCGTGCCGCGGTCGAGGTGGAGCCCCTGCCGTTCGAAGACCCCGGACTGGCGGTAGAATGGCAGGTGGTCCCCGAACTTTGAGACGATGATCCAAGCAATCAGCCGCTCTGTCGGCAGCCCGCCCGGCACAACATGTTCGGGGGCATGGGCCTGCACGACGGCCTGCGAGCACCGGCGACAGGCATATCTGGGGCGCCGCGTCACCAGGACGTGGAACTGCGCCGGGATCACGTCGAGCCGTTCGGAGATGTCCTCGCCGATCCGGGCCATCTCGCCACAACCACAGGGGCACTGGATGCTCTCTGGATCGATCACCCGCTCGATCCGTGGCAGATGCGCCGGCAGATGACCACGGTTGCGCTTTGGCTTGCGGGTCGCTTCCCCCCGCGCGCGCTGTAGAGCAGCCTCGGCCTTTTCCTGCGCGGCCGCGAGCACGCCCTGGGCCAGCTCGGCATCTTCCAGCGGCAGGTTGAACTGGTCCGGCGACAGCTTCTCAGAGCGCTTGCCGAACTTCTCGCGCTGTGACGTGCGCAGGATATCCTCCAGCCGACGGTTGGCCTCCTGCACCTCGGCCAGCACCGCCTCGACCTCGGCCAGGCGGGCCTTCAGATGGGCGTTCTCGCGGTTGAGGGCATCGGCGTCCATGCGCCGGATTGAATCACTCCAGCCTGGTTCTGGCCAGCAAAAACAGGGACTTCCCGCATAATCACCCGGCTGCCACCGGTCGCCGCGCCCGCTCCGGTCTCACCAGCCGCCAGTCCAGCCCCTCGAACAGCGCCGCCAACTGCGCCGACGACATCCGCATCACCCCGTCCCGCACCTGAGGCCAAACGAACTTGCCTCCCTCGAGGCGCTTGTGAACGAGCACCATCCCGCTCTGGTCCCAGGCCAACAGCTTGACGCGGTCCGCCCGTTTCGAGCGGAACACGAAGACGGCGCCGCAGAAAGGGTCGAGGCCGAACATCTCCTGCACCGCCAGTGCCAGACCGTCGATCCCCTTGCGGAAGTCCACCGGGCGCGTCGCCACATAAACCTTCACCGGCCCGCCCTGGCCGAAGATCATGATGCGGCCGCTCGCGCTGCCCGGATCGTGCGCGTCAGCAGATCCTCATCGGCACCGACCCCGACACGGATCACGACATCGCCGACGACGATTTCCACCCGAGACGTGGCGTCCATCGCCAGCGACGTTCCCGCCGCATCGCTCTCGAGCACCAGTTCCGCGAACATCGGCAACGCCGCCAAGCTCTCGGGCACGACAAGCTGTCCCGTCCGCAGCTTCTTTCGCCAGGCGTAGATCTGCCAGCGTGTCGTCCCATGCCGCCGCGCAACATCCGCCACCGAAGCGCCGGGCACCAGGCTCTCCGCCGCAATCCGCGCTCGCTCCGCCTCCGAGCGCATCCGTCGCCCCGTCGGACCCTCGAGCACCTCGAGTCGAGAAACCCCACCGTCCGTCGAGCCGTCCAAATGGACGCCTACTTTGCCGCCTCTTTCCAAGCCAACTCCTCCATCGCTCATGCGCGCGGAGTATGGCCCGGTCAGATCACCAGCGGCAGGAGGGGAACGGCGTGGCGCTTACGGATGAGTTGGGATACCTCCCATTCAGCGCATCAGGCGGGGCCCTGCTGTTCCATCTGCTCAGCAAGCTTTACGAGCGCACCAGCGTCGTCATCACCACCAACCTCAGCTTCAGCGAATGGGCATCAGTCTTTGGTGATGCCAAGATGACCACGGCCTTGCTCGACCGCCTTACCCATCGCTGCCACATCCTGGAAACTGGCAACGACAGCTTCCGCTTCAAGGCAAGTTCAGCCGCGGCAGCCCGAAAAAAGAAGGAGACAAACCCGCCCTTGACCCCAGCATGAACCGAAATCCATAATCAGAGGTGGCTCACTTCTCGGTGAAAAAATGGAGTGAACCCCTGGGACTGGACCAGCGCAGCGTTCCAAACTAAGCCGCCTGTTGGGCGAGTTGGGTTTCAAATTCCTCTGGTGTGCGGTAGCCGAGGGCAGAGTGGAGCCTGCGGGTATTGTAGATGTCCTCGATGAATCTTGGCAAGCTGTCGACGACATCGGCGAAGGTTTCGTATTCGCAGAGATAGACCTCCTCGACCTTGAGCGTTTTCATGAAGCTCTCGGCCTGCGCGTTATGGTAAGGATTACCGATGGCGCTCATCGAGCCCCGCAATCCGGCGGCTTCAAGCTCATTGCGATACCGCTCGCTTGCGTATTGGCAGCCGCGGTCCGAATGGTGAATGCAACCGGGGGGTGGTTTCCTGTTTTCCAATGCAGATTGCAGCGCTGCCAGGGTCAGCGACGTATCGACCTGCCTGGACAAGGCATAGCCGACCACCTTACGGCTGCACGCATCGAGAATGACCGCGAGATAGCAGAAGCCGCGTGCAAGGCGGATATAGGTCAGATCAGCTACCCACGCCATATCAGGCCGCTCCGGGATGATGTTGCGATATAGGTTCGGGTAGATCGGCGAGGTATGAGCGCTGTCAGTCGTTTTTACAAACCGCTTTCGCGGCTTAATCCCCAACCCGTTCTCCCTCATGATCCTGGCGATCCTTTTGTGATTGATCCTATGACCGCGGCGGTGCAATTCGTGGGTGATGCGACGATAGCCATAGCCAGGCAGATCGTCCTGAATGGCCTCTATCAGCTCGACCACTTCCGTATCTGCGATTCCGCTGGACGTGTTGGGGCGGTAATAGAACGTGCTGCGCGGAAGACCGATCATTTGACATCCCCGCCTGATGGAGCAATGCGCGGGCCGGTGACAATCGATGAGTTCTCGTTGACGGGTCCTGGAGAGGGGCGCGGCGTTTTTTTGGCCATGTCCAGTTCCATGGTCAGTTGCCCGACCTTGCGCTCAAGAGCTGCAATGCGGCCCTCGTATTCCGCGACGACGCTTGCTTCGGCTTCTTCCTGATTGAGTTCGCCACGATCGAACTGGGACAGCCAGAGCTGGATGAGATTGGCGGAAACGCTATAAGTGCGCTGCGCATCGCGGCGCCCGATGACGCCATTTCGAATGTCCTGGCATAACTGCAGCTTGAACTGCATCGAGTGACGGCGGTAGGGACCTCTTGGTGACATGGACCTTCTCCATTCAAGGCCCACAGAGCGTATCAGCTTTTCTTCCCCGCTGGTCCAGTCCCAGGGGTTCACTCCAAAACCGGCTCAGTTCTGGGTGAAAATCAACAAACAGGAGTTTCAAGTCCCTGAAGCTGCGCGGCTCCACCTGGCCAGACAACGATCCACCCTCAGACAGCTTCCAATGGCACCGCCGAGCGTGCTTTCTATGTTCCGATGGATATGCCCGCAGCTATCAGGTTTTCGACCTCAGCGGCTATAGGCGTGATCAGGTCAACATCAACATCCGGCGTCTCAATGCCAACAACCAGTGCGTAGCGCGTCTTGCTCTCGGCTCGTCCGAGGGCTTTGCGCTCGCGCCACCAGCCTGAAATCGGATACACATAGAGGAGGTCCCGCGCCGCAAGCTCGACAGCGCTGCCCTCCCAGATGTCCAAATGGATTGAGCCGGCAGACACCGATTTCGGCCCAAAGAACCAGCCGTCATTGTCTTCATTCACTGGCCTTGGATCCCCCTCAGCACGGTCATCCTTATTGACCCGGCGCAGGAAATTCCTTTCCGTCTCCCTCGCTCGCTTCAAGTCGAAGCGAAGACCGAAAGACTGGTATCGTGCGGGATCGATCGCGCTTGCGAAGCTGGGATTCGGCTCAACGAAATACGACAATGTCGCCTTCAGCCTGACACATTCGTCACCGAGACCTTCAAGGACTTCCCGCGGCCAAGGCAGACGATAGACATGGGCATCGCCAAACCGCACGTTGCCCCCGTCCATCCGGAAGGGCTGGATGTGCCGCTGGGCGACCAGGGCAAGGTCATCGCGTGCCGACGCTATCGCGCGACGCAGATTTGGCGCTCCATACCCGTACTTCCTCGCAAGGGCCTTTCTCTCGGTCTTGCCAGCAGCACCTGCAAATTCCGCGAGCATGTGCGGCGTCCATCGCGCGCTATGCACCATCAGTGCCCTAACCGTTTCTGGCCAAAAGTCAGGACGCTCAGCCATTACTCTCGCGGCCATCCTTCCCGCCTGGGCGGTCGCCGCGCTGGTAGCCCAGAAAGGTGCAACTGGCTCACGGCCTGCGGCTTTGGACGTCGTCAGCAGGGAAAGAGACGGCAGGCCGGACAGGGCCTCGGCCCCGGACCTGCTGAGCGCGCGGTTTCCAGCTTCGAACACGACCTCCGGCTTTATAGGGGATTGGCTCGACCGCCAGAGCGTAGTTGTCCGACTGTAAGGACTGCGGTCCCCCGGAGACGACCAGGCAGACCAGTCCTGGTAGCTGCGTTCGGCAATGTCGGATTTCAGTGTGGTGCCACCAACAGTAAGCACGTTCCAAGCCTGCGCCGGATCCTCGCCCGGGAAGGCATCGGCATCGGAGATTTCATCCGCTCTGGAATTGTCTCCGATATTTCCGAGCGCCTGCACAAACAGTCGGCGGATGTGGTCGGGCCCTTCCTCTATGGCATCAGCGCCGGAAGAAATCTGGTCGAGAGCCGCACTCCAGCCCGTCGGCTCCGCTCCCGAACGATTCTCGTTCGTAAGCGCCGCACAGAAGACCCGTGGACGTTCAGGTTCCGAGATTTCCGGCAATGAAGTCGCCGAGGTCGTGATCGCACCGTAGGAAAATGGATCATTCGGCTCGAAACCGTCCGGCGGGAGAATTTTCACGGATTCCAGCCGGTGTGACAGGACAGGCCGTGACGCATCCCCCAGGGGCGCTGTAAGATCGCCGTGCAAAGCAAGTCCAGCCATTCCGGAGCCATGGCCGATGTCGCTGTGATCGTCGACGCCCCAGGCGGCAACCACAGCGAAGAGATCGCCGCGATCGAGAGCCGGCTCAATCAGGGCGTGTCCTCGATTGACTCCGGTATCGAGCAGGCAAATGGCCGGCACGTCCCTGCCCGGCCAGGTGATGCGCTCGGCGAGATCTTCGACGAAATCATTCGCCATTCCAGAAAGTTCATCGGTGAACACCGCGGGCGTGTCGGTCGCCCGCCGGATCTCGGCAATGCCTCCGGTAGAAAACAGCAGCAGTTCGATCGCGGCGCGGCGACCATGGACAGGGAGAACGATCACCTCCGGAAAGCGGAGCCGCGTGTCGTCGCCTCCGACGGTCAGCCCCAGGCGTTGAGCCAGTTCGTCAACCCGCTCAACCCGATCTGTGAAGCACCAGAGCGCCCACCACATTTCTGCCTGCGGATCGTCTGGCAGTGCTGCCGGGTCGTCACGCCAGAAGGTCTGGAGGCGGGCGGTACGGATATGCTCGACCGGCTCGACGCGGGATTTCTTGGGGATCTTGTCCCCTTGCACCTCGGCGAACGCATAGTCACGAAAGATCGCGTCGAAGACATCGCGTGTATCGTCGGGCACGAAGAGCGCGATACGGCGGATACCGTTCGCGGTGACGGTTACAGCCCCCTGCCGTGTTCCTTCGCGCTTGCGTTCGAGAGTCGTCGGCCCCACCCCCAGCGCAAGCTCAACCTCAAGATAGATTCCATCGGGGGGCGACGTTCCGTCAGGCAGATCGAGCGCTTCTCTCCCCCGATCCGCAGACTGAAAAGCGGCATCAAGTTCTCCGACCACCCGGCGGCCGTGCTCTTCACGGATGCGCTGAAGTGATCTCTGGCGCGCATTGCTGCCAGGAGACTTATAGTCGCGGACAACTCCCAGGCCGCTGAGATCAATATGACGGTGTTCGTATTCAGCCAAGGCGTTCTTTTTCCTCGGCGAACACCGTTTTCATGCTTTGCCTCTTGTTGAGCTGGCGCGTCAAATCGGCCGTAGAAACCTGCCCTCTTTCGGCCAAGATGGCTTCCTTCACCGCTTCTTCGGCAGCATGAACGATTTCCGCCTGGCTCAACCCGTCCGATGCGGCCTCGATGGCCTTCCAGGAGAGTTTGGGGTACTTCATCGGCGCCAGGTGCGCCTTGATGATTGCGCGCACCTCCTCGGCAGTGGGCATTTCGAACCGCAACACCTCATCGAAGCGGCGGAGCAGAGCACGATCCAGAAGGGAAGGGTGATTGGTAGCGGCAACGAGAACGCTGTCGGTCGCAGATGGCTCCTCCATGAATTGAAGGAAGCTGTTCAGGACACGGCGCATCTCGGCTACATCGTTCGTCGCCAGACGGTTGCTGCCGACGGCATCGAACTCATCGAACAGATAGACACCCCTGCGCCGATGAGCCTCATCGAAGACAAGCCGCAGCTTGGCAGCCGTTTCCCCCATGAAGCGCGTGATCAGGCTTTCAAGGCGAATGACAAAGAGCGGCAAACGCAACTCGCCGGCCAATGCCTCCGCCGTCACGGTCTTGCCCGAACCCGGAGGCCCAGCGAAGAGCAGCCGGCGACTGGGTGTCTTGCCGTGTTCGCGGAGCCAGTCCCGGCGCCGCTGCTGAAGCACTACGGTGTCAAGATGCCCTTTGATATCGCTGCTGAGTATGACATCCGCGAGACGGATGCTTGGTTCCCGCAGGTCAAGCAGGCTGTCGAGATCGCCGCGCGGGCGCGAGAAGGAAATCGGAACCGAAGATCGGGTACCACGCTGTGCACGCGCAGCATCCACCGCCGAGCGGATCTCTTCGGCGGTCGCCCGATGGCCCTGACGTGCTTCTCCGGCGGCAACCTGAAGCGCGATGGAGAAAAACTGCTCCTCATCGCCCTCCGCCTGGCTTCTCAGCATCGCCAGTATCTGCTTCGCATTTGACACCGCGTTGCCCTAACCGATCATCGTTTTCGTGGAATCGTAATCTAGTCACATCGATTTGGGAAGTTTTCAATCGCTGCTAGCAAGCAGAGACGTTCCGCTCAGTTGACGCAGGATCCTCCCCTGCCCTCTCCTTGGACACCGCACATCCAATCCCTCACAGCCGGCCTGCCCGCTTTCGCGCTGACAAAGCCGCGATCCGACGCCAGACACCGCGCCAGCTTCGGCACGACGAGCTTCTGCGGAGGGACCGCAACTCCTTGTCCGCCCGTGCCGGCGCGGCCCAGTAACTCTCCATAGAGGGCCAGCCCCCTGTGCAGGCCGACGGGCGGTCCGACGGACCGCTTCACCGGCGTATCGTCCGCGATCGGGCCCAGCTTCAGCTTCGTCATCATCTTTCTCATGCAGTCTCGAAGATCAAGTCGCGCCCCACGAGAATCCTGATCGGGAATCTCCACCGGATGGTCAGCGTGGGGGCGATCTGCAGCTGGCGCTGGACGATCTGCTGGCCGGCCTGGTTGCTGGTGTCCTGCGCCCCGTCGCGAATGGCGCGGATCAACCGGTTCTCCTCGTCGCCAGCGGCGAGTCCGGTGCCGGCCGCCATCAGCGTCGACAGCCCGGCGGCCTTCATCAGATCCCAGCCTGCCTCCGGCACGCCGACACAAAAGAAAATACCGCTCAGCGAACCGTTGATTACAAATCTGCCGCGTACAGTAGCAGCAATCAGCCGAGGTTCGGAGATGGAATGTTCGAGCGGTTCACGGAGCGAGGGGCGTCGGCCCGGAGAACCATAATATATGAGAAGTATCCCATCCCTCGATCAAATCAAAGCAGTGGGGACATACCTACGCTCGGAAATGACGAACTCATGCAACTGCGTCGGTGCCATCGCATTCCAGCGATGACCAAGCGCTACAGCGAGCGCTGCCGGCCCGGCGAAATAGAGTTGAATCCCTCGCGGGCGAAGGCGTGCAGCGGTGGAATCCACAATGCGCTTGATTGTCGAGACCGCAGCCTGCGCGCACTTGGCCGACGGAATGGGCTCTTCGAGGTAGAGCGCCAATGCCAACTGGTTAGGAATGCCAGCAGTCCGCTCAAGGTCAGCAGAAGGATCACGCAGGATACCTACCGAAACGATGAGTTGATCACCATGCAAAGCCGTCGGCTCAGAAATCCGCCAAGGCTGCCGCATCTCAGGCGAAGGCCGGTCATCGGTCGCCCAGGCACCGTCCCGCGTCGGGATATCCAACTCGAAGCCGATCGCTGCGCGGAACGAGCATCCCAGAGCCATGGCCGCCGTCAACCGGTAGGAACCGCTGAGGGCGATGCGGGATACGGTCTGGCTGCCCAGCCATTGAGCCGTGCGATCCAGCGGCGCGAGAAAATCTTCAGCCCACTCCATTTGCGGCGGGAAGGTCCCGTCCCGCCCGGAAAATGCACTGGCGTCTATCTCGAGGCTCCGCTCGTTCGCTTCATTGCGATCTGACCGGATGTGCAGCGGGAAGCTCTGCGGCAGCGGAAGTGGATGTCCTAAAGCGTCCTCGATCGTCTGGCGCAGGATGGCGCGTCCAAGCGGTGCGCCGATGGAACGCCGGGCCAGCGCGCTCAACGCCTCGAACGCTTCCCCGACCCGTCTAGATGATGCATCAAGGGAGGGATAGGCACGATCGAGTTCTATTCCGAACAGCGTGACGGCTGCGTCGCGATCCGGCAGATTGCGCTCGCAGACTTCGACCGACCCGGCAACGAAGGCCCCAAGAGGATCGCCATAGGTTTCCGTGAGCTGTTTTCGTAGTTCGGCATCGCTTGCTGCCATCACATCAGCAAAGGGGGCGTAGAAAGGTCGGGCCTTTCGCACCCGATCAGGATCTCGGGCAAGCCAACGGACTTTCGGCGGCAACCGCGGCGTGACAAGGGTATGAACGCGCGCGGCATTCGGAAAGGCTGTCTCGAACTCGGAAAATGTCTGCAACACAGCGCGCACATCGGCAGGTGCCAGCACGCCGGCTTTCGCCTGAAATCGTTCGAGCAGCCTCTCTCTCTGTGCATGGGGCGCAAAGAACCGCGCTTCCAGGTCTTCCAACCCTTCAAAGATCATCTGTTCGAAAGCGGGATTGGCAAGCCATGCCGGCATCCGCGCAAGACCATCCCATAGCTGGTAGTCAAAGCCGTCCTGAGCGATCACCCCTCCCATGCCGCGGGCGTCCGTCAAGGCCGGCGCATTCTCACTACTGCTCAAGATTCTACCTCCAATGTCACCGGATGCTCGGCACCCTGCGGATCGAATACCCAAGCGCCGGCGGTCAGCATTGCAGCATCCAACCGCACGATCATCAAAACAGCAAAGGAACCCGCGAACCGCGAATCGCGAACGATGCCCCGCATGGCTGCGACATCAGGGCCGCTGGGTTGCACAGCGAAGCTCGGATGACTGTGCCATTCCCCAATATAATTGTAGCGCGTATAATGGCGCTCCGTCCGCTCGAAGAAACGAGCGGCATCCTTGGCGGCTTGCAGCAAATCGACGACGAAGCGCGCGAAGGTTCCGGGACGAGACTGCACGGTCAGCTCCGTCACCCGAAAGATCGACGGCGCCAGTTGTTCACCGAACAATTGGCCTCCGGTTTCCTTGATGCCCGCTCGGCCGAGGGCCGCGACGAGCTTCTCGGTCTGATCAGCCGCCACCGCTATTTTCATCCGCCCCCTCCTTCAACAATTCGAGCGCGAACGCGATCGCCTCCGGTACATCTGCGGCCTGAGCCCTCTCCCCTCGCTCACCGACGTTCAGGCGGATCGTGTGCCCATGCCCGTCAAACAACCAGTTCTTCTGATAGCCCAATAGCAGCCAGGCAGCTTCAGCGGGAGGCGGATGACCATCGACAATATCCAGAATCGTGCGGGCAGCGTGGCCGGCGGTCATCGTGACGGCCGCATCATCAGCAATGACAGGCGACCCGTCTGTGGTCAGCATCTCGTAGCGGCGCGGCCCTGCCTCCGGTGGCTTGATGCCTTGCGTATCACACCAGGCGAGGAAGGTCGCACGACCTTCAACGAAGGGAGGATCACGCGGCGACACACAGGTTGCTATCAGCGCTCCGATACCGCCTTCGAACACTTCTACCGAAACGAAAACCCGACCATTCGCCTCGGCAACGGCAGCGAGGAACAGGGCTGTCGCCGGATCGCCGGTCGCATCGACGATAACATGCGCCGCCGCCAAAGCCTCCACCTGCCAGGCATGTGTCCTGGACGACCGCTGCCAGTTCAGATTGGCATCAACAACTTGGATGTCCGCACCAGGAACGATGTGGAGAAGATGCCGCTTCAACCCGTGAACCTTGCGAAACCCGACGTCGCGCCAGTCGAGCGCATGGCGCTCCAGATTGCCAGGCAACATCACATCGCCGTCAACGAGGGTGAGATGGTGAACACCCGAGCGCAAAAGCGTTTCCGCAATCTTGGAACCCACCGAACCGGCTCCTACGATCGTCACGCGTTTCGCCATCGCCTCCTCGGCGCGTGCAGAGCGCGCACCAATTTCGTCCGGGAGGACGAACACGCGCCGCCGAAAAGTTCCCCCCTCAGTAGTAAGATGAAATATCTCGACCTGCCCCTCAGAAGGAAACATGACGACAGCTGCGACCGACACTTCGACGATTGCGGCCGTCAACGGATCAAATCCAGCGGCCTGGACGAGTCCGGCCCGGTCCAGCGCACCCGGCGGTGGCGGTGGATTGCCGGAAACATAGACCGGCAAAGCTGAACGCCAGTTCTCGATACTGGCGTCCGGGGGGCGTTGCATCGCCCGTCGATCCTCTTCATCGTGAATCATGATCGGCCATACATCGTCATGGGCCAACCAGCGCAAGGCGTTGAGACCGGCGGCGATTCCACTCTTAATCCGCGCCAGACAGCCCGCTCTGATCAGAACTGGAAACGCGCCCCAGTCGTAGGCCTGGAGTTCTCCAATATCATGGGCTGAGGGCGCCCGGTCCTCACCCCCGCCAAGAGGATTTTCGATGACAAGCAGATTGTAGGCGCTGCGAAGGACATCCGCTCCGGTTGCTCTGCCATCCCAGTTGTCAGGCCGAAGCTCCAGGCAGAGCGTCCCGGTGCCATATTGATGTGAACTCCACCGAACCTCACCCTGTGGTTCGACCCAGGCGGGGACTTCGGGATACTGATCAGGATAGATCAACCGGATCGGGTACCGATGCCCGTGCGCAATCAGAAGCCCCTCCGCGCAGAACATATTTTTATGGAAGCGCCAGCACGCCAGCTCAAACCAGTTCTCGTTGTCGGCAACGGCCTCGACCGCGGATTTTTCCGCTGCCAGTCTGGCAGATTCGACGGCCCACCAGAACTTCAAGCGAAACCACGAGGCTTATTCGCCGGAGCGGCCATGGCGTTAGGGAAGGTATAGCCCGCAGCGACAGGCGCCGCTGCCGCGAAGCCTCCGTAGGTCGCTGCCTTCGCCACGTTCGCGGTGAGTTTGAACCGATCACCGAACACCCGGCGCCACTGGCGGGTCGCCTCATCCATATCCACGGCGTCTTGGGCTCGACGGGCTATGTCGGCATAGACGCGAACCTTCTCGATGAAATCCTTCCATTGTGCGACCGACACTTTGCCAAGGATATCGTTCGACGGGTCCGCAGGGTCAGCGAGGAACGGCTTCTGATTATTCGCTGCGAGCCAGGCGTATTCATTGTAGATATTCGCGAGAAGCTGCGCGAACCCTTCGCCGTAATGCGTTTCTGTCGCTGGCGCGTGCCGCGAAACAAGAACTTCCAGGACAAAACCCTTCGGGCGACGCCCGCTCGGGTTCATCCTGCGCCACCACTTGAACAGTTTGACGAGCGGTTTGAACCGGCCGCCGAACCTTTGATTCTGCTCTGCGCTCCAACTGGTATGAACCGGCGGATTCGTGAACTTCCACGTGCCCGTATCACGATCAGGGATCATGTATCCGTTCCAAGCCGGCACGACCGGGACGATATCCATCTCGGCCTGCCACGTCTCCACACGTACCGAGCGCTTGTTGATCCGCTCGACCACGTAACCATTGCCACCATCTTCAAGCGCGCGGCACACTTCTTTCAGCACATCGTCAGGATGATCACTGGTCGAGAAGTTCGTGACGACGATGATGTCAACATCCGGGCGCTCCAACTCGCCAGCTGAAGTGCGCGGCCGGATGGACGTACTGCGAGCATAACTCCCTGACAGAAAGCTGCTTACGTATCTATCCTTGAAGCTCTGCTGGGTCCGCAGGTGTTTACGGATGCCGTTGTGGCCACCGGAAGCCTTGGTCTTCGTCGTTTGGCTGGGCTCGATATCTTCGAGCAATTCGGTAAATCGAGCCTGTGGAACCGGCATGGCATCCTCATATGTTCTTCGTTCGTTTAAAATCAGCGCCATCGACGCCACCCCCATCCAGTAGCGCACCTGTCGGCAACCGATCTTCCTTTGCCATTGACTCGCTGGCAAGATAGATATACGAACTATACGCACGCCACGTCAATATCAGAATAGTTTCTAACCCCATGAAGGATCACGAGTGCGCTGGGGCATCGAGCAAAGGCTAGAGTTCATCGAGTTCCGTCTGTTCTGGGAGGGATCGATCAATCGCGCCAACATCACAGAGTTCTTCGGCGTGTCGGTGCCGCAGGCGTCCAAGGATTTGACGCTCTATCAGGAGCGCGCGCCAGGAAACATGGAGTATGACCCCCGCGCCAAGCGCTATGTCGCCGCCGAAAAGTTCGTTCTGCGCTTCCTCGAACCGGACCCTTACATCTATCTCTCGCAGCTTCGTTCGGTCGCCGAAGGCGCCGTGCCCGCGAGCGATTCCTGGATCGCGGCGCTTCCCAGCGCCGATGTCGCGCTGACCCCCAGGCGGGACATCGACATCGCGGTGCTGCGCAAGATTCTCGACGCCAGCCGCGAGGGCGCCTCGATCGACGTCTTCTACCAGTCGATGAACAAGGTGCGGCCGGACCCCATTTGGCGGCGGATCACGCCGCACGCCTTCGGCTATGACGGGTTCCGCTGGCACGCGCGGGCCTATTGCCACCTTGAGCACAAGTTCAAGGACTTCCTCCTGCCGCGCATCCTCGAAGTCGGTGGGAAGGGCGAACCTGGGGAAGCCGGCGAGGGGGACTGGCTCTGGCACAACTATTTCGATGTCGTCATCGGCCCGCATCCGGGGCTTGCGACGAGCCAGAAGAAGGTCGTCGCCAAGGATTATGGGCTGGATCAGGGAAATGGTGTGCTCTCGGTCCGTTACGCGATGCTCTTCTATGTTTTGAAGCGTCTGGGTTTGCTTGGTGACGCCGCGAAACAGAGCGCCCATACGCAACATATCGTAACGATAAACCGCAAAGAAACTGAGGCTGCGCTTGAGAAGGCGGAGTTTCAGCTATGAGAGAATCGGGGGCGCCGGCTAATGGCGGCAAGGCTTGAGGAAATAAAGAACGGCGCATCCGTGCGGGGCATTGTTTCGGCGCAGGCCGTGCATGTGATCTCGGTGGACTGGATCGGCGATCAGGCGATCAGCGTCGTTTTCCGTGACCACAATGGCACGGTGGCCGAGGCCGTTCTTTATCGGGACGACGAGCACCGGCTTGAGGTAGAGCAGAGCGGACGGCCATGGTCGTTCGACGCCGACGGTGCGTTGCTGCGTCTGGTGACGGAAGCCAACCGCATCAAGCTGGCGCACTATTTCGACCCGTATCTGGCGATCCACACGAGTCTGGTCGATCCGCTGCCGCACCAGATTTCGGCGGTCTATGGCGAGATGCTGCCACGGCAGCCGCTTCGCTTCCTCCTCGCCGACGATCCCGGCGCCGGCAAGACGATCATGGCCGGGTTGCTGATAAAGGAGCTGATTGCCCGCAGCGATCTCGAACGCTGTCTCGTCGTCGCGCCGGGCAGCCTGGTCGAGCAATGGCAGGACGAACTCGGCCAGAAGTTCAATCTCGAGTTCGACATCCTCTCCCGCGACATGATCGAGAACTCGCGGTCGGGCAATCCGTTCAGCGACCGGGATCGGCTGATCGTCCGCCTCGACGTGCTGGCGCGCAACGAGGAGCTTCAGGAGAAGCTCATGAGCGCGCGCGAATGGGATCTGATTATCTGCGACGAAGCGCATCGCATGTCGGCCACGTATTTCGGCGGCGAGGTCAAATACACGCGGCGCTATCAGGTCGGCCAGAAGCTCGGTCAGGTCTGCCGGCACCTGCTGTTGATGTCGGCGACGCCGCACAACGGCAAGGAAGAGGATTTCCAGCTCTTCATGGCTTTGCTCGACGGCGATCGGTTCGAGGGCCGGTTCCGCGATGGCGTCCATTATGCCGACACCGAAGACATGATGCGGCGGCTGACCAAGGAGGAACTGCTCAAGTTCGATGGCCGGCCGCTCTTCCCCGAGCGGCGGGCGCGCACCGTCAAGTATCAGCTCTCGGAAGGGGAAGCCGCGCTCTACACCGCCGTCACCGAATATGTTCGCACCGAGATGAACCGCGTGCAGCGCTTCGCCGAGGGTGACGGGAAGAAGCGCAACAACGTCGGCTTCGCCTTGCAGATTCTTCAGCGGCGCCTCGCCTCGTCGCCGGCCGCCATCTACCAGTCCCTCAAGCGCCGCCGCGAGCGGTTGGAGAACGAGTTGGGCGAAGCGCGCCTTGCCACCAAGGGCCGACGGGCCGGTTTCGACGAGCCGACCATCAACACCGATATGTTGGGCAACATCGAAGAATACGGCCAGGAGGAAATAGACGAGCTTGAGGATCTGATCTCGACCGGCGCGACAACAGCCGAGACGGTCGAGCAACTCGCCCTGGAGGTTGAGACGCTGAAGGGCCTGGAGTCGATGGCACTTGGCGTCCTGCGTTCCGGCGTGGACACGAAGTGGAGCCAGCTCAATCGTATTCTCGACGACGATCTCATGATCGACGCCGCCGGCAATCGCCGCAAGCTGATCATCTTCACCGAACCCAAGGACACCTTGCACTACCTGCTCGACAAGGTGCGGGCGCGGCTCGGTAACACGCAAGCCGTGGAAGTGATCCACGGCGGCGTCTCGCGCGAGGAACGGCGCAAGGTTGTCGAGCGGTTCATGCAGGATAAGGACATGCTGGTCCTGATCGCCAACGACGCGGCCGGCGAGGGCGTGAACCTCCAGCGCGGCCACCTGATGGTGAACTACGACCTGCCGTGGAATCCCAACAAGATCGAGCAGCGGTTCGGCCGCATCCATCGCATCGGCCAGACCGAGGTTTGCCACCTCTGGAATCTCGTCGCGGCCGACACGCGCGAGGGTGAGGTTTATGCGCGGCTGCTTGAAAAGCTGGAAGCCGCGCGCGAAGCCCTCGGCGGTCGTGTCTATGATGTCCTCGGCGAACTGTTCGAGGGAACGGCGCTCAAGGATCTACTGTTCGAAGCGATCCAGTATGGCGAGCAGGAGGAAGTCAAAGCGCGCCTCTTCCAGCAGGTCGATGGAGCGGTTGACCAGGCAAACTTGCTCGAACTTCTGCGCCGCCGGGCGCTGACCAACGACACCATGCCGGAAGCGAAGGTTGCGGAACTGCGACTCGAAATGGAGCGCGCAGAAGCGTTGCGCCTGCAGCCGCACCACATCCAGAGCTTCTTCGTCGAAGCGTTCCAGCATCTGGGCGGTCGTCTCAAGCGCCGCGAGGAAGGCCGCTGGGAGATCACCCATGTGCCCGCGCGCATCCGCGAGCGTGATCGCCAGATCGGCACCGGAGCGCCGATCCAGAAACAATATGAGCGCATCTGCTTCGAGAAGGACAAGATCAACCAGCAGCCCGTTGCTGCCTTCGTCTGCCCCGGCCATCCGCTGCTCGACGCGGTGATCAGCCTGATCCGCGAGCAGTATGACCAGATCATGCGGCAGGGCGCGGTCCTTGTGGACGACACGGATTCGGGCGACGCATTGTCAGCGATCTTCCTGCTCGAACATGCCGTGCAGGACAGTCGCGTGACCAGTTCCGGCAAGCCGCATGTGATTTCGCAGCGGCTTCAGTTCGCCGCCATCGACAAGACCGGCCAGACTATAAACGCGGGGATTGCGCCGCACCTCAACCTTCGACCAGCCACGGCCGAAGAGGTTGCCAGCGTCAGCGACCTCCTGCACGAGGACTGGCTGACCACCGATCTGGAGAAGACAGCCGTCCGCTTTGCAACAGTCGACCTGGCCCAGCGCCACGTCGCCGAGGTCAAGGCGCGACGCCTGCCGGAGATCGAAAAGGTCGAGCAGGAAGTCCGCGCGCGGCTGAAGAAGGAAATCAACTACTGGGACTCGCGCGCCTTCTCGCTGAAAGAGGAGGAGCGGGCCGGCAAGAAGACGCGCGTGAACTGGCAGAACGCGCAGCGCCGGGCCGAGGAACTGGCGGAACGTCAGAAACGCCGCATGGACCAGCTTGAGCGCGAGCGGTTCATCTCGTCGCAGCCGCCGCGGGTGCGGGGCGGCATGGTTGTCATTCCGCGCGGGCTTCTGGACGCGCGCCAGACCCCCACCTCACCGGGTGTGCCGAACCATTTCGCGGAAGACCCCGCTGCTCGCCGGGAAATCGAGCTTGCGGCAATGAATGCCGTCATGGCGGCCGAGCGCGCCTTGGGCAATGAGCCTGCCGACGTATCCGCGCAGAAGATCGGCTACGACATCGCCTCATACGATCCCCGCGCCGGGCATCTGCGCTTCATCGAGGTCAAGGGCCGGATCGACGGCGCCGACACGGTGATGCTGACCCGGCAGGAGATCATCACCTCGCTGCATGAACCGGGCAAATACATCCTCGCTATCGTCCAGATCAGTGATGGCTATGCCAATCAGCCGCGCTATGTTCGCGGCGCGCTGTCGGACCACGAACCCGCGTTCGAACACACCGCGATCCAGTTCAACCTGAAGCGCCTGCTGGAGCGGGCAGAGGTGCCCGCATGACCCAACCCTACAAGAAGAAACTGATCGAAGTCGCCATCCCGCTTGAGGCCATCAACGCCGCCTCGGCGCGGGAGAAGTCGATCCGGCATGGGCATCCCTCCACCCTGCATCTGTGGTGGGCGCGACGGCCGCTGGCGGCGTGCCGGGCGGTATTGTTTGCGCAACTGGTGGATGATCCGTCTAGCCTGCCCGACCAGTTCCCCACGCCCGAGGCGCAGGAGGCCGAACGCAAGCGGCTGTTCGCCATCATCGAAGACCTGGTGAAATGGGAGAATTCGACCAACGAAGAGGTGCTGGAGCGCGCGCGGGCGGAAATCCGACGCTCTTGCGGGGACGAGCTGCCGCCGGTCTATGACCCGTTCTCGGGCGGCGGGTCGATCCCGCTTGAGGCGCAGCGGCTGGGCCTGCCCGCCTATGGGTCCGACCTGAACCCGGTGGCGGTGATGATCGGCAAGGCGATGATCGAGATCCCGCCCAAGTTCAAGGACATGCCCCCCATCCACCCCGGCATCAAGGAACGGTCGTTCTATCGCAACGCCGAGGGGCTGGCCGAGGATGTGAAATATTACGGCGAATGGATGCGCGAGAAGGCGTGGGAGCGTATCGGGCATCTTTACCCGCAGGTGGACCTGCCAAAGGAGTATGGAGGAGGAAAGGCGACGGTGATCGCCTGGATCTGGGCGCGGACGGTGCCGAGCCCAGACCCGGCATTCGCGGATGTGCAGGTGCCGATTGCATCGAGCTTTCTGCTGAGTTCCAAGGCCGGACGCGAGGCTTGGGTCGAGCCCGTCGTGGACCGTCACGCCAAGACCATCAGCTATCGCATCCGGCAGGGCGGAACGAAGGCCGAGCTTGCGGCGGCGAAAGAGGGCACCAAGGCCGGTCGTGGAGCCAACTTCCGTTGCATCATCTCGGATACGGCAATCACGCCGGACTATGTGAAAGCCAAGGGCAAGGCCGGCCAAATGGGGCAGACCCTGATTGCCATCGTGGCCGAGGGCAACCGCAGCCGCGCCTATGTCGAACCGAAGGCCGATCATGCCGAACTGGCGCTTTCCGCCAAGCCGGAATGGTCGCCGGAAACGCCCCTGCCGAACGATCCGCGCAATTTCTGGACGGTGGATTACGGACTTGATACGTTCGGAAAACTGTTCACCGACCGCCAGCTTGTCGCGCTGAACACGTTCAGCGATCTGGTGCATGAGGCGCGGGCGCAGGTTCAGGCCGACGCCCGCGCCGCCGGGATGAACCCCGACGAAACCCCGCTCCGCGACACCGGCAAAGGCGCTAAAGCCTATGCCGAGGCGGTAAGCGTGTATTTGGCGTTTGCCCTCAATCGGTCTGCTGATCGTGGATCAAGCATTTGCACATGGGATTCCTCACCCAAGATGGAGGCGCTGCGGAATACCTTCGGTCGGCAAGCAATTCCAATGACGTGGGATTTTGCCGAGGGAAACCCATTCTCGAAGGCAAGCGGCAATTTCCTCAACAATGTTGATTGGGTCCATAAATCTGTCCAGCTTCTCGTGCCAGCGGCTGCGGGATTTGAGGCGCAGCACGACGCACAGACCGTCCAGTATCCTGCAAACACGGTGATTTCCTCTGACCCGCCATATTACGACAATATCGGCTACGCAGATCTGTCGGACTTCTTTTTCTGCTGGATGAAACCAGCCATCAGACCTGTATTCGGTGACATCTTTGGTGTTCTGGCTACGCCAAAATCGGAAGAACTCGTCGCCACACCCTATCGCCACGGCGGGAAAGAGGCCGCCGAGACCTTCTTTCTTGATGGTATGGGCAAAGCGATTGCCAACATGGCCCAACAGTCTTCCGATCAGTTCCCGGCGTCCATCTATTACGCTTTCAAGCAAAGCGAGGTTGCGCAGGAAGGTATCAGTTCCACCGGCTGGGCCACCTTCCTGCAAGCCGTGGTCGAAGCCGGTTATGCCGTCGTCGGCACCTGGCCGATGCGCACCGAAATGGCGAACCGCATGATCGCCTCAGGTACCAACGCCCTCGCCAACTCGGTTGTCCTCGTCTGCCGCAAGAAGGACGCCTCGGCCGAGGTCATCACCCGCGCCGAGTTCATCCGCGCACTGAAACGCGAACTGCCCCCCGCCATCGCCGAGCTTCAGGCCGCCAACATCGCCCCTGCCGACATGCCCCAATCGGCCATCGGCCCCGGCATGGGCGTGTTCTCGCGCTACAAGGCGGTGCTGGAATCCGACGATAGCCCGATGAGCGTCAAGACCGCGCTGCAACTGATCAACCGGGAACTCGACGAATATCTCGGCGGCATCGAGGGCGAGTTCGATTCCGAGACCCGCTTTGCCATCACCTGGTTCCAGCAGAACGGGAACGGCAAGGGCGATTACGGCGTGGCCGACAACCTCGCCCGTGCGCGCGGCATCTCGGTCGAAAGCGTGAAACATGCCGGGATCGTGGAAAGTGCCGCCGGCAAGGTCCGCATCCTGACCCGCGACGAGCTTGCCGAGGATTGGGAGCCGGAAAGCGATGGCCACTTGACGGTGTGGGAATGCCTCCAGCACCTCGTCAAGGCGCATGAGAGGGACGGCATCTCGCACGACACCGCCGTGTTGCTGAAAAAGATCGGCAGCCAGGCCGAGGCAGTGAAAGACCTAGCCTATTGCCTTTACGACATCAGCGCAAACAAGCGGAAGGATGCGAAGGAAGCGACGGCCTACAACGCCCTGATCGCCGACTGGGCCGAGTTGACCAAGGCGGCTGCGGGCATTCACGACACAAGCGGGGATCGCCAGATCCGCATGGGATTCTGAGGGGAGCCGGAACATGGCCAAAAGCACGAGGCAATACGTCTTCGAAGGGATGGAGCTGATCCCGACGGCGCTGATCCCCTTTGTCGAGAAGCGGCTGGAAACCGCGATCAAGGGGCATTGGCAGCTTGAGGTGGTCCAGCGCGTTCAGGGGTTGCGTCCGAACTCGACCGGGAATGTGGGTTGGGATCAGCAGGGGCTGCTCAAGACCATGATGGCCTTCTGGAAGGAGGCCTTCGCCACGGTCCTCGGGTTCCCCGAGCGGTCCTATGTGTCGGAACTGCTGGATGTACGCAACAAGCTCTCGCATAACGAGACCTTCACCTATGACGACGCCGAGCGCGCGCTGGATACGATGCGGCGGCTGATGGAGTCGATCAGCGCCGGAGAGATCGCCGCCGAGATCGGCAAGATGCGCGACACCATCCTGCGCACCAAGTTCACCGAACTGGCGCGTAACGAGGAGCGGCGCAAAAGCCAGCGGCTGGAAATCTCGGTCGAGACGGTGGCGGGCCTGCTGCCGTGGCGCGAGGTGGTCGAGCCGCATGATGATGTGGCCACCGGAGACTTCCAGCAGGCCGAGTTCGCGGCCGACCTCGCCAAGGTGCATTCAGGCAGCGCGCCTGCTGAGTATCGCGATCCGAAGCAGTTTTTCAGCCGGACCTATCTGACCGAGGGGTTGAGCACGCTGCTGATCGGCGCGGCCAAGCGTCTGTCGGCTGCCGGCGGCGATCCCGTCGTCGAACTGCAAACCAATTTCGGCGGCGGCAAGACGCACTCGATGCTGGCGCTCTATCACATGGCAGGCCCGACGCCGGTGCAGGATTTGTCGGGGTTGGACCAGTTGCTGGACAAGCAGGGGCTGAGCGTCCCGAAGGACATCAAACGTGCGGTGCTGGTCGGCACGTCACGCGGCCCGCAGGACGTGCTGAACGCCGAGGGCGGTCGGAAGATCCGCACGACCTGGGGCGAGCTGGCATGGCAGCTTGGCGGGCCGGAAGGCTTCGACATGGTGGCAGAGAACGATGCCAGCGGTATCGCGCCGGGCTCGAACCTGCTTGAGACGCTCTTCAAGACATACGCGCCCTGCCTGATCCTGATCGACGAATGGGTCGCCTATCTGCGGCAGATCTACAAGGTCGAGGGACTGCCGTCCGGTTCGTTTGATGCGAACCTGTCTTTCGTCCAGTCACTGACCGAGGCGGTCAAGGCCAGTCCCGGCACGCTGCTGGTGGCCTCGCTCCCGGCATCCCAGATCGAGGTCGGCGGCGAAGGCGGTCAGGAGGCGCTGGCGCGCCTGAAGCAGACCTTCAGTCGCGTGGAATCCTCATGGCGACCGGCAAGCCAGGAAGAAAGCTATGAGATCGTCCGGCGGCGGCTGTTCAAGGAAATCCCGGGCGACAAGTTCCATCACCGCGACAACACACTGAAGCAGTTCGCCAAGCTGTACCGGGAAAACGCCAACGACTTCCCGCAGGGCTGCGCGGATGAGGACTACCGGCGCAAGCTGGAAAAAGCCTATCCGATCCATCCCGAACTGTTCGATCAGCTTTATACGAGTTGGGGCTCGCTGGAGAAGTTCCAACGCACACGCGGCGTGTTGCGCCTGATGGCGCAGGCCATTCACGAACTTTGGATGAGCGGTGACCCCTCGGTGATGATCATGCCCGGCAGCGTGTCGGTCAGTTCGCCGCGCGTTGAGCCGGAGTTGCTGCATTATCTCGACGTGACCTGGCAGTCGATCATCGCCGGCGATGTCGATGGCACGGCATCCACGCCATACAAGATCGACCAGTCGGCACCGAACCTGAACCGCTATTCGGCGACCCGGCGCGTTGCGCGCACGATCTTCATGGGCACAGCTCCGACGCACCAGCAGCAGAATACCGGCCTCGACGACAAGCAGATCAATCTCGGGGTCGTTCAACCGGGCGAGCGTCCGGCGATCTTCGGCGATGCAATGCGACGGCTGACCAATCAGGCCAAGTTCATGCACGCCGATCTTGGCCGCTATTGGTACTCGATGTCGGCGAGCCTCAACCGTATCGCAGCGGATAAGGCGGCACAGATTGAAGCGGCACTGGTCGATGTGACAATCGACGCGGAACTCGGGAAATATGTGAATGGCCTCGCCGATCGCGGGCATTTCGACGCCGTGCAGGTCGCTCCGGCCTCGTCTGCCGAAGTCCCCGATGAAGCGGGCGGTGTGCGCGCCGTCGTGCTGGGTGTCAAACATCCCCACAATGGCCGTGACGGCTCGGACGCGCTGGTCGAGGCGAAAGACATCCTGATGCAGCGCGGCAGCACACCGCGCGTCTATCGCAACATGCTGGTATTCATCGCTGCGGAAAGTCGGCAACTCGACAATCTGAAGGATGCCGTGCGCGCATCGCTCGCCTGGGGCGAGATCGTCCGTGACACCGAGCGGCTCAACCTCACCCAGAGCGACAGTGCGCTGGCCAAGACAAAGCTGTCCGAGGCCAATGAAACGATGAAGACGCGCCTGAAAGAGGCATGGTGCTATTTGCACTATCCCGCCCAGGAGAGCGCCCAGATGGATTGGGAATGGGTATCGGGCAAAATTCCGGCACAGGACGGGTTGCTGGCGCGCGCCAGCAAGAAGCTGGTCGCCGAAGAAGGCTTGCTCGTGGAACTGGGGCCGTCTCGCCTCGACCGTGATCTCCAGAAATACATCTGGAACGGCAAGCCTCATCTGTCCCTGAAGGAGCTGCGAGAGTTTCTCAATCGCTACATCTATCTGCCGCGCATCAAGGGTCAGGACGTGCTGATCAAGGCAGTGCAGGCTGCCGTGAGCGGCATGCTGCCCGGCCCCTTCGCCTATGCCGAGCGGTGGGACGAGAAGACCGGCGCCTATCTGGGCCTCGCGATTTCGCACACCGGAAACGCCATGGTGGTCATCGACAGCGACAGCATCATCGTGAAACCGGACGTCGCGGAGGCGCATCGTCCGTCTCCTGCGCTGCCTGATCCGACTCGTAATCCCAGTGAGGCGGCCGAGACCACAGGGGAAGCTGGCGGTGCCCAGACCACCGACGGTGCATCAGAACCCACTACCACGGAGAAGAAGCCAACCCGATTTGCCGGAACGGTGATGGTATCTGCCGACAGGCCAGCGCGAGACATGCACCAGATCGTGGAGGCCATCGTCGAACAACTCACCATCATCCCTGGCAGCGATGTGAAGCTGCGGCTCGAAATCGAGGCGGAAATCCCCTCGGGCCTTGATCGCGCAAAGGTCCGGACGCTGGTCGAGAACGCCAACACCCTCGGATTCATCGAAAAGTCTGTCGAGTAATAGGAGCTGGTTGCTTATCTTCTCAAGGACAAGACTGGCAGCGCAATTTTTGGTGACCGAAGTAGCAGCTTGATACAGAAAGCGGGGCGGCGTGGCTGACGGGCAGATCGAAACGGCGATAGCGGAACTGACGCGGCTGCGGGACGATGACAACGCACATCGCGAGGTTCTCGACCGCGCAAGCTATACGATGCTGCATCGGCCTGCATTGGGTGGACGCCTGATCGCCATTCTTTGCGCCACGGAGGAGAACGCCCCGGAGCTGGAGCCACTCACCGAATTGCTGGCATCGGCACTGGATGCCGCGCGTATCGCCAGGGAGAACCGAAAGAAGCGAGGTGATACCTTTCTTGAGGCAGTGACGGATGCGGTCGAACTGGCTTCTGGCCAGGGGCGCCTGAGCCCCTTCCACCGCCTGCTTCTTGCAAGCGCATGGACGAGGAACGGACTGCCCGCACCCGCATCTCTGGAGGTTTCTTCCGCCGATATGATGCTCGCAGCGCCCGGTCCTGCCCCGCAGGATCGTGTCGCGGCGGAGGCGGCGCTGGAAGATCTGTTCCGCAGCCTGATCGAGCAGACCGAAGGCGATGCGCTCGCGCTGCATGCCGCGCTGACCGAGACGTTCCCGGCAATGCCGTCGGCAATGCGTCAGCACGTCATTGCATGGTCGGTTGGACGATCGGAGCCGATCCACGCGAAGCTGACATGTTTCTGGCTGCTCGATCCGTCAGCGCAGATCCGCGCTGCGGCGGCACACGCCTTGGTCGAACGCGCCGCCGCAGGCACGCTCTCGCAGGAGATAGCGAGCAAGATGGTGATCCTGCGCAGCTGGATGCCTCAGGACGAGGCTCGCGCCTCGGTGGACAGGGCATTGAAACTCGCCATGCGGTCGGGTCTGGCGACCGGCGCATCAGCCAAGCCGTGGACCATCCATTCGGTCATGGCCACACTGCCCGATGGCGGCGGCGCGCAAAGCCTCATGATCGCGCTACAATCGGGCGGAAGCCGCAAGACCGCGATGCTGCTCTTCAAGCAGGGCCACGGGGTCAAGGACGCCTATACCGTGCCCTGCACGTCGGCGAGCGAACAGAAGGCGCTGCTCAGCCGCATCAGCCAGGAGACCGGCGCGGTCAAGGTGCCCCTCTCTTGGCTCGAAGGCAGTATCGGCATGGCCCTGGCCGATGGCCTGGCAGGAGGGCTGCCCCCGGCTCCGGGGCTCATCGAGGTGGCGGAACTCTGCGGCCTCGACAAGCTGCGACCTGAAGCCGTCACGACTGAAGCCATGATCTCTGCCTTGCCCGCGTCGGAACGTATACGCGACCTCTCGGCTCAAGCGCGAGGCAGGCTGATCAATGCCAGCGAGGGCTGGTGGGATCGTCATGAGATCGTCCAGAGCTGGTTCGAGGAAAGCGATCATGCGCATGAAGTGCTCGAGGGCCGCCACAGCCCGCGCGCGCTGGACTCGGCGCTGTGGCGATGGCTTGACACCCGACGCGACTTCTGGGCGCGACTTGTCGCGCGGGCGGCCGATGTGCTGGCGGCGGCCGACCACCCGGACGCCAACAGCTTCACGGCCACGGCGATGGCGCTCCTCGAAGGACGCGATCTGAAGAAGATCCCGGTCATGGCCGATGTCCACGACCAGACAATCGAGGCATGGGTATTCGACGACCCGGACGTGGATCCGGACGCCACGCTTGAGGAATGGGTGGAAGAGGCGGAAGCAGAGGCGCCAAAGCCGGAGCGGAAGGGCGAACTGGCACGCCTCGTGAAGGGCTCGGCGATTACGGCAGATTGGATCGACGGGTTCCTGATGTCGGTCACAATCGCGCCGAAGGTGATCGCGCCCAGCAGGTGGCTACCCGAGATCCTCGGCAGCGCCATCGGAAACCTGACGCCGGACAGTATCCAGCGCTTCGCCGATCTGATCCTGATGCGCGCAAACGCCTGCGTGGACCAGGCGGACGAGCCTACGGAATTTTCGGGCGCGATGTCGGGACGCAGCCAGATGGCCATGCGGGACTGGGCGGCCGGATTCAGCCATGCCCGCGAGCATTTTCGATCATCTTGGCCCGCGAAGTCCACGGCCCCGGGCGATCGGGCGATGATGCAGTGTGTTGCCGATGCGATGGCCACGGGCTTCGGCGCAGCCGAATTGAAGGGCCTTGGCCAGTGGATCACTGCTCGGCATGATCGAAACAAGGAATCCTGATATTTGATCCACTGCGGATGTCGTCCGCCGGGGGCCAGCGCACGGGTTCTCGTGACGCGCATCCTGCGGAGGTGAGGCTATCCGCCAGATCTGAAGGTGGCTGCTTCGAGGGCAAGCGAGCCAGGGGAAAAACCCACGACATTCTTGCTTCGAGGGTTGCCATCCTCAGGGAGGTGGTTGTGACCCTACAGAAGCTTTTCCCATCGCGCGAGCCATGCTGAGCAATCGCCGGCAGGCCGGGTTGTCGTTTTGATCTGACCACACCATGCTGAACGGCAACACTTCATCCACCAGTTGCCGGAATGCGATCCCCGGAAATTGCCCGACGGTGGTGGCTTCGCTCGTCAAGGTGAGGCCACGACCGACCGCGACCAGCGACAAGATGTTGTCGCGGCCCACCTGCTGGGAGTGAATGTCAGGGTGATGACCGAGACCGGCAAGGTGAGCGACCAGATAGTCGTGGATCTCCTGGCCCGGTGCGACATCGCTCACGATGAAGCGTTCACCTGTCAGATCAGGCCATCCGAGTTGGGCTTTGGCAGCCAGCGGGTGGTCGGTCGGCAGCACGACAAAGACCCGTTCGCACCAGAGATGCTCCGTTTCGCAGCCATCCCAGCGAGCAGTTCCGGTAATGAAGGCGATGTCCAGGTCCAACTGCCGGACAGCCGCGACATGCTCGGCAGGATTTCCGTCCATGAGGTCGATCTGAACCGTCGGATGGTGCCTCCCGAACTTCCGCAGGAGGTCAAACAGAAACCCCGACGCCAGCGACGAGAAAATTCCGACCTTGAGCAGTCCCCGGTCTACCCGGCCAACCGCAGCGACTTTTGTCACGCCGATGTCGATCTGCCGAAGGGCATGCCGGGCGCTGCGCAGAAACTCCTGCCCGGCGACTGTCAGCCGCACCCCGCCCGAATGTCGTATGAAAAGAGAAGCACCCAATTCGTCCTCAAGGTCGCGGATCTGGCGGCTGACCGATGATTCATTGATGGCGAGCGCGATTGCTGCCTTGCGGAAACTCCCGTGGTCCGCCGCTGCAAGGAAATGCCGCAACTGGCGCAACCGGATTGTGTTCTTACCGGCGCCGCCCTCGACAATATGCGCGAGGACGGAGCTACCAGATGGGGCGTCCCTGTTCCGGCGCGCAGGCATGACGCATCATCCCGAACCGCAGTTGGCTTCTGGCCGGCGCTCGTTTGCAGCCTGCCGACGAAGGCGACGGCGCGTACCAAAAGAGAGGCGCGCACCATGATGCCCAGATTCGTACGCGACCATCTCCCCTCCTCTCCGCCTCAAACTTAATATCATTCAGTTCTTGGGATGGTGCTGCTTGACATCGGCTCCGTCAACGAAAAAAATAAATCGCATTCAGTTTTCACGCACAGTTGCAGCAGGGATCCCGATGGCTCGGCCCAGGAAGGAGCAGGAACTTGATATTCCTCGCCGCGCGGTCGAGGAAACGATCCGCCTGCTGGCACAGCAGGGTGACTTCGGTGTTCCACTGACGGCAGTGGCACAAGCCGTGGGATGCACGGCGCCGGCCCTTTACGGCCATTTCCGTAACAAGAATGCTTTGCTGCGCGCGGCGCGCGATGAAGGCTTTGGACGGCTCTACAATGAGAAGTTCGCGGTTTTCGAACAGATGCGAGGCGATCCGTTCGGCTATTTGCGCGATGGTGGCTATGCCTATGCGCGCTTCGCCCTGGAGAACCCCACTCTGTACCGGCTGATGTTCTCACCCCCCCCGAAGCTTGGGGTGAGCGATGATCCGTGGTCAAGCGAAGCGGGTCGTCAGGTCCTGAGTCTGCTGCTGACCGGCCTTCGCTCATCTCAGGAGCATGGTTACTTGCCGGGCGCTGACCTGCAACGCTACGGCTTCATGTTCTGGTCAACGATCCATGGTGCGGTCAGTCTGAACATTCAGAACCGCCTGCTGGACCACGCGGCGAAGTGGGACTCGACGCAGAGCGTGATAGACGCGCTCATGGAGATGATCGCGGCAACCGGCCCGGCCAAACACCCGATCACGTCATGAGCAGATCTTTCGCGCCTTTGCAAAGCCGCGATCCGTTGCAATGAACCGCTCCAGCATGGGCACGATCAGTCTGACGGGATCGGCGACGGGCTGGCCGCTCTCGCGGGCCAGCACCTCGGCATAGGCGATCAGATCGCGGTGAAGCGGCGCGGGCAGTTCCACCGTCACCTTGACGGGCTTGTCGTCAGTCAGCGGGCCGAGTTTCAGCTTTGTCATGGTCAACCTCCTGCCGGCTCGAATACGAGATCGCGGGTCACGATGATCCTGACCGGGAAGCCGGGCCGGATGGTGAGCGTCGGGGCAACCTGCAACTGGCGCTGCACGATCTGCTGGCCCGCCTGATTGACGGTATCCTGTGCGCCGTCGCGGATGGCGCGGATCAGCCGATCCTCGTCGCTGCTGGCCAATTCCGTGCCGACCGCGAGCAGCGTGGACAGCCCTGCGGCCTTCATCAGATCCCACCAATGATAATCGACGCCATCCTCAAGCCCGGCGTAGCCGCTGGCGTCCGCACCCGGCAGGCGCTCAAGGACGATGGAACGGCCGCCCGGCAGGATCAGGCGATTCCACACCAGCAACACACGGCGCTGGCCGAAGGTCACGCCATCATCATATTGACCGATGATGCGTGTTCCCTGCGGGATCAGAAGCAGCGAGCCGGTGGGGCTGTCATAGACGTTCTCCGTCACTTGCGCGGTGATCTGGCCGGGCAGATCGGACCGGATGCCGGTGATGAGCGCGGCCGGAATCACAGCCCCGGCCTGAAGGGTGTAGGGCGATGCCGGCGGCGCGACGCGATCCGGCGCGACGGTCTGCCGGTCCACGGGTCCATTGAGGAAAGCGGTATGGCGGTTCTGCCCGTCTGGCTGCCCGCCGAGGCCGAGGCCAGCGAGGCCGGGCATGGCCGTTCCCGACGGAGCTGCCGTGCGCGGGCCGGCCTGGAAGAACACACCGCTCAACCGTGCGGCTTCTTCCTCAGCGAGACGACGCTGTTCATCCGGATCGACGGCCGGTGTCGCGATGGTTGGCGGCACGACCGGCTGGCCCCGGTTCTGTGCCTCGAGGATCGGACGGCCGAGGTCGCCAGGCAAAGCCGGTCCAAGAACCGGGCCGGAATAGTCGCGCGGCAAGCCAGCGAGGCCGTCCGCCGTAGGCCGGTTCTCGGTCGAATATAGTTCGCTGCCCCCCGGTCCCGCCTCACTGGTCTGGAGGGCGTAGATCAGCGCCCCGCCGATTCCGAGAAGGGCGACGGCTCCGACCCCTGCCAGCACCTTGCGGGACAGACGGGTGACGCGGGGCGGCTCGGCGCGCAACCGCATGGGAGCCGTATTGTCGGTGCCACTCATGAGGGTGATCCTCCCGTGGTCGCACCGGCTGGTTGGGCTGCGGCCTGCGTTTGCTCGACGCGGACAATCCTGACCACCTGCTGGCGGTTGCCGCTGCCAAGGCGCAGCTCGGCGGCGCCGAACAGTCTGTCCACGATCAGGACGTTGTGGTGGATGCGGGAATTGACGATCTGCGGCTCGCCGTCCGACCCAAGAACGAACAGAGGCGGCATCTCGCCCTGGACGATGCCGCGCGGGAACACGACATAGACGCGCCTGCCGTCGTCGAAGACGGAGACTGGGCGCCATGGCGGGCTGTTGCCCTGCACCTGCAAGCCGTAGCGATAGTTGCGCGCGGCCTCGGCCGGGATGACGGGGGCCGACGGCGCGGTCACGCGGCTGCCTGGCGGCGGTGCGGGATAGGCCCAGGCGACGGCGGGCATGTAGAGCGCTTCCCGCGCGCGCAACTCGATCATGTAGATCCGACGGTCGGTGGTTATGACGAGGTTGGTCGAGATGTCCGGCCGGGTCGGCTTCACCAACACATGCACCCGGCGGGTCGGGCCGGAGCCGCTTTCGGTGTCGCCGATAACCCACCTTGCAGTATCGCCGGCGGCAATCGGTCCCGCGCCTGTCAGGCTCTCGCCCGGCTCCAGCGCGATGGTGGTGATCTGCCCGACAGCGGCATAGACCTGATAGAGCGCGCCTTCCGACCAGGGATAGATCTGGATGGCATTATAGTAGCCTTCCCGGCGCGGCTCGACGCGGGCGGCGGCATTGGCGTTCTCGACGCGGGCCGTCGCCGTGCCGGCAGCCTCGCCGCCCCGCGCCACAGTCCAGGCGGGCGGGACATGCAGCGGTCGGGGCGTTGTGTCGGTCGCAGCCGCCTGCACGGTCGGCAAGGGCGGCACATCGGCATCGTAGCTGAACTGCGGCGTCCGATTGGTCGCGCAGCCGGCCAGCATGGTCGCGGAAAGCAACAGAGCCGCGCAGGCGGATTTACGGAAAGCCGGAAAGCCGGTTTTGCGGAAAGTTGTGGCGGTCATTGGCTCATCTCCCGCGACCAGTTGATCGCGTTGACATAGATTCCGAGGGGATTGGCGCGCAGCCGCTCAGCGTTGCGCGGGGGCTGGATCACGATGGTCAGGATCGCGGTCCATCGCTCGGTGGTGGAGAGCTGGCCGTTTTCGTAGTGGCGTTCGGTCCAGGCTACGCGGAAACTGTCCGGGGACGCCCGGATGATGCTCGACACCTCGACGGCAACCTGCTGGCGGCCGACGCGCGTGAAGGGATCATTGGAGCGGGCATAATCGTTCAGCGCCGCCGCGCCCCGGTCGGTGGTGAACTCGTAGGCCCGGAGCCAGTTCTGGCGGACGACGATGGCGTCGGCCGGGAGCGAGCGAACCTGTTCGATGAAACGGCCGAGGTGAAAGGCGATCTGCGGGTCGGTCGGCCGATAATCGGCCGCCGCCGGCCCGACGGCCTGCGCCTGGCCGAGATTGTCCACCTGAACCACCCAGGGCACGACGGTCCCGCGCGCCGATTGCCAGACGAGAGCCCCGGCGAAACCTGCCGCGAGGATCAGGGAGCCGAAGGCCATGTAGCGCCAGTTTCGTGCCTGGACGCGGGCCGAGCCGATGCGGTCATCCCAGATCTGCGCGGCGCGCTGATAGGGCGTCTCGGGTTCCGGCACCTTGCCGTAGTGGGTCGTCGGTCGTTTGAAGATGGTCATGTGCGATCACTTTCGGATAGGCTGACGGATGAGCCGCCGCCGTGGCTGTCGCCGGACCGGACGGCATGGGCGGCAGCGGTGACGCCGTGGCTCATCGCCCGGCTACGGCGCATGTTCTGCGCCCAGGCTGGGGGACCATCAGCGGCTGAGGGGGGTGACGACTTGGGCGATGGGGAGCCCCCGATCGTGCCCATAGAGGAGCTGCCGCCGGATGCCGCGAACCCGGCTTTTGCGCCATCGGAGTAGCTGGATTTCACGCTGTCGGCGGCACGGGAGGCTGCGCGCTTCAAAGGCGAGATGGCAGCCGAGCCTGCGGCGCGTGCCACACCGCCAAGCCCGGAGGCGACCCCGGCCGGGCCGGAGTCGCCCATGGAACCGAGGGAATAGGCGGACGAGGCCGCACCGGCGGCCGAGGCGCCACCGCGCGCAAGCGCAGCACCACCCGAGAGTGCGGCACCGCCGCCCCGCGCGGCGAGCATGGTTGCGCCACCGGCAGCGATCGCGGCACCACCGACCGCGAGGCCGGTTCCAACCGCCGCCCCTGCGCTGAGTTGCGGGCCGCCCGAGACGAGGCCGGTAGCAATGCCGGGGCCGAAGATGCCGAGGCCGAGAAGAGAAAGGGCGGCCAGCACGATGGCCATGGCGTCGTCGATGGTCGGGGTCGCGCCGCCGAAGCCTGCGGTGAACTGGCCGAAGAGTGTCGAGCCGATGCCGATGATGACGGTCAATACCAGCACTTTGATGCCGGATGAGACGACATTGCCCAGAACCCGTTCGGCCATGAAAGCAGTCTTGCCGAAGAGACCGAAGGGGATCAGCACAAAGCCGGCCAGGGTGGTCAGCTTGAACTCTATCAGGGTGACGAAGAGCTGGATCGCCAGAATGAAGAAGGCGAGGATCACCAGCGCCCAAGCGAAGAACAGGCAGAGGATCTGCACCAGGTTCTCGAAGACCGCGATCCAGCCCATGAGGTCCGAGATGGATTCGAGCAGCGGTCGCCCGGCATCGAGGCCGATCTGGGCGACACGGCCGGGACGCAGAAGATCGGCGGCGGAAAACCCGGTGCCGGAGGCCATGAGGCCGAGGCCGGCAAAGCTCTCGAAGACGATGCGCGCGAGGTTGTTCCAGTTGGAAATCAGGTAGGCGAAGACCCCGACGAAGATCGTCTTCTTCACCAGGCGGGCGAGAACATCATCATCGGCACCCCATGCCCAGAACAGGGCGGCGAGCGTGACGTCGATGACGATCAGCGTGGTGGCGATAAAGGCCACCTCACCGCCGAGCAGTCCGAAGCCGGAGTCGATATAGCTGGTGAAGATGCCAAGAAAATTGTCGATGACCCCCGTTCCGCCCACGACTATCGCCCCCCATCCAGGCCAGGCGAAGACTGCACGGGCGTCCGGCCGAGGAAGCGATCACGAGTCTCGGCCCAGATGCCCAGGCACTCGGCATCATTGGCGGCCGCTTCGCCCATCTCCTGACAGCGGCGCTGCCCTTCGCGCAGGGGATCGACCTGCCGCGTAAGCGATGGAGCGGAAGGTGCTGGCGCGGGGATCTCCTCGCGGGTCATCTCGATAATCGCCGCGGTGATCGCCACGGCGACGAACACGATGGCCGCGATCCGCGCCAGCATCTTCCCTTCCATGATCTGCCCTCCCGGCCTCAGTTGAACATCTGCGCATTGCCAGGCTGATAGCCGCTGCCCGGTGCCAGGAAGCGCTCGCGCTGGATACGGCCCTGCTCCGCGGCGGTCGCACGTTCGGCCTCGGACAGCGCGTCGGCGCGGCCATTGGCCGAGATGACCGCGATAAGGTCGGAAAGCTGCTGCGACTGGAGGGCGAGAAGCTGGTTGCCGGCCTGGGTGGCTTGAAGCGCGCCGGTCGCGCCCTGACTTTCGCTGACGAGTGCGGACATTTCGGCCCGGTTGCTGTCGATGTTGCCGACGACGCCGGCCTGCACCCGCATCGCGTCCTGAAGACCCCCGACGGTATTCTCCCAGCGGGACCGGGCATCGGCGATGAGCTGCTGGTCGGTCGCGGTCAGGGACAGATTGCCGTAGTCCTGCTGGAACATCTGGTCGATGTTCTGCACGTCGAAGGTGATGTTCTGGGCCTGACCGAGAAGCTGCTGGGTCCGCTGGACATTTTGCTGAAGGGCCTGCAGCGAGCTGTGGGGCAAGCTCGCGAGATTGCGTGCCTGGTTGATCAGCATCTGTGCCTCGTTCTGGAGCGAGGTGATCTGGTTGTTGATCTGTTCCAGCGTGCGGGCGGCGGTCAGCAGGTTCTCCGCATGGTTGGTGGGATCGTAAACGATCCGGCCGAACCCACCAAAGAAGGCATGGGCCGGTGTCATGAACACCGGCGCCAGAGCCAGCGGCGCGGAGAGCGCAAGCAAGAGCGTCGAGGCGCTGGCCATGCGGATGAACCGGGGAATTGCGCGCGTCATAGGGTAATCTCCTCTTCTTCCAGGATGATGCCGAACTCGTCCTCATCGACGACGGGCGGCAGGTGTTCGCTTTCGGTCGCGAGATTGGTGAGGTCCGGGATGAGATCGGCCGCCCAATCGACGCCGCGGGCCCGGAGCCAGGCACCAAGGAAGCCGTCGCGGCCATGTTCAGTGAGGATTTCGCTGATCAGGGCCTGATCGGACTTGGCCGATGCGGCGCAAAGCGCCAGCCCCACTTCGGACAGTCCAAGATCGAACAGGCGGTTGCCGCGCCGCGACTGGCAGTAGTAGTCCCGCTTCGGCGTTGCCCGCGCGAGGATCTCGATCTGGCGGTCATTGAGGCCGAAGCGGCGATAGATCGCGGTGATCTGCGGCTCGATGGCGCGCTCGTTCGGCAGCAGTAGCCGCGTCGGGCAGCTTTCGATGATCGCGGGTGCAATGGCGGAATTGTCGATGTCCGACAGCGACTGCGTGGCGAAGATGACGCTGGCGTTCTTCTTCCGCAGGGTCTTGAGCCATTCCCTGAGCTGGTCCGCGAACCCGTCGTCATCGAGCGCCAGCCAGCCCTCATCGATGATCAGCAGCGTGGGCCGCCCGTCCAACCTGTCCCCGATGCGATGGAACAGGTAGGCCAAGACAGCCGGCGCGGCTCCGGTGCCGACCAAGCCCTCGATCTCGAACGCCTGCACGTCGGCAGAGCCGAGATGTTCGGCCTCGGCATCGAGCAGCCGGCCATAGGGTCCACCGACGCAATAGGAGCGCAGCGCCTGTTTCAGGTCATTGGATTGCAAAAGCACGGCGAGGCCGGTGATGGTGCGTTCCCCGACCGGAGCCGAAGCAAGCGAGGTCAGCGCCGTCCATAGATGCTCCTTCACCTCGGGCGTGATCTGGATGTTCTCGCGCATCAGGATCGCCACGATCCAGTCGGCCGCCCAGGCGCGCTCGGCAGTTTCGTGGATGCGGGCCAGCGGTTGCAGCGAAACCGACGCCTCAGATGCCTCGGTCAGCTCGCCGCCCAGATCGTGCCAGTCACCCTGCATCGCGAGTGCGGAGGCGCGGATGGAGCCACCGAAATCGAAGGCGAAGACCTGTGAGCGCGCGTAGCGGCGGAACTGCAGGGCCATCAGCGCCAGCAGCACCGACTTGCCGGCGCCGGTCGGCCCGACGACGAGGGTATGGCCTACGTCGCCGACATGAAGGGACAGCCGGAACGGGGTCGATCCTTCGGTCCTGCCGTAAAGCAGCGGGGGTGCGCCGAAGTGATCGTCCCGGTCCGGCCCCGCCCACACGGCGCTTGAGGGGACCATGTGGGCAAGGTTGAGCGTCGAGACCGGCGGCTGACGGACATTCGCATAGGCGTGTCCGGGCAAGCTGCCGAGCCAGGCGTCGACTGCATTGACCGTCTCGACCATGACGCTGAAGTCGCGGGCCTGGATGATCTTCTCGACCAGCCGCAGCTTTTCGTCGGCACGGCGGGCGTCCTCGTCCCAGACGGTGACGGTCGCCGTGACATAGGCCATCCCGGCCATGTCGGCGCCGAGTTCCTGCAAGGCCATGTCCGCGTCGGCGGCCTTGTTTGCTGCATCCGTGTCCACGAGCGCGGATTGCTCGTTGGTCATCACCTCCTTGATGATCGCCGCGATGCTCTTGCGCTTGGCGAACCATTGCCGCCTGATCTTCGTCAGCAGCCGGGTCGCGTCGGTCTTGTCCATGAGGATGGCGCGGGTCGACCAGCGGTAGGGGAAGGCGAGCCGGTTCATCTCGTCGAGCAGGCCGGGTGTGGTGGTGCCGGGAAAGCCGGTGATCGTCAGCACCCGGAGATGGTGATTGCCCAGGCGCGGCTCCAGCCCGCCGGTGAGCGGCTGATCGGCCAGCAGCGCGTCGAGATACATCGGCACCTCCGGCACGCAGACGCAATGTCGGTTGGTCGAGATCGTGGAATGGAGATAGGTCAGCGTGCCGGCATCATCGAGCCAGCGGCACTCCGGCATGAAGCCGTCGAGCAGCGCCAGCACGCGGTCGGTGCGGTCGATGAAGCCGCGCACCAACTCCCAGGGGTTCACCCCGGATGTCTCTCGCCCCTCATAAAGCCAGGACTCCGAGCGGGCGGCATCTTCTGCGGGCGGGAGCCAGAGGAAGGTGAGAAAGTAGCCGGAGACGAAATGACTGCCTTCCTCCTCGAAATCGGCCTTGCGCTCGGCATCGACCAATGCCGAGGCGGGATCGGGGAAGCGGTCCGCAGGATAGGTTGCGGCCTCCGAACGCTGTGCTTCCACGAAAATGGCCCAGCCAGAGCCGAGACGGCGGAAGGCGTTGTTCAGCCGCCCGGCGACCGCGACCAGTTCGGCCGCAACGGCGGAATCCAGATCCGGCCCGCGAAACTTCGCCGTCCTCTGGAACGAGCCGTCCTTGTTGAGGACAACCCCCTCCCCGACCAACGCGACCCAAGGCAGATAATCGGCTAGGCGGGAAGCGGTGCGGCGGTATTCTGCGAGATTCATCATGGATCAAACCTCACACCGAGAGATGGCCGGGGATGCGGAGATGGCGGCGCGCGACCTCGACGAAGAGCGGATCGCGTTTGGCGGCCCAGACGGCGGCGATATGGCCAACCGCCCAGATCAGGATGCCGGCCAGCCAGAGCTGGAGACCGAGGCCGACCGCTCCAGCCAAGGTGCCGTTGAGGATGGCGACGGATCGCGGCGCACCGCCGAGCAGGATCGGTTCGGTCAGGGCGCGGTGGACCGGGACAGCGAAGCCCGGCACCGCGTCGAGCGCCTCGAAGCTCACGGCCATCAGACCAGCGCCCCGCCGCCGAAGCTGAAGAAGCTCAGGAAGAAGGAACTGGCGGCGAAGGCGATGGAGATGCCGAAGACGATCTGGATCAGTCTACGGAAGCCGCCGCCGGTATCGCCGAAAGCCAGCGTCAGGCCGGTGACGATGATGATGATCACGGCGACGATCTTGGCCACCGGCCCTTCAACGGATTCGAGGATGGATTGCAGCGGCGCTTCCCAGGGCATCGAAGAGCCGGAGGCAAAGGCCGGGGACGTCATGAGGCTCACCCAGGCGAAGGCGGCGGCGGTTGCGATATGGTGACGGATGCGGAAGGCGCGACGGATCATGCAGGTTCTCCAGTGTTGCGAGTGGTGCCGGGTTCTGAAAAGGCGGGGGAAATCCGGTAGTCGCCGTCGGGTCCGAGACCTTCGACGCGGGCGAGTTCGACAAGCCGCCGTGCGGAACCGCGACCGGCGAGGACAGCCACGAGGTCGATGGTTTCGGCGATCATGGCGCGCGGGACGGTGACGACGGCTTCCTGGATCAATTGTTCGAGGCGGCGAAGCGCGCCGATGCCGGAACCGGCATGGATGGTGCCGATCCCTCCGGGGTGTCCGGTGCCCCAGGCTTTGAGGAGATCGAGCGCCTCGGCGCCGCGCACCTCACCGATCGGAATACGGTCGGGACGTAGGCGCAGCGAGGAACGGACGAGTTCGGAAAGCGTCGCCACCCCGTCTTTTGTTCTCATGGCAACGAGGTTCGGAGCGGCGCATTGCAGCTCGCGCGTGTCCTCAATGATGACCACGCGGTCGGAGGTCTTTGCGACTTCGGCCAGCAGCGCATTGGTCAGCGTGGTCTTGCCGGTGGACGTGCCACCGGCGACAAGGATGTTCGCACGCGACTGGACGGCAACGCGGAGCGTTTCCGCCTGATCGGCGGACATGATGCCCGTCGCCACATAATCATCCAGCGTGAACACCGCGACGGCGGGCTTGCGGATGGCGAAGGCGGGTGCTGCCACGACTGGAGGCAGCAGCCCCTCGAAGCGCTCGCCGGTCTCAGGCAGTTCGGCCGTCACGCGGGGGCTGCGGGTGTGGACTTCGACACCGACATGGTGGGCAACCAGGCGCACGATGCGCTCGCCATCGGCGGGCGCCATCCTCTCGCCGGTGTCGGCCAGTCCCTCGGACATCCGGTCGACCCAAATGCGCCCGTCGGGGTTCAGCATGACCTCGACGACGGACGGGTCTTGCAGCAGGGTTGAGATGGCAGACCCGAGCGCCGTTCGGAGCATACGCGCGCCGCGGTCCACTACTGCCTGTTTGTGGTTGATGCCTGCCATCTCGTCCCCGTTCCACCAGGGAGGCGCGAGATGATCCCCGGATGGGGATGACTAAAAGAGACTCGAAACGGGTTGTTTCAACAAGTTTCGAGCGTCGTAGTAGCGTGGCGTGCAAATACAGGAGAACGGCGGTGGTGGTTCTCCTCGCCAAGTACGAACGACGAGGACCACCACTTCAATCTCATCTGACTGATTCGATGAGCGTGGCCGCTTTGGAATCCTTCTGGCCAATCCCTGCGGCTGCGAGGTTGGCACATGCGCCGCCGCATGTGCGGTGCATCGGCGGGAAAGCGGACGGAAGTGCTTGCGGCACGGCGTGCGCGGCATCCTGCAAGAACTGCCATTCGACTGCGGCTCAGGTTCCCGGTAGGTCGGTCTGGTGGTGAAATGCGTGCTGCAGTCATTTGCTTTTTGCGCGTTTAGGTCGTGTTGACAAAAGGGATTCACAGGGCGTGCTGGACGTGATTCAAGCTGGTATCTGCGATGGAGATCAGCTTGGCACGAGACCTGATGTCGGACGAGGAATGGGCGTTTCACGAACGCTTCATCCTGGCGATTCGAGCCCCGAACGGGCGCAAGCCCATGAACCATCGCCTTGTTCTGGATGGCATTTTCTGGGTCGCGCGGACGGGGTCGCCGTGGCGTGACCTGCCCGAAGAGTTCGGCAAATGGTCGTCGGTTTACCGCCAGTTCCGGCGTTGGACGCTGGCCGGGCTCTGGGAAAAGATACTGGAGGTTCTCAATGCAAGCGGGCTGGTCCCGGACGCGCTCCAGATGATCGACAGCACCGTGGTCCGCGCCCATCATCAGGCAGCGGGCGCAAAAGGGGGACTCCGCGACAGGGTTTTGGCCGTTCGCGCGGTGGCTTCACGACCAAGATCCATCTCCGCGTTAACGGCGCGGGCCTGCCCATGAGGTCGGACATCACGCCGGGCGAGATTTCGGACTATCGCGGCTTCGATCTGGTCATGGACGACAACCTGCCCGAGCCCTGCGTTCTGCTTGCCGACCGTGGCTATGACTCTGACAAGGTGAGAGAAACCATGGAGGCGCGCAACGTCGTGCCGGTCATCCCGATGCGCAAGTCCCGCAAGCTGCGCGTGGCTGTGGACCGCTCCCTCTACCGCCTACGCAACCTCGTCGAGCGCTGCTTCAACAAGCTCAAGAACGCCCGCCGCGTGGCGACCCGCTACGACAAAACCGCCGAAAGCTTCCTGGGCTTCATCGACATCACCTCGATCCGCCTCTGGATCCGCCATTTGTCAACATGACCTACGGCAAGAATGAATGTCCGGTTCGGGGAAGTTCGCAGCCGAGGCCGAAAGGCGGCTTTGGGCCGCACTTTTCCGCTGCACCCGCATAGAGATGCACGATGCTGCGGCCTGCCTGAATGTCTCAGATGGGTTCAAAGGTGCGGCGCGTTCAGTTTGACCCTGCTGGCTGGTGTGCCCCATCAACATCCTCGGAAATCTCCTGCCGCAGCTTCGGCCCCTGAGCGAGCCGTCGGCCGAGGGCCGTGATGAACGCCTCATACCGCTCGGCCGATTTGGCCTTGGCCGCCTTCGCTGCCGGCTCGGGCAAGGCCGGCGTTGTCGTGACCCAGAACCGAATGAACACCGCCAGGCTTTCGACGGCGATTCCGACATCACGCTCCAGCCGCGTCATGCGGCGGTCGAGCTGGTCGAGGCGCTTGACGACAACCGCTTCGCGCCGCTCGGCGTCGTCCGGCGACAGGAACGACGCGATGGCGGCTTCGGCGATCATGGATTGCGAGCGATCCCGGCGCGCGGCGAAGTCCGCAAGGGCGGTCGTGACATCGGGGTCAAGATAGATCGTGATCTTCGATTTCTTCCTGTGGCGTGTCATGGTGCTACAGCTCCATGCCGTCGTTCGGGTCCATGGCGACCTGCCGGGCAATCCCCTGCACCTGTCGGATCATGCGTCGGTTCCGGGCAACATCTTCGTCCACGTCATCGGACAGATGGGGCTCGAACTCGTTCTCGATTGGCTGTTTCTTCTCGACCGGCTTCACGCGGCTGAGTTCGGGCTGCAACCGGCGTTCGGATTCGGTCGGATCTTCATCATCCCTCATGTGCTCCTCGTCATCCTCGGCAGGTCCGGGTCGCGCCGGGATCGGCAACGCGGTCCAGTCGTCGGCACGGGTTCCTTCTGGGCGCGTCAGGTCAGGCGGAGAAAGAACCCGCTCCCGAAACCGGGTATCCTCAAAGTAGCGCGCCTTCGTCGCCCGGATCGGCGGGATGCCAGCCACCATGACGATCTCTTCATCGGGTGGAAGCTGCATGATCTCGCCTGGCGTCAGCAACTGGCGGGCGGTTTCCGACCGCGAGACCATGAGATGCCCCAGCCAGGGCGACAGCCGGTGCCCGGCGTAGTTTTTCATCGCCTTCATCTCGGTGGCGGTGCCGAGCGCGTCGGATACGCGCTTGGCTGTGCGTTCGTCGTTGGTGGCGAAACTCACGCGAACATGGCAGTTGTCGAGGATCGAGTTGTTCGGCCCATAGGCTTTCTCGATCTGGTTCAGCGACTGCGCGATAAGGAAGCTCTTGAGGCCATAGCCGGCCATGAACGCCAGCGCCGTCTCGAAGAAGTCCAGTCGCCCGAGCGCCGGAAACTCGTCGAGCATCAAGAGCAACCGATGCCGCCCGGCATTCGCCTGCAGATCCTCGGTCAGGCGACGGCCGACCTGGTTCAGCAGCAAACGCATCAGGGGCTTGGTTCGGTTGATGTCGGATGGTGGCACCACGAGGTAGAGCGTGGTTGGCTGATCGCCGGCCACAATATCGCTGATCCGCCAGTCGGAGCGGCGCGTGACCTCGGCCACGACGGGATCGCGATAGAGGCCCAGAAACGACATCGCCGTCGACAGGACGCCGCTCCTCTCGTTCTCGGATTTATTGCGCAGCTCGCGCGCCGCACTGGCCACGACCGGATGCGGCCCCGCCTCACCCAGATGCGCGGTTGTCATCATGGCGCGCAGTGTGGAGTCCACCGGACGCTTGGGATCGGACAGGAACCTGGCCACACCAGCCAGCGTCTTGTCAGTTTCGGCATAGAGAACATGCAGGATCGCACCGACGAGGAGCGAATGGGAGGTCTTTTCCCAATGGTTGCGCTTGTCGAGGCTGCCTTCGGGATCGACGAGGATATCAGCGATGTTCTGCACGTCCCTCACCTCCCACTCGCCACGACGCACTTCGAGCAGGGGATTATAGGCCGAGGATTTCGGGTTGGTCGGATCGAACAGCAGCACGCGGCCATGGAGTGCCCGGAAACCAGAGGTGAGTTGCCAGTTCTCGCCCTTGATGTCGTGGACGATGGCCGAGCCAGGCCAGGTCAGCAGCGTTGGCACCACCAGGCCGACGCCCTTGCCCGAACGGGTCGGCGCGAAACACAGCACATGCTCGGGGCCATCATGCCGCAGATACTCGTGGTCATATCGGCCGAGGATGACACCATCGGGATCGAGCAGGCCCGCAGCCTTCACCTCGGGCTTTGAGGCCCATCGTGCCGAGCCATAGGTGGCGACGCCCTTCGCCTCGCGCGCCCGCCAGACCGACATGCCGATGGCGACCGCAATGGCGATGAAGCCGCCCGAGGCTGCGATGATCCCGCCCTTGGCAAAGATCGGTGGCGCATAGGCTTCGTAGAAATACCACCACCAGAAGATCGCCGGCGGGTAATAGATCGGCGTCCCGAACAGCTCAAACCAGGGCGGCCCGAGCCGCGCCTGATAGCCGAGACTCCAGGCGACATATTGGGTGGCGCCCCAGGTGGTGGCGAGGATGATGAGGAAGACGATGCTGATCTGTCCCCAGAGAATTTTGGTGGCGGACATGGGCGGAGATCCTTTCCGGTTGAGGTCAGAGGCCGAGGCTGCGCTTTCGCCCGAAGTCCCAATCGATGCCGCCATCGTCGCGGGCGACGCCGGAGACGTGACGGCCGATCTGCTTTTCCAAAGAGGGCGACCAGGGCACGAGCTGGAAGCCGAGGCCCCCGTCGGGTCCGGGACCTTCGATCATGGCGAAACGGCCGGAGGCGAGCGCGAAGCGCTGGCGATAGGAACCGGCGACATATTCGCCGCTGGCGGCACGCTCAAAAGACATGCCGGTTTCAGTCGCGAGCTTCTCGGCAAGGCTGTCGAGTTCGCGCCTGCGCAGCGTGCTGAGCAGCCGGCGCGCAAAGACCACGCGCCCGCCCTGTCGTTCGGCATAGCCCTCGCCGATCAGATGTTCCGCGCGGTCATCCAGAGCCTGACGGACCTCGGCGCCGAAGCCGCTGTCGGAAAGTGCAATCGGATCGCGGGCGATGGCCTGCCGGTCGAGCCAGGTCGCACCCGAGGCGCCGATCTGCGCGCCGAGATCGAGATCGGAGCGGACGGCAAGCGCGACACGGCGCGCGCCTTGCACATCCTCATAAGCGCGCAGCTCGACAATCGAGCCGGGCGGGCTGTCGCCAGCGGCATCCAGATGCGGGAGCCTGATATGATGGCTGCGGCCGTCGGCACCATCGACCACCGCATAGGCGGTCCCCTTCAACTCGTCATCAAGGCCGCGTTCGACCAGACGGCCGATAACCGGAACGTCGAGGCTTTCACCGGCGAGGACATAGCTGGCGGAGCCGCGCTCGATGCCGCGTTCGGTCAGGGCGCGGTGCATGCGCTTGATGATGTCACTACGCTCGCCAAGCTCGCGTAGGACCGCTTCAGCCTCGGGCTTGATGAACCACTGCGACTGGCCGATCTGATCGGCCAGCCCGAGGATTTCGAGGGTGCGCAGCCGACCGACCTTCAGCGTGTGGAACTCGTCCTGCGGGTGATCAGCGAGCGGGGCGAGATCGACGATACCGGATTTGCCAGCGTCGCGGGCAAGCTGCCGGTCGAGTTGTGTCCAGCGTTCCGCCTGGATCTGGGCCTCAAGGCTGCGGTGGATGTCGAGATCGGTGCGCGGCCCCAGATCCAGGGTGATGAGATCGCGCGCCCGGTCCCGCATCCCCTCTTTGATGTAGTCTCGGGAAATCACGAGATCCTGCCCGTCGTCGCGGGTGCCGCGCACGATCAGATGGACATGCGGATGCGCCGTGTTCCAGTGATCGACCGCCACCCAATCGAGGCGCGTGCCGAGATCCTTTTCCATCTGGCCGACAAGATCGTCGGTGAAGGATCGGAGGTCGGACATATCCAGCGCGTCGTCAGGCGAGACGATGAACCGGAAATGATGCCGGTCATCACCGCTGCGCTCCGCGAAAGCGCGACCATCAGCATCCTCCGTTCCCGGCCCGAACAGCCTTGCCTTCTCTCCGTCTCGGGTCACGTCGTCACGGCGCAGATAATCAAGATGCGCACCAAGCGGCGCCGACGACGCCATGTGGCGAACGACGCGTGCCTTGACGACGGCACCGCGTGTACGGGAGGTGATGAGGCGGTTGGCCTGTACGCTGGCGCGCTGGCCGCGCCCGAAGCGGGAACGATTGCCGGATGTGACGCGGCCGGATCGCGAGACGCCACCTCCGGCCTTTTTCGCGGCGGCAAGCGCCTGTGCGATGAAAGGACGGGTTTGCTGCGCACGAGTTGATCGGATGCGCCCCGGACGGATGCGGAACTCGTGCTCATCGGACATGGCACATCCCCGCACGGCGCAAAACTGACAAGAAAATCAGGAAGATGGACGCGAAGCACACGGTGCGCGATAACGCGGCACGGTGCGAAACGCGCCAGAAACATGAACAAAAACAACCGCCCGCCTGAGCCGCACCGTGCGCGCTTTTATCCTGCCATCCTTCGGTCGTGGTGCCTGCCGCCACCCTTTGCGCCCTCCATGACACGCCAGCGCCCGATGGGATGCGAATTGCGGTGCCAATGCTCATGGCCGGTCCTCACCGGCATTGCGGGCGACGAACAGCCCCTCCGGCTGCAAGGCGTTGAGTGCATCTGGTGTCGCCGGGACGAGCGAAGGACCGGCGTCCGGCGTCCAGTCGGAGGACACGGGATCGGCAGCGGAAGCACCGATTTCGCTCGCCACGAAGATCGCCGCCTCGCGCCAGTCGAGCGGCGGGGCAACCGACGAACCGCTGCCGGAAGGCTGCTCGCCGAGCAGGATCGGGATCAATGCAGCGACATAGGCGCGCGTCTCGGCCGGAAGCGGGCGAGACGTCGCGCGGTATTCGTCGTAGCGTCCGGGACCGGCATTGTAGGCCGCGAGCATGGCGGCGACATTGCCGTAGCGATCCCACATCTCGCGCAGGTAGGCCGTGCCCGCGAGGATGTTGTCGCGCGGCTCGAAGGGATCGCGGCCGAGAGCATGACGGAGGCGCAGCTCCGCCCAGGTCGAGGGCATGACCTGCATCAGCCCCACCGCGCCGGCGGACGATACGGCGCGCACATCGCCCGCGCTTTCGACCCGCATCACGGCAACGATCCATGCCGCCGGGATGCCGAAACGCCGCGAGGCCTCTTCGATATGCGCGCCGTGCGGATGCGTGGTGACAGCACGATCCGGCACGGTGGTCTGCGCTAGAACCGGCGGCGTAGTGATGGCCGGGATGAACAGGCCGGAAAGAAGAAGGAAGAGGATACCGCGGCGCGCGCCGCATCTCCCCGAGGCGGGACGGGTGCAGGACGTGACCATGCTCACTCCTGTTCGTCGCGCTTCTTCGGACGGGTCCAGTGCAGGCCCCAATCGCGGCCATCCTCGTCCGACTGGAACAGGCGGGCGCGGATCGGCTGCTGGAAGACGGGATCGTCGAGAATGACGGAGACGAACGGTCCCGCGCGCTCGCCGGAATGTTTCCAGCCTGCGCCGACCTCCGGCCCGTCCTCATCGCCGAGATGAATGCGATAGGCGGGCGCCTTCTCGGACTCGGCGTTGTCGGTCGGAACAAAGGTCAGCTCAAGGTCGAGCGAAAGGGTGCGAAGCTGCCCGGAATAGCCGGACGGGGTGCGGGTAAACTGGCCGATCTGTGCCATTGGAGGCTCCTTTCCTATGCGGTGGAGAAGACGCGGGACGGCTCAACCGCCCCGCTATGGACGAGCCGTCACCGCACCGGCGCGCGCCAGACGAAGCGGCCATCGCCGTCTTCGTCGGTGAAAAGCGGGATCGCGTGGCCGATCACCGCCGAGGCGGGGAACGGGCCGAAATAGCGACCGTCGAGGCTGTCGCCGACGTCCGGGTTCATCAGGAACACTTCGCCCTCGGCAATGACGCGGCAGCCCTGCCAGACCGGCAGATCTCGGCCGAGGCTGTCGCGGTCGTGCGCCTCGCCGAGCGGAACCGCGTCGACGGTGATCGCGCGGCCAGTGCGGCATACGCGCTGTCCGGGCAGGCCGAGGACGCGCTTCAGAAGCGGCACGTCGCGGGCAACGTAGCTGCGTTCGACTATGAAAGAGGCGAAGGGTTCAGGTGGAATGACCGCGACCAGATCGGGCACCTCGATCCGGTCAGTGGGCACGACGGTGTAGAACCCGATTGGCACGCTGGCCGATGCGTTCCAAAGCAGCCTTGGCGCGGTCGGAACGACAGCGGCGATGGCGATCCCGAGCACGGCCACCGCCGTCACCATGACATAGCGAAAGCGGGTCATGGGGCGATCTCCCGGCGCCGGAGCCATGCTTGATGGCGCTCGGCGGTGTAGGGGCGCGGCGCTTCCCCTGCGTTCATCCAGTGGGCGACGTGCCGCCAGTGGTCGGGATCGACCTCGGCCGGATCGATGCCGAGCGCCTCGATGGCATCGACATGGCGGAGGACGTCCTCGACCTTCGGCCAGGTATCGATCCTGAGCAGGATTTCCGCACCGGGACGCACGAAGGGCAGTGTTTGATAGGCGCAGCCGGGCGCGACGGCGCGCAGGATGTCGATCCGCGAGATGACGGTGCCATAGTCATTCGCCGCCCAGCGGACGAATGCGAACACGGCACCGGGACGGAAAGAGACGGTGCGGCGGCTGCGGTCGAGGATATTTTCCCCGGCCTCCTGACCGAATCTGATCCAGAACTCGATCTTCTTTTCCACCCACGTCAGTTCCACGCGGGTCAGGTCATCTTCATGAGCTGCGGCGCCGATCATGAGCGCTCTCCTGATGTATCAGGGAATTCGCGCGCGAGCAGGTCGCGCAGCATGTCGGTGACGGTGCCGCCGCGCCTGATTGCTGCGATCTTGATCCGCCCGCGAAGCTCGGGCGTGATGTCGATCGTCAGCCGGGCGGAATGGGTGGCTGCGGCGCCATCTCGTGCTGGCCGCGTGTCGCCGGCCCTGATCCAGCCATCGGGATCGACCGGGCGGGTGGCAAAGCCGCGCTTGTCGGTGCGAGTCGTCATGACGAGCCTCCGTCATGGAACGGCAGCACGGTGGCGATGCGCGCCCGAGCGCGCTCGGCCATCGCGGGGTCGATCTCGCAGCCGATATAGCGCCGGCCGGAAAGTCGGCAGGCTTCGCCTGCCGCGCCGGAACCGGCGAACCAGTCCACGACCAGGCCGCCTTCCGGGCAGCTCGTGCGGATCAGGATTTCCAGGAGCGCCGACGGTTTCTCGGTCGGATGGATGGCGCGGCCGTGACAGTTGCGTAGGTAGATGACCGAGCGCATGAGGCGCGGCCCACCGTCATGGCTGACGTAATGCCCGGCGTCGATCTGGCCGGTATGGGGCGGACGCTGCTTGCGCCGCACCGTCCGGGCCGTCGCATCGGGCGTGGTTTGCGGGTCGTTGTAGATGTCGCGCCAGGCCGTCTCGGCGGGATAGAACTGCACGGCCAGTTCATGCACGCGCTTGAAGCGGTCGGCATGAAACCCGGTGCCGTTCTGCTTCTCCCAGACCACTTCTTGCGCGATCCGCAGGCCGGCGTCAGTGAAGCAGTCGGCGGTCGCCATGAAGCTGCGCAGCGAGCCGAAGACCCAGAGCGAGCCGGTCGGTCTGAGGGCGGCGCGCGCCAGCGCGACCCAGCCCTCGACGCGCCGGTCCCAGGGGAGCGAGGTGTCGCCATAGGGCGGATCGGCGAGGATCATGTCATAGGGTGCGTGCCAGGGCATCTGGTCGCGGCCGTCGCCGGTAAGGATCGTCATGCCGATACCCTCCCGATCCCCAGCCGTTCGACCTCGGTAGCCAGTGCTGCGATCTCGCGCGCCGCAGGTGATTGGGCGTCGATCTCACTGGCGAGCCGCCCGGTCTGCGCGGCGTCGGCGAAAACGACGCGCTGGCCGATGGCACTGGCGAGCAGGGGAGGGTCGTGGTCCGCCAGCGTCTCGGCCGTTTCGCGGGCGATGACGGTGCGGGCCCCGCAGCGGTTGAGCACGAAGCGCGCGACAAGCTGCGGGCGATAGATGCGCGCTTCCGCCAGGAGGGCGAGCATCTCGGCCGAGGCCCAGCCGTCGAACGGCGATGGCTGCACCGGGATCAGCACGAGATCGGCGGCGAGCAGCGCCGAGCGCATGAGGCCGGCGACCCGCGGCGGCCCGTCGATGACGATATGATCGACGTCGCGGGCGAGTTCGGGCGCTTCACGGTGCAGCGTGTCGCGCGCAAGGCCGAGTGTGCCGAAGGCACGGGGCAGGCCCTCACGCGCGCGTTGTTGCGGCCAGTCGAGGGCGGAACCTTGCGGATCGGCGTCGATCAGGGTGACGCGCTTGCCGCCCCGCGCCAGCTCACCGGCGAGATGCAGGGCCAGCGTCGTCTTGCCGACGCCGCCCTTCTGGTTGAGGAGCGCGATGATCATTTGCACCCCCCCGGCAGATCGAGAGGCAGGCGGGGTCTTTCTGCAGATTCAGGAGCCTCGGTTGCGCCTCGATCAGATGCCGGTCGAGGCGATGTCGGGGCGTCGGATGCCCTCTTCTTCGCGGCTCTGCCAAGGCTTCTGGCGGTGTCGCGGATGAGGTTTTCCACATCGCGCGCACGCTCTTCAAAGTTAGACTCTTTGTTAGACTCTAAGTTAAGGGCGCGATTTCCTGAATGACTGCTATGGGTTAAGGCCGGTTTCGGTTCCTGATAGCACGAGCCTCCGGTTCCCGATAGCACGATAGTCCGGGTTCCTGATAGCACGAGGCCATCCACAGGTTTTCCACAGGCCGACAGCGGCTCGAAGGCCAGCAACATCCGCCCGCCGACTTCGGCTTCAAGGAACAGCAAATAGCCGGGCAGCGGCTGGCGCCGGATGATGTCGCGCAGTTCGAAGGCAAAACGCTTGAAGGGCGACAGGCTGCCGGATTTCTGGTGAAGGTGACGGAAATCGAACCGCCAGCCATCGCGCTGGCGGCCGCCGTGCTTGCGCACCAGGCGATAGAGCCAGCGGTCGAGGCCGCCGGTGAGATCGAAATAGGTCCGGTCGATGGTCAGCACGAGGGCATCATCCAGGACAGCCTGGTAGAACCAGTCCGGCACGATCATCTCGATGCCATCGGGTCGGCCGTTGCGGTCGGTGCGCTCCTGCCACTCGTTGATCCACGAAAAGCGATGCCGGCGGCCTTCGACCGGCTGGCGAATCGAGGTGGAGATCGTGGTCGACTGCAGCCGGTCGAGAGCTGCCTTCAGCCGCTGATAGTCGCGCAAGCCGGTGCCGCGCCCGACATAGGTGAGAATCTCATAGGGCGTGGCGGCCATCAGTCGGGAGGTGCGAAGGCCGCTGTCGCGGGCTTCGACGATCTGGCTCGCCGCCCAGATCAGAATATCGGCGTCCCAGATCGTGGCCATACCATGATCGGGAACGGCCTCGACCCGGATGGAGACATTGCCGGTGGCGAAGTCGATCGGCGCGATGCGCTTCGACTTGGCGAGGGAGAAGAAGGGGTAGGCCATGAGATCCTGCGCGTCTCGTGGCGCGAAATCGCCGGGGAGCGCCCTGAACAGGTCGAGTTGCCCACGCTCGGAAAGGGATCGACGTCGCACCGTCATGAAGAAAACCGCGAGCGGTCAGCGGGCATAACGACCAGCCTGCGGGCCGGACGGAAACGCATGACGCTTGGCGGGCAGTACGGAGCCGCGCGGATCGGAGGTGGAGGTCACCGCGCCGCGCTCGGTCCAGGCTTCGAGATCGTCGATGGCATAGACTACGCGGCCGCCGAGCTTGCGATAGGCAGGCCCGGTTCCGTAGGTGCGGTGCTTTTCGAGAGTCCGGGCCGAGAGGCTGAGAAAGGTCGCGGCCTCTTTGGTCCGCAGGAAGCGCGGCGGCAGGACGACGGGTTCATGTGGCATGATCGGGCCTCCGTGGGGTTGCAAACGGCCGCTGCGGATCAGCGGCGGGCAACGACCACGGTGGCGAAGGAAGTGCGGCGAGGTGCAGGGCGAAGTTGGGGGGTATCGAAATCGCCCACCATCAGGGGCCGCAGGATCGCGTTATCGTGGGCGGCGATGACGAAGGAGTTTCCGATAACCGCCGGCGACCATGGAACGGGCGTCGCGCAGGAGTGCCTTGATGGCATGACGGGCCGAGGACGCCTGCCATTCGTCCCGGTCAAGCCGGCCGGTGTTCAGAAGAACCCGCGCGATCTCCTGCTGCGTGACGCCGGCCCGATGGCCATCGAAGGCCCGTAGCATCCGTCGGAGGCGCGCGCGTTGCTGGCGTGTCATGCGTGTATCCGGCGGGATCGCACGACCATGCAGGGCGGAAAGGAAGCGTTGAATGGCCTCGATCCGGTCGAAACCGGCGAGGCTGAGAGGGACGACGGCGACCGCGATCGCGTCCCCCATAATGGCGCCGTCGAAGATCTGGAGCTTCTGCCCATTGCCAAGCGGGACATGGAACTCCGCGCCAGCGTTCTCGACCGAGAAGTCGAGGCGCCAGTTCGGCGGAGCGCCTTCAGTGCTGTCGTCAAGTTCCGAAGGGACCCCGGTCAGCACCACCACACTTGTGTCCTCCGCCGGGAGCCAGAAGACCGGCGCATCGGGCGGCGGGACCAGCGGATCGACAGGGAAATCGCAACCCCCAGCGCTGCCGGATCCGTTCGGTCAGCGGTTGGGGGTCTCCATGGTCGGCAATTGAGGCTTCAAAATCTGCGTCATAATCGTCATTGCGGCGAAGCCATTCCCAGGCCAGATCGGATGCCGTCAGTTCATCCAGATGGTCGTATTGCGCCGACAAACGCCAGGTCGATGCGTCAGGGGTCATCGCGGCCTCCCGGGTCTACTCAAACGAATTGGGGATGGTCAGGATTCCCGCACGGGTTGAGTTGGAGAAGTCAGGCGATGGTCAACAGGTGATGCGCGGCACGCATCACGCGTCAGGACTTGCGCTGGCTTTCGCGGACCAGCTCGCGGTAGCCGTGTTCGGTCATCCAATTCGCGCGCGCGAGATGAGAATCATGGATGGAGCGGCAGCGGTCGGGATCGCACTCTGGATCGAGGCCAAAGAGAACCTGCACAGCTTCGCGCCAATCGGCGCCATCACGCTCGGCATCGAGCAGGCGCATGTAGAGTTTCATGTGCTCGCGATCATAGGATGTCAGCGTCTGGCTGGACGGCGGTTTGTCGAGATATGTCTGTGTCGCGCGGCCCATCATTCGCTCACGTTCGGGTAACGTATTTGTTAACCATCTTCGGCGGAAGATAGCCATTCCTTTTGACGAGAACCTGACATCACGCTGGCCGCTATTTCACCGTTTGTCGGTGTTGGCTCCATTGTGTTGCAGCAACACGCCCTCGCCCTTATCTGTCGACAGGAAAACGATCCCGGCCGCTTCGAGAGCGCGGCGCACCTGGTCGCGGGTGGACTCGAACACCTCGAGCCCGCTTTGGGATTCGAGGCGTTTGAGTGCGGTCAATGCGACCTGGGCCTTGTCGGCGAGCGTCTCCTGTGTCCATCCCAGTAACGCGCGCGCAGCCCGTGATTGGCGAGCGGTGATCATACATGATCACCTCCCACCGGGATATGCACGCACTCCAGAACTACGACTATAATAGTCGTTCTTGCTATGAGCGCCAGCCGAAATTCAGGTGCAATTATCATGGATAGAGAGGCGACGCCCTCGTCCATGCCCGTCTGATTCGGTCGCTGGACCTTGCCAGAGGCGGCGGGCGCGATCCGTTGAGACAGGGGAGAAACCCGGCGGCTTGCGCCGCCGGGCCTCGGGTTCCCGATCAGAACGGAATGTCATCGTCGTCGATGAACTTGCCGTCGTCGTTCTCGGTCTGCTTCGCCCGGCTCAGGAAATCGACCGTCTCGGCGATGATCTCGCAGCCGTAGCGATCGACCCCGGCGGCATCGGTCCATTTCGTGTAGTGGATGCGGCCGCGAACCAGAACCTTCATGCCCTTGTCGCAATGCTGCTGGACCGTCTTGCCGAGGCCGTTGAAGCAGGTGATGCGGTGCCATTCGGTGTCCTGGACCCGATAGCCGTTCTCGTCGCGCAGGACGCGGCCTTCCGAATAGCGGGGGCGCGAGGTGGCCAGGGTGAAGTGGGTGATGCCGGTGCCGCCCTGGGTGGTGCGGGTTTCGGGGGCCTGACCGATGTTGCCGGCGAGGATGACGATGTTCTGCATTGTAGGTCTCCGTTGCTCCTCGGAGGGACCGTCCCTCCGACGAGACCCGGCCAAGGCCGTCGGAAGACTCCTGCAACTGCCGCCCTTGCGGCAGCTTGCCCCTAAGGCCCCAGGTGGGGCGGGCAGCCGCGTTTGCGCGGCAACACGGCTGGGAGCCGCGGGGGTTGCTGGTGGAGGCCGAACGGACTTAGGGGATCAGTCAGGCGGAGGGATGGTGCTTTCGAAAGCAGATCGGGGACGCACAGCAGAACCATCGTCCTTGCTGGCGACAGCGACCAGGCAGGCCCCCTGCGAACCGAGACCACCGGCATGGCACTCGTTCAACCGTCTTTGCCGGTCACCGTCGTGTCCGCCGCCGGAAGGCCATGTCATCCGCGATGTGATCGAACAAGCTATCGGGTTCTCAGGTCCGGTATGGCGCCGCCCTGCTTCATCGGCCAAAGGCTCGGTCCCACAGCATCGTGAAGGGGCAAGGAAGGTGTTCGCGAAGGCCCCACGAAACGACGTGGACCGACGCAGCGGGGCATCGACCGCACGGGACCGCGGTTCGCACCGCAGACCATTTCCAGAGCCGCGAGAAGCAGGCCGTGTGCGATGGTGACGTGCTGCGACGAACTGCTTTTCCGTCTTGGGCGAAACGACCGAGGTCCGGCGGCGCAAGCTACCGGTCTTCCTCAGAAGTGGCTGATCGCGTCTGCCGTTTCAGCGAGAGAACACCGACTCGCCGAGGGCGTTCAGATTGACGATGGCCGAGATGCCGATGACAAGGCCGCCCATGCCGCCGAGCAGGTTGAGAACCAGCCCCGAGTCGATGGCGTTCTTGGTGATGCCATAGACAAGGGCATAGCCGGCGATGACGGCGGGTACGGCGAAGAGAGCGAGCGCAATGAGCCGCAGGGCCGGGTTCTTCGCGAAGCCAAGAACCACGATCACAAGCGCGATCGAGAGCACGGCGGCGCCGATGGCTATGAGGCCGGACATCACGACCCCGGCCCCCGCGCCCCAGGCATATTGCGCGGCCGTGATGGCTACCATGACGGGCAAGGCATAGATCGCGAGATTCCAGGCGATTACGCAGGCCGCGATGGTGAGCGAGATGGCGAGCAGGATCAGCGTCATGGAAACCTCCAGAGAACGGTTGGGGATCACGACAGGCTGCCGGGAGATGCGCTCCGCCTGCGACTATGCTGCTTCGCCGGTTCTGCAAGGATATTTCATCAAAGGCGCGGCCTTGCCTCCTGTCAAGTATCGGCGGCTGAAAGCCGCCAGGCGGCGGCGCTTACGCGCCGCCGTCGAACTTCATGACCGGGATGCCGAGCTTGCGGGCCTTGTCGGCGAGATTCTCCTGAATCCCGGTACCGGGGAAGACGAGGACGCCGACCGGCAGGACATCCAGCATGGCATCGTTTCGCTTGAAGGGCGCGGCCTTGGCGTGCTTGGTCCAGTCGGGCCGGAAGGCGACCTGAGGCACCTTGCGGTGATCGGCCCAGCGGGAGGCGATCAGTTCGGCTCCTTTCGGCGAGCCGCCGTGCAGCAACACCATGTCGGGGTGCTTGGCATGGACCTGATCGAGCTTCGCCCAGATCAGCCGGTGGTCGTTGAAGTCGGCGCCGCCTGTCACGGCCACCTTGGGGCCGGCGGGCAGCATCACCTCGGTCTCGGCCCGGCGCTTCGCGGCCAGAAAGTCGCGGCTGTCGATCATCGCGGCGGTCAGGTTGCGATGGTTGACCATCGAGCCGGTGCGCGGTCGCCAGGCGCTGCCCGTGTGGTGCTCGAATGCTTCGGCGGCGAGGTCGCGGAAGAGTTCCATGCTGCTGCGCCGTTCGATCAGGGTCTGCCCTTCTGCCGTGAGGCGTTCGAGTTCGACCGACTTCACCTCGCTGCCGTCCTGTTCCCGCTGCATCCGACGCTGCGCCTGCTCGTTGTCGTCGAGATCGCGTTCCACTCGGCCGGTGGCGCGGTGGAAGAGATTGGCGGCCCCCCAGAGCAGCTCTTCGAGATCGGGCTCGAGGCGGGTGTCGCTGAGCGTCGCCACAAGGGCGTCGAAGATATCGGTGACGGCGGCGGCGACGATATTGCCGTCGGGCAGCGGCCTTGGATCGGGTTCGTCCTGGAACGGGCGCCAGCCGTAGAGATGGAGTTCGGTGAGGGCGTGATCGGTCTGGGAGGAGGTGTGGACCGGCTCGGCCCCTGCATATTCGGGATCAAACGTCATCGGTTGCATCCTTCGTCTGGAGACCGCGCCCATCGCGGCCTTCGCAGGCGTCGAAGCGCACGGGCGGGACGGGTTGGCAGCCCTCGCCCGCTCCGCGAGGGCCTCGATGGCCGGGGGTGGACTATTTTGACTTTCGCGATGCAAAGGCGGCTCGCCGCCGGCGGAAAATAGTCCAAACCCGGCCATTGCCTGCCCGTCCCATTTGTGCGCCGATCGCCCTCTCGAGATAGGCCGTGGGTGCGGGACACTCCGACGAGGGATGCTCCCGGCGATGACCTGAAACCGAGACCGGCACGGGGCGAAGCCGGGCCGCGCCTCCGGGACCGATCACGCCCTCACCCTTCCATGAAACGGCGGACGTCTTCGGGATGAAGCTGATCCTTCAGGGTCGCCCTGAGGGCATTGGCACCAAAGCGTCGCAGATCATCATTGAAATCGCCCTCGCGCGGCGTGAGCGACATCGCCTCGATCCCGAGGCTCGCTGCTCTGGCAACCAGGCCGTCTCTTGCACCGTCCCCGGCCGGGTCGCGATCCCTGACGACATAGAGCCGGCGCAGGCTCAGTGGGAACAGGATGGCGGCGAGGTGAGCGGCCGAAAGCGCCGCCAGCATCGGCATGCGGGGCAGAACCTGACGGGGCGACAGCACGGTCTCGATGCCCTCGCCGGCGGCAAGCACCTCATCGGCGGTGCCGAAGCGGACGGCGTGCCCGAGAAGGTCGCCCATCGCCCGCCGCGGTGTCTCGACAGGTGCCTTGCCGGAACCGTCCGGGGCGAGCCAGGTGCGATGCGCGCCGGTCTGCTGCCCGGCAAGATCGGTGACGACGGCAACAAGTGCCGGCCTGCTCTCGGTGGGCGCATGCTCATCAGGTCTATAGTAGCAGCGCGGATGGAAGCGCAGCGCGGCGGTGCCCGAGAGTGAAGTGATCGCCCGCCCGTTGAGGTAGGTCTCCGCAAGGGTGCCGTGGATCGGTTGCGCCATGGCGAAGAGGCGGCGCGACGCTTCAGGCGAACCGGGCGCGGTGCTGGAGGTGCTGCCGGTCGGCGTCCTCGTCTTCTCCGGTTCGGGATGCGGGATCGACAGGAAACGGCGCGCTTCCTCGGCCACGTCCCTGAAGTCGGCAAGGCCAAGCGCCTCGCGGATGACGTCGAGCAGATCGCCATGCTCCCCGGTGGCCATGTCGGTCCATTTCCCCGCCGCGCCCTTGCCGGATTCCGGCCCGGCAAGGCGGACGAACATCGAGCGGCCAGGAGTGTTCTGCACATCGCCGACCAGCCAGTATCGCCCGGCGCGGTGGCCGGACGACAGATAGTGGCGGCAGACCGCCTCGGCCTCTCGGCCGAGACGGGTTGCCAGTTCAGATGCGTCGTGACGCGGCATCATGCAGCCTCCCGCTCGCCGATGCGTTCGACCGGCCAGCGGTCGAAGAGCTTGGCCAGCACGGCGGGTCCGCTGGCATCGACCGGCACGAACATGCGCAGCTTCCACGAGATGATCTCGTGAAACAGGCCATAGGCGCTGAGACGCTGGCGCATGGTATCGGTGAAGCCGGAAAGCTCGATGCGGTTCACCCCCATGACGCGGACCCGGCGAAGCTGGAGGCCCTCGGCGAGATCGAGGATCGTCCGGCCTTCCATCAGCGCCGTGAAGGCATCCTCGGGCGCGACCTTCGCGATGCCGGTCGTGGTCGCGTTTGCCGCCCAGGCCGGCGAGACCTTGCGGCCGATGATGCGCTCGCCGGCATCGGTCTGGAGCCGATAGACGCGGGTGGAGTCGTTCGGCAGCCGCTTCCAGATCGGCAGCAGCAGGCCCGTCACCATATGCAGCGTGCTGTCCGCGAACTCAGGCACTTCCGCGAGTTCGGCATTCCAGGCTGAGGCGAAGGCGTCCCGGTCCACCTCGACCCAATGGGTTTCGCCCATCATCCTGACCGGGACGTTATGGGCCTCCATTGGCCTGATAAGCCGAACGCGGCGCTCGATCTCGCCATCGTCCAGCATGACGCTGGTGGTGGGGATCTGCACCGCCGCGCGCCCCGAGCGCTCGTTGATCAGCAGCTTCGCGCGCGGATCATCGAGTTCGGCCAGGGCGGCATCGAGCGTCACCGGGCAGTTGCGCCTGCGCTCGGTGATGGTCAGCAGGCTGGTCTCGGCCCCGGTGCGCGGGTGGGTGTAGATCACCTGCCGGTTGGTGACGGCGAAGCTCTCGGCGCGCAGCGTCTCCAGCCCGACATCATAGGTGCCAGATGCGATGGCGCCCTCGATGCGCGCGGTCAGAAGCTGCTCGAAGGCGGTGAAGAGCACGCCCTGAAGCTCAATGGTCAGCGCCAGCAGCCGGTTGAGGAAGGTGGTGATGGCGGGCAGATCATCCTTGATGCCGTTCGAGTCCATCAGCTTTAGGCCGGTCGCGGACTCGAACCGCTCAAGGCTGCAGCCATCGACTTTGCCGCGCACCATTAAGAGATAGAGCTGGCGGAGCGCGTCGCGTGCGTAATGCGATTCCAGATTATCCTCGGGCCGGAACAGGCCCTGGCCGCCGGTCTGCCGCTGGCCGCGCGTGATCGCGCCCAGCGTGTCGAGGCGGCGGGCAATGGTCGAGAGGAAACGCTTCTCGGCCTTCACATTGGTCGAGATCGGCCGGAACAGCGGCGGCTGGGCCTGATTGGTGCGATGGGTGCGGCCGAGTCCCTGGATGGCGGCGTCCGCCTTCCACCCGGCTTCGAGGAGATAGTGGACACGCAGCCGGGTGTTCTTCGCCGACAGTTCGGCGTGATACGACCGGCCCGTGCCGCCCGCGTCCGAAAAGACCAGCACGCGCTTGGCATCATCCATGAAGGCTTGCGTCTCGGCCAGATTGGCAGAACCGGCACGGTTCTCCACGACAAGCCGGTCGATGGTGACGCCACGCTTGCGGACGATGCGGCGCGAGCGGCCCGTCACCTCGGCCACCGTGTCGGTGCCGAAATGCTGGATGATCTGGTCCAGCGCGCCGGGGACCGGCGGCAAGCTGGCGAGGCTGGCGATCATCTCGTCGCGCCGGGCCGCGGCCTCGCGGCTCTCGACCGGCTGGCCGTCGCGATAGACCGGGCGTGAGGACAGGTTGCCCTCCGAATCTGTGAACGGCTCGTAGAGCTGCACCGGGAAGGAATGGGCGAGGTAATCCAGGACATATTCACGAGGTGAGAGGTCCATTTTCAGATCGCCCCATTCCTCGGTGGGGATCTCCGCCAGCCGCCTTTCCATCAGCGCTTCGCCGGTCGAGACGATCTGGATGACGGAGGAATGGCCCGCGTCCAGATCGCTGGTGATCGACCGGATCAGCGTCGGGGTTTTCATGGACGTGAGCAAATGGCCGAAAAACCGCTGCTTGGCGCTCTCGAAGGCCGAGCGGGCGGCGGATTTGGCCTGCCGGTTCAACGTGCCGGACCCGCCCTCGCCGCCGGTGATGTTGGCGGCCTGCATCGCCGCATCGAGATTGTTATGGATGATGGCGAAGGCATCGGCATAGCTGTCGTAGATGCGGACCTGTTCAGGGGTCAGTTCGTGGTCGAGCAACTCGTATTCCACGCCTTTGAAGGACAGCGAGCGGGCGGTGTAGAGGCCAAGCGCCCGCAGGTCGCGCGCCAGCACCTCCATCGCCGCGACGCCGCCGGCCTCGATCGCCTCGACGAACTCCGCCCTGGTCGAGAATGGGAAATCCTCGCCGCCCCAGAGACCGAGCCGCTGCGCATAGGCGAGATTGTGGACGGTGGTGGCGCCGGTGGCCGAGACATAGACCACGCGGGCCTGCGGCAGGGCGTGCTGGAGGCGCAGCCCGGCACGGCCCTGCTGGCTGGCGGCGACATCGCCGCGTTCTCCCTTGCCTCCTGCGGCATTGGCCATTGCGTGCGCCTCGTCGAAAATCACCACTCCATCGAAGTCGGAACCCAACCATTCGACGATCTGCCTGACCCTGGAAATCCTTTCTCCGCGGTCGTCGGAGCGCAGCGTGACATAGGTTAGAAATAGGATGCCTTCGTTCAGGGTGATCTTTGCGCCTTGCGGGAATCGCGACAGCGGCGTGACCAGCAGCCGCTCCATGCCAAGCGCCGACCAGTCGCGCTGCGCATCCTCCAGCAGCTTGTCGGACTTCGAGATCCAGACCGCCTTGCGCCGCCCCTGCATCCAGTTGTCGAGGATGATCGCTGCGGATTCCCGGCCCTTGCCGACGCCGGTGCCATCGCCGACCATGAACCCTTGGCGGAAGCGGACGGCGCCCTTGGCGTCCTCCGGCGTGGCAGCAAGATTGTCGAGCGTGTCGTCCACCGTCCAAGCCCCGGCGAGGAATCCCATATGGGCCTCGCCGGCATAGATCACCGTCTCCAACTGCGCCTCGGACAGCCTGCCGAGAATGTCTTTGGGCAGCACCGGACGATAGCTCGGCTTCGGCGGCGCGATGCTCGCCATCGAGGCCGACTGCACGAGCTGGGTCGGATGCGCCTGCGCCCCGGCGATGCGGATGGTCTGAAGACCGTATTCCTCGTAGATCGCGTCGGAGAGGCGGCCGCCCTCGGCCGGTTCCCAATCCACGATCTCGTAGGCGACCGGCACGGCCTCCGGTTCCGCAAGGGGCGCGTCGGGCGCGGATCGCGCGGCGCGGTTGACATAGCCGCGCACGGTGCGCGGCGCGGTCGGTCGTGCCACCGGCACGGCCAGGCCGGGATCGACGGGAAGCCTGGCCGGAAGCTGCTCCGCCAGCCAGCCCATCAGGGTGGCAACATCCGACGCCACACCGGGCGCTGCCGGGAACACCGCCGGGTCTTCGGCGGGCAGCTTGTCGATGACGGTCAGCCGCGTGTCGATGGTCGTGCCGTGCTTGGCATAGACCGATCCATCGATGACGGCCGAGAAGACCACGCGGCCGCGCTCCTGCAGCCGTTTCCAGTTAGCCGTCCAGGCCGGATTGTCGGGGGCGAAGCTCGCGCCGGTGATGGTGACGAGCCGCCCGCCGGGCGCAAGGCGCGCCAGCGTCGAGGCGACATGGCGGAAGGCGGCATCAGCCACGCGGCCCTCGACATGGGCCATGACCGAGAACGGCGGGTTCATTAGCACCACTGTCGGGATCAGGCCGGGATCGAGATGATCGTCGATCTGGGCGGCGTCGAAGCGGGTGACGGACAGGGCCGGAAAGAGGGAGGAAAGCAGGCCGGCGCGGACCTCGGCCAGTTCGTTGACGAGCAGCGCACCGCCGGCGATCTCGGCCAGGATGGCGAGGAGCCCGGTGCCGGCCGAGGGCTCCAGCACGCGGTCGGCGTGTGTGATCGCCGCCGCCGTCACCGCAGCGAAGCCGAGAGGGATCGGGGTGGAGAACTGCTGGAAGGTCTGCGCTTCCTCGGAACGCCGGGTGTGGGTCGGCAGGAGCCCGGCAATTTTCGTAAGCTGCGGCAGGATTGCCGACGGAGACCCGGCTTTGCGGAAAAGTGCATTGCCGTATTTGCGCAGGAAGAGGACGGTCGCCGCCTCGCAGGCATCATAGGCGGTCTTCCAGTCCCAAGCGCCGGTGGCATCGGACGTGCCGAAGGCGGCCTCCATGGCGCCGCGCAGCGTGGCGGCGTCGACACGCTGACCGCGTTCCAGATGCGGCAGCAGCAGACCGGCAGCGGTGAAAACGCAGGCCGCGGTCTCAGCGTCATGGTCGAACGGAAGCGGCGCGGTGGCGGATGCCGCCGCGGATGCGGAAATCATGTTCATCGGGGATTCCTCGGGAGAGCAAGTCAGGATCAAGCCGGGCAGCGCTCTCTCTCGACCGCACCGGCTCAAACCCCTTCCGGCCCATCTCTCGCTCTGAAGCCGTGGCGAAAGCAGGCATGAAACAAGCGCCCGACCGTCAGGCTGGGCGCTTGTGGGTTTCAGTCGATGGCCTGGAAAATCGCCGCCGCCTCCGCGTGATCGGCGGCATGCTCGTAGAGGCGACCATAGCCCTCGGCGAGTTCGTCGTCATCGTAGCGGAAGGAAAGATGCGAGAAGGCGAAGAGCGTGGCGATGATCCCGGCGGCATCGCTTGAGACCTCGCCCTCGAAGCCGTTGCCTTCGCAGAACAGGCGGCAACGGGGCTTTGAGGTCGGCGCGAGATAGAGCGGCTGGCCGGCGCGTTCGTAGAAATCCCAGAGCCCGCCGCCGTAATCGCCGGGGCTGAGTATCTCCATGAAGCGAAAGACGGTATGCTCGCCGATGATGAGCAGGCGCCGGCCAAAAAGGCGCGGCAGGAAGTCCATGCGGCGCTCGTCGGGGACGCGGATTGCGGATTGGGAAGCAAGTTCGGGCAAAGCCATGATCGGTCTCCGAGAGGGAAAGGGGCACCTGCCGGACGACCCTCTCTCAACCCGTCCGGGGGCACCTGTTCCCGGCCCTCCTTTCGCTCTGGGGGCTTGAAGTGGACCATTATCTGGACCATCTTGTGCAGAATAGCGGAGAACATCTGGAGTGATATGCGATGAGGGTTTCTGTCACCGAGGCGAAGGGGCAGCTCACCGAACTGGTGAAGCGGGCCGAAGCCGGCGACGAGGTGATCCTGACGCGGCGGGGCCACGAGGTCGCCCGCCTCGTGCCGGTTGCCGTGGTGGCGACCCCGAAAGGCCGGCGCGCGCTGATGGAGCGGGTCCGGGGCACGGCGCGGGGCAAGGCATTGCCCGGCGCGGCTGCCGCGCGCAGCCAGGATTTCCTCTACGGGGATGACGGGATGCCGGCATGATCGCCGTCGATACCTCGGCGCTGATGGCCATCGTGCTGGACGAGCCGCAGGCCGAGACCTGCATGGTGGCGATCGAGGCGGCAGACGGCCTGCTGATCTCGGCCGGAACAGTGGCCGAGGCGCTGATCGTCGCCGGGCGGCGCAATGTCGGTGAAGAGATCGCCGCCCTGGTCGAGGGCCTTGGGTTCGAGGTGGTCTCCGTCACTGAAGCCTCGGCACGCAGGATCGCCGAAGCCTATGCCCGCTGGGGCAAGGGCGTTCATCCCGCCGGACTCAACTACGAGGATTGCTTCGCCTATGAGGTCGCCAGCGAACGCGGCTGCCCGTTGCTCTTCGTCGGCGACGACTTCTCACGGACGGACCTGCTGTCGGTTCTGTGAGGCAGCGCAGAAGGGTTTCAACCGAAGCGCTTTCCATCAACTGTGAAGCTGTATTCGTTGGCAACGATGGCCTCATCGACCGCCTCATCCGAAGTCAGGTAGTCGTATTCGCGCTCAAGCTGGCGATAAAGCCAACGGGCGAGATCGCGCAATGCCTCCATGATGGTCTCCTCGGCATCGGCGGTCATGTCCTGCCAGGTCGGGCTGTCGCGGGTGACCGAGATCGCCATGCAGTATTCGTGATAGTATCGCCCCCGATGGGTCGCCTCGGCGGTCAACTGGTAGAAGTTGCGGCGTTGCGCCTGGTGCAGGGCATCCGCGATGCGGTGCAGCTCCACATCCTTCGGCGCATAGGTACGGATTTCCGCCGCCGTGCCTTTGCGATAGGAATAGTGGCCTTCGAACGCGGCGCCATCGCCCTGCGACCAGAAGCCCGTAAACCAGATGCAAGGCTCTTGTCGCACGCCGCCGCCCATGAGGCGGACGGTGCGGCTCTTGATGCGGATGCCGAGGATGTCCGCGATCCGCCGGAAATCCTCATAGACGGCATCGTACCAATCGTAGTCGAAGCCGCCCTCGCGATACCAGGCGCGGGCATTGTCTTTCGCGGCTTCGGAAAGCTCGTCGAGCCGATAGACCGTGGTTTCGATGACGTCAGGCATTGGGGTCGCCCCCGTCCAGAACGGTGGAAAGCCAACCGTCGGTGTAGATCCAGTCCACCGTCTCGCCGGTGGCGAGGTCGAGGACATGCGCGCCGCCCCCGAACCCGTCGATTCTCGGACGTGAGCAGGTATTGGCGTATTGCATCCCCCATAGCCCGGTCAGGCCGAACGCGGCGGCACAGCGTTTGACGAACTGGATGACATGCTCGGGATCGCCGGTGCCGTCATCGCGCATCCAGAGCTGGGTGCCGCCATGTTCGGGCTGGATCGAAAGCATGAAGCCGTCCGAGGGCGGATCTTCGGCGGCGTTTTCGCGCGCCAGCGCGTTGTAGAGATCAAGCGCGCGGGCGGCGTTCTCGGGGCTGCCCACGTCGAGCAGGCAGGAGAAATGGGTGAAGTAGTCGGCCATGTCAGGCTCCTGAAACGAGAAGGCCCGGCGCGGGGCCGGGCCTAGTGGATGGAAAGGGGCGACAGGTCAGGCAGCTTGTGGCAGCCGCAGCAGATCGGCAGTCGTCTCGCGCCAGAAGGGATCGACCAGCCGCGCCTCGAGCAGGCTGGCGCGGTGGCGGAGATCACGAGCCGATACCGCATCGCCGCGCCCGGATGCCGTGAAGGCCATGCCCCGCAGACGGCTGGCCTCCGTGACGGTGCGGCGAGCCTCGGCGTCGGAGGCGACCGGATGCTGCCAGAGCACGATCCCGGCCCGGACCTCACCGGCAAGGACAAGGCCCAGTTCGTTGTCCTGAATGACCATGACGCGGGGGCGAAAGCGCAGCGCATCGCCCTGTCCAACGCGGAAATCACCGCGCGCAACGCGCTGGCTGGCGATGATCAGCGCCTCTTCGGGGGATTGGCACTGGCCGATGACGAGCGTGCGGTCGAAGCCGCCGACGTCATCGCTTTCGTCATCGCTGGCGATACCGATGCAGGAGATGCGCAGCGGCAGCTTCTGGGCATGACGCAGCCGGGGCAGGATCTGTCGCGCGACAATTTCGCCGATCGAGGCGAAAGTGGTGTGGTGGGAAAGGCTCATGGGGAATGCTCCGCGACGGACGGCGGAAGCCCCTCTCCCGCCTCACAATCCGTCACGGCCAACCGGCCCGCACTCTTACTCTCCCGTCCCGACGGTGGATCGTCCCGCACCTCGGCGGGACGATCCGGCGATCAGCACCAGGGCTCACGCCGCCCGGCCCAGGTTCTCGCCAGCCCTTCATCGACGAGAATATCGCCGACATCGCGGCCTTCGACGCGTATCGCCGCCAGGGTCCGGCCATAGCGGTCGGTCCCCTGACGCAGGATTTCGACCCGCCGACCTTGCAGGATTTCCGCCAGCCTGATCTTCGCTTGCCGGGCAAGGTCGGTTTCATGGATGCAGCGGCCCTCCATTTCGGGAGCGTCGATGTTGAATATCCGAACAGCTTCGGACTGCTGTCCCATACCCAGCCGGATCGAGTCACCGTCCCAGACGCGGATTTCCGCCGGTTCGCAGGAAGCCGTGCAGAGCAGGACGGAGATGACGATATGGCTGAGCATGGCAAGAGGCTTTCATAAGGGGGAGGCTGACGCGACTGCTCAGACTTCTTCCTGAAGTCGGCCATTGACGCAATGCGGATCGACCTCCGCCTCGATCCGCTGCGTCCGCCCCATCCAAGGCGCCGGGTGGATTGCCCGCGCCCAATCGGCGAAGGACGGGATACGGCCCAGATCCTCGCGGACATGCTGCTCCCCGACCCATCGGGCCGGGATCACCCTGCCGGTGGACAGGGTGATCGTCGCCCCGAAAATGGTCTCGGCCATGAAGATGCCCTCGGCATGGTGGCGAAGCGCGCGATGACGAAAATCGGCCAGGATCTCCTTGCTGGCATCGAACCAGCTATGGATGGGCAAGTAATCCTCGACCGTGCCGCCCCATTTCTTCACCGACGAGAGCGCATGATGATAGGGATGTGCCATTTCCGCCCCCTCAGAACTCGTGACTGTAGAATTCGGTGGCGGTGTAGCGCTCGTTGTAGTCGAGCGTGATGGTGCGCGCCGCCACATCGAAGCTGAACTCGCCATAGGCGCCATCATTGTTCTCCCAGCCGCCATGGGTTTCCGAGAGGAAGTCATAGGCGAGCTGTTCGATGGCCGCCTCAACGCCCATTGAGATTGCGGTCACCTTGTCGGTTCCCCATGCCACCGTGGCAATGGTGATCTCGCCCTGCGGCAGGTCCACGGTCCGGTCGTCCGATTGCGCGGTGATGTCCTCGATCTGGCCGCTGTCGCCAGAACCGTCGAAGGTGACGGTCACGAGAGTGATGCCTGCGGCGGCCAGCGCATCGAACAGCGCCGTCTTGTTGTCGGGACGGACCGCTTCAGCGCGACGGTTGCGCTCATCGCGCTCGGCGAAGAAGCGCGCGACGCTGGCGGCCATGTCGAATTCCGGCGTGGCTGGTTTGTCGGTATCGGTCATTGGATGATCCTCCAGGAGAGCGGGATGATATGGCCCGGCGGCGCTCTCCTCTCCTTCCGCCAGGCTCGCCCCGATCCCGGCCCAACTCTCCCTTTCCAGAGCCGAGGCGAGGCCTCGGCACCGCCGCTGGCGATGCGCAGCCTGCGCATGGCACAAGGCCCGGCTGCGCCTGACGCGGGCCGGGCCGTCGGGCGGAGGCGCTTTCGCGCCTCAGCCGAAGGGATCGAGTTCGAGCTTCACCATCTCTTCGTCGCCGTCGAACTCGTCGGCGGGCATGGCGCCGTGGGTGCCGTCCCCGGCCTGGAACACGACGATCACGACCATCAGCGTGGTGGCGAGGCTGGCGGCGAAAGCGGTGGCATCTGCGTAGGACATGGGTTCCGGCTCCTGTCTTTGGAGGCGGGGGACCATCCCCCGCGCGACAGGCGCCCGAAGTGTCTGACCGGATCTGCAATCACCCTCGGGCGTTCGGATTCTTTCCGAATCCCCGAGGGCGGCACGCGCGCGTAAGCCGACCCCACCGGGGTTGAATGCAAAGAGACGGTCGGACCAAGGTTAGCGAATGGAAGCGGGGGATGGTGCTTTGCGTCGAGCCGGTGCCGGAAACCCGTCGCAGATGCTTTGCTGCGCCAGCCTCGTTGCCGGCGGATATTCAGGGTGTGTTTCAGGCCGGGGACGGAACCCGTTGCCCCCACAACACCAAGGAGTTGGCGCAATGGTGAAGCTCGAACTCGATCCATCGCTGCTTGTGCAGCGATACCCGATAGCCCCGTGTGCAAGGTTCGGCTTTCAGGGCCGGTCAGTCCCAGAACCCATCGGCGATTTCGCGGGCGATCATGGCGCGGGCCTTCATCATCACATCGTCGCCGGAGGTGTCGATATGACCGAAAAAGCGCGTCCGGGCGCCATGGGCCGTCCAGTCGGCATAGCGGCAGTATTCGCGGGCATCGAGCCGGAAGGCGCGCATGTCCTCGGCCCAATGCGGTTTCGGTTCCACGATGACGGTGACGCCGTTGCGGGTTTCCTCCCAGGGAAGCGAGCGCTCCGATGGCGGATTGCGGCGGTCATCGGCGAAGATTTCATCGACCGTCATCATGATGCGCCCCCATCTTCGGCCTTCTCGACAAAGCCGGCAGGATCGTCGGGATCCGGCGGCAGATAGGCGTCATAGGGGTTGCCGCTTGCGAGATGGCCGAACGGCGTGAAGACGTAATCACCCTCGTCGCGGCCGACCGCGCACAGGACATAGCGTGTCTCACGGGTCGCGGCGTCGAGGCATTCCATAAGGGCGAGATTGCCGTCATCGGCAGCACGAAGCAGAGTGTCGAAGTTCGTTCGAACGGGATCGGGAATGGCCATTGTGTTCTCCTGAAACGAAGAAGGCCCGCCGTCACGGGACAAGCGGGCCGGATGAACGGGATCGGCGAACGTCACGCGGCAGCTCGACCCTCGACGGCGTCGGCGCCTGCCTCGTCGGCGGTGATCTCCTCGAGGCGCGCGCGGGTGTAGCCGTTCCTGGCTAGCCAGAGTTCGGCCGCCTCTTGGTTCTCCGCGAGGTGCAGCAATTCGACGTTCTCTCCGACATCCTGCACAACGCGGACTTGACCGATCTTCGGGCGTTCGATCACCCGGAAGCTCAGATCGCTGTCGATGCCGTAGCTGCGCATGACGGTGATAAGAATGATGCCGCCTTCGCCGAAATCGCCTTCATGCAGGGTGAAGGACGGCGTGGTCGTGTAGGTCGGGCGCTCGCGGCCCGGTTCCTTGCGCACGAGACGACCGGCCCCGTTGCGGGATTTCCACGCGGCGAGCTTCTTGGTGAAACGTGCGGGCGGTTTCGGCTGGCCGTCGCTATAGGCCACGAGCGAGCCGAGAGGCGCAATGTCGAAAATGAGGGAAGCGGACATGATCTTGCTCCTGAAACGAAAGCGGCCCGGCGAGATGCCGGGCCTTCAGATGGAAGGGATGGAATGCGGGGCGGCGGAGGCCGCCCCGCTGCTGCGCGTCACTCGGCGGCGACGAGGGCCTCTGGATCGTCGGCGGCCTCGGCCGTGTCCTCATGGCCACCGGCGAGGAAGTCGGGCAGCGCCACGCTGTCCTCGTCCTGATCGGTCGCGCCATCCACGGCCTGCGCCTCGATGGCGGGGCGCAGCGGCTCCGGCAGCCAGCCGGTATCGGCCAGGAGCCGTTCGGCCTCCTTCGCCATATCGCCCTTCTTGAGATGCGCGATGAGATCGGCCGCGCGATCGCCGGCGCCCTCGCGCACCGCCTCGATGATGCGGGTCTTGGTCACGCGACCCAGGTAGTTCTCGACCGTGGGCCTCCAGCCCGCTTCGACGAGATCGAGGCCGGTGGCCTGTGCCAGCCGTTCGGCCTCGGCCATGCGGCGGTCGAGACCGTGCTGCGAGATGCCATTCCCCGAATAGGGGTTGGGCCGCTCGTAAAGCGCGTTGACCCCGAAACTGACGCAATGCGCAAGCAGCGCCAGGCGGCTGGCATCGTCGAGACCGTCGATCCAGTCCCAGAGCCGGTCGTCATCACCGGAGGGAATGTCCCCCCGCCAGGCGTCCGCGCGCTCGTCGATCATCTTCGCGGCGGCGCTGTCAGCGAGCCCGGTCGCATCCGTGGGAAGATAGATGTGACGCACGGCGGCATAGAGGCTGGTTCCCGAGGTGGCGGTGCGCTCGAAAGTATCGAGAACCAGCTTGTGCAGCAGCGCCGTCATGGCGACGCGCGGATTCTCGGCAAGCGCATTGCGCAGCGCCAGCGTCCGCCAGGCGGTCAGGTCGGTCACGAGTCGCTCGGGCAACGGCTTGACGGCATCGTCCTCCTCTTCATCGGCGTCCGGGACGGGCTCGCCGCCGACGGTGATGACCGCGCGCTGCACGGCATCGGGATCGGACGGGTCCGCACCCTCGGTGGCATCCTCGCCATCGACGGTCTCGGGTTGTTCGTCCTCGGAGCGGACGTAGCCGTTGCTGACGATCAACTCGCCATCGCGGCCGATGCTGACGAAGACACCGGCACGAGCGATGTCTTCCGGCGCGAAGGTGACAGGCCGATTCTCGAAGGCTTCCAGCTCGGCTTCGATTTCCCCGAGCCGCTGATCGACCTCATCGGGCAGCTCGTCGGCTTCGGCATACTGCGCTTCGAGTTCGTCATACTCGTCGCGCAGCGCCTCTCGGGTGGCGCGTTCCTCGTCGGTCAGTTCCTGGGTCACGCCGACCAGCCTGCGCAACCCGTTGGTGTGGCCGTAGGGCAGCTCGACCGCCGCGTCGATCCACTTCCAGCCCTGACCGGCGATCTCGTCGGCGACGGTGCGCAGCTTCTCGTCGACCAGCCGGTCGAGAAGCGTGACGTCCTGCAACCAGCCGCCGTTCTCCTCGGAGAAGAGGTCGCGCAGCACCGGGCCACCCGCCGCATCGTAAGCGTCAACGCCAATGAAGCGGGCGCGCTTGTCGGCGGCCGGAACCGTGGTCTCGGTCAGCATGTTGCGGATCTGCCAGGGTTCCTTCTGCCACGACGTGCTGATGCGCTCCCAGACCTGCTGCTGGCGCTCGTGGTCGGGGTTGACGGTGAAGGCTTCCAGCATCGCCAGCGTCATCTCGTTGCGCGCATAGGCGTCGTGCAGCGTCGGCGCGACGGTGGCGAGGCGAAGACGCTGCATGATGTAGCGCGGGGTGGTCCGCCATGCGTCGGCGATCTCCTCCTTCGACATGCCCATGTCGAACATCCGCTTGAACGCCTTGAACTGGTCGAGCGGATGCAGGGCGAGGCGCAGCAGGTTCTCGGCCAGCGAGTCGTCCACGGCCGAGGTCTTGGCGTCGGCCTTCTTGACGATGCAGGGCACGAGCCCTTGGGCCGGGAAGCGACCGGCCTCGACAAGGCGCGCGATGGACCTGTAGCGGCGGCCGCCGGCCGGGGTTTCGAACTCGCCGGTCTCATTGCCGTCCTCGTCGAGGATGGCGCGGACATTGAGACCCTGCACGAGATCCTCGCGCCGGTCGATGTCATGGGTAAGTTCGTCCAGACCCGCCTCGACATCGGTCTCGCGGACATTGCTGTCCGACAGCCTGATGCGGTTGAACGGAATGTCGCGCGCCCGCGAAAAGACGATCATCGGGGCGACGGGCTTCTTCCTGGCAGCTTTGGCCATGGTGGTTTCTCCGCGACGGGCGGCCGGGAGCCTCTCTCTCGACCTCCAACCCGTCACGAAGCGAAGCGCCGCCCTCTTCCTCTGAAGAGCGCGACGCCAGGCCACAAAGCCGACAGCCGGAAATCAGGAATCCTGGCTTTCCGTATCTGCGGATGTGCAGGTGAATGCCGCACCGGCGCGGTAGAGGGCTCGCTCCGCCGCACGGATGCTGCCGGCTTCCCGCGCAGCCTCCGCCCAGACCGAGATCGGGAAATCCCCGGTGAAGAGCAGATCCCGCTCGATCCCCATGCCGAAGGGCAATCGGACCCTGCGCAGCTCTTCCAGGCTCCACGAGCCAAGTTCGGGGTAGCCGATATCGGCCAGGCCGAACATGATGTCGCCGCCCGGATCCAGCTCAGTGGCGAGCCAGACGCCCGCGCCGAAGGGGTTGAAGAATTTCACGACGGGGATGTGATCCACATCACGTTGGCGACCATTGGCCAGAAGCCGGTCGCGCTGTGTTCCGGTCAAAAGGATCATGCCGCGACCCTCCCTTCGATTGCAGCCGGAACCGGCTCCCCGGCATCTTCGTCGGGCAGATGCGACAGCAGCCAGTCGGCCGCCTTGCTGGCCTGAGAAGCTGCGCGGACGATGGCGCGGTTGTCCTCGCGCAGCACCTCCAGCCAGGAGCCGATATAGTCGGCATGGCGCACGGTCGGCACGATACCAAGCGAGGCGCAGCAGAATGCCGCGTTCATCTCGGCGACCAGCTCCTCGAAGGCGTATTTCTTCGTGCCGAAACTGCCCGAGAAATCCCGCCCCAGGCGCGAGGCATGGCCGGTGGCGTGCCCCATCTCGTGCAGCGCCGTCCGGTGCCAGTTAATCGGCTCGAAATAGGCGGCCGGCGGCGGCACCTGCACATAATCGAGTGCCGGCACATAGAAGGCGCGATCTCCGCCGATGCGGAAATCGATCCCGGTCGCGCGGATCAGTGCCTCGACCTTCGGCTCGATCATACCGGGCGGCGGTGGTGGCGCCTCCACGGCAATATCTTCTGGCAGGCCCTCGCATTGCGCGGTGTTGAAAACGGTGAAGCGCTTCAGGAACGGGACGCGTCCCGGTTCTTCACCGGTCTCGCGGGCTCGGCGCTTCTCGTCTTCCGGGGTGAAGCGGTCGGCATAGACGACCGTCGTGCCGTGCTCGCCCTTACGGACGTTGCCGCCGAGGGCTGCCGCCTGGCGATAGGTGAGCCAATGCTGGGTCGGATAGCCGTGCTGGACCACGGCGCCCCAGAGGATCAGCACATTGATCCCGGAATACTGCCGCGAGGTCGCGGCGTTTCGCGGCATGGCAAGCGGCGCTTTCGCCGCAGTCCCCCAAGGCTGGACCCAGGGAAGCCGTCCTTCCTCCAGCTCGGCGATGATCTTGCCGGTGATGTCGTCGTAAAGATTGCTGCGGGCGCCGCCTTCACGGGCGCGGTCCTGTCTGGCCATCGGGATGATCTCCGCGACGGGCGCCGGAGGCCACTCCTCCAGTCCTTAACCCGTCACGGAAAACCCGCCCGCACTCGAACTCTCAGGGGGCGTTGCGGGGTCTCCCCGCTGATGGGGGTGCGTCGGCAACGCAGTGCCGACCAGGGGGAAGGCTTTTCCCCGCCCGGTCTCCGGAACCTGCCCCTTCACCGGAAATCCCGCGCCTTCACCCTGATGCTGTCGGCCTCCGGCCCCTGCTGCCCGACCGTCGCCACGTCGCGTTGCCCAACGCTCGCCAGATCTCGCGACAGATCGACGATCCGATGGACAACGAGATGCACGACCTCTCCCTCGCGCTGAACGCGACCCCTGACGGCAATCATGCTCGATGAGAGGATCACACGCCAATACTGCGCGAAGACCTTCTGCCAGACCACGACATTGGTGATGCCGGTCTCGTCCTCGATCGTGATGAACATGACGCCCTTGGCCGAGCCGGGGCGTTGGCGCACCAGCACGATCCCCGCCGTCTCCAGCCAGCGGCGGTCGCGCGCGCCCATCGCCTCGGCGCAGGAAACCATGCGGCGCTTGCGCAGATCCTCGCGCAGGAAGGAGATCGGATGGCGACGCAGAGAAAGGCCGGTATGGCTGTAATCCGCGACCACCTCGCGGCCAGCCGCCATCGGCCGCAGGGCGATGGACGGCTCCGATATCTCTGAAACCGTCTGGCCCTCGCGTGCCGAGGCTGCCGCAAACAGCGGCAGTTCCTCGTCGCGCAGCCCCTTGATCGCCCAAAGCGCTTCGCGGCGCGCAAGGCCGAAGGGCGGGCGGAAACCGTCGGCCTCGGCAATGTGGACCAATGCGGCGACCGGAACCCCGGCCCGCCGCCAGAGATCCTCGACCGAGGCAAATGGCTGATCAGCACGGGCGGCGACAATCGCCGCCGCATGGGCATTGGCAAGCCCCTTGACCATGCGCAGGCCAAGCCGAACCGCAAAGCGCGCCTCGTTGCCGGTCGGCTCCAGCGTGCAATCCCAGCGCGAGGCATTGGCGCAGATCGGGCGCAACTCGACGCCATGGTCGCGCGCATCGCGCACGATCTGGGCCGGGGCATAGAAGCCCATCGGCTGGCTGTTCAGCAGCGCGACGCAGAAGGCATCGGGATGCCAGCATTTCAGCCAGGCCGAGGCATAGGCGATCAGCGCGAAGCTTGCCGCGTGGCTTTCGGGAAAGCCGTAGCTGCCGAAGCCTTCGAGCTGCCGGAAGGTGCGTTCAGAAAAGTCCTGCTCGTAACCATTGGCGACCATGCCTGTAATCAGCTTGTCGCGGAATTTCGAGACGCCGCCGGTGTGCTTGAAGGTCGCCATGCTTTTGCGCAAAAGGTCCGCCTCGCCGGGGGTGAAGCCCGCGCATTCGATGGCGACGCGCATCGCCTGTTCCTGAAACAGCGGCACGCCAAGGGTCTTGCCCAGCACCCTTTCCAGCTCGGGACGGGGATATTCGACCTGTTCCAGCCCTTCGCGGCGACGCAGATAGGGGTCGACCATGTCCCCCTGGATCGGGCCGGGGCGGACGATGGCAACCTGCACCACCAGATCGTAATAGGTGCGCGGCTTCAGGCGCGGCAGCATCGACATCTGCGCCCGGCTTTCGATCTGGAAGGTGCCCAAAGTGTCCGCCTTGCGGATCATCGCATAGGTGCGCGGGTCTTCCGCCGGGATCGAGGCAAGGTCGAGGCTGATCCTCTTGTGCTCCGCCAGCAGATCCAGCCCCCGGCGCAGGCAGCTCAGCATTCCGAGCGCCAGCACATCGACCTTCATGAAGCACAGCGCGTCGATATCGTCCTTGTCCCATTCGATGATCTGCCGATCCGCCATCGCCGCAGGCTCGATGGGCACCAGATCATCGAGCCGCTCATGGGTCAGGACAAAGCCGCCGGGATGCTGCGACAAATGCCGGGGCGCGCCGCGCAGCTGCGCCGCCAGTTCAAGGGTCAGGCGCAGGCGGCGGTCACCGGGGTTCAGCCCCGCCGCCCGCAGATCCGCATCCGACAGCCCGCCCTTCGACCAGCGGCCCAACTGCCCGGACAGGGTCGCGATCAGATCCTCGGGCAGGCCCATGGCCTTGCCGACATCGCGCAACGCGCCCTTGGAACGATAGCGGGTCACGGTGGCGGTCAACGCGGCCCGGTCACGGCCATAATTCTCATAGACCCACTGGATGACTTCCTCACGGCGCTCATGCTCGAAATCGACGTCGATATCAGGCGGCTCGCGGCGTTCTTCGCTGACGAAGCGCTCGAACAGCAGATCATTGCGGGCGGGGTCGATGGCAGTGATGCCGAGAACATAGCAGACGGCGGAATTTGCCGCCGATCCGCGCCCCTGACAGAGAATGCCGCGCGAGCGGGCAAAGCGGACGATGCTGTTCACGGTCAGGAAATAGGGCGCATAATCGAGCTTGCCGATCAGGGCCAGTTCATGGCGCAGCGTTGTCGTCACCTCGTCCGGCACGCCCTCGGGGTAGCGGTTGGCAGCCCCTTCCCAGGTCAGCCGCATCAGGGTTTCCTGCGGGGTCAGCGCCGGATCGTCGCGCTCTTCGGGATACTGATAGCGCAGTTCGTCGAGCGAGAAGCGGCAGCGGCCCGCGATCTCGACGGTACGGGCCAGCGCCTCGGGCCAGCGGGCAAACAGCCGGTGCATCTCGGACGGGGGCTTGAGATAGCGGTCGGCATGGCGTTCCCGGCGAAAGCCGAGATTGTCGATGGTGGTGTTGTGGCGGATGGCCGTCACCACGTCCTGCAACCTGCGGCGGCCGGGTTCGTGAAACAGAACGTCATTGGTCACGACGGTCGGCACGCCGAACCGCTGCGCCAGTTGCGACAATTCCCACAGCCGCATCTGGTCATTGGGCCTGCGCCGCAGCGTCAGCGCCAGATAGGCCCGATCACGAAAAACATCACGCAAACGACGCAGCCGGAACACACATTCACCGTCGGGATCGTCCGGCACCAGCACGGCGATCAGCCCTTCAGCGTAAGCGACCAGATCGTACCATTCGAGATGGCATTTGCCCTTGCCGGCCCGGACCTTGCCAAGCGTCAGCAACCGGCACAGCCGGGCATAGGCCGCGCGGTCAGTCGGATAGACCAGCACCGACATGCCGCAGATCAGGTCAAGCCGGCAGCCGACGATCAGCCGGACGCCCGCCCCCTTCGCCGCTTCATGGGCGCGAACGATACCCGCCAGGGAATTGCGATCCACCACCGCCAGCGCCTCGATGCCCATGGCTGCTGCCGTGGCGAACAACTCCTCGGCCGAGGAGGCCCCGCGCAGAAAGGAAAACTGCGTGGTGACCTGCAACTCGGCATATCGGGGCGCATTCATCCGAAAACCCCGTGCAGGAACCAGCGATGCGATCCGGTGGCTCCGTCCTCGCCGTCGCCGGTGCGAAAGATCCAGAACCGCTCTCCGGCATCATCCTCGATGCGGAAATAATCCCGCACCGCGACCAGCTCGGCATCGCGTTTCCACCATTCCCCGAAGATACGCTCGGGGCCGTCGGCCCGGCACACCCGCCGCCGCACACCGCGCCAGGAGATCCAGTTCGGCGGATGGTCGGGCAGCAGCGCCATGGTCTCGATCGGCTCGGGACGGGGTAACAGCCGCGAGGGGCGCGGCCAGTGATCGGGCCAGCCCGCGCCGGTCACTTCCGCCAGGGCCGGAATGCGGCGGGCGGATCGCTCGGGCACGTCGCTCGCCACCGGCGCGAAGCGATAGATCGCGCGGGCGCCGACCCGATTGGCAAGCGTGTCGATCAGACCCGACAGGTCCGGCTCGGGCGCCTCGATCAGACTGCTGGCTGCCTGGCGTTCGGTCATGGGTTCCGCCAGCGTGGCCGCCAGCGTCATGACCTCGATGCCGAGGCCGGGGTCGATGGTCTCGATCTTGTCGCAGAACAGCCGGGTCAGGCGCTGAGGGTCGCGCACCGGCCGGGCCAAGCCGATGCGGACGGTCTCGACGCAGTTGTCGACGCGGTGGCACAGCAAGTCGAGGCGGCGCGCGCCGAGGCCGCGGGTCTCCAGCGCCTCGCAAAGCGTTGCGACCAGCTTACCGATATAGCGAGCGATGGTCTCAGCGGCGGCGATGGGTTCGGCAAAGCTGCGCCGAGCCTCGATCATGTCCTTCGGGCGCAGCGGCTCAACCGGTTCGGCGCTGGTGCCCAGAGCCTGATCCAGCCGGCGGCAGAGTTCCGGCCCGAAGCGCCGCGTCAGGGGTGCGCGGGGCTGGCCGATCAGATCGCCGATCCGGGCGAAGCCCAGATCGCGCAGGCCAGCCGGGATCGCGGGCGATAGCCGCAGGGCCTCCAGCGGCAACGGCGCGAGCATGTCGCTGCTGTCCCCCGGCATGGCGATCAGCACCGGATCGGCCCCATAACGCGCCAGCGCATGGGCCGCGCCCCAGGTATCGGCAATGGCGGCCCGTGCAGACACACCCGACAAGGTGAGCCGCCCGATCAGCGCATCGAGCATCGCCGCTTCACCGCGATGCAGATGATCCGCGCCGGTCGAGTCGATCACGATCCCGTCCGGCGGATCGACCGCCGCAATCGGCGCGATCCGTTGCAAGACCCAGAGCGCGAGGCGTTCAAGGCTTTCGGCATCTGCCTTCGGATCGGCGGGTTCAATCACCAGTCCCGGCACCAGCGCCTGCGCCTTGGTGACGGGCATGCCGACCCGCAGGCCGAGCGCCTGTGCAGTCGCGTCGGCCGCCGTCACGATGCGGCGGTTGCGATCACGTCCTGCAATGACGAGCGGCGCCTCAACCGGCGGCGTTGTGTCGCCGGCCTTCCGCCGTAGCCGGTCTGTCGGCCATGTCGGCAGGAAGACCGAGATGACCCGAGCCATCGCACGCCTCCAGTTCGATATCGAGGGATTCTCCCGCCCGCGCCCGGATCAGTTCAACCAGCCAGCGCGCGCGACCGACGCCGGGCACTGGCAAGGGTCGGGACGGCAGAGCCGAGATCCGCCAGCGGGTCATCGCCGCCGTCGGCTGGCCGAAGTCGCTGGCCTCGGCCTGGCGCCGCCAGCGGCGCAGGGCGAGGCCGATGGTGCCGCTTTCCTTGGCGGCCAGGTGCAGCCGCCGCGAGGCGGTCATCGGCAGCCGGGCAATATCGGCGACCACCGCGCCCAGCCCACCGTGCCGCAAGCCCTCCTCCATGCAGGCGAGAGTCGACTTGTCATCGCCGGCCTCGACATGGATGACGCGATCGGGCGGCAGGCCGGCCTGTTCCAGGCCCGGCGCGAACAGATCCTGCTGCGCGACGCACCACAGTACCTTGCCTTGGGTCCGCGCGGCGATCCCGGCCACGAAACAGGCCGCCGCCGCGCCGTCCACCGCGCCGTTGCCGCCGCCCGCGACCTCATGCAGGCAGCCAAGAGCCAGTCCACCACCGGGCAATTTGCGGTCCAGAGACGGAACGCCGAAGGGCAGCACTTCCCTCGCGCGAGCGCCATCACCTTCAAGCTGCGCGATTCGCGCACGAAGGGCCGCAATGGCTGGACTGATGGCGCGCTCGTGCATCTGGAAGGCAGGCTCCGGGTCTTCTCAAGGGCAAATCCTGTCGTTATGTTCTTTATTTGTTCCGATGCGCAGCGGGAGTCAATCTGAGTCCCGAAAGATGTGATCGGAAGCCTTGCCGGAACTTCTGGCGTATGATGGCCGCAAAATCGGAGAAGCGGGTTTGTGCAATCTCTACAATCTGACCACCAACCAGCAGGCGATCCGGGATTTCGTGGCGCTCACCCACGACAGTATCGGCAATCTGGAACCGATCCTCGACGTCTATCCCGACCGGCCCGCGCCGGTCGTGCGCAAAACCGATGGCGGGTTGGAGCTTGCTCGCCTTACATGGGGAATGCCAACGCCGGTCGAGCATCTGAAGACCCCGGACGCGCCCGACACCGGCGTGACCAATGTTCGCAAGACCTGGATACGGCACTGGCAGCAGTGGCTCGGGGTTGAGCACCGTTGCGTGGTCCCGGCGACGGCCTTCTCGGAATACGGGCAGGCGCCTGATCCGGTAACAAAGCGCAAGCCGCTCTACTGGTTTGCGCTCCGCCAAACGCAACCGCTGTTCTTCTTCGCCGGGATCTGGACCCGATGGGAGGGGACGCGCGGCTCGAACCGTACGCCCAGACCGGGCAAACATGAGCTCTTCGCCTTCCTCACCACCGGTGCCAACGAGGTGGTGAAGCCGATCCATCCAAAAGCCATGCCTGTGATCCTGACCAGATCCGACGAGGTGGAGGTCTGGCTGACGGCCGACTGGCGCGAGGCGAAGGCCCTGCAACGACCTTTGCCCGCCGACCTGCTTGAAGTCATCGAAAAACCGGCAGCTCCGACAGGTTGACGACGAAGCATGTCGGGATCGGGAGAGCAGATCAGGGAGGCAGGCGAGCCGCGCGGAAAGATCCGCAAGATCATCCATGTCGATATGGATGCGTTCTATGCCTCAGTCGAGCAGCGCGACAATCCCGAATTGCGGGGCAAGCCGGTCGCGGTCGGCGGATCCGCCGCGCGCGGCGTGGTGGCCGCCGCCAGCTATGAGGCCCGAGTCTACGGCGTCCGGTCGGCCATGCCCTCGGTCACGGCGAAGCGCCGCTGTCCCGAATTGATCTTCGTGAAACCGCGCTTCGAGGTCTATCGGGCGGTGTCGGCACAGATCCGGGAGGTCTTTGCCGAGCATACCGATCTGATCGAGCCCCTTTCGCTTGACGAGGCCTATCTCGACGTGACCGAGAACAAGCAGGGCATCGCCATCGCGACGGAGGCGGCGGAGATCATTCGTCGCCGGATCAAGGAGGTCACCGGGCTCAATGCCTCGGCCGGGATCAGCTATTGCAAGTTCCTCGCCAAGATGGCGAGTGATCTGAAGAAACCCAACGGGCAGGCGGTCATTACCCCGTCGCGGGGGCCTGAGTTCGTGGCCGCGCTGCCGGTGAAGAAGTTTCACGGCGTCGGACCCGCGACGGCGGCGAAGATGGAGCGGCTGGGCATCCTGACCGGGGCTGACCTGCGCGACAAATCACCTGAGTTCCTGCACGCGCATTTCGGGAAGTCGGGCGACTGGTACTACCACATTTCGCGCGGGATCGACCATCGCCCGGTGGAGCCGCATCGGGAACGGAAGTCGATCGGCGCGGAGGACACCTTCTCCGAGGATATTTTCGACGTGGAACCCGCAAGACGAGAGATCGACGCACTGGCGTCCAAGGTCTGGCGAAGCTGCGAAGCCAAGGCGCTGACCGGACGTACGGTTACGATCAAGGTCAAATACGCCGATTTCCAGCAAATCACCCGCGGCCGAACGGTCGAGCGCGGCATGCGCGGAGCCGGGGAACTCTCGGCGATTGCGAACGCGCTACTGGAACCGCTGTTCCCGGTCGAAAAGGGTGTGCGGCTTCTTGGCGTGACGCTCTCCTCGCTGGAAGCGGACAAGGACGATGATGCTGCCCGGCAACTCAGCCTCGGCCTGCCGGACCTGTGAGGAACGGAGTGGGCTGAGGGGGGGCACCGTCGGAACCGGCGGCCACCATCGGCGCGGCCAATTTTCTCGCATTGCCATGCGCGGCGTCTCCGCGTTAGACTGACCTCAGGACATGGCTGGAACGTCGCGCTGTGCGAGCAGATGTTCAAATCTCTTGGCGAGCCGCAAATTCGCACATCGTCGCGCCAGTATTTTTGCGACGCCATGCTGCTCAGGACTACGCCAATGCCCGACCCCGCCCTCCATTCACCGCCAAACGCCGCCGGGTGCTTCTCTGTAACACACTGGAATTGCAGTGCAGTCTTTGTGCGGGACCGTCATGGATCGGCGCAGGAATGGCACGGCAACGACAAACCACAGCATCGAAGCTTCGGCTGGTCACGGAGACCACGGATGAAGCCGTGGCGCGCATTGCTGGCACCCACAAGCCCGACCCCCGCCTCGCCGATCTCGTCCGGCAACTCGCCCGACAGGCAGCGCGCGATTTCGTCCAACAGGAGACGGCCCGATTGGCGGGCGACCGCCTCCCCGACTGAGGTGTCCGCATGAAGGTCGCGCTCTACGCCCGCTACTCCTCCGACAACCAGCGCGACGCGTCGATCGCCGATCAGCTGCGTATGTGTCGCCTGCGCGCCGAAAAGGAAGGCTGGACCGTCGTCGAGGAATACACCGATCACGCCATCTCCGGCGCCAGCATGATCCTGCGACCGGGCGTCCAGGCCCTGATCTCCGATTCCCTGCGCGGCCGTTTCGACATGATCATGGCCGAGGCCATGGACCGGCTATCGCGCGACCAGGAGGATATCGCCGGCATCTTCAAGCGCATGACCTATGCCGATGTGAAGATGTTCACCCTGTCCGAGGGCGAGATCACCCATCTGCATGTCGGGTTGAAGGGCACGATGAACGCACTGTTCCTGAAGGATCTGGCCGACAAGACCCGTCGTGGGCTGCGCGGCCGCGTCGAGGATGGCAAATCCGGCGGCGGTCTCTGCTACGGTTATGACGTGGTGAAGAAGTTCGATGATCGTGGGGAAGCCATCCGGGGCGATCGGACCATCAACGAGACCGAGGCCGGGATCGTGCGACGCATCTTCGCCGATTATCTTGACGGAAAGTCCTCGCGCACGATCGCCATGTCGCTGAACCACGAAGGCGTGGCAGGGCCGCAGGGCAGTGAATGGGGGCCATCGACGATCCACGGCAACCCGAAGCGCGGCACCGGCATCCTGAACAACGAGCTTTATGTCGGCAAGCTTGTCTGGAACCGCCTGCGTTATATCAAGGATCCCGACACTGGCCGGCGCGTATCCCGCCTGAACCCGGAAAGCGAATGGGTCGTCCATGAGGTGCCCGATCTGCGGCTCATAGAGCAAGACATCTGGGATGCGGTCAAGGCGAGGCAGAGCCGCCTTGCCTACGATGTAGTCGAAACCAGTCCAAACCCCCTGAATGACCGGCGTCGCCCGAAGCACCTCTTCGCCGGCCTCGTCAAATGTGGCTGCTGCGGGGGCGGCTATACGATGATCTCGAAGGATCTGCTCGGCTGCGCGACGGCACGCAACAAGGGCACCTGCGACAACCGGCTAAACATCCGGCGCGACGCGCTGGAGGCCTCGATCCTGAACGGGCTGCGCAAACACCTGATGGACCCCGCGCTGTTCAGGGAATTCTGCGACGAGTTCACCAAGGAGGTGAACCGCCTGCGCATCGAGCGCGGAGCCGACCTGGAAGGCTGGAAACGGGAACTGGAGCGCACGGACCGCGAACTCGACAAGGCCATCGACGCAATCCTGCAAGGCGTTCCTCCCCTGAAGCTGAAGGAGAAGATCGAGAAGCTGGAAGCCCGCAAGGCCGAACTGGCGGAGAAGCTGGCCAATGCGAAGGAGCCGCCTCCCCTGCTGCATCCGAACATGGCTGCGCTCTACGCACAGCGGATCAGCCAGCTCTACGAACACCTTCAGGACGAGAACGGCCGCGCCCAGGCGGCCGAGACCTTCCGGTCGTTGGTCGACGAGGTGACGCTGGTGCCTGACAACGGCGAACTGGCGATCGTCCTTCGCGGAGATCTCGGGGCGATCCTGCGCTTTGCGGCGGGCAAAAAGAACCCCGACTTCCTTTCGGAAGCCGAGGCTCTCGACAATCTGCTTTCGCAAGAATCGTTGGTTGCGGGAGGGCGCAACAGCCGATCACTGCGGAATGAGGGTAAAAATGCAAAAACCTCCGCGGCAAGGCCTGCGGAGGTTTCGCAATTATCGTTGGTTGCGGGGGTAGGATTTGAACCTACGACCTTCAGGTTATGAGCCTGAGTTCAGCAAGTTCACGAAAACCCTAGCATTGCTGAGTATATAGGCGAAACGCATTGTTTTTCATGTTAAATTTAGCGTGGACTACGTTGCGTTGAATACCGATGTATCGCACGCTATAGTGACTAGATTGCGGACACAGTGCGGACACGATATGAGCGAAAAGCTGACGGACAAGATCGTGCGTTCCCTCCCGTTTCCCCCAAGCGGCAATAAGATCACTTACTGTGGCGAGTTGAAAGGATTTGGTTGCCGCGTCACCGCTCACGGCAGCAAGGCTTTCATCTTAAACTATCGTGCTGGAAAGCGAGAGCGGCGCCTTACCATTGGGTCATATCCGGAATGGTCTGTCGCGCGAGCCCGAGAGCAGGCTGCGCATTTGAAAAGGCAGATTGATCTCGGCAGTGATCCGCTCTCGCTACGCAACGCTGAAAAGTCAGCGCCCACTGTCAAAGATCTTTTTGACCGCTATTGCATCGAGCACTTGCCAACCAAGGCACAACGCTCGGCAGCGGACGACAAGTCTATGTGGCAGGGATTAATCCTGCCCCGGCTCAGCCAAGTGAAAGTAAAAGACCTCACTGCATCTGATGTGGATGCTCTTCACCGCGAAATAACGCGCGACAGACCGGTGAGGGCCAATCGGGTGATCGAGGTGCTGAGAAAGGCGTTAAATCTCGCGGTGCGATGGGGCTGGCTAGAGAAAAACCCTGCTGTGGGCGTCAGGAAAAATCCAGAACAACCGCGTGATCGATATCTTGGCAAAGCAGAGCTCGCGAGCCTTGCTTGGGCCATGAATGCTCACGGACCATCGACGAGCTTGGATGCTATTCGACTGATCATGTTGACAGGCGCCCGCAAAAGTGAGGCTTTGAAAGCGGAGTGGGCCAACATCGATTTTGGTGCTGAAGTATGGATCAAGCCATCTCACCACACAAAACAGCGTAAGGTACACAAGGTGCCGCTTTCGGGAGCTGCCATCGCCCTCCTGAAATCGGTCCAGGCAAAAATGCTCTCAACCCGTTTTGTCTTCCCGTCGCCCACCAAAGTGGGTCCGCTTCAAGACGTGAGAAAAACATGGGACAACCTTGTCAGCGTTGGTACCATCCATATTTGGAGATCAGTCGTCGGCTTCCCCGAGTTAGAAGCTCAATTAGGAACGTTGCTAGATCGGCAGCCGACTTTGGCTGAGCTACACTCCTTTGCGAAAGCGCATGAGCTATCGTTACCTTCCGGTCTTCAAGGAGTTCGGATCCATGATCTACGGCATACTTACGCCTCGCTGCTCGTCAGCAGTGGCGCTTCGCTGCCGTTGATCGGCGCATTGCTCGGTCACACCCAAGCCCAAACCACGCAACGGTATGCCCATCTCTCAGATGATCCACAACGCGCAGCGACGGAGCTGATCGGAAACATTTTGTCTAAGGAGAATTCAGATCGCCCCCTCTGATCAAGTCCCCGAAGGCCTAGATGCAAACGCATATCTAGATGCCGAACGGCTTTTCCGCAAGACTGGCGACCTCAGGTACCTCGTAATAGCAATCGGCCGGCCCAAGAGCAGCTTTTTCGATGGGGATCAGGTAATTCCCCAATGGGCCTTCGAAGCGTGCCGGGAATATGCAGAACTCATTAGAGGCCTAACTCGCTTGGAACGGAAGCGCCTCCGGTCGACATCTGCCAGACCCGTATTCGAGGACAAGGACCAAGCCCTATACAAGCGAGCGATTGATAAGCATCTCGGGCACACCGGGAAGGCACCGATCCCCCTCGATCAAGCGCTTAAGGAAGAGGGACTGCACGACCCCGATAGGCGCCGCCGCTATCACCAATATCGGCAGGAGGAAATGCGCGTTGATCCGCAGACCGCAGACGATGACGCTGGCTTAGAGTTCAACAGGAGGATCGAGGAGCGGGCAATTGCTCGCAACGGCAGGCCCAAGGGTGGTCGCCAAAACGACTGAAAATTTCTGCTGCGTTTTTTTCAGTTATCCTGCGCCATCGTTCCCTTATCCATCGGTGAACAAAATCACTGACAAGAAAGGGATACTATGAAAAGCGATAGAGATCGGCAGGCAGGAAGCGGCAAGGTTGGCCCTACTATCCTCGATGGCTTTCTGACAACCGAAGAACTTGCTGAAGAGATAGGCGTTCATCGCACGACGTTGGCTAAATGGCGCATGGAGCGTCGTGGCCCCCCTTTCACCAGACTTGGCAAGCGAATTCTTTACAGCGTCGAAAGACTGCGAGCTTGGCTAGAGGCGAATGAAACTTCGTCAATTCCTGATTTGAAGAAGGAGCGCCGGTAGAGCAGGTGTCCCTAGGATGCCAACTTTAACAGACGTGTCTTCCAACGTTGGAGCGAGCCAACCCATGCCCTTCCCAAACCCGCCAGGCGGCCCCCTAGTAACGCGGCGACAAATTGATGCAACCAATGCCGCGAGCGAACGAGTAATGACCGACCTAAGAGCGATCCACAAACAGATAATGGAACGCTACCTACTCGGCAAACTGAAGGCGAGCCAATACGCAGTCTTGGCCGCAATCTCTGCTCGGACACTTGCGTGGAGGAAAGTGATTGAGGTGATCCCATTGGACGTATTCAGCCGGGGAATGCGTGATCCAATGGACAGAACTGAACCGCATTTCGACAGCTACGGCGTGCCATATTTTTCTGGGACCGGCTTAGACAAGTTGACGGTAAGACGCGCGCTGACCTCGCTTGTGGACCAGGGTGCAATCAGCCGGTACGAAATGCACACAGCATCCCGCAAGGTTCATGCATTCTCACCGATTAGCCAAAAATGCCTTGTGGCAATATTTGACCGCAACCAAGTCCCGTGGCCAAATGCGCTTCCCAGCGTTGAGTTCGCTAGCGAAAGCCTCAGCGAACTGGAGTGCTTCATCGTGCAGCGGTTCTTCAAGGTAACCTTCGAAAACACACAAACTCCAGTATGAATTTCTATATTTTTTCTGTGTGTTTTTTGAATGCGCCCGTATGCATTTTGATCAGCTCCGTATGAAATACTCTCCCCTTAATAATACGAATAAAACAACACTATTTATTATTACTACTTAACTCGCTTCGGACTTCGTCCTTGCGCGTTCATCCATCCCCTCTAGAAGCAAGAAATTTCCAGAAAGCATGACATCGATATGTTGGCTATCAGAGGAGACTACCCGGCACTCCACTGAAGCGGACGCCTGGCGAACTAGTTCTGCAAGCATTTTTGCTCAGCACACTGGGGGCATGAGCCTATGAATGATACGGGTAGAGTTTTCGGACCGGTTGTCGACTGGGCAACAAATTGCTTTACAGGCCGCTGGACTTCATCGGTCGCGATGGCAAAAAATGTCACACTCCATAGGGATGTTTAAAATGCCGTTTTTCGCTATTCGCGCAGCGCGTCAATGAGCTTTAACGCCAACTCTGCTCGGTCACCTTCCATCGCAGCAACTTTGAGCTGAATTTCGATTTCAAGCTCAGTCCGTCGCTGTGAACGTTGCCCATCACGGGTCTGAAAGAAACCAGCCAATTCGACATTTAGCGCTCGGGCAATGGCTGCCAGGGTCTCGATGGGCGGGAAGCTCACACCGCGCTCGATATTTGAGATTGCCTCGGTCGACCGTCCGACCTGGGCGCCCAAATCCTCTTGGGTGAGGTCAGCCATCTTTCGCGCCAAGCGAACACGACTTCCGATAGACTTTTTGAGTTGGGAAAGCTGATCTGTCATGACCCGGAGCCTTGATCCGGGTGGAATTACTATCCATGATGCCGAGATGCGTAATTTTCGTATTTGCCGGAGTTCAACTACAGAACTCGCGGACTGGGCAGCTTTGGGGGTGGTATGCAGTCGTTGGTGCTGAACGAGGATGATTTTGAACAAGGAGAATGGTTGCACCGCTCCTCCCTCGCCTCCACAGAAACTGGGCGCAACGAGAAGTGGCTACAGGAACTATTGTTCGTCCGCCCTGAACTGCTGCCGATTGCAGACATTTCTCCAGGCAGTGCTGGATACGTGCCCGTCTGTCGAGAATTGAGCCTTCCAAAAGAGGGCGGTACCGTGTTCCTTGATATCTTTGGCGTCACCGCCGAGGGCAAGCTTGTCCTGGTTGAATGTAAATTGTGGCGTAATCCCCAAGCGCGCCGCGAGGTCGTTGCACAAATCCTGGAATATGCCTCACTGCTCCGGCGTTGGTCATACGCAGATCTAAATGCAAGGCTAAAGAGCAGCCTGGGGTTAACCGGCCCGAACCCCTTGTTCGAGATTGCCCAAAAAGCCTTCCCTCAATTAGACGAGGCACTGTTTGTCGACAGAGTAACGCACTCTCTCAAAGCTGGCGATTTCAACCTCGTCATTGCAGGCGACGGAATACGCTCTGACATTGATGCAATCGCGGCGCACCTGAACAACAGCAGCGGGTTATCGTCGAAGCTCGCCCTGGTGGAATTTCAGCTTTGGGAGGGGTCCGACGGAAAGACAATGGTTGTGCCCTCAGTGCCCCTTCGCACCGAGGTCATCAAACATCGGGTCATTGTTGCGCAGGATGGATATCCCATCCACCTGGAGCCCGATGGGGACGGCTCCGGCCAAGATGAGGGCGACATAGGCGACCCGGAGCGTAGCCTGCTCTGGGAGCAGCAGAGAGCCTTCTGGCAGCGCTTCATTGACGAGGCGGTGTTCGACCACGCTGACCAACCCAAGCCTCGGCATGGCGGCGCGGGGTGGGTGAAGTTGGCGATGCCGCCGCCAATCAACTCCATGACCGTCTATAAGCTCAGCGACGGCTCAGCGGGCATCCTATTCCGTCTAAGGGGAGAGGAGGGCGAGGCGGCGTATGCAGCCATCCAGAACGCCTCTGAGGCGCTCGAAGAGCAATTGGGAATGCCGATGTACTTAGAAGCTGAAAAGGCCAATCCCTTTCAAGGATGTGTGCGTGTTCGCTATCCCGGCGTCGCCCAAGAGGACGATGTTCTCCGCGCTTGGTTTCTGGCATCGGCCAATGCAATGGTTTCGACTTTCCGCCCCTTCTGCTCTCAATGGCTGGGCGCGAACAATCTGGAAAAAACATAGAGAAGACAAAAACTTAATGTAGACTGGTGGTAACCGAAAACGAGTTGCTGGTGGCGGAAAAATGAAGGACCTGTTTTGGCGACTGGAAAAACTTGGTCGCATTCGGCTCTCACAAAACTTCTATATGCGGCAATTCTTATACTCAGAGATCGGGGCAGCGTTTGGCATTGCCAACGTTCCCGACAATCCCGATCTCGCTGTCGAGACTGGAACCCAGTTGTGCGAGCAAATTCTGGAACCACTTGTCAGGAAGTTCGGTCCGATTGTCGTGCGGTCTGGCTTTCGATCCGCGAAGCTTAATGACTTCGGCGCTCGCAACGGGCTGAAATGCGCATCAAACGAGAAGAATTTCGCATACCATATTTGGGACCATCGCGATGCGGCTGGTCACATAGGTGCCGCAGCCTGCGTCGTGATCCCATCATTCAACGCGACTGCAACTGAGCCCGATAGCTGGAAACAGCTCGCGTGGTACATCCACGAGGCGATGCCCTATCATAGGCTTACGTTTTTCAGCCTCGACAATGCCTTCAACATTGGCTGGCACGAAAACCCCAGAAGGGAAATATACTCCCGATTGCCGAGACCTCATTGGCTGGTTCGAGACCCGGCGGCAGATTGACGTGCGTATAGTGAGAACGTGCTGACAAACCAGTTGCCCAACAGCGACGCAGTTGAACACCGGTACAATAAAGTTGGCGGAAGGTGGCACCCAAACTGTCGACGGTAAATGTTTCAGCTCCAAAAGCTCGTAGTTCTGATGCTGTCGGCAGTTTAGACGCTTGCTAAGGCTGAGAACCTGGGCGATCAGCTCAAGAAGTACAACAGCGTGACTTTAGAGGGTCAGATCATGTTATAGACCGAACCACGGGATGAAGTAGGGGGGCCTGAGTTGAAACTGATTTTGAATGGATTGAACGGAAGTTATCTGCGCGACCTGTTGGAACTGGCGCCCGACAAGACTGAGCGCGTGGATGCCGCTGTCGCCTATGCGACCGAGAACGATCTCCTGTTCTCCTGGTGCTGGGACAATTCGATCCCGCTGCGGTACTGGGGACGTTTCGACGAGCAGGTGCCGGTCAGCATCCCGGTACTGGAGAAGTTCTTCTCGAGGCGGTCGGGCCGCTATACCTGTAAACTGGTTCGCAAGTTCCACCCCAAGGTAATCTGGTGGCGCGGCTTCGGAGCCTATATTGGATCGGCCAATCTCACCCAAAGTGCATGGTGGAACAATGTCGAGGCGGGGGTCTTTCTGACGGAGGACGAAATGCAGGTCGAAGGACATGACTTGGATCTCGAGACCATGTTCTCCGAGATTGATAGTCATGCTGCTCCTTTGACCGAAGAACTGCTAGAGCTGCTTCGCAAACGAAATGCCGAGCTCAAGCGACGGAAAATCGCCCAGAAATCCTCCGACAACGCGTTTGTGAGCACCACCCTGGTGCCACACTGGGAAGGGCTCGCGCGTGTTGGAAAGAAGACCGCCAACGAAAGGAAGCGCCAGGCTTTCCTCGATGAATGGAACAGCACTCTGCAGATCATACGCAACGTTGGTGCAACAATATCCAAGAAGGAGAACCGTCCAGCTTGGGTAGGTGATGACGTACCCTTAGGTGTGCAAGCTGATCAGTTCTTACACGCCTACTACTATACTAACGTCATCGACGAACGCCGACGTTCCAACTTCGAGGCCCTGTTCGCGGCAAATCGGAACGACCCAGACACCGCCGTTCAGCTGGCCATCCGGTTCTGGCAAGGATTACCATCGTCGTCGGATGAGTATCGAGCGTTAAACGAAATCGCTCCGGTCTTGCGAGGAGCGTTTGAAAGAGACCGACTTAAACGCCTCACTGAGGACGAGTTTGTGAAGGTCCTGTCTGATATCCATGCTGCCAGTGAATATGCACGCCGCGTATCGAACCGGATCGTTGGATTGAGGAACGGGGTGACCTATACGATCCCGGAGAAAATGGATGCGCTCGCTCGTCACATCTATCGGGGACCTGCGCGTGGCGGAAACTCGGTTATCGATACCTTGGATTTTATCCTCTACGGCGGCTCAGCCACGGAGGTCCCTCATCGGTTATGGGACACGATGAATGACCCGACACGACGGATCGATTTGCTTGGCATAAGTTCTTTAGGCGAGATCGTCGGATGGGCACTTCCGGACCTCTATCCACCTCGGAACGGCCGAACCAGCAAGGCCCTGCGTGCACTTGGCTATGATGTGACCGTGCATGTCGGATAAAGCCTAGTAGGATTTTCACTACAAGGTTAAGCCGACGGTTCTTTTGATTTGACCTCAGCTGACTTCGTGGGGATCGGAGAGCAGTTCGCGCAGTTTGCCATGACTTGCCTTCAGCCAAGAAACATAGGTTGCAGCGAACGGCGTCGAGAGCTGAGGTTGGGCGACAGCGAGCCAGTTCTTATACTCGTCTAGGGGAAGACACATCGCGGCCATCAACGCTGCGGGCTTGTCCCATTCGCTGAGCGATCCGAGCTGTGTCTTCAATGCGCGGAAATAAGGCCGGTCGTTGGCGAGCCCGCGAAAGAAAAAGTGTGAGCGGCGTTCGATGACACTGCGATTGAAATCAAAGTGCTGCCATTCGGCAAGTTTGACGGGCAGGGTCCCATCGATAAATAGGTTCAGCAACCAAGATCGCACAAAAGCAAGATCAGCATATGGGGACATACCTAGCAGCTCGATAACGCGCGTCTTCACCGTATCGGCGGGAAAGTTGTCCTGCTTGGCCGCTGCACTTAGCGCGAGACAATATTCGCGGGGCACATAGTAGAGCAGCTCGGCGTGACGTTCGAGAAGGCGCATTGCATCAATGCCCGGCAAGAAACGCAGGGTTCGAAGCACAGCCTTAAACACAGAGAGGTCGATCCCCTTCTTGTCGCCGATCTCGTCGAGCCGATCCATCAAGAAATCAGCCGAGACAAACGGATTGTTGATCAGATCTTCATCCTTGGGTTCTTCGTCCTCTCCATAACTTAAGGTGATGAATGCCTGCATTTTTTCCATCTCTGTATGCGTGAAGACATCTTGCAGCCTGGTTCTGGACGTCCGCTCAATTTCCTTCACCGAGACGAGCTTCGTTTTCGTGACGTTGAGCGACAGCCCTTCGGTTACCATCAGATGTTCGGCGAGACGGCATAGGATTGAATGAGCCTCCTTCCCAGGCGGTACTGCAATGCGGAAGTCGTCTACATAGCGGCTAAATCTGATGCCCATGTTCGCAAGCATCATATCGGTGTCGTTGAGCAGGCATTCGGCCAGGAGGCGCGAGGCGGTGCTCCCCACCGGCAGGCCATACGACTGCCGAGCCCGCGTCGTCTTGATGATTTTCTTGACCAGTTCCCGCGGGCCAACTGGGCAGGCCGCGTCTTCAAGTACATTTTCGATGCGGTGGAAATAGATGCGCTGATAAAAGTCTGAAATATCGGTGACAATGGCGGGGCGGTCTTCCGCGAACGGATTTTCGGGACCCCCGAATTCGGACAAGTGGGCAAGCCACTGATGATAGCCTCGCCCGGGTTCGAAAATTCTGAAGCTCTCACCCTCGGCGTAGCGATAGGCAAACGCTTCGTTGCTTTCTTTGGAGATCCGCGCGGCTTCGAGCATCGGGGCGCAATCAAGAAGGGCCGCGAGGTAGATCACATTGTCCGAAGCTGTAAGCTGGTGAGCAATCCTAAATCCCAGCCACGATTTGGGAGTTAATGTCTCGATTGCGCTTGCAGGAACATACTGCCCCAGGTTGAGAGATTGGCAATCCGCCGCGATCGCCTCTGGTCGCTCAATAAAGCAGCGCATCTCGGGCAAGCGCGGAAAGAGATCTGTGTCGCCGAAGGTGCCCAAATGTCTGATAGCGCGTGCGGTGCTCTCGGCACTGATCATGTATTTTGTCCCAATCATGTAGCCGGTTCATATTCGGAATTATGTAGCTCGTTCGCGCCGACATATATCTATAACAGCAGGCTAAGGAATGAAGTAGACAATCTCAACCAAGATGCGCGGGGGGCGAACCCGGTTTAGCTTGTGGCTATTTTTAGTAAAATGAATATGGGGTTGAGCGTTTGTTGGCTGCTTCTGAACTTCTTTATCGAAAGTTTGTATGAATGCATTAGATCTCGATCCCGAAATTTAGTGATACGGAATTATTCAGGGTCTCAATGGGGCGGGGTCTAGCGAGACATGGCCAATTTTTCGCACAGCGTCTCATACACATAGTTATGACATTGTGAGACAAATGTCTTATAATATCTAAGATGCTAAAGAGACAGGAGCGAACAATGCTAGTGGGTTACGCGCGCACATCAACAGCTGACCAAGTCGCAGGGCTGGAAGCTCAGCGAAGAGATTTGTCGTTGGCAGGGGTGGAGCGAGTTTTTGAAGAACAGGTCTCCTCTGTGTCGCAGCGCGCCCAACTTGAAAGTGCGCTGGGATTTGTTCGTGATGGCGATACGTTCGTTGTAACAAAGCTGGATCGCCTTGCGCGGTCCACCGCCGACCTTCTTGCAATTCTGGACCAATTGGAGCGCAAAGGAGTTGGTCTGCGCATTCTCAACTTCGGCGGCAGCGAGGTCGACACAAAGTCGCCTACTGGCAAGCTTATGTTGACGATGTTTGGAGCAATGGCGCAGTTCGAACGAGAAATGATGCTGGAGCGCCAGCGCGAGGGCATTCAGAAGGCGAAGCGCGAGGGCAAGTATAAGGGGCGTAAGCCGACGGTACGCAATCGGAAGGCTGAAATTGAAGAACTGAGGCAACAGGGTTTAGGTGCAACGGAGATCGCCCGCCAGCTCAATGTTGGCCGCGCATCAGTTTATCGCGTGCTTTCTGACTGATGAACCCAGGTTCATCGGTAAGCGCAAACGCGGACGAATTCGTTCACCCAGCACGCACCCTCCCTTTCCAGTGCTCCTAGCTGATCATGTGCACGATTTTCTGGCGGAAAGCCGTTCCAATAGGCGAAGGCCGCGTTTGGGTCGTCCTCATCGACGTTCAAGTATACAAAATAGAGGGATACATCCTCTTCGGTGTTGCCCACACCCATCGTGAAACTGCCGTCTGGGCCGCTTGCGAAGTTACAAGGTTCGTCCAAGAAAGTTGCAGAATACACTTCCAGCACACAGCGAGAGATTTGTTCAGCCGATGCGGGAACCACAGTACAGAAGAACACCACTGCCACCGCTGCAATCTGGAAAAATCTCATTGGGCCATACCTCAACCTTAGGGTGCCGTCGCCGGGGATACTTCCCGCAACAGCGCCTCTGCCTGCGCAATGACTGTATGGATCGCTTCCGCTTCAAGATCGGGCGGGTAGCCATATTTCTTGAGTATGCGGCGCACGAGCGTTCGCATTTTCGCGCGGGCGCTGACCTTTTTGTGCCAATCGATTGTCACCGACGCCCGCATGCTTTCAACCAGTTCATGAGCGATGATCCCCAACTGCTCGTTTCCCATCGCTTCCACCGCGCTGTCATTCGCCGCGAGTGCGTCATAGAAGGCGAGTTCTTCCTGGGATAGTCCTAACTCGTCTCCGCGCGCCACCGACGCCCGGATGTCCTTGGCCATGTCGATCATGAACTGGATCATCTCGACCGTGGAAATGGCGTTTGCGTGGTAGCGGGCGACTGCTTCCTCAAGTCGCGCAAAGAACGTCCTGGCTTCAACGACGTTGGATTTCGACCGGCTTGTGATTTCGCCATTGATGAGCTTTTTGAGGGCTTCAAGCGCAAGGTTCTTGCGCTCCATCGTTTGAACCTCAGCTAGAAACGCTTCTGAGAGGATCGATATGTCGGGCGACTTGATGCCCGCAGCTTTCAAGACGTCGACAATCTCGGCATTAGCGACTGCGGCGTTCATCAACTGGTCTACAGCGAAATTCTTGGCGCTGTTGGTCAGCTTGCCAGTCACAGATGTTTTCGCAAACGCAGCACGAACGGCCTGAAAGAACCCGATATCGTCGCGGACGGCTTTCGCATAGTCACTGGCCGATGCGAGGCCATAAGCAACGCTAAGGGCCAGCACTCCATCGTTGAACCGCCGCCGCGCCCGTTTCTTACCTTCGGTAGTTTCCTCGCGTTGTGATTGTTCATCGAGCCATTGGCCTATCCACTCGATTGCATCCGCGAGAGCCACAAGCCGTTGCTGAGGCGTACCGGTGATGCCGAGCGAGTAGTCGTGCCCGTGGAACATCGCACGCACGATCTCGAACTGTTCTTTGAGCGCGGCAACGGCTTCTTCCTCATCAATTCCGGTCTTGGAGCGATCCGAGGCTGTGTATTGGCCCATTGCCTTCTGGAGGTTGCTGGCAATACCAATGTAGTCGACAACCAGCCCGCCCGCCTTGTCCTTGAACACGCGGTTGACGCGAGCGATGGCCTGCATCAGCCCATGGCCGCGCATGGGCTTGTCGATATACATCGTGTGCATCGCCGGGGCGTCAAAGCCTGTCAGCCACATGTCACGGACGATCACCAGTTTGAGTGGGTCGTCAGGATCACGGGCGCGCTTGGCCAGCAGATCGCGACGGCGCTTGGGTCCGATATGCGGTTGCCAGTCCTCGGGATCGGAAGCTGACCCCGTCATCACGATCTTGATCGCACCCTCTTCATCATCATCGGAATGCCAGTCGGGGCGCAACGCGATGATGTGTTTGTAAAGTTCAACGCATATGCGGCGGCTCATGCAGACGGCCATAGCCCTGCCGCCGTTCATGCCTTCGATGCGGGTCTCAAGATGCTGAACCAGATCGGCAGCAATCTGCCTGAGGCGTTTGTCAGCGCCGACCAGACGTTCGATTGTCGTCCATTTGGCCTTCTGCTTTTCCTGCTCGGTGAGATCGTCGTCTTCGAGGATGGCTTCAATTTCAGCATCGATACGCGGTTTTTCATCGTCATCAAGCTCAATGCGGGCAAGACGGCTCTCATAGTAGATGGGCACCGTCGCCTTGTCCTCGACTGCGCGGGTGACGTCGTACACATCGATGTACTCGCCAAAGATAGCCGGGGTATTGACGTCATCAGCCTCGATTGGCGTACCGGTAAACCCGATGAATGAAGCATTGGGCAGCGCCTGCCGTATGTGGTGGGCGAACCCGTAGCGACGTTGCCCGGTCTTGGTGTCGAGCTTGGCCTCGAACCCGTATTGGCTCCGATGCGCCTCATCGGCCATGACGATTACGTTACGACGATCGGTTAGCACCGGAAACTGCTCCTCGCCCTTTTCCGGCGAGAACTTCTGCACCGTCGTGAAAATCACCCCTCCCGACGATCGATCCAGCAATTGCCGCAGTTCGTCCCGGCTATTGGCCTGCTGTGGTGTCTGGCGGATCAAATCCCTGCACAGGCTGAAAGTCCCAAAAAGCTGATCGTCGAGATCGTTACGGTCGGTCAGTACAACGAGGGTGGGATTTTCCAGCGCCTCCGAGCGCACGACCAACCCTCCGAGAAAGGCCATGAGCAGGCTTTTGCCTGATCCTTGTGTGTGCCAGATCACACCGATCTTGCGGTCACCATCTGGCCGTGAGGCCTCTACGGCACTACCGAGTGCCTTTCGTGCGCCGTGAAACTGGTGGTACCCCGCGATGATCTTGATCGGCCCATCGCCGCGATCACCAAAGACTGTGAAATCCCGTACCAGCGCAAGGAACCGCTCCCGGTCAAATACCCCGCGCAACAGCGTTTCCATCTCGCGGGGACCGGGCGGTGTGAAGTCGTCGGCAGCCCCGGTCACGCTGCGCCAAGGCATAAATCGATCCTCATCGGCGGTAAGCGAACCGATCCGGGCCAACACGCCGTCAGACGCCACCATCACGGCATTGGTGCGAAACAAGCTGGGAATTTGCGCCTTGTATGTCTGCAATTGGCGATAGGCGCTCTCGATGGTCGCCAACTCATTGCCCGCATTCTTGAGTTCGATGATCCCGAGCGGAAGCCCGTTTACGAACATCATAATGTCGGGCCGTCGCGTACGGCGGTTCTCAGCCACCGTGAACTGCGTCGTGACAAGCCAGTCATTGTTCCCGATGTCTGCAAAATCGATCAACCAGACTTTTGCGCCACGAAATACGCCGTCCCCGGCAGCAAACTCGACGTCGATGCCCTCGGCTAAAAGCTTGTGGATGCGCCGGTTCTCCTCAATGAGTGAGGGCGTTTCACTTCGGAGAACTTCCCGGATCGCGGCCTCTCGTGCCTCGGACGGCACATCGGGATTGATGCGGGCGACCGCGTCCGCCAGTACGCTTGCCAGCACAACGTCTGCATAGGCCGAGCGGAGCGGAGCCGTTCCATCGGGCGATATTTCGGTTGCGGGGCGGAAATCGTAACCAAGTTGGGTCAGGATCGCGACGGCGGCATTTTCGACAAGCGCTTCGGAAAAGCCGGATCGGGAAAAGTCCGTCTCCGGCTGGATATATTGAGTGATATCGTCGCTCATATACCCTCCGTGCCCCTAGCGCGTCCCAGCAACGCTGGCTAGCGCAGCCTTCAGTACTTGAAAGCATACTTTTGCCGTGTGTTCATCGGGTGCGAAGCCCGACGCCATCTGCTCGTAAGGATGAATATAGTTCCGGAAATCCCGCAATCCGTGGCTAAATTTTTTGATGTCCAGCTTCAAAATTCCAACATCGCATGCGACGTCGATAAACTGGGACAACGTCCACTGATGAAATGGCCTCACCTTGCCGCGCTCGTCTTTCGGGCTGGCAGATGAACTGTTAAACTTGGCAGGATTGCTTTGCGCTACACCCAGCAAGACACCTTCGAGCACGCTACCGCACAAGAAGATGACCGACAGGCTAGCACCTGCGTTGAGTGCTTTCCGAGCCTCAGCCAAACGCGCCTGAATGATCGAAGCAACCACCGGTTCAACCGGCAGCCTGCCGAGATTGGGAATTGTGAATTCCCTCTCAAGGAACGCATCGACTGTTTCAGTCGCGGTGCTTTCCGATCCACCCGATATTTTTGTGATGATCTCTCTGCATTTTTCGAAAAGACGCTTGTCGAGCGGCTTGTCATTCAGGTCGCAATCAACCTCATAGGCACTGAGCATTTCATTGAGAACGGGCGCTACGATTTTGTCTGGCTCTTGCTCCCAGAATGCCCGCATCTTTTTCGCTTTGGAGGTCCCATAGGTCTGATAATTCCTGCCGTGAATATCGATGTTGTGGCGACCAAAGAACTCGCCATAGGTAGCATCGCTATAGTCGAGAACGTAGCCAGACGGCATGCCAAACAACTTTTCCAGATACCGTTTATCGATATCGGTCAAGCTGCTCATGCCGCGTCCTCGGCCAGTTTTTCAGCATCACGCAGGCGGATTTCGCCGGACATCAGCTTGGGGAGCAACAAGTCGCGGGTGTTGGCGAGGGTTTGGACTTGCTCATTGTTTGCCGCAATCTTCTGCCGCAAATGTCCAGCGATGCTTTGAAACGCCCCTATGATCTCTGGCCTAACAATCGGAGTTTCGCACCGATAGGCATTGTTTCTGTTCAGGCCGGGTACGGCGGCATCCGTGTTCATGTTGTGCAATCCCAATGTCTGCAACAGGTAGAAACAGTATGCCATTGGCCATTGGGACTTTACGAAGAATACGGTATCGATAGGATAGAAATCGCGGTCCTCCCAATAGAGACTTCCCACCGTGCCTTTACGGCCAACGATGATGGACGGTCCTTGAACAAGGGCAGTGTCATGCCAACCACCTATGCCACCGGAGCCATACACCGGGTAGGAGCCTTGGCGACGGTCGTTCTTATTCAAAGCCTTGCCGTAGGCTAGTTCCAGAACATCTTCTAAATGCCCTAGCGTCCACCCCTCAGGCAGCCCGTTGTCCCCGAGCCGATCCGGGAACAGGTCGGCCAGTTCCTGCGCCCGGTCAGGATCGGTGACGAGGCCGCCCATGATAGTGAGAGGATCAGACGCACCGTCGATCTTGCGGCGGGTGGGGCCGAAATCGACAAACCAGTCCCGAAATATCGCCTGCGCCATCGCCTCCAGCGTTTCGTTGGTGCGCCGGTTCAGTTCGATCTTGTCGTCGAGGGAGCCGAGGATGTCGGATATCTGCTTCTGATCTGCTATTGACGGCAAGGGAATACGAAAGCTCGGGAATTCCTTGAGGGCTATCCGGTCTACTGTGGCTCCGGGTATCGTTCGGCTTCGCAAGAACTCCTGAAAGTCAGGAGACAGGTAGTAGTAAAGAAAGAAGCGAGGATTGAGACGCCGAGTGTCGGCGCGCACAAGTCCCATCCGGCGGCCTAGGCAACATTCTAAGCCCTCCGGAATGATGGCCGCTTCACCAATCTTGGTTTCATACGAGAAGACAACATCATCGGGTCTAGGAGCGACGCGCTTTGTCCACTTTGCAAAATCCTCTCGGGTGACATGGCGAGTTACACTGAGGTTGAGGCGGCCCCGTTCAAGCGAGCTAATTCCCAAAAAGATCGGCCCCTCTTCAACTGTCTTGGGGGTCGCGTGCGGACCATCGAAAACTTGAGCGACTTCAGCAATGGTTACATTTGGCCAACTCACTACAGCTGACCCCCAAAGTATCGGCAAATGCGCTGCTCCAAAGCGCGCCCTTCGGAAAACTGCCCTTCAAGCTTGTCCCGCAATTCCGCGAATTTCTGTTCGAACGGCACGCCGTCATCTTCGGCATCCGCCACCCCAACATAGCGCCCCGGCGTAAGCACATGGCCATGCTGGCGCACTTCTTCGAGCGTCGCCGATTTGCAGAACCCCGGTTCATCAGCGTAAGCCTCGGCATGATCCTTGTTGCGCCAACGGTGATAGGCGCCTGAGATCTTCTCTATATCGTCGCTTGAGAACTCTCGCCGCACCCGGTCCACCATGAAACCCAGCTTGCGGGCGTCGATGAACAGGATTTCGCCTCGCCGGTCGCGGTGACCATTGGAACTCTTGTCCCGCGCCAGTATCCAAAGACATGCCGGGATTTGCGTCGAATAGAAAAGCTGTCCCGGCAATGCCACCATGCAGTCAACGGCGTCCGCCTCGATCATCGCCTTGCGGATTTCGCCTTCACCTGATTGCTGTGACGACATTGAACCATTGGCAAGTACCACGCCCGCCGTGCCGCGCGGAGCGAGGTGGTGATAGATATGTTGAAGCCAGCCGAAATTTGCGTTGCCCTTGGGCGGAGTGCCGAAGCGCCAACGTGCGTCCTCGGTTAGCCGCTCGCCGCCCCAATCCGAGATATTGAATGGCGGATTGGCCATGATGAAGTCGGCCTTCAAATCCGGGTGCTCGTCGCGGTGGAAGCTTCCTTCATTGTTCCAGCGGATATCTGCATCGATCCCTTGCACCGCAAGGTTCATCTTGGCCAGCCGCCATGTGGTATGGTTGATCTCCTGCCCATAGACGGAAATCGCATCGCGTCGCCCACCATGATCCTCGATGAACTTTTCGGACTGCACGAACATGCCGCCCGATCCGCAACTAGGATCATAAACCCGGCCTTGGAAGGGTTCGAGCATTTCGACCAGTGTGCGAACCACAGAACGGGGCGTAAAGAACTCACCGCCGCGCTTACCCTCTGAACCGGCAAAACCCGACAGGAAATACTCATAAACCCGACCGAGAACGTCCCGCGCCTTGTCGGTGCTGTCATGCATGCCGATGTTGGAAAATAGATCGATCAACTCGCCCAACATGGTCTTGTTGAGCGTGGGTCGCGCATAGTTCTTGGGCAAGACGCCCTTCAAGCCTTCGTTTGAGGGTTCTTTCTCGATGGCGTCCATTGCCTGATCGATCAACAACCCGATCTCGGGGCGCTTGGCATTTGCCTGCAGATGCGGCCAGCGGGCTGTTTTGGGCACCCAGAAGACGTTATCCCCGATGTATTCTTCGGGGTCTTCCGGGTCGGCATATTCATCGGCCTCAAGCTTGGCCCGATGCGCATCGAAGGCGTCCGAGATGTATTTGAGAAAGATCAGCCCCAGCGCGACATGCTTGTACTCACTCGGCTCCAGATTGCCCCTGAGCTTGTCCGCAGCCTTGAAAAGGTCCGCCGTGAAGGCGAGATCGCCATTGTTCTTATTGTTGCCCGACATATGCCCCCCTGATAATTTTGGGCACCCTAGCCAGAAAATATTGCTGCGCAAAGTGCGTCAAGGCGCCAATTGCACCCGGGTTCATCGAAACCAGGCTCCGACGGTTTTGCGGACACGATGCGGACACAAAGAAAAAGGACCTAACCGCCACCCGGGTTAAGTCCTTGAATTGATTGGTTGCGGGGGCAGGATTTGAACCTGCGACCTTCAGGTTATGAGCCTGACGAGCTACCGGGCTGCTCCACCCCGCGTCAATGTCGGTGGCCGTGCGGTTCGTCCGAACCGGGCTGACGGCTGCCTATATAGGGGGCCGATTGCGGTTTGGGAACCCCTAACTGCCCCAATGCGTGACATTTTTTTGACGCCCGCGCCGTGGCTGGTTATGGAGGGCCCGGCGGCGCGCGATTCAGCGGGTCTGCCGATCATTGAAAGGCGATTGCAATGAAGTTGCGCGAACTGGGGCGCACCGGGATTTTTGTGACCCCGCTGTGCCTGGGCACCATGACCTGGGGCGAGCAGAACACCGAGGCAGAGGCGTTCGCCCAGCTCGACCATGCCACAGGCGAAGGCATCAATTTCATCGATACCGCGGAGCTTTATTCCACCCCCGGCCGCCCCGAAACGCAAGGGTCGACCGAAACCATGATCGGGAACTGGCTCGCCCGCCGCGGCAGGCGCGACGATCTGGTCATCGCAAGCAAGATCACCGGCCCCGGCAACGACTGGATTCGCGGCGGCGTGGATATGGACGCAAAACAGGTCGTCAAGGCCCTCGATATGAACCTTGCCCGGCTCCGGACCGGCCATATCGATCTCTACCAGCTCCACTGGCCCAACCGGCGCCACTACAATTTCCAGAAATCATGGCGGTTCGATCCGGTCGGTCAGGACCACGCCGCGATCAGGGACAACCTTCTGGAGGTGCTCGGCGCGCTCGATGAGCAGGTCAAGGCCGGAAAGATCAGGGCGATCGGGGTCTCCAACGAGACGGCCTGGGGCCTGATGCAATATCTGCGGCTCTCGGAAATAAACGGGCTGGCCCGCATGGCCTCCATCCAGAACGAATACAATCTCCTGCGTCGCCAATCCGACCTCGACCTTGCCGAAGTCGTTGCCTTCGAGGACGTTTCGTTTCTTGCCTATTCCCCGCTCGCCGCGGGTCTTTTGACCGGGAAATATCTTGATGACGCCATGCCGGCGGGCACGCGTGGCGCGCTCGGCGCCATGTGGCGGCTCAATCCCCAATCCGACAGAGCCACCGCCGCCTATGTCGCGCTGGCCCGCGCGCACGGCCTCGACCCCGCCCAGATGGCGCTTTGCTGGTGCCTGTCGCGCCCCTTCATGACCTCGGTCATCATCGGCGCCACCGCTATGGACCAGTTGCGCGCCAATATCGGCGCCGCGCGAATGACGCTTTCGGCCCAAGTGATGGCGGAAATCGAAAAGATCCACCGCCAATACCCGCGCACGATCTGAAAACCCGGCGGCGGCCAGGGGAAAATAGCGATTCAACCCGAAGCCTTGAGAGTTTAAGGTCCCCTGTGACGCAAACGGATTCGCCGGGGGGAACCGGGGTGGACGGATTTTCCTTTTTTGCCTCGGCGCTGCCGCTTCTGGCGCTTTACGGCTATGGCTTTGCCGCCAAAATCATCGACCGGCACCGCCCCTCGATCTCGGCCCTGATGAACGAGCAGCGCATCAACTGGGTCACCCACGCGACACGCCGGGAAACCCCGCTCGATGCCATCCTTTCGGGCAACATCATGAGTTCGGTCTCATTTTTCGCCTCGACCACGGCGCTGCTGATCCTTGCGCTGTTCACCGTCATCGGGCAGTTGCCCCAGCTGTCCCCTGCCCTGTCCTCGATCACCTTTGGCGCGCTCTATTCGGATGCCGATTTCCAGATCCACAACATCGCCATGCTGATCCTGTTTGTTTCGGCATTCCTCTCGTTCACGCTCTCGCTGCGCCAGTTCAACCATTTCTGCATCCTTTTGGGCGCTTCGGACCCCGCCAGCCCGGCCCCGCCCGACACCATCGGCACCATCGCGCGCATCAACGCCATCGCGGCGCGGAATTTCAATGCGGGCATACGGGCCTATTATTTCGCCATTCCCATGGTCGCCTGGTTCATTTCGAGCTGGGCGAGCATCGCGGTGACCTTCATCACCGTCGCCCTGCTGTTCTATCGCGAATATTTTTCCTATGCCCGCTGGCTGGTTGCCCGCATAACCCCGCACTAAGAGGATGGCTGCCATGACCGGACGTGTTTTAATCGTCGCCTTGCTCGCGGCCCTCTGCTTTCCAGCCGGCGCCCAGACGCAGTCCGGCCCCGATAACCAGATTATGACAGCCTGCATCGAGGCGGCACAATCCGCCATGATCGGCGAGACCGGACGCCTCGAAGACTGCATCGGTGCGCTTTCGGGCCCCTGCATGGAAAGCCCCGAGGGCTCGACGACGGTGGGGACGAACGAATGTCTTGGCGCGGAAACCCAATGGTGGGATGCTTTTCTCAACGCGCGCTATGATGCGCTGCGCAAGGGCATGGATGGAGAAAGCGCCCTTGCCCTGCGTAATGCCCAGCGCGCCTGGATCGCTTTTCGCGACGCCGAATGCGAACTTCACTATACCTATTGGCGGGAGGGCACGATCCGCTCGACCATCTATGCGATCTGCATGCAGGAGATGACCGCCAGCCGCGCCGTAGCGCTGGCCGCCCCCCGATGGGTGCTCGAATGACCCGCCGCGACAAGGAGAAGGCACCATGAACAAGGACATGAACCATCCATGGTACAAACCCCTCTGGCGGCGCATCCTCGTCGTCGCCATCTGCTTTGCGGTGGCGCTCTGGGACCTCTCGAACGGAGAATTCGTCTGGGCTCTAATCTTTGGCGGCATGGGCGGCTATGGGATCTATATCTTTTTCATTGCCTGGGGCGACGATGCCGCCGAAAAGAACCGCAAGGGCGATTAGCCCGGCCGAGACGGGGCCATAACGTCGGGGCCACCGCCACCGTGAGCGGCGCGGATTGAACCGTATCCCCCGTGTGGCATTGTTGCAGAAGTCGAGGACTATATTGGCGGGAGGGCGCAATTTTGCTTTTCAGAACGCGCACTTGCCTGTAATGCGGAATTCGACCTTTTCATGCCTAGCGGTCGGGTTCGCGTGCAGAATTTGCCGCGCCCGGCTGGTGAAGCGGCGAAGGGAGTTGCCATGCGGTGGACACCCGAAAGGTTACTCCGGTTCATCGCACGGTTTGTCACCGTCCTTTGGTTTCGCGAGGTGAAAGGATCTCCGTACCATGCACAAGTCTTGCCTCATCACCCTTCCGTTCGCGCTCATGGCCTCATCCGCCATCGCCCAGACCGTCAATGTCTATAACTGGTCCGACTATATCGCCGAGGACACGATCGAGCAGTTCGAGGCCCAGACCGGCATTTCGGTCAATTACGACGTCTTCGATTCCAACGAGATCGTCGAGGCCAAGCTGCTTGCGGGCAATTCGGGTTATGATGTCGTGGTGCCCTCGGGCTTTTTTCTCGAACGCCAGATCCCGCTGGGCCTGTTCCAGCCGCTCGACAAATCCAAACTCCCCAACCTCGCCAATCTCGACCCCGAGATCACCGCGCGCGTTGCCGAGCACGACCCCGGCAACGAATACGCCGTAACCTATATGTGGGGCACGACCGGCCTTGGCTACGATATCGGAGCGGTCACCGAACGGCTGGGCGAGGATGGCCCTCTCGAAAGCTGGGACATGTTGTTTGACCCCGAGATCGCGGCAAAGCTCGCCGATTGCGGCATCGCCGCGCTCGATGCGCCGGTCGAGATGGTCGCCATCGCGCTCAACTATCTCGGGCTCGACCCCAATTCCGAGGACCCGGCAGATCTCGAAGCCGCCGAGGAACTTTACGCTTCGGTCCGCCCCTATATCCGCTATTTCCATTCCTCCCAGTACATCTCGGACCTTGCCAATGGCGAGGTGTGCCTGTCCGTGGGCTATTCGGGCGACGTCTTCATCGCCGTCGACCGCGCGGCGGAAGCCGACCGGGGCGTCGAGGTGACCTATGTGATCCCCACCGAAGGCGCGAGCCTGTGGTTCGACATGATGGCGATTCCCGCCGACGCACCGAACCCTGAGGCCGCCCACGCCTTCATCAACTTCATTCTCGAACCCGAGATTTCCGCAGGGATCACCAATTACGTCTGGTACGCCAACCCCAACGCGGCGGCCGACGCTTTCGTCGACCCCGAAATCCTCGCCGACCCCGCGATCTATCCCACCGAGGCGGTGATGGCGAACCTGTTCGCGCCCAAGGCACGCACGCCCGGCTATGACAGGCTGTTGACCCGCGCCTGGACGCGCATCAAGACCGGCCAGTAGTTCAAGACGGCGGGGCGCCGCAGACGGCGCCCTGCCCCTTCCATTCTGGACTGTGGGGGAACACCTGACCTTGAAAAAGCCTCAGATCGCCGCCGACACGCGCCCGTGGCGCGACCTGGACGCCAAGCCCTTCGTACGCATCCGCAACGTCACCAAGACCTTCGGCGAGGTCTACGCGGTCGATGATCTTTCGCTCGACATCTACAAGGGCGAGTTGTTCTGCCTTCTGGGCGGATCGGGATCGGGCAAATCCACCCTCTTGCGCATGCTGGCCGGGTTCGAGACAGTGACCGCCGGCTCGATCGAGATCGACGGGCAGGACATGGCCCAGGTCCCGGCCTACCAGCGGCCCGTCAACATGATGTTCCAGTCCTATGCGCTCTTCCCGCACATGACGGTGGAAAACAACATCGCCTATGGCCTCAAGCGCGAGGGACTGCCCAGGGACGAGATCGCCGACCGCGTGGCCGAGCTTTTGAAACTCACGAGGCTCGAGAACTTCGCCCGCCGCAAGCCCCATCAGCTTTCCGGCGGCCAGCGCCAGCGCGTCGCGCTCGCCCGTGCACTCGCCAAGCGTCCCAAGCTGCTGTTGCTCGATGAACCGCTGGGGGCGCTCGACAAGAAACTGCGCGAGGAAACCCAGTACGAACTGGTCAAGATCCAGGAAACTCTTGGACTCACTTTCGTCGTCGTCACCCACGACCAGGAAGAGGCCATGAGCCTTGCGACCCGCATCGGGGTGATGCGCGACGGCAAGATCGCCCAGATCGGCGAACCCCAGGAAATCTACGAATTTCCCAACTCCCGTTTCGTTGCCGACTTCATCGGCTCGGTCAATATCTTCGAGGGCGTGGTGACCGAGGACGAGGATGACCATATCCGCATCGATTCCTCGAGCGAGGCGGGCTGCGATATCTACGTTTCCCATGGCGTCGACTGCGCGCCCGAACAGATCCTGTGGTATGCGATCCGCCCCGAAAAGATGACCCTGAGCCGCGAGCGGCCCGATGGTGACGCCAACATAGCCCATGGGCTGGTGCAGGATGTCGCCTATCTCGGAGACATGAGCGTCTTCCGCATCATGCTCGACAGTGGCAAGCGCATCCACGTCACCCGCACCAACGCCTCGCGTTACGACGAGGACGCCATTAGCTGGGACGAAAAGGTCTATGTCTCCTGGGCGTCCGACGCCGGCGCGGTGCTGGTCGCATGAACGCCGGACGGGACAGGACCGCCCGCCGCCCCTGGGGCTTTCTTTCAGGCGGGCTGCGGCGCGTCGGGATTTCCGGACACGCCGCCGTGCTCCTCGCCCCGACCCTCTGGCTGGCCATTTTTTTCATCCTGCCGCTGCTGATCGTTTTCAAGATCTCGCTCAGCGCGTTCGCGCTGGGCCGTCCGCCCTACCTACCCATGTTCGAGTGGGCGGCAGATGAATCGCTGTCCATCACGCTGCATTTCTCGAATTTTCTGTTCCTCCTGCGCGATACGCTCTACGTCAACGCCTATATCAATTCACTACGCATCGCGGCGATCTCGACGATCATTTCCCTGCTCATCGCCTTCCCGATGGCCTGGTACATCGCGCGCTCGGACGAAAAATACCGCAACCTGTTGCTGATGCTGGTCATCCTGCCCTTCTGGACCTCGTTCCTCTTGCGGGTCTATGCGTGGATGGGGTTCCTCAGCCGCAACGGCATCATCAACAATATCCTGATGGCGCTCGGCATCACCGACCAGCCTCTCACCATGCTCCAGACCGAGGGGGCGGTGTTCGTGGGCATCGTCTACACTTACCTGCCCTTCATGGTGCTCCCGCTCTATACGACACTGGTCAAGCTCGACCAGAGCCTGATCGAAGCCTCCGCCGATCTGGGCGCCAGACCGTTCACGACCTTCCGCACCGTCATCCTGCCGCTCTCGATGCCCGGCGTCATCGCCGGCTCGATGCTCGTCTTCATCCCCGCCATCGGCGAATTCGTCATCCCGGCCCTTTTGGGCGGAGCCGAAACGCTGATGATCGGGCGCGTGCTGTGGGACGAATTCTTCGCCAACCGCGACTGGCCCGTCGCCTCGGCGGTGGCCATCGTCATGCTGGTTATCCTGCTCATCCCCATCCTTCTGCTCAACAGCGCCCAGAACGCCGTGGTGGAGAAAGACGCATGAGACGCAAGCTCCTCATCCCCACCCTCGCCGTTGCGGGCTTTGCCTTTCTCTATCTGCCGATTATCTCGCTGGTCGTTTTCTCATTCAACGAAAGCCGGCTGGTGACGGTCTGGACCGGGTTCTCGCTGCGCTGGTACGCGGAACTCTTTTCCGATTCCCAGATCGTCTCGGCGGCCATACTGAGCCTCCAGATCGCCGCCGTCAGCGCCACGATCGCCACCGTGCTCGGCACGCTCGCCGGGCTCGCGCTCACCCGGTTCGGCCATTTTCGTGGGAGAACCGCCTTTGCGGGCATGGTCTCGGCCCCGCTGGTCATGCCCGAAGTCATCACCGGACTTTCGCTCTTGCTGTTGTTCGTCGCCATGGAGTCGGCGTTCGGCTGGCCTTCGGGGCGTGGCTTTCTGACGATCGTTCTTGCCCATGCGACCTTCTGCACGGCCTATGTTACCGTAGTGGTGCGCTCGCGGCTGCTCGACATGGACAGATCGCTCGACGAGGCCGCCATGGATCTGGGCGCCACCCCCATGCGCGTCTTTTTCGACATCACCCTGCCGATCATTTCCCCGGCGCTGATTTCGGGCTGGCTGCTGGCCTTCACCCTCTCGCTCGACGACCTGGTGATCGCCAGCTTCGTCACCGGCCCGGGCGCCTCGACGCTCCCCATCGTCATCTTCTCAAAGATCCGGCTCGGGGTTTCCCCGGACGTCAACGCGCTCGCCACCATCATCATCTTCATCGTCGCGCTGGGCGTTGTCGGCGCCACCCTTATCGGCATGCGCCGCAGGCCACGAGGCTGAGAGCTATGCCGGGAAATGGGTGACGGGGTCTGAAAGGGCGGCGTATCGTGGCGGGTGTCGAAGCCTGCCAGAACTTCCCAAAGGAACGATACGCCATGAAGAAGACTACAGACATCATCGCCTTTCG
>NZ_QMEL01000032.1 GCF_003390885.1 Pelagibacterium sediminicola
GGGCGACCTTTGCCTTGAACTCAGGCGAGTGCTGCTTGCGTTTCGACATCTCTGATCTCCATCGTCGAAGACCAGCAGACAACAATTCGTAGCTTACGTCAGTGCCCCATTTTCGGGGAGTAGCTCAATATGTGCACGACAATAACGGTCGTTTCATCCCTTGCGGGTGCTATTCACCCAACCCAGAGCTTCGGAAACCTGGACGAACAAGCTACCCGGATAACGAGGGGTGTATAGCCCGAGGTTGGCGAGAGGAGTGGTATTTCACGGCGCAAATCCCGACGGGAAATCAACGCCAACAACGTCATCATGAAACCCATTATGGCATCAGTGGAGCTACATTCGACCGGCTGAATATGAAGTCGCGCTTATACCAACGGCTTTGGCGTGTGACTCTCGGGGGATTCCCAAACTGGCGGGTTGCTGATTCGATAGCGGGGAAGGAGATTCGCTCATGCCCGGATCGATACGATTGCGACAGGACTATTCCGCCCC
>NZ_QMEL01000009.1 GCF_003390885.1 Pelagibacterium sediminicola
ATGCTGTTCGGCGACGCCAAGAAAGTGACCGAGGCTATCGTCAAGTCGATGCACCACTGAAACATGCGCCATACGCAATCGCAAAAGGGAGCCCCAAGGCTCCCTTTTTTGTTTGGGCCGGCGCTGGGCCACCCGGATAAACCGGGGGGCGACAGGGAAGGATTGGGAGAGGATGCGAGGCACTATTGCCTCTTCCGTCATCACCCGGTTTATCCGGGTGATCCAGCGCGGGGTGGCACCCGATTCGGTAAAATCCTTGCGGTGGCGGCCCAGCCGCTAACAGCGGTGTGCGTACTTGCGGATGGCTGTGGGGGCGACCATGTTGCGGGTTAGCCGAAAGGATGCTTCATGACGAAATCGATCCATATCGATCTTTATACCGATATTGTCTGCCCGTGGTGCCTGATCGGCACGGCGCGGCTCGATCAGGCGCTCAAGGCGCTCGATCCGGAGGTGAAGGTCGACATCACCCATCACCCGTTCCTGCTCGACCCTTCAACGCCCCGCGAGGGGCGGAACACAAAACAATGGCTGGAAGCCAAATATGGCGGGGACGTTTCGGCCATGCAGGGGCGCGTCGAGCAGACGGCGCGCGAGGCGGGCGTGCCGCTCGACATGTCGGTCCAGCCCATGAGCTATCCCACCATCGAGCCGCATACGTTGATCCGGCTGGCCCCGGCGGGGCATCAGTACGGGCTCGCCAAGGCCTATGCGCGGGCCTATTTCCTTGAGGGCAGGAACATCACCGACCGCGACCTCTTGGCCGATATCGCGGCAGAGCACGGGTATACGCGCGAGGACGCGCTGGCGTTGCTGGCCGATGAGAACGAGCACAACACGACACAAGCCATGGCGGTCTCCGCCGCTCAGCAGGGGGTGAACGGGGTGCCGTTCTTTATCTTCGACAACCGGTTCGCCATCTCTGGCGGACAACCGCCCGAGGTTTTCGCAAGGGCTTTTCGCGTAGCGCTGGGCGAAGAGGAGATTTGAGGTTTTGGGGAGCGGGGCGGGAGGCTATTGGCTCTTGCCGCGTTTGCGCGCATCTTGTTGATTGGCAGCGGACGGGAGAGGCGGATTGATCAAGCGGGTTGGCATCGGCGTCGTGGTTCTGGCCGCCGCCGTTTATCTCGGGGTGCTGGGCTATCTTTATGTCAATCAGCGGGCGTTCTTCTTTTTTCCGGCGGGCGATGTTTTCGAGATTGCCGATGTGGGGATCGATGCCGAACTGGTGACGATTCCGACATCGAACGGGGAAACGGTGACCGGCTGGTATGGCGCACCCGCCCCGGGGATGCCGGTCATTTTGTATCTCAAGGGCAATTCGGGGAGTTTTTCGTCCGAATATGAGCGCCTGGCGGGGTTTGAGGCGGATGGATACGGGTTCCTGTCGATCGACTATCGCGGGTTTCCGCTGTCGCCGGGCGAGATTACGCAGGACAATATCCTGGCAGATGCGCTGGCGGCTCACGACTGGGTGGCCGAAAAGGGCGATCCGGTGCTGGTCTGGGGGCGCTCGCTGGGCGCATCGCCGGCGGTCTGGGTGGCAAGCCGGCGCGAGGTGCCCGCGTTGCTGCTTGAAACGCCGTTTTATTCGGCGGTGCACGTCGCCGCGCAGCGCTATCCTTACGTGCCGGTGGGGCTGTTGATGCTCGATCCGTTCCCGTCCAATATTTGGATGGCCGATGTGAGCGCGCCGGTGTTCGTCGCGCACGGGACGGCCGATACGACGATTTTCGTGGACAATGCCCAATTGCTTTATGCCCAGGCGCCGGAGCCTTACGCGCTCTGGATCGAGGAGGGGGCGGGGCATTCGGGCATGTGGGCGCGCGGCATCTGGGAGCGGGCCAAGGCGTTTTTCGAGGCGGTCGCGGAAAGGGACAGCTAACCATAGCGACAAATGTCCCTATCCGGTTAATCAGGGTTTAGGCCCGATCCCTTAGGGTCCCACGGTCTTTTAACGGTATAACCGGGACCTGAACGATGGGGCGCCTGAGGCATCTTTGCGATCTGCTGCTGGCCAGGGGGCGGACCGTTGTTGCCGCGCAGGAGGGCGTGGCGGCGGTCGAGTTCGCGCTTCTGGCTCCAATTTTGTTGCTCGTCTATTTCGGGTCGGTCGATCTCAGCCAGGGGATCGAGGCGGACCGCAAGCTCGCCTATGTAACCAATACGCTGGGCGATCTGGCGGCGCAGACGACCGGCGAGGTGTCTTCCGCCGATATCGCGGGGCTGATGGGCATTGCCGATACGGTGCTGCGCCCGTTCGATCCCTCCCGGGTGTCGCTGCGCATAACGGTCGCCGATGTTGCCAGCGACGGCTCCTATTCGCTGCATGCGCCGGTGGAGCGCGGGGGGGCGGCGTCGGCCTGTTCGGGCACGGTGACCATCCCTGATCCGATGCGCAACCTTGCGCGCGGCCATTCGGTGATCATCACCGAAGGGTGCTACGCCTACAAGCCGGTGGTGGGCTATGTGCTCGACACCGACGTGCCGCTCTACAAGCGCAATTTCCACCTGCCGCGCGCTGAGAATTTTGCCTATGCTGGCGGGTCTTCGGGATCGGGCGGCGGGGGTGCGGGGACCGGTGGCGGGGAGCCGGAGAGCCCCGGCGGTAATACCGATGATGGTGGCGGCAACGACGATGACGGCGGGAATGATGACAGCCGTGATGACGACGACGATCGCCGAGGTGGCGGCTGGTGCTGGTGGCGGTGCCGGTAGATCGCATCCTCGCTCTAATTTTCGACCGGCCCTTGTGCTTGCGGGGGGAGACCATATCCGGTAAAGGCGGGTTTTGAACGGCAAGAGAGGACCTTGCGCGTGCCATCGTCTCCCCCAATCGCCATTATCATGGGCAGCCAGTCGGACTGGCCCACCATGCGATTTGCCGCCGAAACGCTCGAAGCGCTGAGGGTCGACTACGAGGCGCGGATCGTTTCCGCGCACAGGACGCCGTTGCGCATGGTCGAGTTCGCGCAGACGGCGCGCGACGAGGGGTTCAAGGTCATCATCGCAGGGGCAGGCGGGGCGGCGCATCTGCCGGGCATGGTCGCATCGATGACGACACTGCCGGTGTTCGGCGTGCCGGTCGAGAGCAAGGCGCTGCGGGGCGAGGACAGCCTGCTGTCCATCGTCCAGATGCCGGGGGGGATTCCCGTCGGCACGCTTGCTATCGGCAAGGCGGGGGCGATCAATGCGGCGCTGCTGGCCGCGTCCGTGCTGTCGCTCTCGGACGAGATGCTGGCGGAAAGGCTCGCCGCGTGGCGGCAGGCCCAGACCGAGGCGGTGGCGGAGTTCCCGCGCGACGATGAGTGAGATTTCGATACTGCAACCCGGATCGAGCATCGGGATATTGGGTGGCGGACAATTGGGGCGCATGCTTTCGCTCGCCGCCAGCCGGTTGGGGATGAAGACCCATATCTATTGCCCCGATCCCAAAAGCCCCGCCTTCGAGGTGACGCCGCGCAAGACGATTGCCGCCTATGACGACGCGGAGGCGCTGGAAGCGTTCGCGGCTGCGGTGGATGTCGTGACCTACGAGTTCGAGAACGTCCCGGTCGAAGCCGCCGAGATCATGGCCCGCCACGCGCCGGTGCGGCCGGGGCCAAGGGCGCTGGAGGTTTCCCAGGACCGGCTGGCCGAAAAGGGGTTCCTGACCGGGGCGGGGATTGCGGTTGCGCCCTATGGGCCGGTGATGACGCGGGACGATCTTTTTGCGGCGCTCGATGAGATTGGATATCCGGCGGTGCTCAAGACCACGCGGCTGGGCTATGACGGCAAGGGGCAGCGCACGGTCAGGACGAGCGAGGACGCCGAAAAGGCGCTGGCCGATCTGGGCGGCGTGCAGCTCGTGCTGGAAACGTTCATCCCCTTTGAAAAGGAAATCTCGGTGATCGTGGCGCGGGGGGCGGATGGCGCGTCCGTTGCCTACGATCCGGCCGAAAACGTCCACAAGGACCATATCCTCAAGACCTCGACGCTGCCTGCGTCGATTTCTGGTGTGGCGGGACGCAAGGCGGTGGAGATGGCGAAGACGGTTGCCGGGGCGCTCGATTACGTGGGGGTGATGGGGGTCGAGTTCTTTCTCGTCCGCGATGGGGCGGAGCCGGAGCTTCTGGTCAACGAGATCGCGCCGCGCGTGCACAATTCGGGGCACTGGACCGAGGCGGTGTGCATAACCGATCAGTTCGAGAACCATATCCGCGCCATCTGCGGCTGGCCGCTGGGCGATACGACACGGCTGGCCGATGTGGTGATGGAAAATCTCATCGGCGAGGAGATCGCCGATCTTGCCGTTCGCGCGGGCGGAAGCGTGATGCCGCACCATTACGGCAAGGACGAAATCCGCGCCGGGCGAAAGATGGGGCATCTCAATCGCGTCGTCTTGCCCAAGGCTTGAAATGGCGGTTTTTCGGGGCGGTGCGGTGGACAAACCGGCATGGTTCTGATAAATGCGCCGCCACGGTGACTGGCATGTGTCGGTCGGCGTCGTGGCTCTTTTGACTGTGGCGCTTGATTTCAGCCGAATATCTAACCGAAAGGGCGGTGTTCCGCGTGCAAGTAGTCGTTCGCGATAATAATGTCGATCAAGCGCTCCGTGCGCTCAAGAAGAAGCTTCAGCGCGAAGGCGTTTTTCGCGAGATGAAGCTGCGCAATTATTACGAAAAGCCCTCTGAAAAGAAGGCTCGCCAGAAGGCCGAGGCTATCCGCCGTGCCCGCAAGCTGGCCCGTAAGCGCGCTCAGCGGGAAGCAGGTGTTTCCACCGGCCGTCGCTAAGACATCTTCGCCAGATTGGCATTGGAACTGAACGGTTCTTTGCAAACGCCGTCCGTCTCGGGCGGCGTTTTCTTTTTGCGTGCGGGTGTGCCGAGCCTGCAACTCCCTTTTCCGTCGTTGCCGGTTTATTCGGGCAACCCAGCCTTCCGCAGCACTGGGTCACCCGGATAAACCGGGTGATGACGGGAGGGTGAAGTGGGAGAAGTGTCGGGAGCTGACGGCTGGGATCAGTGTTCGTGGCCGTCGTCGAAATCGGCATCGCCTGATTTCCAGTAGCCGGCGGCCTTGATCCTGTCGGGGTTGTGGCCGAGGGTTTCGGCGAAATGGGCGCGGACGGCCTTGCTCATCGCCGCTTCGCCGGCGGCAAAGACGTAACCGTCGCCCTGGGGAAGCGCGAGGGCTTTTACCGCGTCGAGGACAAGGTTGGGGTTGCCGAGCGGGGCGCCGTTGCGGGGGACCCAGTGGATGGTCGTTGCCGTGGGACCCTCGATGGTCTGGCGCTCGGCGTCGTCGGCGATCTCGATTACCGCGATGGCGGTGGCGGTTTTGGGCAGTTCCTCAAGGCGCCGGCCGATGGCGGGAAGGGCGGTTTCATCGCCCACCAGCAGATACCAGTCGTAATCGCCGCGCACGACGAACGAGCTGCGCGGGCCGCCGACCCCGATGGTGTCGCCGGGCTTGGCCTGTTCGGCCCAGCTCGAGGCGGGACCATCGCCGTGGAGCACGAAATCGAGCGTCAGGGTGTTGGTTGCCGGGTCGAAAGCGCGGGGGGTGTAGTCGCGGGATTCGGGGCGCCGACCATCGGGAAAGCGCAGGCCGTTGGCGCTGGCTTCGGGCACCGGGAAGCTCTTGCCCGGCTCGGCAAAGAACAGTTTGACGTGATCGTCATAGGCGGCGCTGGGAAACCCGGCGAGTTCGGGCGTCTCGACGTCGACGCGGACCATTCTGGGGGTGATCCGCTCGGCGCGGGTCACGGTGGCGACGCGGAATTTGACGTCATGACGAATGCGTTCGACAAAGCGGCGGGATGTACTCATTGATACTGGATCCTGGGGGCATGAGAATTGTCCGCAGGATTAGTAATTATGACTTGAAATGTCAAATTAACCGATGTCCTACGCGATAATGTCGGGCAGCAGGAGGCGTTCGAGCTGGACAATCCTGTCCTTGAGGGCGAGCTTGCGCTTTTTCAGGCGCTGGAGCAGCGTTGCATCGGCAAGGCCGGAGCGGGCAAGGGTATCGATGGCGGCGTCGAGATCGGCGTGCTCCTGGCGCTTGGTCGCCAGTTCAAGGCCGAGCCTTACTTCCTGTTCCTTTTCCAGTGGCAGCATTGCCCGATCCCCATCCCCCGCATGTTGACCACGCGTTAACCGTGGCCGGTGGGGTTTTGCACCCCATCATTCTTGCCACAGATTTGCCATTGGACAAAGGCGGTAAAGTCTGGAAGCATGGTAGCGTCCAATGATGAAAGGCGTGACTATGACTTCACAGACTTACATCACCTCTCTGGAGCGGCGGCACCAGGATCTGGAACGCAAGATCGAACAGGAGATGCGCCACCCCTCGCGCGATGCTCTCCTCATCGCCGCACTCAAGCGCAAGAAACTCGAACTCAAGGATCAGATGGCGCGCGCCAATCGCGAGACGCAGCATTAGGGTATAAATATGCTGCTTTCCTCTCATCACCCGGCCTTGTCCGGGTGATCCGGCGATCCCGGGACTGGATTGCCCGGATAAACCGGGCACCGATGAAGGAAAGAGGGCGTTCTGATCGTACGTCCGGCAAAAAGCCCATCTGGAAGGAATGCAAGGCCACGGCTTGACCGCTGGGGCCTTTTTTATATGCCGAGCACGCCATCATAAATGAGCTTGAGCGACAACAGGAAGATCAGGACATAGGCGATGCGGTAAAAGAGCGCCTGAGAGACACGGCGCACGAGCCAGACCCCGATCAGCATGCCGCCGATCGCCACCGGCATGAGGGAAGCCGCGGCCTGCATGTTGGAGACCGAGAGTTGGCCCAACAGGAAATAGGGAACGATCTTGGCGGCGTTGACGATGGCGAAAAAAACCGCTGTCGTTCCGGCAAAAAGGGCGGGCGAGAGCTTGAGCGGCAGCATGTAGATCTGCGCCGGGGGGCCGCCGGTATGACTGATGAAGCTGGTAAAGCCCGCGACCGAGCCCCAGAGCCAGCCCCAGGGCCGCGAGGGCGGCACGGCCTCGAGCTTCTTGCGCAGGGGTAACCAGGCATCGAGCACGAAGATCAAGGTGACGATGCCGATGGCGAGCCGTACGAGAGCTTCGCTGACCACTGCGGAAAGCGACCAGCCGATGGCCGTTCCCACGAGCGCGCCGGGCAAAAGGATCCAGAAGACGCGCCACTCCACCTCGCGCCGGTAAACGACGAGCGCGATGGCGTCCATGACCAGCAGGAGCGGGAGCATCATACCCGCCGCGTCGCGGGCCGGCATGACCAGCGTCAGAAGGGGCACGCCGACCATGCCCATCGAGGCGACAAGCCCCGATTTGGACAGCCCGACGATGAACACGGCGGCGATGGCTACGGCGTAAAATGTGGGGTCGAACATCTAGAGCATTTCGGAGTTTGGCTGAATCATCGGCGTGGCGGAGGCTTTGCTCTGGTCCCCGGTATTTATTACCGGGGCCCAGTGCGATCCGGGCCCAACCCGGCATATCGTTTCATCAAAACCTGAAACGATCCAAGAGTGCCGACAAAAGAAAACCCCGGCGGGTTTCGCCGGGGTCGGAAGCTGGCTGGACGGCCTATTCGTCGTCCTCGGGTTCGCTTCCCTTCAAGGACTTGAGCTTGGCAAAGACCGATTCGGCTTCGAGATCGGCGGCATAATTGGCATCGGTCGCCCCGGTTCCCGCATCGGCGTCCTCTTCGGAAACGTGCTGGGCGCGCGACAGGGCTTCCTCAGCGGTGAGCAGGCGTGTCCCTTCGGGCGCGTCCTCCACGATGCCGGCGCTGCGGGCGGCCTTGCGCACTTCCATGTCGAGCTCGATCTGGCTGCACAGGCCCAGCGTCACCGGGTCCATCGGGGTGAGGTTGGCGCTGTTCCAGTGGGTGCCTTCGCGCACCGCTTCGATGGTGGATTTGGTGGTGCCCACCAGCCGCATGATCTGGGCATCCTTCAACTCGGGATGGCTCCGCACCAGCCACTTGATGGCGTTGGGGCGCTCGTGGCGGCGCGAGGTGGGAGTGTAGCGCGGACCGCGGCGCTTGGGTGCGGCGACCTTGACCTTGGGCTCGGAGAGCCTGAGCTTGTAATTTTCGTCCGCTTCGCCGCGCGAAATCTCGTCGCGGGTCAACTGGCCGTTCTGGATGGGGCTCACGCCCTTGATGCCGCCGGCGACATCGCCATCGGCGATGCCCTGGACCTCGAGCGGGTGCAGGGTGCAGAAATCGGCAATCTGCTTGAAGCTGAGTGCGGTGTTCTCGACGAGCCAGACGGCGGTCGCCTTGGGCATGAGCAGTTGCGTGGCCATGACAATAGTCTCCTGTCGCTGCGGGCCGGTTTTCCTGCCGGTCCGCCCGCATCACCAGTAGGGAGATGAGGGGAAATTCGTTGCGTAATATAGAGGCCGGCGGGCCGATGCGCAACGCCATTCCTGCCTCATGCCGTGCATGGGCCGCTTTTTATTGCTAAGGGGGACAAAGCCCTGTAATTGGCCGGGCAAACCAAAATCCGGGACCGCGCAATGAAACTGGCCTTTGTCATCCCCGCCTACAATGAAGAGGTGCTGATCGGAGCCTGCCTTGAATCGGTGCTGGCCGAGATCGCCCGTTCGGGGCTGGGCGATGAGGCGGAAGTGATCGTGGTCAACAACGCCTCAAAGGACCGCACGGGCGAAATCGCGCGTGGCTTTGAAGGGGTGAGGGTGGTGGACGAGCCGCAAAAGGGGCTCGTCCATGCGCGGGCGGCGGGGTTCGATGCGACACAAGCCGAACTGGTCGCCAATATCGATGCCGACACCATCGTGCCCGAGGGCTGGCTCGACACGGTCATCGACGCCTTTGAACGGGACGACAGGCTCGTGGCGCTGAGCGGGCCCTATATCTATTACGATCTTTCGGCCTGGGACCAGTTCCTGGTGAAGCTCTTTTATGGCGTCACCTACGCCATCTATATCCTCAACCGGTTCATTCTGCGCGTCGGCTCGGTGATTCAGGGGGGCAATTTCGTCTTCCGGCGCGCTGCCTGGGCCGAGGCGGGGGGCTATGACAAGTCCATCGTCTTTTACGGCGAGGACACCGATGTTGCGGTGCGGCTCGCCAGGATCGGCAAGGTCAAGTGGACGTTCGGGCTCAAGATGAAGACCTCGGGGCGGCGGCTGAAGAAAGAGGGCGTGTTCCGGACCGGAATGGATTATGCGCTCAATTTCTTCTGGGTAACGTTCCGGGGCAAGCCCGCTACAAAGGATTACGAGGACATCCGTTCGGACTGAGGTGCGGCATGGACGAGGACGACATCGTAAAAAAGCCGGTCCATGAGGTCGGCATGGCGCTCGATGCGCTGTCCATCGAGGAACTGACCCAAAGAATCGTGCTTTTGCGCGAGGAGATCGTCCGGCTAGAAAAGGCGATCGAGGTCAAGACGCAGAGTCGCTCGGCGGCCGATTCCGTGTTCAAATTCTGAAAGGTAGCGGGCGCCCGCGCGCTTCTTTTCGACAGGGTTAAAAAAGCCCGGCCCGTCAGGGTTAAGAAAAAGACTCCTGTTAAGCTAAAATTAACCCGGGCGGCTTAGGGTTTGGTTATCCAGTTTCTGACTGGGTCTTCAGAGCGGTTCCTTCCCTCTGTTTGACGCCTCCCTGTTAACTTTCGAGAGCCGTTCGTCATGATCGGCTCTTTTTTCTTTTTGGCCTGTGCAAAGCGGGGGGAGGCGGGGATTGTCGGCCCCACGTTAATGACCTCTTCCCGTTTTCGCCCTATTGTCGGGGCAGTATCTGGTATTGCGTAAGCGGCAAGGGACGGCGGCGTGGACGATCACACAGGCAGGAACGAGGCGGTGGCGCTGACACCCCGGCTTCTGGCGTCGGGCGGGTTCGACCTGCTCTATCGCGAGGGCATGAGTCTCATCGAGGAGGTCGCCGCCTATCTCGACGGGGAGGGCCGGGCTTCGAGCCAGTCCCTGAGCCGGGAGGCTTCTTTCGTTTATGCGACCGAAAGCATGCGGCTTACAACGCGCCTCATGCAGATCGCGTCCTGGCTGTTGCTGCAGCGCGCCGTCAACGAGGGGGAATTGAGCCCCGATCAGGCGCGGGCCGAAAAGGCCAAGGTCAAGTTTTCGGCGCTGCCGTCCGACCGTGGCGGGCCGGGCTGGGACGAGTTGCCCGAGCAGATGCACGGCTTCATCGAAAAGGGCGACCGGCTGTTTGCGCGGGTGGTCAAGTTCGACCGGATCGAGCGCGGGGAGGAAAAGCCCGACCCCAACAGCGAAAATGCCGTGGCGGCGCAGATGGACAAGCTGAGGGCGGCCTTCGGGAAGTAGATCCATTCTCTTTCGCTTCTCCGGCGAAAGCCGGAGTCCATGCTCCCCGTAGCACCGGCGTTCGTTGAGGGGTGGGTCCCGGCTTTCGCCGGGACAGCGAACAGGGGCCGGGACAGCGAACAGGAGAGAGAAAAGAAAAACCCGGCGCTGAGGCCGGGTTTTTGATTCTTTGAGGGTCTGTCCGGTTCTTACGAACCCAGGATGCCCTTGAACTTTTCCTTGAAGCGCGAGACGCGGCCGCCGCGGTCGACGAGCTTGCCCTGACCGCCGGTCCAGGCCGGGTGGGTCTTGGGGTCGATATCGAGCTGGAGGGTGTCGCCTTCGCTGCCATAGGTCGAGCGGGTCTTGTATTCGGTCCCGTCGGTCATCACCACGGTGATGAAGTGATAGTCGGGGTGGATGTCTTTCTTCATGGCTTTGGCCCTAAATCAAACGGGCGCATTAGCGCCCGGACGGTACTGTTGTGGAATACGTTGGCGGCCTTTTACCCAAAGCGCGGCCCAAGCGCAAGGGGCGGCAAAACATCACGCGAGCGCCTTGCTGGTTGCGGGCCGGGGTGGGAAGGCATAACTAGGACAACCTTCAACGATCATATCTGTGCCCATGACCGATTTACAGCCGGAAGAAAAGCGGGACACGCCGATGCCGCCGCGCCTCAAGGCCGGGGAAAAGGCGCGCTCGCTCGCCCCCCTGCGGAGGTTATTGCCGTTCCTCTTGCGCTATCCGGTGCGGCTGACGCTGACGCTCCTGTTTCTGCTGGTGGCCGCGATCACATCGCTGTCGCTGCCCTATCTTGCGGGCGGGTTCATCGATGAGGGGTTCGCGGCGGAAAACCTTGAGGTCGTTTCCAGCTACGCCTGGGTGGTGATCATCATCGCCGTCGTCATGGCGGTGGCGGCATCGGCCCGGTTCTATCTCATTTCACTGATCGGGGAGCGGGTGATCGCCGATCTGCGCCAGCAGGTGTTCGATCACCTCTTGACCCTCGATGCGACGTTCTTTGACGTCAACCGGGTGGGAGAGTTGACCTCGCGGCTCAATGCGGACGTCGCAACGATCCGGCAGGCGGTCGGGTCCTCGGCCTCGCTCGCGTTGCGCTCGCTCATTCTGATGGTGGGGGCGGTCGTGATGATGTTCCTCACCAATTTCCAGCTCGCGCTGGGCGTGGTGATCGTCATCCCCATCATCGTGTTCCCGCTCGTTTTCATGGGCAAGCGGATGCGCAGGGTCTCGCGGATCACCCAGGATTCGCTGGCCGATCTGTCCGCGATGGTGACCGAAACGCTCTCTTCGGTCAAAACGGTCAAGTCCTTCGTCCAGGAGGATCGCCAGCAGGAGGTGTTCCGGGGATTTGCCGAGGCGAGCTACCGGGCGGAACTCAAGCGCCTCCTGACCCGCTCGGCGCTGATCGGGCTGGTGCTGTTCGTCTCGATGATTGCGCTGGTGGGGCTGATCTGGCTGGGCACGCAAGCGGTCTTTTCGGGCGCGGTGACGGTGGGCGAGTTGACCCAGTTCGGCATCTACGCGGTGGTTGCCACCAGCGCGCTCACCAATATGAGCGATCTTTTCGGCACGCTCCAGCAGGTGGCCGGGGCGACCGAGCGGCTGATCGAGTTGCTCGACACAAAGCCTGGCTTGCCGATCCGGCCCGATCCGGTGCCGATGCCCCTGCCGTCCAAGGGCACGGTGGCGTTCGAGGATGTCGATTTCGCCTACATGACGCGGGACGATACGGCGATTCTGTCGGGCTTGAGCTTTTCGGTGGCGTCGGGGGAAACCGTGGCGCTGGTCGGGGCGTCGGGGGCGGGCAAATCGACCGTTTTTGCGCTGTTGCAGCGGTTTTACGACGTTTCGGGCGGTCGGGTGCTGGTCGATGGGGTCGACGTGCGCGATGCCGAGCCGGGCGATCTGCGGCGCCGATTCGCCTCTGTCGATCAGGAGCCGGTGATCTTTGCCGGCTCGATCGCCGACAATATCCGGTTTGGCAAGCCGCATGCGAAGATGGACGAAATCATCGCGGCGGCGGATGCGGCGCTGGTGAGCGAGTTCGTTTCAGAATTGCCCGCCGGATTCGAGACGCTGGTCGGCGAGCGCGGCGTGATGCTGTCGGGCGGGCAAAAGCAGCGGGTGGCCATCGCGCGCGCGCTTTTAAAGGACGCGCCGATCCTCCTTCTCGATGAGGCAACCTCCGCGCTCGATGCGCAGAGCGAACATCTGGTGCAAAAGGCGCTCGAACATCTGATGGAAGGGCGCACGACGCTGGTCATCGCCCATAGGCTCGCAACCATCCGCAATGCGGACCGCATTATCGTGCTCGAAAAGGGACGCCTGATCGACGAGGGCACGCACGACCAGCTTGTCTCCAAGGGCGGACGCTACGCGGAACTGGCGAAACTGCAGTTCCGGATAGCGGCGGCGGAATAATTTCCTGCCAATTTCTCTATCTTTCGCTGTCCCGACGAAAGTCGGGACCCATTGCCAGCCTTGGACCCCGGCCAAAGCTGAAGGATGGACTCCGGCGTTCGCCGGAGAAGCGAATGGAGGGGGTGACGAGCTTCAGCGGGAACGGAAACGCCGCTCAGGCTTCCGTCAGCTTGAACTCGATGCGCCTGTTGCGCCGGTAGGCTTCGTCGGTATCGCCCGGATCGAGGGGGGCGAATTCGCCGAAGCCGGCGGCAAGCAGCCGGTTGGGAGAGACGCCCTGTTCGACCAGAAGCTTGGCGACCGCGATGGCGCGGGCGGCGGAGAGTTCCCAGTTGGAAGGGAATTGCGGGGTCGAGATCGGGCGGCGGTCGGTATGGCCGTCGATGCGCAGGACCCAGGGAATGTCGGAGGGGATTTCGGTTTCAAGCTCCAGGATAGCGGCGGCGAGGGACGCGATCTGTTCCTCGCCCTCGGAAGAAATCTGGGCCTGACCGGCATCGAACAGCACTTCGGACTGAAAGACGAAGCGGTCCCCCACCACCTGCACGTCCGACCGGCCTTCCAGAATCTGGCGCAGGCGGCCGAAGAAATCGGAGCGGTAGCGCGAGAGGTCCTGCACCCGCTGGGCGAGCGCGACGTTGAGGCGCCGCCCGAGGTCGGCAATCTGGGTGCGGCTTTCGGTGTCGCGCAACTCGGCGGCGTCCAGTGCGGCTTCGAGCGCGCCGATCTGCTGGCGGAGGGCGGCAAGCTGCTGGTTGAGCAGCGCGACCTGGGCCATCGCTTCGCTCGAAATTTCACGTTCGGCGACAAGCTCGGAGGTCAGCCCGGCAATCTCGGATTCGGATTCATCAAGGCCCAAACCGATCCCGGCCAGCCGCTGCTCGAGCGCGTCGCGCTCGGCCTCGGCGCCTGAAAGGGTCGCCGAGAGGGCCGAGATGGTGACCTCGAGGTCTTCGGCGTTGGCACGTTCGAGCTGGAGCAGGTCGGTCAGTTCGGCGATCTGGGCGTTGAGGCGCTGGAGCGCGCTGTCGCGCCCGAGGATTTCCTGGTTGAGAAAGAACTGGGTGATCATGAACACCGATAAAAGGAAGATGATGACGAGCAGAAGGCTCGACAGCGCATCCACGTAACCGGGCCAGAAGCTGGGGCGTTCGGCCGACCGGCCGCGAACGAGGGCCATTTGCGATTATCCCTGTCCGCCCTGCGGGCGGTCATTGTCTTCGAGCAACGTGTCGATCAATCGTGTCAGGCGTTTGTTGACCTCGGCCTGATCGGCAATGTGGGCGCGCAGGTCCTCCTGTTCGGCGCGGATGTGCTTGACCAGCCCGTCGATGCCCTTGGCCAGCTCGGCCATGGCGCGGATGGCGTTCTGGGAGGAATTCTGGGTCTGCATGGTGGCGCCCAGCCGGTCGAACATCTGCTGCATCTCGTTGCCCGAGACGCCCAAATTGTTGGCCTGCATGGCCGTGACGGGATGATCGAGTTCGGTAATGGTGCTCATCCAGTCTTCCAGATCGGTATAAAAGGCGTTCTGGGCCTGCCCGGTCTGGAGATCGAGAAAGCCCAGGACGAGCGATCCGGAAAGCCCGAACAGGGAGGACGAGAACGCAATCGCCATGCCGCTCAGGGGGGCTTCGAGCCCTTCCTTGAGGGTCGAAAAGATATTGGCAGTGTCGCCCGTGCTCACATCAAGGCTCTGGATGGCGCCGGACACCGCCGAAACGGTCTGGATCAGGCCGTAGAACGTGCCGAGCAGGCCAAGAAAGACGAGCAGGCCGGTGAGATAGCGCGAGGTGTCCTTGGCTTCATCGAGCCTTATGCCCACCGAATCGAGGATCGAGCGCAGCGAAGCAGGCGTGATGACGGTTTCCCCCAGCCGGTCGCGCAGCATGCCCGCCACGGGCGCGAGCAGGACGGGGGGCTTGCTGACCGCATTGGGGTTGCCGCTCTGGAGGGAATTGACCCAGTTGACCTCGGGGAAAAGCCGGACCACCTGCCGGAAGGACAGCGCGATGCCCACGAACAGGACGAACAGGATCAGCCCGTTGATGAAGGGCGAGGACCAGAATGCGTCGAGCAATTGAGGCAAAAGGATGATTGCCACCAGCCCCACAAGGACGAGGAAAATCACCATCTTGATGAGATAAACCAGAGGGCTGGCGATGTTATAGGGGTCGTAGTGCTGGCTCATTAACTGCTCCGCCCGAATTCCGGCGCGACCGGAAACTCCAATTGGGAAGACAGCTTAGTCAGGGCACCGTGACCTGACAATGACTTGGTTAACGGATTGTGGAGTTTATGGGTGGCCTCGGCTTTTGCCGGGGAAGCGGAGGGAACTGCGAGAGAGACAGCCAGCGTTGAAAGGTTTGCGCTTGCATCGCACTGGACCCCGGGAACACGTCCCGGGGTGACGCGGGAGATGGAGGGGCGAGGATCATGCCAAAAACACCAATGTCATTCCGGGATTTATTCCCGGAAACCAGAGCGATCCTGCGATGACCGCCGGAGAACACCGTTCCCATCAAAAAAACGGAAATGCTCTGGTTTCGGGTTCCGCTACTGGACCGTCTGGATCGCCTTGAGGAGTGCGGGCTGGAGGTGTTCGTTGGCGGCGACCACTTCGCCTTTGGAGACCGCGTCGTTACCGCCCGCGTAATCAGTGACGAAGCCGCCGGCTTCCCTGACCATCAGAAGGCCGGGCGCCACGTCCCAGGGGGCGAGGCCGGCTTCCCAGACGCCATCGAAGCGTCCTGCCGCCAGCCAGGCGAGATCGATCGAGATGGAGCCGGACCGGCGGATGCCCGAGACGGCGGGGGTGATGTGGGCGAGCTGGCGCAATTGCAGCGCATCGACGTTGCGCCCTTGCGAATTGATGCCGGTCACGAGAAGGGCATCGGCCATGTGCTTGCGGCTTGCGACGCGCAGGCGGCGGTTGTTGAGCCAGGCGCCGTTGCCCTTTTCGGCGGTGAACAGCTCGTCCATCACGGGGTTGTAGATGACCGAGCCCACGATCTCGCCGTTGCGTTCGAGCGCGATGGCCACGGCAAAGATGGGGATGGCGTGGAGGAAATTGGTCGTCCCGTCGATGGGGTCGATGATCCAGCGGTGCATCCCGTCGGTGCCCTTGACCTCGCCGCCCTCTTCCATGAGCAGCGAATAGGTGGGGCGGGCCTTCATCAGTTCGTCCATCACCACCTTTTCGGCGCGCCTGTCGGCGACCGAGACGAAATCGGCAGGCCCTTTGCGCGAGACCTGCAGGTTTTCGACCTCGCCGAAATCGCGGATGAGGCCCCTGCCGGCCTTCAGGGCGGCATTGACCATCACATTCAAGAGCGCCGAACGGGCCATAAAGCTATATCCTCGTCAGTCCGCGCGGCGGACGTAGGTGACGTCTTCGGTCGAGACGATAATCTTCTGGCCGGTTCCGACAAACGGCGGAACCATGACCTTGACCCCGTTCTCAAGGGTTGCGGGCTTGAAGGAGTTGGCCGCCGTCTGGCCCTTGACCACCGGCTCGGTCTCTGTGACCTCGAGGGTGACCTGCGCGGGCAACTGGATGCCGAGCGGGGTGTCCTCGTGCATCTCGACGGTGACCATCATGCCGTCCTGAAGAAAGGCGGCGCGCTCGCCGACGAAATCGGTTTCGAGCTCGATCTGGTCGTAGGTGTCGGTGTTCATGAACACCAGCGCGTCGCCCTGGGCGTAGAGGAACTGGAAGTCGCGCTGTTCGAGCGAGACGCGCTCGACGGTCTCGGCGGAGCGGAAGCGCTCGTTGAGCTTGGTGTTGCCGACGATGGACTTGAGTTCGACCTGGGCGTAGGCGCCGCCCTTGCCGGGCTTGACGTGATCGACCTTCACCGCGACCCAGAGCTTGTCCTGGTGCATCACCACATTGCCGGGGCGGATTTCGTTGCCGTTGATTTTCATGGGTTCGATTGCTTCTTGCTGGCGCGGGAAAATTCCGGCGCGTCGGTAAATGTCTTCGGGCTGGCTTTTGCCCCAGAAACGGGCTGCATTCAAGTGCAGCGTTAGTCCTCGCCCCAATCGATGGATGTGGGGAAGGGGGCGTCGGGCTCGGGCGTTTGGGCGATGGCGCTCGGGGGTTCGGCGGGCCAGAAGCGGGCGCGCTCCTCGCCTGCGGCCTGTTCCTCGGCGGAGGCGGTCTGGAGCATGCGGTCGAGATTGGGGTCGGTCAGCCCCTGGCGGCGGGCCAGCGCGCGGTACATGACCGCCTGTTCCATATCGGCAGCGACGCCCTCGCCGGTGGCGAGCATCATGGCGTAGCGGGCCTGGGCCACAGGATTGCCCGACTGGGCGGCGGTGCCGTACCAGCGCGCGGCCTCTTGGGCGTCGCGCTCCACGCCCCTGCCGAGATATACCATGGTGGCGTATTCGATCTGGGCGTCGACGAGCCCCTGATTGGCGGCCTTGTGCATCAGTTCGATGCCGCGCGCCGTGTCTGGCGCGATGCCCGCCCCTTCGAGCAGCATGACGGCGAAATCGTACTGGGCCTCCGGGTAGCCCGCTTCGGCGGCCTCGCCGATGAGATCGGCGGCAAGGGAAAGGCTGGGTTCGGCGTAAACGCCTTCGACATGGAGGAGCCCGAGATTATATTTGGCGGCGATGTGCCCGCCCTCGGCGGCCTTCCTGAACAAAGCCGCGGCGCGCTGGCGGTTGCGCTCGACGCCGATGCCGCTCTGGTAGATCAGCGCGAGTTGGAAGCTGGCCTGGATGTCGCCGTTCGAGTCGGCCTGCGCGTACCAGCTTATGGCGCGCGGGATATCCTGGGGGACTCCCAGCCCGTTGGCGTAGATCTCCCCGATAAGGGTCTGGGCGGTCGCGTCCCCGGCTTCGGCGCGCGGCAGGGCAAGGCGCAGGGCGGTGAGATAATAGCCGCGCTGGAAGGCGCCATAGGCGGGGTCTATGCCCGGTGGTGGGGCGAGCAGCATGCGCGAGATATCGAGCGCCTCGTCCATCTGTTCGTGCTGGGCCATGGCCGGGGTCGCGCCGAGCGTGATGGCGAGCGCGAAAGCTGCCGCAAGGGCTCTTTTCATGAAGACACCCCCGTCAACCGGCAAAGGCTTTTCGGCGCGTCCCAGACGGCACCCTCGAAGGCGACGAACTCGGAGCCAATGGTTGTAAGGGCCGGGTCCTCGATGCTGGCGGCAAGATAGACCGAGGGCACCTCGAAGGTTTCGGCCCACCAGTCGGCCATCTCCGCATCGCTTTGCTCGCGATCGCCAAAAAGGAGATAATCGATCTCGAGTTCCCCGCGCAGCATCGCCTCGTGGCGGGAGCCGATGTCTCCGGTGCCCACGATATGATCGGGCTTGAGGGTGGCGATGGCCTCGCGCACGGCCTTGATGCCGCCCGTGATATGGACGCCATCCGCTCCGAGGGGCTTTACGAGGTCGGGCCGGTTGTCGAGCAGCACCGCAACGCCTTTTGATTGTGCGAACGGGGCAATGGATTTGACCAGTGCGACGTAATCGGGGTCGGCGCGCTCGCCGTGCGGGAGCAGCAGCACCGCGACGGGGACGGCCGCCAGTATGGCTTCGACCTTTGCGGCAAGGGTCGCCGGGTCGGCATTGTCCGGTGCGATGAGAAATGTCTGGTATGCCATTGGCCCTGCCCGATGATCGTGAGCCCTTCTTGCCAGCAAGTATGACAAAAAAGGGACGCTGTTGGATACAGCGTCCCGGTGGGCAAGGAAAGACGGGTAAAATGAAATCAGGCGGCGCGGTCGATCTCGGGGGCCCATTGACCGAGCGAGGCCAGCGAATTCATCCGGGCGCGGTGGACGAAGGCGTTGCGGGCTGCGGCGACGTTTTCCGCCTTGCCGCCCCACGCGGCGAGCGCTTCGGCCTGAAGGGCGCGGCCATAAGAAAAGGTGAGCCGCCACGGCAGATCGGGGATCTGGTGCATGGCGGAAAGATTGGCGCTGGCCTCTTCCGAGGTCTGGCCGCCGGAAAGAAAGGCGATGCCCGGCACGCTGGCCGGAACGGTGGCCTTGAGGGTGCGCACGGTGCGGGCCGCGACGTCCTCGACGCTGACGCGGGGGCCGTTGACGCCGGGGATGACCATGTTGGGCTTTAGGATCATGCCCTCGAGTTCCACGCCCGCCAGGCGAAGCTGCTCGAAGGTTTCGGCCAGCGCTTCGGTAGTGACGCGCTCGCAAATCTCGACGGTGTGATCGCCCGGCTTGCCATCGGCAAGAACTTCCGGCTCGACGATCGGCACGATGCCTGCTTCCTGGCAGAGTGCCGCGTAACGGGCGAGGGCCTGTGCGTTGGCAACGATCGCGGCGCGGGAGGGCTTGTTTTCGCCGATGGCGATGACGCCGCGCCATTTGGCAAAGGCGGCGCCGATCTTTGCGTATTCGGCTAGTCGCTCGCGCAGGCCGTCGAGTCCTTCGGTAACGGTTTCACCCTCATGGAAGGGGAGGGCCTTGGCGCCGGTATCGACCTTGATGCCCGCAAGGCAGTTGTTGGCGCGGAGCATGTCGACGAACGGGGTGCTATCGGCGGCGGACTGGCGGATGGTCTCGTCGAACAGGATCACCCCGGAAATATACTCGCGCATCGCCTCGTCGGCCCCGAACAGCATCTCGCGGTAATCGCGGCGGCTGGTTTCGGTGGACTGGACCCCGATGGTATCGAAGCGCTTCTTGATGGTGCCCGTGGATTCGTCGGCGGCGAGGATGCCCTTGCCGGGCGCTACGAGTTGGCGGGCGATGTCGCTCAGACCGGACATGAGTTTATGGCTCCGTAGATTGGGGGAAATCTGGAGCTTTCAAAATACCGCAGATGTAGCGGTCTGATCGATTAGACGTTCTGGTATTGAACGAAGGGATGAGGCGGGGCGGGGAACCTGTAGACCGAGTTCGGAATGCGAGCCAAGCCTGACGAGTTGAAGTGTTGCGTCGTCGGGTTTGCGATAAATCAGGATCAGGTCCGGCCGCAAGTGGCAATCGCGATGATCGCTCCAGTTTCCGATCAGGGCGTGGTCGCGATATTTCAGATCCAGTTCCCGGTCATCGATCAATGCTTGGAGCAATGTGTGCAAATCCGAGTCGAGCGTTTTGGCATGCCGCCCTCGCTTCTCGCGCTTATAGTCTTTCTTGAACGCGGTGGTGCGCTCAATCGTCCGCATTCAGATCGGCCATGAGCGCGTCAATCGAACCTACGTGCACGCCTTTGCCTGCACGCGCCTCCTTCATGGCCGCAATGGTTTCGGCATTGGGGACAACAAGCTCGAAGGGCAGAACCTTTTCGCTTGCTACGCGGACAAGCATGAGCCGGACGGCATCGGATATGGTCAACCCCATGCTTTCGAGCACGGCGGCCGCTTCCTGTTTGATCTTATTATCGATGCGCGCCTGAACGAGAGCGTTTGCGGCCATGATCCACTCCATTGTCGTGAATGACAATGTAATGCACAGCGCGGCACTCTACAAGAGTTGTAGCGGGCTATGCCCTGAGCGCGTCAACGCCCGGCAGGGGTTTGCCTTCCATCCATTCGAGGAACGCGCCGCCGGCGGTCGAGACGTAGGTGAAATCGTCCTTGACCCCGGCATGGGCGAGGGCGGCGACCGTGTCGCCGCCGCCGGCGACCGAGACGAGGTGGCCCTTTTTGGTGCGTTCGGCGGCGTGGCGGGCGACTTCCACGGTCGCCTTGTCGAAGGGCGGAATCTCGAAAGCGCCCAGGGGGCCGTTCCAGACGATGGTGCTGGCTTCGTTGATTGCGGTCTTGATCTTTTCGACCGATTGGGGACCGGCGTCGAGCACCATGCCGTCCTTGTCGATGGCGTCGAGCCCGTAGACGCGGGAGGGGGTGTTGGCCTCGAAATGCCAGCCGACCACCCCGTCGATGGGCAGGATAATGGCGCATCGGGCGTCCTCGGCCTTGTCCATGATCCTTAGCGCGGTGTCCTTGAGGTCGCGTTCGCACAGCGAATTGCCCACGTCGTAGCCCAGCGCGTAAATGAAGGTGTTGGCCATGCCTCCGCCGATGACCAGCGCCTCGGCCCGCGTGACGAGGTTTTCCAGCAGATCGATCTTGGTCGAGACCTTGGCGCCGCCGACGATGGCGATGACCGGTTTTTTGGGCTTGCCCAGCCCGGCTCCGAGCGCGTTGAGTTCGGCCTCCATGGCGCGGCCCGCGCCCGATGGCAGTGCGCGGGCAAGGCCTTCGGTCGAGGCGTGGGCGCGGTGGGCGGCCGAGAAGGCGTCGTTGATATAGATGTCGCCAAGGCTTGCCATACGGGCGACGAGGGCGGGATCGTTCTTTTCCTCGCCGGGGTGGAAGCGGGTATTTTCAACGAGGATGACGCTGCCCGGGTCCGCCGAGGCAATGGCGGCCTTGACGCCGGCGAGATCGTTCCAGTCCGTATCGGCGAAAATGACCGGCTTGGCGACGATGTCCTTGAGGGCATCGACGACGATCCTGAGGCTCATTTCGGGGACGATCTTGCCCTTGGGGCGGTCGAAATGGGCGAGGAGAATGGGCAGGCCGCCCTTGTTGACGATTTCCCGGATGGTGAGGGCGACCCGTTCGATTCGGGTCGTGTCGGTCACCCTGCCGTCCTTGACGGGGACGTTGAGGTCGACGCGCAGGAGCACGCGCTTGCCGGTGAGGTCGAAATCGTCAAGGGTCTTGAAGGCGGTCATGATCGGCACCCGGTCAGGTTCAGTTGCACTCCCCCTCGGAGCGGCCAGAGTGGCGCAAGGCGGAGCGATAGGCAAGAAAAAGGCGCTCCGTTGGGGGGAGCGCCTTTTCTCGAACGAATCTGGCTCAGAGCGTTTTTGCCAATGCGATGGCGGTATCGAGCATGCGGTTCGAGAAGCCCCATTCGTTGTCGTACCAGCTCAGCACATTGACGAAATTGCCGCCCAGCACCTTGGTCTGGTCGAGCGCGACGGTCGAGGAATGGGGGTCGTGGTTGAAGTCGATCGAAACGTTGGGTTGGGTGGTGAAGCTCAGGACGTCCTTGAGCTTGCCCGCCGTGTAGGTGCGGACGATCTCGTTGATTTCCTCAGGTGTCGTGTCGCGCTTGGCGATGAACTTGAAATCGACCAGCGAGACGTTGGGGGTCGGCACGCGTACCGAGATGCCGTCGAGCTTGCCCTTGAGTTCCGGCAGCACCAGCCCGATGGCCTTGGCGGCCCCGGTCGAGGTGGGGATCTGGGAGACCGCCGCGGCCCGCGCGCGATAAAGATCCTTGTGGAGCGTATCGAGGGTGGGCTGGTCGCCGGTATAGGAATGGACCGTCGTCATGTAGCCCTTTTCGATCCCGACCGTCTCGTTGAAGATATAGGCGAGGGGCGCAAGGCAGTTGGTGGTGCACGACGCGTTGGAAATGACGACGTGCTCCTTTGCGATCTTGTCGTGGTTGATGCCATAGACCACGGTAAGATCGGCGCCATCGGCGGGCGCGGAGACGAGAACCTTCTTGGCGCCGGCCTCGAGGTGAGCGGACGCTTTTTCCTTGGTCGCGAAGATGCCGGTGCATTCGAGAACGATGTCGACGCCCAGTTCCTTGTGGGGCAATTCGGCCGGGTTGCGTACGGCGGTGACCTTGATCGGGCCCCGGCCGACATCGATCGTGTCGCCGTCGACCGTCACGGTGCCGGGGAACCTGCCATGCACGCTGTCGAAGCGGATGAGGTGCGCGTTGGTCTCGACCGGACCCAGATCGTTGATGGCGACGACCTCGATGTCGGTGCGGCCGGATTCGATTACGGCGCGCAGGACGTTACGGCCGATGCGGCCAAAGCCATTGATCGCAACGCGGACGGTCATGGACATGCTCCTTGAAAAATGAATGTCGGACGGGGAGGGGCAGGGCGCTTTCGCGTCCCGTCCTTAAGATTTGCTTACAACTGTGCCTTGGCCGCTTCAATAACGGCTTTGGTCGTAATGCCGAAGTGCTGGTAGAGGTCGCTGATCTCGCCCGAGGCACCGAACCCGGTCATGCCGACGAAGCGGCCCTTGTCGCCGAGAAGCTTGTGCCAGCCCATCTCGATGCCGGCCTCGACCGCAACGCGCGCCCTGGCCGTGCCGAGTACGGACTTTTTGTAGTCTTCGCTCTGGGCGGCGAACAGTTCCATCGAGGGCACCGAGACGCAGCGCGCGGAAATGCCCGCTTCGGTCAGTTCCTTTGCCGCTGCAAGCGCGATCTGGACTTCCGAGCCGGTGGCAAAGATCACCGCATCGGCATCGTCCGCGCCCCAGAGGGTATAGGCGCCGAGAAGGGACCTGTTTTCTTCCGAATACTGGTCCCGCAGGGCGGGCAGGCCCTGGCGCGAAAGCGCGAGGATCGAGGGGGTCTTTTCCATCGTGAGTGCGATTTCCCAGCACTCGGCGGCTTCCATCGCATCGGCGGGACGCATGACGAGGAGATTGGGAATGGCGCGCAGGGCAGCAAGGTGTTCGACCGGCTGGTGGGTGGGGCCGTCTTCACCCAGCCCGATGGAATCATGGGTCATGACGAAACCGACGCGGATACCCATCAGGGCCGCCAGCCGGATCGAAGGGCGGCAATAATCGGTAAAGCACATGAAGGTGCCGCCATAGGGGTAAAGCCCCCCATGGAGCGCAATGCCGTTCATGGCGGCGGCCATGCCGTGCTCGCGGATGCCGTAATGGATATAGCGGCCGGAATAATCGTCTGCCGAAAAGGGGAGGGTCTGGCTGGTGTTGGTGTTGTTCGAGCCGGTGAGGTCGGCCGATCCGCCGATGGTCTCGGGCACGACGCCGTTGAGCACTTCGAGCGCGTTCTGGGACGAGGCGCGGGTGGCAAGCTTGGGCTTTTTCTCCGCCAGCTTCTTTTTGTAATCCGCCATGGCGGATTTGAAGTTTTCGGGCAGCGTGCCCGAGGCGCGGCGCTCGAACTCGGCCTTGTCGCTCGACGCGGCAAGGCGGGCGTCCCAGGCCTTGCGGGCCTCGGCGCCGCGTGAGCCTGCGGCGCGCCAATGGGCGAGGATATCCTCGGGGATGACGAAGGCGGGGTGCTCCCAGCCCAGTTCCTTGCGGGCAAGGGCGATTTCCTCGTCGCCGAGCGGGGAGCCGTGGACCTTGTTGGTTCCGGCCTTGTTGGGCGAGCCGAAGCCGATCACGGTCCTGGCCGAGATGAGCGTGGGCTTGTCGGATTTCTGCGCCTTCAAAAGCGCGGCTTCGATCTCGTCAGGGTTGTGGCCGTCGATCTCCATGGTGTTCCAGCCGGACGCCTTGAAACGTTCGAGCTGGTTTGTGGAGTCGGCGAGCGAGACCTTGCCGTCGATGGTGATGTTGTTGTTGTCCCAGATGACGATGAGCTTTGAGAGCTTCAGATGCCCGGCCAGCGATATGGCTTCCTGGGAGATGCCTTCCATCAGGCACCCGTCACCGGCGTAAACATAGGTGAAGTGATCGACCAGATCTGATCCGAACTCGGCTTTGAGCTTGGCTTCGGCGATGGCAAAACCCACCGAGTTTCCGATGCCCTGGCCCAGCGGGCCGGTGGTGGTCTCGATGCCCGCCGCGTGGCCGTATTCGGGATGGCCGGCGGTCTTGTAGCCGAGCTGGCGGAAATGCTTGATATCGTCAAGCGACATGTCCTCGTAGCCGAGCAGCCAGAGCGCGGAATAAAGCAGCATCGAGCCGTGGCCGGCCGAAAGGATGAAGCGGTCGCGATCCGGCCAGTTGGGGGCGCTCGCGTCGAACTTCATCACCTTGCCGAAAAGAACGGCGGCGATGTCCGCCCCGCCCATGGGCAATCCGGGGTGGCCCGAGTTCGCGGCTTGCACCGCGTCCATCGAGAGGGCGCGGATCGCGTTGGCCATGGCATCGTGTTTCGCTCTGTCCGTCATGAGATTTTCCCGTTTTCGACGCCTCAAGGATGCGGTGCGATGCGGCCTTTACGGCGCGGCGTGCTCGCGCGTGCCGACACATAACAGACAGCGCTTTCGAGTCAATGATACTGCCGTGCGCCTGCAGGGCAATCGCATATGCTTCGGCTAACGCCGACCCCCCCCTCCCAACCTCCCCCACAAGGGGGGAGGTGCTAGCCTTGTGCGTAGGGAGACAACAAGGAAAAGGAAACACCCTCCCCTGATGGGGAGGGTTGGGGAGGGGTGAAGCCACAAGCGCAGATTCATATGCGACTGCCCTGCGTGCGCCTGCCCTTGCCATTCTCGCCATGTTTGGGGTTATTGTGGGCTCCTGTGTGTAGTCGGGATTCGGAAGGGCCGGAGCGATGACATCGGGCAATGGCGAGAGTTACGATACCGCCGCCGAACGGCTCGAAAGGGCCATGAACCGGCTCGACACCTCGATGCGCGCGCTTTCGGGCCGGATGCGCGCGGTGGCAAGGCTGGAGAGCGAAAACCAGCGTCTTGCCGGTGAACTCGAAGAGGCCCGCGCCCGCGCCACGCGGATCGACGACACCGCCGACATGGTGTCCCAGCGTCTAGGCGATGTGATCGATACGGTGCGGGACGTCCTGGAAGGAGAAGCCCGTGGCTGAGGTCAGCGTCGAAATCAATGGCCGCAAATACCGTATGGCGTGCGAGGACGGGCAGGAAACCCGTCTCATTTCTCTGGCGGCGCGCTTCAACGGCTATATCGACGACTACAAGGAATCGTTTGGCGAAATCGGCGACAACCGGTTGACGGTGATGGCGGGGATCGCGGTGGTGGACGAACTGGTCGAGGCCGAACGCAAGCTCAATGCGCTCAGGGCCGAACTCGATTCGGTGACGCGTGCGGGCAGTGCTGTGGCCGCCGAAGCCGAGGCCATGGAGAGCCGGTTCGCCTCCAAGCTGTCCGACGTCGCGCGGCGGATCGAATCCATGGCGACGGCCATCGATGCGACGGGGCAGGACCAGCCCCAGCAATGAGCGGGACATGCCCCGGGCTTGCCAACCGGCGCCGCCTCGCTTAAGCAGATTGTGCTGACGGTTCCGCCAATCAAAGCGCGGATGAAAAGGGAATACGGTGCGGACTACCCATAAGGGGCCAAAACCGGGGCTGCCCTCGCAACTGTAAGCGGTGAGTCGTTTTCGCCATATCCACTGGCCCCCGGGGCCGGGAAGGGGCGAAGCGACGCCAGAGCCGCGAGCCAGGAGACCTGCCGACAGCCAGTGATCCAACGTCCGGACGAGGTGTGCCGGCAGGGGGCAGGAATGGTCTGTTTGACATTGCACGGGCAATGGACGCCGCATCCGCCTTCGCTTTTGCGAAGGGCGGGTCCTCGTGCCTGACGCCATCCTCTTTCTCGTTTCCCAGCCCTATCTCAGCGCGCGAAGGTTCAGGCAATTGCAGGCCGGGCTTTGTGCCGCCGCGCACATGCCCTGCCGTGTCGTGCGCATGGAAGGGGCCGGGCAGAGCGCCATGGAAGCGCTCGATGACCTCGTCGGGGAAGGTGCGCGCGACATCCTCGTCCAACCGGTCGGCCTGCCGTTTTCCGATAGTCTCATGGCCTGGCTGCCCGGTGCGCTGGGCTACTGGCAGCGCGAAAGCGCGGTGGCCGGTCTCTCGGTGCGGCTCGCTTCCGACCAGATCGATGATGGCGACGTGCTGCGCGTCATTGCGGAAAAAGCCATTGCGCGGGCCGAGAGCGCCCGGCCCGTCGATGTCGAGACCGGGAGTATCGAGGGGAAGGGCTGGGACGATGTGCCGGCCTATCGCGATCATCTTCTGGTTTGTACCGGACCGCGCTGCACGTACCGGCGCTCGGGGCTGCTGCGCGACGTGCTCAATGCCGAGCTATCGCGCCAGGGGGTGATGCGCTCGACGCTGGTTGCCACAACCGGGTGCCTCTTTCCCTGCAATGGCGGGCCTGTCGTTGCGCACTATCCCGCCGGGCGCTGGTATCGGCTCGACACACAAGCCGATGTCGCCGCTTTCGTCACGACGGTTCTGGTCGAGCGCCGCCCCCTTTCCCACCTGATCATCCACGAGGTTCAGACCCATGATTACGCGTAAAATCCTTCTTGCCGCGTCGCTCTCGCTCGTGTCGGGGGCGGCCATGGCGCAGGTTTCGATCGAAAGCTGCGAGACGGTGTTCGACTATGCCGAGCCACCCGCCCGCGCCATCTCGGTCTTCCAGCAGACCACCGAGATCATGCTGGCGCTGGAGCTCGAGGACCGGCTGATCGCCACCGCCTATCTTGAGGACGCCATCCCCGAAAAATGGCAGGCGGCCTATGAGTCCATCGGCCAGCATTACGAGGAGGTCCCGGCCCGCGAAGTGGTACTCGCCAGCGATGCGGATTTCCTCTTTTCGGGCTTTACCTCGGCGTTCCGCGATAACCAGCTCGGGCCGGAAAGCGAGTGGCACGCCATGGGGGTGGGTACCTATCTGGTCGATTCCGAGTGCCGCAACAAATATCCGGGCGACACCCGCATCCCGGTCGAAACCATTTTTGTCGATCTCGAACGCATCGGAGCGCTGTTCGGGGTCGAGGATCGTGCCGATGCGCTGATCGCCGAACTCAAGGCCCGGCTCGATGCGGCGACCGAACACAGGCCGGGCGAGGGCCTCAGCGCGTTCCTTTTTGACTCGGGGTCCGATACGCCGTTTTCCGCCGGGTGTTGCGGGTCGGCCGGGCTGCTGCTCGAAAGCGTGGGGCTCGACAATATCGCCGGGGACGTCGAGGGGCGCTGGGCCGATCTTTCATGGGAAGCGGTGGTGACCGCCGATCCGGACGTCATCGTTCTCAACGATGCGGGGTGGTCGACCGCCGAGGACAAGCGCGCCTATATGGAAAACGATCCGGTGCTCTCCGAACTTGCGGCGGTCAAGGCAGGGCGGTTCGTCACCGTGCCGTTCTCTGAAACCGTGCTTGGGGTGCGGTTCGTCGATGGCATCGAGCGGCTTTCGGATGGGCTTGCAGCGCTCGATATCGCGCGCTGATCCATGACGATGCGGTATGGCGCCCTGCTTGGCGGGTCCCTCGTTGCGCTCGCCCTTGCCATGCTGGCGGGGGCGTTCTGGGGCACGGCGGAACTGCCGTGGGACGAGCGGCTGAAAGCGCTCATCCTCGCCCCCGATGCGCAGCGCAATCTGGTGCTCATCATCTGGGAGTGGCGCCTGCCGCGCGTTTTCATGGTGGCGCTGGTGGGCGGCGCGCTGGCGCTTTCCGGCGTCGTCATGCAAGCGCTGCTGCGCAACCCCTTGGCCGATCCCTATCTTTTGGGGCTCTCTTCGGGCGCTTCGGCCGGTGCGACGGCGGGGATCGTCTGGCTCCCCGCCGCGTTCGTCGCCAGCGTCGGGCTGCCGCTTCTGGCGTTCGCGGGCGCGATGGCGGCGTTCCTGATCACGCTGGGGCTGTCCTTTTCCCCCGGCCGCGATCTCGACAAGCTGGTGGTGATCCTTGCCGGGGTGGCGGTCTCGCTGTTCTTTACCTCGATGTCGGCGTTTTTCCTCCATCTGGCCGACCCGCACGTGACGCGCGAGGCGCTGTCCTTCCTCATGGGGTCAGCGGCGCGCGCGCGGTGGGGCGATCTCAATCCGTTGCTGGTCGCTCTGCCGATTGCCTGCGTCATCGTTTTCTTCCTTTCGCCGATGCTCGATGCGGTGCTTCTGGGCGATGAACGGGCGGTGGCGCTCGGCACGCCGCTGGGGGCGCTGCGGCTGGGGCTTTTTTCGCTCGCCGCGCTCCTGACCGGGCTTTCGGTCGCCGGGGCGGGGATCGTGGGCTTTGTGGGGCTGATCGTTCCGCATATGGCGCGGCTATTGGTCGGCGCGCCCCACCGGCGGCTCGTGCCGCTGGCGGTGGTGCTGGGGATGATCGTGATGGTCGTGGTCGATCTCTTGTGCCGCACGCTGCTTGCTCCCGAGGAATTGCCGCTCAGCGTCCTGCTGGCGCTGTTTGCCGCCCCGCCTTTCGTCTACGTTTTGCGGAGGGCGCGCCGTGGGCTCTGAAGCATTGGCCGAAATCCGCAATGTGAGCCTCTGGAAAGGCAAAAGCCGCATCCTCGACGATGTGAGCTTTTCCATCGCCCCGGGCCGGTTCCAGGCGCTTCTCGGTCCAAACGGAGCGGGCAAATCGAGCCTGATGCGCATCCTTTACCGCGCCGAAAAGCCCAGTTCGGGCGCAGTTCATTTCGAGGGTCGGACGCAAAGGGACTGGCCGCGCCGCGCCTATGCCGCGCGGGTGGGCGCGCTGGTGCAGGAGGCGGTCAATCTTTCGGGCCTGTCGCTCCGGAACGTCGTGGGGCTGGGGCTGCTGCCGCTCAGCCTTTCAAGAGGGGAGGCGGACGAGCGCTGCATGGACGCGCTCGAAACCGTCGGGCTTGCGGCGCGCGCCGGGGAGGATGCGGGCTATCTCTCGGGGGGCGAGCAGCAGCGCCTGTTCTTTGCGCAATTGCTGGCGCTCGATCCCGAAATCTACCTGCTCGACGAACCGCACAATCACCTCGACCTGCACTATCAATATGTGCTGCTCGAAGCGGTGCGGGCACGCGGCAAGACGGTGCTGGCCTCGTTCCACGACCTGACCCTCGCCACCCGCTTTTGCGACCGCGCCGTGCTGCTCGACCATGGACGCCTCGCCGCCGAAGGCCCGCTCCACGACGTGCTGACGCCCGAACGCATGGCCGAGGTCTACCGCGTCGACGCGCGGTTCGATGACGGCGTGGTGCGGATAACGGGGGCTTTATAACGCATAAGGCCCTTTGACCTGCGGCCAAATGCGCCTATATCAACAGTGCTGCCCGGTGCGTGTAGGATACTGCATCCCCGGGGCCTTATCGATCCTAAAGGGAGCTGTCCCTGGCCGGACCCGTGGGTTCGGACACACGGCGCCCACCTACATGTGTAGGTTCCCGGGATCGACACATCCCACGGCCAGGGCGGCACCGATTTTTGCGTGATCGAGGTATTCGTGAACCAAGCGCAGGCCCAGTTCGAGGATGAAAAGACAAGGCTGCGCCAGCGTGCCTTCGAGCAGCGCGGCGCTATCGCCAGGGCCGACTGGGCCGACATGGCAAAGGATGCCGCCGCCCATTTTCTCGAAGGTGTTCCGATAGCGACCGGGAAGGTCGTGGCGCTTTACTGGCCAATTCGGGACGAGATCGACTGCAAGCCGCTTCTGACCGCGCTGGTCGATTCGGGCCAGCCGGTCTGCCTGCCGGTGGTGCTGGGCGATGGCGAACCGCTCGAGTTGCGGCTCTGGGAAGAGGGACAGCCGCTTTACCCCTCCGGGTTCGGGACCCTAGCGCCCGCCGAAACCGCGCCGGTGGTCGAGCCCGATATCGTCGTCATCCCGCTTCTGGGCTTTGACAAGCTCGGCACGCGGCTGGGCTATGGCAAGGGCTATTACGACCGCACGCTCGCCAGGCTCTCAAAAAAAACCCTACTTGTCGGTTATGCCTTTTCGGGCCAGGAACTCGACTTCATTCCTCGCGAGACCCACGACATGCCGCTCGACATTCTGGTCACCGAAACGGGCATCAGGAAGTTCCCCGTCGCATGAGGTTGTTGTTTCTGGGCGATGTGATGGGCAAGGCGGGGCGCGATGCCGTGGCCGAGCGCCTGCCGGGGCTGATCGAGCAGCATGGATTCGACTTCGTGATCGTCAATGGCGAGAATGCCAGCCACGGGCGCGGGCTGACCGAACAGCATTTCGAGCTGTTGCGCGACGCGGGGGCCGATGTCGTGACACTGGGCGACCATGCCTTTGACCAGCGAGAGATGATGACTGCGATCGAGCGGCACGGCACCATCGTGCGCCCGATTAACCTGCCCGGCCGGGCACCGGGGCGGGGGGCGGCGTTCGTTACGGGGCGCAAGGGCCATCAGGTGCTGGTGGTGCAGGCGCTGGGGCGGGTGTTTATGCCGCCCATGGACGATCCGTTCCGCGCCGTGGAAGCGGCGATCGAGGCATGTCCGCTCGGGGCGCAGGCCGATGCCATCGTCGTCGATTTCCACGTCGAGGCGACTTCGGAAATCCAGGGGATGGGGCATTTCCTCGACGGGCGGGTGACGCTGGTCGTGGGCACCCACACCCATATCCCCACCTCGGACCATCGCATCCTGAAGGGCGGCACCGCGCTGATGAGCGATGCGGGGATGTGCGGGGATTACGACAGCGTGATCGGGATGGAACCCGACGAGCCGGTCAACCGGTTTCTGACCGGCATTCCCAACAACAGGTTCACGCCCGCCAATGGCGAGGCGACGCTGTGCGGGGTGGCGGTGGAAACGGAGCCCATAACCGGGCTGGCCCGGCAGGTACTGCCGGTGCGCATTGGCGGATCGCTCTCCCAGGCGCTGCCGCTTTTTGCGTGATCTTTATTTTCTTTGCCGCGCCGATTATACCGGCATCCAATCCACATCACGTCTAGTCAGGGAATTGTCCGCACATGGCCGGTCATTCACAGTTCAAGAACATCATGCATCGCAAGGGCCGTCAGGACGCGGTGCGCTCCAAGATCTTTTCAAAGCTGGCGCGCGAGATTACCGTCGCGGCCAAGGCGGGCCTGCCCGATCCGGCGATGAACCCGCGCCTGCGGCTGGCGATCAACAACGCCAAGGCCCAGTCCATGCCCAAGGACAATATCGACCGCGCCATCAAGAAGGCCGCGGGCGGAGAGGGCGAGAACTACGATGAAGTGCGCTATGAGGGCTATGGCCCCGGCGGGGTCGCGGTGATCGTGGAAGCGCTGACCGACAACCGCAACCGTACGGCATCCAATGTGCGCGCGATCTTTTCCAAGGCGGGCGGGGCGCTCGGTGAAACCAATTCGGTCTCCTTCATGTTCGACCGGGTGGGCGAGATCGTCTATCCGGCCAGCGTGGGCGATGCCGACAAGGTGATGGAGGCGGCGATCGAGGCGGGGGCCGAGGATGTCGAAAGCTCCGATGACGGCCACATCATCTATTGTGTCTTCGAGGATATCGGAGAGGTCAGCACGGCGCTCGAAGCCGCTCTGGGGGAAGCTGAAAGTGTCAAGCCGGTCTTCAAGCCCCAGACTTCCACCGAAGTCGACGCCGAAAAGGGCGCGAGCCTCATGCGGCTGATCGGCAATCTCGAGGATGACGATGACGTCCAGAACGTCTACGCCAATTTCGAGATGAGCGACGAGGACATGGCCAGGCTCTCGGTGTAAGCGGCTGGCAGGCCCGGTTTCCAGGAGAGATTTTCGAGGGCGCCCGCTGGGCGCCCTATTGCTATCCGGCCTTGAGCAGCAGGGAATCGTCAAGGCCGGGGACGGGCAGGTGCATCAGGGCGACATTGTTGCGGCCCGAGTTCTTGACCTTGTAGAGCTTCTTGTCCGCGCTGCGGAACAACTCGCCATAATCCACCGGGCTTTCAAATACCGCGCCGCCGACGCTAACCGAGAGCGAGAAGCGGTTGCCCTCGACCTCGAACTCGATGGTCTGGACCGTGCGGCGGATGGTTTCGGCGATGGATTCCGCGATGGCCTGCGTGGCGCCGGGGAGGAAGACGCCGAATTCCTCGCCGCCCAGCCGTCCGACGAGATCGCACTGACGCACCGCGCCCTGGATGCGGGCCGCGATCTGGCGCAGGGCGGCGTCGCCGATGTGGTGGCCATAGCGGTCGTTGACGCTCTTGAAATAGTCGGCATCGACGACAAGCAGGGCACCCCGGATTTGCCCGTGGGGCGTGCCGTTGAGGAATTCATTGGCCTGGGCGATGAACGCCCCGTGGTTGAGGCAGGCCGTGAGGCTGTCGCGCGCGGCGGCGGCTTCGAGCCGGCGATAGGCCTCGCGCAGCCTTGCGTTCTGGATGGCAAAGCCGAGCGTCGTCGGGCCGCCGAGCACGATCGGCAAGGCGATGGTGGCGAAGATGCCGGTCAGATTGAGGCCGGCCGAAAAGGTCGACAGGATGAGGTGCGCGCCCAGTAGCGAAACCGAAACGGCGATCATCGTGATTCCAAGGGTCTGAAGGGCAATACGCGCCCAATCGCGCCGGTTCAGCCGAGGCTTGCGCTGCATGTTCATGTTCCAAATCCCGCGTCCGGGGGGACACTAGGGGCAAATTCATGAACGAGATGTTGCCCCAAAAAGGAAAATGCCCCCGTTCCACAGCCTCTCATGACCTGTGGTGCTGAAATATTGTTTCCGTGTGCTGTCCGGCATGTCGAGAGATGTGGATGTTTCGCATTTGTTCACTTTGCGCTTGGTAGGGTGCGCGCACTCGCGTATCAATTGGCTATGGTGGAAAGCGTGCGAATCATCGGCATCGACCCAGGGTTGCGGCGGACGGGCTGGGGGATCATCGAAAGCGAGGGCAACCGGCTGCGGTTCATCGCCTGCGGGGTGCTGACGCCGCAGGTCGATCAGGCGCTGGCGCTGCGGCTCGTTCATCTCCACGAGGGGCTGATGCGGCTGATCGCCGAACACCATCCGCACGAGGCGGCGGTGGAGGAGACCTTCGTCAACGCCGGGGCGCGCTCGACGCTGCTGCTCGGGCAGGCGCGCGGCATCGCGGTGATGACGCCCGCTTCGATGGGCCTGCCGGTGGGCGAATATTCGGCCAACCTCGTCAAAAAATCCGTGGTGGGTACGGGGCACGCGGAAAAGGCACAGATCGAATTGATGGTCAGGACATTGATGCCGGCGGCCAATTTCAAATCCTCCGACGCGGCGGATGCGCTGGCCATCGCCGTCTGCCATGCCCATCACCGGCAGCACAGAAAGCTGGCGAAAAGCGCATGATCGGGAAGCTCAAGGGAGTGGTGGAGACCATCGGGGACGATCTCGCCCTGATCGATGTCAACGGGGTCTGCTATGAGGCGTATTGCTCGGGCCGGACCTTGCAGGCGCTGCCGCGCGTCGGGGAAGCCGCCATTGTCTTTATCGAGATGATCGTGCGCGAGGACATGATCCGGCTTTACGGCTTTGCGAGCGAGGCGGAAAAAAGCTGGTTCAGGCTGCTGATGACCGTGCAGGGGGTGGGGGCAAAGGTGGCGCTGGGCATATTGTCGACGCTCTCGCCATCCGAACTCTCCTCAGCGATCGCCTTGCAGGACAAGGCCATGGTCGGGCGCGCGCCGGGGGTGGGCCCCAAACTCGCCCAGCGGCTCGTTTCCGAACTCAAGGGCAAGGTGCCTGCGCTGGGCGCGGTGGATGCCGGGGTTCTTGGGCTACAGACGGCCTTGGGGGAAGGCGTTGCCGGAAGCAACGCTTCCGATGCGGTTTCAGCGCTGGTCAATCTGGGTTACGGGCAGGCGCAAGCATCAGGCGCGGTGGCGCGGGTGATCGCCAGGGAAGGCGAGGACACGGCGACGGAAAAGCTGATCCGGCTGGGATTGCGGGAGCTTTCAACATGATCGATAAGCCTCGGGCCGGCATGGCGTGCACCCTTGGGCTGGTCGCCGTCATATTGGGCGGGCTTGCAATATCAGCGGTATCCGCCTTTGGCGAGAAAGCGATATGACCGACATCACCGACGCCACGGCAGGCCGTGACGACAGTCTCGATGTTTCCCTGCGCCCCTCGGGTTTTTCCGAGTTCATCGGGCAGGAAGCGGCGCGGGCCAATCTTCAGGTTTTCATCGAGGCCGCCAAACAGCGCAAGGCGGCGCTCGATCATGTGCTGTTCGTGGGTCCGCCGGGACTGGGCAAGACGACGCTCGCGCAGATCATTTCGCGCGAGCTGGGCGTGGGGTTCCGGGCAACCTCGGGGCCGGTGATCGCCAAGGCGGGGGACCTTGCCGCGCTCCTGACCAATCTCGAAGAGCGCGACGTGCTGTTCATCGACGAGATCCACCGGCTCAACCCGGCGGTCGAGGAAATCCTTTATCCCGCCATGGAGGATTTCCAGCTCGATCTCATCATCGGGGAAGGGCCGGCGGCGCGTTCGGTTAGGATCGATCTGGCCAAGTTCACGCTGGTGGGCGCAACGACGCGGGCGGGGCTGCTGACGACACCCTTACGCGACCGCTTCGGCATTCCGGTGCGATTGAATTTCTATACGCCCGAGGAACTGGTCAAGATCGTCGAGCGCGGGGCGCGGCTGATGGGCATGGAGATGACATCGGACGGCGCGATGGAAGTGGCGCGGCGCTCGCGCGGCACGCCGCGCATCGCGGGGCGACTGTTGCGGCGGGTGACCGATTTCGCGCTGGTCGAGGGGGCAAAGGCCATCGACCGGGTGGTCGCCGACCGGGCGCTGCTGCGGCTCGATGTGGACGCCAGGGGGCTCGACCAGCTCGATCGGCGCTATTTGAAGACCATCGTGGAATTTTACGGCGGCGGCCCGGTGGGGATCGAGACGATTTCCGCCGCGCTTTCAGAGCCGCGCGATGCCATCGAGGAGATCGTCGAGCCCTATCTCATCCAGCAAGGCTTCATCCAGCGCACGCCGCGCGGGCGGATGATGACTGCGCTCTCGTTCCAGCATATGGGTTATGCCGTGCCGCAGGGTTTTGCCGGGTTGCAGGCCACCCTGTTCGAGGACGGCGAGGATGAGAGTTGAGCGTGTTCGGTGGAGAGATCGGCAAGGACGGCGAGCACCGGTTCCCGGTGCGGGTCTATTTCGAGGACACGGATTTTTCGGGCAATGTCTATCATGCGGCGTATTTGAAATTCTTCGAGCGGGCGCGGACGGAATATCTGCGGGCGCACGGTATCCACCATGCGGAAATGGCGAAGGCCGGGCTGGCGTTCGCGGTGCGCGAGATGACGATTTCCTACGACAAGGCGGCTCATATCGACGATCTGCTCGAGGTCGGGACGCGGATGGCGGAGGCAACGGCTGCGCGGTTCATCCTCGAGCAGACGATACGGCGCGGCAACGAGATCGTGACCCATGCACGGGTCGTGGCGGTGCTGATGAACGACAAGGGCCGCCCGGTGCGATTGCCCCAAGAGCTTCGCGCGCTGTTGAGCGGTTCTTAACCTTTCATTGACCATAAATATGGCACGGGCGGGTGGCGTACGTCTTGCGCCCGGATCGCGGGCATTTGTCTCCTAATTTTGACAAATTTGACCCGCATCGCATCGGCAGCTGGCAGGCGCGGCATCCCGCGCGCCCCAAAAGGTTAAGGTTCAATGGAAGCTATGGAAGCAGTGGGGAACGCGGCGGCCCACACGGACTTCTCACCGCTCGGCCTGTTCTTGATGGCCGACATCGTGGTCAAGCTCGTGATGCTGGGGCTGCTCGCGGCCTCGATCTGGTGCTGGGCCATCATCATCGACAAATCGATGATGTTCACCCGCGTGCGCCGCGACATGAACCAGTTCGAGAAGACCTTCTGGTCGGGCCAGTCGCTCGAGGAGCTTTACCAGACGCTGTCCCAGCGCCCGGCATCGGGACTGGCCGCGATCTTTGTTGCGGCGATGAAGGAATGGAAGCGCAGTCACGAGCAGAACGCGGCCTCCTATATCGGGGTGCAGGCGCGGCTCGACAAAGTGCTCGACGTCGCCATCGCGCGCGAAAGCGAGGACCTTGAAAAGCGGCTGCCCTTTCTTGCAACGGTCGGGGCGGCGGCGCCATTCATCGGCCTTTTTGGTACGGTATGGGGCATCATGAATGCCTTTTCGTCCATTGCGTCGGCCCAGAGCGCCAGTCTTGGCGTGGTCGCCGGGCCGATCGCCGAGGCGCTGTTTGCGACCGCCATCGGCCTTGTTGCGGCCATCCCCGCCGTTATCGCCTACAACAAGCTTTCGGGCGACGCCAATAAGTTGACCGGGCGGCTGGAAGGGTTCGCCGATGAGTTCGCGGCGATCCTCGGCCGCCAGCTCGAAGCGCGGAGCCGCAAGTAATGGCGATGGGCGTGCAAGGGTCCAGCCGGGGCGGCGGACGCCGCAGGCGCGGCTCGCGCGCCCGGTTGATGAGCGAGATCAACGTTACCCCGTTCGTCGACGTGGTGCTGGTGCTGCTGATCGTCTTCATGGTCGCAGCGCCCATGATGACCGTGGGGGTCGCCATCGATCTGCCCCAGACCCAGGCGCGCGAGATGGAAACCCCACGCACCCCGATCACCATTTCGGTGACGCCCGATGGTGCGGTGTTCATCGATGACGAGGCTGTCGCGCTCGAAGGGCTTGTGCAGGCGGTTGCCGACCGCGCGGAAAGTACCGAGGACCGCATCTATGTGCGGGGCGATGCCACGGCCAATTACGGCGCGGTGATGCAGGTGATGGGCACGCTTTCGGGCGCGGGATATGCGCGGATCGGGTTGATAACGGAACAGGCTCCCGCGCTTCCGGCAGGACAGTAACGCCATGAAGTTGGGAACCACCGTATCGGTGCTCGCCCACACGGCATTGATCGCCCTGGGGTTGATGAACCTCACGGGCAGCCGCGAGCTTGCGCCCAATATGGTGGATTCCATTGCCATCGATCTTATCCCAATCGAGGAATTCTCCTCGATCCGGGTGGGAACGCTCGATAGCGACGTGGTCGAAAGCGAGGCGCCATCGGCGGTGGATTCGGAAGAACCAGCCGAACTGGCCCAGCGGACCGGCAATACCGAAACCGACCAGCCCACGCCCGAAATCACCGATGTGGAAACCCCGGCGCCCACCATCCAGACCGCGCCCGAGCCTGAACCCGAGCCGGTCGAGGTGCCAGAGCCCGAGCCTCTGCCCGAACCGACGCCGCCGCCAACCCCCACGCCCCGGCCCGAGCCAGAACCCGAACCTGCCCCGGCGCCCGCGCCGGAACCGGAACCCGAGCCCATGCCCGAGCCGGAGCCCGTCGAAACCCCGGCGGTCGTGGAAACCGAGCCTGAGCCAGAGCCCGAACCGCAGATCGTGCCGCCCAGCCCGCCGCGCGTTACGGCTTCGGTCGAGCAGGCGCGCGCCGAGTTCGCGCGCCGTCAGGAAGAGCAACGTCGCGAGGAAGAGCAGCGTCGGCAGCAGGAGCAGGCCCGTCAGCCGCTGCCCTCCGACATCGCGGACCGGGTGGCCGACATCATCAACAACGAAACATCACGCGGCGCGACGACCGGTGAGGGCGGCGAGCAGGCGCTCGGCCGTCCCACGGGGCAGGCCTCGCGGCTGACGCAATCGGAGCAGGACGCGCTGGCAGCCGCCATGCGCCGGTGCTGGAACCCGCCCATGGCGGCGATGAGCACCGACGGGCTGACCGTAAGGCTGCTGGTTTCGCTCGGCCCCAACGGCGCGGTGACCGGCCAGCCGCAGATTCTTTCTGCGATCACCGACGATCTGGTGCGTTCGACCGCGCTGGCGGCCCAGCGCGCGGTGCAGCAGTGCGGGCCCTACACCATGCTCCCGGCGGACAAATATGAAGAGTGGCGGCAGGTGGACGTAACGTTCGATCCGCGCGACCTTTAGGGGCTGGGGCCTTATCGATTTTCCGACACGATTGACGTGTAGGGGAATGCGCAACGAATTCGGCCTCTCCGGAATTGGGTTTCTGGAGAGGTCTGCCGGACAGGGTCCGGCAAGCGATGGAGATGAAGAAACATGACGCTTTTGACCCGCAGGTCGGCTTTGAGGCTTGGGTTGTCCGGCGCGGCAATGCTGGCCGCGAGCCCGGTGCTCGCGCAATTGCGCATTACCGTGACAGGCGGCAATTTCACGCCGCTGCCGATCGCCGTTCCCGACTTTTCGTCCAGTGATGCCGCGTTCGGGGCCGAAGTCGCCCAGGTCGTGCGCAACAACCTCACCAATTCGGGGCTGTTCCGCGTGATCGATCCGGCGGGCTATCCCCAGCGCGTGGGCAGCGCCAGCGCGACCCCCGAATTTGCCTCCTGGCGCGGTACGGGTGCCGATGCGGTCGTGATGGGCGACGTCAATCGCGGCGCGCAGATCCAGTCGAGCCTGCGGCTCTGGGATACGACGGCGGGCGCGCAGGTGACCGGCAAGGCCTATGGCACCGACGCCAATTCCTGGCGGCGCATCGCGCATATGGCCTCGGATGCGATCTATACCGGGCTGACCGGGGAGACGGGCTATTTCGACACCCGCATCGTCTATGTGGCCGAGAGCGGGCCCAAGGCCAACCGCGTCAAGCGCCTCGCGATCATGGATCAGGACGGGTTCAACAACCAGTACCTGACCGATGGCCGGCTTTCGGTCATCACCCCCAGGCTTTCGCCCAACGGGCAGAACATCGCCTATATGGCGTTCGACGGGCCGAACAGCTCGGGCATCTTCGTGCTCAACCTTGCCACCGGCCAGCACCAGTCGATCGGGCGGTTCGGGCAGATGAGCTTTGCCCCGCGCTTTTCGCCCGACGGACGGCGCCTGGCCTTTTCGGTGACGCAAGGGGCGACGACCAATCTCTATGCTCTCGATCTGGGCGGCGGCCAGCCGGTCGTCCTCACAAACGGCTCGGCGATCGACACCTCCCCGTCCTATTCACCGGACGGGCAGCGCATCGTTTTCGAGTCCGACCGTGGCGGGCGCCCGCAAATTTACGTGATGAGCGCCAATGGCGGCGGGGCGGAACGCATCTCCTATGGCGATGGCTCCTATTCCACCCCCGTGTGGTCGCCCAAGGGCGATCTGATTGCCTTTACGCGCCAGTCCGGCGGCCAGTTCTCAATCGGCACGATGCGGCCCGATGGCGGGGGCGAGCGGATACTGGCCACGTCCTATCATGCCGAAGGTCCGACCTGGGCCCCCAACGGCCGCGTCTTGATGTTCTTCCGCGATCCAGGCGGCAATGACGGCCCGGCGCTTTATTCTATCGACATCTGGGGACGCAACGAGCGCCGGGTGGCGACGGAGGGGTTCGCGTCCGATCCGGCGTGGTCGCCTTTGCTGACGTAGTTACCCGCTTCCGGTCGCAAGATAAGGTTCGGCTTCGCCGAATCCCCCCTCCCAACCTCCCCCACAAGGGGGGGTGCTGGCCTTGAGCGTATGGAGACGGCCAAGCAAAAGAAACACCCTCCCCTTGATGGGGAGGGCCGGGGAGGTGTGAAGCCACACGCGCAATCGCGTACGATAGCTCTGCCGGAAGGGGAAGAGGGGGTATGCGATATCTCCGTTTGCACAAATGCAACAGTTGTCCATGTCCCGGATCGGGACGCCGGTTCTCTACGCTCTGCGCCGCATTTGCGCCCGATTAAGCGGGAATTAACCAAGCTGGCACACCCGCAATTAAGATAACGGGGTGTAAAAGCGCTAACCACAATTGATCCGATCTGGAGCTATTTCGCTATGGGTTCGACCATGCCCCTCTATCGCCTTGGCAAAGGCTTTCTCATGGTGGCGCTGCTCGTCATCGTCGCTGCCTGCGCGCGCACGCCATCGACCGGCGTCGGCAATCTCGGGCCGGGTGAGGGCGGAGGCCCTCCGGGCAGCCAGCAGGAATTCCTGGTGTCGGTCGGCGACCGGGTGTTCTTTGAGACCGATTCATCGATCCTGACCGCCGATGCACAGGCCACCCTCGACAAGCAGTCCCAGTGGCTTGCGCAATATCCGCAATACCGTATCGTGATCGAAGGCCATGCCGACGAGCGCGGCACCCGCGAATACAATATCGCGCTTGGCGCGCGCCGCGGTTCGGCGGTCGTCAACTATCTCGTGTCGCGCGGCATTCCGGCCAACCGGATATCCTCGGTGTCCTACGGCAAGGAGCGTCCGGTGGCGATCTGTAACGATATTTCGTGCTGGAGCCAGAACCGCCGGGCGGTCACAGTCCTGACAAACTGACGGGCCAGAGAACACCCCGTACTGGAGGCATAGCGCCGGGACCGCGTATCTGGTTCCGGCGCTTCTTTTTTGCCAGAATAATGCTTTAATCGGGTAGAGCAGTACAAAAGTACGTCCGGCGGGTGAAAAGGAGAGGTTTTCGTGACGAATTTGGTTTCGCGTCTGGCGACACGGGGGCGGCAGGTCTTGGCCGTTGCCGGTGTCGCCGGACTTTTGACGGTCGCGATGACCGTTTCGGGACAGGGGCAGGGGAACGACCTTGCCGCGATGCAGGTGCGGCTCGACCAGCTCGATGAGCAGGTGCGGGTCTATTCGGGCCAGATCGAGGGCCTGCAGTTCCAGATGACCCAACTGCAAACGCTGATCGAGCGCATGCAGGAGGACAACGAGTTCCGCTTTCAGCAACTGGAAGGCGGTGCCTCGGGGGAATCTGATGCGGTAACCCCATCCGGCGGCGCGATGCCAGCCGAACGGTTACCGCAGGACCCCCAGCTTCCCGACGATCTTTCCAATGTGCCGGTCGAAATCGACGGCAGCGTGCTCATGGGCGATGAGGACCTTTATGGCGACACACCGCCGGACGGCGAGGGGTTGTTCGCCAGCGAGGTGTTCGGTGAGGACGGCGTCGTCCTCGGGCCGCCCGAGGGCGAACTGGGTTCGACCCCGCCCTCCCAGCCGCTCAATCTCGACTTCGACCCCAACGCGGTTCCGCTCAATGACGGGGACGCCAACGCCCAGTATCAGGCGGGCTACGATGCCATCGTGCGGGGTGAATATGCCTTTGCCGAGGACCAGTTCAGCCAGTTCGTGGCGCTGTTTCCCGATCATCCGCAAGCCCCCGACGCCACCTATTGGCTTGGCGATGCGATGATCCAGCGCGGCGCCTATGACGAGGCGGCGGCCATGCTGCTCACCGGGTTCGAGAGCTATCCCACCTCGTCGCGGGCGCCCGATATTCTTCTGAAACTCGGTGTGGCGCTGCACGGGACGGGAGAATTCGATACCGCCTGCCGGACCTATAGCGAAGTGCTGCGACGCTATCCCGATTCCACCCAGGCGTTCAAGGACAGGGTGGCCGCCGAACAGGCCCGCGCGGGGTGCTGAGCGGCAGGAGCGACAGACTGGCCGGGCTCGACCCGGCAGCGCTGCTTGCGCCGGTCGCGGAGCGAAAAAAAATCGGGCTCGCCGTTTCGGGCGGGCCCGATTCACTTGCATTGCTGGTTCTGTTTTCCGCGTGGCGCGAAACCGCCGCCGCCCCGGAGGCGGTGGTTTATACACTCGATCACGGGCTGCGGCCGGAATCGGCGGCGGAAGCCGAGATGGTGCGGCGGATCGCGGTCGAAGAGGGATTTGTAGTACGGGTGCTGCGTTGGAAGGGCGATAAACCCCAAGCCGGTCTTCCCGCCGCCGCGCGCGCAGCACGCTACCGGCTGATCGGCGAGGCGATGCGGGCTGATGGCGCGGAGGTGCTGGTCACCGCCCATCACCTTGACGATCAGGCCGAGACGGTGCTGATGCGGCTCGCCCATGGGAGCGGCGCGGGCGGGCTGGGCGCGATGCGCGCCTTCGCCGATGTCGAGGGGGTAAAGGTTTTCCGGCCCCTGCTTGGAGTGCCCAAGGACAAGCTCGCCGCGATCGTTGCCGCCCATGGGCTCGATGCAGCGATCGATCCGACCAATGCCGATCCCGGTTACGAACGGGCCCGCTGGCGGGCCATGTGGCCCACGCTCGATGCGGCGGGCCTGACATCGGAACGGCTCGCCCGGTTCGCCCAACGCATGCAGCGGCTTGACGCGCTGGCCGAAGAGGTTGCTGCCGATCTCTGGCGCGCCGAGGTCAGCGTCGATGATTTCGGTGTGATTCATATCGCCGCCAATGTTTTTGGCGGGGTTCAGGAGGAAGCGGGGCTGCGCATTCTGTGGCGCGCGCTGCGGCATGCGGGAGCCAGGCAGCAGGGCGATCTTTTGGCTGTGGAAACGCTTTATCGCCAGATCTCAAGGGATGAAGTTACAGCCCCGGTAACGCTGATGGGGGCGGTTGTCGCGCCCGGTTCGATGTGGGTTCTGGTCTATCGCGAGGCGGGGCGCAAGGGGCTGCCGAGAGTGCATGCGCGGGCGGGAGACGTTACGGTTTGGGATGGGCGCTTCTCTGTTGAGTCCCCGGTTGCGTTGACTATCGCGCCTGCTTTGGCCCTGACGCGCGAGCGGTTCGTCGCCCTCACCGGAGAAGCGCCGGATGTGCCGGTTGCCGCTCTGCGCACGGCACCGCTGGTCAGCACCGAGGATGGCGAGGTGCTGGCGCTGGGCGCGCGCCTTTTCGATGCGCGGATCAAGGTGAACCATGTTGCGTTAACCTGACGGGCGGAAACTGCGGTAAACCCGCACCGCACCCAAGGCTTGCCCTTGTATCGACGGAATGGCGGGCTTACATTCGTGACCAACCCGCGCGCCTCGTGCATTTCGCGCGCACCTCCGCCTCTGCTGGACAGGAATGATGAACGGAAATTTTCGCAACTTCGCTATCTGGCTGGTGGTCTTGATGATGCTGATGGGCCTGTTCCAGGTCTTCCAGTCGTCCACCCGGACCATCGCCGCAACCGAGCGCACTTACAGCCAGTTTGTCAGCGACATTGAAAATGGCCGCGTCGCCGACGTCGTCATTACTGACAATATCGTCAATGGAAGGCTCAGCGACGGCACCCGCTTCGAGGTGACGATCCCGCAAGGCGCGGATATCATTTCCCGGCTCGAGGACCGCGGCGTCAACATCACCGCCCGCATGCCGGAAGGTTCGCCCTTCTGGTCGATCCTGCTGTCGAGCTGGTTGCCTTTCCTCGTCCTGATCGCGGTGTGGTTCTTCTTTATCCGCCAGATGCAGGGCGGCGGGCGCGGCGGGGCGATGGGCTTTGGCAAGTCGCGCGCCAAGCTTTTGACCGAGTCGAGCGGAAAGGTGACGTTCGAGGATGTGGCGGGCGTCGAGGAAGCCAAGCAGGACCTCGAGGAAATCGTCGAATTCCTGCGCGATCCGGGCAAGTTCCAGCGCCTTGGCGGGCGCATTCCGCGCGGTGTGCTGTTGGTGGGCCCTCCGGGCACCGGCAAGACCTTGCTGGCCCGTTCGGTGGCCGGCGAGGCCAATGTGCCGTTCTTTACCATTTCGGGGTCGGACTTCGTCGAGATGTTCGTGGGCGTGGGCGCGAGCCGCGTGCGCGACATGTTCGAGCAGGCCAAGAAGAACGCGCCGTGCATCATCTTCATCGACGAGATCGACGCCGTGGGCCGCCAGCGTGGCGCCGGGCTCGGCGGGGGCAATGACGAGCGCGAACAGACGCTCAACCAGTTGCTGGTCGAGATGGATGGGTTCGAGGCCAATGAAGGCATTATCCTGATCGCCGCGACCAACCGTCCCGACGTTCTCGATCCTGCACTTCTGCGTCCGGGCCGTTTCGACCGTCAGGTCGTCGTGCCGAACCCCGACGTGGGCGGGCGCGAGCGTATCCTCAAGGTCCACGTGCGCAAGGTGCCGCTGGCGCCAGACGTCGATCTGAAGGTTCTAGCGCGCGGTACGCCCGGTTTTTCGGGCGCGGACCTCATGAACCTCGTCAACGAGGCGGCCCTGATGGCCGCGCGGCGCAACAAGCGGTTCGTCACGCACGCCGAATTCGAGGACGCCAAGGACAAGATCATGATGGGCGCCGAGCGGCGCACCATGGCGATGACCGACGACGAAAAGAAGCTCACCGCCTATCACGAAGCCGGTCACGCCCTGATCAGCCTCAAGTTCAACAAGGTGCTCGATCCGATCCACAAGGCGACGATCATTCCGCGCGGGCGCGCGTTGGGCATGGTGATGTCCCTGCCTGAAAAGGACACCTATTCGTTCAGCCGGGAAAAGGCGGTGGCGCAACTGGCCATGGCCTTTGGGGGGCGCGAGGCGGAGATCTACAAGTTCGGCGCCGAAAAGGTGACCTCGGGCGCCTCGGGCGACATCCAGATGGCCACCAATCTGGCGCGGGCCATGGTCATGGAATGGGGTATGAGCGAAAGGCTCGGCCGCGTGCGCTACAAATCGAACGACCAGGAAGTCTTCCTCGGTCATTCGGTGACCCAGTCCCAGCACATGTCGGACGAAACGGCCAAGCTGATCGATGAGGAAGTGCGCACGCTCGTCGAGGAGGGCGAAATGACCGCCCGCACCCTCATTCGCGAGAATATCGACCAGTTCGAGGCGATTGCGCAGGCGCTGCTCGAATTCGAGACCCTGACGGGCGACGAACTGCGCGGGCTGATGAATGGCAAGCAACCGGTGCGCGATACCGATATCGACTCCACTCCCAAGGGGACCGGCGTGCCCAAGGCGGGCAAGCTGGTCAAGAAGAAGTCCGGCGATGCGGGTGAGCCCGATGCCGGTATGGAGCCCCAGCCCGGCACCTGATTGGGACAAGCCGGCAATAAATAAAGAAAGACCGCTCTTCTTGAGGGCGGTCTTTTTCATTTGTCTGTCACCGTGCGTAAAAACACCGAGCGCTTGCGTAAATACAGTTTTAATTCCCTGTGTTCAGATTATCGGGCAGGGACGCTTATCGTGACTGCATACGGGATTTCAGACCGAGGGGCTGGATATGTTCAGACGAGGCGGCGGCAGGGGTGCGTGTTCGGACGCATTGGCGAAGGTCGATGCCATCGACCGTTCACAGGCGGTGATCGAGTTAACAGTCGACGGTCTGATCGTCGATGCCAATGAAAATTTCCTCAACGTGATGGGTTACCGGCTCGATGAGATCGTGGGCCAGCACCATCGGATATTCGTCGATCCCGAATATGGGCAGAGTGAGGCCTATAGACGGTTCTGGCAAAGCCTTGCGGCGGGGGATTTCCAGGCGGACGAGTTCCGGCGGTTCGCCAAGGGCGGGCGGGAAATCTGGATACAGGCAAGCTACAATCCGGTGTTCGACAAGGCGGGCAAGCCGGTGGCGGTCATAAAATTCGCCACCGACATCACCGCCCAGAAACTGCGTGCCGCCGATCACGCCGCGCAGATCGCCGCCATCGGGCGGGTGCAGGCGGTGATCTCGTTCTCGCTCGAGGGCGAGGTACTCGACGCCAACGAGAATTTCCTTGATACGCTGGGCTATGGATTGGATGAGATCAAGGGACGGCACCACGCGATGTTCTGCGATTCCGACTATGCCGCAAGCAAAGCCTATGAACAGTTCTGGGGCGAGTTGCGGCGCGGCGAGTTCGTGGCCGGGGAGTTCCGGCGCGTCGGGAAAGGCGGAAAGGAGGTCTGGATACAGGCCAGCTACAACCCGATCCTCGATCCCCAGGGCCGGCCGGTAAAGGTCGTCAAATTCGCCACCGATATCACCGAGCGCAAGCGCGCCGAGGCGATCATCGAGCACCTGACGGCAAGCCTTGAACGCATGGCGGGTGGCGATCTTTCGGGCCGGGTCGAGGAAACCTTCACCGGGCGCTACGAGCAGTTGCGGCAGGCCTATAACCTCACGCTCGAAAAGCTGGTCGGCATCGTCTCGCGGCTCAAGGACACTTCGCATACGGTCAAGACCGCAACGAGCGAACTGCTCTCGGGGGCCAACGATCTGTCCGAGCGCACGACGCGGCAAGCGGCAACGATCGAGGAAACCTCGGCTTCGATGGAGCAGCTTTCGGGGGCGGTGGTCGCGAGTTCCGACGATGCGCGCAATGCGGCGGAAAACGCGCGGATGCTCTCCGGTTCGGCGCGCGAGGGCGGTGCGGTGATGAGCCAGGCCAACGAGGCCATGCAGCAGATTTCGGCGTCCTCGGCCAAGATCTCCAACATCATCGGCATGATCGACGATATCGCGTTCCAGACCAACCTTCTGGCGCTCAACGCCTCGGTGGAAGCGGCGCGGGCCGGGGAAGCGGGCAAGGGATTCGCGGTGGTCGCCATCGAGGTCCGGCGGCTGGCGCAGTCGGCAGCGGATGCTTCGGCGGAAGTCAAGGCGCTGATCGAGGCGAGCGGGGCGGAGGTTGCGGGCGGCAGGCGGCTGGTTGAACAGGCCGCCACCCGGCTCGCCGAAATCCTCAAGGGCACCGAGCAGAGTTCGGAGCTGATCGAGGGCATCGCGCGATCGAGCGCGGAGCAATCGGCGGCGATCGCCGAGATCAACGTCGCGGTGCGCCAGCTCGACGAGATGACCCAGCACAACGCGGCGCTCGTCGAACAGACCAACGCAGCGGTCGAGCAGACCGAGGGCCAGGCGCTCGAGCTCGACAGGATCGTCGAGGTCTTCCGGCTCGATGGCGATACCGCACCGGCAGAGCCTGCGCCGCCTCCGCCCGCAAGGCGCTATCTTGCGCAGGCTAACGCGGCGATCGAGGCCGAGTGGAACGATTTCTGACCCCGCGACCTCCTCCCTGACCGGCAGGCGGGCACGCCTTTCATCGGGCGTGCCCCTTGTCTTTGCCGCCGCGCTTGAGTACCGAGTGGCGCAAACGGAGATTTCCCGCGTGGCCAAGATCGATACCAAGACCGAAGGGCTGGACCTTTACGTTCATGTCGCCAAGACCTTTGCGGATAGCCCCTGGCTGCATTACGGGCTATGGGAGCCGGGCGAGCGGCCCAACATCCCGCAATTGCGCATGGCGCAGGAACGCTATGTCGATCTGCTGTTGAGCCTCATTCCCCCCGCGCCCAAGCGGCTGGTCGATATCGGCGGGGGCACGGGCGAGATGGCAAAGCTGCTGCTCGACAAGGGCTATGTGGTCGACATGGTGACGCCGAGCCACATCCAGGCGGAGATCGCGCGCGACAAGCTGGGTGCGAACGGGCGGGTATTCGAGACCAAATTCGAGGATTTTTCCGAGGCGGGACCTTACGATGTGTGCCTTTTTTCGGAAAGCTTCCAGTATGTCGATCTCGATGTGAGCCTCGAAAAGCTCGGCCAGATCCTTGCGCCGGGCGGGCGGATCGTCATTGCCGATTGCTTCCGTGACGAGGCCTATCAGGGCGACCGGCAGCCGGGCGGGGGGCATCGCTATTCATTGTTCCTCGAACGGATCGCTGCCCACGGCTTCGAGATCGACAAGGACCACGACGTCACCGCCGCCGCCGCGCAGACCATGGCGGTGGACCAGCAGGTCTATCGCGGATTTGTTGCCCCGCTCGCCGATCAGGTGATTTCGCTGTTGCGGGCAAGGCGGCCCATTCTCGCATGGATCGCCAACGGGCTCTACAAGCTCTTCGTGCCCAGGACCGAGCGCGAGAATATCATTGCGCGGCTCAAGGCCGATTATCGCAGCCCCGAGGCGTTCGAGAGGGTCAATACCTATCGCTTCTTGTCTCTCAAACGCCGCAATGATGACTGATCGATAATTTTTCCCGTTTACCGCCGGGCATCAAGACCGCTTTTGTCGCTGTGAGGATGAGAGTATGATCGGGTCTGGCGCTGGCACTTCGAGGGTTTGAGGCAATGGGTCGCAAATATTTCGGCACCGATGGAATTCGCGGGCTGGTCAATGGCGGAAAGCTCACCCCCGAGCTGGCGCTCAAGGTCGGCATGGCGACAGGGCTTTCCTTCAAGCGCGGCGACTACGCCCATCGCGTGGTGATCGGCAAGGATACGCGGCGGTCGGGCTATATGATCGAGAACGCGCTGACCGCGGGGTTCACCGCGGTGGGCATGGACGTTCTCCTGCTCGGCCCGATGCCGACCCCGGCGGTGGCGATGCTCACGCGCTCGATGCGCGCCGATATCGGGGTGATGATCTCGGCCTCGCACAACCCGTTCGCCGACAACGGCATCAAGCTTTTCCGCCCCGATGGCTACAAGCTCTCCGACAGCTCCGAGCTCGAAATCGAAAAGCTGATGGACCAGGATCTGGGGCCGCGCCTTGCGCGGGGCCAGAAGATCGGGCGCGCACGCCGGGTCGAGGAAGCGCGCACCCGCTATGTCGAATACGCCAAGCGGACGCTGCATCGCGATGTCGATTTCACCGGCCTGCGGGTGGTGATCGATTGCGCCAACGGCGCGGCCTACAAGACTGCCCCGGAAGTGTTCTGGGAGCTGGGGGCCGAGGTCATCTCGATCGGGGTTTCGCCCGATGGCTACAATATCAATGAAGGGTGCGGCTCGACCGAACCGGCGCTGTTGATTGAAAAGGTCAAGGAGGTGCGCGCCGATATCGGCATCGCGCTCGATGGCGATGCGGACCGCGTGCTGATCGTCGATGAACTGGGCAATGTGGTCGATGGCGACCAGTTGATGGCGGTGATCGCGCAATCCTGGCATGAGGCGGGCACGCTGCAGGGCGGCGGGCTGGTTGCAACGGTAATGTCCAATCTGGGCCTGCAGCGCTTCCTTGACAACAAGGGGCTTTCGCTCGAACGCACAAGGGTGGGCGACCGGTACGTGCTCGAAGCGATGCGCGGCAAGGGCTTCAATGTGGGCGGGGAGCAGTCCGGGCACATCATCCTTTCCGATTTCACGACGACCGGTGACGGGCTGGTCGCCGCCCTGCAGGTACTTGCTGTGGTCAAGGCCGAGGGCCGAGCGGTCTCGGAGGTGTGCCACAAGTTCGAGCCCGTGCCGCAGCTTTTGCAGAATGTGCGCTTCCAGCGCGGCAAGCCGCTCGAAGACAAGCACATCAAGCAGCTCATCGCCGCGTCCGAGGCCCGGCTGGGTGAAAACGGGCGGCTCGTGATCCGGGAATCGGGCACCGAGCCGCTGATCCGGGTGATGGGCGAGGGGGACGATGCAGGGCTCGTCAACGAGGTGGTTTCCGAGATTGTCACGGCAATTGCCCAGGTTGCGTGATGCGTTCCGCCGCTAAATATTACGGTTAAGCAGGTTTTAAGGAAGTTGCTCTAGCTTTCTTCAACGACAAGACTATTTCGTGCTGCGTTGGGGAAGTTAACAATGAATAAACTGGTCGCATCTATTGCACTGGGCGTTGCGGCTATCGTTTCTGTTCCTGCACTTGCAGCAGATCCGGTTTCCTTCGACTACCCGGTCTACAAGGATTACGTGCCGCCCTATATCCCGCCTGTCGATGTGGGGCTCAAGGGGTCGTTTTATCTTCGGGGCAGCCTGGGGGGTAATTTAGGCTGGGCCCACCGTGTCAATCATCCTGGTCAAAATCCGTCAGTCTTCGATATCGACCGTATGGGCGTAGGCTACAGCGCCGGTATTGGCGCGGGCTTTGAAACGGGGGATGGACTGCGGTTCGACGTCACCCTCGACCACCTCCATAATGATGGCATGTCCACGGTAATTACCGGCGCCGGGCCGGTTGCGCTGGGACGTCACGACCTGCATCTGCGCTCGACCATTGCGCTCGCCAACGTCTACTATGATTTCGGTCTTGGTGATATTGGCCTTTCGGCAGCGGGTGGTGCATTTGGATATGTCGGTGCGGGCGCTGGTCTAGCCTTCAACCGCATGGGCAATGTTGAACCGGGTGCCACTGCGGCGACCAACTGGGGCAGCAATACCAGCTTTGCGGCGGCGGGCATGGTCGGTGTCGGCTATGATTTTGGCGCGCTGGTCGCCGATCTGGGCTATCGTGGGCTCTATATCAACCGGATCGAGAACTCGACCGCGCCGAGCCCCTATCACATCGATCACGCGCTCATCCACGAATTGCGCGCATCGCTGCGCTACCGGTTCAACTGACCGGCTTTCAACGGCATTTCAATCGACGGCGCCTCCGGGCGCCGTTTTGTTTTGGCTGGGTGCTTGCCGCGTAAAAGGGGGCAAAATTCTGCCGATTCGTGATATGGGGCGGCGCGGAAAGCCCCGAGAGGAGAATCTCCACCGAATAATCCGGGTCAAAGCGTCTCACCTCTTGCGCGACTCGCAAATGTGACCAAACCTTGGCATCAGGCGCAATCCGTAGGGCGAGGGCGCCGGTTTCTCAGGGGAGTTCAGAGGCGTGCTGGAAAGTTATTTCAAGCTCAAGGAGCACGGCACATCCGTGCGCACGGAAGTGGTGGCCGGCATCACCACGTTTCTTACGATGGCCTATATCATCTTCGTCAACCCCGACATCCTGTCCACCACGGGCATGGACCGGGACGCGGTGTTCGTGGCCACCTGCCTTGCCGCGGCAATCGGCACCATCATCATGGCGTTCGCCGCCAACTGGCCGGTCGCCATGGCGCCGGGCATGGGGCTCAACGCCTTTTTCGCCTTCACCGTCGTTGCGGCGATGGGGTACACTTGGCAGCAGGCGCTTGGCGCGGTCTTCATCTCGGGCGTCATCTTCCTCGTTCTCACCCTGACGGGGGTGCGCAAATGGCTGATCGATGGCATCCCGCAATCGCTCAGAAGCGCGATTGTCGTGGGTATCGGCATGTTCCTGGCGCTGATCGGGCTCAATAGCGCGGGGATCGTCGTGGGCGATCCCGCGACCATGGTGGCGCTGGGCGATCTCACCGCACCGGGCGCGCTGCTGGCGGTGCTGGGCCTGTTCATCATGGCCGGGCTCGATGCGCTCAAGGTTCGCGGCGCGATCCTGATCGGCATTCTGACCGTCACCGCCATCGCCATGATCTTCGGGTTGCAGGCGTTCGGCGGGGTCATGTCCATGCCGCCCTCGATCATGCCGACGCTGTTCCAGATGGATATTCTCGGAGCGCTGAGCTTCGGGTTCTTCCAGGTGATCCTCGTCTTCGTTCTCGTCGAGGTATTCGATGCCACGGGTACGCTCATCGGCGTCGCCAAGCGCGCCGGGCTGATCGAGCCCGACAAGCCCAACAATCTGGGTCGCGCCCTTCTCGCTGACTCGACCGCCATCATCGGCGGCTCGATGCTCGGCACCTCCAGCACCACGGCCTATATCGAAAGCGCTTCAGGCGTGCAGGCGGGCGGACGGACCGGGCTGACCGCGCTGGTCGTCGCCATTCTGTTCCTGCTGGCGCTGTTCTTTGCGCCGCTGGCGGGCGCCGTTCCGGCCTATGCCACCGCCCCGGCGCTGATCTATGTCGCGTGCCTGATGATGCGCGAGTTCAAGGAAATCGAGTGGGACGACATCACCGAAGCGGTACCGGCGGGCCTGACGGCGCTGGCCATGCCCTTCACCTATTCGATCGCCAACGGTCTTGCCATCGGCTTCATCTCCTATGCGGTCATCAAGGCGGTGAGCGGTAAGGCCAATGTCGTCCACGCCGCGACCTGGCTGGTGGCGGCACTGTTCGTCATCCGGTTCGCGTTCTTCGATCTGCATTAGACGCGCGAAATATCTTCCCAATTTTCAGGCCGGGGGCTCGCGAGGGCTCCCGGCTTTTCCGTGCCCGGCTTCCGGCGCGCAAAAACATCTCCCCCCTTGCGCTCGCCATCCCCTTCCAATATACGCGTCAGCGGGCCATCCCTCCCCAACGAGGGACGACCCATCTGGAAGGATGGAGCGACATGACAGATATTCTTGCGGCCAATGCCGCGCTTCCGGACGTGCGTCCGGCCAATCCCAATTTTTCTTCAGGTCCCTGCACGAAGCGTCCCGGCTGGACGGTCGAGGCATTGGCCGGTGCGCTGGTCGGGCGGTCCCATCGGGCCAAACCCGCCAAGGCGCGTATCCAGCGGGCCATCGAGTTGACCCGCGAACTGTTAGAGGTTCCGGGCGATTATCTCATCGGCATCGTGCCCGCGTCCGATACCGGCGCGGTGGAGATGGCGCTGTGGGGCATGTTGGGTGCCCGGGGCGTCGATATGCTCGCCTGGGAATCGTTCGGCGCGGGCTGGGTGACCGATGTTCAGAAGCAGTTGAAGCTTGACGACGTCCGCGTGCTCAAGGCCGAATATGGCGAACTGTCGGACCTTTCGGCGGTCGATTTTACCCGCGATGTGGTCTTTACCTGGAACGGAACGACCTCGGGCGTGCGCGTGCCGGATGCGGAATGGATCGCGGCCGATCGCGAGGGGCTGACGATCTGCGACGCCACCTCGTCGGCCTTCGCGCAGGACATGGATTTTTCCAAGCTCGATGTGGTGACCTTCTCCTGGCAGAAAGTGCTGGGGGGGGAGGCCGCGCACGGCATCCTCATTCTTTCGCCGCGCGCCGTCGAGCGGCTCGAGAGCTTTACTCCGGCCAACCGCCCGCTGCCGAAAATCTTCCGGCTGACCAAGGGCGGCAAGCTGATGGCCGATGTGTTCGAGGGCGCCACCATCAACACTGTCTCGATGCTCTGCGTCGAGGACGCAATCGACGCCATGGAGTGGGGGCTGTCGGTGGGCGGGCTGAAGGGCCTGCAGGGCCGCGCGGACGCCAACGCAAAAGTTATCGCCGATTGGGTGGCAAGGACGGACTGGGTGGATTTCCTGTGTGCCGACCCGGCGCTGCGCTCGAACACTTCGGTGTGCCTCAAGATCGTCGACCCGCAAGTTGCGGCGCTCGATGCCGATGTTCAGGCCAAGCTTGCCAAGGCCGTCGTCTCCCGGCTCGACAAGGAGGGCGTCGCCTACGACATCGGCGCCTATCGCGACGCGCCTTCGGGCTTCCGCATCTGGTGCGGCTCGACGGTCGAGGCGGCCGATCTCGAAAAGCTCGTGCCGTGGCTCGATTGGGCGTTTGCGCAAGAGAAGGCGGCAGCGCTCAGCGCTTGAGACAAGCATCGCTGGCCCCCTCACCCCCAGCCCCTCTCCCACGAGGGGAGAGGGGGGCTCAAAAGCCGAAACATTCGCAGAATCTGCCCTTCTCCCCTCGTGGGAGAAGGTGCCCCGAAGGGGCGGATGAGGGGGCTCACTCAGGTTTTAAAAAATTCGATGGAGGCCAAGATGGCCAAGGTACTGGTTTCGGACAAGCTCTCGCCCACGGCGGTGCAGATCTTCAAGGATAACGGGGTCGAGGTGGATTATCTGCCCGATCTGGGCAAGGACAAGGACAAGCTGCTCGAGGTGATCGGGCAGTATGACGGGCTCGCCATCCGCTCGGCGACCAAGGTGACCGAAAAGCTAATCGCGGCGGCGGCCAATCTCAAGGTGATCGGGCGCGCCGGGATCGGGGTCGACAATGTCGATATTCCGGCGGCGACCGCCAAGGGCATCATCGTGATGAACACCCCCTTCGGCAATTCGATCACCACCGCCGAACACGCCATATCGCTGATGCTGGCGCTGGCGCGGCAGATTCCGGAGGCCGACGTTTCGACCCGCGCCTCCAAGTGGGAAAAGAACCGCTTCATGGGTGTCGAGGTGACCAGCAAGGTGCTCGGGCTGATCGGGGCGGGCAATATCGGCTCGATCGTTGCCAACCGCGCTCAGGGGCTGCAGATGAAGGTCGTGGCCTACGACCCGTTCCTGACGCCCGAACGCGCCGTCGATCTGGGCGTTGAGAAGGTGGAACTGGACGAGCTTCTGGCGCGCGCCGATTTCATCACGCTCCACACCCCGCTGATCGATGCGACCCGCAATATCCTCAACGCCGAGGCGTTCGGGAAGATGAAGGACGGCGTGCGCATCGTCAACTGCGCACGGGGCGGGCTGATCGACGAGGCCGCGCTCAAGGCGGCGCTCGAATCGGGCAAGGTCGCGGGTGCGGCGCTCGACGTGTTCGAGACCGAACCGGCGGTGGACAATCCGCTGTTTTCCCTGCCCAACGTCATCTGCACTCCCCATCTTGGCGCATCGACCACCGAGGCGCAGGAAAATGTTGCGCTGCAGGTGGCCGAGCAGATTTCGGCCTATCTCAACACCGGCGAAGTGACCAATGCGCTCAACTTCCCCTCGATATCGGCCGAGGAAGCCCCCCGCCTCACCCCGTTCGTCAAGCTCGCCGAACTGCTCGGTTCGTTCGCCGGCCAGCTCACGGAAACGGCGATCAAGGGTGTGCGGATCGAGTTCGAGGGCGATGTCGCCGAACTCAACACCCGTCCCATGGTCGCCGCCGCGCTTAACGGGGTGCTGAAGCCCCTGCTGGGTGATGTCAACATGGTCTCGGCGCCGGTGCTGGCGAGGGATCGCGGCATCGCGGTCGAAACGGTCAACCGCGGCCAGCAGGGGGCGTACGACAACTATATCCGCCTGACGGTTCTTACCGAGCGTCAGGAACGCGGGGTTGCGGGCACGGTGTTTGCGGGCGGCATCCCGCGCATCATCCAGGTCAAGGGGATCAATCTCGAGGCCGAACTGACGCCCTCGATGCTTTACATCACCAACGAGGACAAGCCGGGCTTCATCGGCCGACTGGGTACGCTTCTGGGCACGCTGGGCATCAATATCGCCAACTTCAACCTCGGGCGACTCGAGCAGGGCAAGGATGCCATCGCGTTGCTTTCGATCGACGATGTGCTGGCCGATGCCCAACTTTCCCAGATCGCGGCGCTCGAAGGCGTCGTGCAGGCCAAGCGGCTGATATTCGACGTCTGACCGTTGAGTGGAGAAGGGACGAAGAAGGCCGGAGCGCCGCTCCGGCCTTTTTCATGACCCTACGATGAGCGGGCGGGTGCGCCGGGCGGCTTTTTCGGCAAGGACGATGCCGCCGATGATGAAGAGCGCGGCGATGGCGTGGAACATCTCGATGGTTTCGCCCAGCAGCAGGACGGACAACAGCGCGCCGAACACCGGGATCAGGTTGATGAACAGACTACCGCGGTTGGGGCCGATCAACTCGACGCCCCGCGCATAGGTCGCCTGCGCGACGATCGAGGGCAATAGCGCGACGTAAAGGACGACGAACCAGCCCCTGGCGCTCATCGCCGCTGCGTCGCGCACAAGCCCTTCCACGCCCCCTGCAAACAGCATCTGATAGACCAGCGCGGCGATGGCGGCGAAAAAGCTGGTCGTGGCGATAAAGCTCACCCAGCCGATACGCGGCTTGTGGCGCAGCATCAGGGAGTGGAGCGCATAGAGCACGCAGGCGAGCAGGATCATGCCGTCGCCGATATTGAGATCGAGGCCCAAGAGTCGCGCCGGTGCGCCATGGGTGGCCACGTGGACGACCCCGTAAATGGTCAGCACGACCCCGATAACGTGTAAAGCCGAGGCCCGCACCCGGAAGATCGCGAAATTGCCCACCATCACCAGAATCGGAATGGCGGCCTGGATCATGGCGATGTTGACGCCGGTGGTGTAGATCGCCGAACCGTAGAGCAACGCGTTGAACGAGGTGAAGCCGATGGCGCCGTAAAAGGCCAGCCAGCCGATGCCGCGCCGGATCTCGGCCCATTCCCTGCGTACTGTGCCCCAGGCGAAGGGTGCGATGAGCACGAAAGCCACGATCCAGCGCAGGGAAGAAAGGCCGAACGGGTCGATCTCGCCGATGGCGAATTTGCCGGCAATGATGTTGCCGCCCCAGAACAGGGCGGAAAGGGTCAGCAGCAGGTAAGGCCGCGACATTATGGTAGCCCCGGGACTGGCCGGGGACGCGGGGGCGGGATCGGGTTTTGTCATGGTGGGTCTTGTGCTTTATACACCGGGGACTTATCAGCGTTTCGTCCCACATAGCATGGATATTTGGGGCGGTCAGAACTAACCGAAGAGACAAGGCGCGCAAATGGCGAATGTGGTTGTGGTCGGCTCGCAGTGGGGCGACGAGGGCAAGGGCAAGATCGTCGACTGGCTTTCCGAGCGCGCCGATGTGGTGGTGCGCTATCAGGGCGGCCATAATGCGGGCCATACGCTGGTCATCGACGGGGTGAGCTACAAGCTCTCGCTGCTGCCCTCGGGGCTGGTGCGCGGCAAGTTTTCGGTGATCGGGAATGGGGTGGTGGTCGATCCGCACCATTTCGTCGCCGAGGTGGAAAAAATCGAGGGGCAGGGCATACCGGTCACCCCCGAAGTGCTGCGGATCGCCGAGAATGCGCCGCTCATCCTGTCGCTGCATCGCGAACTCGACGCGTTGCGCGAGGATTCCAATTCCGGGCTCAAGATCGGCACGACGCGGCGCGGGATCGGCCCGGCCTATGAGGACAAGGTGGGGCGCCGGGCGATCCGGCTGTGCGATCTTGCCGAACCCGAAACCTTGATGGCCAAGATCGATCGCCTGCTCGTCCACCATAATGCGCTGCGGCGTGGCATGGGCGCACCGGAAATCGGCGCGCAGGCGATCCATGAGGAATTGTCGAGCGTCAAGGACAGGATCCTGCCCTTCATGGACCGGGTGTGGGAGCACCTCGATGAACGCCGCCGCCGGGGCGAGCGCATTCTTTTCGAGGGTGCGCAGGGGGCGTTGCTCGACAACGACCACGGAACCTATCCGTTCGTCACCTCCTCCAACACGGTGGCCGGGCAGGCCGCGACCGGTTCCGGGCTGGGGCCGGCGGCGGTCGATTATGTGCTGGGGATCACCAAGGCCTATACGACGCGGGTGGGGGAAGGTCCGTTCCCGACCGAACAGGAAAACGAGATCGGGCAGTTCCTTGGCGAAAAGGGCCGCGAGTTCGGCGTCGTCACGGGGCGCAAGCGGCGCTGCGGCTGGTTCGACGCGGTGATCGTGCGCCAGACGGTCAGAACCTCGGGTATCCACGGGATCGCGCTCACCAAGCTCGACGTGCTCGACGGGCTGGACGAGATCAAGATCTGCGTCGGCTACGAACTCGATGGCGAACGCATCGATTACCTACCCGCCTCAATGGGGGCACAAAGCCGAGTCAAGCCGATATACGAGACGCTGGAGGGATGGAAGGAAACGACCGCGGGCGCGCGCAGTTGGGCCGAATTGCCGGCCCAGGCGGTCAAATATGTGCGGCATGTGGAAGAACTCATCGGCGCGCCGGTCGCACTATTGTCGACGAGCCCCGAACGGGAAGACACAATACTGGTCCAGGACCCGTTCCAAGATTGAGTTTCCTTGAGTCAAACATTTTTGTTAGAACCATCGGCGAAAAGTGAATGTTGAGTAGATAATGGCCGATTATCGTGAACTCTTGCGCAGGGCGATCGATGCCCTGCCGGAAAATACCGGCGCCAATCGCCGCGCCGTTTATGAAAAGGCGCGGGGGGCATTGGTGACCCAATTGCGGGCGATCGAGCCGCCCCTTCCGGCGCGCGAAATCACGACACATCGCCTTAATCTGGAAGACTGCATCCGCCAGGTCGAGCAGGAAGCGACCGACAGGCTGCTTGGCCGCTTGCGGGAGGTCGAGGACGAACCGCCCGCGCCGGTCCCGGCCGAACCCGAAATGATCGAGGCTGAAGAACCGATCGTTGACGAGGAACCGGTAGCGGAGGAAGAACCGCAATACGAGGAAGCGGAGGCGGTCGAGCCGGAGCCTGTGTTCGACGATACCGTCGAGGATATCGAGCCGGACGCAGGCGATGACGGCGAGAGCGACCGGTTCGAGGAACCGGTGCTGGTTCCGGCGTCCGAGCCCGCCCAATCGTTCACCGTCGCGAGTTCGTCTTCGATCGAGGACATCATCGCCGAGGCGGAGGCCGCAACGGTCGAGGAACCTCAGGATGCCGCCGAGGAAGCGGTGGTGCCCGAGCCCGCCTTCGATGACGCGCCACCCTTATTGGACGATCCCGCGCCCGGGCCGGACGTCGCGCCTGAACCCGAACACCATTTCATCGCTTCGCCGCGCGAGGTTGAACCGCGCGTCGCAACCCCGCTTGTCGACCTGCACGGACGGCCTTTGGCGCGTGGCAAGGACAGCACAGCCGAACCTGAGGCGGTGATCGCCGCCGCCATGTCGAGCGTGCGCGAGGTCGAGCTTGAGCCCGCGCCGCGCTTCGATGCCGAGGTTTCGGACGCGCAGGTGGCGATAGATCGCGCGATTGCCGCGCTCGACCGGGAGGCGCGCGGCGAGACGCCGGATGAGAAGGACGCAACGCCCGCATCCGATGTCCCCTTGCCCGAAGAGGAGGACAGGGCAACTGACGAGGCCGCGGATGGGACGCCGCGCGGTGTGGGCGCGCTGACGGTTTTCCTGCTCATCGCCGTGCTTTTGCTCGGCGGGGGCGGTGCCGTGGGCTTCTGGGCCTGGCAGCAGGGGTCGATCGATCTGAACGCGATCTTTGCCCAGAGCAGCCCGGCCGAGCCTTCCAATGACGTCGCCGAAGTCGATGGCACCCAGCTTGAGGCGGTGCCGGAGCCTGCGGGCAATACCACGCCGGAAGTGCCCGAAACGCCCGGCGTCAACGGCGAAGCCATGCCGGGCGAAGAACTGCCCTTCGTTGAAACCGAAACGCCGGGGCAGGCGGGAGGCGAACCCGAAATCGCCTTTGAAGACCGCTTGCCCGCCGAGGCGGAAGAAAGCCTCAATGGCGCCGAGGAAACCATTTCCGAGGAGGCTATCGAAGCCGCCGCCGCCGGGCCGCAATCGCTGCTGCTCGAGGAGCAGGCGAGCGGGGCCGTGGGGGCCGTGCCCTATTCGGGGTCGGTCGAATGGGCGCGCGGGTCGGACGAGTTGGGTCATCCCACGATCACCGCGCATGCGACGATCCCGGCGCGCAATCTCGATCTCGACCTGCTGATAAGGCGCAATGCCGATACCAACCTGCCCGCCAGCCATCTGATGGAAGTCAATTTCAAGCTCGCCGAGAGCTTCGTTGGCGGCTCGATCGCCAACCTTCCGGGCGTCCTGCTCAAGGACGAGGAACTGGTGCAGGGCCAGCCCCTGACCGGCGCGTCGGCACGCATCGTGGGCAACTCGTTCCTCTTTGCGCTGTCGAGCGCGTCCGAGCGTGACGTCGAGGCCAATGTGGCGCTGTTGCGCGACCGGAGCTGGATAGACCTTGCGATGGTCTATGGCACGGGGCGGCGCGCCATTCTCACGCTTGAAAAGAGCGAGGAGGGCGCGGCGATCTTCGACGAGGTGATGGCGGCCTGGGACGCGCTTGACGCGGAAAGCGCCGCCGAGGCGGAGACCGAGGCCGAATAGCGCTCAGTTCAGGCGGGCCGCGCCTTTCCATCGGCGATGGCGTAGGTCCGGGCGGCCAGCGCCTGGATGTCCTCGCGCTGGTGGGAAACGAGGATTGCGTGCCATTGCTGGGTCCGCACGAGGTCGGACAGCATGGCGCGGACCGGGCCAGCGGTTGCCTCGTCCAGCCCGGTGAACGGTTCATCGAGCAGCAGGATGGGGCGGTTGCGCAGCAAGGTGCGCGCCAGCGCGACGCGCTGTTTTTGTCCGCCTGACAGCGTTCCGGCCCGACGCTTCGCATAACCCTCCAGCCCCATGCGGTCGAGGCCCTCGACGACGACGGGATCGGTGGCACGCGCGCGCTTTCCAAGCCCGAGTGCGACATTGGCGCCGGCGGAGAGGTGCTCGAAAAGATTGTCGTGCTGGAAAAGGATCGAGACCGGCCGGTCTTCCGGCGCAAGGGGAAGGATCGAACGGCCCGATAGCCGGATATCGCCGCTTGCGGGAATGAGAAAGCCCGCGATGAGATCGAGAAGGGTCGACTTGCCGGACCCCGAGGGGCCCGTGAGCCCGACGATTTCCCCCGCGCGGACGCTCATATCGAAATGGTAGGTCGTGTCGCCACCCTTGTGGCGGAAGGTAAGGCTAGCGATTTCGAGCATGGATCAGGACTTCGAGCATTTTGGGGATGAGAAGAAAGGCGGCAAGGCTCAGCGCCAGCAGCAGTGCGGCAATCGCTTCGGCGTCCTGCGTGCGGTAGGCGCCAAAGGCGCGATACATGTACCAGGGCAGGGTGGAAAAATCGGCGGTGCCGAACAGCGAGATGACGCCAAGGTCGCCAAGCGAAAAGACGAAAGACACCGCGAGCGCGTAACCGGTGGCACGCCCCAGCAGCGGCCATTCGATCCGCAACCATTGGCCGGCGCCCGACAGGCCGAGCGAGCGGATGAGCTTTTCGTGCTGTTTTGCCAGCGCCTCCAGCGGAGGGCTCAATATGGCGAAGGCAAAGGGCAGGGCGATCAGCGCATTGGCAAGGACGAGGACAACGGGCGCGGCAAGGCCGGTGGAGATGCCCAGCAGCCTTGCCAGGAGGAAAAAGCCCAGGGCGAGCACCACGGCGGGGACCGCCAGGTAAGCGAAAACGGGAAGCCCCAAAAGGGTTCTGGCAGCCGCATTTGGGGCTTCGAGCGCGCGCGACATGCCTAGCCCGATGGCCAATGATACGGCAAGTCCGGCGCTGAGGGTCCCCAGAACGAGGCTGGTGCGGAATGCGGCCCAGAAGGCGGGCTGTTGCAGGACCGGGATTAACGCCGGGCCTGCGCCACGTATCAGGACGGCAAGGAGCGGCATGATGAACATGGCGAGCAGGATCGTCAGTATCACGGTCTGAACCACGGCCACGACGCCCCCATCGGGCCAGTGCATGAGGCTGCGGCGCCCGAAAAGCGTCGAAACAGGGGCAAAGCGCGAGGCGGGAATGATGATGGCCGCGCAGGCGGCAAGCTGGACAAGGGCGAGCCCCACCGCCTTGCCCAGATCGAAATCGAGCCGCACCGATTCATAGATGGCGACTTCCAGCGTCTGGTTGGCCGGCCCGCCGCCGAGGACGAGAACGATGGGAAAGCTCGTAAAGCACAAGAGGAATATGGTCGCGCTAACGCCCGGCGCAGAGCCGGCAAGGGCGGGGAGGTCGATGATCGCAAAACGGCGAAGCGGGGAAAGTCCGAGGCTTCGGCCCAGCTTGAGCTTTTCGGGGGGGGTGGCTTCGAGCCGGTCGAGAAAGACACGCGCGGCCAGGGCGCCGTTGAGCAGCACATGGGCGGCGAGGATTCCCTCCAGACCGAAGATGACCGAACCTGATGAGAGTCCCAGAGGATTAAGCAGGACATTGATCCAGCCATTGCGGCCCCAGACGGCGATGAGGCCGGATATGATGACCAGCGAGGGCAGTACCAGCGCCGTCGATAAAAGCCCGACCACAAAGCCGCGTCCGGCAAAGCGCAGGCGATCGAGCGACCATGCGGTGAGCGCGCCGGCAAGAAGGGAAAGCAGCGTCGAAAGCCCGGCCTGAATGACCGACATGCGCACGAGATGGGCAATGTCGGTGGCGGCCGACCCGGTAGAAGCAAAGCGTTGCCCCGCAACAGCAAGCGCCAGGAGCAGGGCCGCGATCAGAAGCGCAACGCAAAGGGCAATGACCCGCCCGGCCATACGCCGCCCCTGCCGCCAGGGACGTGGGGAACCACCGATATCGTCCGTTCTCTTGTTCATCACATCATGGTCTTTTTTTGAGGGGCGGGGCTTTCGATTTATGCTCTGCCTTGGAGCGCTTCGCTAACTGTTCGGCTAACGCCGCCCCCCCTCCCAACCTCCTCCACAAGGGGGGAGGTGCTGGCCTTGTGCGTTTGGACGTGCCCAGGAAAAGGAAGCACCCTCCCCTTGATGGGGAGGGTTGGGGAGGGGTGAAGCCACAAAGGCAAATCCATTTGCGGTAGCCCTTCTTCCTACTCCCCTGTCATTGTCCGGCCTGTCAACGCAACGCCGAGAACGCCTCGTCGATCCATGCGCGGGTGTTGGCGGTCACCTCGTCGGCGTCGAGCAGCAGGGCGGGGGAGGGGTCGATCATGGCGTTAAAGCCTTCCTCGATCCCGCCTTCGGGCTCGATGACAGGATACATCCAGTTGGTCGTGGGGATGATGGCCTGCGCCTCGGGGGTGACAAGCCAGTCGAGAAATTCCTGCGCCAGTTCGATATTGGGGCTAGACGCAAGAATGCCCGCGACTTCGATCTGGGTGTAGTGGCCTTCTTCGAACTTGGCCGCTGCATAGCGATGATCGTCCTCGGCGACGATGTGATAGGCGGGGGAGGTGGTGTAGGAGAGGACCATGTCCGCCTCGCCGGCAAGGAACAGATCGTAGGATTCCGACCAGCCATTGGTGATGGTCAGGATGTTGGGCGCAAGGCCTTCCCAGATTTCCGGGGCGCGCTCGCCGTAAACCGCCTTGATCCACAGGACCAGCCCCAGCCCGGTGGTCGAGGCGCGCGGGTCCTGGATGACGATCTTGAAATCGGACGGCAGGGCGACCAGGTCCTCAAAGCTCGCTGGCGGGTCGCGCAGTTCTTCGGTGTTGTAGACAAAGGCGAAATAGCCGTAGTCGAACGGCGCGAAGGCGGGATCGGCCCAGTCGAGCGGGATGTCGAGATCATCGAGCGTCAGCCCGTGCTCGGTGAAAAGTCCGCTGGCGCGGCCCTCTCCGATGGTTGCCGTGTCGAGCCCGAGCACGATGTCGGCCTGGGTGGCGTCGCCTTCGAGCTGGGCGCGGCGCAGCGCGCCGATCGAAGAATCGGCGGCAACGAAATCGATGGTGCAGCCGCAATGGGCCTCAAAACCTTCCTTGAGCTGGGGACCGGGCCCCCATTCGGCGGCAAACGCGTCGTAGGTGTAAACGGTGAGCGTCGGCGTCTGTGCGTGCGTGGGAAGGGCAAGCGCCCCCAGCGCAACCGCAACAAGGCTCATTTTCTCAAAACGGATCATGGGTCATCCCTCTTCAGATGGCCGGAGACATCTCCGGTGGGCCAGCGATGCGGTCAGTTCTGGAACAAGGGGAAACAGCAAATGGCAATGGGCGCGCAATGACGCTTGCCATCTCGAACTTCCTCCGCCAGCATGACCTGGTTCAGGTTCAATGGGTTTTTCTCAGCTCCGGTTTTCCGGAACACCCCAGCGAGACGAGGCAACACTATAGCTCCCCACGCACAGGCGCAAGAGGCGCCCGGACCTGCCGATCTTCCGCTTCGGTTCGATGGCCCGCTCCTCATTGTCGGGGGCGGTACGGTGGAGCATGCCCTGTTGCGCAAACTTGCGGGCCACGCGGCGGGCCTTGTGGGCGCCGATGCGGGTGCCGACCGGATCGTCGAGACGGGGCTGGTGCCCGATGCGGTGATCGGGGACATGGATTCGGTGCGCGACCTTTCAGCACTGCCACGGGCGACACGGGTGATAACGGTCACCGATCAGGAAACCACCGATTTCGAGAAGGCGCTTTTGATGACCGCCGCGCCGCTGACGCTGGCGCTCGGGATGACCGGGGGGCGGTTCGACCACACGCTCGCCGCGCTGCACGCGGTGACCAAGGCCGCCGCGACGCGCCGGATCATCCTTGTCGACGAACACGATCTGGCGGTCGGGGTTTCTGGATCGATCCGGCTTGGCGTGGGCCGCGGCGCGCGGGTATCGATCTATCCGCTGGGGCGGACGGCGTTTGCGGGCTCTGAAGGGCTGTTCTACCCGCTCGATGGGCTTGAAATGGAACAGGGCCAGAAGATCGGAACCTCCAACAGCGCCGTGGCCGATGAGATCAGGATCGAGGTCGCACCGGGCACGCAAAGCCCATGGCTGCTCATCCTCGATCGCGGGAAGCTGCCGGTTTTTCTTTAAATTGGAGGCTGGATCACCCGGATGAACCGGGTGACGACGGAGGGGAATGGAGACGATTGGGGCGGACTAGCTCGTTTCAGATTTTGATGGAAACACCCAGCTTCCGCCCTCTTGGAGTTGCATTGCGCTGGATTCCGGCAATAAATGCCGGAATGACAATGGTGTTTTCTGCTGGCGCCCTCCCTCCAATGTCACCCCGGTATTTATTACCGGGGACCAGAAGAGTGCCTCGGCGGACACGGACCTTCTTGATTCCGTCAAAACCTGAAATGCCCTAATTGCCGCTTGCAATCCGGCTTGCCAGGATCTTGTCGATGCGGCGGCCGTCCATGTCCACGACTTCGAGTTTCCAGCCCTCGATCGTGATGCTTTCGCCGGTACGTGGCAGATGCTGGAGTGCTTCGAGCAGGAAGCCGGCGGCGGTTTCGTAGTCGCGTTTGAGGGGGACAGGGATATCCAGGATGTCGGTGAGCCGGGGGGCGGGAAGACTGCCCGCGAGCAGCCAGGAGCCATCTTCACGCTGGATCACGTCGTCTTCCTCGCCCACCTCGATATCGGACCGGAACACCCCGGCGATGGCTTCGAGCAGGTCCGCAGGGGTGACGATCCCCTCGAAATGCCCGTATTCGTCATGCACCAGCACAATGGGTTCGTCGGATTCGCGCAGGCGGTCGAGAACCTGGAGCGCGCCGAGCGTATCGGGGACGACCGGGGCCGTGCGGATGAGCTTGCGCAGGGCGGGCACGGGTTCTGGCGAGCCGGCGGCAAAATAATCGCGCACGATAACGATGCCGATGATGTTGTCCGGATGGCCCTCGGCCACCGGGAGCCGCGAATGGCGCGTGCTGTCGAGGACTGCCTTGATGGCCTTCGGGGTATCCTCGATATCGATCCATTCCACATCGGTGCGCGGGGTCATCAGGGCACGGGCGTTGCCATCGGAGAGGCGCAGGACACTGGCGATCATCATCTTTTCGTCGCGCTCGATCACCCCGGTTTCGGCGGCTTCGGCGACCATGGACTTGATCTCCTCCTCGGTGACCATGTTCTCGGCGACTTCGGAGAGGCCGAACAGGCGGAAAATGAGGCGTGTGGACGCATCGAGCAGCCAGACCACCGGAGCGGCCATGACCGAGAGCATGGTCATGGGCGGGGCGATGAGGCAGGCGATGGTTTCGGAATTGCGCAGGGCGAATTGCTTGGGCACCAGCTCGCCCACCACCACCGAAAGGTAGGTGATGACGGCGACGACGCCACCGTAGCCGAGCGGCTGGGCGGCTGCGAGCGGCAGCCCGGCTTCGAGCAGCCCGTCCCGGAGCATGCCGCCCAGTGTCGCGCCCGAAAAAGCGCCCGCGACGATGCCCACCAGCGTGATGCCGATCTGCACGGTCGAGAGAAACTTGCCGGGGTTCTCGGTGAGCGCGAGCGCGGATGACGCGCCGCGCTGGCCTTTTTCGGCCATGGCTCTCAGGAGGGCCTTGCGGGAAGAGACGATGGCGAGTTCGGACATGGCGAACACGCCGTTGAGCAGGATCAGCCCTGCGACGATAGCGATCTCTATCATTTACGACGGGGCCGTCCGCGGTGCGGCGGACCCGATTTTCACCTTTTCAAGTATCGGGAAGCCGCACCATGGCGGTGACGGCGCAAAAAATCAATGCGCCGCCTGCTCGCGCGCGGCTTGCTTCACCGCATCCTGCACCTTTTCAAAGGCGCGGACCTCGATCTGGCGGATGCGCTCGCGGCTCACGTCGTAAACCTGGGCCAGCTCTTCGAGCGTGGAAGGGTTTTCCTGCAGGCGGCGGGCCTTGAAGATGGCGCGCTCGCGGTCGTTGAGCACATCCATTGCGCCTTCGAGCAGGCTCATGCGCTCGTCGAATTCCTGGCTTTCGCCGAGCACTTCTTCCTGATCGGGCGTATCGTCCACCAGCCAGTCCTGCCATTGGCTTGCGCCCTCATCGGCCCGCATGGGCGCGTTGAGCGAGGCGTCGCCGGTCAGGCGCTGATTCATCGAGAGCACGTCATCCTCGGAAACATTGAGGGTCGTTGCGATCTGCTTAACCTGATCGGGATGGAGATTGCCGTCGTCGAGCGCGGCGATCTGGCCCTTGAGACGGCGCAGGTTGAAGAACAGGCGTTTCTGGGCGGCGGTTGTGCCGATCTTGACCAGCGACCACGAGCGCAGGACATATTCCTGGATCGAGGCGCGAATCCACCACATGGCATAGGTTGCGAGCCGGAAGCCCTTGTCGGGCTCGAAGCGCTTGACCGCCTGCATCAGTCCCACATTGCCCTCCGAAATCACTTCGGAAATGGGCAAGCCATAGCCGCGATAGCCCATGGCGATCTTGGCCACGAGCCGCAGATGGGACGTGATGAGCTTTTGCGCCGCCTCGGGATCGGAATGTTCCTGATAGCGCTTGGCCAGCATGAACTCCTCATCGGCGTGGAGCATCGGAAATTTGCGGATTTCCTGCAGATAGCGGTTAAGACCGCTTTCGGAGGAAAGAACCGGTAGATTGGATTGGGCCATTCATGCACCCCCTCGGTAAATGCGGCGCCCAGCTTGTCCGGCACGCCTTTTGCCCGCCACACCCGATTCCCCCGGCATGCGGCAGGGCACAATACTCAGTATATATAGGGCGGAATTTGGCAATTTCATCCCCTGTCGGCAGATAAGTTGCAGAGGCGAAATCCATTCCGCCGTAAGGATCAACGCGTGACCATTGCCCGTGGTTGCACAGACGTGGCGGGGGTGCTAGAGCGTGGACGTCCACAGGGGTGCTCCGGGCAAGGGGCTGAGATGCGGCGCAGGCCGTGAACCCTCAAGCTGATCTGGATAATACCAGCGGAGCGAGATGGTTTTTATCAATGCCAGCGCATAACCCTGTCCCGTCATGCCCGGTCGATCGCCCTGCGGTTTGCCGCAAAAACTTGACGCGTGGCGGTCCCACTGGTCCGGATCGAACCGCAGCAGACCTTCAACAGGATCCTTCCCATGACCGTTTTGAACCTTTCAGCCGCGGCTGCAGTGCTGGCGCTCGTCTCCGCTCCAGCCCTTGCGGCCGAGCCCGTTTCGGTGACCCTCGACTGGACGCCGAACACCAATTTCGTCGGGCTTTATGTCGCGCAAGCGCTGGGGCTTTACGAGGCGGTCGGGCTGGATGTCGAGATCACGCCCTTCGCCTTCGGGCAGGAGGCTGGTGATTTTGCCATGTACGGCGTGCTCGATTTCTATACCGCGAAAGCGGCGGGACATGACGCGGTGGGCGTTTTCGCCGTCATCCAGACCGAAACCGGCCGTCTCGCCTACAGTAGCGACGCGATCTCCAGCCCGCGCGATCTCGCGGGAGGGGTGTATGGCGGCTTTGGCACGACATGGGAGAAGGCGATCATCGACACGATGATCGCTCATGATAAGGGCGAGCCGGTCTATGAGAGCGTGACACTCGATGGCTCGGTCTATGATGCGCTGCGGTCAGGCGAGATCGATTTCACGCTCGAAGTGGTGACCTGGCAGGGCGTCGAGAACGAACTTGCGGGCCACCAGATCGAGACGTTTCGTTATGCCGACTACGGCGTACCCGACCAGCATACCATCATCCTTGCTGCCGACGAAGCGTTCCTCGAGGGGCGCCCGGAGGTTGCGCAGGCGTTCATCGCGGCGACGCGGGAAGGCTACGCCCATGCGGTCGAAAACTCCGAAGCGGCGGTGGAAATGCTGATCGAGGCGGCCCCCGAACTTGCCGAACAGGCCGATCTGGTGCGCCGATCGATGGAGGTGATGATCGAGGGCAATTATCTGGCGCGGGAGGATGGGACGATCGGGGCGTTCGACGACAGCCTCATGATCGAACTGGGCAATTTCCTCTTCGAGGCCGGCGCGATGATCGGTGCCGATGGCGTTCCGCTGGCGAAAAAGCCTGATTTTTCCACCTATTACACAAACCGCTATCTCGATTGAGCGTGAGAAAGGGGCGGGCGTTGCCCCGCCCCTATCCGTTGGTTGCGAGTACAGCGCGCAGGGTGGCCATACCGGTGGGGAGTGGGGCCTCGAAGCGCATTACTTCGCCGCTTGCCGGATGTGCAAAACCGAGAACGGCGGCATGCAGCGCCTGCCGGTCCAGCACCCGGAGAGCCGTCTGTGCCGAATCGGGCAGTGTGTTGATCTTGGTGGCAAAGCCTGCGCCATAAAGGGCATCGCCCAGAAGCGGGTGGCCGATATGGGCTATGTGGACGCGGATCTGATGGGTGCGACCGGTTTCGAGTGCGCAAGCGAGTTCGGCGACGGCGAAGTCATCGCCGCCGAACTTGTGCGTTACACGATAGTGGGTGATCGCTTCGCGCCCGCCGGTTTTCAGGACGGCCTGCTTGAGGCGATTGCCCGGATCGCGGCCGATCAGCGTTTCGACCGTGCCCCTGAGCGGGTTGGGAATGCCCCAGACGAACGCGGTATATTCGCGTTCGAGCGGGCCGGTGCGCCCGTGGTCGGCAAATTGGGCGGCAAGCCCGTTATGGGCGGTTTCGGTCTTGGCGACGACGATCACGCCTGAGGTGTCCTTGTCGAGCCGGTGGACGATGCCGGGGCGTCTGACCCCACCGATGCCGCGCAAGGAGTTCCCGCAATGGTGGATGAGCGCGTTGACGAGCGTGCCGTCCTCATTGCCCGGGGCGGGATGGACAACGAGACCGGCGGGCTTGTTGATGACGATGAGATGCTCGTCCTCGAAAAGGATATCGAGTGCGATATTTTCGCCCTGCGGTTCGGGATCGACCGGCTCGGGCGCCGCAAGGGTGATGGACTCGGCGGGTTTGACGCGATATTTCGGCGTCACATTGGGCGTGCCGTTGACGCTGACCGCGCCATCAAGGACCATGTCCTTGATGCGGTTGCGCGAAAATTGCGGAAAGCGGGACGCCAGAAACGCATCGAGCCTTGTGCCGGACTCGTCCTCGGCGACAATCGTGCTCAGTTCCTGATTTCCGATCGGATTGCCGGCCATGAACCAGACTTTCAATTCCGAGGAGACCGAGGCCCCGCTCGAGGGCGAGGCGCTCGCTCTCATCAATCGAGCCCGCCGCCGCGCGGCGATCTCGATGCTCATCTTGTTGATGGGCTTTATGACGATTGCGGGGGTGGTTGTCTATCGGCTCTCGACGATGACCTCAAATCCGGGCGCGGCCTTTGCGCTGGAAAGCGTCAGCGTGCCGGCGGGCGCCGAGGTGATTTCCGCCATGGCGCAGGATGGGCTTGTGATGGTGGCCTACCGGCTGGGTGAGGAAACCATGATCCGCCTTTATGATGGAGAAAGCGGCGAGATCGTGAGCGGGATTGCGGTGGTAGCGGAATAGGGCAGTTCGACAGTCTGGCGGTTGTGGCGGGATCGCGCTGAATTCCGGGAACGAGTCCCGGAATGACAATGGAGTTTTTGGCAAAGATCACCCTTGCTCCAACGTCACCCCGGTATTCATTACCGGGGTCCAGACCAATGCTTCTGCAAACACGGGGTGTTCAGCTATTCCGCCAGAACCCGAACGTCTCTGGATCATGCCCTAACCTGTTGTTTGTCGTGCGGTCGAACCGGAAAAGTCTGCAACTTTTCCTGTCCCTCAGCAGTCTGGCACCGCAACGCTCAGCCCGCCCAGCGAGGTTTCCTTGTAGCGCTCGTCCATGTCGCGGCCGGTCTGGCGCATGGTTTCGATGCAGGCATCGAGAGAGACGATGTGGGTGCCGTCGCCCTGCATGGCCAGCGATGCGGCGGCGACAGCCTTGACCGCGCCCATGCCGTTGCGCTCGATGCAAGGGATCTGCACGAGCCCCCTGATGGGGTCGCAGGTCATGCCCAGATGGTGTTCGAGGGCGATTTCGGCGGCGTTTTCGATCTGGGCGTTGGTGCCGCCGAGCGCGGCGCAAAGCGCGGCGGCGGCCATGGCTGAGGCCGAGCCAACTTCGCCCTGACAGCCCACTTCGGCTCCGGAAATGGAGGCGTTGTACTTGATGAGCCCGCCGATGGCGGCGGCGGTCAGCAGCATGTCGGGGATCTTGTCCTCGCGCGCGCCGGGAACGTGGTCGATATAATAGCGGATGACCGCCGGGATGACGCCCGCCGCGCCGTTGGTGGGGGCGGTGACGACCTGCCCGCCCGCTGCGTTCTCCTCGTTGACCGCCATGGCATAGGCCGAAAGCCAGTCAATGGCCGAATGGAGCGGCACGTCGTTGCGTCCTGCATGGCTGGTGAGGTTGTTATAAAGCGCGCGGGCCCGGCGCTTGACGCGCAAGCCGCCCGGCAACTCGCCCTCGGCTGCAAGGCCACGGTCGATGCAGCGGTTCATCACCGCCCAGATGTTGAGGAGCCGTGCTGAAAAGGCGTCGCGCTCAAGATGGGCCTGCTCGTTAGCGTGCTTCATCCGGGCGACCGTGAGGCCGGATTCGCTGCCCATGAGCAGCATTTCGGCGGCGTTGGCAAAAGGGTAGGGGACCGACATGGATGGCGAAGCGGGCCCCTCGCCCGCTTCCATTTCGGCGGCGGTGTTGATGAAGCCGCCGCCTATGGAAAAATAGGTTTCCTCGATGACCGGCGCGCCGCTTTCGTCGACCAGCGCAAAGCGCATGCCGTTAGGATGGGCGTCGAGCCGCACCTTTTTTTCGAGCACGAGACCGGTTTCCGGATCAAGGGCAATGCGCCAGCCATGGCCGGGGGCAATCGCCTTGCGCGCATAAAGATCGGCAATGGCGGCCTGCGCGCGTTCCTTGTCGTAGTCTTCCGGGGTGAACCCCAGGCAGCCGGCAAGGACGGCATCGACGGTGCCGTGGCCGATGCCGGTATAGGCCAGCGAGCCGTAAAGGGTCGCCTCGAGGCGCGTGCCGGGCCGGGGTTCGATATCGCGCAGGCGCTCAAGAAAGCGGGCAGCCGCCAACATCGGTCCCATCGTATGGGACGATGAGGGGCCCACGCCGATCTTGAAGACATCGAAGACCGAAACGAACATGGCGCCAGACGCTCCATCAACGCGGGTGTTTCAACGATAGGGAATAGAACAAGTTTGCGCCCGTCAATCGCGGATGGCGCGATCTCGATCGTCAAAAACCGGTTTTTCGCGTGTGGAAGGCAATGGTGGCAGGTTTGAGCAAAAATGTTCTAACGCCTGATGCGCTGTCCTGCCCTTCGCCCGTGTTTTTTGAGGGGCATGCGGTTGGCCTGGGCTCAGCGGCGATAGCGCAGGCGACCGATCTCGTCGTATTCGGCCTGCTCGCGCTTGAGTTGCTCGGCTTCCTCGCGGGCGGTTTCGCGCGCGTCGAGCAGTTCGACTTTCTTCAGGTCCTCGATCGCTTCGGCCAGTTCGTCCTGGGCTGCTTCGAGTTTGCCGCGCATGTCGTTGGCGGAGTTGACCAGATTGTCCCGGCGGGTGATGGCGGCCTTGGCGAAGGTCGAATAGGCGAAGTGCGCGACATCGGAGATGCCGGTTTTCTGATGCTCGATCTCGATCTGCTGGTCCAGTTCGGCGGCCATGCGCTCGAAATCGGCGACCATGGTTTCGATCTGCAGCACCTGGCGGCGCTTCTCGTCCACCTGGAACTTCTTGAGACGGATCAGGCTCGCGCTCTTCGACTTCATGACTTGTACTCCTTACACATCAAGCCGAGTCTCCCCCGCCACCGGTCTCCAATATGGCCGCCAGCAGATTGTAGCCGTCGGCGATAGAGGTGCGTTCATCCCCGCTCTGGCTCAAAAACGCCTCCAGCGCGGGGTTGAGCGCGATGGCGCGGTCAACCTTGGGATCCGATCCTTTCCGGTATGCCCCCAGCCGGATCAGTTCCTCCATGTCGGCGAAAACCGACATCAGTTCGCGTGCCTTTGCGAGTGTGGGCCGGAAATCTTCCGGCACGCAGCCCGGCATGGTCCGCGAGACGGAGCGCAGCACATTGATCGCGGGATAACGTCCCCGCTCGGCAATGGCCCGTTCCATGACAATGTGTCCATCAAGAATGCCCCGGACGGCATCCGCGATGGGCTCGTTGTGATCATCACCTTCCACCAAAACGGTAAATAGACCGGTAACGGAGCCTGAATTAACCAATCCGGGTCCGGCGCGCTCGAGCAGGCGCGGCAACTCGGTGAAGACGGTCGGGGGGTAGCCCTTGGCGGTGGGCGGCTCGCCGGTGGCCAGCCCGATCTCGCGCTGGGCCATGGCAAAACGGGTGAGGCTGTCCATCATGCACAGGACGCGCTTGCCCCGGTCGCGGAAATATTCGGCCAGCGTCATGGTGAGATAAGCGGCCTGGCGGCGCATCAGCGCGGGTTCGTCGGAGGTCGCGACGATGACGATGGCGCGCTTGATGCCGGCTTCGCCCAGATATTCGGTGATGAATTCCTGCACCTCGCGTCCGCGCTCGCCGATCAGCCCGACAATGGCGACATCGACGTCGGTGTTGCGGGTGAGCATCGACATGAGCACCGATTTGCCTACGCCCGAACCGGCAAAAATGCCCATGCGCTGGCCTTCGCAACACGTGGTGAAGGTATTGAGGCACCGCACGCCCAGATCGATCGGGTTGCCCACGCGGGCGCGTTCGTGGGCGGGCAGGGGGGTGCTGCGCAGCCCATAGGGTTGGGCGCCGCGCAGCAGCGCCGGGCCGCCATCGATGGGTTCGGCTTCGGCGTTGATGACGCGGCCCAGCCAGCTTTCATCGGGATAAACGGCCCCGTCATGGCCGGCGAACACCGCCTTGCAGCCCAGCCGTATGCCCTCGACGGGGCCAAAGGGCAGGCACAGCGCCAGGCCGTCGCGGAACCCGATGATTTCGCAGGTGAGCGTCGTCCCGTTCTGGCTTTCGATGAAGACGCGGCCGCCCACGCGCAATTCACGCACCGGGCCAACCACTTCGATGAGCAGGCCCTGGACGGTCTTGACCCGGCCAAAGACTTCGATTTCGTCTATGGCGTCGATATCGGCGATCAGCGAACGCACCGGCGATTCTCCGGGGATGGAACGATTCGCATCCCTGTTTACGCGACATTGGTAACCCATTGTTAAGGCTGGCGCGATATTGTGCGATGTTGAGTAAATTTTTTCTCGCCGCGCCCGCTTTGCGCCTTTTCCTGCCATGGTTGGTCGTTCGCCGAGTCCCTAGAGTCGGTTCTAGGGATTTCTTAAGGCTATACATTAAGAAAATTTATTACTGTTTTTTATTTAATTTCAAATGGTTAGTTCATTTTTGTGTTAATATCCCTCGCATATTGCCCGTCTGAATCAGATTCTGTTAACTAATTGCCGGTAGGTTCGAATCGTACCCAGTAGGGTTTGGTTAAGGGTTGCGGGCCACGGACGGCGGCACCCGGTTCCAGTAGGAACCTAAGGTTAAGGGGATTGGCATGCGTGTGCTCTTGATAGAGGACGACAGCGCAACGGCGCAGAGCATCGAGTTGATGCTCAAATCCGAGAGTTTCAACGTGTACACCACGGATCTCGGCGAGGAAGGTGTCGATCTTGGCAAGCTCTATGATTACGACATCATTTTGCTTGACCTCAATCTTCCCGACATGAGCGGGTATGAAGTGCTGCGCACCTTAAGGGTTGCGAAGGTTCAGACCCCCATCCTCATCCTTTCGGGCCTTGCGGGCATCGAGGACAAGGTGCGCGGTCTCGGCTTCGGCGCCGACGACTACATGACCAAGCCCTTCCACAAGGACGAACTGGTCGCCCGCATCCACGCCATCGTGCGCCGCTCCAAGGGCCACGCCCAGTCGGTCATCAACACCGGCGATCTTTCGGTCAACCTCGACACCAAGACGGTCGAAGTCGGCGGGCAGCGCGTACACCTGACGGGCAAAGAATACCAGATGCTGGAGCTGCTCTCGCTGCGCAAGGGCACAACGCTCACCAAGGAAATGTTCCTCAACCACCTTTATGGCGGTATGGACGAGCCCGAACTCAAGATCATCGACGTCTTCATCTGCAAGCTCAGAAAGAAGCTCTCGGTGGCGACAGCCGGCAAGAATTACATCGAGACCGTCTGGGGCCGCGGCTATGTGCTGCGCGAGCCCGAAGACAACGATATGGCCGAAAGCGCCTGACGCTTTACTAAAAGTTCTGGCAAAAAGCCCCGCGCGATCCTCCCGCGCGGGGCTTTTTGTTTGAGCTTCAGCGCTTGAGGCAGCATCGCTGCCCCCTCACCCCCGGCCCCTCTCCCACGAGGGGAGAGGGGGCTCAAGAGCCGAAATATCCACGGAATATCCTTCTCCCCTCGTGGGAGAAGGTGGGCTTTCGCGCGAGCGAAAGGTCGGATGAGGGGGCTGCGATGCCAGCGGCAGACGCCCCCTACACCACCGCCTTGCGGTAAAGATGCCATGTCGCGTGTCCGAGAACGGGCAGGACGATGGCAAGCCCGACAAAGAAGGGCAGCGAGCCGACGAACAGCAGGACCGCGACGACGAGACCCCACGCCAGAAACTGGAGGGGACTGGCCGTGAAGGCACGGATTGAGGTTTCGATGCCGCGCCAGGCGCTACCACCGCGGTCGAGCAGCAGCGGGAAGGCGATGACCGTGGTCAGCAGGACGAACAGGGCAAAGCAGAAGCCTGCCAGGTTGCCCCACATCAACAGGCCCCAACCGCGCGGGGTGGTAAGTGTTTCCCCGACGAGCGCGATGAGCGTTGCGGGTGGGTCGGTGCGGAAATAAAACAGGTAGAGCGCGTTGGCCGCCATGAGCCAGAGGACGAAGCACGCCGCCAGCATCAGCCCCAGCACGACGATCGAACCGAGCGCGGGCGATCTGAGCACAAGGAAGGCGTAAGCGCCATGGCTCTCAAGGCTCTGTTCGCGCCTGCGGCTGATCTCATAGAGCCCCAGACCGGCGAGCGGTCCGAGCAGCGCGAAACCTGTCGCCAGGGGATAGAGCAGCCGAAACAGATCGCCCCCCGTTGTCCAAACGGTGAGCACGATCCCCACGATGGGATAGATGAGAACGAGAAATAGATAGTGGGACGGCTTGTCCCAGAAATCGCTCACGCCCTTGCCCAATGCCTCCCCGACATCGGCCAGCGTTATATGCCGGACCGTATCGGCGGGAATTGGGGTGGTTTTAATGTGTTCGGTTGAGGTGAATGCCATGCTGTCCTCCCGGCGATGGAAGCGGCAATTGGGTAAACGATAGCATGCCCAGGGTGGTTCCGCGCCCCGTTTCACGCAGATTTGCGCTGAATGGGACATAACGATGATTGCGACGATTTCGCACAATGAAGAAGAATTTCATTTATAGGTCAGTCGGTTATCGTTTCCCTCACATGCGGCTGCGACATCGGGTCAGATGCCTGATGCATCGTCTGAGGGTAGGGTTCTGTCGGTGCAGCAGTTGAGGAGCCGTGTGACGTGGCCCGGCGATTTCGGTATCCCCAGACCGGCGCGTTGATGCGTCATTTCCAGGAAGGCGATTTCCTCGACAGCCAGATCGCGCCCGTTGCCGATGGCTCGCTTCAGGCCGCCGATATTGCGATCATCACCTTTTTCACCATGCCCAAATGGGTGCTGGCGCTCTTGTGGATGCGCAATGCGCTGGTCCGGCCTTTCGGGATCAACACCGGGGAGGCGCACGGATATGCGCCACCGACGCGGGAGGATCTGGTTTCGGGACGCTATGAGGGCGTGTTCGCCATCGATTTCGTCTCCGAGGAAGAAATTACCTTCGGCACCGATGACGTGCATCTCAACTTCCGGGTGTCGGTGATCAGGACGCGCGAGCCCAGGGACCATGCGGCGATCACCACATGGGTGCATCCGCACAACTGGCTGGGGCGGCTTTATCTTGTTGCCGTCTATCCGTTCCACAAGCTGATCGTGTGGCGGATGCTGGCCAATCTCAAGGACCGTCAGTCCGGGCGCATCATTCAGGCGTAGGGCTGGAACTTTTCCTCCAGCATTGCCTGGTCGAAAGGCTTGAGCATGTGGTCATCGGCCCCGGCCTTGCGGGCCATGGCGATCTGGCCGATGTCGCGTTCGGTGAGGCAATAAACGACCCTGGGACGATCGCCGCCATTGTAGCCGCGCAGCGCCTTCAAAAATTCGAGTCCGCCCATTACGGGCATCTGCCAGTCGAGCAGGATGACGTCGGGCATCTCGCGGGTGCATTTGTCATAGGCTTCCTGACCGTCTTCGGCCTCGTCCACGATAAAATCCATATCCTCGAGAATGCGGCGCGCGACCTTGCGGATGACGCTCGAGTCATCAACGATCAGGCACGATTTCATCGCTTTTCTCCCCGGGGTGACGGTATGGAGAAAGCCTATAGGGGATAGGTTAGCGAAGGTTTAGCGCCTCCAAGCTGCCCGGATATTCCATGCTTGTGGTTTGCACCGCGCACCCCTCATCCGACCTTTCGCTTGCGCGAAAGCCCACCTTCTCCCTCAAGGGGAGAAGGGGACTCCTTGGATGTATCGGCTCTTGAGCCCCCCTCTCCCCTTGAGGGAGAGGGGCTGGGGGTGAGGGGTGCTGCGATGTCAGCCAAAGAAGCTAAATATCGATACGGCCTAATCAATATCCCTCGGCAGCGGGTCGGCGGTGAAGCGCAGGACTTCGCCATCGAGGGCGATGTTGATGCCCATGTGGGTGAGGCGGGCCAGGAGGCCGGTGTAAAAGGGCTGGATGGCGCGGGCGTCGACATTGCCGTCCTCGGGGGTGCCGGCGAGAAGCGCGGGGACGCCGTTGGGGATCAGCACCTTGGGGCCGGTAGCCGTGATGGTGATGCGTTCGCGGCCCGGTTCGCCCTCGATCTCGACGGCGACATTGCCCCCGCGCGGCACGCCGCCTACGGCGATCAGCAGCATGTTGAGCAGCATCTTGGCCTTGTTCTTGGGCAGGAACATGGGCGCGATCTTCCATTCGAGTTGAGCTTTTTCGACCGCGCTCATGTAAAGGCTGGCCACGCGCTCGGCTTCGCGCGTGTCGATGTCGGTGCCCGCCGTGGAGGAAGCGCCAAAGGCGAGGCGGGCAAATTCGAGCTTGGCGCGGGCCTGTCGGGTGGAGTTCTCGATCAACTCCTTGGCGAAGGCCTGCATATCGGTCTGGCTGGGATCGGCGAGCACCTCAAGCCCGTTGCCGATGGCGCCGACCGGGTTGATGAGGTCGTGGCAGACGCGCGAGCACAAGAGCGCGGCCAGGTCGGCCGCCTGCAGTTCAACGATGGTGCTCATGGGTCTTTTGCCTCCCGCCGGGCGGTTTTTGCGAATCAATAATAGGGCACTTTACATTCCGGCCGCGTCCAGACAACGCCGAGGTGAGGGCCGGACGGTCTTATGATCAGTTTTCGGCGCGCGCGGGATGGTCGGGCAGCGCCTGCCAGTTCGTCACCGCGCGGGTGAACATGGTGGGACGGGCGATGTCGAAGGCTTCGCGGTTGCCCACCGAATAAAACAACACCAGCCGGTCCTCGACGATGCGATAGATCGTGGGATTGCTGTCGGAGAGAAAGCCCCGCGCCATCGACATGGCGCAATGCCCGCCGAACAGCGGGGCATAGACTTCGGGCGCGTCGATGAAGATATCGCGGTTGGCCTGGGTCGCGAAATACCAGGGCACGCCGTTCCACTCGTATTCATAGAGCGCGCTGCCGAGCAAAGGTTCGGGCTCGGTGAAATAGGAGACCGGATCGTAACCCGAGATCGCCACCCCGGTCAGGAAATCGACCACCGTGCCCTTGCTCTGCGCGGCGGCCGGAGCGGTGGCCGCGGCGGCGAGAACCAGGCACAACAAAACCGCGTAACGTTTTGTAAGGGTTAAGATTTGTTTACCTATTTGCCGCATGATCGCCTTAGTGAACCGATAAACGTCTGGGGGCGGACGGCTTTGGAGACTAACCCAAGGACGTGTGCTCCCGGTTAACCGGGCACACTTTGCGGGGGCAATTGCAAAGCGCGTAGTGGGAGCAGCAGGAATCATGTTCAATCGCCTCTTGATGGCAATGGTCGTTGTCTTGGCCAGCCTTGGCTTCACCGTGTCCGCACAGGCCCAGCAGGGCTCGTTGTCGGAAACCTATACGTCCGACGAAATCATGTCGGCGGGCCACCAGTTCTTCGGCTCGGTCGCTCAGGGGCTCGCCTCGCTGGTCGAGCGGGCCTTCAACGAATACGGCCAGCCCAACGCCTATATTCTGGGGCAGGAGGGCGGCGGGGCGCTGTTTATCGGCGCGCGCTATGGCGACGGCACGATGTACACCCGCAATGCGGGCACCCACAATATTTTCTGGCAGGGGCCAAGCCTGGGGCTCGATGTGGGTGCGGATGGCAGCCGAGTGATGATGCTGGTTTACAACCTGCCCTCGGTCGATGCGGTGTTCGACCGCTATCCGGGCGTGGATGGCTCCATCTATGCGGTGGGCGGGCTCGGCATGACCGCGTTGAGGCGCGACAATGTCTATGTCGTGCCGATCAGCTCGGGCATCGGGATTAGGGCGGGTGTCTCTGTGGGCTATCTCAACTTCACCCGCGAGCCGACCTGGAACCCGTTCTGAGCACGATCCGTTGAGGCCAGTAACGTTACCGCAAGCCATGCGTGACGACACGCGCCGCTTCCTTTAAGGTGTTTTTTCAACCGGTGCCTGTTGCCGCGGGCACGGAAACTGGTGTTAAACGCACCTCCGGTGAGCGGATAGACGGTCATATGATCATCGAATACATCATGTATTTCGTGTTGGGATTCCTGGCCGCCGGGCTCATCGCCCTTGCGATCGGGCCCGCCATATGGAATCGCGCCGTCCGGCTGACGCGCCGCCGTATCGAGGCGGCGACTCCTGTAACCCTGAGCGAGTTCCGGGCCGACAAGGATCGCCTGCGTGCCGAGCACGCGATTGCGGTGCGGCGGCTCGAAATGCGGGTGGCCGGCTTGCGCGAGCGCATGGCCCAGCAGATCGTGGCGCTCGACGCGGCGGCGACCGAATTGCGGGCCTTGCGTACCGAGCGCGACGAGCAGTTTTCGACCATCGAATCCTACAAGGTGCGCGAGCAGGAACTGATCGTGCGCATCCGCGATCTCGAACGCGACGGCGCGGCGCTGGCGGCGCGGTTGCGGCAGGCCGATGTCGACCTCTCCGATATCGATGAGGCGCTGGTGCCCGAGCGGCCCGATCCGGTCGGCGCGGATACGCTTTCGGGCGATTATCGGGCCGATGTCGAGGACCTTCTGACTGCGCTCAATATCGAACGCCAGCGCAATTCCTATCTCGAGGAACAGGCGCGGATGCTGCTCAGGCGGATCGAGAAGCAAAAGCGCGGGCTCAAGGACAACGCAATCGCCATGTTGCGCGATACGCTCTCGGCCAAGGACGATCCCGACAGCGAGGCGCGGGTGGAGTTGCGCAAGGCCGAAGCGCGAATCGCGGGCGCCGAAAGCCGGCTGAGCGCGCTTCTGGCGGAATCCCAGATCGAAAGCACCGAGACCGCGCCACAGCTTCTGGCCGATACGTTGTGGGATGAGGATCAGCTCGAAACGCTCAAGGCCAATGTCCTCGCCCTTCAGGAAAGCGCGGTACGCGACTGGCGCAACGGGCGGCAGGATGCCGGAGGATTGCGGGCCCGGCTCGAGGCGATCGCATCGGACGTCGCTGAAATCGTTTATGCGGGGGATTCCGATGCGAAGGACGATGCGGAGGAAAGCCTGTTCGACCGTATCCGCAAATTCGCCGGCGAGGATTTTGAAGAGGCGGGTGCCGCTCTGCCCGGCCCGGTCAGCGAGCGCATGGCGGCGCTGAGGGATATGCAGGGGCGGTAGGGCGGCCGCGATTTTCCCATCGCTTCCCCGGCGAAAGCCGGGGTCCAAGCTCCACCATCAAGGGTTGCGGATGCCGCGTTGTGGATCCCGGCTTTCGCCGGGACAGCGAGGGAGAGTTACACACTCCCCACCGTGCGCAGCTTGATGCGTGGGTGCACTTCGTTCTGGCTGAGCACCACGGTTTGCGGGCGGAAGCGTTCGATGATGGCGCGGATGTGGGGGCGGATGTGGGGGGAGGTGATGAGGACGGGGATTTCGCCCATTTGCGCGGCGCTTTCAAAGGCGCCCTGGATGCCGACGATGAACTGCTGGAGTTTTGAGGGTGCCATGGCGAGGTGGCGGTCCTCGCCGTCGCCCACCATGGCTTCGGCGAAATCGCGCTCCCAGTTGGGCGAGAGGGTCAGAAGCGGCAGGGTGCCGTCATGGGCGAGATTGGCCGCGCAGATCTGGCGGGCGAGACGGGCACGGACGTGCTCGATGATCTGGCCAGTATTGCGCGCCGAGCCCGCGACTTCCGCGATCCCCTCGAGGATGGTCGACAGATCGCGGATCGAGACGCGCTCGGCCAGAAGACCCTGCAATACGCGCTGGATGCCCGAGACGGTGATGAGCGAGGGCACGATATCCTCGACGAGCTTTTGCTGGTCCTTGGAGATGCCCGTCAAGAGGGACTGGACGTTGGCGTAGCTCAAAAGGTCGGCGGTATTGGCCTTCAAGACTTCGGTGAGATGGGTGGAGATCACCGTCGATGGATCGACGATGGTGAGCCCGGCCACTTCCGCCTCGTCGCGCAAGGCCGCATCGATCCATGTGGCGGGCAGGCCAAAGGTGGGCTCGACCGTGTGCTGGCCGGGGAGGGCGATGGGGTTGCCCATCGGGTCCATGACCATCAACTGGTTGGCATGAACCTCGCCGTGCCCGGCCTCGACCTCCTTGATCTTGACCTTGTAGACATTGGGTTCGAGTTGCATGTTGTCGAGGATGCGTACGGCAGGCATCACGAAACCCAGTTCGACGGCGAGTTGGCGGCGCAGGGCCTTGATCTGCTCGGTCAGGCGGTCGGTGCCGGTATCGTCCTCCTTGACGAGGCCGAGCAGGCCATAGCCCAGTTCGAGCTTCAATTCATCCATCTTGAGGGCATCGGTGATGGGCGGTTCGGCCGGGGCGGCGGCAATGGCGGCGTGCTCGACCGCCGCGGCCCGTTCAGTCTCCTGCCTTTGCGCTTCCTTCTGCTTGCGGGAGGTCCATGCCAGATAGCCGGTGGCCCCGCCGAGCAGCGCAAAGGGAATGAGCGGCATCCCGGGAACCATGGCCATCAGGAACATGACGCCCGAGGACATGCCGAGCGCGGCGGGGTAGCCGGTGAACTGGGTGGCAAGCGCCCGGTTGGCCGAACCGGTGACGCCGGCTTTGGAAACCAGCATACCCGCCGAAATCGAGACGATGACCGCCGGGATCTGGCCGACGAGCCCGTCGCCGATGGTGAGGAGGGTATACTGGGTGCTCGCCTGGCCAAGTTCCATGCCCATCTGCATGGTGCCGATGATGATGCCGGCGATGATGTTGATGAAGGTGATGAGCAGCGAGGCGATGGCCTCGCCGCGTACGAATTTGGAAGCGCCGTCCATGGCGCCGAAAAAGGCGCTTTCGTCTTCGAGCGTCTTGCGGCGGGTCTTGGCTTCGGTCTCGTCGATCAGCCCGGCGGAAAGATCGGCGTCGATGGCCATCTGCTTGCCGGGCATGGCGTCGAGGTTGAAGCGCGCCGCCACTTCCGCGATGCGGCCCGACCCTTTGGTGATGACGATGAAATTGACGATCAGGATGATCGAAAAGACGATCATCCCGATGATGAAATTGCCGCGCGTGACGAAATTGCCGAACGCCTCGATGACCTGGCCGGCAGCGGCGGTGCCGGTGTGTCCGTCGCCCAGGATCAGGCGGGTCGAGGCAAGGTTGAGCGCCAAGCGGAACATGGTCGCGACCAGCAATACGGTCGGGAAGGAGGAAAATTCAAGCGGCGTCTGGATGAACAGCGCCGTCATCAGGATCATTACCGAAAACACGAAGCTCAGCGCCAGCAGCATGTCGAGCAGGATCGCGGGCATGGGCAGGACCAGAACCGCGATGATGGCAACGACGCCGATCGCCAGCCCGGCATTGGACTGACGGACAATCTCGATGATTTCGCCGATCTTGCCGAGACTGCCTGTCCGGGGGGCGCTTGCTGTTGATTGCGTCATTGTATTGGGTGCTGTTCCGGGAGGCGTGGGCGGTCTGGTTGCGGCGCCCGCACTCACACCCCGCGACCCGGGCGTCGCGGGCGGTGGGGGTGCGAGGGGCGCCGCGATGGTCATGCGACGCTAAATCTGTGTTCGCCGGGGGCGGGGATGGGCACTCCTTCCTCGGCGTATTGATTGAGCTTGTTCCGCAGCGTCCGGATGGAGATGCCGAGGATGTTGGCGGCATGGGTACGGTTGCCCAGGCAATGATCGAGCGTATCGAGGATCAGTTCGCGTTCGACATCGGCAACGGTGCGCCCGACCATGGCGCGGGTGACGGCGTCGGCGGTCTGGGCGGCGTGGGCTGCGAGCGCGTTGTGGCGCACCGCCTCGGTCAGCTCGGTCCCGTCCGGCATGCGGATGGCGTCGGGTTCGATGACGTTGCCTTGCGAGAGCAGCACGGCGCGGTGGAGGGTATTTTCAAGCTCGCGGACGTTGCCCTGCCAGGGGGCCTTGACCAGTTCGTCGCGGGCGCTCTGGGAGAGGACGCGTTGGGTGAGCCCGTTGGCCGCCGAATAGCGCGCGACGAAATGCTCGGCCAGCGCCACGATGTCGCCGGGGCGCTCGCGCAGGGGCGGGAGCTTGAGATTGACGACGTTCAGGCGGAACAACAGGTCCTCGCGGAACCGGCCCTCGGCGACTTCGAGCGCGAGGTCCCGGTTGGAGGTGGCGAGGATGCGGATATCGACCGGGACGGGTTTGGTCCCGCCCACGCGGTCGATGACGCGCTCCTGAACGGCGCGCAACAGCTTGGCCTGCAACCGGAAGTCCATTTCCGAGATTTCATCGAGCAGGAGCGTGCCGCCATTGGCTTCCTCGAATTTGCCGATCCGGCGGGCGACTGCGCCGGTGAAGGCCCCCTTTTCGTGGCCGAACAGTTCGGATTCCAGAAGGTGCTCGGGGATGGCGGCGCAGTTGATCGAGATGAAGGGGCGCGAAGCGCGGCGCGAGCGGGCGTGGAGGTATTTGGCCATCACCTCTTTGCCGGTGCCGCTCTCGCCGGTGATCAATATCGAGGCATCGGACGATGCGATCTGATCGGCGAGCTTGACGACCCTGGCCATGGCCGGGTCGCGGAAGAGGAAATCGGAATTTTCGCGCGCGACGGCGGCGATGACGGCGGCGATCAGCTCGGCATCGGGGGGGAGCGGAATATATTCCTTGGCCCCGGCGCGAATGGCGTTGACCGCGGCGGCGGCGTTGGTCTCGGTGCCGCAGGCGACCACCGGGATATGGATGCGCTCGGCCTCGAGCGCGGCGATCAGCGCGGGGATGTCGACCATGACATCGACCAAAAGCAGGTCCGCGCCCTTACCCGCGCGCAACTCGGCCAGCGCGATCTCGATACCTCCGGCGTGGGCGACCTTGGCCCCGCCATCCATGGCCATCTTGCTGGCTTCGCTCAACTGCCCTTCAAGGGACCCGATTATCAACAGACGCATAGCTCGTTCTCCCTCAGGCGGCCTTGACGATTTCGGTCATGGTGACGCCGAGCCGACCTTCGACCAATACGATTTCTCCACGGGCAACGAGCCGGTCGTTGACGTAGATGTCGATGGCTTCGCCCACCTGACGGTCGAGCTCCACGACGGAGCCGACATCCATCTTGAGCAGCTTGGCGACGGGCATCCGCGTGCGCCCAAGGACAACCGAGAGGCGCACGGGCACATCGAACACGGCTTCAAGGTCGCTGGCGGTACGTTCGCCGCTCGCCGTTTCTTCGCCGCGTTCACCGGCCAGCATTTCCTCGAAGGTTATGCCTTCGCCCTGGGTCTGGACGTCGCCGTCTTCTGGATCGGCCATGGTCAGCCTCCGTTATGCGTGTTGGCGCTGCGCGCCGTGAGATAGGCGGAAATGCGCTTGTCGATATCGCCGGAAATGGCGCCGATGTCGCGCACCAGCCCGCCGTCGGCCCATTCGATGCGGCCGTCGCCCAGCCGGATTTCGGGGTCGCCCATGACGATCAGCCGGCCGGCAAAGCCCGAGGTCTTCATGCGGCCTTCGGCGGCGTCGCGGAGCGCATCGCAAAGATCGGGGTGGCAGCGCACGACGAGGTGCGGCGCGGTTTCGAGCGAGGCAAGGTTTTCCTCGACCAGCGCGGCCAGTTCGGCCTCGGGATGACGGGCGATGAGATGGGCGGCAAGTTTTTTGGCGATGGTTCCGGCAAGCGATACGGCCTCGCCAAGATGCAGCTCTTGCATTTCAGCGACCAGCGACAGGGCGTTCGCCGCCTGCGCCGCAAGGGCTTCGGCGGCGCGGGCAAGGGCGTCGGCGGACTTGACCCCCGCGCTTTCACGCGCCTTTGCAAAACCCTCCTCGAACCCCTCCTGACGCGCCTGGGCAATGGCGGCCTCAAGGGTGTCCTCGGGTACCATGCGGGTCTTGCGGACCGGGGCGGCGAGGTCGAGGTCGAAATTGAAACGTGCGGGGGCGGGGGTCACAGGATCATCTCCTCATCGGCCTTGCCCTTGGTGATGACAATCTCGCCGCGCGCGGCAAGGTCCTTGGCGGTATTGACCATGCGACCCTGTGCCTCGTCGACGTCCTTGAGCCTTACCGCGCCCATCGCTTCCATGTCGTCGCGCATCATGTTGGCGGCGCGGGTCGACATGTTGGAAAAGAAAAATTCCTTGGCCGCGTCCGAAGCGCCTTTCAGAGCCAGCGACAGTTCCTTGCGGTCGAAGTTCTGGAGCAGGGTCTGGATGGCGGCGGATTCGAGGCGTGTCAGGTCATCGAAGGTGAACATCAGGTTCTTGATGCGCTCGGCGCTGTCGCGGCTGATCTCTTCGAGCGCGGTCATGAAGCGGGCTTCGGTCTGGCGGTCAAAGGCATTGAAGATGTCAGCCATCTGCTCGTGGCTGTCGCGGCGCTGGGTGTGGCTGAGCGTCGACATGAATTCGGTCCTGAGGGTGGCCTCGATCTTTTCAAGGATTTCCTTTTGCACCGGGTCGATCGAAAGCATGCGCTGGACGACATCCAAGGCCAGTTCCTCGGGGAGCACGGAGAGAACGCGGCTGGCGTGGTCGGGCGAAATCTTGGTGAGGACCACGGCAATAGTCTGGGGATATTCGTTCTTCAGGTAGCTTGCGAGGATGTCTTCCTGAACGTTTGAGAGCTTTTCCCAGATGTTGCGGCCCGCCGGTCCGCGGATTTCCTCCATGATCTGGTCCACCCGGTCGGGCGGCAGGAAGGAGAGCAGCAGGCGCTCGGTGGTGTCGGAATTGCCTGCCATGGCGCCTGTCGAGGACACGTGCATGACGAAATCGGCAAGCAGTTCGTCGAGCATCTCCTGGGTGATCGGACCGAGCCGAACCATGGCGCGCGAGAGCTGGCGGATCTCCACCTCGTCGAGCTCCTCAAGGATCGGGCGGCCGAAATCGGGGCCGAGCGCAAGCAGAAGCGCGGCGGCCTTTTCGTCGCCCGACATGGTGCGCTGGTTGGTCTGGTCCCCGATCTGGAGTCCTTTGGCAAGCCCTTCGGGTTCGGCGAGCATGGCGGGCGCGGGCAGGGACATGGTCATGCGGCCTCACTGAGCCAGTCGCGGATGATCATCGAAGCCTGCTTGGGATTCTCCTCGACCAGATCGCCGACCATCCTGAGCGTTTTGACCTGGGATTCGCCCAGCGTCTTGGCCTGTTCGAGCCAGGCTTCGGTCATCGCCTCGCGCGCCTTGGCGGCGGCGACCGCGTCGGATTCGGCATCGTCTTCGAGTTCGGTGGCGGGAACGGCGGCAGCCGGGGGCAGGGCCAGCGGCTGGCTTTCGGGGGCCAGCACTTTTCTCACCAGCGGGCGCATCACAAAAAGCACCAGCGCCAGCCCGATAAGCAGGGTCACAGCCATTTCGACAAAGCGCATCAGGTCTTCGCGGGTGAAGTCGAACAGGCCCGGCGCCTCGGTGCCAGCGGTCACGTCGGGGCGCTGGGCGAACTGCATGTTGACCACTTCCACCTGATCGCCGCGTTCGGCATCAAAGCCCATGGCGGAACGCACGAGCGCGTTGATCTGGTCGAGTTCGGCCTGGCTGCGCGGGGCGTAATCGGCATTGCCCGCCGCGTCGTATGTATAGATGCCATCGACCACCACCGCGACCGAAAGGCGTTTTACGGCCCCGGCCTCGGTGACGGTGGTTTCGGTGGTGCGCGAGATTTCGTAGTTGAAGGTTTCCTCGAGCGTCGAGGACGTATGCGAGGTGCCGCCCGCGCCCTCGGTGCCCTGTTCGGAGGCGCCGGGAAGTTCGTTGGCAACGGTTACTTCACCGAGGTTGCCGGGTCCCTGCGACTGGTCGCCGGTCTCCCGGGTCTGGGCGGAGCGCACGACCTGGCTTTCGGGATCGAAGACCTCCGAGGTGCGGGTCTGGCGGTCGAGATCGAGTTCGGCGGAGACCTGCACGCGGGCGCGGCCCGCACCCACGATGCTCGAGAGCAATTCCTCGAGCCGGGTGCGCAGGCGGTTTTCAACCCCCAGCGTGCGTTCCTCGATGGCCTGGGCGGTGACGCTCATCTCGTCGGAACCGGTCCCCGAGGCGAGCAGGGTCCCGGAGCTGTCGACGATCGAGACGGCGTTGGGCACGAGCCCTTCGATGGCCGAGGCGACGAGATGCTGGATGGCGCGGATTTCTCCGCTCGAGAGCTGGCCGCGCACGGTGAGGACGATGGAGGCGGAGGGCTCCTTGACGTCGCGGCGGAACAGTTCGCGCTCGGGCAGCACCAGATGGACGCGGGCGCTCTGGACGCGGGCGAGGGCCGAAATGGTACGGGCAAGCTCGCCTTCGAGCGCGCGGATATGGTTGACGTTTTGGACGAAGCTCGTGGCGCCGAGTGTCGACTGCTGGTCGAAGATCTCGTAGCCTACCTGCCCGCGCCGGGGCAGGCCGCTTTCGGCAAGGCTCATGCGGATGGCGGTGATCTGGTCGCGCGGCACGAGGATGGTGGCGCCCTCGGCGCGCAATTCGTGCGGCGTGCCCATCGCGCTCAACTCGGCGATGATGGCGGCGGAATCCTCGAACTCGAGATTGGTATAGAGCGGCGCGAGCTGGGGGGTGGTGGACCGGATGATGATGAATGCGAAGAACCCCACCAGCATGACCGCAACAACCGCCATGGCGGAGATGCGGGCGACCCCGAGCTTTTGCAGCAATTCCCCCAGATTATTCACGCAGCACCCCAAAAGCCCGATACCCGGCGCGGGTCAGCCGAAGCAGCCGCGTCAGTGGGCAAAATATGCCTAGCGGATGGTAAACAAGGTGTTAACCAACTCTCGCAGTTTGCGAAAATGGGCAGATTTTGCCGCTCGGGAGGGGCCGAATGGTGAAGGAAATGCCAAGCCGCGTGCCCTAAGGCGCTCTTAATTGAACGGATTGGACGGATTGCGTTCAATTCGTTCAGTTATTTTTTTGGGGGGAGCAAAATTCATGCTCTGCCGACACTGCCTCTTCCTTGTTCCGCTTCTCCGGCGAAAGCCGGAGTCCATGTCGCGCCATTCATGGTTGTCGAGGCCGAGCCTGGGTCCCGGCTTTCGCCGGGACAGCGAGGAAGGAGGTTGCGGTTCCATCAGGGCAGGATAGGCGCGATCGGGGAGGCGGGCACAACACAAAGCCCGCCGCGAAGGATCGTGGCGGGCTTTGGAGTTGGATGCGCGTTCCGGGTCCGGCGCCGGAGGGATCAACCCTCGCGGTAGTGCTGAATCCAGGTGGTACGCAGACCGGCCAGGCCGTGCTTGTCGATGGCTGCCTGCCAGTTGAGAAACTCGTCAACGCTCAAGGTGTAGCGCTCACAAGCCTCTTCCAGACTCAGCAGGCCACCACGCACCGCAGCGACGACTTCCGCCTTGCGGCGAATGACCCATCGCTTGGTATTGCTGGGCGGCAGATCGGCGATGGTCAGCGGGCTGCCATCGGGACCGATCACGTATTTCACGCGCGGACGCATTTGGACGGTCATTTTACTCTCTACTCAACCTGACCATAACCAATATCCACACTAATGCGGCTGGCTTAAAATTTGGCTAAAGGGAAACTTACAGGTGGTTAAAGTCTTCTTGCAAATTGACAAAATGCGGGGGTGGGGAGGGGAAGCCTGGGTCATTTCAACGTCAGGACTGGACTGCCCGGACGGGGCCGGGCAATGACGGGGAGAGAGGAAGAGCAGCATAACCTCGCTCTTAGCTCGTTTCAGATTTTGACGGAAACACCCGGCTTCCACCATCCTGGAGGAATTGCGCTAGATTCCGGCAATAAATGCCGGAATGACAGTGGTGTTTTCTGCCAGCTCTCCCTCCCTCCAATGTCATCCCGGCATTTATTGCCGGGGACCAGAAGGGTGCCTCCGCGGACGCGGACCTTCTTGATTCCGTCAAAACCTGAAATGCTTCAGGAAAAAAACTCAGGCGGCTTCGTCTTCAGGGGCATCCCCTGCCGGCATTTCGCCGCCGACCGAGGTTATGCCAGAAAGCGGTATGCGCAGCCCGGCGATGATGAGCTGGGGTTCGGGCCCGGAGAGGTCGACAGCCTCCACCACGCCCATCAGTTCGGTGGTCGCGGGGATATAGGTGCCATTTGAATCGCGGGCGTCGATGGTGATGGTGAACTGGCCGCTGGTGAGCTTGTTGCCATCGCTCCTGGTGCCGTCCCAGACCAGTTCGTCCGTACCGGCCTTGAGCGCGAGCTTCTCGGTGTAAACGACGTTGCCGTTCTGGTCCTTGATGGTCACGGTCGAGTTTTCGGCGGGCTTGTCGAGCTTGAAGATCCAGTTGGCCTTGCCATCGCGCAATTCGGTGGTGGCGCCGGAAGCGGTCACCGTCTTGCCGACATAGGTGACGGCGTTGGAATTGGTGGCGTTCTGGGTCGATTGCAGCATGGCCTGCAGGAACTCGTTGGTCTTTAGCTGCTGTTCGACGGAGGTGAACTGGACCAGTTGCTGGGTGAACTGATTGGTGTCCATGGGTTCGAGCGGATTCTGGTTCTTGAGCTGGGTGATGAGAAGCTCAAGGAAGGTGTCGAAATTGTCGGCGATGGTGCGGCGCTGGGTATCGAGCCCCCCACCGGTGCCTGAAATGCCGGAAACATCGGACATGGCGCTCTTCCCCTAGACCCAGAGGTTGACGGCGTCGAGACGGGCATAGCCGCGCATCGTGCCAGGTGAAGGAATGGACGGTTCGGCGGTGCCGGGGTCCGCGGCGACGCTTGCCATCCAGCGGTTGCGTTCATCGGGCTGGTCGTGGCCGCCATTGTCCTGCTGCAGTGAAAATTCGAGATCGGTCTTGCCGCCGTCGAGCCCGGCATCAAGAAGCGCGCGTTCCAGCGCCCGCTGGTCGCGCTGGAGCAGGTCCAGCGTCTCGCTTCTTTCCACCGCGAGGCGGGCGACGACATTGCCCGAATTGTCCATCTCGATGCGCACGTCCACCCGGCCAAGCTCGGGCGGATTGAGCCTGATCTCGAAGCGCGAGACGCCATTCTGGATCGAGCGGGCGATTTCCACGGCGATGTGGGGCACGTTGATGCGCGGCTCGGGCCGGGTATAGGCGGCAGCTTCGGGCCGCGCCGCGCCGTGCGCTTGAGGCGATGGCTGGGCAGGGCCGGTGGGCAGCGTGAGGCCGTCCGGCGCTTCGGTGGAGGCATCGGGGGCGCTGGCAGCGCCTGTCGCGGTGGCGGCGGCCGCCGCCTGTGCGTTGCCTTGCGTTGCGGCATCCCTTGCCGGGGTGGAGACCTGTTCTGTGTCCCCGGTGAGGCTGCGGCCGGTCTGGCCAGTATCCGTTGCGGGCTTCCCGGACGGCGCCGAGGTGTTTTCGGAGGCCGGGTTCCCGCCGGTCATGGCCGAGGGATTGGGTTTGGCTTCGCTTTCGACGAGCTTGAGCCTTGTGGCCGCATCGGGCTCGGCATTGGCGAGCGCGGTCTGGATGGCGGCGGCCTGGGCGTCGAGGCGGGCGGCAAGGCCGGTCAGCCCGGCGGCAAGCTCGGGCGCGGTCTCGCGCAATTCGCCGCCGATGCGGGTGGCCAGCGCCGCAAGGGTTTCCAGAACGGAAGCGGGATCGCCCGCGTCGGCCTTCATCTCCAGCCCCAGCGTTTTGGCGATATCGCGGAGTTGGGCGAGGAGCGGGGAGTCGGGGTCGATGATGGCGCCGGTGTCGAGCAGATCGGTGACGGTTTCAATAAGACCTGCAAGGGTTTCGAGCGCACCGCCCTCGATGGGCAGTTCGTCCTCTATGTCCCGTTCGAGACCGGCAAGCTGGCCAAGAAGCTCGCCGAGGGCGTCGGACAGGGCTTCGAGATCGATGGCCTGCGCATCGGGCAGCGGCGTTTCGGCGGCGGGCGTCTTGCCGATGATTTTGGCCGCGCTGGGCTGGGCCGGCGATGACGCGCCTTCAAGCAGGACGGCGAACCCGGACGCACCGGATGCGCCCGATTTTTCCAGCGCGATGGCCGGAGCGGATGGGCTGGCGATGGCGGGGCCGACGGAAATCGGGTTTGTCACGGCAAATCACTCGATACTGGACAGACGTCTTCACCGTCCTTGATGCAAGCGGCTTGCCAAGTTGGCGGATGGTGGGAATATCGTTATATTTCAGTGGATTGATATGACGGGTAAAGCCTTTGGACCTGTGGGACACGGCAAGATGCTCCATCGGAGCGGCAATAAGTGCCGCCCGGAGCCGGTTGTGATATCGCGCCCCCTCATCCGACCTTTCGCTACGCTCCGGCCACTTTCGTCATTCAAATCGCTCCACTGGAGCGATTTGCCCTACGGGACATTCCTCAATCCCACGAGGGGAGAAGGGGAACAGAGGCGGTTGCGGGTTTTGGGTAAAGCTCGTAAATAAGCGCATCCGCTGGCCCTTGACCCCAACCGGATGAGAAAAGAGATGATGAATTCACTAGGGTTCGACCGCGCGCCGGCCGATACCCGCGTCGTCGTTGCCATGTCGGGCGGCGTCGATTCTTCGGTGGTTGCCGGATTGCTGGCCCGCGAGGGCTATGAGGTGATCGGCGTCACCCTGCAACTTTACGATCATGGCGAAGCCACGTTCCGCAAGGGCTCGTGCTGTGCGGGACAGGACATCCACGATGCGCGCCGGGTCTCGGCGGCGCTGGGGATTCCCCATTACGTGCTCGACTATGAGGAGCGGTTCAGGAAGGCCGTGATCGATCCGTTCGCCGAGAGCTATATGAGGGGCGAGACGCCGATCCCGTGCGTTGCGTGCAACCAGTCGGTCAAGTTCGTGGATCTGATGGAGGTGGCGCGCGATCTGGGGGCGGACTGCCTTGCGACGGGCCATTACGTGCGCTCCAAGGTGGTGGATGGCAAGCGCGTGCTGCTCCGTCCGCTCGACCGGGACAAGGACCAGACCTATTTCCTGTTCGCCACCACGGGCGGGCAGCTCGACTTCCTGCGCTTTCCGCTGGGCAACATGACCAAGGACGAAACGCGCGCCATGGCCCGCGAGATGGGGCTGACGATTTCTGAGAAGTCGGACAGCCAGGACATCTGTTTCGTGCCGAGGGGCTCTTATGCCGATGTCATCAAGAAGCTGATGCCGGAAGCCGAGGTGCCCGGCGAGATCGTCGGCATCGATGGCGAGGTGCTGGGCACGCACAAGGGGATCATCCACTATACGGTGGGGCAGCGGCGCGGGCTGGGGATCGCCTCGGGCGAGCCGCTTTACGTCGTGCGGCTTGACGCGAAAACGCAGCGCGTGATCGTCGGGCCCAAATCGGCGCTCAAGACCCATACCGTGCGCCTGCGCGATCTCAACTGGCTCGGCCCGCGCCCGCTGGCCGAAATGGCGGCGGGCAACGGGTTCGCGCTCGAAGCCAAGGTGCGCTCGACCCGGGCGCCGCAGGAAGCGGTGATCCAGATGCGCGACGGCGAGGTGTTCGTGACGCTGGTTTCGGGCGAGGCGGGCATCGCGCCGGGGCAGGCGTGCGTCCTTTATTCGGACGCGGGCGAAGGCGCGCAGGTGCTGGGGGGCGGGTTCATCGCCGAGGCGGTTCTGGCGGCTTAGATCGTTTCAGGTTTTGACGGAAACGGCCTGCCATGGCGGTTGGGGTTGGATCGCGCTGGTTTCCGGGAACAAGTCCCGGAATGACATTGGTGGCTTTGGCCGATATCTGCCCCATGCCCGCCTGTCGCCCCGGGATTCATTCCCGGGGTCCAGACCGGACCCGCCGCAATCGCGGGAACCTCGACGATCCCGTCAAACACTGGTCTGCTCTGGGGCCGTTCCTGCATACCCTGATCCGCGGTTGCTGAAACTGGAGCACGGGTCCCGGCTTTGGCCGGGACAGCGACGGAGCCAGGTCATCAAAACCTGAACGCCTCAGCTCAATCGGTTGCCGGGGGCGAGGACGCGTCGTGCGCGCGTTCGGCTGCTTCCTGATCGGAGCGGAAATTGCCGGCGTCCCATTCGGTGGTCGTGGCGATGATCGTGCCGCCGATGGTGATCAGCGCCAGAACGCCGAAGATGAGGAGGATGATGCGGTTGCCCCAGTCGGGCTTTTCGGGTTCGGTCATACCGGGTTCTCGCTGCAGGCATGGCGGTTGACCCTCCATAGGATTTTGTCCAGAAAATTTCCAAGGAAATCGCCGGGCCATTCGTCACAGTACCGAAACCCCCGATGCAAAGGACAGCGTGAACGTTCCCCTTTCAAACAACGATCTGGTGCGTCGCGCAGCCGGGGGGGACCGGGCGGCGTTTGCGGCGCTGGTGGGCGAGCATTACGATTTCATGTTCCGCACCGCCTATAAATGGTGCGGGAACCGGGCCGATGCCGAGGATGTGGCGCAGGATGTGTGCGTGCGGCTTGCCAGAGCGTTGGGGAGCTTTGACGGGCGCTCGGCCTTTACGAGCTGGCTTTACCGCGTGGTGCTCAATGCCGTGCGGGACCGCCAGCGGCAGGGCGCGAGGCGGGCCAAACAGGCCGATGCACTGCGCGAGGTTTCAGCGTCGGACGTCGCGCCGGATCAGGAAAGCGCGGTGGCGGAGCGCCAGCTATGGGACGCGGTGCGCCAGCTGCCGGAAAAGCAGCGCGATGCGATGCTGCTGGTTTACGCCGAGGAGCGCAGCCACGCCGAGACAGCCCAGATCATGGGGGTGAAGGAAAGCACCGTCTCCTGGTACGTGCATGAGGCCAAAAAGGCCCTCAAGGACATGGTTTAGGAAAATGCGATGAATGACGAGTTCCTGAAATCGCTGAAAAATATCGAAGCGCCGGCCCCCTCCGTTGCCGCACGGGAACGCGCGCTCGATGCGGCAATGACGGCGTTCGATGCGGTTCACGAGGGCGAAGGGGAAACGCAGAGCGAAAAAAATGCGCGGCCCGTCCAAGGTATCGGGTGGGGCGAGCGTCTCAGGTCCATAACTTCCGATTGGAAAAGGAATTGGACCATGGATATCCGCATCCCCCTCGGTGCCACGTTCGTCGCCATTCTCGTCGTGCCGATGGGCTGGTATTTCATGAACCAGACGGCGCTGACGCCTGTCGATCTTTCGCTGCCCACCCCGCCGCCGATCGAAAAGGCGCAAGAGGCGCCGGTGGCTGAAATGGAGGTTGCCGACGCCCGGACCCGGCAGGCCGAGCAGCTTGGCGCCGCGCCACAGCCTGCCCCCGCTCCGGTGCCGATGCGGGATATGGCGTTCGAGCAGCAGGCGGTGAGCCCTGCGCTTGCGAGGGCGCCGATGGGGAGCGCAGTGTACAGCCCCTATCCGGGCGGCGACCGGTTTACGGCGTTCGACGAGGGCGGGGTCAAGTTCACGGCAAATGAGCCCGTTTCGACCTTCTCGATCGATGTTGATACCGCATCCTACGCCTATGTGCGGCGCTCGCTCGAAATGGGGCAGGTGCCGCCGGCCGAGGCGGTCCGGGTCGAGGAACTGATCAATTATTTTTCCTATGATTACGCCGCGCCGGAGGCGGGGGGCGATCCTTTCACGCCCACCATAGCGGTGCATCCTTCGCCCTGGAACGCCAACAGTCGGCTGGTCCATATCGGGATCAAGGCGGAAAATTTCGATATCTCCGAAGTGCCGCCCGCCAATCTGGTGATGCTGATCGATACGTCCGGCTCGATGGACGAGCCCGACAAGCTGCCGCTTTTAAAGCGTGCCTTCACGCTTTTGGTCAACGAGATGGGGCCGGACGATACGGTCTCGATCGTCACCTATGCGGGCAGCGCCGGGGTGGCGCTCGAGCCGACCAGCGGGAGCGAGAAGGCAAAGATTCTCGCGGCGCTCGAAACCCTCCAGCCGGGCGGCTCGACGGCGGGCGCGCAGGGGATCGAGGCGGCCTACAGGCTTGCCGAACAGGCAATGGTCGAGGGCGGGACCAACCGGGTGCTGTTGGCCACGGACGGGGATTTCAATGTCGGGATTTCCGATCCCGATGGCCTTGAGAGGGTGATCGAGGCTGAGCGCCAAAAAGGTGTTTTCCTTTCGGTCCTGGGGTTCGGCATGGGCAATTACAACGATGCCGTCATGCAGTCTCTCGCCCAGGCGGGGAACGGGAACGCGGCCTATATCGACAGCTATTCGGAAGCGCGCAAGGTACTGGTCGAGGAGTTGGGCGGCACGCTCATGACGGTGGCCAAGGACGTCAAGGTGCAGGTGGAGTTCAACCCCGCAACGGTCTCGGAATACCGGCTGATCGGATACGAGACCCGCGCGCTCGCCCGCGAGGATTTCAACAATGACGCGGTGGATGCCGGCGATGTGGGGGCGGGCCATTCAGTGACCGCGATCTACGAGATCGTGCCCGTGGGCGCGCCCGGCTCGGCCGATCCGCTGCGCTATGGCGAGGACGCGGTGGCGGTGCCCGGGGACGATGCCGAATACGGTTTCCTGAAAATCCGCTACAAGGCGCCGGGCGCCGATGTAAGCGAGCTGATCGAGGCGCCTATCCCGGTTGCGGGGCAATATCAGGTGATGAGCGATCTGCCCGAAGACATGCGGTTTGCCACAGCGGTAGCCGCGTTCGGCCAGAAGCTGCGCGGCTCGGGCTATCTGGCCGGAATGGATTGGGACGCTATCCGGCAACTGGCCCAGTCGGGCAGAGGGGAAGACGAGACCGGGCGGCGGGCGGAGTTCATCCGGCTGGTCGATATCGCGGCGAGCCTCGAATAGCGGGATTGTCTTTGGCGGAAGGTGTCGGTTCCGACGCCTTCCTCTTCTCCCCTTCGCTACCCCGGCCTTGAGCCGGGGTCTATGCTTGAAGATCCGCGGAAGTGGATGGTTCGCTGTGGGTCCCGGGTCGAGCCCGGGACAGCAAGAGGAGAGGTTTCAATCGATGGGCTTCAGCCCTGCCTCGATCTGGGCGCGCCTGGGCTCGAGGAACGGGGGCAGGGCGAGGCTTTCGCCGAGCGTTTCCATCGGCTCATCGACATCGAAACCGGGGTCGTCGGTAGCGATCTCGAAGAGGATGCCGTTGGGCTCGCGGAAATAGAGCGAGGTGAAATAATAGCGCTCGACCTCGCCGGAGGTTTGCAGCCCTGCCTGCATGGTGCGGGCGATCCATTTGTCGAGCTCGTCCTTGTTGGGCGTGCGGAAGGCGACGTGATGGACGCCGCCCGCGCCGGGGCGGGCAAAGGGCAGATCGGGCTCGACCGCCACGTGAAGCTCGGCGGAGGCGCCGCCATCGCCCATGGCAAAGACGTGAATTTCACCCTGTTCGGCGGTGGCCGGGTGGGTGCGGACCTTGCGCATGTTCATGACGATCGTCAGCACCGGTTCGGAGCGGCGCAGATCGGGAACGCTCATGGTGATGGGGCCGAGGCCCTTGATCTGGCGTTCGGCGGGCACGGGGCCCCTGGCCCAGGGGTGGGCGCCGCCGGCGCGCGTATCGTTGACCAGGCGCAGGCGCTGGCCTTCGGGGTCCTCGAAATCGAGCGACATGTGCCCGGCCCGCTCCGCGATCTCGGAGACGGCGACGCCATTGGCCTCAAGATGGGACTTCCACCATTGGAGCGAGGATTCGCCTTCGACGCGGAACGCGGTGCGCACCACCGAATGGGTGCCGCGCTGTTCGGGAGCAGTCGGCCAGTCGAAAAAGGTGATGTCGGAACCGGGAGAGGCTTTGCCGTCGCCATAAAAGAGATGATAGGCGGTGGTATCGTCCTGATTGACGGTACGCTTGACCAGCCGCAGGCCGAGGATTTTGGTATAAAAACGCAGGTTTTCGCGCGCGTTGGCGGTGACGGCGGTGAGGTGATGCAGTCCGGTAAGTTCGAGCGCCATTTCGGCCTCCCATCCTTGGTTGATGTGTCGGCAAGGCGAGGAAAAAAGCGTGATGCTTTCTCCGCCCTGCCGCTGTGTTCGTTCGCGTCTAGAGCCTTTCCTGTTTTGATGGAATCAAAACAGGGTCTCTAAGTCTTTGATTTATCGCGTTTCCGAACCGAATAAGTGGTAGCCACTTATTCTGGAAACGCTCTAACATAGGGGCGGCGGGCAAGGACCAAAACCGTGGCCAAGCGAATTGATTATCCAAAATCCACGAACACCGCCCCACGCCACATTCCGGGCCCGCTGCCCCATCGTTCCGCTTGACAGACCCGCCCGCTCTCCATAAGAAGCGCCGTGCCGCTCCACCCTAAATAGCGGCCATGCCTTTCGGGGCGGAGTAGCTCAGCTGGTTAGAGCAGCGGAATCATAATCCGCGTGTCGGGGGTTCAAGTCCCTCCTCCGCTACCATTGACCCTTTAAAATCAATGACTTAGCAAGGGTGTTGCTCTGGTAGCAGCCAGAAACTAAGCTAGCACAGGTCTGGCACAGGCCATTTCCCCTCATTGAAATCATTGAGTTTTCTGGATGTGCTGGACCGCGAGGTAGCACATTCTTAGCACGGTTCGGCTACCTCCATGATGCAAGGGGTGCGGGGTCCATGAACTCAAATTTTTCACAGCCATATTCGGTCTATCGCAGGGAAGGCACCACCAAGTGGTGGGTGCGGTTTTCGATCAAGGGTGAAGGTCAGATCAGGCGTTCGCTGGAAACGGCTGATGAAGCCGAGGCACGTCATAAAGCCCATGAGATCTGGTATGAGGCGCAATACCGAGCCAAGAATGGACTGAAGGCCAGGCCCAGCTCATTCGCCAAGGTAGCCGAGGAGTTCATTGCGCTGGTTGAACGCGAAGCCGAACGCGGAGAGCGTTCAGCCCATCATGCCCGCGATATTCCACCTGTCGTGCAGCGCTATTTCATCCCTTATTTCGGCACCAAGGACATCAGCGCGATTACCGAGGCCGACATCGAGAAATATCTCGAATGGCGCAAGGAGTATTGGCTGACAGGACCGGGAGCCGAAATCAGCCACATCACCTATGAGCGCAAAGGCAAGACCATTAAACGCCCGCTTGGTGAAAAGCGCATGCCAACGGTCAGCAGGCAGAAATCGGAAACTGTGACCCTACGCCAGCTTTTCCGGCAGGCAGTTAAGTGGGGTTATATGAACAACGGGCAGGTGCCCGATATTGCCATTGCCAAGCCCGGCAAGCCCAACCACAGGCCCAGCTTCGAGCCACAGGAATTCAAGAAGCTGATCGACATGAGCCTGAAACGGCTTTCCGATCCTGATATCCACGAGCACCTGCGCTGGGATCGCACGATCTTGCACTCACAGATCATGATCGCAGCCTATACGGGTATGCGGCCAACCGAGATGAAGAACCTCAACTGGGGTGATGTTCTGGGTTATCGCGAGGGGCGCAAACTTCCCATTGGAAAACGCGACATTCGATTGCGGGTGCATGGCAAGGCCAAGAGCCGGACTTTCGTGCCACAGGAAGCGGCATTGCCGTGGTTTGATCGGCTATGGGATTTCTGGGTCAAGAACATGGAGAAGCCGCCCAAGGACAGCGATCCGGTCTTTGCGACACGCGAGGGGAAGCGGCTCGGTTCGACCAAAAAGGCCCTGGCCGAGTTGCTCAAGGCGTGTGACCTGTTGGTCGATTATCGCGGTGTTCGCCGCACCTCATACTCGTTCCGGCACTATTACATCAGCCAGCAGTTGGCCCATGGCGTTGATGTGTTTCCGCTTGCCCGGAATACCGGCACCAGCCCCGATATGATCCACAAGTTCTATGGGCAGGTCACCAACGAGCGGATGAAGGACCATCTGCGGCCCGAGTGGCGAGATTGACTTTGGCTCATTCGCGAGAAGCCTGGTATTCTTGGGCTTTCTCGATCAAATTAAGGTAGGTGTATCGTTCAGAGCTGGCCACAGGATGGGTGCTATAAACGAGACGAATGAAGTCGTTCCAATACAGCTTCTTCGTGATGTCAATGATGTGGTCTAGAGAAGCTTTTTCCTCCGGTTGCAAATCGAGCCGGTCAACTCCTTTTCGCAGGGAGAAAGTTTTCTTCGGCTGCCCATACATATTTGTGCCAGTCACAACGGCAAAGGTCTTGGGATCGCCCGATATTTCGTTCTCGACATCCCGAACAAACGGTCCGTAGTTGTCGAAATACCACCGGATCGGGCTAATCTGTTGGCGGGATTTGATAGCGCTATGCCAATCTGCCAGATAAATCATCTTTGTCAGACGCGCGTTGGATAGCTCGTCATGCAGCCGTTCAGGATAGTTCGCAATAATATAGGCAATGATGTCTCTGAGCGCGCCCATTAGAGTTGAAGCCCCTCCACTTCGCTGGGTTCGGGGATGTGATCCCGCAGCGTGTCCACCATCTTTCCAAAATCTTCAGACGAAAATTGAAGCTCGTTCTTCAGCATGTCTTCCGAAAAGGCTTCTGGATCACGCGCTTCCACGACAATGACGGCAACTGCCGTTCCAGAAGCATTGTCGATGCGCTTAACAGCGTATAATACCAACGGCTGTCATGATTGACCGATATGCGCCCAGTCGCGCATTCCTATAGAGGTGATGGTTTGGGGCTGGTCGATGAGGTTGTTCCAGGCTTGGCAGGCAGCGTCGATGATGGCGTCGTAG